>NZ_JANHAX010000003.1 GCF_030848945.1 Marimonas arenosa
GGATCCATTGCTGGCGTTGATCTGATAGCTGTCCGTGCCGGCACTGCCGTTGACCTGCATCCAGCCGCCATCGACCACGGTGATGTTGAAGGTGTCGTCGAACCCGCTGCCCCAGACGCCCAGGCCGTCGGCCAGCATCGGGTTTCGGATATCGGTGATCGTGGTGGTGCCATTGACGCCCTTGTCCACCGTCGCGGTGTTGGCGTTGCCATCGATCGTGACGGTCACACCGGCGCTCAGGTCCCAGTGCCCGAGGGTCACGTAGTCAAACGAGCCCTGCGTGATGCCCGAGAACAGCACCGAATCGTTACCGGAGCCGGGCACAACGACCTCGTTTCCGTCGTTGCTGCCGGAAACGATGGTGTCGTCGCCGCCACCGCCTTCAAGACGGTCATTGCCGAGGCCGCCAATGATGCTGTCGTTGCCGCCGCCGCCGTTGATAAAGTCGTCGCCCGCGTTACCGCGCAGCGTGTCACGGCCGCCATTGCCCAGGATGCTGTCATTGCCGTCGCCGCCCGCCAGGTCATCGTTGCCTGATCCGCCTTCGAGCGTGTCATTGAACGGAGTGCCGATGGCGTCGATATGGGTAGTGAGCGTGTCCAGAACGAGATCGAATCCGTCGACCGCACCGCTGCCGTCGAAGTTCACTTCGCCCGAGTCGAGCAGTGCATCGAGCGCCGTGGAGTCGTCGAGTTCGATCAGATCGATCAAGGCCGGGATCAGGTCTGTCGTTGCCCAGGCGAAATTGGTGAAGGTGATAATCGTGTTTCCGTCGTCGTCGCGGATCGTCATCCCTGTTACCGTGCCCGCCAGAGGATCCGCGTTCAGACCGGTACCGGTGAAGGTGACCTCCCAGTTGGTTGCAGGGTTGTACCCAACCACCTGTGTCGGCGTATTTGTCGTGATGACCAGTTCAAATTCGTCATCGACGGAGTCATAGAACGCCTGGTCGAACACATCTGCGGAGCTCGGCCCCAAGTAAGTGATATCCAATTTTGCCTCCCCTATTTTGGCAAATGAAGTTTTTGGCCTGATTGGTGCGATCAATTCGCACCTTCAAAAGATTCTTCTCAAAACAACATTTGAATCAAGACGTCTTTTCCGGAAAACAGTGTTTTTCCGAAAGACAGGGGAAACCGGAACGTGCAGGAAGCGGGAGCGTTCCCTCAGAAGACGAAGTCGTTGGCGTCGAGATCGGCGAGGTTGACGTTCTCGAGCACGATCGAGTTGCCGCCACCGGTGTCGATCACCACGTTTACCCCCACCTGGGTGGCGGCGCCGTTGTTCGGGTCGCTCAGATCGAGATCCGCCAGCGACGAGATCGCGGAGACGCCGGAGAGAATGATCTTTTCGCTGTCATTCAGGGCGTTGAAATCGTTGATCGTGTCATTGCCGTGACCATCGGCAAAGACGAACCGGTCGGCATTGAGCCCGCCGATCAGCACATCATCGCCAGGACCGCCGTCGAGCCGGTCGAAGCCAAGGCCACCGATCAGCGTGTCGTTGCCGCCGCCGCCATAGATCGTGTCGTATCCACCGTTGCCCAAGAGCCGGTCATCGCCCAGGTTGCCGCCGAGCGTGTCGCGGCCGATGCCGCCGACGATCTCGTCATTTCCGCCGCCGCCATAGGCCAGGTCGTTTTCGGAATAGCCGCGCAGCGTATCGTTGCCGCTATCGCCCAGCAACGTATCATTGTCGGATCCGCCCTGCAGCAGGTCGTTGCCGCCGCCGCCTTCGAGACGGTCGCGGCCAATGCCTCCGAGCAGGGTATCGTTGCCCAACCCGCCGCGCAGGGTGTCGTAACCGAGACCGCCTTCGAGACGGTCATAACCGCTATTGCCGACCAGCGTGTCCCGGCCGGTGTCGCCGACGATGGTGTCGCGGCCACCATTGCCGGACAGGTGGTTGGCGGTGTCGTTGCCGGTGATTGCGTCATTACCATTGCCGCCAACGGCGTTTTCGATCACCACGCCGTGGGCGATGGTGAACCCACCGCCGATGCCCGAAGCATAGGAGACCCAGCCGCCGCCGCCGACCTCTTCGTTGATCGTCGCCGCGCGCAGGTCAATCGTCGCCGCCAGCGTACCGGAATGGGCAATCGTGTCGGTGCCACCCGTATCCCAGATCGCCATGTAGTAGGTGCCGGTCGCGTTGACCGTGGGCAGGGTATAGGTGTTGTTGCCGCTGTTGTAGGTGGTGTTGACACCATAGTTCTCTTGCAGCGCCGCGATGTCGATCGCCATCGGGCCGCCTTCGAAACCGTACGTGCCGCTTGTCCGGCTGCCGAGCGGGCCGAGCGGCCAGCCCGAGTTGTAGGTCATGATGGTGTAGACACCCTGGTTCAGGTTGTAGGTGCCATAATCGTCGAACTCGGCCGTGACGCCGGTCATGATCGTCGACGTGCCGCCGTCGTCATGCGGGTGGGCCAGGCCGAGCCCGTGCAGAAGCTCATGCACGATGGTGACGAACCCGAAACCGCCCTGTTCGAGATCGCCGCCGGCGAAACGGTCCCACTGGGTGCCGTCGAACACCGCGACGCCGTCATTGGCCGAGCCGGGAGGGTTGAAATAGCCGAGGAAGGATCCGCCGACCTCGTTGGTATCGAGCAGCAAAACGAGATCGGCATTGGCCGGGTTGGTCACCACGTTGAAGGTGAGGTTGGTCAGGCTTTCAATCAGGTCGAACGCCAGTTGGAACTGGCCGCGTTCATAGGAATTGAAGCCTTCCGCCGTATACCCGTCGGCGAAATAGCCCGCCGGGGCGAAATAGACGTTCACGGTATTCGACGGCAGCTGCGTGCCCCAGTCGATATCCATCAGCAGCGGGTTGGTCGTCGGCGATGGGATCGAGTTAATCGGATCGACGGTGATCGTGTAGGTGCCGATCTCGTCGAAGAAATTGTCTGCCGCGATGTAGTAGGTGCCGGTGTAGGGGGCCGTGAACTCGAGATAGGAGTCGTAAGTCAGCCACGGACCGTCATCGTTTTCGGCAAGCAAAGTTCCCGAGGAGTCACGGATTTCGACATAGGGGTCGGTCAGGGTATTGCCGAACATGGAGATCCCATAGGTCTGACCCGCGACCAGCGTGACCTCGAACCAATCGGTATCTTCCGACACTTCCAGCGAACCGGTCGTCCAGCCGCCGACGTTCACCGAACCAGTTGTCGCGGTGGTGTCGTCGTAATCATCGCCGGGCGAAGAAAACGCCATGATCTCCGGATTGATCGCGCGGGTGGTTTGCTCAATCTCTTTCACGGTCATCTGGCAACTCCTCTTCGTCGAGCCTCTTCTGACATCAAACTAGATGGCAAAGCGGGTCCGAAGGCAAGAAGGGTCGGTGGCGCGCGCGACATAATGCCCGGTCGGGCGGTTTTCTGCCATCACTGCTCTGGCGCATCCGCCTTTGTTTTCCGGATCAGCGGGGTCGCCAGCTCGGCAAATCGCAGCGCCTGTTCGGTAAAGCTGCTCACGGTGCCGGGGCTGATGCCGGCATGATCCTGCTTGAAGGCCGCATTCAGCTGGCTGACCAACGCGTCGGCCCCGGCACCGATGGGAATCAGGCGGGACGGATCGGCGAAGGCATGTTCCACGGTGCCTCCGCTGTCAGTCTGGATCACGGGAATACCGCGGGACACGGCCTCGCGAATGGCAAGGCCGAAGGTTTCCTTCCATTGCGACAGGAACAGGAGCACGTCTATCTCGGCGTAGAAGGCGTCCATCTCGTCCTGCGAAAAGCGCGGGTAGATTTCGACATCGCCCTTCAGGGTCTTTAGGTCGACGTCTTCCCACCAGGTGCCGTCGAGGCTGCCATCGACCAACAACAGACGATAGTCTTGGCGGTCGAGCTGCGAAAAGGCCCGGCGCAGAAGCGGCCAACCTTTGATCTGCGAGGGCCCGCCGAGAAAACCGAAGCTGAGCGTACCGTCACGGGCCCGGCGGGCGGCCTGCGCCTCGAAGAAGCCGGGGCCGGGCAGACGAACGCCGTTCTCCCAGACCACGCCCTTGCCCGGAGCGAAGCCCGAGTTTTCGGACAGCTCAAGCGCAAACCGGCTGGGATAGGTGACGAGATCGATATGCGCGGCCTGCGCCAGAAGGTAATCGCGCCGCGTGCGGGCGGCGCTGAAATCATCGACGCAGCCGCGGCAGGCCTCGATCCTGATCGGGTCCTGGCCGCAGTAGCTTTGATCGGGTTTGATCATGAACTGGCGATCGCAGAGCCACCAGAAATCGTGCACCGAAAGAATGACCGGAATGTCCCGCGCCTTGGCCGCCGAGAAGATGCCGGCGCCCATGTCCTGGATGCAATGGGCATGCAGCAGGTCGGGGTCAAGAAAATCCATCAACCGGGCGACAATCTGAGTCACCTGCGGATTGTCGTAGAGCTCGGCATAGGAGCGGTGGCGGGGCACGTTGATGATGTAGTTGACGATGCCGCCGGTCTGCGACTTGATCGGCTTGTAGGGCACGAGGCTGTCATCCTGCACCATCGACACCACGCTGACACGCGCGCTGGTCTGGCGCACCAGTTCCCGGGCCACCTGTTCGGCCACAACGGTGGCGCCGCCGTAGGAGTACGGCGCGAAGAAGACATTGGCGACAAGGATATGAATGTCGCTCATGCCCGTACCCACGCGAGCACCTCGGGCGAAATGATGTGAGACGCGTCGTGCCCCGACCAGTTGGTCTCGAGATCTTCGCGGGCGCGACGGCCCATGGCCAGGGCCGCGGCTGCGTCGCCGGCCAATGCCTCGAGCGCGGCCCCCCAGTCGGCCGGGGTCTGCGCGACGAATCCGGTTTCCTCATGCCGGACGACATTGGCCATGTCGCTGACCGTGCCGACAATGCTGGGCACGCCGACCGAGGCCGCGTCGATCACCCGCACGGCACTCTTGCAGCGATTGAAGATGTCATCGGTCAACGGCATCACCGCGCAATCCGCCCCGGCCAGGGTGGCGAGGTAGTCGTCATAGGTGGTGAAGGGGTGCGACTCGATCCGGTCCTCAAACACCTCGGGCAGGTGCTTTTCGTCGAAATGGCCGATGATCATCAGGCGGCGGTTCGGACCGCCGTCGAGAAACCCGGCGAGCTGGTCCTCGATCAAGGCGAAATCCACCTCGTGTCCGCGCGATCCGCTGGCGAAGGCTACGCGGAACAGTTTATCTTCGGTTCTGGCCGCGCCACCGGACTGCATCGCCTTCAGCCCATCGGAAAGAGTGGCCGCATCGGCGAAATTTCGGCGCAAGAAGACCGGGCGCGGCGTGTATTCGCGCGTATGTTCGACCATGCCGGGGGTGGAGACGGTGATCATGTCGGCGCCATTCATCATGGCGAGATATCTCGGTGCCTCGGAGATGAAATGCGCTTTCAGCTCGGGTTCGATCGCCTTCATGTTCTCGTAAGTCTCGTAGGCCGAGATTGAGAACAGCGGGTCGTCGAGATCGTAGAGCACCGGCAATTTCAACCGCCGCGCCTCGTAGCGGTACATCTCGGTCACCGGCATGGTTTGAAGCCGGTACTCGAACAGATGTGTCGCGTCCTGCATGGCATGGGCCGACCGCGGCACGTCGAGATAATGCGAATACTCGACCTCGACATCGCGCTTGCGCCAGAACTCGGCCAACTGTTCGACACGATACTTGCGGCATTGCGGCAGGTTCATGTCGGCGATCAACGCGATCTTGCGCCGTTTGCTGAGGAGGGCGGGCGCCTCAGCGACATGAAAGGCGTTTTGCCGTGCAAGCTGCTGCCAGATCTTGTTGAGATAGAGATGGTCGCGGCTGACTTCCCCGCCCCGCCGGCCCAGAGCGCTGCGGCCGCCGCCGCGCAGCACCATGCCGAGATAAATCCGAACCTTGCGCAGCGCCTGGCCGAGGCCCTCTTCTCGGATGGACGCGAAAAACCGCTTGATCAGTGCTGGTCGCAACAGTTTTCCGAGCATGGAGTCTTCCCGAGGCTGGCAAGGGTATGGGCAGGGTCCGGCGCTTGTCTGTCACAAACACCGGGTCGGTAAAACAGAAAACTTCAAAACCGCACCCGACGGGACGGCTTAGAGCCTGTGCAGCAGCACCGAAAGCCAAAGCGCCAAAGTTCCAGGCAGACTTTGTCGGTAAAGACCGAGCTTGAGAAACCGCGAGATGCGTGTCGGCAGCGCGCCCTGACGCAGCTGAATGAAGTCGTCGAGCACCTGCCGGTTTTCCGGTGACAGCCGATGTCGCGAGGCCTCGAGCGCAGCGATATTGATCTCGTTCCAGTCGCGAAAAAGCCCGTTGAGCAGCATCATGATGCGTTTGAGCTGAGCCCGCGGCGTATCGTTGGCGCCGATCTGGTTTTCGGCGTGCTGGCGATAATAGATCAACGGCGTGTCATCATGGATCGTCTCGCCGCCTGCCCCGGAGACGATCTGATAGAGCCACCAGTCATGCACCACCAGTTCGCGCACCTCATGTGAGGCCTGGCAGACCAACCGCGTCGCCGCCGGGTTCAACAGGATGGTATTGCCCGACGCGATGTTCTGCACCAGAGCGTTGCGGAACCCGGGTGGTTTCGGCCGGGGCCGCGACGGCCGCGGATTGCCAAGATCGTTGTCCGTGATCAGTGTGCCGCTGCAGAACAGCGCAGGGCGGTCGGCCGGCACCCGTTCGAGCGCGTTGATGCCGTGGCTCAAGCGCTGGGGCATCCAAACGTCGTCCTGATCACAGAATGCCAGAAAGCCGTCCTGTTCGCCTTCCGGTACCGCTCGGACAAGCGAAAGGAAGTTTTCGGCGCCGCCTTTGCACGGCCCCCGCACCGCCGTCAGCGGATGTCCCTGTTCTGCGAAACCCATGAGAATGTCGAAGCTGCCGTCGACCGAGCCGTCATCGCTGGCGCGGATCGACCAGTTGCCGTGGAACTGGGTGGCAATGCTGTGCAGCTGTTCGGCCAGGTGGTCCGCCCCATTGCGCACAGCCATCAGGATCAGGACATGCGGGTCGTCCTCGCAGGACAACGGCGCCGCGATGCGCGTGGGACTGGATTGTTTGTTCAAATCGCCACCGGACCTGGTCCGTCTCTGTCAGAGCAACCCTGCGGTTGCCAGTTCGGTCTTGTACCGGCATACATCAGCGGTATCCCGAAAGCCAAGGGCCAGTGGCGCAGTTCCGCTGCTCGCGCCGGGACGACCGGCGCCCGCCGTGGCGGGGCAACCAGCCGGGCGGCAAGGAATGGCCGGATCTGTGCCGGGAGTATCAGAAAACGAAGTCACTGGCATCGAGTTCAGACAGGTTCACCCCCAGAAGCAGGATCGAGGTCGCCCCGCCGGTGGCGATCACCACGTCCGCGCCTTCCTGGGTGGCGGACCCGAGCACATCGTCGATGTCCGCCAGCGCAGTGACCGCCGAGAGGTCGATCTTTTCGCCATCGTCCAAAGCGTCAAAATCGGTGATCGTGTCTTGGCCGTGACCGTCGGCAAAGACGAACCTGTCGGCATGGCGGCCGCCCGTCAGCCGGTCATCTCCGAGACCGCCATCCAGCCTGTCCAATCCCCGGCCACCGATCAGCCTGTCGTTTCCGGCACCGCCGAAGACCCGATCAAACCCGCGGCCGCCCTGGATCGTATCGTCACCTTGGTTCCCGTTCAGCGTGTCCTGGCCGGTGCCGCCGGCCACCAGATCATCGCCAGCGCCGCCGAAAGCGATGTCGTCGTCGCCCCGACCGCGTAAAGTGTCGTGGCCCAGCTCGCCGTGCAGCGTGTCGTCGCCGGCATCGCCAAATATCGTGTCGTGCTGGGCGCCACCGGATAGCCGGTCATCACCAAGACCGCCATTGAGCAAGTCGTTGCCGCCGCCACCCTGCATCTCATCGTCGCCAAGCCCACCTTGCAGCGTGTCAAAGCCCAGCCCGCCGAACAGCTCGTCCTGTCCCATTCCGCCGCGTAAAAGGTCATAACCCATGCCACCGAAGAGACGGTCAGCGCCGGCGCTGCCGTCGAGCATATCCCTGCCGTTGCCGCCGCTGAGCATGTCGAAACCGAATCCGCCGAAAAGGCTATCATTGCCGGCATTGCCGAGCATGGTATCGGCTCCCTTGTTCCCCCACAGGACATCGTTCTGCGTGCCACCGAGCAGACTGTCGTTGCCGCCGCCGCCGAGCAGAACATCCTCGCCGTCGTCGCCCCAGAGCGTATCGTTGCCGCCACTGGCCTCGATTCGGTCTCGGCCAGAGCGGCCGGATATCCTGTTGGCACCGTCGTCGCCATACATGTTGTCGTCCCCCACAGAGCCCATCTGGAGACTGGGTGGAAGGTCGAGTTCGACCCCGGTGTAGGTAACATGAGCAAAGGATATGAAATCGGCCTCTGACAGCTGTGCAGAGGTCAGCCCGGAACGGCGTAGTTCGATCACCTCGTCGCCGAACCGCAGCTCGACACCCCAGCTACGGTTGATCATTACCACGTCCGAGAAATCCCATTGCATCCCAAGTGCCGTCAGGTCGATGCGGTCGACGCCGGGTTCGAAATCCAAGATCACATCGGCAACTCCATCGGCAGAGAACAGGAAATCGTCTGCCCCGGCCCCTCCGGTCAGCGTATCGCTACCGGCACCGTCGAGCAGAATGTCGTCACCGGCGCCGGCCTCAATCCGGTCGGCACCGTGGCCGCCGGCCAGCACGTCGTCGTCGCCGGTGCCGGCCAGCGTGCCTCCACCATTGCCGGCCAGCCGCAGATCGCCCGGGGACGGCAGGGTGAGGACGACCTCGGCCAGGAAGGGCGCCGATTCGGTTGCCACGAAGATGCGGACGGTGTTGCCTTGCGCCTGAAGCGCGATCTCGGTGATTCCGGAGAGCGGCAGATCGGCACTGCCCGCAATGCTGCCGAGATGATGCAACCGCCCACCGGGAAGCAGGACGAAGGCCGAAAGCCCGTCATCCGATCCCGCAGCAACGATGATGTCGAGACCGTTGACCTCGATCGCCTCGAATACCGTGACATCGGCGAAGCGGGTGTCGCGGGTATCGAGCACGTGGTCGGTCGGGGACATCCCACCGGCCGGATCGATTTCCAGCACCGTCAGGCTGTCTGACCCGGCGGCGGCGACGATGGCATAGGCCCGGCCCGCAACCTCGGCGAGGGCGGCGGCGGTTGGCATCGAGAACCAGGCCGACTCCGGCGCGGCCTGAACCATGGAAAGTGCGCGTACTGCCCCATCGCTCCCAAGCTCGAACAGCGCGATGGCGTTCTCGCCCCAATAGGTCGCGAGCGCGACGCTGCGCCCGCCAAGGTCGGCTGTGACGAGATCGCTGACCGGAGCACCAGCGAGGCCCGGCCCCGGGTTCAGCGGTGCAACCGAGAGGGAGCTGCCGGAGATCTCGAAACTCATCACCCCGCTGCCACGTACCGCGACAAGCCCGTAGCTTGTACCGGGGAAAACCGCGATATCGGTGAAATTGCGCGCATCCGCACCACTGATCTGGATGCTCGTCTGCCCGCCCAGTGCTTCGGTCGCGGTGTCGTCGTTCAGCACGCGGCCGAGCAGGCTGGCAGTGGCAAGACCGGCCATCAGAAGGGTCGGCACATCGACGTTCAGAACGGCAAGATCAGTGCTTTCAAGCTGTGTTAGGCTCGAATCGATCGACCAGCTCTGCACCACATGCGCGCCGCCAGGGGCGGAGCCCAGATCATAGCTGACCAAGCTTCCACCCCCACGTGTGACGCTGATCAGCACGGTCCCATCCGCGGTTTCGAAGATTTCGAGATCGGTGATCCCTGCCAGAGCCTCGGTCGGCGCGCCGGCGATCTGTCCGACCGCGCGCAGTTCAATCATCGGCATCGCACACCCCCAAAGTTAACTATCCGATGCAGGCGAAGTTGACCGGTGATCGGGTGCTGGGTTTTACCGGATTGTGGCGGCACGGCGGAGTTTGCCGACGCTTTTATTCAAGCCTTTGGTTTCCGGCCGGGGTTTTCTTTGCCGGGGGGATGCGGAAAGATCGGAACAGGCGCAACAGCAGGAGCCGGACATGACGACAGCCGTTACAGACGGGCAACCGGAGATTCTGCCGCTCGGGGCCGATGGGCTCTTGGTACGATTTTCCACGCGGCTCGACGACATGGCCAACCGCGCGGTGCTGGCGCTCGCCGAGATCCTCGAAGCCGACATGCCAGAGGGCGTGGCCGAGATGTCGACCGCGCTGGCCTCGGTCTATCTGCGTTTTGATCCCGAGGACACCAGCCGCGCCCGGCTGGCCGGGGCGTTGAGGCAGCGGCTAGAGGGACAGGACTGGACCAGCCTGCCCGAGGCCGTGCCGAAGCGGCGCTGGCACATCCCCACGGCCTTCGGCGGCGACCACGGCCCACAACTGCGCGAGACAGCCGAATTGCTGGCGATGCGTGAAGACGAAGCGGTGGCCGATTTGGTGGCGCACCCGGTGCGGGTTCTGGCTATCGGTTTTGCGCCGGGGCAGCCTTATCTCGGCATGCTGCCGGACCGCTGGGACATCCCGCGGCTGCAATCTATCACGCCACAGATTCCGGCAAGTGCGCTGGTCGTGGCGGTGCGGCAATTGATCGTTTTCACCGCATCGACCCCGACCGGCTGGCGGCATATCGGCCAGACAGGATTCCGTCCCTACCGGCCAGAGGCTTCAGATCCATTTCCGCTGTTGCCCGGTGACGTGCTGCAATTCGATCCGGTTTCGGACGAAGAATTTGACCGAATTCTGAAATCCGACCTGATTGGCGCCGGTGGCGCACGGCTGGAGGTGGCGGAATGAGCCGGCTCACCATCCACCGCGCCGGGCCCGCCATGTCGGTGCAGGATCTGGGACGCACCGGTACGCTGCGTCTCGGTCTGTCGCGCGGCGGTGCCGCCGACCGGCTGGCGTTGCGCGAGGCGGCGGCGCTGCTGGGGCACCGCGAGGTGCAGGCCGCGGTTGAAATGCCGGGGATGGGCGGGCGGTTTTCGGTAGACGCGCCGACACGGATCGCGCTGACCGGCGCGCCGATGCGGGCCATGCTTGATGGCGCCCCGCTGATCTGGAACGCGACATATCTGCTGTCACCGGGGGCGATGCTGGAGATCGGCCCGGCCACCACGGGCGTCTATGGCTATCTCAGCCTCGCCGGCGGGCTGGCGACACCCGAGATCCTCGGCAGCCGGTCGGCGCATCTCAATGCCGGGCTGGGGCGGCTTCTGGAATCCGGTGATGTCCTGCCCTTCGCCACCGATCCCGACCCCGACGCGCCCGCGATGCGAATCGAACCCGATGACCGGTTTTCCGGCGGCACGGTCCGGATCGTTCCGGGACCACAAACCAGTCTCTATTCCACTGCAATGTGTGAAAGATTCGCCGCAACCGAGTTTCGTCGCTCGACCCACGGCAACCGCCAGGGCGTGCGGCTGGACTTCGACGGTGATCCGTTCCAGGCCGAAGGACAGCTGGGAATTGTCTCGGACGTGATCGTGCCGGGGGATATCCAGATGACCGGCGACGGCATCCCCTTCGTGCTGTTGCCCGAGTGCCAGACCATCGGCGGATACCCGAGGATCGGCGCGGTAATTCCGGCCGACCTGCCCAAGGTGGCACAGGCCGCCCCCGGGGCGCCATTGCGTTTCCAACTGCTGAGCTTCGAGGAGTCTGACCGGTTGCTGATCGGCGAAGCGCATCTGCTTCGCGAGCTGCACAAACGTGCCGAACCGTTGCGGCGCAACCCGCATGACATTGCCGACCTTCTGGGGTATCAACTGATCAGCGGCGCCACCGCCGGTGACGATCTGGAAAGGCCCTGAGACATGGTGACGACGGTCGATCTCAATTCCGACATGGGTGAAGGCTTCGGCCCCTGGACGATGGGCGATGACGCCGCGCTGCTTGATGTGATCACATCGGCCAACATTGCCTGCGGCTTCCACGCCGGCGATCCGGATGTCATGGCCAGAACCATGCGCATGGCCCAGAGCAAGGGCGTTGGCATCGGCGCACATCCTGGCTTCGACGACCTGCGCGGTTTCGGCCGCCGCCGCTTGCCGCGCACGCACGAGGAACTGACCAACCTCGTGGCCTATCAACTCGGCGCGGCGCAGGCGATGGCCCGCGCCGTTGGCGGACGGGTGCGGCACCTGAAGCTTCATGGCGCGCTGGCCAACATGTGCTCGGAAGACCTGAACATGGCCAAAGCGTGCTACGGCGCCGTGCTGGCGGTGGATCCGGACATCGTGGTGATGGTGCTGGCGGCCACCGCACAGCAGCAGGCGATGGAGGAACTGGGCGGCACCTGGGCGGGCGAAATTTTCGCCGACCGCGCCTATAACGACGACGCCACGCTGGTTGACCGGTCGCTTCCGGGGGCCGTGTTGCACGACGCCGAAACGGCCGCCCCGCGCATCCTGAACATGCTGCGCGAGGATGCCATCATCGCCGAGTCCGGCAAACGCATTCCGGCGAAGATCGATACGATCTGCCTGCATTCCGATACCCCAGAAGCGGTGAAAATGGCGCGCGAGCTGCGCCGCCTTCTGACCGAGGCCGGCATCACCCTGCAGAAACTCTGACGGCGCGTCGCCATTGCCCGGCCACAAGGCGGTTGCTAGCCTTTCTGCAAAAGGGAGGGCCGGATCATGGCAACACTCAGCGGCAAGACAGCCTGGATCACCGGCGGCGGTACCGGCATCGGCGCAGCGTCGGCGGTTGCGTTGGCTGATGCCGGCGCCGAGGTCGTGGTCTCGGGCCGGCGGGAAGAGCCCCTGCGAAAGATTGCCAAGGAGATTGCCGCGGCGGGTGGCACGGCGCGAGTCGAGGTTCTGGACGTGGCACGCGCAGCAGATGTGCGGGCGGTCGCTGACCGGATCGGCGAGGTCGACATCCTGCTGGCGTCGGCGGGACTGAACGTGCCGACGCGGGCGATGGCGGCGGTCAGCGACGATGACTGGGACCTCGTGGTTAACGTCAACCTCAATGGCGTGTTCTATCCGGCACGCGCGGTGCTTCCAGGGATGCGCGCCAAGGGGGATGGGCAGCTCATCCTGATTTCTTCCTGGGCAGGGCGCTATGCCACCCGACTGACCGGCGCCGCTTATAACGCCACCAAGCGGGCGGTGATCGCCCTCAGCGAGTCGATCAACGACGAGGAGGGCGCGAACGGCATCCGGTCGACCGTGATCATGCCGGGCGAGGTGGCTACACCAATCCTGAAGTCGCGACCCAACCCTCCGAGCCAGGCCGAACAGGACCGGATGCTGCAAGCCGAGGATCTGGCCGCAACGGTGCGCTTCGTCGCGGAGATGCCGCCGCGCGCCTGCATCAACGAAGTGCTGATTTCGCCGACCTGGAACCGGTTTTATCAGGGCTTCGCCGAGCTTTAGGCCCGAACGGCACAGCAATTGTGCCGACCCGGCACAGGGCAGCCTCGCCCGACCCACAGAAGTACGTTTTGAGCCACATCAAGGACATCGTCACCCATTATATACAGGATGATGATCTCGTGTTTGCGTCTAAGTGACTGCAATGGAGTGCATCGGGGAAGGAGGATGCGAGGCAATGAAAGCAAGATCCACCAGCTTTTCCAAACCGGGTGTGATGAGACTGGCGCCCGCGATCGCCGTGCTCGTGATCGGCCTTTCCGCGGCACCGGTCATGGCGCAACAGACGATGGTCGAACCCGAGGCGATCGCAGCGGCCGACGCCGCAATCTGGGCCAAGCCCGGGCCGGCGATGCTGGGCGAGGCGCAAGCGGTTCTCGAAAAGGCGGCGGCTGACGGCGACAGCGCGGCCCAGCGCATTTTAGCGCAGCATCTTCTCTATGGATGGGTACTCGAAAAGAACGTGGACAAGGGCCTGGTCCTGCTGAAACAGGCGGCCGCTGGCGGTGACGGCGAGGCCCAGGCCGAACTTGGGCAGTCCTATCTCTGGGGCACCTGGACCGAAACCGACGTCGCCCGGGGACGTGATCTGCTGGAACAGGCCGCGGCGCAGAAGGATCCCGAGGCGATGCGGATGCTCGGCGAGCAACTGGTCGGGGGCTGGCGCCTTGGGCGTGATATCGACCGCGGTCAAGCCCTGCTCCAAGCCGCGATCGAAGCCGGGAACGACAAAGCCAACGTGGCGCTGGGCAAGCTGCTGCTTTACGGCCAGGGCGTCAGACGAGACCGGGCGCGCGCGCTCGAACTGTTCGAGGCTGCGGCCGTGGCCGGCAACGGTGCCGGGCTGGCGATCTATGGCGAGGACCTGATGTGGCGCGAGGCCGATGCCACACGCGCCGAGGCCATGCTGGTCCGGGCTGGTGAGCTGGGTGCCGGCGAAGCCTGGTCCGCACTCGCCCACGGGGCGATGTACGGCTATCTCGGCGGGGGCCGAAAATCGCGAGCCAAATATGCCGGCTACGTCGAAAAAGCCCGCGCCGCCGGAGAGCAGCAGGTCGCCGTGCTCGAGGCCAACCGCAGCATGTGGGGCATCAATATGCGCGCCAGCGGACCACGGACCATCGAAGGCCTGACGCTGGCCGCCGACCGGGGCAATGCCGAGGCAGCCAAGTTCCTGATCGAACTCCTGCGCGACGGCAACGATCTCAATCTCCGCCGCCGGCCGATCGAGGCACAGGCCGCGCTTGAGTCCTATACCAAGCTACTGTCCGACAAGGAACGCGCGCAATACGCCCTGACGCTGGCGGCGGCAAAGGCCAGGACCCCGGCGGCCTATGCGCCGGTGGCTGAAAGCTTTGATGCCCAACCGGAACTGCATTCGAAATGGTTCGGGATGGAAATCATGAAGGCCAATCCCAACGTGGCCTTCTACATCCTGCAAAAACGGCTGAAAGCCGAGGGATTGTATCGCGGCCCACTGAATGGATATGCAACGCGTGCGACACTACGAGCCGTCTACAAAGCTTGCAGAACATTGGAGAAACCCCAGGTGTGTAACGACAGCGTGATGCGGCGCGATGTGATCGGGGCGCTTCTGGCCCGGGACTGACGACAGGACACATGACCGAGCAGGCAAACACCGAGATAGGCACCGCAAACGGCGGCGGGCCTGGACGATTCATTCTCTGGGCCGGCGCCGTGCTGGGCCTGTTGCTGGCAGTTGTGCGCGTCGCCGCCCTGAGAGGCCATCTCGATGGCCGGGGCTTTGGCGAAGCATTATCGTTGGTGGTACAGGGGGTCATGCAGGACTGGCTGATGGTGCTGGTCCTGACCTTGGTTTTTGCCGCGCTGGTGCGCTCCACGGATGCACACCGGCTGCGCAAGATTTTTGTTGCAGTGTTCACGGTGCTGGCGACGCTGCTTTTGCTTGCCGGTCTGGCGAACCTGGTGGCGCTACGCATGCTCGGAGCGCCGCTGACGATGGAATGGGTCGTCTATTCTGACCTGACGCATACAGACGTCGCGCTGGATTATATGCGGCGGGTGATTTCCGGGAAGGTCATCGCTGTGGCGCTGATCAGCGTGGTGGTTTTCCTCGGTAGCGCAAGGGCTCTTAATCGCTGGCGGTACAGTTCCGGGCCAGCCGTTCTGTCGCTTGGCGTCATGGCCCTTGCGGTCGTGTCCGCGCTGGCGGCGCGCAACGTTCCCACCGGAGTCGCCACGGCGAGGCTTGAGAACCCGATCGTCGCCTTCATCGCCTCGATCGGGGGCGAGACCGGGATCGACGGAATCGATGGCCTGGCCGAAACCCGCAAGGGCACCGATATGCCTTTTACTACGGTCGAGCCGCTGGCGCGACCGAAGAGCCCGGTCAAACCGATCCGCAACGCGATCCTATTCGCGTATGAGTCGACGCCAGCCAACCAGGCCCAAGGCTGGGGCGGCATTCATCCCGTCACCCCAAATCTGGCAGCGGCCCTGGACAAGGCGCTGGCCTTCGATCGCGCCTACGCCCATGTGCCGGCTTCGAACTATTACCTCGTGTCGGTGTTCGCTGGCATCATTCCCGAGTTGTCGTCGATTTCGATGATGGCCAGCCGGCCCAATCTCGATGCGATCTTCCTGCCCGAGGTGATGCGCGCCAACGGGCTGCGCACGGCTTTCTTCAATTCGTCCGACAATCGCTTTCAAGACACCGAGGGACTCGTCCGCGCGGCCGGATTCGAGCAGATCGGCGACTATCGCGACTGGGAATGCGAAACCGGGGTCTACGAGTTTTCCAGCGTCACCGACAAATACCTCAACACCTCAAGCGATCTCTGTACCGTCAACGAGATCATAGAGTGGGTCGAGGAGCGCCCGGAAGAACCCTTCTTCGTCGCGTTCCGCACCGGCATGACCCACTATCCCTATTTCCCGGGCGAGGATCCGCAGCGGTTCGTCGAGGACGAGACCCAAAACGACTATCTCAACGCACTCCGGGTGGGTGATCAGGCCTTCGGCAAGCTGATGGCGTGGCTCGACGAAAGCGGCCTGGCCGACGAGACGCTTGTCGTTGTCCTGGGTGACCACGGCGAGGCTTTCGGTCAACACGGAACGTATGTCCATGCCGCCGGGATTTATGAAGAGAACGTCCATATCCCGATGGCGCTGATCAATCCGCAGATTTTCAGCGGCACGCGCAGCGATCTCATCGTGGGTATCGCCGATGTCGCCGCCACGATTACCGACCTGTTGGGGATTCCGACACCTTCGTCGTGGCAGGGACGGTCGGTGTTCGCCAAGGGCCGTCGAAACGGCGTACTGTTCTTTTCGCCCTGGAACGGGTTTCTCGTGGGCTACCGCGAGGGGAATGAAAAATACATCTACAACGGCAATTCCGGCGAGGCGGCATTGTTCGACCTGGCCGCAGATCCTGGCGAAACCGACAACCTCGTGGAAGACGATCCGCAGGCCGCCAAGGCCGCGCGGGCCAAGCTGGGAGCGGCCGTCGCGGCGCACCAGAACTATATCGCCTGGCTTCTGGAACGACGCAACGCCGCGCCGCTGGAACAAGCCGCGGGAACGGAAATCGAGATTGTCGCCTCGGGGACGAAATTCAAGACCGCCCCGAAAGGCTGGGTCATGATAGACGGCGAACATGTCGGCGGGTTCGAAGTTACCGCCGCGCCATCGAACGCCGAACGCGACGTCACCCTGGACGAAATAAACGCTGCCCTGACTCCCTTCCGCCTGCCGGTCGAGGTTGGGGAATGCCCGCGTAAGATCGAGATTTTTTTCCTCAACGACGAATGGGCCGGTGATGGCAAAACTGGAGATACCGACCTTTACGTCCGCTCGGTCAAATTCGCGGGAACGACCTACTACTTCACGCGGTTTGCATTGATCGACAAAGGGGTCGGCGGCCATACCGAAGGCAATTTCCGTTTCTGGCGCAAGGGCGGCATTCGAATCGATCTCGATCTCGATCAGGCCTGTCTGAGCGCAGATCTGGCGGCGAAATGACACGGGTCAGTCCATGCATATATCCATCTCTCATAAGACCGCAAAAATCGCCATTGGCCCCGTCCCGCAACGCGGAAAGAGGGAAAATAGCGTGGATTCTACCCTGGTTTCGCGAGAAATCAGAAACGAAAGTGAAGCAGTACGTGACGAATTGGCGACCAAATCGGAACCAGGGGCCTTACCCCGGCGGCCGATCGGGTAAGTCGACTGGTGCAACTCGTAACGAATGAAGTGAATGATGACAGACAAACCCGTTTTCAAACTGCAATTCCCAGCTGCCGTTCCAGACGAAACCGGCCGCACGATCCTTGTGACCGGCGGGGCAGGATTCATCGGCGCGAACCTGTGCCGCCGTCTGATCGATGCCGGCGATCGCGTGATCTGTATCGACAATCTCGAAACCGGACGACCCGAGAATGTCGCCGACCTGGTTCACAACCCCCGCTTCGCGTTTTTTCGGCATGACATCGTCGACCCGTTCGACATCGATGGACCGGTGGGCCGCATCTACAACCTGGCCTGCCCGGGATCGCCTCCGAAATACCAGCTCGATCCGCTCCACACCTTCAAGACCTCGGTTTACGGCGGCATGAACCTGCTGGAGCTAGCGAAACGGAAATCCGCGCGAATCCTGCAAAGTTCGACATCGGAGGTCTATGGCGATCCCGAGGTGACGCCACAGTCCGAGGACTATCGCGGCCTAGTCAACACCGTCGGGCCGCGAGCCTGCTATGATGAGGGCAAACGCGCCAGCGAGACGCTGTTTCACATCATGCAGGAGCAACAAGGGGTCGACATCCGCATCGCTCGTATCTTCAACACCTATGGTCCGGGCATGGACCCCGAAGACGGGCGGGTGATTTCCAATTTCGTCATGCAGGCCTGCTCCGCCGAGGATCTGACCATCTATGGCGATGGCAGTCAGACGCGGTCATTCTGTTACATCGACGACATGCTCGATGGCCTGACGGCCCTGATGGAGGCTCCGGACGACGGCGGCACTGTCGGTTGCCCGGTCAACCTGGGCAATCCGGGCGAGTTTTCCGTGTCGGAACTGGCGACGCTGGTGCTCGACATGACCGGCTCTCGCTCGGGCACAACCCACAGGGACCTGCCGGTCGACGATCCGCGCCAACGCCGCCCCGACATAACCCGCGCGCTCCAAATGCTGAACTGGGCGCCCAAGGTGTCCCTGCGCGACGGGCTGGTGCCGACCATCGCCTATTTCCGGGGCGAGATCGAACGGCAGGAAAAACTGAAAGGCAACGTTGCGTGACGCGCCGCGAGGCTGAACATATCCTTGTCACCGGCGGCGCCGGTTATATCGGCAGTCACGCCTGCAAGGCCCTGGCACAGGCAGGTTTTACGCCGGTAGTGCTCGACAATCTCTCGCGCGGCCACGCGGATGCGGTCAAATGGGGGCCGCTGATCAAAGGCGATCTTCGGGATACCGATCTGGTTCGGTCAGCCTTGCGCGACCATAATATTGGAGCGGTCATCCATTTTGCTGCCTATGCCTATGTCGGCGAAAGCATGGCGCAACCGGCCATGTATTACGACAACAACCTCGGGAGCATGATCTCGCTGTTGCAGGCGATGCAGGCAGAAGGTGTCGGCCAGATCGTGTTTTCGTCGAGCTGCGCGACCTATGGCATTCCCGAGGTTCAACCGATCACCGAGGACGCGCCGCAGGCCCCGATCAACCCTTACGGCCGAACCAAGCTGATCTGCGAATGGATGTTGAAGGATGGCGCCGCGGCCTGGAATCTGCGCTTCGCCGCGCTGCGCTATTTCAATGCCGCCGGCGCCGATCCGGAGGGCGAGATCGGCGAGCGCCATGACCCCGAAACCCACCTGATCCCGCTGGCGCTTCTGGCCGCGGCCGGACATGGCAGCCTGCAGGTCATGGGCGAGGATTACCCCACCCCCGACGGCACCTGCATCCGCGACTATATCCATGTCTCGGACCTGGCCCGCGCTCACGTGTTGGCGCTGGAGCACTTGGGCCGCGGCGGCGAGAGCCTCGAGGTCAACCTCGGAACCGGACAGGGCCATTCGGTACGCGAGGTGATCGCGGCCGCTGCCCGCGTCACCGGCCGCGACGTGCCGGTCCTGCCGGCGTCGCGTCGGGCCGGTGATCCCGCCATGCTGACAGCCGATCCATCGCGCGCGGCCGAGCGTCTCGGCTTTCGCGCCGAGATCTCCGCACTGGATGACATCGTAGCCGATGCCGCACCCTGGTTCGGGCATCCGCAGCGCCGATGAGCCCACGCGACCATCCCGCCCTGAAGCCGCGCCCCTATCTCGCGCCGATGCTGACCGGATGGCGGGCCCTGAAGTACTTCCTTCTGGCCGGTTTATGGTTCATCGCCGCGGGCTGGTTCTGGGCCTGGTGGCTGCAACCCTCCAACGTCATCGAACCGCTGCGATACTGGATCGTCACCGGCGGCATGCTGTGGATCTGGGGCATGCAGCTTTATTTCATGCTGGTGTTCCTTCAGGCACGGCGACCGGCGGCTCCGGACCCCAAGCCCGGACAGTGGCGGGTGGCCATGGTCACCACCAAAACCCCGGCTGAACCGTTCGAGGTGGTGCGCGAAACCCTCGAAGCGATGCTGGCACAGGACTATCCCCACGACACCTGGCTGGCCGACGAAGACCCCAGCGACCAAACCAAGGACTGGTGCATTGCGCATGGCGTGAAACTGTCGACCCGCAAGGGCGTTGAAGATTATCACCGGTCAGAGTGGCCGCGCCGTACCCGCTGCAAGGAAGGCAACCTCGCCTATTTTTATGACCATTGGGGGTATCGCGATTACGATATCGTTTCACAACTCGATGCCGACCATGTGCCACAGCCAGGGTATCTGCGCGAAATGCTGCGGCCCTTCGCCGACGACTCGGTGGGCTATGTCTCGGCTCCGTCGATCTGCGCGTCGAATGCCAAAACAAGCTGGGCGGCCCGGACGCGACTTTTTTCCGAAGCCGCGTTCCACGGGGTGTTCCAGGCTGGCTATTCCGCCGTTCTGACTCCGATGTGCATCGGCTCGCATTACACGGTGCGCACGAAGGCGTTGAAACAGGCGGGCGGGCTCGGGCCCGAGCTGGCCGAGGATCATTCGACCACGATGCTGGTCTCGTCCGCGGGCTGGCGGGGCGTGCATGCGCCTGAGGCGATTGCCATCGGCCAGGGCCCCGATACGCTTGCCGATCTTGTCACGCAGGAATTCCAGTGGTCGCGCTCGCTCCTGTCGCTGCTGCTGCGCTATACTCCCCGATATCTGAAGACACTGCCGTGGCGCCTCAGACTGCTCTTCCTGCTGTGCCAGACCTGGTACGTGTTCTTCGCGGTGTCGATGGCGATGATGTATCTGGTACCGATCATCGCGGTGATGTTCGACATTCGCTTCGCCGATGTCACCTATCCGGCCTTCCTGGGTCATTCCCTGCCTGCGGTCTTCATGATGGTCCTCTTCTCCTATGTGATGAAGCGCGACGGGTTCTTCCGGCCGAAGACAGCCAGGGTGTTGGCCTGGGAAAAGGCACTCTTCGTTATGCTGCAATGGCCCTGGGTGTTCTGGGGCTGCCTGATGGCGATCCGCGACCGGATCACCGGCAAGTTCGTCGATTTCCGCATCACGCCCAAAGGAGATCAAGCCGAGCATCTGCTGCCCGGCAAGATTATTGCGGTCTACGCGGTTCTGGCTTTGGGCGCGGCCTTGCCGGTGCTCACCATGTCCGAGGTGTCCGAAGCACGCGGGTTCTATCTATTGTCGCTGGTCAATACCTTCCTCTATGGCAGTCTGCTGGCAGTCGCGCTTGTCGCCCAACTCAAGCGTGCCGGAAAGAACCCGGCGGCGCGCAAGACGCTCATGCTGCGGGACGCCACGGTATTGAGTTCGATCATAGCGCTTTTCGCGGTGTCCGTTACAATTCGTGGTGAACAAAGCCTGCATGCTTTGGCTGTGGGTTTGGAGCCGATGCAACTGGCTCGGGTTGAATATGTCGTGTCCGGTGCCGGCATCGGGGGGCCGGGTGACGTGCGGGTGACATTCCGGCCTACGTGGATCGAGAGACTTTTGAACTTCTGAAACCAAGGAGAACACCATAATGAAACTTCCAACCCGGAAAGCCGTTGCCGCGATCTCTGCGGTCATTGCGGCGTCCATTATCAGCATCGCTCCCGTGCAGGCGGCGCCGCCGGGCGATCTGCCATTTGGTGTCTATGACCCGGATGGCGATTTCACCTCGGATCAGGAGGTTGTAATCGAACATCTCTTCCTGCCGTGGGAAGACGTTTATCTGCAGTCGCTCTATGATGCGGACGAATACGCGCTGGAACGCAATCGTGCGCTGCTGGTGACAATCGAGCCCTGGACCTGGTCGCGTAGTGAGCGCAATACCGCGCAATACCTGCGCCGCGGCATCGAAAACGGCAGTTACGATGCCAACATGAAAGCCATATGCGACATCCTGGGCACCCTGAAAAGCCCGGTGACGCTGCGCTTCGCCCACGAGATGGATGACAAGAGTGGTCAGTTCATCTGGTCCGACTGGCAGCCCGAGACCTATATTTCGGCCTACAAGCGGATGATCGACGTCTGCCGCGTTTCGGCGCCGGACATCACCGTCATGTGGTCGCCGCTGGGCGACGAAGACATGGCGAAATACTATCCTGGCGACGAGTATGCCGACCTGATCGGCCTGACCGTGTTCGGGCTCCAAGCTTGGGACCAGGCCAAGCACGGACATGACCGCACCTTCGACGAAATCTTCGCACCGCGCTACGAGCGGGCCGCCGCGTTCGGCAAGCCTGTCGTTGTGGCCGAGCTCGGTTACGTCGGCAAGGAAGCGTATGTGAAGATGTGGGAAAACTCGGTCCGTCAAGTGAAAGAGGCTTACCCGCAACTCGTCGGTGTCGTCTATTTCAACTACCCCGAGGTCTACCCCTGGCCGGAAGGGTTCGGCGCGCCGGACTGGCGGGTCAAGAACCAGATTCTCGACTGAGAACGAAAGGCCTGTCCCGGGCGGCGAAAATTCGCCGGTCGCCCGGGATGGAGATCTTAAGCATCTGAAAAACCACAAAAAGGTCGTGATGAATCCTGCGCTGCAGGGACCGCCACAATCTCGTCAGACAGATGCCGCCGTGAGAACGACATTGACCGGTATGATGTGTTTCTGGAATGACTGCGAAAAACCCTGTTTCCGTGAACTGGGATAACGCGCGCAAGCATAACTCTGCGGGAAATCGAGAGGCAGAAAGACATGTCGAAAGCAAATCCTTTCCGAAAGATCACCTTTCCTCTGATTGCTGCCGGTCTGATCGGTGTCGCTCCGGTCGCGCGGGCCGAGATGGCGATCATGTCCAAGCAACCGACTGCCGGACTGGTCAAATCCGTCGCGGGAAGCGGGACCGCGCGCCACGATTGGCTGGCCAAACGCAGCGCCGTGGGCAGCACCAAGAACAGCCGTGTCGTTCAGCGCGTGTCGCTCGGTCGTGGCAGCTGGATCTGCTCGCCTGCGGGCTTTAACCGCAAGTCGCGCTGCTATCGGCGATAGGCCGATTTCATCTTCCACCAGGTCGAACCACGGCTTTCAGAAAGCTCGCGAACCTCGCGAAGACAAGACTGCGTCAGCACTAACTTTCTAGTCTGAACAAAAATTGGCGCGCGCCGCTCCCAAGATGAGCTGAAAGGCAGAAACCGGCTCGCACAGTGACGATGCTGTCTTGCTGATTGTCATTTTGGAAGAGTGGTGCCCAGGAGAGGACTCGAACCTCCACGTCCATACGGACACTAGCACCTGAAGCTAGCGCGTCTACCAATTCCGCCACCTGGGCAGGTGTCGTGAAGCAGGCGTTTACGCGCGCGCCCGGGCACTGTCAACGGGGTTTTCACCGAAATCCGGTTTCCTACGTTATCACCTTGTCCTGACAGCCCGCGGAAGCTAGGAAAAGGCAGTGCTTGCTACCGTCGGAGAACCTTAATGGCCAAGCTCGTTACCATCTATGGCGGATCGGGATTCGTCGGGCGCTACGTCGCTCAGAAGCTCGCGGCAAAGGGCTGGCGCGTTCGCGTGGCGGTGCGGCGTCCGAACGAGGCATTGTTCGTCAAACCTTATGGCGTGCCGGGGCAAGTGGAACCGGTGCTGTGCAATATCCGGGACGATGCCAGCGTAACAGCGGTGATGAAGGGCGCGGATGCGGTCGTGAATTGCGTCGGGACTTTCGACGCGCGCGGGCGGAACAGTTTTACCGCTGTTCAGGCCCAGGGTGCCGAGCGTATCGCGCGAGCCGCTGCCGCCGAAGGGGTCCAAACTCTTGTGCACGTGTCGGCGCTGGGCGTCGACCGCGACCAGGACAGTCTTTACGCCGAGAGCAAGCGCAAAGGCGAAGAGGCCATTTTGGCAGCGTTCCCAAGCGCGACTATCCTGCGACCGAGTGTCGTGTTCGGGCCGGAAGATGGGTTCTTCAATCGCTTCGCGTCGATGAGCCGGCTGGGGCCGGTTCTTCCGATCTTTGGCGGCCGAACCCGGTTCCAGCCGGTCTATGTCGAAGATGTGGCTGAAGCTGCGGTGATGGGGGCAGAAGGCAAAGCCAAAGGGATTTATGAGCTTGGCGGACCTGAGGTCAAATCGCTACGGGGCTGGATTGATGTGATGCTGACGTCGGTTCGTCGCTGGCGGCTGGTGCCGAACCTGCCATTCTGGATCGGGCGGATCATGGCCTTCGGGCTGGACATGGTCGAGATCCTCACGCTCGGGCTCATCAAGAACCGACTGTTGACCCGGGATCAGCTGAAACAGCTGCAGCATGACAACGTGGTGTCGGAAGACGCCCGTGGCTTTACCGATCTCGGGATCGAACCGGTGGCGGTGGAAGTGGTGATCGACAGCTATCTCTGGCGCTTCCGACCCAACGGACAATTCGACGCGATTCGCGATTCCGCCAAGAACCTGAGGACTCACTGACCACCGTAGGCCAGAAGCAGCAATCCGATCCCCAGTACCGCCCGGTAGATCACGTAGGGCGTGAAGCTGGTCGAGCGCAGTAAGCGCATCATCAGGCTAAGCGCGGCCAGTGCCGAAACGAACGCGAACAGGGCGGCAATGGCCCCATCGCGGGCGGCCTCAGTATTCGCCGTTGCGACGACTTCGGCGCCGAGGAGGACACCGGATGCGAAAATCGTCGGGATCGACATCAGCATGGCGATCTTGGCGGAATCGTGACGGGCATAGCCCAGCATCCGCCCCGCGGTGATGCAGATCCCCGATCGCGATGTGCCCGGAATGAGGGCAACGGCCTGCCAGAGCCCCATCTTCATGGCGTCTCGCAAGCACCAATCGGCATCGCTTTTGCTGGTCGCGCCCTTCTGATCGGCCACGTAGAGTAAGAGACCGAACAACAGCATCGTCCAACCGATTACCGTCATCGACCGCATCGCGTCGGACAAACCGGTGAGCTTGAGAACGAGGCCGAGCAGGATGGCCGGGATGGTCGCGATCATCAGCAGGAAGGCAAGGCGCGATCCCGGTGTGTCGGTGCGGCCGGTGAGCATGCGGGGAACGCCCGCCAAGCCGACCCGTACATCAGACCAGAAGTAGACCACGACCGCGAACAGGGTGCCGACATGAACCGCCACGTCGATCACCTGGCCCTGGTCCTGAAGCCCGGACAAAGACGGAAAAAGGATGAGGTGACCCGACGACGAGACCGGCAGGAACTCGGTAATGCCCTGAATCAGGGCGACGAGAATCAGGTGATACAATGGCATGTGCCCGGCCTCTTGGCTTTGAAAAACAGTCTTAAACCCGGGTCTCCGAAAGGGGAAGCCAGGTGTTAGGTCCGAATCGGACGCAAAATTTTGTCTGAATTCGAAAAAATCGCCCGATTTGCCGTCTTCTGCGTCAATATAGGTCACTATTGCTGACTTTTAATTCACAAAGCAGTGGTTTAAGAGGCAATTCTCTTTTGAATTCATGCGGGGACGAAGACCGTGGCCAAGCAACCGATGCTGAAATTCGTCGACGTCGAACGGGACATGCCCGAGAAGCGCAGTGCAAACCTGCGTAACAAGGATTTCAACGAGATTTACGCCGAGTTCGCAGACGCAAAGGCGCGCGAGCAGGCGAGCCGCTGCAGCCAATGCGGCGTACCGTATTGCCAGTCGCACTGCCCGCTGCATAACAACATCCCTGACTGGCTGCGAATGACGGCAACGGGCCGGCTGGAAGAGGCCTATGCCCTGAGCCAGTCGACCAACACCTTTCCCGAGATTTGCGGCCGCATCTGTCCGCAGGACAGGCTGTGCGAAGGCAACTGCGTGATCGAACAGTCCGGGCACGGCACCGTGACCATCGGCTCGGTCGAGAAATACATCACCGACACCGCCTGGGAAAACGGCTGGGTAAAGCCGATCACGCCGGTAGCCGAACGGAGCGAAAGCGTGGGCATCATCGGTGCGGGCCCCGGCGGCCTGGCCGCTGCCGACCGGCTGCGCCGAGCCGGTGTGCAAGTCGTGATCTATGACCGCTACGACCGCGCTGGCGGGCTGCTGACCTATGGCATTCCGGGCTTCAAGCTGGAGAAAGACGTGGTGATGCGCCGAATCGAGCAACTGGAGAAAAGCGGCGTGAGATTCGAGCTCAATTGCGAGGTCGGCAAGGACAAGAGCTTCAACAATATCCGCAACGCGCATGACGCCGTGATCATCGCCACCGGTGTCTATAAAACCCGCGACCTGCAAGGCCCGGGGTCAGGCGCCAGGGGAATCGTTCGGGCGATCGACTACCTCACCGCGTCGAACAAGCTGAGCTTCGGCGACACGGTGGCCGAGTTCGAAGACGGCACGCTCGACGCCAGGGACAAGAAGGTGATCGTGATCGGCGGCGGTGATACGGCGATGGACTGCGTACGCACCGCGATCCGCCAGGGAGCGGAATCGGTCAAATGCCTCTACCGCCGCGATCGCGCGAACATGCCGGGCTCGCAGCGCGAAGTGCAGAATGCCGAGGAAGAAGGCGTCATATTCGAATGGTTGGCCGCCCCCAAGGGTTTTACCGGCGATCCGGTGACCGGCGTCATGGTGCAGAAGATGCGGCTTGGCCCGCCGGATGCCAGTGGCCGGCAAACCCCGGAAGTCATCGAGGGTGCGGACTATACCGAGTCGGCCGATCTGGTGATCAAGGCGCTGGGTTTCGAACCCGAAGACCTTCACACGCTCTGGGACCAACCCGCGCTGGCGCTGACAGGCTGGGGCACGGTGAAGGCCAAGTATGGCAGCGGCGAAACCAATCTCGACGGGGTCTACGCGGTGGGCGATATCGTCCGCGGGGCGAGCCTTGTGGTTTGGGCGATTGCCGACGGGCGCGACTGCGCCGACGCGGTGTTAACGCGCCTCAACAGCGTTAAGAAAGTGGCGGCCGAGTGAAAACCGCCCGGTATGGCAGCCCGGCTGGCACGCTGGCTGGCTCCCTGTCTGGCGCACGGTGGCCCACTTGGAGTTAATACGGCAGGGTTACTGACTCAAAAGTAGGAAGAAAGCTTAAGCAACATGGCGCAATCATTGTTCGGGAAATGTCTTTGCGGTGCGGTGGAGATCAAAGCCACACCGGCAGGCGAGTCGCTTTCGGTGTGCCATTGCGACATGTGTCGCGCCTGGTCGTCGTCGATGTTCATGGCGTTCGAGGCGGACGCCGGCAGCGTCGAGGTGGCGGGGCCGGTTAAAGTGTTCACATCGTCCGAATGGGCCGAACGTGCCTTCTGCGCAACCTGCGGCTCGGCGCTGTGGTACCGGATCACCGCGCCGGGGCTGATGCACGGGCAATATCAGATCGCGGCCGGGCTGTTCGACAATGCCGGAGGCATGGCGCCCCGGCTGGAAGTCTACATCGACAAGAAGCCGGCAGGATATGCGCTGGAAGGCGGTGACGCCCGGCGACAGATGACCGAAGCTGAAGTGATCGAGGCTTTTGCGCCCAAGGAATGACCACGCGGCGGTAACGCCGAGACGAAAGGTGATATGATGAAAGATCTGGACAACTACATCGCCAAAGAGGAAGCCCTGCGCGCCCACATGCAGGAGCATGGGCTCTATCGCAAAGAGCACGAGCACTCGTCCTGCGGCGTGGGCCTGGTGGTCAATATCGATGGCAAACCGTCGCGCGCCGTTGTCGAGGCCGGAATCACCGCGTTGAAAGCGGTCTGGCACCGGGGTGCGGTGGATGCCGATGGCAAGACCGGCGACGGCGCAGGCATTCACCTGGCGATCCCGGTCCCGTTTTTCTATGACCAGGTCCGCCGTACCGGGCACGAGCCGCGGATGGACGAGCTGATCGCGGTGGGGCAGGTGTTTTTGCCACGCACGGATTTCGGCGCGCAGGAACGCTGCCGGACCATCGTCGAAACCGAAGCGCTGCGCATGGGGTATTACATCTATGGCTGGCGCCACGTGCCGGTCGATGTGGAGTGCCTGGGCGAGAAAGCCAACGCCACCCGGCCCGAGATCGAGCAGATCCTGATTTCGAATTCGAAAGGTGTGGATGAAGACACATTCGAGCGCGAGCTTTACGTGATCCGGCGCCGGATCGAGAAGGCCGCATTCAAGGCCGGGATCCAGGGGCTTTATATCTGTTCGCTGAGCTGCCGCAGCATCATCTACAAGGGCATGATGTTGGCCGAACAGGTATCCGAGTTTTATCCCGATCTCTTGGACGAACGCTTCGAGAGCGCCTATGCGCTCTATCACCAGCGCTATTCCACCAACACCTTCCCGCAGTGGTGGCTGGCCCAGCCGTTCCGCATGCTGGCGCATAACGGCGAAATCAACACCCTGAAGGGCAACGTCAACTGGATGAAGAGCCACGAGATCCGCATGGCGTCGTCGGCCTTTGGTGAGCTGGCCGAGGACATCAAGCCGATCATCCAGAGCGGGTCGTCCGACTCGGCCGCGCTGGATGCGGTGTTCGAGGTGCTGGTCCGGGCCGGCCGCAATGCGCCGATGGCCAAAACCATGCTGGTGCCGGAAAGCTGGTCGAAACAGGCGGTGGACCTGCCGCAGGCCTGGCGCGACATGTACTCCTACTGCAACTCGGTGATGGAACCGTGGGACGGACCGGCCGCCTTGGCCATGACCGACGGCCGCTGGGTCTGTGCCGGGCTCGACCGCAACGGGCTGCGGCCGATGCGCTATGTCGTGACCGGCGATGGGATGCTGATCGCCGGATCCGAGGCCGGCATGGTGCCGGTGGACGAACGCAGCGTGAAGGAAAAGGGCGCGCTGGGGCCGGGGCAACTGCTGGCCGTGGACACCGCTGAAGGCAGACTGTTCCACGACACCGAGATCAAGGACAAGCTGGCTGCCAGCCAGCCCTTCGGCGACTGGGTCGGCAAGATCACCGAGCTGGAAGAGGTGCTTCAGGGTATCGAGGAGAAGCCGCTTTTTGCCGGCGAGGATCTGCGCAAGCGGCAAATCGCGGCCGGCTACACGCTGGAAGAGCTGGAACAGATCCTGTCTCCTATGGCCGAGGACGGCAAAGAAGCGATCGCGTCGATGGGCGACGACACGCCCAGCGCGGTGCTGTCCAACAAATATCGCCCGCTGAGCCATTTCTTCCGCCAGAACTTCAGCCAAGTGACCAACCCGCCGATCGACAGCCTGCGCGAATACCGGGTGATGAGCCTGAAAACGCGGTTCGGCAACCTCAAGAACGTGCTCGATGAATCGAGCGCCCAGACCGAGATCCTGGTGCTGGAAAGCCCGTTTGTCGGCAACGCCGAGTGGGACGAGCTTACCAACGTCTTCAAGTCGGAACTTGTGGAAATTGACTGCACTTTCCCGGCCAATGGCGGTCCGAACGCATTGCGCGATGCTTTGGAGCGAATCCGCGCCGAAGCCGAGGACGCCGTACGCTCGGGCGCCGGGCACCTGGTGCTGAGCGATCACCTGCAAGGCGAAGACATTGTGCCGATGCCGATGATCCTGGCGACGTCGGCTGTGCATTCGGGCCTGACCGAAAAAGGGCTGAGGACCTTCTGTTCGCTCGCCGTGCGTTCAGCCGAGTGCATCGACCCGCATTACTTCGCCGTTCTGGTGGGCTGCGGTGCGACCGTGGTGAACCCCTATCTGGCCGAGGATTCGCTGGCCGACCGGATCCAGCGAGGCCTTCTGGACGGCACGCTGACCGAGAACGTCGCGCGCTATCGTGAAGCAATCGATCAGGGTCTTCTCAAGATCATGTCGAAGATGGGGATCTCGGTGATCTCGTCCTATCGCGGCGGGCTGAACTTCGAGGCCGTGGGTCTGAGCCGCGCCATGTGCGCCGAGTATTTCCCCGGCATGATCAGCCGCATCTCGGGTATTGGGGTGAGTGGCATCCAGAAAAAGATCGAGGAGATCCACGCCAAGGGCTGGCGCTCGGGCACCGATGTTCTGCCAGTGGGCGGATTCTACAAGGCGCGGGCCTCGGGCGAGACCCATGCCTGGGGCGCGCAGTCCATGCATCTGATGCAGGCAGCCTGCGACCGCGCAAGCTATGAGCTGTGGAAACAGTATTCCAAGGCGATGCAGAGCAATCCGCCAATCCACTTGCGCGACCTCCTGGCGATCAAACCGCTTGCCAAGCCGATCCCCATCGAAGAGGTGGAATCGATCACCGCGATCCGCAAACGCTTTGTCACGCCGGGCATGTCGCTGGGGGCTCTCAGCCCCGAGGCACACAAAACGCTGAACGTGGCAATGAACCGGATCGGCGCCAAGTCGGATTCCGGCGAAGGCGGGGAAGACCCGGCGCATTTCGTCCCCGAACCCAACGGCGACAACCCGTCGGCCAAGATCAAGCAGGTCGCCTCGGGCCGGTTCGGGGTAACAGCCGAATACCTCAACCAGTGCGAGGAACTGGAGATCAAGGTGGCCCAAGGCGCCAAACCCGGCGAGGGCGGTCAGCTTCCGGGCCTGAAAGTTACGGAACTCATCGCGCGTCTGCGGCATTCGACGCCGGGTGTGACGCTGATTTCGCCGCCTCCGCACCATGACATTTATTCGATCGAAGACCTGGCGCAGCTGATCTATGACCTCAAGCAGATCAACCCGCGCGCCAAGGTCTGCGTCAAGCTGGTCGCTTCCAGCGGCGTCGGCACGATTGCCGCCGGAGTTGCCAAGGCCAAGGCCGACGTTATCCTGATCTCGGGCCACAACGGCGGCACCGGCGCGAGCCCCGCGACCTCGATCAAGTATGCCGGTCTGCCATGGGAAATGGGCCTGACCGAGGCGCATCAGGTTCTGGCGATGAACAAGCTGCGCGACCGGATCACCCTGCGCACCGATGGCGGCCTGCGCACCGGCCGCGACATCGTCATGGCGGCGATGATGGGGGCCGAGGAATATGGCATCGGCACCGCCGCGCTGATTGCGATGGGCTGTATCATGGTGCGTCAGTGCCAGAGCAATACCTGCCCGGTCGGCGTCTGCACCCAGGATCCGAAACTGCGTGCCAAGTACACCGGCACGGCGGAAAAGGTGGTGAACCTGATCACGTTCTATGCCACCGAAGTGCGCGAGATCCTCGCCTCGATCGGCGCGCGCAGCCTGGACGAAGTGATCGGTCGCGCCGACTTGTTGAGCCAGGTCAGCCGCGGCGCCGAGCATCTGGACGATCTCGATCTCAACCCGCTTCTGATCACCGTCGATGGCGCGAAGGACATTGTCTATGACCGCTACAAGAAGCGCAACAAGGTGCCCAAGACACTGGACGCGGAAATCGTACGCGATGCGCATCGCTTCCTAGAGGATGGCGAGAAGATGCAGCTTTCCTACGCCGTGCAGAACACGCATCGAACCGTGGGCACGCGGATTTCCAGCCACATCGTGCAAAACTTCGGCATGCGTAATGCGCTGCAGCCCGACCACCTGACGGTGAAGCTGACCGGCTCGGCCGGGCAATCTCTGGGCGCATTCGGCGCACCTGGCCTCAAGATCGAAGTCAGCGGCGACGCCAACGACTATGTCGGCAAGGGACTTTCGGGAGCCACCATCGTGGTCCGGCCGCCGATGCACTCGCCACTTATCGCACATGAGAACACGATCATCGGCAACACCGTGCTTTATGGCGCCACCGACGGCTATCTCTTCGCTGCCGGTCGGGCGGGCGAGCGGTTCGCCGTGCGCAATTCGGGCGCCAAGGTCGTGGTCGAGGGTTGCGGGTCGAACGGGTGCGAATACATGACCGGCGGTGTCGCTGTCATCCTCGGCGATATCGGCACCAATTTCGGGGCCGGGATGACCGGCGGCATGGCCTATCTCCATGACCCGGACGGCAAGGCGCAGGATATGATGAATATGGAAACGCTGGTCACCTGCCCGGTGACCGTGGCCCATTGGGAAGACGAGCTGAAGGGGCTGATCGAACGCCACGCCGCCGAGACCGGCAGCGTCAAGGCGGCCGACATCCTGCAGCACTGGGATATCGAACGGACCAATTTCCTCCAGGTCTGCCCGAAGGAGATGCTGGTCCACCTCGTGCACCCGCTGACCCAAGAGAAAGGCGCGATTCCGGCGGAATAAGGCCGCTTTGACGAAACGATGGCGGCCCGACCGGGGCCGCCACCCGCATCAGATTTCCGCCAGCCCTACGACATAGTTCCTGCCATATGCCTTGGCGCATTTCGGGCAGGTCGTATACCAGAAATACACCCGGCCGTCGGGCTTGCCGTGGTCGGCCGAGACGGATTTCAGTTCCTCGTACCAGTCTTTGGCCTCGCGATAGCCGCCCTCGAACACCCGGGTTGCGAAATCACCAGACAGCGTCTCCATCTCTTCGCCTTCGACCGGCTTGTCGGACGCGAAGTGATGCACCCCTTTCCATGCCGAGACATCTTCGCTCAGCACGATGACATTGTCTTCGTCGAAGCCGCCGGCCTCTTCGATGTGCTGCATCACGCGGCTGAAGACCTTGCCCATGTTGAGCGGGATATGCATCGCCGAGCGGGTTTCCGCGCGGACGAAGGGCTTGTCCCTGAAATGCAACTCGACCCCGCTCCAAGCTTCGGGATGGAACCGCGGGCAGCACCCCGTCGGGTTGTCGGACATGTCGTAATGCGGAAGTTTGTTGGTCTCCATGACATCCTCTCCTCCGTTGCCTCGGTACACGATCATACGCGGGTCCGCCTTGACCGAGCGCAATGCGGCGCTTGACCGCCAAGCCGTGCGCGTGGTCTGAAAGGGCCATGGCGCGGGCAAAGAAGACTTCCAAAAAACCGGCGAAAAAGGCCGAACCGAAAGGGCGCGCCTTTCGCCCTTTTCGCTGGATCCGGCGCTGGTCCATTCGGCTGGTGCTGATCTTTGTCACCGCCGTGCTGGTCACAGTTTCGGCGCATACGGTCTTCAACCCGTCCAAGACGCTCTACATGTGGCAGGAGGAACGGCGGCTGGGCAGTATCGACTATGTCTGGGTGCCGCTGCGCGAAATTGCGCCGGTGATGGCGCGGTCGGTCGTCGCGGCGGAAGACGCCAACTACTGCCTGCATTGGGGGTTCGACGTCGAAGCGATCCGCGCCGCACTGGAAGAAGGCGAAGGGCGCGGCGCCTCGACCATCAGCCAGCAGGTGGTGAAAAACGTCTATCTCTGGCATGGCCGCAGCTGGGCACGCAAGGCGCTGGAAGCGGTGATTACGCCGGTGGTCGAAGCGGTGTGGTCGAAACGCCGGATCATCGAAGTCTATCTCAACATCGCCGAGTTCGACGAGGGTATCTTTGGTGTCGAGGCTGCGGCGCAGCACTATTTCGGTGTCACGCCCGACAAGCTGTCGCCGATCCAGGCCGCCCGACTGGCCATGGTGCTGCCCAATCCCAAGGACCGTTCGGCCTCGCGTCCGGGCAAGGCGCTGTCGCGCCGCGCGATCGCGATCATGGATGGAGCGGAGACAATCCGCCGCGATGGACGGGCATCTTGTTTCGAGGATTGAAAACCCGCGCATAACACGGCATTGAGAGGCAGGTATATCGCGAGCCTATGACCCCATGGCCACACTCTATCACGTTCCGCTTTCACCGTTTTGCCGCAAGGTGCGCCTCAGCCTTGCCGAGAAGAAGATTGAATGCGAGCTGATGGAGGAGCGCTATTGGGAGCAGGATCCGGATTTCCTGCGCCGAAACCCGGCGGGAAAGATTCCGGTGCTGAAAATCGACGGCATGACATTGTCGGAAAGCAGCGCGATCTGTGAATACCTGGAAGAGACCCGTCCCGACGTCGCCCTGTTGCCCGAGGACCCGGTCGGGCGCTATGAGGTGCGCCGGCTGGTGGCGTGGTTCGACGACAAGTTCCACAACGAGGTCACGTCAAACCTGGTTTACGAGCGGGTGAACAAGAAGATCATGGGCCAGGGCTATCCGGACTCGAAGAACGTCAAGACCGGGGCCCAAAAGATCAAGTATCATCTCGACTACATGGCCTGGCTGCTGGATCAGCGGCGCTGGCTGGCCGGCGACGTGATGACACTCGCCGATTTCGCCGCCGCGGCGCATCTTTCGTCGCTCGACTATATCTCGGACGTGGACTGGAACCGGTCCGAAGTGGTCAAGGACTGGTATGCCAAGATCAAGTCACGGCCTGCTTTCCGGGGCATCCTGGCGGATCAGGTTCCGGGCTTTCCGCCACCGTCGCATTATGCCGACCTGGATTTTTGAACCCGAGAGACCCGGGCGGCCAGCCTCCCGGTCCCCCGGGATTTTTTTCGGCAAGATGAAATATGGACCCTGAGCTTAAGTCCCGACTGATCGAGCGAGCTTTGGCCGAAGGGTTTTCAGCCTGCCGCGTTTGCCGGCCCGGGGATGTGGGCCATGTCGCCGATGACCTCGCCGGGTTTCTGGCCAAGGGCTATCACGGCTCCATGGGTTGGCTGGCGGACCGAGCTCACTGGCGCGGCAACCCGGCGGCGCTCTGGCCCGACGCACGTTCGGTCATTGTGCTGGCAGAAAACTATGGTCCGGATGATTTGCAGGAAACCCCGAGTTCGGCTGGATTGGTCTCGGTATATGCCCGGAACCGCGACTACCACGATGTGGTCAAGAAACGGCTGAAACGGCTGGCGCGGTGGCTGATCGGCGAAGCGGGCGGCGAGGTGAAGGTCTTTGTTGACACAGCGCCGGTCCCGGAAAAACCGCTGGGCCAGGCAGCCGGGTTGGGCTGGCAGGGCAAACACACCAACCTGGTCAGCCGCGACCTGGGCAGTTGGTTCTTCATCGGCTCGGTGTTCACCACGCTTGAGCTGCCGGTGGACGCACCGGAAACCGATCACTGCGGCAATTGCCGGGCCTGTCTCGACGCCTGTCCGACCGAGGCCTTTCCGGCGCCCTACCAGATCGACGCGCGGCGCTGCATTTCCTACCTCACCATCGAGCACAAGGGTCCGGTGGACGAAGCGCTGCGATCGAAGTTGGGCAATCGTATCTATGGCTGCGACGATTGCCTTGCGGCCTGCCCTTGGAACAAGTTTGCCGGCGTCGCCCGCGAGGTGAAATACCATGCGCGAGCCGACCTTGTGGCGCCGCCGCTGCGTGACCTGGCCCGGCTCGACGATACCGCCTTCCGGGCGCGGTTCAGCGGCTCGCCGATCAAACGGATCGGCCGGGGCCGGTTCGTGCGCAACGTGCTGTATGCCATCGGCAATTCCAAAGATCCATCTCTTCTGGAGGTAGCGCAGGGTCTTTACGACGACGAAGATGCGGTGGTTGCCGACGCCGCCCGCTGGGCGGTCGGGAGACTGGCGACATGAGCCTGGCCCTGGGGGTGGATACCGGCGGCACCTATACCGATGCGGTGCTGGTCCGCGATCAGCAGGAAGTGGTCGCCAGCGCCAAGGCGTTGACCACACGGCATGACCTGGCCGAAGGGATCGGCAACGCCGTCGCCGCAGTGATTGCGCAATCCGGCTCAACCCCTGAGGAAATCGGCCTGGCGGCACTGTCGACGACCCTGGCCACCAATGCGCTGGTCGAAGGCCAAGGCGGGCGGGTGGCGCTGGTATTCATTGGTTTCAGCGAAAACGACCTTGACCGCCACGGGCTGATGGAAGCCTTGCAGGGCGATCCCGTCCTGGTTCTGAACGGTGGGCACGATCACGCCGGTCAGGAAGCGCAGCCGCTCGATCATGCGGGGCTTTCGGCATGGTTAGAGACTGTTTCCGGGGCGTCCGCCTTCGCCGTTGCGGCCAGGTTCGCCACCCGGAATCCGAGTCACGAGAACGCCGTGGCTGACGCAATCGCGGCGGCAACCGGGCGGCCGGTGTCATGCTCGCATCATCTCTCGGCAAAACTGAACGGCCCAAGGCGGGCGCTGACCGCGCTGTTGAATGCCCGCCTGATCGGCATGATCGACCGGTTGATCCGCCGGGCACAAGAGAAACTGCAAGATCTGGGAATTGCCGCGCCGCTGATGGTCGTGCGCGGCGATGGCGCGCTGATCGGCGCCGGGATGGCAAGGGACCGTCCCATCGAGACGATCCTGAGCGGACCGGCAGCGTCGATCGTTGGCGCCAGCTGGCTGACCGGCGCCCGCGAGGCGCTGGTATCGGATATCGGCGGCACGACCACGGATATAGCGCTGCTGCGCGACGGCAGGCCATCGATCGACCCCGATGGCGCCCGGGTTGGCGCCTATCGGACGATGGTCGAAGCTGTGGCCATGCGCACCACCGGACTGGGCGGAGACAGTGAAGTGCATGTCAAGACCGAGGGGCTTGAGGGCGGCGTGACCCTGGGGCCGAAACGGTTGCTGCCGGTCAGCCTGATGGCTCACGAGTCACCTGCGGCGGTGCTGCCGGTTCTTGACGACCAATTGCGGCGGGCGATGCCAAACGAACAGGACGCCCGTTTTGTCCGCCGAGTCGCCGGGCAGGATGCAGGCGGGCTGGCAGAGCGCGACCGGATCGTGCTTGATCGTGTAACCGGGGTGCACCCAATCGGTGACGTGCTGCGCACGAGGCTGGAAGGGCAATCGCTGCGGCGCCTGCAGGATCGCGGCCTCGTGCAGATCGGCGGTATTACGCCCTCGGACGCCGCTCATGTTCTGGGCCATCTCGAGTCCTGGAACCGCGAAGCCGCTGATATGGCGCTGCAACTGATGGCGCGCCGGCGTACTGGTTCCGGCCAACGACTGGCCGTCGATGCCGGGACGTTGGCAAAATTGATCGTGGATCAGCTAACTCGGCAGACGAGTTTTGCCTTGCTGGAGACCGCGCTTTCAGAGGAAACCCCCGGGTTTGCCGGGCCGCCGGACACCCTGGCCCGGCACGAACTGATGCAACGGGCTCTGTTCCGGCATCGCGGGTTGCTGCGGTTGGACGCCGGCCTGAATATCCCGGTGGTCGGTTTGGGCGCGTCCGCCGCAACCTATTACCCGGCGGTGGGACGGGCACTGGATTGCGACATGATCCTGCCGGAACATGCCGACGTCGCCAATGCGGTGGGCGCCGTGGTCGGCCGGGTCACGATGCGACGAAGCGGTGTGGTGACCAGCCCGTCGGAAGGGCTGTTCCGGGTGCATACCGAAGACGGGCCACGGGATTTTTCCGATGCAGAGGCCGCGATGACGGCGTTGGAAGAGGTTCTGTGTCACGAGGCAAGGCAGGCCGCGCGAGCCGCCGGTGCGATCGATCTTCACGTCAACTGCCGGCGGGACATCCGCCATTCGCCGGTCGAGGGCCGCGATGTGTTCATCGAGGCCTCGATCACGGCAGAGGCGTCGGGCCGGCCGCGGATTGCCGCCGCCCCGTCTTAAGTCAGGATTTTGGTGTCGACGACACGCCGACCTGCGCCGGACGCAGCAGGCGATCATGCAACATGAAGCCCTCGGCCGAAACCTGGATGATGTCGCCGGCCTGGGTGCCGGGCAGCGGGGCTTCGAACATTGCCTCGTGCATCTGCGGATCGAACTTGTCACCCACCTGCGGCGAGACAATCTGAATGCCGTGTTTGGCGAAAACGTTGAGTAGCTCGCGCATGGTAAGCTCCACACCTTCGATCAGGGCGGCGGCCACTTCGCGCTGTTCATCACCGGCGGCTTCCAGCGCGCGCTTCATGTTGTCGTAGACCGGCAGCATGTCGCGAGCGAGTTTCGAACCGCCGTATTGCTCGGCATCGCGGCGCATCTTGTCGCCGCGCTTGCGGGCGTTCTCGGCATCGGCCAAGGCACGCATGAACTTGTCTTTCAGGTCGTCCCGTTCGGCACGCAGAGCATCCAGCTCGGCCTCGACCGAATCGATCTCGGCGATCTCTTCGGCCAGTTCTTCGGCTTCCGCCGCCGTAATGTCATCGAGAAAATCTTCTTCCCTGGGTTCTGCCATTTTCCACCTCTAACTCCTGCCCGGTCAGCCCCGGTCGGAAATCATCCGCCCGACAAGCTGGGCCGTGTAGTCGACGATCGGTACGATCCGCCCATAGTTGAGCCGCGTCGGCCCGATGACCCCGACCGCACCGATGATCTTTCGATCAGCGTTCATATATGGAGACACCACCAAAGAGGAACCCGAAAGTGAGAAAAGTTTGTTCTCCGAGCCGATAAAAATGCGCACGCCTTCACCCTCTTCGGCGAGTTCGAGGAACTCGGCGATGTCACGCTTGCGTTCGAGGTCGTCGAACAGCGTTCGGATGCGTTCAAGTTCCTCTTCGGCATCGCTTCCCTGCAAGAGATTCGCCCGCCCGCGCACGATCAACCGTTCATGCAGACCGCCCTGTCCCTCCCAGACGGCGAGCCCGCTTTCCACCAGTTGATGTGCCAGCGAATCGATCTCTTGGCGCCGCGCGTCGATCTGCTCGCGGATCACGGTGGTCAGCTCGGACAGGCTGCGTCCCTCGGCCAGCGCGTTGAGGAAATTTGCAGCTTCACGCATCGAACTGGGCGTCTGACCAGGCGGCGGCGAGAAAATCCGGTTCTCGACATGACCGTCAGCAAAGACCAGCACCACCAGCGCCCGGTCCTGTCCGAGATGAACGAACTCGATATGCTTGATCGGCGCTTCGTGTTTCGGCGAGAGAACCAGCGATGCGCCCTGCGTCACCCCGGAAAGGGCGGAGCCGATCCGGTCGAGCATGGTGCCGACATCAGCGGTGTTCGAGCCCAGCGTTTCGTCGATTTTCTGGCGATCGTCCTGCTTGAGGTCACTGACCTCGAGAAGACCGTCGACGAACATGCGCAGCCCGGCCTGGGTCGGCACCCGTCCGGCCGAGACATGCGGCGAATCGAGAAGACCGAGGAATTCGAGATCCTGCATGACATTACGGATCGTCGCGGCGGACACCTTTTCGCTCATCGACCGTGTCAACGAGCGCGAGCCAACGGGATCGCCGGTGTCGAGATAGGCCTCGACCACTCGACGAAACACTTCGCGCGAACGGTCATTCATCTCGGTCAGGATTTTGCCTGTGTCGGTCATCTGCTACAGTCTCAAGCCATCGGGCATTAAAGAAGCGGTTGGATCAAAGGTCAATCGGGGTTGCATGTGCCAGCGCGCCGCCTGTATCCGGAAGGTGAGACGCGAAAGGACACAAGATGCGACCTTCGGGAAGAGATTTAAGCGAAATGCGGCCGGTTTCAATCGAAACGGGCGTGACCAAGCATGCCGAAGGGTCGTGCATGATCCGGATGGGCGATACGCACGTGCTGTGCACGGCCACGCTCGAAGATCGCGTGCCGCCGTTCATCAAGGGATCGGGACTGGGCTGGGTCACGGCGGAATACGGGATGTTGCCGCGCTCGACCACCAGCCGGATGCGGCGCGAGGCAGCCGCCGGCAAGCAGGGCGGCCGCACCGTGGAAATCCAGCGGCTGATCGGTCGAAGCTTGCGCGCCGGCGTCGATCGCGTGGCGCTGGGTGAGCGCCAGATCACCGTCGACTGCGACGTGATTCAGGCCGATGGCGGCACCCGTTGCGCCTCGATCACCGGTGGCTGGGTGGCGCTGCGCCTGGCGGTCAACAAGCTGATCAAGGCAGGCGATGTGATTTCCGATCCTCTTCTCGACCCGGTCGCAGCCGTGTCCTGTGGCATCTATGCCGGCCAGCCGGTGCTCGATCTTGACTATCCCGAGGACAGCGAGGCGGGGGTCGACGGCAATTTCGTCATGCTGGGCGGCGGTCGCCTGATCGAGGTGCAGATGAGCGCCGAAGGCTCTACCTTTTCCCGCGAACAACTGGATGAATTGATGGAACTCGCGGCCAAGGGCGTGGGGGAACTGGCCGCGATGCAGAGGGCCGCAACCAGTGCGTAAGTTCGACGGTCGAGAGTTGGTGATCGCCAGTCACAACAAGGGCAAGCTGCGCGAAATCGCCGAATTGCTTGAGCCATTCGGCGTCAAGGTCAGCTCCGCTGGGGATCACGGGCTGGAAGAGCCCGAAGAGACGGAAAACACGTTCGCCGGCAATGCCCGGATCAAGGCGCATTTCGCCGCGAAAGCGACCGGATTGCCGGCGCTCAGCGATGACAGCGGCATCACGGTCGAGGCGCTGGACGGCGCCCCCGGGGTCCACACGGCTGACTGGGCCGAAACGCCCGAAGGCCGCGATTTTCCGATGGCAATGGAAAAGGTCTGGCGGCTTCTGGAGGAAAAGAATGCGCCCCTGCCGCGCAAGGCGGCGTTCAACTGTACGCTCTGCCTGGCTTGGCCGGACGGGCACGACGAGATTTTTGAAGGAACGGTTCAGGGACAGGTGGTGTGGCCGATGCGCGGTAAAAACGGCTTCGGTTTTGATCCGGTCTTCCTGCCGGACGGCGAGTCGGAAACCTTCGGCGAAATGGACCCGGAAAAGAAACATTCCATGAGCCACCGCGCCGACGCCTTCGCCAAATTCGTGAAGGGCTGCTTTGGCTGAGGATTGGACCCATGGCGGCTTCGGCATCTACATCCATTGGCCGTTTTGTGCCTCGAAATGCCCATATTGCGATTTCAACAGCCACGTCGCCGCTGAAATCGACGAGTCTCGCTGGGTTAGAGCCTATACACGGGAAATCGACCGCTATGCCGCGGCACTGCCGGCACGGGTGGTCAACTCGGTGTTTTTCGGAGGCGGCACGCCCAGTCTGATGGCGCCTGAGACGGTGAATGCAGTGCTGGAACGCATTCACATGCGATGGCCGGTCGCGAATGATCTCGAAGTGACACTTGAGGCCAATCCCGGGTCGGTCGAGGCTGGACGGTTCCGCGGATACGCGCAAGCCGGGGTCAATCGGTTGTCCATGGGCATCCAGGCACTCAACGATCCCGATTTGCGTGCGTTGGGCCGGTTGCATTCGGTGGACGACGCGCTCGCCGCTTTCGACATAGCGCGAAACAACTTTGACCGCGTCAGTTTCGATCTGATCTACGCGCGCCAGAACCAGACTCTGTCGGACTGGCGGAGCGAACTGCGCCGGGCTTTGGCGATGACCGTCGATCACCTGTCGCTCTATCAGCTTACGATCGAGCCAGGCACCGCGTTCGGCGACCGGTACGACGCCGGCAAACTGCGCGGTCTGCCGGAAGACGACCTGTCCGCCGAAATGTATGAGGCAACGCAGGACATCTGCGCTGCGGCCGGTTTTGAGGCATATGAAGTCTCTAACCATGCCAAATCGGGCTCTGAGTCACGGCATAACCTGATCTATTGGCGTTACGGGGATTACGCCGGGATAGGCCCCGGCGCCCACGGGCGGATCACCGTGCACGGCCAAAGATACGCCACCGAAACCCGGCTGGCCCCGCTGGCCTGGTTACAGGCTGCGGAAGCCGGGCAAGGTGAAAACCTGCGCCGCGCGCTGAGCGGGACGGAGCAGGCGGAAGAATACCTTATGATGGGGCTGAGACTGTTGCAAGGTATTGATTTAAAAAGATATTATAGTCTGTCAGGCGACCACCTCGACACCGCCAAGATCGCATATCTTTCGGAGATCGGCATGGTCGAGCACGCAGGTGACTCTCTACACGTGACACCCGGTGGCCGCATGGTGTTGAATGCTGTCATCAAGGAGTTTTTCGCGGGCTGACATGCAATTCATCTGGGCAGCGCTGGGTTTGGTCTGCGTCGGTCTCGGGCTGATTGGCATCGTGCTGCCGATTCTGCCCACCGTGCCTTTCATGTTGTTGGCCGCATTCTTGTTTGCCCGCTCGTCGGAACGTCTGCACAACTGGCTGCTCAGCCATCCGACCTTCGGTCCGCCGATTGTCGACTGGCAGATGCGCGGCGCAATCAATCCCCGCGTCAAACGCGTTGCCACTCTCTCGATTGCAGCGGTATTCGGAATTTCCCTGGCGCTCGGGCTGAAGCTCTGGCTTCTGGCTCTTCAGGCTGCGATTCTTTCCGCTGTCCTGACCTTCATCTGGACCCGGCCTAACTTCTAGTCAGCATCCGGCACAGATCGTCCAGATCTTCCAAGGTCTTGTAGCTGATAATCACCTGACCGGATTCCTTTCCCGACTGGTGATTCACCTGCACCTTCATACCGAGATTGGCCGACAGATCCCCTTCGAGCGCAACCGTGTCGGCGTCTTTTTCGCTCGGCGTCTTATCCTTGGCCGCGGTCTTTGTCGCCAGCCCCTTCTTGGCCAGCTTCTCGGCTTCACGGACCGACAAGCCTTTCTGGACAATGATCTTTGCCAGTTCCGAGGGATTATCCGACGTGATCAGGGCTCGGGCGTGACCCGCCGAGAGCTTCTCGGTTTCCAGCAGATCCAGAACATCGCGCGGCAGGGTCAGCAGCCTCATCTGGTTGGCAATATGCGAGCGACTCTTGCCCAGAGCCTGCGCCAATTGCTCCTGGGTGTGACCAAACTTGTCGATCAGCTGCCGATAACCGGCGGCCTCTTCCACCGGGTTGAGATCGGCGCGCTGAATGTTCTCAATGATGGCGACTTCCAGCATCTCGGTATCGTCGAAGTCGCGTACCAGAACCGGTACCTCGTGCAACTGCGCCATCTGTGCCGCCCGCCAGCGCCGTTCACCGGCAACAATCTGATATTGGCCGTTTTTCTTGGGATCTGGCCTTACGATCAGTGGCTGGATGATGCCTTTTTCCCGGATCGACCCGGCGAGATCGTCAAGCTTGTCACGGTCGAAGCTGTGCCGCGGCTGATCCGGGTTCGGTGCAACCTTCTCGATCGGGATGTGTTGTTCGGCGCGGCGCGGCGCCTCATCGTCTGCTGGCCTATCATCCCGGTTCACATCGGCCATCAGCGCCGAAAGACCACGCCCCAGACCCCGTTTCTTCTCTGCCATGCTCACCCCTCCCTTTATGCGGCGACTCGCCTGTGATTGCCCAGCATCTCGCTCGCCAGCTCGCGGTAGGCTTGGGCGCCCTTTGAATCAGGCTCGTAACTCAGTACAGGCATGGCGAAAGACGGGGCTTCGCTGACCCGCACGTTGCGCGGAATGATGGTCTTGAATACCAGATCGCCGAGATTGTCGCGTGCATCGGTCTCGACCTGCTGGCTGAGCCGGTTGCGTCCGTCATACATGGTGAGCACGATGCCTTCAATTCTGAGCCCGGGATTGGCCGTCTGGCGCACCTCGCGCACCGTCAGCATCAGCTGCGACAGACCCTCGAGGGCAAAGAACTCGCTCTGCAGCGGCACAAGTACGGAATGGGCCGCAACCATCGCGTTGACCGTCAGAAGGTTCAGAGATGGCGGGCAGTCGATCAGTATGTAGTCGAACGCGAAATCGTCAATCGCATGCTGGCGCAGGGCATCATGCAGCATGAAACTGCGTTTTTCATTGGAAATCAGCTCGATATCGGCTGAGCTCAGATCCACCGTTGCCGGTATGATCAGAAGGTTGGCGGTATCGGTGTTGTGGATCACATCCGCCAGGTCGGCCTCGCCCAGGATCAGGTCATAGGTGTTGAATTCGCGGTCGCCGGCCTCGATCCCGAGCCCGGTCGAGGCGTTGCCCTGTGGATCAAGATCGACCACAAGTACGCGGCAGCCCTGTTCGGTCAGCGCTGCACCGAGGTTGATCGTGGTCGTTGTTTTGCCGACCCCACCTTTCTGGTTGGCCACTGCTATGATTTTCGGGCCCGGCGGCCGCGTGGGATCAGACACGGGAAAGTCCTTCAATTTTCAAGACAACAGCCTGGGATTCGGTCTGGCTCGGGATGGCTTCGTAAGAGAAATGCCATGCTTCGCGCGCCAATTGAAGCTCCGATTTCCAGTTTCTGCCCTTCGGGAACAGGCAGAGGCCACCCGGTGACAAATGGCGGCCGGCAAACCCCAACAGGGTCGCAAGATCGGCGAGCGCCCGGGCGGAGACGACATCTGCGCTCAGCGGTGAGGTTTCCTCGATACGCTCAGCGATCACCTGCGCGCTTACACCTGTTTCGCGCAGGACGGTGCGCAGGAATGTCGCTTTGCGTTGATCGCTTTCGACGAGAACGGTACCCGCCGGGTTTCCGGTTTCGGCTGCCAGAATGGCCACGACTAGGCCGGGGAATCCGCCACCGCTGCCGAGATCGGCCCATCGACGGGCAGGGTGGTCGAGCAACCGGAAAACCTGGAGGGAATCGCGGATATGTCGCTCCCAAAGGTCCGCGAGCGTGGACCTGGCCACGAGGTTGATCCGCCGGTTCCACTTTTCCAGCAGCGCGGCATAGGTCTCGAGACGCTCGAATGTTTCACGTGAAACACCAAGCATGCCGGCCGACAGCGTCACGCGGATTTCCCCCTTTGTGCCTGCCGCAACTTGGCCAGCAACAGCGCCAACGCCGCCGGAGTCATCCCGTCGACACGGCCGGCCTGCGCGAGATTGGCTGGCCGGGCGTGGGACAACTTGGATTTGAGCTCGTTCGACAGCCCATCGATGCCATCATACTTAAAATCGACCGGGATCACGTGACCTTCGTCGCGCTTCAAGGCTTCGACGTCTCGCTTCTGCCGTTCGATATAGTTGGCATAGAGAGCGTCTTTCTCCAGCTGCGCGCGGATGTCAGGGTCCACCGCGGCCAACGCTCCATCCAGCCCAATCAGCATGTCGAACCCGACATCCGGGAAAGCAAGAAGCTGCATGCCGTTGCGTCTGGCGCCGTCATGACTCATCGCGAAGCCTTTGGCATTCAGCTCGGTCGGGGTCCAACTTTGTTCCTCGAGCAGTGCACGGCCTTGCGTCAGCGCCTCGGCCTTGGCCTCAAACGCCTTTTTGCGTTCCTCGCCGGCGCACCCCAACGCGATGGCCAACGGCGTCAGCCGTTGGTCGGCGTTGTCCGCCCGCAACGACAGGCGAAACTCGGCGCGTGAGGTAAACATGCGATAGGGCTCGGACACGCCGCGGGTGATCAGGTCATCGACCATCACACCGATATAGCTGTCGGCCCGGCTGAACAGTACCGGATCGCGCCCTTGCGCCGCCAGCGCGGCGTTCAGGCCCGCCACCAGCCCTTGCGCCGCGGCTTCCTCGTAACCCGTTGTTCCATTGATCTGACCCGCAAGGTAAAGGCCCTCGACCCCTTTAATGGCCAGCGTCGCCGCCAGCGCGCGCGGATCAACATAATCGTATTCGATTGCATAGCCAGGTTGCAGAATCACTGCTTCTTCCAGCCCACGAATCGAATGCACGTAGTCGTTCTGCACGTCTTCGGGCAGGGAGGTGGAAATCCCGTTGGGATAGACGGTATGATCGTTCACCCCCTCGGGCTCAAGAAAGATCTGGTGCGAGGTTTTGTCAGCAAACCGCACGATCTTGTCCTCGATCGACGGGCAATATCGCGGACCGACGCCATCGATATGACCTCCGTACATGGCCGAGCGCGCCAGGTTCTTTTCGATGATCTCGTGAGTTTTCGGGTTGGTGTGGGTTATTCCACAGGAGATCTGTGGCGCAGTCGGGCCGTCCGACAAGAACGAAAACATCGTCGGTTCTTCGTCGCCCGGCTGCTCTTCCAGAATGTCCCAGTTGATCGTCCGTCCGTCGAGCCGCGGCGGCGTACCGGTTTTAAGGCGGCCCAAGGGCAGGGCGAAGCTGTCAAGCCGTTCGGCTAGTCTCTCCGATGGCTTGTCGCCCATCCGCCCGCCAGGGCGCGACACATCGCCGATGTGGATCACCCCGCGCAGAAACGTTCCCGTGGTCAGGATCACAGAGTGCGCCCGGAATTCGGATCCGTCTCCAAGCACGACACCGGCCACGCGGTCGCCATCCATCAGGAAATCCGTGGTCTCACCGTGGATGATTTCCAAACCTTCGCGCGCCTCGGTTTCGCGCAGCATCTCACGGCGATAGATCGCGCGGTCTGCCTGCGCACGCGGGCCCTGCACAGCGGGGCCCTTGCGGCGGTTCAACAGGCGGAACTGGATGCCGGCAAGGTCAGCGACGCGGCCCATGACGCCATTCATCGCGTCGATCTCGCGCACGAGATGGCCTTTGCCCAAACCGCCAATGGCCGGGTTGCAGGACATTACCCCGATATCTTGGCGACGAAGCGTCACCAATGCCACACGCGCACCCATGCGGGCGGCGGCATGGGCGGCTTCTGTCCCTGCGTGACCGCCGCCGACAACGATGACATCGAAATCATGTTTCACGTGAAACATCTCCCGTCCCGGCCTCATTTGCCAATGCAGAAGCTGGCGAAAATTTCGTCTAGGATGTTCTCAACATCCACACGCCCCACCAACGCGTCAAGCGCGCGGACGGCGCTGCGCAACTCTTCTGCTGCAAGATCGGTATGCTCGGCCCCAAGATCAAGCAGGGCATCAGCCTGGTGCAGGGTTGCGACGGCGTGCTCCATCGATATCTTGTGGCGAACACGGGTAGCAACCCCAATATCTGCCACTTCAGCCGCCAATCTTTGCGTTATCTTTTCGATCAGATCCGAGACACCTTGACCGGTCAAACCAGAAACGGCCCCTGTCCTGTCTTCCAAAAGATCGGCTTTGGCCCTCAGGATGATATCGCCCGGGCCCGGCTCCATCTCTGGCGCGGTGTTGCCTTCGACCAGGAACACCCTGAGATCGGCTTGCTCGGCTCGCTCACGCGCCCGGGCGATGCCGATACGCTCGACATGGTCCTCGGTTTCACGCAGACCGGCCGTGTCCAGAAGAGTCACCGGTACACCGCTCAGATCCATGCGCACCTCGATCACATCGCGGGTCGTGCCTGCATATTCCGACGTGATTGCGGCTTCGCGCCCGGCCAGCGCATTGAGCAGGGTCGACTTCCCGACATTCGGCGCACCAAGGATTGCAACCTCGAAGCCTGTGCGGACCCGCTCGGCCACCGCCACGCCGCGGATTTCACGTTCAAGACTGTTGCGCGTCCTTTCCAGTAACTCCCGCACTTCAGGTGTTACGTCGACCGGAACCTCTTCATCGGCGAAATCAATCGTCGCCTCCAACAGCGCCGCCGCCCGGATCAGATCGCGCCGCCAGACCTCGGCCCGATTTCCCAGATCTCCTGAGAGAACCCTGAGCGCCTGTCGCCGCTGCGCCTCGGTTTCAGCATCGATCAGATCGGCCAGACCTTCGACTTGCGTCAGGTCGAGCCGCCCGTTCTCGAGCGCACGCCGGGTGAACTCGCCGGGCTCAGCGTGGCGCAGACCGTCGATATGACCCAGCCCCGCCAGCACGGCAGAAACCACAGCAATCGAGCCATGTAGTTGAAACTCGACGACCCGATCGCCGGTGAAGCTCGCTTTTTCTTCGAATGCCAGAACCAGCGCTTCGTCGAGACGCGTTCCCTCAGCATCTTTCAGTACACGCAGCCCGGCCGTTCGCGGCGACGGTAGCGCGCCACAGAGCGACCCGGCTGCTTCCCAGGCTTGGGGCCCGGAAATACGGATCACGGCCACGCCCGCTTTTCCGTGGGCGCTGGCCAGGGCAAAGATGGTGTCCATGGTCCTTTACCCGCCGGTGCGGCGGGCCTCAGCCATTCATCGAATCAAAGAATTCGGAGTTGGTCTTGGTCTGCTTGAGCTTGCCGATCAGGAACTCGATGGCATCGGTGGTGCCCATCGGGTTGAGGATACGGCGCAGAACGAAGGTTTTCTGCAGGTCCTTGGGATTGACCAACAGGTCTTCCTTCCGGGTGCCGGACTTGAGAATATCCATCGCCGGGAAGACGCGCTTGTCGGCGACCTTGCGGTCGAGCACGATCTCGGAGTTACCGGTGCCTTTGAATTCTTCGAAGATTACTTCGTCCATCCGGCTGCCGGTGTCGATCAGCGCCGTCGCGATGATGGTGAGCGAACCGCCTTCCTCGATATTCCGGGCCGCGCCGAAGAAGCGCTTGGGCCGCTGCAGGGCGTTGGCGTCGACACCGCCGGTCAGAACCTTGCCCGAGCTCGGTACGGTGGTGTTGAAAGCGCGGCCAAGTCGGGTGATCGAATCCAAGAGAATCACGACGTCGCGTTTGTGTTCGACCAGGCGCTTGGCCTTTTCGATCACCATTTCCGAAACGGCGACGTGGCGCGTGGCGGGCTCGTCGAAGGTCGAGGAGATCACTTCACCCTTCACCGAACGCTGCATATCGGTGACCTCTTCCGGGCGTTCGTCGATCAGCAGAACGATCAGATAGCACTCGGGGTGATTGGCCTCGATGCTGTGGGCGATGTTTTGCAGCAGCACGGTCTTACCGGTCCGCGGCGGGGCCACGATCAACGATCGTTGGCCTTTGCCGATTGGCGCAACAAGGTCGATGATGCGGGCTGAGCGGTCCTTGATGGTGGGATCCTCGATCTCCATCTTCAACCGCTCGTCGGGATACAACGGCGTGAGGTTGTCAAACGCGATCTTGTGCCGGGCCTTCTCGGGCTCTTCGAAGTTGATCTGGCTGACGTCGGTAAGGGCAAAATAGCGCTCGCTCTCAAGCGGCTGAACCAGCTTGCCATCAATGGTATCGCCGGTGCGCAGCGAGAATTTGCGGATCATGTCGGGCGAGACGTAGATGTCATCAGGGCCCGGCAGATAGTTGGCCTCGGGCGAGCGTAGGAAGCCAAAGCCATCTTGCAGCACCTCGAGCACACCGTCGCCGAAAATTTCCCACCCTTCCTCGGCCCGTTCTTTGAGGATCGAGAACATGATCTCGCCCTTGCGCATGGTTGAGGCGTTTTCGATCTCGAGCTCTTCAGCGAGATCGACCAGTTCCTTGGGGCTTCTCGCCTTCAAGTCGGCAAGGGAAATTTGTTCGGTTGTCATGACGATATCCTCGATCGGCCGGGAGCCCCCGACTTGCGATCTTTGTTGGCATTGGAATACCCTGGTGCCCGGACGGGCGGGGTTGTCGGCTAGATAAGCATGACGGGATGCCGAGTCAACCGAAAGGGTTTACGACTTCTTTGGCAAGACATCCGTTTCCACACACCCCAAGCAATCCAATAAAATAAAAAGAAATAAAAGAAAAAGGATGTTGATTTTGTAGGGACAGATTTTTCTGTGGATTATCGTGATATCCCGGATATGTCCCCATGGGATTGACCCCTGTGCAAAAATTTTGAGATAAGCGCGTGAAGTAGTACAGAATCCAATAGTTATCGTTATAAACCAATAACTTAGTTTGACCCTGACGTTGCGTTCGCTGTGGACTAAACCGGGGACGAACCTGGAACACTATCACGGCCTTCACAATCGTCGTTTTTCCCTGTCCACCGTGGAGTGAATCCAGACATTTCCGCCGAACCCGGCCGTTTTCCCCGGAAATCGGGAACGTCTTGGCCTTGTCCCCAAACTTTCGTTAAGAAACAATGAACAAGCCCACGAGGTTTTCCACATGCCACGTCCGATCATCCTCGCCTCCGGATCGGAGATCCGGCAGACGCTGCTTCGCAATGCAGCCGTGCCGTTCGATGTAATGATTCCACGACTCGATGAAGACGCGATCAAGGCCGCGCTGCAGGCCGACGGTGCCAAGCCAAGGGACATTGCCGATGCGCTGGCTGAAGGCAAGGCGATGAAGATCAGCGCGAAACAGCCCGATGCGCTGGTGATCGGAGCGGATCAAGTGCTGGACTTCGAGGGACGGCTTTTGTCGAAACCGAAAGATGTCGAAGGCGCCTGTGGCCAACTTGATTCTCTACGCGGCCAGCGTCACAGCCTGCTCTCGGCTGCGGTTCTCTGCCATCAGGGGCGCCCGGTCTGGCGTCATGTTGGGCAAGTGCGGTTGACCATGCGAGATTTCTCCGACAACTATCTCGACGCCTACCTGAAGCGAAACTGGGACAGCATTCGCTGGAGCGTCGGCGGTTACAAGCTGGAAGAAGAAGGCGTGCGCCTGTTTTCGCGCATCGAGGGCGACTATTTCAATGTCCTTGGATTGCCCCTGATGGAAATTCTCGCTTATCTCACGGCAAGCGGAGATTTAGACGGATGACCCTCGAACGTATTCCCTTGGCCGGCGTAATCGGATCCCCGGTTGCGCATTCGAAATCGCCTCAGCTTCACCATCACTGGCTGCGCACCTATGGGCTGAAAGGCCATTACATTCCGATGGATGTCAGCGCCGACGATCTGCCGGACGTGCTTAAGACGCTGCCCAGGATGGGCTTTGTCGGGGTCAACATTACCGTGCCGCACAAGGAACGGGCATTGGAATTGTCGGACCTTGTCACTGATCGCGCGACCCTGATCGGGGCGGCGAACACGCTGATCTTCCGTAAAGACGGGAAAATCCACGCCGACAATACCGACGGGTACGGCTTCATTCAGAACTTACGCCAGGGCGCACCGGATTGGGATCCGAAGGCGGGTCCGGCAGCGGTGCTGGGAGCGGGCGGCGCGGCGCGGGCCGTGGTGGCCTCGCTTGTGGATGTAGGGGTGCCGGAGATTCTGATTTCGAACCGCACCCGGGTGCGAGCCGACAAACTGGCCGATGATTTCGGCAAACGCGTGCGGGTTGTCGAATGGGTCAAGGCAGGTAACATGCTTGAAGACGCCGCGCTGGTCGTCAACACAACGTCGCTGGGCATGGTCGGTAAACCCGAACTGCGCGTGCCGCTGGACGGGATCCGGAAAACCGCAGTGGTAACTGACCTGGTCTACAACCCGTTGCAAACCCGGCTGTTGCGGGTGGCCGGCGAGATCGGCTGCACGACAGTCGATGGCCTGGGGATGCTGTTGCACCAGGCGGTGCCAGCCTTCGAGCGCTGGTTCGGGACACGGCCCGAGGTTGACGCGGCAACACGGGCGGCCGCATTGCGATGACGTTCCGACTGGGGCTGACAGGCTCGATTGGCATGGGCAAATCGACCACAGCGAAGCTTTTTGCCGAGGCGGGGTGCGACGTATGGGATGCCGACGCGGCGGTGCACCGGCTCTATGCGCCAGGCGGCGCCGCGGTTGCCCCGATGCAGACGGCCTTTCCTGACGCCGTGGTAGACGGCGCCGTGTCTCGCGACGTGTTGAAGCGGATCATTGCAGACGACCCCACCATTTTGAAACGGATCGAGGCCATCGTGCATCCGCTGGTGGCGGAAGACCGGGCTGATTTCGCCACCCGGGCCGAGTCTGATATCCTTGTTTTCGACATTCCGCTTCTGTTCGAAACCGGCGGTAACGCCCGCATGGACGCGGTGGCCGTGGTTTCGATCGACGCCGAGACCCAGCGTCGCCGCGTGCTCGAGCGCGGCACCATGACAGAGGCGCAGTTCGAGGCTATTCTGAATAAACAGGTGCCCGATGCGAAGAAACGCGCTCTGGCCGATTACGTGATCATTACCGATACGCTCGACCATGCGCGCGAACAGGTTGAGGCGATCATCGACGACATCCGAGGCAAGACGCATGCGTGAAATCGTTCTCGACACCGAAACCACAGGCTTCGACCCGGAAACCGGTGACCGCATCGTCGAGATCGGCGGCGTCGAGCTTTTGAATCACGTCCCCACCGGCAACACCTATCATCAATATATCAATCCCGAACGCGACATGCCGCAAGACGCGTTCGAGGTTCACGGGCTGAGCGAGGATTTCCTGCGCGACAAACCGGTTTTCGCGCAGATTTCCAAGGAGTTTCTCGAGTTTGTCGGCGAGGCGAAACTGGTGATCCACAACGCCAGTTTCGACATGAAATTCCTCAACGCCGAACTCGGCTGGGTCGGGCTGCCGTTGCTGCCAATGGACCAGGCGATCGACACTCTGATGATCGCGCGCAAGAAATATCCCGGGTCACCGGCGTCGCTTGATGCGCTGTGCCGGCGGTTCAACATCGATAATTCGGCGCGCACGCTGCACGGGGCACTGCTCGACAGTGAAATCCTCGCCGAGGTTTATCTGGAGCTGATCGGCGGACGGCAGCCGGATTTCGGGTTGAGCGAAGCTTCGGTGCATGTCGTCGCAGGCGGTCCGGCCGGGAGTGATTGGCGGCCGCAGCCGCGGCCCGTGCCGCTACCGCCGCGGCTGACGGAAAACGAAGCCGCCGCCCACGCGGCCTTTGTCGAGGCCTTGGGCGACGGCGCGCTTTGGAAGAAATTTTGACCGGTCAGTTGGCCGGGGCTTGCCCCGAAGCAGCCTGTCGGCGTTCAAGTTCTTGACGGTAGAGTGCCATGAAATCGATATTGTCGAGATTTAGCGGCGGGAAGCCGCCGTCGCGTGAAATATCCGAGACGATCCGGCGCAGGAACGGGAACAACAGCCGCGGGCATTCGATCAGAAGGAACGGATGCATCTGCTCTTCCGGTACTCCGGCGATGAAGAACAACCCGGCATAGTCGATTTCCATCAGGAAGATCTTTTTGTCGGTATTGGTCTTGTCGCGGTTCTCGATGTTGAGCTTGATTGACACCTCGTACTGGTTTTCAGCCTCGCGTTTCTTGGCGTCGAGGTTGACCTGCACCTGAATGTCGGGCTGGACCTCGCCCTGGCCGCCTTTCTGCGCCAGGATATTCTCGAAGCTGAGGTCGCGGACGAACTGGTTGATTACGTTGAGCTGGATCTGCGGGGCCTGGGCTGCGGCCCCATTGCCGGTCTCGGCCATGGTGTTCTCCCGGAATCTGTTAAGCCGGCCCCTGACTGAGCCAAGTTTAGTGCTTTGTCCACCCCGAAGGCCGGTGGGTGGGGCGTTTTGACGGATCTACCTCTGTGAACTCACCTTCGATCACGTCGTCGGGGCCGGGATCGCGGGGCTTACGCGGATCGGGGGGGATGTTCGACCCCATCGAGAAATGCGTCACCGTCACCCGCTTGCGCAGCCAATGAAACACCGCGCGGCGCACGCCGGGCACCAAAAGGGCGAATCCCAATGCGTCGGTGAAGAACCCAGGCGTCAGCAGCAGCGCACCGGAAAACAGAATCATAGCGCCGTGGGCCAGCGGTTCGGTGGGATCGGACAACTCGTTGAATGATCGTTGGACATCGCTCAGCGCGGCGATTCCCTGACTGCGCACCAGCCAGGTTCCCAGAACCGCCGTCAGCACCACGATCAGTAGCGTATAGCCGAGCCCGATCGCACCTCCCAGCTTGATAAACAGCGCGATCTCGATCAGCGGTACGCCGATGAATGCGAAAAGCAGCCACATATGATCATTCTCCTCAACTCGAAGGCGCAATGGACTTGACCACCGCCGCTCTATACATAAGTGCAGGTCAAGCCCGTTTCCATGCGCCGCAAACGACGCGCACGCCGCGAAGAGGAAAACATGAACTCGCCCATCATCCAACTTCTGGTTCTGGCCGGAATTGCCGTGTTCCTGATTCTGCGCCTCAGGAGTGTTCTTGGCACCCGCGACGGTTTCGAAACACCGCCCGCACCACGTCCGGTCGAACGTAGCGGCCCGAGCCGTGACTTCGAGGTTATCGAGGGCGGTCCCGACCACGACATTACCGATCACGTCGACGAGGGCAGCCCGGCGGCTGAAGCGCTGGCGAAGATGAAGCGGGCCGAATCCAGCTTCAACGTGGCCCAATTCCTGCAGGGGGCCCGTGGTGCCTATGAGATGATCCTGATGGGGTTCGAACGCGGCGATCTCGCCGCGATCAAGCCGTTCCTGGCCGAAGAGGTTTACGAGGCCTTCGCGTCGGTCGTCGAAGCGCGCGAGAAGGAAGGCCTTCAGATCGAGGCTGATTTCGTAGGTGTGCGCGAAACCTCTCTGGCGGATGCCCAGTTTGATGACGCTACAAAAACGGCCGAAGTGTCGGTACGCTTCGTGGGCGAACTGACCTCGGTTGTGCGCAACAAGGCCGGTGAGATCGTCGAAGGCGAGGCAGGCAAGATCAAGCGCCAGAAAGACATCTGGACGTTCGAGCGTGTGATGGGCTCGGATGATCCGAACTGGCTACTTGTCGCTACGGGCGAATGACGCGGATCCTTCGGGCGCTGGCCATTGCGGGGCTTATCATGACCAGCAAAGCCGCCGCGTCCGAAGTTGAATACAGCATTCTTGAATTCAGTGATCTGAACGGCTGGGAGCAGGATGACCACGCCGCAGCGCTCGGCGTTTTCCTGAATACCTGCCAGGACATGGACGATGCCGATTGGCGTGCGCTTTGCGCGCTGGCCGGCGACCAGACGGATGCCAAGGCATTTTTCGAGCTGTTCTTCCGGCCGGTTCTGATCGAGGACGGCGATGATGCGCTGTTCACCGGCTATTTTGAACCCGAGCTTGACGGTGATCTCTATCCTTCGACCCGTTTCCGTTATCCCCTCTACCGTATGCCGCCCGAAGCGCGGGCGGCGCGGCAATGGCTCACCCGGCGCGAGATCGAAACCGGAGAAGTGATGCAGGGTCGCGGACTCGAGATTGCGTGGGTCGACGACCCGGTCGAGCTGTTCTTCCTTCAGATCCAGGGCTCCGGACGGATTCGCTTGCCCGACGGCCGGCACATCCGGGTGGGCTATGCCGGGGCGAATGGACACGAGTACCGCTCGATCGGGGTCGAACTGGTGCGGCGCGGGATCTACAAGGCGCACCAGGTTTCGGCGCAGGTGATCAAGAACTGGGTGCGCCGGAATCCTTTTGAAGGGTCAGAGCTTTTACACCACAATCCGTCCTATGTCTTTTTCCGCAAAGTCACCAACGTCTCGCCGGAAGACGGCCCACGCGGCGCGATGAACCGCTCGATCACCGCGCTGCGCTCGATCGCCGTGGACAAGCGTTTCGTGCCGTTGGGCGCACCGGTCTGGATCGAAAAAGGCGGTGCGGCGCCGATGCGCCGGCTGATGATCGCGCAGGACACCGGCTCGGCGATCAAGGGCGCGCAGCGCGCCGATATCTACTTCGGCACCGGCGATGCGGCCGGGCGTGCCGCCGGCCGTTTGCGTGATCCCGGTCGGATACTGGTCCTGATGCCGATCCAGCGTGCCTATGCGATGTTGCCGGTCGACGCGTATTGAGAGGGACGGGCTATGACACGGCGACGGCTGTCCCCGGACGAGGTTGAGCTTTGGCGGAAGGTGACCAGAACTGCTGACCGGCTGCATCACGACGGTAAGCCGCACGAGGCGCCGTTGCCCAAACCGGCACCAAAGAAACGCCCCGCCATCGAGTTGCACCCGTTTGATATGGGCCAGAAGCCGGCGTCACCGCCTGCGCACGATCTGAGCCCGACGCCGTCGGAACGTCTGGCGCGGGCGCCGTTGCGGATGGACCGTAAGACTCACGCCCGCATGAAGCGCGGCAAGATCGTGCCCGAGGGCAAGCTCGACCTGCACGGTATGACCATGGATCGGGCGCATCTGCGCCTCGTGGCGTTCGTTCTGAAAGCTCAGGCCGATGGCAAGCGATTGGTTCTGGTGATCACCGGCAAGGGCAAGCACCGTGATGAAGGCGGTCCAATTCCGGTGCGCTACGGCGTGCTGCGCCACCAGGTTCCGCATTGGCTGAGCGTTCCGCCGCTGGCCCAGGCGGTGCTGCAGGTGGCTGAGGCGCATCAGAGCCACGGCGGCGGTGGGGCGTATTACGTTTATCTACGCCGCAACCGGTAGGCTGGCGCGCGCCCGGCCGATTCCGATCCACATCATCGCCGTGGTGAACAGGAAATAGCCCGCCACGATCACGTATTGCACTTCGATCCCGATCCCGAGATCGATTCCGGCACCGGTGATCCCCGGCCCGATGGCCGAGCCGAGCACCATCACCGCTGCCGCCATCGCCTTGACCGATCCGATGTGCTTCGTGCCATAGAATTCGGCCCAGAAGGCATTGGGGAAAGTCATCAACGCTCCGGTCGAAGCCGCCATGAAACACAGCCCCAGCAGGATACCCGGAACCGAACCGACCACGGCAAAGGACAGAAACCCGGCCACCATCGGCAGCTGGATGAACGGCATCAGCCGCGCCGAGCCAAACTGATCGAGCGCCAGCCCGGCCAGGATCATCACGCCGATGGACATGGCCGTGTAGAACGGGAACAACGCGACCAGGGCAATATGATCGATGCCTTTCACCTCGGCGAAATGAACCTGGTGGAAGAAGAACGCAGTGTTGAACGCCGCCGGACCGAGAAGCGCGGGCACCATGAACCAGAAAAGATAGTGTTTCAGCGCCTGGTTCCGGGTCCAATGGCGGCCCTGCATGCCCAGTGTCGCCTCGGATCTGGCGAAACTTTGCGGGGTGCGTTCGTGTCGGAGTAAGCCCAGCAGAACCGGAATCCCCAAAACCGCGACACAAGCCGCGGCGATCCAAAGCACGCGCCAGTCGTAGAGCGCCAGGAGCGACACGAACAGAACCGGCATCAAGGCTTCGCCCGCCGAAAAGCCGAGCGTAGCCACCGAAAGCGCCCGTCCACGTGTCGCGATGAACCAGCGCGACATCGCGACCACCGCAATGTGGCTGGTCATGCCCTGGCCGGTGAAACGCAGCGCGAAGATCACCAGCGGCAGGGCCCAGGCGGCGGTGTTGAAAGTCATGAACAGGCAGGCGCCGGCCAGCAGGATCAGGACTCCGGCGCCCAGCACCCGCACCCGGAAATGATCGGTCAGCCCGCCGGCCCAGACCATGACAAAAGCCGAGGCGCCGGTGCCCAGCGTATAGATTCCACCCCATTGCCCGTGGGTCAGACCAAACTCGGTCCGAATTTCGCCGGCGAAAATCGAGATGAAAAACGTCTGGCCAAAGCTGGACAGGAAGGTCAGCAACATCCCGGCCGCCAGCCACGGGGCGTTGTCTCGGATGAAGCGCAGGGTTCCCATGCGTCCTCTGTTCCGGTTTTCAACCGCGAAGGAAAGCGGAAATCAGCGATCCTGCCAGCGGCGATAGCGGATCACGAGCTCGGATTCGCAAATCTTGAACAGGATGAAGAAGAACAGCGCGACCACACCGTAGATCAGCAATTGCAGAAACTGCAAAAGCCCGCCCACCTCGATGGCCAGCCAGCCATGTTCGCGCAGAAACCGCAGGTTGGCCATGCTCATTTGCAGAAGGTTATAGGTGAAAAACCCGACGATGACGATCGACACACCGGCCAGCGCAAACACCAGGATGCCGGGCCACGACGAGATTCTCAGAACACGCTTCATCGCGCATGTTCATAGCACGTAACGACTGAGATCGGTGGATTTCATCAGTTCGCCCAGGTTCTTGTCGACGAAGGCCCCGTCGACGATAATCTGCTCGCCAGACCGATCGGGCGCGGTGAAGCTAAGTTCTTCGAAGACCCGTTCCATCACGGTGTAGAGCCGCCGCGCACCGATGTTCTCGATGCTCTGGTTCACCTCGGCCGCGATCTTGGCCAATGCCGCGATGCCATCATCCGTGAAGTCGACGTTGACCGACTCCGTGGCCATCAGCGCCGTGTATTGCCGGGTGAGGGCGTTATCTGTCTCGGTCAGGATACGGACGAAATCTTCTTCGGTCAGCGCCCGCAGCTCGACCCGGATCGGCAGCCGGCCCTGCAATTCCGGTAGCAGGTCTGACGGCTTTGCAATGTGGAACGCGCCCGAGGCAATGAACAGAATATGGTCAGTCTTCACGGGGCCGTATTTCGTCGAGACAGTTGTGCCTTCGATCAGCGGCAGAAGATCGCGCTGGACGCCTTCGCGGCTGACGTCGCCGCCGCGGGCTTCCTGCCGCGCCGCGACCTTGTCGATCTCGTCGAGAAAGACGATGCCGTTCTGTTCGACCGCCTCCAGCGCCGCCTTGTTCACGGTTTCGTCGTCCAGCAGCTTGTCGGCTTCTTCCGATATCAGCAGGTCATAGCTTTCGGACACTGACATCTTGCGCCGTGTCGTTCGCCCCCCAAAGGCTTTGCCGAAGATATCGCCCAGATTCATCATCCCCATCTGGCTGCCGGGTTGGCCGGGAATGTCGAACATTCCACCCATCGGGTTGGAATTGTCAGCGACGTCAAGCTCGATCACCGTGTCATCGAGCTCGCCCGACTTCAGCTTCTTGCGGAACATCTCGAGCGTGCCCTCGCGGGCGTCTTCCCCTGCAATCGCCCGCAGCACCCGATCCTCGGCGGCGCGGTGGGCTCTGGCCTTGACGTCCTCGCGCATATGCTCGCGGGTCATGGAAATCGCGGCATCAACAAGGTCACGGACGATCTGTTCGACGTCCCGGCCGACATAGCCCACTTCGGTGAACTTGGTGGCCTCGACCTTGATGAACGGCGCCCGCGCCAGCTTCGCCAGTCGGCGGGAAATCTCGGTCTTGCCGACGCCGGTGGGGCCGATCATCAGGATGTTCTTGGGATAGACCTCGTCGCGCAGGTCGTCGCCCAACTGCTTGCGCCGCCAACGGTTCCTGAGTGCCACGGCCACGGCGCGCTTGGCGTCCTTCTGGCCAATGATGAAGCGGTCCAGCTCGCTGACGATTTCGCGGGGGGTCAGGTCGGTCATTTACAGATTTTCTCCACCGTCAGGTTGCCGTTGGTGTAAACGCAAATGTCAGCGGCGATTGCCATCGCCTTTCGGGCGACCTCTTCTGCGGACATGTCGCCGTCCATCATGCCGCGCGCCGCGGCCAGCGCGTAGTTGCCGCCCGAACCGATGGCGGTCACGTCATGTTCCGGTTCTAGCACGTCCCCTGCACCGGTGATCACCAACATCTCAGCGCCGTCACTCACGATCAGCATCGCTTCGAGTTTTTGCAGGTATTTATCGGTGCGCCAGTCTTTCGCCAGTTCCACCGACGCCCGCGCCAGCTGCCCTGGGGTCGCCTCGAGTTTGGCCTCCAGCCGTTCCAGCAGGGTGAAGGCATCCGCCGTCGAGCCGGCAAAACCGGCCACGACGTCATAGCCGCCGGGGCTCAGCCGCCGCACCTTGCGCGCGGTTCCCTTGATCACGGTCTGGCCCAGGCTGACCTGTCCATCGCCGGCGATCACCACCTCGCCGGCTTTCTTGACGCCGATGATCGTGGTGCCGTGCCAGCCGGGAAAATCGCTCTCTGCCATATGAGGCCTCCTTCGTAGTCCCGGCCTATATGGCGGCGCGGGGGCGGAGGGGCAAGGGTGGGCTTGTTCGTCGGGTGGCTGCGGCCTAGCGTGTGGACCATGCAACGCCCCCGTGTGATGAGCTTCTATCTCGAGCCCGGCCTGAAACAGAGCGCCGAAGCGGGAGAGCACAATTTCCTGAACAAGGTCGCTGCCGTCGGCCGCGCCGCGGGCATAACGCTAAAATTTCGGGATGCCAAAGAGGCTGCGGTCTCGGATCCTTCCGAGGAATACGCGGTCTTGCACATGGATCCGCCGCCGCATCAGAACGCGGTCACCGTGCGGCGCGCTTATTACTATCCGTTCTGGTCGATCGAGCGCACGGCGAAGCGTTGGGACTTCGATGTTGCCAAAGCGGTTTTCGACCCTGCCGATGTGCCCGCCCGCGACGCCGCGAGCTTTGTCAATCGCTGGCGCAGGAAGTGGTTCGAAGGCTGGGCGCCTGGCCCAACCGGCCACGTCTACATTCCTTTGCAGGGACGGCTGCTCGAGCGGCGTTCGTTCCAATCCTGCACGCCGATCGAGATGATCCGCGCCGTGCTCGCCCATGATCGCGACCGACCGGTCTTCGCCTGCCTTCATCCCGGCGAGCGTTACAGCGCCGAGGATATTGCGGCGCTCGACAAGCTAGAACACCGAAACCCGCGCTTTGCCGTGCAGATGGGCGGGATGGCGACACTATTGCCGGGCTGCGATTATGTCGTGACGCAAAACTCGTCCGTGGGACTGGCCGGGTATGTCTTCGCTAAACCCCTGGTGCTGTTTGGCCGGATCGATTTTCATCACATCGCCCTCAAGCCCTATGACAGCAGCCCCGCCAAGGCGATACGGGCCGCTCCCCTCCACCACCCGGATTTCGATGCCTATGTCTGGTGGTTTCTGCAAAAGATGGCGATCAATGCGGGCCGTCCCGAGGCGGAAGAGAAGATTGCCGCCCGGCTGCGCGGCTTTGGCTGGCCGGTATAACGACAAAGCCCTGCCGCCGGGGCAGGGCTTTCCGTCAACCTTGTGCGAACAGGCTCAGATCGCGCTTTCGATCCAGCTTTGCAGTTGTGCCTTGGGCCGAGCGCCGGCAGTGTTGGCCACCACTTCACCATTTTTGAAGATGAACAGCGCCGGGATGCCGCGCACGCCCAGTTGCGCCGGCGACATCGGGTTTTCATCGACATTTACCTTGGCGATTTTGATCTTGCCGCCCATCTCGACCGCCAGCTCTTCCAGAGCCGGGCCGATCATCTTGCAGGGGCCGCACCATTCGGCCCAGAAATCCACCACGACGGGGATATCGGAATTCTTCACTTCGGCGTCGAAGGTGGCGTCTGTGACAGCAACGGTTGCCATGTCATTCTCCTGAGAAAGGGGTTTCGAGCATTGGGGGCGAACCTAGGTCTCCGTTGCCAGAGCGTCAAGCATCTGGGTGGAGCGCAAGGCCTGCATCACCAGATCGTGTGGCAGATGCATGAGGCTCGCGGTTCGGGTCCAAAGCAGCGCAACCCGGATGGTTTTTCCGGGGAACACCTGCGACAGTGCCCCGGCGTAAGCGCCCATTTGCCGCAGCAGTCCGTCAGGGCAGGCCTCCGGCGTTTCCGGCACGACGGCGTTGGTCTTGAAATCCACCGCCAGAACTTCGTCACCCCGGATCACAAGCCGGTCGATGACGCCGTGAATGCGGCGGCCGCCGAGATCGGGCAGGGCGGCACTCACCGGAACCTCTGCCAAAGCATCTGGGGCGAAGAGCGACGAAAGCCCGGGTTGGCGCAACACGGTTTGCACTTCTTCGAGAAGCGCCAGCAAGTCGTCGCCGTGGGCCGCATCCGGCCCTTCTGCAAGAAGCCGGGCCGCCAGATCGGCCCAGTCTTGCGGCGGATGCGCAGGCAGGATTTCGAGCATGAGATGCAGCTGCCGCCCGTATCGCAGCGCCGCCTCTTCATCGAGCCCGGCCTCTCCGGGCAGGGCTTTGGCGCCGCCCAGATCCGACGGTGACAGGGTCTTCGGCCGCAGTTCGACAGACGGGGCCGGTCGCGTGACCCAGTCCGGTAACGCGACGCTGACGGGGACCGGCTCCTCGCTGGAAACCGGCTCTAACCCAGCCCAATTGCCGTGATCCAGCCGCAAACCTGGGCCTTGGGCAAAGTCACGTGGCTCGGCGCTTTGAGCCACCATTGCGGCGGCGATTTTCTGATACCAGCTCTCACCGTCGTCGCCGACATCACCCGCCGCGGCCACGATCAACCATGTTTCGGCCCGCGTCATCGCTACGTAAAGCAGCCGCTCGCGCTCCTCGGCTTCGCGTGCCTTGCGCGCTTCGATCAGCCGGGCAAGCTCGGGCGGGGTGTCGTCACCGGGTGGCCGCCAGAAGACATGGTCGCCCTGCAGCAGCGCGTCGCGGATGCGAATGTCACGCTTCGCGGTGTCGGGCAGGATCACGATCGGAGCCTCCAGCCCCTTGGCGCCGTGCACCGTCATCACCCGGATCTGGCGGCCGGCGCTTTCCATCTGTCGCTTGATCTCGACTTCGTCGGTTTCCAGCCAGACCAGGAACCCAGTCAGCGAGGGCACCGAGGCGTGCTCGTAGGCCAGCGCCTGCGCCAGCAGCGCATCGATGCCGTCCTCGGCTTCGCGTCCCAACCGTTCCAGCAGCTTCCGCCGGCCGTCGTGCCGGGTGAGGATACGCTCGATCAGGTCAAAGGGTCGTAGGAAGTCGGTTGCGGAACGCAGATCGTCGAGTACCGCCAGGGTGGCGGGATGCTGGCCGGCGGCGGCGCGTAGGGATTCCCAGAGGTATCCCTTGCGCCCGTGCGCCAGGGTGAACAATTGCTGCTCGGTCCAGCCGAAAAGCGGCGACTTCAACACCGTGGCCAGCGACAGGTCGTCTTCGGGCGTCGACAGGAACTGCAGCAGCGCAGCGATGTCGCGCACGGCCAATTCCCCACCAATCCGCAACCGGTCGGCCCCGGCTATCGGCAGGCCGCGCGCCTTGCATTCGCGAATGATCGCGTGAAACAGCTCGGAGCGGCGTTGCACCAGGATCAGGAAATCTCCGGCATGCACCGGGCGCAGCGCAAACGCGCCATTTCGACCCTGTTTCACCGGAATCCGGTCCTGTCTGATCATCGCGGCGATCTCTGACGCGATCTGCCGGGCGAGGATCGACACCGGCTCATCCGGGCCCAGCATGTCGACCGGATCATGCCAGTCCTTTTTCTCGGGCTTCTCGGTTTTCTCGACCACCGGCCAGAGATCGACCCGTCCCGGCATGGCATCGAAAAAGGCCTTGTGGGTCTGATCGGCGGCAAAACCCGCGTTGGTTCGGTCTTCGAAGGTTTTGTCGACCAGCATCAGGATCGCGGCGGCCGAGCGGAAAGAGTATTTCAGAACCGCGGTTTTCAACGGCCGACCGGTTTCCCGAAGCCGCGCGGTGAACTCCGCCTGCATCCGGTCAAACTCGCGCGGGTCGGCGCCCTGGAAGGAATAAATCGATTGCTTCTTGTCCCCGACCACGAAAATGGTGCGCAGCACCTCCGCCCGGGCACCGATCCCGGCGGTAAACTCCTGGGCCAGCCGCTCGATCACGTTCCACTGCGCCGGCGAAGTGTCCTGCGCCTCGTCGACCAGGATATGGTCGATCCCGCCATCCAGCCGGTAAAGCACCCAGGCAGCGACGCGCGGGTCGTTCAGGAGCAACCGTGTGCGCTGGATCAGATCATCGAAATCGAGCCAGCCGCGTGCCTGCTTCCGCGCCGCAAAACGGCGCAGAAAAACCCGGGCAAAGCGGTGCAGCGCCAGGCTCTGTCGCGCCGCGGCCAGGGCGATCCGCTTGCCGCGCGCAGTTTCGACCCGCTGCATCAGGGCATTCAGTTGGTCTACCGCCGGGCCGAGACTGTCGCGGCTGTTCTTGGTCGGGAAAGAGCCTGTCTTGGCTGAAAACGGGATTTTTGCCTTGGCGCCCGTCAGGAAAACGGACTCAAGGATCGGTAGAGCTTCAAGATTGAACGAGCCGATCTGATCGAGCTTTTCGGCGGCTTTCACATCGTTCGTCGAGCCGGCCCGCAGCACCGGCATCAGCGCAGCCAGGATCTCTGGCTCGTCACCGGTGAAAACCTCTGCCTGCAGCGCCGCCTCGTCGAAATCCGGGGCCAGCCCGACAGACACCAGCAGCGTATCGAAGCTGACATCCTCGGCAAATGCCTCGGCACGGCCGCAGATTTCGGCGGTGAGCTGGTCGAGCCCGTCATCCCCGCCGAGATAGGCGGCGATACCTGCGACCAGCGGGCGGTCCTCGCCTTCCGCCATGGTCTCGAGAATATCCTGCCGCAACAGGGCGGCGGCGCGATCGTCCATTTCGGTGAAACGCGGTGAAACCTGCGCCTCGAGCGGGAAGCGTCGCAGGACCGATGAACAGAAGGCGTGAATCGTCTGGATTTTCAGCCCGCCCGGCGTCTCGATGGCGCGGGCGAACAGCCGCCTGGCATCGGCGAGTTTTTCCGGCGAAACCGTCTCGGTGACACCGAGATCACGCAATTGCTTCTGCAGGCCCTTATCCGGCAGCATCGCCCATTCCCCAAGCCGTGCAAACAGCCGGTTCTGCATTTCCGACGCGGCGGCCTTGGTATAGGTCAAGCAGAGAATGTGCTGCGGATTTACCTTGTCCAGCAGCAGTCGGGCGACGCGGTCGGTCAGCACCCGCGTCTTGCCGGACCCGGCATTGGCCGACAGCCAGGTCGAGCGGTCCGGCCGGGCGGCATAGATCTGGGCGCGGGTGGCGTCATCGTAAGGAATTGCGTTCGCTGAGGTCATGTCAAATCCTCCGCCACCGGTTCCTGCGTGATGTCCCACTCCCCGAACCGGGCCAACTGATCATAGTCGCCGCTTTCCCTCGCTTCGAACATCGCGCGGCGTGACAGAAAGCCCTGATCGGGAGACAGGTAGCTGGCGATCAGGGCGCGGAATTCAGCCCAGACCTTCTCGGGCGGCTCCTCGCCGATCGGCGCGGGCACCTCGCCGGGTCGGGTGCCCAGCCCAATATAGCAGGCAGTTTCGACCGGCGCCGGTTCAAGGCCCGAGAAACCACCGTTTTCGGCAATAACAGTCTCTAACAAGAGCTGCTTGTCGAAATGTGTCTGGCGGTCTTTCGACGGCGGCGCGCCGGTCTTGTAGTCGTAGATCCGCAAGCCGCCGGTGGCACCGCGATCGATCCGGTCCGCCTGGCAGGTCAGGGCGAATTCTGGCGCCGTCATAGGGAGTGCGCCGTCTCGTTCGAACGCGACCGGATCACCGGTTTCGCGTCTGCGACGTTCGTCGCTCAGGAAGGCGTCCGCCACGCGCTCGAGCCGTGCCAGCCACATCAGCCGGGCCGCCGGCCAGGGAACCTTGGCCTCGAGCACCGCGCGCGCGGTGTCGATCAACCGATCGCGGGAAAGCGGCGCGCCGGCGACGCTGTCCTTGATGAACCGTTCCATCACGTCATGGGTGACGATCCCCCGCACCAATGCATCCGGTGTGCGCATCAGCGGCTCGAGCGGGCGCAGCTTCAGGACATGACGGGCATAGATCGCATAGGGATCACGAATCAGGCGTTGGATTTCGGTGACGGACAGCTTCCTTGGCCGGGCCGCCACCGGTGGGCGCGGCGCCGGGCGCGGCACGGCGCGTGCCTCGGCGGTGTCTTCCGTTGCCGCGGCCAGCGCCAGCCAGTGCCGCCCGCGGTCTCGCATCGCCTCAAGCGCCGCTGCACCGCCTTGTTTGGGCAGTCCGGCGAGAAGGTTTGTCAGTCGGTTCAGCCAGCGTGAGGCCACGGTTTCCGCCTCGTCGGATCTGGTTGCGCGTGTCAGCCACACTTCTTGCGCAGCCACGGCCTGCTGGAAATCGTGGGCTGACAGCCCGATTCGGCGCTCGGGCAGGAGCAGACCCGCCTCGAGACGCATTTTGCGGTTCAGCCAGGGATCGGGGCTGGGCGCTTCGGGCCAGTTACCGTCATTCAGACCGGCAAGGATCAGCAGGTCGGCGCCCTGCACCCGCGCCTCGAGCGTGCCCCAGATCAGGATGTCGGGATGTGGTGTCTCGACCTCGCGCACTTCGCCGCCGGACAGCACTGCGCCGAACAGGTCGGCATAGTCATAAGCCGACAGCGCCCCACCGGCCGGAGCGGCCTCGAGTAGAGCGTCGATCAGATGTTTCGCCGCCTGGCCGTCGGCTTGGGCCCAGAGGTGAGCCTCGACCGAGCTGTCACTGCCTTGGACAGCCAGCATGGTGAGGTTGAGATGCGCCTCGAGCCGGGTGGTGAAAGCCAGATCGCCCGGAAGCTCGCGGCCGGTGAAGGTATCCGCCACCCAGCTGGCCCAGTCCTCCGCACCCTGCGCCGCGCCCCAGGCGCGCACAGCCCTCGCGTCCGGATAGGGTGGTCCCTTACGCCGCAGATGCAGTTCGAATTCGCGCGTCAACCGGAGATGATCGCCTCGCCCGGCGGCGGAATGGGTCAGCGGATGCTTCAGGATGGTGAGCAGGCTCTCGGCCGTCAGCCGCTCCTCGAACAGAACCGCCACATGGCGCATCAGCCGACCGATGGGCGACAGTTGCAGCGGTTCCCCGGCGCTGTCATCGGGCTTGATACTCCAGCGGTCGAGCGCCGCGGTGACCCGACGCGTCAGCATGCGATCGGGCGTGATCAGAGCCGCTTTCTGCCCATCCTCGGCCGCCTGGCGTAGCCGCAGCGCGATCGCCAGCGCCTCTTCCCGGGCGCCGGGCGCCTCTACCAGCGTGACGCCGCGCGTGGCGGTGTCGAGACCTTTCAGCATCGGGCCGTCGCGCAGCCACTGGTCGGTCACCGGGGCCGGCCGCAGCGCCAGCGAGATCAGACGGTTGCGGGCCGGGCAGGGTGGTGGCGCCGCGCTCCAGGGCCGGATGTCGACAGGCGCGAGATCCAGGCCACGCATCAGGGTCCGGAAGCGGTATTGTGGGTGGTCTTCGGCAAGCGCGGCGTCGTCGAGTTCGGCCCAAAGCGCCTCGGGCATGTCGAAGTCGAACCCTGGCAGCACCAGCGCCCCTTGCGGTAATTTCGCAACGGCCTGCATCAGAAGCTGCGTCGTGCCGCGCGATCCGGTCGATCCGGCCACGATCACCGGATGCGTGGGCGGGAATGTTTTCCATTTCTGCGCCAGGTGTTCGACGATCCGTCGCTGCCGCGCCTCGGGATCGGGCGCCGCATGGCTGGCGTCGCAATATTGCTGAACAATCGACAGGAAGGCGGTTGTCCGTGCCCAGTGACCCGACTGATCCTCGGTTTCAAGCTCTGCGATCCGGTCAGGCGGGACACTCTCGCCCTGCATCTCGGCCAGCAGCGCCGCAAGGCTGTCGGCCAGATCGTAGAGCGCCGAACGTGGCGCGAAATCGGGCGCGGCATCAAGAAATCGGGCCACCAGCTGTACCAGTTCCAGCCGTCGCTGCAGCGGCGACACAGCAGGTGGAATCCGATCCAGTGCGACATCTTCGCCGAGATCAGTGACGAGTCGAATGCGCGGCAAAAGCGTTGCCGGTCCCGCATCGAACAGCGCGCGGATACGGCGTGCCATGCGGCGGGTGTTAACGATCAATTCGACTCGCGCCAGAGCGAGCGGCCCGTTGTCGCTGGTTCGTGTCGTCAGCCCGTCCACCAATGCGTGCGGAAAATCGACCCCCGGCGCCAGGGCGAAAACCCGGGCTTTGTCCTGCGGCTCAAACATCGCCCCGCTCCAATAGGCGCTCGGCCAGCGCAATGCCGTCTGGCCGACCGACATCACACCAGCGCCCCGGATATTCCAGCCCGAAGAGTCGCCCGGCATCGTGCATCAGGTTCCAGAGCAGGTTCAGGGAAAAAGCGCTTTTCCCAATCTCGTGCAGCGCGTCGGTCTTGATGATCTGAACGCCGCCATAGACGTGGCCCGGCCCGCGGCTCAGGCGGCCGGCCTTGTCCAGCAGGAAATCGCCCGCGCCGGCATGACCGAAGGCGTTGCCTTGTGGGACGCACATCAGAAGCGCATCCATGATATCCGGGTTCCACGCCCCGCGCAGCAATTCCAGTGGATTTGGCCCGCGCCAGATCGCATCGGTGTTCATGGTGAAAACCGGTCCCTCGCCCAACAACGGCAACGCGCGCCGCAGCCCGCCGCCGGTTTCGAGTATTTCCGGCTCTTCCAGCGAGAGGGCGACGCCGCGCGGTTCGAGATGGGCGATCAGCGGCTCGGGTAAATAATGGAGATTGGCCACGATGCGGGACAACTGCAACGGCTCCACCAGTTCGAGAGCGTGATCGATCAGTGGTCGCCCCGCAATTTCGATCATTGGCTTCGGCCGCTCAGCGGTGAGCGACCCCATCCGCGTGCCGAACCCGGCCGCAAACAGCATCAGAGCGTCTGGATGGTTCCGCATCTTTTCTTCAGCCATCTGAGAAGGTCAGGGTTCGGGGCGGGTAGGGAGTTTTGCAGCAGCGGCGCCACCGCGGTCAGTGCCGGATGGTCGAGATCACGCATAAGCAGACCCCAGACCCGCGGGATCAGATCAACGTAATGTGCCTTGCCGTCGCGCAGACAAAGCCGGGCGAACACCCCGATGATCCGGAGGTTCCGTTGCGCGCCCAGAAGATGGTAGGCAGCGTCGAAAACGTCTCTGTTAAGGCCTGATATGGCGAGATACCGAGCGATCATCCCGGCTTCGATCTCTCGCGGTACGTCACGGCGGGCGTCCTGGAGAAGCGATACCAGATCATAGGCCGGATGCCCGGTCATCGCGTCCTGGAAATCCAGCAACCCGACCCGCGCCGGGCCTTTGCGGTCGGGCAGCCAAATCAGGTTCTCGGCGTGATAGTCACGCTGGATCAGAACCGATTGCTCGCCGGCGCTCTTTTCCAGAAGCGGCAGGAAGGCGGCAGTGAATGCTGCGCGCGCTGTCGCGTTCGGCCTGTCGCCATGGGTGCCGTACCAGTCGAACGCAAGGGCGGCCATATCGGTCATGAGCGGCGGTGCGTAGGCCGTCAGGTCTTGCGGCAATGGCGCGCGATGCAGCGACAGGAGAACATCCACCGCCGCCTCGTAAAGCGGCCGCTCCAGTGTCGGGTCATCTCGGATCACCCGCGCAAAAAGACCGTCGCCGAGGTCTTCCAGCAGCAGGAACCCCTGCGCCTCGTCCTGCGCCAGAATACGGGGGGCAGACAGACCCAACGACGTCAGGTGCGTGGCAATACGCACGAAAGGCCGGACGTCTTCGCCTTTGTCCGGCGGCGCGTCCATCAGAACAGCCGATCCAAGCCTCGGATGCGACAGCCGCTCGTAGCGGCGGTTCGAGGCATCGCCGGCCAGCGGTGCGCGGGCGGCCGCGGCCCAGCCGTTCGCCTCGAGAAACATTCGGGCCAACCCGTCACGCGGCGACATCGGCAAGCCCCTCCAGCCGTGCGGCCCAATCCGGATCGGTCCAGCTGACATCCAGCTCGCGACTGTCTTCGGCCTCTGTCAGGGAAAAGCTCAGTGATAACGCGCTGTGCGGCGCCAGATCGCCCAGCCGGTCGGGCCATTCGATCAGGCAGATTGCGGATTCGAAAGCCTCGACCAGGCCCAGTTCGATCACTTCGTCAGGGTGGCTCAGCCGGTAGAGATCGCTGTGCCAAAGCTCGCCTTTCTCTGTGTCATAGACCTGCACCAGCGTGAAGGTCGGCGAAGGCACATCTTCGGGTACCGTCTGCAATGACTGGATCAGCGCGCGCGCGAAATGCGTCTTTCCGGCGCCGATTCCGCCAGACAGCAAGATCACATCACCCGGCCGCAACAGCGACCCGATCCGCACGGCCAGCCGTGCGGTCAGTTCGGGCGAGGGCAGGGTCAGGTGAAACGGGGCAACCGGCATGGCGCGAGATTACCCGCCCTGCCCCGCGCTGCAAGCCCGATCGCCCGGCGCGCAGCCTCAGGTGCTGTCGTCACCGGCCGTGGTCTTGGCCGGCTCGAGAACCGGCCGCAGACGGAACCCGACCAGCGTCGCACCGCCTGAAATCGGGGCCACGCGACATTCCAGGCTGTCGCCCGAATTCATTGTGACGTCAGAGAACCATTCCGACCGGTCATTCGGGTTGCCGAAATAGTCACGCAACCTTTCCCAGAAAGGCCCTCCTGCGGCAAGGGTCTGCCATTGCCGCAGGGCATCGCGGATTGTGAACTCGGCAAAACTCGTATCCGGGTCGACGTACCAGAGGGCGCGAAACGCCTCGTTCGACATGGTCAAAACGCCGGTGTCGGAAAAAACTGCGATCGCCTCGTCCAGCGTGTCGATCACCGACTGCCCCAGATTCAGTTGCGAGCGGAACCGCCGGGTGAGCGACACTTCTGCCGAGATGTCCTCGAACAGAAGTGCGATGGCACCATCAGGATGAGGCCGCCCGGTGACGCGGTAGGTCAGGCCCGAAGGCAGGGTCCAGGTCTCGTGATAGCGCCCGTCGACCGAGGCAATCACCAGATCGGTGATCTGATGCCGCCAGTTGGCATAATCTTTGGGTTCGGGCATCATCCGGTTGTTGCGCAGGGTATCGAAAAAGGTCAGCAGTGTCGGACGGGCCGACAGAAAGTCGGCGGGCAGCGCCAGCAGGTCGACCAACGCCGGGTTGAACAAAGCGAGTTGGCGCTCGCGGTCGAAAATCGCGAGTCCGGTGGAAAGCTGGGCAAAGGTCTTGGTCAGGGTCTGTACGAACTTGCGCTGGGCGACCTCGGCTTCGATCAGGGCGTCGATATCGATGGCGAACCCAAGGGTATGACCGTTGCCGGTCCACGACCTGGTGATGCTGAACCAATGCGATCGTCCGCTGCTGCGGTCCTGTAACATCCGGCGTTCGTTTTTGCTGCCTTCTTCCGCGTCGATAAGCAAATCGAAATCAGGAAGGACCGCGTCTTTCGCCGGGCAACCGGCCCGCTCCGCCAGGTCGAAATAAGCTTTGTTGCCCCAGTCGATCCGTCCCTTGTCCGATTGTGACCAGACCGGAATTGGGAACATGTTGGCCATCATTTCGACGTGGGTGAGCCGTTCGAGATGATGGATACGCAGATGCCGGTCGGCCGAGGTCGGATGTACCGGATCGAACAGCTCGACCCGCAATTTGCCCCTTACCGGTTCCAGCAACAGATGCGCCGGATCTTCGGAATCTCTTGCCTGCAGCCTCGCCGGGGCCAGTTTAAAGGCTTCTTCTGCGGTGTTCGGAAGATCGGGAAACCGCTGGGCAAACCCGCGCCAGATCGAATACCAGTCACGCGCCTTCCTTGTGCTGGTTTCGCTGAGTACCTGATTGCCCGCAGCAGTGGCATGGGCGATGTCATCACCGTCGAGCAGAAAGCACAGGGCACTTTCCGGACGGGTGTCGCGGTGGGTGCCGCGACCGCCGAGTCGCGAAAACAGCATCAACGCCAAAAGTGCCGTTGTCAGACACAGCGCCGCCATTGCGGCGAAGCTCATCAATCCCATCCCCATCCTCTTTTGTCCCCAACACGCGCGTCGGACCCGTGTTGAAGGTGTCGGGAAAGGGTTAACAACCGGTAAACGGTCCGGGGTGCCCAGGTTTTTCCGGAGTTTTCTTTGAACGTCCAGGCGTCGTGGTCCGACACGGGCTGGATCCCTCGATGTCGGTGGACACCGGCCTGAAGGTCAGGTTTCGAACGGCTTGTTCTGGCCCAGCGGCATGGCGCCTTCGCCGAAACGCGCGTCGATTTTAGCAATCGGCCAGCTAACCACGACCAAGGCGCCGCACCGCTCGGTGCACAGGGCATCGGCATTCTGCATATCGGCGCCATTGGCGAAGGTCAGATCGGCGCCCGTGCGTTCCAGCAGGGTCTTGGCGATGAACAACCCGAGACCCATGCCCTCGTATGCCGGCCGTGCCGCCCGGTCCCGCTTGCTGCGGCGCATGAACGGATCGCCGATACGTCCGATCAGTTGTGTCGGATAGCCAGGGCCGTCGTCCTGGATGCGCACGGTGATCTTGCCTTTGGACCAGTCGGTGCCGACCCAGACATTTGCGTCGGCGAAGTCCACCGCGTTCTGGATCAGGTTGCGCAGCCCGTGCACGATCTCCGGCCGTCGCGCGATCATCGGCTGGGGCAGCTCGGTGCCCAGATGCGACATGGTTTCGAAATGGATTGTCTTGCCGCGGTCCATATGCGGTGCGGCGGCCTCTTCCACTACCGTGATCAGCGGTGCCTTGTGCATGTAAAGGTCGTCTTTTCCGGCCTGGCCCATCGAGCGCAGGATATCGCGGCAACGATCGGTTTCCTGGTTGATCAGAGCCGCATCTTCCAGAAGATCCGGCTGATCGGCCAGGTCTTCCATCAGTTCCGACGAGGTCAGCTTGATGGTCGCCAGCGGGGTCCCGAGCTCATGCGCCGCGGCCGCCACCACCCCGCTCAGGTCCGACAATTTCTGTTCGCGGGCCAGGGCCATTTGAGTCGCCTGCAGCGCTTCGGACATCGAATAGATTTCCGACGAAATCCACCGGGCATAGACCGCCAGGAACACCACCGCGATCACGATGGCCGCCCAGTTGCCGAAGACGAACAGTTCGCCGATCTGCAGGATGAAGCCTTCGGCAGTCCTTAGCGGTAGATGGAAGGTGGACAGAAGCGACACGATCAGGATCGCCGTTGCCCCCAGGAATACGGTGCTGCGAGTCGACAGAGCCGCGGCCGAGACGGTGACCGGCCCAACGATCAGAAGCGCGAACGGGTTGTTGAGGCCCCCGGACAGGTAGAGCAGCGCCGAAAGCTGCAGCAGGTCGAACAGAACCATCAGCAGGTTTTCGCGCTCCGAGAGCCGCTTGTTTTCGGGAAAGATGAACATCGCCACCAGGTTGGCGATCGCCGCTAGCCCGATCACAAGATAAAACAGACCGACCTCGAGATGCAGGCGGTAGTAGTGCTGCGCCACCATCAGCGCCGCGAACTGGCCGATAATCGCCGCCCAGCGCAGCCAGATCACGGTGCGCAGCCTGATCCAGTTACCGCGCTGCCGCTCTCCGATGAGGCTCATTGCCGCGTCTGCCATCTGCGCGCCTTCGTCCAATTGCATCCCGTCCCACGATTGATAGATGTGACGCGAGGCCCGATCAATGGCAGGTTCAGCCCGCGAAAGGAGAATGCAGTGACGAAATACTATGCCTGGGGCGCCGTCGTTGCCGTTGTCCTGCTAATCGTGGCGATGGTGACGCTCACCATGGGCGGCTGGGGTCCGGATGACAAATATGCCCAATGCCGCACGACCCAGGCCGCCGGCGGCGTCGGATCGATCGGTGGGCCGTTCACCCTTGTCGATTTCAACGGCAAGACCGTGTCCAGCGAAGAGGTGATCGACCAGCCGTCGCTGCTTTATTTCGGCTACACCTTCTGCCCGGATGTCTGTCCGCTCGACAATTCGCGCAACGCCGAGGCGGTCGGGATTCTCGATCAACGCGGCAAGACGATCAAACCGATCTTCATCTCGGTCGATCCGGACCGCGATACGCCCGAGATGCTGCGCAGTTTCACGGAAACCCTGGATTCGATCATCGATGGCGTGGATTCCGTCTCAGGCAACCTGGAAACGCCGCGCTATCTTGGCCTGACCGGCAGCCACGAACAGGTGGCCGCGGCCAGCCAGGCCTATCGTACCTACTACAAGAAGCAGGAGCCTGAAGAGGGCGACGAGGAATATTACCTGATCGACCATTCCACGTGGAGCTATCTTGTCTTTCCCGGTGAAGGGTTGGTCGGTCTTTTCAGGCGTGACGAGACACCGGAACAGACGGCCGACCGGATCGGATGTTTCCTCGACGCGCGCTGAGTGTGCGCTTTGTTTGACGCAAGCCCAGACGCGGGATAAAACCGCTGGAAAGGATTGCGCGAACGGAGAGGAGTCCGGTTTGTCCGAAGAGCTCATGGAAATCGGTGAGGATAATTCGCTTCTCATCGTCGATGATGACGAGCCTTTCCTGCGTCGCTTGGCAAAAGCCATGGAAAAACGCGGGTTCGAAGTGGAAACCGCAAGCTCGGTTGCTGCCGGCAAGGCCATCGCGACTGCCCGGCCCCCGGCTTACGCGGTTTGCGACCTGCGGCTTGAGGATGGCAACGGGCTCGACGTGGTCGAAGTGCTGCGCGAGAAGCGCCCTGACTGCCGGGTCGTCGTGCTGACAGGCTATGGCGCCATCGCCACCGCTGTCGCGGCGGTGAAAATTGGGGCGACCGACTATCTTTCGAAACCCGCCGATGCCAAGGACATCACGAATGCCCTGTTGGCAGGTGAAAACGAGTTGCCACCGCCGCCGGAAAACCCAATGAGCGCCGATCGTGTGCGCTGGGAGCATATCCAGCGGGTTTACGAGCTGTGCGACCGCAACGTGTCCGAGACAGCGCGGCGGCTCAACATGCATCGCCGGACACTGCAACGGATCTTGGCCAAACGCAGCCCGCGTTAGCGGCCGGGTACCATCCCGCGACCGGCGCGGGATCCGGCAGAGGATGCACCCGGTCGGTCACGACCCTGCCGCGCTATCATTGAGCGCGACGAGAAAGCCGCTACCCCAGGTCGTAGCGCTTGAAGACCTGGTTCGCCGTTTTGCCGTTGATCAGAGACACATTCCCGGGCCGCTTCCAGTCCTCAAACCCGCGTGACTGGTAATAGGCGAGACCTCCGGCGTTGTCCGCACGGATTGCGGCGTTGATCCATTCATAGCCCAGGGCCCGGGCGGCGGATTTCGTTGCCTCGAACAGTTGCGAGCCGATCCCCAGCTGGGTTTGTCCCGGCTTGACGAAGGTGGCGATGTCGCATGCATCCGTCGGCAGGTCGTCACGCGGGCCGATCCATTGGAACCCCAAAAGCGCGCCACCTTCGTCCTCGGCCACGTGCCAGGCTCCGCGCACACCGTCACCGGCCATCCAGTCTGACAGGAGTTCGGCCGAAACAGTCTCTGATAGAGCCGTGGTGCCGCCTTTTTCGATAATCGCGTTCAGTAGCTCGGCCATAGCCCGCGTGTCGGCAGGGGCCGCACGGCGGACATGGATCATCGTGCCGGTCCCATTTCGGCCAGAAGCGCCTCGTGTCGGGTGGTGAAATCGCGCCGCACTTCGACCGGCGGACGCAGATGGATGTCGAGTCCTTCGGTCAGCCGCGGATCGGGCTTGCCGAAGAACTTGTCGGCCTCGGCCCTGGTGAATCCTGCGATCTGTGTTGCCTCCATCCAGGCCGAGACCCGGTCGGCCGCCTTGATCTTCTTCTTCACCGCCACCGGTACCGCCGCCGGCAGACCGAAGCGGATATGGATCGCCGCACTCAACCGTTCGTCGAGCGCGCCATAGCCTGGTCCCACTGCTGCTTTCACCGGCGAAATCATGTCGCCGATCACGTATTCCGGGGCGTCGTGCAGCAGTGCCGCCAACCGCCATTTCGCCGCCGATCTCGGCTCTAACCTTGCAAAAATCGCCTCAACAAGCAGTGAATGCTCAGCCACCGAATATGGCCAGTCGCCATAGGTTTGCCCGTTCCAGCGCGCCACGAAGGCGAGGCCGTGGGCGATGTCCTCGATTTCGATATCCATCGGCGTGGGATCGAGCAGGTCAAGCCGCCGTCCCGACAACATTCGTTGCCACGCACGGGGTGGGGAAGATCTACCGGCCATTTTCCGCCATCCGTTAAGCTTGCCTCAGTTTTGCCACAATTCCGGCATGGGAAGACCACATTCCAGGCGCAGGTTCAACATGATCGGATCGCCAGCTGCCGGTGGTGACGTGCAAAAACATAATGAAGCCATATGCACAGCACCAAGATCCCAACAACAAGAAACAGTCGGGCGCGCCGGTCCATCCCTCCAGCCGGCGCGCCCCTGACAAACCGAGCAGCAAAGGGGAAAACGATGTTCAAGCGTCTGATCGCTGTTGGGCTTGGCCTTGGTGCGCTGGTTACCTCATTCCCGGCCCACGCCGAGGACTGCGCCGCCCGCGCGCATGTCGTGTCGCGCCTGCAACATGACTACGCCGAACAATTGACCGCCGGCGGGCTTCACGACACCGCCACCATGATCGAGGTCTGGGCCTCTCCCGAAACCGGAACCTTCACCGTGATCACCACCAGGGCCGACGGGATGAGCTGCATCCTGGCGACCGGCACGGACTGGATCGAACGTGGACCGGACGCGATGCGCCCAGGCATCGAGGGCTGACCACTCGCGGCAGGCGGCTCATTCGTAGAAGCAGATGACTTTGCCGAAACCGGGAGAGGTGCTCATGTTCGCTTCGAACATTGGTAGTTTCTGCGATCCCGAGGAGATATCCGGCAGCGTGTAGGAGCACGAATTCGAGTGCGACGACTGATCCGGTGCAAGGGTCGAGCCGTGCTAGGAAAAGCCAATATTCATCCGCTCGGCGCACGCGGTCTCGCCGAACCGCAGCCCGCTTAGGCTGATCGCGGCCAATGCATCCCGGCCAGCATCTGGAATCGGTGTGCCCTGGACGTTCAGTCCGATATCGATTTTCTGACCTGATCAAATAATTTCCGGCGGAGCGGTCCAGGCAATGGTGTAGCTGGTCTGATGACCGTAAAAGTCGCCGCTAGGGGTGACGCTGTGTGCACCGGCACCTTAGGAGATTTTGGCTTTCTCGCCCAGAACATACAGCCGATCGACGCCGGCAAACTGCATGCAGCGATCCGGATCGAAGGCTGTTTGTGTGACCGGTTGGGTCGAAAGACCTGCGGTATCGGATCCGGAAGTCGCGCCGGACGATGCGGAGCCGTCTGCCGATCCCTGCGACTGTGCGGCCATGTTTTGCAGATCGGAAATGTCCGCCTCGAGCCTGCGCCATTCCGCCAGAAGCAGGATGATCCTTTAGGCAGGTTCGGCCTTTTGCCGCGTCGCGAGATAGTTCGTAAATCCGCCGCGCTCTCCGGCCTTGGGGATCTGGACGAGAAAGGCCCGCCCCTTGGCCAGCCGGTCGCGCATCGACTGGATCAGGCCATCGCAGTCGGATGCCTCCGCAGACCCATCGAATCCGAACCGCGCCATGGCCATGGCGATGCACAGGGCTGAAAACCGTTGAAGCGTCTGCACTGAACCCTTCCGCTCTTCCGTGACGCAGACCGGTCCGAATGGATGAACTTCAAGGACAACAGCACTCATTGGTTTGTGTCACAAGGCGCGACGCAACGGACGCTCGGATCTGGCAGTGAGCGACATTGCCTGATCTGTTCCGGAATGATAACCCGCGGGCAACAGGACTTTCACGGAGGCACCCGAGGTGACCCAGGACTATATCGTCAAAGACATCAACCTGGCCGAGTTCGGCCGAAAGGAAATCGCCATTGCCGAAACGGAAATGCCCGGCCTGATGGCGCTGCGGGAAGAATACGGCGATGCGCAACCGCTCAAAGGGGCGCGGATCGCCGGATCTCTCCACATGACCATTCAGACCGCTGTTCTGATCGACACGCTGGTGGCGCTGGGGGCCGACGTGCGCTGGGCTTCGTGCAACATCTTCTCGACCCAGGACCATGCCGCTGCCGCCATTGCTACCGGCGGTACGCCGGTCTTCGCCATCAAGGGCGAAACGCTCGAGGAATACTGGGACTATGCCGACCGCATCTTCCAGTTCGAGGAAGGTGGCTGTAACATGATCCTCGACGATGGCGGCGATGCGACGCTTTACATTCTGATGGGCGCGCGGGTCGAGGAAGGGGAAACCGATCTGATCGAGACCCCGCAGTCCGAAGAAGAGGTGGCTCTCTTCGCCCAGATCAAGAAGCGGATGAAAGAAAGCCCGGGCTGGTTTGTCAAACAGCGCCACATGATCAAAGGCGTCTCCGAGGAAACCACCACCGGCGTGCATCGTCTCTACAAGATGATGGAAAAAGGCCACCTGCCGTTCCCGGCGATCAACGTGAACGACAGTGTCACCAAATCGAAATTCGACAACAAATACGGCTGCAAGGAAAGCCTGGTCGACGGCATCCGCCGCGCCACCGACACGATGATGGCCGGCAAGGTCGCCGTGGTCTGCGGCTATGGCGATGTCGGCAAAGGTTCGGCCGCTTCGCTGCGGGGTGCCGGCGCCCGGGTGAAAGTGACCGAGATCGACCCGATTTGCGCCCTGCAGGCGGCGATGGACGGCTTCGAAGTTGTCACGCTGGAAGACGTGGTCTCGACGGCGGACATCTTCATCACCACCACCGGCAACCGCGACGTGATCCGCATCGAACACATGCGTGAGATGAAGGACATGGCGATCGTCGGCAACATCGGCCATTTCGACAACGAAATTCAGGTGGCGGCGCTGAAGAACCACAAATGGACCAACATCAAGGACCAGGTGGACATGATCGAAATGCCGTCGGGCAGCCGGATCATCCTGCTCAGCGAAGGCCGTTTGCTGAACCTCGGCAACGCCACCGGTCACCCCAGCTTCGTCATGTCGGCCTCGTTCACCAACCAGGTGCTGGCCCAGATCGAGCTGTGGCAGAAGGGTGAGGACTACCAGAACGAGGTCTACGTGCTGCCCAAACACCTTGATGAAAAGGTCGCCAAGCTGCACCTCGACCGCATCGGCGTCAAGCTGAGCCAGCTGAGCCAAGAGCAGGCGGACTACATCGGCGTGAAGCAAGACGGGCCGTTCAAGCCCGAGCATTACCGGTACTGACTTCCGCGATCGCGCTCCGGGAATTTCGCCGCCGTCCTGAAATTCAGGGCGGCGGTTTTCTTTATCTCGCGTCGCTTAGCCAGCCCTCAAGCGCAGCGTCATCCGGCAGTCCGCCAGCGTGCACGAGCTTGCCATTGATCGAAATGCCCGGCGTAGAAACCACGCCGGCCATGGCGATGGCGGCATAATCAGTCACCTTCTCTACCGACACCTCGGCGCCCAGCTTTGCCGCAGCGTCGGCGACCATCTGCGCGGTGGTATCGCAGCGTTTGCATCCGGGGCCGTAGACTTTCACATCGATGGTCATGGAGCGTCCTTTCAGAAAAGCAGGTTGAACAGGAACCCGACGCACAGAATGCCCGAACCGACCACGCCGATGAAAACGGCGATCAGGCGGAAGGTCAGCACCTTGCGCAGGATGATCATCTCGGGCAGCGATAACGCGATCACCGACATCATGAAGGCCAGCGTCGTGCCCAGCGCGGCACCTTTGCCCAGCAGTGCTTCGACGATCGGAATGACCCCCGCCGCGTTGGTGTACATCGGAATTCCCAGCACCACGGCCGCCGGCACCGACCACCACGCGTCCGTTCCCATGATCCGTGCCATCAGGTCGGCGGGAACATAGCCGTGGATCAAGGCACCTATGCCGATGCCCAGCATCACCCAGATCCAGACTTTCGCGACAATGTCGCGCACCGCTTCCGTGGCCATTTCATAGCGATCAGGCCAGGTTAGAGACTGTTCCGGTAGCTCCGTCACTGTGCCGGACTGAATATCCCTGACCCAATCCTGCAACCAGCCTTCCAGCCGAAACCGGCCAATCACCCAGCCGGCAACTATCGCCAGAGCAAGACCGAATCCAAGATAGGTCAGCGCCACCTTCCATCCGAGCAGACCAAACAACAGCCCCAGCGCCACCTCGTTGACCATCGGCGCCGCGATCAGGAAAGAGAAGGTCACGCCCAATGGCACGCCGGCGGAAACAAACCCGATGAACAGCGGCACCGCCGAGCAGGAACAGAACGGCGTCACCACGCCGAGCCCCGCGGCCATCACGTTGCCCGCCCCCTCGACCCGGCCAGACAGAAGCGCCCGGGTCCGCTCAGGAGAGAAAAAGCTGCGCACCAGGCCCATCGCGAACACGATGAGGGTCAGCAACATCATGACTTTCGGCACGTCATAGAAGAAGAACGCCAGTGCTTCGCCGGCGTGGCTTTGACGGTCGACCGGCAGCAGAGCGACCAGCCATTCCGAGATCGGGATCAATTGACGGTATACCAGCCACCAGACAACCAACGCCGCCGCCAATCCCAGTGTCTGGACCATACCGGACCGGCGAACCGGAGGGAGTTCGGTTTGAGTGCTCATGCAGCCTTGCCCATATCTTCGGAGTCTACCGCCAGCACGGCATCGAGCACTGCGCGGATTTCCGGTGACAGATCGGGATCGAGGCGATAGCGAACCCATTGCGCATCGCGCCTGTCGCGCACCAGCCCGGCATTGCGCAGCACCGCCATATGCCGGGACATGCGTGATTGCGTCGCGTTCAGATGTGCCATCAATTCACAGACACAATGTTCACCGCCATCCGCCAGAAGCCGCACGGCTCCAAGGCGAGTCGGTTCGGCCAGGGCGGCGAGAATGGAAAGCACCAAGGGATGTCTCCTTTCCGCTTATGCGTATAGGCGCATGAGCGGACATGACACGAGGCGTTTTGACGCGCGCCGAAAGTGGCACGATCAGAAGGGGAAACCGCGGCAAGTTTTCCCTTTGTGCCTGCAGAATCAGGCGCTAGTCTTTGCCAAGCGCCGGATGGGGCTTTTTGTTAACGGGCGGAAACGCCAGACAGGTAGGAGAACACACATGGGTAAGCGCGACGAATTGATCGCAAAATATGCGGACGATCTGAAGAACAAGTGTGGCATGACGCCGGACATGGATCTGTTGACCAAAGTTACCATCGGATGCGGTCCCGCAATTTATAACGACGATGCCTCGACCGTCGCGGCCACGCAGGAAAGCGAACTCGAGACCGTGAAAAACAACTTCCTCGTTAAGAAGCTCGGCCTTGCCGACGGCCCGGCGTTGATGGACGCGATCAACTCGGTGCTCGACACCTACGGCCGCTCAGAGCGCAACAAGTACCGCGCCGTGGTCTATTACATGCTGGTCAAGCATTTCGGCAAGGAAGCGGTCTACGGCTGATCTTAGACTGCATATCTGCGAATGCGCCCGTGGCCGGATCGCCGCGGGCGTTTTTTGTTTGGGAGCTTCAGACAATCACGTTTGCCAGCACATAAAGCGCCATGGCGATCACGATCAGCGAACCGATTGTGTAAAATGTCGCGCGCACCTCGTGGCTCTTGGCCGTCGCGTAAGCATAGGCGTGAAGCAGGCGGGCGATGACAAATCCATACAGCAATACTTGCGCCAGCAGCAGGGGTGGAGAGACCGCGACGAGCAGGAGACCGGCACAAAGAAACGCCGGGATATTTTCCAGATCGTTGCGGTGCATCCGCCGGGAGCGGTCGACATAGTCATTGATATCGAGCTGTTCCGGCGAGGGCGATTTGTTCAGCAAACCTTCGCGCAGATCTTCGGGGCTGGCAAAACCGGCTTCGGATTTCATCATGCGGTACACTGTCATCCAGCCCTGACCCATGATCTTGAGAACCATGACCGACGCGGCAATCAGGTACGTGGCGAAGACCGGGTTTTCCGGTGAGAACAATTCCATAGCAACGCCCCTTTATTGTCGTTGGCTGACTCTACTCCGCATTGGCGATCCGTCAAAACGAGTAGTTCCAAAGGGGATTTGATTGGAATTTTAGAAACTAAGGATTTGTCGCCGCCGGTGTTTGCGCCTATTGTCGAGATACCGCGCCAGGATGGCCGGGCCCAGTTTGAAATCACGTGTGGTGCGTTGGGAGCACGTGGGGAAAACGGAGGGTTCCGGCCTGTTGACCGGCCCTCCGTTTGTTCTTTCGCGGCCGGTTTCTTGCGGGCCTTTTCAGAACAACTCCAGAACCAGCCCGATGATCCCGCAGCCGAAGGTGGCATAGCCACCGTCGATCAGAGACAATTTTGCCGGCCGGCCAGCGAAGGCATAGTTCGTCGCAATCCACGGCGCCGCAAGAAAAGCGCCGATACCCAGCCCGGAGACCAGCCCTTTCTGCACGCCCTCCACGCCCCCCAGCGCAAAGACATGCCGCATCATCCCGGCCACAGCCAGCGCGCAGACCAGCGCGATGACGTAGGGCATCAAACTGGCATTTTCCACCGGCCGGCCGTTTTCGTCGGCTTCAATTCCCGCTGCCGCCATCCACGGCCGGGCCAGGCTCATGTACCAAAGCGCCCCAAAGATATAGCTGGCCATTGCTGCGGCCAGCACATTGACAAGCTCCATGTCGTGCCCTCCCTCGCATCGTTTTCCGCCGGAACAGAGACTAAAAGGCGCCGTTCAGGCCGACACCCCGGCCATGCCGCATATGATCTGCCATTCCTCTTCCCTCACCGGCTGCACCGACAGGCGCGAATTCCTGACCAGTACCATATCGGCCAGCCGCGGATCCGCCTTGATCTGGTCCAGCGTCACCGCCGTCTCGACCGGCATCACTGCCTTGATGTCGACGCAGTCCCAGCGCGGATCATCGGTGGTGGAGTCCGGGTGCGCCTCGGCGATCACCTCGACGATGCCGACAATGCGCTTCTCGTTCACCGAGTGATAGAAGAACCCGCGGTCGCCCAGCTTCATCTCGCGCATGAAGTTGCGGGCCTGGTAATTGCGCACGCCATCCCACTCTTCGCCGTCCTCGCCCTTCTTCACCTGGTCTTCCCAGCCCCAGGTGTTCGGTTCCGACTTGAACAGCCAATAGCGCATCAGCCCAGCACCTTTTTCCATTCGACCAGTTCGACCGAGGCGAACAGTCCGGCCTTGGCATAGGGATCCCCTGCCGCCCAAGTTTCGGCCTCTTGCAGGTCGGTGACATCGAGGATCACCAGAGATCCGGCCATGTCACCGTTTTCGATCAGCGGTCCGGCCTGGAACACGGTCGTCCCCGAGCTTCTCAGATAGTCGACATGCGCCGGGCGGTTATCCATCCGGGTTTGCAGGGCGCCCGGCTTGTCGCGGGCAATCAGGGCAACCAGCATCTATTCATCCTTCAGAGGGCGTGACAGCAGCATGTCCATGGCTTGCCGCACATCCACCTGTCCGTCAAGAAGCGCGGTCACGGCGCCGGTGATCGGCATTTCGATCCCCAGCTCGCGTGCCCGGGCCAGCGCGGCCCGCGCCGTCGCCGCGCCTTCCACCGTGACATCCGTATCGAACGGTTCGCCTTGGCCCAGGCTGAGCCCAAAGCGGAAATTCCGGGATCCTTCCGAGGTGCAGGTCAGCGCCAGGTCGCCGAAGCCCGACAGCCCCGCCAGCGTTTCGGGCTTGGCGCCCAGCCGCAGAGCCATTCGCTGCATCTCGGCATAGCCGCGGGTCATCAGCGCCGCCCGCGCGCTGTCGCCCAGGCGGGCGCCGATCACCACCCCGCAGGCAATCGCGATCACGTTCTTCAATGCACCGCCCAGCTCGGCGCCGATGGTATCGGTGGTGCGGTATATCCGCAAATTCGGAGTCGTTAGAGACTGTTGAAGGGCTTTTCCGACTCGTTCATCGCGACAGGCCAGCGTTAGCGCCGTCGGCAAACCGTGGGCGATATCCGCCGCAAAGCTGGGGCCGGTCAGGATCGCCGGCATCGCCGTGGGCACGCAGTCGGATATGGTTTGTACCGGACCAACGTGAGTCTTCAGGTCCATTCCTTTGCAGCATGCCACCAGAGTACGCGCCAGGAAATGTTCGGCGTTGTCCTGCAGCAGATGCCGCAGCGTCTGCATCGGCACCGCCAGCAATATCACGGCCTCTGGCGGCACATCGTCAAGCCGCTCGATCGGCTCGACGTTATCCGGTAGGGGCACGCCGGGCAGACGAAGGACGTTTTCGCGAGCCTGGCGCAAGGCCTCGACATGCGCCGGATCATGCGCCCAGAGTTGAACCGAACCGCCGTTCCGCGCCAGCGACACGGCCACCGCTGTGCCGAACGCGCCAGCGCCAAGTACCGAGATCATGCCTTCGCCCCTTTCTTGCCTCCGCCCACGAGCGCCGGACTAGCCGTGTCGAGCGGCCAGCGCGGCCGCGCGGCAAGCGTCAAGTCATCGGTTTTACCTGTGGCGAACCGCTCCAACCCAGTATAAGCGATCATCGCGGCATTGTCAGTGCAGAGTGCCAGCGGTGGGGCGATGAAACGCGCACCGACGTCTGCCGAAACCGTCTCTAAACTTGCCCGAATTGCGGTATTTGCCGCCACCCCGCCGGCGACGGCCAGCACCGGTTCGGGCGGCTTGTCGGTCAGGTAGACCTCTAGTGCCCGCCGGGTTTTCTCGGCCAGAACATCGACAACTGCCGCCTGAAACGAGGCACAGAGGTCGGCGCGGTCCTGTTCCGTCAACCCGCCCTTGTCGGCAATCAAAGCGTCGCGGGCCCGCAGCAGGGCCGTTTTCAGTCCCGAGAACGAGAGATCGCAGCCTGGCCGGTCGAGCAGCGGCCGCGGAAAGGCGAACCGGGTTGGATCGCCGTTTTCGGCCTCTGCCTGCACCGACGGTCCGCCCGGTTGCGGCAGACCGAGGAGTCGCGCCGTCTTGTCGAACGCCTCGCCCGGGGCATCGTCGATCGTGCCGCCCAGCCGCGAGAAATCCTCGGGCCCGCGCACCAGCAGGAACTGGCAATGCCCGCCCGAGACGAGCAGCATGAGATAGGGAAAGCCGATCCCGTCGGTTAGCCTCGGCGTCAATGCATGCCCTGCCAGATGGTTGACCCCGACAAGCGGCAGGCCTGTGCCCGCTGCGATCCCCTTGGCGCACATCACGCCTGACAGCACGCCGCCAATCAGCCCCGGACCGGCCGTGACAGCAACTGCGTCAATATCGGAAAACGTTAAATTCGCCTGTGTTAGAGCCTGTTTTACGCAAATATCCAGCCTTTCGGCATGGGCCCGCGCGGCAATCTCGGGCACCACCCCGCCGAAGGCTTGGTGCAGGTCGTCTTGTCCCTGCACCACCGAGGCCAGCACTTGCGCCGCCCCGGGCCGACCCCGCACGACCGCGGCGGCGGTGTCGTCGCAGCTGCTTTCCAGCGCCAGAATGGTCAACGCGTCATCCATGGTCTTTCCATTGCAAGGACCCTGCCCCGCAGGTAACACCTCGGGGAGCCTGTTCACAACTCCGCTTGGCCCGATGCCCGCCATTCTCCTCACCCGTCCCGCGCCGGCCGCGGCGCAATTCGCCGCGACGCTGCGGGCGCGCCTGGGCGACGTCGTTATCGTCGTCTCGCCGCTGCTGGACATCGCATGGACCCCGGCGCCAGTCGTCGATGGTGTGCCGGTCTTCACCTCGCGACATGGTGTCGAAGGCTTCCTGCGCGCCGGCGGCCGCGCGGCTGGCGCCTGTTGGTGCGTCGGTGAGGCCACCGCATCTGCGGCAGCCAGGTCCGGCTTCACCCCGCGCTCGGCCCAGGGGGATGCCGCGGCCCTGGTCGCAGCGATTCTGGCAAGCGGTGACCCTGGCCCGTTCCTGCATGTCCGCGGTGCCCACACCCGTGGCGATGTGGCCGCGCGCCTGCGCGACGCCGGCCGAGCCGTGCAGGAGGCCGTGGTGTACGACCAGATCGCACAGGATTTGAACGTCGAGGCGCGCCAATTGCTCGAGAGTGAAAATCCGGTGATTGTTCCCCTTTTTTCGCCCCGAACCGCGGCGCAGTTTGCCGACAGCCACCACGGTATGGCGCCGCTTTTCGTGGCGGCTATGAGCGATGCGGTGCGCGATGCGCTTGGCGTCCTGCCGACGGTGCGCGTCGTTGTCGCCCGTCGCCCTGATATCAACGCCATGACGGATGCGGTGGAAGGACTGTTCGACGCAGCCCTTCAGCTTGAGGGCGCGCGGGACGCAAAGTAAGATCAAAGCTGTCGCGCATCGGCGCGGCGGTCAGGATTCGGGAAAGGTGGCACAGGTGGCGCGCAAGACAAAGAAAGCCGAAACGTCGAAACCCGAAGCGGAAAACCCGGCCGAATCGGTCGAGACCAACGGCAGCGATACGGCCACCGAGACGCCGGTGACAGACACCCCGGGCACCGAGGTCGAAGACGCCGAGATCATCGAAGAGATCGCGCCGCCCGAACCCGAACCGTCCGAAGAGGCACCGACGGTCGAGCCACCCGAAGAAGAAAAAAAGGCACCCGAGGTCGCCGAGGATGACACGGCCGAGGGCGTTGCCGAGGAAACACCGGATGCGGCGCCCGACTCCGAGGCCCGATCTGGACCGGACACGACCGACCGGGCGGATGCCCCGGCACCGGTGCCCCAGCCCGAGCAGGTGGTGATCCGCAAAGGGGGATTCTTGCCGATGCTGCTCGGCGGGGCTGCCGCCGCCCTCATCGGCTTCGGGGCCGCCCGCTATGTTCTGCCCGAAGGTTGGCCGTGGCCCGGTGCCAGGGACGACGCCTTCGAACAGGCGGTCGCCGCCCGGCTCGACGCCCAGGACACCGCGGTGGCCGAGGTCAGGGCCGCCATCCCGGTGCTCCCGGATCTTTCCCCGCTCGAAACCCGGATCGCCGAGTTCGAACAAGCACTGCAGGATGCGCTGACGGCGGTTCAAAGTGCGAGTGCCCGGCTCGATACGCTCGAGGCGCAGCTGACCGAGCTGGAAAAACGCCCGATGACCGAGGCGGTTTCGCCGGCCGCCGTTCAGGCCTATGAAAATGAACTCAAGGCGTTGCAGCAGGCGGTTGCCGCCCAGCGTGCCGAGATCGAGAAACTCGCGGCCGAGGCGGCGCAGAAAGAAGCCAATGCCGAAGTGACGGCGCAGGAGGCGATGCTGCGCGCCGCGCTCAACCGCATTCAGACGGCGCTCGACGCCGGCACTGGTTTCGCCGATGCTGTCGATACGCTGCGGGCAGCCAATGTTGCCTTGCCGGATGTGCTGGTGCAGACGGCCGATGCCGGCGTTTTCACCCGGGCCGAACTGGCCGATCGGTTCCCCGCGGCGGCGCGGGCCGCGCTCTCGGTGGCGCGCCAGCAGGAAAGCGGGGGCGGCCTGGGTCGGTTCCTGGCCAACCAGCTCGGCGCGCGGTCGCTCGAACCGCGCGAAGGCGACGATGCCGACGCCGTGCTCAGCCGGGCCGAGGCGGCAGTGCGCGATGGCCGCATCACCGATGCCCTGGCTGAACTCGATGCCCTGCCTGAACCTGCCCGCGCTGAAATGGCCGATTGGCTGTCGCGCGCCCGAAACCGTCTCGATGCGCTTGCCGCCGCGGAAACGCTTGCCGCCCAGTTGAACTGAACCCGAGGATACCCTGAATGCTTTGGTCGCTTGTCAAGATTGTGCTCTTCGTTGTCCTCGTCGCGGCCGCGACGCTGGGCGCCGGGTATCTTCTGGAAATGGAGGGCGGCGTGCGCATCGCCTTCGCCGGGCTCGAATTCAACCTTTCGCCGCTGATGACGGTGATCGTGCTGATCGCCTTCGTGGTTGCGGTCTGGCTGTTCTTCAAGCTCGCCAATCTCGCCATTGCAGTCTACCGCTTTCTTAACGGCGACGAGACGGCGATTTCTCGCTATTTCAACCGCAATCGCGAGAAAAAGGGCTTTCATGCATTGTCCGAGGGCATGGTCGCGCTGGCCGCGGGCGAAGGCCGGCTGGCGATGGCCAAGGCGGCCAAGGCCGAGAAATTCCTGCAAAAACCCGAACTGACCTCGCTGCTCACCGCCCAGGCGGCCGAGCTTGCCGGCGACAGGCGCAAGGCGGAAGAGGTCTATCGCCGGTTGCTGTCTCATGACACCACCAGATTCATCGGCGTCCGCGGGCTGATGAAACAGCAGCTCGAAGCCGGCGATACCGACAAGGCGCTGAAATTGGCGAAATCGGCTTTCGCGCTGAAGCCCAGCCATGTCGAAACCCAGGATGTCCTGCTCAAGCTTCAGGCTGGCAATGCCGATTGGAAAGGCGCGCGGCAAACGCTCGATGCCAAGCTGAGACACGGAAGCCTGCCGCGCGACGTTCACAAGCGTCGTGAGGCGGTGCTGGCGCTCAGCGAAGCAAAGGGAATCCTCGAAGAGGGCGCCTCGGTCGAATCGCGTGAAGCGGCGATCGAGGCCAATCGCCTGTCGCCCGACCTTATTCCCGCTGCCGTGCTGGCGGCGCGCGGCTATATCGAGGATGGCAAGCCGCGCTATGCCACGCGAGTGCTCAAGAAAGCCTGGGAGGCCCGGCCGCATCCCGACCTTGCCGCCGCCTTTGCCGCCATTGTCCCCGATGAAACCCCCGCCGCGCGGCTCAAGCGGTTCCGCCAGCTGACCAAGCTGCACCCGGACAACCGCGAGTCCAAGCTGCTGCTGGCCGAACTCAACATCGCCGCCGAGGATTTCCCCCAGGCCCGCCGCGAGCTTGGCGATCTGGTCGAGACCGATGCGGATGCGCGCGTACTCACCATCATGGCCGCCATCGAACGCGGCGAAGGTGCTTCGGACGCGGTGGTCAAGGGCTGGCTGGCGCGGGCGCTGTCGGCGCCGCGCGGGCCGCAATGGGTCTGCGACAGTTGCCATCACATCCATGCCCAGTGGGTGGCGGTCTGCGAAAACTGCGGCGCGCTTGACACGCTCAGCTGGACATCTCCGCCCCAGGCCGAGATCGCCATGCCGGCCGGGACCGAGATGCTGCCGCTCATCGTCGGGGCGCTTGAGGAGAAGTCCGCGACCGAAACCGACGAAGAGATGCACGACGCACTCGAGGATGAGGTCACCAGCGAAACACCCGTGGAAACCGCCGAGTCGGAAATCGTTGATGCCGAGGAAGTATTGATGGAACCCGCGCCCGAACCTGTGAAAAAATAGGTCTTCCCCAACTCCGGGCGCGATGCTATAGCCCCGCTTCACACGGGCAAACGTCCCGGGCCGCTGTAGCTCAGCTGGTAGAGCACGTCATTCGTAATGATGGGGTCGGGGGTTCGAGTCCCTTCAGCGGCACCACTTCTTTTCCAGAGCTTTAGTCGACTGAAACGGACAGCCAGACCATGGTCCGTGGCGCCGGTTTGCCGAGGTTTTAGTCTCGTCTTCAGGGCCTCGATCCTGCGACGGTTTCGACCTTTTTCGCGCTGGTAAAGTGTGATCTGACTGAAATCACGCGGAAAACTGTTTGAGTCGACCTCAAGAGGCGAGCGGCGGTCAGGGAAACACACATGGCAAACGCAATCACGTTCATCTCGCGGGTTCTGGCCGTGGCGGTTCCCATCGGGCTCGGCGCCCTGTCGGTGGCCTATTCCGAAAACCTCAAACAATCGCCCGCCGCGGTCGAAAAGAAACGCCCGCCTACCGCCGTCCGGGTCGTCACCATGGCCCCGGTCGAGGTGCTGCCACGTGTCAGCGGCTATGGCACCGTTACCCCTGCGCGGGAATGGCGGGCCGTGGCACGGGTCGATGGCGAGGTGACCGAGACCGCTCCCGGTCTCGCCAACGGCGCGGTTCTGTCCGCGGGCACAGTGCTGCTGCGGATCGATGATACCGATCTTCGCCTGTCGCTGGCGCAGGTCGACACCCAGCTGTCGGCGCTCGATGTTAAGGATCAGACGCTGTCCGCCAGCCTCGAGATTGCAAAGTCCGATCTCGCGCTCAGCCGTGCCGAACTGGACCGTCAGGAAACCCTTGCCGATCAGGGCGTTGCCACGCAGACTCGGCTCGATACAGCCCGACGGGTCGAACTCGCCGCCCGCGCCAAGGTGGTGGAACTGGAAAACCAGTTCGCCTTGAACGCCGCCGAGCGCAAGGTGCTGGCGGCTCAGCGCGCCACCGTCGCCCGCGCCCTGGACTTCACCGAGATCGCCGCGCCTTATGATATCCGTATTGCCGAGGTTTCGGCTGAGCAGGGACAGGTGGTCAGCCGCGGCCAGACCCTGGTGGCCGCTGAAGGCATCGACGCCGCCGAGGTTGCGGCGCAGTTCTCGCTCGGCCGGCTCGGACCACTGGTGCGCAGCCTCGGCGAAGGCGCCAACGTGACCGCGCTCAAGGCCCGCGTCCGGCTGACCGCGCCGGGCCATTCCGTTGTCTGGAACGCCACCGTCGACCGGGTAGGCGAGGCGCTCGATCCCCGGACCCAGAGCACCTCGATCGTCGTCCGCATCGACAATCCCTATGCCCAGGCCGAAGCCGGCAAGCGTCCGCCGTTGCGCCGCAACACCTTTGTCGAGGTCATCCTGATGGCACCGAAACGTCAGGCGTTGGTTGCGCCGCTCGACGCGGTGCGCGGCGGCAAGGCCCTGGTCGTCTCGGCCGAGGGCACGCTGGAACGTCGCGCCGTGACCCTTGGCCTGACACTGGGCGATGTCGTCCTTGTCACCGACGGCCTGACGGAAGGCGACGCGCTCGTCGTAACCGACCCGGCCATCGCGGTGCCGGGCATGGCGGTCAAGGCTGTCGAAGACAAGCAGCTGGCGGGTCAGATCGCCGCCGCGGCCTCGGGGGCCGCGGGCCAGCCCGGTGGAGGCAGTGGCGGTGGCGGAGGTGGTGGCGGCCAGGGCAAGGACGCCGACTGATGATCCGTCTTTTTGCCACTCATCCCACCGCGGCTAACATCCTGATGCTGGCCCTCATGGTGCTGGGCATCGCCGCCATGCCCACGCTTCAGCGCGACACCTTTCCGCTCATTCCGCCTTCGGATGTCGAAATCCGCATCGCCTATCCCGGCGCATCGCCGGCCGAGGTCGAAACCGGTATCTGCCAGGTGGCCGAGGACCCGTTGCGCAGCGTCGACAACCTGGCCGAACTGGCCTGCCTGGCGCGTGACAACATGGCGGTGATCACCGCCGAGATCGTCGAAGGCGCTGACATGACGCGGTTCGAGAACGATCTCAAATCTGCCATCGAGGGCATCTCGACCTTCCCCGACCGTGCCAACGATCCGGTGACGCGGGTTGTGGAACGCGTCGCTTCGGTCGCCTCGATCGCCATTACCGGTCCAGAGGATCCGCATCTGCTGCTGGCCTATGCCGATGCGCTGTCCGAGCGCCTCAAGGCCGATCCCGGCATCTCTCAGGTTGCTGTCACGGGCTTCTCCGACCGCGAGATCGCGATCGAGTTCGACGCCGCCACGCTGTCCCGCCACGGGCTGACCATGGCCGATATCTCTGCCATCCTCACCCGCCACAGCCTCGACCTGCCCGCCGGCACGCTGCAAGGGCGGCAAGGAGACGCTGCGATCCGCTTCCTTGGCGAAAGCCGCAGCATGGCCCAGTTCGCCGCCATCCCGCTCACCGCCTCGGCCAGTGGCGCGGGCGTTACGCTGGGCGAGGTGGCGCGGATTTCGCTGCAATTCTCCGATCCGGCCCAGGCCGCCTTCTACGACGGCAAGCGCGCGGCCATCGTGCAGGTCAACAAGACCGCCACCCAGGACGCGTTGCGCGTCAAGGCCGCACTCGACAGGGTGATGGAACAGGCGCAGGCCGAGGCGCCGGGCAATATCGCGCTGGCGATCTCGCAGGACAGCACGATGAACATCCGCGACCGCCTGCGGATCATTGCCGATAACGGCGTGCAGGGCCTGATCCTGGTGCTGGCCGTGATGTGGCTCTTCTTCGGCTTCCGCTTTTCCTTCTGGGTGGCGATGGGCCTGCCGGTTTCATTCCTCGGCACGATCTTCGTGATGCAGCTCTTCGGCCTCACCATCAACATGATGACCATGGTGGCCCTTCTGGTCGCCATCGGACTGTTGATGGACGATGCCATCGTGATTTCCGAAAACATCGTGCGCCGCAGGCAACAGGGCGAAACCGCGGCGCAGGCCGCCGTCAACGGTGCGATCCAGGTCGGGCCGGGCGTTGTGGCGTCGTTCCTGACCACGGTGATGATCGTCGGGCCACTGGGTTTCATGACCGGCCAGATCGGCGCGGTGCTGAAATATATCCCCATCGTGCTGGTGATGACCCTGGTCGTCAGCCTGGTCGAAGCCTTCCTGGTCCTGCCCAGCCACCTGCACCATTCGTTGAACCGTGACCTGGCCCCGGGCCGCATCAGTCGAGCCGTCAATAGCGGCTTCACCTGGCTGCGTGACCGCGTGGTCGTGCCGCTTGCCGGCTTCAGCCTGCGCCACCGTTACCTGACTCTGGGTTTTGCGGGATTCCTCGTGCTGTTCTCGGCCGCGCCTTATACCGGCGGTTTCATCAAGTTCCAGAGCTTTCCCAGCCTTGAGAGCGACACGGTCGAGGCGCGGCTTCTTCTGGTTCAGGGAACGCCACTTTCCCGCACCGAACAGCGCGTCGCCAAGGCGGTCAAGGCACTGGAACAGCTCAACGAAGAGCTTTCCCCCGCCGAACCCGAAGGCCAGACATTGGTGCAAAGCTACACAGTCACCTACTCGGCCAACGCCGACACCCCGGAAACCGGCCCGCACATGGCAACGATCAGCGCCAAGCTTCTGCCCGCGGGCGTGCGCAGTTCGGAGGTGGGCGATATCATCGACCGCTGGAAGAAACTCACTGGCCCGATGCCCGACATGGCTGCCCTGCGCTTCACCGACAAGGAACGCGGTGCCGGCGGCAAACCAATTGACATCCGTCTCCAGGGCGATGACCTCGCGGCGCTGCGCGATACCGCCAAGGAGATGCGCCGGTTCTTCCGCGGCTTCGAAGGAGTGCGCGACGTCAATTTCGATCTCCAGCCGGGAAAGACCGAATACATCGTCACCCTGCGCCGCGCCGCCGCCGCTTCATTGGGGGTCACGGCACAGGATGTCGCCACCCAGCTCCGCGCCGGATTCCAGGGCGACACACCGCTCGAGGTGCGCGATGGTCTCGGTCCGCTCGATATCGTCGCCCGTTTGACCCCCGGCAGCCGCATGTCGATGCAGGACATCCTTGACCTCCGCATCCCCGGTGCCGAGGACGCGCTGATCCCGCTGACCGCGGTCGCCGACATAGCAGAAGGGCGCGGCTTCGCCACGATCAACCGGGTGAATGGCCAGCGCACCGTTGCGGTGCAGGGCGCCATCAACCCTGACATTGCCAACGCACGCGAACTGATGGCGGCTCTGAAATCCGAGTTTCTGCCCGGCTTGGCCGAGAAACGCCCCGGCGTCACCGTCACCATCCTCGGCGAGGCCAGGGACACCGCCACCACCGGCGCCTCGCTCATACGCAACATGGTGATCGGACTCATCGGCGTCTACCTGATCCTGTCGTTCCAGTTCCGCAGCTTCCTCCAGCCGGTCGTTGTGGTTGCCGCCATTCCTCTCAGTCTGATCGGCGTGGTCTGGGGCCACATGGCATTAGGTCTGCAGATCTCGCTGCCGTCGCTCGTCGGCCTCGCGACCCTGGCGGGCGTCGTGGTGAACGACTCGATCCTCCTGGCCAGTTTCATGAAAGACCGCCTTGCCGCCGGCGCTGACATTCTGGTGGCCGGCCGCGAGGCGGTGCGCGACCGGTTCCGCGCCATCTTCCTGACGTCACTGACCACCATCGTCGGTCTTGGCCCGCTGCTCTTCGAACAAAGTACCCAGGCCCAGTTCCTGCGACCCATCGTCGCCAGCCTCGCATTCGGTCTCACCGCGGCGACGCTGCTGGCGCTGTTTGTCACGCCGGCAGTGTTTGCCATCCTGCATGACCTGAGTCCGATCCGCGAAGAAAACCGCGATGATCGCCCGGCGTGATATCGCAACGCTACCGTTGATCTTGTCAGTGACATGCCGTCGGTTATGGCCTGGAGAGGACGTTGCCTGCTCGGATCGCGCCGCGATCCGACCGAGGCGGGGGAGGCGCAGCCTCCCCCGCACCCCCTCCGGGATATTTCAGGTCAGATGAAGGAAAACACGCTTGTCTTCCTCTTTCTCCAAATATCCCGGGGGGCCCTGGGGGGCTGGCCCCCCAGTCGGTCGGAGTGGCCAAGCCAATTCGAAACCAATGACCCCTCCAGACCAAAAGCGGAAATCGCCGACAGGCGCACCGCGGGTATTCCATCCAGCCGGTGCCGCTTGCCGGACCCCGCGTCCGATCCGGTACTGGCGTCCAACACCGGTTGAGTTGCCGCGCCAAAGGCCCTATCCCGGCAGAAACAGCACGGAAAGGGGCGTGACGTGGCGAACCATCTCTATCAGGGCGACCTGCCTGACGGGCTCGATCTCGGGCCGATCGTAGCCATCGACTGCGAAACCATGGGGCTAAACCCGCATCGCGACCGGCTTTGCGTGGTGCAGATGTCCGGCGGCGACGGCAACGCCCACCTGGTGCAGGTCGCCAAGGGTCAGACGGAGGCACCTAATCTCTGCCGCATGCTGGCCGACGAGAACGTGCTCAAGCTGTTCCATTTCGGCCGCTTCGACATCGCCGTGCTGTTGCACGCCTTCGGTGTCCTGACCGCGCCGGTCTACTGCACCAAGATCGCCTCGCGCCTCATACGTACCTACACGGACCGCCACGGTCTGAAATTCCTGCTTCAGGAAATGCTCGGCACCGACATTTCGAAACAGCAGCAGATGTCCGACTGGGGCGCCGAGAAACTGACCGAGGCGCAGCTCGACTACGCCGCCTCGGACGTACTTTACCTGCATGCCCTGCGTGACAGTCTCGAAGCCCGACTGTCCCGCGAAGGCCGTACCGAACTGGCGCAGGCTTGTTTCCGCTTCTTGCCGACCCGCGCCCAGCTCGATCTGGAAGGCTGGCCGGAAACTGATATCTTTGCCCATTCCTGACCGGCGGGACACAACGGTCCGGATCCGCGGGTGGTCGGATCCCGGAACGGAGATAGGACAGCTTCGATGATCAGATTGTTGTGTGATGCACGCGGAGACTACCGCAGAAATTTCCTCGACCAGCTGCTTGCGCAGGGCGGCGGCGACATCAAGCTCGGCCTGCATTTCGGCTACAAGGACGCCGATTATCACGGCCCGGCGCTGCAATGGATGAACCCGACTCCCGGCAAGCGCGGAACGTTGATGCAGAACACCCGGCAGACCGGCGCGAACATGTCGCTGATCGCCTCGGAAGAATACGGCCAGATTCTGGAAACCGCGGTCGAGCAGCTTCATCGCACATCGCCGCACTTCGCCTACCGGGCACACAACATCCGCCACGTTCAGGACTATCTCGACTATTTCCACATCCTGACCGACGCGATGGCCCAGCAGATCCTGGCCGAAGACATCACCCACGCGTTGTTCTTCAACGTTCCGCACCTGTTCTACGACACCCTGCTCTACGAGGTGGCCCGCGCGCTGGGGGTCAAGACCACGGTTCTGAGCTGGAGCCAGTTTCCCGGCCGGTTTTTCTCGATGAACCGGGTTCAGGATCTCGGCCGCTTCGATCCGGCAGAGACGCAGGCCCCGCCCTACGAGATCGAGCGCGGTACCGCGCCGGAGCTGTTCTACATGGATGACAAGTGGCAGCAGCCCGGCGAAACCGGAAAGCTATCCTGGAAAGCCGTGGCGCGGATGGTCAAGTTTCTTGCGCTGCGCGATCCCCTGAAACTCGCCAATCCGGCCTATGTCACCCGGACGCTGCGGCGTATGCAGTCGATCTATGGAACCCTGCCGGATTGGCGCGACCCGTTCGCGAAGTTCTTCCACACCAACGAGCTGGCGTATTTCGAGTATCTGTCCCGCTACGAAAACCAGGACGTCGACCTCTCGGGTAACTACATCTACGTCCCGCTTCACAACCAGCCCGAGATGTCGACCTCCGCTCTTGGCGGCAAATATCGCGATCAGGCGCTGGTGATCGAAACCCTGGCAAGGAACCTGCCGGAGGGATGGCAGATTTTCGTCAAAGAGAACCCGCGCCAGGGGGCCTATGCCCGCGGCCCGATGTTCTTTCACCGCCTCGAACGCATCCCCTCGGTGCGTATCCTGCCGTCAAACGCCTCCACGCACGCGCTGGCAGCGAATGCCCGTTTCGTTGCATCGGTCACCGGCACCGTCGGCTGGGAAGCGATCCGCGTCGGTCGTCCGGCGATGGTTTTCGGGGCCGCGTGGTACGGGTCCTTTCCCGGCGTGGTGCATTACCGCGACGGCCTCGATTTCGAGGAGATCGCTGCGATGGAGATCGATCATGACGCGCTTGAGCAGGCTGCCGGCGCGCTCTACGCGCGCACCCATGAAGGTCTGATCGAACAGCTTTTCTTTCCCATGACCCCCGATCTGGACCACGACAAGAATGCGGCACAGGTCGGGAAGACTTCGCTGGGGTTGTTGAAGGGCGACATACCCGTCACGTTCGGTATCGACTCCTGATCTTCCGGGCATGGCAATCGACAAGACAAGCCTGCAGTGGTTGTGGGCTCTGACAAGGCGAAAGGGCGGGGAAAAAATGGATGTGGCGGTTAATCATACGTTCCGGGACGGTCAGCAAACCTTGTCGGAACAGTTTGTCATAGCCAAATCTGACAAGCGGCACGGCGCGATTGCCGGCGCGCCCGGGTCTTTGTAAGCGAGCAGGAGCCACAGGGATGTTTTCTCACGATAACCTCTACTCCCGGATCGTGGCATGGCTGAAAATCCTGCTGCCGGTGGCCGCGCTTTTTGTCCTGGCGTCGCTGTTTCTTTTTTCGAAATCGATCGATCCCATCACAACGGTCCCGTTCTCCTCAATCGATCTGCGCGACCGGGCGCGCAAGGAACAGCTCACCGAACCTGAACTGCTGGGTGCCAGCAACAAGGGCGATCTCATTTCCTTCCGCGCAGCAGAAGCGCGACCGGATCCTGAAAGCGCGTCGCGGGCGCTGTTGGACGATCCGAATGCGCGGATCGACTTCAGTTCCGGCACGACAGTGTCTTTCCGGGCATCTCGCGGTAGTGTCGATCAGTCGGGCACCAACGCAGAATTGATTGGCGACGTCGTCATCGAGAACACGCTTGACTATGTTGTAAGAACGGAACGCCTGATCTTCGCCATCCGCGAATTGCGCGCCGAAGCCCCGGAACAGATCCAGGGTCACGGGCCGCTTGGGCGTTTTACCGCCGGCCGTATGCTGTTAGAGGATCGCAGCACCCCGAACAGTGGCGAAAGCGACTTCCATTTGCTCTTCACCGATGGCGTGAAGCTGCTATATGATCCCAAGGAAACCAAGGAATAGACCCGTGCCGTTTCTCCGTTCGCTCATTGTCGCCTCGGCGCTCACCCTACTACCGGTTGCGGCTTTGGCGCAGGGGGCGAAAATCGCCTTCGGCAACGTCCAGCAGGACACCTCGCAGCCGGTCGAAGTCACCGCCGACAATCTTGATGTCAATCAGAACGATGGAACCGCGATCTTCACCGGCAACGTGCTGATCGGCCAGGGAGAGATGCGCCTCTCCGCACCCAAGGTGCGGATCTACTACAACGAGGACGGCGACCGCATCGAGAAGATGAAGGCCTCGGGTGGCGTGACGCTGGTGTCGGGCGACGATGCGGCCGAGGCGGCCGAGGCCGAATACAACATCGACGCCGGTCTGATCCTCATGCGCGGAAACGTCCTTCTGGTGCAGAAAAAATCGGCGTTGACCGCCGAACGCATGAACATCGACATCAAGTCCGGCACTGCCCGGATGGAGGGCCGAGTGAAAACCGTGCTGCCAGGCAATGAGTGACACCGGAGCAAGCGACACGCTCAGGCCCGATCTCACCATCACCGACGGCACCTCGGGTTTGCGCATCCAGAACCTGCGCAAGAGCTACAAGAAACGCGTCGTGATCCGCGATGTCAGCATGGAACTCAACCGCGGCGAGGTGGTGGCGCTGCTTGGTCCCAACGGCAGTGGCAAGACCACGACGTTCTACGCGATCTGCGGCATTGTCTTTCCTGAGGGCGGCCATGTCATTCTCGATGGCCGTGACGTGACCGGCCTGCCGATGTATCGCCGCGCCAAGCTCGGCATCGGCTACCTGCCGCAGGAAATGTCGATCTTCCGTGGCTTGAGCGTCGAGGACAACATCGCCGCGGTGCTGGAAATCTCGGTCAAGGACCGCCACAAGCGCCGCGAACGGCTGGAGGAGCTGCTGTCGGAGTTTTCGATCGAACACCTGCGCCGCGCCCCGGCGCTGGCGCTTTCCGGCGGTGAACGCCGCCGGGTCGAGATTGCCCGTTGCCTCGCGGCCGAGCCCAAATACCTGTTGCTCGACGAACCCTTCGCCGGGGTCGATCCGATCTCGGTGGGCGATATCCGCCACCTCGTGGCCGACCTCAAGAAACGCGGCATCGGCGTGCTGATCACCGATCACAACGTCCGCGAAACCCTCGAGATCGTCGACCGCGCCTATATCCTGCACGACGGCAAGGTGCTGATGTCCGGCACCCCGGGCGAGGTGGTACAGAACGAAAACGTCCGCCGGGTCTACCTTGGCGACAATTTTCGGATCTCTTGATCCGACGCTTGGCACCGGACATGCGCGAACTTGATCCATCGCATTGACTCCGGCCGCCCCATCCAGTGACACTGGCATCATGACCGTATTCGAGTCGGGTAAGCCCTTGCTTTCTTCCTGCATTGCAGGTAGCGGGCACTGGCAAACTCGGGAACGGCCTTTTTCAAGCATTCCGGGAACAACAACACACCGTGGCGCTCGCGCCCGGGATAAGCCCGAATTGTCACGCAAAGGAGACAAGATGCGCTATCAAATCAGTGGCAAACACATAGACATCGGCAATGCCCTTCAGACCCACGTTCAGGAAGAACTGAACGGCGTGGTCGGCAAATATGCCGAACGCCCGACCGACGCTAACGTGATTTTTTCCAAGAACGGCGCGGAATTCGTATGTGAAACCACCGTGCATCTTTCCACCGGGCTGACGGCGTCAGCCAAGGCCCATGCCCACGAAATCTATGCCGCCTTCGACGGTTGCTGCAACAAGATGGAAACCCAGCTGCGCCGCTACAAGCGCCGGCTGAAAGACCACCACAAGGATCGTGTCGAACCGGTTGAACTTTTCGGAGCCTCCTCGTATATCCTCGCGTCAGATCACGAAGACGAGGATTCGGAGCCCGACACGCTCCAGCCCATGATCGTGGCCGAGATGGAAACCAAGATCCAGTCCCTCTCCGTCGGAGAAGCGGTCATGCAGATGGAACTCGCAGGCTCGCCGGTTCTCGTCTTTCGCAATGAGGGAAAAGGTGGGTTGAACGTCGTGTATCGCCGCGATGACGGCAATATCGGCTGGATCGACCCGCAAAACTGAAATCAGGCGGGTCCGACCTGCCAGAGCGGTGAAGCGAACACATGGAAATTTCCAGCATCCTCAAGCCCGAGGCGGTCAAAGTCATTTCGGCTGCCTTCAGCAAAAAACGCCTTCTGAACGAGATGGGCGAAATCGCCCAGTCGGTCTATGGCCTCGATGCTGCCAAGGCCATTGATGCCTTGCTCGAGCGCGAGAGCCTCGGGCCGACCGGTGTCGGCCGCGGCGTCGCCCTGCCGCATGCCCGGGTCGAGGGGATCGACAAGGTGCTCGGCATCTTCGTGATGCTCGAACAGCCCGTCGATTTCGAATCCGTCGATCGTCAGCCGGTCGATCTGGCCTTCGCGCTGTTCGCGCCCAAGGAAGACGGGGTCGAACACCTCAAGGCACTGGCCCGCGTGTCGCGCACGCTTCGCGACGAAAACATCTGCCAGAAACTGCGCGCCAACGGCGACGCCGCCACGCTTTATACCATCCTGACCGAAGACCAGTCGGTCCAGGCGGCGTAACGGCCCCGGGGCGGGGTCTCCCCGTCCTACCGGCGCCAGTTCCCGAACCCGAACACCAGGTAGTCGCGGGCATAGGCCTTCTGCGCTGCATCCTCGATCTCGTCGTCGTAGATCTCGGACAGCGCATAGGGTGTGTCCGGCTCCGCCTGCGCGACGGACGGCACCGGGTCACGGCCCAGCCGCCGCGCGAGCGCCGGCAGCGCACCGGCCACCTCCTCCTCGCGCAGCACCAGATCAGGCAGGGCAAAATTCGCCACCCCCTGCAGCACCGCGGCCTGACTCGCCCAGTGCGCATCCTGTCGTACCGCGCTCTGCCCCGACAGGTTGGCGCGCACGAAGTCGAGAAAACTCAGGAATGCCGCGCGGTGGTCGCCGGGGCTCCAGGCCGCGTCGGGCTCATCCTCGGGGATCGGCAAATTGTGCACCCGGCGCAATGTCCGGCGGATGCTGCCATAACTGCCGGGCTCGGTGGTCAGGATCTTGGAACAAAATGCATGATGTGCCCGGGCCACCGGGTGCCGCAGCACCGTGAAGGTGCGATGCCCCGGAGTTTCGCGCATCCAGCGGCGCAGGCTCTTCTGGCTGAAATCGGTCAGCAACGCCTCGGTCCCGCCGCCATCCAGCGCTGCCATCCAGGCGCGCACCTCGGCCTCGGGCCCCGAGCGCACCGGCAGATAGAGCAGCGGTGCTTTCGTGCAGGCCACATAGGTCGGCACCGCCGCCCCGCGGCGCGGCTCGAAATTCGGCGTCCGGCTCAGGTTGAATCGGTCGAGTGCCGCCAGCGCCGTCTGCATCTCGTCGAAATTCTCGACCTTTTCAGACAGCGGCTCCGGGTTCTGCCGCTTGAGATTGTTGTCGAGCGCTTCCAGCCTGTCCGGCACCCCCAGCCAGGCCGCGATGCCGTTCATCACCTCGACGTCCTGCAAGTCCTCGTAAGCGACATAGAACGCCGTTTGCCCGCTGGTCTGCAGCGTGTGCATCAGGGTGATCTGGAACTCCTGCAGCGCTTCGAGATGCGCTTTGAACTCGCGCGCGTCGAAGCGGGCCTTGGCTTCCTTGCGCTTGGCGACATTGGTCAATTTCCACTGGCCGGTCTCCTGTGCGATTTTCCAGCTGACATAGCTGTCGACCGGGTTGCGCGTCAGGATGATCTTGCCACATCGCGGATTGGTGAGAATTTCCTCCAGCACCCGCGGGTCATGATCATGAAAGAAGCGGAACCCGGCCAGCCCCTGGGCATGTTTGACCGCTTGGATCAGCGCCATCGGGTCGCGGTTGCGGGCCTCTTCGGTAACGCCCAGGCAATCCTCGCGGTCCGGATAGCCGACGAAATGCGGATTGAACGCCTCGCCTACACAGGAAACCGTCGGCAAGGCATTGAGGTTCGACTCGAGGAAATTCGAACCGGTCCGCATCTCGCCGAACACCACGAAATAGTCGAAGGGTCTGTCCATCTACTGCACCAGATACGGTTTTCGCGGTTTCGGTTGGATGCCGACAGGGTCGTGCACGACGGGGAAATCGCCCATCAGATGCGGGTGCATCCCCTGATTCTTGAGGTTCTGAAGGAACTGGCCAAAACCGGTCAGATCGGTCATCTTCGGTGCCTCGGTCAGCCGCCGCAGCGTCTTGTGGCCGATCTCGTCGATGATGGTCTGCAACGGCTCCATCGGGCTTTCGATGAAATCCGCCATCGTCCAGATGCGGATGCGCGCCTTCGACTGGGGCGCGCGCAGCACGTTAAGGTGCTCGTTCTCGATCTTCTGCAACTCGGCCGCGTCTTTCCGGATTTCCGCGAAATTCCGGTTCGACTTGAACAGCGGCACCGCCCAGGCGCCCGAGATCACGCTGATCTGGGCGTTCGGGTCGCCGGCCACGATCCAGTTGAGCTCCTGGTTGTCCTTCGGCCCGAACTGGAAACACTGCCATTCGCCGCGGGTGTTCCAGGTCAGCGAGGTCAGAAACGCCTTGGGGTTATAGTCGCGGATTTCGGCGCTGTCGCAAAGCGCGCCGTTGATCACACTTTGCCCACCTGCAAATTCCACCCGTTCTGGTGCGAACAAGTGGCCGTGCACCTGCGCCCCGGTGGCCTTGGCCAGCCAGTCCTCGAAATCCTCGAACAGGTCCGAGAAGCCCTGGAACACCGAATACTTGCTGCTGGTCGTGCCGTTCTCCCAGCCCTCGTTGGGGAAGCGCGAATGCATGTAAAGCCCCGGCCGCCCGCGGGTCCGCCGCTCGACCGCCTTGGCGAAGATGCGGTCGATCTTGCCAGGGTTCGGCTCGGTCCGTTTCAGCGCGCCGTGCTTGCCCTCGAGAAAACTCTCGTAAAGCAGTTCGGCATGCGCCCAGATCTTGCGCGCGACGAAACAGTCCGACCGGCGCAGCAACTGCAGGTGATCGTCATAGAAGATGTGCGGCTTGCCCTGGAAATCGAACTTGGACAGGGTCAGCGACCGGCTTTCGATCTTCGTGGAATACTGCCGCGCCAGCGTCTGGAAATAGCTTTCATCGGGGATCCAAACCCGGCGGAAATAGCGGTCGTATGTCGCCCGTTCGGGGTCTTGCAGGATGGCGCTCAGTGTCTGACGGGTCAGGCACCACCACTGGCTGCCCATATGCGGCACGATGCCGTTGGGAACGCGGCGGCGGAACCTCACGGCCCGCTGGATCGCGACATAGCGGTCGAACAGTTTGCGGTTCTTGCGCCACGAAAACGGAAACCGCAGCGTGAAGCGCTCCTCGTCCAGCCCGCCCACCGTCCAGGGAACGTCCGAGGTCGTGGCGCTTTCGATAAAGTCGGTGCGCGGGCGGTCGGCCAGGTAGTCGATCAGTTCCTGCACCGGCCGCAACGGCAGGCACGAGCCGGAGGCGAGGTAGACATGCCGCACGTTCGGGAATTGCGCCAGCATCAGCTCGCTGGCCTCCTGGGTGGCCGCAACGATGCCCCAGGTGCCCCATTCGCAGCGGTGCCGCGTGGCGAACTGGATGTCCGGCAGGTCCGACAGGGCTTTGCGGAAGGCGCGGTAATCCGCCGTCGGCGTCGTGCGGTCGCAGTGGATCACCACCGGGCAGCCCGCCGCATGCCAGTGCCGCGCCACCTGCTCGGCCCGGTCCAGCGCCGTGTGCACCAGCATCACGATGCCAACCGTGCCCCAGTGCCTTTGGTGTTCCGGACCGTTCATGCCCAGTTACCCTTCGACATCAGGCCCAGGATCTCGAGCTGCCGCCAGTTGATGTATTTTTCGCTCCACTTGCACCACAGGTCGGGGTTCCGCGCCAGGATCTCGGCATAGGCCTTGTATTCCTGGCTGGCCGCATAGTGCTGCTTGCGCTCCAGCTCTTCGGTGGCCTTGGCCGTGAAGGTGTCGAGGAACTTGGTGTGCAGCAGAACACCGCTCGCCTTCTCGCCGCCCCACTCGTCGTAGACGAGGTTCAGCCCGCGCGGCAGCAGCATGTGGGTGGAACTCACATAAGCATAGCGCCGGTCCCATTTCACCAGCGGGATCTTGTTCAACGCTGGCGCCGCCTCGGGCTTTTCGCGAAAGAACATCCGCGCCCGCGGGCCGCCCTGGATCCAAAGGTTGCCGAACTTGCGGTTCTTCTCGATCATGTAGTTGCCGCTGTCGAACCAGCTGGTGATCTCCATCGGGTTCTGACCTTCGCGATAGGGCTGGGCGTCGATCCGGCCCTTCGGGTACATGTCGAGGAGCATAGCACTGAAGCTCTTGATCGATGACGCGTCCAGCCAGTCGGTCAGCGCCCGGATCGGCCGGGAATCGCAGAACGGGTAGATCAGAAACTCATCGGGATCGACCACCACGCACCAATGGCCGTGCCCGTGCTGCCATTGCAGCCAGTTCAGCCAGTCAACCCCGAAGCGCGCCCGCTTGTAGCTCTTCCGGGTGTACCAGACCGACACGTCCGGCTGTTTCATCAGGTATTCCAGGCTGCCGTCGTCGCTGTTATTGTCGACGATCAGGAAGTGGTTCACCCCCATTTCGCGATAGTATTTCAGGAAGAACGGCAGGCGGATCTTCTCGTTGCGCTGGGTCGAGAACAGCAGAATGTCGTCGCGCTTGATCTCGCTGGTCCGGTCGGAAATCGCGCGAAGCTCGCGCCGCTTGCGGAAGGCACGGATGCGCCACCGCCTGCGCTGAAGCCTCAACCGGTATGACTGCAACGCGCCCAAGCTTCTTCCTTTGCGTCCCGCCCGGGTCAGCAGCTATCACGTCAAGCTGAACACTTTGTTGAAGTGCTGCGTCCAACGTGGCGGTTCAAACGCCTCGGCGTCCGCTTGCCGCCCTGCCTGCCTGCCCTTTGCCAGTGCCATTATTCTTCGCTGCCAAAGATAACTGTCCTTCGGGCTTGCGTAAACGGGAATGTCCCCGAGAATTTCCCGCGTCGCTGGCAGGTCAGCGCAGATCACCGGCACACCGCGCGCGGCGGCCTCGATGGCAGGCAGACCATACCCCTCGGCAAAACTCGGATAGAGCCCACCGGCCGCTCCCTCCAGAAGCGCTGCCACGGCACCGTCGCTCAGACCGGCGGCTTCGTGCAGGTGCTTACCCATCAGCGGCGAGCGATCCATGCGAAAGAACACTTCTTCGTTCATCCAGCCACGCGCACCGCAGATCACAAGACGAGGCATCTCCTGCGGCGTGGTCTGCTTGGCCAGCCGCTCCCAGATCTCGATCAGCAGGGCGTGGTTCTTGCGCGGCTCGATCGTGCCGACAGTGACGAAATAGGCGCCGTCAGGCGGCAGACCGGCGGGCAGGTCTTCCGGTGCCGGCGCGGCCAGGTCGACGCCCAGATGCGCTACCACGCCGTGGGGCACCGCCCCCCAGCCTTCCATATGGCGCTCGGCGTCGCCGCGGGTGGCGCGCGAGTTGTAGATCACCAGATCGGCATAGGCCCGCACCCGTTTCAGCATCTGGCGGAACCGCTCGACTGCGGCTGGCGTCTGATACAGTGGATGGTCCAGCGGAATGGTGTCGTGGATCATCACCGCGATCCGCCCCTCGGCGCCATGTCTGACCGAATGCAGCACCCGGTCGGTCAGGTTGGACTGTCCGACATTGAGATAGGCAAAACCTGTCGGCAGATGCCGGCGCAGCAGCCGCGCAAGCCCGCCCTTGTGCGTGCGCGCCGTCGCCAACCGCCGCATGTCCGACAGTGCGCGCTGCTGCATTCCGTCCAGCTTGCCGAACACCCGGGCCAGCCGGCTGGCTGCACCCCATGGCTCCCGCCCCTCGCTGCGGTCGGCCAGCCCCTGCATGCCGCGCGCATCGAGCAACAGGAACCCGATTGGCGTCCGTACCAGGCCCCAGGCCGGAACCTTGTCCGCAACCGCCGCCTTGAGATAGGCCAGCTCCACCCGGTCGATACCGGTCAGCACGCGCCCGGCCCGACTGACCAGGCGGGACAGGTCGAGAAGACGGCCGGGGATCGGGTTATCCATCATCCGGGTTGTCGCCGTAACCGCCTGTCTGGTGCCAGCGCCAGGCATCGGCGATCATCTGCGCCAGCGTTGATCGTTCAGGACGCCAATGCAGGTCGCGCGTCGCCCGTTCCGATCCCGAGACCAGCTTGGTGCAATCGCCTGCCCGCCGCGGCCCATCGACAAAAGGCACCGTCCGACCGGTGACTTGCTCGGCCGCCTGCATCACCTCGCGCACCGAAAAGCCGCTGCCGGTGCCCAGGTTGAACACGGCGCTGCCCTTGCCCTCCGCCAGCCAGGTCAGGCCCAGGATATGCGCCTCGACCAGGTCCATCACGTGCACATAATCACGAATGCAGGTGCCGTCCGGTGTGTCATAGTCGCTGCCGAACACGGTCAGCGCGTTCCGCTGGCCGTCGATCGCCTCCAGGATCAGCGGGACGAGATGCGTCTCGGGCCGGTGGAACTCGCCCACCTCGGCCTCGGGATCGGCTCCGGCGACATTGAAATAGCGAAAGATCACCGATTGCAGCCCGTCCGAGGCGCCGAAATCCATCAACATGTCCTCGATCGCGCGTTTCGAGCGGCCATAAGCATTGATCGGCATCTGCGGACTCTGCTCGTGCAGAACCACGTTGTCCTGCTCGCCATAGGTAGCGCAGGTCGAGGAAAACACGATCTGGCGGCAACCCGCGTCCAGCATCGCCTCGAACAGGGTCTGCGACCCGGCGACGTTGTTGCGCCAGTATTTTCCGGGCAGGGCCATGCTCTCGCCCACTTGGCTCAGCGCCGCGAAATGTACGACGGCGATGGGGTCGTGCCGGGCGAAGACCTCGTCCAGCCGGGCCCGGTCCAGCAGGTCGCCCTTCTCGAACGGGCCGAACTTCACCGCCGCTTCCCAGCCGGTCGATAGATTGTCATAGGTGACTGGCGTGAACCCGGCGGCTTTCAGTGCCTTGCAGGCATGGCTGCCGATGTAGCCTGCCCCGCCCGTCACCAGAACTTTCGTCAAACCCGAGCCTCCGGGGGTTTACTGCGCGGCCTTGTCGGCGTGCACCACGTCCTGGAGGAATTCCATCAGGCTGTCGCGCAGATCGTCGCGGGCCAGGCCGAACGACACCGCGGCCTGCAGGAAACCGGCTTTCGAGCCGCAATCGAAGCGCTGTCCGCGGAAGCGATAGCCATAAACCGGGCGATCGGCTTCGATCTCGGCGGCGATGGCGTCGGTCAGCTGGATCTCGCCCCCGGCGCCCGCCTTGATCCTGTTGAGGTTGCGCAGCACGTCCGGGGTCAGCAGGTAGCGCCCGATCACCGCCAGGTTCGACGGCGCCTTGTCGGCTTCGGGCTTTTCCACCAGTCCCTTGGCCGCCACCAACGCGCCCATGTCTTCCTTCACATCCAGAATACCATAGGCGCTGGTCTTTTCCCGCGGTACTTCCATTGCCGCCACCATGCAGCCAGGGTTTTCCTCGAAGGCTTCCACCATCTGTTGCAAACAGGGTTTTTCCGCCGCGATCACGTCATCGGGCAGGATCACGGCGAAAGGTTCGTTCGAGATCAGGCGGCGGGCACACCAGACCGCGTGACCCAGGCCAAGCGCCTTGTGCTGGCGGATATAGGCGATGGCACCGGATTCCATGTTGGTGTTCTTGAGAACCTCCAGAAGGTCGGTCTTGCCCTTCTTACGCAGCTCGGCCTCAAGGATCGGGGCGTTGTCGAAATAGTCTTCAAGCGCGCCCTTGCCGCGCGAGGTGACAAAGATGAATTCCTTGATGCCCGCCGCCCGGGCCTCGTCGATGGCGTACTGGATGAGCGGCCGGTCGACCAGCGTCATGATCTCCTTGGGAACCGATTTCGTCGCCGGAAGGAATCGCGTGCCCAAACCGGCAACCGGAAAAATCGCCTTGGTGATCCGTTTCTTCATGTCCTGAACCTCGAGTATTCGCTGAGCCGGGTTCTCCCTGCCCGACCTTATGGTCGGTATAATGGCAGAATGTTGCGGAGAAACCAAAAAAAAGGGGGAAACTTCGAGAATGCAATGCATTCTTGCCTACTGTGTCGTTTTTGACTCCTCTTGGCCCGATAGCCCCCTGACCGATGCGATCCTGTCCACTTCCCGGGCCAACCGGCGGGCAAACCCGACGGGCTGAAACAGGGCACCGTCACGCGCGCTGCGCCCGTACAGCCCGCCAACCTGTTCCCAGTATCCATCGTCCGTAAACCGCAGCCGGTGATAGCGTGGGCTCGGCTCGAACAGAAACAACGAGACATTTTCACCCGCCGCCGCCCGCTTGGCTGCCTCGCGCCGCAGCCGCGGCGCTTGCCAGATGCGCCCAGCCAGCACCGTGCCACCGCTGCGGCGTGGCAGAAACGGCAGAAATCCACGGGCCGGCGCGTCCAGTGGCGCCAGCCCGGCGATGGGGCGGTTCATGCCCGCCTCGACACCTCGTTTCAGTCCGGCGATCAACGGCCCGACATCGGATTTGGTCAGCAAACGCGCCCTCAGTTGGTCAAACACCCGCATCTGCTGGTTGCGCATCATCTCGTTCAGCCGCTCCGCCCGACCGTCCGCCGGGCAATGCTTGCGCAGAAAATAGGCCATGCTCGCCCCGATCTCGCTCAGGTCGGTGACCGCCCGGTTCTGCTTTCGCCGGGCGCTCGCGGCATAGGCGTGATACACCTGCGCCAGAGGCACGATGACAGTCTTGCAGCCCGCCTTGACCAGCCGCAGGTTCACGTCGGTCTCGTCCAGATAGAACCGGAACCCCGGGTCAAACCCGCCCAGCGCGGCCAGCACGTCGCGGCGCACGGCCATGTTGGTGCCCTCGGTCCTGATGGCGTGACCGGGATCCGGCGTCGCCACCACCGAGGCCATGCCTTCGACCGGAAAGGGCCGCTGCCGGCCGCAGCGATCCACCTGACGCGCCGTCCACTGGAACGAGATACCGTTGCGCCCGCGCACATATCCCCCCGCCGCCGCCACGTCAGCCGCGCCGAACGGGGCCGTCAGGCGGGTCAGCCAGGTCGGCTCGGGCACCGCGTCGTCGTCGATGAAGGTCACCACCGCACCCGCCGCCTGCGCGACCCCCAGGTTGCGCGCGGCCGAGATATTGGCCTCGTCGAATTCGATCAGCTTGACCCGCTCGGCAAACCCGGCCGCGCGCAGGGCGGCACACCCGGCCGGGCAGGCCACCACCACCACCTCGAATTGTGTATGGTCCAGTCCGTCCACCCCCGTCAGGCACCTGGTCAGGCTTTCGGGCCGCTCCCGGCTGACAATGACGGTGCTGACGGACAGCGCCGACATCAGGCCGGCTTCAGCTCCACGCCGGGCGCATGGGCAATGAAATAGGGGTTGGCATAGCCGTCCTTGCCATAGGTCAGCGGCGTGTGATCGTCGAACCGCACCACCCGGCCGCCGGCACCGGCCAGCACGGCATGGCCGGCGGCGGTGTCCCATTCCATTGTGCGGCCGACACGCGGGTAAAGATCGGCCTCGCCGGTCGCCACCAGGCAGAACTTCAGGCTGCTCCCCGCACTCTTGAAATCCTTAACCTGGTACTTGGCGACATAGTCCTTGGTCTCGTCCGTCAGGTGCGACTTCGACGCCACCACCATCAGCGCCGCGTTGTCCGGATCGGACACCCGGATCGGGTTCACCTTGCCCATCTCTGGTCCGAACGGGCCGTCCTCTTCCACCGCGCTGCCATCGGCCAGCGTCAGGAACATCCGCCCCTTGGCCGGGGCATAGACCACCCCGCGCACAGGCACGCCATCGATCACATAGGCGATGTTCACCGTGAAATCGCCGCGCCGGTGGATGAATTCCTTGGTCCCGTCGAGCGGATCGACGATCAGGAAGGTGCTGGCCTTCTTGGAATGCGAGGCCGCCTGCTCCTCGGTCACCAGGGCCACATCGGGAAACGCCGCGCGCAGACCGGCGCTGATGATGGCGTCGGCCGCTTCGTCGGCCTCGGTCACAGGGCTTTCATCCGATTTCACCTTCACGTCGAAACCGTCGCCCTCGTAGATCTCCATGATCTTCGCGCCGCCCTTCAGCGCCAGATCGCGCATGACCCGTGTTAGCCGCTCGTAATCCATTGTCGTCTTTCCCTTTTTCCTGCCCGCCGCCAATCCCGCCTGCCGTGGACCGAGATTGAAAAAAACCTGTTTGCCCCTTATGATACCCGGCTAACCGAACGGCAAGGAATCCGTTCTAGAACCCCGGGCAGGAAAAGAGACGTTTTCGATGTTCGAAACCAGGCGGCCACGGTCGACATTCATCTCCGCCATCACCATGGTCGAGCTGATTTATCATTCCGCCGTCCGCTCGATCCGCAACACCCATGGCAACGCGCTCATGTCGATCGCCCTGAACCTGGCTCAGGTGGGGATCATGGTGCTGGCCTTCTACGTCATGTTCTCGCTCCTCGGGCTGCGCGGGGCCGCCATTCGCGGTGATTTCCTGCTCTACATCCTCTCTGGCATCTTCCTCTACATGACCCATGTGAAGACCCTTGGTGCCGTCGCCGGGTCCGAAGGCCCGTCGGGCGCGATGATGAAGCACGCGCCGATGAACACGATGATCCAGATTCTCGCCAATGCGTTCAGCACGCTTTATATCCAGGTGCTGTCGCTGGCGGTGATCCTGTTCGGCTATCACGTCGCCGTCACCCCGTTCGAAGTCGAGTTTCCCGCTGCCACTTTCGGCATGCTGCTTCTGGCCTGGTTTACCGGCGCGGCGCTGGGAGTGGTGATGCTGGCAATCAAACCCTGGGCACCGTCCTTGGTGTCGGTCACCACCACGGTCTATCAGCGCGCCAACATGATCGCTTCGGGCAAGATGTTCGTCGCCAACATGCTGCCCGCCGACAAGCGCGCGCTGTTCGACTGGAACCCGCTGTTCCATATCATCGACCAGTCGCGTGGTTTCGCCTTTCTCAACTACAACCCCCGGTATTCGAATTGGGAGTATCCGCTCTATATGGGCATTGCTTTCCTGATGATCGGGCTGATGGGCGAGTTCTATACCCGCCGCCACGTCTCGGCCAGCTGGTACGCGCGGCGATGATGCGGACGCTGGCCCTTCTCCTTTTACTGCTGCCGGGCCTCGCTCGGGCGCAGGAGTTTCCGGCACTGTTCGACGTGACCGGCGTGGCCTCGAACGATGTGCTGAACGTGCGCGCCGAACCGAACGCCTCGGCCGAAAAGATCGGTGCGCTGGCCTTCGATGCCACCGACGTCGAGGTGATCCGCCGCGCCGGCGGCTGGGGGCTCGTCAACAGCGGCGAACGCTCAGGCTGGGTTTCGATGCGGTTTCTTGCAGCGCAACAGGGCGGCGACTACGCCCTGTCGCGGTTGCTGACGTGCTTCGGCACCGAACCGTTCTGGAACCTCGAGATCACGCAGGGCGATCTTGCCCGCTTTTCCGCCCCGAACCAGGGCGTCGCACATTACACGGTGGGCCTGCTGCAGCGTTCGGTCAACCGGACCGACCGATTTGTCCTGCTGGGCGGGCGACTGGTTGCGGTCATCTCGCGGACGTCCTGCAATGATGGCATGTCGGACCGCAACTATGGTCTCGCCATCGATCTGCTGCCCGATGTCGAAACCGGCGCGGCGCTCTATTCCGGTTGCTGTTCCTTGACCGGCAACTGAACCGTGCCTCGTAGCGCGCGTTTTTCAATGCACCATCCGTCACGTCACCACCCTCAGGGTCAGGTTGATCCGCCCGCCTTCCGGCAACAGCGTCGAAGACCGGAACCGGATCCGATCGACCCCATGGTGCACCAGCCGCGCCGCGCCGCCGATCACCACCACATCTCCCGATTTTAACCACAACGACTCGGTCTTGCCGCCGCGCTCGATATTGCCCACCCGGAACAGCGCCTCGTCGCCCAGAGAAACCGACACCACCGGTTGCGAGAAATCGGCCTCGTCGCGGTCCTGGTGCAGCCCCATCCGTGCGCCCTCGCCATAAAAATTCACCAGGCAGCATTCCGGCGCCCGCATCCCCGGAGCGAACCGGTCCCACAGTTGCAGGATTGTCGGCGGAATCGGCGGCCAGGCCACGCCAGAGGGATGCCGCCGCTCATAGCGATAACCGCGCCGGTCGCTGACCCAGCCGAACTCGCCGGCACTGGTCATCTTGACGCTCATCTCTTTGCCCCAGCGCGTCACGGGATGAAACATCGGCGCCGCCCGGGCAATGTCGCGAACTTCGCCGAGCAGCGCCGCCTGCTCCGCCGCATCCAGCGCCCTGCGAAAAACCGTCACACCCCGCAGACCGACCCGTTCCAAACCGTTCTCCCTTGCACCAGTGTCAAAAAAACCCGGCAAATTTGCATTTTCACGGTATGTCCACCGCTTGCAGGGTCAAACCCCCCTCCTTATATACGCCCGGAAGCGTTGTGCAGCGGGTTGCCGCTGGGCAGCAAACGAATCCGGGGGCGGACGCCATAACGGGTCCGGACCTCGCAACATCGCCTTAAGTAAGAAGGGATCGAAATCATGGGAAAAGTCATCGGGATTGACCTCGGAACCACCAACTCCTGCGTCGCCATCATGGATGGTTCGCAACCCCGCGTCATCGAAAACTCTGAAGGCGCACGCACCACGCCCTCGATCGTCGCGTTTGCAGAAGACGAACGCCTCGTCGGCCAGTCGGCCAAACGCCAGGCCGTCACCAACCCGGAAAACACTGTCTTCGGCGTCAAGCGCCTGATCGGCCGCCGGTTCGACGACGAGAACCTGGCCAAGGACCGCAAGCACATGCCGTTCAACGTCATCGACGGCGGCAATGGCGACGCCTGGGTCGAAGCACGCGGCGACAAATATTCGCCGTCTCAAATCTCCGCCTTCATCCTCGGCAAGATGAAGGAAACCGCCGAAAGCTATCTCGGCGAAGAAGTGACGCAAGCCGTCATCACCGTTCCCGCCTATTTCAATGACGCCCAGCGTCAGGCCACCAAGGACGCCGGCAAGATCGCCGGTCTCGAAGTGCTGCGGATCATCAACGAACCGACCGCTGCCGCGCTGGCCTATGGTCTCGACAAGCAGGAAACCCACACCATCGCAGTCTATGACCTCGGCGGCGGCACCTTCGACGTCACCATCCTGGAAATCGACGACGGCCTGTTCGAGGTGAAATCGACCAACGGTGACACGTTCCTCGGCGGTGAAGATTTCGACATGCGCATCGTCAACTACCTTGCCGAAGAGTTCAAAAAGGAACACGGCGTCGACCTGACGAAAGACAAGATGGCGCTGCAGCGCCTCAAGGAAGCCGCCGAGAAAGCCAAGATCGAACTGTCGAGCTCCAGCCAGACCGAGATCAACCAGCCCTTCATCTCGATGGGTTCGGACGGCTCGCCTCTGCACATGGTGATGAAACTCACCCGCGCCAAGCTGGAATCGCTGGTCAGTGACCTGATCAAGGCCTCGCTCAAGCCGTGCCAGGCCGCGCTGAAAGACGCAGGTCTCAGCAAGGATGACATCGACGAGGTCGTTCTGGTCGGCGGCCAGACCCGGATGCCGAAGGTGATCGAAGAGGTCACCAAGTTCTTCGGCAAGGAGCCGCACAAGGGCGTGAACCCCGACGAGGTGGTGGCCATGGGCGCGGCCATTCAGGCCGGCGTTCTGCAGGGCGACGTCAAGGACGTGGTGCTGCTCGACGTGACCCCGCTGTCGCTCGGCATCGAAACCCTGGGCGGTGTCTTCACCCGCCTGATCGACCGCAACACCACGATCCCCACCAAGAAGTCCCAGATCTTCTCGACCGCCGAAGACAACCAGTCGGCCGTGACGATCCGCGTCTTCCAGGGCGAGCGTGAAATGGCGGCCGACAACAAGATCCTCGGCCAGTTCAACCTCGAAGACATCCCGCCCGCACCGCGCGGCATGCCGCAGATCGAGGTGACTTTCGACATCGACGCCAACGGCATCGTGCATGTCGGCGCCAAGGACAAGGGCACTGGCAAAGAGCACAAGATCACCATTCAGGCCTCGGGCGGTCTCAGCGACGACGACATCGAAAAGATGGTGCGCGACGCCGAAGAGCATGCCGAAGAGGACAAGGCCCGCAAGGAGCTGGTCGAAGCCAAGAACCAGGCCGAAAGCCTCGTCCACTCGACCGAGAAGTCGATGGAAGAGCACGGCGACAAGGTCGACCCGTCCACGATCGAAGCCATCGAGCTGGCAATTGCCGCGCTGAAAGACGATCTCGAGAAAGAGGATGCCACCGCCGACAAGATCAAGGCGGGCATCCAGAACGTGACCGAGGCCGCCATGAAGCTGGGCGAGGCGATCTACAAGGCCAGCCAGGAAGAGTCCGAGGAAGAACCGGCCGCTGCCGATGAAATGGGCGGTGACGACGAAGATATCGTCGATGCCGATTTCGAAGACCTCGACGACGACAAGCGCTCGTAATCGCGCGTGAGGAACCATCGGGGCCGGTTGCCGCTGATCCGGCCCGGCCCCGATACGTTCCTGAAAGGAGCGTAAACCATGTCGAAACGCGACTATTACGATGTGCTCGGGGTCTCGAAGGGCGCTTCCGCCGACGAGATCAAGAAGGCCTATCGCAAGAAGGCCAAGGAACTTCACCCCGACCGCAACTCTGATAATCCCGATGCCGAGGCCCAGTTCAAGGAAGCGAACGAAGCCTACGAGGTGCTCAAGGATGCCGACAAGAAAGCGGCCTATGACCGCTTCGGCCACGCCGCCTTCGAGGGCGGCATGGGCGGTGGCGGCGGACGTCCAGGTGGCGGTTTCCAAGGCCAGGGCGATTTTGCCAGCGCCTTCTCGGACGTGTTCGACGACCTGTTCGGCGATTTCATGGGGGGTCGTGGCGGGCCGGGTGGCGGACGGCAGCGCGCCGCGCGCGGCGCCGATCTGCGTTTCAACCTGCGGGTCACCTTGGAAGAGGCGTTCTCGGGCCTGCAAAAAACCATCAACGTTCCGACCTCGGTGGCCTGCGAGGCCTGCGACGGCTCCGGCGCCGAAGGCGGGGCCGAGCCCACCACCTGCCCGACCTGTTCGGGCATGGGCAAGGTCCGCGCGCAGCAGGGCTTCTTCACGGTCGAACGCACCTGTCCGACCTGTTCCGGGCTGGGCCAGATCATTCAGAACCCGTGCAAATCCTGCGGCGGCCAGGGCCGGGTCCACAAGGACCGCGCGCTTTCGGTGAACATCCCGGCCGGGGTGGAAACCGGTACCCGCATCCGTCTCGCCGGCGAAGGCGAGGCCGGGATGCGCGGCGGTCCGGCAGGTGACCTCTACATCTTCATCGAGGTCGGTCCGCACAAGATCTTCGAAAGGGAAGGCACCAACCTCTTCTGCCGTGTGCCGGTCTCGATGGCGACCGCTGCGCTTGGGGGCGATATCGAGGTGCCGACGATCGACGGCGGCCGCTCGCGCGTCAAAATCCCCTCGGGGTCGCAATCCGGCCGCCAGATGCGCCTGCGCGGCAAGGGCATGCCGGCGCTACGCGGCGGCCCCGCGGGCGACATGTTCATCGAGCTTGCAGTGGAAACGCCGGTCAACCTCACCTCGCGGCAAAAGGAACTCTTGCGCGAGTTCGAGGAACTCTCGGAAGAGAACAACCCGCAAAGCTCGTCGTTCTTCTCCTCGGTGAAAAACTTCTGGGACAGCATGAAAGGCTGAGACGGGCTGAAGCCCGCCCTACTGCCATAACTCTTGTGGGCCGGGCTTCAGCCCGGCCTTTTCGATTCGCACCTAAAGCACCCACACTGACCCTTCGATTTCCCTAACAATCACCGCTCGCATCGTTAACGCCCGGCGACAAGCGGCGAACCCGCGTGCCTGCCAGCCAGGGTGCCAGCCAACCTGCCAGCCAGGCTGCCATCACCCGTTTCCCCGAAAAAGAATCATTAACCATCGGGGGGATTAACCCTTTTTTCACCATGTTTGGGACACCTTTCCCTCATGTCGCAGAGCTCCCAGTTCTCCGAGGCCCCGCTGCCGCTGTTCGACGATGACGAGGTGCAGATCGTCCCCGCCTTGCCGCACGGCAAGCGTCCCTCTTACATCACCGACCACCGCAAGCGCCTGCGCGCCCGCTTTCTCTCGGGCGGTGCGCAGGCGCTGCCGGATTACGAGATTCTGGAACTGCTTCTGTTCCGCGCGATCCCGCGCCAGGATGTCAAACCGTTGGCGCATAAGCTTTTGGAAAAATTCGGAGATTTCAACCGGGTGATCGCCGCCCCGCCCGCGCGATTGTCCGAGGTCAGGGGCGTCGGCGAGGCGGTGATCTGCGAACTGAAAATCGTCGAGGCCGCGGCCCAACGGCTGGCCCGCGCCCGCATCATGCGGCACCATGTGGTCTCCAGCTGGGATGCGCTTCTGGATTATTGCCACACCACCATGGCGCACCGCGACACCGAGCAGTTCCGTGTGCTCTACCTCGACCGAAAGAACGTGCTGATCACCGACGAGGAACAGGCCTCTGGCACCGTGGATCACGTCCCGGTCTACCCCCGCGAGGTCGTCAAACGGGCGCTGGAACTGAATGCCAGTGCCTTGATTCTAGTGCATAATCACCCCTCGGGTGACCCGGCCCCCAGTTCCGAGGATATCGCCATGACCGCACAGATCGAGGCGGCGGCGAAGGCGCTGAACATCTCCTTGCATGACCACCTGATCATCGGCAAATCGACCGAACTCAGCTTCCGCTCCGAAGGCCTGCTCTGAGCTGCTCACCGGCGTTACGGGCAGTCTCGCGAGGCGGTCCGCTTTGGACCGACGAGTGCCCCACTACTTCACCCAGACCTCGACCCGCCGGTTCACCTGCCGGCCCCAGGCGCTGTCGTCGCAGGCCATCGGCAGTGCTTCACCGAACCCCGCGGTCTGCAGCGTGACCTGGCCCAGGTTGGCGGTCTCGGCCGCCGCCACAACCGCGTCCTTCACCGCCCGCGCCCGGCGTTCGGAAATCTCCTTGTTCCCCGACGCCGGCCCGTCGCTATCGCTGAACCCGGCGAACAACAGGACCCGCCCATCATAGCGCCCGGCTTCGAGCGCATGGGCCAGCTGCTCCACATTCGAACGCGACTGCGCATCGAGCTTCACCGAGCCCGTTTCGAACCGGAACGAGGTGGTCAACCGCTTCATCTCCCACAGCCGCGCAATCATGGCCTGGATGTCATCAAGCGTGATCTCTGTGCCCGCCCCGGTTATTGCATTGGCCAGGCGGTCGCCCTGCAGTTCCAGTGAAACTTCTTCTGGCTGCTGATCGATAAACCCGGCCCGGCGGATCACCAACTGCGCCGCGGTCGAGCGGGTATAGGCAAGGAATTCACGCGCCAGCTTAGGCAACCGGCGCGCCGGTAGATAGAGGAACATCGGGGCAGTCAGCGGATAGTCCTCGGTTTTGACCGTGCGCCGCGCCGGTGACAGCGAAAAGCCGCAATCCCCGGTCAGCACCAGCGCGTGGGTATTGCCCCGGGCGGCATAGCTGCCAATCCCGATCCCGAACGGATCGCCCGCCACCGCCTCGGCCAGCGCCGCGTCGTTGTCATACCGCCGGGCCGCGCCGGCCAGCTCCATTCCTGCCGGGCGCAAAAGCTTGATCTCTGCCGCCTGACCCAAACCGGATCTGGCATCGCGAAGATGCAGGGAAATCGGCGCATCCGGTCCCCCCAGCGCCTGCCAGTTGTCGATCTTCCCGGAAAAGACGCGCGCCAGATCTGTGATCGAGATCCGCCGCACCGGGTTGTCGGGTGCAACCACGGCCACCAGCGCATCGAGCGCCAGAACCCGCGTCCGCCCGCGGGCGGTAAGATCGCCGAGGCCCGCCTCATGGCCATGGCGCAATTCCTCGCGGCTGATCTCGCGCAGCGCCATCGCCACGTCGGCCTCGTCGGCTAGCAGATCGGCAAACCCCTCGTCTGTGGTGGTCAGCCGGAACCGGAATTGTCCCGTCTCGCGCCCGCTCTCCCGGTCGAGCAGACGAAAGAGAACGCCGTCTTCCAGCGTCTCGCGCTTGACTTTCAGCCCGTTGCGCAGGGCAAATCCTTCGATCAGCGCCGGCATCAGAAGTTCACCCATCGTCGCCGCCCCCGACAGGTCCAGTCCTGCCACGAAGTCGGTCAGCGATGGGCAACCGGGCCCCTCGCAGGACACGCCCGAGCCGTCCACCGTCAGCTCGCCGTAAATCGTCTCAACCCGATAGAACTCCCCGTCGAAGCCGAGCAACGTGCCGCTGAGCTCGACCGCGCCATCCCGCGAAGTCAGAGTCACATCCTGCGCGTGCGCGGCGAATCCGGCGCTGAAAAAGGAAAGTGCGGCGAAAAGGATCGCCGCACGCTGTATCGGTTTCAAACCGTGTCTTTCCCCGTGTGGCCCTACTGGGTGTTGGCCGCCACTTTCAGGTCATTGAGCAGGTTTTTCAACACCAGAAAATCACCCACCGCGTCGCAATCGGGCATCGTCAGGTTGAGGGTCTGTACTTTCGGCCGTCCCTCGGACTGGACCTGCAGGGCCTGGGCTTCGATTTCATGTCCGCAGTTCATGTTGGTGACTTCGATCTCGGTGCTGATTTCGATATCACCCGCTTGCTCGGCTAGGCCGGTGGGGAAGGTGTAGACCTGCGCCATCGTGCCCTCGCTGATGGCAGGATTGCCAAGGAGAGTCAGGAACCCGCCTTTGCCTGTCGCTGCCGCGGCGATGTCGCCCGGGGAATTGGCCCAGATATGGCCGCCGTCCTCGTAGCCGGCCCCGAACTCCAGTGCGTGCAAGCCGATGCTGCTGAAAAACTCAGATTGCACCACCGCACGGTCATAAAGGTCCAGTGTGGTCACGTTCACGTTGGCCACCGCTCCGTCGCTGTTGGCGAAGGAGGCAATGAAAACCGCATTCTCGGTAAGCGCCGGCACGGCGATGTCGAGCTTGCCCTTGTCGTCGGTCGACTCGGTGAACATCATGTTGCTGTGCAGAATGGTGACGCGTTCGTTGGGCAGGCAGGCAGCCGACAGGCTCAGCTTTACCAGCGCACCGGCCACTTCCGTTCCGGTCATTGTGATGTCGCATTGTGCGGCCAAGTCGGGCTCGTTGCGGGTATCGGCGACAACCGGCGGGGTGATGGCAGCGTCGTCCAGAAGGCTCACCGTCTCAGGTGTCTCGACCGGCTGGTTCACCATGTCATCGGCGGCGTCTTCGGTGGCGATCTTGAGCACAACCGGGGTTTCCGCCGTTTCGGGTTCTTCGCTCGCAACGGGTTGTTCCGCCGAAACGGGTTGTTTGACGGTCGCGGGTTCGTTGACTGCCGGTTCCGCGACTTGCGGCAGGGCCGGCTTCGCGGCGAGCGGCGCGCTGGGTTTCTCCAGGATTTCGTTGTCCGCCGCGGTGAGCGAAATTTCGGATACCTTGACCGGCTCGGGCATGCCGTTGAGACCCGGGGTCGGTCCTGCGTTCAAGCCAGCAGCAGAGACAGGGGCCTGCGGCGCGCGAACGCCCTGACCTTTCTGACCGTTCTGCATGAAAAAGCCGATTGCCCCTATGCAGACCAGCGTGGCGCCGGCCATGATGATGCGTTTTTTGTCTGCCATGTCTGCCTCCGGGAGACCTTTCGATCTCCGGAAACATGGCCGTTAAAAGGGGCGTGGGTGTGGCACCCGATGGGAGTCATTGCGACCGATTTGAGGCAGAGTCACTCCCTCTGTCAGGCCCCGCTGTGGAACGTTTCAGACCATCCGCCCGTGGCAGTGCTTGAACTTCTTGCCCGAACCGCAGGGGCAGGGTTCGTTTCGGCCCGGGTTGCCCCAGGTCGCCGGGTCGTTCTCGTCGAAGCCTTCGCGCGCCTGTTCCGGGTCCGGCTGCGGCGCGGCCTCTGCCTCGGCCGGAGCCGGAGGGGCCCGCATCAATCCCTGCTGCGCCAGGATCTCGGCCTGTTCCTCTTCGGTCAGTGGCCGAATCTGGGCCAGTGTCTTGGTCACGTCCTGGCGCAGGCTGTCGAGCATGCTTTCGAACAGTTGGAAAGCCTCATTCTTGTATTCGTTCAGCGGATCGCGCTGGGCATAGCCGCGGAAGCCGACCACCGATCGCAGATGCTCCAATGTCAGCAGGTGCTCGCGCCACTTGCCGTCGATGGTTTGGAGCAGCACCTGTTTCTCGATCGAACGCAGGTTCTCGGGTCCGAAGTCGACCGCCTTCTTGGCCATCATCTCGTCGGCGGCCTTCTCTAGCCGTTCGATGATGTCCTCGTCGTCCACACCCTCCTCGGCGACCCAGTCAATCACCGGCACGTCGACGCCGAGGTGTTCCAGCGCCGCCGCATAGAGCCCTTCGCCATCCCATTGATCGGCATAGGATTTCGGCGGAATGTATTGATCGACCAGATCGTCGATCACCTGATTTCGCATTTCCTTGATGATCTCCGACAGGTCTTCGGCCTTCATGATGTCGAGCCGTTGTTTGAAGATCACCTTGCGCTGCTCGTTCATCACGTCGTCGAATTTCAGTAGCTGCTTGCGGATGTCGAAGTTGCGGCCTTCCACCTTGGCCTGGGCGCGCTCCAGCGATTTGTTGACCCATGGGTGAATGATCGCCTCGCCTTCTTTCATGCCCAGCGTCGACAGCACCTTCTCCAGCCGTTCCGAGCCGAAGATCCGCATCAGGTCGTCCTCGAGGCTCAGGAAAAAGGCCGACCGCCCCGGGTCCCCCTGGCGGCCCGAGCGGCCGCGCAGCTGGTTGTCGATCCGGCGGCTTTCGTGCCGTTCTGTCGCCAGCACGAACAGACCGCCGGCGTCCTTGACCTTCTGTTCCCAGGCCTCGTGTTCGCCCTCGATCCGGGCGCGGATCTCGTCGGGATGCTCATCGGGATTGGCCTCGATGGCCTCCATGATCTTGAACTCGACATTGCCGCCCAGCTTGATGTCGGTACCGCGGCCAGCCATGTTGGTGGCAATCGTCACCGCGCCCAGCTTGCCGGCATCGGCAACGATCTGGGCTTCCTGCTCGTGATGACGGGCGTTCAGCACGTTGTGTTTGACCCCGGCCTTGGTCAGCAAGTCCGACAGGAATTCCGACTTCTCGATGCTGGTGGTCCCCACCAGCATCGGCTGGCCCTTGTCGTGGGCTTCCTTGATGGTCTCGACGATGGCCTCGAATTTTTCCTTGGCCGTACGATAGACGGCGTCATCGTCGTCGACCCGGGCAATCGGCAGATTGGTCGGCACTTCCACGACGCCGAGGCCATAGATTTCCATGAACTCGTCGGCTTCGGTGGCCGCGGTGCCGGTCATGCCTGACAAGACGTCGTACAGCCGGAAATAGTTCTGGAACGTCACCTGCGCCATGGTCACGTTCTCGGGCTGGATGGTGCAGCCCTCCTTGGCCTCGATCGCCTGGTGCAGGCCTTCGCTCAGGCGCCGCCCTGGCATCATCCGTCCGGTAAACTCATCGACCAGCACCACGTCGCCGTTGCGGACGATGTAGTCCTTGTCCTTGGTGAACAGCTTGTGGGCCCGCAGCGCCTGGTTCACGTGGTGCACGATGGTGGTGCTTTCCGGATCGTACAGGCTCTGGCCCTCGGGCAGCAGGCCATGCGCGTGCAGCTGCTCTTCCAGCCACTCGTTACCCTCGTCGGTGAATGTGGCGACGCGGGTTTTTTCGTCCAGCTTGAAATGCTCGTCCTGGATGCCCGGGATCAGTTTGTCGATGGCAACGTAAAGCTCGCTGCGGTCCTGCGCCGGACCCGAAATGATCAGCGGTGTCCGCGCCTCGTCGATCAGAATTGAGTCGACCTCGTCGACGATGGCGAAGTTGTGCCCGCGCTGGCGCATCCGGTTCAGTTCGGGCTCCATGTTGTCGCGCAGGTAATCGAAACCCAGCTCGTTGTTGGTCGCATAGGTCACGTCACAGGCATAGGCGGCACGTTTCTCGTCGTCAGGCTGCTGCGGATAGACAACGCCGGTGGTCAGCCCAAGTGCGGCAAACACCTTGCCCATCCATTCCGCGTCCCGCTTGGCGAGGTAGTCGTTCACCGTCACGATCTGCACGCCCTTGCCGGTCAGCGCGTGCAGATAGGCCGGGAAAGTCGCGACCAGGGTCTTGCCTTCGCCGGTCTTCATCTCGGCGATGTTGCCCTGGTGCAGGAAGACGCCGCCCATCAACTGCACGTCGAAAGCGCGCAGGCCCAGCGCCCGCTTGGCCGCCTCGCGGCAGTTGGCGAAGGCTTCGGGCAGCAGGTCGTCCAGGCTCTCGCCCCCCATCGCCCGCTTGGCCAGCTCCTCGGTCTTGTCCTTCAGTCCCTCGTCGCTTAGCACCTCGAACTCGGGCTCCAGCGCGTTGATCTTGTCGACAAGCGGACGGGTCGCTTTGATCTTGCGATCATTCGGCGTGCCAAACACCTTTTTGGCCAGCGTTCCAAGTCCAAGCATATCCCATCCGATCCGGCTATTGACGTTTTCGTGCTCGACAATCTCTTGCCCCGGTCAACGCACAGCCATAAAACGAGCGCTCAGGGGCAGAAATGCCTTAGTCTTAAGGCGATGTAAGGGGCGGCTCTGGCAGTGTCAACGCCGCGTGCCCCAGCGACAGCAGCGAAGGATCGAACCGATGTCGAAACAGCTCTTTTTCCTGGCCGGCCCTATCTTGGCGCTGGGCCTTTCCACGGCACCGATCGCGGCCGAGGATGCGCCCACCGCCGACAGCGTCGTGGCCACAGTCAACGATACCGAGATCACGCTGGGTCACATGATTCTCGTCCGCGATAACCTGCCCGAGCAATACAAGCAGTTGCCCGATGACGTGCTGTTCAACGGCATTCTCGAGCAGATCATCTCGCAGACTCTGCTGCAGCAGTCGTTGGACGGCTACGAGCCCAAGGCGGTCCGCCTCGCAGTCGAGAACGAGCGCCGCGCGCTTCTGGCCGGCGAGGCGATCGAGGAGATGCTCGCCGAGGTGCTGACCGAAGACCAGGTTCAGATGGCCTATAGCGAAAAATATGCCGGCGATCCGGGCAAGGAATACCGCGCCTCGCACATTCTGGTCGAAACCGAGGATGAGGCAAAGGCGCTGATCGAAGAGCTTGAGGGTGGTGCCGATTTTGCCGCGCTCGCGAAAGAGAAATCCACCGGCCCCTCCGGCCCTTCCGGCGGCGACCTGGGCTGGTTCGGTGAAGGCCGCATGGTCCCCGAGTTCGAGACCGCCGTCACAGCGCTCGAGGTCGGGCAGGTGTCCGACCCGGTAAACACCCAGTTCGGCTGGCACGTGATCCTCCTCAACGAAACCCGCATTGCCGAGGCGCCGCCGCTCGAGTCGGTCAGGGCGGCGATCGAGGAAGAGCTTCAGACCGAAATGGTCGAAGGTCATATCGAAGGACTGCGCGGCGAGGCCAAGATTGACCAGGCGGACGAAAGCCGCTTTGATCCGGCCATCCTGAAAGATCTGACCCTGCTGGAGAACTGATCCTTGGCCAAGATCACCAAACGCTCGCCGCTGGCGCCTGACGAATTTCCCAAGCTGCCGATGATTGCCGGCGTGTCCTTTGCCGCCGCCCAGGCCGGCGTGCGCTATGGCGGGCGCACCGACGTGATGCTCGCGCTGCTGGCGCCGGGGACGGCGATGGCGGGTGTCTTCACCCGCTCGGCCACTCGCTCGGCCAACGTGCTCGACTGCCAGGCCAAGATCGGCACTCCAGCCGAGGCTGGTGCGGCCATCGTCGTCAACTCCGGCAATTCCAATGCTTTTACCGGCCGCGCCGGGGACGAGTCGGTTGCCGCCATCTGTGCCGCCGTGGCCCGGACCACCGGCGTGCCCGAAACCCGCGTCTTTACCAGTTCGACCGGCGTGATCGGCGAACGCCTGCCGCATGACCGCATCATTGCCAAGCTCGAAGAGTTGGAGGCCGGTCTGTCCGAGGACGCGATCGAAGCCGCCGCGCACGCCATCATGACGACCGACACCTTCCCCAAGGGCGCCGCGGCCAGTTTCTCCCGTGATGGTAAAACCGTCTCTATTGCGGGTATTGCCAAGGGCTCCGGCATGATCGCCCCCGACATGGCGACGATGCTGGTCTATGTTTTCACCGACGCGAAAATCGTCCAGCCCGACCTGCAGGCCATGTTGTCCGAACTTACCGGGCCGACCTTCAACTCGATCACTGTCGATAGCGATACCTCGACTTCCGACACTTTGCTGATGGCCGCCACCGGTGTCAGCGGTGTGACCATCCCGGCCGGCGACGCGGAATTCCGCGCCGCGCTGCATTCGGTCATGCTCGATCTCGCGCACCAGGTAGTGCGCGACGGCGAAGGCGCCACCAAGTTCGTCGAAATCCGCGTCACCGGGGCCGCCAATGACGCCGACGCCCGCACCCACGCCATGGCCATCGCCAATTCGCCGTTGGTCAAGACTGCCATCGCCGGAGAAGACCCGAACTGGGGCCGCATCGTCATGGCCGTCGGCAAGTCCGGCGCCGCTGCCGACCGCGACCGCCTGACGATCCGGTTCGGCGATGTTCTGGTTGCCGAAAACGGCTGGGTCGCCCCAAGCTACCGCGAGGAGGACGCAGCCGCGCTGATGAAGGAACCCGAAATCTTCATCTCGGTCGATCTCGGCCTCGGCGCGGGCACGGCCACCGTCTGGACCTGCGATCTGACCCACGGTTACATCGAGATCAACGCCGACTATCGCTCATGAAAACCGTTCTCGTCTCAGCCGTCGCGCTGATCGACCGCGACGGGCGCGTGCTGCTGGCCCAGCGCCCGAAAGGCAAGTCGATGGCCGGTTTGTGGGAGTTTCCCGGCGGCAAGGTCGAGGCCGGCGAAACCCCCGAGCACGCCCTCATCCGCGAACTGCACGAAGAGCTCGGTATTGACACCTGGGCCTCCTGTCTGGCGCCTCTGACCTTCGCCTCGCACAGCTACGATGATTTCCACCTGCTGATGCCGGTCTTTGCCTGTCGCAAATGGGAGGGTATCCCGCAGGCACGCGAGGGACAGGTTCTGAAATGGGTGGCGCCGCAAAATCTGCGCGACTACCCGATGCCGCCGGCCGACATCCCCCTCATACCGATTCTCCGCGACTGGTTGTAATTCGTCGCAGCTGACAAGGATAAAGTGTAGATATTGGGGCTCGCAACGCCTTAACATCTATATTTTGCGCGTCCCTGCGAAACAATTTGTCGCTGAGAGAGCTTTTATTGATGTATTCTTAACAATTTTGTGACTATCGTGACTGTGTCAAACCAATGGGGAGGATTTGACATGCTGCACACCATTATGATGGGGTCGTATGTTTTCGTTCAGGGGTTTTTCGAAAAAACCCTGCCCGACGGACGCGTTCAGGTCCGTGTCGGCAAGCAGATTTTCACCGGAAGGCCCGTGAAACAAGCCGCCTAACCAGTCACCACTCATCGGTGCCGGGCTTTTGACCTGGCAGAACCAAGGGGAACCGCCGCGGCAGTTCCCCTTTTTTAACGTGCCTCACGGACGGTCTCAGGTGAGCTGGCGCTCGACCTCCTCGCGCTCGAAGATCTCGATCACGTCGCCAGGGCGGATGTCGTCATAGTTTTCAAACGCCATGCCGCATTCCTGGCCCGATTGCACCTCGGCAACCTCGTCCTTGAAGCGCTTGAGTGTCTTCAGCGTGCCTTCGTGGATCACCACGTCGTCGCGCAGCAGACGCACGCCGGCCGAACGCCGTGCCACGCCTTCGGTCACGAGGCAGCCAGCCACCTTGCCGACACCGGTGACCTTGAAGACCTCCTTGATCTCGGCGTACCCGATGAAGTTCTCGCGGATCTCGGCGCTGAGCAGGCCCGAGGCCGCCGCCTTCACGTCGTCCACAAGGTCATAGATCACGCTGTAGTAGCGGATTTCCACACCCTTCTGGTTGGCGGCGTTCCGCGCCGGTGCGTTGGCCCGCACATTGAACCCGAAGACAGGCGCGCCCGAGGCCTCGGCGAGGCCGATATCGCTCTCGGTGATGGCGCCCACGCCGGAATGCAGCACGCGCACGCGCACCTCTTCGTTGCCAATCTTCTCCATCGCCTGGACGATGGCTTCGGCAGACCCTTGAACGTCGGCCTTCACCAGGATGGGCAGCTCGGCGACGTTCTCGTCTTCCTTGGCCTTGGCCATCAGCTGTTCCAGCGTCGTTGCGGCTCCGGCGGCGGCACGTTTTTCCTTGGCGGCCTTCTCGCGGTACTCCGCGATCTCGCGCGCCTGCGCCTCGGTGTCCACCACGTTCAGAACGTCGCCGGCTTCCGGCGTGCCATTGAGGCCCAAGACCTCGACCGGTACCGACGGGCCGGCCTCGTCCACACGTTCGCCCTTGTCGTTGATCAAGGCGCGGACACGGCCATATTGCTCGCCAACGACGAAAATGTCGCCTTGGTGCAGCGTGCCGCGCTGCACCAGCACCGTGGCCACTGGTCCGCGGCCGACGTCGAGCTGGGCTTCGATCACCGCACCTTCGGCGGAACGGTTCGGGTTGGCCGTGAGCTCCAGGATCTCGGCCTGCAGCGCGATGGCTTCCAAGAGCTCGTCGAGCCCCTGGCCGGTATGGGCCGAAACCTCGACGTCCTGCACCTCGCCCGACATCTGTTCTACGACCACTTCGTGCTGCAGAAGATCGGTGCGCACTTTGTTGGGGTCGGCCGCGGGCAGGTCGCATTTGTTGATCGCCACGATCATCGGCACCCCGGCCGCCTTGGCGTGATTGATCGCCTCGACGGTCTGCGGCATCACCGCGTCGTCCGCGGCAACCACAAGAACGACGATATCCGTCACCTGCGCACCACGGGCCCGCATACTGGTAAAGGCGGCGTGGCCCGGCGTGTCGAGGAAGGTCAGCACCGTCCCGCTGTCGGTCTTGACCTGATAGGCGCCAATATGCTGGGTGATCCCCCCGGCCTCGCCGGAAACCACCTTGGCATTGCGGATTGCATCCAGGATCGAGGTCTTGCCGTGGTCGACATGGCCCATCACAGTGATCACCGGCGGACGCGGCTGCATATCTTCGTCCTTGTCCTCTTCGGTCTGGATCACGTCCTCGACATCCGCGTCCGAAACCCGGACCGCGTTGTGGCCGAACTCCTCGATGATCAGTTCGGCAGTGTCGGCGTCGATGGTCTGGTTCTGGGTCACCATCATGCCCATCTGCATCAGCGACTTGACCACGTCCGCAACCCGCTCGGCCATCCGATTGGCCAGCTCCTGCACCACGATGGCTTCCGGCAACTGCACGTCGCGCACGACCTTTTCGCGTTCAATCGGGCCGCCCATGGCCTTCTGGCGGGCACGCTCCTGCTTGCGTTTCATCGCGGCCATCGAGCGTTGCCGCCCGCCTTCGCCGCCGGAAAGCGCCTGGTTCAGCGTCAGCTTGCCCGAGCGGCGGCCGCCGTCGTCGCGTCCGCGGGCCGTTCGTCCGCGGTCCTCACGCTCGCGGTCGGCCTTGCGCTCACCCGGCTTGGCGGTCGGTTTCGGGGCGGGGCGGGCTGCCGCCGCTGGCTCTTCGGCCGGGGCTGCCGCGGCGGCGGCGGCGCGCTTGGCGGCTTCCTCGGCCTCGCGCTTCTGGCGTTCTTCCTCTTCCGCCTTAGCCTTCAGCGCGGCTTCGCGTTCGCGCTCCTCGCGTTCCTTGGCCTCGGCTTCTTCACGGCGGCGCTGACGTTCTTCCTCGCGGGCCTTCTCCTCGGCTTCGCGCTGCGCTTCCTCGTCGGCTTCGCGTGCCTTGGCAGCGGCCAGTGCCTTCATCCGGCGCTCCATCTCGGCATCGGAAATGCCCGCGGGCCGTTTCTTCGGATCGCCCTCGGCCGGCTTGGCCGTCGCTCCGGCAGCCGGTTTCGACGCACCGGGTTTGGGCACGACGACGCGCTTGCGCTTGGTCTCCACCACGACATTCTTGGTCCGTCCGTGGCTGAAGCTCTGCTTCACATTCCCCGAACGGGCGCCGCCGCGAAGGCCCAAAGTCTTTTTGCCGTCACTATCGCTCATCTGGCTCTCTTCATCCTTTCCGGCGGGTGGTCCCGCCATCGGAGTCGCGCAAGGCTTTCAATCTCGCCGCCTCCTCTACAACACGTGGCGCCAAACCTCCAGCGCCTATGGCCGCATGGACTACGGTTTCTCGTCCAAAGGCCTGGCCTAGCTCATCGGAAGTGAGCCAGCCCACATATCTCGCGCCCTGCGGCGTCCACAGCTTACCCTTGCCGCGTTCGGACCCGTCGCTCGACTGCAGGAGCACCTTCACGTCCTCGCGCCCGAGCCAGTCCTTGACCTTCTCGAACCCGGCCACCGCCTGCCCCGACTTACGGGCCAGCGCGATGAGCTCGATCAGACGCTTCGTCAACAGTGCCTCGACCTGCTCAACCAGATCATCGGGCACCTGCACCGCCTGCTTGGCCGCCCGGGCGAACAGCTTCTTCGCCACCGCCTTTTCCAGTGCCTGCCGCGCAGCGCTGACCCAGATGCCGCGTCCCGGCAGTTTGCCCGTGATGTCGGGCACGATCCGCGCCTGCGGACCCACGACGAAGCGGATAAGCCGGCCTTTCGGCAACAGCTCTCCTGTGGCGATGCACTTCCGCACCGTCCCGTCGTCCCGCGCCCTGGCTGCTCCGCCGCGCCCCATGTCAGGATCTCCCGAGGCCTGCGATCAGGCCCCGGCCTCCTCGGTTACGGCCTCGGCCTCTTCGGCCTCGGCTTCAGCCGCAGCAAGATCATCCGGGTCGACCCACCCGAGCATGACCCGGGCGGTCATGATCAGGTCCTGGGCCTCTTCGAGGCTGACGTCGAAGGGCTCCAGAAGGCCATCGTCCTTGACCCGCTCGCCATCGACCGTGGTCCAGCCGCCGGCCAGTTCCCAGTCGGCGCAGGTGGCGAAATCCTCCAGCGTCTTGACGCCATCCTCGGCCAGCGCCTCGATCATCTGCGGGGTCAGGCCTTCGAAGTTCACCAAGCTGTCCTCGACCCCCATCTCGCGCGCGCGCTCAAGCGCCTTGCGCGCCTGCTCTTCCAGAAAGTCCCGGGCACGGGCCTGCAGCTCGTTGGCCGTGTCCTCGTCAACCCCGTCGATCACCAGCAGTTCGTCCAGCTCGACATAACCCACCTCTTCGAGGTTGGTGAAGCCTTCGGCCACCAGAAGCTGGGCGAAGAACTCGTCGAGGTCCAGCGTTTCCATGAACAGCTTGGTGCGCTCTTCGAACTCCTTTTGACGGCGTGCCGATTCTTCTTCCTCGGTCATGATATCGATGTCGAGACCGGTCAGTTGTGACGCCAGCCGCACGTTCTGACCGCGACGCCCGATCGCCAGCGACAATTGCTCGTCCGGCACCACCACCTCGATACGCTCGGCATCCTCGTCGAGAACCACCTTCGACACCTCGGCCGGCTGCAGCGCGTTCACCAGGAAGGTCGGCACATCCTCGTTCCATGGAATGATGTCGATTTTTTCGCCCTGGAGTTCGTTCACGACGGCCTGCACGCGGCTGCCGCGCATCCCGACGCAGGCGCCAACCGGGTCGATTCCGCCGTCATAGGAGATGACGGCGATCTTGGCGCGGCTGCCTGGATCGCGGGCCACCGCCTTGATCTCGATGATGCCATCGTAGATCTCGGGCACTTCCATCTTGAACAGCTCGGCCATGAATTCCGGCGCGGTGCGGCTCAGGAAGATCTGCGGTCCCCGCGCTTCGCGGCGCACATCCTTGATATAGGCCCGGATGCGGTCGTTCGGGCGATAGCTCTCGCGGCCAATCTTGTCGTTCCGGCGCAGGATTGCCTCGCCGCGGCCGACGTCGACGATGACGTTGCCATATTCCTCGCGTTTGACGACACCATTGATGATGGTGCCGGCGCGGTCCTTGAATTCCTCGTACTGCCGGTCGCGCTCGGCCTCGCGCACCTTCTGCAGGATCACCTGCTTGGCGCTTTGCGCCGCGATCCGGCCCATCTCGACCGGCGGCACTTCTTCCCGGAATACGTCGCCGACCTGCGGACCGCCGGCAAGCTCTTCGATCGGCATCCCGTCCCGAACCCAGACCGAGCGACCGTCCTTCGACGGTTCGAAATAGGCCTTGGCCTGCTGGACCGTCAGTTCGGCCTGGTAGTTCTCCAGCTCCTCGTCCTCGACCACGGTGCGCACCCGGGTGAAGGTCGCGCGGCCGGTTTTACGGTCAATCGACACGCGAATGTCCATCTCTGCGCCGTAGCGGCTCTTGGCGGCCCGAGCGAGGCTCTCTTCCATCGCTTCCACCACGAGGCCTGGGTCGATCATCTTTTCCCGCGCCACGGCCTCAGCGGTTTGCAGCAGCTCCAGCTGGTTTGCAGAGGTAATTGCCATCTCTCTTAGTCCTCCTCGGAACCGGTCTCGGTTTCTATCTCGTCAAATTGCGTCTCATCCAGCGCGCCGGCCTCTTTCCTGGCCTTCAGCATCGCCTTGATCAGTTCGTCGGTCAGCACAAGCTTGGCGTCGGCCAGCCAGTCGTATTTCAGACCCACGGTCACGTCTTCGCCATCCTGGCTGATATTGATCAGCACCTCGTCATCCTCGACGCCCGCCAGAACCCCACGCCAGCGTTTGCGCCCGTCAATCAGTTCGGCGGTTTCCACCTTGGCCTCATAGCCTTGGTAGTCGTCGAAATCCTTCAGCCGGGTGAGTGGCCGGTCGATGCCCGGAGAAGAGACCTCCAGCGAATAGGCATCCGTGATCGGGTCCTCGACATCGAGCACCGCGCTCAGCGCGTTGGAAATCTGGGCACATTCGTCCACGTCGATCCCGCCGCCTGACCGCTCGGCCATCACCTGAAGCGTCTTGTGATCACCGCCCATCAGCCGCACCCGCACCAGTTCGAACCCCATGTCTTCGATGACAGGGGTGATGATCTCGGCGATCTTGCGATCCATCGCGGTTTTGGCGATCAGGTCTGCCATGAGGCTCCAGACACAAAAAAACGGGCCCGCGGCCCGTCAGATTTCTCCGGTGGGCACCGGGTTTGGACCCCAGCGCGCCGCTGTTGAGGGGGATATACGCCTGAAGGTGTGAGTCTGCAAGCCCTGCTTTACATATCAGTTCCCTGCTTGATCTTGCGCCGGATGCTCCGCGGGTTTGGAGGCCAGAGCCCCGCAGCAGTGACACAGAGCATTCACGCCGCTAGTCTTGATCTGTTTGACCCAGGCTTTTTCGACCCATGCCCGATCGCACCCGCCAGGATTACGTTCTCTCCTTCTACCGCGTCCGCCAGGCGCTGGGGCTTCTCGGTCTCGTCTTTCCGGTGCTGCTGCTGCTTGGCGGCTGGCTGGAAAACGCCCGGGTTCAGCCCTCGATCTCCGACTACTATCATACCACCCTGCGCGACATTTACGTCGGCACGCTGTTCGCCATCGGCATCTTCCTTGTCAGCTACAAGGGTCATGTTCGCGAAAATGGCGAACGTCTGTCCGACAATCTCGCCGCCACGCTGGCCGGGGTCGGCGCTTTCGGGCTTGCCGTCTTTCCCAATCAGGTCGTCCCGGGTACCAAGAACATCTTCGAGTTCTTTCTCGGCGAATACGCCAAGTGGGGCCACTTTGTCGCCGCGGTGCTGTTTCTCGGCGCCATGGCCTATCTGTCGCTTGTCAAGTTCGCCCGTAGCGGCAAACCGGCCCGGCGCCGGATCTACCGGCTCTGCGGCTGGGCGATTCTGTTGTTCGGCGGCGCGGCGACCCTGTTCTCGATCCTGCGCGCCTGGACATCGCTGGGTTGGAGCGACACCATCGAGTCCTCGGGCATCATCTTTTGGTTCGAGGCGCTCGGCATCTGGGCCTTCGGGATCAGTTGGCTGACCAAGGGACAGGCCGATATCGCTTTGCTGCGCGGGCTGGAGAAGATCAGGCTGCGCCGTCGGCATTAACGGTTCCGCAAGAGATCGCCGTGAAGGGTTAACGCCGCATCGCCCACCGCGCGCCAGACGGGATGCCAGCCAGGATGCCAGCCGGGGTACCATACGCCGGTTTCCACCGCCCGGCGCAACGGTTAACGTGTCGTGCGCAGCCCCGCGATCTGGTCCATGGCGCGGACCAACTCGCGGCTGATTCCGGGTTCTGACAAAGCATGCCCAGCCACCGGCACCATCCGCAAATCCGCCTTCTTCCATTTCCGCGCCAGCCCATAGGACGCCCGCGGCGGGCAGATCATGTCATAACGCCCTTGCACGATCACGCCCGGGATGTGGGAAATTTTGTCTATATCTTCAAGGATTTGCCCGTCCCGTTCCAGGAAGATATTGTTGATGAAATAGTGGTTTTCCAGTCGGGCGAAGGCGCGCGCATAGGTGCCGTCGGTCACGCCGCTTTCGCCGTTCGAGCGCACCGAGGCCAGCGCATTTTCCCACCGCGCCCAAGCCTTGGCAAAGGCCATTTCCTCTGCCTGGTCGCCGGAAAACAAGCGCTTGTTGTAGGCCGCAATCAGGTCCCCGTGTTCCCGCTCGGGGATAATCCCTTGGAATCGCTCCCACAATTCCGGCCAGAATCGCCCCACACCGCCGCCATAGAACCACCGAAGCTCGGCCTTGGTGGCCAGGAAGACCCCTCGCAGGATAAGCTGCTGCACCGCCCGGGGGTGCGTCTCGGCATAGATCAGTGCAAGTGTCGCCCCCCAGCTGCCCCCGAAAACGATCCATTTATCGATGTTTAACAGATCGCGAATACGCTCGATATCGTCGATCAGGTGCCAGGTCGTGTTGTTCTCCACGCTGGCATGCGGCCGTGACCGGCCACAGCCGCGCTGGTCGAATAGGATGATGCGATAGTGATTGGGCTCGAAATAGCGCCGCATCGCCGGGCTGCAGCCGCCGCCCGGGCCACCGTGGAACACGATCACCGGCTGGCCGTCGGGATTGCCGGATTGCTCCATGTAGATCTGGTGGCCGTCGCCGGTGTCGATCATCCGACGGTCAAACGGCTCAAGGGACGGATAAAGGTAATCCGCCGCGTTCCGTGGGCCAGAATATTTGTCCATGGCGAGCCTGTCCGATCGTGCCTATATGGTGAGGCGCACCCAAGTTGAGCATATGGAGAGCAGAATGCAACCCGCTGAGAGCACCGTCGATCCTGCCGAAGTGGCCAAGTTCGAAGCCATGGCCGCCGAATGGTGGGATCCCGACGGCAAGTTCAAGCCGCTGCACATGCTGAACCCCTGTCGACTTGACTATATCACCAATCAAATCGCCGGGGAATTCGGCCGGGAGCTTGATGCTCCCGGACCGTTCGAGGGCCTGCGCCTGCTCGATATCGGCTGTGGCGGAGGGCTGCTCAGCGAACCCATGGCCCGGCTGGGCGCGACGGTGGTGGGCGCGGATGCGGCGCCGCGCAACATTCCGGTGGCGCAGGTCCATGCCGAGCAATCGGGGCTTGAGATCGATTATCGCAACGTCACTGCCGAAGCGCTGGCCGCGGCCGGAGAGAAGTTTGACGTCGTGCTGAATATGGAGGTGGTCGAGCACGTGGCCGACCCGCTGGCGTATCTCACCGCCTGCCGCCAACTTCTGAAACCCGGCGGCCTTCATATCTGTTCGACCATCAACCGTAACCCCAAGAGCTTTGCGATGGCCATCGTAGGCGCCGAGTATGTGATGCGATGGCTGCCCAAAGGCACCCATGAATGGAACAAGTTCATTACGCCGGATGAGCTATTCAGCCTTCTGGAACAGGCAGGGCTTCGCCCGGTCGATCGCAAGGGATTCGTTTTCAACCCGATCAGTTGGCGCTGGTCCGTTTCCGACCGCGACCTGTCGGTGAACTACGTCACCGCCAGCGTGAATCCGGCCTAGTCGCCTTCCAGCTTCAATCGCAACTCGCGCAGAATCGGAAGGGCTGCGCGGACCTTGTCCTCGCCCAGGTCTCCTGTCAGCTCGGTCAGAACCGGGCCGATTGCTGCCAACGCTGCGTCGCGTGCCTGCCGACCGGCAGGGCTGATCGCCACCATCTTGCGTCGGGCATCGTCCCAGTCGGGCCGGATATGGATATACCCCGCCCATTCCAGCTTGCCGAGCGTATTGGTCATCGCTCCGCGGGTGACGTGGAAACTCTTGGCAAGCTGCGCTGGGCTACGCTCCTCACCGGAATGCGCCAGATGGTTCAACACCGAGAAATGCGAGATTTCCATACCCTTGGGCAACACCTTGGTCAGCCGGTTCCGCACCAGCTGATCCGCCGTCAGAATCTCGCTTAACAGCGCGACGGCGAGGGCGTTGCTCGGATCATTCATCAGGGTCCTTCGTAATCCCGGTCATGGTTCAGCGACGGCACGCGCTGCCTCGCTTTTGCCACTTCGCCCATGTCGAGATCAACAAACGTGACGCCGCAGCCTGTTCCCGCATCTGCCAAAACCTCTCCCCACGGCGCTATGGCCAGCGAATGGCCATAGGTCCGCCGTTCCTTGCCATCCCGCACGTAGTGCACCCCGGTTTGAGCTGGGGCAAGCACGAAACATCCCGTCTCGATTGCCCGGGCGCGTAACAGGGTTTCCCAATGCGCCGCACCGGTTACGGCCGAAAAGGCCGCTGGCACGGTGATGATCTCGGCCCCGGCATGAGCCAGCCTGCGATGCAGATAGGGAAAACGAATATCATAGCAGATTGTCATGCCTATGGCGGCGAAATCGGTCTGTGCCACAATCGCCCGTGCTCCGGGCCGGTAGTGCGCGGATTCGCGATAGGTCTCGGTTTCGCTGACATTCACGTCGAACATGTGGATCTTGTCGTATTGCGCCGCAATTTCACCCTGCGGAGAAATCAGCAAGGACCGGTTGGCAAAGCGTCCGTCCCTGTCGTGGGTCAGCAGCCCCAGCGACCCGATCAGTACCCACAGACCCAGCGCTTCGGCTTCCTGGCGCACGGCGGCAAGTGTCGGGTCATCCTCCTGGTGGTGCAGCACGGCGCGCTGATGGGTGCGGCTGCCTGAGATACAGTTCGTGACTTCGGGGGAAAGCGCGAATTGTGCGCCGCCGGCATGGGCCGTGTGCAGATGCGCCTTGAGATCGGCCAGGTTTTCACCCGGGTCTTCGACCGAGGTCATCTGGATAAGCGCCGCGCGGACCATCGCGATCAGGACGCCAGCAGGGCGTCGAGCTTGCCGGCACGTTCGAGCGCGTAGAGGTCATCGCAGCCCCCGACATGGGTGTCGCCGACAAAAATCTGCGGCACCGTGTGACGGCCGTTGGCGCGCTGCATCATCTCGGGTTTGCGCGACGGGTCGGCCCAGACATCGATCTCGGAATATTGGACCCCTTTCTGATCGAGCAGCCGCTTGGCCGCGTGGCAGAAGCCACACAGCGGAGAGGTGTATATTTCAACCGGTTTCATTGGCGTTTCCCTGGCACTTTCGCTCTTTGTCCCGGATTTAACCCTCCTTTGCAACGCGCGCCAGTGCCAGCGCCGATACGTCGCGCGCGCCGCTCTGCAAGCAGGCCTCGGCCGCTGCCGCCATCGTGGCGCCCGAAGTCATCACATCATCGACCAGCAGCACTGCCCGCCCGGCGATACGGTGACGGCGTTTCGGGTGTGGCACGATCGCTTGCGACACGGTGGCGAAGCGCTGGTCCAGCGTTTTCCCGTCAAGGCTTTCCGTGCGGGCCCGGCGGATCAGGAGATCCGGGCACCAAGGCAGCGACAGTTCCTTTGCCAGGGCCTTGGCCAACAACGCCGACTGGTTGAACCGCCGCTTCAGAAGCCGCGTCCAGTGCAGCGGGATGGGGGCGATCAATGTGTCCTCGTCGACCAGCGGGTTCGCGGCGCGACTCAACCATTTCGCTGCCGGGCGCACGATGTCATGCCGGTCGCCATGTTTCAGCGCCAGCACGAGCTTCCGCCCGTTGTCGTGATAGAGAAACGCCGCGCGGCCCTTCGACCAGGGTCGGGCGATGACGCGGCACTCATCGCAGATCTCGGTCTGGTCCGACGTTCCGGGCAGTGGCGTGCCGCAGAGATTGCAGGCCAGCCCTTCGATGAACGGCGTGTCACGCCAACACGGGCCGCACAGGCCAAAATCGCTGTCAACCATTTCGCCGCAACCGACGCAGCGCGGCGGATAAAGCAGGTGCAAGGCCGTTTGAAACTTCATCTCTCTGCCCCTATTGTCGCGCTCATGTCACCCCCGCCGAAGCTCACCGATCGAGCCGCCCTGGCCCGCAACCGCACCCGTGCCGCGGATGCGCCTGAAGACTTCCTGCACGCGCTGGCCGCGGACGAGGTCAAAGATCGACTGGCCATGGTTAACAAATCGTTTAACGCGCCCGCGATCGTGACCGGGCATCCAGGTTTCTGGGCCGATGTGGTGCCGGGCGCGCGGATCGTGGCGGATGACGAGGTTCTGGATCTGAAGCCGGTGGCGCATGATCTGCTGATCCATGCCATGGCGCTGCACTGGGCAGGCGACCCGGTGGGCCAGATGATTCAATGCCTGCGAGCTTTGAAACCCGACGGGGTGTTTCTGGCAATCCTGTTCGGCGGGCAGACTCTGCACGAACTGCGCGCTGCGCTCGGCCAGGCCGAGGTCGAGATCACCGGCGGTCTCTCGCCGCGCGTCGTGCCAATGGGGGAAATCCGCGATCTCGGCGGGCTGCTGCAGCGGGCGGGATTTGCTCTGCCGGTTGCCGACAGCCTGCCGCTGACCGCCAGTTACGAGACGCCGCTGCATCTGATGCGCGAATTGCGCGCGATGGGAGAACAGAACGCATTGGTCAATCGGCTGAAACACTTTACCCGTTTGTCGGTTATTAGACGCGCGAGCGAACTCTATGCTTCCGCCTATGCCGAGCCGGACGGGCGAGTGCGCGCCACGTTTGAGTTGATTTTCCTGATGGGTTGGGCGCCCGACCCAAACCAGCCGCAACCGCTTCGGCCGGGGTCGGCCCAATCGAGGCTGGCCGAGGCGCTGGGCACGGTCGAATTGCCACTCAAGGATTGACCCCTGCGCGCAGGCCATTATGTGACATCGCAACCAGCGAACAGGGACAAGTCCATGACCGACCAATCTCAATCCGGCTTCGAGGCCGCCCATGCCCCCGCCGATCACCCCGCCGTCCCCCGGGCCAAGATCGGGGTGCTGATCGCCAACCTCGGCACACCGGACAACTACGATTACTGGTCAATGCGGCGCTACTTGAACGAGTTCCTTTCGGACAAGCGGGTGATCGATATTCCGTCCTGGAAATGGCAGCCGCTTCTCCAGCTCATCATTCTGACGAAACGCCCTTTCAGCTCGGGTGCGGCCTACAAGTCGATCTGGAACGAGGACCAGGGCGAAAGCCCGCTGATGACGATCACCAAAGACCAGACGGCCGCCATCGCCGCCAGCATGAAAGAGCGGTTCGGCGACGGCGTGCTGGTCGATTTCTGCATGCGTTATGGCAACCCATCGACCGAATCGAAGGTGCGCGAGATGGTCGCGGCGGGCTGTACCAAGCTGGTCTTCTTCCCGCTCTATCCACAGTATGCCGGCGCCACGACCGCCACGGCAAACGACGAGTTCTTCCGGGCCCTCATGAAGGAAAAATGGCAGCCCGCAGCGCGCACAGTGCCGGCCTATTTCGACAATCCCGCTTATATCGACGCGCTGGCCCAGTCGGTTGAGACGGCCTATGCCAAGGCAGAAAAAAAGCCCGAGCTTCTGGTCGTGTCCTATCACGGTATGCCGCAGCGCTATCTGATGGAGGGCGACCCTTATCACTGTCAGTGCCAGAAAACCACGCGGCTTCTCAAGGAACGGCTGGGCTGGGGTGACACGCAGATCACCACGACCTTCCAGTCGGTATTCGGCCGTGAGGAGTGGCTCCGCCCCTATACCGTGGAAGAAGTGGCGCGGTTGGCCCGCGAAGAAGGGCGCAAGAACATCGCCGTGATCGCACCGGCGTTTTCTTCCGACTGCATCGAGACGCTGGAAGAGATCAACGAGGAGATCCGTGAAAGCTTCGAAGAGGCGGGCGGGGAGGATTTCCTCTACATCCCCTGCCTCAACGACCAGTCGGCGCATATTGCCGTTCTGTCTCAGATCATCGAGGACAACCTCAAGGGCTGGATCGCCTGAGAAAACCGATCGGGCAAAAGAAAAAGGCGGTGGAACACCACCGCCTTTTCCTTTTATCTGTCGTCCGACCTATCAGTCGACTACGACGGCAACAATCGCGGCCAGGATCAGCAGCGGAATGATGATGCCGGCATTCGACGAGCTTGCGGCGGTTTCTTCCACCACGACCGGTGCTTCGATCACGGGATCAGCCATCGAACCGGCATAAGCGGTCGAAGCAGCAGCAGTCAGGGCAGCAGCGAGAACGAGTTTCTTCATGTTATCCTCCAGATATTCGCTTACCGTCACATGCCATAGTGGCGACGGCAAGCTCCCAAGTCTTACCTCGTAGTTTTCTCTAACCAGCAAAATCTGGGGATTGCAAACGCAACTTGGGTCCGGAGATGCAGAGATCGTTAAAATGTCGTCAAATTAGCAACACTTGCGTGCCGACTCTGCAAAGAGCGAACAGTTCCGAGATATGCTCATTGTAAAGCCCGATACAACCGTTCGATGATCGCCGTCCGATCTTGCGCGTGTCATGCGTGCCGTGGATACGATAATAGGTCCAGCTGAGATACATCGCATGCGTGCCAAGCGGGTTATCGGGGCCGGGGCCGACGAATTCCGGCCATTCCGGATTGCGCTCTCGCATCGCCGGGGTTGGGCGCCAACTGGGGCCCACCACCTTGCGCACGACTTTGGTGCGACCGCGGCGCGTCAGGTCCTCGGTCAACGGCACCGAAGTGGGATAAAGTCTGTAAACCGTTTGGTCCTCTGACCAGAAGTGAAGCGCCCGCGAGGTGATATCGACAAGAACCGCGCCATTGGCGAGGTTGTCGAAATAGGGCCGCCAATCAAGTGAGCGGAAGCTTGAGATGTTGCGCCGCACCACTTCGCTCAGGTCGCGTTCGACCTCGGTTGTGGCGTTGCTGTTGATACTTTGTGCCGCCGCCGGTGCAGCCAGCAGCGCAGCGCTGCCAGCGAGGAAACCGCGACGGTCGAGTTTGCCTGCAAATCTGCGTGTCATGATACCCTCTTGGCCTGAAATTGCCGATTTTGGGCATAATATTGCGCGAAAGACGCAGTCGCAATTCAAACATCCGTCAATTGGCCGACTCACGCCGATGTGGGTTTGAACGGCAACGCACGTCGCGCTATGCCATGCGAAACACGAACTGGGTGGGATCACATGTCTCGACTTCTGGGTTTCCTTTTTTCGGCACTGTTGGTTCTTCAGGGCTGCGCGACCACGACCACGCCGCAAATGGGCGCGGACGGCAAACCATTACCGCGGCTCTACCGGATTGCACCGGGTGCGACGGCCAAGCTGCAATACAGGATGCTTGACTCGGTGAATGCATTGCGCGACGCCGCGGGTGCACAGCCGGTGCAGCTCAATGCCCAGCTCAATGCCGCCGCCGCAACGCATTCGCGCGACATGTCAGTTCAGAACCGCCCGTGGCACTTCGGCTCCGACGGGTCTTCGCCAATGGACCGCGTACGACGCGTCGGCTATTCCGGCGCTATGCTGGGCGAGAACATCTCGGAAACCTACGAGACTGAGCTCGAGACCCTCGCTGCCTGGATGGAGCAGCCGGACACCCGTAACGTGATTCTCGACAAGCGGGCGGCGAACCTGGGCTTTGCCTGGTTTCAGGAACGCAATGGCAAGATCTGGTGGACGCTGATCATGGGATCGTAATCCTGCGTTCCGTTTACGGGCGAATCGTGATCGGGGTGCCGTTGCGCACCATCGCGTAGATCTCTTCGATTTCCCGGTTGTTTACGGCGATGCAGCCGGCCGTCCAGTCGCGCCCGCCCTTACGATACTTCCATGGTCGGCCGTGGATAAAAATGTCGCCGCCGGGTTTCTGGCCTTTCGAACTGGCATAGGCGCGATCATCATTGTTCGGATAGGAAATCCCGACGGACAGGTGGAACTCGCTGTTGGGGTTGCGTCGGTCGATGACATAGTCGCCTTCGGGTGTGCGGCCGTCGCCTTCAAAGCTCTTGTGGCCCTGTGGCGTAAAGCCGAGGCCGATCGGATAGGATTTCAGCACCTGATCATGATGCATCAGATGCATGACCCGACCCCCCTTGAAGACGATGACCTGTGTCACCTCGGGCCCGTTGTAGGTCTTGAATTTCGAACAGCCCGCCACCGTGGCGAGCAGAAGCGCAATCACGACAAACCTGAAGAACCGCATGTCACTGTCCGTCTTTCGCTGATGGTCGTCGTATTACCCGGTTTTCCTCGGTCAATGTAGCGATTTTTCGAGGGTCACTTCGATGTGAGCGTGAATCGTGCCACAAGTTCGATATGGGTCGACCAGCGGAACTGGTCGACAGGTTGCACCCAATCGAGCGCATATCCCGCGGCGACGAGGTGTCTGGCGTCGCGCGCGAAGGTAACCGGATTGCATGAGACATAGGCGATCCGTCGGGTCCCGGACCGCCCTAACTCGGTCACCTGCGCCTCGGCTCCGGCGCGCGGCGGGTCTATGACGCAGGCGTCGAAGCGGTCGATCTCGTCGGCCATCAGAGGGCGGCGGAACAGATCGCGCGCTTCGGTCGTCACCTTGCGCAGCCCCTGGGCATGGCGCCAGCCGTGGTCGAGTGCCGCAGTCATCGCCTTGTCGCCCTCGACGGCATGAATTTCGGCGATTTCGGCGAGCGGCAGAGAGAAAGTGCCGCACCCGGCGAAAAGATCGATAATGCGGGCCGCGTCCTGCACGATCTCACAGACTGCTTTGAGAAGAGCCTCCTCACCGCTTTGCGTTGCCTGAAGAAAGGCGCCGGGCGGGGGTGTCACAAAAGCCTTGCCGAAGCGATGCTGCGGCGGGCGACGGGTGGCGATAATCTCGCCGTTCCAGGACAGCCGTGCCAGGTCATGACGCTCGGCCTCCTGCGCAAGCGTCAGCAGGAGCGGTCCATCGGACGGCAGACCGCCCTCGACCGCGATATCGAGTCCATTGTCCGAGCGTGTGACCGACAGACTCAGCTCTCCGCGACGGCTGGCCCCGGCAAGTGCCAGAGATTCGGCGATTGGAAGGGCTCGCATGACATCCGGGTGCAGCAGAAGGCAGTCAGGAATCGCCGTGATGACGTCCGAGGCGCGGGTGTGGAACCCGGCCAGCGCCCCCTTCTTCGTGCGTCGGGCCGACAGCGTGGCGCGGCGGCGCGAACGGGGTTCGGAAGTGATGATCGGGCGGATTTCGGTGTCAAGCCCGTTGGCGGCCAATGCGCGGGCGATCACTTCGGTCTTCCAGCGTGACACGAAGCCGTCCGAGGCGTGCTGCAAATGGCAGCCGCCGCAGGATTTGTAGTGCCGGCAGGGCGGTGACACACGGTCGGCGGACGGCTCGAGGATTCTGATATCGGTCAGCGTGTTGCCATCGCGCTGACCGCTTACCGTCTCTCCCGGAAGGCAGCGCGGGGCGAAGACAGGGCCGTTGGCAACACCGTCTCCATGATGGCCGAGTCGTTCGATGACAAAGGTTTCCACGAAGCTTACTCCGAAGCTTGGGCGATCAGCTCGTCACGGCTCAGCCGGAAGCCCGAATCGATCCACGCCTCTTCAAGCACTTTCATCATCCGTCCAAGCGCAGGGCCCTGAAGACTTGGCATCAGATCGCGTGCCTTGATCGGGAACGTTGCCTCTGCTCCCTGGCGTGCGGTGTCGAAATGATCGTGGATCAGCGGCGTTCCCATCATCGCCGCATGCAGCAACAGGATGTCGCGGGCGTTCTCGTAGCCATAGCGATAGCCCAGATGGCCAGCCGATCCCATGTCGGAAAGCTCTTCCCGCAAGGCCTTGAGTCGCGCGGCTTCTTTGTTGGACAGCCGGAAGCGATGCGCCGGCGCGTCGCCGCCAAGCGCCGCCAAACGGCGGATCGCGTCCGGCGGAATTCCATGACTGCTCTCGAGGTGGATCAGCGGCGCCAGTGCGGTGTCGTCGGCGCCTGGCAGGATATGGGCCAGGACGCCAGTTGCGCGCATCGCCGCCACCGAAGGAGCCGGGTCGGGGGCCCGCAACAACTTTTTCATTTCGGCACCGACACGTTCTCGCGACAATCGGTCAAGCCCGTCGAGATGGGTGCCGATTGCCGCCAGCCCGTCGGGATCGAGCCCGTCTTCCGGATCGCCATACCAGGCATGGAAGCGGAAAAAGCGCAGGATTCGCAGATAGTCTTCGCGGATGCGCTCCACCGGATCCTCGATGAAACGTACGTGGCGAGCTTTCAGATCCCTGAGACCGCCCAGCGGGTCGATCACCTGGCCGGACGCATCGGCGTACAGCGCGTTCATAGTGAAATCACGTCGCCGCGCATCGTCGGCGATTTCCTTCGAAAAGGCGATCACGGCGCGTCGGCCGTCGGTTTCGACGTCGTGGCGGAAGGTGGTGATCTCGTGCGGGAGACCGCCGGCGACAACGGTGACGGTGCCGTGGTCGATTCCGGTGGGTACCACCTTGAACCCGGCGGCCTCTTCCAGCGCCATCACTTCTGCTGGTTCGGCATCGGTGGCGATGTCGATATCGCTGACCTCAACCCCCAGCAGCGCGTTGCGCACACAACCGCCGACGAATAAAGCCTGATGCCCGGCGTCGGTCAGCGCCCGGCAAACGGCCTGGGTTTTCGAATTGCTGAACCAATCGCCGGTGATCTTCATGACGCTTAGCCCCTCATCCGTTCCGCCAGACCGCGCAGGATCCGCGCGGTCGCACCCCAGATGTAATAGGGGCCGAAGGGCACCGTGTAGTAGTACCGCCGCTGCCCCAGCCAACGCCGCGACTCGACTCGGAACCGCGCCGGATCGGTGACATGGGCCAAGGGTACGCGGAACACCTCGTCAACCTCACCCGGCTCCGGGATCGGATCGAAAGCTGCAAGGACACGACCCAGGACTGGCGTGACGGTAAAGCCGGTGACGGTTTCGTGGCTGGGCAGCGTGCCAAGCAGGTCGACGTTCTCCGGCGGTAGGCCGATCTCTTCCCGCGCCTCGCGCAGGGCGGCAGCGGTGACATCACTGTCGCCTTCGTCCTGTTTGCCGCCCGGAAAGGCGATCTGGCCCGGATGGTGTTTCAGGCCCGAGGCTCGCTTGGTCAGGATCACCTCAAGCGCGCCGTTCCTCTCGATGAACGGCACCAAAACCCCCGCCGGGCGCAGTTTCCGACCCGGAGGCAGCACCGTATCGGGGTTGAGGTCGAAATCGGAGGACGCGCCGCCGGATCTCGACAGGGCTGCGCGCAGGGGCTCAAAAGGGTCAGTCGCCACTGTTCCCGCTTTCTTCCGCCTCGAAGCCGACGGTTTTGGGATCGAGATCGTAGTGCGCGCCGCAGAATTGGCAATCGGCGGTGACACGGCCGCCCTCGGTGGTCATCTTTTCGATGTCGCGGGCCGAGTAGATCGACAGGCTCTGGCGCACGCGCTCTTCCGAGCAGGTGCAGCCGAAGCGCACCGGCTGGGCGTCGAACACGCGCGGTCCCTCTTCATGGAAGAGCCGCACCAGCAGGTCGGTTGGCGGCACGACCGGGCCGATCAGCTCCATGTGCTCGACCGTGTCGAGCAGGATGTTTACCCGGTTCCAGTTTTCACCTTCGTCGCCATCGAGCAGATCGTCCGCCTGCAGCAGCCCACCGTCACCGGACCCTTCGCCGGACTTGGCGTGGAGCGAGGCCTTGGGCATGTGCTGAAGCATGATGCCGCCAGCGCGCCAGTGTTCGGCGACGCCGGGTTGTGACGACTTGCCGAACCCCAGCGAGAACCGGGTAGGCAGCTGTTCGGACTGGGCAAAATAGGCTTCGGCGCACGCAGCGAGCGAGCCGCCGGCCAGCGGCGTGATTCCCTGATAGGGCTGCATGCCCTTCCCCTGGTCGATCAGGATCGCAAAATAGCCTTCGCCCACCTGTTCAAAGGGGGGGCCGTCGGTGATCCGGTCGGGATCGAAGCTGGCATAGGCGCGGATGCGGGCCGAGCGGCCTTCCTCGTCGGGGGCGAAATAATCGGTGGCGATCATCCGCACCGGGCCCTTGGACTGAACCTGAAGCGAAAGCTTCCACCGCAGCTTGACCGTCTGGCCGATCAGCGCGGTCAGCAGCACCATCTCGGCCACCAGCGCCTCAACCGGCGCGGGATAGTCGTGCTGGCGCAGGATGCCACCGAGCACACCGTCGAGCCGGGCCACGCGGCCACGCATGTCCGACTTGTCGAGCTGAAACGGTAGGACGGTGTCGTCCCAAGCGATTTTCTGTCCGAGTGTCATGGGATACCCTATCTGCGCCGGGGTTTCGGCATACCGCGATGACATAGGCACGGCAAGGGCCGGCGCAAGGGTTGGGGCCACGAGGGGTTATGATCAAGAGATACGGGACACCGCCGAAAGAAGGACAGCGCCATGTGCTCCGGCGCGGGGTTTATGCTGTTTTGCCACGTGACGGAGACGTTCTGCTGACCTTCCAGGCGGCGCCGTTCGAGGAGTTCCAACTGCCGGGCGGCGGGATAGATCCGGGCGAATCGCCGGTTCAGGCATTGCATCGCGAGGTCTACGAGGAAACCGGCTGGAAGATCGCCACGCCACGGCGCCTGGGGGCCTTCCGGCGTTTTACCTACATGCCTGAATACGACCTTTGGGCCGAGAAGCTATGCGAAATTTACATTGCCCGGCCGGTGCTGCAGCTTGGACCGCCAGTCGAACCGGACCATCAGGCGATCTGGACCGAGGCGCGTGCGGCGGCCCATTTTCTGGCCAATGCCGGCGACCGGGCTTTCGCAATGCGCTATGCCAAGGGAGCGTGAAACTCCAGCAGGATGGCGGAGACATCATCGGGAAAATCGCCGTCTTCGGCATAGTGGGACAGCCTCCAGATCAGTGTCTCTAGAAGCACGGGGCCTGACACATCCGCCAGTTCTCGCATGATCGTCTCGAGCCCGTCCTCTCCAAGCAAGTCGCCGTCAACGGAGGGGCATTCGATGATCCCGTCGGAGAAGATCATCAAACGGTCGCCGGGCGCCAGAAAGGTTTCGAACGCCTCGTATTGTGCGCCGCCAATCAAGCCGACCGGCAGTCCACCCGGGCCGGTCTGAGTGATTGTGCCGTCGCGCCGCTGGACCAGCGGGTGAGGGTGCCCGGCCTGTGCCATGCGGACCCGGCCCGTGGTCAGGTCCACATCGGCCAAAAGCAGGGTGAAGTAATGTTCGGTCTCCATCTCGTCGAGCACCAACTGGTTCAGGTGCTCGATGACCCGGGCCGGTGCCAGCAGGCGGTGGCCGCCGCCCGGCGCCTCTTCGATGGCGATGTTCTGTTCCGGCGAGGTCGAGGACAGATACCCCGCCAGCCGCGCTGTCATCAGGGCAGAACTGATCCCGTGACCGGAAACATCGATGGCGAACAGACCAACTCGGCTGTCGCCCACGGGGAAGAACCCGACCAGATCCCCGCCGACATGGCCACTGGACTGCAGCATGAGAGAAACCTCGGCCGTGCCGAAATCGCGGTGCCGTTCACGCAGCAGGGACTGCTGCAGCTTCTTGGCCTCGATCAGATCACTGTCGATCGACTCGTATAGAGATTGAAGTTTCTCCAGCGTGGTCTTGATCAAGCGGTTTTTCTCGGTCAACTCGCGTTCCATGCTGAGGATACGCTCCCCAGCGGTTAAACGCGCACGCAGCTCGGCTGGGTTCACCGGTTTGGTCAGGAAATCGTCGGCCCCGTTATCGAGACCCTTGGCAACCTCGTCCTTCTCGCTTTTTGAGGTCAACAGGATGAAATAGCCGTATCGGTCGCGTTTCATTGCGCGGAAGGCTTTGCAGAAGGTCAACCCGTCCATTCCGGGCATCATCCAGTCGCTGATCACCATATCGGGGTGAGCCTGCTCGCAGATACGCAACGCCTCTTGCCCCGATGAGGCTTCAAGCACGCGATAGCCCCATCGTGTCAGGGACGCTTGCAGGATCTTGCGTTGCAGGCGACTGTCATCAACCAAGAGCACCACCCGTTCCGCCACATGTCTGGCGAGATTGCTGAGGTCGTTTTGCCGTGGTGTCTGAGGGGCGTGTTTCATTGGGTGTGGTCGTTTCCTCGGGTTGGCCGCGCGCAGGGTTCAGCCATTATCCGAGGCGGTTTAAGAAGCCATGAAAGTTAAAATTCAGCCTGAAAACTCACAGAATACGGACTTGCGAAAGGCCGTGTTAACACGCGGCCACTACCCTGGCCGGGCTTGGTCAGGACGGAGGCGTGGCGACATGATTGATTGGGACAAGGTGATCGAGCTTCGCGAAGAGATCGGTGAAGAGGATTTCGCGGAAGTGGTAGATCTGTTTCTGGAAGAGGTTGATGAGGCGATGACACAACTGCGGGCCGGGTTGCCGCAGGAAAAATGGGAATGCTGTCTGCACTTTCTGAAAGGCAGCGCCCTCAATCTCGGGTTCGAGGCGTTCTCCACACTGTGCGCCTCCGGCGAGGTCGCCGCGGCGTCGGGTGATCATGACGAGATCGACCTTGCCGAAGTGATCACAACTTACGACCAGTCGAAAGCGACGTTCCTGGCAGACCTGAAGGACAGGCTGGCCGCATGAGCCATGGGGTCAGATCAGGAACTCAGCCAGAGTCTCGTCACTGGTTATGTCGCGGTAAACGAACCCGGCGGCGTCAAGCCGCTGGAACAGTTCCTGAAAATTCGATGGTGCCGAGGTTTCGATCCCGATCAGGACCGAGCCGAAGTTTCGGGCCGATTTCTTGAGGTATTCGAAGCGCGCAATGTCATCATCCGGCCCGAGTATGCTGAGGAACTCCTTGAGCGCACCGGGACGCTGCGGCAGGCGCAGGATAAAATACTTTTTCACGCCCGAGAAGCGCTGAGCCCGTTCCTTGACCTCTGGCAGGCGTTCGAAATCGAAGTTGCCGCCCGAGGTGATACAGACCACCTGTTTGCCCTTGATCCTGTCGGCGACGTCGACCAGCGCGTCGACCGCCAGGGCGCCGGCGGGTTCGAGAACGATACCCTCGACATTCAGCATTTCCAGCATGGTGACGCAGATGCGATCCTCGGGCGCCGCGTAAATCTTTGCGGAATCGATGTTTTTCAGAGCCTCGAACGGATGTGCCCCGATCCGCGCCACCGCCGCGCCATCGACGAAACTGTCGACCTTGCCCAGCGTTACAGGTTCGCCCGCGGCGACCGCGGCGGCGAGGCTGGTGCCGCCAAGGGGCTCGACGAAGCTGTAGTCGACCGCATCGCCGAAATACTGCACCACGCCGGCCGATAATCCGCCGCCGCCCACCGGCAGGATGATATGGTCAGGCGCGCCGCTCATCTGGTCGGCGATCTCGACCGCGACCGAGGCCTGGCCTTCGATCACGTCGTCGTCATCGAACGGTGCAAGAAAATGCCCGCCCTCGGCAGCACAGAAGCGCTGCGCTTCGGACAGGGTATCGTCGAAATAGTCGCCGACCAGCCGGATCTCGACCGCATCACCGCCGAAGATCCGGGTCTTCTGCACCTTCTGCTGCGGCGTGGTCACCGGCATGAAGATCACGCCGTGAACGCCAAAATACTGGCACATATAGGCCACGCCCTGCGCGTGATTGCCGGCCGAGGCGCAGACGAACAGTTTCGACGCCGGGGCCTGATCCAGCACCTTGCGCATCGCGTTGAAGGCGCCGCGCAGCTTGTAAGACCGCACAGGTGTCAAATCCTCGCGCTTGAGCCAGATATCGCAGCCAAACCTTTCGGAAAGGTGAACGTTGCGTTGCAGCGGCGTGTCGGGGAACACCTGACGCATGGCGCGTTCGGCGGCGCGGGCACGGGTATGGAAATCTTGCACGAAGCTCATGACCTGACTGAGTGCAACAAAGCGGCCTGCCCGCGCAAGCCCCGCACCTTGCCCTGCGACACAAAACCTTATATCGCGCCCCTGACAAAACCGAGGGGAACAGCGATGTCCGCGCCGAAGAAAGTTGTGCTGGCCTATTCCGGGGGCCTTGATACGTCGATCATCCTGAAATGGCTGCAGACGGAATATGGCTGCGAGGTGGTGACCTTCACCGCCGACCTAGGCCAGGGCGAAGAGCTGGACCCGGCGCGCAAGAAGGCGGAACTGCTTGGGATCAAACCGGAAAATATCTACATCGAGGACATTCGCGAAGAGTTCGTACGCGACTTCGTGTTCCCGATGTTCCGGGCCAATGCCCAGTACGAGGGGCTCTATCTTCTCGGCACGTCGATTGCGCGGCCCTTGATTTCCAAGCGCCTGATCGAGATCGCCGAAGAAACCGGCGCCGATGCCGTGGCGCATGGCGCCACCGGCAAGGGTAATGACCAGGTGCGGTTCGAACTGGCGGCCTATGCGCTCAACCCCGACATCAAGGTCATCGCGCCCTGGCGGGAGTGGGATCTGACGAGCCGCACCAAGCTGATCGATTTCGCCGAGAAAAACCAGATTCCCATTGCCAAGGACAAGCGCGGTGAGGCGCCGTTCTCGGTCGATGCCAACCTGCTGCACACCTCGTCCGAGGGCAAGGTTTTGGAGGATCCGGCGGTCGATGCGCCGGACTATGTCTACCAGCGCACGGTGCATCCCGAGGATGCGCCAAATGAGGCGGAATTCATTGAGGTCGGCTTCGAGAAAGGCGATGCCGTCAGCATCAACGGCGAGGCATTGAGCCCGGCTAACCTTCTGACATCACTCAACGAATATGGCCGAAAACATGGCGTCGGGCGGCTTGATCTGGTCGAGGGACGCTTCGTGGGGATGAAATCGCGCGGCATCTATGAAACGCCGGGCGGGACCATCCTGCTGGAGGCGCATCGCGGCATCGAAAGCATCACCATGGATCGTGGGGCGATGCATCTGAAGGATCAGATCATGCCGCAATATGCCGAGCTGATCTATAATGGTTTTTGGTATTCGCCCGAGCGCGAAATGCTGCAGGCATTGATCGACAAGAGCCAGGAGCATGTTACCGGCACAGTACGGCTGAAACTTTTCAAGGGCTTGGCCCGGACGGTCGGCCGCTGGTCGGAGCATTCGCTTTATTCGGAAGAGCACGTGACCTTCGAGGACGATGCAGGCGCCTATGACCAGAAGGACGCGGCCGGTTTCATCAAGCTCAACGCGCTGCGGCTGCGGCTGCTGGCGATGCGTGACCGGCGGATGAAGGGCAAGTAACCGGCAGGTTTCCGCCGTTGGTTAACGGCGAATCAGAAGGTGGAATCCGGTGTATGGCAGCCTGGCTGGCACGCTGGCTGGCAACCTGTATGGCGCCAAACGCCTGATTCACCGGCTTAACGATGCGCCCGCGGTTAATACCGGGTTAAAGCTTCACCGCGGCGAGTTTTTCGTAGGATGGCATCGCCTGGGCGGCCAATTCGGCGCGATCCGGCGTGAGCGTGGGCAGCGGGCCTTCGGCCGGGGCAAAGCCGGTCGAGGCGTGAACCGCGCCGTACCAATGCGCGGCCCAAACGCCGTCTTGCGCATGGCCTCCCACAGGCCAGGCCAGCATTGCCGTATCAAAGCCGAGACCGATGGCATGGCAAAGACGGCGAAGCATGACCTCGGGATTACGGCGGATGTCGGAGCTGTCGATCACCACGGGGTTGCCGCCGGCAACGGTCACCTCGTCGTAAAGTTCGGCCTGTTGCAGAAAGCCGATGTCGGTGAGCGTCGGGTTGTCGTACTTGGCCCCGAAACTGGCGACCACCCGAGCCGGGTGACGGATCAGGAAAACATTCACGACTTCGGTCATCCAGTCGCGGGGGATGCCGGGGATCATGTGCTGGGTCATGTGCTTCTGATAGAAATGCGGCTTTTGGGCGGAAATAGGGCCTACTATAGCCTTGGCCACCAGATCGGGGTCGGTGGGTTGCGAGGCCAGGATCTCGTCGCGCATCGGGTGGTTGAGACCGGTCAATTTCAGATAGGCGGCGTAGAAGGGTTCATCGACCACGGCAAAATCGGGCCGCGCCCCAAAGGAGTACATCATCGCGGTCGACAGGTTGCGGGGGCCAGACCACATGGCGATGCGCATATCGTGGGACCTTTCTTTGGGGATGGAGCGTCGAAAGCGCACCCTACGGGGTCGGTCCGGCAGGATCGCGCTGGATCAGGGCCTTGTAGAGCCCACGGAGGCGTTCGGTCATCGGGCCGATTTCACCTGTTCCGATTTGTCGCCCGTCAATCTCTCCCACCGGGGTCTGGGCGCCGAACGTGCCGGTGAGAAAAGCCTCGTCGGCGCCGTAGGTGTCGACCAGAGAATAGTTGCGCTGGTAAACCGGGATGCCGTTTTCGCGGCACAGGTCGATGACCTTCTGGCGGGTGATGCCGTTCATGCAATAGTCGCCCGTGCTGGTCCAGACCTCGCCCTTGCGGACGATGAAGAAGTTGCAGGCGTTGGTGGTGTTCACGAAGCCATGCACGTCGAGCATCAGCGCCTCGTCGGCGCCGGCCTTTTCGGCGGCGATGCAGGCGAGGATGCAGTTGAGCTTGGAATGCGAGTTGAGCTTTGGATCCTGGCTCATCGGCATGCCACGAATATGCGGAACGGTGGCGAGACGGATCGGGCGCGGGATCGTGGGGCGGGAATGTTCCATGATGATGGTGACGGTGGGGCCCTGCCGGCTGAGTGCAGGGTGCTGGAAGGGGCGGGTTTTCACGCCCCGTGTCACCATCAGCCGGGCATGGGCGTCGGTCTGCATGCCATTGGTTTCTTGCGTCTCTAATAAAGCAGAAATCACCTGGTCGCGGCTCATGCCGATGTCGAGATCGATGGCCTTGGCGGCCTCGAACAGGCGGTCCATGTGCTCGTCCAGAAAGGCCCAGCTGCCGTCATAGAGCCGCAATCCCTCCCACACGCCGTCTCCGAGCATAAAGCCGCTGTCATAGACCGACACCATAGCCTGCACCTTGGGGACGAGCCGGCCGTTCAGCCAGATCAGGATTTCCTCGTTGCGGACGTCTTCCTCGGCCTGGTGTGTGGTGACATGATCTTGCATGAGCCCCTCCTATGTTCTGCACGCTAGCGAGTTTTGGAACGATGCCAAGGGGTCACACACCCTCACCTGTCCGTGAAATCTGGTTTTATGGGATTGGCCCGGCACGGCCCGGCACGCATGCTGATGTCAAGAGGACATTGCCATGGTGACGACAAAAGACTTCAAACCGTTGGCGCTGAGCGTGCTGATCGTGGTGGCGCTGCTGATGCAATGCAGCCGGGCGATGGCCGGACCGCGAGAGACGCTGGTCGTGGCGGGAGGCTGTTTCTGGTGCGTCGAGGAGAATTTCGAGAAAGTGCCGGGGGTGATTTCGGCGGTGTCAGGCTATACCGGCGGACATGTCAAGAACCCGACCTACAAGCAGGTGACGCGCGGCGGTACCGGGCATTACGAGGCGGTTAAGATCACCTTCGATGCCGGGCGGGTGAGCCGGGAACGTCTGTTGCAACTGTTCTTCCGCTCGGTGGATCCGACCGACCCTAGCGGCCAGTTCTGTGACCGCGGGAAGAGCTATCGCACGGCGATATTCGTCTCTAACGCGGCGGAAAAGGCACTGGCCGAGAAGGTGAAAGCAGAGGCACAGGCAGCGCTGGAGCAGAAAGTCGTGACGCCGGTGCTGGCAGCCAAGCCGTTCTATTTGGCCGAGGATTACCACCAGGACTACTACAAGGGATCCAAGATCGTCCTGACACGGGCCGGGTCGAAGAAACAGTCGTCAGCCTACAAGTTCTATCGCAGGTCCTGCGGTCGCGATGCGCGGGTGCGCCAGTTGTGGGGGAACGCGGCGGCGTTTGCCGGGTGACCGGACCGTTGAGGCTGTGCCCCTACACCCTCAGAGTATTTCGGAAAGATGAATAGACGGGTCAGCCTTGTGCGTTCAGAAAGGCATCGACCTCGTGGCGGGCCGGGATGGCGTCGGCGGTGCCGGGACGGGTGACCTGGATCGCCGAGGCGGCGGCGCCAAGGCGCATGGCTTTTTCGGGACTCAGGCCTTCGTTCAGGCCGGCGGCCACATAGCCGATGAAACAGTCGCCCGCGCCGGTGGTGTCGACCGGCGTGACCCGGAAGGCGGCGACATCGAGATCGCGGCCGCGTTGCAGATCGTGCCAGGTGGAGCCGTCTGCCCCCTTGGTGATCAGCAGATGCGGCACCGGCAGGTCGGTCAGCCCGCAGCGCAGCGCCTTGGTGAGTTGACCGGCCTCGACGGCGTTCATCACCAGAAGGTCGACATGCGGCATAACGGCCTCGACCGCAGCGGCCGAAAAAGGGGCGGCGGAGTAGATCACGAACAATCCCGCAGCACGCGCCAGCCTGGCCGCTTCGAGCTGAAGATCGGTTTCGTTCTGCAGCATCAGCATATCGCCCTGGCTGGCGGCGGAAATGGCAGATTCAAGGTGAGTTAGAGACTGTTCCTGATTTGCACCCGAAAAAATGACGATGGCGTTTTCGCCCGCCGGATCGACGTTGATGATGGCGTGTGCCGTGGGTGTGTCGACCTGGCTGACATGGGCGCAGTCGACGCCGAAGGCGCGCATCCGGGCCACCATCGGCGCACCGTCGGGACCGACGGAACCGATATGGATCACGGGCGCCCCGGCCAGTGCGGCAGCCACCGACTGGTTGGCGCCCTTGCCGCCAAGTCCGGTGGAATAGGTGGTGGCAGGCAGGGTTTCGCCGGGTGTGGGCAGGTGCGGCACAGAATAGAAATGGTCGACGTTGATCGAACCGAGATTGAAGATGGTCATTGGCCGCCCTTTTCTTGCTTCGGAGCGAGATTGGGCGGATTGCCCACTCTACCCGACTTTACATGCGGCCAGCACCGCCATGTTGAGGATATCGTTCACGGTTGAGTTAGACGAGCAAATCTGGATCGACTTGTCCACACCGGCGAGAATCGGCCCGATCACCGTGGCGCCGGCCATCTCTTGCATCAGCTTGACAGAGATCGACGCCGAGTGCCGCGCGGGGACGACGAGAATGTTGGCCGGACCCGACAGCCGGGAAAAGGGATAGTTGGCCTGAGCCGTGGCGTTCAACGCCACATCGACTGTCATTTCGCCATCATATTCGAAATCGACCCTGCGTTGGTCGAGCACGTTGGGCGCGAGATGCATTTTCTCGGCCCGTTCCGACCTGGGATATCCGAAAGTCGAGAAGCTGACGAAAGCAACTCGCGGTTCGAGCCCGAGGTGGCGGGCCACGTCGGCCGAACGTTCGGCGATATTGGCGAGATCTTCCTCGTCGGGCCATTCATGCACCAGCGTGTCGGCGATCAGCACGATCCGGCCTTTGTGCAGCACGGCGGTGACGCCGACGGCGCCGTGCTCGGCATCGGCGTCGAAGACGTGGTTGATCAAATCCATCACATGCGCCGATTTCCGGGTTGCCCCGGTGACCAGAGCGTCGCCGTGGCCGTGGGCCAGCATCAGAGCCGAAAACACGTGCCGATCGCGCGCGGCCAGGCGATGAATGTCGTGCCGGTCGAAGCCTTTGCGCTGCAGCCGGCTGTAGAGGAATTCCTTGTATGCGGTCAGATACGTCGTGTTGGCGGCGTTCACGACCTCAAGCTCGGGCACCGCGTCGGCAAGCCCCTCGGCCGAGAGCTTGGCTTTGACATCCGTTTCGCGGCCGACGACAAGCGCCTTGCCCATGCCGGCGCGCTGGTATTGGACGGCAGCGCGCAGCACGCGCGGGTCGTCACCCTCGGCAAAGATCATCGTCGCCTGTGCCGCGCGGGCGCGGGTGTTGAGGCTGCGCAGGATGCTGGCCGTCGGGTCCATCCGGCTCTTGAGATTGAGCTGGTAGGCCTCCATGTCGATAATCGGGCGGCGGGCGGCGCCAGTGTCCATGCCGGCCTGCGCGACGGCGGGCGGAATCGTGTAGATGAGGCGCGGGTCGAACGGGGTCGGGATGATGTAGTCGCGACCGAAAGACAGTTTCTTTCCATAAGCCATGCCGACTTCGTCGGGCACGTCTTCGCGCGCCAGGGCGGCCAGGGCTTCGGCGCAGGCGATCTTCATCTCGTCATTGATGGCGCGGGCATGGATGTCCAGAGCGCCGCGGAAGAGATAGGGGAAACCCAGAACGTTATTGACCTGGTTGGGGTAGTCCGAGCGCCCGGTCGCGACGATGGCGTCTTCGCGCACCTCGTGCGCCTCTTCCGGCGTAATCTCGGGGTCGGGATTGGCCATGGCGAAGATGACCGGGTTGTCGTTCATCGACGCGACCATTTCGGGAGTCACCGCCCCCTTTGCCGAAACGCCAAGGAACACGTCGGCGCCGGTCATGGCGTCTTCCAGAGTGCGCAGGTCGGTCTTTACCGCATGGGCCGATTTCCACTGGTTCATGCCGGATTCGCGGCCCTGGAAAATCACGCCCTTGGTGTCACAGACGATGCAGTTTTCATGCCGCGCGCCCATGCGTTTCAGGAGTTCGATACAGGCGATCCCGGCGGCGCCGGCGCCGTTGAGGACTATTTTGCAATCCTCGATCTTTTTGCCGGAAAGGTGCAGGGCGTTGATCAGTCCGGCGGCGCAGATCACGGCGGTGCCGTGCTGGTCATCGTGGAAGACGGGAATATCGAGCTGCTCTTTCAGCGTCTGCTCGATGATGAAGCATTCGGGCGCCTTGATGTCCTCGAGGTTGATGCCGCCGAAGGTGGGGGCCATCAGGCGGACGGCCTGGATGAAGGCGTCGGGGTCTTCGGTATCGAGCTCGATATCGATCGAGTTGACGTCGGCGAAGCGTTTGAACAGCACCGATTTGCCTTCCATCACCGGCTTGGAGCCCATGGCACCGAGATTGCCGAGGCCGAGAACGGCAGTACCGTTGGAGATCACGGCCACCAGGTTGCCCTTGTTGGTGTAGTCGTAGACCAGGTCGGGATTGGCCGCGATTTCCTCACAAGGCACCGCGACGCCGGGGGAATAGGCGAGGCTGAGGTCGCGCTGGGTGTTCATCGGCACGGTGGCCTGAACTTCCCACTTGCCAGGGGTCGGTTCGAGATGGAACTGCAGCGCGTCTTCGCGGGTGAACTTGGTCTTGGACATCGGTCTACCTTGCGTGGAGTCAGGGCGTCATACATGGGGCGCGCTCTCCGCTCAACCGAAAGAAGGTCTTTCGCGCCGCGGGCGGGGTTTGTAAGGTCGCGGGGATATGAAAACCGGGGGGCTTTCGTGACATCTGGCAAATCTGCCGTGACGCCGATGATGGCGCAATTCCTGGAGATCAAGGCCGGCTATCCGGGGGCCTTGCTGTTCTACCGGATGGGCGATTTCTATGAGCTGTTCTTCGACGATGCGGTGGCGGCGAGCGAAGCGTTGGATATCGCGCTGACCAAGCGCGGCAAACACCTGGGCGAGGACATTCCGATGTGCGGCGTGCCGGTGCATTCGGCGGAAGGGTATCTGCTGACGCTGATCCGCAAGGGGTTCCGCGTGGCGGTGTGCGAACAGTTGGAAGATCCGGCCGAGGCCAAGAAGCGCGGTTCAAAGGCGGTGGTGAAGCGCGACGTGGTGCGGCTGGTGACGCCGGGCACGCTGACCGAGGAATCGCTTCTGGAGGCGCGGCGGCACAATTTTCTGTGTGCCTATGCCGAGGTGAGGGATGCGGCGGCGCTGGCCTGGGTCGATATCTCGACCGGGGCGTTTCATGTGCTGCCCTTGTCGCCGGTCCGACTGGGGCCGGAACTGGCACGGCTCGGGCCCTCGGAAGTGGTGGTTTCCGAATCGAAAGAGGCGGATCTGGCAGAAACAGTGACAGAATCGGGGGCGTCGATGACGACGCTGGCGCGGTCGGCGTTCGATTCCGCTTCGGCCGAAACGCGGCTGAAAGCGCTGTTCGGGGTCGAGGCGCTGGAAGCGTTCGGACAGTTTTCACGGGCCGAGTTGTCGGCGATGGGGGCGATCGTCGAATGGTTGGAGATCACCCAGAAGGGCAAGCTGCCGATCCTGCGGGCGCCGATGCGCGAGGCGGAGGCGCGTGTCATGCAGATCGACGCCGCGACGCGGGCAAACCTGGAGCTGACTCGATCCTTGTCGGGCAAGCGGCAGGGATCGTTGCTGGCGACGATTGACAGGACGGTCACGGCGGGTGGGGCGCGGCTGTTGGAGCGTCGGTTGTCGAGCCCGTCACGCGTGTCGGAGGTGGTGCAGGATCGACTGGATGCGGTGGCCTTTGCGCTGGAACAGGGTCGAATTTCGGCGGATTTGCGTGAAGACCTGCGACGCGTTCCCGATCTTGACCGCGCCCTGTCGCGGTTGGGGTTGGAACGCGGCGGGCCACGGGATCTGACAGCGGTGCGCAATGCGTTGACACAGGCGGATGCGATTGCCAGCGCACTGGGCGAAATGGGCCTTCCGGCGCTCTTGGCCGAAGCCGTGCAAAGCCTGCGTGGGCATGGCGAGCTGCTGAACCTGCTGGACCAGGCGCTGGTGGCCGAACCGCCCTTGCTGGCGCGGGATGGCGGGTTCATTGCCGAAGGGTTCGACTTGGAACTGGATGAATGCCGTCGGCTGCGCGACGAAGGCCGCGGGGTGATTGCGGGCATGCAGGCCGAATACCAAGCGCAGACCGGGATCCAGAGCTTGAAGATCAAGCACAACAACGTGCTGGGCTATTTCGTCGAAGTGACGGCGACCCATGCCGACAAGATGCTGTCGGAGCCGCTTTCGGACACGTTCAAGCATCGCCAGACGACGGCCAATCAGGTGCGGTTTACAACCGTTCCGCTGAGCGAGATGGAGACCAGGATCCTGAACGCCGGGGGGCGGGCGATCGAGATCGAAAAGCGGCTCTATTCCGGCTTGAGCAGCTCGATCCTGGACGTTTCGGACAAGCTTTACGCGGCGGCGCGGGGGCTGGCCGAGCTCGATCTGGCCGCCGGCCTCGCCGATCTGGCGCGGGGCGAGAACTGGTGTCGGCCGAAGGTGGACGAAAGCCGCAAGCTGATTATCGAGGGCGGGCGGCATCCGGTGGTGGAACAGGCGCTGAAAGCCAGCGGCGAGCCGTTTGTCGCTAATGACTGCGCGCTGGGGGACGGCGAGGATATCTGGCTGCTGACCGGGCCGAACATGGCCGGTAAATCGACCTTCCTGAGACAGAACGCGCTGATCGCGGTGCTGGCGCAGATGGGATCCTATGTGCCCGCGACACGGGCCGAGATCGGGATGGTCAGCCAGCTGTTTTCCCGCGTCGGTGCGAGCGATGACCTGGCGCGGGGACGGTCGACGTTCATGGTGGAAATGGTCGAGACAGCGGCGATTCTCAACCAGGCGGACGATCATGCGCTGGTGATCCTGGACGAAATCGGGCGGGGCACGGCGACGTGGGACGGGCTGTCGATTGCCTGGGCGACGCTGGAGCATCTGCACGATGTGAACCGCTGCCGGGCCTTGTTCGCGACGCATTACCACGAGATGACCTCGCTGTCGGTGAAACTGGAGCGGGTGGAGAACGCCACCGTGACGGTGAAGGAGTGGGAGGGCGAAGTGATCTTCCTGCACGAAGTCAGACAAGGCGCCGCGGACCGGTCGTACGGCGTGCAGGTGGCGAAACTGGCCGGGCTCCCGCCGGCGGTGGTGGCGCGGGCCAAGGTGGTACTGGAGGCGCTGGAAAAAGGGGAGCGCGAGGGGGCGGCGAACCCGAAGGTGCTGATCGACGATCTGCCGCTGTTTTCGGCCACGGCAGTGCAGGCTTCAACCCCGGCGGCCGAGAAAGAAAGCGCGATTGAGGCCATGTTAGAGACGATTCATCCCGACGAGATGACCCCCCGCGAGGCACTGCGGGCGCTGTATGAGCTGAAAGATGCGCTGAAAGGGGAACCGGGCTGAATCCAGCCCGGCCCAGAATTCAGGGAAATGTTCCGGAAATAGGGAAAGCGGGATGGAGATCAGACCGGCGGATGCCGCCAATTGCGCCTTGTCTCCTGCACGCGAATGGCGTTTGTTGAGGCCATGACGACGCTTTTGATCACACATCCCGACTGTCTGAACCACGTCACTCCGCCGGGCCATCCCGAGCAGGTGGCGCGGCTGAAATACATAGAGGCGGCACTGGCGCGAATCGAGGGGTTGGACAGGCGCGAAGCGCCGCTTTGCGACGAGGCAGATATATTGCGTTGCCATCCCAGGGCCTATCTCGACGCGATTGCCACTAACGGCGCCGGGCAGCTCGATGCCGATACCTGGATGAGCGAGGGATCGTATCAGGCGGCGCGGCGGGCCGTCGGCGGCGCAGTGGCCGCGGTGGACGCGGTGGTGGCGGGCGAGGTCAGGAACGCGTTTGTGGCGACCCGTCCTCCGGGGCACCATGCCGAGACGGCGAAGCCGATGGGGTTCTGTCTGTTCGGAAATGTCTCTATTGCAGCCAAACACGCGCTGGATGGGCACGGGATGAGCCGCGTGGCTGTGATCGATTTCGACGTGCATCACGGCAACGGGACGCAGGATCTGTTGTGGAACGAGGCGCGGGCGTTTTTCGCGACGTCGCAGCAGATGCCGCTCTGGCCCGGCACGGGTGACCCGAGCGAGCGCGGTGCGCATGACAATGTGCTGAACGTGCCGCTTGCGCCCGGGACGGGCGGGGCCGAGATGCGGGACGCGTATCAGCGGCAGGTCTTTCCCCGGGTCGACTCGTTCGAACCGGAGATGATCCTGATTTCTGCCGGGTTCGATGCCCATGCCGAGGACCCGCTGGCCAACCTCAACTGGGAAACCGAGGATTTCACCTGGCTGACCGAAGAGATCTGCGCGCTGGCTGACAAACATTGTGGCGGCCGGATCGTATCGGTGCTGGAAGGCGGTTATGATCTCGATGCACTGAGCGAGAGCGTGGCGACACATGTGGCAGGATTGATGGCGGGGTAACCCGTGCAGCGCGGGCAGGCACGCGGCCTACGTGATCTGTCGTAGGTTCTGAAAGAGGGCTTTGGACATGTCGAGCGCGTGGGCGATGCGGTTGTCGCTTATCTGCGGTTCTTGAACTTGGTCAGGGTCTCGAACGCGACGGGGTAGGTCGGAAAGGCCCGGACCTCGTCATCGGTCAGGGTGAAGTTTTGGAAGAAAGCGCCGATCGCACCGGCAGCGACAGCGAACTCGCGCCTTGCCCAAGGCAGCACGCGCGGCGTGCCATGTGGGCCAGCGTCCGGGCCATGCCCGTGTCGATGATGCTCGTGAAAGCCGCTTGGGCTGGGCGCTTCGGGACTTCATCCGAATTGAACCCGCGGTTCGGCGCGGGTAAGGTGGCGCGGCGAATGATCGGAGGATGACATGAGTGACCGCCCAGTTTCCGAAATGAGTTTCGAGGAGGCCATGGCCGAGCTGGAGCAGGTCGTAGGCCAGCTGGAGCGGGGCGACGTGGCGCTGGACGAATCGATCAAGCTTTACGAGCGCGGCGCCGAGTTGAAGAAACGCTGCGAGGCCAAGCTGAAGGAAGCCGAGGAAAAGGTCGCGGCGATCACGCTTGATGGTGAGGGCAACCCGGCGGGGCTGAAGCCGGTCGAAGGGCTTTGACTTGGCCGACAAGTTCATCATCAAGGAAATCGTGGATCTGGACCGCAAGCCTTTTCCGGAGGCGAACGCACAGGCGCGGGAAATCGCGCAAAACCTGATCGCACGGCATCTGGTCGATTTGGACAGCCCGGTCAGTCAGGCGATGCGCTATGCGAGCAACGGGGGTAAGGGATTGCGGGCCTTTCTGGTGCTGGAGAGTGCCCGGCTTCACGGGATCGGGAGCTCGCGGGCGGGGTTCGCGGCGGCTGCAATCGAGGCGTTGCATGCCTATAGTCTTGTGCATGACGATCTGCCCTGTATGGACGATGATGACATGCGTCGCGGGCAACCCACCGTGCATCGCAGATGGGACGAGGCAACTGCCGTTCTGGCCGGTGACGCTCTGCAGTCGTTGGCCTTTCAGTTTCTGGTGCTGTGCGACTGCCCGGCCGGGGCGAAGCTAACCCTGATCGGGCGGTTCGCCGCAGCGGCCGGTATTCGCGGGATGGTTGGCGGCCAGGAAATGGACATCGCAGCCGAGCGCGCGGCGCAACCGCTGACACTCGACGAGATAACCTGCCTGCAGGCCGGAAAGACCGGGGCGCTGATACGCTGGTCGGCTGAGGCAGGAGCGGTCATGGCGGGCGAAAATCATTCCCCTCTGGGTCGCTATGGAGAGGAGCTTGGTCTGGCCTTCCAGATCTGGGATGATGTGCTGGACGTGGAAGGCGATGCCGAGACCGTGGGCAAGGCCGTCGGCAAGGACGATGCCGCCGGAAAGGCCACTTTTGTTTCGCACCTGGGTCTTGATGGGGCGAAACGCCGCGCGGCGGAGCTTGTAGAGGCGGCCTGCGACGCCCTATCTGTTTACGGTAACGAGGCCGAGACCTTGCGGGAGGCCGCCCGCTTCGTTATCTCGCGCCGGAAGTGACCGTGCCCTGAAAGGCCACCTATGGCAGACCGCCCGAATACTCCGTTGCTCGACACCGTGACCGTGCCGGCCGATCTTAAACGGCTGAGCGATGCGCAACTGCATCAACTGGCCGGGGAGCTGCGGGCCGAGACGATCTCGGCGGTGAGTGAGACCGGTGGGCATCTGGGCGCCGGTCTGGGGGTGGTGGAACTGACCGTCGCCTTGCACGCGGTGTTCGACGCGCCCAAGGACAAGATCATCTGGGACGTCAGTCACCAGTCTTATCCGCACAAGATCCTGACCGGGCGACGCGACCGGATAAGGACGCTGCGACAGAAAGGCGGTTTGAGCGGCTTCACCAAGCGGTCGGAAAGCCCGTATGACCCGTTCGGGACGGCGCATTCGTCCACGTCGATTTCCGCTGCGCTGGGATTTGCCGTGGCGCGCGACCTGGGCGGAGCCTGCCCCGAGGGGCTGGGCGATGCGATTGCCGTGATCGGTGACGGGGCGATGAGCGCCGGCATGGCTTTTGAGGCGCTGAACAATGCCGGGCACCTGGGCAAGCGGCTGATCGTCATCCTCAACGACAACGACATGAGCATCGCGCCGCCGGTCGGGGCGTTGTCGAGTTATCTCAGCCGGCTTTATGCCGAGGCTCCATTCCAGGAATTGAAAGCCGCGGCGAAAGGCGCGGTTTCGCTTTTGCCGGAGCCGTTCCGGGAAGGAGCCAAGCGGGCCAAAGAGATGCTGAAGGGCATGACGGTTGGCGGCACGTTGTTCGAGGAGCTGGGGTTTTCTTATGTCGGGCCGATCGACGGGCATGATTTCGATCAGCTTCTTCCGGTGCTTCGCACGGTCAAGCAGCGGGCGGCAGGACCGATCCTGATTCATGTTCTGACCAAGAAGGGCAAGGGTTTTGCCCCGGCCGAACGGGCCGACGACAAGGGCCACGCCACGGCGAAATTCGACGTGGTCACCGGCGAGCAGAAGACGGCGCCGTCGAACGCGCCGAGCTATACGTCGGTGTTCGGCCGGACGCTTGTCGAGTTGGCGGCGCAGGACGACAAGATCTGCGCGGTGACGGCGGCGATGCCGGACGGGACCGGGCTTTCGTTGATGGCTGAACGCTACCCCAGCCGCTGTTTCGACGTGAGTATTGCCGAGCAGCACGGCGTGACGTTTTGTGCTGGACTGGCGGCGGCGGGGATGAAACCGTTTTGCGCGATGTATTCGACGTTTTTGCAGCGCGGCTATGACCAGGTGGTGCATGATGTGGCGCTGCAGAACCTGCCGGTGCGGTTCGCGATTGACCGGGCTGGGCTGGTCGGCGCCGACGGGGCGACGCATGCCGGGGCGTTCGACATCGCCTATCTGGCCAACCTGCCGAACATGGTGGTGATGGCGGCAAGTGACGAGGCCGAACTGAAGCATATGGTGGCGACGGCGGCCGCCCATGACAGTGGCCCGATTGCCTTCCGCTATCCACGGGGCGAGGGCGTGGGAGTCGAGATGCCGGAGACGGCCGAAGCGCTTGAGATCGGCAAGGGCCGGATGGTGCGCGCTGGCAAGGGCGTGGCGATCCTGAGCTTCGGCACACGGCTGTCGGAGGTCATGAAGGCGGTCGAGGCGCTGGAGGCAAAAGGCATTTCGCCCAGCGTGGCGGATGCCCGCTTTGCCAAGCCACTGGACCGCGACCTGATCCTGAGCCTGGCGGCGGACCACGCGGCACTGATCACCATCGAGGAAGGCGTCGTCGGCGGATTTGGCAGCCATGTGGGGCAGCTTCTGGCCGATGAGGGCGTGTTCGACAGCGGTTTGAAATTTCGTTCGATGGTGCTGCCGGATGCGTTCATCGACCAGGCCAGCCCGGCTGAAATGTATGACGAAGCCGGTCTGAACGCCGCGGACATCGAGAAAAAGGTGCTCGATGTGCTGGGCGTGGCGCAGATCTCGGGCAAGCGGGCGTGAGCCCTATTTCGCCTGTTTAGAGACTGCTTTCTCCAGCGTGGACAGTTTGGCATCAAGCGCGTTGAGCCGTGCCAGCACCTCGTCGCGATAGGCGTCGGTGTTGGCGACGTCTTCCTCATGATGCGCCTCTTGCATCGAGTTGACGATGAGGCCGACGACGAGATTCAGCACGATGAAGGTGGTGGCGAGGATGAAGGGGACGAAAAAGGCCCAGGCATGCGGGTAAACCTCCATCACCGGTCGCACGATACCCATCGACCAGCTTTCCAGTGTCATGATCTGAAAGAGCGAATAGGCCGAGGCGCCGAGCGTGCCGAACCATTCCGGGAAGCTGTTGGCGAAGAGCTTGGTGGCAATGACCGCTCCGATGTAGAAGATCAGCCCCATCAGCAGGAAAACCGAACCCATGCCGGGCACGGCCCGCACGAAGCCTTCGACCACACGGCGTAGCGTGGGGGCGACCGAGATCATCCGCAGCACCCGCAGGATGCGCAGGGCCCGGAGCGCGGAGAAGCCCTGGCCTGCGGGAACCAGCGCGATACCGACGATCACGAAGTCGAACAGGTTCCAGCCGCTGCGGAAGAACCGGGGACCGAGCGCGATCAGCTTCAACGCCAGTTCGATGACGAAGATCGTGAGACACGCGACGTCGAGGGCGAGAATCAGCGGCCCGACCGCCTGCATCACTGCCTTCGAGGTCTCGAGCCCGAGGATGACCGCGTTGAACGCGATCACCGCGGTGATGAAATTGGTGAAACGGGGATGAGAGACAAGTGCTTCCACGGTCGCGCGCATCGGTCAGCCCTGCTCTTCGGCGAGGAGGGCGCGCAGGCCGTCACGATAGCTGGGATAGAGGAGCTTTACACCGAGCTCGTCGGTGATCCGGTCGTTTCGGACGCGTTTCGACTCGGCATAGAAGCTGCGGGCCATCGGGGTCATCTCGGCGGTGGCGTAGTCCTCCTCTGGCGGTAGATCGACGCCGAGGAGTTCCGCGGCATAGGACAGAACGTCCTGCGGCGGGGCGGGATCGTTGTCGCAGACATTGTAGATGGCGCCCGGGTTGGGGCGTTCGATCGAGGCCAATAGCACCTGCGCAATATCGTCGACATGGATGCGTGAGAAGACCTGGTTTTCCTTGATAATGCGCCGGGCGGTGCCGCGGCGGACCTTGGCAAAGGGGCCTCGGCCGGGGCCATAAATGCCGGCGAGGCGGAAGATATGCAGCGGCAGGCCTTGCTCCTGCCATTGCGCCTCGGCCTTGACGCGGTGGTGGCCGCGTTTGGTGGCGGGTGTGAGCGGTGTGCTCTCATCGACCCAGTTGCCCTGGTGGTCGCCATAAACTCCGGTGGTGGAGAGATAGCCGACCCATTCGAGGTTAGGCAAAAGTTCAGCCATGTTAGAGCCTAGTTCCGCGATCACCGGGTCGCCATTTTCGTCCGGCGCGGCGGAGAGCAGCAGGTGAGTGGCCTCGCGCAGCGCAGGCCGTGGGTCGGACCCGGGCCAGAGCACGGGAGTGACGCCCGCGGCCTGCAGGGCAGCAAATTTCGCGGGATTGCGGGTGGTGCCGATAAGGCGCCAGCCCCGCGGGCCGAGGAGGCGGGCGAGAGCAGCCGCGGAGAAGCCATGGCCGAAGGTGAAGAGCGTCTTTGTCATGCAGCACTAACTGCGCTGTGCCGGAGCGGTTTTCAAGGGTGACGGGCCGCCCCCTCCGGAGAGCGCCCGCCCACCCACCCCGCTCTCCGGAGGGGGCTTGGACTGAAACCGATGGGTCCGGACCTGGCGGAGCGGTTGCTAGAGTATTTCTGGCAAGATGAAGAGGGGGGTCACCCTGCGCGGCGGAGTTGGCGCAGCATGGCGACGGTGTAGAGCACGAGCGCGGCCCAGATCATCGGGAAAGCGATCATGCGGGCGGTGCCGAAGGGTTCGCCGAAGACGAAGACGCCGATGAGCATGATCATGGTTGGCGCAATGTATTGCAGGATACCGATGGTCGAGAGCCGCAGCCGCTTGGCCCCGTTGGCATAGAGCAGAAGCGGCACCGCGGTGGCGACGCCGCCGGCGAGGAGCAACGCGGTGTTGTACCCCCCGGTGGCGAAGAAATGTCCCTGCCCCGTGACAGCGAGCCAGAGAATGTAGCCGAGCGCCAGCGGGGTCAGGATGAGGATTTCCAGCAGGAACCCCTGATTGGGTCCGATGGGCAGAGTGCGTTTGAAAAAAGCATAAAAGCCCCAACTGAGCGTGAGTCCGAGTGCGGCCCAGGGAAGGGTGCCGGATTCGAAAGTGAGCACCAGCACCGCCAAGGCGGCAAGCACGATGGCGAGTTTCTGCAGCGGCAGGAGACGTTCGCCGAGCAGCACAGCGCCCAGGAAGATCGAAAACAGTGGATTGATGTAATAGCCGAGGGCGGCGTCGAGCGCGCGGTCTTCGGCGATGGACCAGACATAGATCCCCCAGTTGACCGAGACGAGGGCGGCGGTGACGCAGCCCATGGCGAGCATCCGCGGGGTGCTGAGCGCGGTGCGGATGTCGGCGGTGCGACCCATCAGGATCAGGACGCCGCCGGCAATCGGCAGCGACCACAGGATGCGGTGGGCGACGACCTCGGCCGCGGGGATATGCGACAATGCCTTGAGATAGAGCGGCAGGAAGCCCCAGAACCCGTAGGCGCCGAGCGCGAAGGCGAGCCCTTGGGGCGTGTCGCGGTTGTCCTGCATGGCGCCGTGTCTCCTCCGCCTCCGCATATCGTGGGACGGGCGGATGTTCCAGTCGTGGCGATCAGGCCCTGGTGCGTTCGGCCTTGGGATCGTAGAGCGGCTTGAGCGAAGCCTGCGCAGGCACACGGGTGCCCATCACGTCGATCTCGTAGGATGACGCGAGGAGTTGCGCGGCGGTTTCGCCTTGGCAGGGAACGTAGCCCATGCCGACCGCCGCACCGAGGTGATGACCGTAGGCGCCCGACGACAGGTAGCCCACGATCTCGCCGTCCCGCAGGAGCGGTTCGTTGTGATAGAGCAGCGGTTCGGGATCGTTGAGCAGGAACTGGACCATCCGGGTCTTGGGGCCGGTGTCCTTGCGGGCGGCGACGGCGGCCTTGCCGATGAAATCAGGCTTGGTGAGGTCGACGGCGAAGCCGAGGCCGGCATCGATCACGTTATCCTCGGGTGTGATGTCGTGGCCGAAATGGCGGAAAGCCTTTTCGATGCGGCAACTGTCCATCATGTGCATGCCGCAGAGTTTGAGGCCGAGGTCCTGTCCCGCCTCCCAGAGGGTTTCGAACGCATGGGCGGCCATGTCGGTGCCGACGTAGATCTCCCAGCCAAGCTCGCCGACGTAGGAGACGCGGTGGGCGCGGGCCAGGCCCATGCCGAGCTCGATGTCCTGGGCGGTCCCGAAAGGGTTCGCCCGGTTCGAGAAATCGTTGGGCGAGACCTTTTGCAGCAAACTGCGGGCGTTGGGACCCATGACGGCGAGGACGCCTTCGGCGGCGGTCATGTCGGTGATTGTGACCCTATCAGTGCCCAGATGACGCCGGAGGCGGGTTTCGTCTGCCAGCTGCGTCGCCGCCGGGGTGACCACGAGATAGGCGGTCTCGGAGAGGCGGGTGACGGTGATGTCGGCCTCGATCCCACCGCCCGTGTTCAGCATCTGGGTATAGACGATCTTGCCGGTGGGCACGCTCATGTTGGCGCCGGACAGACGGTTGAGGAAGTGTTCCGCATCGGCCCCTTCGATACGGAGCTTGCCGAAGCTCGACATGTCGTACATCCCGACATTTTCGCGCACCGCCTTGTGTTCGCGGGCGGCGTTTTCGAACCAGTTCTGGCGCTTCCAAGAGTAGCGGTAGTCCCGTTCCTGCCCGTCATCGGCGAACCAGTTGGCGCGCTCCCAGCCAGCGAGTTCACCGAACACGGCGCCCTGTGCCTTGAGGTGTTCGTGAAACGGTGTGCGGCGGATACCGCGGGCGGTGGCTTTCTGACGATAGGGAAAGTGATCGGCGTAAAGAAGGCCGAGCGTTTCTTTCGAGCGTTCGAAAAGATAGGTCTTATTGCCCTGGAAGGGTTGCATCCGGGCGATGTCGACATCGCCGAGGTCGAAGGGTTTTTCGCCGCTGTCCATCCAGAGGCTGAGGGCGTGGCCGGCGCCGCCGGCGGACTGGATACCGATCGAATTGAAGCCGGTGGCAACCCAGACATTGTCCGTGCCCGGCGCAAGGCCGAGGTGATAGGCATCGTCGGGCGTGAACGACTCCGGGCCGTTGAAAAAGGTGTGGATGCCGGCCTCGGCCAGCATCGGCATGCGATTGACGGCCATTTCGAGGATTGGCTCGAAATGGTCGAAATCTTCTGGGAGCTGGTCGAATTCGAAGTCTTTCGGGATGCCGTTCATGCCCCAGGGCTTAGAGACCGGCTCGAAGGCACCGAGCATGATCTTGCCGGCATCCTCCTTATAATAAGCGCATTCGTCCGGCACACGCAGGACGGGAAGCTGGGTCAGACCGGGGATCGGTTCGGACACGATGTAGAAGTGTTCGCAGGCATGCAGTGGCACGTTCACCCCGGCCATGCGGCCGACCTGATGGCCCCACATGCCGGCACAGTTGACGACTGCCTCGCAGGTGATGTGGCCCTGAGTGCCATCCTCGCTCTGCCAGTCGATGGCGGTCACGCGAGAGCCGTTCCTTGCAATGTTAGAGACGGAAACCCGCTCTTGCACCACGGCGCCGCGCTGCCGCGCGCCCTTGGCCAGCGCCAGCGCGATATTGGCGGGATCCGCCTGTCCGTCAGTCGGCAGCCAGACACCGCCGCTGACGCCGTCGATGTTGAGATGTTCGTAGCGGTCCTTGACGTCCTTCGGACTCAGCTCTTCGACCGGAACGCCGAAGGCGCGGGCCATGGCGGCGTTGCGGTAGAGCTCTTCAAGGCGCTCCTCGGTCAGGGCGACGGAGACGGAGCCGACCTGACGGAAGCCGGTGGCGACGCCGGTTTCAAGCTCGAGCCCGGTATAAAGCTCGGCCGAATAGCGGGCGAGCTTGGTCATGTTGGCGGTGGCGCGGAGCTGACCGATGAGACCCGCGGCGTGCCATGTCGTGCCCGAGGTAAGCTGTTTGCGTTCGAGCAGGACGACGTCGGTCCAGCCGAGTTTGGTCAGGTGATAGGCGACGGAGCAGCCAACGACGCCGCCGCCGATGATGACGACGCGGGCCTGGGTGGGAAGGTTGGGCATGACGTGGTTCCTTGGCGTATGTGGCGAGCCCGGGGGCGCTGCCCCCGGACCCCCGGGATATTTTCAGAAAGAGGAAGAAAAGGTCATGTGATGCTGTGGCCGGCGGCGCGGAGTTGGGTGTCGAGTTCGGCAATATGGGCGGGGCCGACCTCGCAGCAGCCGCCAACGATGGTGGCGCCCTGGTCGACCCAAGACAGGGCGAAGCTGGCATATTCGGCGGGGCCGAGATCGCGCCGGGCGGTGAGGGCCTCGACCGTGGGACTGTCTTCGAGGAAGGCTTCGGTGATGCGGGTGAAGCCGTTGGCATAGGCACCGAACGGGCGGCCGAAGGGAGCGATGAGCTTGAGAGCGGCGGCGATGGCTTCGGGGCGTGAGCAGTTGACAAGGACGGCGTCGGGCGCGAAGTCAGAGACGATTTGAGCAAGGTCAGAGACGGATTCACCGGAGCGCAGGCGGCTGCCGTCATCGTCCATTACCGTGACCGAGAGCCAAACCGGTTTGTCCGCCTCGGTGCAACCCAGAAGCGCGCCGTGGGCCTGGTCAACCGAGGCCGCGGTCTCGATCAGGAACAGATCGACACGGTCGCGCATCAGGCCAACCAGTTCGGCATAGAGCGGCGCGGCCTGAACCGGCGGCGGGCAGATATCTGGGCGGTAGGAAGCGCCGAGCGGACCAAGGGCGCCGGCGATTCGCCCCGACCCGTGGGCGGCGACGGCGGATTCGGCCTCGGTCAAGGCGAGGTCGATGAGCTGTTCGAAACGGTCTTCGAGCCCGGTTTTGACCAGGCGGTCGCGAAGGATGGCATAGGTGTTGGCGGTGGCGATGGTGGCGCCGGCCGCGAAATAGTCGCCATGGACGGTGCGCACCAAGCCGGGCTTTTCAATCATCACCGAGGTCGACCAGAGCGGCGTCGGCCGGTCGCCGGCGCGGTGTACCAGTTCCTGGCCGATGGAGCCGTCTAGGAGAGTGATTTCGGTCATGCGCGGAGCCTTTCGTTTTGCGGATCCCACAGCGGCTCGTCGGGCTGGACCATGGCCTTGTGGCGCTCGCCGTAGATTTCGACTTCGATTTCGGTTCCGGGCTTGGCGAGGTCGGTGCGGAGCATGCCCAAAGCCACGGATTTGTTCACCCGGTAGCCCCAGCCGCCCGAGGTCGTTTCGCCGACGATCTCTCCATCATGCCACAGGGTCGACATGTAGGGCGCATCCGCGTCGCCTGCGTCGACCACCAGGGTAACGAAGCGTTTTTTCACGCCCTGCTGTTTCTCGGCCAGGAGAGCGGCCTTGCCGGGGAAGTCCTGCGGCTTGTCGAATCGGATGAACCGGTCGAGCCCGCCTTCGAGCAGGGAGTAATCGGTGGATAAATCGCCTTTCCACGCGCGGTAGCCTTTTTCGAGCCGCAGGGCGTTCAGCGCCCACATGCCGAAGGGTTTGGCGCCGGCTTCGAGAACGGCATCGTAGATCGCGGGCAGATCGTCATTGTCGGCATGAATTTCCCAACCGAGCTCGCCGGCGAAGGAGACGCGCAGCAAAAGGACGTGTTTTCCTGCCACCCTGGCAGTCTGGCGAGACAGCCAGGGCGCGTTGAGATCAGCCTCGGAAAGGGTCGCGAGAAGTTCGCGCGACTTGGGGCCGGTCACGATCAATGTGCCGGTGCCGAGCGTATCGTCGGTCAATTCGAGACCGCTGTTTTCGGGTAGGTTAGAGACGAGATATTCGAAATCGTGCCATTGCGCGGTGCCGGCGGTGATGAGGGTGAAGAGTTCCTCGTCGTGGCGGATGATCGACATCTCGGTGAGGATGCGGCCGCGTTTATCGGGGAAATAGGCCAGGTTCATGCGGCCCACTTTCGGAAGCGCACCTGCGATGAGGCCGCGCAGCCATTCGGCGGCGCCATCGTTGCGCAGGGTGAAGCGCGAGAACCCGGGCAGGTCGAGGACACCGACGCCGTCGCGGACGGCTTCGCATTCCTCGCGGATGCGGGCCTCCCATGGGCCAGCGCGGTCCCAGGTGCGGGTTGCCTCTTCAGAGGTGTCGTCACCCGGCTGTGCAAACCAATTGGCGCGTTCCCAGCCGTTATAGGCGCCCATCTGGCCGCCGAGATCCTTGATGCGATCGTGCAGGGGCGACAGTTTCCGGTCGGCGCCCGCGGGCCAGCGTTTCCATGGGAAATGCATGCCGTATTCGTGGCCGTAGATCTCCATGCCCTTGGCGACGCAATAGTCGTGATCGGTGTAGTCGGTAAAACGGCGCGGGTCGCAGGACCACATGTCCCACTCGGTGCAGCCTTCGGTGATCCATTCGGCCAGCACCTTTCCGGCGCCGCCGCCCTGGGCGATGCCGAAGGTGAAGACGCAGGCCTCGAAGGCGTTGGGGACGCCGGGCATGGGACCGAGCAGCGGGTTGCCATCGGGGGCATAGGGGATCGGGCCGTTGATGATGCGGGAAATGCCGGCCGTGCCGGCGGCGGGCACGCGCTCCATGGCATCGGCGACGATATCGGCGATCCGGTCGAGGTCATCGGGGTAGAGCTGGAACGAGAAATCGTCCGGCAGGGGATCGTCGGGCGTGGCCCAATGGGCGCGGCAATTAGGCTCGTACGGGCCGATATTAATGCCGTTTTTCTCCTGCCGGAGGTAGTAGGACACATCGACGTCCCGCAGCAGCGGCAGCTTGTGGCCAACCTCTTTGGTCCAGGCTTCAAGCTCGGGGATCTGTTCCGTCAGCAGGTATTGGTGGCTCATCACCATCATCGGCACGGTGCGGCCGCCGAAGGGCTTGAACCATTCACCAACGCGCTGGGCATAGTAACCGGCGGCGTTGACCACGTATTCGGCGCGGATATCGCCTTTTTCGGTGTGAATGATCCACTCACCGTTTTCGCGGGAGACGCCCGTGGCCGGGGTGAAGCGGAGGATCTGGGCGCCCATGTCACGGGCGCCTTTGGCCAGCGCCTGAGTCAACTGGGCGGGGTCGATATCGCCATCGTTGGGGTCGTAAAGCGCGCCGGCGAGGTCGTGAGTTTCAAGGAAGGGATAGCGGGTCCTGGCCGCGTCGGGGGTGAGGATTTCAAGATCCATGCCCTGATAGAGCCCCATGCCCTTGGCGCGCTGGAATTCCTGCATCCGTTCCCTGGAATGCGCCAGGCGGATCGAGCCGGTGACGTGGTAGTTCATCGGGTAATCGACCTCGTCACCGAGGCGGGCGTAAAGCTCGGTCGAGTAACGCTGCATGTTCATGATCGACCAGGAGGTCGAGAAGGTAGGCACGTTGCCGGCGGCGTGCCAGGTCGAGCCGGCGGTGAGTTCGTTTTTCTCCAGCAGCACGCAGTCGCTCCAACCGGCCTTGGCAAGGTGGTAGAGCGACGAGGTGCCGACCACGCCGCCGCCGATGATGACGACGCGGGCGGTGGTGGGGATGTCGGGCATGAGATTACTCCTTTAGGTGGCGGCGATGTGCAGATTTCAGTCTCTAACACTGCGTATTCGTCACGTTTCGGATTTCGGCAGACCGTCGGCAATGTCGTAGTAGTCGCCCTTGTCGGCGGAGAAAATATGGCCGGACAGCTGTGTTCCGGTGGGGCTGTCGATTGCGCCCATGGCGACGGCGATTTCGCCGCGGCCGTGGCGTTTCCAGAACAGGAAAGAACCGCAACTTCGGCAGAACCCACGAGTGGCGATTTCCGAGGCATTGAACCATGTCACGTTGGCTTCGCCGCGGATCGTGACGCGGTCCATCGGCAGATCGGTTGATGCCCAGAAATGCCCGGATTGTTTCCGGCATTGCGAACAGTGGCAGGCGTTCGGCGGGGCCAATTCGCCTGCAATTGTGATCTGGACGGCGCCGCAGAGGCAGGACCCTTTGTGCATGCGATGCTCCTTCAATAGACCGGTGGGGCGATGACCCAAATCGCCACGGCCGGTTCGGCATAGGGGTTGGCCCAGCGGTAGGGCTCGCCGCGGAAGCGAAAGCTGTCGCCGGGGTGGAGGGTGAAGGTTCGAGCGGCGATCGTCAGGTCGAGCTTGCCGGAAATGATATAGCCGACTTCCTGAGTAGGGCGCTGTGTCGGCGTCTGCATGGCCGAGTTGGGCTGGAAAGTGGAATGGACCATCTCGAAATCGTCGGTTAGATCCGGGGACAGCAGTTCCTCGATCAGGCCCTCTTCGGAGGAGCCCATTGGGCGGCGGGCGTCGGCGCGGACGACATAGCCCTGTTCATGCGCCGGCGCGGCTGCATGGGCGAAGAGCATCGACATCGGTACGCCCAGTGCCGCGGCAATCTGGCGGAGATCGGAGATCGATGGGTCGGAGAGATCACGCTCGACCTGGCTGAGCCAGCCCACCGAGCGGCCCAGCGTCGCGGCGAGATCGGTCAGGGTCTGGCCACGCGACTTGCGCAAGGCCCGCAGATCGGCGCCGAGGGTGGTCGGGCTGGGTGGAGCGTGGTGCATGGGCTGGCCCGTGAAAAAATGCGGCTCAATTTCACGATGACTGAGTCGGGTGAAATTTCAAAGCAGTTTTTCACGCTTGGTTTCGGTCATGCGTCCGCCCTGGCCGTTGCGCGTGCGCACGGGCGGACGTGGGGGTTTCACACCCCCACACCCCCGTGGAGTATTTCGAGCAAGATGAAGGGTCGGGACCGGTGAGCCGGTCAGACACGTTCGATGGCGATGGCGGTGCCTTCGCCGCCGCCGATGCAGATGGCGGCGACGCCACGCTTCAGGTCGCGTTTCTCCAGCGCGTTCAGCAGCGTCACCATGATACGGGCGCCGGAGGCCCCGATCGGATGGCCCAGGGCGCAGGCCCCGCCGTTGACGTTGACGATGTCGCGCGGCAGGCCCAATTCGCGCATGAAGGCCATCGGCACCACGGCGAAAGCTTCGTTGACTTCCCAGAGGTCGACGTCGTTCTTGTCCCAGCCGAGCTTGTCGAGCAGTTTCCGCGCCGCCGGGATCGGCGCGGTGGGGAATTGCGACGGCGTCTGGGCGTGGGAGGCGTGGCCGAGGATTCGGGCGCGGATGTTGAGGCCCTCTGCCTCGGCATGGTCGCGTGACGACAGGACCAGCGCGGCCGCGCCATCGGAAATCGACGAGCTGTTGGCAGCCGTTACGGTGCCGTCCTTGCGGAAGGCGGGTTTCAGCATCGGGATCTTCTCGGGCCGGGCTTTGCCGGGCTGTTCGTCGGTTGTGATCACCTCTTCGCCATGGCGGGCATGAATGGTGAAGGGGGTGATTTCGTCTTCGAATGCGCCGGTACGTTCGGCGTCGAGCGCGTTTTCCAGCGAGGCGATGGCGTACTGATCCTGCTCTTCGCGGGTGAACTGGAAAGCCTCGGCGCAGTCCTCGGCGAAGGTGCCCATCAGGCGGCCCTTGTCATAGGCGTCTTCCAGCCCGTCGAGGAACATGTGGTCCTGCACGGTCTGGTGGCCGATGCGGGCGCCACTGCGCATCTTGGGCAGAAGGTAGGGCGCGTTTGACATCGATTCCATGCCACCGGCGAGCATTGTGGCGTTGTGGCCCAAAGCGATCTGGTCGAAGCCCATCATCGCGGTGCGCATGCCCGAGCCGCACATCTTGTTCAGGGTGGTGGCCGGCACCTCATCGCCCAGGCCACCCTTGAAGGCGGCCTGGCGCGCCGGGGCCTGGCCCTGGCCGGCGGGCAGCACGCAGCCCATCAGAACTTCCTCGACCGTGGTGACGCCGGCATCGGCCAGGGCGGTCCGAATGGCGGCGCCGCCGAGATCGGCCGCGGGCACGCCATCGAAGACACCTTGGAACCCGCCCATCGGTGTGCGGGATGCCCCGGCGATTACTACCTCTTTCATGGCCAATCCTCCATTGATGAGCCTGTGGCTTGCTGGTGCATGCATACCGAATGGTAAGGTTTGAGGTCTAGCCTGAGCGCGCGACATTCGTACTTTTACGGCACGCTAGGAGAGGCGATGAACCTGAACAGCAGGGATGACGGTGATTTTCAGGTGATTGCGGTGCATGAGCCGCGAATTGATGCGGCTGTTGCCATCCGCTTCAAGGATCGTATGCGCGAATTGGCGGCGGCTGGCGCGCCGCATGTGGTGCTGGATCTGAGCGAGGTGGGATTTATCGATTCGAGCGGGCTGGGTGCCATCGTGGCGGCGATGAAGCAGCTTGGTCCGACGCGACGGCTGGATCTTGCCGGGCTGACACCGGCGGTCGACCGGGTGTTTCGCCTGACTCGCATGGATTCGGTGTTCACCATTTATGACAGCCTGGCCGACGCGCAAGCCGTTTACTCGGGCTGAGCGGCCGACTGACCGAGACGGGGAACCGATCATGCCGTCCACAGTCGCAGAAGAGGCCGTAGACCAGAAGATCCGCGATGCTTTCACCGGTGGCGAGCGGGACGTCCGCGCAGCGCTCTTTCGATTGACGCAGGCGCTTGCGCCGATGCGGCTGAGCGAGGAGGAGACGGGGACGGTCGAACTGGTGCTCGGCGAGGTTCTGAACAACGTGGTGGAACATGCCTATGGGTCTACGGCCACCGGCGATATTCGACTCAGTTGTCGACGGACGGACCGCGGCCTGTCCTTTTGCGTGTTCGACGGCGGGCAAGCGCTGCCCGGTCGATGTCTGCCACCGGGGGCACCGCCGGACACCGACGTGGCGCGCGAGAACCTGCCCGAAGGCGGGTTTGGCTGGTTCCTGGTGAAGTCGCTGACCACAGAACTCCGCTATACCAGGCGGGGTGGCTGCAACGTGCTCCGGTTTTCGATTCCGCTTGGGCCGGCCCGCGCCGGTGGTGCGAGTGGCACGGTCCTGGGTTGACTATGTCTTGCACCATGCCGCGAAAGCGCTGCAAACAATCTTTGAATCGCCACATTGCCTTCCCATTGGCGCCCGAATCCAACCGCATAACAAAAGGGTAGCTGCATATGGCTTCCCTCGGCGCCGCGTGTTAACAGCCCCCACCCAGTGCGTGGCGCCGAGGTTTCTCTTCCCGAAAATCGAAATCAACCAACCGGAACGCAACGGCCGGATTGGCTTTCCTGCGTCCGGGGCATAGTGTCCGCCTCGAAACGATCAGGGGAGCACCAGATGCGCGATTTTCATTTTCCCGGGCGGTCGTCCGTTCTGGCAGCCGATGGCATGTGCGCCACGTCGCATCCGCTGGCGGCGAAAGCGGCGGTCGACGTCCTGCAGGCGGGCGGCAATGCGATGGATGCGGCGATCGCCGGGGCGGTGCTGCTGGGGATCTGTGAGCCACAGATGACCGGGATCGGCGGAGATTGCTTCGTGCTGTTCAAGCCGGCCGGGAGCGAGGAGATCAAGGCCTTGAATGGCTCGGGCCGGGCGCCGGCGGCGGCGAGCGCGGCAGCACTGCGCGACAAGGGGCACGAGACCGTGCCGCTTTATGGCCCCGAAGCGGTGACGATCCCGACCGCAGTGGATGCATTCTGCCGGCTGAACGCAGATTGGGGCAAGCTGGGGCTGGACCAGGTGCTGGCGCCGACAATCCACTATGCCGAGGCAGGAGTACCTGTGGCGCCGCGGGTGGCTTTCGACTGGCCGAAGGCCGGTGAGGCGTTGTCTGGACACGGGCGGAAACACTACATGATCGAAGGTGCGCCGGGTCGCGTCGGCCAGACCTTCCGAGCGCCGGGTCAGGCCGAAGTGCTGCGCCGGATCGCCGCACAGGGTCGCGATGGCTTTTACACCGGTGAAGTGGCCGAGGACATGGTGGCCGAGCTGCGGGCGCGTGGCGGGGTGCATACGCTCGACGATTTCGCGAGCGCCGAGAGTTTCTATAGCGAGCCGGTCAGCGGTGACTACAAGGGCACGGAGCTGGTCGAGCATCCGCCTAACGGCCAAGGGACAACCGCGATCCTGATGCTGAACATTCTGCGCCAGTTCGATCTGGCCGGGATGGAACCTTTAGGGGCGGAGCGTGCCCATATCGAGGCCGAGGCGGCGAAGCTGGCCTATGATGCGCGCAACCGCTTTATTGCCGACCCGGATCACACGGTGCGGCTTGAGCATATGCTGAGCCTGGAGACGGCGAAACGGCTGGCGGCGTTGATCGACCCGAAACGGGCGATGGCGGCGGCCAAGCCGGTGAGCGAGGCGGTGCACAAGGACACGATCTATATCACCGTCGTCGACAAGGACCGGATGGCGGTGAGCCTGATCTATTCGATCTACCACGGGTTTGGCAGCGGTATTGCCAGTGAGAAGTTCGGCATCCTGTTCCAGAACCGCGGCGCCGGGTTCAGCCTGGAAGACGGCCACCCGAACGAGATGGGCGGGGGAAAGCGGCCGATGCACACGATCATTCCCGGCATGCTGAAGCGTGCCGGCAAGGTGCTGATGCCCTTCGGGGTGATGGGCGGGGCCTATCAGCCCAACGGCCACGCGCGGCTGGTCACCAACATGATCGACTATGGGCTCGACGTGCAGGATGCACTGGACGCACCGCGGAGCTTCTCGGACGCGGGTAAGATGAACGTCGAACGCGGCTACTCCGACACCGTCCGTGCCGAACTGGCCGAGATGGGGCATGACGTCGTGGTGCCCGACGGGCCGCTCGGCGGCGGGCAGGCGATCGTGATCCGCGAGGATGGGATTCTGGAAGGCGGATCCGATCCGCGTAAGGACGGCATTGCATTGGGGTATTGAGAGATGGGCATAACACCTGTGAAACAGCTGGTCGCAAGGGCCAAGGAGCAGATCACTTCGATCGCGACCGACGAGGCGCAGGCGCGGGCTGAGTCTGGGGAGGTCCTGCTGGTCGATATCCGTGATCCGCGCGAGCTGTCGCGCGACGGCCGGATCCCCGGAGCGTTTCATGCGCCGCGCGGGATGCTGGAATTCTGGATTGACCCGATGAGCCCCTATCACAAGCAGGCTTTGGCGACTGACAAGACGCTAGTGCTGTTTTGCGCCAGCGCCTGGCGGTCGGCGCTGTCGGTGAAGGCGCTGCAGGAAATGGGGGTGGAGAACATCGCCGAGATGGAAGGCGGGTTCTCGGCCTGGAAAAAGGAAGAACGGCCGGTCGAGTTGTGACCAGTCAGCCGATGGCGCAGGATGCGTCGCTAAACGCGCCTTCGGTCAGTTCAGTTGGAAATGCAGCGGATATTGGCCGTCTTCGAACGGGCCGAAGAGGTCGGAGATATCCGGATGATCCACCGGCTCGCCGGAATAGTCGACGACGAGGTTCTGCTCGCTTACGTAGGCGACATAGTAGCTTTGATCGTTCTCGGCGAGCAGATGGTAGAAGGGTTGTTTCTTGGCCGGGCGCGACTCTTCGGGAATCGCGTCATACCACTCCTCGGTGTTGCTGAATTCGGGATCGACATCAAAAATCACGCCGCGAAACGGATGTTTGCGGTGCCGGACCACTTGGCCCAGATGATATTTTGCGTGCGTCTTCAGCATCGTGTAACAGCCCCTGAAACAGCACTTTAAAGCCTTTGAGGGGGGAATGTCCATTTCCCCAGGGCCGGAAATCGGGAAACAGTCTGTGAACCTAGTTTTGACAGTGCTCGAGATCGTGGCGCCAGTTTTCGCGCTGGCCGCCATCGGTTTTGCGTGGGAGCGCGCGGGGATCGAATACCGGGTTCAGTTTGTCACCCAGTTGGCGATGACGCTGGCGACGCCCTGCCTGATTTTCACCGCGCTGATGCAGGCCGAAGTGGCCCCAGAAGCGCTGACGGCGATGACGTTGGCATCGGTCACGGCGCATCTGGTGATGCTGGCGATTGCCTGGCTGTTACTGAAGTTGGCAGGGTTGGAAATGCGGACCTTCCTGGGGCCATTCGTCTTTGGCAATACCGGTAATCTGGGTCTGCCGCTGGCGTTGTTTGCCTTCGGGGCCGAGGGGCTGAGCCTGGGGATCGTGTTTTTCGCGGTGTCAGCAATATTCGTCTTTACGTTGGGTTTGGCCTTGGTCGCGGGTCAGGGCGGTTGGGGCAAAGTGCTGCGCGAGCCGATCGTCTGGGCGACGGTGTTGGGTGCGGCGTTCCTGTGGAATGGCTGGGAGACACCGGTTTTCGTCACTAACACGCTGGAACTGGTGGGCCAGATGGCGATTCCGATGATGCTGATCACGCTCGGCGTGGCGCTGGCGCGGTTGAGCGCGCGGAACGTCAGACGGGCGGTTCAGTTGGCGCTGGTCAAGCTGGGGCTGGGTTTTGCCGTGGGTTGGGGCGTGGGGCTGGGCTTCGGGTTGACCGGCGCGGTGTTTGCCGTGCTGGTGCTGCAGATGAGCACGCCGGTGCCGGTGACGACCTACCTGCTGGCCGAGAAGTATGGCCGGGATGGTGGTGCGGATGCAGGTGCCGTGGCGGGGCTGGTTGTGGTCTCGACGCTGATTTCAGTACTGGCGCTGCCGGTGATTCTGGGAATTCTGCTTTAGCCTGAAGCCGAAAACAGGTAAAATGTGTCTAAACAAAAAAGCGAGAGGCAGGAATGAGCAGACCCCTTCGCGCCCTGATGATTTTGACACTGCTGGTTCTCGCGGGCTGCGGGTCGCGCGACTATACGCCGCCGCGGGAGTTCGACAACGCCTGCAGCATCCTGAAAGACCGCAGGCATTACGCCCGAGCTTTCCGCGCCACGGAGCGCAAGTGGAACGTACCGGTGCACGTGCAGATGGCGACGATTTATCAGGAGAGCAAGTTCAAAGCCGACGCCCGCACCCCGTTTCGCTGGGTGATCGGGGTGATCCCGATGGGCCGGCAATCGAGTGCTTTTGGCTATGCCCAGGCGCTGGACGCGACCTGGAAGGAATACCAGCGTGCCACCGGCAGTCCCGGCGCGAAGCGCGACGATATCCGTGATGCTGCCGATTTCATGGGCTGGTACATGAACACCACGCGCGAGCGCAACGGTATAGCGCTGGATGACGCCCGCAACCAGTATCTCGCCTATCATGAGGGGCACACGGGCTATGCCCGCGGCAGCTATCGCAGCAAGGCCTGGCTGATGCGGATTGCGGGCGAAGTCGGGGCGCGGTCCAAGACCTATGAGGCGCAGCTCAGGACGTGCCGGTAGCTGCGTTGCGAGCCGGTATCACCGCTCGAAACGCTTGGTGTTGGCGTCGATGCTGAACAGGGTGTAGGGAAAGCTGCCGCCCTTTTTCAGCTCGCCCAGAACCACGGTGGTCGAGGATCCGGAATCGTCGTTGATGATCCACTGGCGCAGCTCGACCGGGTTGGCGGTGAACTTGAGCTGGATGTTGCCGTATTCGGGGTGCTCGGGATCCTGCGCCGTCACGGTGGTGGCGGTTCCGTCATAGGAGTGGCCCACCACCATGTTGGTGCGGCCCAAATCGACGTTCTTGGCCAGGATGATCTTGAGCGGGGTCTTGTTGAGGGGATAGGTTTCCGGACCCTGGTTGGTTTTCGGGTCGAAGATCGCCACCGCCCCCGCGGAGGCCAGCACGAGGGTCTGTTCCGGTGGATTATATTCGAAGCGGATCTTGCCGGGGCGGGCGATATAGATCGTGCCGGTCGAGATGGTGCCGTCATCATTGATCTGGGTGAAGGCGCCCTTGGCCGTTTGCATCCCGTTGAGATATGTCGAGATCGCATTCAGCGACAGCTTGTCGGCCATGGCGGGCATGGCCAGCGCAAGGGTTGTGGCCGTGGCCAGGATCAGGCGGGGCAGTTTCATAAACTCGGACCTCGTGCGGTTTTTTGTCGGTCTAGCCGATTACATAAGTGCAGCCTGCCGCAAACCCAATTGATAGGCGATAACAAGCCGGTGTTTTTTGGTGGCCGCTGTTCCCGCCCTTACGTGTGGGTCTTGCGATGTCGTGGTGTCCCGTAGATCAAAGAATGAGTTCAGGCGTTTCGTGCAGCGGGGTTGGGGGAGTGCCGGTTAGTGGGGATATCAGGATTAGGCACTCGGGTGCGCGACCTAGCCCCAGACCATATGCGCAAATGCGGTAGTCTCCGGGCGGTATCGGCAAAGTCAGCCTCTTGGAACCGCCACCTTCGACCAGTACGCCGTTGTTGCCGAGTTTCAAAACCCCTTCGGGGGTGGCTTCGCGCAGGCGGCGGAATTCGGAGGCCTGTGGTTCGCAAGGGCCGGATCTGTGGACACGCAAGCGCACCCGAACCGCCCCGTCGCCGCCGAGGGCGACAACGAAGAAACCGTGTTCGTTCATTGTCGCATGGGCACGGTTGGCCTCGAAGAGCATGTCGCGGGACAGGGACGGGTCGGCAATGATAAGGGCGCCTGCTTCGACATCAATACGTATGGATTTTTCGACCGAGATCTCGGGTTCGGACAGGCCCAAGACTTCGCGACGGCGGTTCATGAGCCGTGCGCGGGACATATGGTACCGCTGGGGATAGGTGTGGACATCGGCGCCGATGGCAAGGGCCTCGATGGCAAGGGTTATGTCTTCGGGCGTGGACAGGGCGTCAGCCTTTTCGAGGGTCATCGCCAGATGGCCGAGGCTTCTCCCGAGCTTTCGACGTTCGCGCGAGGAGGCCACATGGCAGGCCTCAAGATTGCGACGAAGCGTTTGGACGTCCATCTGGATCTTACTGCTCCGGGATCAGGATCTCGCGTTTGCCGACGTGGTTGGCGGGGCTGACAAGCTGTTCATCCTCCATCTGCTCGACCAGCCGGGCGGCCTTGTTGTAGCCGATGCCGAGCTTGCGCTGGATGTAGGAGGTCGAGCATTTGCGGTCCTTGATCACGATGGCGACAGCCTGATCGTAGAGCGCGTCTTCGCCATTCGTGTTGCCGCCGGTGTTGAGGCCGAGCACCGCATCGATATTGTCGGCCTTTTCGTCGTCCGGCCCTTCGACCACGCCACCGATATACTCTGGCGGACCATAGGCCTTGAGGTGGTTGACGATTTCCTCAACCTCTTCATCCGACACGAAGGGCCCGTGGCAGCGGGTGATCTTGGCGCCGCCGGCCATGTAGAGCATGTCGCCCATGCCGAGGAGCTGTTCGGCGCCCATTTCGCCAAGGATCGTGCGGCTGTCGATCTTCGAGGTCACCTGGAAGGAAATCCGGGTCGGGAAGTTGGCCTTGATCGTGCCGGTGATCACGTCCACGGAGGGGCGCTGGGTGGCCATGATCAGGTGGATGCCCGAGGCACGGGCCATCTGGGCGAGGCGCTGGATGCAGGCCTCGATTTCCTTGCCCGCCACCATCATTAGGTCGGCCATCTCGTCGACGATGACGACGATATAGGGCATTTTCTCGGGGACGATTTCCTCGGTCTCGAAAACGGGTTCGCCGGTTTCGTCGTCGAAACCGGTTTGGACGGTACGTGAAAAGGTCTCGTTCTTTGCCAGCGCATCGGCGACGCGGGAGTTGTAGCCGTCGATGTTTCGGACGCCCATTTTCGACATCTTGCGATAGCGTTCCTCCATCTCGCCGACGACCCATTTCAGGGCCACAACCGCCTTTTTAGGGTCTGTTACGACCGGCGAGAGCAGATGAGGGATGCCGTCGTAGACGGAAAGTTCCAGCATCTTGGGATCGATCATGATCAGCCGGCATTCTTCGGGCGTGAGCTTGTAAAGCAGGCTGAGGATCATGGTGTTGATTGCCACCGATTTGCCCGAGCCGGTAGTCCCGGCGATGAGCAGGTGGGGCATCTTGGCAAGGTTGGCGACGATCGGGTCACCGCCTATGTCTTTGCCCAGCGCCAGCGGCAGCTTGTGGTTACCGTCGCCGTAGTCACGCGAGCCCAGGATTTCGCGGAAGCTCACCATCTCGCGGTTGTCGTTGGGGAGTTCGATCCCGATCACGCTGCGCCCCGGCACGGTCGAGACACGGGCCGAGAGGGCCGACATGGACCGTGCGATATCGTCGGCCAGGCCAATCACACGGGATGCCTTGAGGCCGGGCGCGGGTTCGAGCTCGTACATGGTGACGACGGGGCCGGGGCGGACCGAGACGATCTCGCCCTTGACGCCGTAGTCGTCAAGCACGGCTTCCAGCATCCGGGCGTTTTCTTCCAGCGCCTCGTCAGAGAGGTGGTGGCGCTCGATATTGACTGGATTGGTCAGGAGCGACAACCGCGGCAGTTCATAGGCCGGTCTGGTGTCGTCGAATTGCAGCGACGGTTGTGCTTCGGCCCGTGCGCGGGTCGACGGCTGGATCGGTTTGCGCGCCTGCGGCTGCACCACCTTTTTTGGCTGGGCCGTGGGGATCGCTGCTTGTACCTGATTCGCCGCAGGTTCGAGCGGCAGCGGAGCCGTCTCGGGGGCGGCGGTCTCCGGGGTCTGAGGCTGCGGCATAAATGCCTGCGGCTGCGCGCCGGCGGTAAGCGGCGGTTCGGGCGGCAGATCATAGCCGGCGTGAGGATTGAGGATCAGGGGATCCGGACCGCGGCCGCGACCCTTGGTCAGCGGCGCCACGGATTCGACCTGCACGGCGGGGTTTTGCCGTACCCGCGACTTGATCACGTCGGCGATGCGGGCACGGATACGCTCATCGGTCGGCGCTTCGGGCTCGGTGTCGTAATACGGGGCCGTTTCGATCAGTTCGGGCTCGGGCGCGACCATTGGCGTCTCGGAACGGCGGATCAGGCTGGTCGCTCGGGATAGAAGGCCGGACCGGGCGGGCGTATCGGCCATATCCGGGGCGGTATCATTGTCATTCACCGGCGCAGCCGGGAGTTCAGCGGCCGAATGGGCCTCCTGCATGGCGGCCCATTCGGCCGCTTCGGCGACCTCTTGCGCGCGCCGTTCGCGCCGTTCGGCGTTCTTTACCTGAAGTTTCTGGGCCGTGGCGATGGCCCCCTTGGCGGTGCGCCCGAGCAGCTGCATCAGCGTGGCATAAAGAAGGATCACGCCGACAGTGAGGAAGCGGACGAACTGCTTGAGTTCGCGCCAGGTGAAGCCAAGAACGAAGGCGCCGAAGGCGACCACACCGAGGCCAAGGAGGATCGACAGGATCTTGAGGCCAGTCGTGGCGGTGATCGGCAGGATGTTCAGTATCGAGCCGAGCGCGGTCTTACCGAACAGCCCGCCAAGACCGAAGGAATGAGTCCATTCCGGGCCGGGCAAGAGGGTGGCGGCATAGGTCGACAGAAGTGCAAGCCAGATCGGGGCGAAGATCAGGCGGGACACGGCACGGTCATTGCCGCGGTGAAGGGCAAAACGCAGGCCCCAGCCAAGGGCAACGATGGCAATGCCCCAGCTGCCCCAGCCGACGATCATGAACAGCGGCGCGGCGATCGAGGCACCGAACCGGCCCAGCCAGTTCTGCACCGGCGCGTCGGTCGCTGACATCCACCAGGGATCGGCGGGCGAATAGGACCAGATCATTACGGCCGCGGCGAGCCCGGTGAGAATGAGCGCGATGCCGATCAGTTCCTTGCCGCGTTTCTCGATGGCTTCCGCCATGTTACTGTCAAAAAGCGGATCGCGGCCGCGTGCCTGATATGCCATTTTTCCCTCGTCCTTACGCATAGATGCAGTCGCGGAGCCGGATCAGCCCTTGCTGCATTTCTTCTTTGGGGGCGACCATTGCCACCCTGATATATCCTTGCCCGGGGTTCTGCCCGTTCACCTCGCGGGCGAGGTAGGCGCCTGGCAGGACCCGGACCCCAGTATCCTTCCAGGACTTCAGCGCCGCCGTCTCTCCGTCCTCGACCGGAAGCCAGAGAAAGAAGCCGGCTTCGGGGCCCTGATAGGCCTGAACAGAGCCGAATACCGCATCGGCTGCGGCATATTTCTCCTGATAGAGGCGGCGGTTTTCGATGACATGATCTTCGTCGCGCCACACCTTTTCCGCCGCCACCTGCAAGGGCAGCGGCAGCGGTGCACCGGCATAGGTGCGCAGCTGCTTGATGCGAGCAATGCTGTCGGGACCGCCGGCCACGAAGCCCGAGCGCAGGCCGGGGAGATTCGAGCGTTTCGACAGCGAATGGAAGACCACGACACGTTCTGGGTCGGCACCCATTTCGCGGGCGACATCCAGCGCACCAGCGGGCGGGTCGTTGCGGTAGATCTCCGAATAACATTCGTCCGAGAAGATCTTGAAGTCGAACTGTTCGGCCAGGCCGATCAGGTCGCGCAGATAATCGCGCGAGGCGACGGCGCCCTGCGGGTTCGACGGTGAACAGACATAGGCCGCCGCAGTGCGGTTCAGCAGGTCGGTGGGAAGGCCGGAATAATCCGGCAGGTAACCGGTGGCGCGGGTGGCGGGCACCATCACCGGCCGGGCGCCGACCGAGATCGCGCCGACCATGTAGACCTGGTAGAACGGGTTCGGGATCAGCACCAGCGGCTGCTCGCCGCAAACCGTCTCCGGCACCAGCGCCATGCAGGCGTTGTAAAGCCCCTCGCGTGTCCCGTTGAGGGCCATGACCTGCCTGTCCGGGTCGAGCGGTACGCCAAACCGCATCTGCACCCAGTCGGCAATCGCCGTGCGCAGGCCTTCGGATCCTTCGTTTGGAGGGTATTTGCCGAATCCGGCGGCGTTTTCGGAGATCACTTGCGTCACCCAGGCCGGGAAGGCGTGTTTGGGCTCGCCAATGGTCATATGCACCACCTCGCCGCCCGGCTGGTGATGGTCGAGAAGCGCGCGCAGGCGCGGGAATGCGTATTCCGGTAGGTTCGAAAACCGCTCGGGGAACATGCTCATACTGCCTCAAGATCGGGGTCGTTGACGCCCCGTTTGAGGCAAAACTACCCAAGCCCCAGTGCTTCGTCCAGAAAAAGAGACGCGATTCGCGAGGGTTGTGGCAATTTGGACGCGCGGGTGTCAGGTGGTTGCGAGTGCCGGCTCGCAGGCCGCGGCGACGCGCAGGAGCGCCTCTTCACCGAAGGGTTTTCCCATCAGGATGACGCCGCAGGAGGGATGCCCCGCAACCGGCAAGGTGATGGCTGAAAGGCCCAGCACGTTACCGATGCGGGTGTTGCGCAGGGTAAGCAGGTTTTCCGAGACATAATAGTCGTGGTCGCTGATCAGTCGGTCGAGCCTGGGCGGCAGGTTCGGGGCCGAGGGGATGACGACGGCATCGTAACCGGCGACGCGGGCGGTCCAGCTCTCGCGGCAGGCATCGAGCCGGTGCCAGGCGCGCACGAAATCCGGGCCGGAATGCTGGGCCCCGGCGCGGAACCGTTCGAGGATTTCGTGGAACATCTTGTCGGGGGCGGCCTCGATCACCTCTTGCCAGGTACCGTAGGCCTCGGACGTGAAGGCCACCGGGGATTGCGCCAGCGCCGTGGCGACCTCGGGGGCGTCGAAGGGTTCCAGCGTGACGCCTACGTCGGCGAGGCGCGCGAGGGCGTCCCTATAGGCGGCTTCGGGGGCATCGCGCAGGTCGCCGGGCGCGACCGTTTGCAAAACGCCGATGCGCAGGCCCTTGGCCTGCACGCCATTGAGATCGACGGCACGCGAACCCTCCAGCGCGGCGAGCATCAGTGCCGCATCCTCGACCGTGCGGCAGAGTGGGCCCACCGTGTCGAACCGGGCACAGAGTGGCACAACGCCCTTGAGCGAAAGCCGGCCGGTGGTGGTCTTGAGGCCGACGAGATCGTTCCAAGCGCTGGGAATGCGTACCGAGCCACCGGTATCCGAACCGATGCCGCAGGGCGCGAGCCCGAAGGCGACCGAGGCCGCGGCGCCGGAGGACGACCCGCCAGGCACGGCGTCCGCATCGTTGACGCAGGGTGGTGTTTCGGTCACCGGGTTGTAGCCCAGCCCGGAAAACGCCAGTTCCGACATATGGGTCTTGCCGAGGCAGACGGTACCGGCAAGGGTGGCGTTCTTCAGCACCGGCGCGTCGTCCTCCGGGACTCGGCCTTCGAGCAGGGCCGAGCCCGCTTCGGTGGCGATGCCGGCGGTGTCGAACAGGTCTTTCCAGCTGACCGGCACGCCGTCGAGAAGCCCGCGCCTGTAGCCGGAACGGGCCCGTTTCGAGGCGGCTTCGGCTTCGGTCAGCGCGCGGTCCTCGGTCAGGCGGACATAGATTCGGTCCTTGAGCGCATGCGCATTGATGGCGTCGAGATAGGTTTCGGTCAGCTCGAGCGGGTCGATCTCTCCCGCGCCGATACCGCGGCCCAGATCGCCCATGTTCATCCACAGCCAGTCCTTCATGGCGCCCGCCCTTTCATCTTGCCGCAAATACTCCCGCCGGAGGCTCCCACCCCGGCCGCTTGCGCCCACGCTAGCGGCGATGTGCGGCATGGACAATCCCGTCACGATCGCCTTTATGAGGCTCATGACATTCGACAGCGATATCCTGATCGTCGGCGGGGGGCTGAATGGCCCGGCGCTGGCTCTGCCGCTGGCGCAGAAGGGGTTCAGTGTCACGGTAATCGACGCGCTGTCCGAGACGGTACGGAAGAACGCGGCTTTCGACGGCCGGGCTTATGCGTTGGCGCTGGCCTCGAAACGCCTGCTCGAGCGGATCGGCATCTGGGCGCGGGTTGCAGAGCACAGCCAGCCGATGCTGGAGATCAAGGCCAGCGACGGGCGCGCGGGCCAAGGGCCGGCGCCGTTCTTTCTCCATTTCGATGCCGCCGAGATCGAGGAAGGGCCGATGGGCTTCATGCTCGAGGACAGGTTCCTGCGGCGGGCCTTCCTGGAGGCGATGGCGGGCGAGCCCCGGATTGCCCAGGTGGAGGACCGGGTCGAGGCGCAGGAGGTGGATGCGAGCGGGGTGACGCTGACGCTGGCGTCGGGGAAAACCCTGCGCGGGCGGCTTCTTGTGGGGTGCGACGGGCGGCAGTCCGGCACCGCATCACGGGCCGGGATCAAGCGGACAGGCTGGGATTACGGTCAGACCGCGCTGGTCTGCGCCATTGAACACGAGCGGCCGCATCACGGCATTGCGCATCAATTCTTCATGCCGCACGGGCCGCTGGCGATTCTGCCCTTGCCGGGGAACGTCAGCTCGATCGTCTGGTCGGAGACACATGACGTCGCGGCCGAGATCAACGCGCTCAGCGATGCCGACTACCTCGAAGTGCTGCGGCCGCGCTTCGGCGATTTTCTGGGCGAGATCCGTCTGAAGGGCAAGCGGTTTACCTATCCGCTGAACCTGACCATCGCGCATGCGTTCGTGGCCGATCGTCTGGCGCTGATTGGCGATGCCGCCCACGGGATGCATCCCATCGCCGGCCAGGGGCTGAATGCCGGGCTGCGCGATGTCGGCGCGCTGGTGGATGTTCTGGACCACGCCGTGAGGCGGGGAGAGGATTTTGCCAGCGCCTCGGTTTTGGCGCGCTACCAGGAATGGCGCCGGTTCGACACGCAGACGCTGGCGATGGCGACGGACCTGACCAATAAGATGTTTTCAAACGATAATCCCCTGCTGCGGTTGGCGCGGGATTTCGGTATGGGGGTCGTGAATGCCGTGCCGGGTCTGCGCCGCGGCTTCATCCGCGAGGCGGCAGGACTGACGGGTGAATTGCCGGAACTTATGCGCTAGACACGATAGGCGGAGCGCGCACTCTAGGGATCCAGGCGGCGCGCCTCATCCACCAGCATCACCGGGATACCATCGCGGATCGGATAGGCGAGACCGGCAGACTTGCTGATCAGTTCCTGCCGGTCGGCGTCGTATTCCAGTGCCCCGTGTGACTGCGGGCAAATCAAGGCTTCGAGCATGTGGCGGTCGAAGGTCGGTTTGTCGGTCATTGGATCAGGTCCTCTCCATCGCCGCCGTGCAAGGTGAATTCGATGAGTGTCACCAGAGTTTCGCGGCGGGTGCTGAGCGACGGCGCCTCGAGAAGCGCCTGTTTGTCCTCGGGTTCGAACTCCAGCAGTATCGAAAGCGAGTTGATTAAAAGCTCGTCCTCGGCCTCTTTCAGCGTGTCCCAATCGGTGTTGAGGCCCTTGGCCGAGAAGAAGCGCGACAGCAGCGCCATGAAGCGGCTGCGGTCGAAGCTAGGATCGTGATCGACCGGGCCGCGGTCCCGCTCGAACCCGTCCCAGCTGACCCGGGCCCGGCGATAGGGGGTGAAGCCGTCGACCTCGTCGAGTACCCGAAAACGCGAGATACCGGTCAAGGTTATCATGTAACGGCCGTCCTCGGTCTCGGAAAACTGGGTAATGCGGCCGGCGCAGCCAATCGTCATCAACCCATCGCCATCGCCGCTGGGGCGGTCGTAGGGCTGGACCATTCCAATCAGACGCTCTGGCGTTTTCAGCGCATCGTCGAGCATGGAGAGATAGCGCGGCTCGAAGATGTGTAGCGGCAAACGCGAGCGCGGCAGCAGCAGCGCGCCTGTCAGGGGAAACACCGGGATGACCTCGGGGAGGTCCTGGGTCATGGTCATGGTATGATGATAGCGTGAAAGACGCGTCTACACCAAGATCATCGAGGCGAGCTTGCGGCGGCCAGCCAACGCTACGGGATCCTGCGGTGGCAGTGCCTCGAAAATCGTCAGCAGCTGAGCCTTGGCCGCGCCGTCGTTCCACTCGCGATCGCGCCGGAACAGGTCAAGCAGCTGATCGACTGCACCCTGGACATCACCATTGGCATGCAGCGCCTGGGCGAGGTCGAAGCGGGCCTGGTGGTTGTCCGGGTTCGCCTCGACCTGGGCCGCCAACTCGTCCACGGGGCCGGCATTAGCGGCGGCGCGGGCGAGGTCGAGCTGGGCGTGGGCGGCCTCGATCTCGGGTTTGGAGGCGATGGCGGCAGGCGCGCCGTTGAGGATCGCCTCGGCCTGGTCCAACTCGCCCAGCGCCATGTGCGCACGGGCCAGCCCGCCATAGGCGGCGGCGTTTTCCGGGTCTTCCTGAAGGATCGCAGCGAAGGTCTGGGCGGCGTCTGCTGCGGCGCCCTGTTCGAGCATTTCTTCGGCGGCAGCGACGGCTTCGCCAAGCCCGCCATCCCCGGCCAGCGCGGCAATTTTCTCAACGAAACGATTGACTTCCGAGGCCGGCAGAGCGCCCTGGAAACCATCGACCGGCTGGCCCTGGTGGAAGGCATAAACCGTGGGGATCGATTGGACCCGCATCTGGCCGGCGATCATCTGGTTTTCATCGACATTGACTTTGGCCATGCGGACCTTGCCGCCGGCTTTCTCGACGGCGGCTTCAAGCGCTGGGCCAAGGGTTTTGCACGGCCCGCACCAAGGGGCCCAGAAGTCGACGATAACGGGCACCTCTTGCGAAGCGTCGATCACCTCGGCCATGAAATCGGCCTCGGAGACGTCCTTGATCAGATCGCCCGCAGGGGCGGCGTTAGCGTTTTGTCCGAGTTCGAGCATAGCAAGCGTCCTTTGAATCGGTTTGCCCCTATATGATGTCATAGGCGCGGAAATAAAAGGTCATCAACGCGCGACAACCTGCCCGATGCGCCATGGCCCGGCGTGCTAGTCCTGCGCACCAATCTTGCGTTCGTGGGGAAAGACGCCTTCGGCGATATAGACCTCTTCGTCGGGCGTGGAGACGCGACCGTAGATAGCGTTGCGGTGCGGGTGCCGTCCAAAGCGGCGGATGATCTCGCGCACCCGCCGGGGTTGGTTACCCATCTCGTCATAGCGCTCGGCCACCGGCCCGGTCATAGATGCGACTTCGCGCTCGGCCAGGGCCACGACGCGGTCCATTCGCTCGAGATGCTCGGGGCCTTCGCAATGGCTCATCGCGATGAGGTAGAAGTTCTTCTCCCATGGGTGATCGAGCGCATCGTAGTGTCCGTTCTCCAACCCTTCGAGCGCCAGCCGGGTGGCCTTGATATCCTGGGCAAAGGCGCCCGGCGTGTCGCGCCAGAGCGAGCGTGGAAACTGGTCAAGCACCAGGATAAGCGCCAGCCGGCCGCGCGGCGTTTCGGCCCATGCGTCAAGCAACCCCTGTGCCCCGGCGCGTGTCAGATCGGCATGGAGATCGAGGATCGCCGCGTCCATACCGCCCTGCATGCGGCTGGTCCAGAAGGCGACGTGATCGTCGCCATCGAGCCGGATCAGGCTGTCGGGGAACCAGAAAGACAGGATGTCTTCGGGTGTGGTTTCGGAAACGTTCGCCTGTGTCATGCCTGGTTTTCCTGTGCGCAGGACTTCACTCTGACATGGGCCGCCATGCAGTCAAAGATCAAACGTCGCAAACACAGGTGCGTGGTCGGAGGGCTTTTCCCAGCCGCGCGCGCCGCGCAGAATGCGTGAACCGTGCCCTGCATTTGAAATGTCGGGCGTGGCCCAGATGTGATCCAGCCGGCGGCCCTTATCGGCAGCGTCCCAGTCGCGGGCGCGGTAGGACCACCAGGAATAAAGCTGGCCCTCGGGAATATCCTGGCGCGTGATATCGACCCATTTGCCCGCATCCTGGGTTTCGCCCAGGTGCTCCACCTCGGTCGGTGTGTGCGATACCACTTTCAAAAGCTGCTTGTGGCTCCACACGTCATCCTCGCGCGGGGCGATGTTGAGATCGCCCACCAGGATAGACTTTTCCGGCCGCTCGGCATGGAACCAGTCGCGCATCTCGGTCAGGTAATCCAGCTTCTGGCCGAATTTTTCGTTCACTTCACGGTCGGGTTTGTCGCCGCCGGCGGGGACATAGAAATTGTGAATCACCACGCCGTTTTCCAGCCGCCCGGCAACATGGCGGGCATGGCCAAGCCCGGCGAAGTCCATGTCTCCGACATCTTCGATCGGCAGGCGCGAAAGGATCGCGACGCCGTTATAACCTTTTTGCCCCCGGGCGACCATGTGGCCATACCCGAGCGCACGGAACTGCTCCACCGGTATCTTCTCGACCGGGCTCTTGCATTCCTGAAGGCACAGGATGTCGGGGCCTTCTTCTTCGAGGAGCTTGCAAACGATGGGCTCGCGAAGTCGGACCGAGTTGATGTTCCATGTGGCGAGGGTGAAAGCCATGGGTCTCTCCTGCTGTGGCACGCCGCAGGTGCGGACGGGGTCTCGGGGTCCGGGACAGGTTTGGCGGGCGGCCGCCGACCTGGCGTGTGGAAGGCATTACGCTTGCCGGTCGACGTGTCTGGATGTTTCGCGGTCCGCTTTATCGCGGGTGCCTGGTGGATGCCAGACACAAAGTCGGCCTGGGGCCCCGTTATTGAGCCCCAGGCCTCGCCGAAAACGTTTGAAAATCCACAAACGTAGAAACGATGAGCAGACGTTGTATAGCGTCACTCAACTCACTAAACTCAAACTCATTACACTGCTCGGCGGGCCGATTTTCCCGAATGGACAAGGCGGATTACAACCTGGAATGCCATGAATTGAACGTGCTTGGCACGAACGGACGGGTTTTTCGCCTTAAGGTTGCGGATATTACACAACTCTATGGATCGCGTGCTTTCATCGCCTCGCTTTTTCTTTTCGCCAGTCTGATTGCGCTGAATGACCAGTTCCTATTCGATCAAAAGGTCGCTTTGCCTTGGCGGCTGGCGTATTGGAATTCCAACGCGCTGCTGGCGGCTGCGATCTGGCTGAGTTTTTTCGCGTTGACGCTTCGCTTCGGGTGCTGGCTGAAACGCGATGTGGTGGTGCCATCGGCCATTTTGATCCTGGCCACCGTGACGGTGCTGATGTTTATCAATTATGCAGGTGGCATTTTTCTGTTCAATCGGATTGACCTTCTTGGGCGGCCGATTGTCTGGGAAATCCTGCGCTATACTCTGATTGCCCTGGTGTTTGAGACCATGTCGGCGACGTTTCTCGTGCCGCGGGTTCTTGGGCGGGCGGAAAGTGATGACACCGACGCGTCTGGACCCATAGGTGACACGGCGATGGCCGGCCAATCACGGTCGGAAACCGGTGAGGCCGGCGGTGGCTCGGCCGGAAGGGAAATTTCTCACAATGGGCGCGTGATCGATCTTCGAAGACTGCTCTACATGCGCTCTGTGGAGCATTACGTCGAATTGGTTTCGCAAGAAGGCACCGAAATGATCCGGGCCAGCCTGCGTGAGTTGGCCAATGGTTGCCCGCCGGGTGCAGGAATCCGGTCCCACCGTTCCTATTGGGTGCAGCGTGACGCCATTGTCGGCCTCAACCGGGCGGAGGGCGGCCAGTTCCTGGTTTTGCGCGATGGCACGGAGATCCCCGTGGCGCGCAATCGGCGTGGTGCAGTGGGAGATTGGCTGAACGACCACGTCGGCAAAAAAAGACCTGGGCGATAAGCCCAGGCCAAGTCCAACAGGGAGGTGCATGCGATAACCCGCACATGCAACGGGATGGTCAAACCGTATTCACAAGTTAAGGATACAACTTTGATCTGGCGCAAATAAGGCAGGTATTCCTTACTGCCTATGCAACTGTGGCAAATAAGCCATGCCGTGGGTTCCCGGTTGTCACGAAGCCAAATGCTGAATGGCTCTTGCCGGTGGTGCCTCTTTCGTCAGGGTCAGGTGAACGTAAGGGTTCGTTGACTGTCTCGGATGTTTTGCAGCGCAAGACGCCACGCGGTACAAGCGAACACCCGGGGATGAGCCCAAACCGGTTTGAAGCCGCAGAAGCGTTGTTCAAGCCATCAACCGGTAGCCGCCGGATTCGGTTACCAGAAGGCGGGCATTCGACGGCTCGGGTTCGATCTTCTGGCGCAGGCGGTAGATGTGGGTTTCGAGTGTGTGAGTGGTAACGCCGGCGTTGTAGCCCCAAACTTCGTGCAACAGCACGTCCCGCGGCACCACGCCTTCTGACGAGCGGTAAAGAAACTTCAGGATGTTGGTTTCCTTTTCCGTCAGCCGGATCTTTCTGTCGTCTTCGGTGATTAGCATCTTCATTGCAGGCTTGAATGTGTACGGTCCAAGCTGGAACACGGCGTCTTCGGATTGTTCGTGCTGACGGAGTTGAGCCCGGATGCGGGCCAGCAGCACGGGGAACTTGAACGGCTTGGTGACATAGTCATTGGCCCCGGCATCCAGCCCGAGGATGGTGTCGGCATCACTGTCGTGGCCGGTGAGCATGAGGATCGGCGACTTGACGCCTTGCTTGCGCATGATCCGGCAAAGCTCGCGCCCGTCGGTATCGGGCAGTCCCACGTCAAGGATAACAAGATCGTAGATCGCTTCCTTGGCCCGGCTCATCGCCTCGGCACCGTTACCGGCTTCGAACACGTCAAAATCCTCGGTCATAATCAGCTGTTCTGAAAGCGCTTCGCGCAGGTCTTCGTCGTCATCGACCAGAAGAATTTTCTTGAGTTGCGGCATCATCGGGCCCTCCTCGTTGCGTTTGACTTGAGATGAGCGCGATCACGCGTTCCGGCAAGATTTGCTGCAATTGTCTCACGCCGTCGTGTAAAGGGAGAGGGAATTGTTTCAACTTGGTGCGCTTTTGCCTAGATGAGGTCCATGAGTTTCACCCCGGACATAACGGAAGTGCTTGCCCGAGCCCGCGCCGATCTTCGCATGGGTGTGCCCGTCGTGCTGGCGGGAGAGGGAGACCATGCGGTGCTGATGCTGGCGGCCGAGACCTGTGATGCACAGCGACTGGCCGACCTGCGAGCCTTGGGTGGGGCACCGGTGCTGGCGATTACCGCACGGCGGGCCGAGACGCTGAAGGCGCGGGCCTATGACGATGATCTGGCGCGGGTGGCCCTGCCGGGGGATGCGACACTTGCCTGGGTGTTAGGGATTGCCGACCCGGCCGATGACCTGAAGACACCGATGAAGGGGCCGCTGGCTACCGCGCGGACCGGGGATGCGGGACTGCACCGGTTGGCGATCCGGTTGGCCAAGACGGCGCGGCTGTTACCGGCAGCGCTGGTGCTGGAGATGGCCGGGGGCAAGGACTTTGCCGCCGCGCACAACCTGACGCTGGTCCCCGCCGCGCTGGCCGGACCGGTGCTGGAGGCAACGAGCAATCTTCACCCGGTGGTGGCTGCGCGTTTGCCAATGGAGGCGGCCGAAGCCGGGCGACTGCATATCTTCCGGCCCGAGGATGGCGGCGAGGAACACTATGCCATCGAGATCGGCCGGCCGTCGCGGGACAAGCCGGTGCTGGCGCGGTTGCATTCGGCCTGTTTTACTGGTGATGTGCTGGGCTCGCTGAAATGTGATTGCGGCCCACAGCTGCACGGAGCGCTGGCTCAGATGGGCGAGGCGGGCGCTGGGGTGCTGCTCTATCTCAACCAGGAGGGACGCGGCATCGGGTTGGCCAACAAGATGCGGGCCTATTCTCTGCAGGATCAGGGGTTTGACACGGTCGAGGCCAACCATCGGTTGGGTTTCGAGGATGACGAGCGGGATTTCCGCATCGGGGCGCAGATCCTGAAAAGCATGGGGTTCTCGGAAGTGCGGCTTTTAACCAACAATCCGCGCAAGATCGCGATGATGGAAGAGCACGGGGTAAAGGTGGTCGAGCGGGTGCCTCTGAAGGTGGGCGAGACCGAGCACAATCGCGGTTATCTGGCGACTAAGGCCGAAAAATCGGGGCATTTATTGTGACGGTGATCCAAGTTAGGCTGGAAGCACCAAACAGGGAGGGATCGAATGCCCAAAGGATATATCGTTGCCAATATTCGCGTGACCGACGCGGAGACGTTCAAGGGGTTCGGGCCGCTGTCCGCCAAGGCGATTGAGAAATACAACGGCCGCGTTCTGGTGCGTAACCCGGTGTCGGAACAGCGCGAAGGCGAATCCCGTGGCGTGGCGGTCGTGGTCGAGTTCGATGACGTCGAGACCGCGCGGGCATTTTACGAGTCGCCGGAATACACCGAGGCGCGCAGGTTGCGCGACACCTGCTCGTCGACCGACCTGATCATCGTCGAAGGTGTCTGACACGGTGCCAGCCACGCCGAAGGACCTGGTGCTGAGCCGCCGTGGCGTGCGGTTTGCAGGGCGCTGGTTCGCCTGCACCGTGGGCAGGGGCGGCGTTCGACGGGACAAGCAGGAAGGTGACGGAGCGACGCCGGTGGGCGTGCATCGAATCGTCGCAATGCTTTACCGTCCCGAGAGGCTTCCACCGCCGACTGTCTGGGCGAGGCCGATCCGGCCTGGTGATTTGTGGTCGGATGCGAGCGGGCGGGCTGGTTATAACCATCTCGTGCGGGTGCCATATCCGCATAGCCACGAAAAAATGCGTCGGCCCGATCCGCTTTACGACATCGTGCTGGTGACCGACTGGAACTGGCCGGTGGCGACACCGGGGAAGGGCTCGGCCATTTTCCTGCATCAATGGCGACGGCCCGGTTTTCCGACCCAGGGTTGCGTGGCGTTTTCCCGCGATGATCTGCGATGGATCGCCGAACGGCTGCAGCCCGGCGCGCGGTTGATCGTGCCGGAAAGCATGGCGGGGTGAGCCCCGCCATACGACTTATTCAGGGTAGTTCCGACGGGCCCTGGCAGTGGCCAGCGTCTTGCTGCCGGCTTTTGCGGTTGCCGTCCATTCATAGGTGTGTACGCCCGACGGCGGGCAGGGGCTTTTGTATTTGAAGACGCCTGCCGGAATCTTGCCGGAGCCGGACATCTGCACCTTCACCGTGCCGCCGCCGTGGTTGTAGGTCGGCACGTTGAGATCCTTGAGCTTGAAGGTGATGCGGTTGGTTCCCGCCGGCACCCCGCGTAGCACGAATTCCGGATTCGCAACGGTGTTCGGACGGCCGGACGTACAGAGCGGAATGTTGCCCCACTTGAAGCTGAGCGTCATCTCGGCCGCCGCCGAGGTGGCGGCCATCGCTGCGGCTGCGAGGCCAATGGCAAACGTTTTCATCGGAAATCTCCCCCTTTTTGAATGCATGTAAGTCAAATGTTGGGGTGTTTTTAACGTCAGGCAAGGGGTGGCGGCTGCGGCTTATCCGCCCGAACTGACCCGTTCGCCGAAAATCGCCGATCCGACCCGCACATGGGTCGCACCCAACGCGATGGCGCGTTCGAAATCGCTGCTCATGCCCATCGACAGGCCGGAGAGCCCGTTGCGCTCCGCGATCTTGGCCAGAAGGGCGAAATGCAGGCTGGGTTCTTCCTCGACCGGAGGAATGCACATCAGTCCCTCGAGGCGCAGATCCATCGCGTTGCAGTCGGCGATGAAGGCGTCGGCCTCGGCTGGCAGAATGCCGGCCTTCTGCGGCTCTTCGCCGGTGTTGACCTGGATGAACAGGTCCGGGCAGCGGCCCTCTTCCTGGGCGATGCGGGCAATCGTTTTGGCCAGCTTGGGACGGTCGACCGAGTGGATCGCCTCGAACAGACCGAAGGCCTGGCGGGTCTTGTTGGTCTGCAGCGGACCGATGAGGTGGACCTGAACGTCCGGATACTGTTCGCGGAAAGAAGGCCATTTGCCGGCGGCTTCCTGCACCCGGTTTTCACCGAACAGGCGGTGGCCCTGGTCAAGCACGGCGCGCACCCGGTCGTCGGGCTGCACCTTGGAGACGGCGATCAGTTGAACCGAGCCGGGGGTGCGGCCAGCGGCGGCTTCGGCCTTGGCAATGCGGTCTTTGATTTCAGAGAGCGACATGGAACCTCTCGCGCATGGTGTTCGGGGCCAGAGAGAACATCATGTCGGGCAAAAAGAAAAGGGCAGGTCCGAAGACCTGCCCTTCCTTTGGATCGTTCGACTTCTGAGATCAGAAGTTGAAGCGGATGCCGAGGTCCATCGTGGTGATGTCGAGGACGGTATCGTCTTTTGCGAAACCGGCTTCGAGCGATGCACCGCCGCCGAGGTTGTGCGACACGCCGATGCCGTAGGTTTCACCGCCGAAGACGCCTTCTTCCGACGTCACGAAGGCGTCGACGCGGGTTGCGGCGCCGACTTCGACGTTGGCGTAGAGACCCCATTTGCCGATGCCGTCGTTGTCAGCATAGGCCAGGCTCAGATCTGCCGGGCCGACTGTGCCGCCAACGGTGATGAGGGCTTTGTCTTCACAGCCCGGGCCGGTGAGCGGGGCGAAAGCGCCAGTGTACGTGTTGTTCAGCGCACAAACGAGAGCGTCCGAGTCCTGGTAGCCCAGGGCAACGGTCCAGTCGTTGAAGGTGTACGCGACGTGGGCCGCGACACGCTGCTGCACGTTGAACGGTGCCGGAACGAGGCCACTCGGCGAATCCGAGTACGAGATGTGTGCCGAGAAGTCACCAGCCGAGTACATCACTTCGACGCCGTCAGCACCAGCGCCACCGGACGAGTAGGCATCCCAGTTGAAGTTGCCTTTCGAGGTGGTGTTGGTCACCAGGTTGGAGAAGGTGTGGCCCGACAGGCCGATGCCGGCCGATTGGGTGCCCATGTAGAGGCCCGGCATGTTTTCGATGGCGCCGATGATGTTGCCGACACCCAGCTCGAAGCCACCGGCACGAGCGAAGAAGCGGGCGCCGTTGAAGCCGCCGCCGTAGCCAGCGCCGTTCACCGACGTGGCCTGGTGACGCAGGCGCGCACCAAACTCGAGGCCGTTGTCGGCTTCCATGGTCATGTCGATTTGCAGACGAATCCGGGTGTAGATGCCGGATGCGTCAAAGGCCGGGTTCAGGCCCGCGTCGATGTCGATCGCACCAAAACGGCCGTAGCCGCTGAACGACACGTCTGCTGCTGCGACGCCTGCTGAGGCGACGAGAGCGGTCGTTGCGAAGAGAATCTTTTTCATTTTGTTTCCCTCGGTTTTCCAGTCATGCGCCCAAGGCAGGGAATCCGCCATGGGTATATGGCACTCTCTCGCTCCAAACGGGGTTGCATTGCAAGCGCAGGTGCCCGGCCGTGGTTATTGGCGCCCGGGATTGGTGCAGCAATGTCACAGTTTCGCCGGGGCGCCACAGGGGTACGCGTTAAGTTGCCAAATCAGAGCGGTCATTGGGCCGTTTTTCTCGCTGTAAATGCCGGGAACGTGAGGTCTCGGGAATCGTTTGCGAGAGAAAACCTTGCCCAGCGGGCGGGCCTTGGTTAGGAGGGTAGGGAAAGAGCAGGATCGGGTGGGTCACATGCGAGCCATGAACGTGTTTAAACTTTTGGCGGCCATGCTGGTTGCGTTTTCCCTCGCCGCATGCGGCGGGACCGGATCGTTGGGTAATGTCGGTTTCGGCGGCGCACGCGATGCGGTGGATTCGGAAGACGAAGAGGTCGAACCGATAATCGAAGGTCGCGACGGCATGAGCCAGATCGGTCAGACCTCGATCTGGGATCTTTTCAAGCGCAAGGACACCGGCACCACCGTCAAGGTGAACCGCTATCTGTGGAATGCCTCGCTTGACGTGCTGAACTTTCTGCCGATCCAGTCGGTCGACCCGTTCACCGGCGTGATCGTGATGGGCTATGGCACGCCGCCGGGCGGCGGTCGGGCGTATCGCGCCACGGTCTATATCAAGGATCCGGCGCTGGATGCCCGGTCGCTTAACGTGGCGCTGGCCACGCGCGGCGGTCCGGTGGCGGCTGGCACCCAGCGCGCGGTAGAGGATGCGATCCTGGCCCGGGCGCGCGAGCTGCGCATCCAGGACAAGAAATACTGACGTGGCGTATGCCGGGCGGACGCCTGGCCTACGTTCCGATCCGCGGCGAATTGCAGGCGGTTCCTGAAACGCCTGTCAAATGCAGGGCGAACCCATCTCACGGGGCGGCATGGCCGCCAGGTCGCTGACCCATTTCAGCTGACGCGGCAAACAAATGTTCGCGAGATCGTAAAGACTTACCACATGGGCGCGGGCATTGCGGCCGAGCCGGTTGCGTGCTTCGGCATCGTCGAGCAGCAAGCAGACCTCGTCGACCAGAGCCTCGCGGTCGAAGAAATCCACCAGGCGGCCGGTTTCGCCATGGGTGATGAGTTCTTTGACGGGCGCGGTGTCCGAGGCGACGATCGCGCCTTCGACGCTCATCGTTTCGAACAGCGACCAGCTGAGCACGAACGGATAGGTCAGGTAGACATGCACCCGGCTGACCTGCAGCAGGGATACGAAACGCTCATAAGGGATGCGACCGAGGAAATGCACGCGCTCCCAGTTCGGCGTCGGGATCTGGCCGCGGACCTCGTCGATGAAAATCTGCTTCCAGGTCCGCCCCTTCGGCGCGCGGGCGCCGTATGATGTCTCGTCGCCGCCGACGATCAGCACCCGGGTCTTGGGCCGTTCTTTCAAGAGCCGTGGCAACGCCCGCATGAAGATGTGGTAACCGCGATAGGGCTCGAGGTTGCGATTGACGAAGGTGATGATTTCGTCGTCGCGGCTGAGCACGGGGCCGTTTTCGAGGGCGAAACTGACATCCGGCTTCGCCACCAGGTGATCGGTGTTGATGCCGTCGAAACAGACGGTGATGCGGTCGCGGAAGCTGTCGGGGAAGGTGTCGGCCTGGAACCGGGTCGGCGATATGCCGGCGTCGCCCATGGCGAAGCTGAGATGGTTGTTGATGTTCTTCATCCTGAGCCGCAGCGGTTCGGTCTCGGCGATATCGGGCTGGAACTCGGGATCGAAGCCGGTATGGGGGAACCCCGTCTGATGGTAGAGTTCGCAATAGAGCCCGATCCGGGCCTCGGGCCAGACGTCCTTGAGAAAGAGTGACTCGCCCCAACCGGGATGGGCGAGAATTACGTCCGGGGTGAAGCCTGACTCGCGCAACTGGCAGGCGGCGTGGAAGCAGGATTCGGCACGGGTGACCTTGGTGTCGAGATCGACCAGCCAGGGATGCACCGCCTGACCGGACGAGCGCGCGATCTTGTAGGGTACGACGCGCACGCCGTTCCAAGTCACCGGTTTTTCGACCCGCAAGGTCAGTGCCACGGCCTGGTGGCCCTGGGCGGCGAGCGCGGGCGCGAGATGTTTGAACTGGCCGGGGAAATTCTGATGGATGAACAAGATCTTCATATATCACTCGTGCCTGAAATCGCCCCCGTGCCCGTTATAACGCGAGATTTGCGCTTGCACAGGGCCCAGTCGCCGCATTGAGCACTGGACCATCGGCCGTGCGCGGCCTATCACCCCCTGCAACATCCGATTTGCGAGACAGGTTGAAAAGATGAGCCGCTATTCCGCTGCCGAGATCGAAGCCAAATGGCAGGAAGCCTGGGACAAGGCCGGGATTTTCCGCGCAACCCGCGAGGGCGACAAGCCGAAATACTATGTACTCGAAATGTTTCCCTATCCATCGGGGCGCATCCACATGGGGCACGTGCGCAACTACACGATGGGCGACGTGATTGCGCGCTACAAGCTCGCCAACGGCTACAACGTTCTGCATCCGATGGGCTGGGATGCTTTCGGGATGCCGGCAGAGAACGCGGCGATGGCGAGCGGCGGCCACCCCAAGGACTGGACCTATGGCAACATCGCCGACATGCGCGGCCAGATGAAGCCGCTGGGCCTCAGCATCGACTGGAGCCGCGAGTTCGCCACCTGCGACCCGGAATACTACGGCCAGCAGCAGGCGTTGTTCCTGGATTTCCTCGAAAAGGGCCTGGTCTATCGCAAGAACGCGGTGGTCAACTGGGATCCGGTCGACATGACCGTGCTGGCCAACGAACAGGTGATCGACGGCAAGGGCTGGCGCTCTGGTGCCGAGGTCCAACGGCGCGAGTTGACACAGTGGTTCTTCAAGATCAGCGATTTCAGCGAGGAACTGCTGGACGCGCTGGACACGCTGGAGAACTGGCCGGCCAAGGTGCGGCTGATGCAGGAGAACTGGATCGGCAAGAGCCGTGGTCTGCAGTTTTCCTTTGACCGCACGGACGGTGGCGAAATCGAGGTATATACGACCCGGCCCGACACGCTTTTGGGCGCCTCGTTCATCGGTATTTCGCCGGATCACCCGCTGGCGAAAGAGCTGGAGGCGAAAGACGCCGGCGTAGCAAATGCTGTCGCCGACATGCGCAGGGGCGGCACCACGGAAGAGGCCATCGAAAAGGCCGAGAAGCTGGGCTACGACACTGGGCTCACTGTAAAGCATCCGCTGGATCCGACTTGGGAGTTGCCGGTCTGGATCGCTAACTTCATCCTCATGGATTATGGCACCGGAGCAATCTTCGGCTGCCCGGCTCACGACCAGCGTGACCTGGATTTCTGTCGCAAGTACGACCTGCCGGTAATCGACACGTTCTTTGCCCTCGACGATCCGAAGGCGGTGGAGAACGAGGCCTTTGTGCCATCGAAGACGGAAAAGGTGAAATGGGTCGATCATTTTGCCGGGATCGACGTGGCCACGGGGCAAGAGGCGATCGACGCCACTATCGACTATGCCGAGAAACATGGCTGGGGCTCCGGCGTGACCAAGTATCGCCTGCGCGACTGGGGCCTGTCACGCCAGCGCTACTGGGGGTGTCCGATCCCGGTGGTACATTGCGACGCCTGTGGTGTGGTGCCGGAGAAAAAAGAAAACCTGCCGGTTCAGTTGCCCGACGACGTCAGTTTCGATGTCCCGGGCAACCCGCTGGACCGCCATCCCACCTGGCGGGCTTGTGACTGCCCGTCATGCGGCAAGCCGGCCCGGCGTGAAACGGACACGATGGACACCTTTGTCGATTCGTCGTGGTATTTCGCGCGGTTCACCGCACCCCGGGCGGAGACACCGACCAATTTGGAGGACGCCGCCTACTGGATGAACGTCGATCAGTATATCGGCGGTATCGAACACGCGATCCTTCACTTGCTCTATTCGCGGTTTTTCGCGCGAGCGATGCATATCTGCGGCCACCTGCCGGAGAAATCGAAGGAACCCTTCGATGCGCTGTTCACCCAAGGGATGGTGACGCATGCGATCTACAAAACGTCCGGCGCCGACGGCCGGCCTGTCTATCACTACCCCGAAGAGGTGGACCTGCGGGATGGTAGGGGCTTTTTGAAGGACGGCACCGAGGTCGAGATCGTGCCGTCGGCCAAGATGTCGAAATCGAAGAACAACGTGGTTGACCCACTCAACATCATCTCGAGTTTCGGCGCCGATACTGCCCGCTGGTTCGTGCTGAGCGACTCACCGCCCGAGCGCGACGTGGAGTGGACCGCCGCCGGGGCTGAAGCCGCGTATAAACACCTGAGCCGGGTGTACCGGATCGCGGCCGAGCTGGCTGATTCCGAGACGCCAGTTCAGCCAGGCGACGAGGCGTTGCTGCGCGAGATGCACAAATGCATCCATGACGTCACCATGGGGGTCGAATCTTTCGGTTTCAACGCTGCCATCGCCAAGCTTTATGCCTTTACCAATACCGTACAGAAGGCTGAGGCCGGGGCGGAGGCCAAGCGGCGGTCGGTCAAGGCGCTGGCCCAGCTGATGAGCCCGATGACGCCGCACCTTTCGGAAGCCGTCTGGGAGATGCTGGGCGGCGACGGCCTTGTTGCCACGGCGCCGTGGCCCAAAGCGGACGCCTCCATGCTAGTCGATGACACCGTGACTCTGCCGATTCAGATCAACGGCAAGCGCAAGGCGGAAATCAGCGTGCCCAAGGACATGGACAAGGCCGAGGTTGAAAAAGCCGCGCTGGCGACGGATGCTGTTCAGAGGGCACTGAATGGCGGTACCCCGAAGAAAGTGATCGTTGTGCCGGGGCGGATCGTGAATGTGGTTGTCTGACAGACGGGCTTTCCTGGGCGGTCTGATGGCTGTCTTCGGGCTGGTGGGCTGTGGCTTCACGCCGCTCCATGCGCCGGGGGAAGCGGCCAGCCGCCTGCAGGGGCGGATTGTCGTCGATGCGCCGGTGGACCGTAACGGCTACCTGCTGGTGCGACGTATGGAAGAGAGACTGGGCCGGAGCGACGCGCCGGCCTATGGCCTGTCCCTGGCGATCGACGTCAAAGAGGAGCGCATGGCGATCTCCGCCGACAACATCACCACCCGGTTCAACGTGATCGGCCGGGCGACCTACGCCCTGCGCGATCTGGAGGACGGCAAGGTGCTGATGAGCGGCACAGCCGACAGTTTCACCGGCTATTCTGCCACCGGCTCGACCGTGGCAACCCAGGCAGCCGAACGCGATGCCTATGCCCGGCTGATGACGATTCTGGCCGACCAGATTGTCTCGCGGCTGACGGCGCAGGCCGATGCGCTGCCGTCATGAAACTATCGACCCGTGATGCCGCGGGCTATTTCAGAAAGCCCGATCCCGAGCGTTCAGGACTTCTGATCTATGGTTCGGACACGATGCGGGTGGCGCTAAGGCGTCAGGAGGTCATCGCGGCCTTGATCGGCCCAAAGGGCGATGAAGAAATGCGTTTGGCGCGGATCCCGGCGGGCGAGTTGCGCAAGGATCCGGCAATGCTCTTGGATGCGGTCAAGGCGCAGAGCTTTTTCCCGGGGCCCCGGGTGGCTTTTGTCGAAGATGCGAGCGACGCGCTGGCCGGCACGATCACCGCAGCGCTTGAGGACTGGGCGCCAGGCGATGCGCAGGTGATCGTGACGGCCGGCCAGCTCAAGGCCGGTTCGAAGCTGCGCAAATTGTTCGAGGGGCATCGGAACGCCTATGCTGTGGGGATCTATGACGACCCGCCGACCCGCGCCGAGATCGAGGATGAGCTGAAAAAGGCTGGATTAGAGACTGTTTCATCCGAAGCCATGACTGATCTGGTTGGCCTCAGCCGCGAGCTTGGGCCAGGCGATCTGCGGCAGGTGATCGAGAAGCTGGGGCTGTACAAGCTGGGGGATGCAAACCCGGTGAGTTCCGAAGATGTCGTTGCGGTGGCGCCGACCTCGACCGAGGCGGCGCTGGACGATGTGCTGAATATCGTGGCCGAGGGTAGATCGGGTGAGATCCGGCCGGTGATGCGACGGCTGGAATCGCAGGGCGTGCAGCCGGTCAGCCTGTGCATCGGCGCGATGCGGCATTTCCGGGCGCTATACACCGCGGCCAGCGACCCAGGCGGCGCGGCGCAGGGGATCGCACGAATGCGTCCGCCGATCTTCGGCCCCCGTCGCGACCGGATGCTGCGGCAGGCGCAGGGCTGGGGCGCCCGCAAACTGGAAAAGGCCCTTGAAATGCTGACCGACACCGATCTGCAGTTGCGGTCGGCTGGGCAAAGGGCACCCGCCATGGCGTTGGTCGAGCGAACCCTGGTGCGGCTGGCGATGCTGGAGCGGGCGCGGTGAGGGTCCGGCTGACCGCTCTGGCGCTTGTTATTGCTGGAACGGTCGGTGACGCACGGGAGAGGTTGAGCTTGACACGTGCTGACGGGGTGCGTGTGCCGATCATGGAGTTCATCCCGGACGCCACCGATTGTCCGCCGCTTCTGGTATTGTCGCATGGGTTCGGCGGATCGGAACAGGGATTGACCTGGCTGGCCCATGCGGCGGTGAATGCCGGGTTTCACACCATCACGATGGGGCATCGCGAAAGCGGCAGGTCGCAATTGCGCACGGTGCTGCGCAGTGCGGACCGGCGGGCGGCGCTGGCCGCGGCGGTTGAAGACCGGGCCGCAAATGCGGCACGGCTGCGCGATCTGGATGCGGTCTGGTCCCACGCTACACGGGATTGCCGACCTGGTTTCGCCGCTCTGGCCGGGCATTCGATGGGCGCACAATTGACGATGATCGAAGCCGGGGCAGAAAACGCCATCGGTGTGCGCGGCAAGGATCGGTTTGACGCCTATGTCGCGCTGTCGCCGCAGGGCGTTGGCCGGCGTTTTCCGCGCGGCGCCTGGGCGGGCATCGGCAGGCCGGTTCTGATGGTGACGGGCACGCGGGATGCGGGGCTCGAAGGCGATTGGCGGCACCGGTTGGGCGCCTTCGACGGGCTGCCGCCGGGCGACAAGTGGCTGGCGGTTCTGGACGGCGGTACGCATATGGACATAGGCGGGCGCGGACGGCCACGTCTGCAACGCAACGTTATCGAGATCGTACTGGCATTCCTTGGGCACATGGGCAAACCTCGTGCCAAAGACATGCCAGCGCTGGCCGGCGTGCGCTATCGGACAAAATAGGAAGGGCCACCGATGTATGAAGTGATCGGAAGCGCACAGAGCCGGGCATTCCGGGTGCTGTGGATGCTGGAAGAGCTGGGGCAGGAGTACAAGCACACGCCGGAAAAGCCGCGCTCGGAACTTGTGTCGTCGCTGAACCCCTCGGGCAAGGTCCCGGTCTTCAAGGATGGCGACGCGGTGCTGACTGACTCGACCGCGATCATAACCTATCTGGCCGACAAGCATGGGCAACTGACCCATGCCTGCGGCACGATCGAGCGGGCGCGGCAGGACGGGCTGACCCACCAGATCCTGGATGAGATCGACTCGGTCCTTTGGGTGGCGGCGCGGCACAGTTTCATCCTGCCCGAGGAAAAGCGCGTTCCGGAGGTCAAGGACTCACTGCGCTGGGAGTTTGACCAACATGTGGCGCGGATTGCCGACCGGCTGGAGGGACCATTTCTGATGGGCGAGACGATGACCGTGCCGGACATCATCCTGACCCATTGCCTGAACTGGGCCTATTCTGCGAAATTCACGTATGAGCAGGAGAACCTGCTGGCCTATGCCAAGGCGATGCGCGGCCGTGATGCCTTCAAGCGCGCTGCGGGGAAATGAGGCTCTATTACACGCCGAACTCGCCCTATGCCCGCATGGTCCGGGTGGCCGCGCGGGAAAGCGGGCTGCGTCCGCGGATAGAGGAGATCGAGGTTTCGACCCGCGACCCGGAGAGCAACTATTTCGCGGTGACGCCGCTGGCGCGGGTGCCGGTTGTGGAAGACGGCGGTGCAGTCATTGCCGACACCCGCGATATCTGCGCCCATTTCGATGCGTTGGAAGGCCGGGCGCGGTGGCTGCCGCCCGAGGATGACGCGGCGCGGCTGCTGCGCAATATCGCGTTCGGGTTTCTCGACGGAGTGGCGGTCTGGTTGCGGGAAAACGTCCGGCCCAAGGGGCAGAAATCCGGGCCGGTGATGGCATACGAAGAGCACCGGACGCGCAACGTGTTGGGCTGGTTGGAGCCACGGTTCCGCGGCGAAGGGCGCTGGGATTTCACCGCGCTGGCCCTGGCCTGCGCCGTCGACATCGGCCGCAGCCGGGGCATGGCAGAGGGCTGGAGCGAGATCGCGCCAGGGCTGATGGATTGGGCCGGACGCCGGGCCGGGTGCCCGTTCATGGCCGAAACCGCGCCCGGAGCGCCGTAGGCGCCAATCGTCCGCTCCTTTTCGGCAGAGAGCAAAAAGCAATCGCTCGACAGAACATTGCCTTGCGGGCGGCCTCGCTTGGGTGGTAGCCGCAAGTATCAGGAGAGAAGCAGAAGTATGGGCGTGCAGTATTTCGTCATGGGATCGGGGTCGATCGGACGGCGGCATCATGACAATCTGAAGGGCCTCGGCGCGGAGGTGCACCTTTTCGGCTGGCGCGGGCTGGACCTGGCCACGCTGGAGGCCATGGTCGGCGGTGCCGCAAGCGCCGCGGTGGTAATCGCCACGGCCACGCAGGTGCGGCTGGAGCTGATCGAGCTCTGCGGCCGGCTGGGCGTGCCGTTTTACGTCGAAAAGCCGCTGGCCTTCCGGATGGACACGCTGGCGCGGATCCAGACCGCGGCCGCGCCGGTGGCGAACCGCTCGATGGTCGGGTTCATGATGCGCTATCACCCTGCCGTTCGGGCGCTGGTCAACGAGCCGATATCGGCCTACGGGTTCCATATCGAAATTGGCCACGATGTACGGCAGTGGCGCCAGAATTGGCAGTTCGGCGACAGCTACGCGGCGCGGGCCGAGGGCGGTGGCGTGCTGCTCGATCTCTGTCACGAGCTCGACATGGCGCACGTCCTATTTCCCGGAGCAAAACTGCAGGCCGTCGATTGCATTGGACATGCCGATTTCCCGGGCGTCGATTTCGCCACGCGGGCGACACTGGCCGAGAACGGTGGGCCGGTGGGGACGGTGGCGATGGACTATCTCTCGCCGAAAAGCTTGCGGCGGATGAGTTTTCGAGGTCGGGACGAGGTGCTGGAACTCGATCTTCTGGCACCGCGTTGGGAGCGCGGCGACGGGAGCGCAGCGCATGTGCGCGAGTGGACTTTTGAACGAAACGACATGTTCCTTGGAATCATGGACGATTTCATGGCTCTGGTCGAAGGGCGGGCACCGTCCGGCAACCCGCTGATGCCGCGGTTCGACCTGGTTCAGGACAGCTGCGCTTTGATTGCGCAGGCGTGGGAAAGACGCGTATTTCACGGGGCGTTGACAGGAGGGTTCGCATGATCGTCGGCCATATCGGGGTACGCAAAGGCTCGAAGGGCGTGCCGGGCAAAAATTTCCGTGACCTGATGGGCAAACCGCTGATTGATTGGTCGCTGGAGCAGCTATTGGCGCATCCGCGCGTGGATGTGGTGATGGTCAGCACCGATGACGAACGGATCTATGAACACAGTCTCACCAAGGGATGTCTGGAGATGGGGCTGCGACCTGCCGAACTGGCCACTGACATGGCGGGCAAATGGGGCGTGTGGCAGCACAGCCTGAGCCGTGCCGAGGACCTGGTCGGCGAGGTGACGGCGTTTCTCGACCTCGATTGCACCTCGCCCCTGCGGGACATGGAGGATATCGACAGGGCGCTGGATGCCTTTTTCGATGCGAAGCCGGACATGATCATGTCTTGCACCGAGGCGCGCAAGAACCCCTATTTCAATCTGGTCGAACCCGACGAAGCGGGCGCCCTGCGGATATCGAAACCGCTGCCTGGCGGGGTGGTGGCCCGCCAGCAGGCGCCGACCGTGTGGGAACATGCGGCCTCGACCTATGTTGTCGATCCGTCTTACCTGAAGCGGTCGAAGGGGCTGTTCGAGGGCCGTGTTCTGCCTTATCTGATGCCGCCCGAACGATGCCTCGACATCGACTCGGAGCTGGATTTCAAGATCGTCGAATGCCTGATGGAGGAGCGCGAGAATGGCTGACCAACTGAAAGGCCGGACGGTGTTCATCACCGGCTCGGGAGGTGTACTGGGCTCGACCTATGTCCGCCGCATGTTGGCAGAGGGGGCCCGGGTGGTGGCGACCGATCTGCCTGGCCATCGGGCCGATGCTTTGCAGGACGCCTTTGGCAAGCACAAGCGCTTCCGCTTCTACGAGCTCGACGTTGGTGACGAGGCCCAGGTCGAGGGTATTTTCAAGCGCGTCCTGGGGGATGGCTGGGAGCCGAACGTGGTGCTGAACAACGCCGCGATCACGGGTGAGCTGTTGATGGGCAAAGGCAAGGGGTTTCCCGATTTCGCCGACACTACGGTTGAGGACTTCGAGAAAACTCTGCACACCAACCTGACCGGTGCTTTCATGGTGGCCCGGCAAATGGACCGCGACATCGTTGGAAACTACCCCGCGACTCTGGTCAACGTGGCCTCGATGTATGCACTGAACGGGGCGCATCACCCGATATATGATGGCATGCCGTTCAAGAATTTTTCCGCCTACGGGGTGACCAAAGCCGGCATACACGGGCTGACCGTGTGGCTCGCGGGATACTGGGCACCGCGGCAGGCTACCGTGAACACGATCGCCCCGGGTGCGGTGTTCAACAATCACTCGGAAGAGTTCCAGCGCCGGGTGGGCGAGTTGATCATGGCCGGCCGCATGGCGCAGCCCGACGAGATCGCCGACGTGATGCTGTTCCTGGCGAGCCCGCAGTCAGGTTACATGACCGGGCAGTTGGTCAATGTCGACGGCGGCTTTTCGGCTTGGTGAGAAAGGCGAGGACGCGCCCGCGCCCTAAAGCCATTGGTCGAGTACCATGAGAGTTTTGCGCACCGCGCCGGCATGATCGGCGAGGAAGGCGTCGATTTGTTCCTGTGTCGGTCGATCCTGCCAAAGCAGCGCGTCCGGCAGGTCTTCTGCCGTCACCTGACGCGCCACACCTGCGGCGATGGCCTCGGCGGCGGGGTATTCGATGGTCCAGATTTCGGGGCCGACGATCACCGGTTTGCCCAGGGCAAGCGGTTCGATGATGTTGTGGCTGCCGCGCGGGTTGAACCCGCCGCCTGCCACCGCGACATCGCAGAGCGAGAGGTAGAAATGCATTTCTCCCAAAGAATCGCCCAGCAATACATCGATGCTGGGATCGGTCGACAGGGTCAGGGCGTCATCGAGGATATCCGACCGGTGTGCGACTTCCAGGCCTGCGTCGAGGAGCTTTTTCGAAACGTTGTCGAACCGTTCCGGGGCCCGGGGCACGAAGACAAAAAACGGTTTGTCAGAGACTGTTTTCAGCACTTCGGCAATGACTCTGACGAACAGATCCTCTTCCCATTCCACCACAGAAGCGAAAGTTATCACCGAGCGGTCGCCGGCGAGAACAGTGCGGGCCTTTCCGGCGGCTGCAAGCTGGGGTTCGGCGATCGGCTGTTCGAAGCGCAACTCGCCGGTGACAGCAATACGGGTCTGTCCAAGCGCACGAAACCGCTCGGCCTGGCGTTCGGATTTCACCATTACGCCGGCAAAGCCCGGAACCAGTAGCGCGGGGGAAAGGGCGCGGGCGGTGTCGCGGTCGAAGCTTTTCACCGGATACTGGCCGTTGCAAAGGAAGAGCGGAACACCGGCGCGGCGGGCCGCGGTGATCATGCCGGGCCAGAACTCAACCTCCATCACCAGCCCGAAACGCGGCCGGAAGGCGCGGAAGAAGCGCCGGAACGCCAAGCCGTAATCGAAGGGAACGAAAACCGCCGACAGGGTGCCGGCCGCAATTTCGGCGGCGAAGGTCTTTTCCGCCTCACGCAGGCCGGCGGGGGTGAAATGGGTGGTCACCACCGGTTCGCCGCGGGCGAGAAAGGCGCGGATGAGCGGCACGGCCGAGCGCAACTCGCCGATCGAGACCGCATGCACCCAGACATGCGATGTGTCGCGCCGGGGACCAATGCCGAAACGCTCGCCGAGGCGCCGGCGGTACAGCGGATCGCGGCGGCCACGGTGCCAGAGATAGACCAGCATCACCGGCATCAACAGACTCCACGCCAGCCGCCAGACGCCGAGAAAGACGCGCAGCCTGAAAGGAGGGTGCCAGGGAGGGATATCGGCCAAGGGGTCGCCTGCTCAGAGAAGATCGATGAGCTTTTGGCACAAATGGTTGAGCCGGTCCATATTGTCTCGGGCCGCGCTCATGGCGCGATCGGTCATCTCCGGCAGGGCGGGGTCGGAGAGCGCGTCGGCCAGGTCCTCGGGACGATCCACCTGACGCGCGGCCCCGGCCGCGATCAGGGCAGCATAATCGTCGGCGAAGTTGGCGGTGCGTGGCCCATGCAGGATCGCGCAGCCCAGTTGCGCTGCTTCCCAGGGATTGTGCCCTTCAATTTCGCTTGTGGTGCCGCCGATGAAAGCGGCGGGGGCCAGACGATAGAACAGGCCCAATTCGCCAAACGTGTCGGCGAGATAAACCTGGGTTTCGGCATTGACAGGCTCTGATCGGCTGCGCCAGGTGCAGGAAAAACCAAGGGAGCGGATCGCGGCATGGATTTCAGGTGCCCGCTCCGGAAAGCGGGGGACGATCACCAGCAGCGCGTCGGGTTGCATCGCGAGCAACTGCGCATGGGCTTCCAGCGCCATTGCTTCATCCGAGGCGTGGGTCGATGCCGCCAGCCAGAACGGGCGGGTGCCGATCTGGCGCGCCATGTCCGCGCGCTTGCCCGGCGCGTCTGTCAGCGGCGGTGCGATCCGTTTCAGGGACCCATCGGTTGAGACCAGCGGCGCTCCGAGCGCAGCGAGGTGTTCTGCTGTCTTGTTGTCCTGAGCCGAGATCACGGCGAAACGCGGCAGGATATCACGATAAAGTGCCGCTCCACGCTGGCGCCGCCGGAAGGCAGCCACGTTCATGCGAGCATTGACGAGGGCCAGCGGGATGCCGGCCCGATCAGCGTGAAACACAAGGCCAGGCCAGATCTCCTGCTCGGCCCAGATCGACAGGTCCGGCCGCCAATGCGCAAGGAACCGTCGGGTCGGGCCGGGCGCGTCAAGCGGCGCAAACTGATGCAGTGTGCGGGGCGGCAGGTTGCGGGCGAAGACCTCGGCCGAGGCGCGGGTCCCCGAGGTGACGAGAAAGCTCGTTTCAGGCTCTAACATTGCCAAACGTGCGATCAATCCACGCAGGGCCAGTACCTCGCCCAGACCCACGGCGTGCAGCCAGATCAACCGACCGGCCGGGCGTGTGGCCGAGGCGTAGCCCAGCTTCTCCCGCCAGCGCTCGGGGTCCTCCTTGCCTCGCGAAATTCGGCGTTTCAGGTGCCAAGGCAAAAGCGGCTGTATTGCCCTGCCCAGCGCGAGCCAGAGGCGCAAGGCGAGGCTGGGGCGGCGCCGGTTACCAGCCATCGCAGACTCTTTCGCCCTTCATCTGACCCGAAATATCCCGGGGGTTTGGGGGCAGAGCCCCCAAGGCCTGCGTGGCCCGAACGCAATCGGGTCTGTGCGCGCCAGCGCACCGACGGCTCAACGCCGGGTGCGGCGCTTCAGGCATGGTCGTGAAATTCCTTTTGCAATGATCGCGACCAGAAAGTCGAATCAGCCAGAACCTCGACAAACCGCTCGGCGGCATTGCCCTCGCCGAAGGCAGCATCGCGGGGGTGGCGTTTGCCCCACTCGTCGCGCAGGAATGCCGCAATCGTGTCGGCATCGTGGGCTTCGCAGGACGTAATCGAAGCGCCGTCTGAACGATTGTTCTGACGGGTGCCGATATCGAGCGAAGGAATGCCGAGGAACGGTGCCTCGCGGACCCCGGCCGAGGAGTTTCCGACGATGCAGGTGGCGTGTTTCATCGCCTCGGAGAAATGCGCAAATCGCATTGAAGGGATGGCGCGGAAGCGTGATTTCGGCAACCGGTCGATCGCGGCGAGGATGTCTTCCGAGCCCGGGTCATTGTTGGGCAGGATGACCACGAAACTGCGACCAGACGTCTCTAACGCGGCGAAAAATGCCGCCGCCTGGCTGCCCATAGTTTCGGCTTCGGAGGTCACTGGGTGAAAGGTGCAGATGCCGAACTCTTCGAACGGGATGTCGTAGTGCGCCCGCACGTCCGCGATGCTGACGCCGGAGTCCCGCGAATGAAAATCGAGTTCCGGCGAGCCAATGGTATGAACCGACTCACTGGGCTCGCCCAGCGCCATGACGCGGCGGGCCGCCGCCTCGGAACTGACGAAATGGCAGTAGGCGAGCTTGGTGTTGCAGTGGCGGAAGAGCTCGTCGATCGTGCCCGATACCTCTCCGCCTTCGATATGGGCGCAGCGCACGTAATTGGTCGCGCAGACCAGAGCGCAGGCCAGCGCCTCGACCCGATCGCCGTGCACAACCACCAGATCGGGACGGTGTTCGGCGACGAAATCGGAAAAGCCCAGTACGGTCTTGGCGAGAACCAGATCCTGCGGGTCGCCGATCCGTTGGTTGAGGAATTCGTACACGGTGACGCCTTGGACGCGGTGGACCTCGATCTTGGTCAGCCCGTAGCGATCGAGCATATGCATGCCGGTGACGAAGAAGCTCACCTTGTGACCCGCATCGCGAGCGGCCAGCGCCAGTGGTTCGATCTTGCCGAAATCGGCACGGGTGCCAGTGACGAAGAGGAGGGATTGCACCATTTTTACTTTCGTCTAGATATGAGCCGAGAGCGTTTGAAAGCTTTCGACGGTGTCACATAAAAATAGCGACATGGCAATTCGTACACCGTTCCCTGTTGCTGTACCGGATCAGGATATGGTTGCCGGCGTTTTGGCTCGAAACTGAGGCGCCAGCATGCGAGCAGGGATGTTTTCGAATGCGTAAATTTCGCGACATGATCTCGCATCGGGCCGACACGCCCCGGGCCAGGCTGGCCTCCGTCCTGTATACCGAACTGGTCGACCATGGCTTGCTGCGCCACCTTTGGACGAACGAAAAGGAAATCGACAACGGCGTGATCCGGTCCAACCACCCGACCCGGAGAAGGCTGGAGAAATTCAAGAAATCCGGGGGCGCCGCGGTTCTGAGCCTGCGGGGGGCGATGCAAATGGCTCAGAATGTGCTGGAGATTGAGACGTGCGAAAAGCTGGGTCTGGAAGTTATCAGTTTTCCGATGGCGTCCTCGGCTCTGCCGAGCAAGAAAATCGTGCTTGATTTGGTCGAGGTTCTGGAACGGGCTCCGCGCCCTCTGATGATCCATTGCAAGTCCGGGGCCGACAGAACCGGCTTCGTCGCCGGGATCTATCTCATGCACTTCAAGGGAACGTCGCCGAAAGACGCCGCCAGGCAACTGACATGGCGACACGCTCACAACAAATTTTCGAAGAAAGCGGTCTTGTCCGAGTTCTTCGCACTCTACCAACCCGCCCATGAGGCCGGGATCGGTTTTCTCGACTGGGTCCGGGACAGCTATGATCCTGGCGCGGATGCCCGGTAGAAAAAGGTGGCGGTCAAAGACCGTGCTGCGTATGACGGGCGGGAAACGGAAAACCGTTCTGTAACAGGCCGATCATGGATAGCGACAAGACCGTCATCTGCATGAAATGGGGCACGCTCTATTCAGCGGCTTATGTCAACGTGCTCTATCGCGCGGTACGGCGGCATCTGAGCGGTGACTTCCGTTTCGTCTGTCTGACCGACGTTGCCGAAGGTCTGTTGCCGGAGATTGAAGCTTACCCGATCCCCGATATGGGCCTGTCAGATCTAAACTGGAAAAAGGGTGGCTGGCCCAAGCTGTCGGTGTTCATGGAGAAACTCTATGACATCCAGGGACGGTGCCTTTTTCTGGATCTCGACAGCGTGATCACGGGACCGCTGGATGACCTCTTTGCTTATCCCGGTGACGTCGTTTGCATCGATACCAGCTCGAACTGGAGCCGTCTGGGCGGCGACGCTGCTCCGATGGCCGGGACGGGGGTATTCGCCTTCACCGCCGGGCAATTTCCCGAGATCTGCGACCGTTTCATGGTCGACCATGACGCGGCGGTTTCGAAATACCGGATTGAACAGATTTTTTTGCAGGGCGAATTGCCCGAGGGTGCCATAACGTTCTGGCCGGCGGAATGGGTGCTGAGCTTCAAGTATCACCTGCGCCGTCCTGCACTGCTGGGGCTTCTCCAGCGGCCGAAGCTGCCGCCGCCCGATACACGCGTGGTCGCCTTTCATGGTGATCCGCGGCCGATCGACCTGGTTCGCCCCGGACTCTGGGGGATCGGGCCCCACTGGGGCCGGGGCCGGGTGCCCTGGGCTGTCGAATATTGGCGTGCCTGTGGCGGTGATCCGGAGCGGGACTGATGGACCGGGACCGCGTCAAGGCATGGCCGCGGAAGTATCTCTATCAGGCGCCGCGCGCTCTGTTCCTGAAGCTCGCGCGCAATTCCGACCGCCGCCTGGCGAGGTATATCGGCGAGCGGTCAGTCGCCGTGGTGGGCAACGCGCGTAGCCTGCTCGATACCGAATTCGGAGCGCGGATCGATGCCGAGGGCGTGGTGGTGCGGCTCAACAAGGGTTTCGTCCGGGCGCCGGCGGCGCAGGGCAGGCGCACCGATATCGTGTCGCTTTCACCCGAAGTGACGGCAGAGGAGATCGACAGCCAGTTCGCCCCAGACCTGATCTGCCTGCTGACGCCCAAGCTGCGGCACCTGCACCTGACCCGCCGCGATCAGCTGCGCCGGGTTCTGTTCTATCCCTTCAGCGCCTGGACACGGGACCGTCGCCTGATCGGTCGGCGGCCCTCGTCGGGCTTCATGATGATCAGCTGGCTGTTGCGGCTGGGCTTCGAAGGGCGCATCACTCTTTACGGGTTCGATTTCGGCGCCACCGAGACGTATTACAATCCTGCGGGATACCAAACCCCGCACGATTTCGCTGCGGAGGGTCGGCTCATCCAGAAATGGGAGGCTGAGGGCCGGCTGACCATCGTCCGAAGCTAGTTCTGTGATGGGTTGCGTCGAACAACCGGAAACATAGGCGCCGGGTCATTCTGTGTTACGGCGGCGCGTGACCTAGTAGGGCGTTGCCGCGAAAGGCAGAGCGTCGGAACAAGTTTCACATTCGGCCATAGATGTATGGTCCGGGAACCGGATGAACGGGTAAAGAACGGCGGGCGGTTCCCGCTAATCGAGCAACGGACAGGGCACATGGGGCGTATCAAGGAAGCCATCCGGAAATGGAAACTGGCCCGCAAGTCGCCAGCCGAAGTGTTTTCGGCCTACTACCGGCACAACAAATGGGGCGATGCAGAGTCGCGCTCGGGCAAGGGGTCGAACCTTGAGGCCACCAAGGAGCTTCGCGAAAAGCTACCGGCGCTGGTGAATGAATTGAAGGTCGAGAGTTTTCTCGATCTGCCTTGCGGTGATTATTTTTGGATGGCTAAAATCGATCTGGGCGTAGCCCGCTATACCGGCGGTGACATCGTGCCAGAATTGATCGAGGCAAACCGCGCGGCATATGCCTGCGACGGCGTGGTTTTCGAGGTGATCGACCTGATCAAGGGGCCCGTGCCGAGACACGACCTTGTTTTGGTGCGCGACTGCCTCGTGCACCTGTCCAGCGTCCACGTGAAGGCGGCGCTTCGAAACATAAAGGTGTCCGGGTCCGAGTGGCTGTTGACCACGACCTATCCTGGAACCGGGTCCAATGATGAGATTTCCACGGGCCAATGGCGCTCGATCGACCTTCAGGCCCCGCCGTTTGACCTGCCGGCGCCAGTCAGGCTTCTGGAAGAGGGGCAGGAGCATGTGAAGGGGCAAATGCCGAACAAGATGCTGGGCCTATGGCGGGTGGTCGATCTGCCCGACTGGAAGGACGAAACGGCATGAACGCGATTTCCTACTTTTTCGTCCGCCGGTTCCTCAACAAGGCGAACCGCGAGCATCTGGCGCGCTATCCACAGCTGGCCTGCTATTCCTTTGACCTGATCACCACTTTCATCCATCTCGAGGGCCAATACGAGCGCGACCAGCTTGTACTGCTGGCACGGGACGTGTTTCCAGGCCTTTCCGATGGGTCGGCGTGCCTTGATGTCGGGGCAAATATCGGAAACCACAGCGTGTTTTTCGCCCAGCATTTTTCCAAGGTGATTTCCTTCGAGCCCCACCCCCGAAATTTCGCGCTGCTCCAGGTGAATGCGGGATTGTCGGACAGAATTGTGCCACTCAATCTAGGGGCGTCGTCAAAGGCCGGGACGATCGAGATCGTCGAGGATCGCACTAACCTCGCGGCCTCGTCCATCGAGCGCTCGGAAGGCCGCGATGGCAATCGCGTACCGTTTGACCTGGTGCGGATCGACAATGTGCCCGAAGTTCAAGCTTGCGAGGCGGTGTCGTTCATTAAGCTCGACATCGAGGGCCACGAGGCCGAGGCGATCGAAGGTGCGCGCGAGACGATCGTCCGGCATCACCCCGTTGTCATGCTGGAAGTGCTGAAGGACGAGATTTCCGGAGGGACCGCGGCGTCTCTCGAGGCGCTGCGGGCGCTTGGGTATCGCCATTTCCATGAACCGGTCGAGGCTGGTTTCATCGGGCGGTTGCCGAAAAGCCTGCGCAGACTGGCCCGCGGCCTTGCTGCGCTTTTGACACTGCGACGGATCGATAAGGCGGGCCGGTTGGCAGAAATCGAACGGTTGGAGCCGCGCAACTACCTGATGGTGTTGTGCAGCGTTGAACCGCCGGCTTCCGCAGAAACCAGCCGGCCGTGACGCCTAGCGGCCTGTCTTGCGTGATTTGCGCCGGGCCTTGCGGGCGCGGTTCCACTGTCGCAGTTCTTGATAGCGCTTTTCACCGACAATTCGTTGCAACCAGCCGTCAAACCGTTTCGCGGCAGCGCGTTTGCGCGCGACTCGGGTCGACGCCGCCTTGCCGCGCGAGACCAGTTCGCTCGGTGGGTCGCCCGAAACGGGACCGGTCTTGATCATGCCCCAGGTGGGGTGGGCGGCATAGTTGACGTCGGGTTCGACCTCGGTCGTCACCCAGAGTTCGAACCTGGTGACTTCGGCAAACAGGTCGACCGCTTCCTTCACCAGCGGCCAGTCCTCGTGATAGTCGTCGCCGGCGATCAGCCCGCCCGGTTTCACCTTGCGCGCCCAGTGCCAGATGGTCTCGCCGCCTTCCTGTCCGGTATGAGCGTAGCCGTCGATATAGATGAAGTCGAGACTTTCGTCGTCAAACAAGTCGTAGGCCTCTGCGAAGCTCATCCGCAAAAGCTTGTAAGGCGCAAACAGGCCGACATGGCGCAGCGCGTCCTTGTACTGGTCCACGTCATGGGTGTCGGCATACATGTCGACGCCGAAGAAGGTCTCGAACTTCCCCGAGTCGACCATGCGCTTGGAAAACCCGCCACCGGCGACGCCAAGCTCGACACCGACAAGACCGGTACGGTCTCCGAGAAGCCGGAGGATGTCGTGACGTCGGGCGCCGTCGAGTTTACGCATCGGAGAGGTTGCTCCACTTGAGCTGCTGGTTGTGCTTGACGGCCACCTTCAGCGTTCGGCCTACAACCTTGTCGAACTCGTAGCCCGGGATTTCACCTGATCCGGGGCGGCGGGCCCAGATGTCCTGTTCGCGGATCACGTGGCCGGACGGCAGGTCGGCATCGGCGACGACCGAAGCGCGGGCGAAGCGATAGACGTCTTCCTCCGGGCCGGTGCGTTTCTTGTCGTTGTTGGCGGCGATCCAGATTTCACGGCTCCGGTCGATCAGGAAGCGCAGTTCGGCCGGGTCCATCGAGCACGAAATGTCGGGCCCCTTGCGATAACGTGTGTCTGTGTAGTGGCGTTCGAGAATGCAGGCTCCGAGCGCCACGCTTGCCAGCGCCATTTCCGGGCCGATGGAATGGTCCGAGAAGCCGACAACGGCATTGGGGAAGGCCCTCTTGAGTTCTGTCACGCCCTTGAGCGACACGATTTCTGCGGGCGACGGGTAGAGGTTGGTACATTCGAGCAGGGCGTAGTCGACGCCGGCGTCTTCCAAGACCTGCACCGAAGCGCGCATCGTCTCGATGGTCTGCATCCCGGTGGACAGGATAACCGGTTTACCCTTGCGGGCAATGTGTCGGATCAGCGGTAGGTTGTCGGCTTCGCCGCTTCCAATCTTGTAGGCGGGCACTTCGAGTTCTTCGAGGAAGTCGGCGGCGGCGCGGGAAAAGGGCGTGGAGATCCAGATCATCCCCAGCTCTTCGGTATAGCGCTTGAGCTCGACCTCGTCGTCGCGAGAGAGTGCGCATTGCGCCATCACGTCCCAGATCGAGACATCGGCATTGGGCGGGAAAATCTGCTTTGCCTCGTCGGTCATCTCGTCTTCGACGATATGCGTCTGGTGCTTGATCATCTCGCAACCGGCGCCGGCAGCCAGCCGGACCATCTCCTTGGCGACGGCGAGATCGCCACCGTGATTAATGCCGATCTCGGCGATCACCAGGGGCGGGTGGGTTGGGCCGATCTCGCGGTGGGCGATCTTCATGACGCGGTCTCCTGTGCGGTCTGAGCGGTGGGAATTTCCTTCCAGCGGTTGTGAATCCAAAACCATTGGCCGGTGTGACGACGAACCATGGCCTCGAGGCTGTCGTTCAAAGCCTGGGTCATCTCTTCCGGCGTGCTATGGGGGATCGGGGCCTCAAGAACGGCCCGGAAGGAAAGGCCGTCTGGCTGGCGAATGCCGTAACACGGCACCAGCGTAGCATTGTATTTCAAAGCGAGCTCGGCAAAAGACAGCGCTGTATAGGCTTTGTGACCGAAGAATTTCAGCGCCACGCCATTGTTCAGCCGCTGGTCGATCAGCACGGCCAACGTGCCGCCGCCTTTGAGAAAGCGCATCATCTGGGCCATGCCGCGGCGTCCGCGGGAAAACAATGGCTGGCCAATCTTTGAAATATTGGTGACGTAGATGTCGTTGAACTGGGGGATGTTCATCGGGCGATAGATGCCGCCCACCTCGAACCCGCGGGCAATCACCCCAGCGCGGACCACGTCATAATTGCCGAAATGGCCCGAGACCAGGATCGACGGGCGGCCTTCGGCGCGGGCCTGATCCAGCGCTGCGATGCCAGGGCCCTCGAGCGGAGTGGCCCGGGCGATCGGCAGAAACTCATCGGCTGAAAACAGCTCGGCCAAGGTGCGGCCAAAGTTGTCAGGCACGGCGCGCTGGATGCGAGTGATCTCGGCTTGCGTGATCTCGGGGATGACGAGTCGCAGGTTTGACTCGATGCGCTTGCGCCAGCCCACCAGCGGGGCGACAATCCGGGACAGGATCCAGCCGGCAAAAGGCACGCGCCATCGGTAGGGAAGGCGATGCATCAGCCATAGCGCACCGCGGATCAGGACGAATTGCACACGGTCCTTCAGGCCGCGAGGCTGGGTGTCTTTGCTGCTCATAGGAGATCGTATGGCGCAAAACCGGCGTCTGGAAAAGAGGTCAGACGCGATCGCAGGCAGGTGCCCGCCTCCGCTGGGGCAAATGCGCGTTCGGGTTCGTTGCGTGCCGGGCTTTTCGCGTCGGGTCAGTGTCTCAACGCGACTGGGACGGTTTTTCTGGCCCAGCCGTTTTCCGAACACCGGGCGCGAATATGGATTTCGCGAATACCGTCCGGCAGCATCACGTTGACGAGTCCGCGGGTAAAGGGCTGTTCGTCAACATGCGGGTGCATCAGTTCGCGATAGCCCAGCCGGTTGCCGCCGGCGTCGAGAACTTCCCAGCCGTCGGCGTAGTGCTCCCAACCGGTATCACCATGTCTGAGGGTCACGTCAATGCGCCAGCCCATGCCGACTCGTTGTGCCGTTGCGGCCACGATTTCCGGGCTTTCCGCCTGGGCAGGCAGGGCGAGCGCGGCCATCAGGAGGGCGGATATCGAAAAGCTGCGGATCATGTGTCGGATATAACAGCGTACACCGCGAAATGAGGACTCAACTCTTCGTGCCCGGCCGTGAGGTGAGGTATATTCGCATCAGCCGAGATCACGGCTTGCGTTTCCATAGAATTGGTTATATTTTTTTACCAATTTTACGCACCGCGGAGGAATGATCGATGCAGATGCCCGAGCCCGATGCACAGTTGATGGCGAGGAAGCCGGAACTTGTGACACGACTGCGCGAGGTTTTACCGGACGATGCGGTGATCTTCGAAGAGGCCGAGACACGGGCCTATGAATGCGATGCGCTGACCGCCTATCGCTGTCCACCGCTGGCGGCGGTGCTGCCGTCGAACACCGAGGAAGTCGCCGCGGTGCTGCGAATCTGCCACGAGATGGGCGTGCCAGTGGTGCCGCGCGGCGCCGGCACCTCGCTGGCCGGGGGCTCGCTGCCGACCGCCGACAGCCTGATCCTGGGCGTGGCGCGGATGAACGAAGTGCTGGACGTCGACTACGATAACCGCTCCATTCGTGTGCAGACCGGGCGGACCAACCTGAGCGTTTCCGGCGCGGTCGAGGAAGAGGAGTTCTTCTATGCTCCCGACCCGTCCTCGCAGTTGGCCTGTGCGATTGCCGGCAATATCGCGATGAATTCCGGCGGTGCGCACTGCCTGAAATACGGAGTAACCACCAACAACTTGCTGGGGGTCACCATGGTCACAATGCAGGGCGACGTGATCGAGATCGGCGGCGCGCATCTCGACGCAGCGGGCTATGACCTGCTCGGGCTGATCTGCGGCTCCGAGGGCCAGCTGGGCGTGGTGACAGAGGCGACCCTGCGCATTCTCAGAAAACCCGAGGGCGCACGGCCGGTGTTGATGGGTTATGACAGCAATGAGGTCGCGGGTCAGGTCGTTAGCGATATCATCAAGGCCGGTGTGCTGCCGGTGGCGATCGAGTTCATGGACCGTCCCTGCATCCGAGCAACCGAGGCTTTTGCCGGGGCCGGGTACCCGGACTGCGAGGCGTTGCTGATCGTCGAGGTTGAGGGCTCGGACGCCGAGATCGATGAACAGTTGGGCGTGATCCTGCAGATCGCGCGCAAGCACAACCCGGTGGAACTGCGCGAAAGCGGCAGTGCCGAGGAAAGTGCGAAAATCTGGCTGGGCCGGAAATCCGCCTTCGGGGCGATGGGGCAGATCAACGATTACATGTGTCTCGACGGCACGATCCCGGTCAGCCAGCTGCCTTACGTGCTGCGGCGGATCGGCGAGATGAGCAAGGAATACGGGTTGGACGTCGGCAACGTGTTCCATGCCGGCGACGGCAACATGCACCCGCTCATTCTGTTCGATGCCAACAAGCCGGGAGACCTGGAGCTGTGTGAGGCGTTCGGTGCCGACATTCTGCGGCTCTGCGTCGAGGTGGGCGGTTGCCTGACCGGCGAACATGGCGTCGGCATCGAGAAGCGCGATCTGATGGTGGATCAGTTCGCTCCGGATGATCTGGAGATCCAGATGGCGGTGAAGGACGTGTTCGACCCGGCCTGGCTGTTGAACCCCGCCAAGGTGTTTCCGTTGGAGGCTTCTGCCGAACGGCGGGCTGCATGAGAGAACCCCGGGGGCGCTGCCCCCGGACCCCCGGAATATTTTTGGCAAGATGAAGAATGAAACCGGTTTCTGAAAGCGAACTGAGCGAGATGATTGTAGCGGCCGAGGGGCCGTTCAGGGTTGTCGGAGGGGACACGCGACCTGTGGGTCGGGTCGTCGATGGCGACGTATTGAGTACGGCGCAGATGTCGGGCGTGGTCGATTATGAGCCGGGCGCGCTGACACTGGTAGCGCAGGCCGGCACGCCGGTTTCTGAGATCAAGCGCCGGCTGGCAGCCGAGGGGCAGCGGCTGCCGTTCGAGCCGATGGACCATCGCGGGCTGTTGGGGACGTCGGGCGAGCCGACCATCGGCGGGGTGGTGGCTGCCAATGTCAGCGGGCCGCGCCGGGTTCAGGCGGGGGCGTGCCGCGACTTCCTGCTTGGGGTGCGGTTCGTCGATGGGATGGGCCGGGTGTTGAAGAATGGCGGCAGGGTGATGAAGAACGTCACCGGCTATGACCTGGTGAAGCTGATGGCGGGCAGCCGCGGCACGCTGGGGGTTCTGACCGAGGTCAGTTTCAAGGTGTTGCCAACGCCGCCCAGCCGGGCAGTGCTGCTGATCGAAGGGTTGGACGACACTCGGGCCGTCGCGGCGATGACCCGGGCGCTGGGTTCTCCTTTCGAGGTGACGGGTGCGGCGCATATGCCAGTTGGCATGGACGGCGATCCGGTGACCATGATCCGGATCGAGGGGTTCACCGACAGTGTGGAGTATCGCGTTGGCCGTCTGAGGGACCTGTTGTCGGAATTCGGTGCGATTACGGTCGAAACCGACCCGGAGCGCACCGCGGCGGGCTGGCGCTGGGTTCGGGATGTGGAGGCCTTTCATGAAAGGGCAGGCGACGTCTGGCGCTATTCGGTGAAACCGTCGGACGGGCCGGCGCTGGGCGAGGCCTTGAGAGAGATGGGCGCGGTCGCGGTGCTTTATGACTGGGGTGGCGGGCTGGTCTGGGCGTTGACGCCACAGGGAGCGGACATGCGGCCGGCGGGATTGCGGGGCCACGCCACGCTGGTGCGCGCGAGCGAAGAGACGCGGGCAAGGTTGCCGGTTTTCCACCCGGAGCCGCTGGCGATCCAAAAGATTTCGCAAGGTTTGCGCGATAGGTTCGATCCCAAGGGTATTCTGAACCCCGGCTTGATGGGATGACAAACCAATGGAACTCTTGATCGCGTATATCGTTTTCATTCTGGTCGGGCCGGTGATTTTTCTGGGGCTGATCCGGCCCGCGCCGACGCGGAGCCGTTTCGCGATGGGTGTCGCCTCGGCGACGGGGCTGCTGGTGGCGGCGTACGCGATGCGGGTTTGGGGCCCGGACGGCGCGGCGGTGGCAGTGGTCTGGTTGGCCTGCTTGTGGCTGGGCTGGATCACTACTATCGCGACGGCAGTGCAGGCCTGGGCGCTGGTGCGCGGGTTCGGGCGGCAGAGGAAGTGGAGCGCGGCGATGGGCGCGGCGGCGGTGACATTGCCGTGGTTCGGATTGTCGCTGACGATGACGGCAGGTTAAATGCAGACGAATTTCACAGAAGAGCAGCTCAAGGATCCCGGCATCCAGCGGGCCAATGACATCTTGCGGTCCTGCGTGCATTGCGGGTTCTGCACGGCGACTTGCCCCACCTACCAGGTGCTGGGTGACGAGCTCGATAGTCCGCGGGGCCGGATCTACCAGATCAAGGACATGCTGGAAAACGAGAGGGTGCCGGACCCCAAGACGGTGAAACATGTCGACCGCTGCCTGAGCTGTCTGGCCTGCATGACGACCTGCCCCTCGGGCGTGCATTACATGCATCTGGTCGATCACGCTCGGGCCTATATCGAGAAACGCTATCACCGGCCCTTCATGGACCGCACGTTGCGCTGGGTTCTGGCCCGCATCCTTCCTTATCCGACCCGGTTCAGGTTGGCGCTTCTGGGGGCCAAGATCGGTCGGCCTTTTGCCTGGGCGATGCCGGACAAGCGATTGCGCGCCATGCTGGACATGGCGCCGAAAAGCATTCCGCCGGTCAGCCGCAACGACGATCCGCAGACATTCTGCGCGGCGGGCGAGCGGAAGAAACGGGTGGCGCTGATGACGGGTTGTGCTCAGAAGGCGCTCGATACCGATATCAACGATGCCACGATTCGGCTTCTGACGCGGTTGGGCTGCGAGGTGGTGATTGCAAAGGGTGCGGGTTGCTGCGGGGCCCTGACCCATCACATGGGCAAGGAGCGCGAGTCGCATAAGACAGCGGCGAAAAACATTGAGGCGTGGGCGGCAGAAATGGCGGGCCCGGGCCTCGACGCCGTCGTGATCAATACCTCTGGCTGCGGCACCACGGTGAAGGACTATGGCCATATGTTCCGCAACGAACCGCTGGCAGCGAAGGCGGCACAGGTGGCCGAGATCGCGATGGATGTCAGCGAGCTTCTAATGCAGCTTGATCTGCCCGAGGGGGCGGTGAAGCGGATGCGCGTGGCCTACCACGCGGCCTGTTCACTGCAGCATGGCCAGCAGATCAAGACCCATCCCAAGACCCTGCTGAAACGCGCAGGTTTCGAGGTGGTTGAACCTGCCGACAGCCATCTCTGTTGTGGTTCGGCCGGGACCTACAACCTGATGCAACCCGAGATTTCGACCGAACTGAAAGCGCGCAAGGTGAAAACACTGGAGGCCAAGGCGCCGGACGTAATTGCGGCGGGCAATATCGGCTGCATGGTGCAGATCGGCTCAGGTACAGACGTGCCGGTGGTGCACACGGTGGAACTGCTCGACTGGGCCACGGGCGGCCCGAAACCGCGAAAACTTAATGGTTTTGCATAACGGCTTGCCCTAATGTTGCCAAAACTCTGCGCTAGGCGCGGGGAGGGGAAGGTTTCGGGAGCAGTCATGTTTCGCACGGTTGTTATGATTTTCTTTGCCTGTGTCGCCGGGGTGGCGACGGCAGAGGATACGCGGCTGAAACGGCTCGATACCGGCGACGACAGCCGCGGCTGGGAGGCCGTGGGACGGCTCGACATCGGCGGCAAAGGGTTCTGCACCGGTGCATTGATTGCGCCGGATCTCGTGCTGACGGCGGCGCATTGCCTGTATGACAGCCTCAGCGGTGCGCAGATCAACCATGAGGAAATCGAATTCCTGGCGGGTTGGCGGAATGGCCGGGCGTCGGCCTATCGCTGGGTCAGGCGAGCCGTGGTGCATCCCGAATATGTCTATAACGGCAAGGTGTCGGCCGACCGGGTGCGCAACGACGTGGCGCTGCTTGAACTACACCACCCGATTCGGAATACCACCGTGGTCCCGTTCGCGACCGACCAACGCCCGAAAAAGGGTGACCGCATCGGGGTGGTCTCCTATGCGCGAGAGCGTTCGGAGGCGCCATCGATGCAGGAGGCCTGCCGGGTGATGGCACGGCAGTCGGGGATGCTTATAATGAGCTGCGAGGCTGATTTCGGTTCGTCCGGCGCACCGGTCTTCAGCTTCCAGGACGGCGTGCCGCGGATTGTCTCGGTGGTTTCGGCCAAGGCCGAGGTGGCGGGGCACAAGGTGTCGCTGGGCACACAGCTCGAAGGGCCTCTGGCTGTTTTGAAAGCCGCTTTGGCGCAGGGACAGGGCGCGTTCAGCGCCGCGCCGGCACCGAGGGAAAACCGTATCACCGTCGGCACGCGCAATTCTTCGAGCGGTGCGAAGTTCATCAAGAACTGAGGTCTTGCCGGCGTTGCTCGTTCGGTTTCCAGCCCGCGTGTTTTTCGGCAGGTGACGATAATACCGATGTCTTGAAATCCGGAAATCGCATTACCAAGTTTCTGTTGTCGGGGTGCCAATTTGGGCCTCGGAACTGTCGTGCCTGTCCGAAAACGGAAGGCAAATTCCAGTTATCGCTCAATGGAGGATGACCTATGCGAAACTTTGATCTTGCACCGCTTTACCGTGCCACCGTCGGCTTCGATCAGATTGCCGACATGTTCGACCGGGTTCTGTCCGGCGACGTGGCGCATCCAACCTACCCGCCCTACAACATCGAGAAAACTGCCGACGGCGCCTATCGCATCTCGATCGCCGTTGCCGGTTTTTCCGACAGCGACCTGAGCGTCGAGGTCAAGGAAGGCGCGCTGATCGTCGCCGCCCGCAAGGCTGACGAGGATGGCGATCGTGTGTTCCTGCATCGCGGCATTGCTACCCGCGCGTTTGAGCGCCGCTTCCAGCTGGCTGATCACGTGCGCGTCACGGGCGCGACCCATACCGACGGCATGCTGCATATCGACCTGGTGAAAGAGATCCCCGAAGCGCTGAAACCGCGCCGGATCGAGATCGCCAAGGGCGAAGCGGTCGAAAAGGACATTGTGGATGCCGAAACCGTCAACTGATCCTTCGGCGGCAGCCATGCAAAAGGCCCGGGAGGTTTCTCCCGGGCCTTTTTTTCGTGACGAGCAGGTGGGGTGAAAGCCCACCCTACCGCGACAGGCTCTCGGCCAGGCGCATCAGGCGGACCGCCTCGGCGCGATAGCCGAAGGGGTCGTCGCCCTGCGATTCACTGGCCAGCGCGATAGCGTCGGAGAACTGCCAGTCGCTGGTGAATTGCGAACGTGTCAGCAGTTCGCCGAAACCCGCGATCGCGGTGGCGAAGCGGGTGTCGCCGTTGGCCTCGCCCATCTCGGGCAGGATCACAACCTCGATCAGCCGGCTTTGTGCCTGGCCCGGTTCCTTGTAGCGCAGCTTGAGGTAGCCCAGTTCGGCGGTGATGTCGGCGGCGGGTTCCGTCGTGCCATAGCGCAGCGGATCGGACAGGCGGGCGGGTGAGCCGGCAGGGGTAATCTCGTAGATCGCGGTCACCGAATGGCCGGCGCCGATATCGCCGGCATCGACCTTGTCGTTGTTGAAGTCCTCGCGTTTCAGGGCGCGGGTTTCATAGCCGATCAGGCGGTATTCGGCGACGGTGGCGGGGTTGAACTCGACCTGGATCTTGATGTCGTTGGCAATCGGGAACAGTGCGCCCGAGAACTGGTCAACCAGCACTTTCTGCGCCTCGGAGAGCGTGTCGATATAGCTGGCCTGGCCGTTACCATTCTGGGCCAGCGCCTGCATCGTCGCGTCGTCGAGATTGCCGCGGCCGAAGCCCATGACCGACAGATAGGTGCCGCTCTCGCGCTTGTCGGCGATGAAATCCTTAAGCGCCTCGGGATTGGACAGCCCGACGTTGAAATCGCCATCGGTAGCGAGGATCACGCGGGTCACTTCGCCCTCTGAAGCCATGCCCTCGGCCACGGCATAGGCTTGTTGCAACCCGGCCTGCCCGGCGGTTGAGCCGCCGGCGCGCAGGTTGTTCAATGCGCCGAGGATGGTCAGCCGATTAGTGGCGGGGGTCGGAGCCAGAACCTGTCCCGCGCTGCCGGCATAGGTAACGATGGCGATCTGGTCCTCTTCGCTGAGCTTGGGCAGCATCAGCATCAGGCTTTGCTTCAGAAGTGGCAATTTGTCGGGCTGGTTCATCGAGCCGGAAGTGTCGATCAAGAAAACGAGGTTAAGCGGCGGGCGATCCTCGGTGACCGGTGCGCGGCCCTGGATGGCGATATGCACGAGCTCGGTGCCGTCGTTCCACGGTGTCGGCGTGACCGTGACGGTGGGTTTGAACGGGGCTTCGCCGGCCTCGGGCGCAGGATAGTTATAGGGGAAATAGTTGATCATTTCCTCGATGCGGACGGCCTCTTGCGGGGGCAACTGACCGCGCGTGATCGAGGACCGGACCACGGCATAGGAGGCGGTATCGACATCGATCGAAAAGGTCGAGACCGGCTCTTCAGCGGTGATCTTGAGCGGGTTCTGCTCGGACTCGGGGAAGGCCTCGGTATTAGGTTTGGGCAGTGGTGAAACGTCGTAGTCGGGTGATGGCATGATCGTCGCTTCCGGTGCGGACTGTCGCGTGAGCCCGCCGTTGAAGCCGCTGATTACCCCATCTGAAAACGCGCGGCGATCGCGCGCGGGGGAAGCTTTGGGTTTGGGTGTTTGGGTTGTGGCTTGTTTTTCCTCCTCCGGGGGCGCAGCGGGCATGAGCTGGCCCGTATGTCTTCCGGTTGCGGCCTGATCGAGCCCTTGTGGCGCAGCCGGAGGAATGGTTTCGGAACCGGTGTCGCTCGTTGTCGGCTGACCGACGCCCGGTTCTGCATCGGCGTTAAGTCGGGACAGGACGCCCACCTCGGCGGATTCATCCATTTGCCGCGGTTTCTCGGCGACGGCTGTCTCGTCCGCTCCAGTTGCGACCTGCTCAACTGTTTCGGCAACAGGTGGAACGGGCTGGGTTTCGTCGCCCGGCATTGGCGTGCGGGTCTGAGGTTTGTCCAGCAGGTCCGACAGGGAGTTTTCGGTCAGTTGCGGCAAGGCAATGACGATACCCACCGCGACGATTGCGGTGGTGGCGGCAAGTGCGCCGCGGCTGGTGAGATGCGAGACCATGGTTTTCACTCCTCTGAAAAGCCCCGATGCGGGGCGGTCAGAGGTTGGACGCGTTCCGGCGCGGTTTTCTTGGAGCGCATTGTAGTTTTCTTGCGCCAATGCCAGATGCGCGGCCTTGACGTCCGGGTCCGGGGCGGGCGTGGCCTGTTCCATCAGGCGCTTGAGATCGTCGAGTTCGTCGCTCATGGCCAGTCCTCTGAGGCGCGCAAGGCGCGCAGGTGTTTCTTTGCCTCCGAGATGCGCCAGCTGACGGTACCCTCGGAGATGTTCAGGATTTGCGCGGCCTCGGCGTGGGTGGTGTCATCGAGCACCAGCGCCAGCGTGTCGCGCAGGTCTTCCGGCAAAGCGCGCATCGCCTGGGTCAGCCAGTCGATGGCCTCGGCTGTTTCGCTAATGACCGCGCGGCGGTTTTTCTCCCAATCGCCCCAGCCGTCAGCATGCCGGACGCGTGTGGTGGCGCGGCGGCGGCGGTCGTGGGCGGCGTTGACTGCCACCCGCCAGAGCCATGTCGTGAAGCGCGCCTCACCGCGGAAGCTTGCGAGCTTGGCCGGCAAGGCCGCGCAAATGTCCTGGGTCAGGTCCTCGGCCTGGTCGCGCGCACCGGTGAGGCGGAAACAGAATCGGAACAGCGCGTCGTAATGGCGTTCGAGCAGGGCCGAGAAGGCGGCAGCATCGCCGTCCGAGGCCGCAAGGGCCAGGTTTTCGCTGCTCGTGTCCATGCGCATCACGATTGTATGACGCCCCCCGAGCGTCAATCCTTGGCCGGCGCAGAATTCTTTACCCGATCTTAAGTTGCGCGCCCTAGCCTCGCCGGGTGGTGGAGCAGGCTTAAGGGGTTTCGACGTGAGTATGCATTTCAACGGGCGGCTGAACAATTGCCTGGGCAAGGTTTATGCCTGTCGGCACGAGATCGTGGATCGGTTCTATGAACTCTTGTTTGAGGAACGCCCCGATGTGAAAGACATGTTCACGGGCGATTTTCACAAGCAGAAAGAGATGTTCTCGATGATGATCGCCATGCTGGCCCGCGCTACGGCGACCGGGCAGGGCGCGGCCGAGATGGGCAACCAGATCCGAGAGCAGCACGAGGGGCTGGATATCGAACCCGAGCTTTTCATCAGGTCCGGAGTGTTGCTGCGGCAGGCCTTTGTCGATGTTCTTGGCGACCAGATCGGAGACTTCGAAAAAGTTCTTTTGACAGAAAGCATCGGCCGTTTGACAGCGGCCGCGGCCGGGCGACAACCCTGTCTCAGTGCTGGCTCCGACGCAAAAAACGCGGACGGTGGTACAGAGGGCTAGGGCATTCCAAGGTTGCCTGGACAAAATGGCGGCATTTGGCCTGGAGGCGATATCGAGCACTGAGCCACGCATCACCCGGTCGCAGCCCGGAAATCTACCGGATTTGCAGAGCACTTCATCTCGCCAGATCCGAGCAAGATCGAGGTGATGCGCGGCGGCTTCGCCGCCCTTCGTGCGGGGGCGTGCATGTCCACTCCGAGCCAATAAAAGATATGATTTCCCCAACTCCATCCCTGAAAGACTTTCGGGCGATCGCCCTTGCGACAGAAAATTTCGGGCGGCGCGGATCTGGCTGTCAGCGTGACCAGTAGGAGCGGGACAAGCCGCTAGAGACCACTTTGGCCCATCGCCGCAGGATATCTGTCGGCAATTCCCGGCCGATGACCGTATCGGATGTCATGTCCGAAGCCAGACGAGCGGCTTTGTAGGCCATGCCCATGGGGTTCGCGCAAGGCATCATGGCAATCGCATCGTGGATCGCGCGGGCCTTGTCGGCGATCACCGGGTTGGGCCAGCGTTGATAGCGCAACTCGCGCATGAAGCTGATGTCGCAGCCGCAATTCAACTCGCCGCGCTGCGCCGCACAGATGTCGTGGCGCATGCAGGCGGCATCGAGCGGGTCGATGGGAGCCGCCGAATAGGGCCCGCCGCTGTGACCGATCCCGCACCAGTTGCCATGCAGCGGAAAGCTGGGGCCGGTCGCATGCGACGGAAGGGCAGAGAGCAGGAACAGCAGTGAGGTCAATATGCGGATCATGGAATTTAACTAAGCGCAAGGCGCGGGTCGGGGAAAAGGGACAGCTTCGTCGCAGGGGCCGCCGTGCTCAGGGCAGGGGATCTCGATTCGGCGGGGTTGTCGGTATGCGCTGTGGATGCAACCGGGCAATGGGGGTGGTGGCCAGCCAGTATTCAGGCCAGCGCCGGGGATTGGCGATATTGTTGCTCACCAAGGCGACGGCGATCATCACCAGCGCGCCCAGACCGACCGGGAAGAATGCATAGCTGAACCCGAGCTGATGCAGGTCGGGCGCGCCGAGAACGGCGATCAGGGCGCTGGCGCCGCCGGGAGGATGGATGGAACTGGTCAATTGCATCGCTGCAATGGCAAGGGTGACGGCAAGCGCAGCAGAGAACCAGTTGGCGCCGAAAAGCCGGAACACAGCCACCCCGACCAGGGCCGAGGTGACATGGCCAACCAACACGTTCCAGGGCTGGGCATAGGGACTGAGTGGCGCAGCATAGAGCAGGACCGCGGTGGCGCCGAAGGCGCCGATCTCGAAGGTCAGGCTTTCGTCATTCAGCATGAGTTGGGCGATGTAACCGACCAGTGAGAGACCAATGAACGCGCCGATCGCGCTGCGCAGGATCTTGTGCGGCGAAGGCGGCGCGACGGGTCCGTGGCGTGGTTTAGATGTATCATTCATGCACATTTAACTAGCAGACAGATATTAATGTGCGAATGTTTTACTCTGTCGCAGGCACGGCAGGTGAAATTTCCCTGCCGTGCAACTGTCTGAACCAGTGCTCAGACCGACAGGCAGACGTATTTCAGCTCGCAGAATTCGTCGATGCCGTAATGGCTGCCCTCGCGGCCCAGACCCGATTGCTTGACCCCGCCAAACGGTGCGACCTCGGTCGAGATGATGCCGGTATTGACGCCGACGATGCCATATTCCAGCGCCTCGGCCACCTTGTAGACCCGGCTGAGATCCTTGGCATAGAAATAGGACGCCAGGCCAAAGATGGTGTCATTGGCCATGGCGATGACCTCGTCCTCGTCCTCGAATTTGAAGAGCGGCGCCATCGGGCCGAAGGTCTCTTCCTGTGCCACGGCCATCTGTTGGGTCACGTTCTTGACGATGGTGGGTTGGAAGAAGGTGCCGCCGAGATTGTGCTGCGAGCCGCCGAACACGACCTCGCCACCCTTCGAGACCGCATCGTCGATATGTTCCCGGACCTTCTCAACCGCGCCGTCGTTGATCAGCGGGCCAAAGGCGGTGTCCTCTTCAAGACCGTCGCCCACTTTCATCTCGGCCAGTTTTGCCGCCAGTTTCGCGGCGAACTCATCGTACACGCCGGCCTGCACATAGATCCGGTTGGCGCAGACGCAGGTTTGGCCGTTGTTGCGGAACTTGCACATGATCGCGCCATCGACGGCGGCATCGAGATCGGCATCGTCGAACACGATGAAGGGCGCGTTGCCGCCCAGCTCCATCGAGCATTTCAGAACCTGGTCGGCTGCCTGTTTGAGCAGGATGCGGCCGACATCTGTGCTGCCGGTGAAGGTCAGCTTGCGGATCTTCGGGTTCTCGCAGAACTCCTTGCCGATGTCCGAGGCGCGCGACGAGGTCACGACCGAGAAGACCCCGTCGGGGATGCCGGCGCGCTTGGCAAGCTCGCCCAGCACCAGCGCCGACAGCGGGGTTTCCTTGGCGGGCCGCGCCACCATGGCGCAGCCGGCGGCCAGCGCCGGGCCGGCCTTGCGGGTGATCATCGCGTTGGGAAAGTTCCACGGCGTGATCGAGGCGGCGACGCCGATCGGCTGTTTCAGCACCATGATCCGCTTGTCGCGCTGGTGGCCCGGGATCATGTCGCCATAGATCCGCTTGGCCTCTTCAGCGAAGAATTCGACAAACGAGGCGCCATAGGCAATCTCGCCGCGGCTCTCGGCCAGGGGTTTGCCCATCTCGGCGGTCAGGATCCGGGCGAGGTCTTCCTGGTTTTCCATCATCAGGTCGAACCAGCGCCGCAGCACCGCGGCGCGCTCCTTGCCGGTCCACTTTGCCCAGTCCTTCTGGGCGGCATGGGCCTTGTCGATGGCCACCGCCACCTGGGCGCGGGAAAGGTCGGCCACGTTGGCGATGACGTCGCCGCGGGCCGGATTGGTGACCTCGAACGTGCCGTTGTCGCCTGTCACCCACTCCCCCGCGACATAGGCCTTTTCACAGAGCAGGCTGGGATCGTTGAGCAGGGATTTCAGATTTGTGACGGTGTCGAGCATGACAGGGCCCCCCGGGTTCGCGTGATTGAATTGGTCTCGCCAAGGCAAAGCACTGCAGCGTAGGATTGTCTAGGGCCAGAAAGGGAGAGAAACAGTATGGAACTGGACGACGCCTACGCCAATGCGGCTCATATTTCCGGCGCAGAGGGCTACCCGCCACGTTGGGCCGAGGCGGCCCGGCTGTGGCGCACGCGGGAGGCGCACGACGATCACGCGCGACTCGACCTGGAATACGGGCAGGGCGAGCGCGAGCGGTTCGACCTGTTCCTGCCCGAAGCTACGCCAAAGGGGCTGGTGGTGTTCGTGCATGGCGGTTACTGGCTGAAATTCGACCGCTCCTACTGGTCGCACCTGGCAGCGGGTCCCGTAGCGCGCGGCTGGGCGGTGGCGATGCCGTCTTATGATCTGTGCCCGGCGGTGCATATCCGAGACATCACCCGGCAGGTCGCGAAGGCGGTGGACGTCGCCGCCGGGATCGTGGCGGGGCCAGTGCGGCTGACCGGGCATTCGGCTGGCGGGCATCTGGTGGCACGGATGCTGGCGCGGGGCATGTTGGAGGGCGAGGTGGCGGCACGTTTGCAAAAGGTAGTGCCGATTTCGCCGGTGGCGGATCTGCGGCCGCTGCTGAAGACTTCGATGAATGCCGATCTGAAGCTCGACGCGGCCGAGGCGGAGGCGGAAAGCCCGGTTCTGATGCGCGACAGGTTGGATGTGCCGGTGACCGTCTGGGTGGGGGAGGATGAGCGGCCGGCCTTTCTCGACCAGGCGCGGTGGCTTTCAGAGGCCTGGGGCTGTGAGCGGACGGTGGCCGAAGGGCGGCACCATTTCGATGTGATCGAGCCGTTGGAGATCGGCGACAGCGATCTGGTCGAGGCGCTGTTGGCATAGGGGCGGAGTGGGGGCCAGCCCCCACTCCCCCGAGGTATTTACCGAACAGAAGAAGAAGCTAAAGAGAAGACCAGCAGGGGAGTTGGTCGGTTTCCGCAGGGGTGGCGTGGAAGATGGCACGGGCGATGGCACGGGCCATGGCGGTGGCGGCGGCGTGACCGAGATAGAGCGTGTCGGCGATGGGATTTGCCAGCGGCGTGGCCCCGGTTGCGGCGGCGAAGATCAGATCGCCGTCCATCGGAGTGTGCGAGGGGACGAGGGCCCGGGCATAGCCGTCATGCGCGGCGGTGGCCAGCCGGGTGCATTGCGCCTGGGTGAGGGTCGCGTCGGTGGCGACGATGCCGATGGTGGTGTTGGCGTGGCTGGCAAGCTTGGTGTCGGGCAGGTGCGGGTCGGCGGGGTAAGTGGCCGATACGCCGAGGCTGCCGAACTCGTCATCGATCTCGAACGGCGCGGCCCAAAAATGCGGGGTATCGGCAACGGTAGCCGAACCAAGCGCGTTGACCGCGACCAGGGCGCCGACGGTGTGGCCGGAGGGCAGTACGACCGAGGCCGAGCCGAGGCCGCCCTTGAGATTGGCGGTAGTGGCGCCGGTGCCGGCGCCAATGGAGCCGAGATCGAAATTGGCAGCGGCGGCGGACAGGGCCTGTTGACCAAGGGCCTTGTAGGGGTTGGACGCCCAGGCCTTGTCGCCGCCATTGAGCAGGTCGAAAAGGATCGCGCCAGGTACGATCGGAACCAACTGATCGCCGACGGCGAAGCCGCGGCCCTGGGCGCGTAAGCTGTCGGCCACGCCCGAGGCAGCGTCGAGCCCGAAGGCGGAGCCACCTGAAAGGACCAGGGCGTCGACCTGTTCGACCGTCTTGTCGGGCGCCAGCAGATCGGTTTCCCGGCTGCCGGGAGCGCCGCCCATGACCGAGACGCCGCAGGTAAACGGTTCGTTCCCCAACAGAACGGTGCAGCCGGTCTTGATCATGTCGTCCGAAGCGTTGCCGACGGTTAATCCGGCGACATCGGTTATGAGGTTTCGGCTGCCCGGCTTGGCCTGCATGGTGATTTTCCCTTGTTTGTGTGACTCACATCTTGCCAGAACGCGCGGGATCGGCAAGAGAGGGGACGGCCCGGGGCGATGGCGTCGCTCCGCACGAGGGCTTTACCAGACAGTCCTGAACGCCGGGATCTTCTTTTCAAGGAGGTCAATATGACTGCACGTCCCGAAATGTATCGTTTCCACAATGGCGAGAAGGCCAAGCTGCCGTTTGCAGAAACCGAATATGCCGCGCGGCTGAAGGCATTGCGCCGGACACTGGACGAGATGGGGGTGGGCGCGGCCGTGTTCACCTCGATGCATGGCATCGCCTATTACTCGGGTTTCCTCTATTGCAGCTTCGGGCGGCCCTATGGGCTGGTGGTAACCGACAGCGCCTGCGTTACGATCAGCGCCGGCATCGACGCGGGCCAGCCTTGGCGACGGTGCTATGGCGACAACCTCACCTATACCGACTGGCAGCGCGACAACTTTTGGCGTGCGGTCCGCTCGGTGACGGGCGAGGGCAACGTGGTTGGCTATGAGGGCGATCACATGACGCTGGCGCAGCGCGACAAGCTGGAGGACTTCCTGAAGCCGCTGACCATGGTCGATGTGGCGCCGGCTGCGATGCGGCAGCGGATGATGAAATCGAAGGCCGAGATCGCTCTGATCCGCGAAGGCGCGCGGGTGGCCGACGTGGGCGGTTTTGCGATCCGCGAGGCGGTGAAGCCGGGCGTGCGCGAGATCGACGTGGCCATGGCCGGGCGTGACGCGATGGAGCTGGAAATTGCCAAGTCTTTTCCGGAGGCTGAGTATCGCGACACCTGGGTCTGGTTTCAGTCTGGCATCAATACCGATGGAGCCCACAACCCGGTGACGGGGCGGGTGCTGGAGCGGGGGGATATCCTGAGCCTGAACACTTTCCCGATGATCTCGGGCTATTACACCGCGCTGGAGCGGACGATGTTCGTGGGCGAGGTGGACGACGCGTCGCGGGAGATCTGGGAGGCCAATGTTGCGGCGCATGAATATGGCATGAGTCTGCTGAAGCCGGGGGTGAACTGTGGCGAGGTCACGCAGCAGATCAACGCCTTTTTCGAGGAGCGCGACCTGCTGCAATACCGGACCTTCGGCTATGGCCATTCCTTCGGGGTTCTGAGCCACTATTACGGCCGCGAGGCGGGGCTGGAGCTGCGCGAGGACATCGACACTGTGCTGCAGCCCGGCATGGTGATCTCGATGGAGCCGATGCTGACCATTCCGCAGGGCCAGCCGGGGGCCGGGGGCTATCGCGAGCACGACATTCTGGTGATCACGGAAGAGGGCAACGAAAACATCACTGGCTATCCCTATGGACCGGGGTTCAACGTGGTGGGCTGAGACCAACCATGCCGAAATGGAATGGGTCGGGGCGGTAAGAATTAACCTTTTGCCCCGAATGGCCGTATGGCCGCCCGGCTGGCACGCTGGCTGGCATCCTGACTGGCGCACGGTGGGGGTTGAGGAATAAACCTTGCTTAACGAAAGGTTACCCGCAGAGCTGAAGGACGGAACAATCGGCGCCGCCTTTCCCCTTTCCTTTGCCGTGCGGTTTTGCAACACTTTCGCCGAACGCGAGACCCGGTGGATGTAAAAAGGATTAACACTGCCCATATCTACCCCAAGTGATTGCCGTGGAAGGAGTACTGAATGGCGAATTTCGAAGCCCAGATGCAGGAATCTCAGAAGCAGGTGGCCGAGGCACAGGCGAAGATCGCCGAGTTGACCAGCCGCATCGAGACGGCACGGCAGAAGATGGAGTCGGGCGAGGATATCGCCATCGATATCGAGAACGCGACGCTCGACGAGGTGCACGCCCATACCGAGCTGATGAACGCCAATATCGCCGAACTGATCATGGGACTCGACGATGTCACCGCGGCGTTTTCCAAGGATTTCGACGAGATGCGCTCGAAGACCGGCTGGGAGACCCTCGTCGGCATTTTCTCGAAGGCCAAGGCGGACTCGATGCGGGGCGAGCGCATCCGTGCAGCCAGCATCGATGACAAGCTGCAGGACCTGATCGGCAAATCGGACGTCATTACAAAGCTGTTGCAGGGCCAGCTCGACGAGTTGAACCGGCAGAAGACCACGGTCGAGGGCAACCTGTCGGAAACGCTGGAAGACCGCGAAGTGACGGTCGGCGACCTAGAGACCGTGCGGGCCGACATCCAGGCGATGGATCCGAAAATCATCGAGCTGGAGAACAAGATCGCTGTGGAACAGGATGCGGCGGCGCGGACCAAGCTGGAAACCGAGTTGGCCGAGCTGAATGCGAAATACAACGCGCTGGTGCAGGACGAGCAGGTGAAACTGGCGAAGTCGCAGACGCTGGAGCGCTATATCGAGAAGGGCAAGACCTGGATCGACTCGCTTCAGAACCAGGCGGCGACGCAGATGGTGCTGATCAACAAGCTGCAGACCGACACCAAGCAGCGGGTGGTGCTGTATGACGCGCTGACCAAGTCGCTGAAAACCGCGCAACAGCAGGACGTGGCTCACCGAATCAACGAGATCGGGGTGCAGACCGACAAGGAAGCCCAGAGCGCGATGGCCGCCATCGGCACCGCGACCAACCAGCGGATGGCCGACATGATGGAGGCCCACGAGGAGCACATGGTGTTTGCCCGCGAAGTGCTGGAGGCCAAGGCCAAGGCCGACGAGCGGTTCGCCCGGCGGTTCGCGGCGATCGTCGAGAAGCACGACAAGAATCTCTACGGGGAGTAGTGGGGCCGGATGCGGCGCATTTCCCTCTTTGTGATCGGCGCGATTGGCGATGGGCTGCATTTGCTTGGCTTGGTGTTGCCTGGGGTTGGGTTGTTTGGCAGTGCCGCGCCACGAGTTGGCGCCGAGTCTCGCGGCATTTGCCATCGACGGTTTCGTCACAATGCGCGGACTCTATTTCGGGAAGCGAAATGACTGATATCACCGACCGCCGCGACGATATTACCGGGGATCGCGATCAGGTAGGGCTGACGGACACGTTTGCCAGCCGCCGCTATTTCCGCAAATTCGAGAAGATCACCGAGCACCTGACCCATGTCGCGGCACAGATGCAGGCCGAGGGGCAACTGAGTGCGCGCGAGGTCGAGGTGATGACCCGCTATGTCGTGGCCATCGGATACACTTTCCAGGCGCTTTCGATGAAATACCTGATGGTCGGGCGTGACACCGGCCGGCATTTCGGCGCGCTGGAGATGGACCGGGTGGAATCTGGTTTTCCGGTGTTCCAAGAGCTTCTGGTGATGGCCAACGACGCCGCCCAGGCGGCGCGGCACCTGGAGAACATGCCGACGGTCCAGGCGCTTAAGGAGCAGATGGTGCGCAAGATTCTCGGCGACCGGGAACTGCCGACCAAGCTGCAATACGCTTTGAGCCAGCGGCTCTATTACCAGGAACTGATGAAGGGCGAGCTGTTCTGGGCGCGTAACGACCCCGACATCCAGTGGATTTCCGGCGAGGCGCCGCGCACCCGGTTCCTGGTCTATTGGGCGGTCTATGACAGCCTGGTGAACCTGCCGACGATCTATCTGATGGAGGTCGAGGATACCGGACGCACCGCGCTGCCGCTCGATGAGCGGCGCTGGCCCGAGGTGCAGTCGCACCTGATGGCACAATCGGTGGGCGGACTGAAGCTGGTGACTATTGCGAAGGGTTTCGACGAGGATTTCGACGACCTGCATCCAAAACTGCTGAAGCGCATCCATGTCGGGCCGATGTATTCCCACGCTTTCACCCGCCAGACCGGGCCGCTGCGCGAAGTGCTGCGCGATGCCCGCGCGCCCGAGGGGCAGGACTGGGCCCTGGCCTGGACCATCGAGGAGCTGGAGAGCGAGCGGGTGACGGAAGAACGAACCGGGTGGTTTTCGACGGTGGAACGCGAGGTGTTCGCGCTGGATCCGTTTTCGGGGCGCGGCGTCGATACCGGGGCAACGCGGACCGAGCGGGCGATCATCCTGCCGCAGCGGCCCTATCAGGTGCTTGAGGAGCGGCGACCACCGGGATTTGTCAATGTGCGCAAGTTCGTGGTGAGCCCGCAGGGGCGGGTGTTGAGTTACAGGTGAGGGATGCTGCGCAGGATGCGCACCCGACGTAGGGTGTGCCTATGGCGCACTTTGTGCGAGAGGACATAGATGAGCCGGACAAGCGATCAGATGGAGCTCCGCGAGGAGGATATCCGCAAGCATTACGAGGCCGCCGCGGCGATGCTGGAGGGGTTCGACCACACGCCGCGGATCGCCAAGGCCAAGGAGGCGCCGAAGGAGGAACGTTCGAGCGGGATCGGCACGCGACGGCGGTTCCGGACCACGACGCCGGGGCTGGTGACACGCTCGACGGCACGGCCGGAGGGGGTGCAACTCCTGGCGCGGATCGAGTCGGCGGATGGCGACGATCCGATTGTAAGCTCGGCGCAGGCCTCGGTGATGAACGGGCTCAGGCGCGCCATTGCTATCGCGCTGGCCGTGGCCGAGACCTATGGCGATCAGACCGGGCTGGCTGATCTCAAGCGGGCAAACCTCGAGGGGGCGTTGCCGCCGGACCGGAAGAATGAGTTCTCGGAACTGCTGACGGCGGAGGCGCTGATCACGCTGCATGTCTTCGGCAATGCCACCGCCTTCCTGCTGAGCCCGCACCTGACCGAGGTCAGCGTCGAGGTGGGCGAGGTGCAGGAGGTGCTGACCGACAATGGCCTGCTTGCCCTGCACGGGGCGCTGTGGGAACTGGACCAGGACATCGCGGGTTTTGCCAGTGACGATGCGCGGCTGATCGCAACTGTCTGTGCCTACGCCGAGCAGCTGATGGAGAAGGTTTCGCTCCGGGCGCAGACGGCCGGGCGGCTGGGACCGTTCACCGGCGCGGCGTGGAAGGTCGAGGCCGACGAGTTCTCGATCCGCGGCTTCCAGCCGGCACGGGCGGCGAAGGGCTCGATCCTGACCATGACCTTCAAGCAGCCGCACGAGGTGGTAGGCAACCATATCGCCAAGTACCAGGCGCTGCGGCTGTCGAAGATGCTGATGGCCTATGATTTCGAACGCCGGCTGAACCCGTTTGCGGAACTCGGTGGCTTCATTTTCACCTTCATGGGCGACGGCAAGCCGGGCACCGGCAAGACCACGCTGATCCAGATGATGGCGGGGCTGATCAAGGGCTATTGCGACAATGCCGGTTATCCGTTTCGTTATCAGAATTTCGGCATCGACAATATCGACAGCTACCAGGGCAAGTCGGGACAGAACGCCAAGGCCTTCGTACAGAACGTGCTGGACTCGTCGGTGATCGGCTTCGGCACCATCGACGATATCGACCAGATCGCCGGCAAGCGCGGCGACCGGCAGTCGAGCGCCGGGCAGCAGGAAGTGACAGCCGTCTTCATGGAGGCCTTTGCCGGGGCCAACACGGTGGTCCGGGGAAACTGCACCTTCGGGATGTTCTCGAACTTCCCGGAGAACGTTGACGATGCCTTGCGGCAGCGGGCCGGGGCGCGGTTCCTGGTCGACGGGCCTCAGACGCGGGAGGACTACGTCGACATCCTGCACCTTCTGATGGGCAAGAAGCACGACATCCCGCTGGGCGATCACGAGCTTTACGCCGCGCAGGAGATCAAGCGGGCGGTGGCACGGTCGTTCGAAGCGCATAACAAGCCGCACGAGGAAGGACTGATGCGGGTTTACGAGCGGGTCGAGAAAGAGATCGGCAAGCTCGACACAATTGCCAAGCTGGGGACCTATCTCAAGGGCATCCAGGAGGCGGATGACCGGTTCACCGGTCGGTCGATCAAGAACATCACCGATGCGGTGAAGGTCAGGGCGATGGATTTCGAGCTACCGGACGAATGGATGGAAGACCCCGAGCTGTTCCTGTTCAAGCCCTACGAGGAAAAGGCGGGGATGATTGAGGAGCTGCGCCGGCCGATCACGGTGGAAATGGTGATCCAGGAGATCAACCGCTATGCGGACAGCGAGTTCCGCTATGCCGACAAGTCGGACGAGGTCGCCATCGAGACCATGGTGCGCGAGTTCGGGCGGCAGGAAGAGGCCAAGCGGCGGTATCTGGAGGCCAAGGAGTGATGAACTTTCCGCCGCGTCCCGGGCTCGACCCGGGACCTCTCGACATGTGGTTAGAGGCCCCGGGTCAGGCCCGGGGCGGGTGGGCCTGATGGTCGTCAGCGTTCTACTCCCGGCGCTGGGGCTGATCCTGTGCGCGGTGGTCATTCCGATTGTTCTGGAGCGTTGGGTGCCGGAGAGCGTGGGCGGCATGATCGTGAACGGGGTGCTGACGGCGGTGTTGATGACGCTGTTGTCGACGGGGTATTTCCTGTGGGCCTACCAGCGGCAGGACACGCGACTGCTGGACGCCATCGGCTTTGCGCCGGGCGAGACGCTGGGCTATTTCCTGCGGCTGGGGCTGAGCGCGGGGCTGATCTGGGGTCCGGTGATGATACTGATGATTTCGACGTCGCCGCGGCGGTGGAAGGAGAACGTGTGGTGAGCGGTTCGTGGTGCCGGGCCGAAACCCGGCCGACGGCAGGAGGCGAGGGATGAGCGGGCGGTATGAGGAGCCATTTCCGCTGCGTCGAATGGTGGTTCATCCGGTGTTCTGGGGGGTAGTGGCCTCGCTGGCCGTTGTGGCTCTGGTAATCTGGTGGGGAGTGCAGGAGCAGTGCGGCATCACCGGCAGTTGCGAGACGCGGTTTGCACAGGTGCTTGGGTCGAAGCCGGCCGAGTTCGCGACGGTGGTGGGGGGTGCGGCGCTGGTGCTGATCTGGGTGTGGCTGGTGGTGCTGGTATGGGTGCAGGCGCGGGCGGTGAAGGTGGCGCGGATGGGGTTGGATGCGAGGGAGCACGATTAGATGTTGAAACCGCCGGCAGACACAAAGAACGAAGGGCAGCGCCTGGCCCGGGGTGGGTGCGGAGCGCCCGCCCATGGGGCGGGTCGGGCGCTGCCCGGCCTGAGGCCGGGCGGATCTATGAAAACGTTGGCTCGCGGTGCTGTTCGGGAGACCAAGTCGTGACCGAGCAAGAAAAAGCAGAGGCTGCACTGGCAATCAAGGAAATGATTCCTTGGCCGGTTGAAGTACTTTTTTGGGCTGCTTTTGTCCTCGCTCTCCTAATTATTGCGGCCAGCCTCGCATTGCCCCCGACAAAAGCATATGCTTCATTCACAACGGTTTTAGCCAGATCTCTTGCCGCGCTTACAATTTCAATTGGAGGCCTAAAACTTGCCTTGGCTGGAAGCCTCAGCGCGTTAACTTTGGTTCATTTCGACCTTGACGGAAGCTATTTCTGGCCACCATTTGCGGCCATTGCGTTCGGTTTGTCAGGCGCAGAATTGATTATCTTAGTGGTGCAGGGCCTGCATGTCGCAAAGCGCGTTCGTGAAATACGACAGTCGCCAATTCCTCAAGAAGGGACGGCCCAATGAAACGCCTCATCGAAAGAGGCCTGATGTTCGGCAACCTGATCGAGGTGGCCTCGCCCGCCTTGATCGAGCGCTATAACCGGGCGCTGGAGCATCTGACCGGCAAGCGCACGGCGCTGGAGGATCTCCATATCGACATTTCCGGCTATTCCCCGGAAGTCGGTGACGAGCTGGGGGACCACCTTTACCTCAACCAGAACGGCGTGAACCGCCAGTTCATCTTGCTGACCACCGAGCAGAAGACGGCGCCGCTCCTGGGGGCGAAGTTTTCGACCAGCCGCGGGATCCTCAGGCAGTTCATCGAGGAGAACGAGGCGCAGCTTTTCGCGCTGACCGCGCGCGACGCGGTGGCGGGGGAGCTGGTGAATTCGGTTTACGCGGTGGAGACACCGGAACGGCTGTTCGACATCCGCAAGGTGGTGATTGAGGCGGATACGACGGAAGGCACGGTGCGGCAAGCCGAGAAACTCGGGGCGCTAGTGGACCGGTTCCAGAGCGAAGATGACGCCTGGTTCGACGATGTGCTGATCGCCGAGATGATCACTATGGCGAAGAAGACCGGCGACGTGACACGCAACCCTGTCAAACTCAGACAAATGGAGTTCGAGCAGCAGAATTTCTGGACGGCGCATTTCGGCGGGCTCTACCTGTTCCGGGGGATGGACCACCCGGCGGTGATCGCCAGTGGTGACAAGACCGGGCTGGGCAAGCTGCCGATAAAATATACGTTCGACCTGAATGATCGGAACCAGATCGCCAAGTTCTTCGAGTTCAACGACCTGGTGGAGCCGATCGTCAAGGCGCGCGGCATAGATGCCGCCGCGATCCTGCGGCAGAAGATGGATTTCATCGTGGTCGACGCGGCGCAGGAGGCCGGGATCGACCTGTCGGGCGCCACGCGGGCGGATATCCGGGCGTTGGCGCGACGCTATGCCGGGCAGCTGCCAGAGGAGTTCCACGGGCTGCAGGAGCTGCTGCACTGGGCCGAGGACGGCGGCAAGTGGCCGCGGATCACCAGCGACCACCCGGCCTATTTCTATACGTTGCGCGCGGCCGATCATGCCGACCGGGACCTGGTCAACATGCTGTTGTCGGAGCTGGCGCCGAAGGACGTGCGGCAACTGTTCATCTGCCACAAGGAGCTGTTCTACAGGCTCTATGCCGGATGGAGCGAGACCAAGAAGTCCTATGTCGCCGATTTCCTGCACCGCGAATATCAGGTGGACAAGGTGGGCACGCGGAAGGCACTCTTTGGCCACGACGCGCCGTTGGCCGACGATGGCACTGTGCCGCGCGAGGACCTGATCGAGCGGGTGGGGCCATGGGGAGCCGTGAGGAGGTAAGCAATGGGGTTCATCCGGCTGATCATATTCGGGGCCATCGGGCTGACCGTGATCTATTTCCTGCTGTCGATCTATTCGCGCAGCCTGCGCAAGGAGAAACTGGAGAATGCCTGGGCCGAGGATCACCCGCAAGGCGGCGATCCGGTCGAGCGCGAGGCCTTTCTGGAGCGGGGCATGGCGCAGTATGAAAGCTCGCTCAGGCCCAAGCTCCTGCTTCTGGTTTACGTTGTGCCGGCGGTGCTGGTGACCGTGATCCACATCCTGACGACCTATTGAGAGGAGGCGACATGCGCCGGATCTGGACCATCATCAAGGTGATTTTCTTCGTGCTGCTGGCGACGGTTCTGCATTACGTGTTGCCACAGCATGACGTGGGCCGTGTGACGTCGAGCGAGGTGATCCGGGCGGATTTCACCGGGCTCAACCGCATCTTCTACGCGCAGGCCGACAGCGGCACGGCAGAGCTGACGACGCGGGATCTGCGGCTGATCAACACCGAGATCAGGAAGACCTGGTTTCTGGGATTCGGACAACGCGAGTCGACTCGCGTGATGGTCTATCGCAACGAGGACACCGGCTGGATCTGGCCACCCTATTTCAAGTTCGACTCGTCCGATCTTCAGGCCGAGGCCAACGCCGCGAGCGTACAGGCGGCAGGGCAGGATCAATGGGTGGTGATCACCCATTACGGCTGGCGAAACAAGTACCTGACGATCTATCCCAACGCGATCGGAATCAGGAAAGTCGACGGGCCGGACGTGACCGTGATCCCGTGGTTCAACATCTTCTTCTTCGTCTTTGTCCTGTTGGCCATCGGGATGATCCGGGCGATGTGGCGGCAGTTCCGCGAGCGCACCATCGACCCGGCCTGGGACGATGTGCACGAGAGCGTGACGCATCAGAAGGGGCGCATCGCGCGCTGGCTGGATAGCTGGCGGTCGAAAAAGTGAGCCCGGTGGCTGTGCAACCGCAGCCGGTGGATCGTGACTATTTCCGGAAAGATGAAAGACCGGCTCAGGCCAGGCTGCGAACCAGGCTGGCCAGGGCCAGGGCGATGAGCAGCGACAGCGAGAAGGGACGGTGGTAGCGTTCCCATCGGGGCGTAAACAGGCGGCGGCCGAGCGCAACGCCGGCCATGGTCGGGAGAAACAGGAGCGTGGCCCGGGTGAGCGCCGTGGCGGTGAGCATGCCAAAGAGGCTCTGCCAGACAAGCCCGAGGGTGCCGCCGAGGAAGATGATCAGGATCAGTGTGCCGCGTATCCGCCGCGGCGGGATGTTCAGCGCCAGAGTGTAGAGCGCAATGACCATGCCGCCAATCGAGGCCAGGCCGGTGACGAAGCCCGAGAAGATACCGGTGGCCACGGTGGGCAGCGCTGCCGGCGAAACCGGCAGGCGCAGGCGCAGGAGCTGTGCTGCGGCGAGCCCCAGTATCAGCAGCAGCGCGATGCGGCGCGACAGGTCGGGCGGCAGCGAGGTGGTGAGCCAGAGACCGAGGGGCACGCCGATCAGGGCGCCGGTCTGCAAGCGCAGCGCCATTTTCCTGTCCGCGTCGCCGAGGCCGCCGCGCAGGAGCAGCAGCGAAGAGGCGAGTTCGAGCAGCAGGCAGATCGGGATCAGTTCGACCGGCGGGATCAGGATCACCAGCGTCGCCATGATCAGCGCCGAGAGGGCGAAGCCGGTGAAGCCGCGTACGAGCCCGGCGAAAAAGACCGTGACGGCAGCGAAAGCCAGTTGACCCGGTGTCAGCGCGGCGGCAACAATCATCGCTCGGCGAGCGGCAGGTAGGGGCGCGGCTCGGGGCCGTTATAGAGGGTGAGCGGGCGGATGAGGATGTTCTGGCGCTGCTGTTCGATGCACTGGATGATCCAGCCGGGCATGCGGCCGAGGGCAAAGATCGGAACGTAGAGGTCCATCGGGATGCCATGCAACTGGTAGATGACGCCGGAGTAGAAATCGACATTCACGTTCAGGCCGTGGCGGGCATAGGGTTTCATCGCCTCGACCACGGCTTGCAGGATTTCATACCATTCGGGGGCGCCCATCTCTTCGCCCAGGCGGCGCACGCCCTCGCGCATGTGCCGCGCGCGCGGATCCTCGGCGCGGTAGACGCGGTGGCCGAAGCCGGTGACGGCCTCGCGGTTCTTGCGCTTTGTCTTGACGTAGTCGGCAGCGTTTTCGGGCGAGCCGATCTCTTGCACCATTTTCATCACGTCTTCGGCAGCCCCGCCATGGGCGGGGCCGGCGAGCGTGGACAGCGCGGTGACGATGGCGCCGTGCAGGTTCGCCTCGGTCCCGATGGTGACGCGGGCGGCGAAGGACGAGGCGTTGGAGCCATGCTCGGCATGCAGGATGAAATCGACATCGGCGAGGCGAGCGGCATCTTGGGAGGGCTTTTCCCCCTTGAGCATCCATAGCCAGTTGGCAGCGTGGGAGAGATCGGGGTCCGGGACGACGGGCGCGCGGCCGTTGCGGATCGCCTCGTGTGCTGCGACGATCATCGGCACCTGGCTGGTCAGGCGAAGTCCGTTCTCGATGAAAGCCTCTTCGCCCATCTGCCGGCTGCCCGGTTCCAGCGCGGCCAGGGCCGAGACCGCGGTGCGCAGTACGTCCATCGGGTGGCCGCCCTTGCAGGCGGCGATAATGTCGAAAATCGCGGGCGGCAGGGTCCGGGCCGCCGTGAGGCGGGCATCGAAGTCGGCGAGTTGCGCCGCGTTGGGAAGATCGCCGTGGATCAAAAGATAGGCGACTTCCTCGAAGGTGGACCGGGTGGCTAGATCGTGGATCGAGTAGCCGCGATAGCTCAGCTCTCCCCGGGTGCCGTCAATCTGCGAGACGCCGGAGCGTTCGAAATAGATGCCCTTGAGGCCGCGGTTGATCTTGACGTCTTCGGTCATGGCTGGCTCCTTGCGGTATGAAGGGGGTATGTCATGGTGCTGTTTCTGGACCGGATGGCGCAGGCTGCGACGACGAAAGCCGCGCAGGTTGTTTTTCCCGAGCTTGACGACCTGCGGGTGGCGGCGGCGGCAAAGCGGCTTGAGGCCGAGGGGTTGTGCGTGCCGATAGGCCTGTCGCAGGTGTCGGACGCGCAGGTGGCGGCACTGGTCGAGGCCCGCGGGATGAAGGAATCAATGGCGCGGCGGCTTCTGGGGAAACCGCTGTACCGGGCGGCGGCGATGGTCGCGGCAGGCGAGGCCGACGCCATGGTGGCCGGCGCTGACAGCCCGACGCGGCGGGTGATCGAGGCGGCGGCGATGGCGATCGGGTTGGACGAGGGCGTGGAGACGCCGTCGTCGTTTTTCGTGATGCTGTTTCCGGACGGGCGCGAGTTGATATTCGCCGATTGCGCGGTGAATGTCGCCCCGGATGCGGGGCAACTGGCGGATATCGCGCGGGCTTCGGCACGATCGGCCGCAGACCTTTTGGGCGCGGCGCGGGTGGCGATGCTGTCCTTCTCGACCGGGACCAGCGGGGCGGGCACGAGCGTAGATCTGGTACGCGTGGCGGCGGCGCGGGCCGGATTTGCCGGTCCGGTGCAGGCGGATGCGGCACTGGATCCGGAGATTGCGGCGAAGAAGGGGGCGGGGGCGGGTGACGCCAACGTGCTGATCTTTCCCGATCTCGATGCCGGCAACATCGCGTACAAGCTGTGCCAGGAACTGGCCGGGGCGCAGGCGCTGGGGCCGTTTCTGCAGGGTTTTCGAAGGCCGGTCTGCGATTTGAGCCGGGGCGCGAGCGTAGACGATATCGTGGCGGCGACCGCGGTGACCGTGGCAATGGCGTGAACGTTGGCGGAAACCGACCCGGTTTCCGGTTCGAATTCCGACGCGGAATTCGAGGCGCGGGCGGTTAGGCTTGGCGCGGGCCGGAAATCGCGTCGATTTCCGAAACGTTTTTCGCCACGAAAAACGCTCATGCCGCCGCCATCAGGGAAAGCGCGTCGCGGGCGATCATTTCTTCTTCACGGGCGGGGACGATCCAGACCGTAACTTTGGACGTGTCCGCGTGCAGACGGGGGGCGTTGCGGTGGTTGGCGTCGGGGTCCATGCGCCCACCGAGCCATTCCAGCCCGCGCAGGATGCGGGCGCGCACGCCTACGGCGTTTTCACCGATGCCGCCGGTGAAGGCGATGGCGTCGAGCCCTTCCATCGCGGCGATGAGACTGCCGGCGTGGCGCAGCGTCCAGTAACAGAAATGCTCGACGGCGAAATCGCTGTCGGCACTGTGGTCGAGCATCAGCTTGCGCATGTCGGATTTGCCGCCTGACAAGCCCAGAAGCCCGCTTTCGTGGTTCAGGATTGCCTTGGTGCGCTCGAGCCCGTGATCCTCGACCAGACGCAGCACGGCGTTGGCGTCGATGCCCCCTGACCGGGTACCCATGGTGAGCCCGTCGAGCGGTGAATAGCCCATGGTGGTGGCGATGGACTTGCCGTTCTTGATGGCGCAGAGCGAGGCGCCGTTGCCGAGGTGAAAAGCCAGCAGGCGGGAAGGCAGGGGTTCGCCGGATATTTCAGGCAGCAGGCGGGTGAGCGAGGCGTAGGACAGGCCGTGGAAACCATAGCGGCGGATGCCCTTGGTTTCCATCATCTTCGGGATGGCATAGCGGGTTGCGACCTCGGGGTTGGTGGCGTGAAAGCTGGTGTCGAAGCTGGCGAATTGCGGCAGGTCGGGGGCCAGCTCGGCCAGCGTGTCGATGGCTGCGAGGTTGTGCGGATTGTGCAGCGGCGCGAGCGGCGAGCAGGCGGCAATCTCGGCGCGCACATCGGGGGTGATGCGGACAGGTTGGGTGAGCTTGTGGCCGCCGTGGACAACCCGGTGGGCGGCGGCCCTGAGCGAGGCCAGCGTGAAGCCATGCGTCTCTAACCCGGCGAGAATCGCCTGCAGCGCGGAGCGGTGGTCGATGAAGGGGGACTGGGTATCGTGATCGCCGATCCGCAGGAACGAGGCGCCGCCGATCTCGGCGGCGATACCGGAGAGCTTTTCGGCAAGGTTAGGGTCGAAAACCGCGAATTTGATCGAGGAGGACCCGGCGTTCAGAACCAGGATGTGGTCGCCGCCGGGCCCTGCCATGGATCAAGCTTTCTGTTTCGCCATGTCGGCGGGGTCGATCCCTGCCACTTCGACCGGTTTCTTCATTGCGTCGCGGCGGAAGGGTTCGCCCAGTTCCTGGTTGATCATCGCCTCGATCAGCGTGGTACGCCCATGGTTCATCTGGTCGTCGATGGCCTTGGCCAGCGCGTCCTTGAGCTCGTCCATGGTGCGGGCGACCACGCCCTGCAAGCCACAGGCCTGTGCGATGCCGGCATAGCTGACCTGCTCGTCCAGTTCGGTGCCGACGAAATTGTCGTCATACCACAGGGTCGAGTTGCGCTTCTCGGCGCCCCATTGGTAGTTGCGGAACACCACCTGGGTGATCGGCGGCCATTCTTCGCGGCCAATCGCGGTGAGCTCGGTCACGGCGATGCCGAAAGCACCGTCGCCGGAGAAGCCGACCACGGGTACGTCGGGCCGTCCGATCTTGGCGCCGATGATCGAAGGCAGACCATAGCCGCAGGGGCCGAAGAGACCGGGGGCCAGGTATTTGCGCCCTTCTTCGAAGGTTGGGTAGGCGTTGCCGATGGCGCAGTTGTTGCCGATGTCGGACGAGATGATCGCCTCTTTCGGCAGAGCGCTTTCGATGGCGCGCCATGCCATGCGGGGGCTCATCCAGTCCGGCTTGTCGGCACGGGCGCGTTCGTTCCAGGTGGTGCCGGGATCGTCATCCTCGTGATCCATGCCCGCCAGTTGCTGGGCCCAGGCCGATTTGGTTTGCGCGATCAGGTCACGGCGGGCCTTGCGGCCTTCGTCGCCGGCGGTGCCGGAGAGACGGTCAAGCAGTTGTTCGGCCACCTTCCTGGCGTCGCCGACGATGCCGACAGAGACCTTCTTGGTCAGGCCGATGCGGTCGGGGTTGATATCGACCTGGATGATTTTCGCATCCTTCGGCCAGTAGTCGATGCCGTAGCCTGGCAGGGTCGAGAACGGGTTAAGGCGGGTGCCGAGGCAGAGCACCACGTCGGCCTTGGAAATGAGTTCCATCCCGGCCTTGGAGCCGTTGTAGCCCAGCGGCCCGGCAAAGAGCGGGTGCGAGCCGGGGAAGGCGTCGTTGTGCTGGTAGCCGACGCAGACCGGCGCATCGAGCCGTTCGGCCAGCGCCATCGAGGCGGGGATGGCGCCGCCCAGCACCACGCCCGCGCCATTGAGGATGACCGGGAAGCGGGCCTCGGACAGCAGCTGGGCAGCGTCGGCCAGCGCGGCTTCGCCGCCGCGGGGGCGTTCGAAATCGACGGTCTCGGGCAGATCGATGTCGATCACCTGGGTCCAGAAATCGCGCGGGACGTTGATCTGGGCTGGGGCGGATGCACGATGGGCGTTGAGGATCACCCGGTTCAGAACCTCGGCGATCCGCGAAGGATCGCGGACCTCTTCCTGATAGGCGACCATGTCCTGGAACAGCGCCATCTGCTCGACCTCCTGAAAACCGCCCTGGCCGATGGTCTTGTTGGCGGCCTGCGGGGTGACCAGGAGAAGCGGCGTGTGGTTCCAGTAGGCGGTTTTCACGGCGGTGACGAAGTTGGTGATGCCGGGGCCGTTCTGGGCGATCATCATCGACATCTTGCCGGAGGCGCGGGTATAGCCGTCGGCCATCATCCCGCCCGAGCCTTCGTGGGCGCAGTCCCAGAACATGATCCCGGCCTTCGGGAAGAGGTCGGAGATCGGCATGAAGGCCGAGCCGATGATGCCGAAAGCGTGTTCGATTCCGTGGCGCTGGAGAACCTTCACGAAGGCTTCTTCTGTGGTCATTTTCATGGGCGCGTTCCTTTGGACATGGAGGGTTGGCGGCGAGTCGGGCTACCGCACGGGTTGGGATGAATTTACGGGCTCCACAAGTCTGGGGTTAGGGCCAATTCCCTTGGCCTCCTAGAGCCAGATTTCGCGCGAACCGCGCCTTTGGGTCAGCGCCGGGTCAGGCCTGTTCGGCGACGATCCGGGCGAGGATCGCGATGCCCTCTGGTATTCGGGAAGACGGGATAGACGAATACCCCAGCCGATAGTGCGCCTGGCCGCGGCCCGGGGAGGCGAAGAACGGGTGGCCGGGTTCGATCAGGACGGATTTGGCCTTGACGCGTTCGGCCAGCACCTCGGTATCGGTGCCGTCTGGTGCCCGCATCCAAAAGGACGACCCTCCGAACGCACCACGACCGGCGACGGTCAGGCCATGGGCCGCGATGGCGTCTGCCATGACCTCTCGGCGGCGGCGGAGCGTGTTGCCCATGCGGCGGATCAGGCTGTCGTAATGCCCCAGAGAGAGGAAATAGGCCGCCGTGCGCTGGATATGGCCGGGGACGTGGCGCAGCACCGAGGCGCGCAGCGCGCGGGCCTCGCGGATGAAGGCCGTCGATCCCACCAGATAACCCAGCCGCAGCCCTGGGAAGAGCGATTTCGAGAAAGAGCCGACATAGATCACCCGGCCGTCACGGTCGAGCGACTTGAGCGCCGGCGAGGGCGGCGAAAGAAAGGACATTTCGAACTCGTAGTCGTCTTCGACGATCAACGCATCGAGTTCGCGGGCGCGGGCCAGAAGCGCCTGCCGGCGGCTCATCGGCATGGTTGCCGTGGTCGGGCACTGGTGGCTGGGAGTGGTGAAAATGACGTCGGACTCCGCCGGAACGGAGTCGGGTGGAAGGCCATCGGCATCTACGGGAATGGGCGTAACGTGGCAGCGCGACTGGGTGAGGATGTCGCGCAGCGCCGGGTAGCACGGGTCTTCGATGGCGGCCGTCCGGCGCTGAGTCAGCAGCACCTGCGCGGTGAGCCAGAGCGCGTTTTGCGCGCCCATGGTGACGAGGATTTCGTCCGGGTTCGCGAGGATACCGCGGCGCGGCAGAATGTGGCGGGCGATGAAGGTCACCAGCTGGGGGTCGTCCTGGTCGTAATAGTCCGAGGTGAGCGGAACGAAATCCTTCTGTCCCAGCGCCTGGAGCGCGCAGTGCCGCCAACTGGCATGATCGAACAGCGTCGGGTCGGTCTGGCCGTAGACGAACGGGTAGCGGTAGCTTGACCAATCCTGCGGTTTCACCGGTGTGGCGCCGCCGGAAAAGCGCTGGCCCAGCGCGCGGGACCAGTCGACGGCGTCCTGGCGCGGCGGTTGCGGCGGAAAAGCGGGCGGCTCTGGCGCGGTGTCGGACACGTAGTAGCCCGAACGGCCGCGCGAGGTCAGATAATCGTTGGCCAAGAGTTCGGTATAGGCCAGCGTCACGGTGATGCGGGCAACGCCGAGATGGGCGGCCAGCTTGCGCGAGGAGGGAAGTTTCTCGCCGCGTTGGAACCGGCCCGAGAGGATGCCCTCGGCGATCATCTGCTGAATCTGTGATTGCAGCGTACCTTGGGCGTCGGGATCGAGGAAGAAGGTTTCCACTGAAATCGCCATGGAGGTGACTTTAGTCTGGTCTTATGTAAGGCGCAATCTGGTCTTAAGTGTCATTGCGCTGTGCGAGCGGAAATCGGTTGTGACCGGGAACGCGGTTAATGCCACCGTCCGGTGGAAATCGCCGGTATGGCGGCCTGGCTGGCGGTCTGGCTGGCATCCCGTCTGGCGCGCGGTTGGGTAATGTTCTGGCTAGGGGTAGGGTTAATGCGGCGTGCGGTGCTCTGCAGCCGCGCTTCCACTCTTGGTTTGTTGCGTTGGTTTCAAAGTTGTGTCCTCCCACCCCGCGCGGCGGCTCCGGGGGTGCGCGCTCCTCCGGGCGCAGCCCGGTAAACCGTCTGGGTAGAACGCCTCAGGTTTTCTGGTCGAACTGATTTCCGCTTTTGGTCTGGAGGGGTCATTGGTTTCGAATTGGCTTCGCCACTCCGACCGACTGGGGGGCCAGCCCCCCAGTCCCCCCGGGATATTTGGAGAAAGAGGAAGACAAGCGTGTTTTCCTTCATCTGACCTGAAATATCCCGGAGGGGGTGCGGGGGAGGCAGCGCCTCCCCCGCCTCGGTCGGATCGCGGCTCGCGATCCGAAGAGCGAACGTCCTCTCCAGGCCATAACCGACACGGTTCCATCTGAATCCGATCCGCTCCTGGTGCATCGAACTGCGAGGACGTTGCCATGCATCGGTGGCGGCCCCTGTCCGGGGCGACGCGCGACGCGCGGCGCAACCCGTTGGAGACACTAAACTTTAACCGAAGACCCGTGTCAGGGCCACGTCCACCGCCTTGGTGATCTGGTCGATGTCGTCGGGGGTTGCGATCAACGCCGGCGAGAAGCAGAGCACGTTGTTGAGCCCTGGCACCGATCGGTTGGTGGCGCCGATGATCACCCCCTGGGCGCCGCATTCGGCGACGACCTGGGCGATCTGTTTCTCGCTTACCGGCTCCTTGGTGGCACGGTCGGCCACCAGTTCGGCACCGAGGAACAGACCCTTGCCGCGGACATCGCCGACGACCTTGTGTTTCTCCATCAGCGCCTGGAGGTTGCCCAGCATCCGGTCTCCCATCTTGGCGGTGTTTTCGAGGAGGCCCTCATCCTCGATGATGCGCATGTTTTCCAGTGCCGCGGCGGGGCCGGCGGTGCAGCCGCCGAAGGTCGAGATATCGCGGAAATAGTTGAGCGGGTCCTCGGGTTCGTCCTTGAACATCTCGAAGACGCGTTCGGTGGTGACACAGCAGGCGATGGCGGCATAGCCGGAGGCGACACCCTTGGCCATGGTCACGAAATCGGGCTCGATGCCGTAATGCTGGTAACCGAACCAGTGGGTGCCGGTGCGGCCGATGCCGCAGACGACCTCGTCGATGTGCAGGAGCACATCGTACTTGCGGCAGATCTCCTGCACCCGCTGCCAGTAGCCTTCGGGCGGAGGAATGACTCCGCCGCCGGCGGTCACCGGTTCGAGGCAGAGGCCGCCGACGGTGTCGGGACCTTCGCGCAGGATGACCTCTTCGATCTGGTTGGCGGCGAACTCGCCATAGCTTTCCGAGGCCGGGTCCCATTCCGCCTGGGCGCGGTATTCCATGCAATGGGGCACGCGGACGAAATGTGGCGTCAGCGGCCCGTATTGCATGACGCGTTCGTCCTGGCCGCCGGCCGACATCGTGCCGATGGTGCCGCCGTGATAGTCACGTTCGCGGTAGAGGATCTTGGTCTTCTTGCCGCCGTAGCGCTTGTGGGCGATCTGGCGGATCATCTTGAAGGCCTTCTCGTTCGCCTCGGAGCCGGAGTTGCAGTAATAAACCCGGGTCATGCCGGGCATTTTTGAGATCAGCTTTTCCGAGAACAGCGCGCCCGGGACGGAGCCTGCCGAACCAGCGAAGTAGTTGAGTTTGACCAGCTGGTCGCGCACGGCGTTGGCGATTTCTTCGCGGCCGTAGCCGACATTGACGGTCCAGACCCCGCCTGACACGGCGTCGAGGAATTCCTTTCCATGCTGGTCCCAGACCCGCATGCCCTTGCCTTCGATGATGACCCGGGGTTCGCCGGTCTCAAACGGTTTGTGCTGGATCAGGTGGTGCCAGACATGGGCGCGGTCGGCATCAACCACGTGGGAAATATCGTTTTCGCTGAGATGGCCGTCCATGGGGATCTCCGGAACAGGGGCACCGCGGCGCGGGGCCGGCGCTTGCGTGGGTTGGAATGACTGTTGATATCTTCAGACTGATTCCGGGGAATGACGATAGGGCCAGATCGGTGTATTCTGTAAGTCCAGGCCGTGAGGCGCGCTGCGTGCGGAAGAGCCGTCGGCGGGTGAATTTCCGGCAGGATGGAGGAAAAGGGTGGTGTTTTGCCAACGGCTTGGCGAAGGTTCGGTTTGGAGGAAAACACATGCGCGACGAGGACCGGGAGCTTTTGCAGGCGATGTTCGCCGCGGCTGTGGCGGTGGCCGAACCGGGCGCGGCGATGCGGTCTTGCCTGCCGGAGCCGCCCCGTGGGCGCACGGTTGTGATTGGTGCGGGCAAGGGGGCGGCGCAGATGGCGGCGGCGTTCGAGCAGCTGTGGGCGGGGCCGATCGAGGGCGTGGTGGTCACGCGCTATGGCTTCGGGGCGGAAACCCAGCGACTCCGGGTTCTGGAGGCGGCGCATCCGGTGCCGGACGCGGCCGGTGTCGCGGCAAGCGACGCGTTGGTCCAGGCGGTCGACGGGTTGGGCGAAGAGGACCTGGTGGTCGCGCTGATCTCGGGCGGGGGATCGGCGCTGCTGGCCGCGCCGGCCGAGGGGCTGGAACTGGCGGACGAGATCGCGCTGAACGAGGCGTTGCTGGCGAGCGGGGCGCCGATCGGGGCGATGAACGCGATCCGCAAGATGGTGAGCCGGGTCAAGGGCGGCCGCCTGGCCGCGGCGGCACATCCGGCGCGCGTGGTGAGCCTGATCGTATCCGACGTGCCGGGAGACGCGCCCTGGGAGGTGGCGAGCGGGCCGACGGTGCCGGGGCCTGGTGGACGGTCTGCGGCCCTGGCGGCGGTGCGGGATTACGCGATCGCGTTGCCCGGGCGAGTGGCGGACTATCTCGAGCGGGCGGAAGAACCGCCGCAGCCGGGGGACGCCGAGTTCGAGCACGACAAGGTGCATATCATCGCCAGCGCCGCGAAATCGCTGGAAGCGGCGGCGGAGGTGGCGCGCGACGCCGGCTATACCCCGGTGATCCTGTCGGACGCCATCGAGGGCGAGGCCCGCGAGGTGGCGAAGGTGCACGCGGCGATCGCCCGCGAGGTGGCGACAAGGCAGCGGCCGTTCGCGCCACCGGTGGCGATCCTGTCGGGGGGCGAGACCACCGTGACGCTGCGCGGATCGGCTGGCAAGGGTGGGCGGAACAGCGAGTTTCTGCTGAGCTTTGCGCTGGCGATCGACGGGGTGACCGGGATCGCGGCGCTGGCTGCCGATACCGACGGGGTCGACGGCAGCGAGGACAATGCCGGGGCGTTTGCCGATGGCGGCACCGCGGCGGCGATGCGCGCGGCGGGCGTGGACCCGGCCGCGGCGTTGGCGGGCAACGACGCCTGGAGCGCGTTCGAGGCGGTCGGCGGCTTGTTCGAGCCGGGGCCGACCGGCACCAATGTCAACGATCTGCGGGTAATCCTGGTGCGGTGACGGCGCAGATGCAGGGCCCGTGCGGAGCGCTTGCCGAACTTACCGCCGGCTTCGTTCTTCTGTAAGGTGCGGGTGATCGCGGGAGGGACGGCTATGACACACACGGTGACGGCGGGCGGGGCGATTTTTGGCAAGCTCAAGGCGCTGGGGGTAGACTTTGTCTTCGCCAATTCCGGCACGGATTTTCCGCCGATCATCGAGGGGCTGATTGCGGCGCAGCGGGCCGGCGTCGACCTGCCTGAGCCGATCACGGTACCGCATGAGCACGTGGCGCTTGGGATGGCGCACGGGGCCTGGCAGGTGACCGGCCGGGCGCAGGCGGTGATCCTGCATACCAATGTCGGGCTGGCCAACGGCGTGATCGGGGCGATCAATGCCTGGTGCGACCAGGTGCCGATGATCCTGATGTCGGGACGGACACCGGTCACAGAGAAGGGCCGGTTCGGAGCGCGGACGGTGCCGATCGGCTGGGGCCAGGAGATGTTCGACCAGGCGGCGCTGATCCGGGAAGTCACCAAGTGGGACTATGAGTTGCGGTTTCCCGAGCAGATCGGAGAGCTGTTGGACCGGGGATGGGCGATTGCCAATTCCACGCCAAAAGGGCCGGTCTATCTCAGCTTGCCGCGGGAGGTGTTGTGCGAGGAGGTTCCGGCTCGGAGGCTGGATTCACCTTCGGCGATGGCGCCGGTGGAGACGGCCTGTGATCCGGCAGCACTGGCGCGGGCGGCGGCGTTGCTGGCCGGCGCGGAGGCGCCGGTGATCGTTGCGCAGCGCGGGGCGGGGACAGCCGCAGCATTCGAGGCGTTCGGCGGGTTCGTGCGCGACTGGGCGCTGCCAGTGTCGCAGTATTGGGCGAACCAGCTGATCCTGCCGGTCGGGCACGAGATGCAGATCGGCGCCGACCCGGGGCCCTGGCTGGAACAGGCCGACGTGGTGCTGGTGATCAACGCGCTGGCGCCGTGGTGCCCCGACAAGGTGCGATTGCGGGATGAGGTGACGGTGATCCAGCTTGGCCCCGATCCGCTGTTTTCGCGCACCCCGGTGCGGAATTTCCCGGCGCATGTGACATTGGCCGGGGAAACCGGGGACACCCTGCTGGCGCTGATTGGGGCGATGGAACGTCAGGCACGAGACGACGCCGCGTTGGCGGCAAGGCGGCAGCGGATCGCCGCGTCGGCGCAATCGACGCGGGCGGCGGTGGTGACCGCGGCGGAACAGGGACGCGGCGCGCCGATGAGCAAGGACTGGGTGGCGCTGTGCCTGGGGCGGGCGATCAAGGGGCGCAAGGCCAGCGTGTTTCACGAGTTGGGCTGTCCGTTGCAGCCCTTGGACCTCGAAGAGCACCTGAGCTATTTTCAGGAGCCGCATTCCGGCGGGCTGGGCTGGGGTTTGCCGGCGGCGATGGGGGCGCAGCTGGCCGATCCCGAGCGGTTGGTTTTCGCCACGATCGGCGACGGGTCCTACATGTTTGCCAACCCGACGGCCTGTCACCAGGTGATGGAGCGCCTGGGCCTGCCGGTGATCGTGCTGGTTCTGAACAACGAGGAATGGGGGGCGGTACGGGCAAGCGCAGAGATGACCTATCCCGACGGGCTGTCGAGCCGGGCCAACGAGATGCCGTTGACCTCGCTGCGGCCGTCCCCGGATTTCGCCCTGACGGCGCAGGCCAGCCGGGCCTGGACCGAGACGGTGACCCGCGGCGAGGACCTGCCCGGCGCGCTGGAGCGGGCAATCAGGGTGCGCGACGAGGTGGGGCGGCAGGTTCTGTTGAACATCGCGATTGCACGGGACTGAGCGGGTGGCGGGCTGAAGCCCGCCCTACGATGTGGCGGCCGCACGCATGGTTTTTCTTTGCACCGAGGTGTGAGCGGTGCAGGATTGCCGGACAGACAGGGAGGGACAAAGATGTCGGGATCGACCAAGGGGTTCATGGCAATGAAAGGGGCAGGGTATTATTCTCGCGCCACCATCGGGGCCAAGCATGTGATGGACAATGCCGCCGGACTGGTGCTGGACGCGCTGGAGCGGATGGACCCGGACGATGACGGGTCGGTCTTCCGGGTGACCGACATGGGCGCGGCGGATGGCGGCACGTCGCTGGCGATGTGGGGGCGGGTGCTGGCGCGGGTGCGCGAGAAGGTGCCGGGGCGGCCGATCGAGATCGTCTATACCGACCTGCCGCGCAACGACTTCAGCCAGACGTTCCAGAACGCGCTGGGGCTGACCGGACAAGAGACCTATGCCGGCAAGGTGCCCGAGGTGTACGTGCTGGCCTCGGCGACGTCGTTTCACGAGGCGATCCTGCCGCCGGGCACCCTGGACCTGGGGTTCTCGGCGACGGCGTCGCACTACATCGCCTCGGTGCCCTGCGAGATCGCCGATCACGTCCACATGGTCGGCGCGGCGCCGGAGGAACGGGCGGCCTACGAGGCCACCGGAGCAGCGGACTGGGAACGGATGCTGCTGGCGCGGGCGCAGGAGATGAAGCCGGGGGCGCGGCTGGCGCTGTTCAATTTCGGGATCGACGAAGAAGGGCGCTATCTTGGCAACACCGGCGGCATAAACATGTTCGACACCTTCGCCGATCTCTGGCGCGGCTTGCGGGACGAGGGGGTGATCAGCCCGGCGGAATTCGCGGCGACGAATTTCCCGCAATGTTACCGCACCGAGGCGCAGTTCACCGCGCCGTTTCTGGATGAACAGGGGCCGGTCTGGCAGGCAGGTCTGCGGCTGGAACATGTCGAGGCGCGGGTGGTGCGCTGTCCGTTCGAACACAATTATTCGGAGACCGGGCAGGGCGCGGCCGAGTTTGCCCGCGACTACATCCCGACACTCAGGTCGTGGTCGGAACCGACCTTCGTGAACGGGTTGTCTGACAACCGCACGCTGGAGGATAAGGCGGCGATCATCAATGAATTCTATGGCCGGTATCAAGCCAGGGTGGCGGCCAACCCGACGGGCCATGCGATGGATTACGTGCATATTTACCTGGTGGCCCGGAAGGAGGGGTAAGGGCGGGTGAGCGTCTTGTGACGTTCGATCCGGACACAAGCCGACCGCGGCTGGCGCGGAACGCGCCGCCCAGGGGGGCAGTCGGCGCGTGGCCAATCTGCGATTGGCCGAAGGATGCGACAAGCGGAACGAAACAATTGCCGGGTCGAGACGAACCCAATGGCTTCAGACGTCCCTGCGCGCCTTCAACGCGGCGGAAATGGTGCCGTCGTCGAGATAGTCGAGTTCGCCACCGATCGGAACGCCCTGGGCCAGGGACGTGACCTTGACGCTGCCTTCGAGCTGATCGGCGATATAGTGCGCGGTGGTCTGGCCGTCGATGGTGGCGTTGAGCGCCAGGATGACCTCGGCGATGTTTTCCGCGGTGACGCGGTCGACCAGTTTGGGGATGCGCAGGTCTTCGGGGCCGACGGCATCGAGCGCCGAGAGGGTGCCGCCGAGGACGTGGTAGCGGCCCTTGAACACCCCGGCGCGCTCCATCGCCCAGAGATCGGCGACGTCCTCGACCACGCAAAGCTCGCCATTGGCGCGTTTTTCACTGGCGCAGATGTCGCAGATGTCGGAGGTGCCGACATTGCCGCAGTTGAGGCATTCGCGGGCGGTGGCGGCGACGGTCTGCATCAGGTCGGCGAGCGGGGTCAGCAGCAGGGCACGTTTGCGGATGAGGTGCAGCACCGCGCGCCGCGCCGAGCGCGGGCCGAGGCCGGGAAGCTTGGCCATCATCTCGATCAGGGCGTCGATGTCGCGGGTGGAGCTCATATCGGCGGTGGCGCCTCTGGTGGCGTCGGGTGCGAGGGGCCAGCCCCTCGCGCTCCCCGAGGTATTTTCAAACAGAAGAAGATCAGAACGGCAGTTTCATGTCCTTGGGCAGGCCCATGGCCTCGGTGATCTTGGCCATTTCCTCCTGCGCCTTGTCGGAGGCTTTCTGCTGGGCATCCTTGATGGCGGCGAGGATGAGGTCCTCGACGACTTCCTTTTCGTCGGGCTGGAAGATCGACGGGTCGATGTCGAGCGCCTTGAGCTCGCCCTTGGCGGTGCAGGTGGCGGTGACCAGGCCGGCGCCGCTCTCGCCGGTGACCAGCATACTGTGCATCTCTTCCTGCAGCGCCTCCATGCGGGTTTTCATTTCCTGGGCGGCTTTCATCATCTTGGCCATGTCGCCCATGGCGCCCAATCCTTTGAACATTGCGATCTCCTTTCAGGGGTGTCGGGCTTTAGATACGGTCGGCGGGGCGGTCGCGCAACCACAGCCAGGCCAGAGAGGCGGCGGAGATCAGCGCGATGACGGCGCAGGTGGCTATGGGGATGGTCTGCGGGCCGACGCAGCCCTCGGCGATGGCGGTGCGCCGGATGTCGTCGGGGGCGGTCGACTGGACGTAGAGGGCGGCGCCGATCAGGGTGGCGAACACCGCCGAGATGGCGAAATAGCGTTTCTGGCCGGTGAGCACCGCGAGGGTGATCGCGCCGAGGATGCCGAGGCCGGGCAGCGAGGTGAAAAGGAAAACCAGTTCGTCGAGGCCGGTGGCGGGGCCGCGCGCGGGATCCCAGTCGGGGCGTTCCTGAGCGCAGACATCGGCCAGGGCGTGGGTCGGCAGCAGGACGAGGAGAGCGGCGAGGCGGTGCATGCGGGGAAAGTGGCCCGCGGCGAAGGGTTTGGCAAACGGAATGTGGGGGGTAAGGTGAGCGGGGACTGGTTTTGGAGGGAACGGGCATGACTTTCTGGATCGCTTTGCCGGTGGTGATCGCGGCGGGGGTGGCGGCGAGCCTGCAGGCGCCGGTGAACGCGGCGCTGGCGCGGGTGGTGGAGAATTCGCTGCTGGCGGCGGCGGTATCCTTCGGGGTGGGGTTTTCAGTACTGAGCCTGGTGGTTCTGGTCACCGGCGGCGGCGGTGACGTCGGCCGCCTCTCGGGCGCGGCGTGGTGGATGTTCCTGGGCGGCGCGCTGGGGGCGTTCTACGTCTGGGGGGCCTTGTGGGGCGTGCCGGTGCTGGGGGTGGTGACGATGGTCTCGGCGCTGATCCTGGGGCAGATGGTGGCGGCGCTGGTGGTGGATTACGTGGGGGCGTTCGGGCTGCCGGTGCGGGAGTTGTCCTTGCCGCGGGTCTTGGGAGCCGGGTTGGTGGCGGTGGGGGTGGTGTTGTCGCGGTTTTGAGGGGGGAAAGTTTGTTTTGCGGACTTTTCTGCCATTCACGGCAAACAATTAAAAGTCAGCTTTCGGTTAACGCCGTCTGGTACGGGCTGCGATGGATTGAAGCCTGAATGCGCAGCGGGATTTAACAACTGACGGCCAGAAACGATTATTTGGGAGCGCCGTTTATGCGCCCTTATCATGAGTCGTCATCAAATTCGTCGTCGTCTTCCTCGTGGGTCAATAGCTTCGTCTTCTGAACCTCTTCCCGATAGTCTTGGATCAAGTCACGCACCTCTTCCACCGCTTGGGCAAGGTCTTCGTCATAGTCTTCGGACTCTGCGTCCAACGGCGGCGGCAACATGTAATCCATTTCGCCGCCTTTTTCTGTGAAGGTGATGTAGCGATCTATCGCCTTTTCGAGTTTGGTAATGGCTTCCGGGGCTGCGTTCGGCTGCATTTCCCTGACAACCTTCATTAGGGCCGCTTTGGATTCCTCACGCCGCTCTCTCTCTTGACGCGTCAGGTCTTTCTTAATTGCGTCCGAATACATACGAGAACGTTCAAGCTCTTCCCGCTTGAGCTGAAAATCCAGATAGTCATTTGCGATACTTGCGATATGCTTGGAAACCGTCGCCAGAATCTTTGTAACGATTGGCGCGGCGCTTAGCGTGAAGATGATAGAACCGTTTTGCGCGCCCACAACGGCAACGTCTTCGGGTCTCTCGCCCGCGACAACGGCGACACTTCCCAAGTAGAGTTCCCAATCGGCCGCTGTCCTTTTCCAGTCCGTGACGTTGGTAATAGCGGCGCCACCTTGGAAAATCACGTTGAAGGCGTAGGGGGTCGGGGTGTCGATAACGTCGCCACGCTTGAAGCCAATTCTTGCAGCGGAATTTTTGAATTCGTCCAGTTGGTTTTGGGCTTGTTCCATTTTCTGGAAAGCCTCTTGGACAGTTTGAAAGGTGGTAGCTGGATCATAAGTCTTTGTTTGGACCGTACGAATGATCCAAGCCCTTCCGGCCTTTCCCACAAGGTGCGCAACGCCCAGCCTTTCCAGCACTTGCATTTGCAGCGTCGAAAGTTCGGACGTGGGCATTTCACGCAAAGCGCGAGACAGGGCTTTGAGCGGATCGGCAACAGGCTGTTGGCTGGCCTGTTGTGAATTGTTCTGCAATACGCTTACCAAGGCGGAGTATTCAGATTTCACCTCTTGGAAGTGTGTCTGATACCAGTTCGCCAATTGGACAACCTGAGAAACTTCCATCGCAATGCCTCCACAACTGCCGGATAGGTGGAGCAAATTCATACGGGATTGTCGCGCGTTGCGCTACCTATACCTACGCAATCCTCACTGGCGCTGAATGTGTGCAGTGGTCGCGCTATCAAGCGAAAGCACTGCAACATCCATCAAGGCAGTAACGGACATTGGTTTTTCGCGCAGCTTCCTGCACTGTGGGCTCAAAGCGGACGACGCTCCCTCACTCCTCCTCGAACGGGTCCCACTCGTCTTCGACCTCCTGAAGCGCCTCGGTCTGGGCTTGTGCGGCGAGGTCGGCGGCGGAGCGGATGTCTAGGATCCTGGCGGAAGGGAAGGCCTCGAACACGGCTTGCACCAGCGGGTGGTCGCGGGCCTCGGTTTCCAGCGCGGTTTTGGCGGCGGTGCGGGCCTCGACGATCGAGGGGGCGCCGCCTTCGGAGACCACCGAGACGGCCCAGCGGTTGCCGGTCCAGCGTTGCAGGGCGCTCCCGAGGCGCTGGGCGAGGTCGGTGGGGGCGGTGGGCGTCGGTTCGAAGGTGATGCGGCCGGGCTGGTAGGAGACGAGGCGCAGGTCGGCCTCGACATCCATCAGCAGCTTGCCGTCGCGGTTGGCGCGGATCAGTTCGACCACGTGGTCGAAGGTCGGGTAGCGGGCGAGCGCGTGTTCGGCGTCCTGCGCCAGCGCGGCGGAGGGACCGCCGGTTGCGCCGGAGGAGACGGTGGCGCGGGCGGTGGCCGCGGGGCCGCCAGTGCCCGAGGGCGCCGCGGGCGCGCCGCCGGCCGGCGGGGGCGGCGGTGTGGCGTCCTTGAGCTTGCGCACGAGGTCTTCGGGCGACGGCAGGTCAGCGACGTGGGTCAGCCGGATGATCGCCATCTCGGCGGCCATCATGGCGTTGGGGGCCTGGGCAACCTCGTCGAGGGCCTTCAGGAGCATCTGCCAGGTGCGGGCGAGGATGCGCATCGGCAGGGTGTCGGCCATCTGCTTGCCGCGGGTGCGTTCGTCGGGGCTGATCGTCGGATCGTCGGCGGCGTCGGGGGTGATTTTCACCACGCTGACCCAGTGGGTGATCTCGGCCAGGTCGCGCAGCACGGCCAGCGGGTCGGCGCCGTCGGCATACTGCGCACTGAGTTCGGTCAGGGCACCGGCGGCATCGCCCTTCATGATCATGTCGAACAGGTCCATCACGCGGCCGCGGTCAGCCAGGCCGAGCATGGCGCGGACCTGGTCGGCGGTGGTTTCGCCGGCACCGTGCGAGATCGCCTGATCAAGCAGCGAGGTCGCGTCGCGGGCCGAGCCTTCGGCGGCGCGGGTGATCAGCGCAAGCGCCTCGTCGGTGATTTCCGCGGCTTCCGCGTCGGCGATGCGGCGCAGCATGGCGATCTGGTCTTCGGGTTCGATCCGGCGCAGGTCGAAGCGCTGGCAGCGGGACAGGACGGTGACCGGCACCTTGCGGATCTCGGTGGTGGCGAAGATGAACTTGACGTGCTCGGGCGGCTCTTCCAGCGTTTTCAGCAGCGCGTTGAAGGCGCTGGTGGAGAGCATGTGAACCTCGTCGATGATGTAGATCTTGTAGCGTGCCGAGGCGGCGCGGTAGTGCACCGACTCGATGATGTCGCGGATGTCGTTCACGCCAGTGCGGGAGGCGGCGTCCATCTCCATCACGTCGACATGGCGGCCTTCCATGATGGCGGTGCAATGTTCGCAGACGCCGCAGGGTTCGGTGGTGGGGCCGCCCTGCCCGTCGGGGCCGATGCAGTTCATGCCCTTGGCGATGATCCGGGCGGTGGTGGTCTTACCGGTGCCGCGGATGCCGGTCATGATGAAGGCCTGGGCGATGCGATCGGCCTTGAACGCATTCTTCAGCGTGCGCACCATCGCCTCTTGCCCGACGAGATCGGCAAAGGTCTCGGGGCGGTATTTGCGGGCGAGGACCTGATAGGGTTTCTTGTCGGTGTCGCTCATTGGAGGCCTTGCAGGATTCGGGGCTGCGGGCAGGGTAAAGGGGTGGCGCGGGGAGGTCTAGCTCAGACCAGCCAGAGGATCAGGCCGGTCGACAGGGTAGCGACCGTCACCAGTATGGCGATCAGCGTGTAGGACCGCGAATTGCCGGTGTCGACATCGTTTTCCGAGAGCCTGTCGCGGGTGCCGCAGGCGCGGTTGCGGGCGGACTAGGTGAAGATCAGCCCGACGACAAGGAAAAGCGAGGCGACGGCCTTGGGCAGCCAGATAGGGGTGAGTTCGCCGAAAATGGCATGCAGCCCAAGGGCGACGCCGACGCAGCCGAGCGCGGTGCCTGTCCAGGACGAAAACGTGCGCTCGGAAGACATCAGCGTGCGGTCTTCCGACCAGCGGGTGCGCTGGACGTCGTGACTTTCGTCTTCCCGGTTTCTTTCCGCGGCGGCCATATACCGAGGTTATGCCTGCGCGCGGGCGCAGGGAAGCCCGGATTTGCCGGCGGAGCGGTATCGGTCGGGTCGCGGAGCCGGGCCGATGGCGGGGCTTTCTGAGCCGCCGGCGACCGAGGCATGGCGCACCCGGTCGCGGTGGCTTCGGAGGGCGTTGCGCATCGCTGTCGCGGGAGATCAAGGCTTGGAAAGGTTCCGGGAATCGGCCAGTGTGAGACGGTCAAATGGTGAGGGGGGTCGACCCATGCGATTGAAAGGCGTGCGCGGCAGTCGGAACGTGGAAGACCGGCGCAGAATGGGCGGCAAGACCGGGGCCGGGATCGGCGGGATTGGGCTCTTGATCATTTTAGCCATCGGTTATTTCGCGGGTGTGGATGTGACCCCTTTGCTGCAGGGGCAGCTTGATGACAGCACACAGCAACGTGGCGCACCGCGCGAGTTGACGGCGGAAGAGAAACATGCCGGCGATTTCGCAATCAAGGTGCTGGCGACCACCGAAGATGTCTGGGGTGAGGTGTTTCCGCAGGCGTTCGGCGAGGCGTATCGACCGCCGGTGCTGGTGCTTTTTAGCGGCGTGACTCAAAGCCCCTGCGGCGGGGCCAGCGGCGCCACCGGCCCGTTCTATTGCCCGGCGGACAAGAAGGCCTACCTCGATACCGATTTCTTCGCCACGATGGCGCGGCAGCTTGGGGCCAAGGGCGATTTCGCCGCGGCATACGTGATCGCGCATGAGGTGGCGCATCATGTTCAGAACGAGCTTGGCATCATCCCCAAGGTCAACGCCGCACGCAAGCGGGCAAGCGAGGTCGAGGCCAATGCGTTGACGGTGCGGCTGGAGTTGCAGGCGGACTGCCTGTCGGGTGTCTGGGCGCGCGAGGTTGGCGGGCTTCTGGAGCCAGGCGATCTAGAGGAGGCGCTGAACGCGGCACGGCAGATCGGCGACGACACGCTGCAGCGGCGGGCGGGGCGGGTACCGCAGCCGCATACCTTCACCCACGGCACCAGCGAACAGCGCCAACGCTGGTTCGCAGCGGGCTATGACAGTGGTGATCCGGGAAGTTGTGATACGTTCGGGGCAAAGCGGCTCTGAGCTTGTGATTCCGTTTTCGGGGGGAGTGAAACGGTGACGATTTCGGAAAACCCGATCAGGCGGGACCGGGTCATGCCTGCGGAGGCGGGGACATGTCCGGGCTGGTGATCTATGCCCTGCCGGTGGGCGGGGGCACGCTGGCGATTGCCTCGCTGCCGGGGCGAGGGGGCGACTATCGCGGCGATCTTGAGGTGTTTCACGAGTGGAAGCCGGGCATCGTGGTGTCGATGACGACCGAGGCGGAAATGGCCGAGGTCGGGGGTCACAATCTGGGGTCGGACATCCACGGTATCGCCAGCCGCTGGTGCCATCTGCCGGTGCCGGATTTCAGTGCGCCGGGGTCGGATGTCGAAGCGAAATGGCCCGAGGTCAGCCGCAATGTCCGCCGGGCCCTGAAGGGCGGTGGCCGGGTGATCGTTCATTGCATGGGTGGCTGCGGTCGGTCGGGAATGGTGGCGCTGCGGCTGATGGTCGAGTGCGGCGAAGACAGGTTCGAGGCGCTGAAGCGGCTGCGCAGCTTGCGCGACTGTGCCGTGGAGACCAAGGGTCAGCTGCAATGGGCCTTTTCCGGCGCGCTGGCAGAGCGGGACGAGACACCGGAACCGTGATCACGAATCGAGTGAAGGCGGGCGTGCGTCGGCGTCGAATGGATCGCCTATAGCGGGAAGATTGAGGTAAATTTTGTGCAGCGGTAAAAACAACTTGCGCGATTTGGTAAACAAACATTACCAGTTCTCGAAAAATGCAATTGTATTCTGCTCAGACTTGCTTAGTAATTGACGCCATGTGGGCCGCAGGGTTTACCTATGGTCCGTGAACGATAACGAAAACGACAACTCGGAGGAGAACAAATGGAACGTCGTAAATTTCTGAAAGGTGCTGCGCTTGGTGCCGGTGCAACCGCGCTGGCCACGCCGGCACTCGCCCAGGGCGGCAGGCAACTGACCATCGTGTCGACCTGGCCGCGGGACTTCCCTGGTCTGGGCACTTCGGCCCAACGTCTGGCCAAGCGGATCGGTGAGATCTCGGACGGTCACTTCAACGTGGAATACTTTGCCGCCGGTGAGCGCGTCGGCGCGTTTGACGTGTTCGACGAAGTCGCCTCGGGCAACTCCCAGGCCTACATCGCCGCTGACTACTACTGGGTTGGCAAGCACCCGGGCTTTGCCTATTTCACCGCCGTGCCGTTCGGCATGACCACGCCGGAATGGAACGCATGGGTCAAGTTCGGCGGCGGCCAGGAGTTGTGGGATGAACTTTCGGGAGAGTTCGGCCTGAAAGCGCTGACCTGCGGCGGCACCGGCGCACAGGCCGGCGGCTGGTTCAACAAGGAAATGAACAGCCCCGACGACTTCAAGGGCCTGAAGATGCGTATCCCGGGCCTTGGCGGCACCGTGCTGTCCAAGCTTGGCGCGTCGACCGTGTCGCTGCCGGGCGGCCAGATCTACGAAAACCTGGTGTCGGGCTCGATCGAAGCGACTGAGTGGGTTGGTCCGTACAACGACTACTTCATGAAGTTCTACGAGGCCGCCAAGTACTACTATACCGGCGGCATGCACGAGCCGGGCGGCGGTCTGGCCTTCGGCATGAACGCATCGTGGTGGGGCTCGCTGACCGACTATGAGAAAGCGGTTCTGACCGCGGCCTGCTATGAAGAAAACGGCAACCAGCCGGAAGAAGCGGCGGCGCTGAATGGTCAGTACCTGCAGAAGCTGATCAACGAGCATGGCGTCGAAGCCCGCGCGTTCAACGAAGACATCTGGGATGCCTTCGGCGATGCCGCGGCGGAAGTGTTCGAGGAAACCCGCGAACATTCGGCCTTGGCTGCGAAGATCAACGATGACTTCCAGGCGAAGCTGCGTGAGATCGGGTCCTGGCGCGCCGCCGCCGAGATCGAGTTCTCGGCGCAGCGCAACCGCGTCCTCGGGATGATCTGATCAAAGCTGATCTGAAACATGAGGCGGGGCCTGAACTGGCCCCGCTTCCTTTGCATCGGGAGCAGCAGACGGCCGGGCCGAGTGAAGCCGGGCATCTGTAGACGGGGGAGAATCCATGACAGCCGCTAGCGCTACGCATGTTGTGCCGAAGGACGGCGACACGTCAGTGATCGCACGCCTGTTCGGCTGGGGTATGTTAGCCATCCTTGCCGCGTTCGTGATCGTGAACGCGTTGAATGTTGGATGGGAACTTCCCGGAACGCATGACCTGATCGCAGGAGGCGGTGGCGAAGGTGCCTGGATTTCCTGGCTGGTCTATGCGGGCTGTCTGGCAGTGGCTCTGGCTTATGTCGTGACGTCGCCAGGGCGTAACCTACGCTGGGACGCGATGGCGATCCACCGCTTCAACGTCTATCTGATCCGCGCCTGTTTCTGGGCGGTGCTTCTGGTCGGGATTGTCGACTCCAGTATCGCGCTGATGCGGGTCGAGAATATGCTGGACGGCCTGTTCGGCGAGACCCTCGCGAGGGAACTCGGGCGGGCGCAATTTGTCGGGCCCTACGTGCACCTTCCCCTGATCGGGCTGAGCCTGATCATCGCGTTGTTTACGCGCACGCTGGGCTTCCAGTGGCTGGCGCTTCTGATCGTGGCGGCCGAATTGGCCATCGTGGTGTCGCGCTTCGGCTTTTCCTATGAACAGGCGCTGATGGGCGACCTGGTACGCTATTGGTATGCAGCGCTGTTCCTGTTTGCCAGCGCCTATACGCTGTTCGAGGACGGGCATGTGCGCGTTGACGTGCTCTATGCCGGCTTCGGTCACACCAAGCGTGGTTTCGTTAACGCCTGGGGCTCGATCCTGCTGGGCATGTCGGCGGCCTGGGTGATCCTGGCGATCGGGTTCAACGGCAAGCAATCGATCATCAACTCGCCGGTGATGAACTTCGAGGTAACCCAGTCGGGCAGCACCGGGATGTATGTGAAATACCAGATGGCGGCCTTCCTGGGTATTTTCGGGATCACCATGCTGATCCAGTTCGTCAGCTATTACCTCGAGTCGGTCGCAGACTGGCGCAATCATCCAGGCAAGCGCGAAATCGCGCCGGCCTCGGCACATTAAGGAGGGACGGGACCCATGGAACTCTATTTCCTCGCCCTTCTGATCATCACCATGGCCATCGCGCTGGGCTCGGGCTATCCGGTGGCCTTCGCCCTGCCGGGGGCTGCGATCATCACCATCGGCGCGGCCGCCGGGGCCGGTTACCTGTTTGCCGGTTCGACCGACGCCTATTTCCATTCCGGCGGGCCGCAGCAATGGCTGTCGGCCGGGGTGACCAACCTCCGAGGGGTCTATTGGGAGGTCGAGCGGGACACGTTGATTGCCATTCCGCTCTTCATCTTCATGGGCATCATGCTGCAGCGCTCGAAGATCGCGGAAGACCTGCTGGTCACCATGGCGCGCCTGTTCGGGCCGGTGCCGGGCGGCCTTGGCATTTCGGTGGTTTTCGTCGGCGCGCTGCTGGCGGCCACGACGGGGATCGTCGGTGCCACCGTGGTGGCGATGGGCCTGATCAGCCTGCCGGCGATGCTGCGCAACAACTATTCGCCGTCGCTGGCGACCGGCACGATCGCGGCCTCGGGCACGCTGGGGCAGATCATTCCGCCCTCGATCGTGCTGATCATCCTGGCCGACCAACTGGCCTCGGCCACCGACCAGGCCTCGACCGCGCGCAAGGCACTGCACAAGGTCTCGACCGGCGAGCTGTCGATGCCATCGGAATTCGACGTCGCCTCGACCAGCGCCGGCGAGATGTTCCTGGGCGCCTTCGTGCCGGGCATCGTGTTGGTGCTGCTTTACATGGCCTATATCCTGATCTTCGCGGTGATCAATCCCAAGGCCGCGCCTGCGGTGCATACTTCAGGCGGCTTTGATCGCAAGTTCTGGGGCGAGGTCTTCCTGACGCTGGTGCCGCCGCTGACGCTGATCTTCCTCGTTCTGGGGTCGATCATCACCGGTGTCGCCACCGTGAACCAGGCCGGTGCCATCGGGGCCGCGGGGGCGCTGATCATGGCGGGCTACCGGCTTTACGAGGGCAAGGGTCGGACGACATACTGGCCGGCGTTGATGGCGCTGGCATCGCTGGCGATGATGGCCTACGTGCTGTCGAACTATGACATGAACCTGAAGTCGGCCAGCACCGCCGAGGACTGGACCGGGATCTACCTTGGCCTTTTAGCGATGATCGTCCTGATGGTCGCGCTGGTTTGGAGTGGATGGCGGGTTCTGAAAATCGAGAACACGATGCAGGGTGTGATGCTGGAGACGGCGAAGACCACGTCGCTCGTCTTCATCATCCTGCTGGGTGCGGCGATGCTGACCGCGGCCTTCCGGGCATTCGGTGGTGAGGAACTGGTGAAAGAGTTCCTCAACAGCCTGCCGGGCGGGTTCTGGACCCAGTTCATTATCGTTATGCTGGTGATCTTTGTCCTCGGTTTCTTCCTCGACTTCATCGAGATTGCCGTGGTGGTCGTGCCAATCGTCGCGCCGATTCTGCTGATGGACCCGAGTGCAAACATCACTGCCGTTTGGCTTGGTGTGATGATCGGCCTGAACATCCAGACCTCGTTCCTGACACCGCCTTTCGGGTTTGCACTTTTCTATCTGCGCGGGGTGGCACCGGCGAGCGTTAAGACGGTGCATATGTACAAGGGCGTAGTTGCCTTCATCTCGCTGCAGCTTCTGGCGCTGGGCATCGTTGGGGCGTACCCGCCGCTGGTGAACTATCTGCCGAACCGGGTATCGTTCCTGTCGGAAACGGCACCGCCGCCGCGGAACCCCAAGCTGCAATACTGCATCGAGGAATACACCGGGCAACAGATTGCCGAGAGCAGCCCGGCCGAGGTGATCGCGCGTGCCAAGGCGTTGGACCTGTCGGCCCTGCCGAAGAACCTGCAGAATGACCTGACCAAGAGCTTCGAAAACGCCGAGTCGGCACTCGCCGGGCTGGACTCGGTGTTCGCGGCCGAGGAGGCCGTGGACGCGGCGGCGAACGACTATCGCCCATTGCAGCGCGAGGTGCGGACGATCGAGAAAGATATCCGGAAGCTTGAGGAAGAGGCCGAGGAGTTGCGGACGATCATCGGACGTCTGCGCGACGAGTCGCAGGCCGAGCGCCGCGCCCGATTGGAGACCCGGCGTGACCGGCTTCTGGCCGAGGCCGAGGAGCAGAAAACGCATATTCCGGAGAACTGGGAGGAAGCGCACAAGGTCTTTGCCGAGTTGACAACCGCCGAGCAGAAAGCGCGCACGACCTATCGACGCAACGCCGATCAGGCTTGGGAAGCTCCGAGTGAGGTGCTGGCGATCCTGGATGACAACGCGGCGTTTGACGCGCTGGAAACCGAGCTGCGCGACATGCGTGGCTATATCGAAAGCGTGGCCGAGACCGACGCGGCGGCCGAGGACACCGTCAAGGTGCTGGAGGACAAGTTCGGCGTGATCGAAGGCGCCAGTGACGTCAAGTCGGACCTGAGCAAGGCACGCCGGGCGCTGCGGGTGAATAAATTCGATCGCGAACAGGCGCTGGAGAGCTTTGACGATGCGCTGGCCGAATACGAAGCGCAGAAGGCGTGGCGCGCCGAAGCGGCTAACCTGCGGCCCGGAGTCGAGGCCTATCTCGACGGGATTCGCAGCACGCTGGGGATTCGCTCGCAAGACCAGCTGACCCGCGAGCAGGCGCTCTACATGGCGTCTTGCAGCGCCGTGCACCGCGATATCTCGCTGAACTTCTGATCCAGGGCCCCGGTTCGCCGGGGCCTTTTCCTTTGGGAGTTTACCATGCTGGATGGCATCCGCATCGTCGAGGTCGAAGGGCTGGGACCGGGGCCATTTGCAGCCATGACGCTGGCCGATCTCGGTGCCGACGTGATCGTGGTGCATCGCAAGGGCGGCAACCCGACGCCGGGCGTGCCGGACCGCTCGGTACTGGACCGAGGCAAACGGTCGATCGCGCTGGATCTGAAGGATGCGGATGATCTGGAGGTGTTTCGCAAGCTGGTGGCCACTGCCGACGGGCTGATCGAGGGGTTTCGGCCGGGGGTGATGGAAAAGCTCGGGATCGGGCCCGAGGCCTGCCACGCGATCAACCCGGCGCTGGTTTTCGGGCGGATGACGGGATGGGGACAGGACAGTCCGCTTGCCAAGGCCGCCGGTCACGATCTGAACTACATCTCGATGTCGGGGGCGCTGTGGTATGCTGGTGCGCCGGGTGATGCGCCGGTGACGCCGGCGACGCTTGTGGGCGATATCGGTGGCGGAGCGCTTTATCTCGTGGTCGGGATGTTGGCCGGGATCATGCAGGCAAAGGCGACCGGACGGGGCACGGTGGTGGATGCGGCGATTTATGATGGTTCGGCCCATATGATGAACCTGCTGATGGCGCTGCGCCAGGCGGGCGGGTTTCCAGAGGCGCGGGGCGAGGGCATTCTCGACGGGCCGCACTGGTGCCGGAGCTATGCCACCGCCGATGGTGGCTGGATGTCGGTGCAGTGCCTGGAGCCCAAGTTCTATGCGATCTTCCTCGAGCTGCTGGGTCTGAACGAGGACGCGGATTTCGCCGGGCAGTTCGACCACGGCCTGTGGCCCCGGGCGACGGAGCGCCTGAAGACGATTTTCGCCGGCAGGACGCGGGCCGAGTGGGAGGCGTTGTTCCTGGGCACGGATGCCTGTGTGGCGCCTGTGCTGAGCCCGGACGAGGCCACCTTGCACGAGATGAACGCGGCGCGGGGCGTGTGGAAGGCGCCGGCAGGCGTGTTGCAGGCAGCGCCGGCACCGCGCTTTGCCGGGCAGCCGGCTTGGGAGCCGACCGAGTCGCCGGTACGTGGCGCGCATGGTGCAGACATTCTGAAAGAGCTCGGCCTCGGTGGATGACCCCCCGACCTAGGCTCTGCGCTTGCCGATCATGGCAATCAGGGCGACGGTGGAGCCGGCCAGCAGGATGACGGCCAGCGTGGTGGGGCCAAGCCCGAAGACTTCGGACAGGGCGCTGATGGTGAAGGCCAGCGCCGAGGTCGACAACGTGATCGACACCATCCAGAGCGACATGATGCGCCCGCGCAGTTCGTCTTCGAGGTCGGTCTGGATACCGATCTGCAGAGACACGCCGACATAGGTTCCGGCGAAACCGACGATCGGTGCCAGTGCGAAGGCCAGCGGGAAGGAGGGCGCCAGGGTCAGCGCGGCGGTTGCGGTGAAGCCGACGGCGATGACGGTGAAGCGGGTGGCCGCCATGCCGGCGAGCCGCGCGCCCGCGACGACCTGGAACACTGCCGCGATCAGGGCGCCGGCGCCAACGGCCGAAGTCAGCAGGCCGAGCCCCTCGGCGCCGCGTTGAAAGCGGCCATCGGCGATCAGGGCCAGGATTTCAGTGACGCCCCGGATCGGTCCCATCGCGGCCACGGTCAGAAGCAGGCTGTACCGCACCGGCAGGCGCGACCAGGCGGCGCGCAGCCCCTCGGCCAGGTCGGTAAGGAAGCTGCTGCGCTCGGCCTTGGGCGGCACAGCGCGCGGTTTCAGCGTTGGACCAATGATCAGGTTGGGCAGGAAAAGAGCCGTCGAAATTGCCGCGGTCGGGATGGTGCCGAGCTGAGCAATGAGAAACCCGCCGATGGCGGGGCTGATCACACGGCCGACGTTGAAATTGAGAGCCGCGAGCGCGACGACCGAACCGATCTGGGGCTGGTCGACCAGGCGTGGGCCGAGCGATTGGCGCACGGGGTGATAGGCTGAGATCACGGTGCCGAAGAGAAGTGCGATGCCGAGCAGGCCGCTGGGGGTCAGGACGCCTGCAAGCATCAGCGCGAGCAGCGCCGCCGGGCAAGCCAGCAAGCCGATCGAGACCCAGCGATAGGCGACAAGGATCGGCGTTCTATCGGTCAGCGCGCCGAAGAAGGGCGCGGTGAAGGCGACCGGCGCGAGGCTGAGCGCGGCGACCAGGCCGACAAAACTGGCCGATCCCGTGAGATCCCAGGCGAGCCACGAGAGCAGCACCCGGAAGATCCAGTTTCCGTTCACTCCCGCCACGGCACCCACGAAGTAGCGGCGGAACGCTGGGTTTGCGAGGGCGCCGAAGCCGCTCATGAAGCTTGGGTCCTGGGTGAGGGAAGCACGCACATGTCCTTTTGCCGCGAGCGTAGCGCCGCCGGCCGCAGGCGCAAGAGGCGGCGGCTAAGACGTCAGGTCGTCGACGATCGCGGAGAAGATGCGGGCCCCCACGGGAATCAGATCATCGGGGAAGTCGAAATCCGGATTGTGGAGCGCGGGGCTGTCGACCCCTGAACCGAGGAGCAGCATGGCGAGTTCGCAATCGCCGCCGAAACGGCCGAAATCCTCGGACCCGGGCAGAGGGAAAGGGCCCTGGTCATAGGGAATGCCGATCCGGTCGAGCGCCTTGGAGGCGACGGCTACGGCACCCGGGGTGTTGTCGCAGGTGACAAAGACGTCGTCGTAGCCGATCTCGAGACCTAGGCCGCCGTTTCGGGCCGCGGTTGCGGCCAGAGTTTCGGCGTCCTCGATCAGGCGCACCATGCGGGCTTCGGTCAGGGCGCGCAGGGTGACGTAAAGGTCGGCTTCGCCCGGGGCGACGCCAAAGGCCGGGTCGCCAAGCCGGGCATGGCAGATCGTGGCCAGTGCATAGTCAGGGTCAGTGCCGCACCGGCCCTGCCCCAGGGCAGCGAGCGCGGGCATCAGGCTAGATAACGCGGTCATGGGTGACAGGCCGTTTTCCGGCTGCGAGGCGTGGGCGGTGCGGCCGGCAAGCCGGATACGCATGCCGCGCGAGGCACACATGACCGGCCCTGACGCAAGGGCGACGTGGCCCAGCGGCACGCCGGGCCAGTTGTGGATAGCGAAGGCATAGTCGGGAGTCAGATCGGCAAATTCCGGGTCGGCGACGACGGCCGCCGCCCCGGCGCCGTTTTCCTCGGCCGGCTGGAACATCAGGACCACCGAGCCGCGCGTTGGGCGCCGGCGGCCCAACAGGCGGGCCATAGCGGCGATTATGGTCATATGGCCATCATGGCCGCAGAGATGGCCTTTCCCCGGGTCTTGCGAACGATGGTCGTGCGTTGAGGTTTCCCGGATAGGCAGCCCGTCGAGTTCGCAGCGCAAGAGGAGACGCGGGCCGGGGGCGGCGCCGTTGTAAAGCGCCGCGACGCCGTGACCGCCGAGCCCGGTCACGATGCGGTCGGGCTGCGTGGCTTGGAGCATCGTTTCGACGCGGGCGGCAGTTTCTTTCTCCTCGCCCGAAAGCTCGGGATGGCGGTGCAGTTCGCGCCGCCATTGGGTGAGGTCGACCACGTCGGAATTTGTGAGGGAGGTGCGCTGGGTCATCGGGTACGTCGCTTGTTTCGCTGTCCCCGGACAGTAAGGGCGGAAACCGCGGGAGCAAGACGCAACTGCGCCCGGCGCAGGTTCACCGGGCACAGAAGTTGTCCGATCGAACAGGTCAGGCGGCAGGTGGTGCCGCCATGATGGCGGCAAGGTAGCAGAGCGCGGCGGCGGTTGCGGCAGCCGAGCGCAAGTGGTTCCACCGCGTCCAGTTTCGCAGGTAGGTTTGCCACAGGAAGAAGGCCGCAGCGCTGTCTGGGCGTTCGGCGTCAAGGGCCTTGTTCATCGGCACATTGATCCGAGCCGTGACCGCCATGACGCCGCCGAGATAGGCCATGGCGCCCACCACCAACCAGGCCGCGACGGGATCCGGGAGGAAGAGCAGACCAAGACCCGCGAGCCCGATCGACGCAAAGCTCATGCCTATGAGGAGGACCATGAATTGCGAGCGGTAGACCTCGCGGTTGATGATCTGCATCGTCTCGATCCCGGCAGCGGGCTGTGCCCGTCCCAGCGACCGCATGACGAAGTCGGAAAAGGTGAGGAAGACACCGGCTACAAGCCCCGAAGCGAGGGTGGCGGCAACGAGAAGGATCTGGATGAAGTCGTTCGACATGGTGACACCTGTTTTCAAGATCAGTTCGAGATCGCGACGGCGCGATGCAGGTCAGAGAGGTCGGTGACTTGCCGCTTGAGAAACTCGGCGATGTCGGCCCGCGAGATTTTCAAGTTCAATGCCCGTTCTTCAGGGCCGAAACCGCGTTTGAAGGTGCCGGTGGCCGGCCCGTCAGCGAAGGCCGACGGGCGCACGATGGTCCAGTCGAGACCGCTGGCGCGCACCAGGCTTTCCTGCAACTCGTGGTCGCGGTGCACCGGCCGCAGGAGCAGGCCGAACATGATGCGTTTCCAGAAAAAGTTCAGGTTATTCCAGCTTTCATGTGCCCCGAGCGTGGATTGGCAGACCAGCCGCCGCACGCCGTGCTGCTGCATCGCGCGGATGACGTTCAGCGTGCCTTGCGAGCGAATGTCGCTGCTGCGAGAGGCGCCCGCGCCGAGGGCGATCACGACCGCGTCCTGGCCTTCTGTGGCACGCGAGACTGCGTCGATGTCCCTTGCGTCGCCGGCCCAGGGATGCAGGCCGGTATGGTCCTGTTCCAAGGCGCCGGGCCGGCGGGCGAAAGCAGTGACTGTGTGGCCGTCGGCCAGCAAAGCGGCGACCGCGAGGCGGCCGATGCTGCCGGTGGCGCCGAAAACGATGACTTTCATGGTTTTCTCCTTTTCCTAAATCTTGGATCAAGAACTTGACACTGTGTAAAGTTGACAGCGTGTCAATTAAGGGTAACTTTACACCATGTCAAGTCAGAATCCGAACGCCCGCACCCGCATTCTCAACGCTGCATGGAACCTGCTGGAGAAGGGCGGCAGCAAAGTCCGCATGTCGGATATTGCCAAGGCGGCCGGGGTGAGCCGTCAAGCGGTCTACCTGCATTTCCCTTCGCGCGCCGAACTGCTGATCGAAACGACACGGCATATCGATGAGGCCAAGGCGGTCGACGACCGGCTCGCCCCGAGTCGCGCGGCGACAAACGGGCGCGAACGGCTTCAGTTGTTTGTCGAGGCCTGGGCCGGTCATATCCCCGAGATTTATGGCGTTGGCCGGGCGCTGATGGCGATGCAGGATAATGACGAAGAGGCGCGAAAGGCCTGGGGCGACCGCATGCAGGCGGTGCGCCATGGTTGCGCCGCCGCGGTATCTGCGCTTGCCGCCGATGGTGAGCTGCGTTCCGGACTCACCGAGGAGAAGGCGACCGATCTGCTTTGGACGTTGTTATCGGTTCGCAACTGGGAGCAATTGACTCTAGAGGCCGGCTGGTCGCAGGAAGAATACCTCACCGCACTGAAAGACCTGGCCTTTCGCGGACTGACGGACACCGCCGACTGACACGGGACATCCGCCCAAAGCAGGACACCGGTTCTGTGACGGACGATGCCTCAGAAGTCGAGATTTTCGACGCTGAGCGCGTTTTGCTGGATGAATTCCCGCCGGGGTTCGACCACGTCGCCCATCAGCTTGGTGAAGAGGTCGTCGGCCTCGACCATGTCGTCGATCTTGACCTGCAGCAGGGTGCGGGCATCGGGATCGAGCGTGGTTTCCCAGAGCTGATCCGGGTTCATCTCGCCCAGGCCCTTGTAGCGTTGCAGTGTGAGGCCTTTTTCACCCTCTTGCAGGATCGCCGCGAGCAGGTCGAGTGGTCCGTGGATGAGCTGCCCACGTTCCTTGCGGATGAGCGTTGCGGGCTGGTCATAGACCTCTTGCAGGGACTGGGTGAAGCTGCCTGTCTTGCGGGCTTCGCCCGAACGCAGCATCGGGCCGTCAAGCGTGCGGACCTCTTCCACGCCGCGCAGGATGCGGGCCAAGCGGATGCCGTGATCCTGCGTGATCCGGCCCTGCCAGCCGCGTTCGTATTCCAGCGCGATCTGGTCGAGCCGGGCCGCCACCTTGTCGGCCACGCCTTGCAGATCGGCATCGACCGCGCCCGGCACGAAGGCGCCGGCGATGGCGGCCTGTTCGAGGATGTGGCGCGGGTAATGCGTCGGGAAGGCCTCGAGCACACGTTTCAATTGACGCGCCTCGTCGACCACGCGGGCGAGGTCCTGACCGGCCATTTCCATGCCCGAGCCCAGTTTCAGTACCGCACCCTCGATGCCCTGCTGGATCAGGTAATCGTCCAGCGCGGCCTGGTCCTTGAGATAGACCTCGGACTTGCCGCGGGCGACTTTGTAAAGCGGCGGCTGGGCGATGTAGAGATAGCCGCCCTCGATCAGTTCGGGCATCTGTCGATAGAAGAAGGTCAGCAGCAGCGTGCGGATATGGGCGCCATCGACATCGGCGTCGGTCATGATGACGATCTTGTGGTATCTTAGCTTCTCGATGTTGAACTCGTCGCGGCCGATGCCGGTACCGAGCGCCATCACCAGGTTGCCGATCTCCTGGCTGGACAGCATCTTGTCGAAGCGGGCGCGTTCGACGTTCAGGATCTTGCCCCTGAGCGGCAGGATCGCCTGGGTGCGGCGGTCGCGGCCGGTCTGGGCCGAGCCGCCGGCGCTGTCGCCCTCGACCAGGAAGAGTTCGGTCTTGGAGGCGTCCTTTTCCGAACAATCCTTGAGCTTGCCGGCGAGGAAATTGACGTCCATCGCGGTCTTGCGGCGGGTCAGCTCGCGGGCCTTGCGGGCGGCTTCGCGCGCCAAGGCGGCTTCGATGATCTTGCCAACGATGATCTTGGCCTCGTTCGGGTTTTCCTCGAACCATTCGCCGAGTTTTTCGCCCACGAGGTTTTCGACCGCGGGGCGGACCTCGGAACTGACCAGTTTGTCCTTGGTCTGCGAGCTGAACTTGGGATCGGGAACCTTGACGGAAAGCACACAGGAGAGGCCCTCGCGGGCGTCGTCACCGGTGAAGTTGACCTTTTCCTTCTTGGCGATGCCGCTTTCCTGGGCGTATTTGCCGATGGTGCGGGTCAGCGCGGCGCGGAAGCCCGCCATATGGGTACCGCCGTCGCGCTGGGGAATGTTGTTGGTAAAGGGCAGCACGGTTTCGTGGTAGCTGTCGTTCCACCACATTGCGACCTCTACGCCGATATCGTCACGTTCGCCTTTGACATAGATCGGTTCGGGCATCATCGGGGTTTTGTGGCGGTCGATATACTTGACGAATTCCTTGACGCCGCCTTCGTAGATCAGCTCGGTTTCCAGCGGCTCGGCCGGGCGTTCGTCGCGCAGGATGATGCGGACACCGGAATTGAGGAAGGCCAGCTCGCGCAGGCGCTTTTCCAGGATCTCGAAGCTGTAGTCGAGGTTCGAGAACGTGTCGGTCGAGGCGAGGAAGCGCACCTCGGTGCCCTTCTTGCCGTTCGCGTCGCCGACGACGCGCAGATGCTCGGAGGTTTCGCCATGTTCGAACTTGGCGAAATGTTCCTTGCCGTCGCGCCAGATCCTGAGCTCAAGCCAGACCGAGAGCGCATTGACCACCGACACGCCGACGCCATGCAGGCCTCCCGAGACCTTGTAGGAGTTGCTGTCGAATTTTCCGCCCGCGTGCAACTGGGTCATGATGACCTCGGCGGCCGAGACGCCCTCTTCTCGATGAATGTCGACGGGGATGCCGCGGCCGTTGTCGGAGACCGACACGGAACTGTCAGCGTGGATCGTTACCGAAACGTGGTCGGCGTGGCCGGCCAGGGCCTCGTCGATGCCGTTGTCGACGACCTCGTAGACCATGTGGTGCAGCCCGGAGCCATCGTCGGTATCGCCGATATACATTCCGGGGCGCTTGCGGACGGCCTCCAAGCCCTTGAGAACCTTGATGGATTCGGCCCCGTATTCGGGGTTTTTCTGCTCGTTGTCTGACATGGCCTGAAGTTCTTTGTTTTTCCTATGATTTTATACATTTTCCGGGGAGGTTTGTCACGCGAAGACACTATATTTTGTGGTTTTTCGGGTCTCTGGATTGGACCGGAAATTCCTCGTCTTTGCCCCAATCTGTCCCAAACTTTCGGCGAGGTTCGAACGCAACGAGTATCAAGAGGGAGCAGCCCCGTGAGTAAGGCCATTCAGGCGGCGATGAGCCAGGAACAGTTTCCCGAAAGCGCGCGGGTTCGTCCGCCGGCACCCGAGGCGGAGGTGCGGATGAGCCCAACCGAGAAGATCGGCAGCCGCTGGCGGGTGCGCGAGGATGCGCTGTGGAACCCGTTCGAGGTGATATCCAACATGCTGTGGATCGTGTTCGGCTTCGGCTTTTTCATGGGGCGGAGCCACTATGCCTTCGTTGCCGAGCTGTTTGCGCCTGTCTTCGTGCTGGGTTTTGCCGTGCTGCTGGGGCAGGCAACGCTGCGCCGGCGCGCGGGCGAGGCGGGGGTGATGGTGGTGATGCGCCGGCGCCTTGGGCTCGGTTGACCCTGCGCGCTGCCGCTATGCGCGGGGATGTGTGTCGGACTCACCGTTGCTTTCGGTGACTTCGAGATACTGCGCGCGGGAACCCAGCTCGGCGAAAAGTTCTGGGCCGGTGCCGGTCATCCAAGCCTGGGCGCCGAGGGCGCAGATCTCGTCGTAGAGGGCGGCGCGGCGGGTGGCGTCGAGATGGGCGGCGACCTCGTCAAGAAGCAGCAACGGCGGTGCGCCGAACTCCTGCGCCAATGCCCGGGCGTTGGCAAGGATCAGCGACACCAGCAGCGCCTTCTGTTCGCCGGTTGAGCAATCGCGGGCGGCCACGTTCTTAGCGGCGTATACGCCGTAGAGGTCGGTCCGATGCGGGCCGATCAGGGCGCGGCCGGCATGCAAATCGCGCGGCCGCGAGTCGGCGAGGGCGGCGAGCAGGTCGTCCTCGGTTGCGGGCATCTCGCCTTCGGATTGCTGCAGCGCCAGCGTCGCCGTGGGAAAGGCGGTCTCAGCCCGGGCCTGGGCGGTGGCCAACAGGTCGAGCGCGGCGCGGCGGTGGGCGTGGATGGCGGCGCCCGTTTCGGCCATCTGGCGTTCAAGCGCGGCATACCAGTGGGCGTCGCGAACCATGTCTTTGAGGAGCTGGTTGCGCTGGCGCATGGCCTTGTCATAGGCGAGCGACGCCTCGGCGTGGTCGGGGAAGAAGCTGAGCGTCATCCGGTCGAGGAAGCGGCGGCGGCCTTCGGCGCCTTCGAGCCAGAGCCGGTCCATCGCCGGGATCAGCCAGAGCACGCGGGCGATACGGGCCAGCGCGGTCTGCGGCGCGGGCTTGCCGTCGATCCTGACCTGGCGGGCAGCGCCCGCATCCGACCAGATTTCGATTTCATGGAGTTGGTGCAACGAGCGCAAGACGCCGGTGACCTTCCAGCCGAGCGCCTCGGGCCGGCGGGCCATGTCCCGCGCGCTGGCGCGGCGCAGGCCGCGGCCGGGAGAGAACAGAGAGACGGCTTCGAGAATGTTGGTCTTGCCGGCGCCGTTGGGCCCGAAGATAGCGATGGGGCGGGTATCGACGGTGATTTCGGCCCGTTTATGCGAGCGGAAATGCGACAGGGTGAGATGGGTGAGGGCGAGGGTCATGTTTGCGCCCCGATGTGCCTGTTGAAAGGGCAGGAGCGAGGGGACAGCCCCTCGCGCTCCCCGGAGTATTTTCGGCAAGATGAAGGGGTCGGGGTGGTTGCGGGGGGCGACGTGCGGGTCACACCCGCATCGGCATGACGACATAGACGGCGGAGGTGTCGTTGCCTTCGCGCATCAAGGTCGGATCGCCCGAGGAGTTGAACAGGAAGACGGCGTTTTCGCGGTCGACCTGAGAGGCGATCTCGAGCAAGTACTTGGCGTTGAAGCCGATATCGAGCCGTTCGTCACCATAGGCCACGGCGAGTTCTTCCTCGGCGGCGCCACTGTCGGGGGCGTTGACCGAGAGCGTGAGCTTGTCCTCGTCGAGCGACAGTTTCACGGCGCGCGAGCGTTCCGAGGAGACGGTGGCGACGCGATCGACGGCCTGGGCGAATTCGGCTGCGTCGACCTCGAGCCGGCGGGTGTTGCCGGTGGGGATGACCCGGGTGTAATCGGGGAAGGTGCCATCGATCACCTTGGAGGTGAGCGTGATGTCGGGGGTGGCGAAGCGGACCTTGGTCTCTGAAACCGAGACGGCGATCTGGGTGTCGTCGTCATCGAGCAGCTTGCGCAACTCGCCCACCGTCTTGCGCGGCACGATCACGCCGGGCATGTCGGACGCGCCTTCGGGCAGATCGGCGTCGATCCGGGCCAGGCGGTGACCATCGGTGGCCACGCATCTGAGCACCTTGCCGCCATCCGCCTCGGAGACGTGCATGTAGACGCCGTTCAGGTAATACCTTGTTTCTTCGGTGGAAATCGCGAATTTCGACTTGTCGAACAGACGCCGGAGCACCGCCGCAGGGGCCGAGAAATTCGAGCTGTATTCCGAGCTTGCCATCACCGGGAAATCTTCCTTCGGCAGGGTGGCGAGGTTGAAATGCGAGCGCCCCGCCTCGACCGAGAGGCGACCGGCCGCGCCGTCGTCGGTGAGGGTGACCAGTGCGCCGTCGGGCAGCTTTCGCACGATCTCGTGCAGGGTGACGGCGGAGACGGTGGTGGCCCCGGCACGTTCGACCTGGGCCGGGGCCTTGTCGACCACCTCGATATCGAGGTCGGTGGCGCGGAAATGCACGTCGGATCCTTCGGCCTCGATCAGCACGTTGGCGAGGATCGGGATCGTATTGCGCCGCTCGACGACCGATTGTGCTTGCGCGACAGCCTTCAACAGCGCGCCGCGTTCAATGCTGAATTTCATGCCCTCACTCCGTATCCGCATGGCCGGGATCGAAACCCTAGCGGGTTCGCCCGTGTACGCAAGGTTTTAATGGTGTTTTCAGGGTTTGCAGGATCGAGGTCAAGGCAGTGATTTCGCCCTTTGGGATGGTCTCGCTCTGCCTCCGCGAGACGGTCCGAAAGGGGGACGCGTGGTTCAGGCCTCAAGCGCGCGGCGCAGAAGCTCGATATCTTCTTCGATCTGGGCGTCCTGCATCCGCAACTCTTCGATCCGCCGCACCCCGTGCATGACGGTGGTGTGATCACGTCCGCCGAAACGACGGCCGATCTCGGGCAGTGATCGCGAGGTCAGCTGCTTGCAGAGATACATCGCCACCTGACGCGGGCGCGCAAAGCTGCGCACGCGTTTGGGTCCGATCATGTCCGAGAGGCGGATGTTGTAGTGCTCGGAGACCTTTTTCTGGATCTCCTCGATCGAGATCTTGCGGTCCGAGGCGCGGAGAATATCGGCCAGGCAGTCCTGGGCCAGTTCCAGCGTGATTTCGCGGCCGACCAGCGAGGCGAAAGCGAAGAGCCTTGTCAGCGCGCCTTCGAGCACCCGGACATTGGTGGAGATCCGGTGGGCGAGGAATTCGAGCACGCCGTCGGCCAGCTCAAGCTCGGGATACTGGGCCTTCTGGGCGACGACTTTCGACTGCAGGATGCCGAGGCGCAGTTCGTAATCGGTCGGGTGCAGGTCGACGACGAGGCCGCATTGCAGGCGGCTCTTGATCCGGTTCTCGAGATCCTTGATCTCGCCCGGGGCGCGGTCGGCAGAGATCACGATCTGGCGGTTCTGGTCGACCAGGGCGTTGAAGGTGTGGAAGAATTCCTCCTGGGTGGAATCCTTGCCGGCGATGAACTGCACGTCGTCGACCATCAGCACGTCGACGGCGCGGAAAATTTCCTTGAAGTCCATCATCTTGCGGTCGCGCAGGGCCTGCACGAAGCGGTACATGAACTGTTCCGCCGAGAGGTAGAGCACGTTGAGATGCGGGTGCCGGGTTCTGAGCTCGTGCGCGATGGCGTGCATCAGGTGGGTCTTGCCCAGGCCGACACCGCCATAGAGAAACAGCGGGTTGAAGGTGACGGGGCCGCCCTCGGCGACGCGCTTGGCCGCGGCGTGGGCCAGCTCGTTCGGTTTGCCGACGACGAAGCTGTCGAAGGTGAAGCGCGGATCGAGCGGGGCGGCAGGCAGGAGATCGTCACGGGCGGCCGCGGGGGCCGCCGCGGCGGGACGTGTCGGTGCGGCGATAGCCGGCTTCTGCGGGGCAGGGCGCGTTGAATTGGCAGGATGGGCCGGCACCTGAAACCTGATGCGGCGGACATCGGCGCCGACGGCCGTCATCTGGTAGAGCAGCATGTCGCCGAAATTCTGGCGAACATAGTTTCCGAGGAAGCTGGTGGGCACGTGAAGCGTCGCGACGCCATCGGTGAGTTCGGCAAACTCGAGCGGCTCGATCCAGGTCCTGAAGTTGTTTCTCCCGATGGTTTCGAGAAGAGCCTTCTGAACCTGCCCCCATTGTTCCTGCGTCATCTGATCCCCGATTCGCTACACTGTCCCAAAATGTCGGCAATCTGTCCGCATCCAGGCGCCACCCCGGACGAGAGCGAACCACTCGGGTCAGACCAAAGGACACCGTCGCACCGCTTGCGCAATGCACGAAATCGCCGCCCCGGCCGATCATTGCGGTTTGCATCGGTCTGCCAGGTTTTGCCGGGACTCCCCAGAACCCGGCCTGCAGGCCAACGCCACCGCGACGTCTTGAATTTGGACAAGTCGAAAACAGATATCCGATCCCCCCAACCCCGACCGACCCTTTTTCAAGGGCCGGCAGATGCCGGAAGAAGGCTTGTCCCCCCAAGTCGATGTGACTCGCAGGATCGAAATTAGCAACAGCCCTGCGGACGGTTCAACGAAACTTCGTTCTTGACTCGGATTTTTCCGACAGAGAATCTGAGAAGCCATTCAAAGCCAAGGAAATAAGGGCTCGAACGCGAAAAGAGGCGTTGCCGGGACAACGCCTCTTCCGGATCGAAACGGGAAGAATCGGTTTAGCCGAGTGCCTTCACCCGGGCCGACAGGCGCGACATTTTGCGCGCGGCAGTGTTCTTGTGGAAGATGCCTTTGTTGACACCACGCATCAGTTCGGGCTGAGCCGCACGCAGCGCGGTGGCGGCGGCGTCCTTGTCGCCCGAGGCGATGGCTTCTTCTACGCGGCGCAGGAAGGTACGGATGCGCGAACGGCGCGCTTTGTTGACGGCAGCGCGGCGTTCGTTCTGACGCGCGCGTTTTTTAGCCTGGGGCGAGTTTGCCATGGGTGTGGCCCTTTCACATTCGGTTCGTTTCACTTCAATCGCGCAAATGCCCGAACGGGTCCCCGGGGCCGGGGCTGTCTCTTGCCGAAGCGGGCATCACGCGCATGTCTGGCGCGGTTGATACGGATTTTCGCGCGGAATGCAACGGCAAACGGTGGCCGAGTCATTTTTGCAGCATCGGCAAGGGCAATTTCGGACGCGTCGGGGTTGCGCTGGAAATCCGAGCCGCCGCTGTGATAGCCGGGTCTCGGGCAAGTGACCGGGGCTGTGGATGATACAAAACGACCTTCTCGTCCAATCGGCAAAGATCCTGAAGACGCTGAACGAGCTGGGTTATGATTGCCTGGCGGAAGATGACTTCGATACAATCCCGGAGAAGGTTTTCGACTTCGGCAAGCCGTTTCAGAGCCCGCCCTTCGACGTTTTGCGCAACGATTTCACCCGCGGCCAGGCTTTCTGGGCCTTCCTGATGAAGGATGGCGAACGCGTGGGCGGTCTGGCGGCGCAATGCCAGGATCTCAGGGGTGAGCCGTTCGACCAATACCTGATCCGCACGGCGCGAGGACAGTACGGGGGCGGCCAGGCCGCGATCGAATGGGTGTCGCCGGCGGCGACTGCCGTAATGAACGGCAAGCTGATCTATGTCGGCGAACTCTATTTCTCGGACCGGGCGCGGGGCAGTCGGCGGGTGCTGACCGCTTTTGCCCGACTGTGCATGATCCTGGTAAAGATGACCTGGCCGGATCTCGACTGGATCTATGCTTTCGTTCCCCGAGAGCAGCAGCGCTTTGCCGATTACTATGCTTTTACCTACAAGCTGCCGCAGGCGGTGCGGTGGGCCGACCCCGAACCGAGGGGACGGGCGTCGGACCACTTCCTGGTCGGCATCCCGACACGGGATATCGAGCATGTCCTAGCGTGTGGAGAATTGAGCAAGTTTTGAGAACAGAAGCGTGAGTTTCTGTCCGTCCGGGGTGGTGACCGGGGCCAGCAGCCGCCGGTAGGTGCCCTTGATGCGAGCGCCGTCGATGACTTCGTCAATCATTACATCGGCCACGGAGTAACGCTTGTTGGCCACGTCGCGATGGGCGACGAGCAGGCGGTTGAGGAAGTCGCGATTGAAGCGGCCGACGACCTCGTTGTAATCGTCGGTGTCCAGAAGCCGGAAATAGCGCGCCGCGAGGCTTTGTGACCCGATCCGGTAGGGGCGGAGCATGGTGTCGCCCTTCTTCACCGGATAGAACAGGTCGACCCGTTCGATCAGCCAGTCGTGTTTGATCAGCATGCTGTCATGGGCGATCAGCCAGTCGAGCACGTCCTCGACGCCGATCTGGTATCCCCAGTCGGCCAGCGCCGCGACCTGGCGTTCGAGCAGGTTGGAGAGCGCCCGTGCCGCCCGTGCCTGAAGCAGCGTGGCTTCTTCGTCGGGTTCAATCCGGACGGCGGGTTCGTGGCTGGAGAAATAGCCGAGCGGAAGGTTCAGCGCGGCTGACAGCTTGTCGATGGTGGAAAACGGAATCTCGCGTTCGTTGGCGATCTGTGAGTGCAGGGTGGAATAGCGCAGGTCGGCGAGCGTGCAGGCCCGCGCCAGGGAAACGCCCCTCGCCTTGCAGGCTTTCAGAATGTTGTCGCCCACGCTCATCTAAAATATCTACATATGTGTATTCCGTTCAAAGAGCTTTGACACATGCATAGCTCGTGGTCAACTGGCGGTAGTAAAAGCGTTTTTGGTACGATTGGAGCGAGTTTGAGAAACAATGAGTTAGAAGACCGCGTTAATGAGTTGATGGCGGAAACGGACCCGCAAAAACGGGTTGCCTTGTCCCGCCGACTCAGATCGGACGTTTGGGATTTGTTGAACGAGGACGAGTTAAGGAAGCTGAGCCGGAGCGGGATCGACGTTTCAGAACTGCGCGGAAATCTCCGCCTGGTTAAGTAACAAGTCTTTTTCTTTTTACGATTGGAAACGCCCGGTCCTCTTTGGGGGCCGGGCGTTGCTTTGTCGGTCGGCGACGGAAGTCGGCAGCGCCGCGGGTCAGCGGTCGCGGAACTGCGCCTCGCGTTTTTCCATGAACGCGGCCATGCCTTCCTTCTGGTCTTCGGTGGCAAACAGCGAGTGGAAGACGCGGCGCTCGAACAGCAGGCCCTCGCGCAGGGTGGTCTCGTACGAGCGGTTGACGGCTTCCTTGACGGCCATGACGGTGATCATCGACTTCTCGGCGATCTTGGCGGCGGCGCCCATCGCCTCTTCCATCAGTTTCTTGGCCGGCACCACGCGGCTGACCAGCCCTGCACGCTCGGCCTCTTCGGCGTCCATGAAGCGGCCGGTCAGGTTCATGTCCATCGCCTTGGACTTGCCGATGTAACGGGTCAGGCGCTGGGTGCCGCCGAGGCCCGCCATGACGCCGAGGTTGATCTCGGGCTGGCCGAACTTGGCGGTGTCGGCGGCGATGATGAAATCGCACTGCATCGCCAGTTCGCAGCCGCCGCCGAGCGCATAGCCCGCCACGGCTGCGATGATCGGCTTGCGCACCCGCAGCATGGTTTCGGTTTCCGGCGTGAACAGGTCCTCGGTGAAGACGTCGGTGAAGCTCTTCTCGCTCATCATCTTGATGTCGGCGCCGGCAGCGAAGGCCTTTTCCGAGCCGGTCAGCACGATGCAGCGCACGCGTTCGTTTTCCTGGGCCTCGGTCATCGCCTGGGCCAGTTCGACAAGCAACTGGCTATTGAGGGCGTTGAGTGCGTCGGGGCGGTTCAGTCGGATGAGGCAGATGTGGTCTTCTACGTCGACGATGATCGTCTCATAGGCCATGTGTCAGGTCGCTTTCGGCTGTTTCGCTGAGAGTCGATTCCTTACCACTGTCGCCGGGCGGATCAAGCTATCTTTGACATTGCGGACAGTAGAAAGATGAGCGTCCCGCCTGCACAGTGCGGCGAATCGTGCCGGTGCAGCCGGGGCTGCGGCAGGGTTGACCTTCGCGGTCGTAGACATCGAAATTGTGCTGGAAATAACCGAGTTCACCGCTGGCCTGGCGGAAATCCCTTAGGCTGGAGCCACCGGCCTCGATGGCCTCTTGCAGGACATCTCGGATGATCGGGACAAGGCTGGCGACGCGGGCGGCCGAGATGCGCCCGGCCTTGCGGGTCGGCGCAATATGGGCGCGGAACAGTGCCTCGCAGACATAGATATTGCCAAGGCCCGCAACGATGCGCTGGTCGAGCAGCGCCGACTTTATGGGTGTGTTTTTTCCCTTCAGCGCTGCGATCAGGTAGGCCTCGTCAAAGCTGTTGCCCAGCGGTTCGGGGCCGAGCTTGGTCAGCAGCGGGTGCGTGTCGGCTTGGGTCGTGGGGACGAGATCCATCGCGCCGAACCGGCGGGGGTCGTTGAAGGTGATCCGAGCGCCGTTTTCCATGTCGAGGATGACGTGATCGTGTTTCTCGAACTTAGGGTGGTCATGGACAAATTGCCCCAGCGGGTCGCCCGAGACGGTCATCCGGCCGGACATGCCAAGATGGATCAGCAGCGTTTCGCCCCCATCGAGATCAGCGAGGATGTATTTCGAGCGGCGGCGGAGGTGGAGCACTTTCCGCCCGGTGAGGCGTTTTGCGAAGCCCTTCGGGAAGGGCCAGCGCAGGCCATCGCGGTTGACCGTGGCGCGGGCGATCACCTGACCCTCCATCGAGGGCACCAGGCCGCGGCGGACGGTTTCAACCTCGGGGAGTTCGGGCATCGGGGCTCGCAGGTATTGCGGCGCATTGTGCGCAGTGTCGGGCCCGTATAAGAGGGGGCGGACAGCGTGAAGGCAAGCCAAATGACCGAAAAGACCACGCATTTCGGATTTCAGGATATCCCGGAGGCCGAGAAGGCCGGGCGGGTGCAGGGGGTGTTCGGGTCGGTCGCCTCGAAATACGATGTGATGAACGATGTCATGTCGATGGGCATTCATCGCATCTGGAAGGATGCGATGATGGATTGGCTGGCGCCGCGACCGGGGCAGACGCTGCTCGATGTCGCGGGCGGCACCGGGGACATCTCGTTTCGCTTTCTGAAGCGCGCAGGGCATGGGCATGCCACGGTGCTCGACCTGACCGAGCCGATGCTGGTCGAAGGGCGCAAGCGGGCGGAAGCGGCGAGCATGGCCGACAGCCTCGATTGGGTGGTAGGCGACGCGATGGCGCTGCCGTTTGCCGACAACAGTTTCGACGTCTACACGATCAGCTTTGGCATTCGGAACGTGACGCGTCCGCAGGAGGCTTTGAGCGAGGCGTTCCGGGTGCTGAAGCCCGGCGGGCGACTGATGGTGCTGGAGTTTTCCCAGATCCCCAATGAGATGATGCAGAAGGTCTATGACCTCTATTCCTTCAACATCATCCCTCAGATGGGCAAGGTGATCGCGAATGACCGCGACAGTTATCAGTACCTGGTTGAATCCATTCGCAAGTTTCCCGATCAGGAGACCTTCCTGCAGATGGTGAAGGACGCGGGGTTCGAACAGGCGAAGTACCGCAACCTGACGATGGGCATTGCCTGTCTGCATTCGGGCTGGAAGCTTTGAGAGGGCCGCATAACGTCATACGGCTCATTCGCACCGGCGCGACACTGGAGCGGACCGGGGCGATGAAGGTGATCCTGGATGCCTATGACGCGCCGCGGCTGATGCGGATGGTGCTGCGCGGGCTGGTGTGGCCGTTCCAGTGGCTGGGCGAGAAGGGCGACACGTCGATGCCGCCGGCCACGCGGGCGCTGACCGCGCTGGGGCCGGCCTATATCAAGTTCGGCCAGGTGCTGAGCACACGGCCCGACGTGGTGGGCGATGATCTGGCCGTGCAACTGCGGGTGCTGCAAGACAAGCTGCCGCCGTTTCCGACCGAGATCGCCAAGGCCAGCGTGCGCGAGGCACTGGACCTGCCGGTGAGCGAGGTGTTCGACGAGTTCAGCGAGCCGGTCGCGGCGGCGTCGATCGCGCAGGTGCATCGCGCAAGGTTGAAAGACACGGGCGAAGCGGTGGCTGTGAAAGTGCTACGGCCCGGGATCGAGCGGGCGTTTCAACGCGACGTGGACGCGTTTTACTTTGCTGCCGACATGATCGAGTTTCTCAGCCCGGCGTCACGTCGGCTGAAACCGCGCGACGTGATCGCCCATTTCGAAGGTGTGGTGAAGGGCGAGCTGGATTTGCGGCTGGAAAGCGCCTCGGCCAGCGAGTTTGCTGCCAATACCGCGAATGATGCGGGCTTTCGCCTGCCGGATGTGAAATGGGCATTTTCCGCGCGCCGGGTGATGACGATGGGCTGGGCCGAGGGCGTGCCGCTGGGCGACAACGCCGCGCTGGATGCCGCGGGCCATGATCGCCGGGCGCTGGGCGAGCGGGTGCTGCAGCTGTTCCTGAGCCACGCGTTGCGCGACGGGTTTTTCCACGCCGACATGCATCAGGGCAACCTGAAGGTGGCCGCCAATGGCGACATCATCGCCTATGATTTCGGCATCATGGGCTATATCGACGAGTATACCCGCCGGGTCTATGCCGAGATCCTGTTCGGCTTTATCCAGCGCGATTACAAGCGCGTGGCCGAGGTGCATTTCGAGGCTGGTTACGTGCCTGGCGACCGCGATGTGGACGAGTTTGCCCGGGCGTTGCGGGCCGTGGGCGAGCCCATCTTCGGGATGGATGCGAGCCAGATCTCGATGGGGCGACTTCTGAGCTATCTTTTTGAAGTCACGGAACGTTTCGGGATGGAGACGCGAACCGAGCTGATCTTGCTGCAACGCACCATGGTTGTGGTGGAAGGCGTGGCGCGGTCGCTGAGCCCGCATCTCAACATCTGGGAAGTCGCCAAGCCGATCGTCGAGGACTATATCAAGCAGTCGATCGGGCCACGGGCTGTGCTGCGCGACCTGACGAAAACCGCCCGGGTGCTGGCCCGGTTCGGGCCGCGCCTGCCCGGCATGGTCGAGGCGATGCTGATCCGGCAGAGCGAGCTGGATACCCCGCAGAAGAAATCAAAACCCCAGCTCTGGTGGGTCCTGTGGTTGCTGGTTGGCGTCTTACTTGGTGGTGGAGCGGGGCTGCTGTTTGCCGCAGTGTGACGCCGCCGGGTCACCGGGCGGTTGGCAGGAACTGGCAATTTTGTGACAATAGAAGAACGTCGGCGGCGCGTCGCCGATATCTCAACTGTTCAATGCCAACGCTTTTACCTAAAGTGTGGATGAGGACATCGAGTGGCAGGACACGAAAAAATGCGGGTGCGCTATTCAGCAGCGATGATCGGGACTCTCGCCCTGGTGCCGGTAACGGCAACCCCTGAGAGCCTGGTGACATCGTCGAAAAACATGTACGGCACGCCAGGCGGGCTGATCGACATGCCGACGGCCGAGATGGCGCCGGATGGCGAACTGGCGACGACGGTTTCGCATTCAGGGAACACGACCAAGACCACGCTCACCTTCCAGGTGATGCCGCGGTTGACTGGTTCATTCCGATACTCGGCGCTGTCCGACTACCGGCCGGACCGGGGCCTGCCGACGGCGTATCCGAACGCGACATATTACGACCGCAGTTTCGACCTGCGCTATCAGCTGATCGAGGAAGGCCAGTACCGCCCGGGCGTCGCTGTCGGGTTGCGCGATCTCATCGGCACCGGGCTTTATTCCGGTGAATACGTCGTGGCGACCAAGACCATTGGTTCACGCCTGCGGGTAACCGGTGGGGTCGGCTGGGGCCGGCTGGGCAGCTATAACAGCTTTACCACCATGGGCACGCGGCCGTCGGACACCATCGGGTCTGGCGGGATTCCGACCTATGACCGCTGGTTCCGCGGGCCGGTCGCGGCCTTCGGCGGGGTGAGTTTTCAGGCCAATGACCGGCTGAGCTTCAAGGCTGAGTATTCCTCGGATGCCTATGTGGAAGAAACGGGCGGCGGGCAGGACCCGGGTGCCAACCTTCTAACCCGCAAGAGCCCGTGGAACTTCGGGTTCGACTACCAGGTGAACCGCGCCGTCAGCGTCGGGGCCTATTACATGCACGGATCGACCTTCGGGGTGAAGGTGTCGCTGGCAACGGATCTCAAAGGCGCGCCGGTGCCCGGGGGGCAGGAGACGGCGCCGCTGCCGGTCGCCGTGCGGCCGAAGTTCTCGGCCCGCGACCTGGGCTGGACGGTGGAGCCGGGCAAGACCGACGCGGTGCAGAAAGATGTCGCCGGGGCCATGGCAAAGGAAGGTATGGTTCTGGAAGGCATGAAGCTGGAAGGCAACCGGGTGCGCGTGGTGTTGCGCAACCCACGCTATGATATCGAAGCGCAGGGCTTTGGAAGGGCGGCGCGGGTTCTGACGCGGAACCTGCCGGACTCGGTTGAAGAATTCACCATCGTTCAGACCTACAAGGGCATGCCGACCGGCGCCGTGACGATGACGCGCAGCGATGTCGAGGCGCTGGAAAACGCACCGGCCGGGAACATGCTGTCTCGCGTGGCCTTCAGCGGCGGCGCCGGGGCGTGGGACGGGATCAACCCGGTTCCGGGCACCTATCCGCGGCTGTCCTGGAGCCTCGGACCCTTTGCCAAGCTGAGCGTGTTCGACCCCGACAACCCGGTGAAGGCCGATGCGGGGCTGATGCTGAAGGGTGACTATCATATCGCGCCGGGCTGGGTGGCTTCGGGAGCAGTCAGCGTGAAGCTGGTCGGCAACCTCGATGCGGCGCCGTCGGGACGCACGGGTGCGGGGCCGGGCACGTTGCCGCCTGTGCGGTCGGACTCACGGCTGTACGCGATGGGCAACGATCCAAAGATCGAATACCTGACGCTGGCGCATTACGGGCGCCTGGGCGAGGATTGGTATAGCCGGGTGACAGCGGGTTATCTCGAACCGATGTATGGCGGTGTCTCGGGCGAGGTGTTGTGGAAACCCACCTCGAGCCGGCTCGCCATCGGCGCCGAGGTGAACGTCGTGCGGCCGCGGGACTACGACATGCTGTTCGGGTTGCGCAGTCCGGTGACCCCGATGGGACGGATTCCCGAGGTCAACGGCCATGTCTCGGCCTATTACGATTTCGGCAACGGCTTTCACGGGCAGCTCGACATGGGCCGCTATCTGGCCGGCGACTGGGGGGCGACCGTGGCGTTGGATCGCGAGTTCGGCAATGGCTGGCGCGTGGGAGCCTATGTGACCAAGACCAATGTGTCGTCGGCGGCTTTCGGCGAGGGCTCGTTTGACAAGGGCATTCGCATCACCCTGCCGCTGAGCTGGTCGATCGGCACTCCCTCGAAGAAGAAGAACGACGTGGTGATCCAGTCGCTGACCCGGAATGGTGGGGCGCGCGTGAGCGTGAATGGGCGACTCTACGAGGCGGTGCGCAGCACGCATCAGACGGACGTGGCGAAGACCTGGGGGAGGTTCTGGAGATGACGGTGCTTCGGAAGATTGCCCGGCTGGCCGCGCTGGCCGCTGTCGCAGCGCTGGCCGGCTGTGGCAACGAGACCGACCAGGGGCTGGTGTACAAGTCGGTGCTGCAGGGCCTGTCGCAGAACTCGGGTCAGACCATGTCTGCGATGGCTCCGGAGCAGACCGCGGCGGCGGTTCAGGCGTCGCTGGCGCAGACCGATCTGCCGCTGGCGCTGGCAGTGGTGGAGAAGCGGCAGGCGACGGCCATTCTGGCCAATATCGAGACCAACGGGGCCTACCGGACCTGGGGCACCTCGGACCGGCGCACCGTGACCACGGCGCAGGGATTGGTGACCGCGACGCGCGGGCTGGGCAATGACATCATGTCGTCGTCCGTCAGCCAGGTTGCCGCGCTGGTCACCGGGCGCAAGGCCGGGACCGGCCGGCGTGTGATGCGCTATCTTGACGGTGAGAACCACACGGTCGAGATCGCGTCGGATTGCCGGATCGCGCGGGGCGGCCAGAAACGAGTGAGCAGCGGCACGATCCAGAACGTGTTGGTGACCGAGATGTCGGAAATCTGCAGCATGTCCGGTGGGAAGAGCTTTTCCAACAGCTATCTCGTGGACGGCCGTGGCCGCGTGCTGGCGTCGCGGCAGTGGCTGGGAGAGGCCAACGGATATATCGCGCTTCAACTGCTGAGATAGGTGCAGCGACACGGGGCGTCCTGCTCCCGCTGCTCCCGAGCCACAGTCTGAACGGCGCAAAGCGAAAGCGGCGGCCCGAGGACCGCCGCTTTGCATTTTTCGTTCGATCCGGTGCGAAACCGGAACGAAAATCAGGTGCCGTTCGATGCGGCGACCAGAACGACCACGGAGACGAGGCCGGCAATTGCCATGCCGGCACCGGCACCCAGGGCGCCCTGAGTCGAGACAAACGGATCATTCTTGGTTTCTGCGGCAACCGGTGCAGCGGTTGCTGCGGCCAGAGCAGCAGCTGCTGCCAAGGTCGAAAGCTTCTTCATAATTCTCTCCAAACCACAGTTAAGCCGACCGAAATCGGCGCGACCAAGGGCAATATTGCATAGATCCTACGCCGTTGGAACAGAAATTGGTGGAAATGCAGCGCGATCAGGGGGCTGCTCGATCTTTGCGCAGAGACCATGTAAAATATTGAAATCAAAAAATAAAACACAAAAGGATTATGGGGCGCCCGATCCCGCGCGCAGGAATGGCTCGCAGTTGTTGCTGGGCTGCAACAAATGGCGCGCGGACCCTGGCAGGAGACATGATCGGGTAGAGATTTACCCTTGTGTAACAGTCGGTTCAAACGGCCAGGGTGGGATTCAAGATGATGAACGTGGATTTCAACCCACGAGACAAGCCAGTTCCAGATCGAACTCGGTATGGTCGTCGATGCTGCCGCGTATACTTCGCCACAGACAATAGGCCGCCATCCGCCAGTGAAACCACGACGCCAGCGACCGGTAACGGGCGACCGTGGCGGGTGCGCCGTAGGCGTCTAGGAAGCGCTCGGTTTCGGCTCGAGTCAGCGGCGCGCCCCGGTAGGCTTGTTGCATGGCGGGGGAAAGGAAGACGGCCAGGTCATGCACCGGATCGCCGCGGGCCGGGCATTGCCAGTCGATCAGTGTGACGCCGGCGGGACCGCAGACGAGATTGCCCGGCACCACGTCGCCATGCAGCAGAGCGGTTAGGCCCGAGGGCGGCACCACACCGCGTGGGGCATGGCGGCGCAGGTTTTTGGCGGCGTCGGCGGGGCAGCGGGCGAGGATATCGTCGGTCTGGCGGGCCAGCGCGGCGCTGCCGTCGGGCGCCGTGGGCAAACCGGTGGGCGGCGGCAGAGCATGCAGCCGGGCCAGGGTTTCCGCCACCGGTACGGGATCGTGGCGCCAGGTCGTTCCCGCGACATAGCGATAGATCAGCACTGGCCCCAGCGGAGTGGTCACGGCGGCTTCTGGTTGTGGCGCCAGCCCGGTCTCGGCGAGGTGGGACAGCACTCGGGCTTCGGCCCCGGGATCATTGCCGAAAAGCGGGTTGTCGCCGCGGTCGGTGTAGAGTTTCACGACCAGGGTTCCAGATACAGTCTCGACGCGCCATAGCCGGTTGGTGCGCCCTCCGGAGAGCGGGATCAGACGGCTTCGTATTGGCAGAACGCCGCGCGAGATCAGGTCGCCTTGCAGCGTGGCAGTTGCGTGGCGGTCGGCCTGGGGGTTGGGCAGCATCGTCAGCGGCTTTCGCAGGTCGTTGCCCCGGCAAAGCGGCACCGGGGCGTTTCTGCGGGTTACGCGAGCCGTAACAGATTTTCAACCCGGCCGGTGCCGCAAGCGGTGGGGCGTTTGCCTGGCGGACGTTGGAGTTAGGTGGGGTTGCGCAGGGCAATCACGTCGGAGGCGAAGACCTGTACCCTGCCATCGAGCACCAGGATCAGGTTGCCGTCGATATTCTGCGCCTCGCTGACCATGGCATAATGCTCGACCGGGGTGGTGCCGAGCAGTGACCCGTTGGCGTGGTTTTCGACTTCGAACATGTAGCTGCCGTCGGGCAATGGATTGCCGAAGCCATCTGCCCCCGCCCAGGTGATCTCTGCCCCGTCGAGACCGATCTGCGTGCGGTTGATCTCGGTACCGGTTGCGTCGCGTACGACCAGCCAGGCCTCGTCGGCCAGGATCGCCGGCAGCGGTGAGAGAGTAATCGGGGCGCCATCGAAATGGACCGGGGCGGCCGTGCGAGCCTCCATCCCAACCCAGCCGGCAAGCTCGCTGATGCCGGATTGGGACATCTGCGCGATCAAGCCGGTCAGCAGGTCGTTGGTCTGAACCTGCTGTTCGACCGAGGAGAAGGTGGCAAGCTGCACCGCGTAGTCCGAACTGTCGATCGGGTTCAGCGGATCCTGGTTGGTGATCTGCGCGGTGAGCATTTCCAGAAAGGTCTGGAAATCCGAGCTGATCAGGCGGTTGCCGGCCGCGGCTGACGCGGTGGCATTTTGAGTTGCGGCCGCGGCGGCGGCGGAGGGTGCGAAGGGAATGGGAGCGGGCATATGTCGGGCCTTTCGTTTCTGTCAGAGGCGCAGGTCGAGGCTGCCGGTGTCGCGAGTGGAGGTCAGGTGGGAGGCGATCGTGTCGGTATCGATGCCGGGCTCGTCAGGGGCGTGGTTGAAACCTAGCGTCGTTGCATCTTCGCGGTCGGGCGAGGCTTGCGGGTGCCGGCCGTCTTGGCTGGCGGTCCCAAAGGAAAACCGGATGTCGCTGAACCCGAGGTCTTGGAACTCGTTTTCGAGTTGCGCGATATGGCGACGCAACAAATCGAGCGTGTCCCCGCGTTCGGCTTGAAGGGAGACGGTGATCACGCCCTCTCCCTGAACCAGCATGAACCGAACCCGGCCGAGCTCTTCTGGGTTGAGGACCAGTTCGACGGGGCGATCTCTTGCGTGCGGCGCCGCCGTGGCGAGTTGCTGCGCGATATGGCGGGTGAGGGTTGATCCGGATGCGGGGCCATGGCCCACCGTGCCAATCATCGGGTTCGGGGTGGCCGGCACGATTTGTCCGGGATCGCTTGAACCCAGTGCGGCCAGTGGGGCGTCCGAACGGTTACTGCCAGTCGCCGCCGTTGCCGCGTCCGTGCCGGTTATCATGGGTGGGACGGTCCGGCTCGGGGCGACAACGTGCGTTCGGGAACGCGCAAGATACGGGGACGTGATCCGGACCGGCATCGGCATGAAATCGTTGCCGGGCGTGGTCGCGGGTGACTGCAGGTTCTGCGGCGTGACCCTGGGGGGTGTTTCCGGCGCCGGAACGGTGGTGACGGCCGACGCTGGCGGCGGCGTCGGTGGAACGCGGTGGAAGTGCGGCGGCAGCTGGATTGCGACCTGAGTTTGCGGCGCGATCGCGAACGCGGGTTGGGGGCCTGCCGGCGGGACCTGGCGTTCGGACGACGACTGGATCGTCGTCGGGGCGGCCTGGTCTCTGGCGGTGGTTGCTGACCAAGGAGGTGTTACCGCGACCGCCGGCATAGGTGGCCGCGGCAGAGTACCCGGCAGGTTTGGCGGCCGCACCGGACTCTGGTTCTGCGCGGCGGCGCGGCCGTCCAACGGCGGATCTGTGGTTCCTCGATCTGCTGCGGCGGTCTGCGGGGCGATATCGGCCGCGTGGATCGGTAAAATGGTTCGGGATTGGCTGTGGGCCAAAAGCCGGGGGTCGATCCGGGAAGTCTCAGGTGCAAGGGTCGGCATGGCGGTCTGCACGGACGCCCCCATGTCAGCTTTCCCTATGGTTCCTGTAGGCTCCGGTGCCGTAGGCGGCGTTGTGCCGGACCGGGGCGGAAGCAGTTCAGCGACGCTGGCCGATGCAGGGCGAGGCTCCTGAAGCATGGGACGGGGACTATGAGCGGGCCCGGGACGCGCGCTGCCAATGGCATCGGTCAGCCGAGGATGCGGGATAGGCGTGTCCGAGGGCGTCACGGGCAGCGATGCCGCGGCCGCCACCATGCCGAAAGCGCCCTGCTGCGACGCGTACTGGGACAACGGGGCCGCTTCGGACGCATCCGGCGTTCGCCCGAGGACGGCCGGATGCGACTTGCCGGGATCGTGTGAAAGGATCTGGAGCACACGATCGATCAGTTCGGCTTGACCCTGGCCGTCGGTGGCAAGCACGGCGGCGAGGTGGCGCGCCACGTCGTCGGGCAGGGATGACAGAAGCGCAGCCAAATCGGGAGCGTTGCGATCGGATAGGTCATCGGGCGCGTCCGGCGTGTCAGGTTGCGGAGCAGTCGATGCTTCGGACAACAGCGCGGAGAAGATTTCTGCGAAGACCGCCTCACCCTTTTGCGCCGCCACCGGGGTGACCGGCGCCAATGCCCCTTCCGGCAGGATACGGGCAGGAACGGACTGGATCATGTTTGCTGCCATGGCGACCTCGGGATTTCTTCCGGTTGCCGGCAGTATCCACAGACCCGGTTACCGGTTCTTTACCGATATCTGTGCAGAGTCCGGAAAGTCCTTTGAATTGGAGGCAATCCCGTGACCGATTTTTCACCTTTGCGCCCGTTGCCGGGCCAATCGCATTCGCCGCACCTCCGGCTGGCTGCGGAGGATCACGACCGTGCTCTGCGCGCTGCGACGGAAAAACTCGAAGCGACTTTCCTGGCCGAGATGCTGAAGGCCGCTGGTCTGGGCAAGGTGCGCAGCGCCTTTGGTGGCGGTGCCGGGGAAGAGCAGTTCGCCTCGTTCCTGCGACAGGCACAGGCGACGGAAATGGTGAAGTCGGGTGGGATCGGTCTGGCCGAATCCCTCTATCAGGCGCTGAAGGAGAAAAACGATGAGTTCTGAGAAGACACAACACACGATCGAGGCGCTCGACGGGCTGCTGGACCGCGAACGGGCGGCGCTGCTCGAAGGTGATCTTGACCTCCTGGTCGGACAGCTCGACGAGAAGAAGGCGCTGATCGACACACTGAACAACCACGGCGATGCAGGAGGCGAGAGCCTCGCGGCGCTTCAGCGCAAGGTATTGCGCAACCAGGCGCTTTTGGACAGTGCACTGGACGGCATCCGAAGCGTTGCCAGGCGAATGAGCGCGCTGCACCGGATCCGTCGCTCGCTCGACACCTATGACGAAGCCGGTCGCAAGACCACGATCGAAGGCGTGACCGCAGGCCACATGGAAAAGCGGGCCTGACCGGGGGCGGGCCCGCGATGGCTGCAATACGGATAAAATGCCGGGCAGTTGGCGGTGCGGGTTTAGGACTTCGTTAGCACATGCTGGCCCAAGCTGGCCGCGCATCCGGCAATGACCCGGCTGGCGCGGCAACGGGGCGACCTCCTGCTGCAGATGTCAGAACGACTTTGGATCCGTCCCGGTGAGTGGGCGGGATATGCAACGGGTGCAAAGCGCCCAAGGACCGAAGGAAAAAGAAATCATGTCCAGTATTCTGACCAACAACAGTGCCATGGTGGCGCTGCAAACGCTGAAATCGACGAACGCGAACCTTGCGAAAACACAAAATGAAATTTCCACCGGGAAAACCATCGGCAAAGCCATGGATAACTCCGCGATCTGGGCGATTTCCAAAGTAATGGAATCGGATGTCAGCGGCTTCCGGGCCGTATCGGATGCCTTGTCACTCGGCCAGTCGACCGTCGCTGTCGCCTCTGCCGGTGCGGAGCAGATCACCAACCTGTTCAACGAGATGAAGGAGAAGGTGGTCGCGGCAACCGGCGAAAACGTCGATCACACGAAGATCGACGCCGACGTCACCGAACTCAAGAACCAGATCACCGCGATCATTTCAGCATCCCAGTTCAACGGTGCCAACCTGCTGAACACGGCGGGCGGCGACATCACCGTGCTTTCGTCGCTTGACCGCGATGCCAGCGGCACCGTGACGGCCGCCAACATCACCGTCGCGTCGGTTGACTTCGAAGCCAGTCTCGACCTCACGACCATCGATGTCACGTCCGCGACAGCAGCGGATACCTCGCTCGCGGCCATGGAAACGCTGATCCAGACCGCTGTTGATGGCGCGGCGGCGCTCGGTGCTTCCGCGAAACGCCTCAACGATCAGGGTGATTTCGTGAGTAAGGTGATGGACGCGATGAAATCGGGCATCGGGGCGATGGTCGACGCGGATATGGAAGCCGCATCGGCCCGGCTGCAGGCACTGCAGGTGCAGCAGCAACTCGGCGTTCAGGCGCTTTCGATTGCGAACCAGACGCCGCAGACGCTGCTCTCGCTGTTCCGGTAAGAGTAAGACCCGGGGGCGCGGCCGCCGCGCCCCCGGTTTCTTTTCTGAAAACCCGGGCCTGATCCGGTACGATACCCAACGCAACAAGGGAGCGAGCAGTGATTTCCCAAACCCAGGCAAAATCTGCCTATGCCCGCGGCGCGATGCCGATCCGGACCGATCGTGGCACCGAATACGAGCTTTTCGCCCGCATCACCCACAAGATGCGCGCCGCCGCGGCTCGTGGACAAGCCGGCTTTGCCGCCCTGGCCGAGGCGCTGCACAACAACCGCCAGCTCTGGACCATGCTGGCCGCTGACGTCGCCGACGGCGACAACGCCCTGTCCAAGGATCTACGCGCACGGATCTTCTATCTGGCAGAGTTTACGCATGACTATTCCGGCAAGGTGTTGTCGAAAGGCGCCAGCATCGCGCCGCTGGTCGAGATCAACGCCGCGATGATGCGGGGGTTGCGCGGAACGGGGCCAAAGACATGAGCGGGCTGGTTCTGAAACTGGGCCCGAAGGAACGGGTTCTGATCAATGGCGCGGTGATCGAAAATGGCGACCGCCGGTCGCGGCTGTCGATCGTGACACCGGGCGCCAATATCCTGCGTCTGCGTGACGCGATCCATCCCGAAGAAGCGACCACGCCGGTACGCCGGGTGTGTTATGCCGCGCAGCTGGTGCTGTCGGGTGATGCCACCCCGGACGACGCGAAAATGCCGCTTTTGCGCCGGATCGAGGAACTGAGCCGGGTCCTGACCGATCATGACAGCCGCACCCAGCTCGGGCTGGCGACGCAGGCGGTGTTGGACGGCCAGTTCTATCACTGCCTGAAAGCGTTGCGCGCGCTGTTGCCGCGGGAAGAAAGACTGCTGGCACACCGGGTGCAGTGATGGCGTTTCAGCCCGTCATTCCCACGGGCGGCCTTGTCGGCTGGACCTTTCTGAACCGCACCCTCGAGCGTCAGACCGCGGCTTTCGAAGCCGTAAGTGATACCCGGCGCGATACCGCGTATTTTGCCGAGATGATCGGCGCAATCGACACCGCCGAACAGCTGGTCGCCGACCGGCGGCTGTTGGCCGTGGCGCTGGGGGCATACGGCCTGCAGGATGACATCGACAACCGTTTTTTCGTCCGCAAGATGCTGGAAGAGGGGACGACTGACGCCGATGCCTTTGCCAACCGGATGGCGGACGATCGCTACAAGGCGTTTTCGAAGGCCTTTGGGTTTGGTGACTTCGCCACCCCGCGCACCAAGCTGACCTATTTTGCCGATGAGATCATAGGGCTTTACCAACTGCGGTCGTTCGAGGTGGCGGTGGGTGAACAGGATGAGTCCCTGCGGCTGGCGCTCAATGCCAAGCGCGAGCTTGCGGCGCTGGCCGCGGAAGATAGAACCGAAGACACGAAATGGTTCCGGGTGATGGGCAACAAGCCCCTGCGGCGGGTGTTCGAAACCGCCTTCGGCCTGCCTTCGGGCTTTGGCCAACTCGACCTTGAGCAGCAATTGACCACCTTCCGCGACAAGGCCATGCGGCAGCTCGGGAATGGCGAGATTTCGCAATTCACTGACGAAGCGGCTGTCGAAAACCTGGTGCAGCGCTTTCTGGTACGGGCCCAGTTGGCCGGGTTTCAGACCACCGCCGCGGGCTCCGTCGCGCTGACCCTGTTGCAGAGTGCAGCGCCCGTGCGACAAGGACTTTTCTGAGCCGGTTCAGTTCAACTCGGGTCCGCGAGTAGCGTGCGTCTGCCGTCTCCGGGTCCCGCTTGGTTTGGGACTGACGCCGACCGCGGTGGAAGCAGCCCCGGTGCTTGCGGAGCGGGTCGGTGGGTCGTGGTTGCGGTGGCGCCGGAACGCGCCGCCGAGCGGCGCAGGATCAGGCGCAGCCGATTGAAGCTGTTGGCCGTGTCCTGGGCCTCGTTCTCGGCCAGGAAAGCGTCGAGTTCGGGCCAGGCTCTGATCGCCTGGTCAAGGTGCGGATCAGAGCCCTGAGTGTAGAGCCCTGCACGGATCATCATCTCGGACTGGGCATAAGCCCCGAGCAACTTGCGCGCTTCGGCGATGGTCTGATTCTCCTCATCGGAAGCAGCATCTGGCAGCGATCGCGAGACCGAGCGCAACAGGTCGATGGCCGGGTAGCGGCCGCGTTCGGCAATCGCCCGGTCGAGCACGACATGGCCGTCGAGCACGCCGCGTAGGATGTCGGCCACCGGCTCCTCCATGTCGGACCCCGCCACCAACACTGTCAGGATTGCGGTGATCGTGCCGGAATGGGCCGCGCCGGGCCCGGCGCGTTCGCACAGTGACATGATGGTGTGAGCGGTCGACGGAGGATAGCCACGCAGGGAGGGTAACTCGCCCGCGGCGACGGCAACCTCGCGATGGGCCTCGGCGAAGCGGGTGATCGAATCGGCCAGCAACAGCACGTGGTTGCCCTGGTCGCGGAAATACTCGGCCACCGCCATCGCGGCCCAGGCACAACGGCGGCGCACCAGCGGCGACTGGTCCGAAGTGGCGGCGACCACCACGGCACGCCGCATGCCCTTCTCGCCCAGAACGTTGTCGACGAATTCGCGCAGCTCTCGCCCGCGCTCGCCAACCATGGCGATGACCACGACGTCGGCCTCCATGTTGCGCGCCAGATGCGCCAGCAGTGAGGTCTTACCGACCCCGGAGCCGGCGAAAAGCCCGATGCGCTGACCTTCGACGATCGGCAGCATGGTGTTGAAGACGGTCATGCCGGTCTCAAGCCGCGCGCCCATCGGATGCCGCGTCGCCGGTGGCGGCGGGTCGGCGCGCAAGGGCTGCGGCCGTTCGCCCCGCAAGAGCGGCCGGCCGTCCAGCGGGACGCCGAACGGATCGACGACGCGGCCAATCCAGGCCGGCGAGGGCGAGATTGTGGAGGCTTCGTGCAGTGCCGCTCGATCCCCGAGCGATACGCCTTCGGGTGCGGCATCGGGCAGCATCACGACGCCGTCAGCGTTGAGTTGCAACACCTCGCCGCCCAGAGTTTTGCCGCTGCGGCGATAGACTTGTAGCTGATCGCCCATGCGGGCGTTATGCTCCAGCCCGCGAAGATGCAGAAGGCCGCCGTCGACAGCGACGACGCGGCCCACCTCGCGAACCGCTTTGAGCGATGCGATCTCGGCACCCAGCCGGGACAGTTCGATCGTTGTCATTTCGGATTCTCCAAAATTCTTCTGAAAACGGTTTCTAAAGGATTCGGGGTTAAGCCTTGATTGAAACCGATCGAGGGAGAAGCCCCGATGCACGACAAAATCGAAATCTTCCGCGTGGCCGCCGCGATGGCCAGACACGCCGGAACACGGCAGGCCTTGGTGGCGCAGAATATCGCCAACGCAGATACCCCCGGATACAAGGCCCGCGACGTTGTTCCATTTGCCGAACTGGTGAGCCGCGACACGGGTGGATTCTATACGCGCGCCACGCGGGCCGGTCACCTGAACGGCCGGGACGGATCGCTGCGTCCCGAGATCGTCGCGGCGAAAGATGCGCTGGCCAATCCAAACGACAACCAAGTCACGCTGGAGGCAGAAATGCTGAAGGCAGTCGCGGTCAAGCGCCAGCATGACCGCGCGCTCGCGATCTATCGCTCGGGGCTCAACATCCTGCGTACCAGCCTGGGTCGGGGGGCGTAAGCGATGAGTGAGTTTTCGAAAGCGCTTGGTGTATCAGCCAGCGGGTTGAAGGCACAGTCGCAGCGACTGCGCCACGTGTCCGAAAACATCGCCAATGCGGACACGCCCGGTTATCGCCGGAAGTCGGTGCCGTTCAAGGCGGTGTTCGATGGCAGCCGCGATGGCGTCGGGCGTGTCGAAACCGGACGGGTCAGCCTCGACCAATCCGACCTCGACCGGATCTACGATCCGTCGCACCCGATGGCCGATGCGACCGGGCACTACATGGGGTCGAATGTCGACCTGATCATCGAAATTGCTGACGCGCGCGAAGCGCAGCGCAGCTACGAAGCGAACCTGAAGATGTTCGACCAGGCACGGCAGATGTCGTCGAGCCTGATGGAGCTACTGAAGCGGTAAAGGAGGTCCAGAATGGATATTCGAGCGGTCAACGCACAGCAAAATTACGCGGCTCTGAAACCGGCGACCCGGGCCGCCGAAGGCGCTACCGGAGCCGATGAGACGGCGGCAGGCGTGATCCGCGACTTCACCCGGACTTTGCGAGAGAGCGAGGAAATCGCCCAAGCGGCGATGACCGGCGATGCCGATCCCCACGCGCTGGTGCAGGCGCTGGTGCAGACCGAGCTGGCCGTCGAGACGGCGGTAACGGTACGCAACAAGGTGGTCGAGGCCTATCAGGAAATCTTGCGAATGCCGGTTTGAGGCCGCCATCATGGATGAAGCGATTTTCTTCGACACGGTTCGGCAGGGGCTGTGGGTAGCTGTGATCACCTCGTTTCCGATCCTGGCGGTCGCGCTGCTTGCCGGCGTCACGGTCGGGCTGTTCCAAGCGCTGACCTCGATCCAGGAACTGACGCTGACCTTCGTGCCCAAACTGGCGGCCATTGTCGTCGTGTTTTGGATGTCGATGGGCTTCATGGCGCAGACGCTGGTGTCGTTCTTTCAGGATCGGATCGTGCCGCTGATCGTAGGAGGCTGAGACATGGACAATGCAGGCTATACCGCGCTGTCGCGGCAATCCGGACTGATGCGCGAGATGCGGATCGTGGCGAACAATATCGCCAACGCGGCCACTGCCGGGTTCCGCCAGGAGGGGCTGGTATTTTCCGAGCACGTTGCGGCAATTGGTGATAGCCCGTCAATCTCGATGGCTGGCGCCACGGTGCGCCACACCTCGATGGTGCAGGGCACGCTGACCGAAACACGTGGTCCGCTCGATCTGGCGATCGAGGGCGATGGGTTCTTTCTGGTCGAGACCCCGCAGGGCGAGCGGCTGACCCGCGCCGGTAACTTCACCAGCAACGGCGCGGGTGACTTGGTGACCAATGACGGCTTCCGGGTGCTCGATGCCGGCGGCGCGCCGGTCTTCATCCCGCCCGATGTCACCGACTTGTCGGTGGCTGCCGACGGCACGGTCAGCGCGGGTGGCCGGCCGTTGACCCAGATCGGGCTTTATCTGCCGGCCGATCCGTTCGGGCTCGCCCGCGAGGATGGTGTGATGTTCCGCGCCGAGGGCGGCATTGAACCAACCGAGGCGGGACGGATCGTGCAGGGCTTTCTCGAGAATTCCAATGTCGATCCGATCAGCCAGTTCGCCCGGATGATCGAGGTACAGCGCGCCTATGAGCTGGGTCAAAGCTTCCTCGACTCCGAGAACGAGAGGCTGCGCGACGCAGTGAAGACCTTCATCAGATGAAACCTCAAGGAGCAGTAACATGCGGGCATTGAAGATCGCCGCCACGGGCATGGCCGCCCAGCAGATGCGGGTCGAGACCATCTCGAACAACCTCGCCAACCTGTCGACGACCGGCTACAACCCGCGACGGGCCGAGTTCGCCGACCTGCACTACCAGCAGATGACACGGCCCGGCACGGTCAACGCCGCTGATGGCACGGTCCTGCCCACAGGGGTGCAGCTGGGGCTGGGTGTGCGGCCGGCCGCGGTCTCGGTGCAGCTGGCGCAGGGCTCGCTTTCAGCCACCGGCGGTGATCTCGACGTGGCGATCGACGGACGCGGATATCTTGAAGTCACGCTGCCCTCGGGGCAGTCGGCCTATACCCGCGATGGTGGTCTGAAACGAACTGGTGACGGGTTGATCGTGACTGCGGACGGTTTTCCGGTGCAGCCCGAAATCACCATTCCTGAAGATGCCCGCGCCGTTTCGATCAATGCTGATGGCGAGGTCTATGCGTACTTCGATCAGGGCGGCGAGGCGCAGCTTCTGGGCCAGTTCAACCTGGTCGGCTTTTCCAACCCCAAGGGGCTCGAAGCACGGGGCTCGAACCTTTTTACCGAGACCGAAGCCTCGGGTGCGCCGATCGCCGCTACGCCGGGGCAGAACGGACTCGGTACCCTGCGGCAGGGTTATCTCGAGGACAGCTCGGTCGACGCGGTGCGCGAGATCACCGAACTAATCGAGGCGCAGCGCGGCTATGAGATGAACGCCAAGGTGATCTCGGCCGCCGACCAGATGATGGGCGCCACCACGCAGGTACGCTGATGCGGACTCTGGCAGTGGTAGCGCTCTTCTGGCTTGCCGGCCCGGTTGCGGCCGATACAGTCGTTCCGGTGCGCACGATACGGGCGCAGGAGGTGATCGCTCCGGGCGATCTGCAACTGCGCGCGGTCGATGTGGCCGGGGGCTTCACCGCCGTCGACGAAGTTGCGGGGCTTGAAGCCAAGGTCGCGCTCTACCCGGGCCGCCCGGTGCGGCCTGTCGATGTCGGTCCACCGGCCGTGATCGAGCGAAATCAGGTTGTCCCGCTGACCTATGCTCGCGGCGGCCTGTCTATCCGCACCGAAGGCCGGGCGCTTGACCGCGCCGCCGTCGGCGACCGTGTGAAGGTGATGAACCTCGCGTCTCGCAATACGGTGATGGGCCGGGTGCAGACCGATGGCTCGATTTCCGTTTCCGAATAGGAGTTTGCGACGATGACGTTCCGCCTGTCCTTTGCCGGTCTGTGTCTGGTGTTGCTGCTGCAGGGCTGCGGCCGTGTCGATCACCTCGGCAAGCCGCCCAGCTTTTCCGACACGCGTACCATGGCCAATCCTGAACACGCGGCGATGATGAACCCTGGCCTGCCACTGATGGCGGAGCGGGTGCGCCGGCTGGACCAGGCGTCGCTCTGGAGCGGAAACCGGCAATCGCTTCTGGGAGACCGGCGGGCGCTGAGACGCGGCGACATCCTGACAGTGGTGATCGAGATCGACGACAAGGCCGAGATTTCGAACAAGACGTCGCGCGCGCGCAGCGGGTCCGAGGGCTTGTCTGTGCCCGGGTTCTTCGGCATCCCGCAGCGGATCAACGGCAGCTTGCCCGAAGGCGCGTCAATGGAGGAGGCCGTATCGATAAGTTCGAGTTCGCAGTCGACCGGGGACGGCACGGTGCGGCGCAAGGAGAAGCTGGAACTCAGGGTGGCGGCAACGGTGGCGGATGTGCTGCCCAATGGCGTGTTGGCGATTTCCGGCAGCCAGGAAGTGCGGGTGAATTTCGAGATGCGCGAACTGCTGGTGTCTGGCTTTGTGCGACCCGAGGACATCTCGCGTCAAAACCAGATCACCTATGACAAGATCGCTTCGGCCCGGATTTCCTATGGCGGCCGTGGTCAGATCAGCGACATGCAGCAACCGCGCTATGGTCAGCAGGTGGTCGACGCTGTCCTGCCGTTCTGAGCAAAGCGGCAGGTCAGCGCAATGGCGGCAAGGAGAAAGATATGATCGGCAAGGTTCTTCCCATTCTTCTGATCCTGGTCGGCGTCGGTGGCGGCATCGGAGCAGGCCTGGTACTGAAACCCGCGCCGATGCCCGAAGCGGCGCTGGCGGTCAATCCTTGCGGCGAGAGGACGGAACAGGGCAAAGACGTCCATGCCGCGATGGCGGATTCCCACGGTGACGACCACGCCGAATACGATGGGCAGGCGCATGACTATGTCAAACTCAACAACCAGTTCATCGTGCCCGTCGTGGGGCAGGACAAGGTCGAATCGCTGGTGGTGATGTCGCTGAGCGTCGAGGTTCTGGCCGGACAGCAGGAGCAGGTGTTCAAGCGCGAACCGAAGCTGCGAGATGCCTTTCTGCAGGTGCTGTTCGACCATGCCAACATGGGCGGATTCCGCGGTAGTTTTACCAATTCCAACAACATGGACGTGCTGCGCCAGGCGCTTCGCGAAACCGCGCGCAAGGTTGTGGACGATCTGATTTCGGATGTCCTGATCGTCGACATCAATCGCCAGGATGTCTGATCCGGCCGGGTGTTCAGGACGGCCGAGACCGGGCCCGGAGATCGCCGTTCGCGGTGGGCGACTTACAGCCCGGAAGACCATCAGCGCGCGCTGTTGCCTCCGGTTCCGATGCGTATCCCTGGTCGGGTTCTGCCGGCCGTAAGTGTCATCAGCGTCTGATCCGCGATTGTCCGCCGCGTTGCTTGCTCCGATCGGTGTTTTTCCCCGGCCTGTCTGCGTAGGTCCTCGGCTATGGAGGATCGGCCGAACGAATTGAGCACGGCTTGTGCGGCGGCAAGCTTACGCGCTATCACGGTAGCCAGGCGCAGGTTCAGGGCCTCGCGTTTACGCCCTACCCAGGCCCGCCAGAGGATGTCGCCACCGATCTGGTTGAGCGCCAACACGCGGTCGGGATCCGCGGTGGCACTACGGCGCTCCTCCGCGGCCAGATTGGCGAGGTTGCGGCGCAGTTCGTCTTCTTCCGCGACGATGGATTTCAGACCCGCAAGGTCGGCCCGGTAGGCGGCATCCGTGACCGCCGCAAGATCATCGAGAAGGCGGCTCATTGCGGCCACCGGCGGGCGCGGCGGCGCATTGCCTCGGCAAAACGGATGGCAGCGGCGACGGGCCTGAAATGCTCGGGCGCAATTTCCTGGCCAAGTTCAGTCGTCGCGTACAGGGCCCGGGCGGTGGGAGGATCGGCGTGGATCGGCACCCCGGCCTCCCGAGCCACTTCGCGGATCTTGCGGGCAATCTCGTCCACGCCCTTGGCGACGCACACCGGCGCGTCGCCGCGTTTGCGGCTCCAGGTCAGCGCAACGGCATAGTGGGCGGGGTTGACAATAACCACGTCGGCGGTGGGAACCTCGGACATCATCTGGTTGAGTGCGATTTCCTGCGCCCGCGAGCGGCGGTGGTTCTTCATGTGCGGATCGCCCTCGGCCTCCTTGTGCTCGTCGCGCATTTCCTTGTCAGACATACGGTTCTGTCGCTGATGCTCGGCGCGTTGCCAGAGAAAGTCGATGCCGCCAATGGCGAGCGCGATCAGGAACGAAACGAAGACGAACTCCACTGAAACCTGCGCCATCAGAACCGCCGCATAGTTCGGCCCCCCCAATACGGCCGACGCCATCTCCGGCAGGCGCGCCTTGAGGAACAGCCCGAGCACGGCGGAAAAAACCAAGAGCTTGGTGAAGCTCTTGAAAAACTCGAACAGGCCGGCGCGGCCGTATTTTTTCTTGGCGTTGGACACCGGCGCGATGCGCGACAATTTCATCCGCAGTTTCGTGGGCGCGAAGGTGAAGCCGCGCTGGGCGGCAAGCACGCTCAGAACCGCGAGGGCCGGCAGCAGAAACCAAGGGAGAGCACCACGCACAACCGCGCTCGCCAGTCCGCCCAGCGGCGCCCGCGGATCGCCGTTGAATACCAGCGGAGCCAGACTGCCGGCCTGGTCGATCATCGTCATCATCGTCGTGCCCAGAGCCTGGATCGAGCTTGCCCCGGCAGCGAGCGCACAGATCAGGAGTCCACCGTACCCGGCCGCCACCGACAGGTCGGAGGAGCGCGGGATTTCGCCCTTCTTGCGCGCATCATCGAGCTTCTTCTGCGTCGGGTCGTGGCGCTTATCGGTGTTGTCTTCACCCTGGCTCATGGACCAGTTCCGGCGAACGGATTGGCAAGGAACAGAACCAGAGCATCATGCCACCGGGACAGCATCAACGGGGCCATCAGGAACAGCAGGCTCAGGCCTCCGGCGGTAATCACCGGGGCGCCGACGAAGGCGACCATGAGCTGCGGCATGGCGCGGTTGATGACGCCGAGGGTCAGGTTGTAGAGCACCGAGACGATCACGAACGGGGCGGCGAGGGTGAAGGCCAGCGAAAAGGCGCGGGCAATCTGTTGTACGCCCCAGTCGGACATGGCCGACGGGGCCGGGAACCGGCCGAGCGGCAGGACTTCGTACGACCAGATCATGAGTTCTGCCACGCGCACATGCAGCCCGGACATCACGGCCAGCGCCAGTCCGGCGACCACCAGAACGTGGCCCATGGCCGGCATTGGTTCGGACGCCGCGCCGCCGAAGATCTGGGCCAGCGAGGTGGCCTGCGCGGCGATCGAGCCGGCGGTCTGCAGGGCCATCACGAACATGCGGATGCCGATGCCGATAGTCAGGCCAACGACGGTTTCGGCCAGCAGCAGCGCCGGAACGCCGGTCTCGGGTGTTGTGAGGGCGGCCGGTGCCGCCGGGGCCACGATCATCGTGAAGCAGAGCCCGAGCGCCAGCTTCACTCGCATCGGTACCGACTGTTCCCCGAAGGCGGGCAAAAGCGTCATCATCGGTCCGATCCGAAGGAATGTCACGAAGCCTTGCCAGAGAAGGCTTTGCACCAGGTCCAGCAGATCAACAAGCGTCTCGGTCACGCGGCGATCACCCCCACGAGCGACGGGCGCGCTTCGAGCCCAATTTCTTCGAAAGAAAGCACCGGGTTGTTGATCGCCTTAGCGCGCATCACGGTGCGCAGGAAACGGCGGCGACGCGTCGAAGTGACAACGGCCGGAAACACCCCCTGTTCGCTGGCGGCGCTGATCTTGTCGGCCAGAGCCGTGGTCAGCCGGGTGAACAGGTCCGGCGGCAGCGCGACATCCAGGCTGCCGCGTTCGCCATCGACTTGGTAAGTCGCGAAGGTATCCTCCCATTCCGGGGCGAGTTGGATTAGCGGAATGGTCCCGTCGTCGCGCTTGATATCTGCCACCAGCTGGAAGCCGAGGCGCTGGCGGACATGTTCGCAGATGGCGTCGGGTTGGCTGTGGAGTGAGCGGGCCTCAGCAATCGCTTCGAGAATGAGCGGCAGGTTGCGGATCGAGACCTGCTCGTCGAGCAGGAGCCGCAACACCGCGTGCAGCAGGTCGGTCGGTACCCTGTCGGGGATCAGCTCGTCGAGGAGTTTTCGGTTGGCCTCGGCCCGGGTGGGGTCGGACAGGTTGACCATCTCGGAGAGGATGCGGCGCAGTGCCTTCAGTGTCAGAAGGCGCGGGAGATTGCGCTTAATGATTTCCAGCAGGTGGGTGGCCAGCACCTCGGTCGGGGTGACGATGGTGACGCCGGCCAGCGCCGCCTGTTCTTGCAGCGCGGGATCGATCCAGCGTGCCGGCGCGCCGTAAACAGGCTCCTCCAAATCGGTGCCGGGCGGTAGCGCTGCCGGATTGTCGGGCTGCAGCGCCATGACATGTTCGGGTCGCAGCCGGGCGCGGGCCTGTTCGACGCCCTGGATCCGGACGACATAGGTGCCGGGCGTTAAGTTGGGCGCATCGGTCAGGCGGATCTCGGGCAGGATCAGACCATAGACTCGGGCGATATGTCGGCGCATGTTGGCGATCCGGGCTTCCAGCCCGGTGCCGGGATCGAGCACCATGTTGACGAGATCGGAGGCAAACTCGACATGGACGTCGTCGATATCGAGCATATCGCCCATCGGTTTCTCGCGCGTCGGCGCGTCGGCATCCGTTGACTCGGGTGTGGCGGCCGCGGTCGCTTGCGCCCTTTTCCAGATGACCCATGCCGCAGTGCCGAGCGTGGCGCCGCCGGTGATGAACGGCAGAAAAGGCAGCCCCGGCACGATAGCGAAAAGCACCATGAGCAAAGCGACGGTGGCGAGCGCAGACGGGTATTTGCCCAACTGATTGAGCAGGGTGAGATCGGTGGCACCGGTCGCTCCACCACGCGCCAGCAGAAGTGCGGAGGCGATCGAAATAATAACTGCTGGGATCTGGCTGACGAGGCCGTCGCCAACCGTGAGTATGGTATAGGTTTCGAACGCATCTCGCAGCGCCATGCCGTGCACGACGACGCCCATCACCAGCCCCATCAGCAGGTTCAGGAGCGTAATCAACAGCCCCGCCACCGCATCGCCCTTGACGAATTTCGACGCCCCGTCGAGCGAGCCGAAAAAGGTGGTTTCCTGTTGCTCACGCTCGCGCCGCGCCTTGGCCTCGTCGTGGTTGATGGCGCCGGCGGACATGTCGGCATCGATGGCGAGTTGTTTGCCCGGCATCCCGTCAAGCGCGAAACGCGCGCCAACCTCAGCCATCCGAGCGGCTCCCTTGGTGATTACCATGAAGTTGACGATCAGGAGGACGCCGAAGACCACAAGGCCCAGAAACACGCTGCCCGACATGACGAAATTGGCAAAGCCCTGGATCACATCACCTGCGGCATGAGTACCGGTGTGACCCTGGCCAATGATCAGCTTGGTCGAGGAGACGTTGAGCGACAGCCGCAGCATCAGCGAGGCCAGCAGCACCGTTGGAAACGACGAGAAATCGAGCGGCCGCTCGATAAACAGCGTGACGGTGAAGATGAGGATCGCCAAAGCGAACGAGGCGGCGAGCCCGATATCGAGAACCCAGGCGGGCATTGGCAGGATCATCATCACGATGATTGCCATCAGTGCCAGTGCCAGGAGAATGGTGGGCTGGAAGACGACGCGCAGCGACATAGCCGGTCACCCTCCGGCCAGACCGCTGGGGCGGCGGTTGATCTGAAGAAATCCGCTGGCCGCAGCCCGGTTGCCGAGCGGAACCAGTGATCCGAGCCGGGCGTTGCTGTTTTCCTCTGTACCGGCCCGTAGCAGCGGGAAGGTATTGACCCGAGGGGCAAGCGGTCGAGGCGCACTGGCCGCGACCGGCTTTTGCCCGGCCGCAACGGGGTCAGCAGGTGTATTGCGGCGGTGTTTCTCGAAAATCGCTTTGTAGCGCTTGGCATATTTCGGAGTGCGCGAGTGGTAGGCGCCGGCCGCGTCGGTCCAGCTGCCTTTCTCGGCGTAGAGCTCCTTGAGAAATGCGGCGGCGTAGAGGGCGTTGGCCTCGGGATCGAACATCTCGTCGATCGAGTCGAAGGCCTTATGGTGCCACTTGTAATTGATTTGGAAGCAGCCGACGTCGAAGCTGCGGGCGCCGCGCTTGAAGTGCCGGAAGACAAAAGCGCGAGCCTCGTCCAGGCTGTCAAACCAGACGCCTTTACCTTCCATATTCACGGTCCAAGGCCAAGGGGTGAAATGGTGGTTTTTTTTGCGCCCGGTTTCGGTACGGGTGATCGCTTGGAGCACGGACAACGGCACCCCGGACTTCTGAGAGGCGAGTGTGGCAACGTGATCGCAGACCTGTTCGGGTGCCATGCGTGCGGCAGTCTGGCCGGACTCGGCGGTCAGAACGATGGTTAGCAAGGCCGTCACAGCGGCCCAACGAGATGCAGACGGTGTCACGGGTTCTCCCCTTTGCGGCCTTCTGGCAGTTGCTGTAGGTTAGAGTGCAGCGGTTTATTTTCGGTAAGCAGCCGTCGGAACGCGGCTCATTCTTCGGCAGGAGGGGCCGCGTCGAGGGAAAGACGCGTGAGCAGATCGGACATGGTCGCACGTGCGGCCACGCTCTCCTCGATCAGGGTTCTGTTCTTGGCCAGAACGCCGGGCGTATCTGCCGCAGCCTCCGGCGCCGGGGTCGTGGCCATTCGGGCCGCCTCCTGCCAGAGCGGATCATCGGCGTCGCGCAGCGTGTCCCAGTGCGCGCCCAGCCAAGCTTCCGCGACCATGTCGTCCTGGCGGCCGAGATCGGCAAACAGTTGACGGGCACTGTCATGGTCGCCGATCATCGCCCGGGCCTCGGCGCGCAACAGGTCGGCGTCAGGCCCGGTCAATCCGAAGAGAGCGGCCTCGGCGCGGCGCGGCTCCTCCAGAAGCAGCGCCGCGCGCGCGCGCAACAGTTGGCGTTTACGGCCCTCGGCACCCTCCGCATCGGCGAGAAGAAAGGCGCTGGCCTCGGCTGCGAAACCGAGGTCGATCAGCCGGCGGGCGACGCCATTGGCGCTCGCGATGCTGAGATCGAGCCGGTCTGCAACACTCGGGTCGAGTGCGTGTTTCAAGAACGACACGTCACCGGCATCGCCAGCCAGCGCGGCCATGACATGCGAGCGCACGTTCCGGCTTTCCCCGGGCTCATGCGCTGCGGTGAACAGTGCCAGTTCGCGAAACGCCGTGTCGTAGTCGCCGGCTTCCGCCAAGGCGAGGACATGGGCGCGCTTGAGCTCGGCGCCCAGCGGATCGCTGCGGTATTCTTGGGCGTAGGCCCCAGCCAGGGCCGCAGTCTGGATATCGACCGGTAGCCCGGCGTCGAGACGGGTATCGATCAGTGTGATCAGTGCCCTCGGAGCCTGGTCGGTATTCGACGCGACCACACCGTCGAGCGCGGCGCCTGCGGCATCGATATCGCCCTCGGCCAGCTGTACCCTGGCATCGGCCATGTTGAAGCGTGGGTCGGGTGTATCCTGTCCGCGTGCGACGATTGCGAGTACCTGTGCCGCAAGATCTTCGAAATGTGCTGCCAGCAGACGCTCGCTGGCCATCGGGCCGACAAGGCCGCGGATCTGCGGTGGCAGAGTGTTGATGGCGCGCAGAATCGCCGCCCCGTTGGGGCGCGCTTCCTCGGGGAGGTCGGCATGGGACAGAACCGCCCAGAGCGCGGCATGGCTGTCGCAGTCGACCTGGTTCGACAGCGGCCCGGGGCCGGTGGCATGGCCAAACTCCATGATTTCGGCCATCGATTTCAACACCATCGTGCCGTCGCCGGTCAGGGCAGACACTCGGAGCACCTGCAGCGCTTCGGCACCGAAGCCATAGTGGATGTAGAGCTTGACCAGTTTGCGGGCAGCTTCCGGATTGGGCCGATCAAACTCGCCCACCAGAGCGCCACGCAGGCGACCCACCTGTTCGCCGAACGGTGCGTCGCCGGCCCACGCGGTGATATCGAGATCGGCATCGGTCAGGCATGTCTCACCGTTTCCGGTTTGCGGCAGCGCGGCGAGCAGCACCGAGAAGTCGCGGTCTGCGCTGGTTTGGGCCCGCAGGTTCAGCCCTGGCGTGGCCGGAGGGGTCGCGGGCGCAGAATGATCCGCTGCTGGCGGGTGCCGCTGGTGCGCGGTCTCTGCCGTACGTTCAGGTATGTCGGGCAACCGTGGGTCTTTCGGGTTCACCAACCCCTGTGACACGGCACGGCTGAGCTGTTCCGCCAGCCGCTGCTCGGCCTCGGACAACCGCTTCATCCGTGTGAGCGGGTCCGTGTCCGAACCGGTCTCCAGGGTCGAACCCGTCTCCGGCTCGGAATCCCGCGTCGAGCTGCGATGCTCGGCCGAGGCAGTCGCGATCATCGGGCCGAACGTCAGTGGCATTTCCGCGCTAGTCCGAGCCGGTTCAAACGGAAACAGATGGCGCGATGCGATGGCCGCCGGTGCGACCGGGTCCGGCGGGATGACGGTGCCAGCGTTCGCACGGGTCTCCGCCTTCGGTTCAGGCTGCGAGTCGGGGGCCGGTACAGATCCGGGTGTGCCGCGAATGTCGACCACCAGCAGGTCGGCACCGTAGCGGGACACCTCGATTTCGCAGGCGCAGCTCATCGAAATGGCAAGCGTGCTTTCTCCGGTCCCCGGCGCAAGATCGGTGATGCGCCCGGCGGAGAGCCTGCGGAATGCACCGCTCAGATCGAAATCCGCATTGATGTTCGACAGGCTCAAACGCGCCTTGGTGCCGTCGCTGTCAAGCGCCCATGGCAGGGCTCGCGGCAGCGCCAGCGTCAGACGTGAAAAATCGTCATGTTCGCCCGACCGCACCACAACGCGTTCGGCTTGGGCCGTATCGGGCAGGGTGGCGAGGAACAGCGTGATCATCGCCGCGTGTTTCAGGTTGAAGGACGGTTTCGTCATGCGGCATCCTGTTTCACGGTCTTGAGCGCCTCTTCGAGCTCACCGAAGCTGGGACGACAATGCGAAGGCGTGTTTTGGCGGCCAACCTCGATACAGATATTGGTAGCGTGATTGTGCAGGTTGGCGATCAGCACCTCGCGGATCAGGTGATAGAAATGGCCGTCCTCCTCGGTCACCGCCTTGACCTTGGCCGAGAACGGCCCGACCAGCCCATAGGCTAGGAAGACACCAAGAAAGGTGCCCACCAGAGCGCCACCAATCATCTTGCCCAGCACTTCCGGCGGCTGGTCGATGGCGCCCATCGTCTTGATCACGCCCAGCACGGCAGCCACGATCCCCAGCGCCGGCAGACCGTCGGCCATGCTCTGCAATGCGTGGCTTGAATGCAGTGCATGGTGGAGATTGGCGTCCATCCGCTTGTCCAAAACCTCTTCCACCTGGTGCGGATCGTCATAGTTCATAGACGCCGAGCGCAGCGTGTCGGAAATCAGGTTGATTGCTTCCTTATCGGTCAGGATCTTGGGGTATTTCGAGAAGATCGAGCTTTCTTCGGGCGCCTCGATATGTTCCTCGATCGCCACCGGGTTGGCGCGGGCCAGGCGGATCAATTCGAACAACAGGCAGAGCAGGTCGCGATAGTCTTCGTGCTTCCATTTCGGCCCTTTGAACACTTTGCCAATGTCCTTCAGCGTGTGTTTCACAGACCCGATGTCATTCGAGATCAGGAAGGCGCCGACGGCCGCACCGCCGATCATCATGAGTTCGAACGGCAGGGCCTTGATGATGATCGCCAGCTTGCCTCCGGCAAGGATGTAGCCGCCGAAGACCATAACGAAGATAACGGCAATACCGACGATACCGAGCATCTGTTCCTTACCTCTCAGAACTGCGGGCCCGAGTTTGGCAAACCCGGGTTAAGAAACTTTCATCGCGGGGAATTATTCCTTCGGCACGTCGGCGTTGCGTCCTGCCAGGATCGCAGAAATCGTATAGGCGGTCTGTGGCGTCAGGCCGGCCATGATGGCGGCGGCGGCTTCCGGGCGCATGCGGCCCAGGAACCCGGCCGAAAAGCGCGGGTCCATCGCCTCGAACAGGGCCGCCGCATCTTTCGGCTTCATGTTCTCGTAGACGGAGGTGAGCTGGCCGAGATCGTTCTCGGCTGCGGAATCGGCCAAGGCGAGGGTTGTCCGGAGCTCTTCCTCGGCGCCGGTCAGAGCGGCCATTTTCTCGCTGATTTCCCGGTCGACTACCGAAAGCGCCTGTATGCGGGCTCGAAGCTGAGCTTCACGCTGCTTGAGTCGGGTTTCACGCTGCTGGAACGCGACCAGCATCGCCGCGACATCCGGGGGCGGGGCACAGTTTTCCGGCCTGGCGCGGGCGGAGTCGCGGGCCTCATCGACCGTGGTCGCGTCGCTTTGGCGGGCGATCGCCTGCCCGGCATCGAGACCCAGCCTGATGATGGCCGAACTGATCAACAAGCCGGCAATCACAAAAAGCGTGCCGCGCCCTGGCCGGCTGCCGCGTTTCTTTGACGTCTTGCGGGGCGTTTGCGGGCGGCTCATGAGGCGCGTTCCTCGCGCGGGTGGCGGAAGAACACGGTCGGCGGCGCCTCGGGGGCAGGTTCCGGCTTAGGAGCAGAGTCAGGCAGGTCGTGCATCGAGGCCACCATCAGTTCGAGCCGCTTAGCCACGCCTTCTGCGCGTTCGGTCAGCGCATCAAGCGATTCCGTAGAATTCGACGCGGTGGCCTGGGCAGTCACCAAGGTCCTTGTCAGATCGTCGACCTGAGCCGACAGCACTGCGACAGCGCCTCCGACCCCATTTTCCAGATCGTTGAATCGTGCCAGCCGCCTCGCCAGCACGAAACAGTAGACGCCGGCGCCCAGCGCCCCGGCGACCAGCAATATGTCGGCAATCATTTCCATCTCGTCACCTCAGTTCAGTACGAATTCCATGATCAGAAGATCGTTCACCCGGCCGGTCCCGATGACGATCTGAATGCGCCGCAGCATCTGGGCCCGCAGCCGAACCAGCGCGGCGGCATCGGCAAGATCGCTGACTTCGAGTGCGCGCAGATAACTGTTGAGCACGTCCACCACTCGCGGCAGCAGCTTTTCGACATCCGCCTGATACTGCGTCGGCACTTCGAGTTGGGCACGGAACCGCAGATGCTGGGCATCGGCGCCGAGTCCCATCGATACAACCATCGGATCGACAGCGACGAAGGCGATGTCGCCTATCGCGGGATCGGACGAATGATCCGACACGTGGTCGTCTTTACCGCTGTCATGCCCGCCCTCTGCCGCACGCGAATCGCTGCCGAGGATCATGCCGGAAAAGGTGGCATAGAAGCCCACGCCACCTCCTGCCAAGGCCAGCACCAGCCCGAGAATCAACGGCTGTTTCGACTTTTTCTTCGGGGTCTTTTCAGCGCTCTCGACGGGGGGGTCTTCTTCGTCAGCCATCGCGGATCCAATCTCTTTTGACGAACCGTCTATAACCCGTTCGGTCCTAACCGATTGTTAAGCCTGATCGGCGAAAGATGGGTGCCAGGCGGGCAGAAGGCCCTTGGCATATTTCTCGGTTCGGAGGCATTTCGGTGCAGCAGCTTCAGAATGTATGGTCGTCGCTCGATAAGCGCCGCCGGCTGATCGTGATCCTCGCCACGGTGGCGGTATTCGCGGCGATTCTGGGGATGTCGCGCATGGCCGCACGGCCCAGTCTAAGCCTGCTATATTCCGGCCTGGAAAGCAGTGCCGCGGGCGAGGTCGTACAGGCGCTGGAATCCCGCGGCGTCGCCTATGACGTCCGCGGCGGGGGCATCTTTGTCGACTCGGCCAAGCGGGACGAGTTGCGTATGACGCTGGCCAGCGAAGGGCTGCCCACGAACAGTGCGAAAGGTTACGAACTGCTCGATTCGCTGTCGGGGTTCGGCACCACCAGCCAGATGTTCGATGCTGCCTACTGGCGCGCCAAAGAGGGCGAGTTGGCCCGCACCATCGTTTCGTCGCCGTTGATCGCCGGCGCGCGCGTGCATATCGCCAATGTTGGCTCAAACCCGTTTCAGCGCAATGTCAGGCCCAGTGCGTCGGTTTCGATCACCGCCGCCCAGGGTGGGATTTCAGCCAGCCACGCCAAAGCGCTCAAATACCTCGTGGCGTCAGCCGTGGCCGGGCTTGCCCCCGCGGATGTTTCGGTGATTGACGGCAAGGGTGGGCTAATCGGCACCGGCGAGGAGCCCGGTCAGGGCAGCTCGATCGACGACAAGGCCGACCGGCTGCGCGAGAGGGTGCAGAACCTGCTGGAAGCCCGCGTGGGCTATGGCAATGCCGTGGTCGAACTCAGCGTCGAAACGGTAACGGAGAGCGAATCGATCCGCGAGAAACTGTTTGATCCTACCGGCCGGGTGGCGATCAGCACCGACACCGAGGAACGCTCCAACAATTCCACCGAATCGGGGGGGGGCGAGGTCACCGTCGCGTCGAATCTTCCCGACGGCGACGGCGCACAGGGCGACAATGCCTCCAGCCAGAACTCCGAAACCCGCGAGCGGGTGAACTACGAAGTATCCGAGACGCTGCGCGAAATCGTGCGCCAGCCCGGCGCCATCAGGCGGCTGACCGTTGCCGTGCTGGTCAACGGTACCACCACGGTGGCGCCGGACGGCACCGAAACCCTGGCACCGCGGCCCGACGAAGAACTTGACGCGTTGCGCGAACTGGTCGCCTCGGCCGTGGGATATGACGCCGACCGCGGCGACGTGATCACCATTAAGTCGATGGGGTTCGAGCCGATCGCCGCAAGTGGTAGTGAGGTCGGGGGCGGGTTGTTCGCAGGGGTGCATCTCGATGTGATGTCGATCATCCAGATGGCGGTGCTTGCGCTGGTGACGCTGATCCTAGGTCTGTTCGTGCTGCGACCGCTCTTGTCGGCCCCCCCCGAAGGCGGCGTGCGGGCGCTGGCCGCCCCCGGCGCGTCCGGCGGACGCGCGGCAGCAACGTCTGAAAACGGCGTCGGGCTCGAGGCTCTGACCGGAGAGATCGATGACGGACCCGGAGACCTGCCCGATCTGGCGCTGGTGTCCGACAGTAGTGACGGTGCGCCACCCACTCTCGGTGAGCTGCCCGGCGGCGGGTTCACCGGCGATCCCGGCATCCCATCCGACCCGGCAGAGCGCCTTCGGACTCTCATCGGCGAACGCCAGGAGGAAACCATGGAAATCCTGCGCAACTGGCTTGAGCCGAGCGAGGAGAATGCCTGATGTCGATTTCGCACCTCCTGGAGAGTTTCGAAGGCGCCGACCAAGATGACGGCGGGTCGATCTCGATGTCCGAACTCTCCCTCGAGGAGGAGAAACTCGAAGCTTTCGAGCGCGGCTACAAGGCTGGCTGGGACGATGCCGCAAAGGCCCAGGCCGAGGACCGCAACCACTTAACCAGCGATTTCGCCAACAACCTGCAGGAGCTGTCTTTCACCTATCATGAGGCCAGTGGCCACCTTGCCCGGGCACTCAGGCCGGTCATGACCCAGATTGTCGAGGCGGTGCTGCCCGAGATTGCCCGCAAGAGCTTTGGCCCGCGCATTGCCGAGCAACTGACCGGTCTGGCCCTGGCGGTCGGTAAACAGCGGGTCGAGATCGTTGTCGCGCCACAGAACATTGCTCTGGTGCGCGGATTGCTGGACGAAGACCCGGGATTCCCAGTGCAGCTGGTCGAGGAGCCGTCCCTGGGGGCGGGGCAGGCCTATCTCCGCTTCGGCGACGGCGAGCGCCAGATCGACCATGACGAGGTGCTGTCCAGGATCGCCAAGGCGCTGGACGCGTTTTTCGACGAGTTGAAACACACAAGCGAAAAGGAACTGAAGCATGGCGGATGACGATCAGGCCGGCGGTGCGCGCGGACAGGAGCGCGGCGGGGTTTTCTCGTCTGTACCGATTGAAATCACCATCTCGGTCGGTAAGGCACGACCACTGATCCGCGACCTGCTGTCACTGGGGCAGGATTCCGTGCTGGCGCTCGACACCCGCGTCGACGACCCGGTCGAACTGTTCGTTGGCGACAAGCTGATCGCCCGTGGCGAGCTCGAGGAACTCGACGGCGACCAAGCCGGCCAGCTGGCCGTGCGCCTGACCGAGGTAGCGGAACCCGGACGCGGCCTGACATGAAATCTCGCCGGCATCGGATTGCGTTTTTCCTGGCCGTCGCGACGCTGATGATCCCGGGCCTGGCGCCGCAGCCAGCGCTGGCTCAGGAGCTGTCGATCTCGCTGGGCGAGGGCGGGTCGCTGACCGCTCGGTCGGTACAACTCATCCTGCTGATCACCGTGCTCAGCCTGGCACCCGGGCTCGCCATCATGGTGACCTGCTTTCCCTTTCTGGTCACCGTCCTGTCGATCCTGCGCCAAGCCATCGGGTTGCAGCAGTCGCCGCCCAACATGCTGATCGTCAGCCTGGCGCTGTTTCTGACCTATTTCGTGATGGAACCGGTCTTCACTGCCGCCTGGGAACAGGGCGTAGCGCCGATGGTGGCAGAAGAAATCGACGTCGAAGCAGCCGTCCCACGCATTGTCGCGCCGTTCCGTGACTTCATGGCCGCTCGGCTTGATCCCGAGACCTTCGCGTCGATGGCCGCGCTGCGCCCAGACGTGTCGCAACTGACCCTGAGCGCTGACGCCCCGTTGTCGGTGCTGGTTCCGAGTTTCTTGCTCTCGGAGATCGCCCGCGCCTTTCAGATCGGGTTTCTCGTTTTCCTGCCGTTTCTGATCATCGACCTCGTGGTTGCTGCGATCCTGATGTCGATGGGAATGATGATGGTGCCGCCGGCAATCGTGTCGTTGCCGTTCAAGCTCAGCTTCTTCGTGCTCGCAGACGGCTGGAGCCTGATTGCCGGGAGCCTGGTGCGAAGTTATTTCTGACCGCTCGTGCGCCAAGCGGGAGTGCGAGCTGCCGATTCCGCCGATTAGGACGGCAGCGAGTCGGCCGCGCCGACGTCCTGCGGCGCGATGGCCACTGACTTGACGATGGCGTGGCAGCGTACCCCTTCGGCGAGCCCCAGCGCCTCGGCCGAGCGACGGGTCACCCGGGCAAGGATCCGACCGGCCGGGGTGTCGAGCGACACGATGGTGCCCGGCCCGGTGCCTGATCGCAACTGTTCAACCCGACCCTCGACGATGTTCAGAGCCGACAGACCCGTGGGCCGGTCACGCGCCAGCATGACATCATGCGCCGCGATCCGGATCCGCACCGAAGTCCCGGGTGCGCGGTCGATTCGGGGAATGAAGAACGCGGCCGTGCCGGCGATCAATTCTGTCAGACCATCGGTGTGGTGGGTCACGATCCGGGCCTCGAGTACCGCACCCACCTCGCGCACGCCGGTCGGGGAAATCCGCGGATCGCTCAACAGTTCCGCCGCCGCCCCCTGGTGCGTCACGCGTCCCTCTTCCAGCACCACAACCGTGGTGGCCAGGCGGGCCACCTCGGCGGCGGAATGGCTGACATAGAGAATCGGCACGTTCACCGCGTCGCGCAGGCGTTCGAAATACGGTAGGATCTCGGCCTTCCGGGGCTCGTCGAGAGCCGCCAGCGGCTCGTCGGCGAGGATGAGTTGCGGCGCGGCCAGCAAAGCCCGCCCGATGGCGACCCGCGCCTTCTCGCCACCGGAAAGCTGGGCTGGCCTGCGTGTCAGCAGATGGCCGATGCCCAGCATCTCGACGACGCGGCCCATATCCTCGCGTGCCGCATCCCGTGGCGCGAACCAGCGGCCATAAGCCAGGTTCTGGCGCACCGTCAGATGCGGGAACAGTCGGCCTTCCTGGAAGATGTAACCCAGCCGCCGCTGCCGGGGCGGCAGGCAGATGCCTTGGGTGCTGTCGAACAACACGCGCCCGCCGGCGACGATCCGGCCTGCCTGCGGGCGTAGCAGCCCGGCTACGGCATTGATCACCGTGGTCTTTCCCGAACCCGAGCGCCCGAACAGAACGGTCAGGCCGGGCGGCGCCTCGAACGCGGCATCAAGGATGAAACCCGGCAGGTTATGGCGGAGGCGCACCGACAGCGTCATGATCCGGCCACTCGTTGGGCGAGGCGGCGGGCGAGGAACTCCGACGACAGCAGGGCGGCCATGGCGATCACGATCGACACGACCACCAGCCGCAGCGCCGAGGCCTCGCCGCCGGGTACCTGAAGAAAGGCATAGATCGCCGAAGGCAGGGTCTGCGTCTGGCCAGGAATGTTCGACACAAAGGTGATGGTTGCGCCGAATTCGCCCATCGCCTTAGCGAAGGCAAGAACCGCGCCCGCCAGAATGCCGGGCAGGATCATCGGCAGGGTCACGGTCAGAAACACCCAGGTCCGTGATGCCCCGAACGTGGCAGCGGCCTGTTCCAGCCGCGGGTCGACCGCCTCAATCGAAAGCCGGATGGCGCGGACCATCAGCGGAAAGGCCATAATGGCGGCAGCTAGGGCCGCGCCGGTCCAGTGGAAGGCGAAACTCAGGCCCATGGATTGCAGTGCCGCTCCCAGCCAGCCCTGTGTGCCGAAAGCCAGCAGCAGCAGATAGCCGGTCACGACCGGTGGCAGGATCAGCGGCAGGTGGACGAGCCCGTTGACAAGCTGTTTCCCTGGGAATTGCCAGCGCGCGAGGACGAGAGCCATCGCGATCCCGAACGGCAACGATAGTGCCGTGGCCCATCCCGCGACCTTAAGCGACAGCGCCACCGCCTGCCATTCCTGCGGACCGAGCCAGCTCAAGGCGAAGCCTTTTCGAGGAGGGTGAAGCCCTGCTGGACCAACACACCGCGCGCTATGTCGCCGCGTAAGAACGCGAGGAGGGCATGCGCCGCCGCGCTGTCCCGCCCGGTGATTGCGGCGGCGGGATAGCGGATCGACGGATGGCTGTCCTCGGGAAAGGTAGCCACGATCGAAACCCGCGGCTCGGCAATGGCGTCAGATTTGTATACGATGCCGTAGGGAGCTTGACCCAATGCGACGTAGGCCAGCGCCGCGCGGACGTTGTCGGCCTGGGCGACTTGGGGAGCGACCTTTTCCCAGAGACCGAGATGCGTCAGCGCGGCCTTGCCGTAGATCCCGGCCGGAACCGCATCGGTCAGGGCCATGGCCAGGTATTCCTGTCCCAGTCGCGCCGGTAGCTCTTCGGGCGCTAAGGCCGCGCCGCCGGGGCCATGGGCAATCAGCACGAGCCGGTTCGACACGATATCGGCCCGCGTGCCAGGCGCGATGAGACGGGCGGTTTCGAGATGGTCCATCCAGCCGGGATTGGCCGAGATGAAGATGTCTGCCGGTGCCCTGAGCGTGATCTGGCGGGCCAGCACCGAAGATCCGGCATAGGACAGCGTTACCTCGTGGCCGGTTGTTTCGGAGAATTGCCTGGCGATGTCGTCGAGGGCGGTTTTCAGGCTGGCCGCCGCGAATACAGTGATCTGGTCTGCCCGACCCGCGGCGGTGAGCGTCAGGGACAGGAAGCCAGCGACTAGCAGGCATGCGATATGGGGTACACGAAAGGGCATCGGCCATGCTGAACGGTTTCGGCGACTATCATGCGCGGCACTTCTGCGCGCAAGCGGTTCTTTGCAAGTGGATTTGCGCGGGTGCCAAGAACGGTCAAGACCCTGATCCACGGGTTTCGTTCCGTCTGGCCGCGGAAATTTCCGTGGCGGGTGCGTGTCTAGCCGTTAGAGTGGCGTCAGCGCGTGAGAGGGAGAAGACATGCGACGCGGGGCCAAGATCCTGCCCGATAGCCCGGGATTCGCGGAAAACCGCAGCGCTATGCTCACAGCGGTCGACGAATTGCGGGTTCTCGAAGCCAGGGCCGAGCAAAAATCGGAAGAACGCCGGGCCCGGTTCCACGAACGCGGCCAGATCACCCCACGCGAGCGGCTGGCAAGGCTGCTGGACCCAGGCATGCCGTGGCTGCGGCTACATTCTCTGGCCGGTTATATGGCCGACAGCGATGATCCGGAAAAGACGGTGCCGGGATCGACCTTCATCGGCGGGATCGGTTTCGTTGCGGGCACCCGTGCCATGGTGGTGGTCGATGACAGCGGGATCAACGCCGGCGCGCTGGGACCAATGGCCTTGCAGGCGATGATCTCGATACAGGAGATCGCGCTCCGGCAGAAACTGCCGTTCATCCACTTGGTCGAAAGCGCCGGCGCCAACCTTATGAACTACAAGGTCGAAGACTGGGCAAAGGGTGGGGCGGTATTCCGCAACCTCGCGCGGCTCTCGGCTGCCGGGCTGCCAACGATTGCGGTGCTTCATGGTCCGTCGACGGCCGGAGGCGCTTACATGCCAGGGCTCTCGGACTATGTGATCGGGGTGAAGAAAAACGGCGTGGCGGCGCTGGCCGGGGCGGCGCTGGTCTATGCCGCCACCGGCGAGCAAGCCCGCGATGCCGATCTGGGTGGGGCCGAAATGCATGCCTCAGTGTCGGGGCTGGTAGAATACCTGGCCGAGGATGACATCCATGCCATCGCGCTGGCGCAGCGGGTGGTGGGACGGCTCGACTGGAACAAGGGCATGGCACGGCCCGCGGCCGGCGACTTTCGCGAGCCGATATACGATCCTGACCAACTGGCCGGCGTTGTGGCGGCGGACCTGAAGCAGCCGTATGACGCGCGCGAACTGGTGCTGCGGTTGGTGGATGGCTCCGAATTCGACGAATTCAAACCGGGCTTCGGCGCCGCCACACTCTGCCTGCAAGCGGCGATTCACGGAGTGACGGTGGGAATTCTGGCTAATAATGGCCCGATTGACCCGGCCGGCGCCAACAAGGCGACGCACTTCATCCAGGCCTGCGAGCAGGCGGGCACGCCACTGATCTTCCTGCAGAACACCACTGGCTACATGGTGGGCACCGCCTATGAACGGGCGGGGATGGTCAAGCACGGCTCGAAGATGATCCAAGCGGTGTCGAATGCCACGGTGCCAAAGATCACATTGTATTGTGGGTCGAGTTTCGGTGCTGGCAACTATGGCATGTGCGGCGTCGCCTACGAGCCGGATTTTCTCTTCGCTTGGCCCAATTCCCGGTCCGGCGTCATGGGCGGCGCGCAGGCGGCGAAAACCATGAGCACGGTGGCTCGCGCCGGCGCGGTGCGGCGCGGTGCCGAGATCGACGAGGACCGGTTGGCACAGCAGGAAGCCGCCATCATGGAACTTTTCGATCGACAGGCCTCACCGTTTTTCACCTCGGGCCGGTGTCTCGATCATGGTGTGATCGACCCACGCGACAGCCGCAAGGTCATCGCCTTCTGCTTGCAGACCATTCTGGAAGCCCGCGCGCGGGTGGTGCGGCCGAACAGTTTTGGCGTGGCGAGGATGTGATGTTCGACACCGTTCTTGTGGCCAATCGGGGTGAGATCGCCTGCCGCATCATCCGCACGTTAAAAGCGAAGAAGCTACGCGCGGTCGCGGTCTACTCCGATGCAGACGCCGATGCGCCGCATGTGGCGGCGGCGGACATCGCAGTACGGATCGGGCCTGGGCCGGCAACGGAAAGTTATCTTGACGGCGAAAGACTCATCTCGGCGGCGCAACAGGCCGGAGCGGGGGCGATCCATCCCGGTTATGGCTTTCTGAGCGAGAACGCCAGCTTTGCCCGTGATGTCGAGGTAGCCGGTCTTGTCTTCATCGGGCCAACGCCCAAGGCAATCGCGGCCATGGGGGATAAGGCTGCGGCCAAGCGGGTGATGGAGGCCGCAGGTGTGCCCTGCGTGCCGGGTTATCATGGCGAGGATCAGGGCGACGACAGGCTGATTGCCGAAGCGGGGCGCGTCGGATTTCCGTTGATGGTAAAGGCTGCGGCGGGCGGGGGTGGCAAGGGGCTGCGTCTGGTCCACGAGGCCGCGGATCTGCCAGCGGCACTTGCCCGGGCCCGCTCCGAAGCATTGGCCGCTTTTGGGTCGGATTGTCTGATCCTGGAGAAGGCGCTGGAAGACCCGCGACATATCGAAATCCAGTTGTTTGCCGACGCCCACGGCGCCTGTATCCATCTCGGCGAACGGGATTGTTCGGTGCAGCGGCGGCATCAGAAGGTGATCGAGGAGGCCCCGGCGCCGGGGGTCAGCGAGGCGTTGCGCGGCGAAATGGGCGCGGCCGCGGTGACGGCGGCGCAGGCGGTTGGATATCGTGGCGCCGGCACGGTTGAATTCCTGCTCGATGACGGCGGCGCATTCTACTTCCTAGAGATGAACACGAGGTTGCAGGTCGAACATCCGGTGACCGAGGCTGTTACCGGGCTGGACCTCGTGGCGATGCAGATCGACGTGGCGCGGGGCCAGCCATTGAAGATCGCGCAGGCCGACGTGGCACTGCAGGGTCATGCCATCGAGGCGCGGCTCTATGCTGAGGATCCGGGCAACGGTTTTCTGCCCGCGATTGGCCGGATCGCTTTTTGGCGGGCGGCGCAGGGTGACGGGTTGCGCGTGGACAGCGGTGTTGCCAGCGGCAGCACGGTGACGCCCTTCTATGATCCGATGCTAGCCAAGCTGATCGCCAGCGGGCCCGACCGCGAGACGGCCCGACAGCGGTTGCTTGCGGCGTTGGACGGCACGGCCTGCCTCGGGGTGACTACCAACGCGGGTTTCCTGTCTGACATTCTGGCGGCACCGGACTTTGCTGCGGGTCGGGTCACAACCGGGTTCTTGAAAACGGCATTCCCGGGCGGGGTTGCGGTGTCTGCCCCGGCATCTGGCGAGATCGCCATCGCCGGGGCGATGCTGCTCTGGCAGGAGATGCAGGCGGCGTGCGGGGCGTCGCTGATGACCGATTCCCGGTTGCTGGGGTTTGCCTCGGATGGTGTCCGGCCGGTGCCGCTGGATCTCGCCGTCGGGGGGGAGGTCCTGGCGTTGCGCGGGTGGGTGCGCGAATCCATGCGCTGGCGTATGGATGCGGTGGGATGGCAGCACGAGGTCGATCTCGAGTGGATCGAGGGGTCGAAGGCGCGACTGCGTCTGGATGGGGTGCGAAAAGAGGTTTGGTTTGCGGTCGATCCGGCGGGTGGTTTGTATCTGCAACACGGCGCGCGGGCCTGGCGTGTTGCGCGGGTCTCTGCCGGCGCGGCGGGCGCGGCGGCCGGCGATGGGGCGGTCCTGTCCCCGATGCCGGGGCAGGTGATTGCGCTGGACGTTTCCGAGGGCGACCGGGTCGAGCGCGGCCAGCGGCTGGCTGTGCTGGAGGCGATGAAGATGCAGCATCAACTCGTCGCCGACGCCGGCGGGGTGGTCGAGACCGTCGCTGTCGCGCCGGGTGCGCAGGTGACCGGCGGGCAGGTGATCGTGGTGATCGGAAAGGAGAGCCGATGAGTTTTTCGCAGGTCGAAGACTTCCTGGCTGAAAGCGAGACACTGTACGACGCAGTGCGCGGTCTGGACGAGACCGATTTCGGGCGCGCCACCCAGTTCAAGGGCTGGACCGTCGAGGACGTTCTGCGCCATTTGCATTTCTGGAACCGCGCAGTGGAGTTCGCGGCCCAGGGTGAGGACGCCTTCAAAGGATTGCGCGATCGCGTAACGAACGCGATCGAGAACGGTATCTCGTTGCGCGAGGTTGAACGCAAAGCGATTCCGGAAGGCGGGATGGTGCTGCGCGCGACCTGGATCGGGTTTGCGCGGGCACTGGCGCACCGGTGGCAAAACCAGGATCCGAAAGCGCGCCTTCCCTGGGTCGGGCCGTCGATGTCGGCGCGGTCGGCGATCACTGCGAGGCAAATGGAGACATGGGCGCATGGATTTGAAATATTTGACCTTCTGGGGCTGGAAAGAGAAGAGCAGGACCGCATCCGCAACATCGTGGTGCTGGGGGTAAACACCTTCGGGTGGGCCCATCAGGTGCACGGGCTGGAGGTGCCGGGATCGATGCCGAAGCTGGTACTGGAGGCACCGTCTGGGGCGGCGTGGGAATTCGGTGAAAGCGCTGGGAGCATCACAGGAACAGCCGCTGATTTCGCCGCAGTGGTGACCCAGACGCGGGCGCTGGCGGATACCGACCTGCGGGTCGAAGGGCCGGTGGCCGAGACCTGGATGGCGCATGCGCAATGCTTTGCCGGGCCGCCGGAAACGCCGCCGGCGCGGGGCACGCGGAGGAGGGTTTGAAGCATGGACAAGGCGATCATCACCTGCGCGCTGAACGGGGTGCTGACCGATCCGACGCAGCATCCGGTGCCAGTGACCCCGGCGGAATGCGCGGCTTCGGCGCGAGAGGCGATGGAGGCGGGCGCGGCGATTGTCCATATTCACTACCGTCATCAGAGCGAAGGTAAAGGGCACCTGCCGAGTTGGGACCCCGTGGTCGCGGGCGAGATCGTCGACGCCATCCGCGAGGCCTGCCCCGGGGTCATCATCAACTCGACCACGGGCATGCCCGGGCCCGACTACCAGGGGCCGCTTGACGTATTGCGCGCGCTGCGTCCCGAGATCGCCGCCTGCAACGCTGGCTCGCTGAATTATCTCAAACTCAAGTCCAATGGCGACTGGGCCTGGCCGCCGATGCTGTTCGACAATACGCCGGCGAAGGTTCAGGACTTCCTCGACGTGATGGCCGAAACCGGTACGCTGCCCGAGTTCGAGTGTTTTGACACCGGGATCGTGCGTTCGGTCGAGATGTACATACGCCATGGTATGGCGGATCGGGCGCAATACAACCTGGTGATGGGGGTGGCATCGGGAATGCCGGCGGATGGCAAGCTTCTGGACCTTCTGACAGGGTATCTGATGCCCGGTGCGCGCTGGCAGGCGACGCTGATCGGGCGGGGTGAAATCTGGGACGTGCACAAGCGCGCGGCGGAGTTGGGAGGCATGTTAAGGACCGGGGTTGAGGATACGTTCTATCTGCCGAACGGTGCTAGGACGGGCTCGAACGGTGAACTGATTCGGGCGTTGGCAGACTGTGCGAGTGCCGCCGGCCGGGCCGTGGCGACGCCGCAGGAGGCACGAAACATGCTGGGGCTCAGAGCGCTCTGAGATGGGCTGGATCGAGTTCGCACTGGCGCTGATTGTGTTCATGGCGTCGCACCGGGTCCCAGCGATGGCGGGGCTGAAGGCAAGGTTGGAGCGTGCGCTGGGGCGGCGGGGCTATGTGATCGTGTTCAGCCTGGTTTCGACCTTGCTGTTGTTCTGGGTGATCTTCGCTGCGGGCCGGGCACCGTTCGTGCCGCTCTGGGATCAGGCGGGCTGGCAGCGCTGGGCAGTGAATATCGTGATGCCGCTGGTCATAGCGCTTATGGTTTTTGGCACCGCCGCGGCCAATCCCTTTGCCTTCGAAGGCCGCACCGACGGCTTCGACCCCGACCGGCCCGGGATTGCAGGATTGACGCGGCAGCCGCTTCTGTGGGCGCTCGCGCTGTGGTCAGGGGCGCATCTGCTGGCCAATGGCGACCTAGCGCATTTGATCCTTTTCGGGCTTTTCCTGGGGTTTTCGCTGGCGGGGATGGCGATTGTCGAGCGGCGACGGCGGGCCGGGATGGGGACCGAGGCCTGGGACAGAGCGGCGCGGCGGACGGGGCTTTTACCTTTTGCGGCAATGGTTTCGGGGCGCTGGCAGCCGCGCAGTTTGCCGTCGCTGGTGCGTCTTGCGATCTGGGTGCTGAGCTGGGCTGCGCTTTGGCGTCTGCATCTGCCGGTGATCGGGGTGTGGCCTGGCCCGTGAAACATGCTGACAGGAAGCTGTCAGCAGGGCTGTGCGATAAGGAGTCAGTGAGTCTGACAAAGGAGAGATGATATGACCCAGCAACCCGTTCTGGTGTGGAGCGAAATTCCGGTGACGGACATGGACAAGGCCTGCGATTTCTATGCCAAGGTCTTTGGCTATAAGATGGAGATCGACACGTCCGGCCCCAACCCAATGGCGGTGCTGAACGGTGAGATGAACGGCCCGGCGGGGAATCTGTATCCAGGCAAGCCAGCGGTGGCAGGAACCGGGCCGACGGTGCACTTGGCGCTGGCGCCGGGCGACACCGTGGAGGCCGCCAGCACGCGGGTTGAAGCCGGTGGCGGCACGGTGAGCGGGCCGCTGGTCGAGATGCCCTTCGGGCGCTGGACTTATGCGACCGACCCGGATGGCAATTCCATCGGGCTTTTCGAGCCCAAGGGGTAGCGCCCATGCGCCGCGCCGACCGCCTTTTCCAGATCGTGCAGTATCTAAGGGGCAGTCGGCTTGTCACCGCAGAGCAACTGGCCGGGCGGCTGGAAGTGAGCCGCCGCACAATCTATCGCGATGTGGCCGACCTGATCGGGTCGGGGGTGCCGATCGAGGGCGAGGCAGGCATGGGATATGTGATGCGCGCCGGATACGATCTTCCGCCCTTGATGTTTACAAGTGATGAAGTGGCCGCGCTGGTGGCGGGCGCACGGCTGGTGCGGGCCTGGGGCGGAGCAGCGATGGCGGAAGCAGCGCAGGAGGCGCTGGTAAAGATCGAGGCGGTGCTGCCCGAAGCGGCCCGGACAAAGGCGGCGCAGGTGCCGGTGCATGCGATGCAAACCCCTGACATGACTGAGGAATTGCGCGCACGGCTGGACCGGCTGGAGGCCATGGCCGAGACGCACGAGGCCGCCAAGATTTCCTATTGCGACGAAGCCGGAGAGGAAAGCAGACGGGTGATCCGGCCACTGGGGCTGTTTTTTTGGGGTAAGGTCTGGACTCTGGTGGCGTGGTGCGAGTTACGCAACGATTTCAGGATGTTCCGGCTGGACCGGATCAATGGCATGGCACCCGGAGGGCGGTTCCGGACGGAAAGGGACAAGTCGCGGACCGCATTGTATGCGAAGATGCGGGCAGAGGGTGCACAGCGCCGGGATTGACGAAATATGATGGCACCGCCCCGGCGAGTTAAGGTGGAAATCTGGCGGAAAATCCGGCGTCTGCAAAGCGTCTGCATCCTGCCTGCACTGCGTATGGCGCCCGAGGTGCGTGGTTCGGCGGGAAAATTCGCTAAAGCACCGCACGCCGATGGCACGGCAGTTCCCGTCTATGTGCCGCTGGCAAATGGTGAGAGCGTCAGCTTTTCGGGACAATCCGACGAATAAGACCTTCCTGGGCGACATTGGCGACCAGGCGGCCATCGCGGGTGAAGATGCGGCCGCGGGTGAAGCCGCGGGCGCCACCGGCCCACGGGCTATCCATGGTGTAAAGCAGCCAGTCGTCCGCGCGCACATCGCCGTGGATCCAGAGCGCATGATCGAGCGAAGCAAATTGCATGTCCGGATCGGCGAAGGCCTTGCCATGGACATAGGCGGCGGTGCCGAGCAGCCCGAAATCTGAAGCAAACGCCAGCGCGGCGCGGTGCAAAGCGGGGTTGGCGCCGATATGGCCAGGCACGCGGAACCAGAAGCTCTGTTCGCGCAGCGGTTCGCGGGTGAAGGGGGGACGCGGGTTGACTGGACGCATTTCGACGGGGCGCGGAATGCGAAGCCATTTGAGGAATTGCTCGGGCAGCTCGCCCTCGTGCGCGTCGGCCAGTTCTTCTTCGGTTTTGAGGTTTTCCGGCGGCGGCACGTCGGGCATGTCGTCCTGGTGGGCCAGGCCCGGCTCCTCGACCTGGAAAGAGGCGGCGAGGTTGAGGATCGGCTTGCCGTTCTGCACCGCGATCACCCGTCGGGTGGTGAAGGAGCCACCGTCTCGGTCACGTTCGACCTGGTAGAGCACCGGCGCAGTGGCGTCACCGGGGCGCATGAAATAGCCGTGCAAAGAATGCGCCGGGCGGTCTTCGGGCACGGTCTTGATCGCGGCCATCAGCGCCTGGGCGATGACCTGGCCGCCGAAGCTGCGGCCACGGCCGCCAGGGGTGGCGATGCCGCGAAAGAAATTCAGTTCGACCGGCTCGACATCGAGGATACCGACCAGCGCGTCGGCGAGTTCCTGGGGCGTGGGCTGGGGGGTGTCGGACGACATGGCGGACCTCAGTCGTGGCCGATGACCTGCGGATCTGCGCAGGTTTCAGCGGGGGTTTCGAATTCGAGCACAGAATGGGCGATGCCGAAACGGGACCGCAAGAGTGACTTGAGGTCGCTTTTCACGGTTTCGGGATTTGCACCATCATGCAGGGCGACATGCGCCTCAAGCGCGGCGTCGTGCTCCTGCATGTGCCAGAGGTGGAGATGGTGGACGTTTTCGACACCATCGACAGCTTCCATCGCTGCGATGACGTCGGGGAGAGAGACGTCGTCCGGCACACCGAGCATGAGGATACGGACCACCGGACGCATGCCCTGACCCGCATGCCAGAGGATGTAGCCGGCGATCATCAGGGTGACGATCGGGTCAACCAGGCGCCAGTCGTAGAGCAGGATCAGCGTTCCGGCCGCGATCACTGCGACCGAGCCCAGTGCATCGGCGAGGTTGTGCAGGAAGGCGGCGCGCATGTTGACGCTGGTTTTCGACAGGCGGAAGACGAGGAGCGCGGTGACGGTGTCGACGGCGAGCGCGATGCCGGCCACGATGACGACGATCCAGCCATCGACCTCGACCGGGTTGAACAGGCGCTGGATGCCTTCGGCGGTAAGATAGAGGGCGATGACGATCAGGGTGGTGTAGTTGATCAGGGCGGCCACCACCTCGGCCCGGCCATAGCCGAAGGTCATGGTTTCGTCGGCCGGGCGGCGGCCGATACGGCGGGCAGAGAGCGCGACCAACAGTGACAGCGCATCCGACATGTTGTGAACCGCGTCGCCGATCAACGCGAGACTGCCGGAGATCACCCCGGCGACGATCTGCGCCAACGTCAGGACAAGATTGACGGCGACGGCCCAGACGACGCGTTTGTCGCCTGCGAGACCGGAGTGGTTGTGATGGTGTTGGTCATGCGGCATCGAGTTTGCCCTTGCGGCTGTCGGGTTGCGGGGCGGGGTCGGGGCCGCCGGGGATATCCGGGATCCGGCCCTTGCGCATGGCGCGCAAGCGGGCGTTCATCCAGTGGCGGACAATATGCCGGTAGAGCGCCGCGCGGAGAGGGTCGAGATCCTGCCTGTGCTCTGCATAGAAGGCGTCGGGCGTGTTGAAAACCCCGAGATCGTGGGTGATGCCGGTGGCCTGGATGAAGGTGTCGGTACCAGTCCAGTCGACGCCAGGATTTTCAAGGCAACTGGTGCCGGCTCCATAGGCGCAGAGTGGGCCGGGGCCGAAGCGGGATTGCAGGGCCGATAGCAGGGGGTCGTCGAGAATGAAGCCTTCGAGCGCGCCCCATCGGTCCTCGTGGTAGAACTCGACCCAACTGTGGACGATCTCGGAGGGTGCCAGGCGGTAGGCGGGTTCCGGTACGATGCCGCGTTACAGGGATTTGACGATGGTGAAGCCGTGCAGGCGGCAGGGGACGCCCAGGGCGCGCAGCAGGGTCATCAGCAGGATCGTCTTGGTGTTGCACTGGCCATAGCCATCGGCCAGCACCCGGCTGGCGGGCAGGTCGTCGCGCGTGTTGTAGCCGAAGGGGATGGCGTTGCGGGTGAACTCGTAGGCCGCGCCGATGCGGTCATGTTGGGAAAGGTTTCGCCAGCCGCGCGTGGTGATCAAGTGTTGGATGGGGGGTGCGTTGAAGTCGAGCAACGGGGTGGCGGAGAGAAGATCGGTCATGATGTCTGGCCTCTTGATTCAGGGTCAGAGGAAAACCTAATGTCTTTAGTAGCTATAGGTTCAAGAGGGGGAGACCGATGTTTTCCATCGGCGATCTGGCGCGGCGAACCGGGGTGAAGGTGCCGACCATCCGGTACTACGAACAGATGGGGCTGGTTGCGCCCGAGGGGCGCACGGAGGGCAATCAGCGGCGCTACGGCCGCGAGGGGTTGGAACGGTTGGCGTTCATCCGCCATGCCCGCGCTCTGGGTCTGCCGCTGGAGGCGATCCGCGAACTGATCGGGATGGATCCGAACGACCATGCGCGCACCCACGCGTTGGCCGAGCGGCACCTGGCCAATATCCGCGCGCGGATCGCGCGGTTACAGGGATTGGAAACAGAGCTTGAACGGATCAGCGCAAGCTGCGCCGGACAACGGGGAGATCCCTGTACGGTGCTGGATGCCTTCGGCGATCACGCCGGCTGTGTCGAGGATCACTAAGCCGGGGATCACTAACGCCTTCGCGCTTCTCTCTGAAAATGCCTGAGGTGTTCTACCAGCGGCAGATGTCGCCGTGGCCCTGGGGCAACTCCTGACGCGGAAAACGCAACCTGAAGCCGGATCCGAAATCGGCGCCGAACCCGCCATTGGCCCAACCCCACTTGCCCGCGCCGAAAAGCGCGTGGGCAGCATCGCAGGCCTTGCCGAAGTAGAAGGTGTCGATACCGCGCACGACGTGGCTGTCGGCGCCGGCTTCGACGAAACGGGCCTTGGGGTAGCGGCTGGTGAGCACATAGCCGTTATCGTTGACGGTGATGGCATAGTCGTCCCCCGCCGAGGAGACGTAATAGGCGCTGTCGTCTGCCAGCACCGGGGCGGCCCAGAAGACAAGGACAAGGCAAAGGCGTTTCATGACTCTCTCCGTTAAGACCTGAGTTTAGCAATGCCGGCAGCCTATTTGCCGCGGATGATCCGTGCAATCCGGGCGGCAATGGCCCGGCTGGCCTTAAGCGAGGGGTGGATACGGTCGGCGGCGTGAAAGCTCAGGTCGCCATGCGGCACCAGGTCGGTCAGGGAATGGAAGGTAATACCGGGGTCGAGCGCCGCCAGCCGGCCGACGCGCGTTTCCAATTCGTCGCCTTCATCCTTGCAGGATTCTATCGGCGAGGTGAAGCCGGGGCTGCGCAGGTAGCCGACAATGATCACCCGCGCGCCGGATTTTCGGATTTTCGAGACCAGCGACGGGATGGCGCCGCGGCGGCCGTTTTCGGCGATCAGCCGGTTCATCTTGCGGATGCAGCCATTTTTGCGGCAGCCGCAGCCAAGCCAGAGGTCGTTGCCGCCGCCGTTCATTACCACCCAATCCCAGTCGCCGCCGCGCCATTGCTTGGGAATCGACAGGCCCATCGCACCGGTGATCGGCAGGTTGTAGATCATCCGCGCGCCGCCGACGGGATGGTTGCTGACCTCGGCCCGGAGCAGCCGCGACAGATTGTGGCCGACCGAGCGCCCGGAGATCGAATGCGACGCCAGCAAGCTGTCGCCGATCACCAGAATGCGGGGACCGGAGGCCGTGTCGGCGGATGCGACGGTAGCCGCGGCAAAGAGGCCCACCGCGAGCAACATGATGCGAAATGCCTGCACTGCGAATGCCCCCGATATGTCGCAATGGCGTCTGGATAACGAAAACAACTTTACGCTCGATCAATGCGCCCCGGAAGAACAGATCACGAAACGCAGCGTTTCCGCGTCCGCGCGGCGCCGATCAGTGCGCCTCGGCCCAGTTTTGCCCGCGACCGGCATCGACGGTAAGGGGGATATCAAGATGCACCGCGGGATGGGCAGCCCCTTCCATCACCTCGCGGGCGGTATCGATGAGCTTGTCCGCGGCGGCTTCCTCGACTTCGAACAGCAGTTCGTCGTGCACCTGCAGGAGCATCTTGGCCGGCTGGCCCGATATCGCGACGGGCATGCGGATCATGGCGCGGCGGATGACGTCGGCGGCGGTGCCCTGGATCGGGGCATTGATCGCGGCGCGGCGGGCGAAGCCGGCGCGGGGGCCTTTAGCGGTGATCTCGGGGGTGTGTATACGCCTGCCGAACAGGGTTTGGACGAATCCATGCTCTTTCGCATACGCTACCGTATCGTCCATATAGGCGCGGATACCCGGGTAGCGTTCGAAATAGGCGTCGATGAAGGCCTGCGCTTCGGCACGCGGAATGCGCAGGTTCCGCGCCAGGCCGAAACCGGAGATGCCGTAGATCACGCCGAAATTGATCGCCTTGGCGCGGCGACGGATGTCTGGAGTCATCTGATCGAGCGGCACACCGAACATCTCGGAGGCGGTCATGGCGTGGATGTCGAGCCCGTCGCGGAAGGCCTGCTTCATCGTCTCGATCCCGGCGACATGGGCGAGAATGCGCAGTTCGATCTGTGAGTAGTCGAGCGAGATAAGCGTCTTTCCCGCAGGCGCAACAAAGGCTTCGCGGATGCGCCGACCTTCTTCCGTACGGATAGGTATGTTTTGCAGGTTAGGGTCGGTCGAGGCCAATCGCCCAGTGTTGGCGCCGGTCTGGACATAGGAGGTATGGACGCGGCCAGTCTCGGGATTGATATGGGTCTGTAGAGCGTCGGTATAGGTCGACTTGAGCTTTTGCAGTTGGCGGTAGTCGAGCACCCGGGCTGGAAATTCATGTTCTGTGGCAAGGTCTTCCAGCACATCAGCCGGGGTGGACCATTGCCCTGTTTTCGTGCGCGAGCCGCCCTCGAACCTCATCTCGCCGAACAGGATCTCACCAACCTGGGCCGGGGACTGGACGTTGAATTCATGTCCCGCCATCTCGTGCAGTTCGGCCTCGAGCCCAGCCATCTTCTGCGCGAAGGCATTGGACATGCGGCTGAGTGTGTCACGGTCAACCGTGATGCCGTCCATTTCCATACGAGAAAGTACGGATACGAGAGGACGCTCGAGCATTTCATAGACGGAGGTGACCCGTTCGCGGTGCAGCGAAGGTTTGAACAACGTCCAGAGGCGCAGCGTGACATCGGCATCTTCGGCGGCATATTTCACCGCCTCGTCGACCGGCACCCGGTCGAAGGTGATGGCCGAGCGGCCCGAGCCGATCAATTCCTTGATCGGGATCGGGGTGTGGCCGAGATAGCGTTCGGAGAGCGCGTCCATGCCGTGGCCGTGCAGGCCGGCATGCATGGCATAGGACATCAGCATGGTGTCGTCGATCGGCGCCACCTCCACCCCGAGGCGGGCGAAGATCTTGGCGTCGTATTTCATGTTCTGGCCGATCTTGAGGATGGCATCATCCTCGAGAACCGGTTTGAGCAGGGCCAGCGCCTCGTCCAGCGGCATCTGGCCGTCGGCCAAGGCCTCGGAGCCGAAAAGATCGTCGGCGCCGCCGTCCTTGTGGGTGAGGGGGATGTAGCATGCCGCGCCCGGCTCGACGCAGAGCGAGATGCCCACCAAATCGGCCTGCATTTCGTCGAGCGAAGTTGTCTCGGTGTCGACGGCAATGTAACCGCGCTTGTGCGCCAGATCGATCCAGCGTTGCAGCGCCACCGCGTCGCGGACGCATTCGTACTTGCCGGGATCGATGGGCGGAAATTCGGGGGCCGGCGCGGGGTCGCCGCCTCCGCCCGGTTGCACGGCGGTCTCGGGGATGATCGGGGGCTCAACCCCCATCTTGTCGGCGATGCGTTTGCTGAGCGTGCGGAATTCCATCGAGGCGAGGAACGGCAGGAGGACCTCGGGATCGGGATCCTGCACTTCGAGATCGTCGAGGGTGAAATCGAGCGGCGTGTCTTCTTTGAGCTGCACCAGTTCGCGAGACATCCGGATCTGGTCGGCCTTTTCGATCAGGGTTTCGCGGCGCTTGGGCTGTTTGATCTCGTCGGCGCGGTCCAAAAGCGTGTCGAGATCGCCGTATTCATTGATCAGGAGCGCCGCCGTCTTGATCCCGATGCCGGGCGCGCCGGGGACGTTGTCGACGCTGTCGCCGGCCAGCGCCTGAACATCGACCACCTTTTCCGGCGGGACACCGAATTTCTCGACCACGCCGTCACGGTCGATGCGGCGGTTCTTCATCGCGTCGAGCATTTCGACCCCGCCGCCGACCAGTTGCATCAGGTCCTTGTCGGAGGAAATGATTGTGACGCGGCCGCCCAGTTCGCGCGCCTGGGTGGCAAGGGTGGCGATGATGTCGTCAGCCTCGTAACCTTCGATCTCGTGGCAGGCCACGTTGAAGGCGCGGGTGGCCTCGCGGGTCAGCGGAAATTGCGGCACGAGGTCTTCGGGCGCGGTGGGGCGGTTGGCCTTGTACTCCTGATACAGGTCATTGCGGAACGACCGCCCGGAATAGTCAAAGATCACGGCGGCATGGGTGGGGGCGTCGTCGCCGGTGGCTTCCTCGACATATTTCTGCAGCATGTTGCAGAAACCCGCCACCGCGCCGATCGGCAAACCGTCGGATTTACGGGTCAGTGGCGGCAGGGCGTGATAAGCGCGGAAGATGAAGGCCGAGCCGTCGATGAGGTGCAGGTGGCAGCCTTTGCCGAATGACATATGCGGTTCCCCCGGTTTGGTCGGCGTCATGTGTCGCACAAGGGCGCGCGGGGGGCTAGGGGGATATGAGAGCGACGGAGTTCAAAACAGCGCCATTTCCGGTTCGGTCGCAGAAGGGCCGGACGCTGCCCGGGGGGACGGAAACCGGCCTGTCTGCCGTCATTTAGTGGCTTGTGGTGTCGTTCGCCTAGGAGGCTCCAAGAAACCTCTGCCGAAAATCCGGATGGGCTGCGATCCAGATCGACAAAGCGTGCATTGCCGAGGCCATGAAGAACATAGAGGCTCCGAAAATTTGCAGCATGAAGAATTCCGGCCAGGGGTCGGTGCGGCTGACGATGTAGGCCGAGAGCGCGTCCCAGATGGCAACCGCGTTCCAGACGATGATCGCGGTCCAGGCGGCGAGACCGCGAGCCTTCCAGACAAGCAAGGCAACAACCAGCCCCGTCAGGCCGATCACGGCGTCACCGATCAGAGGCATCAACCAGCCGAGCGGGGGATCGCCGGGCGCACCCCGTCCGGCGCGGGCGATGAAGAGAAGTGTCATCATTCGCCCCGACAGCATCAGGGTGAGGATCAGAAGGATCAGTCGGTGCATAGCAGTGTCTCCCGTGTGGCCGATCAGCCGGCAAGCGCGGTTTTCATGTCGGCGCAGGCGCTGTCTATCATCGGAGCCATATGTTCGGCTGCGGCGTCCGGAAGGAGGTCGACCGTCCAGATCAGACGAGCCTTTCCGCCATTGTCGACAACCTGCATCGAAGCCGCGTGGAATTCCATGTTCAGCGGCGACTCGGTGATCGAATACATCACCCGCCGCAGGTCGTCGTCGACACTGACGATAGTCTCCCTGAGTTCTCCGCCCCCCTCGAGCGCACAGACCCGCGTTGCGCCGTCCTGAGAGCTTTCCGCGACAAAGCCGATGAGCTCGGAAATCTGGCTGGTATCGGCGACTTTCGCCCAGACCGCGTCGCTTGGCATGTCGATGTCGATTGTTCTGAGGATGGTGGTCATGTCCGCTCTCCCTTTCTAGACATATGTCTAGATAATAGTATTTCTAGACAACTGTAAAGACATGTTCGATACTTGCTGGGGACATCGCCATGGCACGAAGAAAATCATACGATCGGGACTCTGCGGTGACAGCCGCGATGCATACCTTCTGGGCAAGGGGGTACAGCAATACGGGCGTGCGCCAGATCGAACGAGAAACGGGGATCAACCGCTTTGCCCTGAACACCGAGTTCAACGGCAAGACAGGTTTGTTTCTGGAGGCGTTGAACGCCTATCTCGCGATGTCGCGGGAAACCATGCTGAAGGACCTGAGTGCCGGCGGGCTTGACGGGATCAGGGCCTTTTTGAAAGGGCTCGTGAAGGGTGGGGCATCGGACCCGCGCCGGTATGGATGCCTAATGGTAAATACAGTGATCGAGAATGCCGATCTCGGGCTGGAGGAGGTCCGCGCGATCGCCACTGCGCATTTCGACGCCTTGCAGGCCAGTTTCGAGGATGCGCTGCGCATGGCGAAACAGAACAGTGAACTGCCCTTAGAGTTCGACATACCTGCGGCCGCGCGAACGCTGCTGACTTTTTCGATGGGGGTCGAGGTTTTCGTTCGGATGCAGGAAGACCTGGGTGCGGCGCAACAGCAGGTTGATTTTCTGCTGTCGTTGATCGACCGCTGGACGGAGACCACCTGACGCCGTCGGTTTCGATCAGTGGCCCGTCAGACCTTTCCTTCGAAATCCTTGTGGACCAACTTGCAGTCGCAATAGGGGCATTCGACCCAGCCGTGTTCATGCGGGATCTGCAGCCAGACGCGGGGGTGGCCGAGCGCCCCTTCGCCGCCGTCGCAGGAGACGCGCCAGGTGTCGACGATGCGGGTTTCGGGGGCTTTGGTGGTCATACGCGACGTCCTTCTGGCAATGCGTCCTTGGCCGCGAATATGGGCGATCCGGCGGGCCGAGGCAAGACTGTGGCGGGCACCGACTCAGTCGGCATAGAGATAGTGGGTCGAGGCCAGCTCGACCGCCTTTTCGTGGCCGATGGCGAGGAATTTTTGTAGTGCCACGGCGTTTTCTTCGGGCGAGTCGGTTTCGCGCACGCGGTAGTGATTGGCGAACTCGGCGTCGCGGATCTGGTCGGACTCGAACTGCATGTCGCCGCGGATGGTGGGCAGCAGCCGGTCGAGGGTTTCCTGCGGCGTTTTTTCGCCGGCGAGGCCGACCCGCATGGCGTGGCCGATCAAATAGTCGTCGGTAAAGATGCAGTCGATTTCCAGAAGCCGCGTGACCGAGCGGTCGCCGCAGAAATCGTGCAGGAGTTCTATATTGCTGGGGTCGAGGCAGATGATCAGCCGGTCGGTGTCGTAGTAGTCGAACAGCATCCGCATCAGCGCCCGGCGGTGGCGGTGACGCTTGCCCATGGTCGACTGGATGCCGCCGAGATCGGGCAACTGGCAGGCCTCTTCGTTGAACAGGTATTCAATGCAGGGGATGTTGGTCATTTGCCGGATGCGGTCGACCAGACGCTTGGCAACGTGCCATTTCTTGCAGACCACGATCAGCAGTTCGCGTTCGCGGCCCAAAGTGCTTTCGGCCTCCCAGAAGCGGGTGGCGAAGCGGCGGCCGATGCGGCCGCGGCCGGTGAGAAACTTGAACAGCGAGCGGCCTTCGTTGGAGATTTTGAAATCCCAGCCGCGGGTGGCGTAAAGCAGCCCGAGGCGACGTTTGAGTTCGTTCGCCTCGGGCGAGATCTTGCGGGCGAAGAGGAAATCCTGGCTGAGCAGCAGGTCGTAGTGATCGTTGTAGAAGGTCACCGGCATGCCGTAGTCGGTGAACATCAGGAAGGTGAGCGTGCGCGAGCGGATTTCCTGTTCGGGCACGAGGTGGCGTACCAGCGTCTGGAAAAAGGTTTCATCGGGGATCCAGGTGGTGCGGAAAAAGCGCATCACGTCCTTGCGCTGCTTGGTGAAATCGAGGATCCACTCGATCGTGCGGCGGCGCAGGCACCACCATTGCGAGCCGATCATGACCTGGATGTCTTCGGGAATCTTGCGTGTCAGGCCCAAGCGCTTCTGAAGCTCGAACATACCGTAGAAGCGGCGTTTCTGGGTGCGTTCGTTGAACCAGTGGCGGTAGATCAGCCGCTCTTCCTTCCATCCGGTCTTGATCCAGTCGCTTTCGAAATAGTCGAAGCTTTCGATGTAGTCGGCATCGTCGCGGTCGAGGAAATCGTGGGCATACTCGGCGGACTTGATCGCCATACAATCGCCCGAGAGCATGTAGAAATGGGTCGCCCGCGGAAACGCCTCGACCGCAGCTTCGGTGGCGTTCAGCGTGGCCTGGACCAGAGACCATTCTCCCCAGCCGCATTTTATCCGTTTCTTGGCAAAGGTGACGTTGGGGTTGTCGTCCAGTGCGGCGCGGATCTGCTGGTAGTATTCGGGCTTGGCACTGGAATCGAAGTGAATCGCCATGTAATCGCCCACGGCGGTAAGCCGCTCAGCCTGCTTGATGATCGCTTCGGGGTCCTTGTGGCACAGCAATATGAAGGCGATTTTTGCCATATTGTGACCAATTCATTCCAACTGCCCGTGTTTGTTGTCCTTGATAAAGGTGAATGGCCTCTGAATAAACCAAGAAACGCCAGTCGTGGCCGTCACGCGTTCCGGCGGCGTGACAGGCCGGCGCGGCGGTAGGGACACAGGTACCCTACCCCCGAGAAACAGGGTTTGTTTAGGGTTTTGTCAATTGCTATAAGGCAGCAAAGACAACAAGAAAAAGGTCTTGCGGAGGCAGCGGGTCAATGGGTTTTCCGGGAACCTGGATGACGGAGAGCGAGAGTGTGGTGTATCGGGTGGTGCCGAAATGCGCCTGCTCAACCATCGGCCAGATCATGTTCTACTCCGATCATGGCGCGTTCTTCGACGGTGATATCCACGATGCCCAGGACGGGCTGCACAAATGGGCGCTGGAGAAAAGCCAGCCGCTGATCAATGCCAATGTGAAGACGCACCAATCCTATGCCTTCACCTGCGTTCGCAACCCCTACACCCGAATCCTGTCATCGTTTTTCGACAAGATTTGCGGCATCCAGCGCAACGGCAAGCGATACCGCGGCAACCTGGTGCCGCTTCTGATCCAGAAATACGGCATCGAAGTGGGAGACCCGGAAAGCGGATTCGAGTTCGACCAGATCAAGTCGTTCCGCCGTTTCCTGCTGTTCACCCGCGATACCATTCGCTGGCGCCGGCCGATGGAGCCCGACATTCACTGGAGCGCGATGTCGGGGCATGTCAGCACCTTTATCGTCAATGGCGGGCGCTACGACAAGATCGTCTGGACCGAGAAGTTCAACGAGGGCATGGGCGAGGTTCTGGACGCGATCGAAACGCCGGTCGAGGTGAAGCTGGACGAGATCCCGCGGTTCAACGAGAGCGAGGGCCACGGGCCGAAACGGGCGCATCCGGTGGAGGCGTATTTCGACGACCTGTCGATGCACCTGGTGAAAGAGATCTATCACCGCGATTTCGAGTTGTTCAAATACGACTTCGACGACCCGTCGAACAAGATGCCGGTGGGCGAGATCGATCTCGACGAGATCCACGCCAAGCTGGGGGATTGAGACAGCGGACCGCGGATGGCGGGGTGCGTCAGTCGCGCGGAAAGCTTGCTGTCTCCTAAAGACCAAAAGCGGCGGTGTTTCCATCACAACCTGGTACGTTCCAAGCTGGATCGTTCAATTGTTTCCTTCAGGCAACGGCGCGCGGCGGGGCTCAACTTCCGCCCGACCCGAGCTTAGCGGGGTCAACTCGGCGCGCCGCCGCGGGCGGCGCAGGCGCTATCCGGTCCGTGGGTCCATCAGTGCCGAAATTCGGGCCCGGGCGGAATTCGAACGAGGCTGCCAGAGATCGCGGTCGATGGCCTCCTGCAGGCGCTCCGCGATCTCGCGCAAGGCGGGTTCGTTGTGTTCGGCGATGAAATCACGGGTGGAGTCGTCTTCGAGGAAGGCGGCTTCGACCATGTCGAAATGGTGGTCTTTCACCGCGCCTGTGGTGGCTGCGAAGGCGAAGAGATAGTCCACCGTGGCGGCGATTTCGCACGCGCCCTTGTAGCCATGGCGCTTAATACCTTCGATCCATTTCGGGTTGACGACGCGCGAGCGGACGACGCGGGCAATCTCGTCGTCAAGCGTGCGAATAAGGGGGCGTTCGGGGCGGGAGTGGTCGTTGTGATAGATCGGTCGGTTCTGGCCCTGAAGCGTGGAGACCGCGGCGGCGGCACCGCCCTCGAACTGGTAGTAGTCGTCGCTGTCGAGCAGGTCGTGTTCGCGGTTGTCCTGGTTCTGGACGATGGCCTCGGTCTGATTCAGGCGGGTCTCGAAGCCGCCGCGGTCGCGTCGGCCTTCGAGCCCCGCGCCGTAGGCATAGGAGCCCCATTCCAGGTAAGCCTCGGCCAGGTCAGATTTCGAGGCCCAGAGGCGTTCGTCGATCATGGCCTGGAGCCCGGCCCCGTAGGCGCCGGGCTTGGAGCCGTAGATGCGGGGTTGGGTGCCGTCCGTGCGGGCGCGGGCCGCCGCGGGGTTGAGATCTTCCGGTTCGTCAAGTTCCTGCACGGCGCGAGAGGCCGAGTCGAACAGGGCGATGAGTTGGGGGAACGCATCGCGGAAGAAACCGGAGATGCGCAGGGTGACGTCGACGCGGGGACGGGCGAGGACGGATTGCGGCAGGATTTCAAAACCGGTGACCCGGCGATTGGCTGTGTCCCATTGCGGTTTGACGCCGATCAGGGCGAGGGCCTGGGCGATGTCGTCGCCGCCGGTGCGCATGTTGGCGGTGCCCCAGGCGGTGATCAGCATGGTCCGTGGCCAGTCACCGTGGGTTTGTAGATGCTTTTCGATCAGCAGGTTCGCAGATTTCCAACCCAACGCCCAGGCGGTGGGGGTGGGCACGGCGCGGGCATCGACCGAGAAAAAGTTGCGCCCGGTCGGCAGGGTGTCGAGGCGGCCGCGGGTGGGGGCACCGGAGGGTGCGGGTGGGACGAACCGGCCATCGAGCGCGGTGAGAAGGCCGTTTCCTTCGCCGGGGCCACAGCGGCGCAGGGCGGGACGGATGTGGGTTTCGATCTCGTCGAGCACGGCTTGCGCAGCCGGGCCGGGGGCGGGCGCTCGCTCCGCATCGCCCCCCCCACCGTCCCGCAACAGGGTCTGCGCCAGGATTTCGAGGCGCTCGATCGTATCGCCGGTTGAGCGCCAGGCGCCGCCGAGTGAATTGAGGATCGTCGGGCGGATGCCCAGCCACGGTTCGGCCATGTCGGCGTCGAGCGGGTCGAAATCGAGCTCGAGATCCGCGGCGAGGGCGCGGAGGAGCGAGGCGTTTCCGCCCTTGCCGTCGCCGCGGGAAATGCGGGTGAGAGCGATCAGAAGGTCAGTTTCCTGCGGGCCGGTGGGCGACTGACCGAAGATGTGAAGGCCGTCGCGGATCTGGGCCTCTTTCAACTCGCAGAGATAGGCGTCGAGCTTGGCGAGATCGGTGTCCTCGTCCTGCCCGGTCATGCCGACATCGCTGTCGAGCCCGGTGGCGGCGGACAGCGACAGGATCTCGCGCCGTAGGTGGTCGATGCGGCGGGGATCGACGCCGGCCGCTTCGTAATACTCGTCGACCAGGGCTTCGAGGTCTTTGAGCGGCCCATAGGTTTCGGCGCGGGTCAGCGGCGGCGTGAGGTGGTCGATGATCACCGCCTGCGCGCGGCGCTTGGCCTGGGTGCCCTCGCCGGGGTCGTTGACGATGAAGGGGTAGATGTGCGGCACGGGTCCGAGCACGGCCTCGGGCCAGCATTCCGCCGAGAGCGCCAGCGCCTTGCCGGGCAGCCATTCGAGATTGCCGTGCTTGCCCATGTGGACGATGGCGTGTGAACCGTGGACGTGGCGCAGCCAAATGTAGAAGGCGAGGTAATTGTGCGGCGGGACAAGATCGGGGGAGTGGTAGGTCTCGGTCGGATCGATGTTGTAGCCGCGGGCGGGCTGGATGCCGATGACGGCGTTGCCGTGTTCCAGGATCGAAAGCTTGAAACCGCCTTCGCTTGAGGCCCTGTCGGATGCCTCCGGCGGGAGTATTTGCGGCAAGATGAAGAACGGGTCGGTTTCCGGTTTGCCCCAGCGGGATTCCATCGCCTCGCGAAGCATCCAGGGGAGCCTTGCGTAGTGCTCGGTGTAGGTCGAGAGCGGCAGGGTGACGCCGCCGTCGCGTTTGGCGCGGTCGGTGAGCCAGTTGGTCGGGCCGGCGAGGATGGCCTGCATCAGGGCATCGCTGTCGGCGGGCGGGGCGTCGACGCGGTAGCCGTTTTCGGCGAGCAGCGAGAGGGCGTGAGCAGTGGCAGCGGGGGTGTCCAGACCGACGCCGTTGGCGAGCCGGCCGTCCTTGTTGGGATAGTTGGCGAGGACCAGCGCGACCTTGCGGTCGGCAGGGACGGTGTGGCGCAGTTTGGCCCAGTTGGCGGTGAGACGGGCGACGAAGTCGATGCGGTCGCCCTGCGCGCGGTAGGTGGCAATCGGGCATTCGGTGGCTTCGTCGAAGAAGGCCTCGCCCTTGAACGAGATGGCGCGGGTCAGGACGCGGCCGTCGACCTCCGGAAGGGCGACGTTCATGGCGATGTCGCGAGCCGAGAGACCGGTGAGACCGTCGCGCCAGCTGTCTTCGGAGGAGGCGGCCAGTACCAGCTGGAAAACCGGGGCGGCGTTGGCGGCGGGCGTGGCCAGCGGATTGGCCGGGCTGTCGTCGCCGGTATACGGTGAGCCGACGGCGAAGGCGGTGGCGTTGAGGATGACGCTGGGCGGGGCCTGAGTGAAGAGGGTTTCGAGCGTGGCTTTGCTGACCGGGTCTTTCAGCGAGGCGACGAAGATCGGCAACGGGTTGAGGCCCTGGCGCAGCAGGGCGCGGGTGAGGCGGTTGATCGGGTTGAGACCGGCGCCCTGGACCAGTGCACGGTAGAAGATAACCGGCACGATGGGGGCGCCGGCGGTCCAGTTGTCGCGGGCGGCGGCCAAGTCGGCCGCGCCCGCACCGGGCCAGTAGATGCCGGCGCGCAATAGCGGGGCCGCGGGCGCAGGTTTTTCGCCCCCGTCCAGCATGGCGCGGGCATAGGCGAGAAAATTGGCGCTGTTCTGCGGACCGCCTTCGACGAGATAGGCCCAAAGCGCGTCGTAGTCTTCATCCGACACGGTCGAGAGGCTACGCAGCTCGGCGTCAGGTTTGTCGTCGCCGGGCAGCAGCGCCAGCGGGACACCCGTCTGGTGACACCGGGCGGCGTATTGTTCTACGCCGTAGCGCCAATACCCCGCGCCGCCAAGGACGCGCGCGATGACGAGGCGGGACGTCGTGGCGGTGTCGTCGAGATGCAGATCGACCGACATCGGGTGTTGGAGATGGGTGAGATTGGCCAGCCGCAGGGTTGGGGGCGCTGCCATCTCGGCGCGGGCGTCGGAGAGCGCGGCAAGCTCGGTGTCGGCGGCGGAGATAAAGACGATATCGGCCGGGGTCTGGCCGAGATCGACGGGCTCCTTACCGTAATCTATGGCTCCGGGCGTGGCAGCGAGCAGGTGCATCAGGTTGACCCGCGGCACTGGCACAGAGGCAGGGTGCCTCCGGCGGAAAAATATTTGGCAAGACCAAGCATGGGACCGGTTACTCCGCCAGCGGTTTTTCCATGAACAACGAGTACAGGCTGTCGGGATAATCGCCGAACGGGCCGCGGGGGGCGAAGCCGTGGCGAACGTAAAGCCGGTGGGCGGCGTCGAGCCCGGCGCCGGTTTCGAGGCGCAGAACGGGCAGGTCGAGAGCGCGGGCGGTGTCTTCGATATGCTTGAGCAGGGCGGCGGCGGCGCCTTTGCCACGGGCTCGGGGCGCGGTGAACATGGATTTGACATCGCCATAGCCGTCTTTAACCGCGAGCGCGCCGGTGGCGAGGGTGGCCCGGCCGTCGCGCGCGGCGAACAAGCGGATGTTGTCGGCGTCGAGCGCATCGAGGTCGAGAAAGTGGTTGGCTTCGGCCGGGAAGAGCGAGCCCATCAGCGCGTGCGACGCCTTGAGCAGCGCCCGGGTGGCGGGATCGCGCGGAGTGGTGGGCGCGATGGAGATCATGCTGAAAGGGCGGCCTCGATGGCGGCGCGGTCGAGCCCGGCCTGGCCGATCACGACGAGGCGGGTTTCGCGCGGGGTGCCGGGGGCGAACGGCTGGTCGAAATAGGTATCGACGCGGGGGCCGACCGCTTGGATGGCGAGGCGCATCGGCTTGCCGGCGACCGCGGCGAAGCCCTTGAGCCGCAGGATGTCGTGGTGGCGGATGGTACCGGCGATGCGTTCGGCGAAAGTCTGGGCGTCGGCAATCTCGGGGCGGGTGACGACGAAGCTTTCGAATTCGTCATGGCCGTGTTCGTGTTCATGGTGATGATCGTCGTGGTCGTCATCGTGGTGGTGATGGTGGTGGACCTCGTGGCGGGCGTCGAGATCGGCCTCGGCGCCGATGCCCTGTCCGAGCAGCACGTCGACCGGCAGGGCGCCCATAGTGGCATGCACCACGTGCACGCCGTCCCGGGCGCCGGACTGAATGTTGCCGGTGGTTTCGGTCAGCTGATCCGCGTTCAGCAAGTCTGACTTGTTGATCACGATCATGTCGGCGCAGGCGAGCTGATCTTCGAACAGTTCGGAGAGCGGGGTTTCGTGGTCGAGGTTTTCGTCCGCCGCGCGCTGGGCCTCGATGGCGGCCAGGTTGGAGGCGAAGAGGCCTTCATGCACCGCCTTGCCGTCGACGACGGTGACGACGCCGTCAACAGTGACGCGGGTCGAGATGCCGGGCCAGTTAAAGGCGCGCACCAGAGGCTGAGGCAGCGCGAGGCCGGAGGTTTCGATGACGATATGGTCCGGGGCGTTTTCGCGATTGAGAAGCGCCTCCATCGTCGGGATGAAGTCCTCGGCCACGGTGCAGCAGATGCAGCCGTTCGATAGCTCCATGATGTCGTCTTCGGAGCAGGTTTCGTCACCGCAGCCTTTCAGGAGGTCGCCATCGACGCCGAGATCGCCGAATTCGTTGATGATCAGCGCGATGCGACGGCCGCCGGCATTTTCCAGCATGTGGCGGATCAGCGTGGTTTTCCCAGCGCCGAGGAAGCCGGTGACGATGGTGGCGGGAACCTTGGCGGGCATGGTGGCACCTCTTGAACGGCAATCAAGAAAGCGGGCGGCCCGGCTGGCGGACCGCTCGAATGTCAGGGGTAAGGACGACTCAGGCGCCGAACAGCGCGGTGAGCGCCGGGCCTTCCACCGCCTCGAGGCACAAGAACAGGCCAGCCCCGGCGGCCAGGGCGCCCGACAGGCGGGCATTGACTGCGGCGGCCTCAGAGGCGCTTAGCAGGTGCTCGACCACCCAGCCGGCGGCGAGGGCAATGGCATACTGGATGAACGCCAGCCCGATCAGGTAGCCGACGAGAACCTGTGTGCCCATGCCGGCCTCCTGTGCGGCGATCGGGCCGCCGAAAGCGGCGCCGTGGAACAGGCCGAAGCCGGCAAAGATCACTGCGGCCGGCACGAGCGACAGCGCGCGGCCCGAGAGCACGATGCCGCCGAGCGTAAGCAGTGACAGCGCGATCACGCCTTCGACCATGGGCAGGGCGCCACCGAGCGAGACGATCAAAACGCCGGCCATCATCGCGGCGATATAGGCCGCGGGGGCCAGCAGCTTGCGGCCGGTGAACAGCGCGGCGACGCCCATGACGGCGACGAAGAACAGGTGATCGAAGCCGAGCACCGGGTGGCCAACGCCCGACAGAATCCCGTGGGCGAAGGTCATCATCGGCTCACCCGCCAGCGGGTGGTGGGCCAGCGCCGGCGTGGCGGCCAGCGAGGCGGCTGCGGCGATCAGAAGCTTTTTCATTTTCATGTCCCCTTGGGTACATCCGTTGTTGAAGGGGGGCTTGTGAGAGGCGGCACGATACGGCTGTCCGATCCTGTCCTCCACCCTCACGGAACACCCCGTCCGTTGAAATGGTCGGGCCCGAGGGCCCGCGTGCGATGGCTGGTCTCCTGGCTTGCGGGTCGCAGCGCCACGTGGCCTTCCCGGGGTATAGCCCCAGTGGCTTCGATCACGCGCGCTCACCGCTTACAGTCGCGGGGGCGGCTGCGGATGAGGGTCCCGATTTGGGTCGCCCGGCCCGCATTCCCATTTCATCCCCGGACGCTTTGCGCCCCTGGGGAACCATGCATCGGCACAATGGCCGCAATTGCGCCGCAGGGTCAAGGCCGATTCCGACGTGCTGCCGCGCGTTCGCGGCGCGGTCACACGTCGACGTTGGCAATATTTTGTGGATAACTTCGCCTATCCCGCAAGATGCTGGGTCTGGGACATTGACTCGGAGGGCGGGTGGCCGTCAAACTCGCCGAAATCTCGGAATCAGAGCAACAGGCAACGGGCAGGCTCAGGAATTTGCGTTTCTCCAAGCTCAGACTGACCGGTTTCAAGAGCTTCGTCGATCCGACGGAGCTGATCATTGCCGACGGGTTGACCGGCGTGGTCGGCCCGAACGGTTGTGGCAAGTCGAACCTGCTCGAGGCTCTACGCTGGGTGATGGGCGAGAATCGGCCCACGGCGATGCGCGGCGGCGGCATGGAGGACGTGATCTTTGCTGGGGCAGCGACCCGGCCGGCGCGGAACTTCGCCGAAGTGGGGCTGTTGATCGACAACTCGGAACGGCTGGCGCCGTCGGGCTTCAACGACAGTGACGTGCTGGAAATCGTGCGGCGGATCACCCGGGATGTGGGTTCGGCCTACAAGACCAACGGCAAGGATGTGCGGGCCCGCGACGTGCAGATGCTGTTCGCCGATGCCTCGACCGGGGCACATTCGCCGGCGCTGGTGCGGCAAGGACAGATTTCGGAGCTGATCAACGCCAAGCCGAAGAACCGGCGCCGGATCCTGGAGGAAGCCGCCGGGATCAGCGGGCTATACCAGCGCCGGCACGAGGCCGAGCTGAAGCTGAAAGGGGCCGAGCAGAACCTGGCGCGGGTCGACGACGTGATTGAACAGCTTGCCACCCAGTTAGGGCAGCTGGCGCGGCAGGCCCGGCAGGCGGCGCGCTATCGCGCGATCGGGGAAGACCTGCGCAAGGCTGAAGGCATGTTGCTCTATCGCCGTTGGAAAGAAGCTGACGAGGCCCGTGCCCGGGCCGAGGAGGACCTGCGTGGCCGGGTCAGTGCGGCGGCCCAGGCTGAGGCGGCGGCGCGGGCTGCGGCCAGGCAGCGGCAGGAGAAGGACGAGGCCCTGCCGCCGCTGCGCGAGGAAGAGGCGATTGCCGCGGCGGTGCTGCAGCGGTTGCAGGTGCAGCGCGACACGCTCAACGATCAGGAGGCGCGCGCGCGCGAAGCGATCGAGACACTGGAGCGGAGGATCGCGCAACTGGGTGCCGATATGGAGCGCGAGTCGGGGCTCAACCGCGACGCGGGCGAGACGATCGAGCGGCTGGAGTGGGAGGCGCGCGAGCTGGCCAAGGCCGGCGAAGGCCACGAGGCCCGTCTCGAGTCGGCGGCGGCCGAGGCACACGAGGCGGCGCGGGTACTGTCCGAGCGTGAGAACGACCTTTCCCAGCTGACCGAGGACGTGGCGCGGCTGGCCGCGCGGCACCAGTCGGCACACCGCTTGCTGGAGGACAGCCGCAGGACGCTGGAGCGCAGCGAAGCCGAAGCGGCCAAGGCCAAGACGGCGGCAAGCGAGGCCGAGGCGGCGCTTAAGAGGGCGGAAGCCGACCATGCAACGGCGAGCGAGGCGGAGACCGCGGCGGTTGCCAAGGCGGAAGAGGTCGAGGAGGCGCTGGCGCAGGCCGATGCGGCGCGGGCCGATTGCCAGGCACGTGAGGCCGATGCCCGGGCCGAGCGCTCGGAGGCCGAAGGTGAACTGGGGGCGCTGTCTGCCGAGGCGACGGCGCTGGCCAAACTGGTGGAGCGGGACACCGCCGAGGGTGGGCAGATTCTCGACCGGCTGCAGGTCGAACAGGGATATGAGAAGGCGCTGGGCGCGGCGCTGGCCGACGATCTGCGCGCACCGGAGGTTGACGCGGATGGGCCATCGGGTTGGACCGCGCTGCCGGCCTACGCCCAGCCGCAACCCTTGCCCGAGGGGGCGGATGCGCTGACTAACCATGTCTCGGTGCCCGAGGTGCTGGTGCGGCGGATGAGCCAGATCGGGCTGGTCGACCCCGAGGACGGGCCGCGGCTGCAATCGCTTTTGAAGCCCGGGCAACGGCTGGTGACGCTGGAGGGCGATCTGTGGCGCTGGGACGGCTTCCGGGCCTGGGCAGAAGACGCCCCGAGCGCCGCGGCGTTGCGGCTGCAGCAGTTGAACCGGCTCGAGGCGCTGAAGCAGCAGATGGAGACGGCTACCGCCCGTGCCATGGGGGCGAAGCAGGCTCATGAGATGTTGCAGAAAAGGCTGACCGATCTGACCGAGGCCGACCGGCTAGCCCGGCAGGCACGGCGCGAGGCGGACAACAGGGTCAACGATGCGGCTCGCGCCCTGAGCCGGTCTGAGGCCGATCGCAACCTCGCCAGCTCGCGGCTGGAAAGCGCGGGTCTGGCGGTGAGCCGCCACGAGGAAGACGCCATGGCGGCGCGCAAGCAAATGACCGAGGCCGAGCAGGGTGTGGACGATCTGGGTGATCTCGATGCCGCGCGGGCGCAGGTCGACGACATCAAGATGACGGTCGAGGCGGCGCGGATCACCATGATGTCGAAGCGCTCGGCCCATGACGAGTTGCGCCGGGAAGGCGAGGCGCGCACGAAGCGGGACCAGGAAGTCACCAAGGAAATCTCGGGCTGGAAGCACAGGCTGGAAACAGCCGGCAAGCGGATCGCCGAGTTGCAGGAGCGGAAAGAGGCTTCGGAGCTCGAACTGTCCGAGGCCAACGCCGCGCCGGGCGAGATCGCTGCCAAGCGCGAGGAATTGGCCGATGCGATTGCCGAGGCGGAAGCACGGCGACAAACGGCGGCGGATGCACTGGCCGTGGGCGAGGAGGCGCAGCGCACAGCGGTTCAGGCAGAACGTGAGGCCGAACGCGCCGCCGGCGAGGCGCGCGAGGCGCGGGCGCGGGCCGAAGCGCGGGCAGATGCCGCGCGCGAGACGGTGGCCTATGCCCAGGAGCGGATCGAGGAGGAGCAGGACTGCGGCCCGGCCGAGTTGCTGGAGAGCCTCGCCGCCGATCCCGAGAAGATGCCTCCGGCGGAATCCATCGAGGCAGATGTCAACCGTCTGAAACGGCAGCGCGATGCGCTGGGTGCGGTCAACCTGCGGGCTGAGGAGGACGCGCGGGAAGTGCAGGAGGAGCACGACGAACTGGTCAAGGAGAAAACCGACCTGGAAGAAGCGATCCGCACCCTGAGGAACGGCATCGCCAGCCTCAACCGCGAAGGGCGCGAGCGGCTGCTGACAGCTTTCGAGCAGGTCAATGCCAACTTCTCGCTGTTGTTCAAGCATCTTTTTGGCGGCGGTGAGGCCAACCTCGTCCTGGTCGAAAGCGACGATCCGCTGGAGGCGGGGCTCGAGATCATGTGCCAGCCGCCGGGTAAGAAACTGTCGACGCTGAGCCTGCTTTCAGGCGGGGAACAGACTTTGACCGCGCTGGCGCTGATCTTTGCCGTGTTCCTGGCCAACCCGGCGCCGATCTGCGTGCTCGACGAGGTCGATGCGCCGCTGGACGATGCCAATGTTACCCGGTTCTGCGATCTTCTGGACGAGATGTGCCGCCGCACCGACACGCGGTTCCTGATCATCACCCACCATGCCGTGACCATGGCGCGGATGGACCGACTGTTCGGGGTCACCATGCAGGAGCAGGGTGTCAGCCAGCTGGTGTCGGTCGATCTGAAGAAGGCTGAGCAGCTGGTGGCCTGAAACCCGCGCCCCGATCCCTGAAAATTTCGGCATCTCTGGAGAAACGGGGTTTTCGCTCTGGCGATGCGGGTGCAGAATGATGGTGTTGGGTCATTGTCCTGCCGCGAAACGGACGTGACTCGCGGGGATTGCGCAGCATAAGTCGTGAAACGGCAAAACTGCCCCCGGATCAGCGAGGAGCCGGACTGGTATGGGGACGCTTTACATCGAGGCGCGAGTCATTGAGGTCGGCGGGGTCACCGCGCTTCATTCTTATGTCGTCTACCAGGAGGACAGTGGAACCGAGTGGGTGATCGGCGGCGTATCCGGCGGGCCGGGAGGGGGGACGTTCGGGACGATCGACGTTTACTACGACATTCTTCTCGAAGATTCGATTGACGCCCGGGGTGACGACACGCCAGAGGACAGGGGTCAGGTTGAACTCGTGTTCCCTGCCGGGGTCAGCGCCGATGACGTGTACCTGCTGCTTCTGCAACTAGCTGTGCTGATCGACGCCGAGGGGATCGACTATTACCCGCTGACCGACAACAGCAACTCGGTGACGGCCACCCTGCTGCAACTTGTGGGCCTCGTCTTTGCAGATGTCGAGCCCGATCCGCCGGACACCACGACCTATGGCGCCGTCGGATCGGATACGGTGTTCGGGTTCGACCGCAGCATCACGGGAACGGATGGAATTGACATCATCTTCGGTGCCGAAGGAAACGACCATTTGTCCGGTGAGGTCGAGAATGACAGCCTGTATGGCGGCTTCGGCAATGACACGCTGCTTGGTGTTGCCGGTGCCGACACGATCCAAGGCGGCGGCGGCCGGGACAGTCTGCTTGGCGGCAGCGGGCGCGACCTGCTCGAGGGGGATCTCGGTAACGACACGCTGCGCGGCGGGCTCGGCAATGACACGCTCTACGGTCAGGCAGGGAACGACAAGTTGCATGGCGAGGACGGCAACGACCGGCTCTATGGCGGCAGTGAGCGGGATTCGCTGTTGGGTTATGACGGCAACGACACGCTGTTCGGGGGCAGCGGCGGGGATGAACTGCGCGGCAATGGCGACGATGACCGGATGTATGGCGGCCGCGGGTTCGACCTGCTGATCGGCGGCACCGGACGCGACACGATCTATGGCAATCTGGGCAACGACAACCTCCAGGGTGCCGGTGGCTATGACACGCTGTTCGGGGGCATTGGCGACGACACGCTGATCGGCGGAGGTGGGATTGACCGCCTCGAGGGTGGCCTTGACGATGACGTGCTGATTGGGGGGCTGAACGCCGACCGTTTCGTTTTCGCCGACGGTCACGGGGACGACACGATCAATGACTTCGACGAGTTCAGCGACAGCGAGGTGATCATCCTGCGGGGTGTTTCGGCCATCACCGGTTATGCCGACCTGGCGGCCAACCACATGACCCAGGTCGGTGCGGACGTGGTGATCGATACCGGTGCCGGCAACTCGATCACGATTCAAAATGTGAATATCGCTGATCTCGACGCTGGCGACTTCGTATTCTAGGACGCGCCTGTCAGCTGGCATCACCGGCCGCCCGATCACAAGCAGGTGCTGCCCGGTCGGATAATGTTGACCTGTTGACATGTTTTCCCGCACAGTTCCGGAATATTTTTTGGAATTTCGGTGGGACTCTTAATTCATGACAACGATCAATTTTGCCAATCTCGACAGTTTCTACGACATGTTCACCCACGACCTCAGCTACGGCTCTGCCGGGGTGGTCGAAAACGGGGGCGATTTCTCTTACGGAAACAACCTTTCTCCGCTTGATGACATAGAGCTGACGGGCGCGACCCTGGGCTACATCGGCGGCAGTAATCCGATTTCAGGAAGTTTCACCCAGTTGGAAATCGCCATAGGTAATGGCAATGAAACCAACCCCGACGTCGTCATCACGCTCGACAGCGGCATCGACGCCCAGCTGATCGGCAATACCAACGATGCGCTGCAGAATGAAATCCTCTACCGTGAAATCCTGGCGGGCAACACGGCGTTTGTCTTTGGCGGCTCGAATGCCGGGGCCACAGTGGCGGGAGATTTCTTCGACGCCGTCAGCGGCGAGACGCTGTTGCGCGGCACCGGCGCCGGCCAGGTGGGCGACGACACCTTCACCGGCAATGGCGGCAACAACAGCTATATCCGTGGCGACGGGAACACGATTGCAGCGGGCGCCTCGGTCTATGGCGGGTGGGACACGTTCAACGGGGCGTTCGATTGGGTGATCGGCGATGTCTTTTCGGTGACGGATGGCACGCTGAACGGCGGCCGTGACGTTTTCAACGAAACGATTGCGTTTACCGGGGACCCCAATGTGACCTTCACGGGCGACGTGCGCAATGTGTTTGGCACCGCGACCGTTGTCGGCGGCCCCGATCAGTTTATCAGCGATATCGTCAGCAACACCGATTACGACCTGCATGGCGACGCGCGCTTCATCGATGGGGCCAGCACCGTGACCGGTGGCGACGATTTCTTCTCGCTGGTCACCAATGGTAATGTCATCGCGCACGGTGACTCGGAGACAGTGTTGAACGGTGCGCAGCTGATCGGTGGGGACGATACCATCAGCCTGGCCGGCGGGGCGGCGGCATCGTCGCTGCTTGTCGGGGACGCACAATCCATCGACGGCGCCAATGTTGTGGGCGGCAACGATTCGATCACCGGCGGGGCGAACGGCGACAGGATCTTCGGCGATGTCGAGGAAGTGTTCGGCTCCAGCACGCTGACCGGCGGCGACGACATTCTGGAAGGTGGCGGTGGCAACGACACGATCTATGGCGACACGCTGAACTATCCGCTGACCGCGACCGTGATCGGCGGCAACGACACCCTGCGCGGTGGCGACGGCGCCGACCAGATGTATGGCAATGGCGGCAACGATGTCCTTGATGGCGGCGATGGTAACGACACCATGGATGGCGGCGAAGGCAACGACACCTTCATCGGCGGCGCCGGTGCCGACAGCATGCATGGTGGGAGCGGCGACGACTGGGTCGACTATTCCGGCGCATCGACGGGGATTCAGGTCATCGCAGGCCTTAGTGGCTCCAGCGGCGATGCCGCGGGGGATACTCTAAGTCATATCGACAACATTATCGGGACCGCCTTCGACGACTACATCCGCGGCCAACAAGGATCGGTCAACAACTTTTTCCGGGCCGGTGCGGGTGATGATCGCATCAGGCCGCGCGGCGGGCGGGATACTGTTTACGCCGGTGCCGGGGACGACCGGGTAGAGGTCTATGGCGGGCACGATGCGGCCGGTGAGTATTACAACGGCGGCGCGGGTCAGGATACCTTCAATATCGTCGGCTATGACAATGGCGATACCTTCGATTTCCGCGACGACACGCTCATCCGTTTCGAAATCCTGACTTGGAATGCAGGGGTGGCCAACGGTCCGGGCGTGATGAATGTCTTCTTCCTGGCCGAACAATACCTCCAGTTTACCTCTGTCGAGGTTTTTGGCGACACGGCGGGATATTCGATGGTTTTGCAGATCGATATGGGCGATTTGACGACGTTTGCCTATTCTCTACCGCTAGCCATTTCCAGTCCGGATGACTTTGCCCGGATCATCGGGGATGGCGACGCCGAGTCGATCGAGGGAAGCAGTTTCCGCGAGGCAATCCTGGGCAATGGCGGCAATGACACGCTGTCCGGTCTGGCCGGTGAAGACACGCTGGACGGGGGGGCGGGCAACGACCTGCTCGACGGTGGGGATGACGACGACACGCTGATCGGCGGCAGCGGCAACGATGAGATGCGCGGCGGTTCGGGCGACGATGCGATGGACGGTGGTACGGATGCTGACCGGCTTTACGGCGGTATCGGCAATGATACGCTTCTTGGCGGTGATGGCGCGGACAAGCTTGTTGGCAATGCCGGCGCGGATTCTCTCGACGGCGGCACGGGCCGGGACACGCTTCTTGGCGGCAGTGGCTGCGACGTGCTGGAAGGCGATCTCGGCCATGACGTGCTGCGCGGAGGGCTGGGCAACGACTGGCTTTCTGGCGGGGTCGGGGACGACTTCCTGCATGGCGAGGGCGGCAATGACCGGTTGTATGGCGGCGGCCAGAACGATACGCTTCTGGGCTATGACGGCGACGACACGCTCTATGGCGGCAGCGGCGGCGACGTGCTGCGTGGCAATGCCGGCGCTGACCGTCTTTATGGCGGCGGTGGCTACGACCTGCTGGTCGGCGGCACCGGTCGCGATACGATGTATGGCGGTCAGGGCAACGACAACCTGCAGGGTAGCGGTGGTCACGATACTTTGTACGGCGGTGCCGGCAACGACACGTTGATCGGCGGGCTCGGCTTCGACAGGTTGGATGGCGGTATAGGCAACGACGTGCTGATCGGCGGCTTTAACGCCGACCGCTTCGTTTTCGCCGACGGTCACGGGGACGACACGATCAACGACTTCGATGCCACGAACAACAGTGAAACGATCATCCTGCGCGATGTTTCGGCGATTTCCGATTATGCCGACCTTGCGGCCAATCACATGACCCAGGTTGGCGCGAACGTGGTGATCGACACCGGCGGCGGCAATTCGATAACGTTGTTAAAAGTCGATATCGCCGATCTCGGCGCCGGTGATTTTGTGTTCTGAGAGCCTGGGGCCACCGGAATTATGGCGCGTGGTCCACATTGGAAGCACCCTGCCGACCGTTTCGCTGCCTTCAACGATCCGCGACAAATCCCCGATATTATCTCTCTTCCGCCCGTATTCTGCCCAATTCTGCGACCATAAACGAGCCTCGAGACAAGATAAAAAGACGCTTTGAGGGATCGAGTATGGACCGTTTGACGGAAATGGAAGCCTTCGCCACTGTGGTGGACCAAGGGGGCTTTACAGATGCCGCCAAGAAGATGGGGATTTCGAAATCTGCCGTCTCGAAACACGTCTCCTCGCTCGAGGCCCGGCTGGGCGCGCGCCTTTTGAACCGTACCACGCGACGCGTTTCTCCCACCGAAATTGGTCTGGCCTATTACGACCGTGCGCGGCGCGTGCTGAACGATGCGGGCGAGGCGGATGCGCTGGTATCCTCGATGCAATCCGATCCCTCGGGGTTGCTTAGGATCAGCGTGGCAACGGATTTCGGGGTCAATCACCTGAGCCCGGTTCTGGGTGATTTCTTGGCCGAGTTTCCCGATATCACGGTCAACATGGTGCTGAACAACCGCTATGTTGAACTGATTTCGGAAGGTTTCGATATGGCAATCCGCATCGGTGAGCTGGAGGACAGCACGCTGCGCGCCCGAAAACTGACCGAGACGGTCAGGCGGATGATCGCCAGCCCGGAATATTTCCGGCGTTATGGGCGACCCGAGAAGATTGACGATCTGAACGAACACAAGCTGCTGCACTACTCCAACCAGTCGGCCGGCAACGTCTGGAAGCTGACCGCGCCGTCGGGCGAGAAGCGCCAGGTGAGAACCGCGGGCTGGCTGAGTGTGAATGACGGCCAAAGCCTTCTGAACGCGGCGATTTCGGGCCTGGGCATCGCTTATCTGCCGTCCTTCCTTTACGCCGACGCGATGAACAAGGGTCTGGTCGAGGACGTGATCCCCGATTTGCCGGTCGAAACTCAGGGCATTTACGCGGTCTATCCGCCGGGTCGCTTCACCCAGCCGAAGGTGCGCGCATTCATCGATTTCCTTGTCCATGTCTTCGGCGAGAAGGGACCGAACGACTGGTGAGTTTCCCCTGAAGGTGGCCCGCAAGGGCGTCTTCCGCAACCTGACTGGCCCCGGATCCATTCCGGGGCCTCTTTTTGTCAGTGATTAATGGCACCGTACGGTCGAGACCGGCAATCTGGCAACCTGGCTGGCAGGCTGGCTGCGAAGCGTATGGCATACGCTGCCGTATGTAATCGCCGCCGTTGAGGTTAATGCAGCGCGCGGCTTGGACGTCAGGGCCGGACGCCAAGCGTGGCGATGTATTTGCCGACAAGGTTGAGGATCGCCTGTTCCTTGTCCCAGCCTTCGCCCTTGGCCGGGTCGAGGCCGAACTGCGGGTCAGCGGTGGCGACGATGACCAGCGCGTGCCGAGGGATCAGAGCAATGATCTGGCCGCCATGCCCCCAAGCGAAGACGAAGGCGGTGTTGCCCGCCTGTCCCGACCACCACTGATAGCCGTAACCTACGCCGCCGATATGACGGCCGAGGCGCGGCGTGGTCCAGGCATCCTCGGAATAGCTGTCGAGCGATGAGGCCGAGACCCACTCCGGGGGCACGACCGTCTTGCCGTCATGGAACCCGAAGTTGAGGTAGAGTTGCCCGAAGCGCGCCATATCGCGGGCGGTGATCGTCAATTCGCCCCAGCCCATGGAATAGCCTTGCGGGTCCGCGCTCCAGCTGGCGACGGTGCCGCCGATGGGGCTGAACAGGTTATCTTGGCCAAAGCTTTTAAGGTCGGTGCTGCAGGCGCGTTGCAGGGCAATCGCAATCAACTGCGAGGTCAGGTTGGAATAGGCGAATGTGGTGCCCGGGTCGGTGGCCAGCGGGAAGTCGGCGAAATGCGGGATCCAGTCCCAGTCTTCCGAGAAGAATAGGGCGTCGTGCAGCGGCGGATTGGTCGTTTCCATCGGAAAGCCCGAGCGCATCTGCAGCGCCTGTCGCATTGTGATGGTCTTTTTGCGCGGGTCGCCGATCTGGTCTGCGATTTCGGGAAAATAGTCAATCAGGTTCGCGTCGAGCGAGGGCGCGCAGCCCTGTTCAAGCGCGATGCCGTAAAGCGCCGAAAGCACGCTTTTGGTGATCGAGTGACGAGTCGAAAGCTGGTCCGGGCCGTTGCCGTTGAAATAACGCTCGGCCACCGCCGCGCCGCCCCTGAGGACGAGCAGGCCATAGATGTTCTCCAGATGTCCGGCCTCATAGTAAAGCTCGGCCAGTGCGGCACGGTCCAGCAGGGCCTTTTCCGCCTTGACCACCGGAAAGGGCGTGTCTGGCGGCGGCGTGAAATCCACCTTCGCCAGGACCTCGGGGTCGGGGCGCAGCAGGGCGGCGATTCCGGGGCGGGCGGCGGCGATGGCGCCGTAGTCGAGGGTCAGCCCAAGCGGGCCCAGCGCTTTGGCCAAAGTGTCGTAGATCGGCACGTCGGAGGCGAAGGGGGCCAGCACGATGTCGAGCGCGGTCGAGCCATCGCCGTTGCGCGCCAGCGGGTCGGCGCCGGCGGAAAGCAGGGTTTCGACCATCCGGGTGCGGCCGAAGAAGGCGGCAATGTGAAGCGCCGTGGAGCCTTGCGCGTCGCGGGCTTCGAGATCGGCGCCGCCCTGGATCAGGGCTTGCAGCGCGTTCATGCTGCCGAAGGTGGCGGCTATGGTCAGCGGACGCGAGCCATAAGGATCGAGCGCATTCAGATCGGTGCCGGCCGCAGCATGGGCGGCGACAACGTCGGCATTGTCCTGCAAGACGGCGACCGGCAGCATCAGCAACGGCGCCTCGTCGGCGCGGGTGATGCCGGTGAGAGCCAGTATCAGGGCGATTGCGCGGAGCACGGTAAGAAACAAGGCAAAAGCCTCCTTTTACGTTTGATCCTAGACCGAACACGGCGCTGGCCCAATGACCTGTCACAAATCCAGAGGTCTATTCGGTGTTGAGCAGAATCGCCTCGACACGGCGGTTCTGCTCGCGGCCTTCCGCGGTCAGATTGGTGGTGAGCGGCGCGAGATAACCCATGCCCTCGGCCGCGAGCTGGTTGCGCGGAACATCATGGGCCGAGACAAGCCGTTCGAGCACCGAGGCGGCGCGGCGTTTCGACAGTGCGATGTTGTTGGTCAGCGAACCCACGGCATCGGTATGACCGACAAGTGCGATGCGGCGGGCGGGGTCGGCCTTGAGAAAGTCGGCCAGTGCCGTTAGCGAGGCGAAGGCGCCGTCGCCGAGCGCTGACGAGCCGGTTTCGAAGGTGAGGTCGGACAATACCGCCCGGCCCTGTTCCAGCAGCGCGCGGTCGAGCGGCTGGTCGGGGTGCGAAACCGTGGTTGGCGTGGCGGAGCCGGGAAGCGGCGGCGGGCGGACCGGGGTGGCGCCGGTGGAGGTTTTCGGGCCATCGCGTCCGGGCGGCGATACGGTGGTGATTTGGATGAACCCGGCGGCCGAGGAACGGCTGACGAGCAGGGCGACGTAGTCGGATGCGGACCCGTCCGCGCCGCGCCGCGCCGCGAGGTAGCGGAAATCAAACAGATCGACATGCATGGCGGGTTCGGCAAAGACCTCGAGCCCGTAGCGGAAATCGAAACCGCCGCAGTCCGCAGCCTCGCATTCGAATAGGATCTCGAATCCGTCGGCCTGGAGCTGGCCACGCAGGGGGGCGAGCAGCTGGAGCGTGGTAATTCCCTGCGCCTCGACCCGCCAGGCGCTGCGGCTGACTCGGCCTTCGATGGTCTGCGTCGGCAGGCTGCCGTTGGCGAACGGCGCCTTGGCAAGCGCATAGCTGTCCGGCGCCGCCTCGGTTCGGGCGGTTTGACGGGCATTCGAGGGAAGCGCCAGGTCAAGCCCCCGGGCCGGTATCGCCGCGGCCATCAGCACTGCCAGCGCGGCGGCAAGGCCCGCGCGCAGATTACCGCGATTTCGCGTGGTATTCGTCATTCGGGCGCATGTCTGTGGCCGAAGCCACACGGTTGGACATGTTGTAGAACCCCGCCACGTTGGCGATATCCCAGATGTCACGATCGGAGAAGCCCGCGTCGCGCAGCTTCTGGCGGTGCTTCTCTTCGATTTTGTGGCTCTCGACCGTCATCATCTCGGCAAACTCCAGCATCGCGTATTGGCGTTCGTCGAGATCGGCCACGCGCCAGTTCATTACCATCATCTCGCCGAGCATCGGATCGCCCGAAAGCTCGCGCACCGCCTGACCGTGGGCAGTGAGGCAGTAGAAGCATTTGTTGATCGAAGAGACACAGACCGCGATCATCTCGCGTTCGAGCTTGGATAGACCCGAGGGGGCGAGCATCAGGTCGTTGTAGAGCCCGGTAAAGGCGTTGAGCTTGTCGATGTCGAACGCGTAGGCCTGGAGCACGTTGGGGACGAGGCCGAGCTTGTCGTCGCAGATGTCGAAATATTTCTGCGTGGCGTCGGGCAGGGGATCGACCATCGGCAGGTCGAGAGCGGTGGGTTGTCGGGTTTTGCTCATGTCTTGGGCTCTTTCAGCTTTCTGTAGTGATACTGTCCCACAAGGGTCATCCCAAGGGAAGCGTAGAGCGCGTTGGCGCCCTGATTGGCCTGCGTGCAGACGACCGAGAGGGTGTGGGCCCCGTTTTCGCGCGCCCAGAAAGCGGCGCGGCGCATCATCCATTTGCCCAGACCCTGGTTGCGCTGATGTGGCAGGATTTCCAGCGCGTGCACCATGGCGATGCTGTCATGGATGGCAACGAAGCCGCAGCCGCCGGGGTGGTCGTTCCAGCGGGCGATGATGGCGGTCTTGGGTCCCGGGGCGCGCTCCATCACGGCGAGTCGGCCGGGCCCGATACCGCCAGCCGCCCAGATATCGCGCATGATCGCGAGCGGTTCCCAGACTGGGATGGCGGTAACCGGCGGGACCGGTTCGGTGGTGAGGGTGTCGACCGGCGTGGCGTAGAGATTGACCGGGTCGACGATGTCATAGCCGCGCGCGTCAAGCCGGGCGTCGAGATCCGTCTGACCCGCGCGGATCATGAAAAGCGGCGGCTGGTCGCCAGCGTTGAGCCGGCGCATTTCCGTCTCAGCCGCGGTGATCTCTTCCTCGCCAACCGGCCGGGCCGTCGTCGCGGCGGCGACGCGCTGGCCGCCGCCGCTGCCCTTGCGCAGGGTGAACGGGCCGGACGTGACATAGTCCGCGGCGGGCCAGGTGCCGTCGATCACGTCGTAAACTGTGTTGATATCGGGCAGGGTCATTCGGGGAAGAGCCGACTGAGCTTCTGCATGGCGGCGTCGAGCCGGGCGCCGTCATGGCCGCGGATCACGATGTGGGCACCGAACGTGCCGGAATGGGAATAGGGGTAGGACCCGATGGTGAGGTCGGGAAATTCTTGTGCCAGTTTGGCCAGCGGACCGGCAATGTCACCTTCGCCGCGCTCGATGCGCAGGCTTTGCGACAACAGCGGCGCGCCACCGGTGAGAGTAGGCAACACGGAGGCAACCATGGCTTGGAAGATCTGCGGTACCCCGGCCATGACATGGACGTTTCCGAGCGTGAAGCCGGGGGCCGCCGAGACCGGGTTGTCGATCAGCGTCGCGCCCTCGGGGATGCGGGCCATGCGCAACCGGGCCTCGTTCAGCGCGGTACCGGTGCGCTGGTAGTGTTCTTCGAGGATTGCGCGGGCGTCGTCGCGCACGTCGATGGCGAGGCTGAAGGCGGCGGCGATGCAATCGGCGGTGATGTCGTCATGGGTTGGGCCGATGCCGCCGGAGGTAAAGACGTGGGTGTATGTGTCGGCGAGCGTTCCGACCGCGTCTGTAATGGCCTCCGCGGTGTCCGAGACAATGCGGACCTCCTTGAGGTCGATGCCGGTCTTGGCCAGTTCGCCCGCGAGGTAGTGCATGTTGGCGTCGCGGGTCCGACCGGAGAGAATCTCGTCTCCGATCACTAGCATGGCGGCGGTGGGATTGGGCATCGGTCACTCCTTGCAGGGCGCGCGAGGCCGGTATAGGCCTTGCGCGATGCGCTTTCAAACCCCTCTTGAGCCGGCGCGGCTGATCCGCCGCTACAAACGCTTCCTGGCCGATGTCCGGCTGGAGGACGGGCGCGAAGTGACGGCGCACTGCGCCAATCCCGGGTCGATGATGGGTCTGGCCGAGCCGGGGACGCGAATCTGGGTCGAGCCCAATGACGATCCGAAGAAAAAGCTGAAAATCGGCTGGCGACTGGTCGATCACGAGAACGGCCATTTCACCGGCGTCGACACATCGGTGCCAAACCGCGCGCTGAAGGCGGCACTGATGGCGGGCGCGGTGCCGGGGCTGGAGGCGGAAATGGTGCGGCCGGAGGTGAAGTACGGCCAGAACTCGCGGATCGACTTCCTGCTCTCGGGGGCGGGGCCCGACATCTATATCGAGGTGAAATCGGTGACGCTGTGCCGCGAAGCGGGGCTGGCGGAGTTTCCCGATGCCCGCACCGCGCGGGGGTTGAAACATCTGCACGAGCTGAGCCGGGTGGCACAGGGCGGCGCGCGGGCGGTGATGTTCTATCTGGTGCAGCGCACCGATTGCGACCGGATGGGCATCGCCGGCGATATCGACCCGGCCTATGCCGAGGGTCTGGCCGCGGCACGCGCCGCCGGGGTCGAGGTGATGGCGTTCGACTGCCGGATTTCCCCGGACGCGATCACGCTGGGACGGGCGCTGCCCTTCGTGGGATGAATGGCCGCCCTCGGGCGTCGCCCACCCTGGCAGCGCCCCCCCCTGGCCGCAGCGGCGCGCCCGCCCGCCCCGACGCCCTCGGGTGGCCATGGAGGCGTTCTCCCGACGTTGAGCCAGCGGCGATGCGGGCCTCCGGCGGGAGTATTTTCGGCAAGATGAAGAGCGGACCGGTTTGCCGGTTTCACCTGACCTGGAATGTCCCGAGGTTTTGGGGGGCAGTGGTCCCAAAGCCTGCGTCTTCTCGGGATGTTCCGTACCGAAAGGTGCTGCCGGCGGCGGGTCTGACAGAAATCCGACCCTTGCGTGCAGCACGCCGCCTGCTCAGGTCCAGTCGAGCACGACCTTGCCGCTGGTCCCGGACAGCATCGCCTCGAACGCCTGGGAAAAATCGGCGACGGGGAAACGGTGGGTGATGACGCCGCGCACATCGAGGCCGTTTTCCAGCATGGCAAGCATCTTGTACCAGGTTTCGAAGATTTCGCGGCCATAGACGCCTTTGATGGTGATGGCCTTGAACACGATCTTGGTCCAGTCGACCTGCGTCGGCCCGGACGGGATGCCGAGCATGGCGATGCGCCCGCCCATCACCAGCGTGTCGACCATCTGGTCGAATGCCGCCGGGTTGCCGGACATTTCGAGACCGACATCGAAGCCCTGTTTCATCCGCAGTGCGCCTTCCACCTCGCGCAGGTCCTGGTGCGCGACATTGACCGGGACCACGTCGGCCACCTGCGTGGCCAGATCGAGCCGGGCCTGGTTGACGTCGGTGATCACCACGTGACGGGCGCCGACATGCCGAGCGACGGCGGCGGCCATGATACCGATCGGTCCGGCGCCGGTGATCAGTACGTCTTCGCCGATGAGATCGAAGCTGAGCGCGGTGTGCACGGCATTGCCCAGCGGATCGAGGATGGCGCCGATCTCGTCGTCGACGGTGTCGGGCAGGGGCACGACGTTGAACGCTGGCAGGCGGAGATATTCGGCAAACGCGCCGGGGACATTGACACCTATGCCGCGGGTTTCGGGATCGAGGTGGAACTTGCCAGCGCGGGCCTGGCGGGAATGGTGGCCGATGATGTGGCCTTCGCCAGAGCAGCGCTGGCCGATTTCCAGATCTTCGACGTCTTGGCCCAGCGCGACGATCTCGCCGGCGAATTCATGCCCCACCACAAGCGGTGTCGGCACCGTCTTGGCCGCCCAGTCGTCCCAGGTCCAGATATGGACGTCGGTGCCGCAGATGCCGGTTTTGCGGATCTTGATCAGCACGTCGTCCGGTCCGATTTCGGGAACCGGGACGTGGGTGAAGGACAGGCCGGGACCGGGGGACTTTTTGACGAGGGCTTTCATGGTGTTGCTCATGTCAGGACTCTGGTATCGCGGCCGGCGCTTTCAAAGGCGTCGAGGGCAAAATCGAGATCGGCGCGAGTCAGGGCGGCGTTCATCTGGGTGCGGATCCGGGCGGTGCCCTGGGGCACCACGGGAAAGAAGAACCCGGCGACATAGACGCCGAGATCGCCCAGCCGCGCTGCCATGTCCTGCGACTGGCGCGCGTCGCCGATCATCACGGGGATAATCGGATGTTCGCCTGGCAGCAGTTCGAAGCCGCGGGCGGTGAGGCCCGCGCGCCAGTAGCCGGCGTTGTCGAACAGGCGGGTGCGCAGGTCGTCGCCCTTTTCGACGATATCGAGCGCGGCAAGCGCTGCGGCACAGATCATCGGCGGCAGCGCGTTGGAGAAGAGATACGGCCGGGCGCGCTGGCGCAGGAGGTCGATCACCGGCTGCGGCCCGGCGATGAAGCCGCCCATCGCGCCGCCCAGCGCCTTGCCCAGGGTTCCGGTGACGATGTCGATCTTGTCGTGCAGGCCGTGGTGGTGACCGGTGCCCTGGCCTTTCGGCCCCATGAAGCCGGTGGCGTGGCAATCGTCGACCATTACCATTGCCTGATATCGCGCGGCGAGATCCGTTATGGCGGGCAGGGGGGCGAGCAAGCCGTCCATCGAAAAGACCCCGTCGGTGGCGATCAGGATGTGGCGCGCACCATCGGCGCGGGCGGCTTTAAGCTGAGTTTCCAGATCGTCCATGTCGGCATTGGCATAGCGGTAGCGACGCGCCTTGCAGAGCCGGATACCGTCGATGATCGAGGCGTGGTTGAGCGCGTCGGAAATCACCGCGTCTTCGGGGCCGAGCAATGGCTCGAACAGGCCGCCATTGGCATCGAAACAGGCGGCGAAAAGGAGGGAGTCGTCCTTGCTGAGGAACTGTGCCAGGCGGGATTCCAGCGCCCGGTGCAGTTCGTGCGTGCCGCAGATGAAGCGCACCGAGGCCATGCCGAAGCCATCATGGTCGAGCGCCTGCTTGGCGGCGGCGATCAGGGAAGGGTGATCGGCGAGGCCGAGATAGTTGTTGGCACAGAGGTTGAGCATGTCGCGCCCGGCGACGTCGATATGGGCGCCTTGGGGTGACGTGATCGCGCGTTCGCGTTTCAAAAGCCCGTCGGCTTCGATCTGTGCAAGCGTGTCGTGCAACTGGCGGGTGAATTCTGGGGTCATGGCGGGCTTTCATCCGGCTGTGGCGTCAGCTTAGGGTGCGCGCGGCAGGGCGGAGTGTCAAATTGCGGCAGGAGGTGGGCGGGTGGTGTCGCTTTGCGCGCTTGCCGTGCGAAAGCCCGGCGCCCACCCGCGCGACACGGATCATTCCGGGACCGCGAGGCGGATCGTGGGGTATTAGCCGTACAGAGCGACGGTCAGGTCGTTACCAGGCTCAGGCTGGTAAAGAGAGAAGGCGCCGGTCTGTTCGTCGCGCATCAGGAGGCCGGTTCCAGCGTCGATGAAGACAGTATAGCTGGCGCCGAACTACCTGCCGCCCTGGTCAGGGCTGGGATCGGTCCGGGAGGTGTAACGATAACCGAGATAGCTCCGACCATCCTGGATGACCATGCCCGGGCAGTTGTCATCGCCGAGATTGGCGGCCAACTGGTCGCGCAGCAATTTGTGGAAAGCCTCCATATCCGGCGGGTTCCGGTTGGGGGGCTTCGTCCAGGGACCATCCGGGTCCGGCGCGATCCAGGTGTCGGCGCCGATCATCAGCGTCACCATCTGGCCCTTGAGCCCCGACATCGCGCGCAGCGGCGTGTCGCAGGTGGTGAGCATCTCGTAGTTCACGGCACCGGCCGCATCCGTTACCGTCGTTTCGATCCGGTGCGGTGGACGGGTGAACGGATCGAGGGCACCACGGTCGAACAGGGCGGCGATCTCGTCGCGTCAGGTGTCGGCCGAGGCGGGGGCAGCGGCGCAAAGAATCACGGCAAAAGCGAGACGGTGCATGGGAAAGGTCCTGAAAGGCATTGTAACTCTTACAGCAGGTTAGCGTCGGGTGCCGGAGCCCGGAAAGGGCACATACTGCCCGGGCTCATGCTCTGGTCCTTGGCGTCGAACTGCCCTAAATAGGGTTCATGATCCTGAATATCGGCAAGAAGGCAAAGCCAGTGAACGAGACGCATCGGGGGCGCATGACGCGCGACGGCATCCGGATTCACGAAAAGGCGGATTTCGCCGGCATGCACAAGGCCGGCGAACTGGCGGCGCGGATTCTAGACGAGCTTGCCGAGCACGTCTTTCCCGGCCAGACCACCGGCGAGATCGACCGGATGATCGAGGAGAAGGTCGATGCCGCCGGGGCGCTCTCGGCGACGATCGGCTACAAGGGCTATCAGCATGCCAGTTGCATCAGCGTGAACCACGTTGTCTGCCACGGCATCCCTGGCGACAAGGTGCTGAAGGACGGCGATATCCTCAATATCGACGTGACCGTGATCGTCGATGGCTGGTATGGCGACACGTCGCGGATGTACGTGGCGGGCAAACTCAGCCGCAAGGCCGAGCGGTTGATCCAGGTCACGCATGATGCGCTGTTCAAGGGGATCGAGGCGGTGAAGCCTGGCAATACGTTCGGCGATATCGGCCATGCGATCCAGACTTACGTGGAAAGCCACCGGATGAGCGTGGTGCGCGATTTCTGCGGCCACGGGCTGGGCCGGGTGTTTCACGCACCGCCCAACGTGCTGCATTACGGCCGTACGGGCACCGGGCCTGTGCTTGAGGAAGGCATGTTCTTCACCATCGAGCCGATGGTCAATCTCGGGCGACCCGAGACAAAGGTTCTGGCCGATGACTGGACGGCGGTGACGCGAGACAAATCGCTTTCGGCGCAGTTCGAGCATTCGGTCGGGGTGACGGCGGACGGGGTCGAGATCTTCACGCTGTCACCCGCCGGCAAGTTCCACCCGACCTGGGGCTAGGGTCGCGGGTTCGGGATTCCGGCGTTTAAGTGTCGTGACGCACGCGGATGTCGCGCAAAACAAGACCGACCATGCGACGGCCTTCCAGAAAACCTTCCAGAAAATCCAGGGTCAGCCCGCGGGGATCGACCTGGTCGCGGATTTCGAACCGCGAAGCGATGGCAGCCCCTTTGACCCCCGGGGCAAGCTTAATTGCCAGGGGCGCGGGATCGGCAAGCACGGTTTGCGCGCGGTTGTCACCAATGGATCGGATGATATGCAGGCCTTCGGTCAGGGCTGACAGCACTGGAAGGTCGGCAAACCCAAAGAAGGCCCGGGGACCAAGCCCGTCATCCCGCCGAGGGTTCTCCCGGTTCTGCGTTAGTGCCGCGCAACGTTGGGCGATATCCGGCGCTTCGTCTGGGTGATGGTCGATCACGGTGGTGACGGTACGTCCATCCAGCGACACGTCCAGAAAGGCGTGGTGACTGTACCATGGGCCATTGTCGCGCCTTGCATGGGTGAGCATGGCCAGAATGTAGACCGCCGACCCGATCAGGCGTGCGGTTCCCACCCGGCCGGTATCGCCCAGATACATCCCCGGCCGTTTGCGCACGGCGTCATCGAATTCCATCGCCGGAATACCGTCGGGATCCTTCTCCATATAGGCAAGATCGCATGACTGGCGCGCCGCGAAAAGCTTGAAAACGTCCCGTCACCATGGCGCAAACGCGCTTGGCCCGGCGCGCGATCCAGCGCAACAATGCCTCAACGGGCTTCCTTGCCCGCAGGAGAGGCGCCGTGCCAAGCACCCAACCCAGCACAGTCGCCGCTACCCGCCTGATCATCCCGGTCCTGGCGGCGGCCAATTTCATTATCGGCATCGGCGCCTTCCTGGTGATCGGGGCGATGGTGCCGATTATCGAGGACCTGGGCGTGAGCGCGGCGCGCGGCGGCTGGATCATGACCTCCTATGCCGTGAGTTATGCGGTGCTGTCGCCGGTGATCGTATCGCTCACCGGCGAGGCCGGGCGGCGCAAGGTGCTGGCTGCGGGACTTGGCCTCTTTGCTGTCTCCTGCGTGGTGGCAGCGACGGCGCCCAGCGATATCGTGCTGAACGCGGCGCGGGTGATCGCGGCGGCGGGCGCCGGGATCGTCACGCCTGTGGCGGCGGCGGTGGCTGCCGGAATCAGCCGGCCTGAGGCGCAGGGCAGGGCGCTCTCAGCAGTGTTCCTGGGGTTCACGCTGGCCCAGGTGGTTGGCGTACCGGCGGGCAGTTTCCTGGCCTATTCCATCGGGTGGCGGGCCGCGTTCTGGATCGTTGGCGGCATGGCCCTGCCGGTGCTGGTTGGTGTGTGGCTCCTGATTCCGGCCGGGTTGACGTTTCGGGCGGTCAGGCTGTCGGATCTGGGTCTGGTCCTGTCGAACTGGCGGCACATGGTCGCGGTGCTGTTCACCTTCAGCTTCGTGGGTGCGACTTACGTGGTTTTCACCTTCCTCACGCCGCTCTTGACCGAGACCATGGGGTTCGGCCGCGACCAGATGGCGGTGGTGCTGTTGCTCTATGGGTCCGGCGCGGTGGCAGGCAACCTGATGGGAGGCTGGCTCACCGACCGGATCGGGCCGTTCCGGACCCTGTTGATCCTGTCGTTGTCTCAGGTTGCGTTCAACGCCAGCTTCGCTGCGCTGCCGGTGCCGCATTTTCTGCTGCTGTTGCTGGTGTTCGGCTGGTCCACCTTCGGCTGGTCGTTCTTCGTGGCGCAGCAAACCCGGCTCTTGCGACTGGCTCCGGAGCGGGCGCCGGTGATGATGGCGCTCAATGCCGCGGCGCTCTATGCCGGGGTTGCGGCCGGGTCGGCCTTTGGCGGCGCAGTGCTGATTCATTGGGGGCTGGGTATGCTGGGGATCGGCGGTGCGCTGGTCGCCGGGTGGGCGGTGCTGCATCTTCTGTGGTCCGAGCGGATCGCAGTGCGATAGCGCCGCTGTTGCGTGGCACAGGTGATGGCGTACCAGGTTTGGTCAGGCCGGTGGTGGCCTGACCCGCTGATGAAACCGGGCGCTTCAGCCGAACTTCACGAACAGCCTGGCATAAGGCTTCTTGAGTCCCGCCGCTGCCTTGCGGATGGCTTCGGCGTCTCCTGCGCGCGCCGCGGCGAGGAACGCTGCGACCGAGGCCTCGAAGGTTTTGGCCAGCGCATCGAAGTCCGGGTTATCGCGGCCTTCGGGTGGTGGTGCGGCCAGAAGGTCGCGGGCGAGGTAATGGAGCAGTGCGGCGCGTTCCTGCAGCGCGTCGATCGCGGCGGCGTCGAGTGTCGAGAGATCAGTCATCAGCACGTGTTCCATCTCGGCGTGATAGGCGTTCATCCGGTCGGAGAAGGATTCGATCCCATTGCGGTCGTGCAGGGCTGCGAGCTCTTCGCGGACGCCTTCGAGCGTTTCGTGCGCACCGTTTAGGTCGCCTTCGACGATCTGGCCGGAACTCCGGTTGATCAGCCAGGCCACCTGCACCAGCGTATCGCGCCAGCCGGGGTCATCTTCATAATGCGGCGGCGGGGCGGCCTCCCAGCTGTCGCGCAACGCGGTCCATTTGTCCGAGAGCGCGTGCGCGGCCTCGGCCGAGCCGGCGGTGTCGCCGGAATTGGTCAGGAACAGTGCTTTTCGGTAGGTGGCATAGGCGTCGCGATAGGCCGTTTCGAAATCGGCCACCGGGCCGGCGGTGGCGGCGAGCGGGGCAAAGAGTAGGGCCAGGGCGAGCGAGACGGGGCGCAGGGTCATCGGTAATTCCTCGATCAGCGGGCAGGATGGCGCAGCAGTGCCGGATTTTTTCAGCCTTGCAATTGAGCCATGTCAAACCCTTGGAGCGGAACACGCGATCGTGAGCCTTGGCCGGGGTGATGTTCGGATGTCAGAGCCCGCTATCCGGGCCGGCTCGGGCATTTTCCAGCAGATCTTCGACGAATAGCGCGACGAACTGCGCCCGGCTACCTGCGCCGGACTTGGCGAAGACACGGGTCAGCTGGGCGCGGACGGTGCTTTCGGCGGCACTGCGGAGCGCGGCGATTTCGCTGGTTTCGAGCCCCTTCAGCGTGAACAGCGCCACATCGGCTTCGGCCGGGGTGAGCCCCCAGCCGGCAAAACGCGCTTCGATCACCTCGGCGAAAGCACCGGAGGCGAGTGACAGCGCCTCTTCGGCGCGGCGGATTCGCAGCAATGTGCGGCGCATCTCGAGTGCGCTGATGCCGATGCCGATGATTAGCGCCAGAGCCACCATGGCCTCGAAGGTGGTATGCGGGTCGAAGCCGATCCAGCGGTAGTCGCTGGCCACGTCGCCGATGAAGAACACCGCCGCCAGCGTCTGCAGCGCCAGCGCAGCTGCCAGAAGCGAGGCGCGGCGCAGATCCCCGGGCGGGTGGCTCATCGCTTGGTCCTTTCGCGGCGGTTGAAGATCATGCCCTTTGCAAGATTGACGCCAGAAAGCCGGGATTCAAGTCCGACACCGGCCACGTGCAGCGCCGCGAGGATCAGCAGGCCGGTTGCCGCCGCCTCGTGCAGGTCTTCGGCAACCTCCGCGCCCGCGCCGCCGGTTTCGTGCGCGTCGTCATCTTCATCCTCTTCGTCGTCGTCATGGTCGTAGCGATAGTCCGACCAGGCGTGGTGGGTGTCGTCATCGGGGAAGGGATCGGCCTCGAGCACGAGGCCGGTGACGGCGGTCACCGCCAGCAGCGACCAGATCGCCACCGCCATCCAGGCGCCGAGCGGGGTGTGGCCGGGGCTGTCGTGCCAGCGCCACGCCACGAGGTCGCGCAGATGTGCCAATGCCCGGGACGGGGCCAGTGGCATCTCGGCCAGCGCGGCGGGGCCGGGGGCAATGAGGCCCCAGAGCAACCGCAGGATCAGCGCCGACAGCGCGGCATAGCCGATCCAGACATGCGCCACGGTGCCATCGCGCAGGAGCGCCCCGTTGACCAGGATCGCCAGCGCGATGGTCCAGTGGGTGAGGCGGACAAGCGGATCCCAGCCCCGCCTGCCCCCGGGTCGCACGGGCGCTGGCATCAGTCTTCGACCTCGGCCCGCAGGATCTCGCCGGTGGCGGCGTCGAGCTTGAGTTCCCACATCCGGCCGTCGCGCAGGGCGTAGGCTTCGAGTTCGTGCCCTTCGGATTTGATCCGCCGGAGTTCGTAGCCTTGCGTTGCCAGTTTTTCGGTCAGATCAGCTGGAAGCTCTGCGGGTTGGGATGGTAGCGCCGGTCGCGTCATCGGGTCGGAGATCGTCGTTGCGGTCTTGTGGCTGATCACTGCGCCGTCACGCGATGATACCAGGATGAAGTGCTTGCGGCCATCCTTGACGGCGGTCACCTGGATGAGCGCCGCCGCCTTGCGGTAGCGGGTGATCTCGAAACCGTCTTCGGCCAGCGCGGTGCCGATCGTGGCGGCGTTACTGCCGAGGATTGCACCGGTATCGGGAGTAACGGCCATTGCGCCGGATGCCAGCGTGGCTGCGGCGATCAAGGCGAGGGATTTGGCAATTCGTGTCATCGGGGTCTCCTGTTCAGACGTGTCGGGGCGGCGTGCCCCGTCGTGACGCTAACCTGGCGCAGATCGCTACCCGGCGCGATAGGACCGCAGCTTAACAACTGGCGAATAAGCGTGCGCTTACACGGAGGCCTGCAGGATCGAGAGGGTGGTATCGCCATAGCGCCGGCTGTCGAGCAGGGTCAGCCCGGCGGGCGGAGTGACAACACTGTTCTCCTCCCAGACGATCAGCGCGCCTGGGGCAATCCAGTCGCCAGACAGCGCGGCCACCAGCGCCGTTTCACCCAAGCTCTTGCCGTAGGGCGGGTCAAGGAAGACGAGGGTGTAGGGTGCCGAGGGGCATTGTCCGAGCCGGCGGGCATCGCGGCGGATCAGTTCGGTCTTGTCGCGGGCCTGGCAGATCTCGACATTGCGGCGGATCAATGCCTGCGCCTTGGCGCCATCATCGACGAAGGTGACATGGGCGGCGCCGCGGCTGAGCGCTTCGAGCCCCAGCGCGCCGGTGCCGGCAAAGAGGTCGAGCACGCGGGCGTCGGTGATGGGATCGCCAAACCGGCCGCCCTGCAGGATGTTGAAAAGGTTTTCCCGGGTACGGTCGGTGGTGGGGCGCAGATGCGCGCCGGCATCGCCCTTGCCAACCGAGGCCAGCGCCCGACCGCGGAAGGAGCCTCCGATTATGCGCATTGGATCGGAGCGGTGCGTTGAAAACGCGCCCTACGGAGGTAGGCGTCAGTCATCGCATCAGCGATTTCAGATCGGTGGCCGGATCGGCCACGGCCGCCGGGTCGGGTGACTTGCCGGCCTCGATCAGGCGTTTGCCGATCATGTAGGCACGCGGGTCGTTCATCGCGTCGACGGCAAGCAGTGTGTCGCCCTGATAGTACCAGAACGAAGTGCTGCCGTCCTTGTCGCCCGGCCGGGTGATCACTTGGGTATAGCCGCTGTTCAGTCCCGCGATCTGGAGTTTGACGTCGTATTGATCCGACCAGAACCACGGTTTTGCCACGTAGTCCTTGCCGGCGCCGAGCATGTTTTCGGCCACGCATTCGGCCTGATCGATGGCATTTGGCACCGACTCGAGCCGGATGCGTTCGCCGTGGTAGGGAAATGAGGCGCAATCGCCCGCCGCCCAGATCGCTGGGTCGGAGGTGCGACCCTGCGCGTCGGTCTTGATGCCGTTGTCGATCTCGAGCCCGGCGGCCTCGGCCAGCGCGGTGGCTGGAGTGATACCGACACCGACGATGACGAAATCGACCGCAAGCTCGGTCCCGTCAGAGAGTTTTGCCCCGGTGACGCGGGTGTCGCCCAGAAGGGTATCGAGGCCGACGCCCTCGCGGATGTCGACACCATATGCGGCGTGCAGGGCGCGGAAGTAGTCGGAGGTTTCCGGTGCGGCGACACGCTGAAGAATGCGCTCGGCCATCTCGACTAATGTGACTTTGAGCCCCTTCTTGGCCGCCACCGCCGCGGCTTCGAGCCCGATATAACCGCCGCCGACGATCAGCGCATGGCGGCCCTCGGCAAATTCGGGGGCCATCTCATCGACATCGTAAAGCGTGCGCACCACATGCACGCCTTCCAACTCGCCGCCGATCCGACCCGGCAGGCGGCGCGGCACCGAGCCGGTGCATAGCGCCAACATGTCGTAGGTAATGGTCTCGCCCCCGGCGATCACCGTCTTGTCGGCGCGGTCGATGGCCTGCACGGTGGTGTTGAGCCGCAGTTCGATCCCGTTCTCGGCGTAGAAGCTTTCGGGCCTGAGATAGAGCCGTTCGAGCTCCATCTCGCCGAGCAGATAGGCCTTGCTGAGCGGCGGACGCTGGTAGGGCGGTGCGGATTCTTCGCCGATCAGTGTGATCGAACCGGTATGCCCCAGGTTACGCAGCTTGGCGCAGAGCGACGAACCGGCTTGGCCAGCCCCGATAACGACGATGTGAGCCATGACGACCTCATTTTCGGATTGAACCCGCGCGGCGAGCCTATAGCGTGACCAAAGCAAAACGCAACGCGCGAATAGGAGAACCCGAAATGGCGATTAAGGTTGGCGACCGGATACCGGATGCGACGCTTTACACATTCAACGAAAACGGCATCGAGGCGGTGCAGACGGCGGACATGGTGAAAGGGCGCAAGGTGGTTCTGTTTGGCCTGCCGGCAGCGTTCTCGAGAACCTGCAGCGCGGCGCATTTGCCCAGTTTCATGCGGACGCGTGATGCGTTTGCCGAAAAAGGCGTGGAAGACATCTACTGCATTTCGGTCAATGACGGGTTCACCATGGCCGCGTGGGACAAGGATATGGGCGCGGCCGAGGCCGGCGTGACGTTGCTTGGCGACGCGAGCGGCGATTTCACCCGCGCGCTGGGCATGGAGTTCGATTTCCCGCAGGGCGGGATGTTCGGCCGCTCGAAGCGTTATGCCCTGGTGGCCGAGGACGGGGTTGTGACCCATCTCAACGAGGAAGTGCAGGGCGGCGTGTGCGAACTGACCGTCGGCGAAAAGCTGCTCGAGAACTTGTGAGGCGCGGCATCGGCCGCGGGCCGGTCACGCGCCGGATTGAAGCGTGCGGATGCGGTCGAGCACGGGGGCGATGCTGTCCTTGTCCATGAAGTCGAAGCCGTGCAGTTCTTCGCTGGCGGCTTTGCGGTCGCGGTTCATCAGGCTGCCGATGATCAGCATCACCCGGTCGTAACGGGTAAGCTCGTTGGGGTCCTGCCGCCCGAGGAGGGCAAAGTGATCCATGCGGGTGACGAGCCCTGGCGGCAGGCTGCCCGCGATCCAGCCGTCGAGCTTGGCCCCGGCGGGTGCCCCCGACACGGTGAAGAAGATGACCGGTTTGCTGTCGATGGCGGCGGCATTGCGGCGCAACCAGAGCGCGATCGGCAACCTGTGATAGATCACCGGGCAGCCAAGGACGAGGAAGTCGAAGCTGTCCGGTTTGGCGTCGGTCGTCTTGATATCGTGGGCGTCAAGGCCGGACGCCGCGCCGATCCATTGCGCGTATTGTGCGGTGCTGCCCGAACCGGGTGGTGTAGAAGATTGCGCCTTTCATGGGTGACCTCGCCGTTCCGGATGGGGCCGAATTGGTGATAACCTGGTCCCAATACAGCAGATGGCAGGTCCTGTCCCTGATGCACCTCAATGGTTGTTTGGGGCCGTATTACGTCCCGAGGCTGTCGAGTTTGCGCGCCAGCTTGGCATCGAGCGAAGATAACCCGCCGGCATCGTGCGTGGTCAGCGTGACCGTCACGCGGTTGTAGGTATTGCACCATTCCGGGTGATGGTTCCATTTCTCGGCCCAGAGCGCAGCCTGAGTCATCCAGCCGAAGGCGCTGGTGAATTCCTCGAACTTGTAGGTCTTGACGATGGCATCGCGCCCCTCGGCCATCGCCCAGCCCCTGGCGAATAGCGGCGGCAGCAGGTTTTCGCGGGCGGTGTCGGAGAGCAGTTCGTTCAATCGTGTTCCTCCTCGTGGGTCTTGCGGAAAGGGCCGTAGGCGGTGAGGATCTCGATCTCCTCGGCTACGGCTTCGCGCTCGGCCTCAAGATAGCGCGAAACCGCATCGGCGAAACCCGGATCGGCGATCCAGTGCAGCGCGTGGCAGGTGGTGGGCAAATATCCGCGCGCCAGCTTGTGTTCGCCCTGCGCCCCGGCCTCGATTCGGGAAAGGCCATGGCCGATGGCGTAGTCGATGGCCTGATAGTAGCAGATCTCGAAATGCAGGCAGGGGTGATGTTCGGCGCAGCCCCAGTAGCGGCCATAGAGCGTGTCACGACCGATCAGGTTGAGAGCACCGGCGACATAGTGCCCGTCGCGTTCGGCCAGCACCAGCAGGATATCGTCGCGCAGGCTTTCGTGGGCAATGTCGAAGAACGACCTGGTGAGATAGGGCGAGCCCCATTTGCGGCTGCCGGTGTCCTGGTAGAAGTGCCACATCGCATCCCAGTGTTCGGGAAAAATATCGTCGCCGCTGAGTTCCAGGATGCGGCCGCCGAAGTTTTGCGCCTGCATGCGCTCCTTGCGGATATTCTTGCGCTTGCGCGAACTCAGCGAACCCAGGAAGTCGTCGAAGCCGGCATAGTCCGCGTTCTCCCAATGGAATTGCTGAGTGGTGCGGTGCAAGAGGCCCATGTCCTGGCCGGCCCGTGCTTCGGCCTCGGTGCAGAAGGTGATGTGGAGCGAACTGATCCCGTTCTGCGTCGCGAGCTGGATTGCACCCTGCACGAGCGCGGCGCGTCCGGTTTCCTCGAAGCCCGGTCTAACCAGCAGGCGGCGGCCGGAGACAGGGGTGAAGGGCACCGCGATCTGGAACTTCGGATAGTAGCGCCCGCCGGCGCGCTCGTAGGCGTGGGCCCAGTTATGGTCGAAGATGTACTCGCCCTGGGAATGGGACTTGGCGTAGAGCGGTGCGCAGGCGATCAGCGTGTCGCCGAGGCGGGCGGTGAGATAGCGCGGCTGCCAGCCGCTGCCGGGGCCGACCGAGCCGCTCTGCTCAAGAGCGGCGAGGAACCGGTGCGTGGTGAAGGGATCGTTCGGGCGACCGCCATCGGCGGCCTCAGGGCAGGCGCAGGCATCCCACTCTGCCGCTGCGATCTTGTCGAGCGAGGAGAGGATCCGGATATCGATAGCCGTTTCACTGTCCATGGTTTGAATATCGGTGCGCGAGGGCGCGGCGACAAGGTGGTAGCTTGGCGTGCGCCTGAGGTAGGCCAGTCACGCGAGGTAGCCTTCGAAGGTGATGTTCTCGGCCACCTTGCGGGCCTCGGCCTCGATCTCGGGCGAAGTGACAGTCCAGGTCAGAACATGTGCGCCATGCGCCTTGAGCTCGGTCAGACGCGGGTTGTGCAGGTCTTTCACGTCGTGGGACACGAAGCTCGCGCCCACGGCGTCGTAATCAGGGATCAGCCGCAGGTGATCGCAGGTCGCATCCGACAGCAGCGGCCAGTCGAGCGGGCTGTAGCCGCAGGTGGTGATGCCACGGGTGGTCTCGGGCAGGAGCTGGCGCAGCACGTCGACCGCATGCGGGTTAAAGGACATCAGCGCCACCGGGCCTTGATAGGATTTCAACGCCTCGGCCGCGGCGTATTCCAGGGGCCCGACATTGCTGCCCATGGCGCCGTCCTGGTCCTTGATCTCGATCAGCAATGGCGCCCTTCCGGCGACCAGCGCCAGCACGTCTTCGAGAGTTGGCACACTTTCTCCGTCGCCATGTTTGAGCGGGATCGCGGCCAGCTCGGCTGCGCTGCGCTGGCGAATTGGGCCGGTCTCCGGCGTCAGCCGCCCGAGGTCGTAGTCGTGAAACACCATGGCGTGGCCGTCGAGCGACAGTTGCAGGTCGATCTCGATCCCGTAACCCGCCGCGATCGCCGCTCGGATCGCCGCGCGGGAGTTTTCTGGGCGGGCATCGGCCATGTCATGCAGCGCCCGGTGGGCGATGGGACGGGCCAGGAAGACGGGATCGAGCGCGGGTATCTTCAACGGACAGGCCGAGGGTTACTTGATCTGGAAGATTGCCTCGATTTCCACGGCGACTCCGAGCGGCAATGCGCCGGCCGACACTGCTGAGCGGGAATGGCGACCGGCATCGCCGAGCGCTTCGACCAGGAAATCGGAGCAACCGTTGATCACCTGCGGCTGCTGGGTGAAATCGGGGGCCGAATTGACGAAACCGGTAAGCTTCACCACCCGTACCAGCCGGTCGAGATCGCCGCCGCAGGCCGCTTTGAGCTGGGCCAGAAGCGACACGGCACAGGTTTTCGCGGCGGCCGCGCCTTCCTCGGTCGTGAGGTCGGTGCCGACCTTGCCGGTGATGAGATTGCCGTCCTGCATCGAGATCTGTCCCGAGACGAAGACCAGATCGCCGACCTGCACGAAGGGCACGTAGTTGGCGGCCGGTGCCGGCGCGTCGGGTAGGGTGACGCCGAGTTCGGCGAGGCGGGCTTCGATTTTCGACATGGGACTGTCCTCCTTGGCTGTTCGCGAGTCGCGCAGACGCTAGAGGAAAGCGATGACAAAGGCGAGACGTTGCTTGACCCGCGGGCGCGGGCGGTCAGCTTTCGCGGAAGGCCTTGGAGAAATAGACCGTGATCGGGCGCAAAAGGTAAGCGAGTGGCGTGCGGTCGTCGGTGCGGATGAAACTGTCGACTGGCATGCCTGGAATCAGACTGGCGCCGTCGGGCAGTCGTTCGGCTTCGCCGTCGTCCATTACGATTTCGGCACGGTAGAAGGTGGCGCCGGTGGTCTCGTCACGGAAGGCGTCGGCCGAAAGGTTGGCGACGTGGCCGAAGATATCGGGCGTGTCGCGCTGGTCGAAGGCGGGAAACCGCAGGGTCACCTTCTGGCCGACATAGACCATGTCGACATGGATCGGATCGACCTGGGCGGTGATCACCAGCGGCCGGTCCTGCGGCACGATGAAGAGCAGCGGATCGCCGGCGGCGATCACGGCGCGACGGGCGAAGACGGCAAGGTTGTAGATCACGCCGGAAACCGGTGCGGTGATCTCGAGCCGGGCAAGTTTCTCGTCCACGGCGCGGCGTTTCTCCAGCAGCTCCAACTCGCGGATTCGCAGGTCACGCAGTTGCGAAAGCGCCTCCTCCCGGCGATTGGTGCCGAGCTTGAGGATGCCGATCTCGATCTCGGTGATGCGTTCCTCGGCCTGGGCCTTGCGGGCCGTCAGTTCGCCGACGGTGCCGGAGAGGTTGGCCTGCTCGCGCCGCAGTGCCAGCACCCGCGAGGCCTGCGCCAACCCCTTGTCGAGCAGGGTTTGCTGTGCGGTCAGTTCTTCGCTGATCAGATCAAGCTGGGTTTCGAGCGCAGCGGACTGGGCGTCGATCCCCTTGATCTGGCTGCGCAGCTGATCGCGCTGGCGCGAGAGCTGCTCGGTTTCTCGGTCGATCGACTCGGAGCGGGCGCGCAGCAGGTTTTCCTGGCCGTTCATAAGCTCGGCGATATCGGGGTCTGCGGCGGCGCGGGCCTGAAGTTCTTCGTTGAAGCGCAACTCGTCGCTGCTGGCGCGTTCGGCTTCGAGCCGGGCCGAGCGGGCCATGATCTCGAACAGTTCGGATTCGATGATCGCCTTCTGCGACAGCAGTTCGGTCGGGTCGAGGCGGATCAGGGTTTGACCGGCCTCGATCGTAGCGCCTTCGCTGACCAGCACATCGGCCACCACGCCGCCATAGGGGTGCTGCACGACCTGGCGGTTCTGGTCGACCTCGATCCGTCCGGGCGCAACAACAGCGCCGGCGATCTCGGTCATCGTGGCCCAGGTGCCGAAACCGCCCAGCAGCAGGGCCACGCCGAGGAAACCGACGATCAACGGCACGTGCGCAGACCAGCGCTTGGGAGCCTTGTCAACCATCAGCGGATACCTCCGGGCCGTTGGGCCTTGGCGATATCGGAGGCGTTTTGCACGGTTTCGCGCAGCACCTCGTCACGCGGACCGAAGGCGCGGCGGGTGCCGTTTTCAAGCACCATGAGCAATTCGCATTCCTGGATCGCGGCGGGGCGGTGGGCCATGATGATGACCGCGCCACCGGCCTCCTTCATCGCGCGGATCGCCTTGTTCAGCGCCATCGAGCCGGAGTTGTCGAGGTTCGAGTTGGGCTCGTCCAGCACCAGCAGGACCGGGTCGCCATACATCGCGCGGGCCAGGCCGACGCGCTGGATCTGGCCGCCCGAGAGTCGCCCGCCGGCCGAGGTGACCGGCGTGTCATAGCCCTGCGGCAGCGCTACGATCATCTCGTGCGCGTCCGCCTTCCTGGCGGCGTCGACCACCTTGGTGTCGTCGGGGTTGGGCGACAGCCGGGCAATGTTCTCGGCGATGGTTCCGTCGAACAGCTGTACCCGCTGCGGCAGGTAACCAATATAAGAGCCGAGCACGTTGGGGTCGTACTGATCGAGCGCGGCGCCGTCGAGGCGGATATGGCCGCCCGCCGGGCGCCAGGTGCCCGTGAGCGCGTGCGCCAGCGTCGACTTGCCGGCGCCGGAGGGGCCGATCACGCCCAAAGCCGTGCCGGGTTCGAGCTTGAAGTTGATCATTCGCAGGCTGGCCTGGTTTTGACCGGGCGGCACCACGGTGAGGCTTTGTACATCCAGGCGCGCGCGTGGGCGCGGCAGGGCGGTGCGGGGCGACTCGGGGGACACTTCGGTCAGAAGCTGGGCGAGGTTATGCCAACCGCGGCGGGCACGTTCGATCATCGGCCATTGGCTGACAGTCTGTTCGACCGGCTGCAGCGCCCGGCCAAGCAGGATTGAGCCGGCGATCATCGCGCCTGGCGTCAACTCGCCCTGAAGCACGAGATAAGCGCCGAGCCCGAGCATCGCCGACTGCAGCAACAGGCGGAACGCCTTGGACAGTGAGGTGAACGAGCCCGAGAGATCGGCGGCGCCGATCTGCGCCTCGAGGGATTGGGTGCGGCCTGACTGCCAGCGGCGGAAGGCGGCGTCGCGCATCCCGAGCGAGACCACGAGTTCGGCCTCTTCGCGCAGGTTACCGGCCATCCGTTCGGCCTGCATTCCGGCGGTGCCGGCCCGGGTGAGCGGGGTGCGCGAGACCCACTGGTTGATCGCCGCCAGCAGGATGAGCGCCGCGCCGCCGGTTACCGCGAGGGTGCCGAGCCAGGGGTGAAAGACGAAGATCGCCATGAGGAAAAGTGGCGTGAACGGCATGTCAGCGATCGCCAGCAGCGCCGGCGAGGACATCAGCCGCTGCACCGATTCGAGATCGGCGAGGTTGGAGGCGGTTTCGGACGGGCCCCGCAGGGCTGACTTGCGCAGGACCGCGTCGAACACCCGGCCGTCAAGCCGCGACTGGAAGCGGGCGCCAGCGCGCGCCATTACCCGACCGCGGGCGAAATCGAGCAACCCGTACATGGCATAGAGGAACAGCACCAGCGCCGAAAGCGCGATCAGTGTCGCCACCGAGCGCGAACCCAGCACCCGGTCATAGACCTGCAGCATGTAGAGCGGGCCGGTGAGCATCAGGAGGTTGACGAAAACCCCGAACAACCCCACCGCCCAGTAGAGGCCACGGCTTTCGCGACGCGCGGCGCGAAGTTCGGTCAGGCCTGCGTCGATTGATGGCATGTTTCTGCGCATGGGCTTGTTTATGATCAACCGTTGGAAAGGTGGGCGATATTTCTTGTCTTCCGGGGCAGGCCTGCCGGCGTTGTCACCGATCTGCCACATCTGGCGTTGAAGCCGGAAATCACATTGGGCTATATCGTGGCAACACTTAAGTAAAGCCTACCTAGTTCGGAACGGAATTTCCATTGGCTGATACGTTCATCTCTTTCCCCGGCAATCGTGATCTGAAACGGTTTCTGACGATCGCCGTTGCAGCGTTGGCGCTGACGGCCTGTTCGGTGCCGGGGCCGGGGGGCGCGCCGGACGGCGTGCACGACCCTTATGAAGACGTGAACCGCCGCAACCACGAGCTCAACCGGGCACTGGACCGCACGTTCGTTCGTTCGGCCGGCAAAGGGTATTCCGGTATCGTGCCCGAACCGGTCCAGGAGGGGGTATCGAATTTCGCGTCGAACCTGAGCCTGCCGGGCACGGTGGTGAACAACGTGTTGCAGGGCGACCTGGCGGGTGCCGGGCAAAACACGCTGCGCTTCGTTTTCAACACGGTTATCGGCATCGGTGGGCTGGGAGATCCGGCTGGTGAGCTGGGCCTTTATGAGGTCGAGACCGATTTCGGCGAGACCCTGCATGTCTGGGGTGTGCCGGAAGGTGCCTTCGTCGAGCTGCCGGTGCTGGGCCCCTCGACCGAGCGCGACGCGGTGGGCAAGGTGGTGGACCTGTTCACCAATCCGCTGAGCTATGTCCTCCCCAGCCCGGAGAAATATTACGGCACCGCTGCAAAACTCGCCGCGAGAGTGGGTGACCGCGGGCGCTATTCCGACACGGTCGATTCGATCCTCTATGAAAGCGCCGACAGCTATGCCCAGTCGCGGCTGATTTATTTGCAGAACCGCCGCTTCGAGCTTGGCGGTGATGACAGCAGTGCTTATGTCGATCCTTACGATGATCCATATGGTGACCCCTATGCAGACCCTTACACAGAGTAATCCCCGCCGCCGCAGCGTCCTTCTGGGCATGATTTCGTCGCTGGCGCTTACCGCCGCAGCCGGTCCGGCATTGGCGCTGAGCGAGGCCGGGGCAAAGAAACTTGTCGATGCGATCGTGTCCGACATCAACAAGGTGATTGCCACGCCGAGTTCGGAAACGCAGAAGATACGGGAGTTCGAAAGGATCTTCGTGCGTTACTCGGACGTGCCGACCATCGCGCGCTATGCGCTCGGGGTCGATGCGCGCCGGGCGACGAGCGCCCAGATGAACGCCTTTACCAAGGCCTTCCAGATCTATGTCAGCCGTAAATACGGCAGACGCTTCCGCGAGTTCATCGGCAGCAAGATCGAGGTGCAGAAAGCACGCAAGGTGAAGAACTTCTATGAAGTGAAGACTATTGCGCATCTGCGTGGCGAAGCGCCGTTCGAGGTGACCTTCCTGGTTTCCGACCGGTCGGGGCGCGACAAGTTCTTCAACCTCTTCGTCGAGGGGGTCAACATGCTGCTGACCGAGCGCACCGAGATCGGGGCGATGCTCGACAAGCGCCGCGGCGATATCGACGCGCTGATCAGCGATTTGCAAAAGGCAAGCTGAGCCGCGTTTTCAGAACCGTGAGCCGGCTGACACCAGCGACGCTTGCCTTCCGGCGGGCCGCGGCAAATAGGGTCAGCGATTGTCGGCGCCGAGGATGCCGCGCAGCATGTTGTCGATGGTGCCGCGGGTACGCCGGCCTTCATCGCTGATATGCGGCTGCGGCGTAACCACCTGTGATGTCGGCGGCTTGGGTGCACGCATCGGCAACGGCCGTGGTGGCAGACCCTCATGCACGCGCTGCATGGTTTCACGCCAGATTTCGGCTGGCAGGCCGCCGCCGGTCACGTTCTTGAGCGGTTGGTTGTCGTCGTTGCCCATCCAGACGCCGACCACGTAGTCGGCCGAAAAACCCAGAAACCAGGCATCGCGGGCTGATTGCGAGGTGCCTGTCTTCCCGGCAACTTCGCGGTCGGACAGGGCGGCACGGGCGCCGGTGCCTTCTGTCACCACTTTACGCATCATCCAGGTCAACTGGGCCGCCGAGCTTTCCTGGATCACCCTCTCGCCGATGCCGGAGGAGGCCGAGAAGATCGGCTCTTCCGAGCCTAGAAGCCGCAGGTCGGTCATGCCGTAGGGCACCACGGCGCTGCCGCCGTTGAGAATACCGGCATAGGCGCCGGTCATCTCCAAAAGCGAGGCATCGGAGGCGCCGAGCGCCAGTGCCGGGCCCTGCGCCAGGTCCGACGCGATGCCGAATTGCTCGGCCACGGTGCGCACCACGTCGAGTCCGGATTCGACGGCCAGCTTCACCGCGGGGATGTTGAGAGAGTTCTTCAGCGCATCGGTTAGCGTGACCGTGCCGTAAAACTTGCGGGTATAGTTTTTGGGGCAATATTCGCCGGAACCGGGGACGTTGACGCAATAAGGCGCATCTTCGATCGGATCGAGCGGCGAGCGGCCGAGATCGAGCGCGGCAGCATAGACGAACGGCTTGAAGGCGGAACCGGTCTGGCGTTTGGCCATGGTGGCGCGGTTGAATTCGCCTGACACGCGGGTTTTTCGGCCGCCAACCATGGCACGCACTGCACCGTCCGAAGACATCACCACGATGGCGGCCTGAGCTTCGGAGCCTTCCTTGACCTTGGCCTCGAACACGGTGCGCATCGCGTCTTCGGCAGCGGCCTGGATGCGCTGGTCGAGCGTGGTGCGGATGATCACGTCTTCGGTGGTGTCGCGGGTGAAGAATTCCGGCCCCGTCACCATGACCCAGTCGGCGAAGTAGCCGCCCGCCTTTTTCTGGGCCGCTTCGGAGAGTGTGGCCGGGCTGGCGACGGCGCTGGCGTGCTGGGTATCGCTGAGATAGCCCTGTTCGTACATCAACTTGAGCACGGTTTCGGCGCGGGCCTGGGAGCGCGTGAGATTGTTGGTGGGCGCATAGCGAGTGGGTGCGACCAGCAGACCGGCCAGCATCGCCGATTCCTGCGGGTTCACTTGTGCGGCGGACTTGCCGAAATAGCGCTGCGCCGCGGCTTCGAACCCGCGGGCGCCGGCACCGAGGAAGGCGCGGTTGAGATAAACCGTGAGGATTTCGTCCTTGGAATACTTGGCCTCCATGGCGAGTGCATAAATTGCTTCCCTGATCTTACGGGCGAGCGAACCTGTGCGGCAGTCGGATTCGTAGTCGGCCTCGGTTTTCCACTTTTCCGGATCATAGGGCACGCCGAGACAGAGCAACTTGGCGGTCTGCTGGGTAATGGTCGAGCCGCCGTGGCCGGACAGCGGCCCACGGCCTTCGCGCAGATTGATGCGGATGGCCGACGCGACGCCGCGGGGGCTGACGCCGAAATGGCGGTAGAAGCGCTTGTCTTCGGTGGCGATGACCGCGTGTTTGAGATGCGGTGAGACGGAGTTTGCGGTGACCACGCCGCCAAACTGATCGCCGCGCCAGGCGAATACATCGCCCTTGTTATCGAGCAGGGTAACCGAGCCACGGGCGCGGCCGTCCAACAACTGGTCGACCGGCGGCAGGGTGTAGGCGACATAGCCTACGGCCAGCCCGATGATGGCGGCGGTGATCAGCCCGATGCGCCAGCTGAGGCTCCAGATCAGACGTAACACCCAGCTGATGATGCCCAGAAAGAAGGCGACGATGAAATTGCGCTTGCGGGCGGGCTTGCGGCGGGACTTGCGCGACGTGCGTGTGGCGGGTTTTGCCTTCGCCTTGGCTTTCGGCTTTGACTGCGCCTTGGGATAGCGTCTGTCCGCCACCAAGGGCGGCCGTTTGCGACCTGAATTACTCATGCTCTGCTCTGCCCGGCACGTGTTCTTTCACGGCACACTACCCGTCGAGAAAGAAAAAGTAGAGGGGGTGCTTCGCATTTGGCCCTTCTCGACTTGCGTAAAAAGTAGGCAAAAATTTTTAATAGGTTAAAAAATAGGCGATTGGCCTGCAAAAACGTCGCAGCTTCGGGGCCATTTCTTCCGAATCCACGATCAAGCGCTGTTTTCTGCACGTGCAACATGGCCGGGCGCTCCGGCGAAATGGAAGGGGAAACTCGTGAAACTCATCATAGCGACGATCAAGCCGTTCAAGCTCGAGGAGGTCCGCGAAGCGCTGACCGCAATCGGTGTGCGCGGCATGATGGTAACCGAAATCAAAGGCTTCGGCGCGCAGTCGGGCCACACCGAGATCTACCGCGGCGCGGAATACGCCGTGAACTTCGTGCCCAAGATCAAGCTGGAAATCGTGGTGTCTGCGGCGATGGCCGACCAGGTGATCGAGACCATCACCGCCACGGCACGCACCGGCAAGATCGGTGACGGCAAGATTTTCGTGCTCGACGTGAGCCAGGCGGTGCGGGTGCGCACCGGTGAAACCAACGAAGACGCCATCTGAGGCGACTGGGGAAAGGACGACAAGAGATGAAAACCCTGACGAAATTCGGTCTGGCTGCTGCAGTGATGACGCTGCCGACGCTGGCCATGGCCCAAGAGGCGGACGTGACGCCGCCGAACGAAGAAATCGGCTATATCTTCACCACCTTCATGTTCCTCGTCACTGGTTTCCTGGTGATGTGGATGGCCGCCGGGTTCACCATGCTGGAAGCCGGGCTTGTGCGGCAGAAGAACGTGACCATGCAGCTGACCAAGAACATGGCGCTCTTCTCGATTGCCGCGCTGATGTATTACCTGATCGGTTACAACCTGATGTATCCCGGCGATGGCTGGAGCATTGACGGCATCCTCGGCGCCTTCTCGCCCGCGGCGATGGAGCCGGTGGGGCTGGCCGATACCGAAACCGACCTGACCTATGCGTCGGTGGGATCGGACTTCTACTTCCAGCTGATGTTCTGTGCCACCACGGCCTCGATCGTTTCGGGCACCCTGGCCGAGCGGATCAAGCTGTGGCCGTTCCTGGTGTTCGTCGTGATCCTGACCGGCTTGATCTACCCGATCCAGGCGTCGTGGAAATGGGGTGGCGGCTTCCTTGACGCCGGTGGCTTCCTCGATTTCGCCGGCTCGACCGTCGTGCACTCGGTCGGTGGCTGGGCGGCTCTGGCCGGCGCACTGATCCTCGGGCCGCGCCTGGGCAAGTACAAGGACGGCCGGGTGCATCCGATGCTGGGTTCGAACTTGCCGCTGGCAACGCTGGGCACGTTCATCCTGTGGCTGGGCTGGTTCGGCTTCAATGGCGGATCGCAGCTCTACATGGACACCGCCGGCAACGTCGCTGACATCAGCCGCATCTTTGCCAACACCAACACCGCAGCAGCCGGTGGTGCGATCGCCGCGATGATCCTGACGCAGCTGATCTACAAGAAGGTCGACCTGACCATGGTGCTGAACGGCGCGCTGGCGGGCCTCGTGTCGATCACCGCTGAGCCGTTGACCCCGGGTTTGGGTGCGGCCACGCTGATCGGCATGGTGGGCGGCGTGATCGTCGTCTTCGCGGTGCCGTTCCTCGACAAACTGAAGATCGACGACGTGGTCGGTGCCATCCCGGTGCACCTGTTCGCCGGTATCTGGGGCACCATCGCGGTGGTTCTGACCAACGATGAAGCGTCGCTGGGTCAGCAGCTCTATTCGATCGTCGTGGTTGGTGTCTTCGTCTTCGTGGTCTCGGCCGTGGTGTGGTTCATCCTGAGAGCCACCATAGGTATCCGGGTGTCTGAAGAAGAAGAGATCACCGGGCTCGACCAAGCCGAACTGGGCATGGAAGCCTATCCGGAATTCGCCAAGGGCTGATCTCCTTCCGGATTACCCTTGAAAACTGGCCCGGGCACCGCGTGTGCCCGGGCTTTTCTGTGGGATCAGGCCGCCTGCGGCAGAACGTTCTGCGGCGCCCCAGTGGCCATGTTGGTGCCGATATAGGGCAATCTGGCGGTCTTCCATCCGGCCATGCCGCCCTCGATATGGGCAATGCAGTCATAGCCGGCTTCGAGGTAAGCGCGGGCAACCCGTTCCGAGCGCACGCCTGAACCGCAGTAGAACACGATCCGCTTGTCCGACTGGCCTGGTAGCTTGTCGGCCCGGAAAAACGACATCGGCAGCAGCAGCGCGCCGTCGATATGTTCGAACATGTACTCCTGCGGGGTGCGCACGTCGATCAAAACGATCTCGCCCTGGTCCAGTGCGGCCTGGGTCTGCGCCGGCGTCCAGGTTTCGAGCGTGGCGGTGCCAAGGGTTTCGGTCTTCATGTTGGCGTTTCCTTTCGTTTCGTTGTGGGCGTGTGATGAAAGGTCACTTAGAGACTCATATTTCGGCTTTCAAGAATTGGAATATGTCGGTCCCGGGTGGTCGAATCGCGCGCGGACATGCTAAATCTTGCGTCATGTCCGAACTGAGCCCCCAGATAAGCGAAAACCGCCCCAGAATCCGCCAGTTGGATGACGCAGCGATAAATCGTATTGCGGCCGGCGAGGTGGTGGAGCGGCCGGCGAGCGCGGTGAAAGAGCTCGTCGAGAACGCCATCGATGCCGGCGCACGGCGGATCGAGGTGGACTATTCGCAAGGTGGCAAGACACTGATCCGGGTCAAGGATGATGGTTGCGGCATGGCACCAGAGGACTTGCCGCTGGCGCTGAGCCGGCATGCAACGTCGAAGATCGACGGTTCAGATCTGCTCGACATACACACCTTTGGGTTTCGCGGTGAGGCACTTCCCAGTCTCGGCGCGGTCGGGCGGCTTTCGATCACCACCCGGGCCGACGGGTTCGAGGGCGCGCGGATCGAGGTGTCGGGCGGGCGGGCAAGCGTGGTGAGGCCGGCGGCGCTGACCGGAGGTACCATCGTCGAGTTGCGCGACATTTTCCACGCCACCCCAGCGCGGCTCAAGTTCATGCGCTCGGACCGGGCCGAGGCGCAGGCGATCGGCGATGTGATCAAGCGGCTGGCAATGGCGGAACCCTTTGTCGGCTTCGTGCTGCGCGACGTGTCGAATGGCGACGGGCGAGAGGTTTTCCGCGCCGACGCCGAACAGGGTGAGCTGTTCGACGCGCTGCACGGGCGGCTGGCGCGGGTGCTGGGACGCGAGTTCGCCGAGAACGCGCTCAGGATCGAGGCCGAGCGCGAGGGGCTGATACTGTCCGGCTATGCCGCGCTGCCGACCTATTCGCGCGGCGCGGCGGTGGCGCAATATCTGTTCGTCAATGGCCGGCCGGTGAAGGACAAGATGCTCTATGGCGCTCTGCGCGCCGCCTATTTCGATTTTCTCAGCCGCGACCGCCATCCGGCCGCGGCGCTGTTTGTCGAATGTGACTCGCACCTGGTCGACGTCAACGTGCATCCGGCGAAATCCGAGGTGCGGTTCCGCGAACCGGGCGCGGCGCGGGGGTTGATCGTTTCGGCGTTGCGGCACGCACTGGCCGAGGCAGGACACCGCGCCTCGTCCACCGTGGCTGACGCGACGCTGGAAGCGATGCGGCCTGAGGCGGCAGGTACGGCGCGGGTGTACCAGATGGACCGGGCGTCGCGGCCTGCGTTGTCGATGACCTATCAGGCACAGGCACCGCAATACGAAGCACCAGGCTTTGCCGAGGCGATGAGCGCGCGGATTGAGCCGAAGCGCGACCCGGACGAGACCGGTACGCAAGAGCCGGGCGAGGCGCTGCCCCTGGGGGCCGCGCGGGCCCAGGTACATGAGAACTATATCATTGCCCAGACCGAAACCGGCATCGTCATCGTCGACCAGCACGCGGCGCATGAGCGGCTGATCTACGAGAAACTCAAGCGTCAAATGGCAGAGAACGGCGTTGCAGCCCAAGCGCTGCTGATCCCCGAGATCGTCGAGATGAGCGATGGGGACTGCGCCAGGTTGATGGAGATCGCGCCCGAGTTGGAGCGGCTGGGGCTGGGAGTCGAGCCCTTTGGCGGTACCGCGGTGGCGGTGCGCGAGACCCCGGCGTTGCTGGGCGAGGTGAATGCCGAGGCCATACTTCGCGACATTCTCGACGAGTTGGACGATATCGGCGAAGCGATCACGGTGCAGGCGCGGATAGAGGCGATCTTAAGCCGGGTAGCCTGTCACGGGTCGATTCGTTCGGGACGGCGGATGCGCGGCGAGGAGATGAACGCGCTTCTGCGCGAGATGGAGGCGACGCCGCATTCGGGCCAGTGCAATCATGGCCGACCAACATATGTGGAGTTGAAACTGAAGGACATCGAGAGGCTGTTCGGGCGGACATGATCGAGATTAACGGAACCGTGCTGACCGAATGGCAGCTTACTGCGATAGGCGGTGGGGCAGTGTTGCTCATCATGCTGATCCTGCTGCTCATGGCGGTCCGCGCCGCCGGGCGCAGTGCCCGAGCAACCGAGCCCTTGCTGCACCAGTTGGTGTCGATGACGGCGCGGGTCGAGCACCTGTCGGACGGGCAGCAGCAACTGGCTGGTGGGCTGAACCATGTTAGCGAGGCCCAGACAATGGCCCAGAAAAGCATGATGGAGCTGATGGAAAAGCGGCTCGCGGATGTATCAGGCAAGATGCACGAAAACCTGCACGGCAGCGCCCAGCGCACGGCGAAATCCCTGGGCGAGTTGCAGGAGCGGCTGACGGCCATCGACAAGGCGCAGGAGAACATCACCAAGCTTTCAGGGGATGTCCTGAGCCTGCAGGATATCCTGTCGAACAAGCAGACCCGCGGAGCGTTCGGGGAGATCCAGCTTAACGATATCGTCTCGAAGGCGCTGCCGAGCGACAGCTACACCATGCAGGCAACGCTGTCGAACGGCAAGCGGGCGGACCTGCTGATCCATCTGCCGAACCCGCCGGGGCCTATCGTTGTCGATTCGAAGTTCCCGCTGGAGGCTTACGAGGCGCTGCGCAATGCCGGCACGCAGGCCGAACTGACCGAGGCGACGCGGATGATGCGGGCCTCGGTGCGCATCCATATCAAGGCGATTGCGGAGCGTTACATTTTGGAAGGCGAAACCGCTGACGGCGCGCTGATGTTCCTGCCCTCCGAGGCGGTCTATGCCGAGCTGCACGCCAATTTCCCCGAGCTGGTGCGCGAAGGGTTTGCCGCGCGGGTCTGGATCGTGTCGCCCACCACCTGCATGGCAACGCTGAACACCATGCGAGCGATCCTGAAGGATGCGCGGATGCGCGAGCAGGCCGGGGCCATCCGGCGTGAACTGGGGCTGCTCTTTCAAGATGTCGATCGGCTGTCGGCGCGAGTCGAGAAGCTCGACACCCATTTCGGTCAGGCGGCGAAGGATATCTCCGACATCAAGATCTCGGCCAGCAAGGCCGGGCGGCGGGCGCGGCGGCTGGACAATTTCGATTTTGAGGAACTGGCGCCGAAAGAACCCACCGTGGTGGCGCTGCCCAAGAGCGATGCCAAGGGCTGAGACCCCGTGGAAGGGTTGTTTGCGCCAGATCAACGACGGGGGATTGCGCGAGCGGAATCTTTGAACGACAATAACAACAGACCGCGAACGGGAGACAGGATCATGCTGGATATTTCGGTTTACAAGATTGCGCAGGTGATTCTGATGGCTCGGGAACTCGGCCGGGCCGAGGGCGAGCTGCGTGGATTCATCGAGCGGCTGACCGAGGAAGAGCAGGCGAGCCTGGTCGCCGTGATGTGGATCGGCCGCGAAAGTTTTGCTGCGGACGAGTTGGAAGAGGCCAAGGCGACGGCGCTGGCAGAGGCGACAATTCCCACTGCGGATTACCTGATCGGCACGCCGCACCTGTCGGATCACCTCGAAAACGGGCTCGACGAATTGGGTCTTTCGGCGGTGGATGAGGAGGATGACCTCGTCCGCGGGGGCTGATTTCCCGAAACATTGTTCACGACGGAAACCGGGCGGGTAGCACGGCGCCGGTTTTCGGTATGCAGATGCATGCATTTTCGTTCACGAATCGCATCACGGCGCAGGAACGGGGCCGTGATGCGTGAGCGAGGTTACAGAGACGATCTTTTCATCCTTATATAACATTATGAAAAATATTGGAAAAAAGCCCTTCTTGGGACCCAAGGGGTGAAAACAGACGATCTCTCGCGGCTGAGCACGCGGCGGTGAGGCCATGTGTTTTGAAAGCTGTCATCGGGAAGCGCATGTTGGATGCAGATCGAACGAAACGATCGTCCAACGCAACCAGAACCAACCTTGGAAGGAAGACATTATGAAACTCGCAATCGCAGCCTTCGCAACCACGTTCGCCCTCGCCACCAGCGCTTCGGCCATGATCGGCCCCTATGAGCGCGCCATTGATGAAAAAGCTGCTGCCGGCGAACTGCGGTCGGGCCAGAGCGGGACGATCGAAGTAGCCGTCTACCCGGCTGGACCGAACGTCGATTGGAGCACCGACGGCACCAAGGCGGTCACTGTGTTCGATGCGGGCACCACCGATGCCCACGCATCTGGGTACAACGCCCGCTGATCACCGGGTGTGACATCGAAACCCGCCGGGGCGCCTTAGGGGGCCCCGGCCAACAGCATCAGGCTTGGGATACGATTTCCATGTGCTGCGCGAGCCTGTCGATTTCGCCGAGCCAGCGTGCGACCAGCTTCGGATCGGACGGAGCGGCGTGAACCCCTGCCGCAATCTCTCGGTTGAGCACTGATTCGACTGCCAGCGACACCGGCACCGAGACGAGCCGCGCCATCGCGGTGCCGCGCTCGTCGCCCCATGCATCCATGACATAGGTCTTGTGCCAGACGGCCTGGCCGTCCTTCTCGGCCCTGAGCCCGACACAGAGCACGACGCGGTCGGGCTCGTCGGCGTCATAGGCGTTTTCGGCCAGCAGATTGTCGGCGATTTCTTGTAGCCTCTTGTCGGTGGCGGTGCCGACTTCGGCGAAGATTTCTCCCCAGGCGTCCGCCCAGCCATTCAGCCGCAGCGTGCCGCGGACGAAATCCTTGATCTTCCAGCCTTCGCCAAATCCGTATTCCGCGATGAACGGCAGGCTATCGCGGTTGGGGTAGACCTCGAAGCTTTCGGGGTCCGGCAGTGGCGCGTCGTAGCGGCTGATTGCATCCCAGGGCTGAGCGACGTTGAGTTCCGTGAAATAGCGGATCGAGCGCGACGGCGAGCGTAGCGCCTTCAGCACTCCGACCGGTGCCCAGGAGAACTTGTAGCGGAAGGCATTGGGAATTTTCGGCACGCCGCCGCAATAGGAGATGAAGCTGATCGCGTTGTCGGGCGCATAAGCCTTGGACGCGCGGTAATCGGCCACCAGCCGGTGCGCCATCAGGTGGTCGATTCCGGGGTCGAGCCCGACCTCGTTGACAAAGCGGAGGCCCTTGTCGCGGGCTTCGGAGTCCAGCGCGCGCATCTCGGGCGAGATGTAGGACGAACTGACGAAATGCGCCTCACGGTCAAGGCACATTTTGGCCAGCGGCACGTGCCAGTCGCCGGGCAGCATCGAAACGACGATATCGCCTTTGCGCGTCGCCGCGGTCAGCGCGTCCATGTCAAAGGCGCGGATATCGTCGGTCAGATCTCCGACTGCGTCTCTGGCCCTTTCGACGGTGCGGTTCCAGACGGTGACGGGGTGGCCCGCCTCGATCAAGCGGCGCAGGCCGGGGATGGAACTGAGGCCGGTGCCGCACCAGTGGATTGTCATGGATCAAACCTCTTTGACATGGGTCAGATATTGTTCTCGGGCGCGTTTCCAGACGCCACCGTCGAGATTGGACAGCGTCAGCAGGGTTGGCAAGAGTTGGGCGGCATAATCTTCCGAGGATTCGACAGGCAGCATCGAGGGCAGGTTGTCGATCGCCATCACGTCGAGCGGAAGGGCGTCATGGGCGCGGATGACGGGGGCTTCCCATGTTGTCGCGCGGTCATAAACCGGCACCGGGTTGTAATCGCTGTCGGGATCGCAGGCGATATCGCCGATGGCGGTGAGTTTGCGAGGGGCGGCCAGCGCCGAACGCGGCACGAAGACCGGCGTGCCGGGGCGGGCGAGAATACAGTTGAGGAAGAGATCAAGGGTCAGGATCTCGGGGAAGGGGCCGCCATGGGCGGTCTCGTCCAAGTCCCATTTGGTGACGTCAACGCCCACTGCTTCGCAGAGATCGGCAGCCCCGGTGCCGACCCGGCCCAGGGCGCCGATGACAATGGCATTCGGGCGGGGGTGCTGGGTTGTGTCGAGCCGGTCGGCGAGGTCGGCCAACAGGGCGTCTTTGTGCGGATAGGCGTGGACCGGACCGCAGATTTCGCCATGCTGCTGCGCTGCCCAGGCCATGAGCGTCACGGCTGCGCCGGCGAAGCCCGCCCAGTAACCGAAGGCAGCGACGCGGCGGCCGGCCTCATCGACGAGATATTCAAGGTCATAGAGCGTGCCGCCGCCGGCCTTGAAGCGTTCGAGCAGTGCCTTGCCGGAATGCTGACCCTTGAAGGCATGACCGAACATAATGTGGCGGTGCGGCAGCGGCGTGCCGTCGTCGGGCAACTCCTTGAGGCCGAAGATGATGGCGTTCTGCGGGGCTTGCGGCCAGGAATTTTCAGGCACGATCTCGGCACCGGCTTCGACATAACCTTGCAGCGGAATGGCGCGGACGCTGCTTTTCTCGACGGTCACGCGAAAGCCGGCGTCGATCAAGCGCTTGGCACCTTCGGGGGTGAGACCGACGCGTTCCTCGTTTTCGCGTTGTTCGGCGCGGACCCAGAGATGTGTCATATTAGGTCTCCTGCGGGGTGGCCTCGCTGCGTCCCTCTCGGCAGACTGCCGTGCAGTCGCCTGCCAGGCAATCCCCTATGGGCGCGTCTCAGGCTTCAGAGATGGGTTTGGGCGAACTGGCGGTCGCGGTGTTCGAGATGCGGGATGGCGTTGAAATGCGCCAGTGTAGGGTAGCCGTGCAGCACGTGCAGGCGGTGAACCGAGCTGTTCATGATGGTGAGCGCGATATGTGCCCAGCCTTGAACGTCGAGGTTGAGCACGCGGCGAATGATTGTGGCGATCACCCCGCCCGAGGTGACCAGGAGGGCGCGGCCGTTTGATTGCGCGATCTCTTCGAGCAACGCGTCGATCCGGGCGGTGAAGTCGGCGTAGGATTCCGGCGTGTTCGCGATTTCGTCGCGTTCCCAGGCGCCGAAGACCTGCGGCAGGTGGGTGACATAGGCTTCGCGCGTGGCGGGGAGGGGCAAACCGTGCTGTTCTTCCATCAGCCGGGCCATGGTGAAGTAACTGAGCTCGTTGAGGCGCGCGTCCTGCACCAGCGGCGCGTGGCGCTCCGCCCCCATTGAACGGGCGGTGTCGACCTGGCGGTGCAGCGTGCCGGAATAGACCCGGGCGAAGCGTTCGCCGGTGGCCTCGAAATGCTCGCCCAGCCAGCGGGCCTGCTGGTGGCCCAGATCAGAGAGCTTGTCATAGCCGGTTTCGTCCTTGGCCATCGCGTTGGCCTGGCCGTGGCGCACGAGTGTAATGTGGGGCATGGCTGCGGTCCTTTCGGGGTTCTTCCCTATGCCAGCGGGGCGTCGGTGGGAAGGGGGATGGCCGGGTTTTTCCGGTCGCCTCTTGTCACGCGTCCGGCTCATCCTAACAACATGCCAAAAGGGGCGGGTTGAGACCGGCAAACGGTCCGCCCATTGTGTGGATGGAACGCCTCCGGCGGGAGCATTTGCGGAAAGATGAAAGGCCGGGTGGCGCGAATCGGGTGCGAGCGGTCGGGATTAGAGGATGCGGCAGGAGGCCGGCTTGGGTTATGTTGGACCGCGAAACAGGAGGGCTGCGCGATGGCGGACATGATCCGATTCACGCTCGATGGCGAAGAAGTTCAGACAGAAAAGGGTCGGACGATCTGGGAGGTCGCCCGGAACCGCAGGCAGGTGATCCCGCATCTCTGCCACAAGCCGGCCAAGGGTTATCGGCCGGACGGCAATTGCCGCTCCTGCATGGTCGAGGTCGAGGGCGAGCGGACACTGGTGGCGTCCTGCATCCGCGAGGCAGCCGAGGGGATGGTTGTCAAGACCTCCTCGGCGCGGGCGACGTCGGCACGCAAGATGGTGATCGAGATGCTGGCCGCCGATCAGCCGCCTCGGGGCGAAGCACATGATGCCTCGGCGCATTTCTGGGACATGGCCGAGGCGAACGGTATCGAGGCCAGCCGGTTTCCGACGCTGGAGACGGAGCGTGTGCCACTGTTGGATGACAGCCACGTAGCGATGCGGGTCAATCTCGATGCCTGCATTTCCTGCGGGCTCTGTGTACGGGCCTGCCGCGAGGTGCAGGTCAACGACGTGATCGGCATGGCTGGGCGCGGGCACGCCGCCTTTCCGGTGTTCGACCAGGGCGATCCGATGGGGTCCTCGACCTGCGTGGCCTGCGGTGAATGCGTGCAGGCCTGCCCCACCGGCGCGTTGATGCCGGCAACGGTGCTGGACGCAGCACAGAAGGGCGACCGGGCGGATATTGACCGCGAGGTGCAAAGCGTCTGCCCGTTCTGTGGCGTGGGTTGCCAGGTCTCGTTGAAAGTGAAGGCCGACAAGGTGGTCTATGTCGATGGCGTCGACGGGCCGGCCAATGAGGGACGGCTTTGCGTCAAGGGGCGGTTCGGCTTCGACTACATTCACCATCCGCATCGGCTGACACGGCCGCTGATCCGACGGGACGATGCCCCAGCCAAGGGGTTGAACGTCGACCCGGGCAATTTTTCCGAGGTGTTCCGCGAGGCGAACTGGGACGAGGCGATGGAGCGCGCAGCCGGTGGCTTGGCGCGTCTGCGCGACGAGGCGGGCGGCCGCGCAGTGGCCGGGTTCGGCAGCGCCAAGTGTACTAACGAAGAGGCTTATCTGTTCCAAAAGCTGATCCGTCAGGGGTTCGGTCATAACAATGTCGATCACTGCACTCGGCTGTGCCATGCGTCGAGCGTTGCGGCGTTGATGGAAAATGTCGGTTCCGGCGCAGTTACGGCGACCTTCAACGAGATCGAGCATGCCGACGTAGCCATCATGATCGGCTGCAACCCGATCGAGAACCATCCCGTCGCCGCGACCTATTTCAAGCAGTTCGCCAAGCGCGGCGGCAAGCTGATCGTGATGGACCCGCGCGGGGTTGGCCTGCGCCGGTTTGCCAGCCACATGCTGCAATTCCGGCCGGGGGCGGATGTGAGCCTTCTGAACGCGATCATGCATGTGATCGTCGAGGAGGGGCTGTACGACAGCCAGTATATCCACCGCTTCACCGAGAACTGGGAGGCGGAGAAAGAGCATCTCAAAACCTTCACCCCCGAAGCGGTGAGCGGAATCTGCGGCATCGAACCGCAGGAGATCCGCGAAGTGGCGCGGATCTTTGCCGGCGCCAAGGCGGGGATGATCTTCTGGGGTATGGGGGTGAGCCAGCATATCCACGGCACGGACAATTCGCGCTGTCTGATCAGCCTGGCCCTGATGACCGGCAATGTCGGCAAGCCTGGCGCCGGACTGCATCCGCTGCGCGGACAGAACAACGTGCAGGGAGCGTCGGACGCCGGGCTGATCCCGATGTTCCTGCCGGACTATCAGAGCGTGACCGACGATGGCGTGCGCTCGGCCTTCAACGAGATCTGGGGTGCGGGTGGTTATGACGACGCGCAGAAGGGCCTGACCGTAACCGAAATCATGGATGCGGTGCATGCGGGTGACATTCGGGGAATGTATATCCTTGGCGAAAACCCGGCGATGTCGGACCCGGACGTGGAACATGCACGGGAGGCGCTGGCGCGGCTGGAGCACCTGGTGGTGCAGGACATCTTTTTGACCGAGACGGCGAACTATGCCGACGTGATCCTGCCGGCGAGCGCTTTCTACGAGAAATCCGGCACGGTCACGAACACCAACCGGCAGGTGCAGATGGGCCGTCCCGCTGTCACACCGCCGGGTGAGGCGCGCGAGGACTGGGCGATTACCGTCGAACTGGCGCAAAGGCTGGGGCTGGATTGGGACTATGCCAGCCCGGCGGATGTCTTTGCCGAGATGAAGCAGGGTATGAAGAGTCTGAACAACATCAGCTGGGAGCGGCTGAACAGCGAAGGGGCGGTGACATACCCGTCGCTCAGCCCGGAAGATCCGGGTCAGGCGATTGTGTTCGGCGACGGATTCCCACGGGCCGAGGGGCGGGCGAAGTTCACACCTGCGAGCGTCATTCCGCCCGACGAGGCGCCGGATGCGAACTATCCGATGATCCTGACCACGGGCCGGCAGCTGGAGCATTGGCATACCGGGTCGATGACGCGGCGGTCGAAGGTCCTCGACACGGTTGAGCCCGAGGCCAACTGCTCGCTGCACCCGGCCACACTACAGAGGTTGGGCGTTGAGCCCGGCGGGTATGTGCGGCTGACCACGCGGCGGGGTTCGGTGACCGTGATGGCGCGGGCCGACCGGGCGGTCGCCGAGGATATGGTGTTCCTGCCGTTTGCCTATGTCGAGGCGGCGGCGAATGTCCTGACCAACCCGGCGCTCGACCCCTACGGCAAGATCCCCGAGTTCAAGTTCGCGGCGGTAAGGGTCGAGAAAGCCGAGAGTTTGGCGGCAGAATAGACGGGGACAACATGGCGTATGTTTCATTTAGGTCGGTGGTCGACCCTTCGGATTGCGACTTTCTGGGTCACATGAATGTCTCGCGGTACTTCCAGGCCTGTTCCGACGGGGTTTTCGCGATACAGACCGAAATGGGGCTGACGGCAGACGACATGCTATCCGGGCGCCGCCTTTCGTTTGCGGTTGTTCATGCGGAGAGCGAGTTTCGTGCGGAGCTGATTGCAGGCGAAAGCATCTTCCTTGAAACGGAAGTTGTCGAAATCGGAACGAAGTCGATCATCTTTCGCCACCGATTGGTCCGCGCGGCAGACAAAACGATTGCATTTCAGACCCTTTTCAAATGTGTGATGTTGGGGCTCGAAACCAGAACGGCCGAACCGATTCCGGACGAGGTCAAAGAAACCGCCAAAGATTTCATGGCCGCGAATTGAGGTCGTGACCAAAGAAACCGGAGGTCCACGTGTCCCTGACTGTCAAACCTGATCGTTTCCTAGCCGACCTGCACGAATTGCGCCAGTTTGGTGCTTCAGGCATTGGCAAAGGTGTCGTGCGCCCGGCCTATTGCGACGCTGATATTGCCGCGCGGGAATGGTTGCGCGGACGGATGGATGCGGCAGGACTTGCAACGCATTACGACCCGATGGGAAGCCTTTTCGGACTTGCCGAGGGACGCTCGCTCCTTCTGGGGTCACACTCCGACAGCCAGCCCGAAGGTGGCTGGCTCGATGGGGCGCTGGGGGTTTGTGCGGCGCTTGAGGTGGTCAGGGCCGCGAAGGAGGCGGGCGGGCCGCCGGTTTCGGTGGTCAGCTTTCAGGACGAGGAAGGCCGGTTCGGGGTCACCACCGGTTCAACCGTTTGGTCCGGTGCTCTAAGCTTGGAACAGGCCGATGAGCTCGAGGACCGCGACGGCATGCGGCTGTCCGAGGCACGCGGCGCGATGGCGCATCTGCTGGGTGACTGGGTCGACCCGAAGCGGTTCACCGGCTTCATCGAGATGCATATCGAGCAGGGACCCTGGCTGGATCAGGCTGGAGAGGCGGCGGGGGTTGTCAGCGGTATCGTCGGTATTCGTGACATGCGAATCACGCTGGAGGGCCAACAGAACCATGCCGGCACCACGCCGATGCATCTGCGCCGCGATGCCTTCCAGGGGCTGGCCGCATTCAATGCCCTGTTGGGCGAACGCTTCCAGAATGTGGTGACGCCGCAGACGGTCTGGACCATCGGTCATGTCAGCCTTCACCCCGACGCCCACTCGATCGTGCCGGGGCGTGCGACCTTTTCCATGCAGTGGCGCGACGGTGATGCCGAGCGGCTGAAACGGATGGAGGACATCATTCGCACAACGGCGCGGGAAGTGGCGGAGGCGCGCGGACTTGGACTCGAATTCGGGCCGATGCTGGGTCTCGAGCCGGTGGAAATGGACTCGCGCCTGCGCGGCGCCCTGGAAGCGGCGGCCGAGGCAGAGGCGCCCGGCAAATGGCGGGTCATGCCGTCCGGCGCGCTGCATGACGCCACCAATGTGGCGGTGCACATGCCGGTCGCGATGTTGTTCGTGCCATCGATCGGCGGGATCAGCCATGCTTTCGAGGAGGACACCGACGAACGCGATTTGGTCACCGGGCTGAAGGTGCTGGCCGGGGCTGTGGCGCGGCTGGGCGGATAGGCTGGTGAACGAAATTCGGCCGGTGCAGTCCTCTGGCTGAAGGATGACTGCACCGGCCGTTTTGCCCTGCCGGGGGAGCAAAAATTGGCAGGGCCTCGGGAGAGTCGCTGTCAGATCATGCCGAGCAGCCGCAAGCCCAGGGCAACGGTCGATGCCGCCGCCACGGTAAATGCCAGCGTGCGGATGACCGGGATGCCGAGGCAATAGATGATGTAATGGGCGAGCATGGCGTAAAACCACGTCATCGCCAGGATGCCGGGATAAGTGTCATCCGGCGCCATCAGCATCGCCATAACCGCCAACGGGCCGAAGGCTACGAACGCCTCAACGCCAACCCGGTGAGCGCGCATGGCCCGTTGGGCCCAGGCGGTCTGCGGGGTGGCGTTCGGGTCGTAATTGGCCGTCGCGCCGATCAGGCCGCGGACCATGATGCGATCAAGAATGTACGGCAGCCAGGATATGGCAAGCCAAAGCGCCGCAAGGGCGGTGTAGGTTTCAAGTTGGGTCACTGTCCGAATCCCTTCCTGTATTTTCGGCTCTTTGGCCGACGGTGTGGAAAGTTTTCACCTTTCTCTTGGCCCGCACATTAGCCTAAATTCGGGACAAAATCTACATTTCTGTGTCGTATTGTCGCGGGCCACAAGATATTGGGAGCGTCATAACCAAAGCAGGACGATGCCAAGAAGGCCCCACGCTGCGATCAGCGGAAGAACAACCCAGTAATCGCGTTCCTTGGGCAGGGTCCAACCCGCCGCGCCGCGTGCTGCCGAGATGGACCGCAGGCACGCCAGCGGCCAATAGGCGGTGATGCCGAGCGCGGCACCGAGAGCAAGGGGCGCCCAGCTCGCGCCGCTGGCGTGGCCAAAAAGACCGAGCCCGAGCAGCGGTGTGTAGAGGACCAAGTCGGCGAAGGCATAGCCTTTCCAAAACGCGACGCCGACGGCGGTGACGTTTTCGGCCGTCTCCTGCGTTCCCATGCGCTCGCCCAGCCGCCAGGAAACCGCCGCGCTGCATTGGGCAATGACGAGATAGATGAAAAGCGCCCAACCGGGCACCTGAATAAGCAAGAATTCAAGCGACATGTCACACCCTTGATGGCGGCGGTTTCAGCGCCAGCTTACATCACCGAGAAAGATATAACCCGCTCCGTAGATGGTTTTTATCAGGCGCGGGTTCTTGGGATCCTCACGCAATTTGGTGCGCAGCCGCGATATGCGCACGTCCATGGCACGGTCGAAGCTTTCGCCTGCGGCCCCGCCCAGCATCTCCTGCATCATCGCCCGCGAGATCAATCTCTTGGGCCGCTCCAGAAAGAGCCGCAGCACTTCGCCCTCGGCATGTGAAAAGGGAGTTTCCCGGTCGGTGTCGTCGATAAGCAGGTAGCGGTCGAAATGTGCTGTCCAGCCATTGAAGCGGGCGGTTTCGCCCGATAGCTGCGCCGGGGTGGGTTTGCGCAGCCGGGCGCGGATGCGGGCCACGACCTCGGCCGGGTCAAACGGTTTGATGATGTAGTCGTCTGCGCCCAGTTCCAGCCCGGTCACCCGGTCCTGCACCTGGGCGCGGCCAGAGATAATGATGACGGTGGCGCCCTGTTCAAGCGCCAGCCTGTGGACTAGCGTCAGCCCGTCGCGGTCGGGCAGCGACAGGTCGACCAGACAGACATCAGGCGTGGTTGTCTTAAGTGCGGCTTCAAACTCAGTGGCCCGTGAGAAGCTCATGGTGCGGAACCCGGCTTCTTCCAGCGCCTGCGTCAGCATGGCGCGGATGGCCGGTTCGTCGTCGAGAATGGTGACGAGAGGGGAGTCGCTCATGGGGTTCGTCCTAGGTGGCGGCGGCTGGTGCTGGGGCCAGCCCCCAAGGTGCAAAATGCAGGGCATTTTGTCACCATGCCCCGAGGCGTTTTTTAAACGGAGGAAGGGGCGGGTTCGGATTGCCGTGAGAGAAACGCGGTCAGAATTTCGGCGGTGAAGGGTTTCGGCAGAACCGGTGCGCGGGCGAGAGCCTGCTGGTGGAGCGGGTGGGCGGCGGGCAGCGACGTCATCAGGAAACACGGTGGGTGCGGGTCGGGCAGTTGGTCGATCAGGTCGATGCCTGTGGCTGTACCTTCGAGTGAGATGTCTGAAAGTAGCAGCGAAATGTCAGGGATCTGCCCCGCGAGCGCCAACGCCTCGTCCGCGGAGGCGGCTTCGATCACGGTGTGGCCTGCGCCGGTCAGCATGTCGCGCACCGAAGCACGCAGATCCGGGCTGTCCTCGACCAGCAGCACAAGGCCGGGGGGCACCGGCAGGGGGGCGGGGCGCAGCGGCAGGCGGACCGCCACCTGGCCACCGGTGTCGCAATTGGCGAGCGTGGCGCGGCCACCGGCGAGCTTGGTCATATCGTAGACCATGGCGAGGCCGAGGCCTGAGCCTTCACCACCCTTGGTGGTGAAGAAGGGCTCGAACCCGTGCTCAAGAGCTTCTTCGGTGAAGCCGGGGCCGGTGTCGCAGACGCTGAACTCGGCCCAGGTGTTCTGAACGGTGCAGGCGGTGAGCGTGATGGCACCGCTGCCGCCACAGGCATCGCGGGCGTTGAGCACCAGGTTCAGCAGGCTGTCCTGCAGCATGCCGGCATCGAGCATCAGCGCGTCCTGCGCGATGAGGTTGTTGACGGAGAGCGTGATCTGTGGCGGCAGGGCCGAACTGGCCAGGGTTTCGAAATCGCGCAGGAAGGCGCGGATGTCGGTGGGCTGGGGCGTGACCTCGCGCGCGCCGGTCATGTCGGCGATGCGATTGAGCAGCGTGCCGCCGCGGCGCGCCGCTGACAGCGTGGCGGCAATCAGCTCGTCCGCGGCCTCGGGCAGCGCCTGCATTCGCTGCAGGCGCGACTGGGTGCCGAGGATGATGGTGAGCAGATTGGAAAAGTCATGCGCTAGCCCCGAGATCATCTGTGCCGCGATCTCCCGCCGGCGGGTCTGCTGCAGGGCGGCGCGGGTCTGGGATTCCTCGGTGATGTCCATCGACAGGATATAGGCCCCGCCCGTGGCCGGATCGGGGGTCAGTGCCACGCGGATGCGGCGCGAACTGGGGCCATGGGTGAACTCGAAGACAGATGGCTGGCCGGCATAGGCCTTGTCGAGTTCGGGCGCGATCATCGACCAGGGCTGCGGGCCCAGAACCTCGGCGGCGTGAAGGCCGACGGGATCGGGTTTCGAGCCCGGCATCACCGCGCTGAGACGACGGTTTGAATACGTGTAACGCCGGTCGGGGCCGACGTGGGCGATATGGGCTGGCATCATCTCGGTGGTCAGCCGGGTACGCGCCTCGGCCTCGGTGATCTGGCGCTTTGCCTCCTCCAGCGCGGTGACGGTGGCGGCCAGTTCGCGGTTGGCGGCGGATAGCTCTTCAGCATGGGACAGGAGTTGATCGGAGAGTGTTTCCGAGCGCGTGCGTAGCAGTTCTTCCGCGCGCTTGGCGGCGGTGATGTCGGTATAGACGGCCACCCAGCCGCCTTCGGGCAGGGGAGAACCTTCCACCGAAATCCAGCGGCCATTGGCGCGGGCGCGCTCCATGTAGTGCGGCTCGAACGCGCGGGCCTGTTCGGTGCGGGCGGCGACGAAAACGTTCAAATCGTCGATGGGGCCGTATTCGCCGCGGGTGGCGAGGTAGCGGATGGTATCCTCGAAACTGGCGCCGGGGGTGACCAGCGCCGTGGGCAGGTCGAACATGTCGCGGAACATGCGGTTCGAGACGACAAGCTGCAACTCGCGGTCATAGATCGACAGCGCCTGCTGAATGAGGTTCAGCCCGGCCATGGTCATGGCATGGGTATCGGTGCCGGTGGTTTGCATGGGGCCTCCCTGCTTTGGAGGTAGCGCAAAGGCGCGCGTCTGGGAAGCCGGTTGCCGAGGGTGCCCGGCAACCGAGATGGTCTGGGCCGGGATTTCAGCTATAGAGGCAAGGCTTGGGCCGAGTAGAATGGCGGCGGAAGCCGACAGGGGGAAATCGAAGCATGGCCAAGAAGATCACCCAGCGCAAAGTCGTTCTGGTTTCCTTTCTCGTCAATCTATTGGATGTGATCACTAATCTCGTTGTCGCATTGGTGACGGGCAGTGCCGTGGTTTTCGGACAAATGGCGCAAGGCCTTGGCGATGGTGTTGGCTCGGCGCTGCTGGTGCTGGGCGCGCGCCGCGCGGCCCGTCCGCCAGATGCACGGCATCCGCTGGGATACGCGCGAGAAGCGTTTTTCTGGAGCATTCTGTCGGCGGTTTCGATGTTGATCTTCGGCGCGGGACTGAGCGCGTGGCGCGGGGTTCAGCAACTGATGGACCCGAAGCCGTTGGACACGCCGCTGCTGGCGGTGGCGGTTCTGGTGCTGGCGGTGTTCACCAATGGCTATGCCGTCGGGCTGAGCGCCCGCAAACTGGGGGTCGGGCGCGCAGGGCTGCGCAAAGTTTTGCAGCGCGTGGATCAGCCGCTGGTGAAGGGCGCCTTCATTCGCGATGTCATCGGCACGTTCACCAGTATCTTGGGCCTTGTTGCGCTGTTGCTGTACAACATGTTCGGGCTTCTGGTTCTCGATGCGCTTGGCGCCTTGTCGGCTGCAGTGTGCATGGCGGTGGGATCGATCGTTCTGATGGCGCAGGCCCGGGCGCTGATCACCGGGCGGTCGCTGTCCGAAGAGAAGCTTCGGGACCTGCGCGCGGCGATCCTGGCCGATCCGATGGTGGAAGCCGTGAACAACCTGGTCGCCATTCATTCCGGGGCCTTTGAGATCCTGGTGGATACGGATCTGGATCTGCGCGAGGATCTGAACACGACGCAAATCGAAGCCGTTCTGGACTCGATTGAGGCACGCGTTCGGGTGATCATGCCCGAGGTGACCAGGGTGCGCGTTTTGTTGAATTCGCCCTGAGACGGTGCGGGCCGGACTGCGGTGCTGTTTCTTGTTACAATTCGTTAGAATTCGGAAATCTTGGGGAAAAAGTTGACGGCGAGCGTCAAACACGCACCCTAGAGCACGGGAGAATCACCCTGTGGCAAAATAGGGACCGCCCGTAGGGAAGCGGGTAGAGGGAGGATAAGACTTGGTTGAACCGTCAGCGACGGCCGGGGGACTTGAGTCCATTCCGGCGCTTTTGCAGCGTAACGCGCGCGAATTCGGCAACAAGGCAGCCTATCGCGAGAAGGAATTCGGCATCTGGCAAAGCTGGACCTGGGCTGAAGCCGAGAAGGAGATCGAAGCCTTAGCGCTGGGGTTGATCAACCTGGGCGTCAACGAGGGCGATTACATCGCCGTCATTGGACGCAACCGGCCGCACTTTTATTGGTCGATGGTGGCCGCACAATCGGTAGGCGCGATCCCGGTGCCGCTTTACAATGACAGTGCCGCCGAAGAGATGGCCTATGTTCTCGAGCATTGCGGCGCACGCTTTACCATTGTCGAAGACCAGGAGCAGGTCGACAAGGTGATCGAGATTCAGGATCGCCTGCACCAGTTTGAGCACATGATCTATATCGACCAGCGCGGTTTGCGGAAATACGATCACCACCAACTGCACCGCTTCGTCGATATTCAGGAACAGGGCCGTGCGGCCTACTACGAGTGGATCGAAGACCTGAAGGCGCGGCGCGAGAAGCTGAACTACGACAGCCAGTGCGTCATGCTTTACACCTCGGGCACCACCGGCAAACCCAAGGGCGTAGTGCTCAGCAACCGCAATATCATCGTCAGCGCCAAGAACTCGTCCGAGTTCGATCATCTCGGCCCGGGCGACGAGGTGCTGGCCTATCTGCCGATGGCCTGGGTGGGTGATTTCATCTTTTCGATCGGCCAGGCCTATTGGACCGGGTTCTGCGTCAACTGCCCGGAAAGCGCCGACACGATGATGACCGACCTGCGCGAGATCGGGCCGACATATTATTTTGCACCGCCGCGGGTTTTCGAGACCCAGCTGACCAACGTGATGATCCGGATGGAGGATGCGGGCAAGTTCAAGAAGCGAATGTTCGACCGCGCCATGGCGCATGCCAAGAAGGTCGGCCCGAATATCCTCGACGGCAAGCCGGTGAGCTTCATGGACCGGCTGAAGTACAAGTTTTACGACCTGATGATCTATGGCCCGCTCAAGAATACACTGGGCCTGAGCCGCGTGCGCGTGGGCTACACGGCAGGCGAAGCGATCGGGCCGGAAATCTTCGATTTCTACCGGTCGCTTGGAATCAATCTCAAGCAGCTCTATGGCCAGACCGAGGCGTCGGTGTTCATCACTGTGCAGCCCGATGGCGAGGTCCGCGCCGACACCGTCGGCGTGCCGGCGCCGGACGTGGAAATCCGCATCAACGACGAGGGCCGGATCTACTACCGATCCCCCGGCACCTTCGTGGAGTACTACAAGAACCCCGAGTCGACGGCCGACACCAAGGATGCCGAAGGCTGGGTCGATACCGGCGACGCGGGCTTCTTCGAGGAAGGCAGCGGGCATCTGCGGATCATCGACCGCGCCAAGGACGTGGGCAAGATGGCCGATGGGTCGATGTTTGCGCCTAAATACGTCGAGAACAAGCTGAAGTTCTATCCCGATATTCTTGAAGCCGTGCTGTTCGGCGCGGACAAGGACCATTGCGTCGCCTTCATCAACATCGATCTCACGGCTGTGGGCAACTGGGCCGAGCGCAACAATATCGGTTACGCCTCTTACCAGGAGCTGGCCGGGCATCCGCGGGTTCTGGACACGATCCAGGAACATGTCGAGACGGTGAACAAATCGGTGGCCGAAGACCCGATGCTTTCGGGCTGTCAGATCCACCGCTTCGTGATTCTGCACAAGGAACTGGATGCCGACGATGGCGAGATGACGCGGACACGCAAGGTGCGCCGCGCCTTCGTGGCCGAGAAGTTCAACGACATCGTCGAGGCGCTTTATGACGGGTCCGAGAAGGTGAGCACCGAGACGGAAGTGACATATGAAGACGGGCGCAAGGGCTCGATCAAGGCGACGCTGGAAATCCGCGACGCCAAGGTCGTGCCGGTGACCCCGCACAAGGTGGCAGCGGAATGAACGAGATGAGCAGCGAAGAGGGATATTTCACCGCCGACGGCCGCAAGATCGGTGGCGTGCTGATGGAGATGAAGAACATCACCCTGCGGTTTGGCGGGGTGAAGGCGATCACCGATATCAGCTTCGACATCCGCGAGGGCGAGATCCGCGCCATCATTGGCCCGAACGGTGCCGGCAAATCGTCGATGCTGAACGTGATTTCCGGTTTCTACATCCCACAGGAGGGCGAAGTCTGGTACAAGGGCGCGCCGCGACCGCAGATGAAGCCTTACGAGGTGGCGCAGCAGGGCATCGCCCGGACGTTTCAGAACATCGCGCTGTTCGAAGGCATGACCGTGCTCGACAATGTCATGACCGGGCGGCTCAATCACATGAAGACCGGGCTTTTCGCCCAGGCGCTGTGGAAGGGCAAGGCCGAGGCCGAAGAAGTCGCCAACCGCGAAGTGGCCGAGAAAGTGATCGACTTCCTGGAAATCCAGCACATCCGCAAGACACCTGTCGCGCGCCTGCCATATGGTCTTAAGAAGCGGGTCGAACTGGCCCGCGCGCTGGCGGTGCAGCCGTCGCTTCTGCTGCTCGACGAGCCGATGGCGGGCATGAACGTGGAGGAGAAGGAGGACATGAGCCGTTTCATCCTCGATGTGAACGACGAGTTCGGCACCACCATCGCCCTGATCGAGCATGACATGGGCGTGGTCATGGACCTGTCCGACCGGGTGGTGGTGATGGACTATGGCAAGAAGATCGGAGACGGCACCCCGGACGAGGTGCGCAACAACCAGGATGTGATCGACGCCTATCTTGGCGTGGCGCACGATTAGAGGGGGCAGAGGCATGTCAGCAGCATTTCTGAACACGCTGGAAGTGATGGCCAACGGGTTGATGGCCGGGGTCCTCTATGCACTGGTCGCGCTGGGCTTCGTGCTGATCTACAAGGCGTCGGGCATCTTCAACTATGCCCAGGGCGTGATGGCGCTCTTCGCGGCGCTGACGCTGGTGGGGATCATGGAGGGGCAGGTGCCGTTTTCGCACCTGATCAACGCGGTCCTCGGTACCGACGTGCACCATTTCGGCTGGCACCTGCCGGCGCTGGTAGGGATCGTTCTGACGATTGCAATAATGGTGCTTTTCGCCTGGTTCGTGCAGCAGGTGATCTTCAAACACTTGGTCGGCCAGGAGCCGATCATCCTGTTCATGGCGACCATCGGCCTGGCCTATTTCATGGAAGGCTTCGGCGACATGATGTGGGGCTCGGACATCAAGACGCTGAACGTCGGCTTGCCACAGGGCGGATCCTTCGCGATCGAGGACATCACCCGGACCTGGGCCGCCGAGGGTGAGCGTTACTACGGGATGTATATCGACAACCTCGATATGATTGCGACCATGGTTGCCGCGGTTCTGGTGGGGGCGCTGGTGCTGTTTTCGCAATACACCAAGCAGGGCCGCGCCATGCGCGCGGTGGCCGATGACCACCAGGCGGCGTTGAGCGTTGGGATCAACCTGAACTTCATCTGGGTTCTGGTCTGGTCGCTGGCAGGTTTCGTGGCGCTGGTTGCGGGCATCATGTGGGGCGCCAAATCGGGGGTGCAGTTCTCGCTTTCGCTGATCGCACTGAAGGCACTGCCGGTTCTGATGCTGGGCGGGTTTACCTCGATACCGGGCGCCATCGTCGGCGGGTTGATCATCGGCGTGGGCGAGAAGCTGTTCGAGTTCTGGATCGGTCCGCTGGTCGGTGGGGCGACCGAGAACTGGTTTGCCTATGTGCTGGCGCTGCTCTTCCTCGTCTTCCGGCCGCAGGGCCTGTTTGGCGAGAAGATCATCGAGAGGGTGTGATAGTGAACAAACTAATCGCCATCCTGAACGTCATAGCCTGGGCGGGCTTCTGGGCCTTTGGCTATATCGCCCTGACGACAGAAGTAAGCAACACCAGCCAGATGTTGACGGCCGCGGTCCTCGCGGCCGCGGGCGGGGCGCTGGGGATGTGGGCCTACCTGAAACTGGTGCGCATCAGCGAGGCTTCTGGCTATGCCAAGGCGCCGAAAATGGCCGACAAATCGCATCTTGAAGAAAATAACGGGGAGACCTCCTGATGCTGTATCGTGAGGCCGGGGATTACAAAACCTCTTATGTCGATGACGGGCAAAGCTTTCCGATCAAATTCGATAGGATCGGGTTCTACGCCGTTCTGCTCGTGGCCTTCGCCGTCATCCCGTTCCTGATCAATTCCTACTGGGTGAACGCGATTTTCCTGCCGTTCCTGATCTATGCGATCGCGGCGATCGGGCTGAACATCCTGGTGGGCTATGCCGGGCAGGTCAGCCTGGGCACCGGTGGTTTCATGGCGGTGGGCGCCTATGCCTGCTACAAGTTCATGACCGGGATCGACATCTGGATCGATGGCGTGCAATACGCCCTGCCGCCGATCAACATCTTCTTCTCGGTCATCCTGGCCGGGTTCGTCACCGCCTTCGTTGGCGTGCTCTTTGGCCTGCCATCTCTCCGCATCAAAGGATTCTACCTGGCGGTGGCGACGCTGGCGGCGCAGTTCTTCCTGGTCTGGCTCTTCAACAAGTGGGAATGGGCATATAACTATTCTGCCTCGGGCCAGATCAATGCGCCGGAGCGCGGCGTGTTCGGCATTCCCGTTACCGGTCCCGCGACCGAGGCTTGGGCCACTTATCTGTTCTGCCTCGTCTTCGTTGTGATCCTGGCCTTCATCGCCCGCAACCTGACCCGTGGCAGTGTCGGCCGCAAATGGATGGCGATCCGTGACATGGACATCGCTGCCGAGATCATCGGGGTGAACCCGCTGCGCGCCAAGCTGACGGCCTTCGCGGTGAGTTCGTTCTATGTCGGCATCGCCGGAGCGCTGTTCTTTTCGGTCTATCTCGGCGCAGTCGAGGTAGGCGAAGCCTTCGGTATCCAGAAATCGTTCCTGGTGCTGTTCATGGTGATCATCGGCGGGCTGGGCTCGATCTTCGGCTCCTTTGCCGGCGCGGCCTTCCTGGTGCTGCTGCCGGTGCTGTTGAAGAACGTGCTGGTGGGTGGGCTCGGCTGGCCCACCGACCTCGCGGCGCATCTGGAATTCATGATCGTAGGTGCGTTGATCGTCACCTTCCTGATCCTCGAACCGCATGGGCTGGCGCAACTCTGGAGGGTGATCAAGGAGAAACTGAGACTCTGGCCCTTCCCGCACTGAGGGATCGGCTTGATACCCAATTCGGGGGGGACAATCCCCGGAGCCAACATCGGAATCAACCAATGGGAGGAGTAACCCGATGAACATGAAACTGGCCACTCTGGCACTAGGCGCGGCACTGGCCGCTGGCCCGGCGCTGGCAGAACTGACCTTTACCTCGCTGAGCTACCGCACGGGGCCCTATGCCGCCAACGGCATCCCCTTCGCGGACGGCTATGCCGACTATTTCACCCTGCTGAACGAGCGTGACGGCGGCATCGGTGGCGAGAAGATCAACCTGATCGAATGCGAAACCGGCTACAACACCGAGAAGGGTGTGGAATGCTACGAGTCGACCAAGGGCCAGGGCGCGCTGGTCTATCAGCCGCTCTCGACAGGCATTACCTATCAGCTGATCCCGAAAGCCACCGCCGACGGCATCCCGGTGCACTCGATGGGCTATGGCCGGACCTCGGCCAAGAACGGGTCGGTGTTCCGCAACATCTTCAACTACCCGGCCAACTACTGGGATGGCGCCTCGATTGCCATCAAGCACCTGCTTGACCTCAACGGCGGCGACATCAATGGCAAGCGCGTTGCACTGGTCTATCACAATTCGGCCTACGGCAAGGAGCCGATCCGCACGCTGGAAGAGCTGGCCAAGAAGCACGGCTACGAGCTGAGCCTGCTGCCGGTCGACCACCCTGGCCAGGAGCAGAAATCGCAGTGGCTACAAATCCGCCGCGAGCGTCCTGATTACGTATTGATGTGGGGCTGGGGCGTGATGAACCAGGTCGCGATCCAGGAAGCCGTGAACATCCGCTTCCCGATGGAAAATTTCATCGGCATCTGGTGGTCGGGCTCGGAAAACGACGTGAAGCCGGCCGGTGAAGGCGCAAATGGCTACAAGGCGTTGACCTTCCACAACGTGGGCTCGGACTACCCGATCTTCGACGACATCAAGAAGCACGTCGTCGACACCGGCAAAGCCGCCGGTGCGGGCGACCAGATCGGCACCGTGCTCTATAACCGTGGTCTCTATGCCGCGATGCTGGCCGCGGAAGCCGCCCGTACTGCGCAGGAACTCCACGGAACGGCAGCGATCACGCCGGCCCAAATGCGGGATGGCATGGAAGGTCTGTCGATCACCGAGGCACGCATGACCGAACTGGGCATGCCGGACTTCGGCCCGAGCTTCACCGTGACCTGCACCAACCATGGCGGTGACGGCTATGGCGCTGTGTCCCAGTGGGATGCCAAGTCCGGCAGCTGGAGCCTGATCACCGACTACATGCAGTCGGATCAGGATGTTCTCGGGCCGCTGATCAAGGCCGACTCGGAAGCCTATGCTGCCGAGAACAAGCTCGAAGAGAAGAAGTTCTGCCCGTAAGGCAGGCAAATGCCCGGTCCGCCATATCGGCGGGCCGGGATATCAACCAAGATATCTGTGGATCGTACAATGCTTGACGCCGGACAGACCCAACAAGAGACGCTCCTTGAGGTCAACAATATCGAGGTGATCTACAATCACGTGATCCTGGTGCTGAAGGGTGTGTCGCTCAAGGTGCCGAAGGGCGGGATCACCGCCCTGCTCGGCGGCAACGGCGCGGGCAAGACCACGACGCTGAAGGCGGTGTCGAACCTGCTGCATTCGGAACGTGGCGAGGTGACCAAGGGGTCGATCACTTATCGCGGCGAAGACATCGCCGAACGTGATCCGGCCGAACTGGTCAAGCGCGGCGTGATCCAGGTGATGGAGGGCCGCCATTGCTTCGAGCACCTGACGGTCGAGGAAAACCTGATGACAGGGGCCTATACCCGGCGGGACAGAGGCAGCGCCGTTGGTGAAGATCTGGAAAAGGTCTATTCCTATTTCCCGCGCCTCAAGGAACGCCGCCGTAGCCAGGCCGGCTATACCTCGGGTGGTGAACAGCAGATGCTGGCCGTCGGCCGGGCGCTAATGTCCAAGCCTGAAACCATTCTTCTGGACGAGCCGTCGATGGGCCTGGCGCCGCAGCTGGTGGAAGAGATTTTCGGTATCGTCAAGGACTTGAACGAAAAGGAAGGCGTGACCTTCCTGTTGGCCGAGCAGAACACCAACGTTGCGCTGCGCTTTGCAAACTACGGCTACATCCTGGAATCGGGGCGTGTGGTCATGGACGGCCCCGCGGCCGATCTACGTGAGAACCCGGACGTCAAGGAATTCTATCTCGGCATGTCCGACGAAGGCCGCAAATCCTTCCGTGAAGTCCGGTCCTATCGCCGCCGAAAACGCTGGCTGAGCTGATGCGACCCGCCATCTCGATAGCTGAAAACGGGCCGTTTGCCGCGGTCCGGCTGGCAGAGGCTGGCTTAGCCCTGGCGGGCGAGGAGGTCTGCTTTGATCTCGGCAATGCACTCCAGCGCCTCCGCCCGCGTGTTGCGGATGTTGGGGCGGAAGCCCTGGCTTTCGGCGCGCAGGCGGATTTCCTCTTCGGTTTCCGAGCCGGGGGCGAAGCGGACCGAGCCGAGCGAGGCGGCGATGTTGAGCCGCTTGCCGCGATAGGCGTAGCGGACCCAGGCCCCGGGATGGATCTCGCAATTCTCCATGTTGACGAGGAAGAACCACTTGCGGTCGCTTTCTTTGATCTTCTCTTCGAGGTAGTCATAGACATCATCGACATCGCGGGAATGCTCGAAGGTCATGTTGGAGAAATCGGCCTCCATGATCGGACCATCGGGATCGAAGCTGATCCGCGCGGCGATCTGGTCGAGGGTGAAATTGGGATCATGCGTGATCCGGGCACGGCGCTTGGATTTGAAGGTCTTGATCCGGGCGATGGCGCTGTCGCGGTCGGCGAAGAGGTTGGGATCGAAGCGTTCGGTTGCGGCGTCGCGCTCGATCTGGCGGCGGGTGGCCTCGGAGGCGTCAAACCGCACCGAGCCCATGGAATGGGCCATGTTGAGATCCTTGCCGCGGCGCGAAAACGCGATCCAGGCCGAGCTGTCGATGGTGCAGCCCGAATAGTTGACCAGGAAGAACCACTGGTCCTCGCCGGTTTCGCGGATGCGCTCTTCGATCCGGTCGTAGAATTCATTGACCAGCGCCGAGCTGGAAAAATCGAAGCCCGAGAAATCGGCCTCCATGGTCTGCAGATCGTCATGGAACGTGATGCGGGCATCGAAAACGTCAGTCACGGGCAAGTCCCCACAGGCGGCAAAACTCGCCTCCTAGTAGAGGATGACGCAGGGGAAAGCAAGAACTGTATACCGGTGTATGCAAAGTTTGGGAGGTCGGGCCGATGAGCCAGTATTTCGATGATCTGGAAACCCGTTCGGCGGATCAGCGCGCGGCAGAGCAACTTCAGGCCCTGAACGGGCAGTTGGAAAAGTATGGGTTGGCATCGCTGCCGGATCTGGCGGCTCTTGTCGGGCTGCCGGTGCTGCGGAAGTCCGACCTTGGCGCGCGGCAGAAGGCGCAGCCGCCGTTTGGCAGCCTGCCGGTGTCGAACGTCGCGCACTATTTCCAGAGCCCCGGACCGATCTATGAGCCGGGCGGGATCAGCCGCGATTGGTGGCGGTCGGGCCGGGCGATGTATGCCGCGGGCATCCGGGCCAATGACATCGTGCAGAACTGTTTTTCCTACCATCTGACGCCAGCCGGCATGATGTTCGAGACCGGCGCCCGGGCCATTGGCTGCGCGGTGCTGCCCGCTGGCACCGGCCAGACAGAACTGCAGGCCCAGGCCGCCCATGACATCGGTTGCACCGCCTATACCGGGACGCCGGATTACCTCAAGATTATCCTCGACAAGGCTGAAGAAATGGGACTGCCCCTCGGCTTCTCGAAGGCGGCGGTAGGCGGCGGTGCCCTGTTCCCGACCCTTCGGCAGGAATACGCCGACCGAGGCATCCAATGCCTGCAGGGCTATGGCACCGCCGATCTGGGGTCGATCGCCTACGAAAGCCCGGCAATGGAGGGCATGATTGTCGACGAGGGCGTGATCGTCGAGATCGTCACGCCGGGCACCGGTGATCCGGTTGCGCCCGGAGAGGTCGGTGAAGTGGTGGTGACGACGTTGAACCCCGACTATGCGCTCATCCGCTTCGCCACCGGCGATCTCTCTGCGGTTCTGCCCGGTGCAAGCCCTTGCGGGCGCACCAATATGCGGATCAAGGGCTGGATGGGGCGGGCCGACCAGACCACGAAGATCAAGGGCATGTTCGTTCGGCCCGAGCAGGTGGCGGCGCTGGTGGCCAAGCATACCGAAATCGCCAAGGCACGCGTGATTGCCGGACGCGACGGCGAGATGGACACGATGACGGTGCAGATCGAGGCCGCCGGCGGCGATGCTGCGGTCTATGCCAAGTCGGTCAGCGAAGTCCTGAAGTTGAAAGGCCAGATCGAAATCGTCGCGCCTGGCAGCCTTCCCAACGACGGAAAAGTCATCGAAGATACGCGCACTTACGATTGACCCCGGGGGCGCAGCCCTCGGATCAACAGGGGAGCTGTGCGATGAAGTACGTTTTCAACGGGCTGGTGGGCATTTGCCTGTCGGTTCTGGCCGCCGGCGCTTGGGCGGATGACCTGGCGCTGGTGATCTCCAACCATAAATACGAAGGCCAGGCGCCACTGATCGCAGGCGAGGCCGCAGCCGGCTTGGCTGAGGACCTGAAAGAGCGCGGCTGGACGGTGTTCACGGCGCGCGATAGCAGCCTGGCCGACATGCGGCAAAAGGCCCGCGACTTGCGCGCGACGATGCAGCGCACGCCCGAGCCCGATCGGGTGATCATCGCCATCACCGGCCTGATGGCGGAAAACGACCGTGACAGCTGGCTTCTGGCTGACACCGCCGAGAAGCCGGACATGCTCAACATCGGGGCGCAGGGGCTGAGCCTTGGTGCCTTGGCCGAGATCGCCGGCCTGGCGCCGGGCAAGGCGGTTTTGATGATCGGTCAGGTAGATGCGGCGGTCGAATTGGGCATGGGCCTGCGCCCGGGCCCTGGCAGCGTGACGGCGCCCCAGGGCGTGATCGTGGTGCAGGGCCAGATGGGGGCGCTGCGGCGCTGGGCGCGCGACACTCTGCTCGACCCGCAAAACAGCATCGAGCAAGCGCTGCGCGGGCTGCCGCGCAACAGCGCCGCACGGGGATACAGCTCGCAGGCCGAAAGTTTTACCGTCGCTGGTGAACGGACCACCGTGGGGCCGATGGGCGAAATGGCCTATTGGAACGCGGTGCGCGATATTGGGTCGCTCGAGGCGCTGCAGGCCTATCTCAATCGTTTTCCTGCCGGCTTGTTCGCTGCCGAGGCGCGGACCAGGTTGGCCGAGTTGACGCGCGATCCGCTGGACGTGGCACGCGAGGCTGAGGAGGCGCTGGGGCTCACGCGCAACGACCGGCGCCAGATCCAGCGCAACTTGGCGCTTCTGGGCTTCGATCCGCGCGGCATCGACGGGCTTTTCGGCCGGGGCTCGCGGGCGGCGATTGCCGCCTGGCAGCGCTCCGCCGGCTATGAAGGCAACGGCTTTCTGACCGCTGGGCAAGTGGCCGAACTGCAGCGCCAGGCCGCTGTGCGTGCCGCCGAGTTGGAACGCGAGGCGCAGTTGCGACGCGAGGCAGAGGAACGTGCTGACCGACAGTTCTGGCAGCAGCTGGGCCGCGACGAGGCCAGCCTTCGACGCTATCTCGAGCGATACCCGGACGGGCTTTTCGCCGAGGATGCGCAAGCCCGGCTCGACCTGATTCTGGAAGAACGTCTCGCGCGGGCCGAGGCCCGTGAACGGGCCGCCTGGGATCGGGCACAGGAGGCCAATACTATCGCGGCATATCGCGGTTTCCTCGACCGTTTCCCAAATGGCAGTTTCGCGGCCGAGGCGCGCGACCGCATCGCCGAACTGCGGGCCGAGTCCGAGAATGCCGCCGAGATCGAGCGGTTGAGAAAGCACGAGGCCGAGATCCTGCCGAACCAGGGCGCGCGCAAGGTGGTGGAACAGATCCTGTCGGTGCGGGGCTTCAAGCCCGGCGACGTGGACGGCAACTTTACCCGAGAGACCCGTCGCGCAATCCGCCGCTTCCAGCGTGAACGGGGCTTGCCGGTGACCGGGTTCGTGAGCCAGCAAACGATGGTCGTTCTCATGTTGTCGCGCTGAAGCGCACTGGTGACCCGGGTCCTCAGCGCTGCAAAACGTAGCTGCCGGGGGCGTCGTCGAGCGGCCGATAGCCGGCCTTGGGTGCCCCCAACGGTGGCGGGTCGGTGGGATCACCGCTTTTCCCGGCCAACCAGTCGGTCCAGGCCGGCCACCAGCTGCCCTCGATTTGGCCGTTGGTCGCGAACCATTCTTCGGGCCCGGTATAGAGCGCGCCGGGCGGACGATGATGGATACGGTAGTGCCGGCCCTTGTGGCCGGGTTCCGAAACGATTCCACCGTTGTGGCCGCCCTTGGTCAGCACGAAGGTCAGGTCGCCATCGGTGAAGAGCTTTGTCTTGTACACGGATTGCCAAGGCGCGATGTGGTCTTTTTCGGTTCCGACAAGAAAGATCGGCGCGGTGATATCCGAGAGTGCGATGACACGGCCGTTGACGGCAAAACGACCGGCGGTCAGGCGGTTCTCCATGAACAGCCCACGCAGGTACTCCGAATGCATCCGCGCCGGCATGCGGGTCGCATCGGCGTTCCATGTGCCCAAGTCGGTAGCTGCTTCCTCGATTCCCATCAGATAGCGCCGCACCGCGCGGGTCCAGACCAGGTCTTCGGCGCGGATGGCTCGGAAGGCACCGACCATCTGGGCGGCGTCGAGATAACCCTGATCATACATCAGATCCTCGAGCAACGAGACCTGGCTTTCGTCGAGAAAGAGCAGCAACTCGCCGGCCTCGGTGAAGTCGGTCTGGGCCGCGAGCAGGGTCATGGAGGCAAGCCGGTCGTCGCCGTCGCGGGCCATGGTTGCGGCCGCGATCGCCAGGATGGTGCCGCCAAGGCAATAGCCGGTGGCGTGGATCTTCTCGCCGCCGGAAATGGTCGAGACCGCGTCCATCGCCGCCATCACCCCCTTGGCGCGGTAGTCGTCGAGCGAGACGTCGCGCAGCTCGGGACCGGGATTGATCCACGAGATGCAGAATACGGTAAAGCCCTGACCAACGAGGTAGTTGATCAGGGAATTCTCGGGCCGCAGGTCGAGAATGTAATATTTCATGATCCAGGCCGGCACGATCAGGATCGGTTCGGGACGGACCGTGTCGGTTTGTGGTGTGTATTGCAGCAATTCGAACAGTTCGTTGCGATAGACCACCTTGCCGGGGGTGCAGGCCAGATCACGACCAACCTGGAAGTTCTCTGGCGGCGTGTCCTTTTCGTGCAGCGCTGCTTTCATGAGATCGCGCCAGAAGAGTTGAGCACCCAAGGCGAGGTTGCCGCCGCGGGATTTCGCGGTGGCCTCGATAGTCTCGGGATTGGTGAAAAGCAGGTTCGACGGCGACACCATGTCAAGCGCTTGGCGCGCCATGAAGTGCACTCGCTGGGCGTCGGAATGCTGGAGACCGGGAATGTCGCAAGCGGCGTGATCCCACCAGTCTTCGAGTGCGAGATAGGCCTGCTGCATCGCGTTGAACGGTGGCTTGGCCCACCCGTGGTGAGTGAAGCGGTGATCGTTCGGGCCGGGGGCGAAGGGGGGCTCGCCCTGGCCGATGGCGTGAGCGAAGACCTTCCAGGCGTTTTCAACCCCGTGCTCGGCCAGTTCGAGCTGGCGGCCCGGGGCGCGCGACAGGTGCACCGCCCAGTCGAACCAGGCATCGGCTGCGGAATGCGGCGAGGCGCCCATGGTCAGACGAGCGAAATGGGCGCGCAGCGCGCGGTCGAGCAGATCGTGGGGATGGCCGAGCTTGTCGTGGCCGGTGTGTTTTGCGGGCGGAGGCGTCATGGTGATGTGTGGCATGCGATTCGTGTCTAGGGACAGGATGACGGTTTTTTGCGGAAGCTTCATGTCGAAGTTGTGAAACGGCCTGTCCGGGCCGCTTCTGTGCCGAACCTTCTGCCCGGAAACGAAAAAACCGCCCGGAAAACGGGCGGTTTTTCAAAGCTTTGCGTCAGGTTCAGCCTTGCCGGGCCTTGAACCGGCGCTGGGTCTTGTTGATCACGTAAACGCGGCCTTTGCGGCGCACGACGCGGCAATCGCGGTGCCGGTTCTTCAGCGAACGCAGCGAGTTCTTGACCTTCATCGGTCTCTCCTCATTTTCGCGGCGCTGGGCCATGCGCCTTCGGGTTTCGGGCGCCCCGCGTTGGATGCGAGGCCGTGAATTCCATGGTGGGCGGTACTGGGATCGAACCAGTGACCCCTACGATGTCAACGTAGTGCTCTACCGCTGAGCTAACCGCCCTATGGTCCGGTGGGACTGCACCCCAATAAACTGGGGCGCGGGAAAATCCGCGCCGGTCTGCGCGTCTATAAAAGGAGTCGGGACAGGGATCAAGGGCTTTTGAGCGCTGAAAAAACCGGGTAATCATGTCGCAACAGGAGACGCGATGCCCAAGGTTGCCTATGATCTGATCCACCCCGAGAAGCGCACCACCTCGGTGGTGTTCGCCTCGCCGCATTCGGGGCGGGATTATCCCTGGACCTTCCTGCGTTCGACCCGGCTCGATCGCCAGACAATCCGTTCGTCCGAAGATGCGTTTGTGGATCAACTATTTGATTTTGCACCCCAATTTGGAGCACCTTTCCTGCGGGCCGGGGCGCCGCGCTGTTTCGTCGACCTCAACCGCGGGCCTGATGAGCTCGACCCGGCGCTGATCGAGGGGGTGGCCAAGCAGGGCCATAACCCGCGCATTGCCAGCGGGTTGGGCGTGATCCCGCGGGTGGTGTCGGGCGGGCGGCCGATCTATCGCGGTAAGCTGGCCTATGCAGAGGCGAGACGGCGGATCGATACCTATTGGAAACCCTATCACCAGATGCTTGAACTTCAGCTGAACCAGGCGCACGCCCTGTTCGGCGAAGCGATTCTGGTCGATTGCCATTCGATGCCACACGAGGCGCTGGACGTGATTGCGCGCGGCGTGAAAAAGCGTCCCGAGGTGGTGATCGGCGATCGTTTCGGCGCGGCGGCCTCGACCGAAGTGGTTGAAAGAATTGAAGCTTCTTTTGCGTCCGCCGGGCTGACCGTGGTCCGCAATTCGCCTTTTGCCGGTGCCTATATCGTGCAGACCTACGGCCGCCCGGCGCAGAATCGCCACGCGGTGCAGATCGAGGTCGACCGCTCGCTCTATATGAACGAGACGATGGTGCGACCCAACGGAAACTTCAATGCTTTCAGGCGCTTGATGCGCCAGGTCGTGGCCGAGATCGCCGAGATCGGCCGCGCCCAGGAGCTGCCGCTGGCGGCGGAGTGATCGGTCCCCGGCTAAAGCTTTGTCAAGTCAGAGTCCCACAGGGTTAACGGCGCTCGAGTTCAGAAAACCCGGTGTATGGCAGCCCGGCTGGCAGCCTGGCTGGCACCCCGTCTGGCGTGCGGTGGGGTAAGGTTAGGATAGGGGATGGGTTAAGGGGCCGCGCGGCTGGTTTTTGGATGTCTCTTCAGCGGGACGAAGCTGTCGTGGCATAAGTTGAGAAATTTCTCAGTCCTTCCGAACGGTGTTGTCGCTTGCCAGATACTCCTCCACCCAATTGGGCACCTTCAATCCTTGAGCCACTTCGGCGTCCAATGACGTCTCCAGTTCAGAGATATGCGCCAGCTTTTGGATAACCTCGTCTATTCGCTCGAAGGGAACGGTAACCACTCCATCTCGGTCGGCGACAATCATGTCGCCCGTTTCGATCTCCTGACCGCCGATCTGTATCGGAAAGCCCACCGATCCGGGACCCGACATGTGCGGAGATGCAGGCGTAAGACCTGCGCACCAAACCGGTAATCCGACTGGCACGATGCCTTCATAGTCCCGAACCGGGCCATCTGTGACAAAACCCGCCGCGCCATTGTTTTTCATCATGCCGACAAGGCGATCCCCCGCAGCGGCGCAACCGGTATGGGCTGCAAACGCCGATACGACCACGTCGCCGGGTTTGATGAATTTCAGGGACGCGAATGTTGCAAGTACATCCGCAGCGCCGCAGTCGGCAGTCAAAGCGGGCCCTGCGGCGACGCAATGCAGATCCCGTCCGCCTCCAATCGGCTGGATGCTGGACGACAGAGCGCCTCCTCCGAGAAGAGCGTCCACAACAAATCCCGTTGGAATCCCCTGAAAGGCGGAAATCTGCGCATCGGTCGGCCGTCGAAACGCGGACCTTATCGTCAGCGTCGGTAGGGCTTCAATCATCGTATGTCTCTATCCCTGTGTTCAGATGGGAAATGCTGCAACAATTCCCCATCTACAGCAATACAACCCAGTTTCCGTTGTGCGAAATCATGAGCATCGCGTCTGCTAAGGGCTCAAACCGGCCTTTCTGAAAACTTATCTCAGTGCCCGCCCCTTCAATATCGCCCCCTCGCCGAATTTCGCCCTGATGGCGTCGGTGGCGCGTTCGGCGCCGCTGCGTTTGGCGGCTTGCGGGTCGAGCAGGTCGGTCGAGCGGTCGGCCTGCGCCTCGGCGACGAGATGCGAGATGCCGACGCCAATGAGGCGGTAGGGGCCCTGGTCGCCCGCCGCGTCATAGAGGGCGCGGGCGGTGCGGTAGATGGTGTCGGCCATCTGGGTCGCGTCGTGCAGGGTCACGCGGCGGGTCAGCAATGCGTGGTTGGCGCGCTTGAGCTTGAGCGTCACCACCCTGCCAGCCATCCCGCGGGCCTTGGCCCGGTCGGAGACGTTTTCGGCCAGCCGCCAGATATGGCCGTCGAGCAGGTCGGGGTCGGCGGTGTCCTCGAAAAACGTGGTCTCGTTCGAAATCGACTTCACCGGCGCGTTGGCCGAGACGCGGCGGTGATCTTCGCCCCGCGCGAGATGGTAGAGCCGGTCGCCCATCGCGCCGAAGCGGGCATGGAGGTCTTCGCGCTCCCACCTGAGCAGGTCGGAAAAGCGGTGGATGCCGGCTTTTTCTAGCTGCGCCTGCGTGGCCTGACCCACGCCCCAGATCAGGCGCACCGGTTTGTCTTGCAGGAAGGCGGCGGTTTCCGCCTGGCCGATCACCGAAAAGCCGCGCGGCTTGTCGAGGTCGGAGGCGATTTTCGCCAGGAACTTGTTGTGCGAAAGGCCGATGGAGCCGGTGAGGCCGAGATCGTCCTTCATGCGCTTGACCAGCCGCGCGAGCATCACCGCGGGAGGATGGCCGTGCAGGCGCCTTGTGCCCGAGAGATCCATGAAGGCTTCGTCGAGCGACAGCGGTTCGACGTCGGGGGTCAACTCGTCCATCAGGGCGCGGATCTGTTTCGAGACCTCGGCGTAAACTTTCATCCGCGGGCGGATGACCACCGCGTCGGGGCAGAGTTTCAGCGCCTGGAACATCGGCATGGCGGATTTCACGCCGCGGATGCGGGCGATATAGCAGGCGGTGGAGACGACGCCGCGCTTGCCGCCACCGATGATCACCGGCTTGTCCGCCAGGTCGGGATTGTCGCGTTTTTCCACGCTGGCATAGAAGGCATCGCAATCCATGTGGGCGATCGAGAGGCTGAACAGCTCGGGGTGGGCGGTCACGCGCGGGGACCCGCAGGCCGGGCAGCGGCGGCCGTCATCGAAGGTTTCAAGACAGGTGCGGCACAGGGCGGGCATGGCCGGCAGCCTACATGTTCGCCGCTTGTTCTGCCAGAAAAATGGGCCGTCGCGGGCGTGGCGCAAATGCCATGAAACGGCGCGCTTCGCGGCTTTTTTCTTCCAAATTGCCGATGCACACCCAATATGAAGGGCAGTTTCGTCTTGAAAGGTAGTTGGATATGAACCCGGATCAGATTGTGAACGAGGTTTCGAACAGTTCGGTCATTTTGCTGCTGCTGGCAGCGTTTATCATCATTTCGATCTTCCTCGGCGTGCGGATCGTACCGCAGTCCGAAAAGCACGTGGTCGAGCGCTTCGGGCGGTTGAAATCCGTATTGGGGCCGGGGATCAACTTCATCGTGCCCTTCCTCGACCGGGTGCGACACAAGATTTCCATTCTCGAACGCCAGCTGCCCAATGCCAGCCAGGACGCGATCACCGCCGACAACGTGCTGGTGCAGGTCGAAACCAGCGTGTTCTACCGCATTCTGGAACCGGAAAAGACGGTGTACCGGATCCGAGACGTGGATGCGGCGATTGCCACCACGGTAGCGGGGATCGTGCGGGCCGAGATCGGCAAGATGGAGCTTGACGAGGTGCAGTCGAACCGGTCCCAGCTGATCACTCATATCAAGGCCAGCGTCGAGGACGCGGTCGACAATTGGGGGATCGAGGTGACGCGGGCCGAGATTCTCGATGTGAACCTCGACCAGGCGACGCGGGATGCGATGTTGCAGCAGCTGAACGCCGAACGGGAACGCCGCGCCGCGGTGACCCGGGCGGAAGGGGAGAAGCGGGCGATCGAACTGAATGCCGATGCCGAGCTTTACGCGGCCGAACAGGTGGCCAAGGCGCGGCGCATCCAGGCCGATGCCGAGGCCTATGCCACCGGCGTGGTGGCGCAGGCGATCAAGGACAACGGGCTCGAAGCGGCGCAATACCAGGTGGCGCTGAAGCAGGTCGAGGCGCTGACCAAGGTTGGCGAAGGCCAGGGTAACCAGACGGTTCTGCTGCCGGCCAACGTGCTGGAGGCTTTTGGTGATGCCTTCAACATGCTGAAGGGGGCGAAGTGATGGATTACCTTGATACCTGGTGGGTGTGGGTGGCCGGCGGTCTGGTTCTGGCCATCCTGGAGCTGTTCGCGCCGGGCTTCATCTTCGTCGGCTTCGCGGTGGGCGCCGTGGTGGTCGGCCTGCTGCTGGCGCTGGGCGGGCAGCAGATTGCCGCCCTGCTGACCGGATCGCTGTCGATGAAGCTACTGGTCTTTGCGCTGGCCTCGCTGGTGGCCTGGCTGGTGCTGCGCCGCATCGAGGGCGAGCGCAAAGGCCAGAAGAAGGTCTGGACCCGGGACATCAACGAAGACTGAACGGAGGGGCGGGCCGCCCGCCCGGGACGCCGCGCCCGGGATGGCGCCGCGCGGATGTTGTGTGCCTTGGTCCTGGAGCGGCCCGGCGCGGACCCCTCAGGGGGCGTGTCCCCCGGGAGGCCCGTGGACATGTGCCTCAGACGAAGGCGGTGTCGTCGATCACGATGTCGCTCATCTCGATATCGGCCCAGTAGGCGGTGACGGTGCCCACGACCGTGCCGGTTGTGGAATCGGTCAGGATGACCAACGTGTGGTCACCGCCCGACAACGACGCCAGTTCCACGTCGATCCCGCTCTGGATCACGATCCGGTCGCCTTCGGCGGCATCGAAATTGTGGATCTCGTCATTGCCGTTGTCGCTGGCGGTGAACAGGAAGGTGTCGGCCCCGGCGCCGCCATCGAGGTTGTCGTTGCCCTCGCCGCCCATCAGCGTGTCATTGCCGTCCTGGCCGCGCAGGCTGTCGTCACCGGCCTCGCCGTAGAGCATGTCGTCATCCTCGGCGCCGTAGAGCGAGTCGTCGCCGATCTGGCCGTAAAGCGTGTCATTGTTGAAGCCGCCATGCAGGTAATCGGCGCCGAGGCCGCCGATGAGAAGATCGTCGCCATCTTCGCCGTAAAGCGTATCGAGGCCGTCGCCGCCGTTGAGCGTATCCGCACCGGTGCCGCCGTAGAGCCGGTCGTTGTTGGCACCACCGAACAGCTTGTCGAGGCCTTCCTGGCCATAGAGCGTGTCGTCGCCGGCATGGCCGAACAGCTTGTCGAAGCCGACCCCGCCGCCGAGCTTGTCGTCGCCCAGTCCGCCGCGGACGGTGTCGTTGCCGTCGCCCCCCCAAAGCTCGTCATTGCCGGAGTTGCCGGTGAGTTCGTCGTTGCCCTCGTCGCCGTAAAGGGAGTCGTTGCCGATGCCGCCATACAGCTTGTCGTTGCCTTCGCCGGCATAGAGCCGGTCGTGGCCGAGCTGACCGAACATCCGGTCATGACCATTGCCTCCGGCCAGCGTATCGGTGCCGTTGCCGCCGCGCAGCACGTCATTGCCGTAGTCGCCATAGACCCGGTCGGCCCCTCCGCCGCCATCGAGCGTGTCGTTTTCATTGCCGCCGTAGAGCGAGTCGGCGCCGCTGCCGCCGATCAGCTTGTCCTCGGCGTCGCCGCCCGAAAGCACGTCGTCGCCGGCTTCGCCGTAGAGCGTGTCGCGGCCATTGCCGCCCGAGAGATGGTCATGGCCAAGCTCTCCATGCAGCACGTCGTGACCGTCGCCGCCATTGACATGGTCGGCCCCGGCACCGGCCTTGATCGTGTCATCGCCGCCGGCGCCGTTGCCGGTATCGTCGCCGGCCCCGAGCAGCAGCGTGTCGTCGAGGATCTCGCCGTTCACACGGTTGTTGGTCTCGGTGCCGAAATAGTAGGACAACCCGCCGGTCATGACCCAAGTCAGCCAGTGCGCGAGGTCGGTCACCGTGGCATTGGCATTGCCGTCCTCGTTGTAGATCCGGCCATCAACGATTTCGAAACCGAGATGGTAGATGCCGTCGAACACGGTGTTGACCAGCTGTTCGTATTCCAGCGTGGTCGAGCCGCCATCATTCTGGACGAGGTGATAGCCGGTTTCCATGTAGCCCTCGTCATCGCCGTGAAGGGCCACGAATTCGTCGTAATAGTTGTCGCGGATATACTGGTTGATGACGTAGATATCCTCGACCTGGATCAACCCATCGTCGAACAGGCCGTGCGTCTCGATCGCTTCGAGGATCATTTGGTTGATCGCGTCGGCGGCCTGGGTGCCGCCGATGATGTCGGCCTCGGAGATGTGATCGACGAGGTCGGCATCTGCCCAGATCATGTCGATGATGTCGTCGAGATGTGTGCCGGTCGTGCCTTGGGTCGGGTTGGGCATATCGCTGTCCTTCTAGCTGTCCTTCAGGTTGTAAGCCGTGGGTGTCGCGCACGCCCATCCACGCCATTGCTTTGACGGCATTATGGCGAGACCGGGGCGAATTGCGGCTGCGGGCAAAGAACCGCCTGTGAACCGGCAGAAGCTTGCGAAAGAGACCGGGATTACCGGCGCTTATCTGCCCAACACCGCCGGGTTGGCGGCGTGGGGGATCAACGGCCGCGAGTCAGTCCCGGCCGTGCAGGAAGGTGAGGGTGCGGGCCATGGCCTCGCCCTTGACCAGCCAGGCGATGCCGAAGGCCCAGACGGCGACGGATTCCGCCCAGAAGGTGAAGTGCCAGGCCGCGTCCCAACTGCGGCCGATGTCGCGCAGCAGGAGTTTGAAGACGAACAGGCCCGCCACCATCGCCACGATGGTCCAGCCGCAGGCACGGTAAAGGCGGTTGCGGCGCAGCTTGTGGCGGCCGGGCGACGCCCGGTCGGTCTTGGTGAAGAGCTTGAGGCACATCACCGCCAGCGCGGTGAGAAACAACCCGGCGGAACCGAAATGCAGGGCGCTTTGCAGCATGTCGCTGGATATCAGGCCGTCGAGCAGGGAGAGCGGGCGATAGCAAGCCTCGGGGCCGCAGAAGGTGGGGATCAACGCGACGCCCAGCGCAGTGACCCCAGCCGTGGTCGAGACCCGCCAGTCGGTGAGCAGATCGCCGCGTTCGGGGTCGTGGCCGTAGTAGTTGATCAGGAAGACGCCGATACCGGTCAGGGTGAGCACGAAGACCTCGCGCATCGGGGTGAAAAAGAACTCGGAGATCGAGTCCTGCATGGCGACGCCGAACAGCGCGACGCCGGCGAGCAGCAGGATCGGTAGGCCGACGCCGATCAGGCCGATCGACCGGCGCAGGCGGTTCATCGCTTCTTCGTGGTGACTGGCGGTGCGCTCCAGCTGGCGCCGAGACATCTCTTGCGGTTTCATCAATGAGGCCTCCTCGCCCATAGGGTGCGCTTTCTGGATCGGCCTGGCAAGTGACAGGGATCTGGCCGACGTGGGCTGCCGATGGCGCCCAAACAAAAACACCTGTCTGATCGATTGCGTCATTGACCGATGAGAACGCGCCTTACAGAATTGACGGAACAATATGGGGAACGAGCAAGATGTGCTGGAGCGAAGGCGCCTCGGTCGCGATGGTTGGCATTGGCGCTGCCGCAACCGTGATCACGACCCGGCGGGGCGAACCCTCGGCGATTCCGATAACCCTCGGGTTCTTCACATTGATGGAGGCCTTGCAGGTTGCCGGCTACTGGGTGGTCGATGAATGCAGCCTGCCGGTGAACCAGTCGGTCACGGTGCTGTCCTACATACACATCGCGTTGCAGCCGATCTTCATCAACGCCTTTGCCATGGCCGTGGCGCCGGCTGTCGTGCCTCCGGCGACGAGGCGGCTGGTCTATGCGGCCGCAGGGCTTGCCACGATCCTGATCCTGATGCGTCTGGTGCCGTTCGATTGGGCCGGTCGATGCAGGCCCGGCGACATACTCTGTGGTCCGGCCTTTTGCACGTTTTCGGGCAACTGGCACATCGCTTGGGAGATGCAGCTCAACGATATGTGGGGATCGCTGGGAGAGGTGTTCCGGGACTATTTTCCCTTCCCGGCTTATGTTTTGTCGGTATTTGTGTTGCCACTTTTCTATGGCGCGTGGCGTCTGGTAATTTTCCACGCGATGCTTGGTCCGATGCTTGCGACGGTGCTGACGGACAATCCCAACGAAATACCGGCGGTGTGGTGTCTGTTCTCGATCGGGCTGGTTCTGGGCGGGCTCAGCCCGCTCGTGCGCCGACATGTCTTCGGCGCGGGTCGGTCCGTTGCCGACGCGAAACCTTAGGGCTTCATGGCGGACGCGACATTATACCGGATACCGGGCAGGAGAGCTTGCCGGAGTGGCGGCGGCAAATGCCGATGGGCGAGTGTGAACGAGAGGCCTACGGCAGGTCCTGGATCACGGCGCGGGCGGCGGCGGCAGGGTCTGGAGCCTGCCAGATCGGGCGGCCGACGACGATGTGGTCGGCACCGTCGCGGATGGCCCGACCCGGCGTGGCGATACGCTTCTGGTCGCCGCGGTCGGCCCCGGCGGGGCGGACGCCGGGGGTGACGATCAGCCGGCCGGCGGCAGCGGGCAGGGCGCGGATCAGCGCGGCCTCCTGCGGCGAGGCGATCACCCCGTCGGCGCCGGCCTCAAAGGCGCGCTCGGCACGTTCGACCACCATGTCGGCCATTGCTCCGGGCTTCATCATGCCATTGTCGAGGTCGTCTCGGTCAAGCGAGGTCAGGATGGTGACGGCGAGGATCTTGAGGTCCTTGCCCGAGGCGCCCTGCTTGGCGGCGCGGACCACGTGCGGGTCGCCATGGACGGTGAGGAAATCGAGGTCGAACTGCGCCACGCCGTGCACCGCCTTTTCCACGGTCGCGCCGATATCAAAGAACTTCATGTCGAGGAAGATTCGCTTGCCCCTCTCGTCCTTGAGTTCGCGCGCCAGGGCCAGCCCGCCGGTGGTCAGCATGCCGAGCCCGATCTTGTAGAAGCTGACCGTATCGCCGAGCTTTTCGGCAAGCGCCAGGCCTTCGAGCGCGTTCGGCACATCGAGGGCGACGATCAGGCGGTCATCGGGACTGGCGGGCTGAGGGGAAGCGGGCATGGGCGGCACTCCGGGTACTCTGGCGTGCCGCCCTTGTCGGGGGAAAACCCCCCGACGTCAAGCCGCGAGCGGGGGCAGCTCGGGCTGAACGGGTCGGGCTGCGGTCAGCGGCCGGAGCCAGGCGCGCAGCCCATGTTTACCCGCGCGATGCGCGGCAAGCGCGCGCTCGGTCAGACCGCGGGCGACGAGGCGGTATTCGGCATGGACCGGGGCCGCGACGAAGGCGGGATAGCGGAAGCTGTGGCGGCCGTCATGGACGGTGACCAGTGCCTCGAACCCGGCACGTTCCGGGTTGAAGCGGATCTCGGAAATTCTCAGTTTGTCTGCGGTCATCGGTTCTCGCTCCTTTACTGCTCTGTGCGCTTCGCCGCGCTTCGGGAAAACCTGTGGATAACTTAGAAATCGACTATGACAGTTTGTAGGGCGGTCACGGAAAATTGTGACCATGTGCGAAAATCCGCACATGGCTGCTTGAAGGGCCAGGTTTTCGTCCCCATTTCAAATTTGAGATTCCCGACGGACGCATGCCTCTGAGAGGGTGCGCGACATGGGAAAGCTTGACAAAGGAGAGAGACATGAACTTGGAGAAGTTCACCGAACGATCGCGCGGTTTCATTCAGGCTGCACAGACGATCGCGATGCGGGAAGATCACCAGCGGCTTCTTCCCGAACACCTTCTGAAAGCATTGATGGACGATGACCAGGGGCTGGCGAGCAACCTGATCAAGCGCGCCGGTGGTGCACCCGAGCGCGTGGCCGAGGCGGTGGATCTTGCGCTCGGCAAGATCGCCAAGGTGTCGGGTGATGCTGGCCAGGTTTACATGGACGGCGCCTTCGTCAAGGTTGTCGACGAGGCCGAGAAACTGGCCAAAAAGGCCGGCGATAGCTACGTGCCGGTCGAGCGCCTTCTGATGGCGCTATGCATGGTCAAGTCGAAGGCCAAGGAGGCGTTGGATGCCGGCGCGGTCAACGCGCAGGCGCTGAATGCCGCGATCAATGACATCCGCAAAGGCCGCACTGCCGACACCGCGAGTGCCGAGGAAGGCTACGACGCGCTGAAGAAATACGCGCGCGACCTGACCGAAGCCGCCAGCGAAGGCAAGATCGACCCGATCATCGGACGCGACGAGGAAATCCGCCGCTCGATGCAGGTGCTGTCCCGCCGGACCAAGAACAACCCGGTGCTGATCGGTGAACCCGGTGTCGGTAAGACCGCGATCGCCGAGGGTATGGCGTTGCGCATCATCAACGGCGACGTGCCGGAATCGCTGAAGAACAAGAAGCTGCTGGCGCTCGACATGGGCGCGTTGATTGCCGGTGCGAAGTATCGCGGCGAGTTCGAGGAGCGGCTGAAGGCGGTTCTCAACGAGGTGACGAACGCGGCCGGTGAGGTCCTCCTGTTCATCGACGAGATGCACACGCTGGTGGGCGCCGGCAAGACCGATGGCGCGATGGACGCGGCCAACCTGATCAAACCGGCGCTGGCGCGCGGCGAACTGCACTGCATCGGCGCGACCACGCTGGACGAATACCGCAAATATGTCGAGAAGGACGCCGCCCTGGCGCGGCGGTTCCAGCCGGTGATGATCGAGGAGCCGACGGTCGAGGATACCGTCAGTATCCTGCGCGGCATCAAGGAGAAATATGAGCTGCACCACGGGGTGCGGATCTCGGACTCGGCGCTGGTGGCGGCGGCGACGCTGTCGCATCGCTATATCACCGACCGGTTCCTGCCGGACAAGGCGATCGACCTTGTCGACGAAGCCGCGTCGCGGCTGCGCATGGAGGTCGACAGCAAGCCCGAAGAGCTCGACCAGCTCGACCGCAACATCCTGCAGATGCAGATCGAAGTCGAAGCGCTGAAGCTGGAAGACGATCAGGCGTCGAAAGACCGGCTGGAGAAACTCGAGAAGGAACTGGCCGAGTTGCAGGAGAAGTCCGCCGAGATGACCGCCAAGTGGCAGGCCGAGCGTGACAAGCTCGCGTCGGCCCGGGACATCAAGGAGCAACTCGATCGGGCTCGTGCGGAACTCGACATCGCCAAGCGCGAAGGCAATCTGGCGAAGGCCGGTGAGCTCAGCTATGGCGTCATTCCGGGGCTGGAAAAGCAGCTCGGCGAAGCCGAAAAGGCGGAAGACCAGGGCATGATGGTGGAAGAGGCCGTGCGCCCCGACCAGATCGCCGCTGTGGTCGAGCGCTGGACCGGGATCCCCGCCGGCAAGATGCTGGAAGGCGAGCGCGAGAAGCTGCTCGGCATGGAGGAGAACCTGCACCGCCGGGTGATCGGCCAGGATGCGGCGGTGACCGCGGTGGCCAACGCCGTGCGCCGGGCACGTGCCGGTCTCAACGACGAGGGTCGGCCGCTGGGGTCTTTCCTCTTCCTCGGGCCCACGGGTGTCGGCAAGACCGAGCTGACCAAGGCCGTGGCCGAGTTCCTGTTTGATGACGACAACGCCATGGTGCGCATCGACATGTCGGAGTTCATGGAGAAGCATTCGGTGGCCCGGCTGATCGGGGCGCCTCCGGGCTATGTCGGCTATGACGAGGGCGGCGTGTTGACCGAGGCCGTGCGTCGGCGCCCGTATCAGGTGGTGCTGTTCGACGAGGTCGAGAAGGCGCACCCGGAAGTGTTCAACGTGCTGCTGCAGGTGCTCGATGACGGCGTGCTGACCGACGGTCAGGGCCGCACGGTCGACTTCAAGCAGACGCTGATCGTGCTGACCTCGAACCTCGGGAGCCAGGCTCTGAGTCAACTGCCCGAGGGGGCGGATGCTGGCCAGGCGCGGCGTGATGTGATGGACGCGGTACGGGCGCATTTCCGGCCGGAGTTCCTCAACCGTCTCGATGACATGATCGTGTTCGACCGGCTGAGCCGTGGCGACATGGACGGTATCGTCGAGATCCAGCTGCGCCGTCTGGCCAAGCGCCTGGCGGGTCGCAAGATCACGCTGGAGCTGGACGACGCGGCCAAGACCTGGCTGGCCGACGAAGGCTATGACCCGGTCTATGGCGCGCGGCCGCTGAAGCGGGTGATCCAGCGCGCGCTGCAGGATCCGCTGGCCGAAGCGATCCTGGCGGGCGACATCCTGGACGGTGCGACCGTGCCGGTGAGCGCCGGTGCCGAGGGTCTGATCATCGGTGACCGGGTGGGCGCCAGCAACCGGCCCAAACCGGACGATGCCGTGGTGCACTGAGCCGGGACTGTCTGAAAGATAACGGCCCACCGGAGCGATCCGGCGGGCCGTTTTTTTGTTGCGGTTGGTCGCCGATCAGGCGAGCAGGAAATCGCTGCCGTTGATGTCGGTGACCGACACGTTCTGAAGCGTCGCGATGAGAGTGCCGTCGACGGTGATGTCAACGCCGGTGCCATTTTGCACCGCACCCACGACAATCCCTGTGCCATAGGCCGTGAGGTCGATCACATCGACGCCGTCTTCGAAATCGGTAACCGTGTCGTGGCCGCCGCCGGGGGCAAAGATGAAGGTATCGGCCGCCGCGCCGCCGGTAAGCTCGTCGTTGCCGGTGCCGCCTGACAGATAGTCGCGGCCGTCGCCACCCGAGAGCGTATCGTTGCCATCCTCGCCATAGAGCCGGTCATGCCCGCCGTCGCCTGCAAGCAGGTCGTTGTCGGCCCCGCCGAACAACAGATCGCTGTGCGACCCGCCTTCGAGCGTGTCGTCGCCGGTCCCGCCGACGAGGCGGTCGTTGTTGGCGCCACCCAGAAGCAGGTCGTTGCCGGCGTCGCCATAGAGCTGGTCGTTCTGGGCGTCGCCGGAGAGCGTATCGTTGCCTTCGCCGCCTGAGAGTCGGTCGCGGCCGTCGCCGCCTGAGAGCGTGTCGTCCCCGGCCTCGCCATAGAGCCGGTCGTTGTCGGCTTCGCCCGAAAGAAGGTCGCCGTCATTGCCGCCCAGAAGCAGGTCCTGGCCATCGCCGCCCGAGAGCGTGTCGCGGCCGTCGCCGCCAAGCAGGGTATCGTCACCCAGCCCACCCGTGAGGGTGTCGCGGCCGCTGCCGCCCTCAAGCCGGTCGGCGTCGTTGCCGCCGTCGAGACGGTCGTGGCCGCCTTCCCCCAGGAGCAGGTCGGCGCCGCCGCCACCGAGGAGAATGTCGTTGTGGCTGCCGCCTGCCAGCGTGTCGCTGCCATCGCCGCCGTCGAGCAGATCGTTGTTGGCGCCGCCGTCGAGCTGGTCGTCGCCGGTCCCGCCGAAGAGCTGGTCGTTGCCATCGCCGCCGGACAGGGTGTCGGCGCCGTCTTCGCCGTAGATCCGGTCGCGCCCCGCTTCGCCATTCACGATATCATCGCCCGCACCAGCGTAGATCCGGTCGCCGTCGGCACCGCCGAGGATCAGGTCATGGCCGCCATCGCCGAACAGGGTGTCGTTGCCCGGGCCGCCCTCGATCGTGTCATCGCCGTCAGCGCCGGAAAAGATGTCGGCGCCTTCGAGCAAAACCGCCCAGTCCGCGGCGCTGGTGCCAGAAAGCTTGTCGTCGAGCGGTGTCCCGAGGATCGTCGGCCCAAGTGCAATCATGTATTCGCGTCCTTCAACATTCTCAAATTGTCGCGGCACGAAGGCCCGCCTGCACGGCGGGCCGCCCATCGGCAGTGCCGGTATCGACTAGGGTAAACTGGGTAGCACGGGGCCCGGGCCGCCCCAAGAAATGTGGCGGAAATTGGACATATTCACGGATTTTGCCCGTTTCGGAAAACATATTCGTGCATGTCCGCGAAACAGTTCCGCGGTGCGCCGTACATTGTCCATTTCAGCCAAGGGACCGGCCGGATTTCGCCGAGAATCACGGTCCCGCCATGGGCACAAGAGCGCATGGCGCCGGTCGGGCCGCCCGGGCGGCTCTTGGCAGTGGTCTTCAGTTCAAGCCGATCGCCGCCCTGGCAATGCCGTCGAGCAGGTCTTCGACGGCCTGCATGGCGCCGTCGGGATAGTCGCGGAAACCGATCGTCACCTTGTCGTCGCCGGGTCTTTGGATGACGAAGATGTCATAGGGGCAGAATACCACGTTCATCGGATCCGCCTCCATGACCCGTCGCGAGATCGCGGCCGAGCAGAAGGAATAGGTGTCGGCATGGGCGAAGATGGTCACGTCGGAGCCGACATCGGCCTTGGTGCGTTCCAGCATATCGCCGACATGGCTGACAGAATCGACCACCAGCCCGGCATCGACGATGGCGTTCTCCAGTCCGAAGACCACGTCCTCGAAGCTTTCGTCGGTGGTGTAGGTGATCACGTCGGTCTGGGCCTGGGCCACGGTGGCAAAGAAAGCCGTCGCGGCCGCCAGTGCGAATTGTTTCATGATGTCTCCTCCCGAAAGCTGACGGAGCGGTGACTTGTCCCGTCCGCCGATCCGCCGCAAAGTGCAGCAAAGAGAAGAATATCGCGTCGGGAGGGAATGGGCCATGGGTTTTGCGATGAACGCACTCAACATTCTGGTCACTCTGTTCGTGCTGGTGATCGGTCTGACCGTATTGGCTGTGCTGGCACTGTTCGTGGCCGACCGGCTGCAGCGCAAGGACGCGATCCGGCGCAATTACCCGGTGATCGGGCGGTTCCGGCGCTTGTTTACGGCGCTGGGCGAGTTCTTCCGCCAGTATTTCTTTGCCATGGATCGCGAGGAAATGCCGTTCAACCGGGCCCAGCGCGATTGGGTCGAGCGGGCGGCCGAAGGCATGGACAATACGGTGGCGTTCGGTTCGACCCGCAATCTGGGCGTGCCCGGGACGCCGATTTTCATGAACGCGGCCTTTCCGCCGCTGGCCGAGCAATATGCCGTGACCGAGCCGATGGTGATCGGGCCGGGAGCGGCGATTCCCTACAAGGCGAAGTCGATCTTCAACATCTCGGGTATGAGCTATGGGGCGCTGTCACGCCCGGCGGTACGGGCGTTGAGCCGGGGCGCGGCCAAGGCGGGGATCTGGATGAACACCGGTGAGGGCGGGCTGTCGCCGTTTCACCTTGAGGGGGGGTGCGATATTGTTTTTCAGATCGGCACGGCCAAGTATGGCGTGCGCGACGCCGCCGGCCGACTGAGCGACGACAAGCTGCGCGCGGTGTCTGACAATCCGCATGTGAAGATGTTCGAACTGAAGCTGGCGCAGGGCGCCAAACCCGGAAAGGGTGGCATCCTGCCGGGTGAGAAGGTGAGCGCGGAGATTGCCGAGATCAGGGGCATTGCCGAAGGGCAGCCTTCGATTTCACCGAACCGCCATGCCGAGATCGATGACTGGGGCGATCTGCTGGACATGATCGGCCATATCCGGGCGGTCACCGGCAGGCCGGTGGGGTTCAAGACCGTACTGGGCTCGTCCGACCCGTGGGACGCGTTCTTTGCCCTGATCGAAGAGCGCGGTCCCGAAAGCGCGCCGGATTTCATCACCATCGACGGCGGCGAGGGCGGCACGGGGGCGGCACCGATGCCGCTGATGGACCTGGTCGGCATGCCGATCCGCGAGGCGCTGCCTCGGATCGTCGATCTGCGCGACCGGCACGGGTTGAAAGACCGGATTCGCATCGTCGCCAGCGGCAAGCTGGTCAATCCCGGCGATGTCGCCTGGGCGATCTGCTCCGGGGCCGATTTCGTGACCTCGGCCCGGGGCTTCATGTTCAGCCTTGGCTGCATCCAGGCGCTGAAATGCAACCGCAACACCTGCCCGACCGGGATCACCACCCATGATCCGAGGCTGCAAAGGGGGCTGGTGGTTGAGGAGAAAGAGCATCGTGTGGCGGATTACGCCAAGTCGATCATCAAGGAGGTCGAGACCATCGCCCATTCGGTTGGCGTGGCCGAGCCGCGGCAGATGCGGCGGCGGCATGTGCGGATCGTGCAGGATGACGGCCGCTCGATCCCGATGAACCGGCTGTTTCCGAGTCAGGACGGGCTGGCGGGGACATAACGGCCTTCGATGCGGCCTGGTCTGGGCTCAGAGCGTGTCGAGATAGGCTTGTTTCGCCGCGGCGCGGTCGGCGCTGTCAGGATGCGTGCGATTGAGGTCCAGCAGATGATCGAGTGCCTCTTGTGCCAGGCGGGTGTTGGCCGGGGGCAGCGGTGTGAGCCCGGCGCACACCGCGTCGTCGAGGCCGGCGAGGCGCAGCAGTGGCGCGGCCGGGCCGAGGCGGTCTGCGGCGCAGTCTTCCAGCGCGAAACTCTCCAGTGAAGCCGGGGCGATGGCCCGCCGTATGGCCGCCAGGACGGGGTTGAAATCGGCGGCCCGAGTATATTGGTCGCGGAAGGCGGCGAGTGACATTGTTTGCGACGAGGATTTCACCTGTTCCCAGTAGGCGCTTTCGAGCCAGGCGTCGGGCGCACGCGTGGAATAAACGACGCGGAGGTCGTGGTCGGGAAAGCGACGGCGCAGGGCGCGGGTCAGTTCGCCCATCAGGGGAACGGCGCCGCGGTAGTCAGGGATGCCGCCGCGGCCGGGCAGATGGCCGGAGAGTTCCTCGGAACACATGATCAGGCCACGATGTCTGAGCGGCGGCAGTTCGGCCACGAAGGCCTCGGCCCGGTGGGTGAACTTGGCAAGGCTCAAGGGGTCGCGATAGGCGGACCAGGCCCGTGCGGCATGCAGAAGCGGCTTCAATTTCCACGGCAGTGCCAGGACGACGCGTTCTTTCAGGAGGCCGCGGTTTTCGCGCAGGGTTTGTTGCACGCTGGTCGTACCGGTTTTGTGGAAACCGGCGTGGACCAGGATTTGCGTCATCAGAACAGGCCGTCGGGGGGGTCGGCGACGATACGCCCCGCGGCGAGATCTACGGTGGGCACCGCCTCGTGCGTGAAAGGCAGCAGCACGGTGGACTTGAGGTTCGGCCCGTGGATTTCCAGCAGGTCGCCGGCGCCGTGGTTCTGCACCGATTTCACCCGGCCGAGCTCGGTGCCGCCGGTGTCGACGACGACAAGGCCGATCAGGTCGGCGTGGTAGAATTCGTCGTCAGGCAGCGAGGGCAGCTTGTCACGCGAGACGTAGAGCCTGAGCCCGCGCAAATCGTCGGCCTGTTCTTTTGTGGAAATGCCTGACAACCGGGCGGCAAAGCCGTTGTTGATCGGGCGGGTGATCGTGACCGTGAAGGATTGTGTACCGTCCTCGCTGGTCAGCGGGGAATAGTCGGCGATCGCCTGCGGATCGGCAGTAAAGCTTTTCAGCCGAACCTCGCCGCGGACACCGTAGGCGCCTGCAATCGCGCCGACGCAGATGCGATCAGGCATGGGTTTTGCCCCAATCATTGTGTGTGACCCGGTCCGGCCAGGGTTCGGTCCGGGGAGTGTGCCCTGCCTGCGGTGGGGCCGCAGGCAGGGTGCGCCGATTACTCGGTGGTCTCTTCGGCAGCAGTTTCTTCAGCCGGCGCGCCCTCGGCGGGGGCTTCCGCAGCCGGGGCCTCCTCTTCGGCTGGCGCAGCGGCGGCTTCAGCCGCTTCCGCGGCTTTGGTGGCCTTGGCTTCGGCGCGCTCCTGCGCGGCTTTGCCCGGGGTACCCTTCTTGGGATTGTTGCGCTCTTTCTTTTCGAGCACGCCGGCGGCCTCGAGCATCCGGGAGACGCGGTCGGTGGTCTGTGCGCCCTGGCCGAGCCAGTACTGCACGCGCTCCATGTCCATCTTGACGCGCTCTTCGCTGTCTTTCGGCAGCAGCGGGTTGTAGGTGCCCAGCTTTTCGATGAAGCGGCCATCGCGCGGCATGCGCGAGTCGGCTGCGACGATGCGGTAGAAGGGACGTTTTTTCGAGCCGCCGCGGGCGAGCCGGATTTTCATTGCCATTGTTCGTGTCTCCTTTGAATGGCGGGTTTGGCGGGTGACCCGCCTTACGATTGGTGTTGTTTGTGATGCTGAATGACTTCAGCGATGATGAAATTGAGGAACTTCTTGGCGAATTCGGGGTCGAGATCGGCCTCGTTCGCCAAAGCTTCGAGCCGGGCGATCTGCTGCGCTTCGCGCGCGGGATCGGACGGCGGAAGATCGTGTTCGGCCTTGAGCTTGCCCACGGCCTGGGTGTGCTTGAACCGTTCGCCCAGCGTATAGACCAGGATCGCGTCGAGCCGGTCGATGCTCAGGCGGTGGTCTTTCAGGAGCGCGGCTGCGCGGGTGACGGCGTCAGTCAATGGCCCATCCTTTCGGCTTGAAGAGTGGGTCGGCGTAGTGCGCGATTTCCATTTCGATGCCATGTTCGAGTTGGGTACCCTTGAGGGCTTCTGGCGAGGGATGGCGATAGACCGCATCCGAACCGTCGATGGTCGCAGCGTCCGGGTCTTTCTTGGCGCCGAGACGTTCGGCAAGGCGGATCGAGTCGAGGTTTTTCGGGTCGATATAGCTGACCGCCCCCTCCCAGCCCTGACTGTAATAGAAGTAGTTGCGCGCGGCGTGGGTCGCCTCGAGCGCATAGCCATGTCCGCCCTTGTCGGGCCAGATGATCCAGGCGATCTCGCGCTCCGGCCATTTTGCCGGCATCCAGCCGCCGGTCATGCCGACGGTTTCGCCGGTGTCTTTCAGGTGGATCATCCACATGCCGTAGCCGCGGATATTCCAGTGGCCGATCTCGGCGGCATAGAGCATCCACGCTTCGTAGGAATTCAAGGGCCCGCCCATGAAGCGCGAGCGATAGGAGGAAAACGTCGCCTTGAAATCAGGGTAATCCTCGGCCTCGGGCCCGCGCAGGATCAGGCGCCGGGTCTCTAGCGTGGGGATGTTCTCGGTGTGGATCGAGAAACTGCCGGTATCCATCATGCGTAGGCTTCCATTCCACCATTTACGATTTCGGAGGGTTCAAGGTGCCGCCAAATTTCGATCGGCCCGTATTCCGGGTCGTCGTAGACCTGCTCGAACCGCGCGCCCAGCCGGCGGGCGACGGCCTTGGACGGGTCGTTTCCGGGAGCGATCTGCGAAATGGCCGTGTCCCAGCCCAGCACGTCATAGGCGTGGGCGCGGGCGGCCAAGGCGGCCTCGGTGGCATAGCCCTTGCCCTGGCCGTGTGGCATCAGGGTCCAGCCGATTTCGCGTTCGAACCAGCCATGCGGGAACCACAGGCCGACCCGACCCTGATAGGTGCGGGTGTCCTTGTCCTCGAGCGCCCAGAAGCCATAGCCGCGCAGTGCCCAGTGGCCGAGGAACAGGGCCAGCATCCGCCAGGTGCGGTGCTTGGGCTGCGGCCCGCCGACGAATTGCGAGGCCTCGCTGGCGTAGAATTCGCGCTCGTACTCGAAATCGCTTTCCTGCGGCGCGCGCAGGATCAGCCGGGCGGTTTCGAGCGTGGGGATGGTGAGCGAGAGGGTCATGCGGTTCCTCCGCGCGGGAGGTGGCGGTAGACGAGGACCGGTTCGTCGAATTCGGCGGCGGTCTTGTCGTCGCGCCACGCGCCTTGGCGGCTCGGCGGCTTGTCTTGCATGAAACGTGCGCGGCCGGACATCAGGATTTCACGATAGTCAGCGAAGTCTTCGAGAACGGGTGCATGGAGAGCGAGGCGCTCGGCCACAAGCTGCGGCAGAGACGCACGCAGGATCGCGGCGAATTCCGCTGTGTTGCCCTCGATCGGCAATTCGTGGGGATATGCGGCTCGGGGCGACACGTTACTTCTTCTTCCCGAACCCGCTGAGACCCGGGGGCAGCGCCATGCCGCCGCCGCCCAAGCCGGGCAACCCGCCGCCCTTGCCGAGCTGCTTGGCGGCCTGTTCCAGCGCTTGCTGGTCCATGCCTTCGGCCATGTCCTTGGGCAGTCCGCCCTTGCCGAACATGCCCTTCATGGCCTGTTTCAGCATGCCGCCTTTGCCCATGCGGCCCATCTTTTTCATCATGTCGCCCATCTGGCGCTGCATCTTCAGAAGCTTGTTGAGATCGCTGACCTCGAGCCCGGCGCCCTTGGCGATGCGTTTCTTGCGGCTGGCCTGAAGGATCTGGGGATTGGCGCGTTCGATCTTGGTCATCGAATTGATCAGCGCGATCTGTTGTTTCAGGATGCTGTCGTCAAATCCGGCCTGTTCGACCTGTTTGGCCATTTTGCCCATACCGGGCATCATGCCCATCACGCCTTCCATGCCGCCCATCTTCATCATCTGTTCGAGCTGCATCTTCAGATCGTTCATGTTGAAGCGGCCCTTCTGGAAGCGCTTCATCATGCGTTCGGCCTGTTCGGCCTCGATGGTTTCCTGGGCCTTTTCCACCAAGCTGACGATATCGCCCATGCCGAGGATACGGCCGGCGATGCGCTCGGGCTCGAAGGTTTCCAGTGCGTCCATCTTTTCGCCAAGGCCGACAAAGCGGATCGGCTTGCCGGTCACCGCGCGCATCGACAGCGCGGCACCGCCGCGGCCGTCGCCGTCCATCCGGGTGAGCACGACTCCGGAAATGCCGATCTTGTCGTCGAACTCTTGTGCCACTTCGACGGCGACCTGGCCGGTGAGGCCGTCGACCACCAGAAGGGTTTCACGCGGTTCTGTCACGTTGCGGACGTCTTCGACCTCCTGCATCAGCACTTCGTCGATATGCAGGCGGCCGGCGGTGTCGAGCATGTAGACGTCGTAACCGCCCAAGGCCGCCTGCTGCTTGGCGCGTTTGGCGATGTCGACGGGTTTCTGGCCGGGCACGATGGGCAGGGTATCGACGCCGATCTGCTGGCCGAGGATGGCAAGCTGATCCATCGCGGCGGGGCGATAAACGTCGAGCGATGCCATCAGCACTTTCTTGCCTTCGCGGTCCTTCAGACGCTTGGCGAGCTTGCCGGTGGTGGTGGTCTTGCCGCCGCCCTGCAGGCCGACCATCAGGATCGGCGCGGGCGGGTTATCGACCTTGAGCTTGCCGGGGTCTTCGTCGCCGGTGAGCGTGTCGACCAAGGCGTCGTGGACGATCTTGACGACCTGCTGGCCGGGGGTGATGGACTTGGTGACGGCCTGGCCGGTGGCCTGCTCCTGCACCCGCTTGACGAAATCGCGGGCGACGGGGAGCGACACGTCGGCTTCCAAAAGTGCGACACGGACCTCGCGCAGGGCAGTCTTGACATCGTCCTCGGAGAGCGCGCCCTGTTTCGTCAGTCGGTCGAAGACGCCGGACAGGCGCTCGGACAGGTTTTCAAACATTGCGGCCTCCTTGACCGGTTGTCGTTTGCCTGACCCTCATGTGGGGGCCAGACGGCGAATGCACAAATGCCCCCACGGGCGCAACGCGCTGGTGGGGGGCGATCCCGGGACAAGGCCCAAGGGACCGGAAGCCTGTGAACTTCCGGAGATTTACCGGGGATGTAGGCCTGTAGCGCAGGCGAGTCAAGCGTGAGGGTTTGACCCGCGCGACAGGGCCGCTAGGGTCGGCGCGTGTCGTGATTGCCGGAGGCAAGTTTCTTGGAAGCGCTTCTTATTCTTTTTGCGCCGCTGCTCGAGATCCTGATGGTGCCGGTCGTGGCGGTAGCCGGCGCGGTGTTCAGTTTCGTCGGCGAGGTGCTGATCGCGCTGTTTGGATTGTTGTTCGAATTGCTTGGTCGAAAGCGGCGGAAAAAACTTCGGTCGGCGGATGAGGCGGGTGCGGGACCGGCCCCGGCGCGCAAACCGCTGATTCCGCGCAAGCTGGTACATTGGAGCGCGGGGATTGTGTTTGCGATCGGGCTTGCAGGGATCGCGGCGAGCTATCTTTTCTTCGATCCGATCCTGCGCTGGGGGCTGAACCGGGCCGAGGCCAAGTCGGGTGTGGAGATCACCTATGAGCGCAGTGCCGGGAACCTTCTGACGGGCGAACTGGCGCTGGACGGCATCCGGATGCGGCGGCAGGCGGGTGCGGGTCTGGAATTCGATGTGACGGCGGAACGGGTGGCGCTGGACGTGGTGTTGACCAGCCTTTTGGCTGAGCCGCGGATCGAACAGGCCGAGGTGGTAGGCGTGCGTGGTTTCGTGACCCCACCCGAGCGGAACGGCAAGACGCCGGACAAACGCAGATCGAAGCGGCGGGCGTTCATTGCCGATGCCATCAGGGTCGAGGATGTCGCACTTGAGGTGCGGCCAAGGGGCACGGCGACCTATCCCTTTGTCGTCACCCGGGCCGAAGTGGTGCCGTTCCGCAGCGAAACGGCGCTTTTCGATCTGCTGTTCCGCTCTAACATGCAGGCCCAAGTGGCCGGTCAGAGTCTGTCGGTGGAAACCCGGGCGATCACCGATTACGGGCGCGAGACCTTCTGGCGGTTCGAGGCGGTCGAGGCCGACAAGCTGAAGCTGCTGGTGCCGAGGGCGCCGCTGACCTGGCTGAACGGCGGTACGGTCTCGGCGCGCGTCGATGACCGCTGGAGTCTTGAGGAGGACTGGATCGAGATGGACTGGCGGCTGGCCTTCGAGGGGCTTGAGGTGACAGCACCGGCGGGAGCCGGGCTGCGGGAGACGGCGCTGGCCAAGGGGTTCGGCAAGATCGTGGCGGCCAAGGGCGGCGATGCGGAGTTCCATTACCGGCTGAACCTTGATCAGAAGCAGATCGCGGTGGCGCGGTCAGGGGATTTGTCAGGGTTCTGGGACATCGTGGCGGACCAGTTGATCGGGCGAGCGACGACCGACGAGGCGAAGGACGCGGCCGGACAGTCCGATGGCAAGGTCAAAGGCGCGCTGGAAAGGATGAAGGGGCTGTTGCGGCGCGGCGAGGAATGACGGGTGGAGGCCGTACACGCGCGTCGGGGAGGACGGCGCTTTACCCGCGGCCGCCGGCCGACCGTTGAGGCGGACATGCGGGGCCTGTTCGGCGCGCCGGGCGCACGCTAGGCTGAGGTCATGGAGAAGGGTGTGATCTATGTCGCGACCGGAGCAGGCTATCGCGCGTTGGCCGAGGCCTCGGCGCGGTCACTGAACGCGGTGCAGCCGGAGCTTGCGGTGGATCTGTTCACCGATGACCCGGAGGACGTGCAGGACGGGCTTTTCGACAGGGTGCATCGGATTGCCGATCCGCATCCGCGCTCGAAACTTGATTGCATGGCGCAGACCCGGTTCGCACGCACGCTCTACCTTGACTGCGATACGCTGGTGCTGGCGCCGCTGGGCGATCTGTTCGACGTGCTGGAGCGGTTCGAGATGGCGCTGGCGCATGACATGCGGCGCGACACGGCACTGATCCGCGAGGGGCTGGAGGCGGAAACGCCTTATGCTTTTCCGCAGATGAATTCGGGCGTGGTGCTATACCGGCGATCGGACCGTGTGACCGGCTTTCTGCTGGACTGGGCAAGGCGGTTTGCCGAGGCGCAGGTGGACCGCGATCAGGTGATCCTGAAGGACATGCTGTGGCGTTCGGACCTGAGGTTCTACGTGCTGCCGCCCGAGTTCAACCTGCGCCGGGTGACGATGCTGGATGCCTGGGAGCCGGGCGATGTGCGCCCCACCATCCTGCATTCGCACCGGCTGAAGGACCACTTGGAGGGGCGCGGCGCGCAGATTGCCGATCTGGACGCGTTGATCGAGGCCGAGCGCGCGGCGCTGGAGGCGGAATGGCGCGGGGCGGGGCGGCTCAGGCGGTATCCGAAAGCTCCGTCTCCGAAACGCCCAACCAGGCGTTGATCGCCTGGGCGACACCGCGATGGTCGCCGACATTGGAATAGGCTTGGGTGAGCGGGATGTCGCCTTCGACCCCGCCCTTCTCGACGACCAGGGCGACGCGGTAGAGCGTGCCGCTGTCGCCGCTTGTGGTCTGGACCACGGCGCGCCGGATCTCGGACAGGTCATAGCGGGTGGCTGTCTGTCGGAAGACGTTCTTGCGGCGGATCTCGGCCCAGCCTTCGGGGCGGTAGAAGACCAGTTGCACGCGGCGGACGAAGATGACGAAGAAGATCGGGGCGAGCAGCAAGCCGCCCGCGAGAAAGCCCAGTCCCATCCATTCGCCGTCGGCAATAAGGAAAACGCCTACGCCGGAAAAGACCAGGATGAAGCCGATGATCATGAAGCCGAAGAGCCACGGATTGTCTTCGGCGATCAGTGTGTGGTCGGTGTTCTTCTTGACTTTCATGGCGACAGAATACGCGTGTCCCGCGCCAGTATAAATTGCGTTTTTCCACGCTGTCGGCGAAAATGTCGTATCTGTGTGAGCATGTGCACAGATTGATCGGAGCGAGGGTAAAATGGAACACTGGGACGAGGTACGCACCGCTTATCATGTGGCGCGTTGTGGTACGGTCAGTGGCGCGGCCGAGGCGCTGGGGGTGCACCACGCCACCGTGATCCGCCATATCGATGCGCTGGAAGGGCGCCTGGGCGTGAAACTGTTTCAGCGCCATGCCCGCGGCTATACGCCGACCGAAGCCGGTGAAGACCTGCTGCGTGTGGCCAAGGCGACCGACGAGCAGTTCTCGCAACTGGCCGGCCGGATCAAGGGCCGGGGCAGCGAGGTCACGGGCGAGCTGGTGGTGACGGCACTGCCTGAAATCACGCCGCTTCTGGCGCCGGTTCTGGGAGCGTTTCAGATCGAGCATCCCGGCGTGGTTGTACGGCTTCTGGCGAGCGAACGGGTGTTCCGGCTGGAATATGGCGAGGCCCATGTAGCAGTTCGCGCCGGGTCCGAGGCGCCGGGCGAGCTCGACAACGTGGTGCAGCGGCTGACGGTGCTCGAGGTCGGGCTGTTCGGGAGCTGCGACTACCTGGAGCGACAGGGCCGGCCCGCCAGCGAGGCTGAACTGATGCAGCATCACTTTGTGACGACCGACGACACAGAGTCGCGCGCGCCGTTCGCGGTGTGGCTGCGCGGTCACGCACCGGTTGAGGCAATGACGTTCCGGGCCGACGATTTCCGGGCGCAGGAGCAGGCCATTCTGGCCGGGGCGGGACTCGGCTTCCTGCCGCGCGCGGAGGCGTTGGGCAACGATGCGCTGGTCGAGGTGCTGGGGCACCGGGAAGACTGGGACGTACCGCTGTGGCTGGTCACCCATATGGACCTGCATCGCACTGCCAAGGTGCAGGCCCTGGTGCAGTACCTCAAGGAACACTTCAAGTGACCGCACGCGCCTTGAGTCGAGCAGGCCAGGGGCATCTGGCGATGCTGGCTTTTTCGGCGCTGGTGGCAGGATCTTTTTCGCTCGGGGTGATGGCGGCGCCGCACATCGCGCCGGCGGCGCTGAACGCACCGCGCTTTCTGATCGCCGCGGTTCTGGTGGGCGCCGCCGCGTTGATCACCACCGGGATCCCGCGCGCGGCGGCGCAGGCGCCCTGGCGCTATTTTCTGCTGGGCGGGACCTTCGCCACCTACTTCGTTCTGATGTTCGAGGGGCTGAAGACGGCGCCACCGGTCTCGGCGGCGGCGGTGTTTACCTTGACGCCAGTCCTGTCGGCGGTGATCGGATACGTGATGCTGCGGCAGGTGACCACGGCAAGGATGGCGGCGGCACTGGCGTTGGGGGGCGCAGGGGCGTTGTGGGTGATCTTCCGCGCCGACTGGGGCGCGTTCCGGGCCTTTGCGGTGGGGCGCGGCGAGGTGATCTATTTCTGGGGCTGCGTCGCGCACGCCGCCTATACCCCGATGGTGCGGTTTCTGAACCGCGGCGAGACACCGGTGGTCTTTACCTTCGGAATGCTGGTGGCGGGATGCCTGGTGGTAACGGTTTATGGCTGGCAGGACATCCGCACAACCGATTGGGCGGCGCTGCCGGGGATCGTGTGGGTGACGCTGATCTATGTGGCCGTTTTCGCCAGCGCGGTGACCTTCGTGCTGCTGCAGTTCGCCACGCTGCGGCTGCCGGCAGCCAAGGTGATGGCCTATACCTACCTCACGCCCAGCTGGGTGATCGCGTGGGAGATCGCGCTGGGTCACGAGGTGCCGCCGCCCTTGGTGCTGGGCGGTGTCGGCCTGACCGTGCTGGCATTGTTGGTGCTCTTGAAGGATGAGGGGCATTGAAAGCATGACGTGCCCGGAACCGTCGCGTAAGCGGCCCGGCATCGCACGGCCGTGACCATGCTATGCCCTGTGTTTCTTTCTGAAGTGTCGATGCACGCGCGATCTGACGCAGGCCCGCCTCAGATGAACCCTTTCTGTCGCAGGGCGCGCTCGAGGCGGAACAAGTTGAGCCGAGCGCGGGGCTCGCCCGGCTCTTGGGGCTTGAGCGGGTGGAGGGTGGAGAGTTCGATCTCGCCGAAGGCCTTGAGCTGTTCGGCGATGGCGTTGAAGACGGCGGTGCGGTGGCGGCGTTTGATCAGGCCGACACGGGTGCCCGGCTGGAGCACATGAGCGGCAAGATGGAAGGCCGAGCCGTCGGCGCCGACCACTGCGCGGGCGGCCATCAGGTGTTCGATCTGCTGGCGGATGGTGTAGCGCTCGGGATGAAAGACGGTATAGCCGGCCGCCGCCATCAGTTCTTCGATCTGGGCTTCCTGGTCGACGAGACTGTCCTTGTTGGCGAGGCGTGTGCGCGAGACATAGAGTTTCTCGGGGCCGAGCGGGGCATAATGGGCTTCCAGCCGGGATCGGACGAAGCGGCGGAACACGGGCGTGCCGGTGGACCAGTTGAGGTGACCTACTCCCTGGCTGGGCACGAGCATTTCCTCGACGTGGGTCGGCACGGCAATGGGGGTGACGGGCACGTCGCCGCAGAACACGCGGATCAGTTCGCCCAGCGTCTTGCCAAAGGTCATCTTGGGCTTGCGCCCGTGCATCGGTGAGAACAGAACACTGTCGACGGGCCCGTCGAGTTGGTCGAGTGCCCAGAGCCGTGAGATCGACTCGATGAAGAAATGGCCGAAATGCACCCGGCCGACGCCGCCATAGAGATGGCGGCCAGCCAGCTGTTCCAAGGTTTCGGGGCTTGGTCTCTCGGGGATGTCCGACCAGCGCGGACCGCCCATCATGGTGCGGGAATTCGGCACGATATCGCCTTGCGCATCGAACACGCCGCCGGGCAGGTTGTGGCCCGCGGCGGGCGGCACGGCAACGGCACCGTGCAGCGTGTCGACATGAGGCGCGGGAATGCGATCGAAGCTGTGCATCAGGCGGCGGGGTCCTCGGGCTGCGCCTCGCCGAGCTCGGCGGCGAGGAAGCGCTCGAAGGCGTCGAGGTTGACCGGCTCGAACTGGCCGAAGCCTTGCATCCAGACCGAGGCGGCTCGCAGGGCGTCGGGCTCGAGTTTGCACCATTTCACCCGGCCGCGTTTTTCCTGGCTGATCAGCCCGGCGCGGCTGAGGATGCCGAGATGCTTGGAAATCGCGGCCAGCGACATCTCGAAGGGTTCGGCCACGTCGGTGACCGCCATGTCATCTTCGAGAAGCATGGTAAGGATCGCCCGGCGGGTGGGATCGGCCAGCGCCGCGAAGGTGGTATCGAGAGCGTCGCTCATGCGCCCATTTGCGCAAGGCCCGCGCATTCGTCAACCATTTGGTTGAATATGGATTTCTTCCGGAGTCAGCGCTAACGCCCGGCGCGGCGGAAGGGCGCACCGTTTCTGTTCCGAACATTTATTGTTATATAACAGTTGGTTAACATGTTTTTACGTTGGATGTGGGCGCGCTTGACTCTGCGGGGCCGCCCACATAGCAAAGGCGCACTCGTCCGATGGGGGCTTTCCTCATGTCCGAACCTGATCCGAATGAGCGTCTGCGAGCGCTGGAAGCCCGGATCGAGGCTGCGAAGAAGGCCGGGGCGCCGGAAAAGCGCCACCAGGACGAGCACTATTCCCAGGCCCAGCAGGGCTGGCGGATGGTGATCGAATTGGTCGCCGGTCTCTTGATCGGCTTCGGTATGGGATTCGGGCTGGACAGCCTGTTCGGGACGATCCCGATCTTTCTCATACTGTTCACATTGCTGGGCTTCGTGGCTGGGGTTCGCACGATGATGCGCACCGCTAAGGAGTTCCAGGCGCAGGAGATGGGCCAGGCGCCCGAAGACGACGAGAGGACGTAAGACGTGGCAACCGAGACGCATTCCACCGAAGCCGCCGCAAATGGCGCGGAGCACGCCGAAGAGGGGTCGAGCCTCGTCTTTCACCCAATGGACCAGTTCATCGTCAAGCCGCTGTTTGGCGACGGTCCGGTGGGCACTTTCACGATCACCAACGTGACTTTGTGGATGGCGCTTGCGGTTTTGTCGATCATCCTGCTGCTGGTCGTGGGCACGTCGCGCCGCGCGGTGGTGCCGGGACGCACCCAGTCGATCGCGGAACTGGCCTATGGCTTCGTCTACAAGATGGTCGAGGACGTGGCCGGCAAGGACGGGCTGCGCTATTTCCCCTATATCATGACGCTTTTCATGTTCATCGTGATGGCCAACATGCTGGGCCTTCTGCCGATGGCCTTCACCACCACCTCGCATATCGCCGTCACCGCGGTCATGGCGATGGTAGTGTTCCTGAGCGTCACCATCATCGGCTTCTGGAAGAACGGCTTTGGCTTTCTGAGCCTGTTCTGGATCTCGAGCGCGCCTCTGGTGCTGCGCCCGATCCTGGCGATCATCGAGGTGATTTCCTATTTCGTGCGGCCCGTCAGCCACTCCATTCGTCTGGCCGGCAACATGATGGCCGGGCACGCCGTGATCAAGGTGTTCGCCGCCTTCGCCGCGCTGCTGGCAATCTCGCCCTTTGCGGTCCTGGCGATCACCGCGATTTATGCGCTTGAACTGCTGGTGTCGTTCATCCAGGCCTATGTGTTCGCGATCCTGACCTGTGTCTATCTGAAGGACGCGCTGCACCCGCATCACTAAACAACGGTGCGCAGTGACTGCGCACCTTATGGAACCCTGAAATCAAGCTAATTCCAACGTAAGGAGACAAGACTATGGAAGGCGATATCGTACAAATGGGCGCTTACATCGGCGCGGGCCTCGCATGCACCGGCATGGGCGGCGCGGCTGTTGGTGTGGGCCACGTGGTCGGCAACTTCCTGTCGGGCGCCCTGCGCAACCCGTCGGCCGCCGGCGGCCAGATCGCGACCATGTTCATCGGCATCGCGTTCTCGGAAGCGCTGGGGATCTTCTCGTTCCTCGTCGCGCTTCTGCTGATGTTCGCCGTCTGATCCAACGAACCATCCTTACGCGCGGGTGGGTCGGCCAAGCCTGATCCACCCGTTGTAATCCCGGTTCGAGGAGGACGACGACATGGCAACGGAAACGCACGCAGCCGCCACCGATGCAGCGCACGGAGCCGCAGACGCGGCGCATGGCGCGACAACCAGCGTCTGCCTGAACGAGTATGGCGGCGCCATCGGCATGCCGCAGCTCTGCGGCGAGTGGATGGGCAACCAGGTGTTCTGGCTGGTCGTCACGCTTGTCGTGATCTTCTTTGTGCTGTCAAAGATCGCGCTGCCGAGGATCGCCGGCATCCTGGCCGAGCGTCAGGGCTCGATCACCAGCGATCTGGCCGCGGCCGAAGATCTGAAGCACAAGGCGGTCGAGGCCGAGGAGGCCTATAACAAGGCGCTTGCCGATGCCCGTGCCGAGGCCGGCCGTATCGTCGCCGAGGCCAAGGCCGAGATCCAGAGCGAGCTCGACGCCGAGATCGCCAAGGCGGACGCCGAGATCGCGGCCAAATCGGCCGAAAGCGAGAAAGCCATCGCGGAGATCCGCGCCGGTGCGCTGGAAGCCGTGAAAGAGGTGGCCAAGGACACGGCCAAGGAAATCGTCGCCGCCATGGGTGGCAAGGCCGACGCCAAGACGATCACCAGTGCCATCGGCACTCGGATGAAAGGGTAAGACCATGCGCATTCTTGCTACGCTGATTGCCCTTTTTGCCGCCAGCCCGGCGCTGGCCGCTTCGGGGCCGTTTTTCTCGCTGGCCAACACCAACTTCGTGGTGCTGATCTCGTTCATCCTGTTCATCGCCGTGCTGGTTTATCTCAAGGTGCCCGGCCTGCTGGGCGGGATGCTGGATAAGCGCGCCGAGGGGATCAAGGCAGAGCTGGATGAAGCCCGCAAGCTGCGCGACGAAGCCCAGAGTGTTCTGGCCTCCTATGAGCGCAAGCAGAAGGACGTTGCCGACCAGGCACAGCGGATTGTCGAGCACGCCAAGGAAGAGGCGCGTTTGGCCGCCGAACAGGCGAAGGAAGACCTGAAGGTCTCGATTGCGCGCCGGTTGGCCGCGGCGGAAGACCAGATTGCCAGCGCCCAGGCCTCGGCCATCAAGGACGTGCGCGACCAGGCGGTCCAGATCGCCGTCGGTGCCGCCCGTGACGTGATCGCCAAGCAGATGACGGCGGCGGAAGGTAACAAGCTGATCGACGCGGCCATTGCCGAGGTGGAAACCAAGCTGCACTGAGGCTGGCCCACACCCAGAACTGTTGAAGAGCCCGGACCGCAAGCGTCTGGGCTCTTTACGTTTTCCATGATGGGACGGATCGTGGCCGGTGGCTGCAACAGGATTGCCGGCAGTGCTCGGAACCGGTTAGGGCCTTACCGAATAATAACCGGAGCAGGCTTGTTGCTGACCCCGAACGCTCCGGAGACACGCTGCGCGATGTCTGGCGCGCGCCGCGGCGTCGACGCTGTTTGCGCTGGGCGTTGCAGTGAACCTCGGGTCCGGACCAACCGAGAACGACGAGTCGCAGAACCACCGGCCCATTCTAGCGTACATTGTCGTGTTCGATCCGCTGGCGTGCAATCGCTGCATTTCGGTCAGATTTGCGTTGGGCGGCCAGCGCCGACTCGACGTAATCCATGTGCCGGCCAATGGCGGCCCGAGCTCCGGCGCCGTCGCGCGCCTGCAGCGCGTCGTTGATCGCCTTGTGCTGAGCCAACAGGTCCTCGCGCCAACTGGCCCGCTGGAACATCTGACCGCGGTTGTAGAACACGCCTTCACGCAGCAGCTCGTACATCGAGCGCATCATGTGCAACATCACCACGTTGTGGCTGGCTTCAATGATAGCCATGTGAAACGCCGCGTCGAGTTCAGCGTCGCGGGCGGGGTTGCGGCCGTCGTGTGCCGCTTCCATCCGGCGATAGGCCTGATCGATCACCTTCAAATCCAGGTCGGAGCCGTATTTCGCCGCGCGTTCCGCCGCCAAACCCTCGAGATCGCGCCGGAAGGCGACATAGTCGTTCACAGCTTCTTCGTGGGTCCCGAACAACCGTACCAACGCTGGTGAAAACGCAGATCCGAGCACTTCGGCGACATAAACGCCGGAACCTGCGCGCGCCGCCAGCAGCCCGCTTTGCTGCAGTTCGCCGATGGCCTCGCGCAGCGATGGGCGCGAGACGCCGAGCCGCTCGGCGAGCTCCCGTTCCGACGGCAACCGCTCTCCGGGCCGCAGGATGCCGCGCAGGATCAGAAGCTCGATCTGCCGGACCACGGCGGTGGACAGTTTCTCGGATTGGACGGGTTGGAACGGCATACCGGGCACTCGCTTTGAATTGGTCAGATAATATGACCGCCCTGGATGCAGGACAAGACACCGTTTGCAGTCCGTGCACCACAACTGGTCCGGCGCTTGGTCAGCTCGGCGGCGGCACCATCCCGGACTGCGGTGGCAGGAAGGCCTCGATCGCGGCGCTGGCAATCGCAGCGGTGTCGCCGGTTTCTGGGTGCGTGACGTCGAGCCCGCCGCGCGTGATCATCACTTCGGGCGAGCCATGGGGCAGGCACGCACAGATAGCATCGACATCGACCCGATCCGGGGCCTGAACACCGATCGTCACCTTGACCCGCAGCGCCGCGCGGTCGAGGCCCGGCAGCCCGAGGATGTGCAAGGACGACCGTCGCAGTGCGTTCTCCACGGCGCGCCTGGCGGCCTTGGTATAGTCGCGGCCGTGCAGGTCGGTACCCATGCCCATTTCGATGATGAAGCGTTGATCGGTCATTGCCGGGGCTCCAGATCGAGCGAGACCGAGATCGCGACGTTGGCGATCACGTTCGGGGGCGCGTCGGGACGAGGAACGTCAAGCCCGCCCTGGCGCACGTGGATGCGGGGCTGGCCATAGGGAAAGGCGGCCTTGATCTCGTCGACGTCCACCGCGTCGGGCCGGGCCACGCCGATCTCGACATCGAGGATCATCGCCTCTTTCCGCGCGCCGAACAACTCGGCCAGATTGATCGAGTTGCGCCAAAGCGCGTCGCGGACGGCGCGCAAGGCGGCCTCTGTATAGTCCTGCCGACGCAGGGAGGTACCGATGCCGAATTCGGTGAGAAGGCGGGTCTCTGGCATGTCGTTTTCTCGCTCAAGATGCGCCATGCTTGACCTGTACCGCGCGTGGCGTCAATGCAGGCTAAGGAGCGAAATACCGCCCACGGCGATCAGGCTGAACGCCCAGACGACATCGAGGTTGAACCAGCTTTTCGACAGGAATTTAAGGCCGAGCCAGTGATAGACTCCGACTGCGAGCGCGCCGCCTGACAGCATCATGGCGAGGGTGTGCAGCACGGCCACCGTTGCGGCAACACTGGTATTGCCCGACATCAGAGTTGCAGCGGCGGCGTGGCCCTGATCGCTTTCCACCGTACGGCAAATGCCGAGATAGATCGGCACCAGCATCAGCCCCGCACCATGGGCCATGGCCGCCAGGAACGACCACAGCGCCAGCCGAGACGGCGGCACCCGGGCCAGGAAGCGGGGATGCCGGCGGTTGAGCAACAGGTAGATTCCGAGCGCGATGACCACAAGTGCGGCGCCGATCTGGATTTCTTTCTGCCATTCGGCCAGCACCAAGAGCGCGGTAAAGGGAAACAGGATCGCCGCCATCGCAAGTAGGTGACCCCCGGCCAGCGCGCCGAGCGCTTTGTAGAGGCTGCCGTAGTCGCGTTCCATCAGCGCGGCGGACACTGCCAGCGGCCACCCCATGCCGGGGTTGACCCCGTGATATATTCCCGAGGCGACGACGGCCCACCACAGGGCCGCCGCCGTTGTCATGTCATCCACGTTTCAGAACCCGGGCGTCAAACGGAGGGGTAGCAGAAGCTGTCGGTCGAGCAATCACCGCCTTCGAGGCGGATCTGGTGGCTGCGATAGCCCTTGGGGAACTCGATGTAGAAGTCCTTCTCGAGTTCCAGCCCGCCGTTTTCCCCGACATTGGCCATAACCATCTGGCCGCCCTCGTCATCGGGATAGAATTGGTCATCCCAGGTGGAGTAGAGCGAGTTGGTCCAGTATACCCGCTTGCCGTCGCGGCTGATCTCGACCATCTGCGGCCCGTAGGCGAAGGCCTTGCCGTTGGGATGCGAGGTTTTCTTGACGATGCCGCCGATTTCGACCTTGCCGGTGAGTTTCGGGTTCATCGGGTCGGAGACGTCGTATTGATGCATCTCGCCCTGGCCCCAGCAGGCGACATAGAGATACTTGTCATCGAGGCTGAGGTCGATGTCGGTGACCAGCGGCGGCACGGCCTCGAACCCTTGCAAGAGCGGCGGCAGGTCGTCCTTGGCGGCGGGATGCGGATCGATGGTGATGGTTTTCTTGGCTTCGAACGTGCCGTCGTCCTTCTGCCACCAGGTGAAGATCGCGCCCTGCAGGTTGGTGGTGTCGACCACCACGCCGCAGAAACCGTAATCCTTGGACGGGTCGTGGGCGGGGCGAATCTCGAGCGCCATCTGGTGGTTTTCGCCCAGGTCGATGGTCTGGACGTTGCGGCGTTCGCGCAGGTTCCAGAAGTGGATCTTGTGGCCGTATTTGTTGCTGAGCAGGTCTTCCGGCACGATGCCGTTTTCGAACTGCGGCGGCAGGCCCCATTCCGAGCTGACCATATAGTCGCGCGGCAGGTTCCACCAGAAATCATAGTGCTTATCCTGCGCGCCCCGGTCCATCTCGTAGCGGCCGAGGATCTCGAAGGTTTCGCAATCCATGATGAAGATGCCCGGCGGGCCGTCGGTGCCGTCTTCGCCGCCGCCGCCCAGCGTCGAGACATAGATGCCTTCGGGGCCGCAATGGATGGTGTGGGGCCGCGAATAGCCGGTCTTGGCAAACACCTCTTCGGGTTCGATGATCTTGTGGATTTTCGCTTTCAGCGGGTCCTTGACGTCGACCACGTAGATGCGGCTTGAGCGGATGCCCGGGATGATCAGGTAGCGGCGTTCGAGGAAGGCATGGCCGGTAAGCGGCGACAGCGCCGAGGAGCAGGCATTCCAGCCGAAATGGTGAAACTCGTCGCCCTTGTTGGGCATGATCACCTGATGCACGATCTGGCCGTATTTCTTGGATTTCGGATCGACATCGACCACGGCGAGACCGTCGGGCTGAGAGCCATCGGGGCTAAGCATCAGCGTAAACGCCAGCGTTTCGACCGGAGCCTCCATGGCGAGTTTGGCAGTGGCGTGAAATGTCGGGTCGGGGCGTAGGTTCATGTGTAATTCCTCCCTTGGTGACGCGGTTGGTGATAAAAATGCTTGAGTGCGTCTGTGGCAGAATGTCGCACAGAATCAAATGTCAGACAATTGGAATCTGTCCCTCGGGTCAGCGGAGGCAGAGGGGCGCCACTTTTGGGACGGAGGCATCGGGGGCCGTGACGTCCGGATTTCGCCAGGGCCGGTCAGTTCGGTTTCTGGCGCCCGATAGGCCTTGCCTGGTCGGCTTTGAGCTTTGCCCGGCTGGTTTTCGCCAGCAAACGGATCGTGACCGCTTTCTCTTGGCGGTTTTTTGCATGCGCACGATTCAGGTCAATGCCGCGTCCCAGGAAGTGGTATAAAAACAAAATAGATGTTTCGCGCTTCGCGGTGACGGAGTTGCGAGGCAGCGAAATCTGCAGAGGAGTACGAGACATGGGAAAACCCAAGAAGACGAAAACCGACGCGGACATCGCCACACCTGCATTTGCCTCCGCGATGATGGCCGTCAGTCCGGTCGCCACCAAAGCCTGGCTGGACGTCCTGTCCGAAAGCACACGGTTCGTAGCGGATCGCCTGCAACAGGATCTGGACATTCAAAAGGCCATGCTGGCATGCAAGAACCCGACGGAATTGCTGCAGGTTCAAACAGAGTTTTTCCAAAAGGCCATTGAACAATACACCGACGAAGCCAAGCGCCTCTTCGAAATGATGTCCAAGGCGACGGAAGACACGATCAAGGACGTGCAATCGGGTCATTCCCGCGAATATAACGACGTGCCGCTGTGAGCCCAGGCGGGGTGGTGACAGGATCGTCTGCGGAATCTGGGCCAACACGGCCTGTTGTCTCAGGCATGCTGCGTGGCAGGGATTTCCGTCAGTCCGCTCGAATGCTTGGTGGCAGGCTGCTGCCGAGATGACGCGGGCGCCGGGAGAACCGGACGGCGGCTTCGTTGTGTGAAGCAGACGGACGCGCTCAATACTCCACCCCGATCTGCGCCTTGATGCCGGAGCGGAACGGGTGCTTGACCAGTTCCATCTCGGTCACGAGATCGGCGATCTCGATCAGTTCGTCCTTGGCGTTGCGGCCGGTCAGGACGACGTGGGTCATTTCGGGTTTCTCGTCGGTGAGAAACGTGACCACCTCGTCGATGGGAATGTAATCGTAGCGCAGTGCGATATTGATCTCGTCCAGAAGCACCATGCTGTTGGCGGGGTCGCGGATCAGTTCTTTCGATTTCTCCCAGGCGGCACGAGCCATCTCGATGTCGCGGTCGCGGTCTTGGGTTTCCCAGGTGAAGCCTTCGCCCATGGTGTGAAAAGCGCAGATATCGGAGAAGTGGCGTTCGATCAGGTCACGTTCGCCGGTTTTCATGCCGCCCTTGATGAATTGCACCACGGCGCATTGCATCCCGTGGGCGATGCAGCGGAAGATCATGCCGAAGGCGGCCGAGCTTTTGCCCTTGCCCTTGCCGGTGTGGACAATGACCAGGCCCTTCTTGTCGGTTTTGGTGGCCATGATCTTATCGCGGGCGGCTTTTTTCTTGGCCATCTTGCTGGCGTGGCGGTCGGCATCATTGGTCATTGTCATGTCCTTGGATCATGTCCTTGGCAGGTCGTCACAGAGGTGGAGCCAGGGCAGCATTTCGTCGGTGTGCACGTGGCCCATGGGGCGGAAATGCCCGGGGTCGTCGAGAAGCGCGGCGTAGAAGTGGATCTCGCCCGGGAAGCGGTCGGCGCGGTAGGCTATCTGGCTGCCGCAATGCGGGTAGAAACTGCGGATGACGCCGGGAGAGGAGGCAAAATCGACGGGGGTTTCGCCGGTCCAGCGCCATTGCCCGTCAGGCACGCCGATGAAGCTGGTGAACGGCGATGCGGTGGCCCGGCGGCAGCTTTCGCAGTGGCAATGGGCCATGAAACGGGGCGCACCGGAATAGGCGAAACCGCAGGCGCCGCACAGGCAGTGGCCGGTGATATCATCGCTGTTGGGCATGCGCCGTTCTCCTGTTCGCGAAGAACAGTGTGCGCAGGCAACCGGGCGGATGCAAGCCGGTGGTGGCGGGAAAATAAGGGCGGGCGGCCTGTTAAGGAGGAAGGAGCCGCCCGCCCGCTGAACCGGGCGCAAGGGAGGTCGCGGCCCGGTGTTCCTTGTGACACGTTTTGCATGTCACATTTCACATTTGGAATATAAATATCATGCCGAAAATGGAATGCAACGGGGAAAGTTGACTCGCTGATGACGCTTTTATGATCGAGGCACAGTTAACCGTCTGTTAACCCCGTTTCGGTTTCTTAACGGCATGAAAACATTGCTGAAGCTTGGAATTTACCTGACTCTGACCGCCTGCAACACGCCCAGCCTCGGGTTTCGCGGGGTGGCGCCGGTGCGGATAACGGCGGGGCAAAGCACTTTCGACGTCCGAGTCGATGGCAACCGGGCGGAAGCGATTCGGCTGAACCGGGAATGGGCGCCGCGGCTCGAGGCCGTGGCGCCGCGGGCGGTGGTGGCCATCGAGAAGGTGTCGGGCTGCGAAGTGACGAAACTCGGGGGCGACCAGGCGCTGATCACCGCCCGGCTGCGATGCGCGGGTGACGCAACGCCGATGACGGTCGCGCCCGGGCGGATCGAATACGACTGCGATATCGACGACGTCTATGTGAACCGGAGTTTGGCTGAGAGGATCGCCGAGATGACCTGCACGCCGCGCCCCTATTGAGGAAATGGCCGCCCTCGGGCGTCGCCCACCCCGGAGAGCGCGGGCCCGGCCGCAGCGTCACGCCCGCCCGCCCCGACGCCCTCGGGCGGCCATGGGGCTGCGCAGCCCGGAGTTCCGTGTCTGGAGCATCCGTTGAATGTCTCCGGCGGGGATAGTTTGCAGCAAGAGGAAGAGGTTGGGTGTTTCCGGTTTCCTCTTGCCAAAATATTCATGAGGCGTGCGGGACCGCGCGCGCCCCAAGCGCCTGCGCGTACGGGGACGCCGCTGATTCAGCGCATCCGGCGCAGGGTTTGCAGGAAGCCCGGCGAGGCGTAGCCGTCGGGCGTGAGCCCATGGGCCTTCTGGAAGGACCGCACGGCGTCGATGGTGAGCGGGCCGATCTTGCCGTCGAGTTTCTGCGGGTCGAAGCCGTGGCGGCGCAGCAGGGTCTGCAACTCCATGCGCTCGGGCAGGGTGAGGGCGCGGTCTTCGCGCGGCCAGCCGCCCTGGATCGGCGGCCCGCCGGCGATGCGGTCGGCAAGATGGCCGACGCCGATCACATAGGCATCGGCAGTATTGTAGCTTTCGATGACCGCGAAGTTGCGGAAGATCATGAAAGCGGCCCCCTCGGCGCCACCGGGCAGCAGGATAGTGGCCGGGCCGTGGTCGGGCACCGGGTTTCCCCGAATATCCTTCACCCCGAGGTTGGCCCATTCCGACGGCATTTTTTCCAGATCGCGGCGGGCGAGGAGGTAGTTGAAACCCTCGGGCAGGCGCACTTCGATCCCCCAGGGCACCCTGGTTTCCCAGCCATTGGCCTTGAGGTAGTTGGCTGCCGAGGCCAGCGCGTCGGCCGGGTCGTCGCCCCAGATGTCACGCTTGCCGTCGCGGTCGTAGTCTACCGCGTGGGCGTGCCAGCTGGATGGCATGAACTGGGTATGGCCCATGGCACCGGCCCAGCTGCCTTTCATCCCGGCTGGGCTGGTGTGGCCATCGTTCAGAATTTTCAGTGCATCGAGGAGCTGGGTCTCGAAAAAGGCCCCGCGGCGGCCATCGAAGGCGAGCGTCGCCAGCGCCTCGATCGTCGGAATCGAGCCGCGGAAGCTGCCATAGGCGCTTTCCAGTCCCCAGATCGCGGTGACGATTTCCTTTTCGACGCCGTAGCGTTTTTCGATTTGCCCGAGCAGGGCGGCGTGTTTTTTCATTGCCTTCTTGCCGGCGGCAATGCGGGCGTCGGAGGCGGCACTGTCGAGATAGACCCAGACGGTCTTTGTGAACTCGTTCTGAGTGCGGTCTTTCTGCACCACGTCGGTATTGTATTTGATGCCCGTAAAGGCGGCGTCGAGGATCTCGGTGGGGATGCCTCCGGCGGCGGCGCGGGCGCGAAAATCGTGCACCCAGCGCTGGAAGGCGGCGTTTTTGGTGGAAACCATGGTCTTGGCGGCGCGGGTGAGAGGGCGGAGCGAAGTTTCAGGCGGGTTGGCAAGGGCCGGGGCGGCCAGAAACAGCCCGAGAAGGGCAGGAAGAAAACCGATACGCATATGCTCGTGCCCCTTGGTGGGATTTGCCTGCATGGTAGGGCGGAATCGGGTGCGGGGGAAGGGTGCAGGGGGAATTCCGCCTGCCGGAAAAGACCCGGATCACGCCCGGGTGAGGAGAGCGGGCCCGGGGGGCTATTTGCGGCGGCGTTTGACCTTGCGGTCGGTTTTAGCGGCTTTTTTCTTCGCGCGCGCGAGTTTGCGTTTCGCCGGTTTGCCGCGGCGGCCGCGCCCGGCACCGGAGCCTTGCGGCAGGGATTTGCCCTGGTGCGTGATCAGTTCCAGCGCGATTCCACCGGTGACCGGCGCGGCTTCGGACAGGCGGACGACGACTCGGTCGCCCAGCGAAATAACGGTGCCGGTGTCTGCACCGACGAGATGGCCCGCGTCGCGGTCGAAATGGAAATATTCGTGACCCAGGCTGCGCATCGGGATGAGCCCGTCGGCGCCGGTTTCATCGAGCCGGACGAAGACGCCGAACCGCGCAATGCCGGAGATGCGCCCGGAGAACTCGCTGCCGACACGCTCGGAAAGGAAGGCGGCGAGGTAGCGGTCGGTGGTGTCGCGCTCGGCCATCATCGAGCGGCGCTCGGTTTCGCTGATATGGGCAGCGGTGGGTTCGAGCCGCTGGATGTCGTCCGGGGACAGACCATCGTCGCCCCATTTGTGGGCGGTGATCAGGGCGCGGTGCACGATCAGGTCGGAGTAGCGCCGGATCGGCGAGGTGAAATGGGCATAGGCCTGCAGGGCGAGACCGAAATGGCCGAAATTCGACGGGCTGTAATAAGCCTGGGTCATCGACCGCAGCGTTGCGAGGTTGATCAACTCGTCATGATCGGTGCCCTCGGCCGAAGACAGCAGCGCGTTCAGGTGCGAGGTTTTCAACACCTGACCCTTGGCCAGCGTCAGGCCGGCGGCCTGCGCCGTGTCGCGCAGCGCGTCGAGCTTTTCCTTGGGCGGTTCCTCGTGGACGCGGAAGAGCAGGGGCGAGCGCCGGGCGATGAGGTCTTCGGCAGCGGCGACGTTGGCGAGGATCATGAAGTCCTCGATCAGCCGGTGGGCGTCGAGACGGTCGGCGAAGTTGACCGACTGGACCTCGCCTTCCTCGGAGAGCACGATCTTGCGCTCGGGCAGGTCGAGGTCGAGCGGCTGGCGGCGGTGACGGGCCTGGGTGAGCGCATCGTAGGCGGCATAGAGCGGCCGGATGACGTCTTCCATCAGGGGGGCGCATTTTTCGTTCGGGTTGCCGTCCTGGGCCTCTTGCACCTCGTGGTAATTCAGCGAGGCGACCGAGCGCATCAGGCCGCGGGTGAAGCGGTGCGCGCGTTTTTCGCCATGGGCGTCGATCTGGATGCGCACGGCCAGACAGGCGCGCTCGACCCCTTCGTGCAGCGAGCAGAGATCACCGGAAAGCCGGTCGGGAAGCATCGGCACGACGCGGTCGGGGAAATAAGAGGAATTGCCGCGCTTGCGGGCTTCGGCGTCGAGCGCGGTGTCGGGGCGGACATACTGGGCCACATCGGCGATCGCAACCCAGATGACATGGCCGCCGTCGTTCTTGGGGTCGTCGTCCTCATGCGCCCAGACGGCATCGTCATGGTCGCGGGCGTCGGCCGGGTCGATGGTGATCAGCGGCATGTCGCGCAGGTCTTCGCGGGCGTCGAGCCCCGCCGGGTGCATGGCGTCGGCCTCGGCAATGACCGCGTCGGGGAAATCGTGCGGCAACCCGTGCTGGTGGATGGCGATGAGCGAGACGGCCTTGGGTTGAGACGGGTCACCCAGGCGGCCGACGATGCGGGCGCGCGGCAGGCCCATACGGCCTTTCGGGCCGGATTGTTCGGCCTCGACCAACTCGCCTTCCCTGGCGCCGCCCATCTCGGCCTTGCCAACCAGCCATTCCTTGCCGTCACCCTTGTCGATAGGCAGGATCCGGCCGCCTTCGGGGGTCTTGCGGAAGATGCCGAGGACGCGGCGGGGGTTGGTGCCGATACGGCGGATGAGGCGGGCCTCGTAGGCGAAGTCGCCCTTGGTCTCGGTGAGGCGGGCCAGGATGCGATCGCCGACACCCAGCGCCGGATCCGAGGCGCGTGCGATGATCAGGACGCGCGGCTCGGGGCTGTCGCCCTTCCATTCCATCGGCCGGGCGGTGAGATCGCCGTCGGGAGTCGGATCGGAGATCTGGAGAACGGCGACGGGCGGCAGCTTTTCGGGGTCGCGATAGGTCTTCTTGCGCTTTTGCAGGTGGCCTTCTTCCTCGAGTTCCTTAAGCAGGCGCTTGAGGTCGATCCGCGCCGCGCCCTTGATCCCGAAGGCGCGGGCGATATCGCGTTTGGCGGTTTCAGTCGGATTGTCGGAGATCCATTGCAGAATCTCGTCCTTTGTCGGCAGCTGGCTCATGGCGCCGGGTTAGCACGGGCTGTGGTCCGCGTCATCGGGAAAGTCGCGGGTGGACACCTTGGGTCGCCGCCTCGGCACAGCGCCCGCCCGCCCTCCCCGCTGCGCCGAGGCGGCTTGGCGCGGTCCGTTCGGCGCGGGGCGCGGGAGGGCGGGCGTGGCGGCCAACCCCGACACCTCCGGGATGTTCTTGGCACGATGAAGGGAGGGCCGGCGGTCCCGGGCTGCGATATCTGTCAGAGATCGGCGGCGCGATCGACATCCGCGAGGGTGTCGGCCAGCGCGACCCGGCGGCGGTCCAGCGAGGCGAGGCTGTCAGCCAGGGCATGCGGCGTCGACCAGCGGACGCTGTTGAACAGGCCGGCGCGGGCCAGCGACGGGTGGCGCAGGCCGACCAGCCAGAAGCCGCCGTCGCTGGCGGGGCCGAACACGGCATCGTGGCCCCGGCAGAGGCGGACGGCCCGAGCGATATGGGCCGCCTTGAGCCCGGGGAGATCTCCGCCGATCAGGCAGACGGGGCCGGGATGCGGCAGGCGCAGGAGCCGGGCCATGCGCTGGCCGAGATCGCCCGCGCCTTGCGGGACGCGCGGCAGGAGCGCGGGCCAAAATGGCGCGCGGAGGTCAGTGTCGGGAGAGACGGCCAATATCGTGTCCCAGCGCGGATCGGTCACCTCGCGGACGAGACGGGCAACCTGATGACGGAACCACCAAGTCGCCGGGATCGTGCCGATATCGTGGGCGAGCCGGGTTTTGACCCGTCCCGCGACAGGTGCCTTGACCATGATGATCAGGCGGGGTCTACGCGGTACAGCCGGGATGCGTTGTCCCGGCAGGTGATTTCGGTCGGGACCCCGCCGGCAGGAAAAGCGGCGCGCCGGACGGTCAGGCAAAATAATCCCGCAGGATTCGGCCGTAGATCGTCTTCAACTGAGTGATCTGGTCGGCCGGCACGCGTTCGTCGACCTGGTGCATGAAATGACCGACCAGGCCGAATTCGACCACCGGGCAGTGATGCTTGACGAAGCGTGCATCCGAGGTGCCGCCCGAGGTCGAGAGCACCGGGCGGCGGCCGGTCTCACCTTCGACTGCGCCGGCGACGAGGTCCGAGAGCGGCCCCGGGGGTGTCAGAAAACTTTCGCCCGAGATCTTCACTCGCATGTCGATGCCGACGCCGAAATCGGCAGCGACCATGTCGGCTTCCTCCTCCATCCATTTCGACAGCGACGCGCCGGAATGCAGGTCATTGAAGCGGATGTTGACGGTGCCGGTGCAATGGGCGGGAATGACGTTGGTGGCCGGGTTGCCGGTGTCGATGCCGACAATGGCGAGGGAGGAGGCGTCGAAATGCTCGGAGCCATCGTCGAGCTTGTGCGAAGCCAGCCGGTCCATCAGCCGGGCCATCGCCGGGAGCGGGTTGACCGCGCGATGAGGATAAGCCGAGTGTCCCTGTTTGCCGGTCACCGTGAACCACGCGGACATCGAGCCGCGGCGGCCGATCTTCATCATTTCGCCCATCTCGTCGGGGCAGGTGGGTTCGCCCACGAGGCAGACGGACATCGCCTCGCCATTGTTCGACATCCAGTCCAGCAGTGCGGTCGTGCCGTCCACCGCGTCGCCTTCCTCGTCGCCAGTGATGGCGAGAATGATGGCCCCTTCTGGGGGTGTGTTTCTGACGAAATCCACTGCGGCTGCGGCGAAGGCGGCGACGCCGGATTTCATGTCGGTGGCGCCGCGGCCCCAGAGGACGCCATCGACAAGGTCGCCCGAGAACGGGCCGTGGGTCCAGGCGGCGTCGTCTCCCGGCGGAACCACGTCTGTGTGGCCGTTGAAGCCGAAGCTGCGTGCATGGCCCTTGTCGCCCCAGCGGGCGAAGAGGTTGGCCACGCCGCCGCGGTCCACCCGGACACAGGTGAACCCGGCCTCGGAAAGGACCTCGTCGAGAAGCGCCAGCGCACCGCCTTCGGCCGGGGTGACGGAGTTGCAGCGGATCAGGTTCTGAGTCAGGTGGACGGGATCAAGGTTGGCGGTCATGGCGGGCCTATTGCTGGGGTTTCGGCACAAGGCCTAGCCGAGAACGCGGCCGGGCGCAAATGGCGGCAACCGAGGGCGCCGCAGCGGAAAAATCCGGACTTAACAGGGAGGGCCAGGGCGTGTTACGATTTCTGCAGGGAAAAGACCCGAGGCAGGGCTGATCCGGGACCCACCCGGACGAGCGGATTGGCGAAGAAATCGAAAGGTGCGGGCACTGCGTCCGTGCGGCGGTGCCATACATCTGCCCGGGTGCTGAGCAGAGGACCGGCGATGAGCTGGATCGCGATTTCGGATGCCGAGGAGCATCGTTTCAGTGCCGATGGGCTCGAACCGGGTGTCGGCACAGCCGGTCCGATGTTGCAGAACGGCCGCTTGCCGCGCGGCAGCCTGATGCTGGAGACGCGTCTGTCGCCGGATGGGCGGCCGCAGATGCTGCTGGCTTACGAAAGAGGCCAGCGGCATGACTATCGCCTGTCGGTGCAGGCCCTGCCCGGCGGCGGGCTTGTTGTCGTGATCGCCGACGGGGGCGAGGTGTTCCACACGGCGCTCTATCACAACAGTCACGATCGGCCCGACATCCTGCGGATCACCTATAGCTGGGACACGACCCTTAAGGGCCGGGACGGCCCGAGTTGGGGCCGACTGGCGATCGAGCAACCGGAATACGACCGGGTCAGCTCGGTCGACCTGATCGGCGCGCCACCACTGGCGGTGGAAGACATACGGGTGATGGCCACCGACCCCCGGCGTCGGCATCTGGACGCGGATGTCGTGTTCTTCGCCGTCTCGGACCGGGTCGAGCCGATCGGACCGATGCCGACCCTGTCGGCCAAGGTGCCGGTGTTGGGGGAAGGGGCCTATGCTTATGCCGGCAGGCTGAAGCAGGGCGATATGGTGGAAACCCTGGAATCAGGGCTGGTGCCGGTGCTTCAGACGGTGCGCCGCACGGTGCCGGCCTGTGGGTCGTTCCGGCCGGTGCGGCTGCGGGCCCCTTATTTCGGATTGCAGAGCGACATCGTCGTCGCCCCCGACCAACGGCTGGTGGTGGGCGGTTCCGAGGTGGAGTACATCTTCGGACGCGAAGCGGTTCTGGTGCCGGCGCGGCACCTGGTCAACGGGATTTCCGCGATCGAACTGACCGGTGCCGTGACGGCGACCTACCATCAGGTGATCCTGCCGCGGCATGAATCGCTGATCGCCGCGGGCTGCCCGGTGGAAAGCCTTTATGTCGGCCGGATCCGGCGCAAGCCGGCACAGTTGGTTGCGAGCCTGATGGCGGGATGCGACCGGCGGCTGCTGCCGGAACACGGGCGGTCGGCCTATCTGGTGATTAAGCCGTTCGAGGCGATCACCCTGATGCAGCGCCGGGCTGCCTGAGCCCGGATCGGCCCTGTCTTCGGCTGCGGCACGCTGGCGTTCGGAGTTTTCCCGGTTCTTGTGCTAGGCTGCTGTCGCGACGTGCCAGTAGAGCTCGGCGGTTTCAGTGCCGGGCAGTCTGATCATCCAAGGCAGACCAAGGGGACGAACATATGGTCAATCGCGTTTTCATCACGGCGTTTCTGGTACTGGCGCTGGCCCTGAGCGGCGGCCCGGGAGGGCCGACCGCAGTGCATGCCGATGGCGGCGACGGCGGTGGTTTCTCCGACGACCAGCCCCGCCCGCGGGGATCCGGCGCCAGCGACGGGTCGGATACAGGCATGACCAACGCCCCGGCTGCGCCGCAGCAGCCACGGGCCCAGACCGCGCCACGCGGCGCCGGACCCTGCATCAACTACAAGCAATCGAGGCTGCGTGAAGTCCGCGACATCCAGAGCAAGATTGCCGGCTATGCCAAGAAGGACAAGCTCAAGGGGTTGGCGACCACCAAGAAACGGCTGGAGAATTTCGTTTCCCAGATCAACAAGATGGGCGACAGCTATTCCGGTTGGAAATCCATCGAGTTCAACCTGATCTTTCAGCAGATGCAATGCTATGCCAACCAGAAGCAGGACAAGGCGCTGCGGAAATGGGCGCGCGGTATCCTGCGCGCGTTCGAGGTGATCAAGTTGCGCAATATTGCCGAGACGAAACGCGCCAAGGTCAAGAAAGCCATCGCAGAGAAGAACCCGCTGACCGAAGCCTTTGCGCGGGCGGAATACTCCGACGCGCGCGGAGACTATCATCGGGCGGCAAAGAAACTGCCGCCCGAGATGCGGGCTAAGTTCGATCCGATGCCGAAAGACCCGGGGAAGTAAAGCGGCGGTGCGGCTGACAGTGCAGCCGGTCTTTCCGCCGCCTTGGCGGGCCGTGTGAGCACGCGAGAGACGGCAGGATCAGAACGGTGCCTTGGCGAAGAACCGCATGCCGCGGCCGCCATCGGGATGGCGCAGGCGCAACTCTTCGGCGTGCAGCATCATGCGCGAGTAGTCACCCGGGTTTTGGGAATAGAACGGGTCGCCCAGGATCGGGTGGCCAATGGCGGCCAGGTGCACGCGCAGTTGGTGGCTGCGGCCGGTCCTGGGCATCAGGCGGACGCGGCTTTCGGTGTCGGAGGTTTTCAGCACCTTGAAGTCGGTGACGGCCTCTTTGCCGGTGTCAAAGCAGACAATCTGGCGCGGCCTGTTGGGCCAGTCGACGATCAGCGGCAGGTCGATGGTGCCGTCTTTTTCCGCCATGCGACCATGCACCCGGGCGACATAGGTTTTCTTCACCTGCCGCTTCTCGAATTGCAGGCCGAGATGGCGCTGGGCATGGGGCGTCGCGGCGAAGATCATCACGCCCGAGGTGTCGCGGTCGAGCCGGTGCACCAGCAAAGCGGTGGGAAACGCCGCCTGCACCCGGGTGAGCAAGCAATCGGACAGGTGCTCGCCCTTGCCCGGCACAGACAGCAGCCCCGCCGGTTTGTTGACCGCGATCAGTTCGTGATCTTCGTAAAGCACGTCGAGCGGGTCTTGCGGCGGGTGGTAGCTGTTGCTCATGCGCGGCGGGATAGCGTGGCGGAGAGCGCCGCGCAACCCGACGTCAGGCTTGCCCCGTGAACCGGCGCGGCGCAGGCTGGACCGGCAAGGGAGGAACGCGATGCATCCGACGGTCGAGCGCATGATGGAAGTTGTGGCCAAGGGCGACGACACGGCGATTGCGCCGTTGATGGCCGAGACCGTGCGATTCCTGCCGCCGACATACTGGGCCGTCTGGCAGGGGCGTGACGCGGTGGCGGCGGTGCTGGGGCATGTCGGCCAGGTGTTTTCCGATTTCCGCTATCGCCGGGTGATGGGCGACGGCCGCGACTGGGCGCTGGAGTTCCAGTGCCGGGTGGGTGATCTCGACGCCGTCGGGGTGGACCTGATCACGCTCGACGCGGACGGATTGATTGCCGAATTCGAGGTGGTGATGCGGCCGCTGAAATCGGTGGCGGCGCTGCGCGAGGCGATGAACGAACGGGTGAAGAGCGACCCGCGGTTTCTGCAGTTCGGCGAGGCGCTGCGGTCAGGGAATTGAGGCGCGAGGCTTGACCGGGTGGGGCCGGATGGGCTTGGCTGGGGCCATGGGCGATGGCAACGACGATCTTGACGCGGTCTATGCGTTGAAAACTCCGGATGACAACCGCCGTCATTACGACGATTGGGCGGAGGCTTATGACAGTGAATTCGTGGAAATCATGGACTACCGACTGCCCGAGCGGGTTGCCGAGGTGTTTGTCGCCGAAGGACCCGACGCGCCGGTTCTGGACGTGGGCGCGGGCACCGGGCTTGTCGGGGTGACGCTGGGCGCGCTGGGCGTGGGGCCGGTGGACGGCACCGATATTTCACCCGGCATGCTGGAAAAGGCGGCGAAGAAAGACGTCTACCGCCGGCTGTTCGAAGGTGACCTGCTGGACCGCCTGCCGGTCGATGACGGCGCCTATGCCAGCGCGGTGAGCGCCGGAACCTTCACCAATGGCCATGTCGGACCTGACGGCGTCGACGAGGTGCTGCGCGTCGTGCGCAAGGGCGGTTTGATTGCGCTGTCGATCAACGGCGAGCATTGGGAGACGGCCGGTTTCGCGGCCAAGTTCGCGGCGCTGGAAGGGCAGATCGACGGGTTTCGGCTTGTCCCGGTGCGGTACTACGGTGACCAGGCCACGGGCGCGCATGCCGCGGATACTGGGTGGATCGCGGTTTTCCGCAAGCAGTGACAGGGACTGTCGTCGGGGCCGCCCCCGGCGGCTCGGCGCCGGCCCACCCGCCCGCCGCGCCCGGGGGGCGGCGCGGCGATCTTCGAGGTCTGAGGCTAGCCGATGCCTCGGGCCATGAGTATTTTTGCCAAGAAAGAGACCAGTTCCGACGCGACCCGTCTGGCTGTGCCTGAATGTCTTCGCAGCGGAACCAGCGCCCGGTCCGGCAGCTACGCTTCGCCAAGAAACGACTCCGGGGCGACAGCGAGGCCGGCGCAAATCCTCCCGGGCTTCGTCTTCAGTTTTCCGGCGGCAGCACCTTGCCGGGGTTCATGATGTTGTTGGGGTCGAGCGCCGTTTTGATCGCGCGCATCGCTGCCAGCGCGGGTTTGTTCTTGCGCCGTGCCATCGACGGCAGTTTCGAGGTGCCGATGCCGTGCTCGGCCGAGAAGCTGCCGCCGAGATCGAGCACGATGTCCTCGACGCCTTCCATGATCGCGTCCATGCGCTCGGGGTCCTGGCTTTTGGGCCAGACGGCATAGTGCACGTTGCCGTCGCCCAAATGTGAGACGACCATGGCGGTGCTGCCGGGGTCGACCCGGCCAAGCATGATGTTGGCGCGGTCGAGGAAGGTGGCGACCTGGTCCAGCGGCACGGCGACGTCGTTGTTCTGGATCGGCTGGCGCGACAGGGTGACCTCGGCGGCGGCTTCGCGGCGTTCCCACATCTCGCGGCGCTGGGCTTCGTTCTGTGCCACGACGGCATCAAGGATCGCACCGTCTTCGAAAAACTCGGCGAGAATGTCCTCGAAATAGGCAGCGATCGGGGCGCGGCCGTCGGGGCCGGGCTGGGTGTCGCGGGGGGCGGTGGCGCCAAGTTCGACGAGGATGTTGACCTCATGCGGCGCCTCGAACGGTTCGCGGGCGCCGTCGATGGTTTTCAGATGCTGTTCGATATAGCTGCGCGGCATGTATTCGAACGCCTCGACCGCGCCGCCGGTGGCCTGCTGCAGGCGATTGAGGAGCCCGAGCGCCTGGTCGAGCGCGGGCACGGCGACCATGGCAGTGGCATAGGCACCGGGCTTCGGCACCAGCTTCAGGACCGCGGCGGTGATGATGCCGAGCGTGCCTTCGGCGCCGATCAGCAGGTGCTTGAGGTTGTAGCCGGAATTGTCCTTGTGCAGCTCCGACATCAGGTCGACCACCTCGCCGGTGGGCAGGACCGCCTCGACCCCCAGTACCAGGTCGCGGGTATTACCGTAGCGCAGCACGTTCGAGCCGCCGGCATTGGTCGAGAGGTTGCCGCCGATCATGGCACTGCCCTGCGCGCCGAAGGTCAGCGGGAAGATGAGACCGTGTTCTTCGGCCGCCTCGCGCAGGGTGGACAGCACGACGCCGGCTTCGACGATGGCGATGCGGGCGTCCGGGCGGATCTCGCGGATCGCGTTCATCCGTTCGAGCGAGAGCATGATCGCGCCGTCGGCGCGGGCGCCGCCGGCAAGCCCGGTGTTTCCGGAGACCGGGACGATCGCGGTTTTCGAGTCGTTGGCCAGCCTCACGATGGCCGCGACCTCGTCCGTGTTGGCTGGGCGGACCACGGCCAGCGGGGTCCAGGCATAGCTGCGGGTGAAGTCGTGGGAGTATTTGCCCATGTCGGTGCCGGTCAGAACATGGCTGTCGCCGACAATGTCCTTGAGTGTGTCGATCATGCTGCCCTCGCTCTTGCTCTGTCGCCAAGATTGGCGTGGTTCGGTGGGGGTGGCAAGGTCAGTTCGCAGCGTCGATCACGGTGGCGATGGCGTCAAAGCCGCGCGCGCGGGCATGTTCCAGTGGCGTCGTTCCGTCACGGTCGGCGATGGTGGGGTTGGCGCCAGCTTCGATCAGGGCCCTGACGCAAGCCTGATGCGTCGGGCCGCCGTCGCCGAGGATCACCGCCTCAATGAGCGCGGTCCAGCCGAGGTTGTTGACGTGATCGAGCGGGGCGCCGGCCGCGATCAGGCGGCGGACCACTTCGTCATGGCCGAGATGTGCTGCGGCGATGAGGGCCGTTCCGTCATAGGGGGAGGTGACAAGGCCAGGGTCGTTGCCAAGCGCGATGGCGAGCGACATCAGTTCGGGGTCGTCGGCGACGGCGGCGATGGTTACGACGTCGTAGGCCTGGTGTTCGAGCGCGTTCATGTCGGCCCCGGCTTCCCCGAGCGCCTGGAGGGCGTCGTCGTTAGAGGCGAAAGCGGCGACATGGGCCGGGGTGCGGCGGCGGCGGTCGCGGGCGTTGACGTCGGCGCCTTCGGACGCCAGGCGACGGATTTCGGCGACGTTGCCTTCGTGCGCGGCGCGGTGGAGGCCATCATAGGCGGCGACCTCGGCCTGTGACGGTGTGGTCTGGGCCAGGGCCGGGGCGGCGAAAAGGCAAAGAGTGGTGATCAGGGGACGTAACATGGATCGGCTCCGTCTGAAGTCAGCGGAGAGTATGCCAAGGGACGCATTCGGACGGTATTTTGTTTTCGCACAGGGATGGTGCGTGCGGACACGCACCCTGCGGAGGCGCAGGATGCGTGCCGGCTCACGCGGCGCGGCCCAACTCGATGAAGCGGGCGAGGTGAAAATCCTGATCGCCCCACTCGTGGTCGATCATGATCAGCCGCTTGGCATAGTGGCCGAGATCGTACTCCCAGGTCATGCCGATGCCACCATGCATCTGGATGCTTTCCTCGGCCACCAGCTGGCCGATGCGGCCGATGGAATACTTGGTAGCGGCGAGGATGCGGGCTTTCTCGGCGCCGGATTTCGAGCCGAGCGCGTTGGCTGCGTTGATCACCGCCGAGCGGGCTTGTTCGATTTCCAGAAGCATCTCGGCCATGCGGTGCTGCAGTGCCTGGAACTTGCCAATGACCACGCCGAACTGTTTGCGGGTGCGCAGGTACTCGATGGTCATCTCACGGATCGTCTGCATGATGCCCAAGGCCTCGGCCGAGAGCGCGACGATGGCACGGTCGGCAGCATCCTCCAATGCCGCTGCGCCATCTTCGAGCAGCAGCTCGGCGGGGGCGTCGGTGAAACTGAGTTCCGCGGCACGGCCACCGTCGGAGGTGATGAAGTCGCGCCGCTCGGCGACATCGGGCGCGACGAGGAAGAGAGACAGTTTGCCGTCGTTCTGCGCCGAGACGATGTAGCCCGCGGCGCCTTCGGCGTATTTCACCACCGTCTTGGTGCCGGTAAGCGTATAGCCGTCGCCCGATTTGTTGGCGGTTGTTTCCACGTCCGTCAGGTCATAGAGCGCCTGCGGCTCTTCGGCGGCGAGTGCGTAACGGGCGGCGCCGGCGATGATCTCTTCCAGCGCATCGGTCTTGCCCGCGAGGCCAAGGATGCTGCCGGGGACGAGGGCGCTGTCGAGCACAGGTTCGTTGACCAGTCGTTTGCCCAGTTCCTCGAATACCACGGCGATGTCGAAGCCTTCGCCGCCGAAGCCACCCAAGTCTTCTGAGAACAGCGCGGCGAGGACGCCAAGCTCGGCCAAAGCCTCGTAATGGGCCGGCTGGAAGCCCGCGTCGCTGTTGCCTGCCTCGACCCGGGGGCCGAGGGGATATTTGTCGCGAAGATATCGCTCGATGGTGTCGGCGAGCATGCGGCGGGTTTCGTTATGGCTGAAGTCCATGATGTTTTCCCCCTCAGAGCCCGACGATCATCTTGGTGATGATGTTCTTCTGAATCTCATTCGAGCCGCCGTAGATCGTCGTCTTGCGGTGGTTGAAATAGACGCCCGAGGCATTGTTGAAGCCTTCGGGGGCGACATGCGGGCCGTTGTAGCCGGTTTCGTCCACTTCCGGCGTGAGCGCCTGGGCAGAACGGCCGAGGGCACGGCGGGTGAGGTCGGTCAGTTCCTGTTCGATCTCGGTGCCGAGGATCTTGAGCATCGAGCTTTCGGCGCCGGGAGCACCGCCGGCTTCGGCCTGGGCCAGAACGCGGAGGTTGGTGATCTCCATGTTCATCAGTTCGATCTCAACCTTCGCCAGTCGGGCGGCGAACAGCGGGTCTTCGGCCAGCGGTTTGCCGTTGCGTTTCTGGCTGGTGGCGAGATCTTTCAGTCGGTCGAGTTCCTGGTTCGATTTACCCACGCCGGCGATGTTGGTGCGTTCGTGGGTGAGCAGGTACTTGGCGTAGGTCCAGCCCTTGTTCTCTTCGCCCACGAGGTTTTCGGTCGGCACCTTCACGTCGGTGAACCAGACCTCGTTGACTTCGCGGCCGCCGTCGATCGTCTGGATCGGGCGGACCTCGATGCCGGCGCTTTGCATGTCGATCAGCAGGAACGAGATGCCTTCCTGCGGCTTGCCTTCGGTCGAAGTGCGAACAAGGCAGAAGATCATGTCGGCATGCTGGCCCAGTGTTGTCCAGGTTTTCTGGCCGTTGACGATGTAATGGTCGCCATCGCGCACGGCCGAGGTTTTAAGTGAGGCGAGATCGGACCCGGCGCCGGGCTCGGAATAGCCCTGGCACCACCAATGGGTGCCGTCGCACATCCGCGGCAGGTAGTAGTCCTGCTGTTCCTTCGAGCCGAATTTCATCAGCACAGGGCCCAGCATCTTGAGGCCGAAAGGCAGGATGCGCGGGCAGCAGGCGCGGGCCATTTCGTCCTCGAATATGAACTGCTTGACCGGGCCCCAGCCGGTACCGCCAAATTCCGCCGGCCAGGAATAGGTCAGCCAGCCTTTTTCATGCAGGATCAGCTGCCAGCGCTCCATTTCGTCTTTGGTGAGCGGCGCGTCGTGGCGGACCTTGCGGGCGATCTCTTCCGGCAGGTTCGCCGCGATCCAGTCGCGCACCTCGGTGCGAAAGTCCTGTTCTTCGGGGGTGAAATTGAGGTCCATCAGAGGTCTCCTCGTCGCTGTTGGGCGGTCGCATCCCGTCGCTGCGCGACAGGGAGCACCGCTCTGCTGTTGTTCCCGGCCTTCATGTGTCAGGCCAAGGCACGTTTGTTGAGGTCGTCGAAGGTTTCACCTTTTTCGACCATATCGACCAGCAGCTGAGCCGGTTTCCAGAATTTCGGGTCTTCCTTTTCGAACTCGCGCAGGTCGTTCAGCACGTTTTCGAGCCCGTACATGTCGGCGTATTTCATCGGGCCGCCGCGATAGCGCGGGAAGCCGTAGCCGAAGAGGAAGGTCACGTCGATGTCCGAGGGTTTGAGCGCGATACCTTCTTCCAGCACCTTGGCGCCCTCGTTGATCATCGCGGCGAGGTAGCGGCGGATGATCTCTTCCTCGGTGAAATCGCGCGGGGTGATGCCGAGATCAGCGCGGGCCTGGGTGATGATCGCGTCGATATCCGGGTTGGGCGTGCCGCGGCGGCTTCCCGCCTCGTAGACATACCAGCCCTTGCCGGTCTTCTGGCCGAACCAGCCGTTTTCGCAGATACGGTCAGCGATGGTTCCGGTGTAGCGGGTATCATTCGAGCGGCTCGCAGCCTTGTTCTTGCGGTTTGACCAGCCGATATCGAGGCCCGCCAGATCGCCCATGGCGTGGATGCCCATCGGGTAGCCGAAATTCACCAGCGCTTCGTCGATGGCATAGGGCAAGGCGCCGTCTTCGACCATATAGGCCGCCGCCGCGCCATATTTGGCGAGGATGCGGTTGCCGATGAACCCGTCGCAAAGGCCTGCACGGACGGGCACTTTCTTCATTGCCTTGGCCAGTGCGAAGCCGGTGGCGATGGCATCGTCCGAGGCCTTGGAGGGGATGACGATTTCCAGCAGCCGCATGATGTTTGCGGGCGAGAAGAAGTGCAGGCCGATCACGTCCTGAGGCCGGGACGTGGCCGAAGCGATTTCGTCGATATTCAGATAGGAGGTGTTCGACGCCAGCACGGCGCCGGGCTTGGCGACCTTGTCGAGGATACCGAAAACCTCCTTTTTAACGTCCATGTTCTCGAACACGGCTTCGATAATCAGGTCGGCGTCGGCGAGGTCAGCGTAGTCGGTCGAGGGGATGTAGCGCGCCATGATAGCGGCTTTCTGGTCCTCGGTTTTACGGCCTTTCTGGACGTCGCGGGCGTAGACCTTTTCGACGTTTTGCCGGCCCTTGGCGATCGACTCGTCGTCACGTTCGACCATGGTGACGTTGAGGCCGGCGTTCAGGGCCGCCACGGTGATGCCTGCGCCCATGGTGCCGCCGCCGATGACGCCGATCTTGTTCAAGGGACGCGGCTCGGCGCGGCCGTTTTCGGGGACCTTTGAACTCGCACGCTCGGCGAAGAAGGCGTGGTTGAGGCCTTGTTGCTGCGGCGTGCCGAGGCAGGACATGAAGGCATCGCGTTCATAGTGCGAAGCCTCGAGCAGGCTGTGGCTGAGCGAGTATTCCATCGAGTCGACCATGCGGGCCGGGGCATACAGGCCCTTGGCCTTCTTGACGATGCCGTCGCGGGCGGCCTGCAGGGCGGCGGCGTTTTCCGCATCGGAGCCGAGGCCCTCGGTACGGTCCGAGGTTTTGCGTGGGCCGGCGCCTTCGGCGATCAGCGCGCGCGCGAAGGTCTTGGCGTCGTCGAGCAGGTCGGTTTCGGCGAGCCGGTCGATAATGCCCAGCGCATGGGCCTCCTGCGCCGGGACCTGGCGGCCCGAAACCATGATTTCCAGTGCTGGCGCGATACCGATGATGCGCGGCAACCGGATAGTTCCGCCGGCACCGGGCATGACGCCGATCAGGACTTCCGGCAGGCCGACGCGGCCCTTGGGATCGGCGATCCGGTAATGCGCGCCGAGCGAGATTTCCAGGCCGCCGCCCAGCGCGGTGCCATGGATGGCGGCGATCACCGGCTTGGTGGTCTCTTCAATGCGCGTGCAGACCTCCCACAGCGCCGGGGGCTGGGGTTTCTGGCCAAATTCGCGGATGTCGGCGCCGGCGGGAAAGGTGCGGCCTTCGCCGATGATGATGGCGGCCTTGACCGAGGTGTCGGCATCAATGTCGTCCATCGCCCGGACCAGGCCCTGGCGCACGGCGGTGCCCAGCGCGTTCACCGGCGGGTTGTTGACGGTCACGACGGCAATATCGCCATCGCGCGTAAGGGTGACCTGATCGCTCATCGCTTTTTTCCCTGATGTTCTCTTCCGGAGCCGCAGCGCGGGTGCCCGGCATGGCGGAGAATATGCCTTGTCTGAGGGCAAAGGGGCAACAGCGGCAGTGGATTTCGCCGCCACGTCACGCGTTTTGACGCGGCGTTACGGGGCGAGGGTACGGGCTGAAGCCTGCCTTGCGTTCAATCGCTGAGGCCCGGCTCGTCGAGGAGGTGACGGCCGGCGCGGTCCTCGACTTCGATCACCCAGAGGTCGGGATCGAAGCCGCGCTGTTTCGTGATCGAGCGATCCACGTCACTTTCCGGACCCTCGGCCAGCAGGTCCCATTTGCGCGCCCCGGTCATGACGTCGAAAGTGCGGTGGAATGCCTGGGCGCTGCCATCCAGCGTGTTGAGTTTGACCAGCACGGCACCGGAGGTGTCGTCGCCATGCGCGGTAATGAAAGCGGGAATGTCCTGCAGACGCAGGCGGGCGAGATAGGCCTTCACCCAGAATTCTGCCGTGAGGCGCGTCATATCCGGGCGCATGTGGGGGCCAGCCCCCACACCCCCGGAATATTTTCGGCAAGATGAAGCAGCGGGCTTGGGCCTGCGATCGGGTCAGTTGCCATCTTTGAAATCGAGGCCCATTTCGCTGTAGCGTTCGCTTTCTTCCAGCCAACCCGGGCGCACCTTGACCTGAAGGAAGAGGTGGATGCGTCGGCCAAGGAACTCTTCGAGTTCTTCACGGGCGAGTTTCGAGATTGCCTTGATGGTTTCACCCTTCTTGCCCAGAACGATGCCTTTGTGACCGTCTCGCATCACGTAGATCACCTGGTCGATGCGGGCGGAACCGTCTTTGCGCTCTTCCCAGTTCTCGGTCTCGACGGTGAGTTGGTAGGGCAGTTCCTGGTGCAGCCGCAGGGTGAGTTTTTCGCGGGTGACTTCGGCGGCGATCATGCGCAGGGGAAGATCGGCGATCTGGTCTTCGGGGTAGAGCCAGGGGCCTTCGGGCAGATTTTCTGCAAGCCAGGCGCGCAGGGCGCCGGTGCCATGGCCCTTCTCGGCCGAGATCATGAAGGTCTCGGAAAAGGGGAAGCGGTCGTTGAGGTCCTTGGTGAGCTTGAGGAGCTGGGGTGCCTCGACCTTGTCGATCTTGTTGATCGCCAGAGCGATTTTACGGCCCTTTGGCAGCTCCGAGAGGCCGTCAAGGATGCGTGTCACACCTTCGGTGATGCCGCGATGGGCCTCGACCAAAAGCACGATGATATCGGCATCGGCGGCGCCGCCCCAAGCGGCCGCCACCATGGCGCGGTCGAGTCGGCGGCGAGGGCGGAAGAGCCCCGGCGTATCGACGAAGACAATCTGGCTGTCGCCTTCGAGCGCGACGCCGCGAATGCGGGCGCGGGTGGTCTGGACCTTGTGGGTGACGATCGAGACCTTGGCACCGACCATGTGGTTGGTCAGCGTCGACTTGCCGGCGTTAGGCTCTCCGATCAGGGCGACGAAGCCGCATCTGGTGGTCATTCAGGGGTTTCCTCGATGGTGTTGCGGCGGGGATAGCGGATTGCGCGGGCGTTGGCGAGTCCGCTTGATCGGGCGGTGCGGCCGGGCAAGGATGACACGAAACAGAAAGGGAGGAGGTGCGAATGACGACACCTGAGGAGAGGCTTGACGAGTTGGGGCTGACGCTGCCGCCGCCGGTGGTCGTGCCGGAAGGCGTGTATCTGCCGTTTTCGATGGTAAACCGGCGCGGCGACCGGATCCTGATTTCGGGACACCCGCGACATGGCATGGACGGGGCGATCAGCGGGCCGTTCGGGCAAGTGGGGGCGGACCTGACGCTGGAGGAAGCGCAGGGCGCCGCGCGTGAGATCGGTCTGAGCGTGTTGGCGCACTTGAAGGCGGAACTGGGTGAGTTGACACGCGTGACGGGATGGGCGCGGGTATTCGGGATGGTCAACTCGGCGCCGGGATTTACCGATCAGCACCTGGTGATCAACGGGTTTTCCGATCTGATTCTCGACGTGTTCGGGCGCGAAGTGGGGCGGCATGCGCGCTCGGCCGTGGGTGTCGCCGCGCTGCCGATGAATTTCGCCATCGAGATTGAGGGGGAGGTTCTGATCGCCTAGCGCAGATGGGCGCATATTTTTTCGGCCAGCACAGCCTGTGCAGCGGTGGATTGAAGGCACAAGATAGCAGCCGACCGAGCTTCGAACCATTCCCGCTGCCTGCGCAGGTTGCGCCCGGTAAAGCTGGTGTCGTCGTAGCGGCTGGCCCAGTCGAGAAAACCGGCGTCGATGCGATGCAAGTCGCCGCCCGGACCAGGCGGTCGCCGAATTTGGCCCGCTCACGGGCGCGCAGCCGGGCGAGCCGAAGCTCGGTCGGCGCAGTCAGGAAGACGATGAGACCGACCTCGGCGATGGCGGCCTCGCCCAAGCCCATGAGCACGCCCGAGATCCCCCAGCCACCGCCACCCTGTAATTATTGTGACAAGCGCACCCGTTCGCTGCCGGCTTTTCCGTGAAGGGCGGTCGGTGCGTCGCCAGTTGAACCTGTCGGTTCAGAGATGCGGAAGCCTGAGCGCGTCCACCAGGATCCGGCCCAGCGTGGTGGTGCCGCTGCCCGATGCGCCGGTGATGTGAACGCGGGGCCTTGCGCGGGGCCGGGTATGACGCTCAGCCCGACAGACGGGTAAACAGCGCTTTTGCCGCGGCCTGTTCGGCGGCGCGTTTCGACCGGGCGGTTGCCTCGACGGCGGCGCCGTTCTCCAGCCGCGCCTCGACGGTGAATTCTGGGGCGTGGTCCGGGCCTTTGCGGGCGATCTCGGTATAGACCGGCGGGGCCATGCCGCGGGCCTGGGCCCATTCCTGCAGGCTGGTCTTGGCATCGCGGGCGTCGGCCTCGACCTGGGCGATCCGCTGGCCCCAAAGCCGCAGGATCAGCGCCCGCGCCACCTCGAACCCGGCATCGTGATAGACTGCGGCGATCACCGCCTCCATCGCGTCGCCCAGAAGCGCCTTCTTGCGCCGCCCGCCGGACATCATCTCGGAGCGGCCGATCTTCAGCACCGCCCCGAGGTCGATCTCTCGGGCAACGTCGGCGCAGGTTTCCTTGCGCACGAGCGCGTTGAAGCGCGGCGCGAGTTGGCCTTCGGTGGCCGACGGGTCGTGTTCGAGAACGGCTTCGGCCATGGCGAGGCCAAGCACCCGGTCGCCGAGGAATTCGAGCCGCTGGTTATCGTCGCGGGTCGGCGAGGAGATCGAGGCGTGGGTGACGGCGCGGACCAGCAATTCTGGCGTGGTGAACCGGTGGCCGAGGCGGTCTTCGAAGGCTTTGAGCTCTTTGCCGAGCTTCATTCGATCGCCTTGAAATAGCGGTCCGAGCGCCAGGTCCAGAAGAACAGCATCGAGCGCCCGGCAGAGGAGAACATGATCCGGTCGGCGCGGCCGATGAGGTCTTCGTAGTCGACGAAGCCCACACCGCCCGCGGTCTGGGCGACGCGGCTGTCGGTAGAGTTGTCGCGGTTGTCGCCCATGAAGAAATACTGCCCCGGCGGCACGGTGAAGACCGGGGTGTTGTCGGTGCGGAAATCGCCGATGTTCAGGACGGCGTGGCGCACGCCGTTCGGCAAGGTTTCGTAGGAGCGGGGTTTCTCGCAGGTGCCGCCCTGGCCGACGGGGCCGTTTTCACAGCGTGGCAGGTTGCGCTCGGGGCCTTGCGGAGCCATCACTTCGGCAAAGGTGCCGCCGTCTTCGAGCTGTACCGGTTCGCCGTTGATCTGCAGCACGCCGTCCTTCATCTGGATGCGGTCGCCTGGCAGGCCGATCAGGCGTTTGATGTAGTCAGACCCGGTCACCGGGTGGCGGAACACCACGACGTCGCCGCGCTCGGGTTCACCGCCCATGATCCGCGAGTTGTCGTCCCGCATCCAGCCGCAGATGTCTTTCGCGTCGATATCGATCCCCAGCCGCTGAATGCGGATAGAGGGGCAGGAGGCGTAGGAATAGCCATAGGCCATCTTGTTGACGAAGAGGAAATCGCCGATCAGCAACGTGTCCTTCATCGAGCCGGACGGAATCCAGAAGGGCTGGAAGAACACCGTGCGGAAGACGCCGGCGATGAGCAGCGCATAGACGATGGTCTTGATCGTCTCGATGATGGCGCCGCCGAAAGTGCCTTCGCTGCTCATGCCCCGAAACTCCCTGTTCTGGTTGCAAGCGCTACATGAGGGGCAGGGCTGCTGCTGTCAAGCTTGGGGCAGACAGGGGTGGTGGGATATGCGTAACCTCCGGGTCAACGAGAAAAAGGACCCAGAGATGAAATTGAAGCTGCATCACATCAACCTGGCGACCGAGAAGGTCGAAGAGATGACGCGGTTTTACCGCGACGTTCTGGATATGCCGGTGCCGACGCAGGATATCCCGGTGCTGGAGAAGAAAAAGGGCTATGCCGGCGATGTCGGCTTTGTCTGGGACGGCGCGGTGCAGCTGCACCTGGCTGAGAAGGACGTAATGGCGGGGTTCCGGACCGGGCAGATCGTGAACCCGGTCGCCCGCGGCCACATCGCTTATCGCTGCGACGATATCGCGGCGTTTAAGCGTGAACTGGAGGTAAAAGGCGTGCCCTATTCCGACTGGGGCGATCGGGCGGTGGCCGGCTGGCACCAGATATTTTTCTATGACCCGGACGGCAACGTGATCGAGGTGCATCAGAGGAAGGACGCGTGAGGCGGCGGTGGGAACAGCGGCTCTGAGCCCATTGCGGAAGTGCTAAAACCGTGCTGCGTGCGCACGCAGCGCTCCGACGTGCTGCGCCGCCGAAAGACACCCGCTGCGTGGCAGAAGAAAATGCGACCACTTAGGCAAAGCGCAGCGTTATTTCGACGGGCAATGCCCGAGACGCGGGACAAAGCAGGTTTTCTCAGCGTCGTTTCGAGTGTCAGCTTGCTCAACACTTGGGCTCAAAGCTGGTTTGCCTGAACGACCAGCCCCTTCTGGTTTTCCTCCCAGTCCGACAAGATCGCTGCCCCACAGTCCGGAAACTGATCTGCGAGAACGGTGCAACTGAGCATCCTGTCCACGCGAAAATGCCTGACCGCTGCCCGCATTTCACACCAGGAAACGAGCACTTCGTTGTCGCAGTAGTAGATCATCGCCAAAGGCCAAACGGTGCGATCGGTCCTTGATCCGTCAGCGTCGCAATAGGACAGCTGCAATTTACGTTCCGCTCGTATGGCGCGCCTTATGTACAAGATGTCGTTTGTGTTCGATGCCTCACTCCCCCATGAGGAGGCTATCAGATGCCGCACGCCCGGTGCCACTTCTCGAAGCTTTCGTGCTGCACTCTTCGCGGACTTCCACAATCCCTTGTCGCCTGTCCTCGAGACCAGAGACAGGCCGACGATGATCGCCTCAGCCTCATCCTCATCAAAAGCCAGCGGAGGAAGATCGTATCCGGCCCGCATGACATAGCCGATCCCGGTTTCCCCGTAGATGGGTACCTGCCGTGCCTGAAGATGGGCAACGTCGCGATAGATGGTCCTGATCGAAACTTCCAGTGTTTCCGCGATGTCTGCCGCGAGAACAGGTTTGCTGGCTGCGCGGAGAATTCGAATGATATCAAAAAGGCGCTCTGTTCTCGCCATGGATGTCCTTCAGCTGCATTCAACGAAAACATAACACTACTGCCACCTATGTGTCAGTAAGCCTCTGCTATTGGACCCTCAAATCGAAGTGGAGAGGGTTCCAAGTATGAGAGAAATGTCAGAACTCAACGGTAAGTTGACGACCTGTTCATTTGTTGCATCGTGGATGGTTTGGGTCGAACTGGCGGATCGTGATGACGCGCGCGTTCGTCAAGCGGTGGTTGATGCCGTCGGCCTTCAATATGGCCCTTACGAAGGTGTCGCGTTCGAGAGTGGGCCGGGAAAGCAGTTCTTCCAACCAAAGCAGGGGTCGAAGCTAGGCAACACGGAAGAAGCGGTCGAGATGCCAGCAAGGGTGCTGACATTCACAGTCGAGGGCGACCTAGGAAAACTTGCCAAGGCGATTGAGGCCGTTCGACACACTCATTGCTACGAGGAACCGGTCATCATCGTTCAGCAGGTCTTAGCAAGTCGCGCAGATTTCAGCGAAGATCGGGAAAATCCAAACCGATGGTGGAACCGAGGGTTTGAGGTCTAGGTGAAGCAACCTTTCGCGGCAGGACCAAATACATGCGACAAGGGTGATCTGTCGCCATGCGTAGTTGCAGCGATCGGTGACGTTTCAGTGTCCCGAGACCCGCCGTTGGCTATAACTGCCCTGCCTGCTGCCAAGCTGTTCGAATTCTTGCCTGCCACGGGAACCAATCCAGGATCGTGTGCCATTCCCTCGGGGACAAGGGTCGTTCCGGACTTTTCGTCGAGCGCTCGCTCTGAGCCCAAAGTAGTGTCCTTCGCTTCGCCTCGTGGCGCCGGGGTTCAAGCAGGCATTGCCGCGTGATACCATTTTAACACTCAAGGTTAGGAGCCCGACGTTTATGAAAGCTCATGTCAGTATAGCTCTTGCGGCAATAGCGGTGTTAATTGCCGGCGCATCGTCAATAGCGGCTCAAACTGACAAGGAACTGCATCGTAGGGCCGCGCTTGACTACTACGTCGGCGTGTTCGTCCAACTTCGCGACCAAATCGGCGAAGACAGACACAGCGTAGAGGACTTGAAGCAGGCCGCGGCAAATTTTTTCGTTGCGGCGCAAAGGAATACGGACGATGTCATTAGCGCCCAGGACGCGGTCGACTCAGCAAGGGTCATGGTGGCGGCGTATGACGTCAAGCAAACGGCCAACCTCTTCCGGTACGATCTGGATCGGGATTCCATCGTGACGCAGGATGAGCTGGAGGTCAGCTTCGTTCGTCGGGCCTGGCTGGAGATCGGTGGGTGGAAACCAGTTGAGGAAAGCTATTCGGACGCCCGCGCACGATTCGAATTGAAGCTGCAGTAATTGACCTCTGACATCCGCGCTCGCGCCGATGTGGAGGCGGAAGGCGATGTTGCCCTCTCGGGCGCGATAGACCGGACGTACACTTATCAGGACGAACTCGGAAATCCGAATCTCATCGGGCCGCCCTACTTTTCGATCTTCGATCTCGACGGCGATCTCGGCGCTGGTGTGAACGAGTTCTTCGATCCGATCACGCAGGCAATCGAAGAGGCCGATACCGACGGAGATGGAGATTTTTCGGAAGCGGAGTTGGCGGAGGTGTCGCGCCGCTATGAGGACAGCCAAGGGGTATTGAGACTTCTTCGCGAGGAGTATGCGCTGAAGTTGGAATAGCCACGAGGGTTCTGGCCTTGACTTGGTTGTCATCGGGAGAGCCCCGAATGAACGCTTCGGCCCGCGTCTTGATTGTTGAAGCCTACCGCAGCGAACGGGCGGTTTGAGAATCGCTCCTCAGCGTGGCTTTCAATGACCGGTTCGATGAAATCCGCCGCGCAGCCGAATCCTCAACGCTGCGGGCGCGAACGTCATTTTGAACTTTTTGCACGTGCATCCGCTGCTCGCGCGCGGGTCCACTCAGTCTCGCAAAGCGGGCCTTGGATTGAGGTCGATCAGGTCAGTGCTGAGCGCGCGGGCGGCGCGTACCGGGCGGGGCAGTTTCCTCGACCGGCCGCGCCTCGATCAGCACGAAGGCCTGCGCCCACGGGTGATCGTCGGTCAGCGTGACGTGAATGATGGCCTCGTGGCCCGGTGGCGTCATTTCATCCAGCCGGTCCTTGGCCCATCCCGTGACATGCATCACTGGCTGGCCGGTATGCAGGTTGGAAACCGCCATGTCCTTCCAGGAAATCCCCATCCTGAGGCCGGTGCCCAGCGCCTTGGAGCAGGCTTCCTTGGCGGCCCAGCGCTTGGCGTAGGTTCCAGGCGTGTCGTGGCGTCGTTCTGCCTTGCGCTGTTCCACGTCCGTGAAGACGCGGTTGCGGAAACGGTCGCCGAAACGTTCGAGCGTGCGCGAAATGCGGTCGATATTGGCCAGGTCGGTGCCGATGCCCAGGATCATTGCAGCGCCGCCCTGATCTGACCGGTGGCCTGGTTGAGCGTGAAGCGAAGCCCAACCGAGTCGAACAGGCCGGTGTCGGGTACGTAACGGCCAACCGTCATGGTGAAGATGAGGCCGATGGCTGGATCGTAGGTGGCATCGAGAGTCGAAAAATCGGCTCCGGAAAACCCGATCCCGCCGCCCATGCCGATCGTGCGGCACTGGCGATCGCCCAGTTCGTTCAGCGGTAGGGAGAGGACCAGTACATGAAACGACCCCGCGGCGGGCTCGATCGTGTCGAGCAAGGCCAAACGGGTCTTGCCATTGGAAAAGGTGCGGGTGTTGTCCTCCCATGGCTCCACGATGTTGCCGGCGGAAGCCTCCCAGTCACAGGGGCTGACCTCTTGCGCGGCGGCAGGCAGGGGAAGGGCGAAGGCCAGTAGTGCGGGCAGAAGTTTCCGTAAAGGGCAGCAGGGTATCACCAAGGAAGTCACTCCACCGACGGTCATCCACGCGCCTCGTCCATCAGGCGGCGCATTTCGGCAATAGCGACGGGCAGGCCGGAAAAGATCGCCTCGGCGATCAGGAAATGCCCGATATTGAGCTCCATCACTTCCGGAAAGGCGGCGATGGGTTTCACCGTTTCGTAAGTGAGTCCGTGGCCCGCATGAACCTCGAGGCCGAGGGAATGAGCGTGGGCCGACATCTCGCGCAGACGTTCTAGTTCAGCGTCGCGCTCGGCGAAATTGCCGTCGTAGTGGAAATCACAATACGCCCCAGTATGAAGCTCGACGACCTGGGCGCCGATCCGGGCGGCGGCCTCGACCTGCGCCTTGTCGGCCGCGATGAAAAGCGACACACGGCAGCCGGCCTCACGCAGCGGCGCAATGTAATGCGCCAGGCGGTTTTCTTCGCGCGCCACTTCCAGCCCGCCTTCGGTGGTACGTTCCTCGCGCTTTTCCGGCACGATGCAGACGGCGTGCGGGACGTGGCGCAGGGCGATCTTCTGCATTTCTTCGGTCGCGGCCATCTCGAAGTTCAGCGGCACGGTGAGCGCGTCCATCAGCGCCTCGATATCGTCGTCGCGGACGTGGCGGCGGTCTTCGCGCAAGTGCGCGGTGATGCCATCAGCGCCTGCCTCTTCAGCCAGAAGCGCGGCGCGCAGCGGTTCGGGGTAACTGCTTCCGCGCGCATTGCGGACGGTGGCGACGTGGTCGATATTCACGCCGAGGCGGAGTTTGCCGAGAGGCTGCATGCACCGTGATTCCCTTGTTGTTCGGACCGAACCTAGACGCTTTGCAAAAGCGCCGTAAGGGCCAATGGCTGAACCGGAGGTCAGGCCAATCCTGCTGGGGTGTGGTCATTTGCCGGCGGCGCGATCCTTGGCCTTGGCGGCGGCGCGCTTGGCCTTGATCGTGTCAAGCTTGGCGCGGATGCGGCCCTTGCGGCGATGCTGGTAGGCCTGAATCAGCGGCACCGCGAGATAGTAGGAGACTGTTGCGGCGATAATGCCGGGGATGAGTCCGCCGATGAGGTAGGGAAAGAACACCTCGTCATAGAAGACCGAGAGACCCTCCCAGTCGGGCTGCCCGCCGGAAAAGGTGGTGGTGATGTTGTGCCACAGGTCGCTGCCGGCGTCGGCGAATTTGCTGCCGAGCGAGCGTTCGACATGTTCGGGATCGAACTCGGTGCCCAGTAGCCAGTGACCGGTTTTGAGGCAAATGATCCCGATCGGCAGATAGGTCAGCGGATTGCCGAAGAAGGTCGCAAGAAGCGCGGCGATAATATTGCCTTGCATGACAAAGGCGAGGATCGCGGCGATGACGAAATGCAGGCCGTAGAACGGCGTAAAGGTAGTGAAGACCCCGGCCCAGATGCCGCGCGAGATCTTGTGTGGCGGATCGGGCAGGCGGTGCAGTCGGTGACGAACATACTGGGCGGCGCGCAGCCAGCCGCCGCGTGGATAGAACAGCTCGACCACAATCTTCCAGATGGGCCGTTTGTCGCGTCGCTTGAAGACCAATGGTCTTCCCCCCAGAAATTGCCGCCCGGTCAGACCCGTCTGCCGGACTTGAAAGTTTTCTCTCAGCCCCGGTCGATGTCGCCCTGACGCCGCCCGTTGTCACCGGTCATGCGCTGCCCGGCGCGGGCAGGATCGCGGTGGCGCCTGATTTCGGCGATGTCACTTTCTGCTTCGAGAACCGATGCCAGCCGATGCAGGTGCGTTGCGTCTCTCAGATCGACATCTATCAACAGTCTGTAAAAGTCTGGTTTCCTGTCGAGAAATTCAAGATCTGAAATATTGGCCTTTTGCTCTCCGATCAACGTGCACACTCGTCCAAGAACGCCGGCGTCGTTCCCTATCGTGAGATCGAGCGTGACCGTGTAGATCGGCCCGTGCTGGCCAGGTTGCCAGTGCAGGTCGAGCCAGCGTTCAGGCTGGTCTTCGTAGTTCGACAGGTTCTCGCAGTCGATGGCATGGATGACCACGCCTTGCCCGCGATAGGTGATGCCGACGATGCGTTCGCCCGGCAGCGGTTGGCAGCAGAGTGCACGATGCATCGACTGATCGGCCGAGAGCCCGATCACGGCGCGTTCCGAGCTGACCTCGGTATGGTCTTCGCCCGAAAGGTCGGGATAGAGCGCCTCGATCACCCGCTGGGTGGTCAGTTCGGCGCTGCCAAGCCTAGCCAGCAATTCGTTGCGGTCGGTGAGGCGCAGCTTGCTGGCCGCGGTGTCGAGGGCCTTGTCAGTGGCGCGTTTTCCGACATGCTCGAAGGCGGCGCGCGCGAGTTCGCGCCCAAGCTTGATGAAACGGTCGCGATCGACCTCGCGCAGGGCACGGCGGATCGCGGTTCTGGCCTTGCCAGTGGTCGCGATGTCGAGCCATGTCGCCTGCGGTGTCTGGCCCTCGGCCGTGATTACCTCGACCGACTGACCGTTTTTGACCCGGGTCCAGAGCGGCACGCGCATGCCGTCGATCTTGGCGCCGACACAGGCATCGCCGATGCGGGTGTGAATGGCGTAGGCGAAGTCGATCGGTGTGGCGCCACGCGGCAGCTTGACCACATCGCCCTTTGGCGTGAAGCAGAACACCTGGTCGGCATACATTTCGAGTTTCACCGCCTCGAGGAAATCTTCGTGGTCCTCGTCGTCCCGGAAGCGCTCGGTGAGACCGGCAACCCAGGCGGCAGGATCGACGGCAAACGGGTTCTCGGAAGGCACGCCGTCGCGATAGGACCAGTGCGCGGCGACGCCGCTCTCGGCCACGTCGTGCATCTGGAAGGTGCGGATCTGGACCTCGACCCGGCGACCGTTGCGACCGGAAACGGTGGTGTGGATGCTGCGGTAACCGTTCGATTTGGGCTGCGAGATGTAGTCCTTGAACCGCCCTGGCACGGCGCGCCAGCGGCGGTGGATCACGCCCAGCGTGGCATAGCAGTCTTCCTCGGTCTCGGTCAGGATGCGGAAACCGTAGATGTCGCTGAGGCGTGAGAAAGAGAGTTCCTTCTCCTGCATCTTGCGCCAGATCGAATAGGGTTTCTTGGCGCGGCCCAGTACGATGGCGTTGATGCCGGCCTTCTTGAGCTCGGACTTCATGTCGCCGGTAATGTGTTCAACGACATCGCCGGTTTCCTTCTGAAGCGTCAGGAACCGCCGCATGATCGAGTTGCGGCCCTCGGGATTGAGAACCTTGAAGGCGAGGTCCTCGAGTTCCTCGCGCATCCACTGCATACCCATGCGGCCCGCGAGGGGTGCGTAGATATCCATCGTCTCCCGGCTTTTCTGCACCTGCTTGTCAGGGCGCATTGCCTTGATGGTGCGCATGTTGTGCAGCCGGTCGGCCAGTTTCACCAGGATCACGCGCAGATCGCGAGACATCGCGATGAAAAGCTTGCGGAAGTTCTCGGCCTGTTTGGTTTCGGACGAGGTGAGCTGGAGATTGGTCAGCTTGGTAACGCCATCGACCAGATCCGCGATCTCGCGGCCGAAGCGTTTCTCTACCTCGGAATAGGACGCCCCTGTGTCTTCGATCGTATCGTGCAACAACGCGGTGATGATGGTGGCGTCGTCCAGCCGCTGGCTGGCAAGGATCATCGCCACCTCCACCGGATGGCTGAAATAGGGTTCGCCGGAATGGCGGTATTGCCCGTCATGCGCAGCCATACCGAAGGCATAGGCCTCGCGTAACTTGGCTTCGTTTGTCTTGGGGTTGTAGGCGCGGACCTTGGCGATCAGGTCATCGACGGGAATCATCCGCTCCGCACCTTGTCCCTCGGGCCGGGGGTCAGCCCTGACCCTGTGCTTCCATCAGCGCGCGGAGGAGCTGCTCTTCCGAGACGTCGTCCTCGTCTGGTTTGTCCTGTTCGGCTCCCATCAGCAGCGCCATGGCGTCATCCTCGGGCTCGTCCACCTCGATCTGGGTCTGATGCGATTCGATCAGGCGTTCGCGCAAGTCGTCGGCCGACTGGGTTTCGTCGGCGATCTCGCGCAGGGCGACAACCGGGTTCTTGTCGTTGTCACGGTCCACCGTGATCGGCGCGCCAGCGGAAATTTCGCGAGCGCGATGGGCGGCAAGCATCACCAGCTCGAAACGGTTGGGAACCTTGTCGACGCAGTCTTCAACGGTCACACGGGCCATGGGACACTCCTGATCAGGGCTTCAGAACGCGCTTATTATGCTGCCTTGCGGCGAATTACAAGGGGAATGCGTCGATTTCAGGCGTGGAAAAGCGCCAAACCAATCCTGCGCCGCAGCACCGGTTTTCCGGCCCAAGCACAGTCGAGACCGGGCTTGCCTTTGCCCCTGTCTGAGACGGTGTCGACCGGGTCGATCCGATTGCCTGGCCGGCGATGAAGTTCAGGATCAGCGGGGTCCCATGATCTCTTGGCAAAGGCAGTGACATCGCGCGGCGCTGAGTTGAACTTCAGCCCGGCAGTGGGGTGACACCCGCCAGATCCTCTGGCGGCAGGCGGTCGCGCATCCCGGTCACGGTCAAACCGAGCACGGGGTGGCGCCAGTCCGGGGCGATCTCGGCCAGCGGCACCAACACGAAGGCGCGGTCCTGGAGCCGGGGGTGGGGCAGGATCAACAGTTTGGGCGCCTCGAGGGTCTGGCGGTCGGGCGTCAGGTCATGCCAGTGGCGCCAGGTCTCGGTGTCCGGCAGCACCGCGTCACCCAGCGCCAGGAGGTCGAGATCGAGACTCCGTGCGCCCCAGCGGATGTCGCGGCGACGGCCGTGTTCGGCCTCGACGCGATGCAGGAGGGCGAGAAGGGCCGCGGGTTCGAGACTGCAATCGAAGGCCGCGGCGGCGTTGACGAAGTCAGGCCCAGACCCCTGTGGGAAGGCCGGCGTGCGGAACAGGCGGCTGGCGGCGCGAAGGCACAGACCCTGGGACGCCGCCAACCCTGCCAGCGCGGCGCGCACAGTTTCAACAGGGTCACCGGCGGGCGATGGCCGGTTTGCGCCGAACGCAATCAGTGCAACTTGATCCAATTTGACGCACTCCCTATCTTATTGCGCGTGTTCTATAGCCTTGAAACACGCAAAAAATTTGAATAATCGTCGCAGACCGCTCGGCCGATCATTACACACTCACGGAAAAGGCCGGGCCAGATCGGAAGGAAATTTTATGTTTTACAAAGACGAACGGCTTGCGCTGTTCATCGATGGCTCGAACCTGTATGCGGCAGCCAAGGCATTGGGTTTCGACATCGACTACAAGCTTCTGCGCCACGAATTCATGCGCCGCGGCAAGCTGTTGCGTGCTTTCTACTACACGGCGCTTTTGGAGAACGACGATTATTCGCCGATCCGCCCGCTGGTCGACTGGTTGCACTATAATGGCTTTTCGATGGTGACCAAGCCGGCCAAGGAATACACTGACAGCCAGGGGCGCCGTAAGGTGAAAGGCAACATGGACATCGAGCTGACCGTCGATGCCATGGAGCTTGCCCCGCGGGTTGACCATATTGTGTTGTTCTCGGGCGATGGCGATTTCCGCCCGCTGGTGGAAAGCCTGCAGCGCCAGGGCGTGCGGGTTTCGGTGGTTTCGACCATCCGCAGCCAGCCGCCGATGATTGCTGACGAACTCCGCCGCCAAGCCGACAATTTCATCGAACTCGACGAGCTGAAAGAAGTGATCGGCCGTCCCCCGCGCGAGCCCCAGCCGGATCGCGACCGCGAGGTGGCGATGGCCGGTGACCGCTGAGGCGCGACCGGGACCGGAACACCGAGAAAGGCCGGGTATGCCATGCGCAGCCCGGCCTTTTTCGTTCTGGCGAGAATCGGTTGACCCGAGATGTTGCGGCCCGGCGTCGACGGCAACGCAGTCCGGCTTGGCCAGGGCCGCGGTTTGTGCCCATGCCCGATTTGTGACTTCTCGCTTCGACCTGCTTTGAACCACGCGGGCAGGCGTGACGATACGGTTGATCATTGCGCCGCGTTGATCTGGTTGTGCCGGTTTATGACGCCAGCTGGCCAGGTGGACTTGATGTAGGCCAGCACGGCGAGGATATCGTCGTCTGTAAGAACGTCGCCGAAACCCATCATGCGTGATTGGTAGTCGCCGCCGACCAAGGCTGCGGTGCCGTGCTTTGTGATCAGGAAAAGCTGCTCGTCGGGATGGTGCCAGGTGTGACCGGTCGCGTCATGCGGCGGGGCTGGCAGATAACCATCTTCATCGCGTACCCGCCAGTCGGGCTCGCCTTCGAGATCAGTCCCGTGGCAGGCGGCGCAGTATTCGGCATAAAGCTGTTCGCCTAGGGCGACAGCCTGGGGATCGGTATAAGGAAACAGCCCCAACCCGGCCGCCGGGGCGGAGACAGGCCGGAACAACCAGAGTGCGGCCGCAGCGGCGAGAGCGGCCAGGAAGAAAAGAGCGGTTTTCGTCTGGGTCACTATTTGTCCCATATGCTGTCAGGTTTGTCCTGATCGAGAAGGTCTCCAGTGTAGGAAGGTCAAGTAACCTGTCCGTGAGACCTTGATTTACGATCACGGTTTTTGGCCGGTGGCTCTGGACCTGTCGGCCCGGGTGGCATAGCTCAGGGAAAGGAGAGTATGCCAATGACCCAGCCCCCCCTGACCCTTTTCCTCGCCGCGCCACGCGGGTTTTGCGCGGGAGTGGACAGGGCAATCAAGATCGTCGAGATGGCGATCGAGAAATGGGGGGCGCCGGTCTATGTCCGCCACGAAATCGTGCACAACAAGTACGTGGTGGATGATCTTCGGGACAAGGGCGCGGTGTTCGTTGAGAAGCTTTCGGATTGCCCCGACGACCGGCCGGTGATCTTTTCCGCCCACGGCGTGCCGAAATCCGTCCCCGCGGAGGCGGCGCGGCGGCAGATGGTCTTTGTCGATGCCACCTGCCCGCTGGTTAGCAAGGTGCATATCGAGGCCGAGCGCCACGCTGCGGCGGGGTTGCAGATCATCATGATCGGCCATGCCGGGCACCCCGAAACCATCGGCACGATGGGCCAGCTGCCAACGGGCGAGGTCCTGCTGGTCGAGACGGCCGAGGACGTGGCCCGGGTCGCAGTGCGCGATCCCGAGAAGCTGGCCTTCGTCACCCAGACGACGCTGAGCGTGGACGACACGATCGATATCGTTGCAGCCCTCCAGGCCCGCTTTCCTGCGATCCGGGGGCCGCACAAGGAGGACATCTGCTATGCCACAACCAACCGGCAGGAGGCGGTGAAGGCGATTGCCAGCAAGGCCGATGCCATCTTCGTGGTCGGCGCGCCGAATTCGTCGAACTCGCGGCGGTTGGTCGAGGTGGCGGCGCGGGCGGGCTGCGACAAGGCCTGGCTGGTGCAGCGGGCGACCGAGATCGACTGGGACGGGCTGGGACAGGTGCGTTCGGTCGGCATTACCGCCGGGGCGTCGGCGCCAGAGTTGCTGGTGGATGAGGTGATCGATGCCCTGAAAGCGCGGTTCGACGTGACCATCGAGGAAGTCGAAACCGCCAAGGAGGCGGTCGAGTTCAAGGTGCCGCGGGTTTTACGGGAACCGGTCTGATGCCAGGCCGGCCACTGCTGACCGGCTATCGCTTCAGCGTCTATACCCGCGCGGCGCGGATCGCCTTTGCCGAGAAGGGCGTAGGTTTCGACTATCAGGAATATGACCCGTTTGCCGAAGGCGCCGAGGGGCCGCCGCATCCGTTCGGGCGGGTGCCGGTGCTGCGGCATGGGCGATTCGAGGTCTATGAAACGGCGGCGATCACGGCCTATATCGATGCCGCCTTCGACGGGCCGGCGCTGATGCCGGCGGACGTAGAGGCGATGGCACGGGCGGTGCAGGTGATCGGGATCGTCGATGCCTATGCCTATTGGCCGCTGGTGCGGCAGGTCTATTCCCACGCGGTGTTCCGCCCGGCAATGGGCGAGCCTGCATCGGATGCGGTGCTGGTCGAGGGGCTTGCCGCCGCGCCGCGGATGCTGGCGGCGTTCGAAGCTGTCGCGGCTGAGGGGCTGGTGCTCGGCGCGGCGTTCGGACGGGCCGATTGCCATCTGGCGCCGATGATCGCGGCTTTCGCCAGCGCGCCACAGGGGGCGGAGATGCTGGCGGAGTATCCAGCGCTGTCGACCTGGTGGCGTCGGATCGCAGCGCGCGACAGCCTTCGGCAGACCGCCCGGCCACTTCCAAACGGTGCCGCAGGCCGCTAGGGTCCGGCGGCGAGAGAACGGCAGGAGACTCCGGATGTTGTCGATTCAGTTCCCGATCACCGCGCTGGTCGTGGCTCTTCTTCCCGAAAGGCGGCAAGCCTCGCGGCGTTGGCCGGCTGTCCGGTGATGGAGAAGACATGATGACAAGCGACACGACCCTGCCCCGGACAGCGCTGTGGTTGGGGTTGGCCGGGCTCATTCCCTTCGTCTGGGGGGCGCTGACGACGGTGGCGCCGGCATTGGGGGACAGCGCTCGCGAGGTAATCGGGCCGCGCATGGTAGGGCCTTACGTGCAGCTGTTCTATGGCATGGTGATCCTGTCGTTCATGTCCGGCGTGCTCTGGGGCTTCGCCGCCCGGGCTCCTCACGACAAGGCCGGCTGGGCCTACGGCGTGTCGGTGATACCGGCGCTCTGGGCTTTCTTTATGACCGGCGGCGGGCCCTATGCGGCTGGTCTGGCGCTGATTGCCGGGTTCCTGGGGCTTCTGGCGCTCGACTGGGTTTATTGGCGCGCCGGGCTGGCCCCGCCGTGGTGGATGACTCTGAGGGTGATGCTGACCGTGGTGGTGGTAGTGTGTCTTGGCATAGGGGTCGTGCTGGCATGATCGATACAAAAACCATTTCCGTCTATGATGCGCGAGACGAAGACTATGCCAAGCTCAATGAGAAGCTTTACGAATTGCCCGAACTAGAGGAATTCGCTGTGCAGCTGCCCGCGGGCGGGCGAGTGCTCGACCTAGGCTGCGGACCCGGCCAGTATGCCGGCAAGCTGGCGGCGTGGGGGTACGAGGTAGACGCCACCGACGCCTCGGCCAAGATGGTGGCTCGTGCAGCAAGCCATTCCGGCGTCACCGCATGGCAGGCACGATTCGACGAGCTTGACGTCGTCGGAGTCTATGACGGGGTTTGGGCCAATTTCAGCCTGCTGCATATCCGTAAAGCCGAGCTGCCCGGCGTGCTAGCCCGCATCCGGCGCGCGGGCAAGCCTGGGATGACGCTGCATGTCGCGGTGAAACTGGGCGAGGGCGAGGGGCCGGATGCGATCGGCCGTTTCTATGCTTACTATGGCGCGAACGAACTGACCGGCCTGTTGCAGGAAGCCGGGTTTTCCATCGTGACGCGCCGGTTCGGCGAGGGCGCGGGATTGAGTGGCGAAACAGCGAAACACGTTTCGATGCTCTGCCGTGGCTGAGCTTTTCGCCTATACCGACGGGGCCTGCAGCGGCAATCCCGGGCCAGGTGGCTGGGGCGTGCTGTTGCGCGCGATGCAGGGGGATCGCGTCCTTAAGGAGCGTGAGCTGAGCGGCGGCGAGGCAGAGACGACAAACAACCGCATGGAACTTCTGGCGGCGATCAATGCGCTTGAGGTGCTGGAGCGACCCTCCACGATCACCGTGGTGACGGATTCGGCCTATGTGAAGAACGGGGTGACCGGATGGATCCACGGCTGGAAACGGAACGGCTGGAAAACGTCGAATAAGAAACCGGTGAAAAACGTCGAGCTGTGGCAGCGGCTCGACACGGCGCAGGCGCGCCACGATGTGCATTGGGAATGGGTTAAAGGCCATGCCGGCCATCCCGAGAACGAGAAGGCCGACGAACTTGCCCGCAAGGGCATGGCCCCGTTCAAGCCGAGTAACGGAGCGGGCAACAGAGGTCAGGCCTGAGGCGGTTCAGGAACTGGTGTGGATCGGGTTGACCACGAGCCTGAAAGTGATCCACAGCAGCACCAGAACCCCCAGGACCGAACCGATCAGCGCGCTCCAGAAACCGGAGATCGATATCAGCGACGGGATCAGCGCGCCGCCGAGAAACGCGCCCACGATACAGACAACGAAGTTGCGCGCCTTTCCGGTTCTGAGGGTGATCGCGTAGTTGACGAAACAACCGGCTATGAGGCCGATGACGGCCGAGACGAAGATGGTCATATGTCCTCCCAAACGCGTTTCGCCTGCAAACCGGGGACACGGTGGAGGCGAAACGCCGTGAAACGAATGCACGGTTCGCATATGCCACAGAAACCGCTAGCTTCCGATTTCCGCGCAATGCGTTGTCGTCGGCGCGCGCGTTTCAACCGACAAGGGAAGTCTGCGCCCGAATCTTCTGAACGCAAAGCGGTGAGTTTCCAGAGAATCCAACGGCTTGCCGCAGGTGCAAAAACCCGGAAGGCAAGGAATCACCCAGAAAACAGGTCGGCTCAGTCCCGACCTTTGTCGATGTAGGTCTGCCAAAGCCAGATCAGCACCAGCGCCCCGAGGATGGCACCGATGAATCCGGCAGCGGCCCCCAGAACCGTGAGCAGCGCCCGCAGGACCAGCCCGCCGATAAGCGCGCCACCGATGCCGATGGCAATGGTGGTGACGATATTGGTTTCCATCTTCATCATCCGCGTCGCGATGAACCCTGCGGCCGCGCCGATGATGATGAGCCAGACGATTTGCATGCGCGTCTCCTGTCTTCAGCGTTTACGGTAATGGGTCGGCACGATGATCAACGCGCCGATGGAAGAGACGATAGCGTTGAGCCCCGGGCTGGAAAAACCGAAGCCGAACATCAACCGGACGAAATAGAACAGAAACGCCCCGCCGACGCAGATGATGATCGACTGAACATAGCCGTTGCGGGTGAAGCCCGACTTCTCGGACGCGTAGCCGATGATGCCGGCAATGATGACGGTACCCATCAGGGTGGGAAACATGGTGGTATCCTCAGTTCAACCGTGCGCCGCGCGGGATCGGCATGCCGCGCAGGAACTCCTCTGCATCCTGCGCGCGTGAACCGGCTTTTTGCAAGCGCGTGATCTGAATGGCGCCGACGCCGCAGGCGATGGTCAACGCCTCGTCGAGGATTTCCCCGGGCTGGCCGGTGCCGGTTGTCAGGCGCGATCTCAGGAGTTTCAGCCGCGCGCCCTCGTGGTTGCACCAGGCGCCGGGGAAGGGGGACAGGCCGCGGATCTGGCGGTCGATCTCTTCGGCCGGTCTGATCCAGTCGATGCGGGCCTCGGATTTGTCGATCTTGGCGGCATAGGACACGCCGTCTTCCGACTGCGGCTCGGGGGTGAGGCTGCCGAGTTTGTCAAGAGCCTCGGTGATGAGCTCGGCCCCGATCTGCAACAGACGGTCGTGCAGTTGGGCCGTGGTTTCCTCGGGGCCAATGGGGGTGGCGCGGCGCAGCAGCACCGGGCCGGTGTCGAGTCCTTGCTCCATCTGCATGATGCAGATGCCGGTTTCAGCGTCGCCTTCCATGATGGCGCGATGGATCGGCGCCGCGCCGCGCCAACGCGGCAGCAGTGAGGCATGGATATTGAGGCAGCCGTGTTTCGGGGCGTCGAGGATCGGTTTGGGCAGGAGGAGACCATAGGCGACGACCACGGCGACGTCGGCATTCAGCGCGGCGAAGGCAGACTGTTCGTTGGACGATTTGAGTGTCACCGGATGGCGGACCGGTAGTCCGAGTTCGTCGGCTCTGGCGTGGACCGGCGTAGGGCGGTCCTTTTTACCGCGGCCGGCGGGGCGTGGGGGTTGGCAATAGACGGCGACGATTTCGTGTCCGGCGTCGACCAGCGCGTCGAGGACGGGGACGGAGAAGTCGGGGCTTCCCATGAAAATGATGCGCATCGCTCAGTATCCTTGGTCAGGAAGCAAAAGTGGGAGTGGGGACCTGCCTCTACGCTCCCGGAGTGTTTCAGGCCAGATTAAGGAGCAGGTCATTTCACCTTGCGGGCACGCTTGATCAGCATATCGCGCTTCAGTTTGGAGAGGTGGTCGAAATACATCCGGCCATTAAGATGGTCGATCTGGTGCTGGACGGAGGTGGCCCAGAGACCGACAAGTTCGCGGCGGTCAACTTGGCCGTGTTCGTTCAGAAACCGCACGGTCACGCCGCGGGGACGTTTGATTTTCGCCGAGACGCCGGGCAGGTTGGGGCTGGCTTCGTCATGTTCGCGCAGAATCACCGATGCGTCGATGATCTCGGGGTTGGCCATGCGGATTGCCTTGCCGCGCTCCTCGCTGGCATCGACCACGGCGAGGCGCAGCAAGACGCCGATCTGTGGTGCGGCAAGCCCGACGCCAGGCATCGCCTCCATCGTGTCGATCATGTCGTCCCAGGTGGCGCGGATCACGTCGTTGATCTCGGAAACCGGATCGGCCGGGGTTCGCAGGCGTTTGTCGGGCCAGGGGATGCAGCGGCGGACGGTCATCCCCGCGCCTCCAGATAGGGATCTTCCAGCTTGGTGCGCAGCGCAGGGTCGATGCGGTCGAAGTGGACCATACCGTTCAGGTGGTCGAATTCGTGCTGGATAACACGCGCCTCGGCCCCGTCGAAATCGCCCATGTGAATGTCACCGGTCTCGTCCGTCCATTGTATCGTCACCGCCTTGTGGCGTTCGACCGGCACCGTAACGCCGGGGACTGACAGGCACATCTCCTCCATGGTGACCGGCACGCGTTCGCACGCCATGACCACCGGGTCGATCATCACGAGAGGGTTGTGTTCGCCTTCCTTCCAGGTCACGTCCATCACGAAGAGCCGTTTCATGACGCCGATCTGCGGTGCCGCAAGGCCGCGGCCCTTGGCGGCATACAAGGTATCGAACATATCGGATATCAGCGGGCGCAGGTCGGCGTGGCCGACATGCTCGCATTGCTGTGAAAGCCGTGGGTCAGGCCATGTCAGGATCGGCAGTATGCTCATGCCCGCCGCCTTTAAGCGCGCGCCTTTTCGCGCTTCAGCTTCTGCATCTTGCGAGTGATCATCTGGCGTTTCATGGCGCTGAGATAGTCGATGAACAGCTTGCCGTTCAGATGGTCTATCTCGTGCTGGACGCAGGTGGCCCAGAGGCCGCCGAAATCCTCGCGCTGTTCGCTGCCTTCGCGGTCGATCCATGTGACGGTCACTTTGGCCGGCCGGGTGATCTCGGCATATTGATCGGGGATCGACAGGCAGCCTTCCTCATAGGTGTTCTTTTCGTCCGACGAGGCCACGACCTCGGGGTTGAACATAATCAGCGGGCGGGGGGGCGCGTTCTCCTCTTTGACACAATCGAGCACGATCAGGCGCTGGGTAATGCCAACCTGTGGCGCCGCCAAGCCGATGCCGGGAGCGTCATACATCGTCTCGAGCATGTCGTCAGCTAGCGCGCGCAGCTCGTCGCTGAGGTCGGTGACCGGATCGCAGACCTTCTTGAGCCGCGGATCGGGGTGGATGAGGATAGGCCGTTTCATGTGGCTGATTTAGGCGATGCCGGGGCCAATCGCAACATGGGGTTGCGCGTCGGGAGGGATCGGGTAGCGTGCTGCCCGATGTGTCAAGGAGGCCCCCCCATGAGTTTTGACGAGATCATTGATCGGCACGGCACCCATTCGGTGAAATGGGACATGATGGAGAAGCTCTACGGGGTGTCGGCGGATGACGGCATCGCGATGTGGGTGGCGGACATGGATTTTCGCCCGCCGCAATGCATCCAGAATGCGTTGCAGGGCATGCTGGATCACGGCATCTATGGTTACTATGGCGATGATGCGGCCTATCGCGCGGCGATCCAGTGGTGGATGAAGACCCGCCATGGCTGGGCCATCGACCCGGAGTGGATTTTCACCACTCACGGCCTCGTCAACGGCACGGCGATGTGCGTCGATACCTGGACCGATCCGGGCGATGGCGTGGTGTTGTTCACGCCGGTTTATCATGCCTTCGCCAAGGTTATCAAAGCCAACGGCCGGCGAGTGGTGGAATGCCCGATGGTGATCCGCGACGGGCGCTATGAGATGGATTTCGAAGCATACGATTCCATACTGGATGGTACGGAAAAAATGGTGATCCTGTGTAGTCCGCACAATCCGGGGGGGCGGGTATGGTCGAAAACCGAATTGGAGCAGGTCGCTGAGTTCGCTCGCAGGCATGATCTGCTGCTGGTCTCGGACGAGATCCACCACGATCTAGTTATGCCGGGACATAACCACATCCCGATGACGATGATCGACGGTATCGAAGACCGCCTGGTGATGATGAGCGCCACGACCAAGACCTTCAACATCGCCGGCAGCCATTCCGGCAACGTAATCATCCCCGACAAGAAGCTTCGTGCGGAGTTCGGGGCACGGATGGCTGGGCTGGGACTGTCTCCCAACTCGTTCGGTCTGTTCATGGCCGAGGCGGCCTACAGTCCCGAAGGGGCGGAGTGGGTGGACGCGCTCTGCGCCTATCTCGACGGTAACCGCAGGCTTTTCGACGATGGCATCAACGCAATCCCGGGGCTGCAGTCCATGGCGCTTGAGGCGACCTACCTTGCCTGGGTCGATTTTGCCGGCACTGGCATGGCGCGCGGAGAGTTCACCAGGCGGGTCGAACAAGGGGCGCGGATCGCGGTTAACCATGGACCGACCTTTGGAACGGGTGGCGAAAGCTTCCTGCGTTTTAACCTGGCGACCCCACGCAGCGTGGTCGAGAAGGCGGTGGAGCGGATGCAGCAGGCTTTCGCCGATCTGCAATAGCCGGTGTTTGATGCGGGCGGTCGCTGCCGTCAGTGAAGCCGTTCGATCAACGCAACCGGCGCGCCGTCTTCGCGGACGAAATCCACGGGCGCGCTGTCATGCGCCTCGGTCGCGCGTTTGTATTCAAAGCGCATCTCGTCGCCGTCCTCTTCCGAGGCAATGATTAGGCATTGTGCCTTATGGCGACCACCCTCGTAGAGGTCGACCAGCCCCCGCATATGTGGCGCGTCCTCGGCATCAAGCGAGAATCCGTTGTCCCAAATGCGGAGCACCGGGTAGGTTTCCTCACCCACCTGTACACGCAGCCGCGCGTTTCTTTTCGCAGCCAGTTTCCGCGCCTGAGCGAGTCCTTCGCGTAGCTCCTTGGTCAGAAAATCGGTCATCGGCCCGTTCCCAGTGGTGTTGTGGAAAAGTCTGGCCCGAAAAGGCGAACAGTCAAGAAAAGCTTTGATGATATGCGGCGATTCCCTCGGACGACCCTATGTGTTGTGGTCTTCTACCAGGTCGACACCTGCTACTGGGCGTAGCACATGGGGTTTCGCCGGGTCATAGAGCGCCGAATCGGTGAAGTCATGCGATTCGGCCAGCGCCGGTCCGACCAGGATCAGCGCGGTGCGGGTGATCTTGGCAGCGCGGACCGCGGCGCGGATGTCAGAAAGCGTGCCGCGGATGATCTGCTGATCCGGCCAGCCGACGCGATAGGCCACCACCACCGGGCAATCGGAGCCGTAATGCGGGGTCAGCTGGCGCTCGATCTCGCGCATGTTGCGCACGGCGAGGTGGATGGCGAGCGTGGCACCGCTGCGGCCGAAGTTTTCCAGGGTTTCGCCCGGCGGCATCGAGGTGGATTGCATCGACAGGCGGGTCAGCACGATCGACTGGGCGATCTCGGGGATGGTGAGTTCCTGCCCGATGGCGGCGGCGGCGGCGGCATAGGCGGGCACGCCGGGGATGATCTGGTAGTCGATGCCGTCGGCCTTGAGCCGCCGGATCTGCTCGGCGATCGCGCCATAAAGCGAGGGATCGCCGGAATGCACGCGGGCCACGTCTTCGCCACGGTCATGGGCGGCGCGGATCTCGGCATGGGTGTCGTCGAGCGTCATCGCCGCGGTGTCCATCACGCGCGCACCCTGCGGTGCGCAGGCCACCACCTCGGGCGGGACCAGCGAGCCGGCATAGAGGCAGACCGGGCAGTCGGAAATGATGCGTTGGGCCTTGAGCGTTAGCAACTCGGGGTCGCCCGGACCGGCGCCGATGAAATAGACGGTCATTGAGGGGGTCCTTTTGCCAGATCGCCATCGATCTTGCGGGCATAGCCGCGCGGGGTGAACATGCGCGGGCCCTCGCCCAGTTGCGCCAGCCGGGTGTTGGATGACCCGACCAGCACGACGGTGAGCATGTCGACCTCGTCAACCTGCAGCTCATCAAGCCTACGGTAGCGTATGGTTTCTTCCGGACGCCCGAGATTGGTGGCCAGCATTACCGGCGTATCGGCGAGGCGGTGGCGCAGCAGAATTTCGCGCGCTTCGGCCAGCAGGGTGCGGCGGGTCTTGCTGACCGGATTGTAGAACGCGATCACGAAATCGCCCTCGGCCGCGGCCTTGATGCGGCGCAGGATGTCGGCCCGGGGTGTCAGCAGATCGGAGAGCGATATGGTGCAGAAATCATGTCCCAGGGGGGCCCCGGCGCGGGCGGCCGCGCCCTGCAGGGCTGAGACGCCGGGCGAGCAGACGATTTCGGCGCGTCGGGCGGCATCAGAAACGCCGTGATCCTCCGGCGTCCGGTCGAGCAGCTCGAAAACCAGCGCGCCCATGGCATAGATGCCGGCATCGCCAGAGCAGATCAGCGCGACGTTGTGGCCTTCGCCGGCCCGTTCGAGCGCATAGCGGCAGCGGGCCTCTTCGCCGCCCAGCGGGAAATCCGAGCGTTGTTTGCCGGCGGCGAGCGGGCCCAGCAGGTCGATATAAAGCCCGTAGCCGACCAACTCGTCGGCCTCGGCGATGAGCCGTGACACCTCGGGCGTGCGCCACGCGGCCTGGCCGGGGCCGATACCCACCACCGACAGGCGGCCGCGGGGACGGCCGTTAAGTTGGGTCAAGGGTGCATCCGCGCGGGAGAGGGCGCAGGTGCAGTTTTCCGTCTTGCGCTTGGGAACGGCAAGGTCGCCGCCGATGGCGAGCGCGGCCGCTTCCGAGACGCCATGCGTGCCGACTTCGGCGAAGACGACTTCGGACGGGTTGGCCAGACGCGGAGTTTGCGCTTCGAGTTCTTCCGCCGAGAACAACCGCAGCGGCACGTTCAGGCGGCGGGCGGTCTGAATCATCGCGGGTTCGTCGGCCTTGAGGTCGATGGTGGCGACGCAGGCGATCGCGCCCGGGGCGATGTCGTTCTTCTCCAGCGTTTGCGTCACGAGTTGCCACATCTCTTCCGGGTCGGCGCCTCGGGCGCAGCCTAGGCCCAGAGCATACGCTTGCGGATGGTAAACGAGCCGCTGACGGCTCCCCGGCACGGACGTCTCACTGACGCAGAGCTCAATGTCGCCGCCGGTGTCGTCGAGGCCGAAGATGTCGGGGCCGCTGAGCGTGAACCCGGCGCCGTTCAGCAGCGCGGCCATCACCGGCTTGGCATGCTCGGGGTTGGCAAGGCGGTAGCCTGCGGGCGGTTCGTCGAGCGCCACGCCAAGCGCGATGTCGCCGGCGGTGGTGACGGCGGGGGTGGCGCCGATGGCCCCGGCGATCCGCCGCGCCAGCCGGTTGGCGCCGCGATGGCCGCCGAGCAGGGGCACGACGACCTTGCCGTCGTCGGAGATCGAGAGAACCGGCGGTTCGGTGGTCTTGTCGGACAGCAGGGGTGCAACGGCGCGGACCAGGATGCCCGAGGCGCAGACGCCAATGATCGGTGTGCCGGCGGCAAACAGATCGCGGGCGTGATCGAGCGCATTGGGGAAGAACGCGTCGGCCTTGTCAACGCGGGCTTCGCGGCCATGCACCGGCGCGCCGAGCGCGGTGGCGAGGCGGTGCGCCAACGGTTCGCCGGCGCGGTTGAGGCACAGGATCACGGGGGTCACAGCCATGGGTCGGCGCCTTTCGTGACGAGAATCATCGAGAAATAGGGGGCGGATTGCGGCGCGTCTGAGAGCGGCACGGCGCGCTCATCCGGCAGGGTGGCGCGTTCGATGTAATGGGCGCGACCGGTGAGGCCGAGTTCGTTCAGCAGCGCGCGGACACGCGGCATGTGGCGGCCGAGCTTCACGATGGCGAAACTGTTAGCCGATTCCATACGCCCACGAAGGGTTTTGTCGTCGAGCGGGGCGGGCAGCACGGCGAACACCTCGTTGCGTGCGGTCAGCGGCAGGCCGGCACGCGCCGCCGCGGCCATGACCGAGGCGACACCGGGAACAACCTCGACCGTATGGTGCGGCGCCAACCGGGCATGGACATACATGAACGAGCCGTAGAAGAATGGATCGCCTTCGCAGAGAAAGGCGACATCCTGGCCGCAGTCCAGCGCCTCGGCGATGCGTGCCGCACCGAGGTCATACGCCGCCTGCGCCGGGGCGCGGTCGCGGGTCATCGGGATGTCGAGGCGGATCTCGTGGGCGCTGGCGGAGATATGCGTCGCGGCGATGTTGCGGGCGATACTTTCGGTGCCGGGAAGCGCCGGATAGGCAATGATCGGGGTGGCGGCGATCAGGCGTGCTGCCTTCAGCGTAATCAGTTCAGGATCGCCGGGACCAAGGCCGACGCCAAAGAGAGTTCCCGGCATTGTCATCGTTTCACGAGGCTCCACTGCGTGACCGGCATCAACGGACGCCAGCCAGTGCGGGGACCAACCGGCGCGGCGCGGGAGATCTGGAGCTTGACCAACTGGCCTCCATATTTCTTGTTCAATTCCAGAAGGATGGCCTCGGATTCCAGCGTCACGGCGTTGGCGACGAGACGGCCCAGCGGACGCAGTGCCTCCCAGGCGGCGTCCAAGGTCTGGTGGCTGAGCCCGCCGCCGATGAAGATCGCGTCGGGCGGCTCCAGCCCGGTGAGCGCCTGTGGCACGGTGCCGTCGATCAGCTCGAGCCGGGGTGTGCCCAGCGCCAGCGCGTTGGCGGCGGCCAGCGCGCGGCGGTCGGGCCGCGGTTCGATGCCGATGGCGCGGGTGTGGCGGGCGCCGCGCATCCATTCTATGGCGACCGAGCCGCATCCCGACCCGATATCCCACAACAGCGCGCCGCGCATCGGCATCAGCTTGGCCAGCGTGGCGGCGCGGACCTCCTGCTTGGTCATGGTGCCGTCGGATTGGAACATCTCGTCCGGCAGGCCGGGCACGCGCGGCAAGAGCGCGGCATCCGGCGCGGCGACGCATTCGACCGCCAGCGTGTTGAAGGCGGGAACGGTGTGGGCCCAGGTTGCGGCGATCCCGTCGAAGCGTTGTTCGTTTTTGCCGCCCATACTCGCCAGTACGGTCATGCGCGATTGGCCGAAGCCGCGCTCGGCGAGGAAGCGGGCGATCTGCGCCGGCGTTTCCTCGCCGGTGGTGAGGATCAGCAACCGCGCATCCGGCTGGATGAAGGCGATCATCTGCTCGACCGGGCGGCCATGCACGGTGAGGGTTTCGAGATCGGCCATCGACCAGCCCATTCGGGCCGCGGCCAGTTGAAACGCCGAAAGCTGGGGGTGGTAGGTGATTTCGGCCGGGTCGATGGCGCGGCCGATACGGGCGCCGACCGAGAACCACAAGGGATCGCCGGTGGCGAGCACGACGACGCGCTTGCCCTTGAGCCCGGCCAGGTTGTCGATCAGCGCATCGAACGGCGAGGGCCAGGAGAGGCGTTCGGCGGTGGCGTTGCCCGACAGCGTGTGGTGCCGGTCGCCGCCGATGATGATTTCAGCCGCCTCGACCACGGCGCGGGTGGCCGGGGTCAGGCCCTCAAGCCCATCCTCGCCGATGCCGACAATATGCAGCCAAGGTGCGGTCACAAACGATCCTCCGGCAATCCGGCGGCCAGCGCGTTGACGGCTGCCGAAGCCATGGCGGAGCCGCCGCGGCGGCCGCGCAGGGCGATGAAATCCGCGCCGCGCGGATTGGCGGCGAGCTCGGCTTTGGATTCGGCGGCGCCGACGAACCCGACCGGGAAGCCGAGGATCAGTGCGGGCGGCGCGGCGCCGTCGTCGATTAGTTCCAGCAGGTGGAAGAGTGCCGTCGGTGCATTGCCGATGGCAACGACGGCGCCTTCGAGCCAGTCGGTCCAGAGCTCGACCGCGGCGGCCGAGCGGGTGTTGCCGATGCCGGCGGCGATTCCCCGCGTCTTGGGGTGGTTGAGGGTGCAGACTACCTCGTTCTTCGCTGGCAGATAACGGCGGATAATGCCGGCTGCGACCATTTCGCAATCGCACAGGATCGGCGCGCCGCGACGCAGCGCCGCGTGGCCGGCGTCATATGCCAGCGGTGAAAAGGCCAGACGGTCGGCGACCTCGACCATGCCGCAGGAGTGAATGAGGCGGATGGCAACAGATTGCAGGCCCGGGGGGAAGCGATCCAGCCGCGCTTCGCGCCGGACGGTGGCGAAGCTTTCGGCGTAGATGGCGCTGGGGTTTTTCTCGTAGGGGCGCAAGTCTGATCTTTCGCGAGTGGTGCCTGCGGGACCCGGGGCGCTGCCCCCGGACCCCCGAGGTATTTGGGGTCAGGTAAAGAGCGGATCAGGCACGGTGTTTTCGGGCGCTCTCAGGTCCATGCGGGTGTTTGGCGTGGGGATAGACTGGGTGGTGGTGGTGATGCTCGTGGTCGTGGGAATGGTCATGATCGTGGGAATGGTGGTGATGATGGTGCCGGTCAAGATCGAGCCGACACTCGCCGGTGCAGAACGTGTCGCAGAGTGTGCAGTCGGCGACATTGGAGCCCGGGGCGTTTGCCCCCTGGCCTTCGACATGGTGATGATGGCTTTCCTGTACGCTACCGACCTCAGCCTCGAAGCCCAGCACCTGGGTACGGTATTTGCACATCACACAATTGGTTGGCGGAACCTCGCTGAAAGCCGGATGGCCGGCCCGCTCCCCGGGCGGGATTTCACGGGTTTCGCCCGATTCCAACGCCAGGATCTGGGTGCGATAGGCGCAGGTGCCGCAATTGGGTGGCGGGGTCGTCGCCAGTTGTTCGGTCACGCGTTCGGCGAAGGTTTCGAGCACCTTGGGATGATCGCCAAGATACCCTGCCTTGACGAACTGGATGTCGGGATGCTGCGCCGCCACCTGATCGGTGAACCCGTAAATGCGATCGATCAGGATGCCGGAGAACAGGAAATAGGGGAAGACGACGATGCGCCTGTAGCCGAGTTTGGCAGCGTGGCGGAGGCATGGCTCGACCAGCGGGAAGGTGACGCCCGAATAGCCGACCTCAAGCCAGCCGAAACCCATGCCTTCCTGCAGCAGGCGCGCGATCTTGGCGACATTGCCGTTGGCGTCGGGATCGGACGCGCCGCGACCGATGACGACGAGGCAGGTTTCCGCGAGCGGCACGGCCCCGAGCTTGACATTGGCGCGATCCACCGCCTCCCGGATGCGGGCTCCGGCCGCGGCGATCATCTTGGGATCAACCCCGAGTTCACGGCCATAGGACACCTGCAAGCCGTGCTGCGCGGCATAGGTGTTGAGCACGGTGGGGATGTCGTTCTTGGTGTGCATCGCGGCAAACAACATGCCCGGGACGGCGAGGATGCGGTCACAACCTCTTTCTCGCAGCTTGTCGAGGCCGGCGCGGATCACCGGGTTGGCGAATTCGAGATAGCCGAATTCGCAATCCCAGTCGTCGGGGAAGTAGCCCGGCAGTTTCTCGGCCAGCACCGAGAATTCATCGACGGCTTTTTGAGAGCGCGAGCCGTGGCCGCAGATCATCACACCGATTTTCGACATCGGGGTCATGCCTCCTGAGGATCGGCTTCGGTGTCTTCGGTCTCGTCGCCTTCGGCGGCATCCTTGCGATCTTTCGCGGCCTTCCACAGCCCGATGGCAATAGCGGCACCGAGGGCGGCGGCACCGAGCCAGTGACCATGGCCGGCGACCTCGGCCAGGTGGCCGGGATGGGCCTGGGCGGCGCTGGCCATGAAGGTGGCGGTCGGGATGGTGAGCATGCGCATGTTGGTCCCCTCGTCGTTCAGATTGGCCCGACATGCCGAAACCCGAAGCGGCCAGGGTGGCCCGCTGTCGACGACGCCTGACCTGATCCCCGGGATGGGTCGATCCTGACAGACACTCCTTTCCGGCCCTTGGACGGGCTTCGTCTGTCTTTCGTATAGGCGGGGGCGCCGGTCGGTGCAATTCCCAATCCGCCGCGGCGGCTCTGCTTTACGACATGTGCGCTGATACGAAGGCCCCTGCGCGCGGAGCGCCTATTGGGTCCTACAACGGTGGTGCTTAGTCTTTGTAAAGCAAAGAAAAAGGAGCAGCGGTATGGGTCAGCTTGTGGACGGGACATGGACAACCGGATGGTATGACACCAAAAAAAGCGGCGGTGCGTTCAAGAGGACGACGGCCGGGTTTCGCAACTGGATCACGCCCGACGGGGCGCCGGGGCCGTCGGGCGAGGGGGGATTCGCGGCCGAGAGCGGGCGCTATCACATGTATGTCTCCTATGCCTGTCCCTGGGCGCATCGCACGCTGATCTTTCGCGCGCTCAAGGGGCTGGCGCCGCATGTCGGCGTGTCGGTTGTCCATCCCGACATGCTGGAGGACGGCTGGAGTTTCGACACCGAATTCCCCGGAGCGACAGGCGATGAGCTCTTTGGCTTGGCGTACCTGCGCGACATCTACGTCAGGGCTGATCCGCGGGTGTCCGGGCGGGTGACGGTCCCAGTGCTGTGGGACCGGGAGCGCGAAACCATCGTGTCGAATGAGAGTTCCGAAATTATCCGGATGTTCAATTCGGCCTTCGACGGCCTGACCGGCAACGATCTGGACTTCTGGCCCGCACCGCTTCGGAGCGAAATTGAGGACGTGAATTCAAGGATTTACGACACCTTGAACAATGGCGTGTACAAGGCTGGGTTTGCCACGACGCAGGCCGCCTACGAGGCGGCGGTGGTGCCGCTTTTCGAGACGCTCGACTGGCTGGAACGGTGTTTGTCCGAGCACCGCTACCTGATGGGAGACCGGGTCACCGAGGCCGACTGGCGGCTGTTCCCGACGCTGGTGCGGTTCGATGCGGTCTATCACGGCCACTTCAAGTGCAACCGGCGCAGGATCGTCGACTACCCCAATCTCTGGGCCTATACCCGCGAACTTTACCAATGGCCCGGCGTGCGCGAGACCGTGCACCTCGACCACATCACGCGGCACTATCATTACAGCCACGCGACCATAAATCCGCACCGGATCGTGCCGGTTGGCCCGGTTCTGGACTTTGAAATGGCCCATGGCCGGGCGGCGATGCGGGTTTGAAGCCGGAAATGAAACCAAAGTATCGTAAATCCGCCGTCCCGGCAGGTTAATCGCCGCGGACGCCCGGTTTTCGCGTGTATGGCGCGCTGGCTGGCAGTCTGGCTGCGAAGCGTATGGCATACGATCAGGTATGGATTCACCGGAAATTTACTTAATCCGGCGTGCGCTTCAGTCCCGCGGCCGGCCGTAGTGCTCGGCCATGGCGGCGATATCCTCGGGTGGCGTGTCGGCCTGAAGGAAGGCACAGGCGTTTGGGCAGAGCCGGAAGATCGATCCGTCGGAAAAGAAGCTGGTGTTGGTCACGAAGATCACCTGGGCCCGAGGATGGCGGAACGAGGCGAAATCGGCCACGGCGAGCGCGCTGCCGTCGTCGAGCACGATGTCGACGATCAGCACGTCGGTTTCCTGCGCCTGAAGATGCGCGACGGCGTCGGACTCGCCGACGGCCAAGGCGGTGTCGATCTCCTGGCGCTCGAGATGCATTTTCCAGATCAGACCGAGTTCGCGTTTGCTTTCGACAATGAGCGCTTTCATGTTCCCCCGGCCAGCGTTCAAGCGCCTTTCTTCATTAGAGTTTTCTTAACATATGAAATGAAGCAAAACATGAATAAAAGTTTAACTGTTGGCAACGCTGTGAACGGGATGGCTTGTTTCGCCATAGGAAATCCGGTTGAAGGGGCACCGGATGCTGGAATGGAGGCGCAAGGTGAACACCTGGATCACGATCTGCGATACCTGCAAGCGCGAAGGCTGGGACGCGGCGCGTGACGCGCAGACCGATGGCGAGGCGCTGGCGGCGCTGATCGAGGCGGCCGCCGAGGGCCGCGGCGAGGTCAGAACGCGCCGAGTCTCCTGCACTATGGGCTGCGAACGAGCCTGCAACGTGGTCGTACAGGCCGAAGGCAAGATTGGGTATTCCCTTGGGAAATTCACGCCTGACGCGGTGTCGGCGCAGGCGATTGTCGACTATGCCGGGTTACACGCTGCCAGCGAAACCGGCCAAGTGCCGTTCCGCGAGTGGCCACAGGGGGTGAAAGGCCATTTCGTGTCGCGCCAGGTGCCGCCGCCCGTGGATACGGAGGCATGAGCCAGCCGCGCGATCACGGCGGCGGGCTGGATGCCGCGGTGGCGCGCTGGGGCGGCGAGCGGGCCGACTGGATCGACCTATCGACCGGGATCAATCCGGTGCCCTATCCGGTCGGCGAGATTTCGCCCGAGGCGTGGACGGCGCTGCCTGACAACCGGGCGATGGAGCGGTTGTTGCAGGCGGCGCGGACGTTCTGGAATGTGCCGGAGGGGGCGGAAGTCGTTGCTGCCAATGGAGCAAGCGCAATCATTTCCGCGATGCCGCGGATGCGGGCGTTCGATTTGGTCTATATCCCGGGGCCGACCTACAACGAGCACGCGGCTGCTTTCGAGCTGGCGGAGTGGATCGTGTTGGACAAGCCTTCGGTCGAGGCGCGGGCGCAAGTTTTCGTTCATCCCAACAACCCGGATGGCAGGTTGGCCGATCCCCAAGTTGTCGGCAACCGCGCCTGGACGATTGTCGATGAAAGTTTCTGTGATGTCATGCCGGAGGCGAGCTTTGTCGCCCGCACCGATGAGCCGGGGGTGATGGTTCTGAAGAGCTTGGGCAAATTCTGGGGACTGGCCGGCCTGCGGTTGGGCTTCGCTATAGGCCACCCGAAGACGCTCCACGATCGCGGCCAGTCCCAACTGGAGCGTTGGTTTGGGAAGGGCAAACCCGTCACCGTCAGCTACGAGAACCCGGCGCTCGCGGATCTGTTGGGGCCGTGGTCGGTGTCTGGCCCGGCGCTGGAGGTCGGCGCGCGTGCGCTGGCCGATCGCCCCTGGGCCGCGGCGACGCGGGCGCGGCTGGCCGCGGATGCGGTGCGGCTTGACCGGTTAATGGCCAGGCACGGGCAGTTGCTGGGAGGAACCGACCTGTTCCGGCTTTACGCCGTCGAGGATGCGCTGGCGTTCCAGGCGGGTCTCGCCGAGCGGCATATCTGGAGCCGGGTCTTCCCTTATTCGGAGACTTGGCTGCGGCTGGGTCTGCCGGCGCCGCATCAGTGGGAGCGGTTGGAGGCGGCGTTGTGATCACGGCGACCGCAGGATCGCGGGTCGACGCCCGACCGTGTCGGGGCGCGCCATGAGCCTTCTGCTGGGCATGATCCTCGACGGGGTTTTCGGCGAGCCTCGGGTGGTCTGGGACCGGGTGCCGCATCCGGCGGTGCTGATGGGGCGCGCGGTGGGATGGTGCGACAGGCGGTTCAACCGCGGCCCGGCACGTCGGCTGAAGGGCGTGGCCTTGGTGGCGGCACTGGTGCTGGGGGCGGTGCTGTTGGGATGGGCGATCGCAGAGCTGGGCTGGCTGGCCGAGGTGCTGGCGGTGGCAGTGCTGCTGGCGCAGAAATCACTGGTCGATCACGTCCGCGCGGTGGCGACGGGATTGCGGATGTCGCTGACCGAGGGGCGGCGGGCGGTGGCGATGATCGTCGGAAGAGATACTGCCGCGATGGACGCGGGGGCGGTGGCGCGCGCCGCCATCGAAAGCGCGGCCGAAAACTTCAGTGACGGGGTGCTGGCGCCGGTATTTTGGTATCTCGTCGCCGGGCTGCCGGGGTTGCTGGTCTACAAGATCACCAACACAGCCGATAGCATGATCGGCTATCGCACCGAGCGGCACGCGGCGTTCGGCTGGGCCGCTGCGCGGCTCGATGACCTGTTGAATCTGGTGCCTGCGCGACTGACGGCGCTGCTGATTGCGGCCTCACATGCTCAATTGGGCGCGTGGCGGGAGATCGTTGCCGATGCCCGCCGCCACCGCTCGCCGAATGCCGGCTGGCCCGAGGCGGCGATGGCGCGGGCGCTTGGTGTCGCCCTGGCCGGACCGCGGTCTTATGACGGCGCGATGCGGGATTTTGCCTGGGTCAATCCGAACGGCGACCGTGCACCGGGGCCGCGCGAGATCGAGGCGGCCTGCACCGCGCTGTGGCGGGTTTGGGCCGGGCTTCTGGGGTTCGCGGTGCTGGCGGTGCTTTTCTGACTGGCACGCAATCGGGAAGCTGTTAACCTTTCCGGAATGCAATCGAGGACAAGTGGACAGATGCGTCGATTTCTTTCTGCCATCGCGGTCGGTGTCGGGGCACAGGCGGCTGCGGCCGAGGTGGCTTGCGGCGGCAGCTTCCAGGGCTTCGTGCAGGATCTGAAGACAGAGGCGGTGGCGATGGGCCATGCGCCGGCGACGGTGGACCGGTTCTTTGCCGGGGTGCGCCAGGACGCCAAGGTGCTCAAGGCCGATCGGGCACAGGGCGTGTTCCAGATGGATTTCACCAGCTTCGCCCGGCGGCTGATAAGCGCGGGACGGCTGAACACCGGCCGGTCGATGGCGCGGAAATTCGACCGCGTGTTCGATACCATCGAGCAGCGCTATGGCGTATCGCGGGGCGTGCTGCTGGCCTTCTGGGCGTTCGAGACCGATTACGGTGGCTTCCAGGGCAATTTCAATACCCTCAATGCGCTGGTGACCTTGTCGCATGATTGCCGGAGGCCGCACCTGTTCCGGCCGCAGATCTTCGCGGCACTGGAGCTTTTCGAGCGCGGGGATTTCGACCCGGCGCGCACCACCGGCGCCTGGGCGGGCGAGATCGGGATGGTGCAGATGCTGCCGCGCGACATCCTTGAGAACGGGGTTGACGGCGATGGTGACGGGCATGTCAGCCTGAAGACCTCGGCGCCAGATGCGCTGATGTCGGGGGCCAAGATGCTGCAAGGCCTGGGTTGGCGCGCCGGTGAGCCGTGGTTGCAGGAGGTGTCGGTGCCCGAGGGGCTCGACTGGTCGAAGACCGGGCTTGAGACCCAGCTGCCGACCGACGACTGGGCGAAGCTGGGGGTCAAGCCGCGCAAGGGGCGGCTGTCGGCGAACCTGCCGGCTTCGGTCATCATCCCGCAGGGGCGCAACGGACCGGCGTTTCTCGCCTATCCGAATTTCCGTGTCTATTTCGAGTGGAATCAGAGTTTCGTCTACGTGCTGACCGCGGCGTATTTCGCCACCCGTCTTGAGGGCGCCCCGGTGTTCGAGCCGGGCGACCCCGAGCCGGGACTGTCGGGAGAGCAGATGAAGGAGTTGCAGCGCAAGTTGCAGGCGATGGGCTACGACGTCGGCAAGATCGACGGAATCCTCGGCGCCGGCACCCGCGCCGCTGTGCGGTCGATGCAGGCAAAGTTGGGGATGCCGGTAGACGGCTGGCCGACGGCGGTGTTGCTCGGGCGGTTGTGAAAGAGTGTTCTGCCCCGCAGTCCGCATCGAGGCGCGGGCGAAGGCTCAAGGCCCGGCGGCCAAAGGCGCTTCTGCCTCAGCCGACCTTATCGGCGGAGCTTTCTGACGCTCGTTCCTTTCCGATTGAAACTGCCGGCGGCCCGGTAGGGTGCAATCCGGTTGTGGCCATGGCCAGCCGGTTCGTGCGATAGACGGTTCAGTTATCCCATGAACGGCAGGAAACAACTGTGAGCGAACCTCTTCTCGACCGTCGCGACCGCCTGCTCGGGCCGCGCCTGACCACTTTCTACGACGAACCGGTGCATCTGGTGCGGGGCGCGGGCACCAAGCTCTGGGATGCCGAGGGTCGCGAGTATCTCGACTGCTACAACAACGTGCCGCATGTCGGGCACTGCCATCCAAAGGTGGTCGAGGCGATCTGCCGTCAGGCTGGCACGCTCAATACCCATACACGCTATCTGCATGAGGGGATCGTGGCCTTTGCCGAGGATCTGACCGCGACCTTCGCCGAGCCACTGAACGCGATGACGTTCACGTGCACCGGGTCCGAGGCGAACGACATCGCACTGCGCATGGCCCGCGCGGTGACCGGCAAACGCGGTATCATCGCCACCGATCACACCTATCACGGCAACACCGATGCGGTGAGCCAGCTGTCTTGCACCAACCCGCCTCCCGACCGCTGGGACAGCGTCGAGTTCGTTCCCGCACCTGACAGTTATCGCCCGATCACGGCCGCGTCCTGGGCGGCGCATGTCGAAGCCGCGATCCGGCGGTTGGAGGAGAGGGGGCATGGCGTGGCGGCGCTGATCATCTGTCCGTTTTTTGCCAACGAAGGGTTCCCGGATTTGCCGGAGGGCTGGGTGTTGCCCGCGGTCGAGGCGGTGCGGCGCGCCGGCGGGCTGGTCATTGCCGACGAGGTGCAGCCCGGTTTCGGCCGGCTCGGCACGCATTTCTGGGGCCATGAGAAAGCCGGAGTCGTCCCTGAGATCGTGACGCTGGGTAAGCCGATGGGGAACGGTCACCCGGTGGCAGGCGTGGTGACCGAACGCCGGGTGATGGAGGCGTTCCGCGATACCTTCCGCTATTTCAACACCTTCGCCGGCAACCCTGTCAGCATGGCGGCAGCGCAGGCGACGCTGGACGTGATCCGCGAGGAAGAGTTGCAGGAAAATGCGCGCGCGGTGGGCGAGTATGCCCGCGACGGGCTGCGCGACCTGGCGGGGCGGCATGCCTGCATCGGGGATGTGCGCGGCGCGGGGCTGTTCCTTGGCGCGGAACTTGTGCTGGACCGGAGTGAGAAGACCCCAGCGACCGAATTTACCAAGAAGGTCGCCAATGCCCTGCGCCACAAGGGCGTGCTGATGAATTTCCTCGGCATTCACTACAACGTGTTGAAGATCCGCCCGCCGATGGTGTTTTCCCGCGACGATGCCGACCGGATGCTGGACGCGGTGGACGAAGCCTTGGGCGAGGTGCCGCTTGCTTGAGATCGCTCAGGAGGCGGCCCGGCTTTGGGGCTTTGACGGTGCCCGGGTGAGGCTGGCGGCACGGCGGGAGAACGTGGTGTTCCGCGTTGCGACCGGCGCCGGGGATTTCGCGCTTCGGCTACACCGCCCCGGATATCGCAGTGATGACGAACTGGCCTCGGAACTGGACTGGATGCATGTGCTGGCTGCCGGCGGGCTCGACGTGCCGGACCCGGTGGCGCGGCCGGAAGGCGGCTATCTCGCCACGGTCGGGGAGCACCAGGTGGATGTGCTGAGCTGGGTGCCGGGGGCGCCGCTGGGGCGGGCAGGTGAACTGGCCGGGGTTGGAGACCGCGCCGTCTTCTGCCGGCGACTCGGTGCCGTGATGGCGCGGATGCACGACATCTCGGACGCATGGGAAAGGCCCGCGGCGTTCACCCGGCCAGCCTGGGACCGGGACGGGCTTCTGGGTGAGGCGCCGCTGTGGGGCCGGTTCTGGGAGCATCCGCATCTGAAACCGGCGGAGCGAGTGTTGCTGGAGCGGGTCCGGGCGGCGGCGGGGCCGGTGCTGGCACGGCTGGAGGCCGGAGCGGATTACGGGCTGATCCATGCCGATCTGTTGAGCGAAAACATGCTGCGTGACGGCGACCGGGTTTTCCTGATCGATTTCGATGACGGCGGTTGGGGATTTCGCGATTTCGATCTCGCCACCTTCCTGTTGCGCTTCGAAGATGCACCGGATTACCCGGAGCTGCGCCGCGCGCTATGCGAGGGTTATGCCGTGCGGCGGCAGGTAAGACAGGACGAGCTCGATCTGTTCCTGTTGCTCAGGGCGCTGACCTATCCCGGCTGGATCGCTGACCGCCTGGGAGAGCCGGGGGCCGCGGAGCGCTCGCAACGGGCCGTCGCCACGGCCACACGCAGCGCCTGGCGCTGGCTGGAGACCTACGGAGGGACGCCATGAGCAACCACATGACGATCCCGTTGGTCGGCCCATATGACACCAAGAATGACGAGCTGACTTACCTGGCCCAATGCATCCGCGGGCAGGGCGGCCGGGCTGGCTCGGCGGGGCTGGCGCGAAGACGTCGATATCTGCCCGATGGATGCTGCGGGGCCGGCGGCGTTCTGCGCCGCGCTTCGCGCCAACCGTCCGGAGAACGTGGTACCGTGCGAACTCGACCAGTCCATCAAGGATGCTCCCGTCCGGGATGTGGCGCCCGGCTTCTTCGACGGCTTGGGGGGTGAAAGCGTGGTGAACTGGCGAGGCCCCCGCTGCGGCGCCGGCACCCGGGAGAAACGCGGCGCAATGCAGGGACATTGCGCAGCGGTTTGCGAAAATCCGTGATTCAGCTTTTTCCAGAAACCCTTTAGGTTTGCCGCATGGAGTGGCGGGATCAGGGGATATTGCTGGCGGTACGGCGGCACGGGGAAACCTCGGCCATTATCGAGGTGTTCACCGAGGCCCATGGCCGCCATGCCGGCGTGGTGCGTGGCGGCACCAGTCGGAAGATCGCGCCGATCCTGCAGCCAGGTGCGCAGCTTGATGTCACCTGGCGGGCACGGCTTGAAGATCATATCGGCACTTTTACCGTCGAGCCGATGCGCTCGCGTGCGGCCGCCGTGATGGGCTCGCGGCTGGCGCTGGCGGGGCTCAACGCGGTGACGGGCCTTCTGAGCTTCTGCTTGCCCGAGCGCGAGGCACATCCGAAGCTTTACGGGAAGACCGAGCCGCTGATGGATCTGCTGGGCCAGGACGAACTCTGGCCATTGGCCTATCTGCGCTGGGAACTGGCGCTTCTGGACGAGATGGGCTTCGGGCTGGACCTTGTCCGCTGTGCGGTCACCGGCGCGCGCGAGGGTCTGGTCTTTGTCTCGCCGAAATCGGGGCGGGCGGTGTCGCGCGCCGGCGCCGGGGACTGGGCCGACCAGCTGCTGCCACTGCCGCCCCTGATGCTGGGCCAAGGGGAGGCCCCGGACGAGGAAATCGCACAAGGATTTGAAACCACGGGTTATTTCCTGCGACACAAGTTGGCGCAGGAACTGGTGCACAAACCCCTGCCTGAGGCAAGACAGCGCTTTGTCGATCTTTTCACTCGCCGGATGCAGCGCGGGTGAAGACCATCGCGCCGCCTTCGTCATCTGTAAGAATGAGCAACTCGTGGTCAGCTTCGGCCAGCGTCATGCGTTCCAGCGCTGCGAAGAATCGGGTCTCGTCTGCCAAGTCAGGACAGGCGCGGCGGGTCGCGGCCAGCGGGCCGGGATCGAACCAGGGATAGGCCGACCACATCTCGCCCCGGAACCGGTTGCACGGACACTCGCCGGTGATCGTCCCGACCTCGGGGAATTCGAGCACGGCTTTGGATCGGAACGGCTTCCCGTCGAGTTCGATCAGCCGCCAGATCACGCCCGGGGCGTCGAACGGGCTGTGGCTGTCATGGGCCGCGCACGGTAGCGCAGTCAGGCAAAGCGCGGCGGCCAAGGCCTTCATCGCAGGGCGAGCACGAGGTCGATCAGGGTGGCCATGGTGGTATCGGACGCACCGCCAGGGAGAGACGCAAGCCCCAGACCGGCACCGTAAAGCGCGCGGGCGATATCGGGGTTCGACACCCCGACATCGCGGAGCACCGCCGACATCGCGTTGAGACGCAGTTGGTCGATCTCGGCCAGCTCGCCGGCGGCGGCCTGGTTTTCGCAGGCCCAGGCCCGCATGGCGGTTTCGCCGCCCGACTCCTGGCCGATTTTCTGCAACCGCAAAGAAACCGGATCGTCATGTTCGAGCACGGTAACCAGGGCGGTCGCGGCGCGGCGCTTCCAGGCTGCGGCGAGCTGTTCGTGGAAATCCGGCAATCCCTTGAAATGCCAGTAAAAGGAGCCTTTCGAGGCGCCCAGTTCCCGGGCCAGCGTTTCGGCGCCGAGCGCCGAAGGCCCTCTGGTTTCGAGCGCCGTGAGCCCGGCTTCGATCCAGCTGTCGGAGGAGAGTCTTTTCATTGCCATGCTCGATCCATACGCTCACGTATTGTGATTTGCAACAGGCCGCTTCGTCGCATCGCGGCTTGCATTGGCGGCGAGGAGACCGGATGATCGTGGCGATTTTGTGAACGGGGGCAGTCAATGGGGCACATCCTGGCCATCGATCAGGGAACGACATCGAGCCGAGCGATCCTGTTCGATGCCGAGATGCGGGTTGTGGCGGTCGGCCAGGAAGAGTTCCCGCAGTATTTCCCGCGCTCGGGCTGGGTCGAACATGCCCCTGCAGACCTGTGGCGGACGGTATGGCGATCCTGCGGTCAAGCGATTGAAAAAGCGGAAATTTCCGCCGAGAGCATCGAAGGCATCGGGATCACCAACCAGCGTGAGACGACGCTGGTCTGGGACCGCGCCACCGGCGTGCCGGTGCACAATGCAATCGTCTGGCAGGACAGGCGCACGGCCGATACATGTCGTGCCCTGCGCGAGGCCGGGCACGAGCAGATGATCCGCGACCGCACCGGGTTGCTGCTGGATCCGTATTTCTCGGGGACGAAACTGGCCTGGATTCTCGACCATGTCGACGGCGCCCGGGCCCGCGCCGAGGCGGGGGAGCTGGCCTTCGGCACGGTCGACAGCTGGTTGATCTGGCAACTGACCGGTGGACGGGTCCATGCCACGGATGCCACCAACGCCTCGCGCACGATGTTGTATAATATCATTGAAGGTCAATGGGATAGCGAGATCTGCGCGCTGCTGGGCGTGCCGATGGAGATGCTGCCGCAGGTCAAGGATTGCGCAGCAGATTACGGGGTGAGCGACCTTTTCAGTGCGCCGGTGCCGATTCTCGGGGTCGCGGGTGACCAGCAGGCAGCGACGATCGGCCAGGCCTGTTTCGCGCCGGGGATGATGAAATCGACCTATGGCACCGGCTGCTTCGCATTGCTCAATACCGGGGACGTGCTGGTGCGGTCGCAGAACAAGCTGTTGGGAACAATCGCCTACCAGCTGGAGGGCGAGGTCACCTATGCGCTGGAGGGCTCGATCTTCATTGCCGGCGCTGTGGTGCAGTGGCTGCGCGACGGGCTGAAGATCATCGACGCAGCAGAGGAGACACAGGCGCTGGCCGAGGCCGCGGACCCGGAGCAGGCGGTGATCCTGGTGCCGGCCTTCACCGGGTTGGGGGCGCCGTATTGGGATGCCGATTGCCGCGGCGCGATCTTTGGTTTGACGCGCGGGACAGGGTCGGCCGAAATCGCGAAGGCGGCGCTGGAAAGCGTTGGATATCAGACACTTGACCTCTTGAACGCCATGCTGGCGGATTGGCCCGAGGCGGGCGATGACACGGTGCTCAGGGTCGATGGCGGCATGGTGGCAAGCGACTGGACCATGCAGTTCCTGGCCGACATCCTGGGCGCCCCGGTCGACCGGCCGCGGGTGACCGAGACCACGGCCCTGGGCGCGGCCTGGCTGGCGGGGATGCGGGCCGGGGTTTACCCCGACAAACAAGGGTTTGCCGAAAACTGGGTGCTGGAGCGACGGTTCCAGCCGGCGATGGCGGCGGCCGAGCGCGAACGGCGCTATGCGGGCTGGCAAGACGCGGTGCGCAGAACCCTTTCGGCGTAGTCGTGAACCCCACCGTGCTGTGGACATCGTCGGTATGGCACTCTGGCTGGCCCGCTGGCTGGCATCCCGTCTGGCGTGCGGCGGGCCAGGAGTTTGGTAACGGGTCGGGTTAAGTTGGCGCACGGTGTCGTTTCGGCCGGGGGTGGGGGAGGCCGGGTTGGAAACCCAGCCCGCAAGAGAGAGAACGCCCCGGTTTTGTCCGGAAAGCACGTTGCGGCATGAGCAGGGTGGACCGGGTCAGGCCGGGGACCGAGGGCGAGACCGGGAAGCGGCAAGGACCCGCGCCATTCTGGCGCCTGCGTGGTGCCTTCGCAAGATGCCCTTGCCGATGGTCCCGGTTCCCGGGGGCGCCCCCTGGCTCTTCGCCGGTCGGACCTCTGCCGATGCTTACGAAGTGGCCCGGGAGCGCGTCTCTTCCTTGGGCGGCCATCGGCTCTCCAGCCTGTTCCGCCCCTCGAATCTAGGAAATTAACCTTAACGAAGGGTGAACCCGCCCCCTCTTTCTTGGCAAAAATACTCATCCCCATGCGTGCCGCCTGCGTGATGCTCGAAAAGAGAACAAAAAGTGAATATAATCCTGATTCGTCCATGTTTATAGAACTCTGCGCCATATCGAACTTTACCTTCCTGACCGGGGCCTCGCACCCGGAGGAATACATGCACCAGGCCGCCCGGCTGGGGCTGGAGGCGCTGGCGATTGCCGATGTCAACTCGGTGGCCGGCATCGTGCGGGCGCATGTGGCGGCGCGGCAGATGGCGGCGGAGGTGGCGCAGCGGGCCGAGATCCTCGCGCGCGACGGGCTGATCGGCCCGCCGGCGCCGCCGGGGAGCCCGCCGCCGGTGACACCGGTGCTGCCGCGGCTGATCCCGGCGGCGGGGCTGGTGTTTGTCGAAGGGCTGCGGGTGACTGCCCTGCCCGAGAGCCGTCAGGGCTGGGCGAGCCTGTGCCGGCTGTTGACGAAAGGCCGTCTCAGGGCCGAGAAGGGGGACTGCGTCCTGCACCTGAGTGACCTCGACGCGCATCACGCCGGGCTCCACTTGCTGCTGCATCCGCCAGAGGCGCTGTCGGCGACGGGCGGCGCGGGGGAATGGTGGTCACGGGCGGACCGGTTGTCGCGCCGCTTCGGTCACGCCATGCACCTGGTGCTTCAGCCCCGCTATGACGGGCAGGATCGCGTGCGGCTCGAACGCCTCACCGTGCTGGCCGGGGAACTGGGACTGCCGACGCTGGCCTCGGCCGCGCCGCTGATGCATCGCGGGCGGCGCCGACGGCTGCGCGACGTGATGACGGCGATCCGGCTGAAGACCAGGGTCGATGCCCTGGGCCGGGCGGCGCTGGCCAATGCCGAACAGCGGCTGCGCTCGGAAGCCGAGATGCTGCGGCTGTTTCGTGGGTTCGAGGACGCGGTGCACCGGGCCGGCGCGCTGGCCGGGCGCCTGACCTTCTCGCTCGACGAGCTGCGCTACGAATACCCTTCGGAAGTGGCGCCGGGCGAGACGCCCACGGCGCGGCTGCGGCGGCTGGCCGAGAAAGGGCTGCGGCTGCGCTATCCCGGCCGCGTGCCCGACCGGGTGCGGGGCATGCTGGAGCACGAGCTGGAGTTGATCGCCAGGCTGAAATACGAGCCGTATTTCCTGACCGTGCATGACGTGGTGGCGTTCGCGCGTTCGCGTGGCATTCTCTGTCAGGGGCGCGGCAGCGCGGCCAATTCGGTGACCTGCTACGCGCTGGGGGTGACAGAGGTCAGCCCCGAGATCGGCACCATGGTGTTCGAGCGGTTCGTCAGCGAGGCGCGCGACGAACCGCCCGATATCGACGTCGATTTCGAGCATGAACGTCGCGAGGAGGTGATCCAGCACATCTACGAGCGCTATGGCCGGCACCGGGCGGGCCTGTGCGCCACGGTGGTGCACTACCGCGGCAAGCGGGCGATCCGCGAGGTGGGGCGGGCGATGGGGCTGTCCGAGGACACGATCAGCGCCTTGTCTTCGCAGCTTTGGGGGTTCTATGCCGCCGGTGCGCTGGAGCATCAGCGGATGCGCGAGATCGGGCTCGACCCGAGTGATCGGCGGCTCAAGCAGACCATGGCGCTGGTGCACGAGATCGAGGGTTTTCCGCGCCATCTGAGCCAGCATGTCGGCGGCTTCATCATGACCGAGGGGCGACTCGATGAACTGGTGCCGATCGAGAACGCCACGATGGAAGACCGCACGGTGATCTGCTGGGACAAGGACGATATCGACGCGTTGGGCATCCTCAAGGTCGACGTGCTGTCGCTGGGGATGCTGACCTGCCTGCGCAAGGCGCTCGACCTGATACGGCAGCATCTGGGGGTGGATCATTCTCTGGCCTCGCTGCCGCCGGAGGACCCCAAGGTCTATGACATGCTGTGCAAGGCGGATTCAGTCGGCGTGTTCCAGGTGGAATCCCGCGCCCAGATGAATTTCCTGCCCCGAATGCGGCCGCGGAATTTCTATGACCTGGTGATCGAGGTGGCGATCATCCGGCCCGGGCCGATCCAGGGCGACATGGTGCACCCGTTCATCCGGCGGCGGAACGGCGAGGAAAAGGTGGAGTTTCCCTCGGATGCGCTGGGCGAGGTGCTGGGCAAGACGCTGGGCGTGCCGCTGTTTCAGGAGCAGGCGATGCAGATCGCCATCATCGGGGCGGGGTTTTCGCCCACCGAGGCCGATCAGCTGCGCCGGTCGCTGGCGACCTTCAAGAAACATGGCAGCGTCAGCGCCTTCCGGACGCGGTTCATCAAGGGGATGCGAGCGAACGGCTATGACGACGATTTTGCCGAGCGCTGTTTCAGCCAGATCGAGGGGTTCGGCTCCTACGGGTTTCCGGAAAGCCACGCGGCGTCTTTCGCGCTCCTGGTCTATGCCAGCGCCTGGATCAAGTGCCACCATCCCGGCCTTTTCGCCTGTGCGCTGTTGAATTCCCAGCCGATGGGGTTCTATGCCCCGGCGCAGATCATCCGCGACGCGCGTCAGCACGGGGTCGAGGTGCGGCCCATCTGCGTCCAGGCGAGCTACTGGGACAACGTGATGGAGCCCGACGGCCGCGGCGGGCTGGCACTGCGGCTGGGGTTTCGCCAGATCAAGGGGTTGAAGGAAGAAGATGCCAGCTGGATCGCGGCGGCGCGGGGCAACGGCTACGCTTCCGTCGAGGATCTGTGGCGACGGGCGGGACTGACACCGTTCGTGATCGCGCGGCTGGCCGAGGCGGACGTGTTCGCCGGGCTGGGGCTGAGCCGGCGCGAGGCGTTGTGGGCAGCCAAGGCGATCCCGACAGCCGAGGCGTTGCCGCTCTTTGCGGGCGATCTGGATGGCGAGGGGATCGTGGAGCCGGCGGCGGTGTTGCCGGAGATGACGCTGGGCGAGCAGGTGGTGGAGGATTACGTGGCGATGCGGTTTTCGCTCCGGGCGCATCCGATGGCGCTCTTGAGGCCGCTTCTGGATGCCGGGGTGACGGTGGAGTGAAGGGGAGTGGCGCGGTGCTGTTTTCTACCTTTGCGGACATCGCTCCGGCAGTGCCCAAGCCGGGCCACGGCGCGCGGCCCGAACATCCGCTCCAGATTCGAACCTGCCAACGGATTGCAGTTTAAGCGGACGTATCCAGCCAGATCGTCACCGGGCCGTCATTGATCAGCGCGACCCTCATGTCGGCGCCGAAGCGGCCGGTTCTGACCGGGATACCCAAGCCCGCCAACTGCGCGGCGAAATACTCGTAGAGCCGTTCGCCTTCGGCCGGCGGCGCGGCGTAGGAAAAGCCGGGACGGTTGCCGCGCGAGGTATCGGCGGCCAGCGTGAATTGCGACACCACCAGAGCCGAACCGCCGCAATCGAGGATCGAGCGGTTCATCTTGCCGGCCTCGTCTGTGAAGATCCGCAGCTTGGAGATTTTGGCGGCGAGTTGTTCGGCTTCGGTCTCGGTATCGCCCTGCATGGCGCAGATGAGGATCAACAAGCCGGGACCGGTTTCGCCAACTACGTCACCACCGACACGGACGGCGGCCTCGGACACACGTTGCAGAAGGGCACGCATGAAAACCTCCTAATTTACCACGGCAGGAAGCCTGCGGATTTGCCAGAGGTCAAGGCAGAGGCCGTGTGATTCGCGGTATAATTTCAAATAGGAAAAAGAAAAGGAGAGCCTGTTCATGGTTGAAAAATCACACACGGCAGGCCTGTGGCCTTCGCTTTACGAGCCGTTCCGCAACTTCGGAGAGCGTGTGGCCGATTGGCTGGCACCGGCCTCCGACGCGAGTTCAGATGACAAAGCCTATCGCATCACGATGGAGCTTCCCGGCGTCGAGGAGAAAGACATCGACGTGACGGTGAATTCCGGTGTGGTCAGCGTCAAAGGCGAGAAGTCATCGGAGAAGGAGGAAAAGGGCGAAACCTGGTACTTCTCGGAACGGCAATACGGATCGTTCAGCCGGTCGTTCCGGCTGCCCGAGGACGCCGTCGGCGAAAAGGTCGAGGCGCATCTGAAGGACGGGGTGCTGACCATCACGGTGCCGAAGAAGGCGCCGGAGGAGCCACCCTCGACCAAGGTGAAGATCAAGCGCGGCTGAGTCTTGGGGATATTTGTCAGCCGTGCGAGGTCCCGGGCGCGGAGGAGGAGCCGCGCCCGGGGTTTATGGTTGGGCCGGCGCAGGTTTCCGGGCCGGTTGAGGCGCCCGAGGGCGGATCAGTGCTTTGGACAGTCTACGGCAGGGGTCTTCGATCAGCCGGAAGGTTGTGGCAGAGATTACGAGTGTCAGGAGGATCGCGAACGCGTTCAGGGCCAGGGCGTGATCGGTGATGTAGAATAGCCGGAGCTGACCGGCAGGCGGCGGGATGATCGCCGAAGGGATGCCGATCATCTGAACCGCGACATCCGTCACCACCATGAAAACCAGCGCATGGGTCAGGTAGACAGAATAGGAAATCCGCCCGAGAAAGGCCGGGACTTCGGTGCAGAGCAGTCGGGCGATTTGGCCATCGGAACGGGCGAAGAGAAATACGCAAACCGAGAATGCCAGAATCGTGAGCAATTCGAGCGAAGCGGCGGGATCGGGAAAGCTGATCAGCGCGAGGATACCGAGGAGCGCCGTCGCTTCGGAGAGTGTGCCCGGCGTGGCCCAGATGAAACGCAGGCGGCTGTGTAGTTGATATACACCGACGCCGAGGAAGAATCCGGCAAGGCAGCGCAGGAACCCCAGATCATACGAGCGCTGGATTGTTGACGGGTTGTCGATGAGCAGGAGACCATAGGCCGCAGCCGATATGATGAGGGCAACCGGGGTCGAAAGGGCATGTCGCAGGAGCGTGACTGCCAGAAAGAAGGTGAGATAGGCAAAAAGCTCGGCGCTGATGCTCCAACTGGGATAGTTCCAGTAGAGCGCGTCTTCGAGCCCGTAGCTGTTGAGAAAAAACAGGTTGATCAGGAAGCTGGCGCCGTCGGTTCCCGGCACCGAAGCCGAACTACCGGTTGTCTGGTAAAACAGCCAGGCCAGGATCAGGACGGCGTGCAATGGGAACAGTCGGCCAAGGCGCAGGAAGGCGAATTCGCGGAAGGGCAGGCCGGCCTGGATACGCTCGAAATAGGCAAAACAGATCACGAAGCCGGAGAGCACGAAGAAGAAATCGACGAAGAGCGAACCGTTTGAAATCAACGTGTTCTGCCCTGATACAACGAAGGGGCAGTGGAACAGGACCACCATGATCGCGGCGATGCCACGCAGGGACTCGAGGCTTTGAAATTTCATTCTGGTGCCGGTTGTCATGGGCGGGACTGTGCCGCAAAAATTGGGCTGGAGTGTGGCCGGTCTTGGCCCCAAACCCGGAAATTGGTGGCGGTGTCAGGCCGGTGCGCGGGCGTCGCGGGCGATGATGACAGTCAGATAGGCCGACAGGATCGCGGCGAAGAAGCACCAGACCGAGATGAAGGCATAGGCGAAAAACGCGTAGGTCAACGCCAGCGAGGCCAGCACGAGCAGGCCGAAGAACTGGATTCGCCGATCGGACGAGACGAAAAGCGCGCTGACCACGATGGCGGCGTAGAACAGCCGCAGCGCGACGCGGTTGACGGTGTCTTCGTAGATCAGGGTGGTGCGGTATTCGAGCGAGCGGTTGATCACCTCCATGTAAAGCCAGTCGCGGAGGAGGAAGGACGGCAGGAAGATCGAGAGCCCGTAGAAAAAGCCCAGCGCGGCCAGCCCCGCGGCGAGGCGTCGGCGCATCCCCGACGGTTCGATCATCCAGACGGCAAACGGCACCCAGGCCAGCCAGAAGAAATGCGAGAAGAACAGGAAGCCGCGCGAGGCATAGGCGACAAGCTCGTCATGCCCCCCGTTCAGCCCGAGCCAGACCAGCCCTTCGAAGCCCTGCTGGATGCTGAAGGCGACCGGGAAGGCGGCGAAGGCCAGCCACTTCGGCTGTACCCGCCTGGCCCTGGCCATGGCGTAGACCCCTGCGGGCATGAGCGCGGCCGAAAGCGCGAAACTGGCGGTGGCGGAAAAGCACATCGTCGATCCCTTGTGGTTGCGCCGATGGGCGCGAGTCCCTTAACTAAAAGTCTAGGTGCGCCTGCCAGGCGCGGCCTTGCGCTGGGTCAAGGGGCGGGTGGCGACGCGGGGTGGGGTGAAACCCCACCCTGCCGGTGGTCGGTGGCCGGGGGGCTGGGGTGGTCGTCAGCCGCGCCAGTCGAGAATCTCGGGCAGGGGCGCGCGTTCGGTGCGGAACGCATTGGCCGGGTGATCGGCATCGGCGAGGCCGAAGGAGATGGCGGCGAGTACCAGGCGGGTGTCGGGGATGCCGAACCAGTCATGCACGAAGCGGCCATGGCCGGCCACCGCCGCCTGCGGGATGGTGGCGACGTTCAGGGACTGCGCGGCGAGGCAGAACGCGGCGATGAAGCCGCCGCAATCCATCACCCCGTAGGTGCCCAGGTCGGCCTCGGAGGTGATGATGGCGACATGCGGCGCGCCGAACAGGCGGAAGTTTTCCATCATCTGGGCTGCGCTGGCTGCGCGGTCGCCCTTTTCGACGCCGACGGCTTCGTAAAGCTGCCAGCCGCAGGTGCGGCGGCGGTCCTGGTAGAGGCCGGTATACTGTTTCGGCCAGTCGAGATCGGGCTGCGAGCTGTTGGCCGCGGCGTGGGCGAAAAGCGCCTCACGGAAGCGGTCGGTTTCCGGTTTGTCGGTCACGGTGACCTGCCAGGGCTGGGCGTTGCACCAACTGGGCACCCGGCCGGCGGCGGTGACGATCTTCTCGATCGTGTCGCGCGGCACGGGACCTGGTTTGAAGGCGCGGCACGAATAGCGCGACGCGAGGAGATCGGAGAGCGTGTCGTAACCTGTCATAGGGCCCCCTGATTGAGTGCGACGAGATAGCCGACGATGCCGGCGGCAATGAGGCCAAGGATGACGGCGATGGTGATTTTCCAGGCCGACCACGGGCGTTCACCCTGAACCCGGCCGGTGCGGCCGTTGACCACGAAACGGTAGGTCTTGCCGCGGTATTTGTAGGCCGCCAGCCAGACGGGCAGCAGGATATGCTTGAACGTCACGTCCTTGACGTCGGTGTCGATGTTATGGATGCGCTGGCGGTCGCCGCCGATGTCGAATTTCACGTCGCGTTCGATGACGCGGGCCATGTGATCTCGGGCCTCGTCATAGCCTTCGATCAACTCGACGGTATAGCCTTCGGCGCGGAATCCGGCGAGGTATTCCGGACGGTACGGTTCCATCGCGGCGAGATCCCAGGGCTCCAGCGCGTCGGTATAGCGCTTGGGCAGCGATCGGGAGGCCAGCACCAGAATGTCATCGAAGAACCGCGCCACGCGGCCCGAGGCCGGGCGCCAGCGGATTTTCTGCACCCGCTGCTGCACCTGTTTGCCGTCGCGCATGACGGTGCGGGTGACATAGTAGATGGTGCCGCGTTCGCCGGTATAGCGGGACTTGGTGTCGGCATCGAAGGTCCAGTAGGGTACGTAGATGCCTTGCATGCGGCGGCCCTTGCGGGCGTAGTCCTGCAAGCCGTTCGGTGCGAACCAAAGCCGGCCGAGCCAGTCGGTCATGGCCTTGCGCGCGGTGCGTTCATCGAGCGTGAAGGGCAGCACGCCGCGGGGTTTGATATGGCGATGCGTGCCGGTGTCGGTGACCACCGGTGTAGCGCAAAACGGACATTCGGCAGCGTGGTCCTTTTCGTCGAACTCGACCTGCGCGCCGCAGTTGGGGCATTGCAGGACTCGGGTTTCCTCGATCTCCTGGGCCGGAAGCTCAGCGTCGAGCGCGGCGCGGAAATCGAGCTCGCGGATCGGGTGGGGGTGGAACCCGTCTCCCTCGATCGGCGCCTCGGCGCCGCAATGGTCGCAGATCAGCCGACCCTGGCCCGCGGCGAAGCGAAAATCGGCGCCGCATTGCGGGCAGGGGAAGCGGTGTTCCTGCTCTGGCGAAGGCGCGGGCGTCGGGGAGTGGGACATAAGATTTTATGCCTCCGGCGGGGATATTTCGGGCAAGATGAAAAGGCGGGCCGGGATCAAGGTGCCCCGGCGCGCGGAAATCCTCAAGCCCCGATCACGCGCCCGGCGGCGGCGGCGGCAGGATGGTGAAGAGCTGCGCCAGCTCCGCCACCTCACCGGCAGTTTTCCAGCCGTCTTGGCCCGGGGTCCAGACATGGCTGTCGCGTTTGAGCTCGCCCGCGGCGGCCATGCGACCCATGGCGGCCTTGGAGAAGGGTCCTTTGGTCTCGCCGTTCTCGGCGATGTGCCAGACATGTTCGGCGGGAGGCGGCGGTGGCGGGGCGATGCCGGCCGCGGGCGCGGCCATTTGCGGGGCGGTCTGCATGGCGGGACGAGTGCCCCAGGGGCCGATCTGCTGGGCCATCTGCAGGCCGAGGCCCGCACCCATGCCGGTTTGAATTGCCGCGGCCCCGGCACCGTCGCGGCCAAGCGATTCGGCAGCCTGGAACTGCATGTAGTTCGACAGATCGCCGATCACCCCCATCGAGGTGCGCTTGTCGAGCACCGCTTCGACGGCCTCGGGCAGCGAGATGTTCTCGATATAGAGCTCGGGGATCTCGAGCCCGTAGTCGGCAAGCGTCGGGGCAATGTCTCTGGCGATCAGCTTGCCCAGTTCGCGGGTGTTGGCGGCCATGTCCAGGACCGGGATGCCGGCGCGGGCGATGGTGCGGGAGAACTCCTGCACGATGATGTTGCGGATCTGGAAGCTGATCTCGTCCATGGTGAACTCGCCATCGGTGCCGACGATTTCAACCATGAACTTCGCCGGATCGCTGACCCGGATCGAATAGGTGCCATAGGCGCGCAGCCGGACCGGCCCGAATTCCGGATCGCGGGCGATGATCGGGTTCTTGGTGCCCCATTTCAGGTCGTTGAAGCGGGTGGTGTTGACGAAGTAGATCTCGGATTTGAAGGGCGACTGGAAGCCATGATCCCAGTGCTGCAGCGTCGTCAGGATCGGCATGTTGTTGGTCTCGAGCATGTAGAGACCGGGGGTGAAGACATCTGCGAGCTGGCCTTCATGCACGAACACCGCCGCCTGACCTTCGCGCACCGTTAGCTTGGCGCCATACTTGATCTCGTGGTCTTCGCGCTCGAAGCGCCAGACCATGGTGTCGCGGGTATCATCGGTCCAGTGGATGACGTCGATGAATTCGCCGGTGAGGAAATCGAGAATACCCATGTTGCTTTGGTCTCCCTGGGGTCAGAAATTGGTCGCCGTGAGTTCGCGTGCGATCTGGGCGGCGATGGGGCGGGCCTCGTCGAGGCTCATGCCGGGCTGAAGGCGCTTGTCATAGAGCATCTTCAACAGCATTTCGTCATGCGTGGTGAGATAGGCGAATTCCTCGTCGTCGTTGAAGATCGAGGGCCGTGCGCGCGGGCTGTCATTGGTGAGGCCAAGGCCCTGGGCCAGTTCCTCGTGGATGCAGGAGCGGCGCAGCAGCGGCGGGTGTTCGGCACGGATGAGCGCGATGGCGGTCTTGTATTCGCTGCCGGTCCGGCCGCCCGGTTCGGCGACGACCAGACAATAGGTCGGTCGCGACAGGTTGCGGAATACAGCGAGCGTGCCCGAGGAAGCGCCGGGCATGATCTGGCGCACCCGGGTCAGCATCTGGTCGCGGTCATCGGCGCTCATCACCAGGACATGGAAATTCGCCGAGGTCGACCGGGTTATGCCGATCGGGTGGCCGGTGATCCGGCGCAACCGCGCCGCATAGGACGAGATGAAATCGGTGTCCGTGGCGCGATCTTCGGCGCTGACCGTGTCGCCGAATTCGATCCGCATCCGCACCGGCTTCTGCCAGCGGTGCAGGTCGCTGATGCTGCCGTCGGCAGGGCCGACGCTGTCGAGCGGGTGTTCGTTGATAAAGGCGATACGCTCGAAATTTCGCAACAGGTCATCGGGGCCATAGCGGGTATCGGGCCCGCCGCCATCGGTGCGCATCAGCCCCTGAGCCAGAAGGTCGTTCTGCACCCGGGTATAGTAACGGCTGAGCGCCAGGCTTTCGGCCGACGGGCCCTGCGGTGTCTCGGGCTTTGCAGATTGGGTAAGCCCGGCCGGCCGTGTCTGCGGCTTGAGCGTGGGTGTCTGGGCAAGACATGCCGACAGAAGCACTGACCCTGAGAGCGTCAGAACCGCTTTTGTCAGTTTTGCCCTGATTGCCATCTGCGTGTCAGCCTTTTTCGGGCACCGCCGTGCCGGCGGTATCACCGAGCCCGGTCTTGCGCGCCTTGGCAGCGGCCAGCGTGTCGCGCAGTTCGGTTTCCATTTTCTTGAGTTCCTCCTCGGCGGCGGCGCGGCGTTTCTTGCCTTCGTCGGCGATTTGTAGCGATTCCTCGATCGTGCCGATCAGGTCGGCATTGGCCTGTTTCACCGCCTCGATATCGAACACACCGCGTTCCATTTCCTCGCGGATCATCTTGTTCGACTCGCGCAGGTTGCGGGCATTGGCGGTCAAGAGTTCGTTGGTCAGATCGTTGGCATCGCGTACCGCCGCCGCGGCCTCGGCCGAACGCTGGATTGTGACGGCCTGGGCCAGCTGGGTTTCCCATAGTGGCACGGTGTTGACCAGTGTCGAGTTGATCTTGGTGACCAGCGATTTGTCGTTTTCCTGCACCAGCCGGATCGACGGCAGCGACTGCATCGTCACCTGACGGGTGAGCTTCAGATCATGCACCCGGCGTTCGAGATCGTCGCGGGCGGCGCGCAGGTCGCGCAGTTCCTGCGCGGCCATGACCTGTTCGTCCTCGGGCGCGGCCTGAACCGCTGCTTCCCTGGCTGGAATCTCGTCGTCGTCGAGGATGCGCAGCCTTTCTTCACCGGCGGCGATGTAGAGCGCAAGCTCGTCATAGAAGGTCAGCGTCTTCTCGTAGAGCAGGTCTAGCGACTTGATATCCTTCAATAGCGTGTGCTCGTGATGCAGCAGGTTATCGGTGATCCTGTCGATCTGGCCCTGCACGGTTTCGAACCGGGCGGTGAATTTGGCGAAAGGCGCGGCGCGGCCCAGCAGTTTTTCCCACCAGGTGCGCTTGCGGCGGACGTCGAGTTCGGAGACCGAAAAGCCGCGGATGGTGGTAACGATGTCGCGCAGGGAGTCGCCCGCCGGGCCGACATCCTTGTTGCGGACATCCGCCAGCATCGCCTGGGAAATTTCCTGCAGCTCTGCCTGGGCGGCGGAGCCGAAATTCACGATCGAACCGGTGTCGGACATGTCAAGCTCGCCCATGCGTGCTTCGATCTCCTTTGACACGGTGGGGTCGGCATCCTTGAGGGCGACGACCTGTTCCGCGGCGACGGGTTCAGGCAGCACGACGGCGTTGACTTCTTCGACGAGGGCGAGCGCCTTTTGCGCCTCTTGCTGAATGGTGGTCGACATGGGAGTGTCCTTTACTGGTTAGAGCGCGTCATTGTTCGAGGCGCACGCCCTCACGGGCGAGCCGGTCGCGCAGAACTTCGATTTCGACGGTGAGGTCGGACTGGTTGTCGAGCAGCAGCGCGCGGGTCTTGGCGTTGAAACTTTCCTCGAGATCGGTAAGCAGCATCATGTAGTCGGAACGCGCGCCGCGGTCCTGGGTGCGGGCATAGACGTCGGCGAATTTCACCGTCGCGTCGCGAGCGCCCTGGAGGTATATGCCCATGAACTTGCGTGCCGCGGTGAGATCGCGCGGGTCTTCCTCGACCGTGCGCAGCAGGTCACGCACGCGGGCCTGGAATCGTTCGACGCGGGCTTCGGCCTCGCGGTCGCCGGCGCGTTTGACGGCATCGCGCATGGCGGTGAGATGCGCCTCGGCCTGGTCGACATAGCGGGCGACGCGGTCGGTCTGGAACTCGTCGATGCCTACCATGCCTTTGTTCTTCATCGGGTCGGGACCGAAGGCGAGAAAGTGCAGCACGGTGCCGGAAACGGCATAGATCAGCGGCTCGATCACCCCGGGTTTGGCGGTGAAAGCGGCGATGAAGAGGCCGGCGCCGGTGAGGACCGAGCCCAGCATCTTGCGCGGGATGGCGGGTCGGCGCGCGACCCTGCGGGCGTCATAGGCCTCTTGCGCCAGAAGCCCGTCACGGGTGAGCCAGGCGGCCAGTAACAGAATGCCCAGCGCGACGAGATTGAGCGCCAGCCCCGAAGCGCCGCCGGCAAAGGCGCGCCAGATCAGCGGTAGGGGCGCGAGGAACAGGAAATTGACCCGGCCGCCGGCCCGGGTGCGGGTGGCGCCGCGGAAGCTGCCCTGATCGCCGCCACCCTGGCCCCGTGGGCTGTGTTTGCCGCCGTAGCGCTGCGCCATCACACGCCCCCCGCGATAGACACGAAGAGGATGAGCAGGAACAGCAGCACGAAGGCGAGTTTTTGAAGTCCGGTTTCCGACATGACCCCAGCGCCCATTCAACTTGAAGATTAACCTAGGTTATGCGGCGGCGCAGCGCTAGGGGGAAGATTGGCGCGGCATTCCCGGGCGACGCGGCTTTGTCCGCGGGCTTTAAGCCAGGCTGGCCCCGGGGCACACGCTTGTCGGGGTCAACGCCGGCGTTTTCGTTGCGGTGTGCGGCGCGGCGTGTCCTGCGGTTTCTCGCCGTCGAGCCCAAGTTGATCGCGGACGACCCGCTGGCGGACTTCCTGCACCTCGCCGGGCTTGAGATTGCCCAGCTGGAAGGGACCGTAGGAGGTGCGGATCAACCGGTTGACGGTGAAACCGATCGCCTCCATCGCGCGGCGGATCTCTCGGTTCCGGCCTTCGCGGATCGCCACGGTGGCCCAGGCATTGGCGCCCTGCTGGCGATCGAGGCTGACGATCATCGGCTGGAAGGTTTCGCCGTCGATGGTGATGCCTTCGCGCAACGGGTCGAAACTGGCGTCCGAAGGCCGGCCCTTCATCCGCACGCGATAGCGCCGCAGCCAGCCGGTGGCGGGCAGTTCCAGCCGCCGCTTGACGGCGCCGTCGTTGGTCAGCAGCAGCAGGCCTTCGGAACTGAGGTCGAGCCGTCCCACGGTCATCACGCGCGGCAGGTCCTCGGGCAACGCGTCGAAAATCGTCGGGCGGCCTTCGGGATCCCTGGTCGTGGTCATCAGCCCGGCGGGCTTGTGATAGAGCCAGAGCCGCGGCGGTTCCGGGGCGTCGAGCGGTTTACCGTCGACGGTGATACGATCCTTGTCCGTGACGTTGAGCGCGGCGCGGGTGATGACCGTGCCGTTGACCGCCACGCGGCCCGCCTCGATCATCCGCTCGGCCTCGCGCCGCGAGGCGAGCCCGGCCCGGGCGATGACCTTGGCGATGCGATCGCCCTGCGGGGCGTCGCGGTCTGGTTTGTCGGAGGGCGGTTTGCGGCTCATGGTTTCGGCAATAGCGGATTGGCCGGGGCGGCGGAAGGGGCTATGGGAGGGGCATGGAATTCAACGGGTTCATGCAGGCGGCGCTCGACGAGGCGCGCAAGGCCGCCGACAGGGGCGAGGTGCCGGTGGGGGCGGTGTTGGTGTCGCCGCAGGGCGAGATCGTGGCGCGGGACGGCAACCGCACGCGCGCGTTGAACGATCCGACGGCCCATGCCGAGATCCTGGTGATCCGGGCGCGTTGTGCGGAACTGGGCAGCGAGCGGCTGCCGGGGCACGATCTCTACGTCACGCTGGAGCCCTGCGCGATGTGCGCCACCGCGATGTCGGTGGCGCGGATCCGGCGGTTGTATTATGGCGCGTCCGATCCCAAGAGCGGCGGGGTGGAACACGGCGCGCGGGTGTTTACCCATCCGCAATGCCATCACGTGCCCGAGGTCTATGACGGCATCGCCGCGCGCCAGGCGGCGGAACTTCTCAAGGAGTTTTTCGCCGCGCGGCGCTGACACCGGGCCCGCCCCCTCACCGGCGCGCCCACCCGCCCGCCCCGCACCGGCGAGGGGGCTCAGCGCCCGGGGATCTGGCTGGCCCGGCAGCGGTACCGGGCGGACGCCTCCGGCATGAGTATTTGTGCCAAGAAAGAGCCGGAGAGGCTCGTCTTGACCGGCCTGCTTCTCTTTCTTGGTGAAAATACTCATGCCGACACTATGCCATCGCGACAACGCTGCCGTCTGGCGTGCACGGAGGCCGTCTTGCCGCGCCGCGCCGTCGCGCGGCGCAATCCCGCAGCGGTCTCCTCAGGCGTCAGCGGGACCCGGGACGTGGCAGGCGACGCGGCCCGGGCCCCTGTCTTCGAGCACCGGCGGGGTCTTGCGGCAAATGTCCCGCGCCCTTGGGCAGCGCTCGGCGAAGGCGCAGCCGGGCGGCGGGTTGATCGGACTGGGCGGGTCACCTGAGATCTTCAGCGGCCGGACATAGCCTTTCGACTTCCGCCGCGCCAGCGACGGCGCGGCCGACAGAAGCGCCTGAGTGTAGGGATGCTGGGGGCTTTCGAACAGGGCCGTGCGGGAGGCATGTTCGACGATCTGTCCGAGATACATCACCGCCACGTCGTCGCAGACATGGCGGACCACGCCGAGGTCGTGGGAGATGAAGAGGTAGCTGAGGCCGAGTTCGGACTTCAGTTTCGCCAGCAGGTTCAGGATCTGGGCCTGGATCGCCACGTCGAGCGCCGAGACCGGTTCGTCGCAGACCAGCAGTTTCGGGTTGGTGGTCAGCGCCCGGGCGATCGAGATGCGCTGGCGCTGGCCGCCGGAGAACTGGTGCGGGAACAGGTTGAGCTGATCCGGGCGCAGACCGACGAGCTTGAACAGCTCTTCGACGCGGGCGCGGCGGTCGTCCGGCGTGCCGATGTCCATCAGGTCGAGCGGTTCGCGCACGATATCCGCGACCCGGGCGCGCGGGTTGAGCGAGGAATAGGGATCCTGGAAGATGAGCTGGACGTCGCGGCGGTGGGCCCGCATCTGTTCGTCTGAGAGCGACAACAGGTCATCGCCTTCGAACAGGACCTGTCCGCCGGCGGCCTCGGTCAGGCGGATCGCGGCCATGGCGGTGGTGGTCTTGCCAGAGCCGGATTCGCCGACGATTCCGAGCGCGTGGCCTTTTTCAAGCGAAAAGCTGACCTTCCGGACCGCTTCGAGCCAGGGGCGCGGGCCAAACAGGCCCTTGCGTGGCATGGCGAAGCGGACGGTGAGGTCGCGAACGTCGAGAAGCGTGCTCATATCCGGCCCTCCTCGACGGCGTGACAGGCGGCGGGGTGGTGGCCATGGGCCGCGAGCAGCGGCTTTTCGGTCTTGCAGCGGGCATTCGTGTGTTCGCAGCGGTCGGCGAAGGCGCAGCCGGCACCAAGGAGGTGCAGCGGCGGGACGACGCCGGGGATTTCCCTGAGCGCATGGTCCTCGCGGCCCAGCGCCGGGATGCAGTCAATCAGGCCCCGGGCGTAGGGGTGCTGCGGGAAGTCGAGCACGTCGTCGGCCTGGGCCTCTTCGATGACGCGGCCAGCATACATCACTGCAACCCGGTCGGCCATTTCCGAGATTGCGCCCATGTCGTGAGTGATGAGGATGATGGCGGCACCGAAATCGCGCTGAATTTCATTGAGCAGGTCGAAAATCTGGGCCTGGACGGTGACGTCGAGCGCGGTGGTAGGCTCGTCCGCGATGAGCACCTTGGGCCGGCAGGAAACGGCCATGGCGATCATCACCCGCTGTCGCATGCCGCCCGAAAGCTGATGGGGATAATCGCGGGCGCGGGCATCCGGCGAGGGGATGCCAACGCGGTCGAGCAGGGCGATGGCGTCCTTGAAGGCCTGATCGGGGCTGACCTTCTGGTGCAGCATGATCGCCTCGGCGATTTGGGCGCCGACGGTGAAGACCGGATTGAGCGAGGTCATCGGCTCCTGGAAGATCATCGCGATATCTGCGCCGCGCAAGCCGCGCATGCGGGCCGGCGCCGCGCCGACCAGTTCTTCGCCTTCGAGCCTGATCGATCCGCCGGCGATCCTGCCCGGTGGCATCGGGATCAGGCCCATCGTGGCCAGCGCGGTGATCGACTTGCCGCAGCCCGACTCGCCGACGACGCCGAGGGTTTCGCCGGCATTGACATGCAGCGACACGCCGTCGAGCGCCGTGACCTGGCCGTAGCGGGTGTTGAAGGTCACGCGGAGGTCTTCGATGGCAAGCAGCGCGCTCATGGCGATGCCGGAGCGGGGGCCAGCCCCCGCACCCCCGGGATATTTGGGGTCAGATGAAGCAGGGGATCGGGCATCATCTCTCCCTCAGTTTTGGGTTGAACGCGTCGTTGAGGCCGTCGCCGATGAGGCTGACGGCGAAGACGGTGAAGAAGATGGCGAGGCCGGGGAAGGTGACCGGCCACCAGGCGTCGAGGATGTATTCGCGGTTGGCACCGATCATCAGGCCCCAGGACATGACATTTGGATCGCCGAGGCCGAGGAAGCTGAGCCCGGCCTCGAAGAGGATTGCGACGCCGATGGTCAAAGTGGCCGACACGATGAGCGGCGGCATGGCGTTGGGCAGGATCACCCGCCAGATGATGCGTTTGTTGCGCGCGCCGATGGCGCGGGCGGCCGTGACGTATTCGAGTTCCTTGATCTTGAGGAACTCGGCCCGTGTCAGGCGGGCGGTCTGCGGCCAGGAGACCACGCCGATGGCAATGGCGATGGTCCAGAGCGAGGGCGAGAAAAGCGTGACCAGCACCATGGCGAAAAGCAGGGCCGGCAGGACCTGGAAGAACTCGGTGATGCGCATCAGCAGGTTATCGACCCAGCCGCCGTAGTAGCCCGCGAGCGCGCCCAGCGTGATGCCGATCACCATAGTGATGGCCGCCGCCGCGGCGCCGACCGTGAGGGTGGGACCGCCACCGGTCAGCATGCCGGCCATCAGGTTACGGCCGAGATAGTCGGTACCGAGCGGGAAGTCCGGGGTGACTCCGGGCGGTTCATGCGGGGCCCAGACGACCTCGAACGGGTCGCCGGCATAGAAGAACGTGCCGTAGAGCGTCGCGCCGACGATAACCGCCAGCAGCGCCACGCCAACCAGCGCCGGGATGTTGCGGCGGAACATGCGCCAGGCTTCGAGGGCGGGGCTTTCGGCCTTGTAGGAGCTTTGCGTCGTCTGGTCGGTCATGGTCTGGCCCCTAGGATCTACCCCGGAGCCGCGGATCGGCCCAGCGATAGGAGATGTCGGTGAGGATGTTGGCGATCACCACCATGGCCGAGGCGAAGAACAGCACCCCCATGATGGTGGGATAATCCCGGCGCAGGATCGAATCGAAGGCCAGCCGCCCCATGCCGGGCCAGTTGAACACGGTTTCAACCAGCAGGGCGCCGGAGATCAGGTTGCCGAATTGCAGGCCGGCGACGGTGAGGATCGGCAGGGCGGCGTTGCGCAGCGCGTGTTTGAAGAGCACCGATTTTTCCGACGCTCCTTTGGCGCGGGCGGTGCGGATGTAGTCGGAGCCCAGCACCTCGAGCATCGAGGCGCGGCTGAGGCGGGCGTATTGCGCCAGATAGATGATTGCGAGGGTGAAGGCGGGCAGCACCAGGTGGTGCAAAATGTCAATGGTCTGCACATACCACGCCGCATCGCGCAGCTTGACCGATTGCATGCCTTCGACCGGGAAGATCGGGAAGGACGAGGCGAAGAGGATGATCAGCATGATCCCGGTCCAGAACACCGGCACTGCATAGCCGATGGTGGCAAACACCGAAACGAAGGCGGACATCGCCCCGTTAGGTTTGCGCGCGGCGATGACGCCGAGGAAGACGCCGAGCGCAATCGACATCAGCTGGGCGGTGATGACCAGCAGGATGGTCGGGCCGATCCGGTCGGCGATGAGTTTCGAGACTGGCTGGTTGAAGAAGAAGCTTTCACCGAGATTGCCCTGGAGCACGTTGCCGACATAGATCGCGAGCTGGGTGAGCACCGGTTTGTTGAGCCCGTATTCCTCGCGGATCGACTCGAGCATTTCCTCGGTCGCACCGCCCATTTCACCGGCGATCACCACCGCCGGGTCGCCGGGTGCAAGGCGGATCAACAGAAAATTCAGCACCACGACGCCCAGCATGAGCAGGAGCCCGTAGCCGGTGCGGCGAAGGAGGTAGGAGCTGGACATGGCGCAGGTCTCGCGGTTCAGACAGTCCGCGCTCCGGACCTGATCCGGGGCCTCCTGGGATAGCCAAGAGGCCCCGGCACGGAGGCCGGGGCGCGAGGGGCCTTATTCAGACCATTCCACCATGTCCATCGGGTGCATGGTGCCCCAGATGCCGGTAGGAACGTTCTTGAGTTTCTTGTCGTAGGCCGTGTGATAGGGCAGAGAGTTGATCCAGTAGATCGGCACATCCTGCGCCACGATCTGCTGGAACTCGGCATAAAGCGCCTTGCGCTTGTCCGCGTCCTGTTCAACGGCGGCGGCGTTGAGCAGTTCGTCTACCTTGGCATTTGCGTATTGCTGGGTGTTCGACCAGATCACGCCCTTCCGGATGTTCGAGCTGAGATAGGTGCGGTGCACGCCGATCACCGGGTCGCCCCAGTTGAACACCACGTCCATGGTCAGTTCGAAATCATGTCCGCCGACGCGGCCCGCCCAGGTGGGGAAGTCGGGCGCGGCGCGGACGGTGAGGTTGATACCGATCTTCTTCAACTGCGACTTGAGGTATTCGGCCACCGATTGCTGCTGCTCTTTGGGCCCCGGAATATAATCGATGGTCAGGTCCATGCCGTCAGCATAGCCGGCCTCGGCCATCAGCGCCTTGGCCTTGTCGAGATCGGTGTCATAGGCCGGGATGGTTTCGTCGAAAAACGGCGAGCTTTCGATAATCGGGCTGCGCTGCTGTTTCGAAACGCCGCGATGCAACGCCTTGGTGATGAAGTCGCGGTCGGTGGCATAGGCGATGGCCTGACGCACCCGCACGTCCTTGAGTTTTTCGGAGGCGGTGTTGAAGGCAAGCCAGTTGATCGGACCGACGGCGGCATAGCCCTGGTCGGTGATCGCAAGGTGATCGGCCTTTTCCAGTCGGCGGATTTCCTGGCTGCCGGCCATGAAAGGATAGATGTCGGCTTCGCCGTTTTCCATCGCGATCAGCAGCGCCGACGGATCCTTGATGATGCGGACGATGATCTCGTCCAGCTTGGGACGCCCTTCGAGGAAAAAATTGGGGTTCTTCTTGAGGACGATCACCTCGCCGGCCTTGAACTCATCGAGCATGAAGGGTCCCGAGCCGACAGGGGCCGAGTTCGCGGGGTGGGATTTCGCATCCTGGCCGTCGCCGAACACGTGCTTCGGTAGCACCGGCGCCAGCGCCGGCGAGAGTGCCAGCAGAAGCGCGGGGTGCGGCTGGCTGAGCTTGATCACGGCGGTGTGGGCGTCTGGGGTTTCGATGCTTTCGACCGGTGCGAACATCGATTTGAAGGGGTGGTTTTCCTTCGTCGTCATGATCGAGAAGGCCACGTCTTCGGAGGTAACCGGCTTGCCATCATGGAAGGTGGCGTTGTCGACTAGGTTGAGCGTGACCGAAAGGCCGTCTTCGCTGATATCCCAGCTCTTCGCCAGATACGGCTGCGGTTCCCAGTTCTCGTCATAACGCAACGGCGAGGCGAAGATCTGGGTCGACGGCACGGCAGTGGCGATGCCCGACTGCACGGCGCCGTTGAGATGCCGTGGCACCTGTGTCGAGGCGATGACCAGCGTGCCGCCTTCGGCGAAGGCGGGGGTGGAGGCGAGCGACCCGACGGCGATAGCCGCGGCGCCCATGAGGCGTGTCATGAGTTTCATATGAAGTCTCCCGGTTGGCTTTTTCTCATTGAGTCCAACGCTAGACGTGCCGCTTGATACAGAAAACAGCGTTTTGTGGAGGTAGTAACGCTATTTTATGCGAGAAGTGCCGAGATCAGGTTGGATCACGCAGGATCAGGTGATCGAACGCGCCATTCTCGGAAAGCTCTTCGCAAATGCTGGTCACGGCCTGGACCATGGCCGCGCGCTGGGCGGCGTGGGTGCAGGCAACACCGAAGCGCGGCGATTCGATCTCGTCGCTGATCGGCAGGGCGATGATGCCGTTTCGGCCGTCGCGGTCATTCGGGCCGCAGATGTTGAGAATGGAATAGCCGAATTCGGCGGCCACCAACCCGCGCAGCACCGATGAGGACTTGGTGGTGTGCACCACGTCCGGCCGGAGGCCGTGGGACGAGAAGATCGACAGGAAGTAGGTCTCGGTGCCTGGCAGATCGAGCATGATCATCGGCAGCGGCGCCAGGTCGGCCAGCCTCACGGCGGGTTGCTGCGACAATGGAGAGTTTGCCGGCAACAGCGCCCAGGGACGGGCGCGGAACAACGGCGTGAAAGGCAGCTTTTCGGGCGTTTCACGGCGATAGGTCAGGGCGAGATCGACCGTGCCCGACTTCAGTTGTGTATTGATCGAGTGCATGTCGCCTTCCTGCAGATCGATGCGGATTTCCGGGTAATCGCGGGCGACGCGTTTCAGCAATGGCGGCAGGACATAGGGCGCGGTGGGTGCGTAGCAGGCCAGCCGCAGCGTACCAGCGGGTCCGCCCGAGAGCGACATCAGGTCGGATTCGAACATCCGCGCCTGTTCCAGGAACTGGGTCACCAACTGGCCCACGCGCTGTCCGGTGTCGGTGGGTATCAGACCCTTGGCGGGTATCCGGCGAAACAGCTCGGTCCCGATGTCCTGTTCGATCGAGTCGATGGCGGCAGTGATCGAACTTTGCGAAATATTCATCTCGGCGGCGGCGCGGGCAATCGAGCCGATGCGCAGCGCCGCATCGAAATAGCGCAGTTGTTTCAAGGTGAAATGCATGGGGCATCATTCCCCCAGGAAATCGAGTTTATCCAGACAGTAAATCTATTTTCCCGAAGATCAAGCCGGGGCGTAACGTCGTGGCGACACGAGGGAGTTTGCCATGGCCGAGATTACCGTTTTCCGGGCAAAAAAAATCATCACGATGGATCCCAACCGCCCGGAGGCGAGCCACGTGGCGGTGAAGGAGGGCCACATCCTGGCGGTGGGCGGGGCGGATTGCGCCGACCAGTGGGGTGAGGTGAGCCACGACGACAGCCTGGCCGAGGCCGTGCTGATGCCGGGCTTTGTCGAGGGGCATTGCCACATGATGGCAGGCTTCATCTGGGACTATGCCTATGCCGGGTATCACGACCGCATCGACCCGTTCGGCAAGCTGTGGCGCGGCAAGCAGGATATCGAGACGGTGATCGATGATATGCGCGACTATGCCGAGGGCCTGGCGCCGGAAGAGCCTCTGTTGACCTGGGGATTCGATCCGATCTTCCTGACCTCCGAGCGGCTGAACCGGCATCACCTCGACCAGATCAGTGCCGACCGGCCGATCGCCTTCCTGTTCTCGAGCGGGCATTTGATGTGCGTGAACTCGAAGACGCTGGAACTGGTGGGGTATGACCGTGAGACCGACGTGGAAGGCGTTGTGAAAGGCGCGGATGCAGAGCCCACGGGCGAGTTGCAGGAGATGGCGGCGATGTTCCCGGTGATGCGGCGGCTGGGGATGGACTATCGCACCAAGGCGCATCAGGAGACCTATATCCGCCAGTTCGGCATGGTCTGCACCCGCGCCGGTGTGACCACGGCGACCGACCTTTTCGCAACGCTGACCGATGAAGGCGTGGCGGAACTGGCGCGGGTAACGGCCGAACCGGATTACCCGGTGCGCATCGTGCCCACCATCGGGGCGATGAACGCCAGCCCGGAGGAGATCGCGGCGCAGGCGCTGGCGGTGCGGGGTGAAAGCCATGACAAGCTGCGGCTGGGGGCCGTGAAGCTGATGACCGACGGCTCGATCCAGGGCTGGAGCGCGCGGGTGAAATGGCCTGGATACGTGGGCGGACAGCCCAACGGCCTTTGGAACACTCCACCCGAGACCATCCACCGGCTGTGCGAGGTGATGCAGCGCGAGCGCATCCAGATGCATGCCCACACCAATGGTGATGAGGCCAGCGAGGTGACGCTGGATGCTATGGAGGCCGCTGCCGGCAAACACCCTTGGCCCGGGGCGCGCCACGTCCTGCAACACGCCCAGATGATGGGCCGGGATCTCTTTGAGCGTGCCGCCGAGCTGGGTGTCTGCGTCAATCTCTTTGCCAACCACATCTGGTATTTCGGCGATCAGCATGCGGCCAAGACCATCGGCGAAGACCGCGCGAGCCGGATGGACGGCTGCCGCATGGCGCTGGAAACCGGCGTGAAACTGGCGATTCACTCGGATGCGCCGGTGACGCCGCTGGGGCCGCTGTTCACCGCCTGGTGCGCGGTCAACCGGGTGACGATGTCTGGCCGGGTGCTGGGCCCCGAACAGCGGATCAGCGTTGAGGAGGCGCTGCGGTTGATCACGCTGGGGGCGGCTTATACGCTGAAAATGGATGACGAGATCGGCAGCATCGAGGCGGGAAAGCGCGCCGATTTCGCGGTGCTGGGCGACGACCCGACTGCCGTCGATCCGATGATGCTCAAGGACGTGCCGGTGCTCGGCACGGTGACGGGCGGGCAGGTCAACCTGCTGAATGACTGAGAAAGGACTGCGCGAGATGGCCGGGATTACCGTATTCAAGGCAAAAAAGATCATCACCATGGATCCCAACCGTCCCGAGGCCACCCACGTCGCGGTGCGGGACGGCAAGATCCTGGCGGTTGGCGGGGCGGACTGTGCCGACCAGTGGGGCGAGGTCGCCCACGATGACAGCCTGGCCGAGGCGGTGTTGATGCCGGGTTTCGTCGAGGGCCACGCTCACATGATGGCCGGGGCGATCTGGAACTATTGTTACGTCGGTTATCACGATCGTCTGGACCCCGACGGAAAGCTATGGACAGGCCGCGGCGACCTGACGGGCGTGATCGACGGGCTGAGTGCCTTTGCCGCGGGCCTGCCCGAGGGCGCGCCGGTGATCGGCTGGGGTCTCGACCCGATTTTCCTTGAGGGTGAGCGGCTCAACAAGACCCATCTCGATCAGGTGAGCCCTGACCGGCCGGTGGCGGTGATCTTCTCGAACTTCCACCTGATGTGCGTGAACTCGGCGGCTTTGGAACTGGCCGGGTTCGACCGCGAGACCAATGTCGAAGGGGTGGTCAAGGGCGCGGACGGCGTCCCCAATGGCGAGTTGCAGGAAATGGCGGCGATGTTCCCGATCATGCGGCGGCTGGGGATCGATTTCCGCGAGATGTCGCGCACCGAAGCCGGCATCCGGACCTATGCAGAGGTTGCCAAGCGGGCGGGGGTGACGACGATCACCGATCTCTTCGCCCAGCCCGAGGACGAGGATATCGAGGTGCTCTTGAGGGTCACCGGCGACCCGGCGTTCCCGGTGCGGATCGTGCCGGCGATGGGCGCCATCGGAGCGCGTCCCGCGGAAATCGCGTCACGGGCGCAGACGATCGCGAAACACTCGACCGACAAGCTGCGGCTGGGCGCTGTGAAGCTGATGACCGACGGTTCGATTCAGGGCTGGACGGCGCGGGTCAAGTGGCCCGGCTATGTCGGCGGCCAGCCCAACGGTATCTGGAACACCCCGCCCGAACTGATCCGGGATCTGGTCGAGGAGATGCAGAAGGCCGGCGTGCAGATGCATATTCACGTCAATGGCGACGAGGCCAGCGAGGTCAGTATCGACGCCATCGAGGCGGCGGCACGGAAACATCCATGGGCCGGGGCGCGGCACGTTCTGCAGCATTGCCAGATGATGGGGCCGGACCAGTTCCGCCGCTGTGCCGAGCTGGGCATCTGCACCAACATTTTCGCCAATCACATCTGGTATTTCGGGGATCAGCATGCACGGCTTACCATTGGTGACGACAGGGCGCGCCGGATGGATGCGGTGCGGGCGGCGCTCGACGAGGGCGTGCACGTGGCGATTCATTCCGACGCGCCGGTGACACCGCTGGGGCCGTTGTTCACCGCCTGGTGTGCGGTGAACCGGCAGACGATGACCGGGTATACGCTGGGCGCGGCGCAGAGGATCACTGTCGAGGAGGCGCTGTATGCGATCACGCTGGGGGCGGCCTTCACGCTGAAGCTCGATCACGAGATCGGCAGCATCGAGACCGGCAAAATCGCTGATTTCGCAGTGCTGGGGGACGATCCCACTGCTGTGGGCCCGATGGCGCTCAAGGATATCCCGGTGCTGGGCGTGGTGTCCGGCGGGCACGTGCACCTGGTTTGAGGCGTGACGGGGTTTGAGGCGCGACGGGTTTCCGACCGTTTCGGGCGCGATCCCGAAACGGCGTGGAGCGTTACCTGAACAGGCCGTCCATCGGGGACAGTCCGGCACTGCCAGGGAAGACGCGGGTTTCGACGAACCCCTGGTCCAGCCCGAGATGCGACATCAGTACTGACTTGAACAGGCTTTCATAGGCATTGGTCGGGCGCAGGTCGCGTTCCTCCCAGAGTGCGTTCGGTGACAGGCCCGGCCAGTTACCGGCGATACGCCCGCCTTTGACCGCGCCACCGGCCAGCATGGCGATCCCGCCGGTGCCGTGATCGGTGCCCTGCGAGGCATTCTCGGCCACGGTGCGGCCGAATTCCGAGACCACCATCACGGTCGTCCTGTCCCAGCTCCCGTCGAGTCCGGTGCGCAGTTCCAGCAGGCCCTGGGCAACGAACCCGAGCAGACGGTTGAGCCGCCGCTCCTGGGCGAAGTGCGTGTCCCAGCCGCCCAACTCCATCACCGCGATGCGCGGGCCATGGTCATGCGCCAGCAGGTCGGCGGTTACCCGGGCGGCCATCAGGAAATTGCGGCCCTGGCGCGGGGTGTCATCCATGCCGTCCATGCTGACATCGGGTTTCAACGCGCCGGTGGCATCGTGCAGTGCATCTAGAAACAGCGGGTCTGCGCGATACATCTGCGTCAGCCGCATCAGGAAATCCTCGTCAACCTGGGGCAGCGCCGAGTCGTCCCACGTCTGCACTTCCGCCGCACCCTGCAGGATCAGCGGAACAGATGGTCCGAGTGCCAGCCCGAGCCGGCGGTCGCCGTCGTTGAGGCCCAGAATGGCGCGGTTGAGCCAGCCGTCGCGCGCGCCATAGGGTGTGCCCGAGCCGTTTTCCAGAAGGTTCTGGCCGTCGAAATGCGAGCGGCGGCGATAGGAGGTGGAGGCCGCAGGGATGAACAGAAGTTCGCCGTCTTCAAAGAGCGGTTTGAGCGGCGCCAGCGCGTGGTGCAGGCCGAAATAGCCGTCGAGACTGATCGCGCCGCGATCTTCGCCTGCGGTCTGGTCCAACCCGATCACTGGACGCAGGCGTCGATAGTCGGGATCGGCGAAGGGGGCCAGTGCATGCAGCCCGTCGAGCCCGCCACGCAGGAAGATCAAAACCAGACGGTTTTCGGTCGGGGCGGCGGCGAAGGCTGTGCCAGAGGCGGCGAGCGAGGTCAGCACTCCGCCGGCGGTGGTTTGCAGAAAGGCGCGGCGGCTGAACATGGCTATCTCCTCTGGAACTCGGGGCTGGCGAGGATCATGGCGATGGCGGCATCGCCCGAGGGCGCGCGCGAGACCCAGAGACGGGTGTCGTCGCTGACCACCGGGCCGATGGCCTGATCCAAAAGCTGGTCGGGATAGAGCGTTGCCGGCAGGCTGCCGGAAAAGCGGCGCAGCCATTCGATGCGGCGCATCAGCGCTTCGGGCGCGATCCAGTCGGTGGCGCGGTCGCCCCAGCCGGCGGGCGACGGCGCGGTGAAAGGCAAATGGTCGAATTCACGCAATGGCTGAAGCACGTCGCGCCGCCGGGCCTGATCTTCCCCGGTGACGCGGTGAGCCGAGATCACCAGTTCGTAATGCGTCTTCACCTTGGGCAACGGTTCGGCCCAGACCGCGTCCAGTTCGATCAAGCCGCGGCTGACTTCGGCAAGGTCGCCGTCGCTGTCGAGAAACACCTGCGCAATCCGGTCCACCGCATCGGCAGGCGGGTCATCGGAGACGAAGTGGCGCACCAGCTTCGTGGCGATATGCTGTGCGGTCGAGGGGTGGCGGGCGAGATCAGACAGTACGGCGAGGCCTTCGCGGTCTCCGTCCTCGGGATAGGTCCGGCCCAACAGCGTCTTGGGGCCGGGTTCGTGGAAGCCGGGGCGGAACTCGAAGCCACCGTGCACCGGGCGCATTGCGTTCCGGCCGCGTACCCCGCCATGGCCCCATCCGGTGAGTACCTTGGCGAGTTCGATCACGTCCGCCTGAGTGTAACCGCCATTGACGCCCAGCGTGTGCAACTCGAGAATTTCCCGGGCGAGGTTTTCGTTGAGCGTCTTGGTGCTGCCACGCGTCTGGCGCCGCCGTTGCCCGGCGGGAGAGTTTTCGCCCAACGACACGGCGTTGTCGAGATAGCTGAGCATTACCGGGTGACGGATGGCGGCGACGAGCATCTCGGAAAACCGACCGAAGATATGCGGACGTATCGCCTCGCGCTCGTAGGCCGGCAGCGCCGGGGCGATCAGCCCCTTGGTGGCCGAAACGGTGAAGTGGTTCGACCAGAACAGCACCATCCGTTCGGCGAAGGGCACGGGCGTGGCGATCATGGCGCGGGCCCGGGCGAGAAGCTCCTGCACCATGCGCTTGCGTAGCATCGTGTTGGTGGTCTTGCGCGTGTCGCGGTCTCCTTTGACGCGGGCGGTGTGGATCGCGGCCAGGATCGCCTCGGAGCTTTCGAAACCAGCTAGTTCGGCGGGTTCCCGATGCCGTAAAGCGATCTGCGCGGCGATCCAGCCACGGGGGTCGGACATGACCGCCTCGGCCTCGCCCGGGGCAGGCCCGAGGCCGAAACGGTTGAGGGCAATGAAACTGGCGATGTCCTGCATGGCTGTGTTCCGCGATTACGCTGCAAAGATTAACGCAGACCGCGAAAGAGTCCGTCGCGAAAATTTCGCATCGGCGGAAAAGCCCCGAGCCGGACCCCGGGGCTGAGATCTGTGTCAGGCTGGCGCGGGCGCTCAGACGGCGATCGGCGAAAGCACCTCCGGTTCGATCACCGCGACGCCGGGCAGGCCGGCGCGCAACGCGTCCGCATTCTGCTCGAGCGCCGGGAAAGTGCGGTAGTGGCTGGGGATCACGGTCTTGAAGTTGAAATAGCGTGTCGCGGCATAGGCCGCCTGCTTCATGTCCATCGTATAATAGCCGCCTGCGGAGAGGATACCGATGTCGGGTTTGAAATAATCGGCGATCCAGTCCATGTCGGCCATGATCGCGGTGTCGGAACTGTGATAGACACTGTGGCCCTCGGCCTGGATCACGAAACCGGTCTCGGTCCCCATGTAGACCGCGCGGTCGCCCAACTGCATGGCCGAACTGTGCGACGCCGGCACCATGGTGACGCGGGCCGCGCCAAACTCGAGCGCGCCGCCCTTGTTGAAGGCGTTGCCTTCGACTGCACCCAGCGAGGCCAGGTGACTGGCGAGTTCGTACATGCCCGAGACCGGGGCGCCGGTTTTCTGGCTGACCTCGACGATATCGGCGGTGTGGTCGAAATGGCCATGGGTGACGAGAATCTGAGTGGCCCCCTGGATCGCGTTGTCGCGGCGGTCTTCCGGCATGACCGGGCTGTTGATCCAGGGATCGATCAGCAGCACCTGATCGCCGGTCTCGATGCGCCACGAGCCGTGGCCGAGCCAGATGAGTTGCATTGGGAAACTTCCTTTGTTGAGTCGGTTCGAGCCGAAGCTTAGCATGCGCTGGCCGCGGCGCCAGTGGCGGGGATTGCCGCCCTTCGGCACGCCTCACCTGCCCACCCCGCGCCCTCGGGCGGCAATTGGGCAAAGACCTTCGAGTGAAGTGGCCATTGCCGCGAACAGGCATCTCCGGCGGGCGTATTTTGGCTAAGATGAAACGACGACACGGTGCATTGCCTTGAAGGTGGGGGGATGGAGCGGTAAGAGCCTGCCTAATTGGATTTTCAGGAGTCGCTGATGTCGATCGACAAGGACACTGCTGCAAAAGTGGCCAAGCTGGCGCGGATCAAGGTGGAAGAGGACCAGCTCGAGGCGCTCGCCGGCGAATTCAACGCCGTGCTGGGCTTTATCGAGCAGCTGAACGAAGTGGATGTCGAAGGCGTTGAGCCGATGGTGTCGGTGACGCCGATGCGGCTGAAACGGCGTCAGGACGTGGTGACCGATGGCGGCATGCAGGACAAGATCCTGAGCAATGCGCCGGATGCGCGAGAAGGGTTTTTCGCGGTGCCGAAGGTGGTGGAATAATGGGCGACCTGAACAAACTGACCATTGCCGAGGCGCGTGACAAGTTGCGGGCCGGGGATGTGACCAGCCTTGAGCTGACCGAGGCCTGTCTGAACGCGATCGACGGGGCGGGGGCGCTGAATGCGTTTGTGCATCATACGCCCGAGATCGCCCGCGAGCAGGCTATGGCGGCAGACGAACGCATCGCCAAGGGCGATGCGCCGGCGATGTGTGGCATCCCGCTTGGGATCAAGGACCTCTTTTGTACCAAGGGCGTGCCAAGCCAGGCAGCATCGAAAATCCTGGACGGGTTCAAACCGGAATATGAATCGACCGTGACGCAGAACCTGTTCGATGCAGGGTCTGTCATGCTGGGCAAGCTCAACATGGACGAGTTCGCCATGGGTTCGTCGAACGAAACCTCGGTCTATGGCAACGCGGTGAACCCGTGGCGGCGCGGCAATGACGACGCGGCGCTGACACCGGGTGGTTCTTCCGGCGGTTCGGCCAGCGCGGTGGCGGCCGACCTGTGTCTGGCTGCGACCGGCACCGATACCGGCGGGTCGATCCGGCAACCGGCGGCGTTCACCGGGATCACCGGCATCAAGCCGACCTATGGGCGCTGTTCGCGCTGGGGGATCGTGGCCTTTGCCTCGTCGCTCGACCAGGCTGGGCCGATGACCAAGAGCGTGCGCGACGCGGCGATCATGCTGGAGGCGATGTGCGGGCATGACCCGAAAGATTCGACCAGCGCCGACTTACCCGTGCCGGATTTCGAGGCGCTGCTGACCGGGGATATCAAGGGCAAGAAAATCGGCATTCCCAAGGAATACCGGATGGACGGGATGCCCGACGAGATCGAAAAGTTGTGGACTGACGGCGCCGAGATGTTGCGCGACGCGGGGGCGGAAATCGTTGATATCAGTCTGCCGCATACGAAATACGCGCTGCCCGCCTACTACGTGATCGCGCCGGCCGAGGCGTCGTCGAACCTCGCGCGTTATGACGGGGTCCGTTATGGCCACCGGGCGCGTCTGGCGCAGGGCGACGGCATCACCGAGATGTACGAGAAGACCCGCGCCGAAGGTTTCGGCCACGAAGTGCAGCGCCGGGTGATGGTCGGGACCTATGTGCTGAGCGCCGGGTTCTACGATGCCTATTACAACCGCGCCCGCAAGGTTCGGACACTGATCAAGCGCGACTTCGAAGAGGTGTTCGCGCAAGGGATCGACGCGATACTGACACCTGCAACGCCGTCTGCCGCGTTCGGGCTCGGCGAGATGAGCGAGGCCGATCCGGTGGCGATGTATCTGAACGACGTGTTCACCGTGACGGTGAATCTGGCCGGGTTGCCGGGGGTCGCGGTGCCGGCGGGGCTGGACAAGCAGGGCCTGCCGCTGGGGCTGCAGCTGATCGGGCGGCCCTGGGAAGAGGGCGATCTGCTTAATCTGGCCTATGCGCTGGAAGGCGCTGCGGGATTTGTGGAAAAGCCCGGGAAATGGTGGTAGAACCCGCGAAAACAATCAAAGGCAGGATAGGGAAGATGCGGTTTTCACTTGTGCCAGCGGCGTTTGTCGTCCTTTCGGCATGTCAGCCGACCGTTCCTGACAGCGGAGAGGGCGTAGGGTTTGGCGACTACGAATCCTATCAGCGACAGCAAGCCGCGCGCGAGGCGCAGTTGCAGGGACAGGCGGTGCCGTCGTCCCAGGCGATATCGGGCGAAACGGCTCGCGGAGCGCAGGCGACCGGATCGGTTATCGCGGCGGACACGCGAGCCGTTCTTGATGCCACCCGCAGCAACTCCGGCGAGCAGCCACTCGACGCCAGCCCGTCGAACCCGGCGCCGCAGGTGGTCAACACTCCCTCCGGCATTTCGAACGAAAACGACTTTGGAGCCGTCGACGCGCGCCGCTCGATCCAGGACGATGCCGAACTGCGCCGCCAGCAGCAGGCGCAATACCAAGTGATCCAGCCGACAGCCGTGCCGAGCCGCGTTGGCTCGGGCGGGCCGAACATCGTGCAATACGCGCTGAGCACGTCGCATCCCGTGGGGACCAGCCGCTATCGCCGCGGCGGGTTCAATGCGCAGGCGCGATACGAGGCGAATTGCGCCAAGTACCCGTCGCCCGATCTGGCGCAAGCCGAATTCCTGGGGAAGGGTGGGCCGGAAAAGGACCGGTTGGGGCTCGACCCTGACGGGGACGGCTATGCCTGTACCTGGGATCCGGCGCCCTTCCGGTCGGCGAAGAACGGCGGGTAGGGCGGCGTGTCAACCGCGCCGGCGGTGACCTCCCATCCTTCGTCTTGCTTCGCGGCGCGGCGCGAAGGCGCGCGTCCGGACATGATCGTTCTGCATTACACCGCGATGGAGAGCGCCGAAGCGGCACTGGAACGGTTATGTGATCCAGAGGTCGAGGTTTCGGCGCATTACCTGGTCTGCGAGAAGGGTCGCATCTGGCGGATGGTGGATGAAGAGATGCGGGCCTGGCATGCCGGCGCAGGGCGTTGGGGAGATGTCGCGGACGTCAATTCGCGTTCGATCGGGATCGAATTGGCCAATCGCGGCGACCACCCATTCCCCGAACCGCAAATGGCGGCGCTGGAGGCGCTGACGCGAGGAATCATGGCGCGGTGGAGCATTCCGCCCGAGCGGGTGATCGCGCATTCAGACATGGCGCCGGGGCGCAAAGGCGATCCGGGGCGGCGGTTCGACTGGCGGCGTCTGGCATGGGCTGGGCTGAGCGTCTGGCCGCAAGCCGGGGAGCCCGATGCGGATACGGCGGCGTTCGAGGCGGATGCGGCGGCGTTCGGTTATCCCGTGGCGGATGTCGGCACCGATGCCGTTCTAGAGGCGTTCCGCATGCGGTTCCGGCCCTGGGCCGAGGGGCCTTTGTGCGAGGCCGACGGGGCGGTGATGGCAGCGCTGGCGGCGCGCTGGCCGGCGGTGCCGGAGGTGAGTTGAAAACCCACTCTACATTGACGGACCGGACTGGCGAGCCTATGTGAACTTTTGCGCGGAGGGCCAGATGGCCGCGTGGGGGCGACCCCGCGAGGAAAGTCCGGACTCCACAAGGCAACGGTGCCGGGTAACGCCCGGGCGGGGAAACCCGACGGAAAGCGCCACAGAGAAAAGTCTGCCTTCGTTTCGGCGGAGGTGAGGGTGAAACGGTGGGGTAAGAGCCCACCGCCCGTCTGGCAACAGAGGGGGCACGGCAAGCCCCACCGGGAGCAATGCCAAATAGGGATCGCACATGGGCAGCCTTGGCCCTGCGGTCCGGGTCGGCAGCTTGAGCCCGCGGGCAACCGCGGGACCAGAGGAATGGTCATCGGCCACGGGGAAACCCGCGGTTACAGAATCCGGCTTACAGGCCCTCCGCGCATAATTCCCGAACGACGTCTGTCAAAATATGTCTCAGCGAGGTATTGCCCTGTCGCTGCTCTTGGCTGCGCGATGTCCCAAGATCGGCAACGGATCAAAGCCGCGCCCTTTGGCGCATCCCGCCCGCCCGGCTGGCGCAGGGCTCAATCGAGGTCCGGAAAGGGCATGACTGGTCTTTCACGGAGTGGTCTCGCAATGGCACCCCCAGGCCAAAGGCGACCAACATTTCCGCCAGGCGCTCAAACGCTCACGCCGCGGCGAAGGTCAGGCAAGCGCCGGCTTTTTCCGGCGCACGCTTGTCAGCAAGCCGACCGTCAGGAGGGCAATCGCTGCAATGCTGAACAGGCTCAGGGCTTCGCCCAGGATAAGGGCCCCCAGCAGCCCGCCCACCCCCGGCACCGCAGCGAGGATCGACGAGGTATTGGAATTGCCGATCGTGCGCGAGGCGTGGGCAATGAAGATCAGCCCGACAAGGTTCGGCACGAAGCCCTGATAGACGGCCTGCAATAGCAGCGGCTGCAGCGGCGCGTCGGCCAGCCCCGAGGGCAGCCAAAGCGCCCAGACCGGGACGTAGAGCACGGCGTTGACCACCGTGCCACAGAAGATCACCTGCATCGCGGTAAGGCCCCAACGCTCTGACAGGATGACGTAGGACGAGAAAAAGACCGCCCCGACGACGAACAGCAGATCGCCGATCCACGCGTCGCCGCTGCTGGTTGCGGTCCCGTCCCACGCCAACAAGATGGTCGAGACCAGGATCAGCGCCGCGCCCAGGACCTGGCGCGGGCCGGGGACCGCGCGAAACAGGACGAGGCCGAACAGAATGCTGATGAGCGGCAGGACGCCGTTCATGAAAATGCCGCCATGGGCGGCTGGTGCGTAGAGAAAGGCGGAAAACACGCACAGGATATAAACCGGCCCCAGGATGACCGAGACCACGACGATCTGCATCGGGCGCAGTTCCTTCCAGGGCTTGTAATACAGGCTGAGCGGAACGGCGATCAGCGCGGCCAGGCCATACCGCATCGCCGCGAGGTCATAGATCGTCAGCCCGCTTTGACTGGCGACCCGGCTGACGATCAGCCAGAAGGACCACACGAACACGATGCTCCAGGCGGCGGCATGGCCAGTGATTTGGGAAGGGGAGCGGGTGGTCATCTGCGCGGCGCCGAACCTGTAACGTCAGGGAAAATCCCCGACATCCAGCAGTAGGATCTGGCCGGGTCCGAGACAAGCGGCGTTTGGCGCTGCCGCCTGATTTGCGACTGCGCGCCGTCACGTCACGCGCGTTTCCTTCCATGGGTTCGGCCAATCGCTGCGGACGGCGGCGGCTTGAGGTGTTTTCTTGACCCTCGCTGCGCATCCCGCTAGGCGAGAGCGAACGGAGTCCCAAGGAAGGTTTCACCCCATGAGCAACCCCTCGCTTCTCATTCTGCCCGGTGACGGGATTGGCCCCGAGGTCATGGCCGAGGTGCGCAAGATCATCGACTGGTACGGCACCAAGCGCGACCTGACCTTTGACGTCAGCGAAGACCTGGTCGGCGGCGCGGCCTATGACAAGCACGGGGTGCCGCTGGCCGATGCGACCATGGACAAGGCGCAGGAGGTCGATGCCGTCCTGCTCGGCGCCGTGGGGGGGCCGAAATACGACAGCCTTGATTTCTCGGTGAAGCCCGAGCGCGGCCTGTTGCGCCTGCGCAAGGAGATGGACCTCTATGCCAACCTGCGCCCGGCGCAGTGTTTCGACGCTTTGGCGGATTTTTCCTCGCTCAAGCGCGACGTGGTGGCGGGGCTCGATATCATGATCGTGCGCGAGTTGACCTCGGGCGTTTATTTCGGTGAGCCGCGCGGGATATTCGAGGAAGGCAACGAGCGGGTCGGGATCAACACCCAGCGTTATACCGAGAGCGAGATCGACCGGGTGGCGCGCTCGGCCTTCGAATTGGCGATGAAGCGTGACAAGAAGCTGTGCTCGATGGAAAAGGCCAACGTCATGGAGTCGGGCGTGCTGTGGCGCGAGGTGGTGACCAAGGTGGGCGAGGACTACCCCGAGGTCGAACTGAGCCACATGTATGCCGATGCCGGAGCGATGCAGCTGACCCGCTGGCCCAAGCAATTCGACGTGATCGTGACCGACAATCTGTTCGGAGACCTGCTTTCCGACCTGGCAGCGATGCTGACCGGCTCGCTGGGGATGCTGCCCTCGGCGTCGTTGGGGGCGCCGATGGCCAATGGTCGGCCGAAAGCGCTTTATGAACCGGTGCACGGCTCGGCGCCCGATATCGCGGGACAAGGCAAGGCCAACCCGATCGCCTGTATTCTCAGCTTCGCCATGGCGTTGCGTTACTCGTTCGATGCCGGCGACGAGGCGACCCGGCTGGAAGAGGCGGTGAACGCGGTTTTGGCCGACGGTCTGCGCACCGCTGACCTGCTGGGCGAAGAGGGTGTGCAGCCGGTCTCGACGTCCGAGATGGGTGATGCGATTGTCGCCAAGCTGGACGCGTCGCTCTGAGCCGAGGACGAAGCCGTGGGGGCTCTGCCCCCACACCCCCGGAGTACTTTGAGCAAGATGAAGGACGGATCAGCCGCCGACGAGACGGTTGAGCAACACCACTTCGCTATCCTCGCGGATCGGCGTGGACCAGCTGTCGTTGTAGATCTTGCCGTCGATCGAAACGGACACCCCGCGCTCGAGTTGCGGCTTGAGCGCGGGGTAGGTTTCTTCGAGGCCCTGAAGCAGCTCGCGCAGGGTCGTGGCGGGGATCTCCACTTCTGTCTTCCCCGCCAGGTCGCCGAGCGAACCCCAAAGCCGGACCGTGACCATCAGGTCCCTTTCATGGCCGCGAGCACCTTGGGCGGCGACATCGGCAGCGAGGTCAGGCGCACGTTCGAGCTGCGCGATACCGCGTTGGCGATGGCCGCCAGGGGAGGCACGATCGAGGTCTCGCCAACCCCGCGCACGCCGTAGGGGTGGCCGGGGTTGGGGATTTCGAGGATCACCGGCTCGATCATCGGCAGGTCGGAGGCGACGGGAATCCGGTAGTCGAGAAAGCCCGGGTTCTGAAGCCTTCCGTCCTCGCCATAGATGTATTCCTCGTTGATCGCCCAGCCGATGCCCTGGGCGGCGCCGCCCTGGAACTGGCCTTCGACGTAATCCGGATGCACCGCCTTGCCAGCGTCCTGGAAGACGGTGTAGCGCAGCACCTTGACCTGACCGGTTTCCGGGTCTGTCTCGGTATCGACCATGTGGGTGGCAAAGCTGACGCCGGCCCCTTCCGCCGTGACCTCGTGATGGCCCGCTATCGGGCCGCCGGTGTTCGAGGCGATGGCGGCGATTTCCTTGATCGTCATTGGCGGGAACTTGCCCGCGTTGGGACCCGCCGGATGGGCCGCGCCGTCGCGCCAGTCGACGGCCTCGGGGTCGATGCCCCAAGTCATCGCGGCGCGTTCCTTCATGATCTGGATCGCGTGCCGCGCCGCCTTGATGGTGGCGAGACCGACGGCGAAGGTCACGCGGCTGCCATCAGTGACCTCGTTCTGGCCGAGGCTGGCGGTATCGGCGATCACCGTGCGGACCTGATCGAGGTCGACGCCCAGTTCCTCGGCAGCCATCATCGACATCGAGGCGCGTGAGCCGCCGATATCGGGGTTGCCTTCAGAGAGCGACACGGTGCCGTCGGGATTGACCATCAGCGACACGCAGGTATCGCCGCCGAAGTTGAACCAGAAGCCGCAGGCAACGCCACGGCCCTGGTTTTCGCCCAGAGGCGCGATCCAGTGCGGATGCGATTGCGCAGCCTTCAGCGTGGCCTCGAGCCCGATGGCCGGGTAGGTCGGGCCATAGGAGGCCTTGGTGCCTTCGCGGGCGGCGTTTTTCAGCCGGGTTTCCAGCGGGTCGAGGTCGAGCTTCTGGCAGAGCTCGTCGATGACCGACTCGACCGGATAGGCGGCCATCGGCGCGCCGGGGGCACGGTAGGCGGCGGCCTTGGGCCGGTTGGTCATGACCTCGTAACCCTCGGTACGGACATGTTTCAGGTCGTAAGGCGCAAAGCCGCACATCGCCGACAGGAAGGCGATCGAACCGGGGTAGGCCCCGGCCTGCAGCCGGTACGTGGCCGTGGCACCGGTGATGCTGCCGTCCTTTTTCATGCCGATCTTGACGTCTATCGACGACGACGCGGTCGGGCCGGTGGCGCGGAACACCTCGTCGCGGGAAAGCACCAGCTTGACCGGCTTGCCCGCCTTGCGCGACAGGACCAGCGCGGTGGGCTCCATCCAGACATGGGTCTTGCCGCCGAAGCCGCCGCCGATTTCGCTGGCGGTCACCCTGAGCATGCCGGCATCGAGGCCGAGGACGCCGGCGCAGGTGTTGCGCACCATGTAATGGCCCTGGGTGCAGACCCAGATCTCGCCCTGGCCATCGGCCCCGAGTTGAGCCAGGCAGGCGTTGGGCTCGATATAGCCCTGGTGGGTGGCGGCGGTGGTGAAGTGGCGCTCGATCACCAGATCGGCCTTCTCAAAGCCGGCCTCGGGATCGCCATGACCGTATTGCGAGCGGCCGGTGACGTTTTCGGAATAGCCTTCGGGCACGTTTTCCTGAACCCGGCCGGCTTCGATAACGGGTGCGTCGGGCTTCATTGCCTCGTCGACATCGGTGACGTGCGGCAGAACCCCGTAATCGACCTTGATCGCCTTGAGTGCGGCGCGCGCGATGGATTTTGAGGTGGCGGCGACGGCGGCGACGGCGTGGCCGTCGTAACGGGCCTTTTCGCCGGCCATGCAGTTGTCGAGCACGTCGGCAAGGCTGGCGCTTTCAGGCTGGTAGGTGAAATCGGCGCGGGTGATGACGGCTTTGACGCCCTTCATCGCCTCAGCCGCGGACGTGTCGATCGACTTGATCCGAGCATGGGCATGCGGCGAGCGCAGGATGGCGCCCCAGAGCATGCCGGGCGCGGTCATGTCGGCGCCATAGCGGGCCTTGCCGGTGACCTTGTCGATGCCGTCGGGGCGAACGGGCCGCGTTCCGACGATCCTGAAGTCGCGGGATTGGTACTCGTCTTTAGGCATCAGGCGGCTCCCCTCATGTCGGCGGCGGTGTCCATCACCGCGCGGATGATCTTGTCATAGCCGGTGCAGCGGCAGAGGTTGCCCGCCAGCCAGTAGCGGACCTCTTCCTCGGTCGGGTTCGGGTTGCGTTCGAGCAGGTTCTTGGTGGCGACCAGAATACCCGGGGTGCAGACCCCGCATTGCAGCGCTGCCATTTCGAGGAACTTCTGCTGCAGGGGATGCAAGTCATCGCCGTCTGCCATGCCTTCGATGGTCTCGACGCTGCGGCCTTCGGCCTCGCCGGCGAGCATCAGGCAAGCGCAGACGAGACGGCCGTCGACGATAACCGAACAGGCGCCGCAATCGCCGGTCCCGCAGCCTTCCTTGCTGCCGGTCAGGTCGAGGTGATCGCGCAGCACGTCGAGCAGGGTTTCCTGCGCCTCGCAGAGAAACTCGGTCTCGTCGCCGTTGATGGTGGTGATGACATGAATCTGGGACATCAGGCTTCTCCCTTGGCACGGGCCAACGCGATCCGCGCGGTGCGTTTGGCGATCACGCCGGTGACGTCGCGACGGAACTCGGCGGTGCCGCGCTTGTCGTCGATCGGCGTGGCGGCGGCGGAACAGGCGGCGGCAAGCGCGTCGAGCGCGGGGTCGTCACCGGTGGTGCCGATCAGTGTTTTGGCGGCGTCCCCGGCCACGATCACCTTGGGCCCGACGGCGCCCAGAGCGATCTTGGCGGCGGTCACGGCGCCTGCGCTGTCGAGCGTCAGTGTGATACCGACGCCGACCACGGCTATGTCCATCTCGGTGCGCGGAATGAAGCGCAGATAGGCGCTGCCAGAATTTTCCGGTTTGGCAGGCAAAAAGATCGAGGTGACCAGTTCGCCCTGGGCCAGTGAGGTTTGGCCCGGGCCGGTGGGAATGTCTTCGACCGGCACGTCGCGGCTGCCATTGGGGCCGGCCACGCGGGCCACCGCACCGGCGGCGACCATGGCAGGTACGCTGTCGGCCGCGGGCGAGGCGTTGCATAGGTTGCCGGCCACGGTGGCGCGGCCCTGGATCTGAGTCGAGCCGATCAGGTCGGCGGCTTCCGTTACGCCGGGCCAGTCGGTCACGAGGGCGGCTGTTTCGTTCATCTCGGCCGAGGGCACGGCGGCGCCGATGCGCCAGCCGCCGTCATCCTGTGCGATGGTCGTCATCTCGGTGATACGCTTGATGTCGATCACGGCCGAGGGAGCGACATCGCCCATGCGCAGGCGCACGAGCAGATCGGTGCCTCCGGCCAGGACGCGCGCCTCGGGATCAGCGGCGAGCAGGGCGACCGCTTCGTCAACGCTCTCTGGGGATTGGAATCTCATGGAGTCTTCTTTCCGGTTTCCGGGGTTGTGCTTGGCGTGGCGCTGGGCGCCCTGACCGCAGCTTGGGACGAGTCGGGGGACAATGGCAAGCCCCGCGCCCAACTTGATCCGGAAGGTCCAAGACGGCGGTCAGGCCGGATCGGTCGCGAGACGGCGCTGATCTTCCCGACCCATTGACAGAATCATCGGGGTTTGCGCGGTCAGCCGCTGGAAATCGGCTTTACCGGTCATGCCGCGCCAGCCCCCCTGGATGAGCGATTGCGCCACGGCGCCGCCCAGCGTGTCGCCGGGGCCGGTGAGGATGAAAAGGTCGGGGGCGAATTCGCGCGCGGCCACCTGGATGGCGCGGGTGAAGTCGTAGGCTTCGGTCACCTGATGCCCGAGCGTGTAGGCGTGCAGCCGGTCGGTATCGCAGGCATGTGGCCACCAGATTGCGCCGCGACCGTCGATCAGCGGCAAGACCGGTTGCGAAAAGAAATCTGATGTCAGGGTTTCGCGGGCCTCCTCGGCCACCGGCTTCTGGAGCGCGGTATGGAAGGCGGCGTGGTTGGCCAGCCGCATCGGGAAACGGGACTGGGCGGGCGGGACCGCGGCCTCGAAGGCCGCGAGCCCGGCTTCGTTGCCGGCCAGAACCAACAACCCGCCTAAATCGATCGAGAGTCTGAGAAGGTGGCCCTCGCGGGTATCGACTTCGGCGGCAAGTGCCAACAATTCGGCCTTGCGGGCGGGGTCGGGGCGCCAGTCCTCACCGGTGTGCGGATAGACGACCTGGCCGCCGATCAGGTGTTCCTGCATCAGGCGGCCCATGGTGTTGACGAGGGTGAAGCCATGCTTCGGAGACACGGCCCCGGCGGCGGCAAGGGCGATATACCAGCCCATGGAATTGCCAGTGACAGCGACGATCTCGATGTCCTCGGCCAGAGCCTGCGCGTCGAGCAGCGCGCTGGCGTAGATCAGCGGTGAGGCGACGTCGCCGCGGGAATAGGTGGCCACGGAATAGCGGGCGGCGCTGTCGAGCGCCGTGACCGTCTCCTGACCCGCGGCGACGCGGGCGGCGTCGAAATCGGCCAGCCAGGGGTGACCTGCGTGGTGTCGCGCGAGATAGCCGAGTTCGGTCTTGGTGTAGGTGCCCCTCCCGGGGCAGACGAGCACGGCACGGCGGGTCATTTGCTGCGCTCCACGAGGGCTTTCGCGGCTGCCGCGATCGTGTCGGCCGAGGGCATCGTGGCAGCATAGGCGGGGCCAGTGGCGATGAAGCTCATCTCGGCGGCGAGGCGGTCTGCCAGGACCGACGAGCGGCTGGCGAACAAAGTCATCAGTTCTTCCGAGAGATTGCCACGGGCGCGGCATTCGTCGACGATCAGCACCGCCTTGCAGTCTGCCGCGGCGGCGAGAATGGTGTCCTCCGGCAGGGGCGCGAGCCAGCGGATGTCGATGACGCGGGTGTCAATGCCCTGTTCTGAAAGAGCTTTCTGCGCCTGCCGCGACAAGTAATGGCCGTTGCCATAGGTCACGATGGCCAGGTCCGTTCCCTTACCATGCTGACCGATTTCACCGAGGCCGATACGCCGATCGGGGGCGGGATAGGGCGCCAGCCAGCCCGCGTCCTTTTCCGCATACAGGTCGCGCATCGGGTAAAGGGCGATGGGTTCGAGAAAGACGACGACGCGGTGCTCCTCGCGCGCCAGACGGACGCACTCGCGCAGCATCATCGCGGCGTCGGGGCCAGTCGAGGGGCAAGCAAGGATGAGACCGGGAATATCGCGCAGCACGGCGAGCGAGTTGTCGTTGTGGAAGTGCCCGCCGAAGCCTTTCTGATAACCAAGCCCGGCGATGCGCACCACCATTGGGTTGGTGAACTGGCCGTTGGAGAAAAACGGCAGGGTGGCAGCTTCGCCGCGGAGCTGGTCCTCAGCATTGTGGAGATAGGCGAGGAACTGGATCTCTGGGATCGGAACAAAGCCGTTATGGGCGAGGCCGATGGCGAGGCCGAGGATGGATTGTTCGTCCAGCAGCGTATCGATTACCCGGTCGGGGCCGAACCGCGACTGCAATTTCTGCGTCACGCCGTAGACGCCGCCCTTGCGGCCGACATCCTCGCCCATCGCTACTATTTCGTTGTGCTCGAGCATCAGGTCGTGGAGCGCGAGGTTGATCTGCCGCGCCATCGGTTGTGGCTCCTCCGCCATCTTGAGATCGGCGCCGAACAGCGCGGCGCGAGCCTGCGGGTCTGGTCCATTCGTCGGCGTACAGTTCTGTTCTGGCGGAATCAGCGAGGCCATGACATCCGCAGCCGTATGGAGGTGGGGGCGTTTGACCGCTTCGGCGGCGATGGCGTTGGTGCGGGTCAGGGTTTCCTGGTAGATCGCGAGGGCATTGTCCGGGGAAAGCGCTCCGAAATCGTTAAGCAGGCGCACGGAATGCAGCAGCGGATCATTGGCCTCGTCCGCTTCGACCTCGGCCTTGGACAGGTAGGTCGTAGGCATGTCGGCGCCGGCGTGGCCGTAGAGCCGCACTGTCTTCAGGTGCAGGAACGCGGGTCTGCGGCGGCTGCGGACGTAATCGGCGGCCTGCCGCGCCACGGCGTAGGTCTCGAACAGGTCGAGCCCGCTGGCGGCGAAGTATTCCAGTCCGGGGCGATGGCGCATCGAAGCCTCGACCCAGCCGTCCGGCGTTTTGACCGAGATGCCGATGCCGTTGTCCTCGCAGACGAACAGCAGCGGCAGCGGAGTGTGCTGCACGGCGGTCCAACCGGCGGTGTTGAGCGCGCCTTGGGCGGTGGAATGGTTGAGCGAGGCATCGCCGAACGAGGCCATTGCGATGCCGTCTTCGGGCAGGCTGCGATGATCCGGCGGGTTGCGCTTGGCCAGGCCCAGCGAGAAGGCCGCCCCGACCGCCTTGGGCAGGTGCGACGCGATGGTCGAGGTCTGCGGCGGAATGAAAAGCTCTTTCGATCCCAGCACCTTGTGGCGGCCACCCGAGGTCGGATCCTCGGATGAGCAGGCGAAGGAAAGAGCCATGTCCCAGGCGATATTCTGACCCGGCACCTGGTCGGCGCGGGCGATCTGGAAGGCGGCATCGCGGTAGTGCAGGAAGGCGATGTCGGTCGGACGCAGGGCATGCGCCACCGCGGCCATGCCTTCGTGGCCCGAGGAGCCGATGGTATAGAAGCCGGTGCCGGCCTTCTGCATGGCGCGCGAAGTCAAGTCGAGCGCGCGGGAAAGGCACTGGGCGCGGTAGAGCGACACCGCTTCGGGTGCGGTGAGGCCGGGCGCGGGCGGTGAGCCCGGAGGAAGGTCGTTCGCAGCCACGCGGCGCAGGAAATTGTCATGCACGATCTGGGCGCGGTCCATGGTCTGTCCTCTGCGGTTACGTCCCTAGAGATGGCGCAGGCAGGCGGCGGGTTCCAGTAGAAAATGGGATCGCGCACCCGCCGCGACGGGCTTTTCGAATTCGCAGGGCTTGCCGGATCGTGAAGCCACCGTCCCGCGCGGTTAACGCAATTTTTCGACGAATAAGCGGAGTATGGCAACCCGGCTGGCAGGCTGGCTGGCACATCGTCTGGCGCGCGGTGGGGCAAGGTTGCGGTAAGGTTCGGGTTGACCGGGCGCGCGGTGGTTGCGGATGCCGGTTCGGAGAAGCGGGTTTCGCGGGTGGGGCAGGCGGCGCCGGGTATTGGGCAGGAACTGCCGTTTGAAGTGTCGCGAAACGTTCATGCCTCGCACCGCCCGGCGCGCAGGCGCCAAGCCCGACCTCCTCCCCCACGGGAGGGCTTGACGTATGCACGCCTCAATGCTGTTCGGGTATGACCGCTCCGGGCCAACAGTTCCCGGGTCGCCGCGTCAGTCAGATCCCGAGCCCGTCACTCACCGTCTCGATGCTTTCTCGCAGGATGGCTCCGATGTCATCGATCATCGGTTCGTCCATGATCAGGGTCGGCGACAAGATCAGGATATTGCCCAGCGCCCGGGCAATCAGGCCACGTTCCTGGCACGCGCGCGAGACGGCGAGGCCGATCATGGCATCGGCGGCGAATTCTTCGCGGGTGTCCTTGTTCTTCACGAACTCGATACCGATCATGAAATGCGAGCCACGGACCTCGCCGACCATATTCATGTCGATCAACCCGCGCAGGTTCGACTCGAACCGCTTACCAGTGGTGCGCACCCGTTCGGGGATGTTCTCGCGCTCGAGGATGGCGATATTTGCAAGCCCGGCGGCGGCCGCCGCCGGGTGGCCGGAATAGGTCATCCCGTGCAGGAACATCGCATCGGGACCGGAGATGACCTCGTGAATTTCGTCCGAGATTATGGTGGCCGACAGCGGCTGATAGCCCGAGGTCAGCCCCTTGGCGGTGGTGATGATGTCGGGCGTGTAGTCGTAGACGTCCTGACTGGAAAACATGTGGCCCAGCCGGCCCCAGGCGGTGACGACCTCGTCGGCGACATAGGCGATGTCGTGTTCGCGGGTGATTTCATGCATCCGCTTGTGATAGCCCGGCGGCGCGGTGATGACGCCACCGGCGCCCTGGATCGGCTCGGCGAAGAACGCGCAGATGTTGTCGGCGCCGATGCGGTGGATGGCATCGAGCATGTCTTTTTCAAGTTCTGCCAGGAAGTCCTCGTCACTGAGATCGGGCGCCTCGCGATATTTGTGTGGTGCGCGCAGGTGGGTCACCAGCCCTTCGACCGCGCCCCAGCCCTCGGCGTATTGTGGCGTGGTCAAGGCCATCGCCATGTGGGTCGAGCCGTGATAGGCCCCCATACGGCTGAGTATGTGCTTTTTCTGCGGTTTGCCGCGAAGGTTGTTGTAGTGGTGCAGGACGCGCACGGCAGTATCGTTGGCGACCGAACCTGAATTGCCGAAATAGACATTGTTGAGCCGTCCGGGCGCAAGGCTTGCCACCTTCTCGGCCAGTGCCGCGGCAGCGGGATGGGTGAAATTGTAGAATGTCGAGTAGTAGTCGAGAGTCTTCAGTTGTTCGGTGATGGCGTCGATGATCTCGGGCCGGCCGTGGCCGACGTTAACGCACCAGAGCCCGCCGATGCCGTCGATCATGCGGTTGCCTTCGCTGTCGGTGACGTGGGCACCCTCAGCCGCGACGATGGCGGTGCGGGCGCCGTCCTGTTTCAGTGCATGGAGATTGGCGAAGGACTGGATCAGATGGGTGTCCGCGGTCAGGATGTCGTCGGTGGTCATCTTGTTCATGTGATTTCTCTCCCTGAAAAAATGTGGCGCGCGCCTGAATTCGGGGCCGCGGAAAACGATTGCGCCGAGCAGGTCATGGTGTGACTTCGCGGTAGTCGGTGCTTTGGGTTGACAGAAGTGCCGGGTCGTAGGTTTTGGCGATGTCGGTGACGAGCAGAGTTTCGGTCGTGCTGGCGGCAGCCAGCGCCCGGGCGTCCGGCCCCACGATCACCGAATGGCCGCCGAAGCCCAGGCCATTTTCGCTACCGCAGAAATTAGCGTAGGCGATGGTCAGGACGTGTTCCGAGGCGCGTGAGGGGACGATCGCGGTCGAGACATGTTCGAACCCGGCGGGGTTGGCGGTGGGCACGAGGATGAGCGTGACGCCCTGGTCGGCCAAAGCCTTGACGTGGTGGGCGAATTCGACGTCGTAGCAGATCATCAACGCCGTTTTGTGGCCTTGGTAGTCGAACAGGGTGTAGCCGTTGCCGAAGGCGAAGCTTTGCTGTTCCATCGGGCCGAAGAGCTGGATTTTGCGGTAATGGCCGAGGATTGCCCCATCGGGGCCGAAGGCCGTGGCGGCGTTATAGACCTGATCGCCATCGCGCTCGGCCCAGCCGATGGTCAGGCCGCATCGCGCCGTCTCGGCCAGTTGGCCGAGACGGTCGCACCAAGCGCCGCCCAGCGGTTGGGACAGGGACGCGTGCAGCCCGGGTTGGTTGTAGCCCGGCAGGAAAAGCTCGGGGAAGACGGCCATGCGCGCACCGGACAGAGCCGCGGCGCCGAGTTGGGCCTCGATGCGCGCGAAGCCCTCCTCGATATCGCCCTGGATCGGTGGGCCCTGATAGAGCGCCAGTTTCATGGCCGTCCCTCCTTTTCGTCTTACTTCTTCAGGTTGGTCCAGATCGTGTCATAGACCTTCTGCACCTCTTCCGGGCAGGCCTGCACGAACTGGGGGTTGCCGCCCGCGGGCGGGTTGAGCTCGGGCGCGGTCTTAAGTGCCTCGTCGAGGAAGGGCTCGACCCCGGCCACGCCGGCGGTGTAGCGGGCATAGTTGGTCACCGCAGCGGCGTTTTCGGGTTCGAGCAGGAAGTTCATGAACTTCAGCGCGTTGTCGCGGTTGGGCGCATCCTTCAGGAGAACGACATTGTCCATCCAGACGATGTAACCCTGATCGGGATAGGCGTATTCGATGTTGGCGCCTTCCTCGCGGGCCTTCATGCCGAAGCCATTCCAGATCATGCCCGCGGCGGCGTCACCCGAAACCAGTACATCCTTGGCCACGTCCGAGCCGAAACTGGCCCAGTTGGCCTTGGCGTTCTGTACCAGGTCATTGAGGGCTTTCAATTGCTCACGGTCGGTCGAACATTGCGGGATACCGAGGTGCAGCGAGGCGAAAGTCAGGGTTTCGCCCGCGGTGTCGAGCACGTTGATCTTGCCTTTCAGCTCTTCCGGCGGATTGAAGATGATGTCGGTGGTCTGGATGTTGCCGGAATAGACATCGCGGTTGACCGAGAACGAGGTCGAGCCCCACTGGTAGGGGATCGAGCTTTTGCGGCCGGGATCGAAGCTGACATCCGCCCATTGCGGCAGGATGTTGCCTTTGTTCGGCATTTCGTCGTCGGTGAAGGTGTCGAGCATGCCTTCGTTGCCGAGGATTTCGACCATGTAGTCGCCGGGCACCGCCACGTCATACTGGCCGAGCTTGCCAGCTTTCAAAGCGGCGAGCAGGGCCTCGTTGGAGTCGTAGGTGTCCAGCGTGACCTCGACATCGTATTCCGCTGCGAATTTGTCGAGCAGTTCCTGTGGGATATACTCGAACCAGTGGTAGATCGAGAGCTTGCCTTCGGCGGTGGCGACCGAGGCCATCAGCGACAGGGCAAGCGCGGAGGCAGCCGTTTTCAGAGTTTTCATTTATGTCTCTCCTGTTGGGTTGGATTTGCGGTTTTGGCCCATGCGGCCGGCGAAATAGGACAGCGTCACGAAGGTGATCGAGACCATCAACAACAGCGTCGAGATCGCCATGATATTGGGTTTGATCCCCTGTTTCACGGCGCCGAAGATCGCGGTGGGGAGCGTCTCGACCCCCGCACCCTTGACGAAGTTGGTGATAATGAAATCGTCGAGCGAGATGATGAAGGCCAAGAGGAACCCCGAGACGATGCCGGGGGTCATCAGCGGCAGCAGGATAAGGCGGAAGGCCTGCCATTTGGTGGCATAGAGATCCTGCGCGGCCTGTTCATAGACATCCTCGATGCCCTCCATCCGGGCGGCAATGGGCAGGTAGGCAAACGGGATGCAGAAGACGATATGGGCGATCAGGATCGACAGGATGCCGGTCTGAAAACCGATGGCGGAAAAGAAGATCAGCGTGGCGACGGCGGTCACGATCTCGGGCACCATCAGCGGCAGCGAGATCAGGCCGAAGCTGAAACTGCGGCCGCGAAACTGGCCGGCGCGCAGCATGGCGGTGGCCGCCATGGTGGCGATGACGGTGGCGGTGGTGGCGGCGGCGGCGGCGATGGTCAGCGAGTTGATCGCGGCCCGCTTGAACTTGTCCGCCTCGAGGCCCCAGAAGACGTCTTCGTACCAGCGCAGAGAAACGCCGCCCCACAGGGTGATCGACGGGGAATCGTTGAAGGAATAGATCGCAACGATGACGAGCGGCGCGTAGAGCAGAAACAGGCAGAGCAGAGTCACGGCCAGGAAGCCCGGGAAGCGGCGGAGGTCGGGTTTGCGGGCCATCAGGCGCTCTCCCGATCCTGGTTGCGGGCGTAGACGATGAGCACGATCAGCACCATGCTCAGCAGGATCATCGCCGCTGCCGCGCCGAAGGGCCAGTTGCCGGCGGCGCCCTTGAACTGTTCCTCGATCAGGCTGCCGATCATGAAGTTCTTGGCCCCGCCGAGCAGGTCGGGGGCGAGGAAGGCGCCGAGACTCGGCACGAAGACAAGAATGCAGCCAGCGATGATGCCGGGTTTGACGACCGGGATGATTACCTGCGTCAGCGTCACCCAGCGCGAGGCGTAGAGATCGGCGGCGGCCTCGGAGAGCGCGAAATTGTAGCGCTCGACCGCGGCATATATCGGCAGCACCATGAAGGGCAGGTAGGAGTAAAACAGGCCGAGCTGCACTGCGAGGTTGGTGTTGATGATGTGGATCGGCTCGTCGATCAGCCCGGCGTTCAGCAGCCACTGGTTCATCGGGCCGTTGTCGCGGATCAGGAATTTCATCGAGATCGTGCGGATCAGCAGGTTGACCCAATAGGGCACGGTGATCAGGAACAGCCAGACCGTTCGGCTGTGGGCGGGCCGGGTGGCGATGAACCAGGCGGTGGGAAAGCCGATCAGCAGGCACAAAAGCGTGGCCAGCCCCGCCTGCCAGATCGAGCGCCAGAAGATCAGGATGTAGGTCCATTCGATCTTGGGCTGCTCGTCTCCGAACAGGCCGCGATCAAAGAAGAACTGGTCATAGGCGGCCAGTGTCGGCTCCCAGATCACGCCGCCACGGAACTCCTTGGTGAGGAAGGAATAGGTGGCCATGATCAGGATCGGCAGGACAAGGAAGATGCCGATGATCACCCAGGCCGGCAGGATCAGCAGCGGTCCGCGGCCGGCATAGGTGCGGGCGGCGCGGCCCCCGGTCGGTCCCAGCCCGGCCATCAGTCGATCAGCAGGCGCGCGGCGCCCGCCTCGAAGTTGAGACCGATGGTTTCGCCCATGGCGGGGATGCGAGTCCCGGCCGAGTTCTGGACCCGGGCGGTGACCACCTCGCCATCGGTAAGCGTGATATCGACATGCATGTCGGTGCCGAGATAGATCAGCCGCGACACCGTGCCGGTCAAAAGCCCTTGCGCCGGGTCGGAGAGCGAGACCCGTTCGGGCCGCACCGACAGGTGGCCGCGGCCGGAATGCGCGCCCTGGGCGGCGGGACAGGTGAAATGATTGCCACCGGGCAGGGTGCAGGTGGCCTGACCGTTGTCGATGCCGGCGACGGTGACGTCGATCAGGTTGGTCTCACCAATGAAATCGGCCACGAACTTGTTGTCGGGCTCCTCATAGATGTCGCGCGCCGTGCCGATCTGCTGCAGCCGGCCGTCCGAGATCACTGCGATTCGGTCGGACATGGTCAGCGCTTCTTCCTGATCGTGGGTGACGAAGATGAAGGTGATGCCGGTTTCCTGCTGGATCTGCTGCAACTCGAGCCGCACCGCCTGCCGCAGCTTGAGATCAAGGGCCGAGAGCGGCTCGTCCAGTAGCAGCACCTTGGGGTTCGGCGCCAGGGCGCGGGCCAAGGCGACGCGCTGCTGCTGGCCGCCGGAGAGCTGGGCGGGCAGGCGGTCGGCGAACTGGGTGAGTTGCACGAGATCGAGCACCTCTCCGGCGCGCTTGCGGGCCGCCGCCTCGGACTGGCCGAGGCGCAGAAGGCCGAACATGACGTTGCGGGTCACGTCCATATGGGGGAACAGCGCGTATTGCTGGAACACGGTGTTCACCGGGCGCTTGTTCGGGGGCAAATCAACTATGTTGTCGCCGTAGAGACGGATGGCGCCCAGGGTGATGTCTTCGAACCCTGCGATGCAGCGCAGAAGCGTGGTCTTGCCGCAGCCCGAGGGGCCCAGAAGCGTAAAGAACTCATTCGAACGGATCGCCAGGGACACATCCGCCAGCGCGGTGAAATCGCCATAGCGTTTGGTCACATGATCGATGTCGACGGCAATGTCGCCCTGGTCTTCGGCCACGCTGTCCCCCTGCAAAGCCTTTGAATACCCCCTGAAATGGCCTATTCAGGTTAAGACGGGGAATCCGGGGGGTATATACCCCCAGAGAGGTATGCAGAGATGCCCAATCAAGAGGCAGAGGCGCGGCTGGCCCAGACGATTGGGTCGCTGGAGGGCGACGGATTCCCGCCGGCGCTGGGTCAATGGCTGCGAGCAGAACTGCCGCATGACAACCTCACCATCCTGGCCTATTTCCAGGGCCGGGCGCCGGTGGCGCTTTTCGCCGAGGCGGCGCAGCGACAGGTGCACGAGAATTTCGACCGGGTCTATCTCGGTGGGGCCTATCTGCTCGATCCGTTTCATGATCTGCACACCAGTCAGGCGGCGCCCGGGGTCTACCGGCTGAGCGAGATCGCCCCGGACCAGTTCCACCGCAATCCTTACTTCCTCGACTATTACGCCAACACTACCATGGTCGATGAGATGGCTTTCGTCGCCTATCCGGCGCCGGGCGTTTCGCTGCATGTCTGCCTCGGCCGGGACACCACCTCGAACACGCGTTTCGCGGCCCGCGACATCGCCCGGGCGCGGCAGCTGGCGCCGGTCGTCGGGGCGCTGGCGGTGCGGCAGTGGGCCGACCTGGCGGACCAGGGGGTTTATTCCGAGGCCGAGGTGACCGAACGATTGATCGCGGCACTGGCGGCGACGCACGGGGTCAAGCTGTCGGTGCGGCAGGCGGAGGTGGCGCTGCTCATTCTGCGGGGGCACTCCTCGGTGTCGATCGGGCTGCGCCTGGGGATCAGCCCACAGACGGTGAAGGTGTTTCGCAAACAGCTTTACCGCAAATGCAGCATCTCCTCGCAGGCTGAGCTGTTTACCCTGCTTCTGCCGCTTTTGGGGCGGTGAGCGCCGCCGGTCGGAAGTGGGACCCGCGGGCGGCGGTGGAATTGAGTATTTCAGCCAAGAAAGAAAGCGGACGTGCTGCTCTTGCCTGATGAAAATGCCCGGTTGGCGTGGCGTTTCGGGTCAGCCGCCACAGATGTTCTGTAGCCGGAGCCAGTCGGCGTCGGAGACCAGCGGATCGGGCGGCGTGGCGGCGAAAGGGTCAGCCTCGATCAGGCCGAGCGTGGTTTCCCCGGTGATGTCGCGCGCATAGGCATACGGGGTCGAGCGCACCGACCAGGCCTTGAAGCCCGCCAGCAGGGTTTCGTCGTCGAGCGCCACCGGCGTGGCGGTGAGCAGCGTCTCGGAATAGGCCTGAAGCTGGGCGTCGGTGAGACTGCCGGTGGTCAGCAGACGGATGGTGGCGGCGAGGCCGGTCTGCGACAGCAGACGGTGCAGCGGGTCTTCAAGCTCGGCGCGCAGATGTTCGGCGATGACATAGCCGGCGGCAACATCGGGTTCCTCGTAGTCCTCGAACAGGGCCCGGCCGAGCAGGATAATGCCGCCTGGCAGGTGGCCGGCCTCGGTCACGCCGCCGCGCAGGGCGACGAGCCGCGCCGGACCTTGCGGCGAGGGCAACCGGTCCGAAAGCCGGTCGAGTGCCGGCAGGGCCTGAGCCTCGTCGCAGGGGCGACCGGCAACCCGGCGGATATTGGCCAGCAGGGCCTCGCCAATCTCCTGGCGCTTGACCTGGGGGACGACCGACACGGCGTGATCGAGCAGCGCGCCGGGCAGCCAGAAGACGCAGAGTGCCGCAACGGCTGCGAAGGACAGCGCCAGTGTGACGAGGCGCAGGCGCCCGGGGTGGGGGCGGGCGCGTTCGACGGCGGTGCGCAGTTTCTCGATCGCCTCGATCATCTCGGCTTCGTTGTTGGCAAGCTCGAGGGTTTCGCCGGGGTCGCCGTCGGGGTGGAAGATCGCGGGCAGGATGCCAGGATTGGCCCGGGCCACGGCAGGGATCGACCAATGCGCCAGCGCCCGGTCGTTGAGGTCGGAAATGGTCAGCGTCGCCTCGCCGATCGAGACGATGACCTCGCGGCGCTGGTCATCGGGCGTGGCCCGCCACAGGCCGGTCGCTTCCAGCCGGTCATATGCGCTGAGTGCGGTCATCTGCGGGCCTGCTCTGCCTCGTTGTTAACCAAACGATAGCATGGGCAGGCCCGGGCGGGCAATTCATAGGTGGTACCCGGCGATCAGGCCGGTTTAAAGCCCATCTTGCGGAAGGCCCAGGCTGCGGGGCAGAGGCCGGTGAAGGCGGTCTGGAACAGATTGGCGCCGACGAAGACGGTGAGCCAGACAAAAAGCGGGTGCACGAAGACGGTGAGCAGCACCGACAGGATTACCATGAAGCCTGCGAAGGCCATGACGGCTTGGGATACGGTCATAAGTTCAGTCCTTTTGCGTGGGGCAACTCCCCGGGGAGTTGCGAACTAACATTCCAAATACGGAATACTTTGATTCGATGCAAGAGGGAGTGTCGCAGAGCGAACCAGTCAGCCGGGTCGGGATCGATGACTGGCGATTGCAGGTTCCTTGCTGAACAGAGTCCAGCCTGCAGCGAGCGGCAAGTTTGAGCCCAAGGCGAAAGTGCTGAAAGAACCGTATCTGCACTCGCGGCATTTCCGTCCCCGCAAAGCCGAGAGAAGTGAAGCCGCGGTGCAGCTGTGAAAGCAGCCGCTCATGCGGCGTGCCGCGAAGTTGTAACGTCAATGACTGTGTCGCGGGAGAAAGCGGCCTTTGGCTGGTTGCGCATTGACTGGGCATGCAGTCAAATCTGGACATTTGCGAACCGTGGGTGGAATGGCCGTTTTCAGATGTAAAGTGGCCTTGGCCACACCAACCCCTAAAAAGGTGGCAACCGAAATCCGCGCCGAAATTAAGCCCATAACGTGAAAACAAACAGAAGAGGAAAAAGAGCGCTATGTCCCAACGTTCAGAGGTCGTCACTTCAGCGCAGGCTCTGGTCGACGAAGGCCGTTTCGCTTCAGAATTGGCCAAGCTCGTTTCCCGCCCGACGGAGAGTCAGAACCCGCAGCGACGCGACGAAATGCGATCCTATCTCGAAGAGATGCTGGTTCCGCGTCTGACCGAAGCCGGGTTTTCCTGCACGATACATTCCAACCCGCAGGGCAATCCGCTCCTACTGGCGCGGCGTGTTGAGGATCCGGGCTTGCCCACGATCCTTGGCTACGGGCATGGCGACGTCACCCGGGGACAGGACGACGAATGGGGTGAGAACCGCAAGCCATTCGAGCTTCGGCAAGAAGGCGACCGGCTCTATGGGCGAGGCACGGCTGACAACAAGGGCCAGCATCTGATCAACCTGCTCGCGCTCGAATGCGTGCTTGCGGCGCGTGGGCGACTTGGCTTCAATGCGACATGGCTCATCGAGATGGGCGAGGAAACCGGTTCGCCCGGCCTTGAAGAGTTCTGCACCGGGAACCGCGATCTACTGGCGGCGGACCTGCTGATCGCGTCAGACGGGCCGCGGATGTCGACGGACGTGCCTCTGGTGTTTCTTGGCGCGCGGGGGGCGGTGAACTTCAATCTGACCGTCGAACTGCGCGACGGTGCCCATCATTCGGGAAACTGGGGCGGGCTTTTGGCCGATCCAGCAATAATTCTGGCTCAGGCGCTGGCCACGATCACCGACCCGCACGGACAGATACGGGTGCCGGAATGGCGCCCGACCAGCCTGACGCCGGATATTCGCGCCGTTCTTGCGAGGCTGCCCTTGCCGGTCGGGCCGCAGGTCGATCCGGAGTGGGGAGAACAAGAGCTGACTCCGCAAGAACGCGTCTACGGTTGGAATTCCTTTGCCGTGCTCGCCATGGAAAGCGGCAATCCCGCGGCCCCGGTCAATGCAATTTCCGGGACGGCGCGTGCGACCTGCCAGCTTCGGTTTGTCACTGGGACCGACGCCGATGACATTCTGCCGGCACTGCGACGCCATCTCGATGCCGAAGGGTTCGATCAGGTGCGGGTCGAACAGCAAGAGAGCGGATACTTCCCGGCCACCCGGTCCGACCCGAACAATCCCTGGGTCAAGCGTGTCGTTGACTCGCTACAGCGAACGACCGGAAAGGCACCGCACCTCGCGCCCAACCTTGGCGGCTCACTGCCCAATCATGTCTTCATGGATGCGCTGGGGTTGCCGACAATCTGGATCCCGCACTCCTATGGCGGCTGCAATCAGCATGCCCCAGACGAACATATGCTGATCCCGGTGGCACGACAGGCCCTGGGCCTGATGGCCGGGCTCTATTGGGATCTGGGCGCGGATGCCGGCCAGGGTTTTCAAGGGTGACAGGTTGGATGAGTGGTGCTGACCTTGACCCGTGACCCGCGATCCGCGACCCCGAACCTGATCCAGGGTCTTTGATACCCGGAAAAAAACGAGGTCCCGGATCAGGTCCGGGTCTGCGTGGCGCCAGGTTTCGAACAGCGGCACAAGGGCTGAAGGCGACAGCCCTTGTACCAGACCCTATCCGCCGGAACACTATGCCTCTCCAAGCAGTTCCATGCTTGGCATGAGCTCCAAAAGGTGGCGCGAGTATTCATGCCGAGGCGTCTTGAACAACGTCTCGGCATCGGCAACCTCGCAGAGTTGTCCGTGCCGCATCACCGCGATCTGGTCGCACATCTGGCGCACGACCGGCAGGTCGTGGCTGATGAACAGCATGGTCAGGCCAAGCTCCTGCTGTAAGTCTTTCAGAAGGTTGAGGATCGTGGCTTGAACCGATACGTCAAGCGCGGAGGTTGGTTCGTCACAGATCAGGATGCGCGGGCGCGAGGCCAGGGCCCGGGCGATGGAAATTCGCTGCCGTTGACCACCGGAAAACTCATGCGGATAGCGCAGGGCGGCCTGCGCGCCAAGTCCGACATGGTTCAGCAGATCGCCCACGATGCGTCGGGTCTCGGCCTCGTTCTCGGTCAGACGATAGAACCGGATCGGCTCGGCCACGATATCCATCACCCGCATCCGCGCATTGAGCGAGGAATAGGGATCCTGGAAAATCATCTGCAACGCTCGGCGGGCTTCGCGGGCCGCTGCACTGTTCGGGCGCGTAGACACATCCTGCCCCAGCACCCGGATTGTCCCGGCATCGGGCCGGTAGAGCCCGGCGATCAGCCGCGCCACGGTCGATTTTCCCGACCCGGATTCGCCGACAAGGCCAAAGGTTTGACCTTCGGTCACGGTGAACGAAACATTGTCCACCGCCTGCAACATCTTGCGATTACGTTTCAGCACCGCCTTTTGCAGCACGAAGGACAGGTCGAGGTTCTCGACCTCGATCGCCTTGCCCGTGCCGCGATTGTCCCGTGACGCGCCCAGCCAGTGGGTCTGAATATCGATCCGTTCAAACGGCTTGTTGCCGCCCTCGATGTAGTCGACCGAGGAGAACCGCTCGAGCTTGCGGTCGGCGCGGGGCACGGCGGCGATCAGGGATTTGGTGTATTCATGCTTGGGCGCGCCGAGGATTTGCGCCACATCGCCGGTTTCCACCACTTCGCCGCGATACATCACCGCGACGCGGTCGGCGATATTTGCGATGACGCCAATATCGTGCGTGACGATGATCACTCCAAGGTCGCGCTCGCGGCAAAGCCTTTTGATCAGATCCAGAATTTGGGCCTGGATCGACACATCCAACGCGGTGGTTGGTTCGTCGGCGATGATCAGGTCCGGGTCCCCCGCCAGCGCCAGCGCGATCACCACGCGCTGCCGCATGCCGCCCGAAAACTGGTGCGGATAGGCGCGTAGACGCGCCTTGGCCTCGGTGATGCCGACCTGTTCCAAGAGTTCGATGGCCCGCTCTTCGGCCCTGGAACCACGCAGGTCACTGGTCTTTTCGATGGTCTCGACCAGCTGCGCCCCGATCGTCATCAGCGGGTTGAGCGATGTCTGCGGATCCTGGAAAATCATTCCGATCCGGTCACCTCGGACGCGGCGCATTTCGGCTTCGCTGCGTCCGCGCAATTCCTCGCCTTCGAACAGGATCGACCCGGCACTCACCCGCCCCGGCGCTTCCAGCAGGTCGATGATGGCATTACCGATGGTGGATTTTCCGGCACCGGATTCACCGACCAGTCCGACAACCTCGCCCGGTTGGACCGTCAGGCTGACACCGCGCGCGGCATGAACCGTGCCGCGACGGGTGGGGAAATCGACATCGAGGCCGCTGATTTGCAGAAGGTCTGTCATCGTAGTTTCGGATTGAGCGCGTCGCGCATCCAATCGCCCAGAAGGTTGACGGCAAAGACAAGCACCACCAGTGCGATGGCCGGGAAGAAGGTGATCCACCACAGCCCCGAGAACAGGTATTCGTTACCCACCCGGATCAGCGTGCCCAGCGACGGGGTGGTCGGCGGAATGCCTTGGCCGAGGAAGGACAGGGTCGCCTCGGCGATGATCGCCAGCGCCAGGCCGATGGTGGCAATCACCAAGACCGGGCGCAGCGTGTTGGGCAGGATATGGCGCAGCATGATCATCCAACCGGGCAAGCCGATGATGCGGGCGGCCTGAACATATTCCTTGTTGGCCTCGACCATCGTCGCCCCGCGCGTCACGCGGGCGAACTGCGGCCAGTCGGTCAGGCCGATGGCGATGATGACCACGTAAATGGCGAATTCTTCGCGCAGCTCCAGCGGCAGGGCAGCGCGTCCGATCCCGTTGATCAGGATGGCCAAAAGGATGCCGGGAATGGTCAGCTGTACGTCTGCGATACGCATGATCACCGCGTCTGTCACCCCGCCGACATAGCCCGAGATCACACCCAGTGTCACACCCAGCACCATGCCAAGACAGACTGCCGCCAGCCCGACGAGGATCGACAACCGACCACCATAGAGGATTGTTGACAGCATGTCGCGGCCCTGGTTGTCGGTGCCAAGCAGGTATTGCGGCTGCCCGCCGTCAATCCAGGCCGGAGGCAGCTTGCCGTCCCAGAGCGAGATTTGCGCCGGATCGAACGGGTCGAACGGCGCGATCAGCGGTGCGAACACACAGGCCAGAATGGCGATTAGCGTGATCGTCGCAGCAACGATGGCACCGGGCGAATGCAGGAAGGACCAGACGATGTCGTTGTCCTTGAACCGCTCCCAGCGGGTCATCGGGCGGTCTTGTTGCATCGTCACTCCCCCAGCCGGATGCGCGGATCGACGATGAAATAGAGAATGTCGACGATCAGGTTGATCAGAACGAAAAGCAGCGCGACGAACACCAGATAGGCCGCCATGATCGGCACATCGACGAAATCGACCGCCTGAATGAACATCAGCCCGGTTCCGGGCCACTGGAACACCGTTTCGGTGATCACCGAAAAGGCGATCAATCCGCCGATATTCAGCCCGATGATGGTGATCACCGGCACAAGGGTGTTGCGCAGCGCGTGGCGAAAGTTGATGGCGCGTTCCGACAGGCCCCGCGCCCGGGCGAACTTGATGAAATCGGTCTGCATCACCTCGAGCATCTCGGCCCGCACCAGCCGCAGGATCAGGGTGAGCTGGAACAGCGACAGGGTGATCGCTGGCAGAATGATCGCGCGCCAGCCATCCACGGTCAGAAGCGAGGTTTTCCACCAGCCGAATTCGATGGTGCCGCTGCGTCCGGACGAAGGCAACCAGCGGAGGTGAACGGCGAAAACATAGATCAGCGCGATACCGATTATGAAAGTCGGCAGGCTGACCCCGACAAGCGAGACCGACAGGATCGACCGGCTGATCCAGGATTTTCGCCGAATTCCGGTGTAGATGCCCAGAGTGATCCCGACGAACAAAGCAATGATCGCACTGACGAAAACCAGTTCCAACGTTGCTGGAAGACGTTCGAGTATCAATTCGTCCACCGGTCGTTTGATCCGGTAACTGAGGCCGAAATCGCCGCGCATCATGTTTCCGAGGAACCGCGTGTACTGGGTCAGGATCGGATCATCGAGGCCCAGCTGCTGACGGATCTCGATGCGCTGTTCGCGCGTGGCATCCTGGCCGACCATGTTGTTGACCGGGTCGCCGACAAAGTTGAACAGCGAGAAACTGACCGCCGAAACGATGGCCATCACAAGCACAGACTGTGCAAGCCGCTTGAGGATGAAGAATAGCATGAAAGCCCCGGTCAGACCCGGGGCGGGACCAAGGCCCGCCCCGGGGTTTTGCTTATTTCATGACTGCAAAGCGCGGCCGGAAGGCGTCATCCGCCGCGATCTGGATGTCGACATTGTCGGCGATCCCCCAGGCCAGAACCTGGTGGTGGATCGGCACATAGGGCATATCCGCCTTCACCTGTTCCCAGGCCTCATCAATCATGGCGGTGCGCTTTTCGATATCGATTTCCGTGGTGATCGCCTTGGTGATCTCGTTCACGCGGGGGTTGTTGTAGCCCGTCGCGTTCCACGACCCCTCTCCGTCCAGGAGGTACGAGAACACATAGTGGCTGTCCAGTGTCGGCACGCCCCAGCCCAGCATGTAGAAGTCGGATTCCCGGTTCTGGATCTTGGGGAAGTGCTGTGCTTTCGGGATCGCGTCGAGATTCACCTTGACGCCGATCTTGGCCAGCATCGCCACCGCCGCCTGACAGATCTTCTCGTCGTTGTTGTAGCGGTTGTTCGGGCAATCGAGCCGGATCGAGAACCCGTCCGGGTATCCCGCCTCGGCCAGAAGCGCCTTGGCTTTTGCCGGGTCGAAGCCGTAGGACGGGTCGTTTTCCGGCGTATTGCCCAGCACGCCCGGCGGGGTGATCATGCCGGTCGGGAAGGACAGGCCCTCCATCACGACACGCTGGATTGCGTCCTTGTCGATGGCAAGGTTGAAGGCCTCGCGCACCCGCGTGTCCTTGAACGGGTTGCCGTCCACATCAGAGGTACGCAACTTGTCGACGCCCTGGTCCATGCCAAAGAAGATCGAGCGGATCTGCGCCACCGTTTTTACGCTAAGCCCATCGGCACCCTCGATACGTTTGAGGTCCTGCAGCGGCGGATCAAGCACGAAATCGACCTCTCCTGACAACAGCGCCGCGACGCGGGTGGCGGCATTGGTGATCGGGCGGTACTCGATCTTGTCGATATTGCCGGGGAACTTGCCTTCGCCCCACCAGTTGGGGTTACGGGCGAGCACCGTCATCTCGTCGGGCGCGCGGCTGACCAGTGTGAACGGGCCGGTGCCGTTGGCGTTGCGCACGGCAAAGGTTTCTTCCTTGGCCTTGAAGTCCTGCGGCGCGGTCACGTTATTGGCCTCGGCCCAACCCTTGTCCATCATGTAGATCGAGGTCAGCTGGTTTGGCAGGATCGGGTTGGGGCCATCGGTCATCAGCTTGACGGTATGATCGTCGATCACCTCGACGCTGGTGACGTTCTTGGCCTGCTCCTTGTAGTCCGAGGCCTCGTGATTGGCGCGTTCAAAGGAAAACACCACGTCCTCGGCGGTGAAATCCGATCCGTCATGGAATTTCACGCCCTGGCGCAGCTTGAAGGTCCAGCCATCGGGGCCGGCTTCCCAGCTTTCTGCCAGCTCGGGCTGCAGCACGAGATCGGCGTCGCGGGTGACCAGCGATTCATAGATCTGGCCGTTCATCGCGATCGTTGGGCCTTCGTTCTGCGAGTGTGGGTCCATGGTGAGCGCGTCACCCTGGCTGGTCCAACGCAGGACGTTTTCGGCCGTTGCAGGGCCGGTGACCATCAGCGCAGCTATCGAGACGGCAATCATTTTCTTGAATTGCATTTCATTCTCCTTGTTGTAAGCGAGCGTCGCGCCGTGACCGGCATCGCGCTCTTGACCCGACCTTACTACAGCAAAGAAAGCCGTAAAGAGGAAACCCGACTTTTTCCCACAGGTTTTCCAAGTTCCTGTCGAACTTGCCTCGCGTGGAATGTTGTCTGTGCCCCGGCAAAGATCCGAGCTGCGACCACGCCACGGTACTGCTCGGTGTGGCCAGGCTCCTTGCTTGTCTCGCGATGGAGACCTCCACCAGGCGCCAGATTCTGCGCGTGCAGCGAATGTTTCCTCTGACGGGCCGCGCCGCAGCATCGGACATAGATGATGGACGGCGGCCATGGGTCGTCCGCAACATCGGCTCCTCGGAGGATGCCAGGACAGATGCTGAAATATCGCCTGACCGCCAGGAGCCTAAGCAGGTGATTCAAATACGCGCCAATTGGCGTCGGCGACGGCGCATTACGGCTCTGAGCCCAATCGACCGGGTGTTCCGCGATGCTCAAGCGGGTGCGACCCGAAAAAAGCTGGCAATGCCAATGAGAGGCTGGCCCAACCTGACCGCTCACCGGCGAGGTGATTGCCGCGGTGCAGCTTCACCAAACCTGGCGTCAATCCATTCTGCAGCGACGCCAAGGTGCGCAAAAAGCTTTGGATTTCCCGCGGTGTCTATCTTCGCGCGGGCGCCCGAAGGTCATTCATGCTATGGTAGAATCGATTTGGCGATGATTCTTTTTGCTAGTCTTGACGTGAAGAAGGAGCATTTCTCGTGATCCTATTTCCATTTCTGCGGATGCCCGACACCTCGACCATCGCCTCGATCGAGAAACCAATACGGTCCGCGCTGGTTGCTTGAGTGACCTGAACAGCCGGCGCCTTTGAGGCGCGGCGCTGGCTGGCGTCAAAAAAACAAGGAAAGCGGCGGCATGATTGGACGACGCGATCTTATCGTAGGACTGGCGGGGACCTTCACGGCCACAGGTCTGTCGGGCTGCGGCCGTTTACGGCGCTTTTTTCAGCCGGAGGTGAGCCGTACGGCAATCGACATCCATACGCATTTCTTCAATGGGCGCGACGTGCCCGTGGTCGGCTTCCTAAAGCAGACGATCATCCGGGACCCGCACACGCCGGTGGATCAGGATATAGTGTCGGACGCCTTCCTGAAGCTGCTGAAATTCATCCTGCTGATCAACACGCCAACAGCGCGTGCGGAGCTGGATGATATGGGCGGGCAGGTGTCGCCGATCCCGCCGGAAACTATCCGGGCGCGGGACCAGGAGAACGTAGCCGCCGGGATCGCCCGGTTTGCCGGAGAGACCGGGCGCGCGACGGCGGGGCTGAGTACATCCGGACCAGCCGAGAAAGCCATTCTCGATCGCATCGCCGTCGAGGTCGGCGCGCCGGAGCTGCGCAGCGGGTTGCAGACACCGCAGGCCCAGGGGACGGCGCTGGCCGACCGCATCTATCAGACCAGCCGGGCCGATAAGCTGGCGGTGGGTGAGGAGCGGGACTATGTCCACCGCTCACCCTTCATGCAAACGATCCGCTGGGCTGGGCTTCTGACGCGGCCGAGGCTGGATATCCTGGCCGAGCTGGACCGGCTTTACGGCGGGCCGGGCCTGATCCGGATCTTCTCGCCCTCGCTGGTGGATTTCGGCGCTTGGTTCATGACCGAGGAGACGGTGACCCCGGTCGAGGACCAGATCGAGCTGGTTGCGGCGATTGTGCGCCGTTACACCGATGCGTTGGTGTTGCCTTTCGCACCCTTCTGCCCGCTGCGCGCGGCGTTGGAGCGTGAGGACGACCCGCAGTTGGACCCGCTGCGCAATGTGAAGCGCGCAGTTCTGGAGCTGGGTTTTCTTGGGGTCAAGCTGTACCCGCCGATGGGGTTCCGTCCGATCGGCAACGACGGCAAACTGGACTGGGTGCCGCGTAAGCCGCGCGGAGGGGCAGCAGCGCTCGATCGCGAACTGGAGGCCCTGTACCTGTGGTGCATCGAGCACGAGGTGCCCCTGAAGGCCCATGCTAACAATTCGATCGCGGCGGGACCGAATACGGGCCGCTTTGCCGATCCGGCGGGCTGGCAGGTTTTGATGCGTGATCCGCGGTTCGCAGATCTGCAGCTGAACCTGGCCCATTTCGGCGGCTTCGACGAGACCGCGCCGCGCGGGCAGTTCACCTCGCAGGGGGATTGGGAAGAAACCCTGGCCGAGATGGTTGGGGAGTTCCCAAATCTCTATTTCGACCTCGGCTACTGGTCCGAGGCGAGCCAAACCGAGGGCGACGAGCGGGCGCGGGTGCTGGCACGGACCCGCGCGCTGCTGAATCGCTCGCCGCTGATGGGCGAGCGAATGATGTACGGGTCGGATTGGTCAATGCTTGGGCGCGAACCGGGGCACCCAGCCTACCTTGCCGGGGTGCTTGCCGCGCTGGCTGAGCTGGGGCTGGACGAGGCGCAGACCGAGAAGGTGATGGGCGGCAATGCCGCGCGTTACCTGGGGCTGGACCGTGAGGGCAAGCAGCGCAGGCGGATGGCCTTCGTTTATGCCGAGCATCCCATCTACCAGGACATATTCAACCAGTGACACGAGGTTTCGCACCACCGTTTTTCAACAAGCACAGAAGGATTTGACTGCCATGAAACGCCTTGTTCCTCTTGTTTTCTGCATCGCCCTTGCGGCGCCGGCCTTGGCGCAGCCCGTCGACCCCGCAGAGGGCGCGCGCGAGTTGGAGCGCCTTGCCCGCGCGGCGCGGGAGGCCTCGGCCGAGTTGAGCTTCGAGGCGTTCCGGGACCAGACGCTCTATGTCGAGGAAACCGGCAAGTATTACGTCAACGGCGATACGCCGATCCGCAACGAAAAGCTGTTACGCGAATTCTGGGAACAGAACGTGCGCAGCGAACCGCCGCAGGGCGAAGACGGAACGCCGGAATTCACCGTGATGAGTGTCGGCGGGCTGGACCAGATCTGGAGCGTTGCCGACAGGCACCGGCTGACCTATTGCGTGAGCCATGCCTTCGGCAGCCGTCACGCGCTGGTGGTGGGGGACATGCAAGCCGCCATTGCCGCCTGGGAAGCCGTCGCGGACATCGACTTCATCTACGTCGCGGCGGAGGATGATGACTGTAACAACGGCAACGACCGGGTGATGTTCGACGTGCGCCCGGTCAACGCGGGCGGGCAGTTCCTGGCTGCGGCCTTCTTTCCTAACGATCCGCGATCGGACCGCAGCGTGGTGATCGACCCATCGTCCTTCCAGCTGGACCCGAACGGCAACCTGACCCTGCGCGGCATCCTGCGGCACGAGCTGGGCCATACTGTCGGCGGTCGGCACGAACACACCCGCCCCGAGGCCGGGGTCTGTTTCGAAGATAGCGACTGGCGCGGGGTGACGGATTACGACGCCTTCTCGGTCATGCATTATCCGCAATGCAACGGGATGGGCGACTGGTCCCTGACGTTGACGGCCATGGACAAGAGCGGGGTCGCCTGCCTTTACGGCGCGGCGACCGGGTTCCAGATCGACACGTCGATCTGCATGCCTGCCGGTGGCGCACCGGTGCCCGTCATCGAAAGCTTCGGGCCGTTCCAGATCGCCCAGGGCGCGATGCAGATGGTGATGCAGGCGCCGGTCGTGCCGGGATCGCGGTTCCGCGCGGAAATGACCGGCAGCGGCGATCCGGACCTCTATGTCAAACTGGACGGGCCGGCGCTGGTGTCGAGCTATGATTGCCGGCCCTACACTGCCGGCGCCGACGAGACCTGCGATTTCGAAGTGCCTGCGGGGCGCTCGCTCGTCTCGGTGGCGGTGCATGGCTACGAGGCCGGAGAATTCAGCGTCACGGTGACATCCACGCAGCCTTGAGTGGGGAGCCAGGACAGGAGATCAGATCATGGATTGCAAAGCACTGACCCTGGCCGCGATCTTGGCGGCGACATCGGTTGCGGCAGAGATCGCGGTGCCGGAAACCTCGGTCGTGTGGCGTTCGCGCGCGACCAATGCGATTGAGTTGGCGGTCGAGATCGAACAGCTTTATCTGACGCTGTACAATTCCGGCAATCTCACTGTGCGCCAGGAGGAGATCGGCACGCCGCCGCCTTATGTGGAGGACCTGTTGCGCGATCAGGGCGTGATGCATGGGGCGCATTTCCCGATGACGCTGGATGCAATGCTTTGTGATCTGAATCCCGACCTGTGCCGCCGCGTGCGCGTGCCGGTGTCGAGCCGGGAGCTGAATGACCCCGTGGCCCATGTCGGCGGGTTCAAGAGCAGCCGGGGCGCCTGGCGCCTGCAGGGCGGAGAGGAGGTGACGATCCCGGATTACGAGTTCCGGTCCGTAACCACGCTGACCCGCGTTCCGGCGCCGGCCGGCTGGACATCGGACGCGTTCACGCCCGAGCCGGGCATGGACTGTTCGGCCTGGAAGATGACCTGCGAACAGGTGGTGGCGCGCTTCAACCCACGTATCCTGAAAGCACCGTCGGGCAGCGTCACGGTCACCGTGCCCCGACTGCAGCTGGAAACCACGCTGTCGCTGCGGCCCGATACCACGTCGCAACTGTTCGAAAGTCTGCAGGCGTTGCGCGGGGCCGATACCGCGGCTTCGGATACGCCGCGCGACTTCAACGCAGCCGGGTCCTATTCTCAGGACTGGAACAGGGTGCTGACGCGACAATCGCCGGCTGATCTGACCTTGCAGACAATCAAGGAGAACCTGCAGCCGCTGGGGGCGATCCAGATGAAAGGCGTGCGGGACGAGCCCTTTGTCGGGGAACAGGTCGACCTTTTCCGGATCATCCATCATCCCTTTGCGGATATGAAGGATCTCGACGAAAGCTACGGGCGGCCCGTGGATGTCGTGGTGATCGACGCGCCCTTGTCCTCGGGGCATTGCGATCTGCCGGTGCTGCACTCTCCCGACGGGACCGAGATCGCCCCACCGATGAACGGAGAGATCAACGGCTGCGACCAGATCAATCAGGCTGCAATGAGCGACGCGGATCACGCGGCGGCGGTGGCCGGGGTCATCGCGTCGCCGCAGAACGGCAAGGGCACGGTCGGGCTGAACCCCAATGCGCGGCTCTGGATGATGGCGCTGGACCGCAATTCGGCGGCCGATCAGCAGATCCTCTCGCTGATCCGGCAGATTCAGATCGATGTGCCTCAGGATGTACGCGTCGCCAATCTGAGCTTTGGCGTTCGGCCCTTGCTGGCCAATCCCACCGAAATGGAGCAGGCGATGGACATTCATGGCAGTCGCCTGCTGTTCGTGGCCGCGGCGGGCAACGAAAGGCTTGAGTTGTCCGAAGGCAATTGCCCGATCTTGCCGGCCTGCCTGAACCACCTGGACAATGTCATAACGGTGGTGGGCCTAGACAGCGAGATGGACCGCCCGGGCCTGTGGCACAGCCAGTCGGCCGGGTCGAACAGCAATCCGAAGTTCGACATCGGCGCGCCGGCGGAAAACGTGCTGACCACGGTCACCGGCAACAGCTTTGCCCGGCAGAAGGGCACATCGTTTGCCGCGCCGCAGGTGACGGCGGCGGCCTCGCTGATCTTTGCTGCGGGCGAATTTATTTACGGCGACGAATTGGCCGGTGCGCAGCTGGCGCCGAAGATCGTCAAGGACCGGCTGAGCTATACGGCGGATTTCTTTCCGGGTCTGTCGGCCGCGTTGCGCGACGGGCGGCTGAACGTGGAGCGCGCGATCAACGTGCGCGACGCGCAGTTCGAGCTGTTCGACGGGCGCAGGGTCGTGGGGCAGGTACTGGAGGCGCCGTCGGAATTCGTTTGCCGCACGCCGCACCGGAACCAGCAGTTCCAGAAGTGGTACAACGTGCGGCGGCTTGGCTGGAACAGCGCCAAGCAGCGCCATTTCCTGTTCCGCCATATCGGCGACGAACTGGGCGGGCGTTACGGGGTGCTGGAGCGCGATCCCTCGTGCCTCGTGCGCACCTTGTCAGCGCCGATCGAGGTGCTGACGCGAAATGAAGATGGCAGCTCGACCGTCGTGGACTTCCACTTCCGGGACATCCGCGACTACACCTCGCCGCTGTTCGACGAATGAGAGCGCTGGCCGTCATGCTGGCCCTTGTGGCATCATCGCTTGCCGCCCAGGATGCGCCGGTGCTGGAGGCTTTTGTCGATGGCCAGGTCGAGGCGCGCGACATCCGGATCGATGCGCAGGTTCGCAGTGACGGGGACGGCGTGCTCTGGACCGACGAGATCAGCGTGGCGGGGTCGGACTATATCCGGCTTCTGCTGCGGGTCGAGGGGCCAGCCTTTCCGCCCGGCGCCCGGCTGCTGCTGGTCGGCGCGCTGGGTCAGCAGGCCGAGATCGCGCTGGAGACAATCGGCGCGGAAGGGCTGTGGACGCAGCTAATGCCCTTTGGCCGGGTGCGGATGGCGCTGATCGCGGATGCCGCGGTTGCGGTTGAGAGCGTGCTTGTCATCGACAGCATCGCGATGCAGAGCAGCAAGGTCACCCCCTATTCGGTCTATGGCGAGAACCAGCTGACCCCGATCAACGCCGCAGCCGTGCCGGAAAACCTGCGCGGGCTCGGCGCGCCGGTGGCTTTCCTGTCCTTCATTCAGGGCGGTTTTGCGCGGACCTGTTCGGGCTTTCTGATCGGGCCGGATCTGTTGCTGACCAACGAGCATTGCATTAACAATGCCGAGACCTGCCGCACGATGACGGCGGTCTTCGGCTTCGAGTTCGATGCCGGCGGACAGTTGCAGATCGGCCCTCAGGTCGGCTGCAAACAGGTCGAAGAGCGGTTTCTGAACGTGGCGCTCGATGCCAGCGTGGTGAAGCTGGATCGTGCGCCGGGGCCGGATTTTGGCCAAATAAGCGTTGCCGCGAACGCCGCGAGCGTCGCAACCCCGATGGTCATTGTCCAGCATCCCGGTTCGCAGCCCAAGCAGATATCGATCCTCGATTGCGCGGCCGGCGAGATCCGGGTCGATGGCCGGGCGCAAGCGACCGATTTCACTCATACTTGCGACACGGCCGGCGGTTCTTCCGGCGCGCCCGTGTTCGATGCGCATGGCGCATTGGTCGGGCTTCACCATTTTGGCTTTCAGGATGGCGAGGCGTGGGAAACCAACCGGGCAGTGCACGCGGACCTGATTGCCGCCTGGCTGGAAACGCTTGGGGCAGACGCCCCGCAACAAGGCAATTCGGCCTCTGACACCACCGGTGCCGACCAATAACAAGAGGACGGAAAGCGGTGTCGCGACATCGTCATTTCTCGCTGGACTTCAGCGGGCGCCAAGAATGCAAGTGCAGAATGTCCTGTGCGGCGCTAACGCTTGAAGAAATCAGGTGCGGTACCGCGTTAGAAACTGCCGAACCGGGCATCCAGGTTTGCGCTGATTGGGGATTCCAGATTTCCCGTCTACTGCGCCCGATCTGTCTTGTGCCGATATGGTCGATCCGGCTTCGTGGATTTGTCGAGGATGTGATTGTGAAAACTCAAATTGACGTTCACTTTTCCGCAACATGAAATCATCTTTTCATCGTGGTTTTTTCCGGATGCGTTATCGATCAGGGAAGCCATGAAGGTCTCGTTTCTGGTCGCTTTCTGACCAGATCAGTTGTTCCTTAGGGCTGGCGCAGCGCCGTTTAGTCGAATTGCCGCACTTTGCGACAACCGTCTCTCGTTACCAGAAAGCAATAGCCAACGTAGCGCATGCCAAGGCAAGCAACGACAAGCGGGGATGTTTGTTCCCCGAGAATTTCGAGCATAGACACACGGCCCCCTTTAGCCGGTGTCACCCTTCCCCAATCACTTGTTTCCGGAGGGCCTCGGACATTGTCCCGAAAACGCTTCGGACGTTGGTCCTAGAAACCGACCGACCTCGGACCGGCTCAGGTCGCGGTAATTTGTGACAGTGACATGACAGGTTTGTAACACGGCCAGCCCGTTTACCCCATCGGACACAATAAGGGAAAGGCACTCCATGTTTGAATACCTCGCTCCGGTGGCGGAGCTGATCGCCAGGTTCATGATCGATGTTGCCGCGATGAGCATACTGATCTTCGGTTTGTTTTACCGCCGTTATCGTGACCGCGAACTGGCCACGACCGCCTCGATGTTCAACATCTTCGCCTTTGCCGTGCTGACCATCCTGTCCAGCGTCGAGTTCTCGGTCGCTGCCGGGTTCGGCCTGTTCGCGATCCTGGCGCTGTTCAGCTTGCGCTCGGAACAGATCGAGAAGATCGAGATCGCCTATTTCTTCGGCGCCATCGCCATCGCCGTGATCTGTTCGGTCGTGGGCACCAGCCTTTTGATGGTCTTCCTGATCACCGCCTTCGTCCTGCTTGCAGCCTGGGTGCTGGATCATCCCAGCATGCTCAAATCCGCTCACGGAGCCAAGCTGACGCTGGACGCCATCGACCCCGAGATCCTGTCGGACTCTGAAAAGACGCGCCGTATGCTGTCCGACCGGCTTGGGGTCGATGTGATGACCTTCCAGATTGTCGAGTTGAACTACGTCAACGACATGGCGCGCATCAACGTCTTTTACCGCAGCTGAGGAGCCGTCCGATGAACATGATGAAACTCTATTGCCAGGACAGCGAACTGCGCTGGCTGACTGGCGGCTTCGCCTCGATTTCCCTCGATGAGCTCAACGGCAAGGCCGAGATGATGTCGCGCATCGACAACAAATACGTGGTCGACCGCTGGGAACTGGAAAGCATCCTGCCCGCGCTTATGGACGAGTTCGATATCCTCGAAATCGAGGACCGCCGCGCTTTTACCTATGACACGCGCTATTTCGACGATCCCGATTGCAGCGCCTATTACGAACATCACCAGGGGCTGCGCAAAGGCTTCAAGGTGCGCGTGCGGCGTTATTCCGATGCCGGGCTGTGTTTTCTCGAAGTCAAGGTCAAAGGCCTGCGGGGAATGACGATCAAGAACCGACAGCCTTATAATCCGGCCCAACTGGGTGCGTTGACGCCCGAGGCGCATGCTTTTGCCGCCGGCATCTATTCCGGCCACTATGGCAAGGCGTTCGACTATGATCTGCGTCCCTCACTGGATATCCAGTATCAGCGGATCACGCTCGTGGCGAAACGGGGCGGTGAGCGGATGACGATCGATGGCAAGCTGAGTTTTCGCAACACGGGCAAGATGCTGGACGCCCCGAAGGACGTTTTCATCGTCGAGACGAAATCGGCGCTCGGGCGTGGCTTTGCCGACAAAGTGCTGCGTGCCGTACATGCCCGGCCGACCAAGAAATGTTCGAAATACTGCATTGGCATGGCCGCTTTGGGTGCCGTGACACGCTGGAACCGTTTCATGCCGACGATGCGGCGGTTGCGCCTGATCGAAGGGACCGCGCTTGCTGTGCAACCCCATGCGCTGGCCCGCGCGGTGTAGGCAGGAATACCTCAGACTTTGGTCTGATCCCCACACCGCCCGCGCGGAATACACTGGGCGGGCCATCCCGGCACGGAGCAATCAGACCGGGGGAAACGGGGCGAAAAGATGAAGAAAACGTTCCTGGCCGTCGTGATCGGCGGGAGTCTGGCCGCGCCTGCCATGGCAGACCTTCGCTTTGACGGTTATGGCTGGTTCGGCGCCCTTTACGACGACGCGACGGACAAAACGAACACCACCTCGCGACTGCGATTGACGCTGGACGGGGAAACTCAGACCGACAACGGAATAGAGCTGTCTTTTCGTCTTCGGGTGCAGGCCGACAACGGGGGGCTGGCCACTTTCAACGGGGCGAGGTTTGGCCTGCGTTCGGGTCCCCTGCGCCTGCAATTGGGCAACGTCGCGGGCGCGATAGATTCGATGCCGGGGCTTTCCGGAGTCGAACCGGGCCTAACCGATCTGACCGGTCAGACCGCTGCGCTGCGGGCCGATTTCGACGAGTATGACAATACCGGACCGGGCAGAAACGGCGTCGCCGTGCGCTATTCGCAGGGGCAGGTGCAAGTTTCGCTATCGCATTCGAATACAGGGGGCGTGCGGCGCACTGCTGGTCATGTCGCATATTTCGCCGGGCCGGGAGGGCTCGCGATCGGGTATCAGGTGTCGGATCGGGCGGCAGATGATGACCTTGTCGTGCTTGTCTATCGTCATCGCTTCGAGTGGGGTGAGGCGAGCCTGTTTTCCGCCCGTGAGCAGGCGGGGAATGTCTTTGGCGCCTCGGCACTGTGGGAGGGGTCGGAGACAACGTCGCTTCTGGCTTCGGCTTCGGTGGACAATGGGCGAGAGCAATATGGCGTGGGGATTGCCCATGATCTGGGCAGCAGCGCCTTTTTGGAGACGGGTATCGCCTCGGACATGGGGAACGTTACAGCTGATTTCGGGGTGCGTTTCGAGTTTTGATGACACAGGCCGCGAGCGGAGTCAGGGCGACCGCTGTGTTATGAGCAATGAAAAACCGACGCTGAACCGCGTTTTGTTACTGCAGCCAAGGGAGGAAACCATGAAACATCTTTTGACACTTACCATTTGCGCCGCACTGGGCGCGCTGGCCTCGCCCGCCGTGGCCGAGGATCCGCCAATGGGCTTTTTCGTGACATCCGTCGGCATGGGCGATGGTGCCAATCTGGGGGGGCTGGAGGGGGCCGATGCGCATTGCGCCAAGCTGGCCGAAGCGGCAGGGTCGACCGGCCGGACTTGGCGGGCCTATCTCAGCACGCAGGAAGAGGGTAAACGGGGCATCTCGGCACGTTCACGCATCGGAACCGGGCCGTGGTACAACGCCAACGGCGAGTTGATCGCCGTCGATCTCGATCAGCTGCACCTGTTTCCCAATATCGTGGCCCGCACTGCGGTCGATGAAAACGGCAACCGGATCAAGGGCCGGGGCGACAATCCAAACGAGCACGATATTCTGACCGGGTCGATGGCCGACGGCACCGCCTATTTCCCGTGGCAGGAGGGTGACAAGACCTGCTCGAACTGGACCTCGAACGGCGAAGGCTCAGCAACCGTTGGCCACCACGACCGGCATGGCGGCGGCAACACCTCGTGGAACGCGGCGCATGACAGCCGGGGCTGCGGGGCTGAGGCGCTTCGTTCGACCGGCGGCAACGGCTATTTCTATTGCTTCGCCGCGGATTGAGCGGCGCCAGACACAATCGGCCCGGGCAGCACTGCCCGGGCCGGCCACATTTTTTTGGCTGACCCCCGGTCACGAGTCCTTGGACAAAAGGCATGTGCGGATACCCAGAACGGCATAGAGCGGACAAGAGCCGATCAGGCCGATTACCAGCGGGACAAGCCCGACCCAGCCCCAAGGCGTTGCCGGGCCTACAAAACCAGCGCGATCAACACAAGGCCCAGGACGATACGCAGAATCCGGTCGAAGTATCCTTCGTTGCGAGTCATTTAGTGCCTCTGAGAGGGTGCGCGATAGGCGCATTTTCACATGCTGCACGCAGCCTGCCGGTGGCACTGTCGCCGAGAATCTTCGGCAATCCACTCGAGGCTGTGCCGGTCCGCGACCGTCAGTTGGCCGCTACCAACCCCTGCGCCTCGAAATCGGCCAGGCGGCTGACAAAGGCTCGGCCCGATACGTTTTCGGCGGCAAGGCTGTCATGCGTCGTGCCGACATGGAATTTGCTCTGCCGCCCAACCTTCTGCCACTTGGAGCCGGAAACTTCCGGTTATTTCTCAGCATGGTCGACCTGGGTCGACAAGGCTCACGTCGCCGGGAGCAGTCAAGCTTGTGCGGAGCCCCTTCTCACGGCCAACCAAGCCACCCCAAGGGCGGCCAGGGTAATCGCCATGCCCATCCCCTCGCGTGCGGTTTCGGTGTTCCACCAGACCTCTTGCCGCCAGAACCCGGGCGTTTGCGGCCAGAACCACACGACTCCGAATACGGCGATGGCAAGGCAGACCACGAGCAACGTCTTTGCCGCCCCAGACACGGATGCGGGACGAAACGCCGCGAGACCGCACCAAATCGCGGCGACACCATATATCACGCCCCAGAATAGTGCGTCCGGATCATTGTATTGAACTGCTGCAAACAACACCATCAGAATGCAGAATACCGCGGAAATGACTCTCATCGGATGCCTCGCTTCGGGGTTGAGAAAAAACCGTGTGCATCCTAGGCTCCTGTTTTACCCTGCGTCAACAAGTCCGTCATGGCACCGGCGCCGGCAGGAGGGATCACCATGCGTCTGAAAACCATCGATACCGCGGCGCCTGATCAGATGAACAAGGTGCACTGGCAACGGTTTTCGGTTCCCTATGAATACCCGGTCGCTTTTCTGCGTGATGTGTTCGACCCCGGTAATTCGCTTTTTTATCAGATGGTCGCGCGAGAAGAGCGCGACAAAAACCACCGCTGTTTTTTCGTCGTTGACGAGGGGCTGGCCGGCCCCGAGCTTGACGCGAGGATAAGACGCTATTTCGACGTCCATCAAGGCAAACTCACGCTGATAGATCAGCCCATGACCGTCCCTGGCGGGGAGATTGTCAAAAAGGACCTTGCCCATGTCGAGCGGGTTCAGTCCGCTATTCACACCCATGCGATTGACCGGCATTCCTATGTCATCGCGATCGGTGGCGGCGCTGTTCTGGATGCGGTCGGCCTGGCGGCGGCAACATCGCACAGAGGGCTGCGGCACATTCGCCTTCCAACCACGGTTCTTTCGCAGAACGACAGCGGAGTGGGTGTAAAGAATGCCGTGAACTTCAAGGGTGTCAAAAACTATGTGGGCACGTTTGCGCCGCCCTGGGCTGTTCTGAACGACTTTGATTTCCTCGACCGTTTGCCGGTCCGCGAACGCATCGCCGGAGTTTCCGAAGCGGTGAAAGTGGCCCTGATCCGGGACCCCGAGTTCTATGACTGGCTGGAAAAGAATGTCGATGATCTGGCGACCTTTGCGCCACAGGCCGAGGAATATATGGTGCGCCGCTCGGCTGAGCTGCACATGCATCAGATTGCTCATGGCGGCGACCCCTTCGAAATGGGCTCCGCGCGGCCGCTGGATTTTGGCCATTGGTCGGCGCACAAGCTCGAGGCGATGACCAATCACCATGTCCGCCACGGCGAAGCGGTGGCCATTGGTATCGCCCTGGACGCGCGCTATTCGGTGCTGGCAGGCCTGTTGCCCGAGGGCGATGATGAGCGCATCGTCGTGCTGCTTGAAAACCTCGGCCTGCGAATCTGGCACCCGGCGCTGGAAAGCCGCGACGCCGATGGCAGGCTTTCAATTCTGACCGGGTTGCAGGAATTTCAGGAGCATCTTGGCGGCGAGTTGACGATCACCCTTCTGAAAGGGTTGGGCCACGGGCACGAAGTTCACGAGATGGACGGTGATCTGGTGCGGCAGGCGATGGATTGGCTAAAGGCGCGGAACCCGACCTGATGCAATTGCCTGGATCGCTGGGTCATCTGACCTATTGCCTTAATATTCACCCAACCCAGACGTTCAGCGAGGTCAAAGCGGCACTGACTGGTCCGGCGGCTGCTGTAAAGGCCGCGGTGTCGCCCGATGCACCATTTGCCATCGGATTGCGGTTCTCCGGTGAAGCGCTGGATGAACTGGCCGATCCCGCCAAACGCCGCGAACTCAGGGCGATCCTGGATGACAACGGGTTGCGCGGCATCACCGTCAACGGGTTTCCCTATGGCCGGTTCCATGGGACGCGGGTGAAGGAAGAGGTGTACCAGCCGGATTGGCGCAGCGACACGCGTGTGCAATATACGAATGACCTGGCGGACCTGATGGCCGAGCTTGTCCCGGCGGGCGAGTTTGTCAGCCTCAGCACGGTGCCGGGCACGTTCAAGCCGCTTGGCGCCGGGGCCGAGGCGCTGATGGCCGAGAACTACCTGCAATCGGTGGCACATCTGGTCAGGTTGCAGGAACGGACCAGGGTGACGGTCGCACTGGCGATCGAGCCCGAGCCGTTCTGTTTCCTGGAAACAATTGCCGAAACGGTCGACTATTTTCGCGACTACCTGTTCAGCCAGGAGGCGGTTTCGCGGCTGGCCGAACTTACCGGAACAACACCTGCGCAAGCTGCTGAAGCCCTGCCGCGTCATCTTGGGCTGTGCTATGACGTCTGCCATGCGGCGGTCGAGTACGAAAACCCGGCGGGCAGTATCGCGGCCCTGCGGCAGGCCGGAATACCGGTGCATAAACTGCAACTCAGCGCGGCACTGCGGGTGGCGTCGGTCGGGCCTGAACAACGCGCCGCACTGGCCGCATTCGATGAGCCGACCTATCTGCATCAGGTGATCCGCCGCACGGCAAGCGGTTTAGAAAGCACCGTCGATCTGCCCGAGGCGCTTGCCCTGGGTGATGCCGCGGATGGCGAGGAATGGCGCGTCCATTTTCATGTGCCGGTCTTCATTCGCGATCTTGGCGCATTTTCCTCGACCCGCGATTTTCTTGATGAGCTCCTGACGCTGCATCGAAAAAATCCCATCTCGCCGCACTTGGAAATCGAAACGTACACATGGGATGTGCTGCCACGTGAGCTTCGGGGAGAGACGGTCGATCAGGACATCAGCCGCGAGATAAAATGGGTTTTGGATCGGATCACGGGATGACATATCAGACATTTCTCAAGCTCGGACGGGTGTCCAATCTGCCCACCGTCTGGACCAACGCCATTGCCGGGGCGGTTTTGGCGGGACTGCCATCGTTTGGGACGATTGTGATCGTCGCCGTGGCTCTGACGCTGTTTTACGTCGGCGGCATGTGGCTGAACGATGCTTTCGACGCCGAGATCGACGCCCGGGAAAAGGCCAACCGGCCGATCCCCATGGGCGAAGTTGCGGTGGGGACGGTCTTTGCCGGCGGTTTTGCAATGCTGGGTCTTGGGATTGTGCTGGCCTTTGCGATGGGCGTCGCGGCCGGATTGGCGGGGCTTTGCCTGGCGGCGCTGGTAGTCCTTTATGACTGGCTTCACAAGCGCACGGTCCTGAGCCCCGTCATCATGGGCGGCACGCGGTTTTTCTGTTATGTCTTGGCCGCACTGGCGGTGGGCGCAGTCACCGGGTGGGTCATTCTGGGCGCGCTTGGTCTTCTGGCCTATACCGCCGGGTTGACCTATGCCGCCAAGCAGGAAGCCTATGACCGGCTCGACCGGGCCTGGCCGCTGGCTGTTCTGGCGCTGCCGGTGATCTATGCGCTGACGCAAACATCCGCTGACATTGTGGCGCTGCTGATCTGGGCCGGGCTGTTGGCGGTGGTATTGCTGGCCCTGCGGTTACTGTTCCGGCGCGCCAAGGGCGACGTGCCAAAGGCCGTCGTCACCATGATCGCTGGCATGTCGCTTTACGATGCCACGCTGATCGCCGGCGCCGGATACACGGCTCTGGCCTTGCTGGCCGTGGCCGGGTTTGCCCTGACGCTTTACCTGCAGCGCGTCGTGTCGGGCACCTGAAGCCGATCAGCGAAAGACGTGATCCAGAACCAGCGCCTTGAAATCGGTCGCGTCAACCGCCCCTTCAGGCAGCAGGCCGGCCTCTGACGAGATCACCAGCGGGCCATGGTCGGGGTTATCTGTGAGCCGCCCATGGGTGCCTTTGACCAGCTTGGTATCCTTCAGCGAAATCACGTCCATCAACTGACGCTGTCCCAGTTTCCGCTTGGCCAGCTTCCACCCCGTTGCCAGCATCGGGAAGCGGATTTCGGGATCGACAAACAGCTCGACCGGGTCATAGCCGGGCTTGCGGTGGATATCGACGGTGCGCGCAAAATCGGGCGCCTTGTCGTCGTCCAGCCAGTAGTAATAGCTGAACCAACGATCCGCTTCGCTGACGGCAACCAGTTCACCCGAGCGCGGATGATCCAGCCCGTTGGCCCGCTTGCCTTCCTCGTCCCAGACGCTTTCAACACCATCAAGACCGGCCACAAGACGCGAAACCTCGGCGATACGGTCGGGGTTCTTGACGTAGATATGGGCGATCTGGTGGTCGGCCATGGCGAAGGCCTCGGACGCCCCGGCATCAAGGATTTCACGTCCGAATTCCTCGGGCCGTACCGCCAACAGCCCGGCCTCGCGCAAGGCGCGGTTGATGTGGATGGCGTCGGTGGCCTGGGTGATCCCGTATTCGGAGACCACCACGACGCGGCGCCCGGTGTTGTCGGCAAATTCGATCAATTCGCCGCACAGATCGTCGATCTCGCGCAGGTCCTGCTGCAGGCGGGGGTGCTCCAGATCGGGGCCAAGCCGCTGCAGGTTGTAATCGAGATGCGGAAGATATGTCAGCGTCAGCGTCGGATCGCGGGTTTCCATCACGTGAAGCGTCGACTTTGCGATCCACTCCGACGAGGTGATATCGGCCACCGGGCCCCAGAACTTGAACAAAGGAAATTGACCAAGCTTGGCGTCAAGCTCGTCGTGCAGTTCAGCCGGATGGGCATAGTGATCGGGGATCTTCCGGCCGTCGGCGGGGTACATCGGGCGCGGCGTGGCAGACCAATCGGCGGTCGAATACATGTTGTACCACCAGAACATCTTGGCGCAGGTGAAGTCCGGGTTGCGCGCCTTACCCGCATCCCAGATCTTTTCACCCGCAACAAGTTGGTTGGGTTGCCGCCAGAGCAGAATCTCTGACAGGTCACGGAAATACCAGCCATTGGCCACCGCCCCGTGACCCGAAGGGGGCAACCCGGTGAGCAGCGTCGATTGTGCCGTGCAGGTCACCGCCGGGGTGACGGTATTCAGCGGGCGCAGCCCGCCGCGTTGTGCCAGCCTTGCCAGATTTGGCGTGTGCGGCCCCACCAGATGCGGGGCCAGACCGACGACAAGGATTACAAGCGTTTTTTGCATCAAGGCGCCTCGCGGGGGCTGGTTGGATCAGGGAACAAGTTTGAAAATCTTTCCGGTCGAGCCATAGGGGCCAAGCTGGTCATTGGTCAGCACGTAAAGCTCGCCCGCCGCATCGGTATCAAGGCTGACGATACGGGTTTCAAGCCCGGCAAGGTATTCGAAAGGCCAGACGTCTCCGAATTTCGGCGCCGGCTGGGCCACGAAAAGCTGGCCCGAGGGCGCCATGAAATCGGCGCTCCAATCCGCAAAGATCAGCTTTCCTTCCAGTTCGGGAATTGCCTTGCCGCGATACAGGCGGGCACCGACCACGGCCGTACCGATACCGGTTGCGTCGACATTGGTTCCGGGATGCGCGACCTGCATGTTGGGATACTCGATCACCGGATCCTCGATGCGATACCCGTTGGGGCCGTACCGGGAGCAGTGCTCGGGCGGATCGCGGGGCCGGGTCCGGTCGATGCAATGCGTCCCCTCACGCAATGGCCAGCCAAAGTTGCCCGCGCCGGTGATCATATAGACCGATTCCCACAAGGTTTCGGCAACCGCCGTGACAAGAATGGCGCCGGTGTCCGGGTCGACGCCCAAGCGATAGGGGTTGCGAAACCCCCAGGCGTAGATTTCATCGCGCCCCGGTTTGCCGACAAAGGGATTGGTCGGCGGCGTGCCGTAACCGGGGAACCCCTTGTCGACATCAATTCGCAGGATCGATCCAAAGAGAGAGGTGACATCCTGCGCCAAGCGATCCCAGTACAGTTGATCGGCAGGCACATCGAAAGCCGACCAGATCACAGCGGGCCCGACACCATGCGCGCCGCCGCCGTCACCCAGCCCGATCAGAAGATAACCGTCTGGCGTGAAAGACAGCCCGCCGCCATTGTGCTTGCGGCTGGGCCAGTCGAGTTCGAGTAGCACGCGTTCGCTGGAAAGGTCGATCTGTTCGGCGCCAGGCGCCAATGTCAGTTCCGAAACGCGTCGGGTGTAATTCCATCCTGTCGGAGCGGACGGGCGAAGCGGGGCGGAATAGCTGACATAGAGGCGACCATTGCTTGAAAACTCCGGGTGCAGGGCCAGTCCCAGCAAGCCACGTTCTTCAAAGCCGTCATCCAGCGCAATCAGGCGCTCGCTGAGGTCCAGCAGGGGACGGTCGCGCAATCCCGTGTCGGTCAAGACCTGCACCAGCCCGTGTTGTTCCAGCACATACAGCTCACCCGAACCGTCATCGGGATCGGCCAGCCCGATCGGGGCCGTCAGGCCCGACGCGATCTGGCGCAGATCAAGCGCCGCCGTGTGCTGGCCGAAAGCGGCAACACAGACGAATGCTAGGACGAAGCGCAAGACAGGCATGTACCTTTTCCTCATGTGATCGTGGGTAGTGTAGGAGCTTGATCAGACGTTAACAATCAAGGACCGCACCTCCGAAAGGCTGGCATAATCGGTGGCCGTCCGTGTAAGATGAGAACAACAGTTTCAGGGAGGAAGAAACGTGTCTCAAACACCAGTGGAATTGTTGAGGCGTTGGGTTTTGGAACAGGTTGGGGATGAGGCGGCGTGGGTTGCGCAAAGTCTTGAAACGATTGAAAAAGGTGGGTCAGAGCGTGACTTGCACATTTTTCTGGGGCTTGCCCCGCGACGGCTTGGGAAGGCCGATCTCGTATTAACGGACGAGGACCTGGCCGAGGCAGATGCCGCGCATCCGGGATGGTCGCCCGCAGGATGGAGCATCGATGGCGCAGCGCGCGTTCTGGCCTTGCTCAGTTGTGCTAAAAACCGCCCGTTTGCCGAACGGTTCAAAGACCTGCGCCGGACCGCGGATATGGCCGAGCTGATCGCACTTTATCGCGGTCTGCCACTCTATCCCGAACCCGAGACGCTGCATTTCGAAGTCGGCGAAGGCTTGCGCTCGAACATCAAGGCGGTGTTCGAAGCCATTTCCCATCAAAACCCCTATCCGCGCGATCATTTCGATGAACACCGCTGGAATCACATGATCCTGAAGGCGCTGTTCGTTGGCAGCCGCCTGTCGCCCATCATCGGGCTGAAGGAGCGCGCCAATCCCGAGCTTGCCCGTATCCTGGTCGACTTTGCCCAGGAGCGATGGGCCGCCGGGCGGCCGCTGGCCGATGAGCACTGGATTTCAGTAGGACCGTTCCGCAACGATCCGGCCATCAAGGCGACGCTTGAGACCGCGATTGCCGAAGGCAAGCTGACCGAGGAGGCACTGCAATGATGTTGATTGACCCGCATGCGCACATGATCTCGCGCACCACCGATGACTACGAGGCGATGGCCGCCGCCGGGGTCGTGGCCCTGATCGAACCGGCCTTCTGGCTGGGCCAGCCCCGCACCTTTGTCGGCACTTATGTCGACTATCTGTCGTCCATCGTTGGCTGGGAAAGATTCCGGGCCGGGCAGTTCGGCATCCGCCATTACTGTACGGTCGGCCTGAATTCGAAAGAGGCCAACAACGAGGAGCTGGCCGAGGGCGTCATGGAATGGCTGCCGCGTTTCGCCTTGAAAGAGGGCGTCGTGGCCATCGGCGAGATCGGGTATGACGAGCAGACCCCGCTGGAGGACAAATACTTCCGCCTGCAGCTTGAATTGGCGAAAGAGCTGCATCTTCCGGTCATGGTCCACACGCCGCATCGCGACAAGAAACGCGGCACATCGCTGTCGATGGATGTGTGCGAGGAGATGGGTGTTGATCCGTCGATGGTGATCATCGATCACAACAACGAAGAAACCGTCGCCGAAACCTTGCAGCGCGGCTATTGGGCCGGGTTCTCGATTTACCCTTCGACCAAGATGGGCAACGCCCGGATGGTGGAGTTGCTCAAGCAATATGGCGGCGAGCGCATCATCGTCGACAGCGCCTGCGATTGGGGGATTTCCGACAGCCTGGGCGTGGCCAAAACCGCGAAACTGGCGTTGGAAAGCGGCGTACCGGAAGAAACCGTGCGCAAGGTCTGCTATCAGAACGCGCTGGACGCTTATGGCCAATCCGGCCAGATGAAGGAAGAAGACTGGCTCAATCCGCCGCCGATCGACCAGCGTACCGTTTACGAAGGCAATTCGGTCCTGCGGGGCGGTCGCGAACCCCATATCGAGGCCCCGGGTGAACGGCGGGCAGGGCAATTGCTGATCGAATAACGCCAGCATGCTGCGCCTTTTCTTACTCGTGTTGCTGTTGCTCTCGTTCACAATCATTCCGTTTGCGATCTGGGGCGGTGCCCTCGAAACCGCGCTATCGGAACAAGGCGCGGCGGGTTGGATGCGCAGCTTTGGCGGCTGGGCCTGGGCGGCGGGAATCCTCCTGATTGCGTCGGATATCGCGCTGCCGATTCCAGCCACAGCCGTAATGGCCGCCCTGGGGGTTATCTATGGGCCCTGGATCGGCGGTGCCCTTTCGGTTTCGGGATCGGTCCTGGCGGGATTGCTGGGATATGGCATTTGCCGGATGATCAAACCGGACACAGCGCGAATGCTGGCGGGCGCTGAAGGATTTGAGCAGGCCAGATACCTGTTTGACCAATGGGGCGGCTGGATTGTCGCCGGGTCGCGCTGGCTGCCGGTGTTACCCGAAACGATCAGCTTTCTGGCGGGCCTCACGGCCATGCCGGTCCGGCGCTATGTCGTGGCGCTTATTTGCGGCGCCGTTCCTCTTGGATTGATCTTTGCGACCGCCGGGTATCTGGGGTCTGACCGGCCTTTGACGATGATGGTGCTCTCGGCGGCAGCCCCGCTGGTTCTATGGCTCTTCGTGAGACCGTTTTTGCAGCCAGGGTAACGGGCGTTCGACGATCAGGAGAACGCCCGAACCTGCCTGGTCTTGTGGAGCTTCGGAATACGTTTTCAGCCCGTTCTGAACATTACGGCGAAAATCCGGGGGCTTTCACATAGGCCACGATCTGCCGTATCTCGTCGACCGAATAGACCTCGTGCCACGCCGGCATCTTCTTGAAACCCTTGTAGACACGTTTGAATACGAACTCAGGGGTGTATTTGGCGGGTTTCAATTTCGGTGCCTTGCCGGGATAGGCCTTGTAGCCGTGGCAATGGGTGCATTGGTCAAACCAGATTTCCTTGCCCGCTTCGAAATTCTCGGCACTCGCCAAGAACTCCTCGGAGAAGGTTTGAGCCGCGATCACCTCTTCAATGCTCTTCTTGGGGGCCGCCGGCGCATCCGTTGTCTCTTCACTGGCCGAAGCCTCCGGCTGACCAGTCGGCACCGAGGCGAGATAGGCGATAACGTCGCGCCGGTCCTGCTCGTTTTTCAGCTTGTACGACATCGCCGAACGGGCCTTGGGGTTGTCCAGATAGCGCCGCAGAAAATCGGTCGGGTTGTCGAGGTATTCAGACAAATATGCCTCATCCCAGACCAGGCCCTTGTCGGACGCGGCAAGGATATCCTTGCGGTACTTGTAACCTTCCGCAGATGCCGCTGCCCTGCCGACGACGCCGGTCAGAATCGGGCCGGACCGGTGTTTGGCCCCGGCGCCAATCTGATGGCAAGACTTGCATTTCTTGAATACCGCTTCGCCCGCGTCAGCATCCTGAGCCTGCCCTGCAGATACTCCTGCCAGCAGGAGTGCGACAGAAAAGAAAAAAGGCAACGCCTTGAGCATGTGTGATCCTCAATATGTTGTTTTCGGTTCTTCGAGCCTTGTAACAGTCCGGCGCCGCAAGCCAGAAGCTCGCGGCGCCGATCGTTTTTGTGTGCCGCGCCTTAGTTGGCGGGAACGATCTTGTAGATCGTGTCCAGCGTGCCGTTCGGGCCGGTGGTGATCGAGGTCAGGGCGTATACCTCCCCATCAGCATCCTGGGCAAAGGCCAGAACGTAGGGCTTGCTGCCGTCCATGTTGGTCACGTTGGCGACTTCCATCGACCACGTGCCGTCGTCAGCTTCGGTGCCGATAAAGATCTGACCGTCCATGGTGGCAAAGCTCTTGGACCAGTCACCGAAGATGTACTTGCCATCCCAGTCAGCGTGGCTGCCGCGATAGACATAACCACCGGTGACCGAAATCCCCTTACAGCCATCCGGCTGGGCGGTGCAGTTCGGGTACTCCATGATCGGATCGACCATACCCGCCTGATCGCAATCGGCCGGGTGGTCGTCGGGCGCCTGATAGTTGAAGCAATGCGTTGCTTCCTTCTTGCGCCAACCCATGTTGTCACCAGCCGCAATGATATCGACTTCCTCGAAGCTGTTTTGCTGCACGTCGGCACAGAACAGGCGATTTTCGCCGCCCATGTCAAAGCTGCAGCGCCACGGATTGCGGAGACCATAGGCATAGATTTCCGGTGCCGCTTCGTCATTGTCCACGAACGGGTTGTCCGCCGGGATCGCATAGTTCTTGCCGTCAGACGAGCCATTGACGTCGATCCGCAGAATCTTACCGTGCAGAACGCTGAGATCCTGGCCGTTGCCTTCGGTCACGTTGTGGCCGATGCCCCAGTCGTTGGCATAGCCGCCGTCACCTGTGGAAATATAGAGCATTCCATCCGGTCCAAAGCCAATCCAGTGTCCGTTGTGGTTGAACTGCGGCCAGTCGATTTCGGAAATGATCCGGCCTGAATGCATGTCGGCCACGTTCGGATCGTCGGCCGAAACGGTGTACTCCTCGACCGTATTGGTGTGATCCCACCAGAACAGCTTGGCCAGATCACCCTGGAAGTTTGTGGTGGTCGAGTAGGCAACATAAAACTTGCCGTTGTTGGCAAAATCGGGATGGAACGCGATGCCCAGCAGGCCGCGTTCGTCGAAGTCGTGCCATTGAGTGACGATCTTGTTGCGGATGTCGAGGAACGGTGTCGGAAGCAGGTTGCCATCGGCGTCGATCACGCGAACTTTGCCGAACTGCTCGATCACGAACTTCCGATCATCGCCCGCGGGTTGAACCATCGCCAGCGGCGTGTTGATGCCCGTCACATAGGGCTCAAGCTTGATGTCGACGGCCTGTGCCGTCGTCGGGGCGCCAACGACCATCGTGGCACTTAGGGCTAACCCCATCAAAAACGAACTTTTCAAAGCCATTCCTATTCTCCCTGTTCTTAGCGATTTTTTTGGTTGTTACCGCTCCCAGAATAATCACCATCCCAGCAGCGCCTATTTGTTTTTGGAAACAAATTTTGCGCCAAATCTGAAAAATCAACAAAAAATAACTTAATTTCAAAGGCTTGCCGGCTTGTGGCGGGCGATTTTGATCCGCCCCTACAAAGGTGACGTAACGTCAATTTCAGGTTTCATCCGCGAAGATTCTCTGCGCGCCGCGCTCGATATGCGTGCGCATGGCCTTGCGGGCGGCCTCCGAATCTTGGTCCAGAACCGCGTCAATGACATCAAGGTGTTCATGCCGTGAAAGGTTGACGTGGTTGTCATGCGCGCGCTTCGTCAGGGTCTTTGTGATGTTCATGGCAAACAACATATGCGGTCGCAACTGGTTCATAATCGAGACAAAAAACGAGTTCCGGGAGAAGTCCGCCAGACAGATATGGAATTGGGCGTCGCTGACGGAACGTTCATATTCCGTGCCCTCGTCATCTTCTTTGAGGGACTGGCGTTGATCCTCCAAAAAGTCGCGAGCCGACCTGGACAAATTGGCAGCGACGATCGCGGCGATTTCAGGCTCAACGCCCGCGCGGCATTCGAAACAGTCTCTCAACTCGGGCAACTGCGCATCGCGATTGAGTTGAGCGAGGGTCTGCGGGTCAAACTCGGACACGACCGTGCCCGAGCCTTGGCGGGATTCGACGACACCGGATCGTTTCAGACGGTCCAGTGCGGATCGGACAACGGCACGTGAAATACCATAGTCGCTGGCCAGTCGGTTCTCGGCCGGTAGCGCAGATTGCGGCGGGTATTCACCGAGCAAAATCCCGGCGAGGATATCATTGTAGAGCCCGCCAGCAATCCGCTCAGTTTGAGATGCGCCAAAGGTCGGCAACTTTGCTCTCCTCCTTGGAACATGCGTATCACCATCAAGAATTGCCGAATGTGCGCCCAATGACAATCAGTATTCGGGGGCCCGGAGCGGTGAGCGTGTCTTGCACGGCTTGAAATGGCGTCCACGGCAGCGTTACCGCCAAGCGGAGAAGCTACGTCGCCCGCAGGATTTCTCTTGCACGACCCTCCCGAATGACATCAGAAATGACGATGGATTCTCTTATTCCCGCCTGGATCGACAATAGGCTGACCCCATTTGACAAGCTGGAAACACATCGCCTCGGGTTGCGGCATAAGGCCGTCTCGGTCTTTGTCATGCGCGGTGACCAAACGCTGATCCAACGGCGTGCGCTGACCAAATATCATACACCAGGTCTTTGGGCGAATTCCTGCTGTACGCATCCGTTCTGGGAAGAAGCGTCCCATGTTTGCGCGGTGCGCCGATTGAAAGAGGAACTTGGAATCGACGAGCTTGACCTCAAGAGCTGCGGCACGGTGGAATACCGGGCCGACGTCGGGGCGGGATTGACCGAGCATGAGGTCGTCAGTGTTTTTCGGGGAGACGTCACAGAGGCCATAGACATCACGCCAAACCCCTCCGAAGTGATGGATGTCCGATGGGTCGGTCTGGACGAGTTGACCGCGGAAATTTCGGTTCAGCCCGAGATCTTCACGCCTTGGCTGAAGATTTACCTTCAACGCCATCTGGACCTGATCCTTAAGGCATAGGGTCAGGATTCAAACCTGTAGCCAATCGTGGCCGAGCCGGTCGCCCCGGATGGACAAGGCGCTCTTCCTTAACCTGAACGCGGACGGTCAGAAGCCCTCTTGTTGTTTTGAAGGTCAGACTGATGAAGATCGGTCTGGAAATTCAGTTGTTTCAAGCCGTGCAACACGATCGCCACCTGACGCCCGCGAGGAGTCCTCTGTTTCCAGAGGTGGAGACGTTGCCAGGCCCAAACTGGGCCTACATTGCCGGGACGGCGGCTCTGGACAATGAATCAAGGCGGGCTATTTTTTGGGAGCTTTGCGATCGGGCTGATCAGCCAAAGCCGACGATTTCCGGCTTTACTGGGAATGCGGGAAATGTAGTCGCGCGCCGCGGCGCCAGAGACGGACATCGTAGGGCACTTTTTGGCGTTTGCTTCTCAGAGCGACAACGGCCTCTCGGGCGAAATGGGAACCGCCGGCGGTCAGGGCCTCTGCCTGGATCCGATAGACACCGGACCCGCGCGTGCCCGGTCCCGGGGGTGCGCTCAGGAGGGTTGGGGCCTCGGTCAGACCCTCAGCCGGCACCTCCAGATATGTGTTTGGCATCGCTGATGTCGAGATGTCCGCTGCGTTCACGGCGGCGCGAACCAGGGGCGGCGCGGCGGCGATGACCGGTAATGCTCGACCGCTGTAGACCGTGATCGACGGGCGCAAACGCTGGACCAGGGCCTGGCTGATCCCCGCCACGTTCTGGAGGTCCTCTGTGCTCGTGAAGGGGACACCGAGACCCAGCTCGGTCAGTATGTCGGCGGATGGCGAGACCCCGGCCCGGAGTGTTTGGGCCCGGCGCTGTTTCCGAAAGGCGTCCACCGCTTCGGCGAGGGCCTCCGGATACCGCGCTCCGGCAGCCTCAAACAGATCCGTCAGCAAGTCGGTGGACGCAAAGTTTATGTCGATCCGGCCGAGCTCATCCGTTATCGAAACCCGGACTTCCGACTGTCCAAACCGCCAGCCGTAGACGGCCCCGTCCGTGCGCCATCCACCTATACTCCCGGCAGCGACCTCGTAAAAGGCGCGCCGAAGCGCACTATTTGCAGCGAGTTCGGCTTCCGTCGCCTCGGCAATATTTCGGGCGAGACGGAGATCGCCCCGGGAAATCTGCGTCACGCTTCCAGCTATCAGGGCAAGGATCACAGCGGCCCAAAGCACCATCACGAGCGCCAGTCCGCGTTGGCCTGCGCCGGCTCGGACACTCCGCGGGCTGGGATCCATCTCTGGCACTACACTTGGTCTCCGGTGTCGCTGCTCCGGCGAAGGTGACCAAGGTGTCGCCTGCGAGCTTCCACACAACTCCCGGTGAAAATAGCGGATTCAAATGGGAAGCTCAATTTCCTCCTGATCGCCGCGCCTTTCATCGGCGGCTTTCTCGGCATTTTCGCAGGACGCCTGCGGCTCTTGGCCGACTTGGGTCAGGGGCTGCCTGGATTGATAGAAGGACGGCGACTTTTTCGGGTACAAGTGCGCTGGTGCGCACCCGGTGCAGCGGGTCATTTCAGCTGACTTACCCTTTCTTCTAATCTCGCAAAAGGCTCACGCGTTCGCGGAGCTCATGCGCCACTTCCCAAGCCTGGACCGGATTGCGGATCACCCGCGGCGTAATCAATACCAGGAGTTCGGTGCGATCGCCTCTTCTCGACTTCGTCTTGAACAGGTTGCCCAGAGCAGGAACGTCCATCAGCATCGGAACGCCACGTTTTCCGCGCGAAGACCGTTCCCGGATCAACCCGCCCAAGGCCACGGTCGACCCGCTCTGGACGGCGACGGTGCTTCGAATTCGACGCTGCTGGATTGTAGGCGACTGGATGCCGGAATTCGGGGTGGCGGCCGGGTCGCTTACCTCCTGCAGGATGTCGAGAGTCACGAGACCACTTGCGTTGACCCTGGGGGTCACTTCGAAGATCACGCCGGTATCGACGTACTGGACCGAGTTCACGACAACGGCGTCGGGATCGGTGATAGATACGGCGCTCTGCGTCAGCACGGGGACCTGATCGCCGATTTGAAGCTTTGCCGACTGGTTGTCGAGCACCATGAGCTGCGGCGAGGACACCACTTCGACCTGGGTGACGTCGGACAAGGCGCTGAGAACCGCTTGGGCATTGCCCTTGTTGTAGGCCAGGTTCGACCCCGGGAAGGCCGAGGCGACCACGCCGGTTGAGGCATTGACCCAGTTGAGAGCAAAATTGCCCTCCGAGAGGGCCCATTGCACGCCGTACCTCAGATCGTCATTCAGCGTGACCTCGGCGATCGTCGCCTCGATCAGAACCTGCAACGGCATCACGTCGATCCGGTTCAGAACCTCCCGGATCAGTGAAATCTGTTCGGCATTGGCCATGATGACGAGCGCGTTGCGCGAGTCGTCCGCCACGATCCGGATGCCGGAGTTGCTGTCGCCAGAACCGATGGACCGCGCGGGCGCGGTGGTCGCAGCGGCAAGGTTTTGCGGTTGCGGCGTGCCGTCCCCGGCGGCGTCATCGCCCTCGGCGGAGGCGGAGACCGGTGTAACCAATTGATCGGCCTCTAGCCCCGGCGCGACGGGCGTCTGTCCCGATCGGGAATTTCCACCTGAGGGGGAAACGTCGAACGCTCCCGAGAGCACGGTTGCCAGTTCTGCCGCGCGGCTGTTCTTTGCATAGTACACGAAGGTTTGCTGACCGGCTCGTGTGTCGGCCTTATCGAGATTTCGGACCCATTTTCCAACGCGGCGCAGCGTGGCTGGCCGGCGGGAGACCGCCAGAACCGCGTTCAGCCGATTGATCGGAAGAAAGCGCACCGACTCGCCCTCGTTCGCAAACATGGTCTGGAGCTCACCGGCGATGTTCTCGGCACTGGCAGTCTGGATTGGGAACAGCGCGAAGGATTTACCTTCGAGTGCATCCACGTCCAAGATCGAGGCCAGTTCGGCGATCACCTGGGCTTCGCTTGCCGGCCCGGTGAAGATCAAAATGTTGCGGTCCTTGTCCGAGGCCAGCTGGCTTCCTTGCCCCACCTGACCTGCCACGACCTCAGCCACCGATGTGACAGGCGCGTGTTCGAGCGGAATCACATAGACGCCGGCCCCCCGGCTGAGCGGGCCGTTGCCTGCTGTGACCACTCTTTTGGGCAGATTTGGCACCGCCTCGCGCGGCACCACGTTGTAGACCTCGGCATCCTTGACCAATGCCGCGCCGTGAAGTGCCAGAATGTTTTCCAACACGGGAATAACGTTCGACCGCGGGATTGCCTCGGTGGTTCTTGCAGTAACCGTTCCGCTGACCCGTTCATCTAAAACGTAAGGTACCTGGAGGGTCTGGCCAAGCACGGCGTCGACGACTTCGCGTATGCTGACCTCGGCGAAATTCAGGGTCACCATCTCGCCCGTCGCGTCGGTCGCGACCTGCAACTGACGCCGTGCACTCTGCCCGTCGAAGCCGCGGCCGTAGTCAAACACACCCTGAACGAGCGCGTCGCGGGTTGCCCCGTCACGACCGCGCACGATGCCGGCGCCTCTGAAACCCGCTGCGGGGTTCGCGGGCTCGGACATCGAGATCGGCTTTGGAGCTTTCAGACTTCGAGGACCATACTTCTTGTCGATTTCCTCACAGCCTGCGAGGCCCAGTGCTACGGCGGAGCAAATCAGTGCTGTCCGCACGCGAATGCAGGCCGACTCTACCCGATTTCGGACATTATCCATCTAACCAACTCGACTGCCTCTTAGCACGAGCGCTCTTTTGGCGCTTCCGCTTTTAAAAACACTAACAGGTCCGTGCGGTTGTGTCCACGGAGAACGGGAGGGGCCTAACCCAGAGACAAAACTCAGGCGCCATCATGTTGCATCAAAGCACTTATACGACACGGAGGCCTAACCCACGCTCACTTGAGGATTCAATCAAGGCACATACTCCAGTGTGAGTGTTACGGTCTCTCCGTTTCGTTCGAATTCCACTGTATCAGGACCCAATTCTTTCAGCGTCCATCCAAGCAACTCTTCACCCTTTGAGACGTAGACCACAGTCGGCTCGCTTGGAACCTCGAGGATCGCCAGGTGCCTGGACTCGGAAACCACCACTCCCAGTAGTTTTGCGCGTAACCGTTGCGGAGATGTCACGCTGCGATCCTCTGCCGGCGGGGTACTGTCGTCCTCGACTGTCTCGGGTGGCTGGCGAGTGGGAGAGAACAGTGGTTTCTCGAGAACCGCGTTGAATGCTGCGAGCGGCGGCGGATCATACTTTAGAATGTCGCTGAGCCCCTGAACTTCAGGCTCGCCATCTGGTCCGGGTAAGGCTTGGTTTTCCAACGGGGTGCGGCTCAACTCGCGGTAAAGGCCCACGCCGGCACCTGCCGTTGCCAAAACCGCCACGAAGAGCAAAGCAAGACCGCGCGGCGCCCCTGTCATCCGGACACCTCTGGCAAAAGGTAGCCATAGACTACGAGATCGACCGCGAGTTTGGTTTCTCCGCCGTTTTTCAACGCCCCGCGTCCACCCGCCGAGGTGGCAACTTCAAGGGCGTCGACGAAGAGATACGGCGCGCTGGTTTCCAGCGCGTGCAGCACGTTCACAAACTCCACGTGTGAACTGTTCATCACAATCCTGACCCTGATACGGATGACGTCGCCCTCTTCCTCGGATTCGAGGCTTTGCATGCTGCGCAGCCCGCCACCGTGGCTGGCGATGATGGCCTTGATGTGTTCCTGTATCGCGGCCGCCGCTAAGGGTTCTGTCTCGCCGCGGATATAGAGGTCGCTCTCGCCGATCTTCTGCGCAAGCGCCTCGATCTGCGCCTCGTAGTCGTCGCGAGACGTGCTCGACCGTTGCAGCCGATTAACCATATCGCGGGTATGCGCAAGCTCGTCCTGCGTGTCTCGCCGCCAGTCCAGCAGGGGTAACACGACGGCAAACAGCAAGACTGCCGCGACTCCTGCCAGCAAGATCAGCGCGAGCAGGCGGTTCAATATGCGCGTAAAACCGCTCATTGCTGCTGCCGCTCCGTAATCACGGTCGCTTCGAGGTTGAAACGTTCTTTGCCGAGTTGCGGGTCTATGGTCAGCGGTGAGGTGAATTGGGCGCCTGAGAGGAGGTCAGAACTCTCGATCAGCCGCAAGGTCACCGCCGGGTCAGCGGAGTAGCCGGAAGCCTTCAACGTCTTTCCGTTGATCGACCAACTGCTCAGCCAATCGCTCTCAGGCAGGACACGGGAAAGTTCGTCGAGCAATGCGATTGCCATCGGCTCGCCGGTTTTCTTTTCGGTGAGCTGTCGCGAGAGATCCGTTAGGTAGATCACGCGGTCACGAAGTTTTCCGGCGGCGCCCGCCTTGGCGCGCAGGTCTTCTTCCAGCGCCTGCAACCGCGCGATTTCGCCGGACTTTCGATCGAACCAGACAAATTGTGTCGCGGCGGCAAACGACAAGGCTGTAATCGCCAGAGCCGCCGCCGCGCGTGGCACAAATCGGCTTCGTTGCCGGCGTTCGGCGCGCGGCAGCAGGTTAAACGCATCAAGCGCTGGCTCTTCCGAGGTCGGTCCGGCTATGCGGTCCGGCCGGACGCCGATTCTGCGCGCCCAGTCCAATGCCTTGTCGACATCACGTCGCCGGGCAACCAAGAGCCCGATCCGCAAGCGTTCCAACTCCTCATCGGAATTCAAGACCGTAAAGTCGAACAATGCCTCACCCGTGGGGAAGGGGGTGAACGAGTCGAGTTCGAAAGTAAGTGCTTCCTCAAGATTGTCGGCGGCCTCAACCGGGAGCTCCACGATAGTCCCAAGTGCCAGTTTGTGCGGCAGACGAATGGTCACGGACCGGGCCGACGCACGCCTCCCGAGCAGTTTGCGCGTTGCGGCTGCGGCACTGTCGACATCGCCGGCACCGATCGGGACCGTGCCCAGCTCCTCGAATGTGCCATCGTCGCGCAAGCCAAGCGAAAGTTCGTCGGGCCTGATTTCGACCTCCAGCACATCCTCGGAGCCGAAAAAAGTCGCTGCCAGGCCGCGCGGGAGGCACCCGCGAAGCTCCTTGCCCCACCACGAAAGAAAACGGCGGGTGATGTCCTGTAATTCTGCCAGCATCTTTCAAACGCGTCTCAACTTATCGCCATCATACGGCTTTTGCACCGGCGTGCCATTCGGTTCCGGAGGCATGTTCATGGATCACATCCCGGGCGCAACCATCAAAACAGGCCAATGCCGGCGAGGATCGGAAAATTGGACCTCCAGTTTCAGCAGGCGCAGCCCGCCCGCCCGGGTATCCCAGTTGCTGGCCCACAGACCGCCCGGAGCTTCGCGCGTGGTCCCGAAATAGCCGAGCTGTAGCTGCGCGACGCCATCCAACAGGACCCGCTCGCCGCGAGTCCCCTCGCCGCCACCCGTCTCGGTGCCAACCAGCTGTTGCCAACTCAGCATCAGCCTGCCGCCGTCGCTGTCATCGTGCCAGAGCCGAAACAGGTAGAGCCCCGAGACGACGGGGCCCGTCTGCCACGACGCCAGAAAGCTTACCATGGTTTCGTTGCCGACAATGGGAAGGGTTGTCTCATCTACCTCGCGCGCCAGCCCGCTCGGGAGAGAAAGCGAGCCCAGTCTCTGACGCAGGAACGCATGCGTTGCGTAGACACGGTCGCGCTCTGCGGACACGGTCGAGACCCGGTCCCAGCTTCGCGCGCCGAATTGGAAGCCTCCAAGCATTATCGTCGACATCAGCGCGAGAAGGGTCAGGGACACGAGTACCTCGACGAGGGTAAAGCCCGCCTCGCCAACATCGTCGCGCCTGGTTGAACGATTGTCGGGATGCACCATGCTAGCCTCCCAATTCTATCGAACGGAACGACAGCACCGAACCGTTGTCGCCCTGCACCGTAAGGACAACGTCATACGCCGAAAATGGCGGTATTTGCCCGTAGGCAGGGAGGCGGGTGACGGTCATGGACCAGCTCTCGCCGGTTGTCAGGCGGCCTTCGAACGTTCCTTCGGCAAGTGGGATATCGGTTCCGATCCGATCGAAAATCGAGCGCATCTCGAGCACGCGCGTCGTGGTGCGCTCGGCTGCAATCTCGTGCGTCATCCCGGTGGACAGCGCGCCTGAGACGGCTCCAAACGTCACCGCGAGAATGGCGAAGGCGACCAGCACCTCGATCAGGGTGAACCCGCTATCGCGCGTCGGTTTCATGCATCCTCACCATGCCGTCGAACCAGTCGACCTCGAGTTCGTAGCGTGCCGACCCGCGGGCCAAAATGATGCGTCCGCCCGTCGAGGTGCCGTCAGGATAAAACCGAATGCGCCCGCGGTCATCGTCGATCCGTTCGCGACGGGCCATCACCAACTCGACGGTCACGCCGCTTGGCAGCTCTGCGTCGCGCGCCTCGCCCGCACCGCGATAGCTGCCGGCGGCAACATCGATCAGCACCGTGGCTTCGCGGTTGTCCCGCAGGGCGACGCTGCGGGCGCGGCGTAGTTCTCCGCCGAGGTCTTGAGCTGCGGCCTTGACCTCAAGTCCGGGCACCACCCGGCCGAGCATCGGAGTCGCCAGCGCCGCGACGAGCGCCATCAGCGTCATCACGACCAGAAGCTCGATCAGAGTGAACCCGTCGGCCCCGCGCCGGTTTGCGCCTTTTCCGTCACCAGCTCGTGACATCGGCATTTTCGCCTTCGCCGCCTTCGGCACCATCGGCGCCGAGACTGTAGAGGTCAAACGGTCCATGCTCTCCGGGCGCACGATACTCGTAGGGACGCCCCCAGGGATCGGTCAGCGCGTCGGCTTTTCGCAGGTACGGTCCATTCCAGCGCTCCGATGCACCTTGCGGCGCTTCCACGAGTGCCTGCAGGCCCTCGTCGGTGGTTGGATAACGGCCGACCTCGAGCGCATAGAGATCGAGGATCGAGCCCAGCCTGTCGATCTGCACGGCTGCGGCATCGCTGCGCGCGCCGCCGAGGTACTTGACGGCCTGGGGCACTGCGAATGCCGCGATCATCGACAGAATCAGCAGCACCACCAGAAGCTCGACCAGCGTCATGCCGTGCTCCCGGTTCCGCTGTTCGGTACGATCACAGCTGCGCATATCTTCGTCAGTCTCGGACATCGCGTTCCCTTTCTGGTTTCGTCCCGGCCCGTTCACACCGCAAGTTCGTAGGAGCCGAGGATCGCGCCAAGCATGGAGCCGACGATGAACGCGATGATGAGGCCGAGCAGAACAGTGACAGCCGGTGCAAGCAGCGCAAGAGCCTTTTGGACTTCTCGCTCTACCTCGGTGTCATGGATGTCGGCAACCTGCAGCAGCATCTGGTGCAATTCCCCGCTTTCCTCACCGACCTCGATAAGCTGAAGCGCCAGCGGCGGGAAAAGTCCGGTTTTCCGCATCGGCGCAGCGAGTCCCTCGCCGCGCGACAACGGCCCGGAAATCTGACGAACGGCGTCGGCAAAGGCGCGGTTCTGAAGCGTTCCCGCCGAGATGCCGACGGCTTCGACCAGGACAACGCCATTTGCACGCAAAGTCCCGAGGCTGCGGCAGAAGCGGGCAGTTTCGATCCGGCGCAGGATGCCGCCGATCACCGGCACGCGAAGCAGCCACGCATCAAAACGTCGTGACGTATCCGCACGCAGACCCAAGCTCCGGATCGCGAGCAAAATCGCCAGGAGGCCGGCAAGCAGCAACCACCCCCACTCGGTCACCGCGTCCGAAACCGCGAGAACCACGCGTGTCGGCAGCGGGGGGGCGACGCCGGTCTCTTCAAACATCGGCCGAAACTCCGGCACGACGTAGACCAGAAGCACGACCAGCGACAGGCCGGTCAGGATCAGCACGAGCAAAGGATAGGTCAGCGCAGAGCGGACGCTGGCTTTCAAGGCCTCGCGCCGCTCGAGCATGGTGCTGAGACGGTTCAGCACCTCGACCAAAACTCCGCCTGTCTCGCCGGCTTTGATCATGCCGACGTAGAAGGCTGGGAAAGTCTCAGGCCGGGATTGCAGCCCCGCCGCAAGCGAACTTCCGCTCTGGATGGCTTTCAGCAGCTCACCTGGCACACCCCGCATCGGACCTTCTTCCAGAATCCGATCGAGCATGGACAACGCGCGGTCAACCGGCAGCCCAGCGCGCAGCAGGATGGCGAATTCGCGGGTGAACAGCATGAGATCCTTGTCGCCGGCCTTGCGCCGGCGTCGCAGGTCGAGCCGTGACAGCCAGCTTTTTCGCGTTGTCGTGCCGTCCATGACCTGCAACGGCGCCATGCCACGACGTCGCAAGACGTCAATCGCACCCTGACGCGAGTCCGAGCTGATCTGGCCGGTGACGACCTCACCGCTGCGTGCGAGTGCCTTGTACTCGAACTCCGCCAAGGGTTCATCCTTTCCCGGTCGACCGGATGACTTCTTCCAGGGTGGTCACGCCTTGGACGACCTTGGCCAGGCCATCTTCGAACATCGTGCGCATCCCTTCGGCAACCGCGGCCCGGTGCAGTTCCTGGGCTTCGGCATGGCGCAGGATCAGGCTGCGGATATGATCGCTCATCGTCAACACCTCGACCAGCATGATCCGGCCCAGATAGCCTTGGCCGCGGCATTCGTCGCAGCCGCGCGCCTTGTACAGGGTGACCTCTCCGCTTTCGCCGTTGCCGGAAAAGCGCCGCAAGCCGAACTGTTCGATAACCTCGGGCAACGCGGCATAGGGCTCGCGGCAGGACGGGCAAAGCCGTCGCACCAGCCGCTGCGCGGCAACGCCCTCAAGCGTTGAGGTCAGAAGGTAATCCTCGATGCCCATATCGAGAAAGCGGGTGATCGCGCTGGCGGCGTCGTTGGTGTGCAGCGTCGACAGCACCAGGTGCCCGGTCAGCGCCGCCTGCGCGGCGATGCGCGCGGTGTCTCCGTCACGGATTTCACCGACCATGATGATGTCGGGATCCTGTCTCAGGATCGAGCGCAGGACATTCGCGAAGGTCAGCCCGATCGAGGGTTTCACCGGTACCTGATTGACCCCTTCCAATTGGTATTCGACCGGGTCCTCAACTGTTACCAGCTTCTTGCCCTCTTCGTTGATCGCGCTGAGCGCGGCGTAGAGCGTTGTCGTCTTGCCGCTGCCGGTCGGTCCGGTGACGACGAAGATGCCGTGTGGCACCTGAAGGATTTCGTCGAGCCGGTCGCGGGCTGGTGCCTGGACGCCGAGTTTGTCGAAATCCAGCGCCACGGCATCCCGGTCGAGAAGGCGCAGGACGACCGATTCGCCGTACATCACCGGCAATGTCGAGACACGGATGTCGACGGGTTTTCCGCGCACAACCGTCTTTACGCGCCCGTCTTGGGGCAGCCGGTGTTCGGCAATGTCGAGGCGGGCCATGATTTTCAGGCGAGAAATCACCGCGGGGCGGAGCCGCTCGGGCAGCTGTGTCGGTTCTTGCAGCACCCCATCGATGCGGTAGCGGACGCGGAACTCGTGTTCGTAGGACTCGAAATGGATATCCGACGCACGGGCCTCGACCGCGCGGGCGACAAGTGAGTTCACCAACTGCACCACGGGTGCTTCGCTGGCGAGGTCTCTCAGGCGTTCGACATCGATATCCTCGCTGTCCGTGTCCGGTGTCGTCTGCGCCGCAACGTCGCCGATTTGGTCGGAATAGAGCCGCTCGATCGCACTCTCTATAAGCGCCGGCTCGGCGACCCCGACAACAACGGGCCGTTCCGTCGCCAGCGAGAACGCTTCGATCGAAAAGCTGTCCAACGGATCGGCCATGGCCACGAAGTGGCCATCGGGTGTGTCCGCGATTGGCAGCATGCGGCGGGTTTTCAGGAACCTTGGGCTGAGGTGCTCGATCTCGAGCGGTTGTTGCGGGATGTCTGACGACGCGATCAGGCGGAGCCCGAGTTGGCGGGCAATTGCGGCGGCGAGGTCACGTTCCTGCACCAGGCCCAGCTTGGTCAGCAGGTCGGGAAGATGGTGGCCCGTCGTCTGGTCGAGCAACCGCATCGCGCGGTCGAGGCCGCTGCGATCCAGCTTGCCCGACGCGATCAGCGCTTCGCCGAGTTCTTTCTGGACGTCATCAATGTTCCTGACTGTCATAGACATGACGGTGCCAATCCTCTCGCGCGACGAGCCTCCTAGATCGATAGTGACGGCCCGGCGCTTCCTCTTTAAGTGGAAAACAAAACGTGTTTCCCGCAAGTTCTCCGAATCGGCAGACCAGTGGCTCTGACGTAACAAGGTTATTTAAATGAGGTGCCGGTCGGAAGCGATTGATCTGAGTCAAACCTGACATTCGAAAAACATGATAGATTAGCAAAGCAAGGGAGAATTCTATGTGATTCATCAAGACGATACCGCAAATCGCAAGCGTGATTGTCTTCATTTAGTAAACAGTTACTCCAACTGTTTTCGATTGTTCGCGACGGAGGAATGAAATGAGACGTAAAACATTACTGCTCTGTACCACAGCAGCGTTGCTGCTGGGGACGAGCATACCAATCTACGCCGATGATGGCGACAAGGTACTCAAGCGGCTGACTGGCGGTAATATCGACAATCAGCTGACTGTGCTACCTGAAGACGTTTTCGGGGGGCACATCGCGGAGGCGGAACATGCTTACACGGATGTGCTGAAGTTCTTCGTGCCGACGCAGCGGGCCAGCGGCCTGCAGGAGCCGGTCGAGTACTACGATATCGATGAGAACCTGGTCGAGACTCTCGAGCAGGCAAAACCGCTGGTCAACGTGTTCATGTACGGGCCGGCGGTTGGCGTGGAGCACACAGCTTTCGCGCACAGCTTCATGGACGCCTTTGCCGGGGTCAGCCTCGACGATGGCGAGACGTGGAAAACCACCAACCTCTCACAATCAGCCGACCTGACGTCCTTCACCCTTGGTGGTGGCGGGGAAGGCAGCGGTCACGATGACGACGGTGGCGATGACGATGATCATCACGGGTCCACCCTGAGCGTCGAGATCGATGAAGCCGTCTGGCGCGATCACAACAAGAACTTCGGCAAACTGAAGGTCGAGGGGGAAGCTGATCGGCTCGAGCAGGTTGAGATCATCAACTTCGACACCGGCGAGGTTCTGTTCAAGACGCTGGCGAAGAAAGACAGCGAGTTCTCGGCCAAGCGGAACGTGAGTGTCGACTCTGCACCCTGCCGCGTCGCGGCGGTTGCGGATGGCGAGACCAGCGCCCCGATTACTGTGGACTACGGTGACGATTCGACCACGCAGTGTATCGGTCTCGACATCGCCGAATATCCCGGTGGTGTTTACAACATCGTGCATGCCACTGCCGGTAACAAGGCCATGGTGGCCTGGACCAGCCGGTTCTGCCAACAAGGCCAACCGACCTATTCGATGGCGTGGGACGGCGACGACGAGGGTCTGAAGCCTGAACTTCTCGAGCGGCGGGACGCGCTTTCGGCGTATCTCGGCGTCGATATCAACGCCGACCTCTACCTGACCGATCTGTTCGGCGTTGCTGGGCAACAAAGGTCGATCAACTTCGCCGACGAAGGCTATCCGCAGGCTGGCGAAGTGCCGTATGGCTGTCTGTGGACGGCGCGCGGCGTGCTGCGGGCCGGAGACGATCCGCGCACGACGGAAGTCGAAGCCACGCACATGGTCTGGACCAAGCCCGAGCGGCTGACGTCTGGCCGGCGCGATCCCAACCGGGTCGAGTTGAGGGCGGTCAAGGATGCCGGCTTCGCGATGACCTGGCAAGAAGACCCCGACGGGCTGCGTCCCGGTCAGGGCTTAGGCCCGGGCGAAGGCTGGAGCGGCGCGGTTGCGCACAGCAAGACCGACGTCTGGTACAGCTTCCTGCCATGGGAACATGCCGACCTGGTCGAAAACCCGGACGATCCGGCAGGTGAACCTGTCGCAATGGCCGACCATGACCTCCTGGTTACCGGACGGCCGCAGGTTTATGTGCCTTGGGCGGTTCCGATGCGTCTGACCAACAACGACAAGTGTCAGGCCGACGAATACGGTCCGGGCCAAACGCCTTCGGAAAACAAGGTCTTCAGCTACTGCAACTATGATGTGGCTGCAGCTTACGGTCTTCAGGACTTCTGTCAGGATACCGCGCTTGTGCCGCAAGGCCAATCCGGTGCCGAAGGCCTGATCTGCGTCAACGAAGACGGACTGCCGAACCTTGCCAACACCGCCTCGACACGGGCCCGCACATCGCTGCAGGGCTACGACTCGGACGGTGACGGCGTGACCGACAGCGCTTGGGTCGTGGTTGCAACCGAGGAATCGAAAGGCCTCGGCCGGTTCGCATTCCTGCCGGACGGCACGGCGTGCGAAGCGGTACGTGCAGATGATCCTGCCTACGATCCAGATTGCAGCGCCGATATCGGCAAGAACCAGTGGTACTTCAGCTTCGACATGGGCGACCCGCAGACTTCCGCGACGTCAGCACATGAAAACGGCCTGGTGCAGAACCTGGTCAATCAGGGCAACCTGCTCAACCAGCCTGAAGTCGACTGGCGGACCGGTGAGTTCTATCCGGTTCTGAACACCGTCGATATGTGGGACTTCGGCGCCTATAACTATGATCTCTACAATACCGAGATCGCACGGCGTTCGAGCCTGCTGGTGCAGGGGATCGGCAAAGGTCTTGGTGCGGACACTGGCGTCGGAGACACCGGTACGCTCGTCATGTCGTCCTGGAAACAGGGTGCGATGCGGCAGGGTGGCCCGGCCGACACGATGTTCCGCCGGATCCTGATCGATGCCGAGGACTACACTGAAGGCCTCGACGACAACCCCTACGCGTTCACCAACATGGAATGCGAAGAGGTCGGTGGGTCCGGAGGCTGGGCTGAATTCGATGAGCCTAACCCGTACTATCCTGACGGGGTCTGCCTGGCGCCTGCAACCAACTTGTCTGGCGTCATTCCGGATACCTGCCTGGACAGCGCGACCAACGCTGCGGATGACTGCCCGACAGTCGATTTCGCATCGTCGACCTTTGGTCAGCTCGTGTTCCCGCAAAGCCTGGGCGGCCCGATTCTTCAGGGCTATATCCAGGGCGAAGGTAACACCACCAAGATCCTGACCTGGCACCAGTGCCCGTCGGATGGCGTGCAGAGCGTGGGTGACTTCACGGCCGTGACCTGTGACACAGACGATCGGACCGACGAGTTCGCCAACCTCAAGGACCAGAGCTGGTACAACCCGCTTGACGTGTCCAAGGGGCACCGCGGCTACCTGGATGGGGACTTTGCAATGTTCCTGTACGCCTGGTCGCCGAACTGGCGTCTCAACGCCAAGGGCAACGACCGCTACGACCTGTATGTGCGGCGTTCGTTCGATGGTGGTGATACCTGGACAACGACTCCGGCGTCCTTCACCGCGAGCGACGGCGAGCTCTATGTTGGCGACGGTACGGTTACCTGCGAGAACTATCGTTCGGAGGTGACCCAGGTACCGCAGGCAGACGAGCCGACGGTGTGTTACGAGTACGGTGCCGGGATTGCGGAGCAAGCACGCAACGTGACGCAGCATAGCCGTATGCGCGTGACCACGCTTGACCCGCGCTATGCCCCGAGTGCTGCGGCTATCGATCCTGACGCATGTGTCGACGACACCGATCTGACGATTGACACCAGTGTGATGACCTGCCTGGATCCGTCGACCGGCGTTGCTGAAGTGCGTGATCCGTCGCGTTACTTCATGGTCTTCGAGACCGGCGACAACAGCACCGTGCAAGTTGGCGAAGCGGAACCGCTCGATCTGTTCTACAGCCGTGCGGAAAGCTTTGGTGACGACTACGTTGTCTGGGCCGAGACCGACTCCGCAAGTGCGGACGCGACGCTCTGCTATCCGTCTGATCCGCACGAGGACGATGGTATCATCGGTACCGTGGTCGAAGGCAGCGGCTTCTGCAACGAGTTCGACCGCGCGAATGCTGGCGGTGACACGCACTCGAGCGAAGGCGACCTTGAAGCCAAGACCGATGGTAGCAAGCTCTATGCGACCTGGACCCAGTGGGTGTTCGGTGAAGACGGTGAAGAAATCGTCGAGTCGGATGCCATGGCTCGCCGGATCTGGTGGATCGACGACTACATCTCGTCGGACAACAGCTGGACCCTGCCTGGCACGAACCAGCCGGAGCAATGAGTTCTGCTCCAACGGCAAGACAATGATTGCCGAAAAATACTGGATGGGCCGCCTTCGGGCGGCCCATCTGTTTTTCCGCTTTGTCCTTTTCTTGAGCCCGACCGCAGAACTGCATTTGATATGAAAGTTTTTGGGATCGCGGCAGGGTCAACACTTCATGCTCAGCGCCTGGATCAGCCTAGCCGGCGTCGGGTCCGACACAGCCCGGGCGGACGCCCCCCCTGAAACTGAACGAGAATTGGTCTGTGCGATTCGCTGGCCTGCGCGCCCCGGTGATTTCTTGGGCAGACGCGAGCGCGACTGCATGAAAAACAGGCATTGGACATACATTTTTTAGCTGAGGCGCATGCTGCGGCGGTCTGGGCTGACATTAGCGGCGACGGCGTGGTGAAATCGACGGCGAACCCATTTTGCAGGACGAGACCCATCAACGCCACGGTCAGGATATCCCCACGGCCCGATTCCGAGCTTCAGCCCCGTGCCCACGGCCATGTCCACCTGTCGGTCAAACGCGACGGACCGCGGACGGCGATCGACACGCTACGTCAGGCAGGGTCTTCGAAGCTTCTGTTTCCACGGAGGACCGGGCCGGAGATTGAGGCGGTTCTGCTCAACACGGCCGGCGGGGTGACCGGCGGCGACCGGTTCGCGGTCGATATCGAGGCGCAGTCGGGCACCGCGATGACATTGACGACCCAGGCGGCCGAGCGGGCTTATGCCGCGCAGCCGGGCGAAACCGGCGTGATCCGGTCGTCGTTGCTGCTGGGTGAGGACGTCGCGTTCAACTGGCTGCCGCAGGAGACGATCCTGTTCGCTGGCTGTGCGCTAGATCGGTCGCTGGCGGTCGAGATGGCCGCGTCGTCCCGGCTGCTGGTTTCTGAAATCTTGGTCTTCGGCCGCGGTGCGATGGGTGAAACGCTGACTTGCGGCACGTTCTTGGACCGAATCGAGGTCCGACGCGGCGGCGAGAAGCTGTTTCTCGACGCGATTGCGCTGCATGGAAACATCGCGGCGCATCTGGAGCGCGCCGCAATCGCGGCAGGATCCGGCGCGATGGTATCCGTAGTGTACGTGGCGCCGGACGCCGAGGCATATCTGGGGCCGCTGCGTGCCATGCTGCCCGAAACCGCCGGGGTCAGCCTGATTGGTGCGGATCTGTTGTTCCTGCGGGCGCTGGCCCAGGACAGTTTTGCGCTGCGCCAGATGCTGATCCCGATCCTGGTTCGACTGACGAAAACTCCGCTTCCGAGATGCTGGATGATCTGAAATGAACCTGACCCCGAGAGAAAAGGACAAGCTGCTCGTCGCGATGGCGGCCGACGTTGCGCGCCGGCGGCTGGCGCGAGGCGTCAAGCTCAACCATCCCGAGGCAATCGCGCTTATCACCGACGCAGTGGTCGAGGGCGCCCGCGACGGCCGGTCGGTGGCCGACATGATGGAGGCCGGCGCCAAGGTGATCGGCCGCGATCAATGCATGGAAGGCGTGCCCGAGATGATTCACGAGGTCCAGGTCGAGGCCACCTTTCCCGACGGCACCAAGCTCGTCACTGTTCACAACCCTATCCGTTGAGGAGTTTTGTCATGAAATATGCTCTTCCTCTCGTTCTCTTTGCCAGCCCGGCCCTGGCCCATTCCGGGGCGCATCTGCACCCACAGGAGGCAGCACCGTCGATCATGCTGATCGCGTTGTTCGTCATTTTTCTTGGCGGCATGCTGGCCCATGTGGTGCGCCGGTGATCCCGGGAGAAGTTTTCCCCGCAGCCGGTGAGATCATCCTGAATGCAGGCCGGGAGGCGATCACGTTGATGGTGGCCAACACCGGCGACCGGCCGGTGCAGGTGGGGTCGCATTACCATTTTGCCGAGGCCAATGCGGGGCTGGCATTCGACCGCGAGGCGGCCCGCGGTATGCGGCTCGACATCGCGGCGGGGACGGCGGTGCGGTTTGAGCCGGGTCAACGGCGCGAGGTGCGACTGATCCCAATTGGGGGCGCGCGTCGGGTGTTCGGGTTCAACCAGCAGGTCATGGGCGCGCTCGATTGACAGGAATCGTGCTAGGATTGTTTTAGCCGGGGCGATGCGTTTCACCGGCGGAAAACAAGACCAAAGGGAGTTTGAAAAGATGTGCGATATTTGCGTGATGAACGCGGTGAAGGACAAGATGCTGTCGCGGCGTTCTTTCTTGACCGCCGGCGCCGTTGGCGCGGCAGCCACGGCGATGGGGGCGGGGCTGGGATCCACCACGCCTGCGATGGCCGCGGGCCACGGGACCGTGCATGACATGACCCATACGCTCGATACCGAGTTTCCGACCTTCGGGGGCGTGCCAGGGATCGGCTATGACAAGGCGTTTGATTTCGCCAAGGATGGCTACAACCTCTACAACCTGTCGCTCAACGAGCATACCGGCACGCATCTCGATGCCCCCCTGCATTTCTCGGAAGACGGAACGTCGGTCGACGAGATCCCGGTCGAGAACCTTGTCTGCCCGCTTTGCGTGGTCGATATCCGTGCGCGGGCGGCCGAGGACCGGGACACGCGGCTGACACCAGATGACCTCAAAGCCTGGATCGCCACCAACGGGCCGATCCCCGATGGCGCCTGCGTGGCGATGAACTCGGGCTGGGCGGCCAAGACCGGCGGGCCGGAGTTCCGAGGCGCAGATCCGGCGCGTCCCGGGGGTCTGCATTTCCCCGGTTTCCACGTCGAGGCAACAAAGATGCTGCTGGAGGAGACCAAGGCGGCGGCGATCGCGGTCGACACGCTTTCGCTTGATCACGGGCCAAGTCAGGATTTCGCCACACACTATGCCTGGCTGCCGGCGGGGCGTTATGGGATCGAGTGTATCGCGGGGCTCGACGATGTGCCGGCTGCCGGGGCGACGCTGGTTGTCGGCGCGCCGAAAGTCGGCGGCGGCACCGGTGGGCCGGCCCGCCTCTTCGCGATGGTGTGACATGCAGGCTTTGTCGAGCCTGTAGAAAAACTTTGGGCCAGCGCGGATGCGCTGGTTCTTGCCCGGGACGACGAACCGTCCCGCAGGATTTGGAAACCCGTTCGGAGAGCAGAAACAGATGCCCGCCACTCTTCCCCGCGCTGACTATGCAGCGATGTTCGGCCCCACCGTGGGCGACAGGCTCCGTTTGGCTGACACCGATCTGATCATCGAGGTCGAGCGGGACCTCACCACCTATGGTGAGGAAGTGAAATTCGGCGGCGGCAAAGTGATCCGCGACGGCATGGGTCAAAGTCAGGCGACGCGGGCCGAGGGCGCGGTCGATACGGTGATCACCAACGCGCTAATCGTCGATCACAGCGGCATCTACAAGGCCGATGTCGGGCTGAAGGACGGGCGGATCGCCAAGATCGGCAAGGCCGGCAACCCCGACACCCAGCCCGGCGTCGATATCGTCATCGGGCCTGGGACCGAGGCAATTGCCGGCGAAGGCCGCATCCTGACTGCCGGGGGGTTCGACAGCCACATCCACTTCATTTGTCCGCAGCAGATCGAGGATGCTCTGCACTCTGGCCTCACCACGATGTTGGGCGGAGGCACCGGGCCGGCGCATGGCACGCTTGCCACTACCTGCACGCCGGGGCCCTGGCATATCGGGCGGATGCTGCAGGCCGCAGATGCCTTTTCCATGAACCTCGCTTTTTCCGGCAAGGGCAATGCCTCACTGCCCGCCGCGTTGGAGGAACAGGTACTTGGCGGGGCCTGCGCCCTGAAATTGCATGAGGACTGGGGGACCACCCCCGGCGCTATTGATTGCTGTCTGTCGGTGGCCGATGCTCTCGATGTTCAAGTGATGATTCACACCGATACGTTGAACGAGAGCGGCTTTGTCGAGAACACGGTGAAAGCGATGAAGGGCCGGACGATCCATGCCTTTCATACAGAGGGTGCCGGTGGAGGCCACGCCCCGGATATCATCAAGATCTGTGGCGAGGCGCATGTGCTGCCGTCCTCGACCAACCCGACGCGGCCTTTCACGGTCAACACCGTCGAGGAGCATCTCGACATGCTGATGGTCTGCCACCATCTCGACAAGTCAATCCCCGAGGACGTCGCTTTTGCGGAAAGCCGCATCCGGCGCGAAACCATCGCCGCCGAGGACATCCTGCACGACATGGGGGCGTTTTCGATCATCGCCAGCGATAGTCAGGCCATGGGTCGGGTGGGCGAGGTGCTGATCCGCACCTGGCAGACCGCGGACAAGATGAAGAAACAACGGGGCCGGTTGACCGAGGAGCAGGGCGACAACGACAATTTCCGGGTCCGCCGCTATATCGCCAAGTACACGATCAACCCGGCGATCGCGCATGGCATGGCGCATGAAATCGGATCCATCGAGGAAGGCAAGCGCGCCGACCTGGTGTTGTGGAACCCCGCGTTTTTCGGGGTAAAGCCCGAGATGGTTCTGATTGGCGGCAGCATTGCGATGGCGCAGATGGGTGACCCCAACGCTTCGATCCCAACACCGCAGCCGGTCTATTCCCGACCGATGTTCGGTGCCTATGGCCGTTCGGTCGAGCATTCGGCGGTAACCTTTGTCTCGGCCGCGGCGCAGGACGCCGGTATCGGCGATGCGCTGGGGTTGGCCAAGCGGACGCTGGCGGTGAAGAACACCCGCAGCATCGGCAAGGCCGACCTGATCCTGAACGACGCGACACCGCAGATCGAGGTCAATCCCGAGACCTATGAGGTGCGCGCCGATGGCGAGCTTTTGACCTGCCAGCCGGCACAGGAGTTGCCGATGGCACAACGCTACTTCCTGTTCTGAGGGGGACCGAATGAGCTTACCAACTGCTCGCAGTGTGAAACACAGTCACTACGGCGATGACCGTGTCCGGCTGACCTATGACGAGCGATTTCTCCGCCGCAAGGTCCTGACCGCGGTGAGCGGAGAGCGCTTTGTGGTCGATCTCGAACGCACCACGTCGCTTGGTTCTGGCGATGCACTTGCACTTGAAGACGGGCGGCTGATCTCGGTTGTGCCGGCCGAAGAGGACCTGCTGGAGGTGACCGGTGACCTGACGCGGCTGGCCTGGCATATCGGCAACCGGCACATGCCCTGCCAGATCGAGTCCGGGCGCCTGCTGATCCAGCGTGACCACGTGATCCAGGAAATGCTGGAAAAACTGGGTGCCGGGTTGCGTATGGTGTGCGAGCCCTTCACGCCCGAGGGCGGGGCGTATGGCCATGGACGCACCCACTCCCATGCCCACTAGCATCGGCTTTCTGACACTCAGCCAATGGCTGTCGCCCGCCTATCCGGTGGGTGCCTTCGCCTACAGCCATGGGCTGGAGGCGGCGGTGGATCGGGGGTGGGTGCGTGATGGCGAGGCGCTGGAACACTGGCTGGAGGACGTCCTTTTGCATGGTACGGGGCGGTCGGATGCGCTGCTCCTTGCGGCGGCTTTTCATGCCGCAACCGACCAAGACCTCGCCGAGATCGACGCCACCGCACGGGCCTTTGCGGCGTCGCGAGAGCGGCTGCTGGAGACCGAGCAGATGGGGGCAGCGTTCTGCGCCGTCACGGCGGCAGTGTGGGCGGCGGATTTGCAGGGGTTGACCTATCCGGTGGCGCTGGGCCGTGCAGCGCGGTCAGAAGAGATCCCGTTGAAGCTGACAGCGACGATTTACCTGCAAGCCTTCCTGTCCAATCTGATCGCGGCAGGGCAGCGCCTGTTGCCGGTGGGGCAGACCGCGGCGCAGGCGATGCTGCGCCGTTTGACCCCCCTTTGCGCGGACGTGGCCGACGAGACAAACGACGGCGATCTGGAACGGCTGTCCGGCAGCGCCTTCCTGTCGGACATCGCGTCGATGAAACATGAGACCCAGTATTCGAGGATATTCCGCACATGACGAGTCCGAACGGCCCCCTGCGCATCGGGATCGGCGGCCCCGTGGGCGCCGGCAAGACCACGCTGACGGCGGCACTCTGCGAGGCGTTCCGCGACAGCCGTTCGGTGGGCGTGATCACCAACGACATTTACACGCAGGAAGATGCCGAGGCATTGATGCGGATGCAGGTGCTGCCGCTCGACCGGATCATCGGGGTGGAAACCGGGGGTTGCCCGCACACGGCGATCCGCGAGGATGCCTCGATCAACCTTGCCGCCGTGGCCGAAATGGAGGCGCGTCATCCCGAGGTCGAGGTTGTGTTCATCGAATCCGGCGGCGACAACCTGTCGGCCACGTTCAGCCCGGAACTGGCGGATCTGACGATTTATGTGATTGACGTCGCTGCGGGTGAAGAGATCCCGCGCAAGGGCGGCCCGGCAATCACTCGTTCGGATATCCTGATCATCAACAAGACCGACCTGGCGCCGTATGTCGGAGCCGATCTGGAAGTAATGCGGCGCGACTCGGAGCGGATGCGTGGCGGCAAGCCTTTCGTCTTCTCCAACCTGCGCGCGCGCGAAGGCGTGAACGATATCAAGGCGTTGATCACGGAGATCGGGGCCGTCTGACGGCTGAGTCAGAGGTGGAAGTCTGGAAGGCTGTCGAGCGCTTCTTTCAGCGCGTCGCCCCAGCCTTTTGCGATGGTCTGGAAGTAGGCGTCGTCGCCTTCGACCCGACCGTTAGGGCCGATGCAGAGCGAGTCGTTCTCGTAGAGATGGAAGTCAAAGGGTGCTCCGACCGAGAGGTTGGCCTTGACCGTCGAGTCGAAGCTGACGAGCAGCAGCTTCATCGCGGTCTCGAAGCTCATCTTCGGGTCATAGGCGCGCACCAGGATCGGACGGCCATACTTGGTTTCGCCGACCTGGAAGAATGGTGTGTCGCGCCCGGCCTCGATGAAATTGCCTTCGGGATAGATCAGGAACATCCGTGGCGGGCCGCCGGCGATCTGGCCACCGAGGATCAACGTGGCCTGAAAGGCGCTGTCGGCCTGCTGACCAGCCTCGCGGTGCTCGTCGATCACCTCGCGTAGGGTGTCGGCGACGAGCCTTGCCGCCTGGAACATCGAGGGCACCGCCAGCAGCGAGGGTTCGCGCTCTTCTCGTGACTTGGTGCGCTCATCAAGCAGGCTGACCACGGCCTGAGTGGTCGCCAGGTTGCCCGAGGACAAGAGGGTGAGTACGCGGTCGCCCTTGTGTTCCCACGTGGTCATTTTCTTGAAGGTCGAAATGTTGTCCAGCCCGGCATTGGTGCGGGTGTCTGACATGAAGACCAACCCCGCATCAAGCATCATTCCCACGCAGTATGTCATCCACGCCTCATTGCTGCGCTACGTCGATCTGGACCTCGAGCAGCTCGCCCGCGCCACCGATCCGGGTGCCAGATACAGGCGCGGCATCAGAATAGTCCAGCCCTGTTGCGACGCGCACGTAGCGGGCGTCGGGAGAAATACCATTTGACACGTCGAAGCCGACCCAGCCCAGGCCTTCGACATGGGCCTCGACCCAGGCGTGCATGGCCTCCTGCGCGATCCGGTCGTTCAGCATCAGGTAGCCCGACACATAGCGCGCCGGGATGCCCATTTTGCGGGCGCAGGCGATGAAGACATGGGCGTGATCCTGGCAGACCCCGCGGCCGGCTTCGATGGCGTCTTCTGCGGTCCAGTTGGGTTGGGAGGTGCCGACCTCGTAGCTGATGGCCTCACCGATCCGGACCGAGATATCATGGAGCATGTCGAGTATCGAAGTCGTGTCGAGCCCGTGCACCAACTCGCGGACGCCAGCGCGGGCCTCGGTCCGCGGTGTGGGCTTAGCATAGAGCCAGAGTGGCGCCGGCCCGCGATGACGACCGACGACGCCATGCGTATCGGTGAGTTCGACTGTGCCTTCCGAGACAAGCTCGAGCGCCGTGGCGTTGCGATCGATGCTGATCAACTCGACGACGTTATGATGGTGGTCTTCGAAGCTGAGTTCCTTTCGTCCGCCGGTGATGTTGGTGCGCCAGTCGAGCACATGCTGCTGGTGCGAATTCTTCGGGGTCTTGCGCAGTTGCTGGAGAGCGTAGGTTACAGGCTCTTCGAAGCTGTAGCGCGTCGTATGTTTTATTTTCAGCTGCATGCGTCACTCATAGAAGCGGAAATCCTGTTCGATCTGTCGGGCGAGGTCGGCCAGCAGAGACAGCGTTTTCTGGATGAATTCGTGCAGGCCATAGTCGAACACCTCCGCGATGTCGTGGGACAGGTAATTGGTTTCGATATGTGCCACCAATTTTTGTGAGTCACAGGGTTTCGACACACGAGCATTGAGATAGCGCAGGTTGTCCTTCAGCTTGCTGACGCAGAAGGCCAGGCTGCGGGGCATGCGCTTGTCGAAAATCAGGAAATGGGCGATTTCCTGCGGGCCCCCTTCGGCGCCGTATTCCATGCGGAAGCCGCCCCGGGCCGAGACCGAGCGCAGGATGCTTTCCCATTGCACGTTGTCGATCGAACTGCCGACCGCGCTGACCGATGGCAGCAGGACGTAATATTTCACGTCGAGAATGCGGGCCGTATTGTCGGCACGTTCCAGGAAAGTGCCGATGCGCAGGAAATCGTAGATGTCGTTGCGCAGCATCGTGCCGTTCACCATGCCGCGGACCAGGGCAGTGTTTTGCCGGATCGTGCGCAACACCGCTGGCAGATCGCGTTCGATCACCTTTCGTCCCAGCGTGTCCTTTGACATCATGTAGGTGGCGTTGATCGCCTCCCAGACCTCGCCGGTGATTGCCGTGCGCACCAGCCGGGCGTTCTGCCGGGCGGCAGAGATGCAGGACTGGATCGACGAGGAGTTGTCGCGGTCACGCAACAGCCAGTTCAAGGCGGCATCCTTGGTGACGGTGTTATGCGAGGCCTGAAAGCCCGTCAAAGCCCCGGCCGATTGCAGGACCGAGACCCATTCCTCGTCGGAATTGCCGAGGCGAGTGAGGCCGATCCTCTGCCCGGTTTCGATCAGACGGGCGGTGTTCTCGGCCCGCTCGAGATAGCGGGACATCCAGAAGAGGCCGTTGGCGGTTTTCCCCAGCATGACGTCAGTCCTCCAGCACCCAGGTGTCCTTGGTGCCACCACCCTGCGATGAGTTCACCACCAAAGACCCCTTCTTCAGCGCCACGCGTGTCAGCCCTCCGGGCGTGACATGGATTTTTCCCGGGCTGACGAGCACGAAAGGACGCAGATCGACATGCCGTGGGCTGAGCCCTGCGCGCGAAAAGATCGGGACGGTCGACAGGCTAAGTGTCGGCTGGGCGATGTAGTTTCCGGGCCGTGCGTTGAGTTTGCGACGGAAGGCAGCGATGTCCTTCTTGCTGGCGGTCGGGCCGATCAGCATGCCGTAGCCGCCCGAGCCGTGGACTTCCTTGACCACCAGTTCCTCGAGATTGTCGAGCACATAGGCGAGCGCCTCGGGCTCGGAACAGCGCCAGGTCTGCACGTTCTTGAGAAGCGGCCTCTCGCCGGTATAGAATTCGACGATCTCGGGCATATAGCTGTAGATCGCCTTGTCATCGGCGATGCCGGTGCCGGGGGCGTTGGCGACGGTGATGTTGCCGGCACGGTAAACATCCATGATGCCGGGCACGCCCAGCGCGCTTTCGGGGTTGAAGTTGAGCGGATCGAGGAAATCGTCGTCGACCCGCCGGTAAAGTACATCGATCGGTTTGTAGCCACAGGTGGTGCGCATGGCGACGCGACCGTCGACGACCCGCAGGTCGTGACCTTCGACCAGCTCAACCCCCATCTGGTCGGCCAGGAAGGCATGTTCGAAATAGGCCGAGTTGTAGATCCCGGGTGTGAGCACAGCGACGACGGGGTCGCCGGAAGCGCTCTCAGGCGCGCAGGCGGCCAGGGAGCGGCGCAGGTTGGCCGGGTAGTTCTGCACCGACTGCACCCGATTTTGCGAGAACAGCTCCGGGAACATCTGGAGCATGGTCTCGCGGTTTTCCAGCATGTAGCTGACGCCCGACGGCGTGCGGGCGTTGTCTTCGAGCACAAAAAATTCGCCCGGGCCGGTGCGCACAAGGTCGATGCCGACGATGTGGGTATAGACGCCGCCCGGGGGTTCGACCCCGATCATGTGCGGCAGGAAGGCGTCGTTGTGGCTGATCATCTTTTCCGGGATACGTCCGGCCTTCACGATCTCTTGCTTGTGGTAGATGTCGTGGAGGAAGGCGTTGATGGCGCGAACCCGTTGTTCGATGCCGCGCGACAGGCGATACCACTCGGCGCCCGAAATGATCCTGGGAATGATGTCGAATGGAATGAGCCTTTCTTCGGCCTCGGCCTTGCCATAGACGTTGAAGGTGATGCCGGTGAGGCGGAACAGCTCGTCGGCGTCGCGCTGTTTGGCGCGCAGGCGGGCGGGGTCTTCCTGGTCGAACCAGGAATGGAAGTCACGATAGGGCTCGCGCAGCGCGCCGTCCGTGCCCCACATCTCATCGAATATGTCCGTTGTGGTCATAGCTATCGTCCCGCTCTGATCCGCCCAAGAACAGCATGGCCCGTGGGCGAAGACCATTCAAGTTCGGTATTGATCGTGTGGGCGATCGGAACGCCGCCCAAATTTGCACCGCGGCGTCCAGATATGCAGCAACTCCACGCTGATTTGACACTCCGGCATCGGGGGCCGCGGCGCATTCAGCGGCGACCCTCGCGTAGCCAGGCGCCGATGAAGAGCGCCGAGGCGAGAAGCAGGACCAGCCAAGCCGGCAGGAGCGGGGTTCGCGACACGCCCTTGGTTTCGAAGGCGCCGCGTGGCGTGAGGCCGAGCCAGCCGCGGCCTGCAGCAGGGCGGCCAACACGGACCTGGCGCAGGTTGGGTATGCCTTGGTGCAGCTGGGCCACGCCGCCGCGCATCTGTGCTATCACCGGGTCAAGCAGGGCGCTGCTGGCGACGGTTTCCACGAATTCGCGCGGAGCCGCGGGACCCAGGCCCACGACCGCTTCCTTGTCGCCATTCTTGAGCCGGTAGAGCCCGATCTCGTCGCCTTCGTGGAGCACTTCAAAGCGGCCGGGGTCGGTTTCGGCGAGTGGGAGTTCAGCTGTCTCGCCCGTGGGCGAGGTGATTGTGACGGTGCCAACATCCTGCGTCAGCGACCGGCGGATAATACGTAGGGTTTGGCCGGTGGGCTCGGCCCAAAGCGCTTCTTCCTCGAGCTCGGGTTCCTTCATCATCCAATGTGCCAGCCGCCTAAGCAGTTCGAGCTGCGGCCCGCCACCTTCGAAACCGCGGCTCCAGAGCCAGGCATGATCCGAGGCCAGGAGCGCCACCCGGCCCTCACCGACCCTATCAAGCATCAAGAGCGGGCTGCCGTCATGGCCCGACATGACCACGTTGCCGGCCTGTTCCGTGACCTCGATCTGGCGCATCCAGCGCCCCCAGTCCTCCTGGCCCTCAGGTGCGCGTAGCCCGGCGGTCACCGGGTGACGCTGGCCGAGCTCGGTGATCTCGGGGCGGAAACCCTGTTCGATCACCCGGGCGGTGGGGCTGGCCGGCAGGATTTCGGCCAGCGGTGAGCGGTAGAGGCTGTCGGCCGAGGCGAAATCGGGACCTGCGGCAATGAGGATCGCGCCGCCAGTTTCAGCATAGGCGCGCACGTTGTCGAGATAGAGCGAGGGCAAGATACCGCGACGTTTGTAACGGTCGAAGACGATCAGGTCGAAATCGTTGATCTTTTCGAGGAAAAGCTCGCGCGTGGGAAACGCGATCAGCGACAGCTCGCTCACCGGCACGCCATCCTGCTTCTCGGGCGGGCGCAGGATGGTGAAATGCACGAGGTCGACCGAGCTGTCGGATTTCAACAGGTTGCGCCAGGTGCGGCCGCCCGGGTGTGGTTCGCCCGACACCAGCAGCACCCGCAGCCGGTCGCGGACACCGTTGATCTGGATCAGCGCAGTGTTGTTGCGGTCGGTGATTTCGCCCTCCGCCATGGGCACGGTGAATTGCAGCACGTTGCGGCCGCCGTGGGGCAGGGTGACAGGCAGGTCGACCGGTTCGCCGACGGGGATCTGGAAAGCCATCGGCGCACCGCCGTCGACGGCGATTTCGATTTCTGTGCGGTCGAGTCCTTCGGGCACGGCGCCCTGATCCTCGACGCGAAGCGTGAGGGTGATTTCCTCACCCAGAATGGCATAGGCCGGCGCGTTTTCGACAATCAGGCGGCGGTCCCAGTCCTCGGGCTGGCCGGTCAGAAGAAGGTGCAGCGGCGCGGGCAGGTCAGGGGCGTTGTCGATGTCGTGGACGCGGCCGTCGGAGATCAGGAAAAGCCCCGATATCCGCGCGCGCGGTTCTTCGGCCAGGGCATTGGCCAGCGCGGTCATGGCCAGCGTGCCGGCATCACCTTGTCCGTTGGGCAGCTCGACACGACGCAACTCGGTATTGGGTAGGGCGGCGATTCGGGTTGCGAGGGCGTCGGCCGCGGCCTCGGTGGCCTCGGCGCGCTCGGCGAGCTGCTGGCTCGAGCTGCGATCAACCACCATCAGGGCGATGTCCGGCAGGTCCTCGCGATCTTCTTGCTGCCAGACCGGGCCAGCCAGAGCGGCGAGGATCACCGCGGCGCCGAGCGCGCGCAGCGCCCATCCCGACAATCCGCGCCACAGGGCCAGCGCAACGCCACCCAGGGCGAGCACGAAACAAGCCATGAGAACCGGCCACGGCAGAAGCGGATCGAACAGGATGGTCGTGCTCATTGCCCCAGCCTTTCCAGCAGTGCCGGGACGTGCACCTGATCGGATTTGTAATTGCCCGTCAGCACGTGCATCACAAGGTTAACGCCAAAGCGGTAGGCCAGTTCGCGCTGACGCTCGCCTGCCAACCCGCGACCGACAGGGAAAATCGGCTGGCCGCGCTGATCCATCGCCCAGGCGGCGGCCCAGTCGTTGCCGCCGACAATCACCGGGGTGACGTTGTCGTTGAGATTGCGGAACGGCATGCCTTCGATCTTCTCGGAATCCGCTGGGGCAGCTTCGACCCAGACATCGCGGCTGGTATGGCGGCCGGGGAAATCCTGCAGGAGGTAAAAGGCCCGAGTCAGCACATGGTCGGACGGCACCGGTTCGAGCGCGGGAATGTCCAGCGGCGCGGCGAGTTGCTGCAGCTTGCGCCCATTGGGCGAGGCGGTGCCGAACCCGGCGACATCGCCGTCGCGGGTGTCGAACAGGATCATTCCGCCGGAACGCAGATAGCGGTTAAGCTTTTCATAGGCCGCGTCCGAGGGACGTTTCTGGTCCGGGGTGACAGGCCAGTAGAGCAGTGGAAAAAAGGCCAGTTCGTCGCGCTCGAGATCGACGCTCATCGGTTCGGCAGGTTCGACCGAGGTACGGAAAAAGAGCGTCTCGGACAAACCGAAGAGACCGGAGTGGGCGGTGTCGTCGACCTGCTTGTTGCCGGTGAGCACATGCGCAAGCACGACCTCGGCGGTGGCTTCGACGGCGGTGATGTCGTCGGCGCGGTTTTCGGTCGGAATGGTGAGCAGGGCGGCACAGGCGATGACGGCGGTTCGGGCGCCGGCAAGCCGGCCGGTCAGCGCCAGGGCCGCCAGGATATCGAGGGTCATCAACCCCAGCGCCAGGGCCAGCAGCCAGCCACCAAGCGGGGTTTCCTGCGCCTTTTCCAGTCCGCTCACGGTGATCCGGACCGGCCAGGCTGCTGGCGCGAGCCGGTCGTCCGGACTCAGGACGTTGCGGGCGATCTGTCGTTCCTCGCTCGTATAAAGACCCGGTTGCAACATGGGGCCGAGCGCCGCCTCGGCGAGGTCTTCGCCGCTGACACCGGGCAGATCGTCACCGCTTTTCAGCGTGCCGAAACCGTCGAGCACGCGCACCGGATGCCAGGTGGTACCAGCGAGGTCTTCGGCCGAGGGCACCGCTATGGCTGATGAAACCGACAGCCTTTCGAGCATCGACACGAAGAGCCCTGACAGCGGCAGGGACGACCATTCGGCATTGGCGGTGACATGGAACAGCACGACCTGGCCCTGTCCCAGCTTCTTGCGGGTGACCAGCGGAGTGCCGTCCGAAAGCGTGGCGATCACGCGTTCGGCAAGCGTCGGGTCGGGCTGGGCCATGACTTGCGCTGTGACTCGGACCTCATCGGGGACGGGCAGGCCGAAAAAGGGTGAGTCCTTTTCAAACGGTGCCAATGTCTTGGGCGCCCCCCAGCTCATCGCGCCGCCGACGCTGCGGCCACCGACGCGCAGCCGCACCGGCATGAGTGGGTGCTCCTCGCGCCGGCTGATTTCGCTGGCCGCCAGCCGTGGCCCGGCAAAGCGCAGAAGCAGGCCGCCTTTTTCGGTCCATTCACTGAGTGCGGTCTCTTCGGCGGCGGTCAGCTGGGCAATGTCGGCCAGCACAACAACGTCGGGATTTGCCGGCAGCACGTCCGAGAGCGTGCCTTCCAGCAGGTCGGCGCTGGGGGCGAGCGCCCTGCGCAGGTAGTGCAGCGGCGACAGCAGTTCCAGTCCTTCGCGGTTCTCCAGGCCAGCGACCAGCGCCACTTCGCGTCGGCGCAGGCTGTCGTCGGTGAGGGCGAGACCGCCGGCGCTGTCCTGACCGGCGATGCGGAAACGGGTGAGACGCCCGCGCAGTTCCGCCGGCAGGTTCAGGGTGCCGGTGGTGCCGTCTTCGTCCGCGGCGAAGCTCAGCGGCAGGTCGGCCAACACCCGTTCGGTGCCCGTCGGGTCGCGGCCATGCGCTTGCACCAGGATGTCCTGCGGGCCCGTGCTCCGGCTGCGCAGCGCCGTGACCTGCACTGCGCCGTCCTCGATCGTGACCGGGGCCAGGGCGAGGACCGCAGCCGGCGCCTGGAAGACCGAGACGCGCCCATGTCGTTCCAGAGCGGCAAGCAGATCGTCGCGGCCGACACGGTCCAGACCGTCGGACATCCACAGGGTTTCGAACCGTGCGCCGTCTTCAAGAAGGGCAACGAAGGCGCCCTGCATGGCAGGTGTCGGAGACCAGGGATTCGGCGTCAGACCGGCAAGCCGGCTTTGCCAGGCGGCGGCCGACTGGAAAAGAGGCGGTTCGGGCTGGGTCAGGCGCGAAATCGCGACGGGGCGCCCGTCGCGTCCGGCCTCGTTCAGCAGTTTCGACACCATGTCGAGCCGCGCGGTCCAGCTGTCCGCGCTGGCCCAGCTGGCATCCAGGAGGATCAGCAGCGGGCCACGGTCGGCGGCGCGGCGTTCTTCGGGGTTCAACACTGGCCCGGCAAGCCCGAGGATGACCGCTGCTACGGCGGCCATACGTAACAGCAACAGCCACCATGGCGTTCGGTCAGAGACGCTGTCATCGTCGCGTAATCCCAGCAGAAGCACCACGCCGGGAAAAAACTTTCTGACCGGCGCGGGAGGAATGGCGCGCAGCAAGAGCCAAAGAATCGGCAGTGCGATCAGCGCTGTCAGCAGCCAGGGCGCGGTGAAAGCGATGGGGCCGAGCGTCATGCCGTACCTCCGTCGAAGGCGGCGTAAAGCCACAAGAGCGCCGATTGTGCGCTGTCTTCGGTGTGATGGCAGAGATAGCGCCAGCCGGTCGCGGCGCAGAGTGCGGTCAACTGGTCCTTGCGCGCGGCGAGGCGGTCGAGATACCGGTCGCGAAGTTCGTCGGCCTTGAGGGTTTCATGCGCCAACGTTCCACCGACGCTTTCGAAGATGGTGCGGCCACGGAACGGAAAACCCTCTTCGCTAGGGTCGAGCACCTGCAGCAGTACGCCGCGCACGCCGCGGTCTGCGGCCTTTGTCAGAGCGGCAGTGACGGCGGCAATGTCGCCGAGGAAATCCGAAGCGAACAGCGCCCGGGCATGGGGCAGCATGCCGCGGGCCTCGGGGGCGGCATAATCGGCCACGTCATCGTGGGAAAGGCTCTGAGCCAGACGCCGGATCTGCACCTCGCCGCTTTGTGGTGGCAGGGTGCTGCCGGTGAGGCCGACGCGTTCGCCGGCTCGGATCAGCAGGATCGACAGGGACAGGGCCAGCAGCCGGGCCCGGTCGGCCTTTTGCGGCAGGTTGGTGGTGCTGGCGAAGCGCATCGAGGCCGCCTGATCGACCCAGAGCTGGACGCTCTGGGCGATCTGCCATTCCTTCTCGCGCACGAATTGCGCATCCGAGCGGGCCGAGCGGCGCCAGTCGATCATACGGCGCGAATCGCCGGGGCGGACGGGCCGGTATTGCCAGAAATCGTCGCCTAGTCCGGCGCGGCGGCGGCCGTGTTCGCCCAGCAGCACGGCACCTGCCAACTGTTCCGCGCGGGCGAGAAGCGGCGGGAAATACGCCGCTTCGGCCTCGGCCCGGGCCCGCAAGGTGGCCGAAGGCGCGGTGTCGGCGGGAGCCATGGTCACGCGGCAGCCTCCTGGCGGAGTACGGCGTCGGCAGTGGTGTCAATCAGCTCTGTAAGGCGTTCGCCGCGAGCTCGGGCGGCGAAGTTCAAGGCCATGCGGTGGCTCAGCACTGGCCGGGCCATCGCCAGAACGTCGTCGGTGCTGGGGGCCAGCCGCCCCTGCAACATCGCGCGGGCGCGCACCGTCAGCATCAGCGCCTGCGCCGCCCGCGGCCCCGGTCCCCAGGCGACCGAGTTGCGCACGGTCTCGCTGGCGGTTGGATCTTCGGGGCGGAAGGCGCGGACCAGATCGAGGATCTGTTCGACCACCGCGTCGCCCACCGGCATTCGCCTGAGCAAGGTCTGTGCGGCCACCAGTTCGGCCGGTGAGAAGACATTGTGCGCTTCGTCCTCGGCGACGCCGGTGGTGGCAAGAAGGATGTCCTTTTCAGTGTCGCGGTCGGGATAAAGCACGTCGATCTGAACAAGAAAGCGGTCGAGCTGCGCCTCGGGGAGCGGGTAGGTGCCTTCCTGTTCGATCGGGTTTTGGGTGGCGAGCACGTGGAACGGTGGCTCGAGCGGGCGGTCCCGGCCGGCAACGGTGACCTGACGCTCCTGCATCGCCTGCAGCAGTGCCGACTGGGTGCGCGGACTGGCCCGGTTGATCTCGTCGGCCATCAGCAGCTGACAGAAGATCGGCCCGGGAATGAACTTGAAGGTTCGGCTGCCGTCTGCGCCGGTTTCCAGCACTTCCGAGCCCAGAATGTCGGCCGGCATCAGATCGGGGGTGAACTGCACCCGGTTGGCGTCAAGTCCCATCACGGTCGAGAGTGTCTCGACCAAACGGGTCTTGCCGAGGCCGGGCAGGCCGATCAACAGGGCATGGCCGCCGCACAGCAGAGCCGACAGCGCCAGGTCGACAACAGTTTCCTGGCCGATGAAGCGGCGGGTGATCGAGGCCTTGGCCCCGGCCAGTTTCGCTTCCAGCGCTTCGATGTCGGACACCAGGTCCGCGTGCTCGGTCATGGCAATGCTCCTCGGGATGCGTTACGCTTATGCACGAGTTTAGCGCGCTTGGCAGGAATGTAAAAAGCTATGAGCGGACAAATGAACGTGAGGCCCACGGCCGAGGGCATCGCGGCGGCGGCACGGATGGCTGCGAAGGGCAAGGGATTGCCGCCGGTGCATCTGTGGAACCCGCCGTTCTGTGGCGACCTGGATATTCGGATCGCGCGGGACGGGACATGGTTCTATCTCGGTACGCCGATTGGGCGGCCTGAACTGGTGCGACTGTTCTCGACGATCCTGCGGCGTGATGGTGACGACTACTTTCTGGTGACGCCGGCCGAGAAGGTCGGAATAACCGTGGACGACGCGCCTTTCGTGGCGGTTGATTTCGAGGTGGACGGCACGGGACAGTCGAAAAAACTGACCTTCCAGACCAATGTCGGCGATTTCACCGTCGCCGGGCCGGATCACCCGATTCGGGTGGTGCGTGATGTCGAGACCGGCGAGCCGTCACCCTACGTGACGGTGCGCGACCGCCTCGAGGCGCTGATCGACCGCAAGAGTTTCTACCGCCTGGTTGATATAGGAAGCCATCACGAGGTTGAGGGCGAAAGCTGGTTCGGGTTGTGGTCGGGTGGACGATTTTTCCCAATCATTCCTTCGGCAGAGTTGAGCGCAAGCTGAGCCGACCCAGGACCTGTAGACGATTTCGGTTTCGCCCGGCGACGTCTTCACCGACTGCTGTGCAAGGTTATCCGAGCGGTTTTGTGCTTGCAGACAGGTCAGTTCACTACGAATTCGGCATGCAGCGCGCCGGCGGCCTTGATGCTCTTGAGGATGTCGATCATGTCGCGCGGGGCAACACCCAGCGCGTTGAGCCCGGCGATGACCTCGGACAAGGATGTTCCGGGCCGGATTTCGGCCAAACTGATGCCGGGCTCTTCCTCAAGCTCGGCCTGGGTGCGCGGTACCACCACGGTCTCGCCCTCGGCGAACGGGTTGGGCTGCACCGCGAGTGGGGTTTCCCGGATGCGGAGGGTAAGTCCGCCTTGACTGACTGCAACACGAGAGATTCGCACGCCCTCACCCATCACGATGGTGCCGGAGCGCTGATCGACCACCACGCGGGCTTTGCGTTCGGGCGTAACCAGGATGTTCTCGATCCGGCCTAGGGCGTGGGCTGGTGACCGCATGCCGGTGGCGCCAACACTGAGCCGCACCGTGCCGGGATCCAGCATCAAGGCCACGCCGCGTCCGAAATTGCTGTTGATCGCCTGTTCGATTCGCGCGGCAGTGGTGAAATCGGGCTCGCGCAGCGCGAGCCGAAGGGACTTGAGCGAGCCGAGGTCAAACTCAATCTCGCGTTCGACACGCGCACCGGCAGGTATCACGCCGGCAGTCGGCACGCCCTGCACCACGCTCGCGGCCTCGCCCGCGGCGGTGGCGCCGCCGGCGATCACCGTGCCTTGAGCCACGGCATAGATCTGGCCGTCGGCGGCGTTCAACGGAGTCATGATCAGCGTACCGCCGAGCAGGCTTTTAGCATCGCCGATGGCCGACACCGTGACGTCGATCTTGCCGCCCGCGCGGGCGAAGGGTGGCAGGCTGGCGGTGACGAAGACGGCGGCAACGTTCTTGGGGCGAAACTGTTCACCGGTGACGTTCACCCCGAGGCGCTCGAGAATGTTCGACATGATCTCTTCGGTAAACGGCGCGTTGCGAATGCCATCGCCGGTGCCGTTGAGCCCGACGACGAGGCCGTATCCCACCAGATCGTTGCCGCGCACCCCGTCGAATTCGACCAGGTCCTTGATGCGGATGCTGTTGGCGCTGGCGGCTATTGGCAGACTCAATAGCAGAAACAGGAGACTGGCGCGGAGACGGCGGATCATCTGAGATACTCCACAAGCGACAAGCCCGACAGCCGCGCGGTGGCGGTATAGAGCGCTTCGAGTTGAAACTGGACGTTTTCCAGCCGTGTGGCGGTGTCGTAAAGATCGACCCCCAAAAGCTCGCCGCGGGCCATCTCGAGGCCGGTACTTTCAGTCGACAACCGGGTGCGGTTCTCCTCGATCCGGGCCTCGGCGTATCCGAGATCGGCACGGATCTGGGCTAGTTCGTCCTGGGCGGTCATCATGCCCTCGCCGGCGGCGACCAGCAGCTCGCCCTGAAGATAGCTGGGATAGGCCAGGTCCGGGTCCGAGGCCAGCGCGGCGATGGTGGTGTGTTTGAGCATGTCGCGCACGATCTGGCTGTCACCGCGCAGGTCGAGATCGACGGTTTCGCCCTCACCCACGAGGAAGGGTGGCAGGTCGGTGTCCGAGCCGAGATAGCCCACGGTTTCGAAGCCGCCGCCGGGCAGGTTGAACCAGTCGTCGATGGCGGTGAGAATGCCGCCCAGCGTGACCTCGCCGGCGACGGCGATTTTCAGGTCCGCGATGAAGGTATCGGCCGAGGCAAAGCTGAGCGCATCGGTGGCGATACCGGAAAACAGCGCCCGACCCGCGACATTTGTGTTGAGCGCCGACAAAAGCGCCCCCAACTCGCCGCGGGCGGCGTTCGAGGCGGTCTCGGTCACCTCTGGCAGGGAGGTTTTGCCGGCCATTACCAGGTCGGCCGACAGCTTGGTCGTTGTGTGCTGAACCCGGTCGAGCGCGGTTTGCATGGCCCCGGTGACGAACGCGGCCTCTTTCGCGGCGGTGGCGAAGCCTTCGTTGACGCGCAGCCCGCGTTCGATATCGCCAAGATAGGCATAGTTGCCGTCGAGGTGTCGCGGGATGTCGGCGGCGGTGCCGCTTGCCAGTTCCTGACTCAGCCTGGCGAGGTCCTGATTGAGCCGTAGGTTCTGGCGGCGCAGGATGAAGCTGCTGGCGAGATCTCCTATCGAATAGAGGGGCATGCGTCAGATCCTCATAAGGGCTTGCATCATGTCGTCGACCACTTCCATCATCCGCGCGTTGGCGGCATAGGCCTGTTCGATCAGCATCAGGCGCTGCATCTCCTGATCCGAATCGACCCCTTCCTCGAGGACCTCGGTATTGACAGCGGAAAAGCGTGCGGCGGCGAAACTGACCGCCTGGTCGCTGACCTCGCGGGCCGACCCGATCTCGCCCAGGAAGGTGGCCTGCAAGTTTGTGGCGGACTGCGCCCCGGTTCCGAAATCGCCCGAGGTCGGCACGCGCAACACGTTGAGCGCTGCTTGCATGTCCTGGAGCAGTTGCGAGTTGCCCACCGGTCCGGGCACCGCGGCGCCGAGCCCGTCACGCAGCCGCCAGGTGGCGCCGCCGGCGTCGGGATCGACCGCGGCGTTGATCTCAAGCCGGCCGGCAAGGCCCATCTCGTTGGCGGCGGCAAAGGCCAGTCCGCCGTCGGTAAACAGCCCCGGATCGCCCGGCGCGCGGGTGGCGTCGAGCCCGGCATCCTGAAAGCGCTCGACCAGGTCGCGCGCCACGGCGTCCAATTGGCTCTGGGTTTCGGGCGCCAGTTCGTCGCGGATCTGGAACAGCGCGGCCAGCCGACCGCCGCTGATCGGGCCGCCCGAGGGCGCCGTGGAAACCGGTTCGCCGTTGATTTCAAGTCCGGAGAGCAGCCCGCCGGCCAGCGTCATGTGCGGCACGACCACGTTGGTAGGGCTAAAGCTCAGTTCGGCGGCCGTACCGTCGACCAGGATGGCACCGCCCGGAGTGAAAAGCGCGATCGCACCGAGATCGCGCTGAAATTCCTTGACCGGCACGATCTCCGAAATTTCGTCGACCAGAATCTGGCGCTGATCTTGCATCGCCGAGGTGTCGCGGCCGTTCACCATGGCATGCGAAATCTGGATGTTGAGATCGCGGACCTGACCGAGGGTGGTGTTGAGCCGGTCCACCGTGGCGCCGATTTCGCGATCAGCCTCGCCGCGCAGGGTTTGGATACCGTCAGAGACGCGTGCGAAGGTCTTCACCACCTCCGTCGCGTCCATAAAGACCTGGTTCAGCCTACCGGCGAGGTCCGGGCGACTGGTCGCCTGGACGAGGCTTGCCTCGAAATCGGCTATACGGGCGGAGAGCGAGTCGCCCGCGACCGGGGTGCCGACCAGTGCTTCGAGACGCTGGAAAAAATCGGCAAGCCGGCTGCTGCCGGCCTGATCCGAACTGGCCATGCGGCGCTCGGCGATGAGGCCGGGATTGGCATGGCGGAGGATGCCGTTCACTTGCACCCCACCATGGCCGCCGATGACGCGCGCGCTGACTTCAAGCTCGCGCCGGCCATAACCCTCGGTCATGATATTGGAAAGGTTCGAGGCGGTGATCTGTGCCGCGCGCGAGGCCGCGGTGAGCCCCGACAGTGCGTTCGAAAGGGCGCCGGACAGACTCATGGAAGTTTCCTCTGCTCAGGGGGGGAAGGGCGGCGGGACCTCTATGGCCCCGGCACCGGTTAGCGCTTGATGTTGGTGGTTTCCTGCAACATTTCGTCGACGGTCTGGATGACCTTGGCGTTCGACGAATAGGCGCGTTGCGTTTCGATCATTGCCGTCAGTTCACCGGCAACATCGGTGGTCGATTCCTCACGCGCAAAGGCGACGATGTCGCCGGTTGGCCCGTCACCTGCGTTCCACAGGAAATAAGAGCCGCTTTCGGGCGAAGGCAGATAGGTTTGTTGATCGAGCGTGACCAACCCATTCGGATTGGGCAGATCGACCAGCGGGATCTGATAGATCGTGCGGGTGATGCCGGTATCAAAGAAGGCATGCACGAAGCCGTTGGGGTCGACCTCAACCGAGGTCATGTTGCCAACCGGATAACCATCCTTGCTGATCGAGACCGGCGCGAAGGTGTCGCTGAGCTGGGTCAGACCGTCGGCGGCGCCCAGAAGGCCGATATTGACCTCCATCGGGCCGCCCGCCACGTTTGCGATCAGGGAGCCGGTAGCGGGATCGTAGGCGCCGCCGCTGATGGTCGCCACCGACAGGAGCGTACCGCCCGCGGTCCGGCTATCATCGAAGGTCAGCGTGTATTCGCCGATCACGGCGCCGGGGGTGGCGGTATCGGTGATCACCATCGTCCATTCGTTCGACGAGCCGGTGCCTGGCACGGTCGGCGTAAACTCGATCGAGATGTTTTCGGACGTACCGAGATTGTCGAAGTACTCGATCGACAATTCCGATGCCGAGCCAGCCGCCCCGGCTTCGGTTTCGGTGGCGGGCAGGTTGATCCCGAGGTCGATCCGGGTGGTCGGTTCGCCGGAAAACTGGTTGACGTTGATCTGAACCGGTTCCAGACCGTCCGACGTGTCACGCGGGAAAGTGGGCACCGTGCCGTCGGGCAGGGCCGGCCAGCCCATCAACACGAGGCCGGATTCAGTGACGAGATAGCCCTGATCGTCGGTGCGGAACGAACCAGTGGTGGTCAGCAGCATCTGCGGGTTGCCATTGCCGGCCTCGACTTCGGTGATCGAGGTCACGGGCAGCATTCCGCGGCCGCGCACCGCCAGATCGGTCGGGTTCGACGTGGCTACCAGCGCACCGCGCTCGTCAATGAGGCGCTGGGTCGTGGTGCGCACCCCGCCGGCGGAATAGGTTCCGCCCGTCGAGGAGATCACCATCGAGTGGAAATCGGCTTCGATCCGTTTGTATCCGAATGTGGCCGAGTTCGCGATGTTGTCGGAAATGGTCGCCAGGCGGGTGGCATTGGCGGCAAGGCCTGCCACGCCGGCATTGAGCGAGGATGAAATCGTCATGGATACGCCTTTCTGCTGCATCGACCTCAGGTCTCGATACGAGGCATAAAGGTTGCCGCTTAACAGCGCGCTAACGTCTAAAATCCTCTGGACATTCGTTAGGGGCTCCGCAGCAGGACGATCTCGATCCGGTTGTTGCGCACGGCCATCGGGTTAGTTACGGCCGGTTGATTGTCAGCATGGCCGGTGACGCGGGTGACGCGGCCCGTGGCGAGCCCGCTGGTCTCGAGCAGCCCGCGCATGGCATCGGCGCGCGACGACGACAGCTTCCAGACGGGGTTCTGCGCCACTACGACCGGCCGTGACCGGGCATGACCGCCGATCGCCACCTTGTTTTCGACCAGCGGGATGATCCGCGCCAGCATCGTGCTCAGATCGCGCAGCGCCCGGGTGGGCGTATCGCTGTCGCGCTTGAACAGCGGCACGGTTTCGAGATCGAAGAGTTCGATCACGAGGCCCTCGTCGGTGACGCGGGTAACGATATGCTTGAACATCTCGTCGGTCACCGCGCTTTCGCCGCCGAGGCCCGCCAGCGCCTCCTCAATCCGGGCGAAGGCAAAGTCACTTTCGCTGGCCTCGGCGGAGTTTTCGCCGCGGGCGTCGGCCCCGTGCTGTGACAGTCCGTGTTCGCCGCGGGCCTGGTTCGCTTCGGTCGGTTGGCGATTGGTAGCGCCGGTACCGCTCTGCGGCAGTGTCATTTCCGAAAACACGCTTTCCCCGCCGAACGCCCCGTCGCCGCCGCCCGAGATGCGGTTGATTGGAATGGTCGGGCTGAAATAATCGGCCACGCCCTTGCGTTGCTTTTCAGTTGTCGCGTTCAGCAGCCACATCAGAAGAAAGAAGGCCATCATCGCCGTTACGAAGTCGGCGTAGGCGACTTTCCAGGCACCGCCATGATGCCCGTCGCCGCTGATGACTTTCTTCCTCTTGATGATGACCGGCGCGGCATTGCTCTTCGCGCGCATCTCCACCACCTTGATTACTCACCCGGGGCAAGGATTAGCAGCCGGGTGTTACCGGAGGTTTAATGCGCGAGTTTTTGCTATCTTGCAGTCTGGACGCTCAACTGCGCAGCGTATCGCCGCGCGACAGGGTCGGAGTCAGTTCGATCCGTTCAGGCGACGTGTCGCCGCTATCTTCGCGGCTGCGGGCCAGGATGATCTCGGCCGCCTTCCTGCCGATCTCGAAGCGACAGGCATCCATCGTGGCCAGACGCATCGGCAGGCCTTGCAGCAGCTCGACCCCGTTGAACCCGGCCAGCCCCATCTTTCCGGGAATGCGCACGCCTTTTTCAAGCAGGTAAAGCAGCCCACCGGCGCCGATCATGTCGTTCGAATAGTAGATGAAATCCAGATCCGGCGTGCGCTTGAGCACGGTTTCGGTCATCTCGCGACCTTTGGCCAGCGCCGAACCGCCGGAATAGAATTCCTGATCAGCCACCTCGATTCCGGCCTTGGCCAAGGCTTGGGTGAACCCTTCGAACCGTTTGCGGGCGCGGTGGTCGAGCGGCATCTTGGTGCCGAGAAAGGCGATACGCCTGTAACCCGCCGCCGCGATTGCTTCGCCCATCTTCCGGCCGGCGGTGCGATGCGAAATGCCGACAACGCTGTCGACCGGCTGGCCATCGGTATCCATGATCTCGACCACCGGAATGCCGCTGGCCTTGAGCATGGCGCGGCTGGCGTCGGAATGCTCGAGCCCGGCGATGATCACGCCCGACGGACGCCACGAGAGCATCTCGTAAAGCACCTTCTCTTCCTTTTCGGGAAGGTAGTCGGTGATCCCGACCACCGGCTGCAGCTCGGTGTCTTCCAACGTGCGGCTGATCCCGGTCATCACCTCGGGGAAGACCATGTTCGACATCGACGGGATGATCACCGCCACCAGGTTGACCCGCTGGCTGGCCAGCGCGCCGGCGATCTTGTTGGGCACGTAACCCAGCCGTTTGGCCGCCTGCAGCACCTTCTGGCGGGTCGCCGCGGAGACGTCGCCGCGGTTGCGCAGTACCCGGCTGACCGTCATCTCGGAAACACCGGAAGCTTCGGAGACGTCGCGCAGGGTCAGGGGGCGATTGGATGGTTTGTTCAAGGGCGGCTTCCCGGCTGGTTTCGCAGTCAGTTAGCCCGAAGCAGGAGCTTTGTTCAAGCGCGCCGCGCTTTTTGGTCACGGACTGCGGCGGGCAGATGGATTGCGGTCCCAGCATCAGAATCGACAGGGCGATGACATCCCCGATTTCCCACGGTAAGAATGCGGCACGCGGCCCCGTGGCTCAACTGGATAGAGCAGCCCCCTCCTAAGGGGCAGGTTGCAGGTTCGAATCCTGCCGGGGTCGCCATTTCGTCAATGCCGGATGCCACACAACGACGCGTTGGGATGCCCGGAGGCATCTGTTGCAAAGCGGCCGCAGGTGAGCGCCGGTTTGCGCGGGCATCCGCCGATCCGGCAAAACCGCCCGAGTTGCCAAAACCTCGGCTGGGAATGGCCATTTTGAAGCCACATTTTCTCATAACCCTCGACCCGCTGAATAGTTGTTCCTTCAGGAGTATTCCGGCTCCGGATCGGATTTGCGGGCACTTAGGACATGATGCAGAAAAACGAAAACCAAGATGATCGCGCAGCAGCCTGCGGACTGCCTGATGGCGCCATGCTGCTGCAAGGCCAATACGAAATCAAAAGCCAACTCGCCATCGGTGGCTTCGGGATGACCTATCTGGCGCGCGACAGCCTGGCGCGTCAGGTTGTGGTTAAGGAATGTTTCCCCGACGGTCTTTGCGTGCGTGATGGGCTCCTGGTGATGCCAGCCTCGGAGGCGCAGCAGAGCACCTATCAGAAGATCGTCTGGAACTTCGTCGCCGAGGCCCGTCGTCTGGCCCGATTGAAACACCCCAATATCGTCGCCGTGCATCAGGTATTCGAGGAAAACCATACCGCATATATGGCGATGGACTTTGTCGACGGTGAAGAACTGATCGACATTCTTGAAATCACGCCGGGGCGTCTGACGCCGGATTTGTTGGAGCATTGCCTGCGCCAGACGCTCGATGCGGTGGCGCACCTGCACGAAATGGGGTTCCTGCACCGTGATATCTCGCCCGACAACCTGCTGCTGGACCGCGATAATCACCTCACGCTGATTGACTTTGGCGCAGCCCGCGAGAACACGAAGCAGTCTCTCACGGCCGCGACGTTCCTGCTGGCGGTGAAGGATGGCTACTCGCCGCACGAGTTCTATATCGAGGACGCGACTCAGGACAGCTCGAGTGATCTCTATGCGCTGGCAGCGACCTTCTATCACCTGATCACCGGTGAAACTCCGCCGGACAGCTGGTCGCGACACGAGGAGATCGAAGCCGGACACGGGGACCCCTACGTTCCGCTGACCGGGGGTGACTGGGCCTTTGATCCGGCGTTCCTGAAGCTGATCGACCAGGCATTGTCGGTAAACAAAAGCGACCGGATCCAGAGCGCAGCGGAATGGATCGAACAACTGGATGCGTCCGAACCGGACTCGGCCGCAGCGGCGGGCCCGGTAAAGTCGTTCGCAGCCTCGCCGAAGCGAGCCGAAAAGTTCATTCCCAGGGTGGCCGAGGTTGACCTCCAGGCTCTGTCAAAGCTGGTGGAAGACACCAACACCGTCGTGGCAAGTAGCTCCACCGGCACCAAGCCGCGCCGGAAGGTCAAATCACAGGACACTTCTATTCCAGCGGCCAAGGCAAGGCGCCCGAAACAACCGGTGGATCTCTTCGGAAACCCGATCGAGGACGTCGATGCCTGGATGCGTGAACAAGACCGAATTCTCAAGGCCAAGGCCAAGCTTGATGCAGTGAAGGTCTCCGAGCGGAGCGATGAACATGAAGTGCGTCCGAAATCGCTGATCGGGCGGCTTCTGACGGGGACCCTGATCCGGTCCCGCAACTCGGCAACAACAGTATAATCCTGAAAGGACCAGGCATGAAATTCATCCGAGACCTTATCGAGCAGAAAAGCAGCGATGCTGCTGTCGCCGAAGAGGCAGAATGGGCCGAGGCGCCTGACGAGGTCGCGTCCGACTTGCGCACCCCTTTCAAGGCCGAGGATTTCTATCGGATCATGGACGAGACCCGGTCTTCCGATTCGGATACTGGAGATCTCGAGGACGAGGCAGACTCACTCGACGAACTGATTGCGCTCGAGGATGCCCCCGGTGATCATGAGCATGAGGGTGACCTCATCATGTCGGACGACGCCGAAGAAATCGAAACCGGAGACGTCGAAACCGAAGAGAACCTGGTCGAGGAAGACGCCTGGTCGCACGACGGCGTGGACGATTGCTCGGAAGAAGACGACGAGTGGGTTGCGGAGTCCGATGCTCCGGCCGAAATGATCAGTGACGACGAGGCCTGCGACATCGAGCCAGGCGACGAGGGCGACAATACCGGTTTCGAGACCGGTTTCGAGCCGGCGATGGTCGAGGCCGCCGAGGTCGACGACGAAAACGATACCCCCGATGTGCCGGTGATGAAGCCGTTCGATGAACCCGCCGATGCGGCTCTGGCCGCTGCGGCTGCAGTTGCGCCGCAGGAGGCGGAAGCTCCGGGTGCGGCGGTGCTGCGCGCCGTCCGCCCGATGGCCGGGTCCCAGCCGGCGGAAAAGGCAGAAGACAGCGGATCCGCCGCGGTCGAGGTACCCGCGCCGGCCGGTGGCCGCGGCAAGGGCCGTGCCGGCCGCGCCAAGACACGGCTTCTGGGGTTCAACAGCGGCATGGGAAAGGAGGCCGATCCCTTCGCCCGGGCATCCGCCGGCGACGAGGAAGAGAGCTACACGCAGTTCCCGGTAGGCTGGTTGGTTGTGATCGGAGGCCCGGGCCGCGGTGCCGCTTTCACCCTGTTCAACGGTGTCTCGCAGATCGGACGTGGCGAGAGTCAGACCGTGCGGCTGGATTTTGGAGACAACTCGATTTCGCGCGAAAACCACGCTGCCATCGCTTTTGACGCCGAGCAGAACGCGTTTTTCATCGGGCACGGCGGCAAGGCGAATCTCGTGCGCTGCAACAACATGCCGGTGCTGAGCACGCAGGCGCTGGCGGCCGGCGACACAATCCGGATCGGTGAGACCACTCTGCGCTTCATGCCGCTGTGCGGTCCGGAGTTTTCCTGGGCCGAGGGGCAGAAAGGCCAACCCAGTCATGCTGCCCATGGATAAGTTCAGCTATGACGCTGCCACTGCGATCAGCCAGGGCCGTCGAGACCGCCAGGAAGACGCATTGATTTCCGATTTCCCCTCGGGCAGCGGCGTCGGGTTCGCGGTTCTCGCCGACGGGATGGGCGGTCATGCGGCCGGCGATGTCGCCAGCAAGATCGTCGTTACCGAGGTGTTCAGCGAACTCAAGCTGCAATCCGGCGACGTTGCCGAGATGGAGTCGCGGATCGGGGAGATTCTGCGCGATGCGGCGATCGGTGCGAACGACTGTGTCGGGCTGTATTCACAGGAACGCCCCGACGATCAGCTGATGGGGGCCACGCTGCTGGCCCCGGTACTTATCGAGGATCGCCTGTTCTGGATTTCGGTGGGCGATTCGCCTTTCTACCTGATGCGGGATGGAGTGCTGTCACGGCTCAACGAGGATCACGCGGTCGGCTCGCAAATCGACTTTCTTGTGGCCAGTGGGCTGATGGAGCGCGACGAGGCGCTTAACCACCCCGAGCAGGACAGCCTCACATCGGTGCTGGTGGGCGAGGAGATTCCGCAGATCGATTGCCCGGCGAAGCCTTTCCAACTGGCAGAGGGCGATATCCTGGTCGCCGCCAGTGACGGGCTTCTGGTGCTGGGCGAAGAGGATCTTGCGCGTATCCTACGTCCGTTGCGCCATCGCCCGGCCGAAGAGATCGCCGCCGCATTGATGACAGCGATCGAAAATGCCGATGATCCCCATCAAGACAACGTTTCGCTCTGCGTCATCCGTGTTGTCCGACCCGGCACAACAGCTCCGGTTGGGGTTGAGGACAGCCTGCGCCGCAAGGTTCTGCGCCAGGATCACGGAGACGTGACGATCGTGGCGCGGGTCTCGAACCGGGCCAGTGCCACGGGGTGACGACACGACCGGGGCCAACAAGACCAACAAGACCAACACGAGGTGAGCCGTGGAACGCCAACAAGACCTGGAGCAGATCGCCGCACAACTGGATGAGTATCTCAGCACACGCGAAGTGCCTCCGCATTTCCGGGACTGGGGCGCGCGGCTGATCGATCACCTTCGCCGTCCGATCCGTATCGTGGTGACGGGCCTGCCGGGTAGCGGAAAATCGTCGCTGATCAACATGATGCTGGAGCGCCAGGTGATCGGGGGGTCGGACGGGGTGCCGGTGCTTGATGTCACCTTCGGACCCGAGGAACAGGTTCTGTTCGAACTGGAGAACGGTAAGACCGTCGAACGAGACGGGCTGCTGGTCGATGCTTCGCCGCCGCGCGGGGTAATTCGGGCACAGCAGATGCTGCCGCAACCATCGTTGCAAGGGCAGAGCTATCGCGAACTTGGCCTCGGCCAGGCGCCGGAGATCAGCAAGCGTATTCTCGCCGCGGCACTCAAAGATGCCGATATGGTGCTGTGGTGCACGAATTCCTTCGGTGAAAACGAACAACTCCTCTGGTCCAGCGTGCCCGACGAGATCAAGGATCACAGTTTCCTGGTCATCACCCGTGCCGATCGGCAAATGATGTGGGGCGTGCTGTCCGAGACCCTCGAGACGCTGGATCCGATCGTGAGCGAGGAGTTCCTGGGGATGTACCCGGTCGCCACGCTGCAGGCACTGAGCGCGCTCAGCGCACAGCAGGAACCAGACGCTCAACTTTGGAGTTCGAGCGGTGGCAAGAGCCTGTGCGACGAAATCGCCGCCCAGGTGGCTTCAGGGCGGTCCGCCGATATCGACCAGGCCCAGATGCTGCTGACGCAACTGACCGAGGGCAAGTGGCCGACGCGGGCGGGTGCCGCCTCGGTGGCTGCCAAGGTGTCGTCGGACGCCGCCGAAGCGAGGGCGAACGGCGCCGGGATCTCTCCGTCGGCCGGTGCAGAGGTTGGGATGCAGCCGGCCGCCGGAACACAGTTGATCCTCGATAGCGCGGTGAAGATCCTCACCGCCAGTGGAAAGGAACTCCTGCGCGAGATTGACGGCGAGGCGGCGGTTGATACCGATGCGGTGCTGGAGCGCTGCGCGGCAACCATCGGCGCACTGTCGTCGCACCTGCACGAGACATTGTCCGACGACCCAGCCTTGCAGCAGGCGCAGGACAGCGCCCGGGAAGGCGAGGAGATGCTGATGCTGTTTCAACTCGAGCGTGGCGAAGATGCGGCACTCGATGCGGTGACGCTTTTACTGCAGATGCGCAAGGAGTTGAGTATACGAGAATCGGCCTGATCGGACGACAGTTTTTCTTCCGCGAAGCGGCCAAAATCTTAACACATTGTCGTGCCAGATTGTGGAAGCAAACAGTGTTGGTGTCGGGCGGTTCCCGGTCCTGGACGATGACAGAAGGGTTTGGAAAACCACGCCATGGTCAAAGGTAAGAAATGAACATCGAAGCAGATATCGTTCCCACGACTGAAATCAGGGCCTCGGCGCGGCCGACGAACCTGCGCGCCGGCATGGACGACCTGGCCGCGTTTGCCGATCGCGCCCGTCAACTGGGCGAGGCGCTCGATTCGCTGTCGCAGGTGGCCGAGAAAGGCGCCGCGCGGTCGGTAAAGCGTCTCAAGGACCAACTTGACGAGTTCGAGCCGAGTGTGACGATCCTGGGTCAAGTCAAATCCGGCAAGACCTCGCTGATCAATGCCATGGCCGGTTGGGCCGATCTGCTTCCCGCCGACGTGAATCCGTGGACCTCGGTGGTGACCTCGCTGCATCTCGAACCGGGCCGCAGCCGCAAGGAGACCGGCGCGCGCTTCCAGTTCATGGCCGAGGACGAATGGAACCGGCTGACCACCAAGGGCGGTCGCATGGGCGAGCTTGCGGGGCGCGCCGGTGCCGACAGTGAGCTGCAGAAGCTGCAGGCCCAGGTCGAAATGATCCGCGAGAAATCACGCGCCCGTCTGGGGCGGAATTTCGAACTGCTCATGGGGCAAAAGCACGAATACGGTTATTTCGACAAGAACCTGCTCGAGCGCTACATCTGCCTCGGCGACGACTTTGACCTCGAAGAGGGTTCAGATGCCGCGGGCACGGGCGATGAACAAGGCCGCTTTGCCGACATTACCCGTTCGGCCGATCTCTATCTCAATTGCCAGACGGTGCCGTTCCGGATGTGCCTGCGCGATACGCCGGGCGTGAACGACACCTTCCTGCTGCGCGAGCAGATCACCATCAAGGCGGTGCGCGACAGCCGTCTATGTGTGGTCGTGCTGTCGGCCGGTCAGGCGCTGACTTCGGTCGATATGGGGCTGATCCGGCTGATCTCGAACCTGAATTCGCGCGACGTGATCATCTTCGTCAACCGCATCGACGAACTGCCGGATCCGGCCAACCAGATCGCCGAGATCGAAGACAGTATCCGCCAGACCCTGAAGGACCATCACGGGCCACATGACACCGAAATCGTCTTCGGCAGCGCCTATTGGGCCAACAAAGCCCTGACCGGCGAATTGCAGGAGATGACCGAGGATCATTCCAAGACCCTGCTCGACTGGGCCGCTGCCAACCTCACGCCGGGTCGTAGCGACCAGTCGCCGGCCAACATGGTCTGGGACCTGTCGGGTGTGCCGGCGCTTTTGAACGCGATTTCACAGCGGGCGGTGGTGCATCTCGGCGATCCTTGCCTGACCGAGATCGCCAGTGCGGCGGTAACCGTCGCCACCAGTCAGGCGGCGTCGAAATCGATCCGGTTGCACGCGCAGAAATCGGCCACGCCGGTCAGCGGAAAGGAACTGCTCGCCGGGTTCGATCGCGTCGAACAGAAGAGCCTTGCCGCGCTCGATGCCGAACTGGAGCGGCTCATGGTCGACTACCAGCAGCGGGCCGACCGCGCCCATGCCACCTTTGTCGACCGCGCTACGCATTCGCTGATCAAGCACCTTGAGGACTGGGGTGAACATGTGGTCTGGGAGTATGATCCTTCGGGTCTGCGCATCCTGTTGCGTTCGGCGCATTCGCTGTTGGGGTCTCGTTCGCAAACCGCGGCCAAGAAACTCTATGAACAGGCCATCCGTGATATCGCTGAGTTGTTGGTGAGCGGATTTGGCGATGCCGTCGAGGGGATCCAGATCGGCATTCCCGATGTCCCCGAGACCCCGCCGCCGGTGGCGCTGGGCCAGACCATCGCACTGGATTTCAACGATGGCTGGTGGGTGAACTGGTGGCGCCGTAAGCGCGGCTATGCCGCTTTCGCCAAACAGTTCAAGCAGCTCATTGCATCGGAAACCGAACAGTTCATGGTCCAGATGAAAGAGGATCAGCCGGCGGAAAACCGCGCTGTGCTGATGGGAAAATTGCAGGCCGAGTTCGACGGGTACCGCAACATTCTCTACGACCTGATTGAAAACGCCAGCGCCGACCGCGACCTGAAGGCCGAACTGTCCGGCGAGGACGAGAGCCGGCAGCGCGAGGTTCTGGACGGGGCACTGACAACTCTGAGGGCATTCGCAGCATGATGTACGATACAGGCACCCAAGCAGCCCCGGCCGAGGCCGTGACCCCGAAAACAAAACGCAAACCGCGGGTCGCGCTGATGGGCGAATTCAGCGCCGGCAAGAGCACGTTGTCGAACATGCTGCTTGGTGAAGAACCGTTTCCGGTCAAGGTTACCGCCACCCGGCTGCCGCCGGTCTGGGCGAGCTATGGGGAAAGTGCTGCTTTCACCGTGGATCATGACGGCAACGAAGCGCCGCTTGACCTCGCCGATCTGTCGTCGGTCGATATTGAGGAAACAGCGTTGATCCGGCTGCACCGGGAAACCGACATTCTCGAACTCTGTGACCTGATCGACATGCCGGGGGTGTCGGATCCGAACATGCCGGCTGATGTCTGGTTGAACATGATCGATCAGGTCGATCTGGTGATCTGGTGCACCCATGCCAATCAGGCCTGGCGCCAGTCGGAAGCGGCGATCTGGGAGCAGATCGCCGGCCAGACCACCGGCGACAATATCTTGTTGGTCACCCAGATCGACAAAATCCGCAACGAGCGCGACCGCGACCGGGTAATGACCCGCGTGCGCAAGGAAACCGATGGGCTGTTCGCCGGCGTCTATCCGGTGTCGCTGCTTCGGGTGTTCGAGGCTGGTGATGATTTTGACGTGAGCCAGGAAGCCGGCACAGCGGCCTTTCTCGAGCACCTGGTCGAGATCCTGATGAAGCCGGTGGCGACACGGCCGAAGCATGAGATGTCCTGGGATGTGCGGCCAGAGCTACCGCGGGGCGACGCCGCCAAAGGCCCTGCCGGGGCGCCGGTCCGGGTGACGGCGTCGGACGAGGAAACGTCTGCTGCGGCTTTGGCCGATAGTGGTAGCAGCGCGCCGGACCCAGCCGGAGGATCGGCGCAGATCGTGCCGCGCCGGGTGCGCCGCGCCGACGGAGATGGACAGGAGCGTCCGCCACAGGAGGAGTCGGTGCATGGCTAGGGGCAATGTGCAGCCAGATCGCGGGCCTTGCAGCCGTTGGGCCGGGAGGGGGCGTGTATGACGATCGCACAGGGCCTTGACGATCTGCGAGCAAACCACCCCGGTTGCAGGCTGGCGGCTTTCGGCGATCTCGGGACCCGCCTGATCTTGCGCACCAGTACCGACGAGACGCACCCGCAGGAATTCCTCGATTTGATCTGCGTCCAGGCGGCGCAGAATTTTAGTCTGAGCGACAAGGTTCGTCCCGCCGATGCCGACCCAGAAACCGCTGGCCGCGAAGTGGTCGTCATGACCTCGCGGGATGTGCGGGTGATCGTGCGCTCGACCGACAACCCGTCGGATTTTGTCTGCTGCATTTGCGAGACCGGCACCTCTGTTGAGGACGTGGCGGTGGATGCCGCGGCCGTGCTGCACAAGTTAGCGGTGGGCTCATGATGGCGAAGCTCTCGCATCCCCGGAAGGCCAAACAGCCCGACGCCCATGCCCCCCTTCGCCAGATCGCCGAACGTCTGGCGGCCGATTCGGCCGGGGACGACGTGGCGGCCGAGGCCAACACGTTTGCGGATCTGATTGCCATGATCGCCCGCGAGATCGACGAAACCGTGCTGCCGCGCAAGGTCGCCCTGGTTCGCGATGGTCGCGAGATTGCCATTCTCACACTTTCCAACCGGCGGCTGGTGAAGCTTAAATCTGGTGGTCAAAAAGGGGTAGGTGATGCGGCGCCCGGCAAGGCCGCCGCGGTTTTCGCTCGCCGGCTTCAGACGATCTGGGAGAGCGGCGACGCCCCGGTACGTCTGCGCCTGACGGGCCGGGCCGAGGGATTCTCGGTCAGCGAGGCGAGCTGCTCGGCACGTGATCTGCTGGAGGCCGCAGAGCAACCGGCGACCCATGCCGACGCGGTGGTGTTCCTTGCCGAACTGCAGGCTCGGGCCGCGACACTCCTGGTCCGAGAGAGCGACGAGGCGACCCCGAAAACAGACGGTGAGACCGCCCATTTCGAAGCGCTGCGGGTGATCGACCGCGAACTCGCCGGCGCCGTCGCGGGCAAGGGGGCGTCGGCTGCGTTGCGGCAGACGTCGGCCAGGCCCAGCTTCACGGTTCTGCCCTATGGCGACGGTTTGCGAGTCGTGATGGCACGTGAAGGTGAAGGGCTGGTTCTCGGTGTGGTCGATGCCTCCGAGACCACCGCGTTGATGGATGCCTGGCACGCGGCTTTCCGTACCTGATCTGACGACTGCCGCACTGCCCTTTCAGATCCGTTTCTGGGTTTTCGGGCCGAACAAGTGGACCTGGCGCTCGGTCGGGCAGGGCGTGTCGGGCTGCCGGTTTCGTCGTTCTGGGTGCCATTCGAAAACGACCGGAACAACCCGTTGGCGGGATCACTGCTGTGCGTTCGAGTGAAGGTAAGGGGCAAAAGTTAAAGGTTTTTGGCCACAAGGTGCGGTCAAGGCCCGGTGCGGCAAGTCTTCTGGCGTCGCTATTCCACCGGCCGGATCAGCTTGCGTTCCAGCACGCGCAGCACGGTCCGCAGATCATGGCCGCGGCGCAAGATCTGGCCGTCCATGCCGACGACACAGTATTGCCCCTGCCGGTTGCGCAGTTTCGGCCTTTTTTCAATGCGATAGAGCGGATGTTCGGCGGTGCGGCGGAACACCGAGAAGATCGCGGCGTCCTTCAGGCAGGAGATACCGTAGTCGCGCCATTCGCCGGCGGCGACCATGCGGCCATACAGCGACAGGATCACGCTGAGTTCGGTGCGGTGAAAGGATACCTGTGCAGACTGCGCCCCGGGAAAGGGGGTGGGATTCTGAACGTTCATAACAACAGTTTGCGCCGTTTTTGGGGGAAATCAAGCTTTTGCTTAAGTCGTCGCATCGGCGGGTTAACAGGTTAATGGGAGCGCCCAGCGGCGGTATGGCAAGCCGGCTGGCACTTTGGCTGGCAGTCTGTCTGGCGCACGGTGGGGTAAGATCTGACCCGTTTCCAGGTTAACGGTGCGTGCGGACGGTCACGATGCGCCGGATGTTTCCGGAACCGGTTTGGGCGGTCTTCGCCCCTTCCACGCCGAGGCCGGGTGCAGAAAGTGGGGATTGTAAAGGCACGGCCCGTCGATGCGCGGCTTGAGCCTGACCTCGGCCAATGTCCGCTCCAGGCCAATTTCGGCGTTGCCCGACCCTGTCTGCGTCGCGGTTCCCCTCGGGCGTTCTCATGCGAAACTTCCCTGACAGAACCATCCCGGCGACAGCGCCGCGCCATGGGCGAAATAGAGCCACAGGCGATCACCGCGGGCGGTCGTCACCTGCCAGTAATCGCGGGTGCCGCTCTGCCAGTCGGGATCGTCAAACCACCATTCCGGCGCGATGCGCTCCGGGCCGATGGCCGAGACCAGGGTATGATCCTGTCCGCGCCAGCGGAAGCGGGTGGCCGGGTTGGGCGTGTCGGGCGCCATCACCGGCTCGGGTCGCCACAAGAGCAGCGGGCGCGGTGGTGTGGTGCGCGCGGGCCAGGACCCGCAGGGGGCGGACCAGCCGGCTGAAAGCACCTGTGAACTTTTCTCGGGCAGGTGGCTGTCGCCCGGGTGGCGGCGGGTGATCGCCTCCATCCCCACCCGGGCGCCGAGGCGGCTGATCAGGTCATCGAGCCCCTGGCCGCTGTCGCGCCGGGTCTCGGAGCGGCGGGCGGCGGGGACGAAGCCGGCATGGGTGCGTGGCGTGGCCTCGGTGTGGGTCGCCTCGAGCCGCAGCATGTCAATGCCGAAGCCCGGGTCGATTTCGGGCAGTTTCATCGCCAGCAGTGGGCGGAGGCGGTCGGGGTCGGTGCCGGGCCGGGCGAGGGTGGCGGAGATGGCCTGCATGGTGCCATCGGTGAGGAAGGCCTGAAGCCGGACGGTGCGGGCGGCACGGCCCTTGTCGTCGAGCATCGTGCAGAGCCGGGGCAGCAGGCGGTCGAGCCCGGCGAGGATGTCGCCTTCGAGCCCGATCGGCTCGGGCAGCGACAGCCGGGTGGCGAATCGGGTGTCGGGGCGCGCCGGGGTGACGGGTTCTGGCACGGCGCCGAGCGCCTGGTCGAGCCGCAGCACCAGCCCCTTGCCGAAGCGCCGGGCGAGGCCGGCGCGGGGCTGCCCGATGAGATCGCCGACGCGGCGCAGGCCCAGCCGGGTGAGGGCCTGGGTGGTCTCGGGGTCGAGCCGCAGGGCGGCAACGGGCAGGGGAGCGAGCGCGCTGTGGGTCTGACCGGTCGGGGCGATGCGATCCTGCGGAGCAGTGGGGGGCAGGGCGCTGGGGGCGGTTCCGCCGCGGGTCCAGTGACGGCGCGCGGCGCGCGAGCGGGTGGCGCGGGCCTCCTGGTCGATGGCATCGCCCGAGCGGGCCTGTCCCGGGTCGCGCCCGGCAAACCGTGCCAGCGCCCAGGCGCCGCCACGGGTATCGGCGAGACCGGTCCGGGCGGTGAGGCCGAGGGCGGTGGCGTCCTCTTCGATCTTGGCGAGCAGCGCTGCTTCGCCGCCGAAGAGATGGGTGCAGCCGGTGACATCGAGGATCAGCCCGTCCTCGCCATCCTCGCCGACCCAGGGCGAGAAGCGCGTGGCCCAGCGCCTGAGCGTGGTCAGGAACGTCGCCTCGGCGGGGGCATTGCGCAGACGGGTCAGCAGGGCCGGGCACATCGCCATGGCGTCGCGCAGCGGCTGGCCGGGGCGCAGCCCGTCCGCGACGGCGGCCGGCGACAGCGACGAGAGCACCTGCATCTGCCCGGTCTCGCGCACCACCGCGAAGGGTGCCGCGGGGTCGAGCCGGTCGCGGCGGATCAGCCGTTCGGCGCCGAGGGCGGGAAACCAGAGCGAGAGGATGCGGCGGGCGGGCATGGGGCGGCAGGCAACATGTTCGTGATTTGTTCTTACTCTGCCGCGAGTCGGGGGCGGAGTCGAGGGGGAGGGCGTTTTGATACGACTTGGATCGGCGATTCACGCACCGTTTGCCGAAGGCCTACTGAAAGCTGTCTCCAAATGCGCATCAACGGGCGGCGGACAACCTGTCGAAAAGCTTTGCGACGTCACCCGGCCCGCGTGTGCAACGGGCAGGTTTCGGGGAAAGTCTGATTGTCGTCGGGCAGGGCGTATTGCGGCCATTCCAGTTCGCCCTTGAGAAACTTGCCCAGCACCGGGGCGTGGGGCATGCCGTCATAGGCTTCGGCCCGGGAGCGGATCACCCCACGCACCCGCGCGCCGTCAGGGGTTTCGCCGGCGACCACGTCAAAGCGTTCGCGCGGGTTGACGATGAACAGGAAGTGCTGGCCGAGGTTGCGGCTGCGGCGTTTGACATGGGCCGGAGCCGACATGTTGACGAAGAGCTGCATGCCATCGAAGCACATGGACCAGAAGGCTTCTTCGGGGTCGCGGGCGACATCTTCGGGCCAGGGCGCCGGGTCATTGTCGTGCCAGTCCTGCAGCATGCGCCAGCCGAATTCGTGATAGCCGGCCAGGTCGGTCGGCGGGACGGCGTCGTGCGAGAAGGCCACCACAAGCGGGCGGGCCGTGTTGACCTGGCCGTTCCATTGCCGGGCCTGAGCGATATAGGCAGAGAGATCGGCGCGCAGCCTGGCCCGAGCGTCGGAACCGGTGTCTTCGACGAAGATCAACTGGATCAGTTCGCGGCGGAAGGCATTCTGGGAAAAGGTGCAGGGAAAGTCGGAGGGCGGCGTCAGGGACCGTGCGAGGTCGTCCAGCACCTCGCGGTGCCAGTCGGGGCCGGCATAGCCCGAGCGGGCGGGATCGGATTGGTCGATCAACGGCATTTTGGCGTCCCTCTGCCTGGGCAGTCGTCTGTGCCGGTCAATGTAAGGCGGGGACGCCGGAGAACAACCGGTCACGGAAAGTTCAATTGTCGCAACGGTGGTCGGGCGCCACCTTGACGCGCGAAAATGACGGCAACGGCTGCGTAAGGAGGGACAATGCGGGATGGGGACATGAAGAACGGGCATCGCACGGGCTGGCTCGCGGTGGGGCTTGTGTGGGCTCTGGCCGGGGCATCGCTGGCGCATTCTGGGGTGCAGAACGCTGCCGTCAAGGCGCGGATGGCGCTGATGGGCGAGATCAAGGAGGCGACCGGGGTGATCGGTGGCATGGTCAAGGGCGAGATCGCCTTCGACCCGGCCAAGGCGGCCGTGGCGCGGGCGGCGCTGGTGCGCCACGCCAGCGAGATCACGCCCGCCTTCGAAGCGCAGGAGACGGATCCGAAATCCGAGGCGCGACCCGAGGTCTGGAGCGATTGGGCGGGTTTTGCCGCCCGCGCCGAGGCGATGGCGACGGCGGCAGAGGCGCTCGACACCGGTTCGCCGGAGGCGCTGGCGGACGGGTTGGGCGCGCTGGGTCAGAGCTGTGGCGGCTGTCACAAGCTTTACCGAATCGAGAAATAGGCCTGAGCCGGGTTCAGCCGCAGTAGATGCGGGTGATGATCCCGGCACCGTCGGTTTCGACATTCAGCCGATCCTGGCGGTAGTCCATGGTCACGGCGGTTCCGGGCGGAATGATCCGCACGGCGGCGTGGCCCGAGAAATCGGCCTGCGCCACGGGTGCTCCGATCAGACCGTTGTACTGCGCCGCGCCGCAGGCATCGGCGGAGGGCCGCCCGGAAGGCGTGTCCGGTGGCATGCACGCGGTAAGAGCCAACAGTGCGGGCAGGCTGCGGAGGACGGCGCGGCGGGTCGACGGCATGGGTAGGTCCCTGAACGGTTGCCGGGCGGTCGCGGGCAGCGAGACGGCCGTGATCCGCGACGGGCTTAAACCATGGCATATCACAACGGCGCTGGCCGCAGCGCCACTTTTCATGCGACGTCTAGCATGGGTCCGTTCCGAAGGCCGACGAAACGTCCCCATGGGCCAGGGCATCGGCATCGAGATAGACACCGAACGAGCCGCGATGGTCGAATTTCCAGCCCATCAGCCGGCTGCTGGGCAGGTGCAGCAGCGCCACCGGTTTCGCGGCCATTCCCGCATTGGTAACATTTTGCGGCAGCGTCCCGCCCAGCCAGCCGCATTCGCGATCGGCGTGCCAGGCCCACCAGGTTTCGAACAGGCCGCGTGGGACGGCGGGCAGCGCGGCCGGATTTTCGGTGTAGAGACGCGCTGCATATCGATCGAGCCAGTGCAGATAGTCGCGCCTGATCTGGTCATCCGCGAGAATCGGTCGCAAGCCGGGGGTGGTGGACGTGCCACCGTGGTCCGGGCCGCTTTCGATCTGCAGCCGGTCGAGCGCTGTGAACATGAGGTCGCACAGATCGGGGCCGAAAGGCAGGCCGCTGTCGCGGGCTCTGATCAGTTCAGTGCGGAGCGCGGTGACGCTGCCGGACACGCCGTGGAGCCGTGCGAGAAAGCCGCGGGCGGGGTCCGCGCCGGGCTCGCAGGTGTCGAGCGCCGAGATCACCCGGTGCCCCCAGTCGAGCGCCGAGAGGGTGACCTCGATCAGGATCATGGCCGATGTCCAGTCGAACGGTCGGAGACGTTTGTCCGAAGGTCCGAGCCTGTCGAGATCGGGCTGCGGTCGGCGCGGGCCGCCAGGGATTGCGGTAAAAGGCGATGGTGTCCGGGCTGGCTGCTCGACAGCGGCGCTGTGCAGCGCGACGGGCCAGCGCGGGATGGTGCTGGGCTGGCCGGTCACGCGTGCCAGGATGTCTTCGCGTACCGGCGTGAGGTCGGGCGGGGCGGCCGGCTCGGGCGGCTGGCGCGCCACGCCGGGTTTCTCGGTGTGCAGAACCGCCGGCGAGCCCCGCCCCGACACCGGGCGGAAGATCACCAGCCAGCCCGAGCGCGGGCCGAGGCCGCCCCAGAGATCGGCCGGCAGGCGGGAGCAGTCGAGCTGGGCGACGAAAAGCGCCGGCTTGCCGTCGATGACGGGCCAATCGACGTGGTCCGGCAGGTGTGGTGTGCCGCCGATCCAGCCAACGGCCGGGCCAGTGTGCGTCAAGGGTACGATCGGGCCGATCCTGACGGTGGTTGCATCGGCACAGGCGGCTTTACGGTGGCCTGCAAGTGCCGCCGTGGGGACATCGCCACGAGTGGGGGCTGGATTCGGGAGACCCTGGCGCGGGACCTCGGTCGGCGGGGTTACGGGCGGTGCGGTCGGACGGCTGTGCCGTTGCCGGGGCCGGTCCAGCCGGGCCGGGTGGTTGGCGATGATACGGGCCGGGCCGCGCAGCGCCGAGCTCAACATGTAGGTGCCGAGGAAGATCACCAGACCGAAAAAGCTGAGCCAGGGTTCTTCGACCGCGAGGCCGCAGCCGAAGACAAGTTGGCCGATCAGCATGACCGGCAGCGCGTTGCGGGATCGGGGGGCGGGAATGGCCGTCATCGTTTTCTCCGAGCCTCCTGGTTTCGGATCGGCGGTTTGGATGCGGGCGAGTTGGCGAAGTTGGCGCGGCGCAATTGCGGCCAGGACGCGGCCGCGTGGTGGCATTTGCCGTGCTTTTGAACCGACCCGCGTGCGCCGGCGGCGGGGTTTGAGTTGAAACTTGCGCGCAATTGCCGCAGTCTCGGGCCCGAGACACAAGGGAGGAGTGAAACCCCATGCGCACGCGTGCCGCCGTTGCCCTCGAGGCCGGAAAGCCACTGGAAATCATGGAGGTGAACCTCGATGGCCCGAAAGCGGGCGAGGTTCTGGTCGAGATCAAGGCCACCGGTATCTGCCATACCGACGAGTTTACTCTCAGCGGCGCCGATCCCGAGGGGCTGTTCCCGGCGATCCTGGGCCATGAGGGTGCGGGCGTGGTGCTCGAGGTGGGCGAGGGCGTGACGTCGCTGGAGCCCGGCGACCATGTCATCCCGCTCTACACGCCGGAATGCCGCGAATGCGACTACTGCCTCAATCCCAAGACCAACCTGTGCCAGTCAATCCGCACGACCCAAGGCGCCGGGCTGATGCCGGACGGGACCTCGCGGTTTTCGATGCTGGATGGCACCCCGATTCTGCATTACATGGGCTGCTCGACCTTTTCGAACCACACGGTGCTGCCCGAGATCGCGCTGGCCAAGGTGCGCAAGGACGCGCCGTTCGACAAGATCTGCTATATCGGCTGCGGCGTGACCACCGGCATCGGCGCGGTGATCAACACCGCCAAGGCCGAAATCGGCTGCCGCGCCGTGGTGTTCGGGCTGGGCGGCATCGGATTGAACGTAATCCAGGGGCTGCGGCTGGCCGGCGCCGACCAGATCGTCGGGGTCGACATCAATGACAGCAAGTCCCAGATGGCGCGGCATTTCGGGATGACCGATTTCGTCAATCCGAAGGACGTGAAAGGCGATCTGGTCGGACATCTGGTCGAGCTGACCGGCGGCGGTGCGGATTATTCCTTCGACGCCACCGGTAATGTCGACGTGATGCGCACGGCGCTGGAATGCGCCCACAAGGGTTGGGGCGAATCGATCATCATCGGTGTCGCGCCGGCGGGGGCCGAGATCTCGACCCGGCCGTTCCAACTGGTCACCGGCCGGGTCTGGCGCGGGACCGCCTTCGGCGGGGCGCGCGGCCGGACGGATGTGCCGAAGATCGTCGACTGGTACATGGACGGCAAGATCGAAATCGACCCGATGATCACTCACACGATGGGGCTGGAGGACATCAACAAGGGCTTCGACCTGATGCACCGCGGCGAGTCGATCCGCTCGGTGGTGGTGTATTGAAGCCGCGCGCTCCTGGGTTTGTCTAAAGGCGAATGCCATGAAGGTGGTGTCGATGGCACTGGCGGCCGGGCTTGCGTTGCTTGCAACCGTTGACGCCCGGGCGCAGGACGCCGTTCTGGTCATCCGCCACGCAGACAAAGCCGGGGGCGACGACCCCGCCCTTACCGACAAAGGGCGGGAACAGGCGGCAAGCTGGGCGCGAATGTTCAAGGATGCTGGTATCGAGGCCGTTTTCACCAGTGATGCCCGGCGCACACGCGAAACCGGCGGCATCATTGGCGCAACGCTGGGCGTTCCCACCGTCGAGATCGACAGGAACGATATCCAGAGCCTGATCGGACGCGTGTCCGAGGACCATTCCGACGGCGTGGTGCTGATCGTGGGCCACTCGGAGACCATTCCGTCGATCCTGACCGAACTCGGCCATTTCGATATGGTTCATGTCGGCGCATCGGATTTCACGAGCCTGTTCGTGGTCACCGCGCTCGAGTCGGATGCACCTCAGGTTTTGCGTTTCAGGCTGCCGTGAACATCCCAGCTCCGGTGCGCGGTCGCGAACAACCCACGTTCGAGCCGCGGCGTATCGACTGCGGCCCCGCCGCAAACCACGCGGCCGCTCCGGTTCAGCTCGATTTGCCTTCCAGCCCGACCAGCGTGGCAGGGTTGTCAGAGGGGATCTTCATCTCGAAGACCTCGGTGACAGAGGTATAATCATAGTAGCCGAGCCGGGCGAGAGGCCGGATGCGGGGGATGTCCATCTTGCCGTCGGCGGTGAGGACTGCGTCGTCGACATGGATGCGCATGACCTCGCCATAGACCACGTCGACCCAGCCGTGGCTTGAGTGTCCCCGCAGACGGTGAGTGGAGAGGTAGCGGCATTCGAAATGTGCCGGGCTTTCGGCGACGCGAGGACCTGGGGCGTCGATACAGTCGGCCCGAGTGACGCCGGCGCGGTCGAACTCGTCCTCTTCGGGAGGCAGTTCCATCGCTGAGATGTTGACCGCCTCGCGCAGGTCGTATGTGGCCATGTTCCAGACGAACCATCCGGTTTGTTCGGCGTTGATCACCGTGTGTTTGCGCGCGCCGTTCGAGAGTTGGTTTGCGGCGAACATCACCAGGGGCGGGTCGAATGTCAGGTTCTGCCACTGCGAATAGGGCGCGAGATTGGGCACGCCGTCGGCCGAGACGGTCGAGAGCCAGCCGATCGGGCGCGGCACGGTGCAGGACTTGAACGGAGAATAGGGCAGTGGGCAGGGTTCGGATTGCGGGGCGTAGTGCATGGGGTCCTCCTTTTGACCGGAGCGTGGAACAGCCGCATGGCACGATACAAGGGGTTTCGGTCCGGTGGGACGCAGCGTAGGGTTAGGGAAAAGAGAAGGAATGACGATGGCCGAGCCCACCCCGCTGCTGGCGGTTCTGATCGATGCCGACAACACTTCGCCGAAGTGGACGAATGCCATTTTTGACGAGATTGCCGCGATGGGCGAGGCCAGCGTGCGCCGGGTTTATGGCGACTTTTCCAGCCAGCAGATGAGCGGCTGGAACAGGGTGCAGGCCGAGTTCGGCTTGGTGCCGCATCACCAGCCGGCCAACACGGTGGGCAAGAATGCTAGCGACATCGCGCTGGTGATCGACGCGATGGACCTGATGCATTCCGGCCGGTTCGACGGTTTCGTGCTGGTCAGCTCCGACAGCGATTTCACGCGGCTCGCCAGCCGTATCCGCGAACAGGGGCTCGACGTGTTCGGCATCGGCGCACAGAAAACGCCTGAGGCGTTTCGCAAGGCCTGCAAGCGGTTCATCTTCCTGGAAAACCTCGAAGGGGCCGAGGCGGTGGCGGCGCAGATGGGCGGGCGCGGCGGCAAGTCCATGCTGGGGCCAAAGCTCAACGAGGCACGCAGTCTGATTCTCAAGGCGATGGACGGCATCGACCAGGAGGAGGACTGGTACAGCCTGGGGCGGCTGGGCCAAATGATCCTGGCGGCCCATCCCGATTTCGATACCCGCACCTATGGCAAGCGAAAGCTGAGCGACCTGGTGGCGGAACTGAAGATATTCGAGACCCGGCGCGGAGCCGGCAACCAGCTGGAAGTGCGCCGGATCGATTGACGCGGCATGGGCTTGCCTCGGGCCAGGCTATGATGCCAGCATGGTACCATGAAGCGCAATCCGCATCGCCCCTTTACCCCGCGCCCCGAGCAGATGGCGCTGCATCCGGGACTCTCGGGCAATGACATCAACGGGTTGGGCGAGCGCGCATTCCGGCGGCCTGAAGTGGTATATTGGGCGAAGGATCCCGACGACATTCCGCATGGAGCCGTGCAGCGCTGGTTCTATACCGCCAACCCGCCGAGCGAGGTGATGCAGGACGCGCGGGCCGGGCGGCAGGTGATCCTGGATGCGCCGCTGCCGGAGGTGACGGGCGCGCCGGCTGCGCGGGCGCCGGGGGATTGGACGGCGGGCCTCGCGTCCTTTGTCGAGGCGGGGGTCTGCGAGATGACCGGCGTGGCCGAGATGGATCCGGCTTGGCTGTTCGAGGGTGCCGAGGTGGCGCAGAGCCGGTTGATCGTGCTGGGAGTGCAGCACGACTATGCCGGGATCGCCCGCGCGCCCGAGGTCGAGGCCGGGGCCGAGGTGATCCGGCAATATGGTCGGGCCGCAGGGGCGGCCAAGGCGGTGGCGGGATGGATCCGGGCGCAGGGCTGGGAGGCCGAGCCGGTGACCGGACCGATGGCGGGGGAGATTACGCTGATCCCGCCGGCAATTGCCTGCGGCTTCGGCGAGCTGGGCAAGCACGGCTCGATCATCAACCCCGAGCTGGGCGCGTCGTTTCGGCTGAGTGGGGTGCTGACAGACGCGCCTTTCGCGCTGACGCCGCGACGCGCGTTCGGGATCGACGCATTCTGCATGGCCTGCCGGGTCTGTGAGGACGCCTGCCCGCCGGAGGCGATTGCGCCGGACAAGCAATGGGTGCGGGGGGTGGAGAAATGGTACGTCGATTTCGACCGCTGCCTGCCCTATTTCAACGAGACCCACGGCTGCGGCATCTGTATCGCGGTCTGCCCGTGGTCGCGCCCGGGGGTGGGTTTGAGCTTGGCGGCCAAACTGGCGCGGCGGGCGGCGCGGAAGGACGGATAGCGGCAGTATCGCGGGCGGCGCTATCAACGGTTTGCCCGCAGGTGGCCGAGCAGGCTCGATCAGGCGCCGTAGCGGGCGAGGAAAGTGTCGACCGCCTCGTCCGCCACTTCGGCGATTTCCTCTTGCGAGAACACGCTCTGGACCCCGAATACCGCGCGCAGCCACAGCCGTGACTTGGTCAGGTCGGAAAACTGTTCAGCGGCCAAGGTGAGATTGTCGATCGCAAGCTCGCCGCGTGCGACGGCATCGCGGAAGGTCGCCTCGAGCTGTTTGCGCCCCATCTCGGGGCCGCTTTCATAGAAGGCGCGGGCGATCTCGGGGAAGCGGTCGCGTTCGGACACGCAGATGCGGAACATCGACTGCGCGAAATCCGACAAAAGAAAGGTCAGGATCCGCACGGCGATCCTGGTCAGAACCTGGCGGATCGGGGCGGACGTGTCGATTTCCTGCCAGGCGGCCTCGGCCATGCGGTCACATTCGCTGCGGGCGACCTCGGAAAACAGCCGCGCCTTGTCGGGGAAATAGGAATAGAGCGTGGCTTTCGAGACCCCGGCGGCGCGGGCAATATCGTCGACGCTGGCGCCTTCGAACCCGTCGGCCATGAACACCTGTCGCGCGCCCTCGACCACCTGATCGAACTTGCGGCCGGTGCGGTTGATCTGCGGCGCGGGGGACGGGCAGGCGGCGGGTTTGGCAGTGGCGGACATCGGGTCTCCGGGATTGGCCGGACAAGAACCCGACCGATACTAAACTCGCGGGTTCAGTTTCGGCAAGGAGAATATGTCGCCCCCGCCCGGTCTTGTCTGCCGCTCTTCCCGGGCCTAGGTTTGGGCACGAAAAAACTCCCGGGGGCAGCAATGCGCTTTATCACTCAAAGACGGCGGTTTTCCGATCTGAGCGAACAGGAAGTCCTGGCGCTGGCGATCTCGTCGGAAGAGGACGATGCCCAGATCTACCGGATGTATGCCGAGCGGCTGCGGGCCGACTTTCCCGACACGGCCAAGGTATTCGACGGCATGGCCAAGGAGGAGGACGGTCACCGCCAGCGGTTGATCGAGCTGCACCGGCGTCGCTTCGGCGAGGTGATCCCGCTCATTCGCCGCGAGCATGTGGCCGGGTATTACGCGCGGCGGCCGGTGTGGCTGGTCGAGAACCTCGGAATCGAGCGCATCCGCGAAGAGGCCGAGGGCATGGAGCGCGATGCCGAGCGGTTCTATCTGACCGCGGCCAAGCGCAGCCAGGATGCCGACACCCGCAAGCTTCTGGGCGATCTGGCGGCGGCCGAGGCCGGTCACCAGTATACCGCCGGGCGCCTGGAGCAGGAGCACCTGACCGACGACGCCAAAGCCGAGGAGGCGCGCACCGCGCACCGGCAGTTCCTGTTGACCTGGGTGCAGCCGGGGCTGGCGGGGCTGATGGACGGCTCGGTCTCGACCCTGGCGCCGATCTTTGCCACAGCCTTTGCCACGCAGGACACCTGGACGACGTTTCTTGTCGGTCTGGCCGCGTCGGTCGGGGCCGGGATTTCGATGGGGTTCACCGAGGCGGCTTCGGATGACGGGGAACTCAGTGGCCGGGGCAGCCCGGTCAAGCGCGGCTTTGCCAGCGGTATCATGACCATGGTCGGTGGGCTGGGCCACGCGCTGCCTTACCTGATCCCGGATTTCTGGACGGCGACGGTTACCGCGATCATCGTCGTTTTCATCGAGCTTTGGGCGATTGCCTGGATCCAGAACAGATACATGGAAACGCCGTTCTTCCGGGCGGCGTTCCAGGTGGTCCTGGGCGGCGCGCTGGTGTTCGCCGCCGGAGCGCTGATCGGCAGCGGGTAGTCTGACCGGTGCCGTGCGGGACACGGTGATCCGTGTCCGTGAGGTTGTCCTGCACCTTGTGCATAAGCTTCCCCGCGGTGACGACCGGTGGCCTCAGAAGATGAAGTCGTTTGCGTCGAGATTGGCGATATTGACGTTGAGGAGCGTGATGGTGTTGCCCGCCAGATCGTCGATTACCACGTCGGCGCCGACCTGGGTCATGTGGCTGCCCGCGAGATCGGCGAAATTGG
>NZ_JANHAX010000034.1 GCF_030848945.1 Marimonas arenosa
TTGCTTTCAACTGCTCATTTGGTTCAGAAATAGTTTTCATCATTTCACCTAAAATGTGAAGTCTACCTTCTTTAGCTTGCATTAATGCTTTTTCAAGAATTTCATGCGCTAAACCGTCAACTTTGATGTCCATTTGACAAGCCGTGATACCATCTTTAGTTCCTGTAACTTTGAAGTCCATATCTCCTAAATGATCCTCATCACCTAAGA
>NZ_JANHAX010000035.1 GCF_030848945.1 Marimonas arenosa
CGAATCTTGGTTTAATAAAGATTAAATCTGGACAACGTTTGGCAGCAATCATACTACTCATAGCACTTTTTACTCCAAATTTCCTGGCCTCATAACTAGCAGCAGCCACCACACCACGTTCCGAACTTCCACCCACAGCAATAGGCTTACCTTTTAACTCTGGAGCATCATGTTGTTCAACAGAAGCATAAAAAGCATCCATATCGATG
>NZ_JANHAX010000036.1 GCF_030848945.1 Marimonas arenosa
CTCGCCTATTATTGTGGATGTTTACTATGATTTTTTACTCATCAAGAATTGGCATCTATTTTCTCAGCAAACTTTTGAGGAGTTTAAAGACAATTGTTATCGCATTTTACAGGATTCAGAACATTTATATCCTCCTAAGCTTTTAAAGTTTACCCAGGCTTTAATTAAGCATGATTGGTTTGAAAAGTACAGTACATATGAAGGTCTT
>NZ_JANHAX010000037.1 GCF_030848945.1 Marimonas arenosa
AACAACCAGCTCCACGAGGTGTTCCCCAGTTCGCGCCAGGGCGTCGTCGGCATGACCACGGCCGAGGCCCTGGGGCCTGAGACCTGGGCCCGGATCGCGCCATACTGGCAGAAGGCGCTGGCCGGCGAGCCGCAGGTGTTCGAGATCACGCATGACCTGTCAGGCCGCCGCATCCGCGTGGCGCTGGCGCCCGACCGGGCCGGCGG
>NZ_JANHAX010000038.1 GCF_030848945.1 Marimonas arenosa
TTGGCGGCGGTGACGACACCTATGACGGCCGCAACGGCACGCTGAATGGCGATGTGTTCGGCGGCACGGGCAACGACATCTACATCACCGACGACGCGGCCCTCCAGATCGTCGAGCTTGCCGACCAGGGCACCGACGAGGTGCGCTCGACGGTGCGCTACATCCTCGGCGACAATCTCGAGAACCTGACCCTGCTCGGCG
>NZ_JANHAX010000004.1:0-25000 GCF_030848945.1 Marimonas arenosa
GGGTCAGGTTCTCGAGATTGTCGCCGAGGATGTAGCGCACCGTCGACCGCACCTCGTCGGTGCCCTCGCCGGCAAACTCGACGATCTGAAGCGCGGCGCTATCGGTGATGTAGGTGTCGTTGCCTGCGCCGCCGAAGACATCGCCGACAACGGTGCCGCCGCGGTTGTCAAAACTGTCGTTGCCGGCTCCGAGCCGAACGTCGCCGATCAGCGTCCCGGAGTTGATGACGGTATCGTTGGAGAAGCCTCCCCGGACGGAAGCCAGACGTCCCTGGACCGTTCCGGTATTGCTGAAATACGTTGATTCGCCCGTGTCGGCTCGAACAGAAACCCCAGTATCTTCAGCCTGGATTTGGCCGGAATTTGCCAAGTAGGCAGACGCGCCATTCAATAATACGCCGGTGTTGAGAGCAAAGATTGAGCCGAAGTTTCCTACCTCCGCGGCATCACCATCGACAAGAACACCGTAGATTGCGTGGATTGCACCGTGATTGGACACTTCGGCAAAGTTCCCGAATATCTCGATCCCTGTATTATTATACGCTGCCAATGTCCCGAAATTCGTTACAGCGTTTCTGTCTCCGTGCAGGCTGATCGCGTCGCCATTGCCGGTCACCGAACCCGTCGTTTCTATCGTCACGAGAGCGCGGTATGATCCCGTGGCTGAGGTAATGCCGTCCGAGCCCGCCACGATCGAGCCCGCCACATTCACGGTAACGTTTTCATAGGTTCCGATGTCGAAGGCATCGCCGGTATGGGCCAGGGTGTTGTTGTTCTGAATGATGTAGATATCGCCATTCGCGGTCGCGACGTAACCATTGGAGTCGTTGTAGATGAAATAGACAGCCATCGGGGCTTCCCTTTTGAATGCACCACGGGCGCAGGTGGTTGAAACTCAAATCGCGCCGCTTGTTGCGGGGCGGAGCACAACGATCCTAGCCGACGATATCCCGGTTCGCAAAAGCCGCGAGGCAGAGTGGCGGATATGTCGCTCCTTCGGAGATGTTACCGGTTTCACCCGAAGATACGCCGGTTCGCGTGGTCGCGGCGGATGGTCAGTTCGGACCGCGCCGCGCCCGGCGTTCCTGTTTGGCGACCAGCACCTGGCGGCGGGGCAGCCATTTGTAATCGGTGTCGGCGCGCGTCTGCGCCCAGGTCAGCCGCCCGCCCTTGCGCCAGGGATCGAGCACGATGCCGTCATACATCCCGGCGCCCTTGGCCGAGACGATGGTGGTGGAATGCTCGATCCTGAGAGGGTTGTCCGAGTTGGCGATGGCACGATGCAGCGCCAGCGTCTCGAACCCTTCCCGGGCGAGACGGTTTTCCATGTCCTCGGCCCAGTGCCAGCACAGCCCGCGGGGGCGCAGCCCGGCATTGACCTTGGTGTTGTGGATCAGCGGCGGGTCGGTGATGCCGTACTGGCGCGACAGCTGGAAGGTCTCGGTATAGGCGATGCGGGCGGCGCGGTCGGCCTCGGCGGGGTCGATCTGTGGCGACAGCGCGCGGATCTCGCGGGCGAGGGCGGCGATGTCGTCCTGGCCGGCCATCGGCGGCGGCGCGGCGCAGGCCGCGAGCGCCAGTGCCGCCAGAAGCGGCAGGAGACGCGAAAGATGTCTGAGCTGTACGCGCATGCGCGGGAGCCTCTCGGTTTTGGCGGCCAAAATAGCCAAGCACGGGCGGCCCGTCGAGGTCCATGCGGCGGCGTGCCGCCGAACCTTGTCAAAAAAGCCACGGTTGCCGGTCGCGCCGCGCCCGCACGATTATTCCGTGACGCGAGGTCGAGGGCCGCCTGGCCCCATTGTCACCGCCGCCCGGCCCCTCTAGGAGTCGGAACATGCTGGAGATTTTCCTCAAGACCCTGCCGTTCTTTGCGCTGATCGGTGTCGGATACGGCGCCGGGCGGACAAGGTTCTTTACCGAGGAAGCCACCGCCTACCTGACCAAGTTCGTTTTCTATTTCGCGCTTTCCGCGATGATCTTCCGCTTTGCTTCGAACCTGGCCCTGAGCGATCTGGCCCAACCGCGGTTCATCATGGCCTATCTCTGGGGCTCGGGGGTTGTCTATGGTATCGCGCTGATCGTGTCGTTCCTGCGGCGCAAGGGGCTCGAAGAGGCGTCGATCGAGGCGCAATGCGCGGTGATCGGCAATACCGGCTTTCTCGGCGTGCCGATGCTGGCGCTGCTGTTGGGCCCCGAGGCGGTTGGGCCGGTGATGATGGTGCTGGCGATGGACCTGATCGTGTTCGGTTCGCTGATCGTGATCCTGGTGACCGGCGGGCGTGACGGGCGGATGAGTCCGGCGGTGCTGGGCACGGTGGCGCTGGGGCTTCTGAAGAACCCGATGATCGTGTCGATGGCGCTGGGGCTGTTGGTGTCGGCGATGGAATGGCAGGTGCCGGGGCCGGTTCGGGAGTTCGTCTCGATCCTCGGCGGGGCGGCGACGCCGGGCGCGCTGTTCGCGATCGGTGCGTCGCTGGCCTCGAAATCGGCCGAGCGGCTGGCGGTGGCGGGATGGCTGAGTTTTGCCAAGCTGATCCTGCATCCGGGGTTCGTGGCGTTTTCGGCATTGTACCTGTTCCCGATCGAGCCGTTCCCGGCGGCGGTAATGATCTCCTGCGCCGCGCTGCCGGTGGCGGGCAATATCTATATCCTGGCCCAGCATTACGGAATCGCGCCGCACCGGGTGTCGGCCTCGATCCTGATCTCGACGGCGGCGAGCGTGCTGACGGTGCCGCTGGTGATTGCCTGGGTGGTGCAGCTTTATCAATGAGGAGGAGGCCGATGGCCGAAGATTACAAACCGCTGCCGCTGCGCGACTGGATCGACCGGTCCGACGCGGAGATCGCGGAGCGGGCGGCGGAGTTCCGGGCCGAGATGAAGCGGCGGCACACGATCCGGGATTTTTCGACGCGGCCCGTGGCCCGCGCGGTGATCGAGGATTGCATCGCAACCGCCGGGCTGGCGCCCAGCGGCGCGAACCATCAGCCCTGGCATTTCGTGGCAATCTCGGACCCTGGGATCAAGGCGCAGATTCGCCGGGCGGCAGAGGTCGAGGAGGAGAAATTCTATGCCGGGGCTGCGGGTGACGAGTGGCTGAGCGCGCTGGAGCCAATCGGCACCGGAGTCAGCAAACCGCATCTGGAACTGGCGCCCTGGCTGATCGTGGTGTTCGCCCAGCGCTGGGGTCTTTGTGAGGATGGCTCGCGCTTCAAGCATTACTACGTGCCGGAAAGCACCGGCATCGCCAGCGGTTTCCTGATTGCGGCGCTGCACCGGGCCGGGCTGGCCTGCCTGACGCATACGCCCAGCCCGATGAAGTTCCTGACCGAGATCTGTGGCCGGCCGGAACATGAAAAGCCGCTGATGATCGTGGCGGTGGGGCACCCGGCAGACGACGCGACCGTGCCGGAAAAGGCGCTGAAGAAGAAGCCGCTGAACGAGATTTCGACTTTCATCGGGGAATGACTCCCGCGGCGTCTGCGGGCGCACCGGAAAAAGGACAGGAGAGAACAATGGAAACGGTATCGGAAAACAAGTGTTTCGGAGGGGTACAGGGAGTTTATACCCACGGCTCGGAGGCCTGCGGCTGCCCGATGACTTTCGGGCTTTTCCTGCCCGAGGAGGCCAGGGACGGGCCGGTGCCGGTGCTGTGGTATCTCAGCGGTCTGACCTGCACCCATGAAAACGCGATGGTCAAGGCTGGTGCGCAGCAATGGGCCGCGGAACAGGGGATCGCGCTGGTTTTTCCCGACACCAGCCCGCGCGGCGAAGGCGTGGCCGATGACGAGGCTTATGATCTCGGTGTGGGGGCCGGGTTCTATGTCAACGCCACGGAAAAACCGTGGGCCCCGCATTACAACATGTGGGATTACGTGGCCGAGGAACTGCCGCGGCTGCTGGGCAACAATTTCGCGCTCGACATGGAGCGGCAGGCCATCACCGGCCATTCGATGGGCGGGCATGGGGCGCTGACGCTGGCGATGGGTCTTGCCGGCCGTTTCCGGGCGGTCTCGGCTTTCGCGCCGATTGCACATCCCTCGGCCAGTGACTGGGGGCGCAAGCAGCTGACCGCCTATCTGGGCGCGGATGAAGGCACGTGGCGGCGGCATGACGCGACGCTGATGATGCGTGAACATGGCTTTGACGGGCCGATTCTGATCGACACCGGCACCGATGACCAGTTCATCGACCTGCTGCGGCCGGAAGATTTCGCGCAGGCCGTGGCAGAACGGCGGCAACCGGCGACGCTGCGGCTGCAAAAGGGTTACGACCACAGTTATTTTTTCGTCAGTTCGTTCATGGAAGAGCACGTCGCCTACCATGCCGAGGCGCTTTACGCGTGATCTATGTCGATGCCGATGCCTGCCCGGTGAAGGCCGAGGTCGAACGCGTCGGCACGCGCCACGGGGTGCCGATGGCGATCGTGTCGAACGGAGGGATCCGCCCGTCGCAGAACCCGCTCATCGAGACAGTGATCGTGGCGGAAGGGCCAGACGTGGCAGATCAGTGGATCGCCGAGCGGGCAGGGCCGGGCGACGTCGTGGTGACCGGGGATATTCCGCTCGCGGCGAAATGCGTCGAAGCGGGGGCGCTGGTGCTGAAGCATAGCGGCGAGCGGTTGACTCAGGCCAACGTCCGCGAGGCGCTGGCAATGCGCGACCTGATGACCGATCTGCGCGCCGCCGATCCGTTCCGGCAGGGCGGTGGCAAGGGCTTTACCAAGGCCGACCGCTCGCGGTTCCTGGATGCCCTGGAGCGTGCGCTGCGCGAGGTGGCGCGCAGCTGAGCCCTATTGCCGTGCCGCAACGGCCAGCCGGCCTTTTTGCGTCAGACCCCAGACCGGCGTGCCGGACTTGCCCGTGACCGTCCGCACCAGTCCTTTGTCCTTCAGACGGTCGAGCGTGGCCGCAACGGCGGCGTTGCTGGCCAAGCCCGATTCCTTTCTGGTGCCGGTCACCGTGCGCAGGTTGTAGCGGGGGTGATCGAGCGCCAGCAGAATAGCCGCCTGGTCGGGATCGAGCGCCTCGGCGGCGGCCGGTCCGGCCCCGCCGTCGTCGTCGGCTTCCGGTGCGATCTGGGTGTCGACCAGGGCATCGACCCGCTCGGCATCTTGCCGCACCGCCATCTCGACCTCGGACATGCGTTTTCCAAGCTCGATTTCGTTTTCGCCCAGCTTGATCCGGGTCACCAGCGGCAGAAACCAGACCAGCACGGCGGCGCCGACCAGGGTGATAACAGGGCTGTCGAGGGTGATCCTGCCCTGAAAATGCAGGACCAGCAGGAGGCCCGAGACCAAGGTGAAGGCCAGCGGGATCCACAAGGCATAGAGTGGCGGCACCCTGGCCGGGGCGGTGGGTTCGGGGTCGTTTGCCATGGCGTGCTCCTGTCGTATCTCTTGCCGACCCTAGCAGAAAAGCACGGCACTGGCGGGTGTGGAATTCCTGCCTGGCGGCATGCGAGGCCAGCCGCGGTCGGGCACAGGCGTTTACTTTCTTCTGCACTTTGCGTCTTGTGACCGAAAAGGAGGACGGCATGCGCAGGACAGTCGAGGCACGCGGCAACCTGTTGGGGGCGCTTTGTGCAGCCGTCGCGGTGACCTGCTTTTCGGTCAACGATGTCGGCATCAAGTTCCTGTCGGGCGATTATGCGCTGCACCAGGTGGTTCTGATCCGCTCGCTGATTGGCTCACTGGTCTTCTTCGTCGTGATCATGCCGTTGAGCGGCGGCTGGCGGGTGATGAAGACGCGCCGGCTGGGGGTGCACATGGTCCGCGGGCTGTGCGTGGTGCTGGCGAATATGTGCTTTTTCCTCGGATTGGCGGCGTTGCCGCTTGCCGATGCGGTGGCGATCTTCTTCATCTCGCCATTGATCATCACGGTGTTTTCGGTGGTTTTTCTGGGCGAGCATGTCGGGCCCCGCCGGTGGATGGCGATTGCCCTGGGATTCGTGGGTGTGCTGGTGATCGTGAAACCGGGTACCTCGGCGTTTCAGTTGGCCTCGCTTCTGCCGATCGTGGCCGCGGCGCTTTATGCCACGCTGCACACGCTGACCCGCAAGATTGGCAATACCGAGAGCGCCGCGACGATGGCCTTCTATATCCAGCTGACATTTGTCGTCACCAGCGCGGCCATTGGCCTTGCGCTGGGAGACGGGCGGTTTGCCGGCAACGCGCATCCGTCGCTCGATTTCCTAATGCGGGCCTGGGGGCCGGTTGCTTCCGGAGATTACGCCGTGCTGGCAGCGATCGGCGTGACCAGCGTGGCCGGGGGATATTTCATCAGCCAGGCCTACCGGTTGAGCGAAGCGGCTTTCGTGGCGCCGTTCGAATACGTGGCGATGCCGATGGCGGTGATCTGGGGGCTGACCGTGTTCGGCGAATGGCCCGACTGGACTGCCTGGGCCGGTATCGCGATGATCGTCGGCGCGGGGCTGTTCCTGTTGTGGCGCGAGGCCGAGGTCGCAGAGGATGTGGCCGCCGAAGGGCCGAAATATCGCCGGTGATTTGACCGCGCGCGCCCGGGCGTTAGGGTTGCGTGAGGCAATGGATAGGAGCCCGTCATGGACATAACGATGATCCCTTTCGCCGAGGGCGAAGCGAAACTGAGCTGGACAGGGCTGCTGGCGGCGTTCGAAGACGGGCACAAGCGGCCCAAGGCGGAGATCGGCGATACGTTTCTTTATCGCGATCCCGACACGCTTCTGAGCCGGGCGGCGTGGATTGACGGGATGGGGCTTGCGGTGAAGAGCGCCACGATCTTCCCGGGCAACAAGAACGCGGGCAAACCGATGGTGAACGGGGCGGTGAACCTCTATTCTGACATCGACGGGATGCTGGAAGCGATCGTCGATTTCCACCTGGTAACGAAATGGAAAACGGCGGGCGACAGCCTCTTATCGGCCTCGAAACTGGCGCGCAAGGACGCGCGGCACTTCCTGATCGTGGGGGCAGGGACGGTGGGGCGGTCGATGCGGGAAGCCTATGCGGCGGTTTTCCCCGAGGCTGAATTTACCGTCTGGAACCGCTCGCCCGGGGCAGCGGAAGCGATGGCGGCGGAGTATCCCGGCATGCAGGTGGCGGGCGATCTTGAGGCGGTGGTGGGTACGGCGGACGTGATCGCCTGCGCCACGATGGCGAGTGCGCCGGTGATCCGGGGGGCCTGGCTGCGTCCGGGGCAGCATCTCGACCTGATCGGCGCCTATCGGCCGGACATGCGCGAGGTCGATGACGAAGCGATGGCCCGGGCGCGGGTGTTCGTCGACAGTTTCGACACCACGATCGGGCATATTGGCGAGCTTATCGAACCGCTGAAGTCGGGCGCGTTGAAGCGCGAAGAGATTGTGGCGGATTTCTATGACCTGGGTGCGTTCGAGCGCCGGTCAGAGGACGAGATCACCATCGCCAAGAACGGGGGAGGGGCGCATCTCGACCTGATGACCAGCCGCTATGTCCTCGACGCGTGGCGCGGGTGAGGACGGGTGTGCCGGGCTGAAGCCCGGCTTACGCTGCGCCCGGGGGATCAGGCCGGGACAAGCCGGCGTTCACGCACCGGCAGATGCACGATGGCCGAGAAGGCGCCGACGCCGACGCCGACCCACCAGACGGCGGTATAGCTGCCATAGATGTCGTACATCCGGCCGCCCAGCCAGACGCCAAGGAAGCTGCCCAACTGATGGGAAAAGAACACGATGCCGTAGAGCGTGCCCATGTAGCGCAGCCCGTAGATATGGGCGATGAGACCAGAGGTGAGCGGCACGGTGGCAAGCCATAGCGAACCCATCGCGACTGAAAACAGGACCACGGTGGCCGGTGTCATTGGCACCAGGATGAAGGCCGCGGAAACCAGGGTGCGTCCGGTATAGATGGCGGCCAGCAGGTATTTCTTGGAATAGCGGTTGCCGAGCCAGCCCGCGATCAGCGTGCCGCCGATATTGGCCAGCCCGATGAGCGCGATGGCCATGGCCCCGAGCCGCGAGGTCGTGGTGATGCCCAGATCGTGAAGGAGGCCGCCCGAGGCGATGGGGCCGCACATCTCGGTGACGAAGGCCGGAAAATGCGCGGTGATGAAGGACAACTGATAACCGCAGGAGAAAAAGCCGAGGAAGATCAAAGTGTAGGACGGATCGCGGAAGGCTTTCATCAGGATCTGGCCCATGCTTTCCGCGAGTTCGGCACGGCTGGCGGCGGCCGGGGCGCGCATGAAAGGCAGCGCCAATAGCGCGGCGAGGATCATGGCGGCGAAGATCACGAAAACGGTTTGCCAGGAGAACCAGGTCAGCAGCCATTCCGCCATCGGTGCGCCGATCACCTGACCGGCCGAGCCGGCGGCGGTGGCAATCGCCAGGCTCATCGAGCGGTTGGCGTCGGAACTGGCCCGGCCGACGACGGCAAGGATGACCCCGAAGCCGGTCCCGGCGATGCCGAATCCGACAAGGATTTCATAGAGTTGATGCGCGGTGGGTGTGACCGCGTGGGAGCTGAGCACGAGCCCGGCGGCATAAGTCAGCGCGCCGATAACGATCGCCCTGCGGTCGCCAATTTTCTCGGCGATGGCACCGAACAGCGGCTGGCCGATGCCCCAGAACAGGTTCTGGATCGCGATTGCCATGGAAAACTCGGACCGCGCCCAGCCGAACTCTTCGGCGATGGGGATCTGGAACACGCCAAAGCTCGCACGGATCGCAAACGAGATCAGGATGATCAGACAGCCCACGATCAGGACCGGGGTCATTAGGGGGGCGCGGCTATCCATGGTCATCCCAGCGGTTTCGGATGGTAGTGATTCATCGGTGAAAGCGAAAGTTCAATCGAAACTTTGACGTTTGGGTCATCATGGGTGGTGATCCTTGCACCGTGGCCCGAGCCTGGCGTGCCAATCACATGCAGATGCGCCGACTCAGGGTGCTGAGCACGTCACTGAAAGAACACTTTCGCCCTCGAACGTCACGGTCCCGACCGAGGAGAGCTGGGCGCGAACTTCATCCGTCATGTCACTGGGCAACGGATTGTCGCCGGTGCGAAGCGGTTGCCCGGAGGTGATCATTCCCGGCCCTTCTGTCACCGCGCTCACCGGTCCGCTGCTGCTGCCGGCGCCGCGACAGATGATCGACATGGCGCCGCTCGTCACGATCTCTCCGACCTCCAGGTCGAACACCAGGCCGTCGGTCGTGAGCGTGAGGTCAAATCTGCTGTTGATCATGCCTTTTGGGGTGCATGTCATCCCGACGATCACGGCCTTGACGCATTTACCGGTGCTGCTGCCCCGGCCGATCATGGTCCAGGTGTCGCCGTCCGAGGGGTGGCCGATGTCCTCGGATCGGGCCGAGGAGACATAGCCATACTGCGCCATACCCTGCACGTTCAGATCGAAACTCGAGTCAGATTTGTAGATCACTTCGGCCGCTTCCAGCACGCGGCGGATTTCTTCCCTCAGGTCCGCGGCCTGAGCGCGGTAGGCCGCAACCTCTTCGCGGGCATTGGCGACGCGCGACTGGTTCCAGTACGCCTCCGGTCCCATGCGGGAACAGGTGTCGCGGTGAAAGGCTTCGTGGTTGAGGGAGGCATCGGCCATCGCCCGGCAGGGTGAGCCGAGTTCCATCTGCAGCAGCCGCTCCGCGTCTTGCGTGCAAGTGCCATAGGCCATTTCCACGCTGGATGGGCCGACATAATCGTGCACCGGGATCAATCGCTGTGACGGCGGGTTTTCTTGCAGGTAGCGTGACAAGGCACTGCCGACATGTTCCTCGACGCGCTCGGGGTCTTCGGGAAATTTCGCCCGCTCCTCGGCTTCGACCGCTTCCAGATGGTCGGCCAGGCCCTGAAAATACTCCGCGAGCGTCACCGCGTTACGGAAATCCTGTTGCAGGCTTGTGAGGTTCTCGCACGTGCATTCCGGTAAGTGGAATTGGGCTGCTGCGGATTGGGCGAAGGCAACCGACATGCCAAGGGCGATGGCGGCGCAATGCCCTCTGGCGGTTGGCGACATTGGCATCGTGCGGGACCTCCTCGGTCTCATGCCTGAACAAGCGCGGAAGGCGCTTAGCTTAGTTCCGCTCCGGAAGCCGGTCAATTTCCGGGGTGGAACGACGGCGGGTCTTTGCCCGGCTTGTCGAGACCGGGTGCGGCGACGGACCTGCGGAAGCTCTACACTTCGCGCAAAAGCCGGGTTAGAGGGAGAGTATGACGCGCGATGTTACGGCAGAATACGAAGCCAGAGTGGCCGCGGGGACGATCGCCCGCGATCCGGCACAAGAGGGGGTGCTGCCAGAGCTGGACCGCATCCGCGAGGGGCTGGTGAACCCGGTCAAAAGCGGCTGGTTCGGCTGGGGCGGGACGGTTCCGGTCAGGGGCCTCTACATCTGGGGCGGGGTCGGGCGCGGCAAGTCGATGCTGATGGATCTGTTCGTGGACACATTGGCCGACGTGCCGGTGCGGCGGGTACATTTCCACGCCTTCATGCAGGAAATCCACGACGCGATGCACGCGGCCCGGTCGCGCGGCGTACAGGACGCGCTGAAACCCGCGGCCGAAGCGGTGAGCGATGCGGTGCGCTGCCTGGCTTTCGACGAAATGCAGATCACCGACATCACCGACGCGATGATCGTCGGCCGTCTGTTCGAGGCGCTATTCGTGGCGGGGGTCACGGTGGTGACCACGTCGAACCGGGTGCCGGATGACCTCTACAAGGACGGGTTGAACCGGCAGCTGTTCCTGCCGTTCATCGACTTGCTGAAGGATCGGATGGTCGTGCATGAGCTGGCCGGGCCCACCGACTACCGGCAGGACCGGCTCAGGGGCAGCCCGGTCTATTTCTCGCCCAACGATGCCCGGGCGCGGGCCGAAATGGACGCGCTGTGGCGCGATCTGACGGGCGGCATGAGCGAGCGGCTGGTGCTGAAGGTGAAAGGCCGCGATGTCGAGATCCCCGGATTTCATAACGGCGTCGGGCGGGCGAGTTTCTATGAGCTTTGCGGGCGGATGCTGGGGCCCGGCGACTACCTGGCGCTGGCCGGGGAGATCAGCGTGCTGCTGGTCGATGACATCCCGCGTTTGTCGCGCGCCAATTTCAACGAGGCCAAGCGCTTCGTGACGCTGATCGACGCGCTCTACGAAGCGAAGGTGCAACTGATCGCCAGTGCGGCGGCGGTGCCCGAGATGCTTTATGTCGAGGGCGACGGGGCGTTCGAGTTCGAGCGCACGGCGAGTCGCCTGCGCGAAATGCAGGCCGAGGACTGGGGGGTCGAGCCCGGCTGAGGTCGGCGCCTGTGCCTCGCCCGGGGTGGCAAAAATGAAAGGGGGCCGTTGAACCGGCCCCTCAATCATTCCTGCCTTCGTAACTCGGTGGATCAGAGTGCCGGGATCGTCCGCCCTTGGCCGATGCGGATCGTGGCGGGGCGGTCGGACGTGCCCAGCTTTGGCACGAGACATCCGCGGAATGTCATGCTGTCGCCGATGGTCTTGAGGGGAATGCGGGCGTCAACTGGAACCGCTGGTCCGAAGGCATTTACCAGCTGAACGGCAAGGTGCAGCACGCGCATTTCTGTTCCCCCGATCCCCTGCACGCCGCTTGATCCGGTTTTTCGGCGCGTTCCGTTTGTTGGTTCAAGATATAGGCGAATCGCCGCGAATCAGTCAACACAAAGTGATTCGAAGCGCTGCGATTCGTCTAATCAAATAAGGCGATTCGCAGAAACCGAAACGTTTCAGAGGTTTAACCGTGATCGCGCAGGATGGTTCCGGCAAGGTAGAGCGACCCGCAGATCAGGATGCGGGCATCGGGGGTATGTGCGGTGATCGCCTGTACCGCTTCGGCGACGCCGTCGGCGATGGCGGTGCGGATGCCGGCAGCGCGGGCGTGGCGAGCGGTGTCTCCGGCCGGGAGCGTGTTGGATTCGTTCGGGATCGACACGGCGGTGAGGCTGGTGACGTGCGGCACCAGCGGCGCGAGATAGCCGGCGACGTCCTTGGTGTTCATCATACCGCAGATCAGGTGGGTTTCTCGGGCGGGCAGGCGGGTGAGGGTTTCGGCCAAGGCCTCGCCGCAGGCGGCGTTGTGGCCGCCGTCGAGCCAGAATTCGGCCCCCGGCGCGGCGTCGAGCAGCGGCCCAAACCGCAGGCGTTGCATGCGGGCGGGCCAGGCGACGTCGGTGACCGCCGCTTCGGCCGCGGCTTCACCGAAATCGAGCTGGCGCAGGGTGGCGATGGCGGCTCCGGCGTTCTGGAACTGGTGGGCGCCTATCAGGGCGGGCGGCGGCAGGTCGAGCAAGCCGCGGCTGTCCTGGTAGATCAGGCGGCCGTGTTCCTCCCAGCTGTCCCAGTCCTGCCCCTGGATCAGCAGGGGGGCGCCAACGTGGTCGGCGCGATCCTCGATCACGGCGCGGGCATCCGGGTCTTGCCGGGCCACGACACAAGTCACGCCGGGCTTGAGAATGCCGGCCTTTTCACCGGCGATCTCGGCCACGGTGTTGCCGAGGAATTGCGGGTGGTCGAAGGAAACCGGGGTGATCACGGTGAGCGCGGGGCGCGCGATCACGTTGGTGGCGTCGAGCCTGCCGCCGAGGCCGACTTCGAGCAGGGTGTAGTCGGCCGGCGTGCGGGCCATGGCCAGAAGCGCGGCGACCGTGGTGATCTCGAAATAGGTGATCTCGTCGCCACCGTTTGCGGCGTAGCATTCGTCGAGCACCTGCGTCAGGTAATCTTCGGCGATCAGCTCACCGGCCAGCCGGATGCGTTCGTGGAAACGGGCGAGGTGCGGCGAGGTATAGGCATGCACGCGCTGGCCGGCGCCTTCGAGACCGGCGCGGATCATCGCCAGCGTCGAGCCCTTGCCATTGGTGCCGGCGATGTGAATCACCGGCGGCAGGTCATGTTGCGGATTGCCGAGGGCCTCGAGCAGGCGCCAGACCCGATCGAGCGTGAGGTCGATGATCTTGGGGTGCAGCGCCATCATCCGCTCGAGGATGGCGTCGGAACCGGTGGTCATTCCCGCGGCGCGTCTGAAGGTTGTTTGGCTGCCTTTTCCGGCGACGCCATGTCGGTATCGCCCGGCGCGGGCAGGTCACCGGCGACCGCCGGGGGCAGGCCCAGAAGCATGCGGGTGACGGTGATCAGCTCGTCGCGCAACTCGGTGCGGGGGGTCACCCGGTCGAGCATGCCGTGATCGAGCAGGTATTCGGCGCGTTGGAACCCATCGGGGAGTTTCTCGCCGAGCGTCTGTTCGATCACGCGCGGTCCGGCGAAGCAGATCAGCGCGTTGGGTTCGGCGATCTGCACGTCGCCCAGCATGGCATAGGATGCCGTGACCCCGCCGGTGGTGGGGTGGGTGAGCACAACGATGTAAGGCAGCCCGGCCTCTTTCAGCATCTGCACGGCGACAGTGGTGCGCGGCATCTGCATCAGCGACAGGATGCCCTCCTGCATCCGCGCCCCGCCGGCGGCGGAAAACAGGATGAGCGGGCGTTTCAGGTCGACGGCGCGTTCGGCGGCGGCGATGATGGCGTTGCCGACATACATGCCCATCGAGCCGCCCATGAACGAGAAGTCCTGGGCGGCGGCGACGATCGGTGTGCGGCCCATTTCGCCCTCGGCCACCAGCATTGCCTCTTTCTCGCCGGTGGTGGCGCGGGCGGCTTTCATCCGGTCGGGGTATTTCTTCTGGTCGCGGAATTTCAGTGGATCGTCGAGCGGTTCCGGCACCGCGATCTCGTTGAAGATGCCGCCGTCGAACAGGGCAGTGAAACGGTCACGCGGGCTGATCGCCATATGATGGCCGCAGGACGTGCAGACGTTGAGATTTTCTTTCAGTTCACGGTGGAACAGCATGGTGCCGCAGCCGTCGCATTTCGACCACAGGTTCTCGGGCGTGTCGCGGCGCGAGAAGATCGAGTTGATCCGGGGGCGGACATAGTTGGTGATCCAGTTCATGCGGCCAGACGCCCTCATGCAAGCCTTGTGCGTTGTGCCCGAGATAGTCTCCCGGGCGGGGAAATGCAATCGGCGGCTGGCTCAGCGCCGGAGCGCCAGGCGGGCGGCGCCCCAGGTGACGGCGAGGATTGCCAACTCGGGTAGAAGGCCGATCGTCGGCGCGGCCTCGAGGCCAGGCATTCCGGGGTCAGGGGCGGGGTAGAGCACCAGCGCGAGGCCGGAATCGAGCCCACCTGCTTCGCCGTAGAGCAGGAAGGCATACGCGTTGTTCGCAAAATGCAGACCGAGCGCGGGGCCGAGCGTGCCGGCGCGGGCGGTGAGGTCGGAGGCCGCCAAGCCGAAGCAGAAGGTCCAGGTCAGGTAGGCCAGGTTTTCCTCGAACGCGGCATAGGGGCTGATATGGGCGACGGCGAAGGCGACGTTGGGCAGGATCAGCCAGGCCGCGGGATGCGGCGCCAGCGCGGCGATCTGCTGTTGCAGGTAGCCGCGGTAGAACATCTCTTCGCTGCTGATCTGAATCAGCAGAACGGCAAGACCGGGGATCAGCAGCAGCAACCAGTCCGGCAGCGGGCGGATGATCGTGCCTGGCGCGACGGCAAAGCCGGTGGTCAGGGCCTCGAAGGCGACGAACACCAGCATTACGGCGCCAAAGGTGGCGCGGGCCTGTGGCCAGAGCTGGGCGATGGGGCCTAGCAGGCTGGTCATGCGGCGGCCATGCACCCAGTGCAACGTCAGCGCGAGGCAGAGGGCGAGGATCACGAAGGAGCCGAGGTTGACCAGAAGACCGGCCGGAGTGCTGCCGTCAAACACCGCAGCGGCGAACTCGGGATCGATGGCTTCGAGCAGGTATCCCAGCAGTTGCTGGCCCATGCGATAGAGGCTTTCGACGATGATGAAGCCGAGGATCACCGGTCGCGCGCCGGGCGTGCCGAGCGCCGGTGCGACGAAACGGGTATGGGCGGCATAGGCGGTACGGCGGGTCATCGGCGGATCGCGAGGCGTGCGGCCAGCCAGGCGCAGAGCAGGGTCAGCAGGTCGTGGGGCAGCCAGGTGGCCCGGGCGGCGAGGTCGTCGATGGCGAACGGGAAGCGCTGCAGCGCCAGCCCGTCATTGAGCCCCTGCGGGGCCGTGATCAGCAGGGCGCCGATGTTGTTGGCGAAATGCAGCGCAAGCGCCGGGCCGAGCGTGCCGGCGCGCGCCGTGAGATCGGCGGCCGCCAGCCCGAACACGAAGGCGGTCAGTGCGATCGCCGACGCGTTGTCCCCGGCAGTGGCCGGGTCGTAATGCAGCAGGCCGAACAGCACGGCCGGCCCGGCCATCCAGATCAGCGGGTTGGAAAACCGGGCCGCGAGTTGACTTTGCAGGTAGCCGCGGAAGGCCAGTTCCTCGGCGCTGATCTGGATGAAGACGAGCGGCAGCGCCAGCGGCAGCAGCGCCAGCCAGCGGAGCACGGGCAGGCCGGGCTGGGGAGCCATGGCAGCGGGTTCAGGCAGGAGCCAGAGCAAGGTGGCAAGCGCCAGAAGCGCCACCGAGACGCGCAGGAAATCGCGTGCCGCGCGGTTGACGGGCCCGAGCAGCGAGTGCAGCGAACGGTCGTGCAGCTGGTTCATGACCAGCGCAAGCGTGAGCGTCATCAGGCCGAAGACCCCCAGCACCGCGAACATGCCGCGAGGGGTCGAGCCGGCGTCGATCTCGGCGGCAAAGTCGGGCCAGTCCCCGGGGGCGACGAGGCCGGCAAGTATATTGAAGTAACTGTAGGAGACGACGACGAAGCAAGCCGCGGTGAGGGCCACGCCAAGAGCCAGCCGCCAGAGCTGGGCGGACGGGCGGGCCGGCGCGGCGAGGGTTTCGTGGGCGGCATAGCGCATGCAGCCTGCTTTAACGGCAAGGCAGGGCGCAGGGGAAGAGCCAAGGCCATTCAAATGGCCCTGGTGGTTTCAAAACCGCCTCACTCGGTGGTCCGGACGGCTCGTTTCGAAGCGGCTGCGGGGTTCGGCCGGGTGCGGAAAGCCGGCGTCAGGCTTGACGGCGAGGCCTGAACGCCATTCGAATGACGTTCACGCGGTTTCGAAACTGCGGGGAGGCAGCCAAGGGCGGGAGGGCATGGCATGAACCTGGCGAGACTATGTGCGGAACGTGCGGAGCAGGGACGGCCGGTCAGGGCCGGGCTGATCGGGGCGGGCAAGTTCGGCTCGATGTTCCTGAGCCAAGTGCCGACGATCGATGGGCTGGAAGTGACGGCGATTGCCGATCTCGACATCGATCGGGCGCACGCGGCCTGCCGCAGCGTTGGCTGGACGGACGATCGCATCGCCACGGTGGCGTTTGAAGAGGACGGCAGCGTGCTGGCCGCACGCGACGATGTCGAAGTGGTGATCGAAGCCACCGGCAACCCACGGGCCGGCATCGCCCATGCCTTGGCCGCCATCGATGCGGGCAAGCATATCGTCATGGTCAATGTCGAGGCCGATGTGCTGGCCGGGCCGGCACTGGCCCGACGCGCCCGGGCGGCGGGCGTGGTCTATTCCATGGCTTACGGCGATCAGCCGGCGCTGGTCTCGGAAATGGTCGACTGGGCCCGGGCCGCCGGCTTTGCGGTGGCGGCCGCCGGCAAAGGCACGAAATACCTCCCCGATTATCACAAGGTTACGCCCGATGACGTCTGGGCGCATTACGGGCTGACACCCGAGCAGGCCGCGCAGGCGGGGATGAACAGCCAGATGTTCAATTCCTTCCTCGATGGAACCAAGAGTGCCATCGAGATGGCCGCTATCGCCAATGCCTGCGGGCTGAACGTGCCTGCGGCGGGGTTGGGGTTTCCGCCCTGCGGTGTGGATGACCTGGCGCATGTGCTGCGACCGCGGGACGTGGGCGGGCGGCTCGAGCGGTCCGGCATGGTCGAGGTGGTTTCGTCGGTCGAGCGCGACGGGCGGCCGGTCTTCCGTGACCTGCGCTGGGGAGTCTACGTGATACTTGAAGCGCCCAATGACTATGCCGCCGCCTGTTTTCGGCAATACGGGCTGCCGACCGACGACACCGGGCGGTTTGCGGCGATGTACAAACCGTTTCACCTGATCGGCCTGGAGCTCTCGATTTCGGTGCTGAGCGCAGCATTGCGCGGTGAACCGACCGGCCAGGCGGGCGAGATGCGCGGCACCGTGGCGGCGGTGGCCAAGCGCGGCCTGACGGCGGGCGAAATGCTGGATGGCGAGGGCGGCTTCACCGTCTGGGGCCGGCTGATGCCGGCGGCAGAGGCGCGCGACGTGCTGCCGATCGGTCTGGCACACGGGGTGCGGCTGACACGCAGTGTCGGCGAGGGCGCGGTGCTGCGATGGAACGACGTGGTGCTCGGTGAAGACGACGTTGTGGCGCTCTATCGCGAGGCGCTGTCAGGGTGAGGGCGGGCGCATGCCGGTGGCGGGCCTTGTCTGAAAGGGGCGGTTTGCGTATCCGTTTCAAGACTGATTTCCGGGGAGGATGGAGATGACCCGGCCGTGGCACGTGCAGGGCTGGCGAGCGGGCATGGCGCGCCTGGGCCGTGGCGTCCGGCGCCCGGTCGCGGCATGTGCGATGGCCCTGGTGTTGACCGGATGCCTGAGCGAGACCGACGGCACGCTGGGCCTTCTGTCCGCGTCGGCGACGGGCCCGGCTGGGGCGGCCTCGGGGGCAACGCGGCCGGCCAAGCCGCCCCTGCGTCAGGCCGAACTGGTGCGCGGCAAGGTCGCGGTGGTGGCGCCGCGCGGCTATTGCCTCGTGCGGCGCACCCTGCGTCGCGGGGTGACCGGTGGGTTTGCCCTGATCGCGTCCTGCAACAGTCTGACGGGCAGTTTCGGCAGTGCCGACGTTGACCCGGTGGTGATGACGGTACAGGTGCAGCCGGGCCTGCTGACGCGGACGTTGCCGAGCGCGGATGGCCTGGCGACGGCGATGCAGCCGGCCCGGGCCCTGCACAAAATCGACGGCGACGGAATGACGCTGGTACATCTCGACAGCGGCGGCGACCGCGGTCTGCCGGCCGGCGACCCGCGGCACTGGCGCGGCGCATTGATGGTCAATGGCTATCTCGTGGGGCTGGCGCTCTATGCGCCGAAAGGCAGCGCCCAGGCTGGTCCGCGCGGGCGGAGGCTGATCCACCGACTGGCCGAAAACATCCTCGACACCAGTCCGATTGCGGATTTCTCGACGGCTGGAAAGCCGGTCGCACCGGTCCCCGACTAGAGCGAATCGGGCGGGCAGGGGGTGTTGCGCCGCGCGGGGCCACCGCTTATTGTTTCGCATGAGCTGCCAGTGTTTCCTTTTCGTTGAAATTGTTTCCGGTAAAACTGGCCTGCGCGAGAATAATAACTTGGTGGCGAGCAGCTGATGCCCATGAAGACCGGGATTCTGAAGGAGATGATGTTTCAGGCATCGCTCCGGCGCTGGGCGCGAGCGGCACGGCGGGCGGGAGCAACCGACCTGCCCGAGCTCAGGCAGCAGCGCCAGAGGGCGCGGCGTCTGAAGTCGCATCTCGACAAGCTGATCCATATTGCCGAAAGCCGGCTGGCGCTGCCGATGATCGGTTCGACCGCCTTTCCCAAGCCGTTTGACGCCGACTGGGCCTGGCGGCCCGAGCTGTGGCGTGGGCCGCTGCCTGTGCCGGGGATGAGTTCGGTCGAATCGAAGAGCATGCTGGGGCGCGAGGTGACGCTGTTTCACGATTGCCAGCGCTCGGAACTGACCCTGCGCCAGATCCGCAACCGGCGCGAGGCGGACCTGGCCCCGTTCGGGCTCCGGCTCGACGTGTTCAATTTCGACGGCTCGTTCCTGTCGCTGGTGGTCGACCTGCCCGAGGAGGCGGTGCGCGGGTTGCAGCGGCGGCACTTGCTGCGGGTGGACACCGTCGTCGAGATGGAAAAGCCCCTGGAGATCTTCGCTCGGCTCAACATCAAGCACGGCCCCAATACCGAGCAGATCGTGCGCGAGTTGCCGCTCGGGGCGGAAGAGGTGATGGTGGAGTTTGACCTTGCCTATACCAAGCTGAACGAGAAGCGGGTCGAGAAGATGTGGCTGGACCTGATCTTCGAAGGCCCGCAGATGAACCAGGTGACGCTGCGCGATCTGACCTTCAGCCGCCGGCCGCGGGCGGAGTTGTGAGACGGGACATGACGCGACAAGACGGCAGGAGGCAAGGATGAGCGATATCACGGTCACGGCGACGCGGATGAAGGAAGGCGTCTGGGAGGCGATCCTGCGCCGGGACAGGGAAGAGACCCATGCCGACCTGCCGAGCATCGAGGTAACGCTGGACAATGCCACGGTGCCCGACGTGCAGGTGATTCCCGACCAGGAAGGCAGTTATGTGCTGCGGGTGCCGGTGCCGCGCGAGGCGATCTGCGACGGGGTGCAGACATTTCTGGTGCACGACGGCGGCAACGGTCAGAAGCTGGGTGCCTTCACGCTGATCGCGGGCGAGGGTGTCGAGGACGACATCCGTGCCGAGATCGGGTTGCTACGGGCCGAGCTCGACATGCTCAAGCGGGCGTTTCGGCGTCATTGCCTGGAGACGATGTGAGCCGCGCGCCGCACGCCAGGCTTTCTTGAACCGGCCGCGCCCAGGCGCGGCGGCTGAACCGAACGGAGGACGGTGATGATTACCGAGATCGTGAATTTCGACTTGCCCGAGAGCATGACCCGGGAAGAGGCGGTAGCGCTGTTCGAGAAATCGGTGCCGCGCTGGCAGGCCAATGCAAAACTGGTGCGGAAATACTACCTCTACGATGGTGAGGCCGGGATCGGCGGTGGGGTCTATCTGTGGCCTTCGGTCGACGATGCGAAGGCGGCCCATGACGCCGCATGGTGCGACATGGCCGAGAAGCTGTATGGCGCACGTCCAAGGTTCCAGTATTTCGAAACGCCGCTGATCGTGGACAACACCGGCTGATCAAAACGCGACCCGGACGGCAGTATCGGCGTTAGGGGCGGGCCGCCGGGGTCCGGTGGCCTTTTTTGTCTATTGGAGCCGCTATCGCTGAGCCGCGCCCGCGTTGACGCGGCGTTGCGGGGTGACAAGTCTGCCGCCACGGGGCAATCATCCGGTCGTTCAAGGGAGGCTTCGTCATGACCGATTTTCCGCACCTGCTGGCCCCGCTCGATCTGGGGCATGTGACGCTCAGGAACCGCGTGCTGATGGGCTCGATGCATACCGGGCTGGAAGAACGCGGCGACTGGGGCCGGGTTGCGGAGTATTACGCGGCGCGAGCCAAGGGCGGCGCCGGGCTGATCGTGACCGGTGGGATCGCACCGAACCACGAGGGTGGCGTGTTTCCCGGGGCAGCGGGGCTTTACACCCCCGAGGATATCGCCAACCACAAGCTGGTCACGGACAGGGTGCATGACGAGGGCGGCAGGATCGCGATGCAGATCCTGCACGCGGGTCGCTACGCGTATGGGCCGGATTGCGTGTCAGCCTCGCCAGTGAAGAGCCCGATTTCGCCGTTTCCGCCGAAAGAGCTGGATGAAGCGGGGATCGAGAAGCAGATCGCCGATTTCGCCACCACCGCGGCGCGGGCGCGCGAGGCCGGCTATGACGGCGTCGAGGTGATGGGCTCGGAAGGCTATTTCATCAACCAGTTCCTGGTCACGCATGTGAACAAGCGGACCGATCGCTGGGGTGGGTCCTATGAGAACCGGATGCGGCTGCCGATCGAGATCATGCGCCGCGTGCGCGCGGCCGTGGGCGATGATTTCATCATCATCTATCGTCTCAGCATGATCGATCTAGTGCCCAATGGCTCGACCTTCGACGAAGTGGTGCAACTGGCGCAAGAGATCGAGGCGGCGGGCGCCAGTATCATCAACACCGGCATCGGCTGGCACGAGGCGCGGATTCCGACGATTGCCACCAGTGTGCCGCGGCGGGCGTTTGCCTGGGTGACCAAGAAGCTGATGGGCAAGGTTTCTATCCCGGTGATCACCTCGAACCGGATCAACATGCCGGACGTGGCCGAGTCGGTCCTGGCCGAGGGATGCGCCGACATGGTCAGTATGGCGCGGCCGTTCCTGGCGGACCCGGAGTTCGTGAACAAGGCCGCGGACGGCCGGGCCGACGAAATCGCACCCTGCATCGGCTGCAACCAGGCCTGCCTGGACCATACGTTCAGCGGCAAGATTTCCAGCTGCCTGGTCAACCCGAAAGCCTGTTATGAGACCGAGATCGTGATCGAGCCCGCCGCGGCGCCCAAGAAGGTTGCGGTGGTCGGCGCCGGTCCGGCGGGGCTATCGGTGGCGATGACGGCGGCTGAACGCGGGCACGCGGTGGTTCTCTTCGACCGGGGCGATGAAATCGGCGGCCAGCTCAACATGGCCAAGGTGGTTCCGGGTAAGGAAGAGTTCCACGGATTGGTCGCCTGGTTCGGCACCATGGTGAAGAAGGCCGGGGTCGAGCTCAGGCTCGGGACCGAGGCGACGGCCGAGGTGCTGAAAGGTTTCGACGAGGTGGTGGTGGCCACCGGTGTTGTCCCGCGCGATCCGCAGATCCCGGGCGAAGACGCGGAAAACGTGATCTCCTATGTCGATCTGTTGCGCGGCGGGGCCGAGGCCGGCCGCCGCGTGGCGGTGGTGGGCGCCGGCGGCATCGGTTTTGACGTCTCGGAATACCTTGTCCATGCCGGCGAAAGCCCGACCGAGAACCTCGCGCTCTGGAAGGAGGAATGGGGGGTGGGCGATCCGACAGAGACGCCGGGCGGGCTGGCGGCGCAGGGTCCGCATCCGCATGCCCCGGCGCGGCAGGTGACGCTGATGCAGCGCAAGGCCCAGGCGCTCGGCAAGGGGCTGGGCAAGACCACCGGCTGGATCCACCGCGCGGCGCTGAAGATGAAGGGCGTCGAGATGATCGGCGGGGTCAATTATGAACGGATCGATGACCAGGGCCTGCACATCTCGTTCGGCGAGGCGCGTGAGAACCCGCGGGTGATCGAAGCGGATACCGTGGTGCTTTGCGCCGGGCAGTTGAGTGAACGGTCGCTGGCCGACGCGCTGATCGAAAAAGGCGTGATACCGCACGTGATCGGCGGGGCGGATGTGGCCGCCGAGCTCGACGCCAAGCGCGCGATCGACCAGGGGGTGCGGCTGGGCGCGAGCCTGTAGAGACCGTCGGGTGAACCGCCCGCCCGGCACGGCTCCCGCCCCGTTGACGTCAGGTGCTCGCGGGCGAGCGTCGGGACTGCCCGCCCCGCCGCGCCGGACGGGGGGTGGTGCGCTGTTTCGGACGTCGCGCCTGCGGTGAAGTCAGGCGCCTCCGGCGGAGGTATTTAGCAACAGAAGAAGCTGGTGGGCATGGAGGTGCGACGGCCGTGACGCGTAACGGCGCGGTGGCGCGTCGGTGCGGTGCGTTTGTTTCAGGGCACCAACGATAACGTGAGAGCTTGTGGCTTGGCGGAGGCCAGGTGGGCGGGCTAACTCAGGCCAAAGCACGAAGGAGAGCGTCGTGGCGCATCGCTGGCAAAACAATCTGGTCCGCAATGACATAACACCGGAGGCGGTTTGGCTGAACCGACGGGCGTTTGTCGCAAGTGCAGGCGTGGTGGGCGGACTGGGGCTGATCGGGGCAGGTCGGGCGCGGGCGGAGACGCTCGAGCCGAACAGTTTCGAGGACATCACCAGTTACAACAATTTCTACGAGTTCGGCTTCGACAAGGGCGACCCGGTGAAATATGCGGGCGCGCTGACGACCGAGCCCTGGCGAATCGAGATCGACGGTCTGGTCGAGCGGCCGGGCAGCTATGCACTGGACGAGATCGTGAGCGCGATGACCATCGAGGAGCGGATCTATCGGTTTCGCTGTGTCGAGGCCTGGTCGATGGTGGTGCCGTGGAACGGGTTTGAACTGGCCGACCTGTTGACCTGGGCGGGCGTGAAGCCGGGAGCAAAATACGTGGCTTTCGAAACGCTGTATCGGCCGAAGGAGATGCCGGCGCAGCGCGGCGGCAGCATCGACTGGCCCTATCGCGAGGGGCTGCGGCTGGACGAGGCGATGCATCCGCTGACGCTGATGGCGACGGGGCTCTACGGCAAGCCGATGCCGAAGCAGAACGGCGCGCCGATCCGGCTGGTGGTGCCGTGGAAATACGGCTTCAAGTCGATCAAGTCGATCGTCAAGATCACCCTGACTGACAAGCAGCCCGAGACGACCTGGAACATGCTGCAGCCACAGGAATACGGCTTCTACGCCAATGTGAATCCGCAGGTCGACCACCCGCGCTGGAGCCAGGCGCGCGAACGGGTGATCGGCGGCGGGTTGTTTTCGGCCAAGAAGCCGACGCTGATGTTCAACGGCTACGAAGACGAGGTGGCCGGGCTGTATGACGGCATGGACCTGGAGACATTCTATTGAGAGGTATCGTCACCACATCGGTTCTGACCTGCCCGGACTGCGGCCACGTTGAAAGCTGCGAGATGCCGACCGATGCCTGCCAGTGGTTCTTTGAATGCCGGGGCTGCGGCGCGGTATTGAAACCCAAGCCCGGCGACTGCTGCGTGTTCTGTTCCTACGGCACCGTGCCATGCCCGCCGATCCAGGCGGGGGATGGCTGTTGCGGAGGGTGACATGGTGGCCGTCTTGAACCGCTGGGTCCGGCACGTACCGCCCTGGACGCTTTATCTGGCCGGGCTGGCGCATATCGTCTGGCTGTTCTGGCTGGGGGAAACCGGCGGGTTGGGCCCCGAGCCGATCAATGCGCTGGAGCGCGCGCTGGGCGAGACCGGATTGAAACTGATTATCGTCGGGCTGGCGATCACGCCGGTGATGAAAGTGGCGCGGATCAATCTGATCCGGTTCCGCCGGGCGATTGGGCTGACGGCGTTTCTGTATATATCTGTGCACCTGCTGGTCTGGCTGCTGCTGGACGTGTTCCTGCTGAGCGAGATCTGGGCCGATATCGTGAAACGCCCCTATATCACGGTGGGCATGGCGGGGTTTGCGCTGCTGGTTCCGCTGGCGGTCACCTCGAACGACTGGTCGGTCCGGCGGATGGGGGCGGCGGCGTGGAAGCGGCTGCACCGGCTGACTTATGCGGCGGCGGTGCTGGGCGCGGTGCACAACGTGATGCTGGCCAAGACCTGGGCCGCCGAGCCGCTGACCTATCTGGCGGTAATGATAGCCCTTCTGGTGCTGCGTCTGCGGTGGCGGACCAAGCCCCGGTCGGGGAACGCCGGCGGCATGGGTAGGGCACGGCAGGGGCCTGAACCTGTCGGCAAGGGCATGTCCGCGTGATTCGGACGGAAATGGCGGGGGCTCTGCCGCGACGCCCAGAAACCAGCCTGTTAGCGTAACCCATATGGGGTATAGAGCCGTCTTTTTCTGCGCCGGACGTCTCTAAATTGCGGCAAATCCTTGTTCGAAGAGGGAAAAAATTGGACAGCCGATTCCGGGCCGGTCTAGAATTCCGGGACGAATGATCTTTGGCACACAGCCTTTTTTTGGAGATTTTTATGAAGAATATCCTTTCGAACGTTGCGACAGTTGCTTTCATGACCGCTGGCCTGGTGACCGGTGCCTCAGCGTCCACGATCGACTTCACCACGTCGACTTACGCTTCGACTTTCGGTCCGAATGTGGTCACCGATACCGTGGATGGCGTGAATTTCACCATCGTTGCCACCGCGCGCGGGGCGAACGGTTTCCGCCAGGGCGGCGGCGGCGGCCTGAAATTCGGCGTGCCCGGGAACGGCATGTATACGATTTCAATCGTGGCGGATCAGAATCTAACTTTTAATAGTATGTATGGCGCCGGTCACACCCTGACCCAGTATGCAGGCCAGTTGCCGTTTGATCTGTCGGTCGACGGCAGTCTTGCGGGCGACGATCTGATGTTCACGAACTCAAGCCTTCAGACCGTGTCTTTCGGCGGCATCAACGTCGATGCAGGAGAGGCCTTTCTGTTCGCCGTCGATTTCGGTTCGCTGACAGGATCGTCGATTTACGCCTCGGCGTTGGTGAAGTCTTTCGACTTCAGCATAAATGGGATGGCGCCTGTTCCGCTGCCGGCAAGTCTTCCACTGCTGCTCGGCGGTCTTGGCTTGATCGGGTTCGTCCGGCGCAGG
>NZ_JANHAX010000004.1:30000-377209 GCF_030848945.1 Marimonas arenosa
ACCCCTAAGGCGAGGCCGAAAGGCGTAGTCGATGGGAATCAGGTTAATATTCCTGAGCCATGTGGTGGTGACGGATCTCGAAGGTAGTTCATCCTTATCGGATTGAATGGGCTGCTAAGAGGTTCCCGGAAATAGCCCCACTATTAGATCGTACCCTAAACCGACACAGGTGGACTGGTAGAGAATACCAAGGCGCTTGAGAGAACGATGTTGAAGGAACTCGGCAAAATACCTCCGTAAGTTCGCGAGAAGGAGGCCCAGTTCCTAGGCAACTAGGGGCTGGGGGCACAAACCAGGGGGTGGCGACTGTTTACTAAAAACACAGGGCTCTGCGAAGTCGCAAGACGACGTATAGGGTCTGACGCCTGCCCGGTGCCTGAAGGTTAAAAGGAGGGGTGAGAGCTCTGAATTGAAGCCCAGGTAAACGGCGGCCGTAACTATAACGGTCCTAAGGTAGCGAAATTCCTTGTCGGGTAAGTTCCGACCTGCACGAATGGCGTAACGACTTCCCCGCTGTCTCCAACATCGACTCAGCGAAATTGAATTGCCTGTCAAGATGCAGGCTTCCCGCGGTTAGACGGAAAGACCCCGTGCACCTTTACTACAGCTTCACATTGGCATTAGGCCGAGCATGTGCAGGATAGGTGGTGGGCTTTGAAACCAGAACGCCAGTTTTGGTGGAGCCACCCTTGAGATACCACCCTTGCTCTGCTTGATGTCTAACCGCGGTCCGTTATCCGGATCCGGGACCCTGTGTGGCGGGTAGTTTGACTGGGGCGGTCGCCTCCTAAAGCGTAACGGAGGCGCGCGAAGGTTGGCTCAGAGCGGTCGGAAATCGCTCGTTGAGTGCAATGGCAGAAGCCAGCCTGACTGCGAGACTGACAAGTCGAGCAGAGTCGAAAGACGGCCATAGTGATCCGGTGGTCCCAAGTGGGAGGGCCATCGCTCAACGGATAAAAGGTACGCCGGGGATAACAGGCTGATACTGCCCAAGAGTCCATATCGACGGCAGTGTTTGGCACCTCGATGTCGGCTCATCTCATCCTGGGGCTGGAGCAGGTCCCAAGGGTACGGCTGTTCGCCGTTTAAAGAGGTACGTGAGCTGGGTTTAGAACGTCGTGAGACAGTTCGGTCCCTATCTGCCGTGGGTGTAGGATACTTGAGAGGAGTTGCCCCTAGTACGAGAGGACCGGGGTGAACGATCCACTGGTGGACCAGTTGTCGTGCCAACGGCAGTGCTGGGTAGCTATGATCGGACAGGATAACCGCTGAAGGCATCTAAGCGGGAAGCCCCCCTCAAAACAAGGTATCCCTGAGGACCGTGGTAGACCACCACGTCAATAGGCCGGAGATGTAAGCATGGTAACATGTTCAGTTGACCGGTACTAATCGTCCGATAGGCTTGATTTGATCCAGTAAAAGCCAGGTTGGCTTACGGATCCGAAAGCATACAACCCCATCGTATGTGACTTGGAACAAAGGTTTTTTTCGGTTTGGTGGTCATAGCGCAAGCAAAACACCCGGTCCCATCCCGAACCCGGCCGTTAAGTGCTGTCGCGCCGATGGTACTGCGTCTTAAGACGTGGGAGAGTAGGTCACCGCCAAACCTAAAAAGACCTTTGGATATCTCTCTGACGATGATTCTCCAAAATTCGCTCGCGACGCCGCCGGCCAGGCGGCTTTTTTCGTTGCGCGAGTCCCACGGGTTGCCGGGGTCATCGTCATGCGCGCTTGACTTGCCGGGCCGAGCGCCCAATTCTGCCGGAAAAAACGAGACAATCCGAGGCAGAGGCAGGGCCCGCATGAAGATCGCCGCCGTGACGATGGTTTGGAACGACAACTGGTTCCTACGTCGCTGGATTCGGTACTATGGCCCGCTGATCGGCGAGAAAAACCTCTACGTCGTAAGCCATGGCCCCCAGGATCTCGGTGAGATCGTTGGTCATGCCAATGTCATCGAGGTGCCGCGCGACCCGTCCGACATTCATTTCGACGAGCGGCGCTGGCGGTTTCTTTCCTCTTATGCATCGGCGCTGACGCAGTATCACGACGCGGTGATCTGCCTCGATGTCGACGAACTGCTGGTTCCGGCACGCGACAATCTGAGCGTCACGGAGGCGATTGCCGCAATGGAGGGCGACGCAACCCGCTGCGTGCCGGGATTCGAACTGTTCCCCGCCGAGAGCGCGGCCGAGGCTGTCGATACCGCCGGCCGTATCGCCCCGCACATGGCGGGCGCGCAGTTTTCTCCGTTCTACAGCAAGTCAGGCATCATCTTCCGCCCGGTTCAGTTCTTCTCCGGCGCTCACGGCATGATCGGGGAGCGACCTGAACTCAGCTCCGACCTTGCACTGATGCATCTGCGCTTCGCTAACCTGAAAGAGCTTGACCGCCGCAATGCGGCCCGCGAGGGTATTGCGTCGGAGGCGATCGAGTCGTGGGACGCCTTTCAGACCGAAGGGAAACCTTTCGCGACCTGGCGCCGCGCCGACCAGCGCACACGCCAGGCGTTTCGGTCGTTCCAGCGCTCGCGCCTGGTGGGTTGGACCGACATGGTCCAGACCGTCTCGACCGAACTCGAGCGGTTGCGGGTGCGCCGCGGACGGGTTCACAAGTTTCTCAACCGGAAATACGAACCCCTGCGCGCGCAGTTGCCCGATTGGATGAAGGCTCACTTTTAATCGACACTCCGGCGGGCCGGGGCGTCACTTAGCGCCGTGATTGTCGAAGTTTTCGAACAGCCCCCCTTGCGGTGCTCTTCGCCTTGCGGTAACACGTCCGAACTTGGCGCGGGGTGGAGCAGCCCGGTAGCTCGTCAGGCTCATAACCTGAAGGTCGTAGGTTCAAATCCTACCCCCGCAACCAACAAAACAAGGCCTCTTGGCGCGTGCGCGCAGGAGGCTTTTTTTGTTTGTGTCCGAAAGGTGTCCGATTTCGTCTCCGAAACAGAGGATCGCAAGCACAAAGCAATCTACCCGACCCACCTTTTTTCTGGACGTCCAGCCTCTCTCGGCTAGCCACCAAGCCGCATTCGTACGAGCCAAATTTTCGAGAATCCATTTCGGTTCAGTTTGGTTCGATCGCGGGGCCCTTGACTAGCGCACAATCACACGAAGATTTTTCCTAGTCGGTCAAAGTCCTGCTTGACGGTCTTCTTAACCGCAGAGATCGTGAGCTGCGAGCCCCCGCGACCAACGTTCTTTGCAAAACCTCCGTCGGTCTCGTCGCGGAGGTTTTTTTGCATTTCTGGGTCTGATCTTCAGCGCTATAGGATCGCGCCCTGCCGCACGAAACGGGACCGCGGTCAGGTCCACGAGACTGCCTGTGCAAAAACGCCCCGATCTTTTTGCCTTGCGCGCGTCGTGATCAAATGAATTGGCGCATCCACCCCAGTGATGCGTCTGTCGGACCGTCCGGTTTGTATTCCGCGCCCAATGATTTGCGCCAGCCGAGGGCTTCAATTTCGGAAAACACCGAGAGGTAGTCGACATCACCGTGATCCGGTACGCGCCGATCGGGAACCGAGGCGAACTGGATATGTCCGATGATGGGCAACAAATCCTTCAACCGGGCAATCACGTCACCTTCGGTTCGGCCGACGTGATAGCAATCGAACATCAGCCTCAGGTTGGGCGCGGCAACCTCTTCGATGATGCGGCGGGCCTGATCGGTGGTTTCCAGGAAATAGCCGGGCGCGTCAAAACGGTTGAGCGGTTCGATCAGGAGGTCGATGCCCTTATCCTGCGTCGCCGCAACGGCGGCCTGCAGGTTGCTTAGAAACACGGTGTGCGCCGCCTGGCCCTGCGCCTTGCCGGCCATGACGTGGATCGCCTGCGCATCGATAGCTTGAGCATAATCCACGGCCTCGGTGATCGCCGCCAGTGCCTCCTCCTCGCGCCCGGGCACGGCACTCAGGCCGTTGTCACCGGCGGAAACGTCACCGCGACGTGTATTGAGCCCGAGCATCGGCAGGCCGGTGTCGTTCAAAGCCGCCCTGACATTGGCGGCGGGCGTCTCATAGGGCCAATGGCATTCGACAGCGTGAAACCCGGCGGCTTTTGCCGCGCGAATGGCCTCAGGCAAGGAACGGTCCGTCCAGAGAAAGCCCAGATTGGCGGAAAACCGTGTCATCCATCCCACTCCACGTCGAATTTTTCTACGACCGCACGGACCTGCTGCGGACCCAGCGCGCGTGCGTCGACCCCCCGAAGCAACATCGCCAGCCGGGCGGTCTCTTCCAGTTCCTCGATGGCGTTGCAGGCCGCCTCGACCTCCTTGCCCGCGACGACCGGACCGTGATTGGCCAACATGACGGCACTGCGCTTTCCGGCCAACCCGCGCACCGCGTCCCCCATGGCCGGGTCTCCCGGCAGGAAAAAAGGCAAAAGCTTCACCTTGCCCAGCTTCATGATCGCATAGGGCGTCAACGGGGGCAGGAAATCATCCTCGTCCACGTCCGGCATCATCGACCAGGCGACCGAGTGACAGGAGTGCAAATGAACGACCGCGCCGGCGGTCGACCGCGTGTCGTAAAAGGCGGCATGCAGCGGCATTTCCTTGGTCGGTTTGTCTCCCGAAATCAACGCGCCCTGTGGGTTGAACCGGCTGAGGCGCCCGGGATCGAGGCGGCCAAAACTGGTGCCTGTGGGCGAGACCAGAAGCCCGCCATCTTCGGTTCGGGCCGAGATGTTTCCGGTGCTGCCATGCGTCAGGCCTCTGTCGAACAGGGACCTTGCCAGCATACAGATCTGCTCTCGAAGATCGGACTCTCTCATACATCCCCCGCAAGTACGCTGTCAGCCTTTTGAAAGAAATCCTCGGCGCCGAAATTGCCGGATTTCAACGCGACGACCAAATCGGGGCCGGCTCGGAGCGCGGGGACGCCAGGATCAATTTCCGGGCCGATTTCAAGTGCGCCCAATCCAAGACCTTCGACAACTGCCCCGGATGTCTCGCCACCCGCGGAAATGATGCGGCTTGCCCCGCCGCGAACCGCCAGCTTCGCCACTTCGGAAAAGAATGTCTCCAATGCCTTCGAGGATCGCTCCCGGCCGTAGCGCTCCTGAACCTTGGTGACGGTTTCGGGTTCGGCAGAGCTGTAGGCCAGCGGCACGCCACTGGCCGTGAGCAGCCAGTCGGCGATCTCTTTCGGACTCAGGCGCCCCTCGATCACGTCCGCAGCCACGATTTCCCGTGTCGGATGGTGTGAGGCGTGGCGGGCAACCTGCGCCCTGGTTGCTGTCGAACACGAACCCGACAGCGCCACCGATTTGCCTGCCTGTCCCGCCCACGGAACCGGGGCGGCGGTGCAGCCGAAATTGCCGGGCAGTCCCAGCGCCGCGCCGGAGCCGCCGGTGATAAGGCGAAACCCCTTCGCTGCCTTGCCCATTTCGATCAGATCTTCGTCCCGGATCGCATCGACGACGATGTGGCGGTTGCCGGCCTTGTGTTCTTCGTCAAGGGCCAGAGATATTTCCTCGGCACCGCCAAATACCCTCTGCGCCGAAACATGTCCGACGTCAAAGCGTGACTGCCGCGTGAGCCATCGGCGAATGTCGGCATCGGTCATCGGGGTCAGCGGGTGGTTTTGCATGCCGGACTCGTTGAGAAGCCGGTCGTTGACGAACAAATGCCCCTGGTACACCGATCGCCCGGTTCCGGGGAAGGCCGGGCAAACGATCACTTTGTGGGCGTCCAGCGCCTCGGCCAGCGCGTCGGCAACAGGTCCGATGTTGCCTTCGGGCGTCGAGTCGAAGGTGGAGCAATATTTGAAGTAGATTTGCTCGCAGCCTTGTGCCCTCAGCCATGCCAGGGCCGCCAGTGACTGCGCGACCGCCTCGGCAGGATCGACGGATCGGGATTTCAGGGCGACCACGCCGGCCTGAACGTCCATGCCCGCAGGCCCGTCCGGTGTGCCGGTATATTGCACCGTCCGCATGCCGCCCTTGGCCAGTGTGTTGGCGAGGTCGCTGGATCCGGTGAAATCGTCGCCAATACATCCAAGCAGCATCAGGTTTCTCCGGGCAAGGTCAGGCGAGCGTTGCGAGCATAAACCTTGGCCACCGCCGAGTCATCCTCGCGGCCCAGCCCCATGCCCGCGGCTGCGAGGTATTGCTGCATCGCCGCTGCCGTGATCGGCGCGCTGAAATTCGCGGATTTGGCGATATCGAGAACGATGCCAAGATCCTTCGGCCAGATGTTGACCTGGCTGTGTGGGGTGTAATCGCCGGCAACGATATGCGGCGCCCGGTTCTCCAGCATCCAGCTTGTGCCGGCGCATTTGCTGATCACCTCGACGAATTTGTCCGGCGCGACTCCCTGCGTCATTCCGAAGGTCAGGGCCTCTGCCATCGCGGCGATGTGAACACCGGCCAGCAATTGGTTGACGGCTTTCATGGCAGAGCCCGCACCGGCCGTGTCGCCAAGTTCGAACACGGTCTCGGCGATGGCATCCAATACCGGGCGGGCGGCATTGAACGCGTCAGGCGTGCCGGACGCCATGATGGAAAGTTGTCCCTTGGCCGCCTTGACCGAACCACCTGAAATCGGCGCGTCCAGGTAATGGATGCCGAAGGCGTTGCAGCGAGCCTCCATGTCCCTCGCGAAATCCGGCGGAACCGTGGCACATCCCAACACGACGGCTCCTTTTCTCATTGCGGGCACCAACCCGTCCCCGCCAAACAGGACGGTTTCGGTCTGGGCCGCGTTGAGGACGACAACAATCGCGGTATCCAAGCCCGCGGCGACATCGAAGAGGTCTGCCTTGGCGCCTCCTTCGGACTGAAGCCGTTCCATCTGGGCGGGAACGACGTCAAAGCCATGGGTTTCGTGACCCGCTCGCAGGCAGGATCGGGCAATTCCATACCCCATGGACCCAAGTCCGATGACGGCGGTTTTCAGGGCTTCTGTCATAGGACGGTCCGTTTCGATACATTGATTGACAGATGGTATCGATACCGGTATCGATACCAGTTGTCAATCGCGGTCGTCTTGCACTGGCCGTGCCGGTTGCCTCGAGAGCTTTGAAACGGTGGGCTGGTGGCGATCGAAGCCAGAAACACAAGCAGATGATCTTGGACGAAAAGAAACGAACAACCTTAGCCGATGTCGCCGTCGCGGCCGGCGTCAGCAAGATGACCGCGTCCCGCGCGCTGCGCGGCGCCGGCGACGTATCAAAAGCAAAAGCCGATAGGGTCCGACAAGCCGCCAAGGAGATCGGCTACGTCGGCAATCACCTGGCATCATCCTTGTCTGGGAAACGCTCAGATCTGATCGGCGTCGTCGTGCCCAGCGTGGAGAACATTGTGTTCGCGGAAGTTCTGGCCGGGATCGCCGACGGCATCGAAGGCAGCGATTTGCAGCCCGTCTTCGGAGTCACCGACTACGATCTCGACAAGGAATATGACGTGGTCAGAAACATGCTGTCGTGGAAACCTGCCGGTATCATCGTTACCGGGCTCGACCAGTCGGACGCCACGAAGCGGATTCTGGAAAACGCGGATGTGCCTGTGGTGCAGATCATGGATGTGGATGGCATTCCGGTGGATGCTTGTGTTGGTCTGTCTCACTTCACGGCGGGAAAAGAAATGGCCGAGGCGCTGCTGAAGATGGGCCGCAAACGCTTTGCCTATGTCGGTTGCGGTCTCGATCGGGACACCCGCGCCGCAAAACGGCTTTCAGGGTTCCAAGCGGCGCTGTCGGAGAATGGACTTGCCTTCGTTGCGACGCGGATCGGTCGCGCCCGATCGACGGTCAAAGCGGGGCGTGACCTCTCGGCCGAAGTTTTGGCGAGCCATCCCGGTCTGGATTGTATCTACTATTCAAACGACGACCTCGCGGTCGGGGGAGCCTATCACTGCATCGCCAATGGCGTGGCTGTGCCGGACGAGCTCGTTTTGGCGGGGTTCAACGGGCTCGACCTGGTAGACAGTTTGCCAATCCGGATCGCCACTACCCGAACACCGCGGCGAGAAATCGGCCGGGCTGCCGCCGAGATCGTACTCAACTCGAACCACGGTGGCGGAGTTGGAACGGAAAGGCGCAAGCAATTCCACCCGGCAATCGACATCGGGGTCTGATCCGGCGGCAACAACCAGGCTCTCCGAGGTCTTCGACCGAGCCACGTGGCGTTCGGACGGAATCCTGAGCGGGGCGGGCGCTGCGCTTCGCGTCTGCGGGCGCCCCAGGTCCCCGGCGGTGACTAGGATCGGCCGATCTTCTCGGCCAGCCAGCGGGCACGCTCTTGTTGTTCCCGCACCATTTGGAGCTTTCGCTCGAGACGCTGTTTCTTCGACTCTTTCTCGGTTTCCGAGATCTCGGTTTGTAGTAGTGCTGCCTTCGCCTCGAGCTTGCCGATCACCTTCTCGACATGGGACGGCTTGATTTTCTGAGCCTTGCCCTTTTCGAGGCGTTTGAAATACTTGTCGAGCTTCTCGACCGCACTCTCAAGTCCCATGGCATTTCTCCTTATGCGACACCCGGTTGTGCCGCCCGTATGTAACAGCTGTGTGACAGAGCCCGTGGGTCATCGCGCGCGGCCCGGGTCGGGTTCGGCCAGTGCCCCGATGACCATGCCTGCCAGCTCCTCGTCCTCGAGCGACAGGATCCGTTCGACCTCGGCCATGGCATCCTCGGTTTCGATGTAATAGGCCCGCGCGGCCCCAAGCAGGTCGCGCATCGCCGCATAAGCATAGTTCGAATCGTTCAGGAACGACGTGGCGACGATTGCCTCCAGTTCGTGGTTTCGGATCAGCGACTCGATCCGGTTGTTGGTGTCCTGCGCATCGCTTTCAACCTGAACGCGCTCCTGATCCAGCCACAAGCTGGAGCGGTCCTCGGGATCGGCCAGATCGAGCTTGCGGATCTCGACCAGGATACGGGCGATTTCGGTCCGGAGCTGGTCATAGAGCTCGGTGATCACCCCCTGCTGACGTTCGGTATAGCGGGTGGCGTTGCGCCGCAGATGTTTGACCGCCTTGACCGCCCGCACGATCCGCCCGGCGACGTCGCGTAGCGAATAGATGTCGTCGATGACGTCTTCGGGCATGTCCTTGGACCCGACCCGGGTGGCGAATTCGACGATGGCGGAATAGAGCGTCTTGATCCGCGCCTCGTAACGTTCGTCGATATCGAACTCGACCGGCTGGCGGCTTTTCTCGACGGTCGCAGCGATATCCCTGGCGGCGAAGATGTCGTGCCGGTGCAGGTTCAGCCCGTGCAGGATCAATTCGACCGCGTTGTCATAGAGATGCTTGACCTCGCGCCGCATCGCGACCTCGACGGTCTGCGGGAACTCGTCGACCGCCTCCGAGAGGTATTTTGGCTGGCTGAGATCCTCGGCAGGCTGAACGATGGTGCGCTCGAGAAAGGTGATCAGCCGACCCAGAAGCGGCAGCATGATCGCCACGCCCAGCGTGTTGAAAATGGTGTGGAACACAGCGAGCTTCAGGGTGAAGTCATTTTCGGGGATTCCGACCCCGGCCGAAATGAAATCGACCGACATCCGGATCGGGCCGATGAAGACCAGCGCGACCCCGGCGGTGATGACATTGAAGATCAGATGCGCCAGCGCCAGGCGTTTGCCCTGGAAATTGGCCGTCAGCGCGCCGATGATCGCGGTGATCGTGGTGCCGATATTGGCACCGATCGCCAGCGCCAGCGCATTCTCATAAGTAATCTGCCCGGCCGCCAGCGCGGTGATGATCAGTGTCATGGTGGCGTGGCTCGATTGCATGACCACCGTCGCGGCGGTGCCGATCAGGGTGTAGACCACGAGGCCGAGAAGCCCGGTCAGGGCAAAACGCGACAGGTCGAACTGGTCCTTGAAGGCCTCGAATCCTTCCTTCATGTGATGGATGCCGAGGAACAGGAAGCCGAGCCCGGCCAGCACGTACCCTGCGCCGCGGATGTACTTGTTCTTCTGGAAGACCAGCACGATGGCGATGGCCAGCATCGGCAGCGCATAGGCCGAGATCTTCACCTTGAGTCCGAACCCCGCCACCAGCCAGGCGCCGGTGGTGGTGCCGATATTGGCGCCAAAGATGATGCCGACACCGGCAATCAGGGAAATCAGCCCGGCAGAAAGAAAGGAAATGGTGATCACCGAGACCAGCGAACTCGACTGCATGATCGTCGTGGTGACGATCCCGAAGCCCAGCGACTTGGTAACCGATCCGGTCGCCTTTTCCAGCGCTGCTTCGAGAAATCCGCCTGAGAACAGCTTGAACCCATCCTCGAGCATCAGCATGCCGAAGAGGAAGATCGCCACCCCGGCGGCGATCTCCTGAAAATCGCCGCTGGCCCAGAACCCGAGGCTCAGGACCAGCAGGATGACCGGCAGCGTCAGTTTCTTGATCATGCCGTGAAACTCACGCTCATGGCAGCATCATGCCCCGCAGCACGAAGTAGAACAGCGCGGCGAGGAAGGCCGACACCGGCACGGTGATGATCCAGGCCGAGACGATTTTCAGCAGCGACGAGCGATGCACCAGTTGCCGCTTCAGTGCCTTTTGCAGCTGCCTGCGCTCGGCCGCGTCGATCACCGCGTCCGGCCCCATTTTCTTGAGCTCGTCAAGGATGCGCTGCTTGTCTTCGGGCGGCGCGTTCTGGAAAGTCATCAGCACCTGCTCGGCCAGGGCGAAGTCCTTTTCGCCCTCGTGATGGTGCAGCACGTCCTCGATCACCTTGCCGAGACGGGTTTCCAGAAACTCGCGCAGGAACCCGACGCCGAACACGGCACCCAATGCCACGTGGGTCGAGCTGATCGGCATGCCAAGCTGGCTGGCGATGATCACGGTGATGGCCGCGGCCAGCGCGATGCAGAAGGCACGCGACCGGTCCAGCTCGGTGATTTCCGACCCTACGGTCCGGATCAGCTTGGGCCCGAACAGCGCCAAGCCGACCGAAATACCGATCGCCCCGATCACCATCACCCAGAGGGGGATCGCCACCTTGGAGGATCCACCCTCGGCATTGGTCAGCGCGTCCACCACGCCGGCGAGCGGCCCGACGGCGTTGGCCACGTCATTGGCCCCGTGGGCAAAGCTCAGAAGCGCCGCCGAGATGATCAGCGGAACGGTGAATAGCTGGTTCACCCCGTTACGGTTGTTCTCAAGCTTCGGGGCCGCCTTGTTGATCATCGGGCGCACGATCACGATCGCAGCAAGCCCGACGACAAGGCCGATCAGAATGGCGTTGGTGAAGTCGACCTTGACCAGCTTCTTGATGCCCTTCAGCACGATATAGGTGGTAAACGCCCAAGCCATGATGCCGATCATGAAAGGCACCACCTTGCGCGCCGCCTCGACCGGATCGGACTTGAAGAAGATCGTCTTCTTCAGGAAGAACAGGAACATGGCCGCGATGATCCCGCCGGTGACCGGAGACACCACCCAGCTCAGCGCGATTTTCCCCATCGAGTCCCAGTTGACAACATCCCAGCCCGCCGCCGCGATGCCGGCACCCATGACACCGCCGACGATCGAATGGGTCGTCGAGACCGGCGCGCCCAGCCACGTGGCGGCGTTCAGCCACAGCGCCGCACCGATCAGAGCGCCCATCATCACCCAGATGAACACATCCTTGTCGGGCACGTCCGCCGGGTCGATGATGCCTTTCTTCACCGTCGAGACAACGTCGCCGCCGGCGATGATCGCCCCGCCGGCCTCGAAAATCGCGGCGATCACGATCGCCCCGGTCAGTGTCAGCGCGTAAGACCCGACCGCCGGGCCAACGTTGTTGGCCACGTCGTTGGCACCGATGTTCATCGCCATGTAGGCACCGATCACCGCCGCCGCGACCAGCAGGTAAAGCTGTTCGACATGGGCGAAACTGGCGCCGGTATAGACCATAACCCCGACCACGAAGAGAATGGCCGATCCCAGCCTCCCCATTTCCGAGCGGCTTAGATTGGTCGCACTTTCGATCTTCAGGTATTCTTTCACTACCACAGGCCTCTCCCCCCCATCGTAAGAACAGGTATACGCATTCGTTCCGCGACCCCGTTTCTTCGTGACCGCGGCAAAAGCAAGCCCTGTTTCAAGATTTGAATGGCACGCCTTCCTTGACCCGGATTTGCGCTGGGTCATTGACAGGTGCTGAAAGGCTGACACTGGGTGTTTTTTGCTACACGTCCTGATCCGCTTGGCCGGAAGGATGAAACGGGAGCCTTCGCACGAGCGTCCGGGAAATGGTGGGCGACGCTTGCCCGCGGGTCGCCGGGCGCGTTGCCGCACGCCGGACAACCGAAGCCCGAGTCGCTCGACAACGGCGGTGTGTCACCGCTCGGTGCTGTCGCGAACAGCGGCTTCGAGCGCCGCGAGCCGGGCTTCGAGATCGGGAATGCGCCGAATCTGGGATTCGAGCTGTGCGATGTAGATATGCGCGTGTTCCAGCTCGTTGAGCATCTGGCCGTGGCGTTCGCTGATATTGATCGGGGCGTCTGGCACGGTGGGGCCGATGGCCGGCAAATGACCCAGCGCAAACATTTGGTCTGCATGTTCCTCGATCGACGGCAGGTCGTAATCGTCGGAAAATACTGCGTCGCAGCCCTTTTCACAGGTTGGGCCGCCGGTGATGAGCTGGCCGGTGATCTCGAGATCGCCGGTCGTGCCGTCCAACATGAAGAACCTGGTCTTGGCGGGGCTGCGTGACCCGACAACGCCGCGCTTCATCACTAGATTGGACCCGGCACCGATGCTCCATTCACCGTCGGTGGCGGTGTTGCCCATCACCAGTTCGGGGCGGCCGTTGTTTTGCAGGTTCATCATCGTACGCGGAACCGTCGTGGCATCTGTTTCCTGCACCATGAACGTGGCCGTGCCGTCGTCGCGGCGTAAATGCAGCGCGGCTGTCGGGCTGCCGAAGCCAAGGCCGATATCGCCGTCGTCCAGGATGGTGAGCGCGTTTTGCGGTGCACCGGCCTGGATCAAGAACGGCACTTTCAATCCGCCGTCCCATGTGCGGATGCCAAACCCCACTTCGGATCCGAAGATATCCCATTCATAGGGCGCGTTGCCGTTGCTGCCGTCCTGTTCCAGCTTGATCGTGGGCGTGCTGCCGGACATCACGTGCAGGTCGGCTTGTGGCAGGAACGTGCCCAGGCCGACATTGCCGTTGTCGCTGATTTTCAGAGCATAGTATGGCGCGTCTGCGTCCACACGAAAGACGGTCTTGGCATGCGATTTGACGGCGAAGTATTCGCTGTCCGACCAGACGTCGTTGACCTCGATTTTCCAATCGCGGGTCGAGGCACCCTGGCCCGTGGACGTGTCCTCGAACACGATTGACGTGTCGGAAGATTTCAGTTTGAGCGCTTCGTAGATGAAGGATTCCGAGCCCGTACAGCCCTGCCCGGCGCATAAATGTCCATCGACGCTGTGATTGCCACTCAGCACGGTCTGGGCCAGTGCGGCCGGTGCCAGGACCAGGCACAGGAACTGACTGGCAAGAAACAGGAACATCCGGGTTCGCATGATCGTCTCCCAAAAGCATGGACCGCCCAAGGTCCGCAATTGCACCGGGATGCGCGCTTGTTCTGAAAAGGTCTCGGTTCTGAGTTCAGCTGGAAAAACGCGCTTTCCGCTCCACCCACATCTTAAGGCGGGCGCGCAGCGGGAATCCTGATCCAGTTCTAAGGAAATTCTGAAGAAGCGCTATTTTGCCGGTTTCAGCGCCAACATATGTGCGCCCATTCCGAAACGCTCGGCCAATGCGGTGGCCTCGGCGGCGTGGCGGGTGGCGGCGTCGGGCTCGCCTAGTATTTCCGCCGAAACGGCAGCCACGGCGTGAATGCGGGGCGCAAAGTACCTGTCCCCGGTTCGTTCCGCGCATGCCAACGCGTGCCGGGCGGCGGCAAGCGCGTCATCGAACCTTTCCGCCCGCAACAGGGTTTCGGCCTTTAACCCGTACCAGTTGGCCAGTTGCACTCCGGCGCCCGTGGCCTCGAAAATGGCGATGCCCTGCTCGATCTCGGCAAGCCCGTCTTCGGCCCGGCCAAGCTGACCGAGCGCCCAGCCGCGTTCGACCAGGCCAGAGCCCAGCCAGAAAGGGAAGCGGTGGTCGCGGCTGATACGGATTGCATCGTCGGCCACCGCAAGAGCGCCCGCGGCATCGCCATCGAAAATCAGCAGATCGGCACACAGCCCGGCATGGGTTGCCGCGGCGAAGGGGTTTTCGCGCAGGTCGCGGATTTCCTCCGACGTGGTCAAGTGAATTCGAGCCGCGGCGCTGTCACCCATCAGGGCCGCGGCCCATCCGGCATATGCCGCGCAGGCGACAGCGGCGTTCTGCGCCGGGATCGAGTCGGGTGGGGCCGCGGCGAGATGCGTCAGCCCGGTGCTTAGATGATCGAGCCCGGTCGCGAGCTGCCCCTCATGCACGAGGATTTCCCCTGCCGCGGCATGGGCTTGCGCCTTGAGCGCCGGGGCGTTCGAACCTTCGGCGGTGGCTAGAAGCGCCTTGGCGTGGGCGAAGGATTTCGACAGTCGTCCCAGCACCCAGTTGTTCAGCCAAAGCCCGATATCGATCTGGAACCCGACGGCCGGCGAGCGCACGGTGCGATTGAGTTCACTGGCGCGGGCATAAGCCTCGCCGACCTCGGTCGCGCCGTAACCACGCAGCGCTGTCAGTGCCAGCGCCATGGCAAGGCGCAGGTCGAGCTCAGTCTTCGCCGCCTCCGGCGTGTCGGTGTCGATCAGCGCGATCCCGGCCTCGGCAAAGGCGATCGCCTCGTGATGCGTCGAGCGGTGCAGTGCGTAACGGCAGGCGGCCTGCCAGTGTCCGATCGCCCGGTTGGTTTCGCCGGCCTCCTGGAGATGCCAGGCCAGCTGTTCCGGCCGGGCGGGTTCCGCGCCGCTGCCGGCGTCGAGCAGTCGGGCGATCTCGCCATGCAGGCGGGTGCGGTCCCGGGGCGAGACCATGGCATAGGCGGCATCGCTGATCAGCATGTGTCGGAACCCGAAGCCGGTGGCCTCTTCTCTGAGGAAGCGGGTTCGCATCAGGGCCTCGGCGTCACGCGCGAGCGCCTCGGACGATCGGCCGAGAAGTTGCGCAGCCAGGTCGGCCGGGGCCGGAGGGCCGATGACGGCCACGGCATAGAGCAGCATCCGCAAGTTATCGGAGAGCGCGCTGATGCGGGCAGAGATCACCGCCTGCACCGTGCCGGGCAGGCTGCGGGCCGGGTCGGCGCCGTCATGCGTGGCCAGCGCCAGTTCCTCGAGGAAAAACGGATTTCCGGCGGCACGTTCGGCCAGGGTTTCGAGCGCGCTGTCGTCGATCCTGGCCAGCGCGGGGTTGGTGCGCAGCAGCGCGACGCTGTCACCATGGCCCAACGGCGACAACTGCAACTGTGCCTCGGTCAATGGCGGCTGGTCGCCGGGCCGGGTTGTCAGTACGAGCAGGATGGGGTGCCGATCGATCCGCCGGGCCATCGCATCGAACAGCGCCTGCGAGGAGGCATCGGTCCAGTGGACATCCTCGATCACGATCACCAGCGGGCGATGGGAGGCGACCTCGCCAAGCAACCGTCCGACCAACGCGTTGCGCCGCTTGCGGCGCTGGTGGTCAGACAACGCCGTCAGCGCCGGGTCGGGCGCGGCGGCGTCGTCGAGCAGGTCACGCCGCAGCGCCTTGTCGATCGGATCCGGGGTCAGCCGGTCAGGCAGATCGGCGAACAGGGTCGCGCACAGCGCCCGCACCGGGGCAAGCGGCGTGTTGGCCAGTGCGGGCAGGCAATGCACGATCGCGCTGCGAAACGCACGCCTGTCGAGCCGGTCCAGAAACTCGGACACCAGTCGCGATTTTCCGATCCCCGCCGGCCCCGACAAGGTCACGGCCTGGCCGCGCCCGTCCTGCAGGGCGGGCAGCCCGGCCAAGAGAAACGCCATTTCGGCATCGCGCCCGACGAACCCGGAGCGTGAGCGAGCCGGTCGCGCCGGGATGCCACTGCGACGTTCGGCGATCGTGACGAGACGATAGCCCGACACGGCGGGGCAGGTGGTGATCTCGTCGCCCATATGCTGCAGCGTGCTGTCGCCGAGCAGGGTCTCGCCGGGCCGCGCGGTCTGGGCGAGCGCCGTTGCGCCGCGCTCGATAGCATTGGGCGGGGCCCAGTTGCCGTCCTCCGCGTCCCCGGATCCTGCGAGTTCGAGCGCCCCGGTTTCGACGGCAAAGGCCGGCATGGTGCCGGCGGCGGCAAGGGTCTCGGTCAGATCTGCCGCACAGTAAAGCGCTTGGCGAGGCGCATCGTCGGTCGAGCGCGCCATGCCAAAGACGGCGGTGAACCCGTCGATCAGCATGTGCAGGAGCTGGCCCTGATGGGTCTCGACCAATGCGCGCGCGGTCCGATAGCTGTCCTCTGCCCGATCCGGTGCCGGTGTCATGCCTGTATCATTGTCGCAGAACCGAACGCAGAGCACCGCCGCAAGCCGGGTTTCGCGCAGGGACAGAGCCGCGGCCGGGGCATTGGTATCGGCATCGGTGATCAACTCGGCGACGAAGCGGAAGCCGCGGCTGTGATAGGTCCGGACCACCATCGGGCGGCGCGGGTCGTCGCCGAGCGCCTTGCGCAGCTGGCTGACGGCGGTCTGCAGCGAGGCCTCGGAAGCATTCGCGGGCCACAGCGCGTCGAGTAACTCGGCCTTGGACACCATCCGGTCGCTGCGTTCGGCGAGGTAGACCAGCAGGGCAAAAACCTTCGGCGGGACCGGTTGTGGCAGACCGTTTCGCCGTAATTCGCGGCGCTCGATGTCGAGTTCGAAATCTTGAAACCGAAATACCATAATAATCAGGATTAACGGACGCACCGCGGCTTTTGTCAAATGACATTGCCTGGACGTCCGGAGTGCGGATCATCGCCCGCGCAGGGGGCTTGGATGGGGGGCGCGGCGCGGCGGCCAAGCCACCCCGATCCGGACGCGGGCTACATCGCCCTGGTCGTGCCGCCGTCCACCCGCAGGCTCTGGCCGGTGATGTAAGAGCTGTCCTCGCTCAGCAGGAAGGCGGCGGCCTTGGCCTGCTCTTCGGCCCGACCAATCCGCTTGAGCGCCGCCATATCGGCGAACTTGCCGACGTCGAGGCTGTCCGTGAAGCCCGGTAACAGGCAGTTCATGCGGATATTGGCCGGTCCGTAGCGGTCGGAATAGAGCTTGGTGAAGGACGAGACGCCGACGCGATAGACCGAGGAGGTCGGGAACATCAGGCTCGGTTCGAAGGCCGAGAAGGTGGTGACGTTGACGATCGAGCCGCCACCCTGCTGCTCCATCACCGGGGTGACCAGTTTCGCCATCCGGATCACCGGCTTCAGTACCATATCGTGGGCGCGGTCCCAGTCCTCTTCCGATATCTCCAGCAGATCGCCCTTTGGCGGGCCGCCGACATGGATCAGGAGCGCGTCGATCCGGCCGTAACGCTCCATCGTCAGGTTGAAGATTGCGCGTGTGTCTTCGGCCCGCTCGGCCCGGCCGCGCCGGGCGATGGCGCCAAGCTCGGCGGCGAGTGTTTCGCAACTGTCCGAGGGCGACATCAGGGCGAGGCGATAATCACGGCTATGCATTTCGCGGGCTATCGCGGCGCCCATGCCGCGACCGCCGCCGATGATCAGGCAGGTCTTTTCCACCATACTGTCTCTCCTCAGCCGGGGTCATGGTTGCATCGGATCTCTGGTCTCCCCAGACGGGCGCAGACGGCCGCGGAAGTCAAGTCCGGCGCGACCGGCAAGCGTGTCACCGACGCGGCCGCCAAGAACCCCGCCACCGTCGTCTCGAGGGTGTGCGGGAAGGTGGAGTGCCCGCCCGAAGCCGCGCAACGATCTCTGCTCACCGGTTTCCCGCAACGACGACAATCCGGCGGCCCCGGTCCGGGAGACACCCTGTCCGGGTACGGCCGGCTTTAAGGCGCGGCCGGCAGGCCGGTGCGGCTATTGTGCGTAGGGCGGCGGGCCGCCGTAGTTGCCGGGCCAGCCGAACGGCATCATCGAGTTCAGCGTGCCCATCATCGGGCTGACGGTGCGGTCGAGATTGGTCGCCGAATGCTGCATCAGCGTCACCGCCTGCTGCATCCGTGCAACGCTCGACGACATGTTGGAGATGGTGCCGTTCATCTCGGCCATGTCAGCGGACATGCCATCGATATCGGCCGACATGACCGAGATGTTCTGGTTCATGTTGACCATCGACCGGGTCATCGCCTGCATTTGCTGGGTCATTTTCTGGCTTTCACCCAGCATCAGATGCACGTCGGTTGTCAGCCGGTAGATCAGGAAGAACCCATAGAACGCCAGGATCACGAACCCGGTCATCCCGGCATAGACGATGAGCCGCACGGTGCGCATGGCGACCGTCGCCTTCTCGAGATACTCCAGATATTCCGGCGGACGGTAGACTTCGCCACGGAGTTCTGCAGCACCGCTGGAATAGTCGAAATTCGGGGGATCCTGCTGCTTGTCCGATGCACCAGTTTTTTTTGTCATGCTCTGCCTCCGCTCGGGTCGGGTCCCCGGCGGGTGTCAGGCCGCCGGGCCAAGTCGTCAATCCGTGTCGCTCTGCCCCTGAGATGCGCCCGCAGTGGCCCCGGGGGCAGTTGGTGCCGTCGCGGCAGGGCCTCCCGCCGGGCTCAAGCCGGCCGGCGTGGCGGGCATCGCCGTCGCTATCGCGATCCGGTTCCGCAGGTCCGCAGCCAGTGCCGGGGCGCCGATGCTGATCGCCGGGACCAGCGCCTGGGCTTCGCCGTTGCGGCCCTCGGCCAGCAGGTAAAGCGCGGCGGAATAATAGGCGCCCGCGGCTTCGCCGACCTCGCCGTTGTAGTAATAGACGTTGCCCAGCTCGCCATGTGCATCGGCATCCGCAGGATTGGCGGCGAGATAGACCTTGTATCGGGTGATTGCCGCCTTGACGTCGCCGCTGGCAAAGGACTGACGCGCGGCGGCGAGATCAGCCGTGACTCCGGTCCCGAGAGTGTCATCACTGCTGGCCGGAGCGGTCGCATGGGCCGGCGCGGCGGTGCCGCTGTCGCTGCCTTGCGCGCCTTCCGCGAACGCCCAGCGCCAGGCTTCGCGCGCCCCATAGGCGATCGCCTTGCCGCCGCGGGTGAGCGCGTCGCCGATCGGTTTCAGGCTGCCGCCGCTCCATGCGCCGAGCGCGAAGAAGATCGCGGCCCAGAAGATGGCCGTTATGAGTCGTCCCAGCATGGGCGTTCCTTTCCGGTTATTTCATCCGGTCATTCTGTTGGCGCCTGCGGCGGGGCGATGTCGTGGCTCCGCCGCAGGTGCAGAAGGTGCGGCTGCCGTGTTACCAGCCCATGCCGGGAACGCCGCCGAACGGGCTTCCGAACGGGCTGCCGAACGGGCTTCCGAACGGGCTTCCGAACGGGCTGCCGAACGGGCTGCCACCCCATGGCGAGCCACCCCAGGGGCTACCGCCCCAAGGACTGCCGCCCCCCCAGGGACTGCCGCCCCACGGGGACCCGCCGCCGCCCCAAGGTCCACTCCACGGGCCGCCATAGCCGCTCCACGGGCTGCCCCAGCCATTGCCCCAGCCGCTGAGGTCGGCAGAAAAGCGCAGATCACCCCAGCCGCTGCCGTAGCCGCGGCCATAGCCGGAACCATAGCCGGAGCCGTAGCCATAGGGGTTTGCACCCCACGGGCCGCCACCATAGGGGCCGCCGCTCCAGGGGGATCCACCCCACCATTGGGCCTCGGCCCCGCCGGCGGTGCTCATCGCCGCGGCCAGGGTGGCAGCGCCGATTACGTGCTTGAGTTTCTTCATGGGTCTCCTCCTTTCAGGGAGCTGCCGCCCGGGCGTGAGTCAGCCCGGGCGGCGACGCGTTGCTTACCAGTCCCAGGGGGCCCAGCCGCGACCACGGTTCCAGCCGCGGCCAGAGTTGTTGCCCCAGCCGTCGCCCCAGCCGTCGCCCCACATGTCGGAGTCGCCGCCGAAGCTGAAGTTGCCGGACATGTTGCCACGGCCTTGACCGTAGCCCGAGCCGTAGCCCCGGCCATAACCGTCGCCATAGCCGTAACCGTCGTAATAGGGGTTATAGTAGGGTCCGTAGCCGCCATAGTAGGGTGCTGGCGGGTATGGATAAGGTGCCGGCGGCGCGGCGTATTGCTGCGGTGCCGGTGCGGCCTGGCCTTGAGCGGCCGGGGCCTGCGGCGCGGGTGCCGGAGCACCATAGCCAGGCTGTGCCCAGTCCGGACGCTGCGGGCGCTCGGGGCGCTGGGCCCAGTCGGGGCGGTTCGGACGCCCGGGACGGTCAGGGCGCTGCATCGCCCATTCCGGCGGTTGCGGGCGGTCGGGGCGTTGCATGGCCCATTCCGGCGGTTGCGGGCGGTCAGGACGCTGCATGGCCCATTCCGGGGGTTGCGGGCGCTCGAGGCGCTGCATGCCATAGCCAGGCTGGGGGGCCCACGCGGGGCGCTGCATGCCCTGCATGCCGTGGCCGTAAGGCCCGTACGGGCCGGAGCGGTCGCATTCGCCCGGCTGTTTTGCGGCGGCAGGTGCCGCCGGTTGGGCTTCGGCTGCGGGCGCAGCTTCGCCTTCGCTCTGTTGTGCGCTGGCAAGACCGGCGGGCAGGACACCCAGAGCCGCCACGGCCACCGCGCTCAGAAGTCTTTCGCGATCGAACATATTCGTTCCTCTTTCTCAACTTGGCCCGTCTTGTCGACGTGCGTTTCAGGTGCGGATTACCCGTCTTGTTGTCAGGTCTCCCTGCGCGTGGGATCGCCGCCCGGGCGGCTTCAGGCCCGGGCGGTGATCGGTTCGCTTACCAGTCCCAGGGGGCCCAGCTGCGACCACGGTTCCAGCCGCGGCCAGAGTTGTTGCCCCAGCCGTCGCCCCAGCCGTCGCCCCACATGTCGGCATCGCCGCCGAAGCTGAAGTTGCCGGACATGTTGCCGCGACCGGTGCCCCGGCCGTAACCCGAGCCGTAGCCCCGGCCGTAGCCGTCGTAGTAGCCACCGCCGTAGTACGGATTGTAGCCGTAGCCATAGGGCGCATAGCCGCCATAGTAGGGGGCCGGCGGAGCATAGCCGTAGGGCGCAGGCGCATAGCCGTAGGGCGCGCCGTAAGGTGCCGGCGGCGGACCCCAGCCCTGCGGGGCCTGGGCTTGCTGCTGGGCCTGGCCCTGCGGCGCCGGTGCGGCCTGCGGCTGCTGTGCCTGGCCATAGGGGCCCGACGGCGGCGGGGGTTGCATGGTTTGCTGGGCGCTTGCGACGCCAGCGGTTGCCGCGAACGCTGCGGCAGCAATCACAGATGTCAGAGTCTTCATGAGTCTCTCTCCTCTCAGGTTGAAGTAATCGGCCACGTGCCAATCACCAGTTGCGGGGCAGGGCGCCGGAGCGCTCCCGCCACCAATTCCAGGTTTGCGAATTCGTCCAGCCGGCCAGCGGGGTCGACCAGGGTACGCGCATGTAGGGTGTGCTGAGCCCGTACGGGTTGTACGGGTCCGTCCCCGAATTGTACTGCCCGAAGCTCCACAGCATCATTGGCGAGTTGGGGCCATCGGCATAGCTGCGGAACGGCATATAGGCCCGCGGATTGGCGGCCAGTGCCGGCACGAAGGGGCCTTCGGGCGACGCGCCGGGATCACCGGGCGGAACGCCTTCCGGCCCGCCGCGCCGCGGCATCGCGCCGGGTCCTGCCATGCCGCCCGGGACGCCGGACATCATGCCGGCCCCATAGCCGGGCGGAATGCAGTTCGGCGGGCAATAGACCGGAGCGCCGGCATAGGGGCCCGCGGCATAGGCCGGGGCCATGCCCATGGTGTTCATTCCGACCGGTCCGGCGCCGCTCAGCTCGCCGAAGGTGGCGGCGGATGCCCCGGTTGCGGTGGCAAGCGCCAGGGCGAATGTCCTCACTGCAAGTGCCATGATGCCAGTCCTCCTCATCAGTCGCTTCCTTCCCGGTCATCGGTATCCGCAGCGGCCCGACGGGCGGCGGCCAGAACCTCGGCCAGCGGATCGTCAGTCTGCGGATTGCCCTGCGGCGTCTCGCCGGTCTCGGGCGGGGTTTCCGCGGCGGGCGTGGCCGTCTTGGCCGAACGCTTGCGCGCCGCCGGTTTCGTTGCCTTGGCCGGATTCTTGCGCGGCGTCGGCGCGGGTTTCTGTTCCGGTGCCGTCGCCTCTGGCGGATCGCCGGCCGGTTGTGCATCTATCGCATCCGTTTCGGCAGCCGAGGCGAGCGCCTCTTCGACCGGTTGCTCGGATTTCTTCAGGAGCTTCGGCGGACGTCCCGCGGCGGGCGGTGCAGCCGCGGCAGCCGCGGTGGCGTTGGTATCCGACTTGCGTTGCAGCTTGGCAGGCCTGCCGGCGGGGGCTTCGGGCGCGACGGCTTCGGTGGCAGCTGCGTCGGTTTCCGACTTGCGCTGCAGCTTAGGCGGACGGCCGCCTGCCTGCACCGCCGGTGCTTCCTCGGTGTCGGATTTGCGCTGCAGCTTAGGCGGACGGCCGGCGGGACTTGCCGTGGCATCCGCTGACACGGTCTCGGCTTCGGTTTCGGACTTGCGGGCAAGCTTCGCCGGGCGGCCAGAGGGCGCCGGGCCGTCGCCGCCCCCGTTACCGCCCGACGGCGGGCTGTCAGGCGCGGGGCCGCCTTCGGGGCCACCGGACGGCGACGGTCCACCGGCCAGCACCTCGAAGCGCTTGCGCGAGCTGATGCAGCCAAGCGGGATCACCACCAGGGTGAGGAACGTGGCCACCAGCGAGCCGAACAGCAGCGACACGGCCATGCCCTGGAAGATCGGGTCGCTGAGGAGCACCATCGAGCCGATGATCAGCGCCAGCGCGGTGATCACGATCGGCCGCAGGCGGACCTGTGCGGCCAGCGTGATCGCCTCTTTCACGTCCATGCCGTTCTGCACCTCGGCGCGGGCGAACTCGACGAGCAGGATCGAGTTTCGCACGATGATCCCCGCCAGGGCGATGAAACCGATCATCGAGGTGGCGGTGAAGTCGGCGCCCAGCAACCAGTGCCCGGGCACGATACCGATGAGCGTGAGCGGAATCGGCGCCATCACCACCGCCGGCAGCAGGAAGTCGCGGAATTCGGCAACCACCAGAATGTAGATCAGTACCAGCGCGGCCATGAAGGCCAGCCCCATGTCGCGGAAGGTCACGTAGGTCACCTGCCACTCGCCGTCCCATTTGAAACCCGACACGTCGGTGTTCTCGGGGCGCGAGAAATAACGGCCGCCGATCACCTGGCCATCGGGGGTGACATAGCTCTTCAACGCGCCATCGACCTGCAACATTCCGTAAAGCGGGGCACCTAGCGGACCAATCACGTCGCCGGTCACGTATTCGACCGCGCGCAGGTCCTTGTGGTAAATTGGCGGGTTGACCGGCACCTGGGTGAACTCGCCCAACTCGCCCAACGGCACCATCCGGCCGGTATCGGACGGGATCGGAAGCACCAGAAGGTTGCCAAGGTTCACCCGTACCGACAGCGGCGCCTGCAGCACGATCACCGCCTGTTCAAGGTTGTGCGGGCTTTGCAGTGCACCCGCCTCAAAACCGCCGGCCACCATCATCAGTTCGCGGTTGATGGCCTCGACGGTGACGCCGAACATGGCGGCGCGCTGACGGTCGACCTTGAACTCCAGCCGGTTATGCGGCGCTTCCATGAAGCTGTTGACGTCGGCGATGTCCGGCACGTCTTCCATGATCTGCATGATCTCGGTTGCCACCTCGCGGCGGATTTCCGGCGTGGGGCCATAGACTTCGGCCACCAGCGGCGCCAGCACCGGCGGGCCCGGCGGGGCTTCGGCGATGGTCAGGCGGGCCCCCGCGGCCCGGGCAATCGGATGCAGTACGGCGCGGATATCCTCGGCCACGATATGCGACGAGCGTTCGCGATGGTGCTTCGGCTGAAGCTGCACCGCGATATCGCCCTGCCAGGGTTGGCTGCGCAGGAAATAGTGGCGCACCAGACCGTTGAAGTTGAACGGCGAGGAGGTGCCGACATAGGTCTGGTACGCCGTCACCTCGTGGATCTTCTGCAACTCGGCTCCGATCCGCGTGGCGAGATTGGCGGTAAGGAACAAATCACTGCCTTCGGGCATGTCGATCACCACCTGCAGCTCGGACTTGTTGTCGTAGGGCAGCATCTTGAACGCCACCTGCTTAAAGGGCAGAAGTGCCACGGCGGCCATCATCATCGCGATGATCGCGAGCAGCGTTATCCAGCCAAGCAGGCGGTTGTTCATGATCGGCACGATGAACCTGCTGTACCAGCCGGCGATGATCTCGGACTGGCGGTGCTCGGATTCCGCCGCGCGGCGCATGGTTTCCATCGACGGCTTCACCCGTGCAGCCAGCCACGGCACGAAGACGAAGGCCGCGATCAGCGAGAACAGCATGGCCGCCGAACTCAGCACCGGGATGGGCAGCATGTAGGGGCCCATCATCTCGGAGACGAAGCCCATCGGCAGCAACGCCGCGATCACGGTGAAGGTCGCAAGGATCGTCGGGTTGCCGACCTCGTCGACCGCATCGACGGTGATTTCGTCGCTGGTGTCCTCGTCGGCCAGCCAGCGGCGATAGACGTTTTCCACCACCACGATGGCGTCGTCGACAAGGATGCCGATGGCGAAGACCAGCGCGAACATCGACACCCGGTTGATGGTGAAGCCGAGCACATAGGCCACGGCCAACGACATCAGCAGGACCGCCGGGATGGTGATCAGAACGATCACCGCCGGCCGGAACCCCATAGTGAAATAGGCCAGAACCGTCACCAGCGCCGAGACGATGAACAGCTTCTGGATCAGGTGGCTGACCTTGTCGCGGGCGGTTTCGCCATAGTCGCGGCTGACGATCACGTCGACCGACTCTGGGATCAGCGAGCCTTTCATCTGGTCGAGCTCGGTCAGCAGCGCATGGGCCACATCGACCCCGTTGGTTCCCAGTTTCTTGGCCACCGCCACGGTCACCGCAGGGCGGGTGGTGAAGGCGCCGTCGGCGCCGCGAATCGTGCTTTCGACTATGGTCTTTGTTTCCGACGGGCCCTGGACGATGTTGGCCACGTCGCGCAGATAGATCGGGCGGTCTTCGCGGGTGGTGATGATCAGGTTGGCGACATCCGCGGCGCTTTTCAGGAATTCGCCGGAATAGATCTCGAAATAGCGGCTGCCGTCGATCACGTCGCCCGCCGGCATGCGCTGGTTGGCGGCGGAAAGCGCCTGCGCCACCATGCTCGGGGTGAGGTTGTAGGAGCTGAGCCGCGACGGGTCGACCTCGACCCGGATATGCTCGAAACTGCCGCCGGTAACAAAGCTGAGGCCGGTGTTGGGCAGCGCCTTGAATCGCTGCTGCACGTCCAGCCCGAGCTTGCGCAACTGCACCAGGTCGAGTTGGTCCGAACTGAGCGTGACGGTTACCACCGGCACATCGTCGATCGACTTGGGCTTGACCAGCGGCGGCATCACGCCCTTGGGGATGACGTCCATGTTGGACTGCAGCTTGTCATAAAGCTTGACCAGCGACGGCTCCATCTGCTCGCCGACCTTGAAGCGGACGGTGACCATGGAAAAGCCGTCATGGCTCATCGAATAGACATGCTTGACGCCCGAAAGCTCGCTCATCAATCGCTCGAGCGGCTCGGACACCAGGTTGGCGACTTCCGTGGACGAGGCTCCGGGATAAGCCACCATCACGTCGACCATTGGCACCGAGATCTGCGGATCCTCCTCGCGCGGGGTCACCAGTGCCCCGAGGAAACCGATCAGGAAGAAGGCCAGCAGCAAGAGCGGCGTGATCGGGCTCTCGATGAAGGCCCTGGCGGTGCGCCCGGCCAGACCGAGACCGTGACGGGCCGCGTGCCCGTTTCCGGCTGGCGTGTCGCCGTTATGGTTTCTGCTGTCGCTCATTTTTCCCTACCGCGCAGCGCCCCGCTCAGTGCCCAGTGCTCGCCGCGGCCCGGCCGCGCGACGGCCCGCCGTGGATCGGATCGCCCGATTTCAGGTGCGGACTGGGTTGGGCGACGACATGTTCGCCCACCGCGAGACCGGACAGGACGGCGGTGTTCGAACCCTGGCTGTCACCGAGGCGCAGCACGCGCATCTCGACCGTACCGTCAGGTCGGGCGACGAAGGCCACCGGCAGGCTGCCGCGCTGAACGATGGCCGAGTTCGGCACCGCCGGGGCCAGTTGGCTCGGGCTGCCACCGCCGGGCTGGGCGATCCACGCCAGCACATACATCCCCGGCGCGGCCTGCGCCCCGGCAGGCAGGGTCAGCTTGACCGTCACCGTATGGGCGCCGGGTTGGGCGGCAGGATGGATCTGGCTGACCAGGGCCCAGTGGTTGGTGTCGTTCACCGTCACCGGTACCGCGTCGCCCAACCTCAGGTTTGCGACCAGCGCCACCGGCACCTCTACGCGCACGTCCAGTTGGTCGACATCGGCGATGTCGGCGAGCGGCTGGCCGGGCTGGACGATGTCGCCGACGCGGACATAGCGTGTCAGGATCGCGCCCTGCCAGGGCGCCATGGCGCGGCGGTTTCGCAACTGCGCATCCAGCCCGTCGAGCCGCGACTGCGACGCGGCGAGCTGCGAGAGCTGGCGCTCATAGGCGGCCCGCGCCGTGCTGGCGGCCGGGAAGCCGCGCTGCGCCTGCTGCTGGGTCAGCATCGGTCCGTTCTGCCCCATCGGGCTGTTGAAACCGTTCATCCCCGGAAACATCGAGCCGAACATGCTCTGGGCCATGTTGTAGAACGGCACGGTCAGCTGTTCGTAAGCATCGTAGCCCGGACCGCCCAGCGGCGAGGTGCGCGGGCCTTCGAGCTGATTGTAAAGCTGGGTGCGGGCATCCTGAATGCCGGTCATCTGCGACGACAGGTCGGCCCAGGCCGCACGATAGTTCGGCCGCAGGGCATCGTCGTCGAGCGCCACCACGACCTGGCCCGAGGCTACCCGGTCGCCGGCGTCGCCGGCCACGTAGGTCACGCGGCCGGGGGCCTGGGCGGTCAGCTTGACCATGCGACTGGCCTCGACATAGCCGCCCAGACGGATGCGTTCGGCCGCCGGCATCTGAGTGACTTCCGCAAGACCTGCCATTGGGGTCATGAAGGCGCCGATACCGGCTGCTGGAAGGGCACTGCCATTGCCACCGGTGGTTGCCGCTTGGTCGGACTCCGATCCGCCGGCAAACCATGCCGCGATCAATCCGCCGACGATGGCCGCCGCAATCAGCGATCCGAACCGCAAAACACCGGAGATCATGTCTCACCCTCCCTAACGTGCACCGCTCCACGGCGGTGCAGGTGGTTTCAGACGCGCCGTCAGCTGCGGGCGACGCGCCCCATTACGGTGAAACTCTTGATGAACGGACCGGCCATTGCCGGGTTCTTGATCATCGCGCCGTAGTCACCGGTCTTGAATTTCAGTTTGCCGCCCGTGTAGGCGAGGCCAAGCGCCATCATACCGAGGCCCTTGTTGCACCACTTTTCCCAATCATCGGGTTTGGCGCGCAGGTCCCAGTTCAGCTCCTGGCCGTCAAAGGCGCCGGCGGCGGTGACATAGCCGTTCTCGACATTGAGATAGCCGCGCGCGGTATCCTCGCCCTCGAAGCCATAGCCGATCACCGAGTTGAAGCCGATCTTCGCCAAAGCGTCGCCCAAGTCGGGCTCTTCATTCCATTCGTTGCCGAAGTCGACCATCCAGTCGTCAGAAAATAGTGCGGGCATTGCGGTCCTCCTCTCCGCAGGAATGCCGGTCCTGGCATCCTGTCCCGTTTCCCGCCCGTAGTTTTTGATTTACGGATCGTGTTTCTTGACTGCTCGAAACTGTCTCAAATAACAGTTTCAAACATTGGAATATGATGGTTCCACGAGTCAAGATGTTTCTTCCAGCTGCCTTAGATGGTGCCATTAACTATGCCGAATAAAGGCTATTTCCGGAAATCAAATGGAAATTAAGATGTTGATTTCGTGAGATAATGTTTCCGCTCCTGCGTCAAAAGTACCTAATCGGCAGCATTGTTGGCGAAACAGGGACAGCCGTTGAACATACCAAACCGAATCGTTTGGTTGATTCCTGTTCGGGGCCTGCCGGTCGCGGGCTGAGCGCCCCGCGGCCGGCCTTGCCACAGCAGATGTTCATTCCGAAGCCGGGCACGGCTGACGCGGCCTGCCAACAGCCAGGTTGCGAGGGCTGGCCGGCGGTGGAATACGGCAAGGTCTGGCCTGGGTCCCGACCGGTGTCGCGATCAGGTGCGGCGGCGACGCCGGTGCAGGGGCAGGCGGCGGAACACGGTGGCCGCCATCAGCAGCAGGTCGAAGCAGAGGTTGCGGTTGCGGGCATAGATCAGGTCGAGCCGCGCCTTGGCGGGCACGCAGCGGCGGGTATAGACGGCCTCGGTTTCAGCCGCCGTCCGGCAGGGAGCCAGCAGACGCTCCTCGGTGCGGTGATAGACCAGCGTCGCCAGGCCGGTTACGCCGGGGCGGGATTGCAATACGGTACCGTATATTTCTGGAAACTGTTCAACATAGCGACGCAGCGGCGGCCGCGGGCCGACGAAGCTGATATCGCCGCGCAGGATATTCCACAGCTGCGGCAGTTCATCGAGCCGCGTGCGCCGCAGAAATCGGCCCGTCGGGGTGATGCGGTCGGCCTTGTCACCGCCCGAGACGCCGGCGTCCCTGGCCACCACCCGCATGGTACGGAACTTCCACAGCATGAACGGCTGGCCTGGCGCCTTCATCCGTTCCGACACGTAGAACACCGGCCGCCCGTCGCGGACCAGGATGACCAGCGCGATGCCGGCGATCAGCGGCGCCAGCGCCATCGCCAGCAGTGCCGCCAGGATCAGATCGAAGAGGCGTTTGCCGATGGTCATCGCGGCTCCCTCAGTCGGCGCCAGTCGGCAATGATGTCCGTGGCAGAGGTCCGCGGGAGGACGCCGGTCAGGCGTTGCAGTCGCCCGGTATCGAGCTCGACCATCGCCGCTGCTGACGGTGGGGCCGGACGCCAGTCTACGGCGCATCCCGCGGCCCGCGCCAGTTCTTCCATCTCATACGGCTCGGGATCGGCGAGGTTGACGACGTCCGGCAGGGCGTCGATCGGGCAGGTCACCAGAGCCTGCAGCGCGCGGGCCAGGGTCGGCACCGAAAGATAACTGCGCCGTGGGCCTGCGCCGCCGTCGAACCGATCGAGCGTGATCCGGCCCGCCCCGCGATCGATTGCGGCAAACAGGCTGTCGGCGCCGACCACGTTGGCAATCCGCATCGCGCAGCTCGGTGGACCGCCCGAGGCTGTGGCCTCGGCAATCGCCGCTTCCATCGCCAGCTTGGCCGCACCATAGGCGTTCACCGCGCCGCCGGCCTCGGGTTCGGCCCGCGGTTCAGGCCCGGGTTCGTAGACCGCCGCCGAGGAACAATGCAGCACCCGACCGGCCCCGAGCGCCTTTGCCAGCGCCATGGCCGCAACCGCCAGCCGGCTGTTTTCCGCCAAATCGCGGCCCGGGCCCGGCGTCACGCCCCAGAGTGCGACAACCGCATCGATTTCCGGCAGATCCGAGGGCGCCGGCGCGCCCGGCTGCCAGACCAGGCCGTCACCTTGCGGATTCTTTCTGTATTGCCAATGGATTGACAGGCCGGGCGGCGGCGCATCCCGCCACAGATTGCGCAGCATCCGGCCGAGCTTGCCGCTGGCCCCCAGCACCAGAATGTGCCTTTCCTGCTGCATCTCGGGCATGATCTTCGCGTCTCCGCTTTGCTGGCGCATTTGAGGCTGTTTATCACCGCATCTAGCGTGTAATACAAAACGAAATACGTGATATGGAGACCTGGGGGGTCCTTGTGCGCCGATCCGTTCCGCATGTGCTGCTTTTCGCCACCATGATGTTCCTGGCCGCCTGCTCGCTTCCGCGCGGCGCCGGCATGGTCAACGAGATCCTCAGGGAACAGGACAAGGAGGCGCCGTCCTTCCAGGTGGTGCAGGTCACACGGGCCAACGTGGCGGCGCTGCGACAATGGCCGGCGACCGGCTGGGCCGGAGGATATCGCTGGCTGTCGGGCAACCGCGGCCCGTCGGGCAATATCATCCGCCCCGGCGACTCCATAGATCTGGTGATCTGGGACAGTCAGGAAAACTCGCTGATCGCCTCGCCCGAGTCAAAAATGGTGCGTATGGAAAACCTGGTGGTGTCCCCTGCGGGAGAGATCTTCGTGCCTTACGCCCAGGACATGCGGGTTTCGGGCATGACCCCGGACGCCGCCCGCCGGGAAATCCAGGATGCGCTGGCACCGGTGGCGCCGGACGCTCAGGTGCAGCTGTCGCACAGCTCCGGCCAGGGGAACTCGGCCGATCTGGTCAGCGGCGTCACCAAGCCCGGTACCTATGCGCTGGACGGGCGCAATGTCACGATCCTCAGCCTGATCGCCCAGGGCGGAGGCATCTCCAAGGAGCTGCGCAATCCGCTGGTGCGGCTGATCCGCGACGGCAAGACCTACGAGGTCCGGGCGGATGACCTCTTTGCCAATGCGTCGAAGAACGTCGTCATCCGCGGCAACGACAAGGTGCTGGTGGAAGAGGACAAACGCTATTTCACCGCGCTGGGGGCGACCGGCAAGGAAGAGCTGGTCTATTTCGAGAAGGAACAGATCAGCGCGCTCGAGGCGATGTCGATCATCGGCGGCCTGTCGGACAACCGCGCCAACCCCAAGGGTGTGCTTGTCCTGCGCGACTATTCCGAGCGCCAGCTGCGCCGCGACGGCAAAGGGCCCGAGATGCCGCAGGTTGTCTTCACCTTCGACATGACCAATGCCGACGGGCTGTTTGCCGCCCGCAAATTCGAGATCAACCCGCGCGACACCGTGCTTGCGACCGAAAGCCCAGTCAACGCCGTCCGCACCATCATGGGGCTGCTGGGGACTGCCATCGGGCTGAGCACGCGGATCGACGAAATCTGATCTCGCACAGGCTGGGCGCTGGCTTCCGACCGCGCCGGTGCGTCTCAGCTGCGCCAGCGCAGTAGGCGTTTCTCGGCCTGGGAAATAGCGGCCGAAACCACCACGCCCAGCAGAGACAGGATCACCACCCCGGCAAACAATCGCTCCAGATCGTAGAGCGAACCAGCTTCGAGAATATAGGCTCCGATCCCGTATTCCGCTCCCAGCATCTCGGCCGCGACCAGCAGGATGATGGCGATCGCAAGGCTGACGCGCAGGCCCGACAGGATGCCGGGCATGGCGCCGGGGATGACGATCTTGCGCACGATCGACCACCAGCTGAGCCCGAAGCTCTGGCCCATGCGGACGAGGGTGCGGTCGACGTTATCGACGGCCCCGTATGTCGCCACCACGGTGGGGGTGAAGGTGCCGAAAGCGATCAGCGCGTATTTCGACCCTTCGTCGATGCCGAACCAGATAACAAACAACGGCAGGAGGGCGATTTTCGGGATTGGGAACAGGGCCGCCACCAGTGGAACCAGGCCAGCCCTTATGTAGGAAAACAGCCCGATCAGAACACCGACTGAGATGCCGATCGAGGCGCCAAGGGCGGCGCCGACCGCCAGCCGGGTGAGCGACGGTTGCAGGTGTTTGAACAGCAGCCCCGAGTCCCACAGCTCGCCGAATGTGGCGAGCACATCTGATGGGCGCGGCAGGGTCAGAGCCGAGATCCAGCCTTGCCGCGTGCCGATTTCGGCGATGGCAATCAGGGCGACGAAAACGAACGCCCCGACCATACGGACCGAGCGCGGCGCGAAACCGCCGCCGCGAAACGGTACAGGCCGGATGTCGGGACCGGGCTCAGGCATGGGCAAGCTCGGCGTCGGCGGCGCGCGCCTCGTCGCGCATCAGTTGCCAGAGATGCTCGCGCCGGGCCTCGAGCGCGGGGTCCGTTGCATTGCGGTTTTGCAGCGGCTGATTGATCTCGACCACCTCGCGGACGGCGCCGGGGCGGCGCGACAGCACCACGATGGCATGGCCCAGCCGCACCGCTTCGGCCAGGTTATGGGTGACATATACGGCGGTAAACGGCGTCCGGGTCCAGAGCGTGACAAGGTCGTCCATCAGCAGCTCGCGCGTTTGGGCATCGAGCGCTGACAGTGGCTCGTCGAGCAGCATCACCGCCGGGTTTACCGCCAGAGCGCGGGCGATGGCGACGCGTTGTTTCATGCCACCGGACAACTGCCGTGGCAGGGCGCGAGCGAAGTCGGACAGTCCGGTGCGCTCGAGCACACCAGCGACGATGTCCCGTTCCCGCGTGCGGCCCAGCCGGTGATCCTCGAGCGCAAGCGCGATGTTGCCTTCGACGCTGCGCCACGGCAGCAGGGCGAAATCCTGAAACACGTAGGTCAGGGGGTTCAGGCAGCCCGCGGGCGGAGCGCCCACCTGCAGGATCTCACCACTGTCTGGCCGCTCCAGCCCGCCTATCATACGCAAGAGTGTGGACTTGCCGCAGCCCGACGGGCCGACGACACAGACGATCTGGCCCTCTGGGATGGTCAGCGTGATATCGCGCAGCACCTCGGTGTGGCCATAGGCGTGGCTGACGGAATTCAGGCGCAGTTCCATAAGATACGTGGGCGTACGGCGACGTCCCTTGCGGGGCGCCGCCACGAAGCCTCAGCCCACGGTCTTCACGTAAGAGGCGTCGACCAGCGTGTCCATGGTGATGCCGGCATCGACCAGTCCTTCGGATTTGAACCATTCCAGCTGATCGCTGACCGACGCCGTGTTCAACGCCGCGCCGGGGTTGAGCCGCATGGTGCCGTTGATGATCGACGGCGCCGCCTTTTCGCGCGGCCGGTCAGTGTAGACGTATTTGTGGATCAGATCGACCATCGCGTTGACGCCATCGTCACCGCCCGCCTTGTCGATCATGGTCGCATTGTAGTCATCCACGCCTTTCGAGAACCCGGCCAGGAAGGCGCTGGTCATGTCGCCTTCGTCGCTGGCATTCGTCGACGAGGTGAAGACGGTGGTGACCTGGTAGTTGGGAAGGTAATCGGAGATGTTGCCGATGATATGTACCGCGCCCGACCCGGCCAGCGGCTTGGCGATATGCGGCACGATCGACCAGGCGTCGATCTGGCCGGATTTCAGCGCGCCGATCACCGCGCCGACTTTCTGCAGCGGCTTGAAACTCATCTCGACACCCTCGGCGGCGGCGACCTTGGACCCCATGTAATGGAACGACGAACCGGCGGTGGTCATGCCGAAGGTCTTGCCGCCCAGTTGCGCCGGGCTGGTCAGCCCGGCCTGGTAGGCAGCGTCGGAAGCCAGGATCTTCTGGCCATCGATACTGGGCTCTTCGCTCAGCGCGCCGCCGATCACCTTGATTGCGCCCTTGTCGGCTAGCGAAATCAGCCCGCCCGAGATCGCGGTCACGGCGTAATCGACATCGCCTGAGGCAATCGCCACGGCCATTGGCTGGGCGGCCTGGAAGAATTTCAGCTCGACATCGAGCCCGGCCTCGGCGAAATAGCCGCGTTCGACCCCGATGAAGCTCGCCGAATGCGAGGTGAAGCGCAGCGCGCCGACGGTGATCTTACGGTTCGCGGCGATCGCCGGGGCGGCCAACGTTGCGGCGGCGGCTCCCATCAGGCCGATCGTCTGGCGGCGGTTCAGATGTGTCATGGTCTCTTCCCTTGTCCAAGTCTCCCTTGTACCGAGTTAAGCACCAAAGGTCACTGTGCGGAAGGAAAAACCGGACCGGAAAAGGGGACAGGACCGGGACGACGCGGGCGCAGACCGGAGCTCATATCGCGATATCCTTTTCGAAGCCGGAAGCGCCCGGATGGTCGGATTCCAACAAGACAAGCCTGCGGCTCGAAGAACCTCATTGGCGGACAGGTTGATTGGTTCTAATCTGCCCTTGTGTTTCTTTGTTGTCCTTTTCTCCATCATTCCAAACTGTACGGGGCGAGATCATGTCAGGACACGGCTTTTCACGCGTGCAGTTTCCGGCGGCACTGGCCGCGGTCGTATGCCTCACAGCCTGGTCAGCGCAGGCCTTCGGAACGGCCAATTTGCTGGGCCAGAACGCCGAGCATGAAAAGATCACCCGGCTGGCACTGGCCGGTCAGGGCTTCGAACGCAAGTCGCTGGACGAGCTGGCAGGCAAAGGCGGCACATTCGGAGCAGTCGGTGCGCCGGACAACCCGGCGCGGGGCCTCATGGACAACAAGCCGGCGCATTGTGACGGCGGCGATTATCTGGCGGTCCGGGGATATCCGCATTCGGACCGGGCCGCCCGCGCGGCACTTCTGGCCTGCCGCAAATGGATGGTCGACCATGTCAACAAGGCCGTCAAGGCCGCAGGCCGGTTGCTCGACGCCAATGGTCGCGTCAGGGACTCGCAGATACCGACCGTCGTGCCCTGCGCCTATAACGGATCCGGTGGTCGCGCCAAATGCGAGGTTTTCGAGGCGTTGGGTCTCGCGCTGCATGCAAGCCAGGATTTCTATGCCCATTCCAACTGGGCCGATGTGGCCAAACCCGGCGGGATTTCCATCCTTAACCCGCCTGGCCTCGGCAACACCGCGCCCGCCCCCTTCCTCGATCCGGGCCGACGGGCAGGTTTTCCAAGAGGGTTGATCAGTGGCTGCTACGAGGGAATACCGGAACGGCTCCATTGCGAAAACCGCATCCGGCATGACGTGCTCAACAAGGACACGGGCGCCATCAATGTCGCCGCGGGGACTGTCGGGCGCGGCACGACCAAGCGGGCCAAGGGCAATGACAATTTTGCCCGGGCCGTGCGGGTGGCGGTGTCCGACACCAGGCGGAAATGGGCCTATTTCGAAGCCCGCGTCATCACCGTCTATGGCCGGACCAGAGGCGCCCGCATCATCTGCGCGATGAAAAAGGATGACCCGGCCAAGGCCTGCCGTTGATCTCAGGCGCTGCGCAGGTGCTGTTCGCCGCGCGCCTCGGCCAGCGCAATCTGCTTCTGACGCTCGCGGAAGCGGGCTTTGTCGGCCTCCGAGGTCTCGTCGACACAGTGATGGCATGACACGCCTGGCTCGTAGCCAGGCCGCTGCATGTCGGCGGGCAGGATCGGGCGCCTACAGGCATGGCAGAGCACGTGCGGGCCTTCCTTGAGCCCGTGGCCGACCGAGACCCGGTTATCGAAGACGAAACATTCGCCCTCCCAGGTGCTGCCTTCGGCCGGCACCTCTTCAAGGTATTTCAGGATGCCGCCGTGCAGGTGAAAGACGTCTTCCACCCCTTGGCTCAGCAACCAGTTGGTCGATTTCTCGCACCGGATGCCGCCGGTGCAGAACATCGCGATGCGCTTGTTGTGGAAGCGGTCCTTGTTCTTTTCCCACCAGTCCGGGAACTCGCGGAAGCTCTCGGTTTGCGGGTCGATGGCCCCCGTGAAGGTGCCGATCGCGACCTCGTAATCGTTGCGGGTGTCAATCACGGCGACGTCCGGGCTCAGGATCAGCGCGTTCCAGTCCTTTGGCTCGACATAGCGGCCGACCTTCAGGGTCGGATCGACGTCGGGCTGGCCCATGGTGACGATTTCTTTTTTCAGCTTCACTTTCATCCGGCGGAATGGCTGTTCGCTGGCCGGGCTGTCCTTCCAGGCGATATCGGCGAATCCGGGCAGCGCCCGGATATGGGCCAGGACCTTATCCAGCCCCGCGACCGACCCGGCGATCGTGCCGTTGATGCCTTCACGTGCCAGAAGCAGCGATCCGGTGATGCCGTTTTCCTCGCACAGCCGCAGCAGCGGTTCGCGGGTGGCGGCGGGATCGGCGATCGGGGCGAAATGATAAAGAGCGCGGCAGGTGAACATGACGCGCGATTTACGCCCGTTGCGCCTGTCTGGCAAGGGGGGGCGCTGCGGCCCGTTGACCTCGTCCGGCCTTGTGGCCAGTCTTGGACCGGACAGTCAAGGAGACGGCAATGACAAACGCCCTGATCGTAATCGACGTGCAAAACGATTTTTGCCCCGGCGGGGCGCTCGCCGTCACCGGCGGTGATGAAATCGTGGCGGGCATCAACGCCCGGATGGGCGATTTCGCCACCGTGGTGCTGACCCAGGACTGGCACCCGCGGGGTCATTCTTCCTTTGCCTCCTCCCATCCCGGCAAGGCACCGTTCGAAACCGCCGAGATGCCATACGGCACCCAAGCGCTCTGGCCAGATCATTGCGTGCAGGGCAGCGACGGCGCGGCGTTTCATGCCGGCCTCAACACCGACCCGGCGGCGCTGATCCTGCGCAAAGGCATGAACCCGGCCATCGACAGTTATTCCGCATTCTTCGAGAACGACCAGAGCACCGCGACAGGGCTCGACGGCTGGCTGAAAACGCGCGGCGTCGACCGGTTGACCTTTGTCGGGCTCGCCACCGATTTCTGCGTCGCCTGGTCGGCGCTCGATGCGGCGAGGCTGGGTTTCACGGTCACGGTCGAGCGTGGTCTGTGCCGGGCCATCGATCTTGAGGGGTCGCTGACCGCGGCCAAGGCGCAGATGCAAGCCGCCGGCATAGCTCTGGTCTGACTGGTTGACACGGCGGAATTTGCCGGTTTCTTAACCCTTCGGCGCTAAACCGGGGCGGAGACGGAAACATCCCGCCCGGCCATGGTTGTCGATCTTCACGAAATCGAACGCGAACTTACCGACTTCGACGTGCGCAACAGCCCGGCGGGTCTGTTCGAACGCTATGCCCGCGCGCGGGTATCTCGGTTCTTGCGGCGCCAGGTCCTGACGGTTCTTGGCGCGGTCGCCGTCGCGCTGCTGGTCTCCCCGCTGGCCGGGGTGTTTGCTGGGCTTCTGGTGATTCTGGGCGATGGGCTCGATTGCATGTTTCTCGCCGCGGTGCCGCGGCGCCTGGCCCAGGGCGTGGACTGCAACCGGCTTCGGCGGGTCTCGGCGCTGACGGCCGGGTTACATGCGCTGACCATTTCCGCCGGCGTCGCCATTGCCTGGATCGCAACGCCCGAGCATCCCGCCGTGGCGGTGGCGCTCGCCCTTCTGCTGGCAGCGGCGACCAACGCCGGGTTGGCGCTGCCGTTCAACAGGCCCGCCGGGCAGGTGCAGCTGGCCATCTTCGCCGTCACGGCACCGGTGCTTTTTGCCGCCAGCGCCGTGCTCCATCCCGCGGCGCAGGCGTCGATCCTGACAGATGCGTCTTCCGCGCTGGTTATGGGATTTGTCTGCTTGGCGTTTACCCGTCAAGCTTGGCAAAACCGGATCCGCCACCTCACGCGAAACCGGGCGCTGATCTGCCAGCGCACGGACCTCGTCCGGGCCAATCGCCAGCTTGAGGACAGTCAGACGGAACTGCGCTATCTGGCGCTGGTAGCGGAACATGCCAATGACAGCGTTATCCTGTCGGGCCGCGACGGGCGCATCCGCTGGATCAACGATGCCTTCACCCGGATCACCGGTTACCAGCTGTCGGAGGCGCGCGGCAAAACCCCGGCCGAGCTGTTGAACGCCCCCGAAACCTCGCAGCGTGTGTCCGACGGGATCGCCCAGGCAGTGGCAGAAGGCCGGCCGCACCGCACCCAGATCCTCAATGCGACAAAGGATGGCCGTCAGATCTGGGTCGGCACCAACCTGGTTCCGGTGCAGGACGAAAACGGCGAGGTGGAATTGGTGATCGCGATCGAGCGCGACATCACCGACATCAAGGCGCGCGAGGCCGAACTGGCCCGCGCCAAAGAGCGTGCCGAGCAGAGTGAAGCCGCCAAGGCGCAATTCCTCGCCGCGATGAGTCATGAAATACGTACCCCGATGAACGGTATCATCGGCATGGCCGATCTCCTGGCCGAGGCCGATCTTGACCGGGAAAACCGTCTATACGCCGAGACCATCCGCCAGTCCGGCGAGGCGCTTCTGACCATCATCAACGACATCCTCGATTTTTCCAAGCTCAGCGCAGGCAAACCGGCCACCCATTCCGTGGTGTTCCCGCTGCGCCAGGTGGTCGACGGGGTGGTGACGCTGCTCCGGCCGCAGGCGCGGGCCAAGGGGCTCAATATCGACGTGATCGCCGACCCGGCGCTGCCCGTCCATGTGCTGGGCGATGACGGGCGGCTACGGCAGATCCTGCTCAACATCGCCGGCAACGCGGTCAAGTTCACCCACGCCGGCGGGGTGACGCTGAGCCTGTCCAGCTCGTCCGTCGAGGACGGTCACCGGCTGTGCATTGCCGTATGCGACACCGGCATCGGAATCGCGCCTGACCGGCTCGACCACGTGTTCGAGGAGTTTGCTCAGGCCGATGCCGCCACCACGCGGGAATACGGCGGCACCGGGCTTGGCCTGTCGATCTCGCGTCTTCTGGCGCGCGAGATGAGCGGCGACATCACCGTCGCCTCCACCCAGGGCGCAGGGTCGTGCTTCACGGTCACCGTGGTCGTCGGTCAGATTGTCGAGGATCCGCCCCAACGGCGGCAGACGTCGTTCGGGCCGCCCGAGGCTTTGGCCGGCCGGACCGTGCTTGTGGCCGAGGACAACCGCACCAACCAGCTCCTGCTGCGTAAGTATCTCAAGGGCCAGAAACTGACACTGCATTTCGCCGAAAACGGCCGCCAGGCGGTCGAACTCGTGGCCGCACACGACCCCGATATCGTGCTGATGGACATGGCGATGCCGGTGATGGACGGGCTGGCCGCCACCCGCCTGATCCGCAGGACACGGCGCGACCGGCCCAAGATCATCGCGCTCACCGCCAACGCCTTTGCCAGCGACAAGGCCACCTGCCTTGAGGCGGGCATGGACGGGTTCCTCACCAAGCCGGTACGCAAGAGCGACCTGCTGCGGGTCCTCGCCCGGGTCGCGCCCGGCCACACGTGATTTCCCTTGGAGCAGGGGTGAAATCTGGCATAATACCGGCTTTGCAACGGCTTGAAGGGACAGGGCCTTGGATATCGCGACCCGCGTCTGGAACCACAAGTGGAAGATCGACCCGATCGTGCGGTCGCTGATCGACAACGATTTCTACAAGCTGCTGATGTGCCAGTCGGTGTTCCACAACAAGCCCGACGTCACCGTCACCTTCTCGCTGATCAACCGCACCAAGCATATCCGCCTGGCCGAGCTGATCGACGAGGGCGAACTCAGAGAACAGCTCGACCACATCCGTTCGCTCAGCCTCAGCCGCGGCGAGTCGACCTTCCTGCGCGGCAACACCTTCTACGGCAAGCGCCAGATGTTCCGCCCCGACTTCATGGAATGGTTCGAGAACCTGCGCCTGCCCGACTACCATCTCGAGAAACGCGACGGCCAGTACGAGCTCACCTTCGAGGGCAAGTGGCACGAGGTCATGCTGTGGGAAATCCCGGCGCTGGCGGTGCTGATGGAGCTGCGCGGCCGCGCCGTCCTGAACCGCATGGATAGGTTCGAACTGCAGGTGCTCTATGCCCGCGCCATGACCAAGCTGTGGGAAAAGGTCGAACGCCTGCGCCCGCTCAAGGGCCTCAGGATCGCCGATTTCGGCACCCGCCGCCGGCATTCCTATCTCTGGCAGGACTGGTGCGTTCAGGCCATGCTGGAGGGGCTGGGCGAGGCCTTCGTCGGCACCTCGAACGTGCTCATTGCGATGAAACGCGATCTCGAGGCGATCGGCACCAATGCCCACGAACTGCCGATGGTCTATGCCGCGCTGGCCGACAGTGACGAAGAGCTGGCCCGGGCCCCCTATGACGTGCTGGCCGACTGGCACAAGGAACACGAGGGCAACCTGCGCATCATCCTGCCCGACACCTATGGCACGCAAGGCTTCCTCGACAACGCGCCCGACTGGCTGACGCAATGGACCGGCATCCGCATCGACAGCGGCGACCCGGTAGTGGGGGCCGAGATCGCCATCGACTGGTGGAAAAGCCGCGGCGAGGACCCGCGCGACAAGCTGATCATCTTCTCCGACGGGCTCGACACCGACAAGATCATCGAACTGCACGGGAAATTCCGCGGCCGCGCCAAGGTGTCGTTCGGCTGGGGGACGCTTCTGACCAACGATTTCCGCGGGCTGACGCCGGATGACGCGCTGGCGCCGTTTTCGCTGGTGTGCAAGGCGGTCGCGGCCGAGGGCCGCCCGACGGTCAAGCTCTCCGACAACCCCAACAAGGCGATGGGGCCGGCCGACGAGATCGCCCGCTACAAGCGGGTGTTCGGGGTCGGCGAGCAGGAACGGTTGGAGGTTGTGGTTTAGGTTCTCGCAGTGTTCCGCTGTTGAGAGATTTGGCGCACCTTATCAATAAGTGGTCGCGACTTTGCGCTGTCACGATCCATAGTTAGCCCAAGTTCAGCAATTGCCGTTCTTACGACATCCTCACAAGCATCGAACGCCGGTTTTGCAACATCATGATTGACTAGATGTTGCTTAAGGCCTTCGCAATACGCCTCGGCCGAACGTTTGGAAGCACTTTCAAACGTTCTATCCTCGTAAAGGTACCGGAAAGCCAATAGCAAATAAAATCTAAAGGGTCGAATATCTCGTTGCTCAATTGGCAATCTTCGAATTGCAACTTCAAACCTGTAAAGCGCAAGCGAAGACAAAAAGTACGGCTCAGGCCGATGATTTTCACGAAAGACTTGACTTCCCACGGAGCGCATTAGTGTTCCTTGATAGCGACTTGCTTGGTTCGGAAGCTCAATGAACATAGAAGCAAAGCTCTTGAGTTGCATGCTGATCGGAACAATCCTTCCCCGTTCAATATCATTCCGGTTAGCATACTGTTTTGTGCGCCTTTCGTAGTACAGACGGTACTCAGGTGGTTGGTTGCTGTAGTAGTCCTCCAAGTCTCTCTGAAAAGTTGTGAGGGCAAGAAGATCGCTTTCTTCCACCTTTGTTTGACGGTTAGTTGATTTTGTTACTGCCTGTGATACTTCCTCATTTGTGGTGTGGATTACCTTTATTGGAACAAGCAGATTGTCATCTACGTTGTCTGAGTTTTGGAACAATACGTGGCTGGTTTGGCAGCCGTTGACAATTTGATAGTCGACCAACGTGTATCGGTTCGAAGTGACTTTGATTTCGCGGGCAACGACAGTAACTCCGTTGTTTCTAAGCGCAAATTGGTCAAATTCACCTTGTCTGATAGTCTCTGCGATGTCTTCGTTTACAGGGTTCTGCCCCTGAAAGTCTCGCACATTGTCAACAAAAACTGATTTGATAATTTCACCGTCTTCGTCTGTAATCAGCTTCAGAAACTCGCTGTATGGCAGGTATCCTAGATAAGCCGCTTCAACGCCGTCGATTGCCGGAAGTGTAACCTGATTAGAAAAAACTAACTCTCGAACAATACTAGTTCGTGTTTGGCGGAATAGTTCTTGAATGCTCCGCGCGCCGATTGGTTGGTACTGTACTTCAGAGAAAAGGTTGGTGTTCTCGAGGTCCGTTTTTTTTTGATTTATCGCTGCAACTAGATAATTGTCGTTGTTCCAATTTCCAGTACACGCGTAGAAAATTCTCAAGGTTGGATTTCCACGTAGTTTCGCTGCATTTGCGAAAATCCTTTCCTTGATTTCAATTAATCTCGCGACGTCACTATTGAATGGCATAGTTTGCGTTTCAGCGAAAATTTGGTGCTTAAGATTATCCCCTAAAGCAATGATAGCTGCTCCGTCGAAGTTCGATGATGTTTTAGCTTGAATAATTATGAACTCGACGTCCAAGTAACCGTTTACTGCTAAAACGTCGTCAACAAAGTCAGCATCTGACGCCAATCTGCCGTTAACTTTCACTGCAAAAGCGTCGACGTTCAGATCTCCGCCGTCTCCGACCACCAAGTCTTCGGTTTCGAATTCTTCAGAGTACCTGTTCGAGACAATGCTGAATGCGCAGAAGTGTTCAAATTTCTGAGAGGCAGTCAAGTTTTCCAAGCTACTTGATTGTGCGAACTCGTCTACTAGAGCGGATGTAATCGGGTCCATAGGAATCTTTTCTCGAGAAGTTGGTTTATTCATTTTATACACTAGTCAATTTTATGGCGAGCACAACTCACTCAATTCTCCCCCGCAACTTCTTCACCTCCCCGCGCTCCTTCTTCGCCTTGATCCGGCGTTCCTTGGATCCCTTGGTGGGCTTGGTCGGGATCCGGCGCTTGGGTTTCACCAGCGCCCGGCGGATCAGCTCGGCCAGCCTTTCGCGGGCGATGTCGCGGTTGCGGCTCTGATGCCGGGTCTCGTCGCACTGGATCACCAGCGCGCCGTCCTTGGTCCAGCGGCGCCCCGCCAGACGCTTCAGCCGCGATTTCACCGGGCCGGGCAGGTTGGGCGAGCGGGCGGCCTCGAACCGAAGCTCGACGGCGGTGGCCACCTTGTTGACGTTCTGCCCGCCCGGGCCGCTGGCGCGGGTGAAGACTTCGGTCAGTTCCCAGTCCTCGATCTGGATATCATCGCTAATTCTTAACGCCATCGGGGCCACCGTACGCCAGACAGGGTGCCAGCCAGGGTGCCAGCCAGCGTGCCATACCCCGGTTTCCGGGGATCGGGACGACTCTTACCGCAGCGGGCGGTGAGGTAAAACACCGATAGGAAAAGGGCCGCCCCGGCGACGAGGCGGCCCTTCGAGATTTAAGGAGGTGCACCGGTTAGGTGGGCACCAATCCGGGGTGTTCCGTCACCCGAGGGCTGCCTCAGGTCCGCTTCTCCCGAACTGTTCCGCCGCACGACTCCATGATCCCTATAGACACTGAAGCACCTCCTTTCGTTTGTTTCGCCTGGGCTCAGGTTGCCACAGGCGCGACAGATGTCAAACAAAATCATGTGGTCCGCGCGGTCAGCGACCCCACGATGATGCGGAAAGGCACAAGCGCGATCAAGGCGATGGCAAGTTTCACCCCCCAGTCGGCCACCGCGAGGCTGACCCAGAGCGGCGCGTCCGGCCCGAAGGTCAGGAACGGCGCCGGGCCCCAGGCCCAGTTGATCGCCGCGTCGGCGGTGGCGCCGAACGACAGCGAGGCCGAGAAGGCGATGGTGAAGAACAGCGCGGTGTCGAGCGCCGAGCCGACGAGGGTGGAGACCAGCGGCGCGCGCCACCAGCGGCCTTCGCGGAAGCGATTAAACACAGCGACATCAGTGAGTTGCGCGATCAGGAAGGCGGTGCCCGAGCCGATCGCGATCCTGAGCGGCACGGCGGCGTATTCATAGCCGTCGCCCTGCAGCATGATCTGGCTGCCGATCAGCGAGCAGACGATGCCGGTGACGAAGCCGGCGAACACCACCCGGCGGGCGGGGCCGGAGCCGTAGACGCGGTTCATCACGTCGGTGACCAGGAAGGCGAAGGGATAGGTGAACGCGCCCCAGGTCAGGAGGCCGTCGAGCAGCAGGAACTGAACGAGGATGTTGGAGGCCACCACGATGGCGGCCATGGCAAGGATGCCGGGAAGGTGCGTGCGGTTCATGATTTCTTAGCCCGTTTTGACATGGTTGCGGCGACATGGTCCGGCGACGTGCCGAACGGGCGGCGTATAATAGTGTCAACCCGACTTGGCAAGCGCGTATTCGACGAACTCGGTGCGCTGGAAGACGCGGAAGTTGTCGTCCGAGATCATGGTCAGGCGGATCCGTCCCTCGGCATCGCGCCAGACCGCGATCCCTTCGAGATTGTCGTGCCGGCCGGTCCCGGTGACGAGGATTTCTCGTTCATCGGCGATGGCATTGGCGGTGATGGCAAAGCTGCGAACGCGCGAGCGGAAGCCGAAGCCGAGAAAGTCGCGCTCGAGCAGGTAAAGCCGGCCATCCGGGCCGAAATCCGCGCCGACGGGGAGGAAGTAACCGCGGCGCGGAACGGAAAGCTCCTTGTCCCATTGGCCGTCGCGATAGCGGTAGAGCGGGAAGGGACGTGTCATTTTGCCAGACCGCTCGGGCAGGGTGTAGAGCCAGCCGCGGTGATCGATTGCCAGCGCCTCGAGCGCGGCATTGTATTGCAGGTGCTGGAAATCGGCGTGGCGCGGCAGGCGGGTGGCGCGGCCTTGCGGGGTCGGATAGGCCCAGACGCGGTGGAGGCCTTCGAACGCGACGAAACTCACGCCACCGGGGCCGATCGCGAGTCCTTCGGCATCGGTTTGCCGGCCAGAGACCGGCTTGTTTGCCGGCGTTCGCAGGGGAGAAATCGGCTGCATATCGACACCGGTCAGTTGGCCAGCTTGACGAGCCAGCCGACCGTCGATGCGAAACCCTCGGTCAGAGATGGCGGTGAACCCGGTGCCGTCCGAGGATATCTCGAGCCCGGAAAGCCCGCCGAAGACCGGATCGTCAAGATGCCAGCTGTAGGAGCCGAGATAAGTGGCTTCGCCTGAATCACTGCCCGCGAGACCCGCGCCGGCCGCGCCCCATAGGGCCAGACCAAGCCCGGCCGCTGAGATCAGCGCGAGCGCAGTACGCTGACGCATTGTCGGGGCAGATCGGCAAGCACGTATTCGCGGCGCTTCTTGGGCGGTGGTGCGTTGGGGTCGGGCGGCGGCGGGTTGAGAATGTTGTTCACCCATTCCTGTGCGTCCTTACAGCCGTCGCCACGCGGCGGCGGATCCTGGTTGACACAGCCGCGCGCGCCTTTGGGGCAGTTCAGGCGGACGTGGAAATGATAGTGGTGTCCCCACCAGGGCCGCACTTTTCTCAGCCAGGCGCGGTTGCCCTTTTCGTCCTTGCACATCTGCACCTTGGCGCCGGGAAAAACGAAAATGCGCGCCACGCGCTTGTCATTTGCAGCGGCCTTGATGATTTCATGATGTTGGCGGGTCCAGCTTGAATTGACATAGGCACCTTTGGCGCGGCGCATCGAGATCGAGGAGATATTTTCGCGCTGTCCGCGGGACAGGTTGAGCCGCTTGGGCGGCAGCATCCAGATGTCGATGTCGAGCCCGATCTGGTGCGAACGATGGCCCGACAGCATCGGACCGCCACGGGGTTGCGAAATGTCACCGATATAGAGCCCGGCCCAACCGGGTTGGCGGGCGGCGAAGGCCGAGAGGTCTTGAACAAAATCGATCGTCTCGGGATAGCCCCAGTTGCGGTTGCGGGAGAGCCGCATGGCTTGCCACGTCGGGCCGGTTTCGGGAAGTTGCACGGCCCCGGCGACACAGCCTTTGGCATAACTGCCGAACGGTTCAGACTCCTGACGCGACGCCGATGCTTTCGCGCCGAACAGCTGCTTGGCAAGCTTTTCGGCCGCGTTGGCGGGAAGGGCGAGCGATAGTGTGATGAAGAACGCTACGGCGAAACGGACCATTTTTCCTTGTCTCCCTCGGCTTTGACCCAGATTAGCAGGATCAGCCCGACAAGGAAGAGCCCCGCGACCGGCATGATGCCGATCCGCTGACTTCCGCTCAGGTCCGAGGCGATGGCGATCAGCATCGGCGCGAGGAAGGTGGTGGCCTTGCCCGACAGCGCGTAGAGGCCGAAGGCTTCGGTCATCCGCGCCGGGTTCGATTGCCACACCACCATGGTACGGCTTGCCGACTGGATGGCGCCGCCGGCCGCGCCGATCAGCCCGCCACAGACGAAGAACGCGATGTCGGGCAGTGACGAGCCGGGGGCGACGGCGAAGCCCAGCACGCTTTGCGGCGTGATCATGATAATGGTGACCGCCGTGGCCAGAAGGATCAGGATACAGGTCACGATCACCGGCTTGGGCCCGAAGGCCTTGTCGGCCTTGCCGCCGATCCAGGCGAAAAGCGCCCCGGTCAGCGCGCCGATGATGCCGAAAATCCCGATTTTCATGATCGGCCAGTTCAGAACGCCCGAGGCATAAATACCGCCGAAGGTGTACATTCCGTTGAGCGCGTCGCGGTAGAACATTGACGAGCCGAGATAGGCCAGCAGGCTGGGGTGGTTCGGCAGCGCCCGCAACGTGCCGCCGAGGTCTTTCAGCGCGGTGCCGAACTTGTAGGGCACATGATCGGGGTCGTTCACGTCCCGCACCCAGAGAAAGAACGGGATCATGAAGGCCACATACCAGAGCGCGGTCAGCGGAGCTACGGCGCGGGTGTCGGCGCCAGTGGCCGGGTCGAGCCCGAGGATCGGCGGGATGCCGAGCATTGTGTTGCCGCTTTCGCCGGCCTGGAACAACAGCAGCATGATCGCCAGCGCGATCACCCCGCCGATATAGCCGAAGGCCCAGCCCGAGCCGGAAATCCGGCCGATCTCGTGCCTGTCGCCCAGCGTGGGCAGCATCGAGTTGGTGAAGATGGTGGCGAATTCCATGCCGATCAGCCCGATGCCGAAGAAGATCAGCGTGCGGGTGATGTCGAACTGGTCGGGGGCGGTGTACCACAAAGCCGCCGAGCCCAGCACGTAGAGCGCCGAAAAGAACCACACCCAGGGCATGCGCCGCCCGGTGCTGTCGGCAAAGGCACCGAGGATGGGGGCGAGTACAGCAATCAGGATACCGGAGGCTGTGAGCCCGTAGCCCCAATAGGCCTGTGCCTGGGCTTTGGCGGCCTCGACCTCCATGCCGCCCTCGATCAGGATGCCGCGCACGGTTTCGGCGAAATAGGGGCCGAAGATGAAGGTGAGGATCAGCGTGTTGTAGGGCTGGCTGGCCCAGTCGAAGAACCACCATCCCCAGATCCGCTTGCGCGCCGAGATCCCGCTCATACCCATGTCCCTCATTTGCCATTTATGGTTAGAGCGAAATTAACCTTTTGTGGCAAGGACTAGTTGAAGCTTGGCCGCTGCCCTTGCCCTTTGCGGGCGGCGCGCTTACCTCTGGGGCGCAACCGAAACGCACAAGGCAAGGAGAGCCGGGGAATGATGGCAATTTACGGGCCGCTGGCGCTTATTCTGAATGTCGCCTTCTTCATTCTGCTGGCCCATATCATCATGAGCTGGCTGATCAATTTCCAGGTGCTGAACCTGCATCAGCCGGTGGTGGCACAGATCTGGTACGGGCTGAACAAACTGCTGGAGCCGATCTACGAGCCGATCCGGCGCATCCTGCCCGATACGCGGCCGCTGGACCTGGCGCCGCTGGTGCTGTTCATCATCATCATCTCGCTGAGGGATTTCATCCTGCCCGAGCTTTTGCTGCGCTGATCCGGGGCTTGTTCACAGTTTCTTAAAATGTGATGGTTCTGCTCAAGAGCAGATAATAAGACTTACGGGACCATCATGCAAAGCGCTGCCACGCTTTTAAGCGATGTCTTCGGGTTCGACACGTTCCGTCCCGGGCAGGAAGAGATTGTCGAGGCGGTGGCGCAGGGGCGCAACGTGCTCGCGATCATGCCGACGGGCGGGGGAAAGTCGCTGTGTTTCCAGTTGCCTGCACTGATGCGCGAGGGCGTCACGGTAGTGATTTCGCCGCTGATCGCGCTGATGCGGGACCAGGTACGCAGCTTGCACGAGGCCGGCGTCGAAGCGGGGGCGCTGACTTCAGGCAATACACCGGAAGAGACCGATGCGGTGTGGGAGGCGCTTGAGGCCGGACGGCTGAAGCTGCTTTACATCGCGCCCGAGCGGCTGGCGGCTGGCTCGGCTCTGGGAATGCTGCGGCGGATCGGGGTGGGGCTGATCGCCGTGGACGAGGCCCATTGCGTCAGCCAGTGGGGCCACGATTTCCGCCCGGATTACCTGCGCATCGGTGAGTTGCGGCGGGCGCTCGGCGTGCCCCTGGCGGCATTTACCGCGACGGCGGATCTGGAAACGCGCGAGGAGATTGTGGCGCGGTTGTTCGATAGGCAGGCGCCGGAGGTGTTCTTGCACGGGTTCGACCGACCAAATATCCACTTGGCCTTCGAGGCCAAGAATTCCCCGCGCAAGCAGATCCTGCAGTTCGCTGCGGCGCGGAAGGGGCAATCGGGCATCGTCTATTGCGGCACGCGGGCCAAGACCGAGGGGCTGGCGCAGGCCTTGCGCGAAGACGGGCACAACGCCTGCGCCTATCACGGTGGTATGGAGGCCGACGACCGCCGCCAGGTCGAACACCGGTTCAACACCGAGGACGGGCTGATCGTGGTGGCCACCGTGGCCTTTGGCATGGGGGTGGACAAGCCCGATATCCGCTGGGTGGCGCATGCCGATCTGCCCAAATCGATCGAGGCCTATTACCAGGAGATCGGCCGCGCTGGCCGCGACGGGGCGCCGGCCGAGACGCTGACGCTTTTCGGGTCGGAAGACATTCGGCTCAGGCGCAGCCAGATCGACGAAGGTCTGGCCCCGCCCGAGCGGCGGGTGGCGGATCATGGCCGGCTGAATGCGCTTCTGGGCCTGGCTGAGGCGCTGGCGTGCCGCCGTAAGGGACTGTTGGCCTATTTCGGTGAAGAATTGACCCAGCCTTGCGGCAACTGCGATGTCTGCGCGCGCCCCGTTGAGAGTTTTGACGGCACCCAGCCGGTGCGTATGGCGCTGTCGGCGATGCTGCGCACTGAGGAGTGGTTCGGGTCGGGGCACCTCATCGATATCCTGACCGGCAACGTCACCGACAAGGTACGCGAAAGAGGGCACCACAGCCTGCCCACCTTTGGCGTAGGCAAGGACTATTCCCGCGCCGAGTGGCAGGCGATTTTCCGGCAGATGATGGGGCACGATCTGTGCCGGCCCGACCCGACCCGCCACGGTGCGCTGAAGATGACCGAGGCGGCACATCCGATCCTGCGCGGGGACGCGAGCATCACGCTGCGCAAGGATAGCATAAAGGCCGCGCAGAGACGGCCCGCGGTCAAGGCGCTGGTGTCGGACGAGGACGCGCCGCTTCTGTCGGCGCTCAAGGCCAAGCGCCGGGCGCTGGCCGAGGCGCAGTCGGTGCCGGCCTATGTTATCTTCAATGATCGCACGCTGATCGAGATGGCCGAAACCCGGCCCAAGTCGCTGGATGAGATGGCGCGGATCGGCGGCGTCGGGGCGAAGAAGCTGGAACGCTACGGCCGCGATTTTCTCGAGGTTGTCGCGGGCGACGTGGACAAAGTGCACCCCTCGCGGCGCAAACTGGCCGGGCGGGAGGCGGGTCCGCTTTACGACCGGCTGCGCGAGGCGCAGGCTGATCTGGCCCGCGGCGCCGAGGGATTCGACAAGCCGATGAGCTGTTCAGCCTCTCTCTTGGCCAAGGTAGCTGAGACACGGCCGCGGGATTCGAGCACGATGGCGCGGCTGTTGGGGGAAAAGCGGGCCGAACGTTTCGGCGCGGCGTTTCTGGAAATCCTGCGTGAGGCGGGGTAGAAACCGGGTTCGCAGCAGATGAATCGGGGGAAACCATGCTGATCGTCGTGTCGCCAGCCAAGCGGCTGAATGAAGACCCGCAGGCGAAATTCGACCTGACCGAGCCGATGTTTCAGGATCAGGCCGAAGACCTGGCTGGCGTGGCACGGGGGCTGAACCAGGGTGAAATCGCCAAGCTGATGGGGATCAGCGACAAGCTTTCGAAGCTCAACTACGAGCGCTATCGCGAATTCGGCGAAATGAAACGCGGTGCGGCGGCGCTGATGTTCGACGGCGATACCTATGCCGGGTTGGAAGCGAATTCGCTGGATCAGGACGAGATGACCTGGGCCGGTGAGCATCTGCGGATTCTCTCGGGGATGTATGGGCTGTTGCGCCCGACCGACGCGATTGAGCCGCACCGGATGGAGATGGGCTCGCGCCTGAAAAACCCCCGAGGCAAGAATCTTTACGACTGGTGGGGCGGCCAGATTGCCGAAGCCCTGAATGCGCAGGCCGAGGCGATCGGCACCGATATTCTGATCAACTGTGCCAGCGAAGAGTATTTCAAGGCGGTTGACCGCAACGCGCTGAAGCTGCGCGTGATCACGCCGGTATTCAAGGAAATGCGTCAGGGAACCCCCAAAATCGTCAGCTTCTTCGCCAAGAAAGCGCGCGGATCGATGGCGCGGTTCATCATCGAGCGCCGGTTGACCGATCCCGAAGCGCTCAAGTCATTCGACATGGGGGGGTATGCCTACCGGCCCGAGATGTCGGAGAGCCACACGCTCGTCTTCCTGCGCGACGAGGAGGGGTGAGCGCGCGGCAGGACGACCGCCGCCCCGCGCCGGCCCCCGCTCTAAGCCGATTGCGCCGTGTCCTCGTCTGCGATGACGGGACGGGCGGCTTCGGGACAGTGTTCACCGATCACGGCGAAGATTTCGGCCTTGCGCAGCGGTTTGGTCAGGTAGTGGTCGAGCCCTGCGGCGAGGAAATCCTCGCGGTCGCTGTCCATGGCATGGGCGGTCAGCGCCACGATGGTCACATGCTTGTCGGTTTCGCGTTCCAGCGCCCGGATCTCGGCGGTGGCGTCCTTGCCGTCCATTTTGGGCATTGAGATGTCCATGAATATCAGATCGGGATCGAATAACTTGTAAAGGTTTACTGCCTCAAGCCCGTTACCGGCAAATTGCAGGTCGATGTCGAGGGTCTTGACCATCTTGCGGAAGACCAACTGGTTGGTCTTGTTGTCCTCGGCCGCGAGCACCCTCATGGCACGTTTCGGCGCAGCCTCGGGAGATCGTGTCGACGGTGGGAGATCCTTCGGTACAGCCAGACTTGTGGCGATGTCCTGCAGGCCGGCAAACAACTCGCTGCGGAGCAGCGGTTTCTGCAGCAGCGCCTGAACCTCGCCGATAGCGGGGTCTTTCTCGGCGAAGTTGGTCGAGGAAGACAGCACGGCGATCGGCAGTGTATGCCCGCGCCGGCGCAGTTCGGCCGCGAGTTCCAGCCCGTCCATCTCGGGCATGTTGTGATCGGTGAGTACGAGGTCGATTCCGTCGTCTATGAGCTCAAGCGCCTCCGTCCCGCTGGCGCAGCAAACGGTAGTCAGGCCCAGCACCTCGAGCTGTTTGGACAGGATGATGCGGTTGATTTCCAGATCATCGACAATAATGACCCGTCCCAGTGCTGCGGGCAGGGTCGGGACCGCGGTCCGAGGTGTGGCAGTGGCGGCGAGCGTAATGCGAAAACCGAAGGCCGAGCCTTTGCCCTCTTCACTATCGACCCAGATCGCGCCGCCCATCAACTCGATCAGTTTTGTTGAGATCGCGAGCCCCAGTCCAGTGCCCTCGAACTGGCGGTTGCGATCGTCTTCGACCTGATTGAACTCGCCGAAGATGTGGCCGATCTTGTCGGCCGCGATACCGATGCCGGTGTCTTCAATGGTGACATGCAACTGGGTTTCGGGGCTGTCCTCGCCCTGAACGCCGACGACGCGGACCAGGACATGACCCTCGAGTGTGAACTTGACGGCATTGCCTATCAGATTGGTCAGCACTTGGCGGATGCGACCGCCGTCGCCGATGAAGCCGGTCGGCAGGAACAGGTCGTAGTCAACGGCCAGATCGAGGCCTTTGTCGCGTGCTGCCGGCTGCAGGAGCAAGATGATCTCGTGGATCGTGCGTTCCAGATCGAAGGGCTCGGGCCGCAGCACCAGCTTGTCGGCCTCGATTTTGGAGTAGTCGAGGATGTCGTTGATGATGACGAGTAGCGCCTCACCGGAGTTCTTGATCGTATCGACGAATAATTGCTGCTCATCGTCGAGCGCGGTGTCGCACAGAAGCTCGGCCATGCCGACGACGCCGTTCATTGGCGTTCGGATCTCGTGGCTCATGTTTGCCAGGAAAGCTGCCTTGGCGCGGGCCGCCTCTTCGGCGCGGCGGCGTTCGCGTTTGAGTTCCTTTTCATAGCGCACGGTGTCGGAGATATTGAGCGCCAGCGTGACGATGTCGCCGCCATGGCCGCGCTGGTCGATCACCTTGACATATTCGCCGTTCCACAGTCGCAGCACAATGGGTTCCGGGGTGGGTTTGTGCCAGCGGTCCAGCATCATTTTGCGCCACGCCGCGGGGAGGGTGTCACCAAGGTCAACTATGCCCTCATCGGTCAGGAATTGCAGGACCCGTACATAGGAGACACCCGGGCCGACATCTTCCAGCCCGTCGAAAACAGCGAGATAGGCCTTATTGGCGGCGATCATCTTGCTGTCAGAGTCAAAGAAGGCGAAGCCGTCCTGGATGGTTTCGATCGAGTGCCAAAGGCGGCGCTCGGCGATCTCGACCTTTTGGTTCGCCACGGTCAGGTCGGATTTGATCTTCTCGTGTTCGGACCGGATGGTCTGCACCTCGGCCCGGGTTTCCACGATTTCGTGCGACAATTTGCGCGCATGCAGGCCCAGCTTGCGGTTGGCAGCGAAAAGTTCGGCCTGTTTCTGCTCCAGCAGCCTTTCGGCGGCGAGCCGCAGGCGCCGCTCTTCCGCGAGTTTGCTGGCGAGATTCATGCCCATTCTCCGGCCTGCCCGAACGTGGCGGTGATCATGCTGGGTCATGGTGAACATTCGTTTAAGCCGGGTGGGGGCACGGTCATGCCCCCCCGCGCCATGGGGAATCGTTGCCACCGGTCGCCCGTCATGCCACCATCAGCGCATTCGAGACTGGAGGATTTCATGCGCCGCGTTCTTGCCGCCTTCGCCCTGTTGATTGGATTCGTTCTGCCGGCTCTGGCTGACCAATACGTCCCCGATCGCCGCCTCGTCGTGACCAAGGATGTCGATTTCTACGGCTCCGATCTGCAGGCGCTGTTCGACACCGACCTGCAATCCTGCCGCAACGCCTGCCTGAACGACAATCGCTGCAAGGCCTTTACCTTCAACAGCCGCTCGAACAGCTGTTTCCCGAAATCCGCGGTCAGCGACCGACAGCCTTACGAAGGCGCGACCTCGGCCGAGGTGCTGGAGCTTGATCCGCGGGTGGCACGGGTGGCGGATGCGCGGGGCGAGGAACTCGACCGGGTCCTGTCGAAGCGCGATCTGTCGGAAGCGCTGGCTCAGGCAAGGGACATCGGGTCGCGCCATCCCGGTGGGCAGTACACGACCGAAGCCCTGCTGAATGCGGCCGAAGACCGGCGGGCGCAGAAGGATTATCTGAACGCGATGCGGTGGACCGGGGCCGCGGTGGCGGTGACCGATCGCAGCGATCAGTGGGTGGAATATGGCCGATTGTCGCTGGCGATCCAGACGCAGAAATCAAGCGACAAGAGGAATTATGCAGATCGCGCGGTCGGCGCAGCGGTCAACGGTTACCTTCGCGCACTGAACGATGCCCAGCGGGTCAACGCATTGTCGGCGATAGCAGATGCGTTCGAACGGCTCGAGCGTGGACGCGACATGATCCCGGTGCTGCGGCTGGCCGAACAGATCCAGCCGCGCGAGGAACTGAAGGCCCGGCTCGACAGCGCGATTGCGAAATACGGCTTCCGCATCACCGAGCATGAGGTCGAAAGCGACAAAGCCGACCCGCGGGTCTGCGCCGAATTCTCGGAACACCTGGTCCGCACAGGGGTGGATTACGCGCCTTATATCAAGCTGCCCGATCAGCGTATGTCGGTCGAGACCGAGGGCAACCGTATCTGCATTGGCGGCGCCACCCATGGTGAGCGTTACGTGGTGACCTTCCGTGAAGGCCTGCCTGCGGCCAGCGGCGAGAAGCTGATCAAGGATGTCGAGCTGCGTTTCTACGTGCGCGACCGGTCGCCGTCGGTCAATTTCGCAGGCCGGGCCTATGTCCTGCCGAAGGCTGCAGATGCCGCAATCCCGGTGCAGACCGTGAACCTGACAGAACTTGACCTGGTGCTGCGCCGGGTGTCGGACCGCAACATCCTGCGCGCCATACAGGACAACTATTTCGGCAAGCGGCTGACCTACTGGAATTCGCGCAGCTTTGCCGGCGAGGTTGGCGAAGAGATTTGGCGCGGCACGGGCCAGGTGGACAGTGAGATCAATCGCGACATGACCACACGCCTGCCGATGGGCGACATCGTCAGGGATCTGGCCCCCGGAGTCTACGCGCTGAGCGCAGCGATTCCCGGCGTCGATGTCTATGATGACGAGGGCGCGACGCAGTGGTTTGTCCTGACCGACCTGGGGCTCACGACGATGAACGGCGCCGACGGGCTTCACGTCTTCGTACGCGCGCTAGGTGATGCCTCGGCGCGGGCGGGAACGAAGGTAACGCTACTGTCACGGTCGAATCGTGTGTTGGGCACGACCGTGACTGATGCGCAGGGCTATGCAAGGTTCGAGGCAGGGCTGACGCGCGGGTCAAAGGGGGCCGAGCCGGGTTTGGTTCTGGTCGAGGATGGCGACACCGACATGGCCTTCCTGTCGCTGACCGACCCGGCGTTTGACCTGTCCGATCGCGGCGTCGAAGGCCGCGCTCCTGCCGGGGCGGTGGACGTGTTCCTGGCGACCGACCGCGGCGCGTATCGCGCGGGCGAGGTGATCAACGCCACCGTGCTGGCGCGCGACGGTGTGGCCGAGGCGGTCGACGACCTGCCGCTGACGGCGATTCTGACACGGCCGGACGGGGTGGAATATGCTCGTCACTTCTCGAGCACTGGGGTGTCGGGCGGCCATGTCTTCAACATGCCGGTGGGTCTTTCGGTGCCGCGTGGGACCTGGCGACTGGACATCAAGGCCGATGTCGATGCGCCAGCGTTGGCGAGCACGACCTTGCTGGTCGAGGATTTCCTGCCCGAGCGGATCGATTTCGAGCTGGCGATGCTGCAGGACCGGCTGCGGCCAGGCGAGACGGCGGATATGAGCGTGAAGGTCGACTACCTCTTCGGCGCGCCGGGCAGCGATCTGCCGGTCGAAGGAGACACCAACCTGCGCGCCAAGCGCGAGGTCGAAGGGTGGAAAGGTTTCGTGTTCGGCCGTCACGACACTCAAGCGACGTCGCGTCGGGGCTATTTCGACGGTGGCCGCACCGGGGCGAACGGTGTGGCCATCGTGCCGGTGAGCCTGCCGCAGGCGCCGGTCGAAGACCGGCCGCTGGAGCTCGAGGTGATCGCCCGCGTGGCCGAGGGTTCCGGCCGTCCGGTTGAACGCCGCCTGATCCAGGCCGTGGCCCCAGCGGGTCCGGTCATCGGGATTAAACCCCTGTTCGAAGACGAGGTCGAAGAAGGCAGCGAGGCGCGCTTCCAGTTGATCGCGCTGAGCCCGGATCTGACGCCCGTGGCGATGCCGGTGAAATGGACGCTGAACCGGGTCCACCGCCGCTATCAGTGGTACAAGGAATACGGCGACTGGCAGTGGGAGGCGATCACAACCCGCAAGAAGGTCTCCCAGGGCGAAGTCATGCTGGGTGGCACCCCAGTTGAAATTGGTGCGCAGGTCGACTGGGGCCGCTACGAGCTTGTGGTCGAACGGGCCGATGGCGAGTACGTTGCCAGTTCCGAGGATTTCTATGCCGGCTGGTACGTGCCCGCCGATACGGTCAGCACGCCGGATGTGCTTGATCTGTCACTTGATGCCCCGGGGTATCGCAGTGGCGATACCGCGACGTTGCGCCTGGTGCCGCGCTATGCCGGCAAGGCGCTGATTGCCGTGATGTCGAACCGGCTGATCACGATGAAGGCGGTCGAGGTGCGTGAGGGCGAGAACCTGGTCGAACTGGAGGTTACGGACGACTGGGGCGCGGGGGCATATGTGACGGCTTCGGTGATCCGGCCGATGGACGTTTCCGCCGGCCAGAACCCGGCGCGGGCAATGGGGCTTTCCTATGCCAAGATCGACCCGGGTGCGAAGCAACTGCAGGTCGCCATGGAGGCGCCGGAGCAGTCCGCGCCGCGCGGGCCGCTGACGGCGGCGGTTAAGGTCGAGGGTGTGAAAGCGGGTGAGACCGCCTATGTCACTGTCGCGGCGGTGGATGTGGGCATTCTGAACCTCACAGGCTTTGAAAGTCCCGACCCGTCGGATCACTATTTCGGCCAGCGGCGGCTGGGGATGGACATCCGTGACGTCTATGGCCGACTGATTGACGGCATGTCGGGCGCGCTTGGCGCGGTGCGGTCGGGCGGGGACGCCATGGACGAGGCAAGCCTGCAATCACCGCCGCCGACCGAGGAGCTGGTCGCGTTCTTCAGCGGACCGGTCGAGGTCGGCACCGATGGTCGGGCCGAGGTGTCGTTCGATATCCCAGAGTTCAACGGCACCGTGCGGCTGATGGCCGTGGCCTGGAGCAAGGGGTCTGTCGGGCAGGCCGAGGCGGACGTTCTGGTCCGTGATCCGGTGGTGGTGACGGCGAGCCTGCCGCGTTATCTGTCGCCTGGGGATACCTCGCGGCTGCTGCTGGAGATCGTCCATGCCGAAGGGCCGACCGGCCGGATGGGGCTGGACGTCAGCGCAACCGGCGTGAGGCTGTCCGGTGACGTCCCGTCGGGTCTGACACTCGGGGAAAAGGAAAAAGCAACCTTCTCGATCCCCGTGGTGGCCGGTGATGTCGGCGACCATGCGATCCGCGTGGCGCTGACCACACCGGACGGTAAACAACTGACCAAGGAACTGACGATGCCGGTGCGGATGAACGACCCGGAAGTGGCGGTCACCCGGCGGTTCACGCTGGCGGCGGGCGATACCTTCACGCTCGACGACAACGTCTTTTCCGAAATGCGACCGGGCACCGGATCGGCGATCGTTTCGGCGGGGCCGTTGGCCAAACTCGACGCGCCGGGTCTTCTGACCGCGCTCGATCGGTATCCCTATGGTTGTACCGAGCAGGTGACCTCGGTGGCGATGCCGCTGCTCTATTTCGGCTCCGTCGCACAGGCGCTGGGGCTGGGCGCGCGCGACAAGGTGCAGGAGCGGGTCGACCAAGCCATCGAGAAGGTGCTTTCACGGCAATCGAGCAACGGGTCGTTCGGGCTGTGGTATCCGGAGTCAGGGGATCTTTGGCTCGACGCCTATGTCTCGGATTTCCTGAGCCGAGCGCGGTCCGAAGGTTATGACGTGCCGCAACTCGCCTTCCGACTGGCAATGGACAACCTGCGCAACCGGGTGAACTATTATCCCGATTTCGACGAGGGCGGCAGTGAGATCGCCTATGCACTGATGGTGCTGGCACGCGAGGGCGCGGCGGCGATGGCGGACCTGCGCTACTATGCCGACGAGAAAGCTGAAGCCTTCACAACGCCATTAGGCGTGGCCCAGATCGGTGCGGCGCTGGCGATGTATGGCGACCAGACCCGGGCCGACCGGATGTTCGCACGGGCTGGTCGGATGATCTCTGCCCGGTCGGCCAAGACGGAAGCGCCGGTTTGGCGGGTCGATTACGGCACCAACCTGCGCGATGCCGCCGGGGTGCTGACGCTGGCTGTCGAGGCCGGTTCGAACGCGGTCGACCGTCAGGCGCTGGCCGCTCGAGTCGGTGCCGCACAGGGACGGCTCTCGACCCAGGAAAGCGTCTGGACGCTGCTGGCGGCGCGGGCGCTGGTCGAGGATCCGTCGATTGCCGGGCTGACCCTGAACGGTACACCGGTCGAAGGACCGCTGGTCAAGCTTTTGGAAGACGAGACCCTAGGCAATGGCGTGGCGATCCGCAACGAGAGTGGGCGCGACACCGATGTGACGCTGACCACGTTCGGCGTTCCGCAGGTGGCGCCGGAGGCGGGCGGGTATGGCTATCGCATCGACCGGCTCTACTACACCATGGACGGGCGACCGGTCGAAACGCTATCTCCTGAGGTTGGCGACCGTTTCGTGGTGCTGCTGCGCGTGACGCCCTTCGAGAAGGGTGAGGCGCGGCTGATCATCGACGATCCGCTGCCGGCTGGTTTCGAGATTGACAATCCGAACCTGATCCGCTCGGGCGATATCCGCGCTCTGGACTGGTTGAAACCGGGTGAGGCGGACCATGCCGAGTTCCGCTCGGATCGTTTCCTGGCTGCCATCGACTGGCGCCGCGACGAGGCCTTTCAACTGGCCTATATCGTGCGCGCTGTCAGTCCTGGGGAGTTCCATCACCCGGCGGCGCAGGTCGAGGACATGTACCGCCCGAACTACCGCGCACAGACGGCGACCGGGCGGTTTCGCATCGCCGAATGAGGACCTGGCTGCTCATAGCCCTGGCCGTCCTCATGTTTGTCGGGGCCGCAGGGCGCGATGCGCTGGACCGCTGGGTGGCGGGGACCGAACTGCCGCCGCTGCTGGCCGAGACCTCGGTCGAGATGCGCGACCGCGAGGGTCAGCTTTTGCGGGTTTATACGCTGCGAGACGGGCGCTGGCGGTTGGGGGCAGGGGTGGCGCAGGTTGATCCCGTGTACCTGCGGATGCTGGTGGCTTATGAGGACCGGCGGTTCTGGCGCCACGCGGGGGTGGACATGCGGGCGATAGTGCGCGCGGTGGCGCAGGCGATTTGGCACGGCAAGGTGGTGTCGGGCGGGTCGACGCTGACCATGCAGGTGGCGCGGCTGCTGGAAGACAGCGGCACCGGGAAAATCTCGGGCAAGATCAGGCAGATGCGGCTGGCGCTGGCGCTGGAGCGGAAGCTGTCGAAAGAGGAGATTCTTGCGCTTTACCTGACCCATGCGCCTTTTGGCGGCAATCTCGAAGGTGTGCGGGCGGCGACGCTGTCTTGGTTCGGCAAGGAGCCGCGTCGGCTGACGCCGGCGCAGGCGGCGCTTTTGGTGGCGCTGCCGCAATCGCCCGAGGCACGGCGGCCGGACCGCGACTGGAAGGCAGCCAAGACGGCGCGCAACCGGGTGCTGACGCGGATCCGCGCGGCGGGGATCATCGGAGCGGAGGCGCATGACACCGCCTTGGCCGAGCCGGTGCCGCGGGCGCGGCGACCTTTTCCGGCACTGGCGCCACATCTGACCGATCGGGTGCGGGCGCAGGAGCCTCTCGCCGTGCGGCATGACCTGACGCTGGATGGTGAGCTGCAGACAGCGCTGGAACGGCTGGCGACAACAAGCTTGCGCGGGTTGCCCGATCAACTGTCGATCGCGATGCTGGTGGCCGATCACAGGAACGGCGAAGTCCTCGCCTCGGTCGGATCGGCAAGTTATGGCACCACCAGCGCGCGGCAGGGCTTCGTGGACATGACCCAAGCCCTGCGCAGCCCGGGCTCGACGCTGAAACCGCTGGTCTACGCCATGGGGTTCGACCGTGGGTTGGCGCATCCCGAAACGATCATCGACGACCGGCCAGTGGCGTTCGGTTCCTATGCGCCGCAGAACTTTGATGGCGGGTTCCGGGGCGAGTTGCGGGTGGCCGAGGCTCTGCGGCTGTCGCTCAATATCCCAGTAGTGATGTTGATGGACGAGATCGGCCCGGCCCGCTTCATGGCCGGGCTGCGCCGTGCCGGAGTTGAGGCGGTGGTCCCGGGTGGCAAACCCGGACTGGCGGTGGCCCTTGGTGGTGTTGGTATACGGCTTCAGGATCTGGTGCAGCTCTATGCCAGCCTGGCGCGTGGTGGTGACGCTATTGAGCTGAGGTGGAAATCCGCTGAGGTGCGGGGAGAGGGGCAGCGCGTCGTCAGCCGTGCCGCGGCCTGGCAGGTGAGCCATATCCTGGCCGGCCTGACCCCGGCCGGGGGCAAGGGAAAGGGCCGATTGGCCTACAAGACCGGCACGTCCTATGGGCATCGCGATGCCTGGGCCATTGGCTTCGATGGGGCGCACGTCGCCGGCGTCTGGATCGGGCGGGCGGACGGCACGCCGGTGCCCGGGGCGTTCGGTGGCGAGTTGGCCGCACCGATCCTGACTGAACTGTTTCACCGGCTGAAACCCGCGCTTGATGAGCTGCCGCCGCCGCCGCCCGAGACGCTGATCGTGGCCAACGCCCGGTTGCCGCAGCCGCTGCAGCGCTTCCGTGGCCGCCGCGCGGTGTTCGAGGCAGCCGCCGATGCACCGGTGCTGGCCTTCCCGCCCGACGGCGCCACGCTGCCATTGGAAGACGACATCCCGCTGGTGGTGAAGATCCGCGAGGGCCGCCCCCCGTTCACCGTGCTGGCGGACGGGGCGCCGCTGGTGACCGGCGCGCGGGGACGCGAGATTGAACTGCCGTGGCGCGGCACGGGCTTCCTGAACCTCTCGGTAATCGACGCAAAGGGGCGGTCGGCGCGAGTCAGTATTCGGCTGGAGTGAGACGTCAAATAGGCCCCGGGACAAGCCCGGGGCCGGGCGGGTAACGTTGCGCTCAGAGCGCCTCGATAGCTAGTGCGATGCCCTGGCCACCACCGATGCACATGGTGATCAGCGCCTTTTTCCCGCCCACCCGGGCGAGTTCGTAAAGTGCCTTGACCGTGATGATCGCGCCGGTGGCTCCGACCGGGTGGCCAAGCGCGATGGCGCCGCCGTTGGGATTGACCTTCGCCGGGTCAAGGCCGAGGTCCTTGTTGACCGCGAGCGCTTGGGCCGCGAAGGCTTCGTTCGACTCGATCACGTCGAAGTCGGAAGCGGAAAGTCCAGTTTTTTCAAGGAGCTTTCCGACTGCAGGGATCGGGCCGATGCCCATCACCTCGGGACGGACGCCGGCGTGGGCATAGCCCAGCACCCGGGCGCGGGGTTTGAGGCCAGCGGCCTCGGCCGCTTCGGCGCGGGCCAGAACCAGCGCGGCTGCACCGTCGTTGATGCCGCTGGCGTTGCCGGCGGTTACTGTGCCGTCCTTCTGAAAGACCGGGCGCAGACCGGCCAGCGCCTCGGCCGAGGTGGCCTTGGGGTGTTCGTCGGTGTCGAAGGGGACGAGATCGCGCTTCACGCGAACCTCGACCGGCACGATCTGGTCGCGGAAGCGGCCTTCGGCTATGGCGCGGGCGGCACGGGCCTGGCTTTCCAGTGCGAAGGCATCCTGGGCCGCGCGGGAAATGTCATGTTCGGCGGCCACGTTTTCCGCGGTTACGCCCATATGCCCGGTGCCGAAGGGGCAGTTCAGCGCGCCGAGCATCATGTCGAGCGTTCTGACGTCTCCCATCTTCTGGCCGAAGCGTTGCTGCGGCACGATATAGGGTGAGCGGCTCATCGATTCCGCCCCGCCGGCAAGACCGAAATCGGCATCTCCCAGCATCAGAGACTGCACCACCGAGACGATCGCCTGCGCGCCCGAGCCGCAGAGGCGGTTCACGTTCATCGCCGGCGCGGAGTCGGGAATGCCGGCTTCGATCGCGGCCACGCGGCTGAGATACATATCGCGCGGTTCGGTGTTGATCACGTGACCGAACGCCACGTGACCGATCTGTCCACCTTCAACGCCCGAGCGCGCCAGCGCTTCTTTCGTTGCGATGGCGCCGAGTTGTGCTGGCGGTGTGGCGGCGAGCGCGCCGCCGAACGTGCCGATGGCTGTGCGGGCACCGTCGAGAATTACAATATCAGTCATGAGTCTTGCCCCGGGATGGTGAAGGTTTCGTTAAAGGACCATACGGGGCGGCCGGGTCGGGGAAAAGAGGTCAGTCCGAGACTTGCCCCGGCGTCACAACTGTGCCAGCAGTCCTCCATGCAATTGACTGCCTATGGACCGCTGACTGAGGCCGAGCAGAAGCTGATCGCTGACTGCTCGGCGGGTGGGCGGATCACCATTGGCGACGGCGAATTACCCAAGGCGGAGACACCGGCGGTGTCGATCCGGGCCGGGTTGATCCGGATGTTGTTGACCGGCAGCGAGCCTGCCCTCACGCTGCATGACAAGGGATTGCGGTTGCGCGGGGCATGGATCAGCGGGGCGCTCGATCTGCAGGGGGCGGATATCTCGCATGACCTTTCGCTGACCGCCTGCCGTCTGCCGGCAGCGGTTGAAATCGTGAACGCGCGCCTGCGCGGCCTGTTCTTCTCGGGCTGTGCGATGGCAGGGCTTTCAGGCGATCACGCGCGGCTCGACGGGGCGCTGTTTCTGCGCGCGGGCACCCGGGTGGAGGGTGAGATTGCGCTGGCCGGGGCGCGCATCGCGGGTGATCTTCAGCTTTGCGATCTTTCCATCGTAAGCCCCGGGCAAGACGCGGTTTTCGCTCCGTCGCTGACGGTGGACGGATCGGTTTTCCTTGGCAACTACCCCTATGTTAACGGCGAGACCGCGCTGACTACAAATGGTGCGCTCTTTCTGGCTTCGGCCAGTGTTGAGCACGACTTGTTCATAACGCATGTGTCGATTGCGACGAAACGGGATATGATAGCCGGTGTCTTTCACGGCTCGGAGGAGCACGGTGCCGACAATGCGCTATCGCTGGCCCGGGCGCAGATTGGCGGCATCCTCTATTTCAAGCAGAACCAGATCGCCGGCGGGACGGTGTCGTTGGCCGGCGCCCATGCGGCGCGGTTTCGCGATGAACCGGAAGGCCCGGGCGCCGTCTATCCGATCCGGCTTGACGGCTTCACATATGACGATTTCTCGCGCCACACCGAGACCGATCTGAGTGCCAGGCTGCGCTGGCTGGAACGGCGGCCGACGGACACGCCGTTCACGGCCCAACCCTATGAGCAGTTGGCCCGGGTTCTGCTGCACCTCGGGCACAGGCGGGACGCGCGCACGGTGCTGATGCGTAAAGAGCGGATCCTGCGTTGGGAAAACCGGCAATCCATTAACAATCCGTTGCGCAGAGGCGCGGTTTTCCTGGCCGATTCGGTGCTGCGGGGCGCGGTGGGCTATGGCTATCGGCCGGGGCGGGTTCTGGGGCTGGCGATCCTATTGATTTTGTCTATGGGGCTGTTTTTTCAAAGGGCCTGGGAGGCAGGCGACATGGCGCCAAACGCCGCGCCGATCCTGGTCTCGAACGCTTGGATCGACGCCACCGAGACGCATCCAGAAAATCCCGGCGCTTTCTGGGCATCGAAAGGTCAGGCGGGGCAGGATTGGGAGACATTTCAAGCCTTTGCCTATGCCGCCGACATCGTGATCCCGATCGTTAACCTCGGCCAGGAAAGCGCTTGGGCGCCATCGACCGCGCGAAGCCCCTGGGGGCAGGCAGGGTGGTGGATCCGGTGGTTTGCGAAGGCCGCAGGGTGGATCATTACAGCCTTGGGCGCGGCCGCCGTGACCGGTCTGGTGCGCAACGATTAACCTTTGGCCATGTTGCCGGAAAACCACTGTATGGCAGGTTGGCTGGCGCCTTGTCTGGCACGCTGGCTGGCAGGTGAAACAGGTGCATTGTGCTGCGTGCAATGGTGACCACAAGGAGCGGCGGAGTCACGATTTGTCAGGAACGCGGGCACGTGGCGGCCCGGTCAGAACCGGAAACCGCGCGGCTCGGGGGCCTTTCCACCTGCTCGCCGCGGGTTGGGGACAACCCGGCCGGACCCGGGACGCAGAACGCCCGTCAAGGCGCGAGCGGGACCCGGCCTTTCGGGGTCAGCACCCAGGCATTCGCCCCTTCGATCACAGCCGCGGTCAGCGGCCGGCCCCAGCCGGCACCGCTGTCGAGGTTGATGCGGTTGCCGTAGTGGCGCGGAGCATCGATGGCGGAATGACCGTGCACGACAAGCCAGTCGAAGGGCTCGACATGGGTCAGGAAGGGATCGCGGATCCACAGCAGGTGGTCTTCGGTCTGCCAGTCGAGTGGCAGTTTCGGATCGATACCGGCATGGACGAAGAGCAGGTGGTCCTCGACATGGTAAAGTGGGCAGGCGCGCAGGAAATCGAGATGGGCCTGCGGCACGGCGTCCTGCGTGCCGGCGATAAGCTCGGGCAGGGGCAGGGTCGGATCGATATCGTAGGAGGCCAGTGTGTCGAGCCCGCCGATCATATCGTGCAGCCAGCCCTCGCCGGACTCGATGATTTTTTTCGACCGGAAGGCGCTGTGATCAATGCGCCCAGCCTCGAGAAAGTCGAGGAACATGCGGTCATGGTTGCCCCGGAGCACGATCCAGTCGCGGCCCTGAGCCCGGCCCGAGATCAACGTGTCGAGCACGGCGCGGCTGTCGGGGCCGCGGTCGACCAGATCGCCCAGCACCATGACGCGGGCCCGCGTGCCGCCATCTGCCTCGATCAAGGTGAGAACGTCGAGCAGCATGTCGTGCTGGCCGTGGATGTCGCCAATGGCGTAGATGGGTTCGGTCATAGAGTGGGCCTGTTTTTCGACTCCGCTTTAACGGCTTTCTCGGCCGAGGAAAAGGTGGGCGGGAGCGCGAGAATCCGCGCGATCTGATCACGCAGCCAGGTATGAGCCGGATCATGGCTGGCGCGACGGTGCCAGACCATGCAGAGCTGGGCCGGGGCGATGGGCATTGGTGGGCGAAAGATGTCCAGCCCGAGCCGCTGCGCCGCGCGCCGGGCGAGCTGGGTCGGTAGCAGCGCGACCAGGTCGCTGTCGGCCACCGCGTTGTAGACACCCGAGAAGACCGGCATCGTCATCACGACCCGGCGTTCACGACCGACGGCGGCAAGCGCGGCATCGCCCATGCCGCGCACCCGGCCTTCGGGCGAGAACAGCACGTGGCCGAGATCGCAGTAGAGGTCGATCGGGACGACATCGCCGGGCTGCAACCCGGCTTGGGCGAGGCGTGGATGACCGCCGCGGGCGACGAGCGAGAACGTCGAGGGAGAGAGGTCGCGGCTGTCGGCCCAGGCCGGGAAGTCGGCCCGCGGGATCAGAGCGATGTCGATTTCGAACTGCTCGATCGTGTCGACGTAGTTGTCGGGTACCAGATTGACCAGCTGGACGCGGATGCCGGGAGCGGCGGTCATCAGGTGGCGGGCCAGATCCGGCATCAGCAGTTCGGCGAAATAGTCGCTGCCCGAGAGGCGAAAATTCAGCTCAGCCGTGCGCCGGTCGAACCGCGCAGGAGCCGAGAGAATCGCCTCGATCTCGCTCAAGCGGTCGCGCAGCGGCTGTTTGAGGTCGAGTGCAAACTGGGTGGGTGCGAGGCTGCGGCCGAGACGGGTGAAGAGCGGGTCACCGAGCGCGTGGCGCAGCCGGGACAGCGCCGCCGAGACGGCGGGCTGGGTCAGGCCGATGCGGCGGGCGGCCCCGACGGTGGAGCCTTCCTGGAGCAGCGCGTCGAGGACGCGCAGGAGGTTGAGGTCGAAGGTTTTGAAATTCATGGTGTTAATATATCTTATATCAACAATCGATTTTCCATATGTAATTCGCGGCTGCACCCTGCCTTCGACCCTGAACGGAGGACGCTGGTATGAACATTCTGGGACCCGATGCGCTGGAATGGATGGGGTCGGTCTATCGGATCCTGCTGGAGGCGGGCGAGACCGGGGGCGCGGTGGCGATTTTCGAAAGCGTGACCGGGCCGGGCGAGGGACCGCCGCTCCACATTCATGGAGACGCGGACGAAACATTTGTCGTTCTGTCCGGCGATGTGGAATTCTGGGTGGAAGGTGCGCGAACGATACGCGGCCCGGGACAGGTGGCTTTCGTGCCGAGAGGGCGGGAGCATGGTTTCCGGGTTTGCGGTGAGGCGCCGGCGCGGATGCTGACGATGCTGACGCCCGGCGGCTTCGAACGGTTTTTCTGTGAGATGGTAGCGGGGGGATACCGTCTTCCCGAGGACATGGGCCGTGTGCGTGCTGTGGCCGAACAATATCAACTGGAATTCACCGGGCCGCCTTTGGATGCGCCCGGGGCCCAGAATAAGGGAGGGTGAGTGGATGAAAGGTGTGGCTTTGTATTTCTTCGTAACGGCCGTGCTGGCGGTGACGGGTGGCATGATCTGGGGTATCCAGATGTCGGCCACCGGCAATCACATGCTGGCAGGTGCGCATGCGCATCTCAACCTGGTGGGCTGGGCGACGATGGCGCTGTTCGGTATCTACTACCACCTGACGCCGGCCGCGTCTGAGGCCGCTTTGGCAAAGATCCACTATGGCGTTGCGCTGGCCGGGCTGGTGATCATGGTGCCGGGGATCGTCCAGGCGATCCGTCAAACCGGCGAGACGATGGCGAAGATCGGCTCGGTCCTGACGCTGTTGTCGATGGTTATTTTCCTGGTGACCGTGCTGATTCACGCGCGGCGGACGACCTGACGCCGCAACAAACGAAAACCGCCACCCCGATGGGAGTGGCGGTTGTGCCTTACGCTTTGGTGTCACGATCAGGCGACGTCGAATTCCAGCGGCTGGACCTGCTGGAACAGGCCGGTGTCCTTGAGCTTGGCCAGCACCGGGTCGGGCACCGGCGCGTCGACATAGAGCAGCGCGATGGCGTCGCCGCCCGCCTTGTTGCGGCCAAGGGTAAAGTTGGCGATGTTGACGCCGTTTTCACCCATGGTCTGGCCCAGCGTGCCGATGATGCCGGGCACGTCCTTGTTGGTGGTGTAGAGCATGTGGGCGCCGACCTCGGCATCGATGTTGATGCCCTTGATCTGGATGAAGCGCGGTTTGTCATCCGAGAATACGGTGCCGGCGATCGAGCGTTCGCGCTTGTCAGTGACGACGGTGACCTTGATATAGCCTTCGAAGGCACCGGACTGGTCCTGGCTGGTGGTCGAGATCTGCACGCCGCGTTCCTTGGCCATCACCGGAGCCGACACCATGTTCACGTCCGGGTTGGTGGCCTTCATGATGCCCGACACGACGGCGCAGTTGAGCGCTTCGAGGTTCATGGTGCTGGCTTCACCGTCATAGAGGATGTTGATCGCCTTGATCGGCTCGTCGGTGAGTTGGCCAATGAAGGCGCCGAGGTGATCGGCAAGTTTGATCCAGGGACCCATGACCTTGGCCTCTTCGGCCGTGACGCTGGGCATGTTCAGCGCGTTTTCCACCGCGCCAGTCAGAAGATAGTTCGACATCTGCTCGGCCACCTGCAGGGCGACGTTCTCCTGCGCCTCGGTGGTGGCCGCACCCAGATGAGGCGTGCAGACCACGTTGGGCAGGTTAAAGAGCACATTGTCGGTGGCCGGCTCGACCGAGAACACGTCGAAGGCGGCGCCGGCGACATGGCCGGATTTCAGAAGCTCGGCCAGTGCCTCTTCGTCCACGAGACCGCCGCGGGCGCAGTTGACGATTCGCACGCCCTTCTTGGTCCTGGCGAGGGCGTCGCGGCTTAGAATATTGCGGGTGGCCTCGAGCAGCGGCGTGTGCAGCGTGATGAAATCGGCTCGGGCCAGCAGGTCGTCGAGTTCGACCTTTTCAGCGCCTTTCTCGGCGATTTTCTCGGCGCTGAGGGTGGGATCGTAGGCGATGACCTTCATTTTGAGGCCCCGCGCGCGGTCGGCAACAACGCTGCCGATGTTACCGATGCCGATGATGCCAAGAGTCTTGTTGGTGAGTTCGGAGCCCATGAATTTCGACTTTTCCCATTTGCCGGCATGGGTCGAGGCGTTGGCATCGGGGATCTGCCGGGCCACCGCAAACATCATGGCAATGGCATGTTCGGCGGTGGTGACCATGTTGCCGAAAGGCGTGTTCATCACGATCACGCCTTTCTTCGAAGCGGCGGGTTTGTCGATATTGTCGGTGCCGATGCCGGCGCGACCGATGACCTTGAGCTTGTGTGCATTGGCAAGGATCGTTTCGGTCACCTTGGTGGCCGAACGGATGGCGAGGCCGTCGTATTGACCGATGATTTCGGCCAGTTTTTCTTTGTCTTTGCCCACGTCGGGCATGAAGTCGACATCGATGCCGCGGTCACGGAAGATCTGCACGGCGGTTTCAGAGAGTTTGTCGGAGACGAGTACTTTGGGGGCCATTTCGGGCGTCCTTTTGAGTGATATGCCGGGGAAAGGCGGGCTGAAGCCCGCCCTACGCAGGATATGTAGGCCGGGCTTCAGCCCGGCACGCGGTCAGGATTGCGAGACGATCTCGGCGTCGAACGCCCATTCGATCCAGGGCATCAGGGCCTGGACGTCCGCCGTTTCCACCGTGCCGCCGCACCAGATGCGCAGCCCCGGGGGGGCATCGCGATAGGCGCCGATGTCGAAGGCCACGCCCTCGTCCTCGAGCCGCTTGGCGACGGCCTTGGCAAAAGCGGCGCCGTCCTGGATGCGGGTATCGGTGAACTTGAGGCAGACCGAGGTGTTCGACAGCGTCACCGGGTCATGGGCGAGGAAATCGATCCAGTCGTGAAGCTCGACGAAATCGGCGACGGCCTTGGTGTTGGCGTTGGCGCGGTCGATCAGGCCATGCAGACCGCCGACCGAGCGGGCCCAGTCCAATGCCACGAGATAATCCTCGATCGCGAGCATCGAGGGCGTGTTGATGGTGGCGCCGGTGAAGATGCCCTCGATCAGCTTGCCACCCTTGGTGAGGCGGAAGATTTTCGGCAGCGGCCAGGGTGGCGTGTAGGTCTCTAACCGTTCCACGGCGCGCGGGCTGAGGATCAGCATGCCATGCGCGGCTTCGCCACCCAGCACCTTCTGCCAGGAGAAGGTGGTGACGTCGAGCTTGTCCCAGGGCAGGTCCTGGGCAAAAGCGGCCGAGGTGGCGTCGCAGATGGTCAGCCCCTCGCGATCGACCGGAATCCAGTCGCCGTTCGGCACGCGGACGCCCGAGGTGGTGCCGTTCCAGGTGAAGACGACATCGTTCGAGAAATCGACGGACGCGAGGTCGGGGAGTTCACCGTAGTCGGCGGTTTTGATGGTGGCGTCGAGCTTGAGTTGCTTGACCACGTCGGTGACCCAGCCGGCGCCGAAGGATTCCCAGGCCAGCATCTCGGTGCCGCGGGCGCCCAAGAGCGACCACAGCGCCATCTCGACGGCGCCGGTATCGGAGGCGGGAACGATGCCGATCTTGTAGTCGGCGGGGATGCCCAGCACCTCGCGGGTGCCCTCGATGGCATCCTTGAGCTTTGCCTTTCCGATGGCGGCGCGGTGCGAGCGGCCAAGGGCTGCGTCGCTGAGCTTGTTCAATTCGAAAGTGGGGATTTTGGCGCAGGGGCCAGAGGAAAACCGCGGATTGGCCGGCCGCGGTGCCGGTTTTGACATAGCCATTGATGCTATCCTTCCAGATATGCGCCCCTCGTTGGGGAGGGGTGTCCCACCGCCGCATTTACGCCGGTCGCGGCCCTTTCGCAAGTGCAGAAATGTCGTTAGAAGCCGCTGATGTGTCGGAACGCGGCACGTTGAGACTACGATCGGAAGCCTCGCAAATGCATATCGTCACGCTTTTGACTGCGCCTGCTGCGCCCACGCTGGACGCCGCTCTGATCGATTCGCTGCGAAATGCCTGGGGCGGTGGCGAAGCGCGCTGGCTGGCACCGGGCGAGGCGGCTGAGTTCGATTTGCAGACCCGGCCCGAGAATTTCTGGGAAGTATGGGCGAATGTGCAGAGTCTGGGGGTCGATCTCGTCGTCCAGCAGGCCGCGGCACGGAAGAAGAAAATGCTGCTGGCCGACATGGATTCGACCATGATCCGGCAGGAGTGCATCGACGAGCTGGCCGAGGTGGCGGGCGTAGGTGACTATGTCAGGGATATCACCGCGCGGGCGATGAATGGCGAGCTGGATTTCGAAGGCGCGCTGACCGAGCGGGTGGGATTGTTGAAGGGTCTCGACGCCGGGGTGATCGACGAGGTGTTGCGCACGCGGATCGAGTTGATGCCGGGCGGGCGGGCGCTGGTGGCGACGATGCGGGCCAATGGGGCGTATACGGCGTTGGTGTCCGGCGGGTTCACCGCGTTCACGGCCAGGGTGGCGGCAGAACTGGGATTTGACGAAAACCGGGCGAATACCCTGCTGATCGAGGACGGCAAGCTTACCGGCGACGTGGCGCGGCCGATTCTCGGCCGCGAGGCCAAGGTACAGGCGCTGAAGGAGATCACGGCGAAGCTGGGTATCGCGGAAGCGGAGGCGATGGCCGTGGGCGACGGGGCCAACGATCTGGGCATGCTGGGCCTGGCCGGGGCGGGCGTGGCGCTGCATGCCAAGCCCAGCGTGGCGGCGGAGTGCGAGATCCGGGTGAATTTCGGGGATCTGACGGCGCTGCTCTACGTGCAGGGCTATGCCAAGGCGGATTTCGCCGGGTGAACCGAGGAAGACCTGGGTCCACCCGTGCCCGGCGGGTTGCACGCCGCTGCCGGCGGTGATGATATCGCAGAGCCTTTCGCTTGCCGAAAGGGCGGCAGCGAGGGGCCAGCCCCTCGCGCTCCCCGGAGTATTTACGGCAAGATGAAGGACCGGACAAAGGAGAGACGTTATGGGCAAACCTTGCATCATCTGTGTCGCGATCACCGGCAGTGTGCCGACCAAGGCGGACAATCCGGCGGTGCCGATCACCGTCGAGGAGCAGGTCGAGAGCACGCAGGAGGCCTTCGAGGCGGGGGCGTCGATTGCCCATTGTCACGTTCGGATGGAGGATGGCACGCCAACCAGTGATCCCGGGCGGTTCGCGCAGCTGAAGGAGGGGCTGGAGAAACACTGCCCTGGCATGATCATCCAGTTTTCGACCGGCGGCCGGTCGGGGGCGGGGGCGGAGCGGGGCGGGATGCTGCCCTTGCGACCGGACATGGCGAGCCTGACGGTTGGGTCGAACAACTTTCCTACGCGGGTTTACGAGAACCCGCCCGATCTGGTGGCGTGGCTGGCCGGCGAGATGACCAAATACGACATCACGCCCGAGATCGAGGCTTTCGATTTGAGCCACATCCACCAGGCCGTGCTGATGAAACACGCGGGGCTGTTGCCCGGCAAGCTCTATGTCCAGTTCGTGATGGGGGTGAAGAATGCCATGCCTGCCGACAAGGACGTGTTCGATTATTACGTCAAGACAATGCAGCGGCTGGCGCCGGACGCGGAATGGTGCGCCGCCGGCATCGGTCGGAACCAGATCGAAGTCAACGAATGGTGCATCGCTGCCGGCGGCCACACCCGCACGGGTCTGGAAGACAATGTGCGGCTGGACCGCGAGCATCTGGCGCCGTCGAATGCGGCGCTGGTGAAGCGCGCGGTCGATCTGTGCGAGAAATACCAGCGTCCGGTCGCCACTTGGCAACAGGCGCGCGAGATACTGGAACTGCGACCTGTTTAGGCGCCGCGCCGGGCCGAAGCCCGGCCCGCGGGGCTTCGCGGATCAGGCGGCGTAGCGGGGTTCGCGTTCTTCCGGTTCGGGCTCGGCCAGGGTGCAGAGGTCTTTGCCCTTCATCAGCGAGGTGACAATCCGGCCTTCGTCAGTGTCCCGGATGCCGTAGCCATAACCGCGCAGGCGGAATTTCCATTCCCGGTCCGACAGCGACATCTCGCGTTCATGCAGGACGATCTCGCAGATCTTGCGGGTCATTTCGGTGTCGAGCTGCTCGTGTTTCATGGTCTTGGTCCCTTCCCGAGGATTGTTTCTGATTCGAGGATGGTCCGGGCAAATGGCGGGAATTTAGCCCGATTTGGGAAATTTCGGGCCGAGCGGTCGGTCAACGGTCCGGATTGTGCCGCAATTGGTGTCAGAGGCTGCATGATTGTGATCCGGATTGGGCGGACGGCCGTAAACCAGTCAGCAAGAGGAGAGAGCCATGTTTCGCATCTTCGTTCTGAGCATTCTGATTCTGCTTGGAGTTCAGGCCCGGGCGCTCGAGCTGAGCGCGCCGTTCGACTCGATCGACGGCGGCACGTTGAGCCTGGCGCAGTGGCAGGGTCAGCCAGTGCTTGTGGTGAACACCGCGTCGCAATGCGGCTTCACCTATCAGTACCGCGGGTTGCAGGACCTCTATGACCGTTACCGCGACCGCGGGCTGGTGGTTCTGGCCGTGCCGTCGGACGATTTCCGGCAGGAGTTGGCCAGCAATGCAGAGGTGAAGGAGTTCTGTGAGCTGCAATACGGGATCGACATGCCGATGACCGGCATCACCCATGTCAAAGGCGCCCGGGCACATCCATTCTACAAGTCGTTGCGCGCCGAAACGGGGTTCGTGCCGGGGTGGAACTTCAACAAGGTGCTGATCGGGCCGGACGGCCAAGTGGTGAAAACCTATGGCTCCGGGGTCAAGCCGCTGTCGCGGGCGATTACCGGCGAGATCGAGGCGCTGCTGAAGTGAGGGGCGGAGCGCGGGCAGAAACCGACGGCCAGGCGGACAGAACCACCGTCTACTATGACGGTGCCTGTCCTTTGTGCCGGGCCGAGATTTCCTTCTACACGTCCCGCGACGCCGCCGGGCGGCTTGAGCTTGTCGACGTGTCGCAGCCCAATGCCGCGCTGCCCGAGGATCTGGAGCGGGACGCGGCCTTGGCGCGGTTTCACGTGATGACACCGGCAGGGCGGCTGAGGTCGGGGGCCGCCGGGTTTGCCGCGCTCTGGGCGGAGGTGCCGGGTTGGGGCTGGGCGGCGAAGGTAGCGGGCCGGCCGGGCATGTCAGCCGTGCTTGAGCTTGGCTATCGGCTGTTCCTGCGGATGCGGCCGGCGATCGTGCGATTGTTCGTGGCCAGCCAGGGTCTGCGGGCCGGGTGGCGCAGGCGAGAGAAGGGTTAAGCGATGCAGACCAAGCTTGGAGTGGTCGCCGGGTTCTGTGCCGTGATGCTGGCAGCCCCGTCGGCGCGAGGACAGGACAGGATGATCGAAGATTTCACTGGCTCCCCCGGTGACCGCTGGGAATACATCAGCGACCAGGTGATGGGGGGCGTGTCGAGCGGGCGGGTCTCGCTGCAGCGTGACGGCGGGCAGGTTTTCCTGCGCCTGCAGGGCGAGGTCAGCACGGCCAACAACGGTGGCTTCATCCAGGCGCGGCTGAAACTGTCCGAGCGGCTGCCAAACACCGCGCAGGGGCTGGAGCTGAAGGTTCGGGGCAACGGCCAGACCTACTACGTGCATGCGCGCACCGGTGGGACGGTTCTGCCGTGGACGTTCTATCAGGCGTCCTTCGAGGTGACGCCGCGGTGGGCAACGGTGCGGATTCCGTTCGAGGCGTTCCAGGCGCGCGGGCGGATGCTGCGCAAGACGCTCGCGCCCGAGGCGATCAGGAGCCTGGCGGTTGTTGCCTATGGTCGCGATCACACGGCCGACCTTTCGGTGGCGGATATCAGGATTTACTGACGCGGTGTGCTTACAGCCCGGCTTCGGCGGCGATCTGGGCTTTTGACTTCCGCGCCCGTTCGGTGGCGGATTTGAGCTGGCCGCAGGCGGCCATGATGTCTTCGCCACGCGGGGTGCGGATGGGCGAGGCATATCCGGCCTTGTAGATGATGTTGGCGAAGCTTTCGATCCGTTCCCAATCGGAGCGTTCGTAAGGCGAGCCGGGCCATTCGTTGAACGGGATGAGGTTGATCTTGGCGGGGATGCCGCGGATCAGTTTCACCAGCCGGCGGGCATCTTCGTCGCTGTCGTTCACGCCCTTGAGCATGACATACTCGAACGTGATGCGCTCGGAGTTCGAGGCCTTGGGATAGGCACGCAGGGCATCGAGCAGTTCGGCGATGGGCCAGCGCTTGTTGATCGGGACCAGCTTGTCGCGGATCTCGTCGGTGGTGGCGTGGAACGAGATGGCGAGCTGGCAGCCGATCTCTTCGGCGGTGCGCGCAATTTCAGGCACGACGCCGGAGGTGGACAGCGTGATGCGGCGGCGCGAGAGGGAAATGCCCTCGGGGTCCATGGCGATCTTCATCGCGTCGCGGACGTTGTCGAAATTGTACAGCGGCTCGCCCATGCCCATCAGCACGATGTTACTGAGGAGCCGCGGGCGGGCGTCGGAGCCTTCGCCGGGTTTGGGCCATTCGCCGAGATCGTCGCGGGCGACCATGATCTGGCCGACGATCTCGCCCGCTGTGAGGTTGCGCACCAGTTTCTGCGTGCCGGTGTGGCAGAAGGAACAGGTCAGCGTGCAGCCGACCTGAGAGGAAATGCAGAGCGTGCCGCGGTCTTCCTCGGGGATGTAGACGACCTCGACCTCGTGACCGCCGGCGATGCGGACGAGGTATTTGCGGGTGCCGTCGGCGGAGACCTGTTTCGACACGACCTCGGGGCGCTCGATGACGAAATGCTCGGCCAGCTGGGCACGGTAGGTCTTGGCGAGGTTGGTCATTGCGTCGAAGTCGGCGCAGCCCTTCTGGTAGATCCACTGCCAGACCTGGTTTTCGCGCATCTTGGCCTGTTTCTCAGGTGTGCCTGCCTCGATCAGCGCCGCGTGGAGCTGCGGACGTGTGAGGCCGATGAGGTTCACCTTGCCGTCGTCGCGTCTTGGCAGACGAGGCAGGGCAGTGACCTCGGGGGTGATGGGCGTGTCTTTGGCGGCCATGGGCGCGGGTCCTCGTGCGGAGATGGGCATATATAGGGGGATCGCGGGAAAATGCAAAATGCCTGTGGACGTTGCCGCGACATAGGATGCAACTTGAAGCATTTGAATGGACGCTGGGGCCCGGCATGATAAACTTAAAATGCAGTAAGGTTTCGACAAGGAGGCTTTCGATGCGTTCACTTCTTTTCGCCATGTTTCTTTTGGCCGGTCTGATCACCTTGCCCGTGCAGACCCTAGCGCAGGGTGGCGGCGATACGCTGGCCAAACTGAATTTCTGCGATCCCCTGATGGGGCTGAACGAAGATAATGACGACGATGACGAGGACTACGAGCGTGAGTTGGTCCGGCTGTTCGACCAGGAGCGCAGCGAAGTTTTGACGTCGGAAGCGGATGTCATGAATGCGCTTTACGAGGAGAAATGGGACCTGGCCACGGGGGCGATCGTGGAACGGGCAGAACTGTGCGCCAACGAACCAAGCTATGTCGTCCAATGGACACAGATCATGGGCGAAGGCGAGGACGGTCAGCCGGCCGTTGTGGCCGAGGGACTTCTCAGCTATCGCCGCGACGGCACGTTCCGCTTCGTTTTCGCCAAGCGACCCTATGACGGCACCTGGGAATTCAAGGAAGGTCAGATGAATATGACCGCGTCATGGCTCAACGCCGGCGAAACCCTGGTTGTGCCGGTCGAGCGGGTGATCACGCCTGTTGAGATCATCTATTCGAACGGACGCGAGAAGGATTCCTACGAGGAAGAGATCTACCGCGTCGGGCCGTTTCGCAACCTGCGGCTTTCGACCACGCATAAAGGACAGTTGCAGGACTGCAAGTGCCCCTGAGGCATCCAGGGAACGGTCAGACAAGCCCCTGAAGGTCGGCGTCCACGGCGAGCGCCTGGCCTGAAATCGTGCGACCGCGGGAGCTGGCGAGAAAGAGCATCATGTCGGCGAGTTCCCCGGCCGTGACCATCTGCGGGATCGAAGCCTGAGACATGATCGTTTCGCGGGTCTCTTCGAAGCTTTGGTTGAGGGAACGGGCCTTGGCGGCGATGACGCGGTCCTGCCGTTCGCCCGCGACGATGCCGGGCAGGATGGCGTTGACGCGGATACCGAAAGGCCCCAGCTCTCGGCTGACCGACTTGGTGAACCCGATGACGCCCCATTTCGCCGCAGCATAGGGAGTACGGTTGCGGAAACCGAAGCGCCCCGCGGCGGAAGACAGGTTGACGACCGAGGCGTTGGATGAGGCCTTGAGCGGTTCGACTGCGAGCCGGGTACAATTGAACTGCGACGTCAGGCAGATGTTCAGGGTGCGGTCCCAGTCTTCGGGATCGATCGCTTCGACAGGGGCGGTGGGGCCGGCGATGCCGGCGTTATTGATCAGGCAGTCGAGACCGCCGAGGTCTTCCAGCGCCTCTTCGAAAAACGCGGTGACGGCGGCGCGGTCGGCCACGTCACAATGGGTGGCGAGGATCTGCGGGTCGGTTTCGGCCAGCGCCGACAGCGCGGCGGCATCGACGTCACAGACCGCGACACGGGCCCCTTCGGCGGCGAAGGCGCGCGCGGTCGCGAGGCCGATGCCGTTCGCCCCGGCGGTGACGATGACGCGGTGTCCTTTCAGGCCCAGTTCCATGGTTTTCTCGCTCCCTTTTTTCCGCATGAAACGGCGAATGCAGGGGAGAGGCAAACGAAAACGACCCCGCGTCGGGGTCGTCCGTCATCCAGCAAATGGCGCCAGGTTCAATTGCAGCGTTTCTCGGCGTCTTCCACGGCGGCGGTGAAGCCTGAGAGCGAGAACGTATCCTTGGTAGTGGTGCCGCGCGCCGAGCGCGCCGTCAGCACCGCCTCGGCGCCGCGTTTCATCGCCGTCAGGATCTTGGCGTCCTCGGCGGGCGAGGCGGGCCAGGCCCATTCGCCTTCGGTGAAAAGCTCGAAGGAATTGCCATCGACATTCATATTGACGGTCGACCCCGGGGCGAAAGGATAGCCGCCGGTGAAGGTAATCTGCCCGGCGACGCCGGCATCGGGACGGAAGAAGGCCATCAGCAGGATGTCGGAGCGACGCACGGCCACGACCCGGCCGTCGCGGGTGTTGACGGTTTCCTTGGGCGATGACACCGCCCAGCATTCGCGCGGACTGGCGTCCTCGAACACCGACCAGTCGGTTTTTGCGGCGACCTGGTTGGTGCTGGTTTCCTGCGCCGAAACGCCCGCTCCGGCCAGCATCAGGAGAGCCCCGGCGAAAGCTTGCGCAACACGTGATACCATTTCTACAGCCTCCAGCTGTCTTTTTTGCCTCAATTCCCGGCGCCACACGCTCTTGGTTTTGACCTTGTTTGGCGGTGCGCCGAATTTTCAACTCGACATTGCTACATTAGACTGAAATCTGCCATGGACGGAAGAGGAATTGGCAATTTTTCGCGTAACATCAAGGGGAGCGGCGGAATGACGGCACCGGTGGAATTGGCGCAGGTCTGGCGCGGGGATTTCCTGGAGTGCGTGCATATGGGGCACGCGGTGGTCTGCAACGCACAAGGTGAGGTGATAAAGGCCTGGGGCGATCCCGAACTCGTGGTGTTGCCACGATCGTCGTCGAAGATGATCCAGGCGCTGCCCTTGGTCGAAAGCGGGGCGGCGGATGCGGCGGGGCTGACCTCGGAACATCTGGCGCTGGCCTGCGCCTCGCATAACGGGGCGGACATCCATGTCCGCCGGGTGCGGGCCTGGCTGGCGGATCTCGGGCTTTCGGATGACGATCTGCGCTGTGGCGGGCATATCCCGCGCGATGAGGCAGAGGCGAAATGCATCATCTGCGGATCGGGCCACCCGGAGCAGGTGCACAACAACTGTTCCGGTAAACACGCCGGGTTCCTGACCCTGACAAAGTATCTCGGCGCCGGCCCGGAGTATGTCGACGCGGACCACCCGGTGCAGACGGCGGTGCGCGATGCCTTCGAGGAGGTGACCGGCGAAGACAGCCCGGGTTTTGCCATTGACGGCTGCTCGGCGCCGAATTTTGCATCCTCGTTGAAAGGCATGGCGCGGGCAATGGCTTGGTTTGCCACTGCTTCGGAGACCGACGCGCGGGGCCGTGCCGCCGTACGGCTGCGCCAGGCGATGGTGGCGCATCCCGAACTGGTGGCGGGCGAGGGCCGGGCCTGCACAGAACTGATGCGCGCAATGAGCGGCAAGGTGGCGCTGAAGACCGGGGCCGAAGCCTATTTCGGGGCAATATTGCCGGAGCAGGGGCTGGGTGTTGCGCTGAAAATGGTCGACGGGCAGACGCGTGGGGCGGAAAGCGCGATTGCGTCCATTCTGGTTGAGCTGGGGGCGCTCGACGCGGGTCATCCCACGGCGCAGCGCTTCATCAACGCGCCGATCCCGAATTGCCGCGGCATCGTGGCAGCCAATGTGAGGTCGGGGGCGGCGTTTCTTTGACAGTGCGGCTCGGTGGCGCGGGCAGAACGGCCGCCGGGCCCCTGCGCCTGCACTCCCCCGCGCCGGCGCGGGGCGGCGCAACGGCCAGAGTGGTTCAACGGCCCGGCAAATCTTCGCGGCAGGGAGACGGGTCGAAATTATCGATGATCCGGACAGCGTCTTCGGCGGTATCGACGAAGCGGAACAGATCGAGATCCTCGTCAGAAATCGTGCCGGCCTCGGCCAGCGCCTTCCAATTGACGATCTTCTCCCAGAACGCGCGCCCGAAGAGCAGGAAGGGCACACGCTTCATTCGGCCGGTCTGGATCAGGGTAAGGCTCTCGAACATTTCGTCCATCGTGCCGAAGCCACCGGGAAAGATGCAAATCGCCCGCGCACGCATCAGGAAATGCATCTTGCGGATGGCGAAATAGTGGAAGTTGAAACATAGGTCAGGCGTGACGTACTCATTCGGGGCCTGCTCGTGCGGCAGCACGACGTTGAGACCGATCGACGCGCCGCCGGCCTCGGCGGCACCGCGGTTTCCGGCCTCCATCACGCCCGGGCCGCCACCGGTGCAGATGACGAATTCCTTGCCGTAATGCTCCATCGACTTAGCCGTCATCAGGCGTGAGAAGTCGCGGGCGACATCGTAGTAGTGCGACAGTTCAGCCAGCGTCTTGGTGCGGGCCTTGTCCTTCTTGGCGGGTTCCGGAATGCGGGCGCCGCCGAACAGGACGATGGTCGAGACGATGCCGCGCTCCTCGAGGATGAGCTGGGGTTTCAAGAGCTCGAGTTGCAGCCGCACCGGGCGCAATTCGTCGCGCAGCAGAAAATCCTCGTCGTCGAAGGCCAGGCGATAGGCCGGTGCGCGGGTCTGCGGCGTGTCGGGGACATGTTCGGCGGTCGAGCGGTCGAGGCCGGCGTCGCGGAACGGGCTGGTGCGGTCGTCTTTCATCGGGTCATCCCTGCTTGCGCATTTGCCTCACGCCTATAGGGTTTGCGAGGTCAACTCCAGTGACAGGGAAGTGAGAATGGATTGGAATGGCGAGATTGAGGCGGCGCGGGCACGAATTGCCGGCCATGTCGTGAAGACACCGGTGCTGGAGGCGCAAGGCTTCGGGCTGGATCACCCGGTCGAGATCAAGCTGGAACAGGTTCAGCATACCGGCAGTTTCAAGGCGCGCGGCGCGTTTAACACGCTTCTGAGCGGGGATGTGCCGGAGGGTGGCGTCGTGGCGGCCTCAGGTGGCAACCATGGCGCGGCGGTGGCTTATGCGGCGCGGGCGCTGGGGCATAGGGCGCATATCTTCGTTCCGGAATTGGCGGGACCGGCGAAAATCGCGCTGATCCGTTCTACCGGGGCCGAGCTGACGGTGGTGGACGGGGAATATGCCAATGCGCTTGAGATGGCACGGGCGCACGAGGCGGACACCGGGGCGATGCAGATCCATGCCTATGACGCAGTGCCGACGGTGGCGGGCCAAGGGACCTGCATGGCGGAATGGGAAGAACAGGGCCTGAAGGCCGAGACCGTTCTGATTGCGGTGGGTGGTGGCGGACTGATTGCCGGGGCGCTGGCCTGGCTGCAAGGGGTGCGCAAGGTTGTGGCGGTGGAGCCCGAGACCTCGTGCGCGCTGAACGCCGCTCTGGCGGCGGGCAATCCGGTGGATGTGGACGTCTCCGGTGTGGCCGCGAATGCGCTGGGGGCACGGCGGATCGGCGAGATCTGCTATGGGCTGGCGGCGCGACATCTGGCTCGGTCGGTGACGGTGAGCGACGACGCCATCCTGGCGGCGCGCGACGCGCTCTGGCGCGAGCGGCGGCAGCTGGTGGAGCCGGCGGGGGCCACGGCGCTGGCCGCACTGATGAGCGGCGCCTATCAGCCGGAGCCGGAAGAAAGGGTGGCAGTTCTGGTCTGTGGTGCAAACGTAGCGCCCGACCCGTTGGGCTAGGCGTTCAACTCTCCGGAGATACTCTGGCGGTTTTTTTGGGGGGGCGCCACTAGGCCTGCGTGGCCTGAACTCATTCTACCCTTTAATGGCCGGCCCGGCGCTTGACAGCGGGCCGCATTGAACAGGGCGGGGCTTGCCGCTATAGGCGGCGCCAATGCAAGGATTCTTTGAGGGAGACGGAACCCATGTCGAACGCACAACTGGAAGCCGCCATCGAGGCCGCGTGGGAGACCCGCGATGCGATTACGCCCACCACCACCGGCGAGACCCGCGAGGCGATCGAGGACACGCTCACTGCGCTCGACAGTGGTAGCCTGCGGGTGGCCGAGAAACAGGCGGACGGCAGCTGGCACGTCAACCAATGGGCCAAAAAGGCGGTGCTGCTGGGCTTCCGCCTGAAGGACATGGAAGAACAGGTCGGCGGGCCGCAGGGCGGCGGCTGGTGGGACAAGGTCGACAGCAAGTTCAAGGGCTGGGGCGAAAACCAGTGGGCCGCGGCCGGATTCCGCGCGGTGCCGAACTGCGTGGTGCGCAAATCGGCCTATATCGCTCCGGGCGTCGTGCTGATGCCATCGTTCGTGAACCTCGGCGCCTATGTCGACGAGGGAACTATGGTCGATACCTGGGCCACTGTCGGCAGCTGCGCCCAGATCGGCAAGAATGTACACCTTTCCGGCGGCGTCGGCATCGGCGGGGTGCTGGAGCCGATGCAGGCGGGGCCCACCATCATCGAGGACAATTGCTTCATCGGGGCGCGGTCGGAAGTGGTGGAAGGCTGCATCGTGCGCGAGGGCTCGGTGCTGGGCATGGGCGTGTTCATCGGCCAGTCGACCAAGATCGTTGACCGCGAAACCGGCGAGGTGATGTATGGCGAGGTGCCGCCCTATTCGGTGGTGGTGGCCGGGTCGATGCCGTCGAAGAACGGGATCAACCTCTATTGCGCCGTGATCGTCAAGCGGGTGGATGAAAGGACCCGCTCGAAAACCGGGATCAACGAATTGCTGCGCGACTGATGTCGCGCGTCGTGACCGCGGCGCTTTGCGCGCTCGGGACAACTCTGGGGACCGTGGCCGTGGCGGGGCCGTATGACGGGGTCTACCGCCCCGACTACCCGGGTGCAGAGAGTTGGGATTGCCGCACGGTCGGTCTGGATGGCGGCGCGCTGGCAGTGCGCGACGGCAGGTTCCTCGGTGTCGAGAACAGTTGCATCTTGACCAATCCGGTCAATGTGCGCGGCATGGCGGCGACGCTCTATGATGCCGAGTGCAGCGGCGAGGGCGAGACCTATTCCATGAGGATGATGCTGATGACGACACCGGATGGCATCGCGGTGATCGAGGACGGCCTGGCCGACAACCTGGTGCGCTGTCCGTGAGCGTGCCGTCCGCGTGACGCCCCTGTCGCCGCGGCGCGGGGCTGGACCTTTGCCGGGCGATGCGGCAAGGCAGGGGCCGCGGGTGGAGGGAAAGCCATGGCGAAAAGCGACAAGGCATCGAAACAGCGGGTCTTTACCCTTCTGGTCGAGATCGGCCGCAAGGCGGGCGACGGCTTGCCCGATGGCGCGACCGGCGCCGCGCTGATGGTCTATGCCAGCGGCGTGGACGAGGCCGAAGCGGTGCGCGAAACCGTGGCGATCCTGAAACAAGCCGACACCGCGCCGCTGGACGTGTCGGGCTATGGCACGCTGGAAGAGCGGCTGGCGGAAGGGCACGACATTTCCGACGAGGAGCGCGCGCTTATGGCCCGCGCACTGGAGGAAAACGCGGTGATCGTGGCGCAGATGACGCCGTTTTTCGACGATTGAGTCCGGCGGGCCGGGTCGGGCCGACCAGGACCGGCTTGACACCGGTGGTCCGGGGCGGCTGGATGATAGTCAGAATTGCTGACCTGTTTCCGGAGCGCGCAGATGCCAGGCCAACCAGTGAAAATCGCGATTAACGGGTTCGGGCGGATCGGACGGTCGATCCTGCGGATGCTGCTGACCACGCGGGCGGGTGAGCCGTTCGAGCTGGTGGCGATCAACGACATCGCGCCGCTAGAGGCCTGCGCCTATCTGTTCGCCTATGACAGCGTGTTCGGGCCCTTTCCCGGCGTGGTGGAGCACGCGCCGGGCGCGTTGATCGTCGACGGGCGGCGGATTCGGTTCTCCGCGGAACCGGATATCCGGGCAGTCGATCTGAGCGGGGTCGACGTTCTGCTGGAGTGCACCGGGGCGGCGGGCAATCGAGCCGATGTCGAGCGCGGGCTGGAGGCGGGCGCGGGCAACGTGCTGATCTCGGGGCCGTCGGAGGTGGCGGATGTGACCGTGGTGTTGGGGGCGAACGAGGGCGATCTGGGCGATCACCGGATCGTGTCGAATGCCAGCTGCACCACCAATGCGCTGGCGCCTTTGCTGCAGCTTCTGGAGGCCCATTGGGGGGTCGAGAGCGGGCATATGACCACGGTGCATTGCTATACCGGGTCTCAGCCCACGATCGACAAACCGAAGGAGAACCTGGCGCGGAGCCGCGCGGCGGCGCTGTCGATGGTGCCGACAACGACGAGCGCGGCGCGGCTGATCGACGTGGTGCTGCCGGCGCTAACAGGCCGGATCGAGGCGCGGGCGGTGCGGGTGCCGACCGCGAGCGTTTCGGCGATTGACCTGACGGTGCAGACGCGTGAGCCGGTGACGGTGGACGCTGTGAACGCGGTGTTGGAACGGGCGGCGCAGGAAAGCGCGGTTTTCGGCTGGATCACGCAGCCGCTGGTTTCGACCGATCTGCGGGCGCGGCCCGAGTCGATCGTGATGAGCGGGCGGGAAACCAGTGTCTCGGTGGGCGGATTGCTGCGGGTGTTCGGCTGGTATGACAACGAGTGGGGGTTTTCCAACCGGATGCTGGATGTAGCGGTGCGGATGACAATGCGATAGGGCGATGCCGGGTTGGCGGGCGGCGAGGGAGCCCGCCAACCCGGCATGGGTGGCCCCGGCGCGCCGGGGTCTGCGACCGGGTTTCTGGGGAGGCGGCGAGGAAGAGTATGTTTGCAGAGATGAAGCCTGATTTTCCGAAAGGTTTTGAAAGTGATTTGTGCAGACGGGACTTGGGGTGGCGGCTCTTTGTGGGCATGATTGGGTAAAAGGAAAGGAAACGGCATGGCGGGATTTCTGACGACGCATGTGCTGGACACGGCGCGAGGCTGCCCGGCGGAGGGGCTGGAGATCGCGCTTTACCGGCTGGACGGGGAGAGCCGGGTGCATCTGAAGACGCTCGTCACCAATGATGACGGGCGGACGGACGAGCAGATCCTGTCGGAGACAGAGTTTTCGACAGGGGTTTATGAGCTGGTCTTCCAGGCCGGCGATTACCTGCGCGCCTCGGGGCAGGCGGGGGCCGAGCCGCTGTTTCTCGACGAGGTGCCGATCCGCTTTGGCATAAGTGAGGCGTCGCACTATCACGTGCCGCTGCTTTTGTCGCCGTTTGGTTTTTCGACCTATCGCGGCAGTTAAAGCTTTCGCGCGGTTCTACCCGGAAGGCCGTGCCTTGGTGGACGCGCTCAGTGCCTTCACGATGCGCTTGACCATGAAATCGAGGAAGAGCCGCACCTTGGCGTCCTGCTTGCGCCGGTGGGTGTAGAGCGCTGCAAGTTGCACCGTGATGGGCGGCGTGTCTTCCAGCACGGGGACGAGCGCGCCCGAGGCCAGATGGTCGGCCACTTCGAAGACCGGTTTCAGAATGATGCCCTGCCCGTCGAGCGCCCAGTCGGTGAGCACGTCGCCATCGTCCGATTCGAACGGGCCGGTAACGGCGAAACGCTTGATGCCCTCTGCCGTTTCCAGCGGCCATTGGAATTCAGGCGCGCCTGGATAGCGCAGGTTGAGGCAGTCATGAGCGCCGGTGGTGAGTTCCGCCGGGTCGGACGGCGTGCCCTTGCGCGCGAGATAGTCGGGTGAGGCGCAGAGCAGGCGCGGACAATCGGCGATCTTTCGGATGCGCAGGGAACTGTCCTCGGGGGTGCCGAGGAAGAACATCACGTCGAGCCCTTCGGCGGTGACGTCGAGTTTGCGGTCGGAGAGCCGCAGGCGCAGGTTGATCAGGGGATAGTCGGCTTTAAAGGCCGGCACCTCGGGCGCGATCAGGCGGCGGCCCAGGCCCAGGGGCGCGGCGGCGTAAATGGTGCCGCGGGGATCGCGGGTGACCTGGCCCACCGCCGCCTCGGCCTCGGCCACGGCATCCAGAACCCGGGTGGCCCCGTCATAGAAAATGCGGCCCTGCTCGGTCGAGTTGAGCCGCCGCGTGGTGCGCTGAAAAAGGCGGGCATTCAAGTGATCCTCGAGCTGCGAGATGCGTGAGGAAGCAACGGCCGGAGAAATGCGCAGATCGCGCGCTGCCGCCGACATCGAGCCCAGTTCATAGACACGCACGAAGGTTCGGATATTGTCGAGATAGGACATGAGCCGTGCCATTATCAGGTATTTTTTGAAAGTGATGGGGTTTTTCCGATGGTTCAAGGAAAAAACACGATTGCGTAGGGTTTGGTAAAGAAAACAGGGAGTCAGACATGTTCGAGGCGGCAATCCTGTGGGACTGGGCGTCGTTTGCCATCCGCTGGCTGCACGTGATCACGGCGATCGCCTGGATCGGTTCGTCCTTCTATTTCATCGCGCTGGACCTCGGGTTGCGCCGAGACGGTGACCTTGGCGGCGCCGACGGCGAGGAATGGCAGGTGCATGGCGGCGGCTTTTATCACATCCGCAAGTACCTGGTGGCCCCCGAGGCGATGCCCGAACACCTGACCTGGTTCAAGTGGGAGAGCTATTCGACCTGGTTGAGCGGCGCGGCTCTGCTGGCGGTGGTCTATTGGGTGGGTGGGGAGCTTTACCTGCTTGATCAGCAAAAAGCCGATTTGGCTCTGTGGCAGGGTATCCTGATCTCGGCGGCGTCGCTGACCATCGGTTGGCTGGTCTATGACGTTCTCTGCAAGAGCGGGTTGGGCGAGAAACCGACGACGCTAATGTTGCTGTTGTTTGTGCTGCTGGTGGCGATGGGGTGGGGATACAATCAGATCTTCACCGGCCGGGCGATGATGCTGCATCTCGGGGCCTTCACCGCCACGATCATGACGGCGAACGTGTTCTTCATTATCATGCCCAATCAGCGAGTTGTGGTGGCCGATCTGAAAGCGGGGCGCAAGCCGGACCCGAAATATGGCAAGATTGCCAAGCTGCGCTCGACCCACAACAATTACCTAACGCTGCCGGTGGTCTTCCTGATGCTGTCCAATCACTATCCGCTGGCGTTTGCCACCGAATGGAACTGGGTGATCGCGGCGCTGGTGTTCCTGATGGGGGTGACGATCCGGCATTTCTTCAACTCGATGCACGCGCGGCAAGGCATGCCGTGGTGGACTTGGGGTGCGACCGCGGCGTTGTTCCTGGCGATCGTCTGGCTGTCGAGCCTGGGTGGGGGGACGAGCGAGCCTGAGGAAGAGGCGGCGCTGAGCCCGGCGCAAGTGCGGTTTGTCGAGGCCGAGGGGTTCGAGGACGTCGTTGATCTGGTGATGGGGAACTGTGCGATGTGCCATACGGCCGAGCCAGCTTATGACGGGATCCATCATGCGCCCAAGGGGGTTTTGCTCGAGACCGAGGCGCAGGTCGCGGCCTATGCGCACGAGATTTACCTGCAGGCGGGGTTGAGCCGGGCGATGCCGCCGCCAAATGCCAGTTGGATGGAACCGGAAGACCGGAGGGTGATCGTAAGGTGGTATCGCGCGGCGACAGGCGCCAAGCTGGCCAGCGGGAGTTGAGAAATGGAAACGCGCGACGAGATAAGGTTTCTGCTGAACGGCGAAGAGGTGCGCCTTGGCGGGGTGAAGGCCCGCGAGACGCTGCTGGATTTTCTGCGGATCGAGCGGCGGCTGACCGGCACCAAGGAGGGGTGCGCCGAAGGCGATTGCGGCGCCTGCACCGTGCTGGTGGGGCGGCTGGACGGGGCCGGGCTGCGCTATGAGCCGGTGAATGCCTGTATCCGCTTCCTGGCGACGGTGGATGGCTGCCACGTGGTCACGGTGGAGCATCTGCGCGGTCCCGATGGCGGCATGACGGCGGTGCAGCAGGCGATGGTCGAACATCACGGGTCGCAATGCGGCTTTTGCACACCGGGGATCGTGATGGCGCTTTACGCGCTATGGATGGAAACGCCGCGACCCAGCGAGGCGCAGGTGGAAGAGGCGCTGCAGGGCAACCTGTGCCGCTGCACCGGCTATTCGCCGATTGTGCAGGCGGCGCGGGCGGCGGCGACATACGGGCTGCCTGAGAGTGATCCGTTGCTGGCTGAACGCGACTCGGTGACAGCTCGGTTGGAGACGCTGCGTGATGGGGTGAGGGTGGTTCTGGAAGACGGGTATCTGCCGGCGGATGTGACGGATTTTGCAGGCCTCTATGTGGCGCACCCCGAGGCCACCGTCGTGGCAGGGGCGACAGACGTCGGGTTGTGGGTGACGAAGTTCCTGCGCGAGATTTCTCCGGCGATCTTCATCGGTCATCTCGACGGGTTAAAGGCGATCGAGGAGACAGCGGATACAATCCGGATCGGCGCCGGCGCGAGCTATACCGAGGCCGCGCCGGTGCTTCTGGGCGCCTTCCCGCACCTGGCCGAGTATTGGAGCCGGATTGCCGGCTGGCAGGTTCGCAATGCGGGCACGGTGGGTGGCAACATCGCCAACGGATCCCCGATCGGCGACACGCCACCGGTGCTGATCGCGCTGGGTGCCCGGCTGGTGCTGCGTCACGGGGACGTACGGCGGGACATCCCGCTCGAGGACTTCTTCCTCGACTATGGTCGGCAGGACCGGCGCCCCGGCGAGTTTGTCGAGGCGATCGTCGTTCCAAAGGCGATGCCGGGCAGTTTGCACGCGGCCTGGAAGGTTTCGAAGCGGCGGGACGAAGATATTTCCTCGGTTGCTGCCGGGTTCGCGATGCGGGTTGAGGGCGGCAGGATCGCCAATCCCAAGCTGGCCTTCGGTGGCATGGCTGAAGTGCCGAAACGGGCGAGGGCGGCCGAGGCGTTGCTGGACGGCGCCGCGTTCGACGCGGCCAGTTTCGAGGCCGCTGCCAACGTGTTGGCCGAGGACTTCACCCCGCTCAGCGACTGGCGGGCCTCGGCGGACTATCGGATGCTGGTGGCGCAAAACCTGCTGCGGCGGTTCTGGGCGGAGCAGGGCGCCGGAGCAGTGGCCCGGCTGACACGGAGGATCAGCGCATGATCAAGGGTGGCGTGCATCAACCGATCGCACATGACAGCGCAGTGAAACATGTCACCGGACGGGCCGAGTATTGCGACGATATCCCCGAGCCCGCCGGGACGCTGCACGCCTATCTCGGCGTGTCGGAGGTAGCGCATGGGCGGATCACCGGCATGGACCTGAGTGCGGTTCTGGCGGCGCCCGGGGTTGTCGGCGTCTTGACCGCGAAGGACATCCCCGGCGAAAACCAGATCAGTGCGGTCGGTGCCGGCGATGAACCGATCTTCGCGGAAGAGGTGGTCGAGTTCCACGGCCAACCGCTGTTCGCCGTGGTCGCCGAAACCCGCGACGCGGCCCGGCGAGCGGCAGCGCAGGCGAAGATCGAGATCAACACGCTGGATCCAGTGGTGACTGTAGGCGACGCCGTGGAGCGCGGCATGCCGCATGTCACCGCCCCGCTGACCCTGGTACGGGGCGACGCGGCGGCGGGGTTGGCGCGTTCGGCAAATCGCATACGCGGGCGTATGGAGATCGGTGGGCAGGAACATCTCTATCTCGAGGGTCATATCGCCTTTGCCATTCCCGGCGAGGATGAGGACGTGGTTGTGCATTGCTCGACCCAGCACCCAAGCGAGGCGCAGCATATGGTGGCCCATGTGCTAGGAGTGCCGTCGCATTCGGTGGTGGTGAACGTGCGCCGGATGGGCGGCGGGTTCGGTGGCAAGGAAAGCCAGATGAACCTGTTTGCCTGTGTCGCGGCCGTGGCGGCGAAACGCTGGAACCGACCGGTGAAAATTCGTCCCGACCGCGACCAAGACATGGCTTCGACCGGGAAAAGACACGATTTCTTATGTAGTTACGAGGTCGGTTTCGACGACGACGGCCGGATCGAGGCGGTCGATGCCGAGTTGGCGGCGCGCTGCGGCGTCGCCGCCGACCTGTCCGGCCCGGTGACCGATCGGGCGTTGTTCCATGCCGACAACGCCTATTTCTTCCCCGACGTGCGTCTAAGTTCGCGACCGATGAAAACGCATACGGTATCGAATACGGCCTTTCGCGGTTTTGGTGGGCCGCAAGGGGTGGTGATGGGTGAGCGGATCATCGAGGAGATCGCCTATGCGCTGGGTCGCGATCCGCTGGAGATTCGCAAGGCGAATTTCTATAGCGCCGGCCGGGATGTCACCCCATATCACCAAACCGTCGAAGACAACATACTTGAACGTATTGTTGGCGAGCTGGAGGAGCGCAGTGACTATCAGGCGCGGCGGTCGGCGGTTCTGGAGGAGAACGCCACCGGTGGCCTCATCCGTCGAGGGATTGCGCTGACGCCGGTGAAGTTCGGCATTTCCTTCACCGCGACCTGGTACAACCAGGCTGGGGCCTTGGTGCATGTCTACAATGACGGGTCGATCATGCTGAACCATGGCGGTACCGAGATGGGGCAGGGTCTCAACATCAAGGTGGCGCAGGTCGTGGCCGACGCGTTCCAGGTCGATCTCGATCTGGTGAAGGTGACGAAAACCACGACCGAGAAAGTGCCAAACAGCTCGGCCACGGCGGCTTCGAGCGGGTCCGATCTGAACGGCATGGCGGCGCGCGATGCCTGCGAGCAGATCAAGGCGCGTTTGGTTGAATTCGCCTGTGATAGCAAAGGGATAAAGCCGGAAGAGGTGGAGTTTCGGCCGGGCCATGTGCGGGTCGGTGATGCGGACATAGGTTGGGCCGACTTCGTGAAATCGGCCTATCTGGCGCGGGTGCAACTTTCGGCCGCCGGGTTTTACAAGACGCCGAAAATCCACTGGGACCGCGAGACCGGGCAGGGCCGGCCATTCTACTATTTCGCCTATGGTGCGGCCTGTTCCGAGGTGTCGGTGGACACGCTGACCGGCGAATACCAGGTCGAGCGGGTGGACATCCTGCATGATGTGGGCCGCTCGCTGAACCCGGCGATCGACGTCGGTCAGGTGGAGGGCGGGTTCATCCAGGGCATGGGATGGCTGACCACGGAAGAGCTGTGGTGGGACGCTCAGGGCCGGCTGCGAACACACGCGCCTTCGACCTACAAGATCCCGCTGGCCTCGGACCGGCCGCGGGCGTTCAACGTGACTCTGGCGGAATGGTCGGTGAACCCGGAGCGCACGATCAAACGCTCGAAAGCCGTGGGTGAGCCGCCTTTCATGCTGGCGATCTCGGTGCTCGAAGCGCTGTCGATGGCCGTGGCGAGCGTGGCGGACTATCGCGAATGTCCGCGACTGGATGCGCCGGCCACGCCCGAGCGGGTCCTAATGGCGGTTGAGAGAATGCGGGGAGTGGTATGACTCTGACGCAGTTTTTGGAGGAATATCAAACGGTTGTGCGCGTGTCGCTGACGCGAATTCGGGGCTCGTCGCCTCGGGAAGCGGGGGCCGAGATGTTCGTCTCGCCTGATGGGGTGTACGGAACGATCGGGGGCGGGCAGCTGGAGTACCTGGCACTCGATCAGGCGCGGGCAATGATTGTGCAGGGCAGGCAACATATGGCGATGGATGTTCCGCTCGGCCCCGAGATCGGGCAGTGCTGTGGCGGCCGGGTGGACCTGAGCCTCGACCGGCTGGATGCCGCCGCCCGGCAGACCGCGGTGCAGCGGGCGCAAGACGCGGCAGCGGCCTGGCCGGAAGTTTTGATTTTCGGCGCCGGGCATGTCGGGCGGGCCCTGAGTGTCGCGCTGGCCCCCCTGCCATTGCGCGTGCGGCTGATCGACAGCCGCGCCGAAGAGCTCGCGCGGGCGCGGGCCGCCGAAGGATGCCTGACGGCCTTCCCGGAACGCGAGATCGCGCGGGCCGGGACAGCTGCGGCTTTCGTCGTTGCAACGCATGATCATGCGCTGGATTTCCTGCTGGCCGGCGAAGCGCTACAACGGCGGGACGCGTCTTATGTCGGCATGATCGGATCGGCCACGAAACGGGCCCGGTTCGAACGCTGGCTGCGTCAAACCGAGGCGGCAGCCGGGGCGGACCGTCTGGTCTGCCCGATGGGGCAGGTCGGGTTGGGCGACAAACGGCCGGAGGTGATTGCCGCCTTCGTCGCCACCGATCTCTTGCAAGCCTTTGCGGCGCAAAATGCCTGGCAAGGTGCGGAGATGGCGCAATGAGCCGAACATTGCTGCGGGGGCGAGTGCTGAGCTTTCACGCCGCACCGCAAGGCGCAGACGACAGCGCTTTTACCTATCTCGAGGACGGTGCACTCCTGATCGAAGACGGAAGGATCGTGAAGCGGGGGAGCCATACCGAGTTGAAAGGTCTGGCCGAACTCGAGATCGACCATCGGCCGCATCTTCTGATGGCGGGGTTCATTGATGCACATGTCCACTTTCCGCAGGTCCAGGTGATCGCGTCCTGGGGAGAGCAACTGCTCGACTGGCTTGAAAACTATACCTTTCCGGCCGAGATGGGCTTTGCCGATCCTGTTCATGCCGCAGAAATGGCGCGGATCTACTACGACCTGCTTTGCGCCCACGGAACGACCACGGCAGCGTCCTACTGCTCGGTCCATGCGGCGTCGGCAGAGGCCTATTTCGCAGAGGCGGCGCGGCGCAACATGTGCATGATCGGCGGCAAGGTGATGATGGATCGTGGCGCGCCGGAAGGGTTGCGCGATACGCCACAGTCTGGATACGACGATAGCCGCGCGCTGATCGAGAACTGGCACGGCAAGGGACGAGCGCACTACGCGATCACGCCGCGGTTCGCGATTACCTCGACCCCCGAACAGCTGGAGGCGGCCGGGGCGCTGGCGGCGGAGTATCCGGACTGTTACGTACAGACCCATGTCGATGAGAATCTGAACGAAATCGCGCTGGCGGCCGAGCTCTACCCCGGGGCGCATGACTATATGGGGATCTATGAAAAATTCGGTCTGCTCGGGCCGCGGTCGTTGATGGGGCATTGCATCCACATGACTGCCCGCGAGATCCGGGTGCTTGCCGAAACCGGAGCGAAACCGGTCTTCTGCCCGACCTCCAACCTGTTTCTTGGCAGCGGGCTTTACGATGATGCCGGGTTGCGGCGGCAGGGTGTTCACGGGGCGATTGCCACGGATGTCGGCGGCGGCACCAGCTATTCGATGCTGCAGACTATGAACGAGGGCTACAAGGTGCTGCAGTTGCAGCGCCAACAACGGCATCCGTTCGAGATGTTTCACTGGATCACGCGCGGTAACGCCGTGGCGCTTGGGCTGGAGGACCGGATCGGCACGCTGGAGCCCGACACGGACGCCGATGTGGTCGTTCTGGATGCCCGCGCGACGCTCGAGATGCGGCTTCGCGCCGAAACCGTGGAGACCCTGGCGGAAGAGTTGTTCCTGCTGATGATTCTGGGCGATGATCGGGCCGTCGTGCAAACCTATGTGGCCGGAGAGGCAATGAAATGACCGAACTGGAGCGCGTGATCGCGGTGGCGCGCGGCGACGAGCCGGCCGATATCGTGTTGCGCGGCGGGCAGGTTTTTGACGTGATCACCGGTGACATGATCGCCGGTGACGTGGCGGTTTGCGGTGACCGGATCGCCGGCTTTGGTGCACCGTATGAGGGCGGCGAAATCATTGACGTTAAGGGACTAATTCTGGTTCCCGGTTTCATTGATACGCACCTGCATATCGAAAGTTCGCTGGTGACTCCCTACGAGTTCGACCGCTGCGTCGGGCCACGTGGGGTGACGACGGCGATCTGCGACCCGCATGAAATTGCCAATGTGGTTGGGGTCAAAGGGATCGAGTATTTCCTTGAGGCCTCCGCGCACACGCTGATGGATATCCGTGTGCAGTTGTCCTCCTGTGTGCCTTCGACCGAGATGGAGACGGCGGGGGCGCGGATCGGGGCCGAGGATCTTTCGCGGCTCAGGGACCACCCGCGCGTGATCGGGCTGGCCGAGTTCATGAACTATCCTGGAGTGATCCATCGTGATCCGGGGGCGATGGCAAAACTGCACGCCTTTGAGGGCCGGCATATCGACGGGCACGCGCCGCTGTTGTCGGGGCGCGATCTCAATGCCTATGTCGCGGCAGGCATCCGGACCGAGCATGAGGCGACGAGCGCGGCAGAAGCGCGCGAGAAACTGCAGAAGGGCATGCGGGTGCTGATCCGCGAGGGCTCGGTGTCCAAGGACATGCGCGCTTTGGCAGAGATCCTGAACGATTATACGTCGGCGTACTGTTGTCTCTGCACCGACGATCGCAATCCGCTGGATATTGCCGAGCAGGGCCATCTCGATCACATGATCCGCAGCCTGATCGGGTTGGGCTGTTCGCCGCGGGCGGTTTACCGGGCGGCGAGCCTGAGCGGGGCCGAGGCCTTCGGGCTGAAAGACAGGGGCCAGATCGCGCCGGGCAAGCGGGCTGATATCGTGGCGGTTGACAGCCTGGACAGGTGCAGCGCGCAGATGGTGATGGCGGGTGGCGTGGTACTGAGCGACGATGCCTTCGCACGGCGAACCATCGTCGCGCCGGTGGGGCGCGCCTCGGTCAAGGCGCGGGCGGTGACGGCTGAGGATTTCCGCTCCGGGGGAAACCAAGACCACACGGATGTTATTGGAATCATAGAAGGAAAGATCATCACGGCGCATCTGCGCGAGACCATCCCGATCGTGGATGGTGACAAGCGACCGGATTTGGCGCGCGACCTCGTAAAGATCGCGGTGCTGGAGCGGCACGGTCTGAATGGCAACATGGCGACGGGTTTCGTCAAGGGGTTCGGGCTGACGGCAGGGGCGATCGGCTCGACCGTCTGCCATGATCATCACAACATCGCCGTAGTGGGGGCCGATTACGCTGACATGGCGTTGGCGGCCAACCGTCTGGGCGAAATCGAGGGCGGGTTCGTCGTGGTGCGGGACGGTGCCATTCTGGCCGAACTGGCATTGCCGGTGGCGGGATTGATGAGCCTGCAGCCATACGAAGCCGTACGGGATGAGCTGATCCCGCTACGCGAGGCGGCCAAAAGCCTGGGTGTGACTTTGCATGAGCCTTTTTTGCAGCTTGCCTTCCTGGCTCTGCCGGTGATCCCGAGTCTGAAGATCACCGATCGCGGTCTGGTGGACGTGGAGCGGTTCGAGATCATTTCGTGACAGTCACTTGAAAAAACCGTGCTGCAAACAGGGGACAAAGGCGCCCGTCACATTCTCGGCAAGATGAAAGCGGAACCGGCGAATGGCGTCAGCCGATGGCCTCGACCAGCGCGGGTAGTTCACCGAGGTCGACGAGTTCGGCATAACGGGACGAGCGGGGCGGCGGTTCGGCCTTCTCCAGTTCCCATTCCAGCCCGTGCGGAACGTAGATGCCCCAACCGCCCGCGGCGATGGCCGGCAGCACGTCGGACCGCATCGAGTTGCCGACCATCATGGCGCGGCCCGGGCCGTGCCCGTGGCGGGTGAAGGCGGCTCGGTAAGTCTCGGGCGTCTTGTGGGAGACGATCTCGACTGCATCGAACAACTCGCCCAAGCCCGATTGCGCCAGTTTGCGTTCCTGGTCGAGCAGGTCGCCCTTGGTAATCAGCACCAACCGGTAGTCTTCGGCGAGCGAGGTGACGGCGTCCTGGGCGTGAGGCAGCAGTTCGATCGGATGGCGCAGCATGTCCTGGCCGGCCGAGATGATCTCGTGGATCACCGAGCCAGGCACCCGGTCGGAGGTGACTTCCAAAGCGGTTTCGATCATCGACAGCATGAAGCCCTTGATGCCGAATCCATAATGACCGAGGTTGCGGCGTTCGGCATCGAGCAACCGTTCGGCGAGGTGATCGGGATCGGCGTAATCGGCCAACAGGCCGGCGAATCGCTCCTGCGTGATCTGGAAGAATCGTTCGTTGTGCCAGAGCGTATCGTCGGCATCGAACCCGATTGTTGTCAATTTCCGCGTCATTCTCAGGCTCATCCCCGGGCCAGTACCACCGCACCCTCTTTTCTCGCTGGTAACAGAGGTTATATAGAACGTCCCAGGCAATGACACCGAAATGAGACGTGAGACGCATGTCCGAATGGACGCATATCATGGCGGGTAAAGGAGATGACGAGGGCGACACCTCGGTCATCGTGCAGACGCGGCCGAAGACCAAGCGGCCGCCGCTCTACAAGGTGCTGATGCTGAACGACGACTACACGCCGATGGAGTTCGTCGTGCATGTACTGGAGCGGTTTTTCGGCATGAACCACGCCCAGGCCTTCGAGATCATGTTGACGGTACACAAGAAGGGTATCGCGGTTGTCGGCGTGTTCAGCCACGAAATTGCCGAGACCAAGGTGGCGCAGGTAATGGACGCGGCGCGCCGGCACCAACACCCGCTGCAATGCACGATGGAACGGGAGTGAGGGCCGTGGGCTCTTTTGCCGCATGAAGCCCTCACGTCTGGCATTCTTCCTGGAACGCAAAGGCTTTGTCCTGCCCGAGACGGGCGAAATCGCCGTGTTCGGGGCGCGGGCGGAGAGTGACCTGTCGATGTTGCCGAAGGATCGGCTGCGGCTGATCTGCGGCCTGAAGCCGGACGTCGATGCTTTGCAGGCCGCCGGCTATGCCGTGGTGACGGGGCTGCCGCACCAGGCGGCGCTGGCGTTGGTGTTCCCGCCACGTGCCAAGGCGCAGGCCCGGGCGATGGTGGCGCAAGCGCTCGAGTTGGCGGGCGTGGCGATCATCGACGGGCAGAAACACGATGGGGTCGACAGTCTTTATCGCGATCTGCGGGTGCGCGCCGACTGCGGCCCAGCTTTTTCCAAGGCGCATGGAAAGACCTTCGTGGTGCAAGCCGGGGATGACCGGCTGGCCGACTGGCGGCAATCCGGTGCAGCGTCACTGAACGCCGATGGGTTTGTCACCGTGCCAGGGGTGTTTTCCGCCGACGGGATTGACCCGGCCTCGAAACTGCTTGCCGCGGCGCTGCCGGCGCGGCTGAAGGGACACGTGGCGGACTTCGGCGCCGGGTGGGGCTATCTGGCAACTGAAATCCTGAAGCATGAGGGGGTGGAACGCCTTGATCTGGTGGAGGCCGATCATGCGGCGCTGGAGTGCGCCCGGGAGAACGTGACGGACCTTCGGGCGCGGTTTCACTGGGCCGATGCCTGCACCTGGCGTCCGGAACAGCCGCTTGACATTGTGGTGATGAACCCGCCGTTCCACACGGGTCGCAAGGGCGTACCGGCGCTGGGACAGGCGTTTATCCGCAATGCCGCCACCTGTCTTGCGCCCGGCGGGCGGCTTTTCATGGTGGCGAACCGGCACCTGCCCTACGAGACCGCGTTGCGCGAGAGTTTCCGCGAGGTCGAGGAGATCGGCGGCGACACGCGGTTCAAGCTCTTTGCCGCGGCGCGGCCCTCTCGCCCAAGGCGCTGATTTGGCCTAGGGTCAGACCCGAGAATCACGAAAAGGCTGCACATGTCGCTTTCGATTGCCGGAAAAACCGCGATTGTCACCGGGGCTGCAAACGGTGTGGGCCGGGCGATCGCCCGCCACTTTGCCGACAAGGGAGCGAACGTGATGTTCGCCGACATGGATGAAGAAGGGTTGGCGCGGGAGGTCGGCCAGAACGGGGCGGTAGACGAGGAAAACAGCAATATTCGCTGCTTCACCGGCGATCTGCGCGAAAAGCTGACACTGGCTAACCTTTTGTCAGCAACCATCGATGCCTTCGACCGGGTTGACGTTCTGGTCAATGCCTCGCGGCAGGTGATCCGATCCGATCCGCTCAACCCCGATGACGACGCGGTCGAGGAGCTTTTGCAGCAGAACCTGATGACCTCGCTGCGGCTGAGCCAGGTGGTGGCCAAACGCATGATCAAGCAGGCGGAGGAAGAAGGTGGCGAAGGGCCGGTGGGCTCGATCATCAACCTGTCGTCGATCCTGGCGAGCCGGGCGCATCCCGAACTGATGGCGCTGTCGATCTCGAACGCGGCGCTGGAGCAGATGACCCGGTCTCTGGCCGTGGCGCTGGCGCGTACCGGTATCCGGGTAAACGCCGTGGCGATGGGTTCGGTGATGAGCGCCAGCATGCAGGACCGGCTGAAGGAGCATCCCGACTTCCGCCACGTGATCGAGACGGGCACGCCGCTCGGCCGGATCGCCAGCGCCAGCGAGCTTGCCGAGACCGTGCAGTTCCTGGCCAGTGACGGGGCGGGTTTCATGACCGGCCAGGTGCTGACCGTGGATGGCGGGCGGACGCTGCTCGATCCGGTGACAGCGCCGGCGCATTGATGATCAGCAAGAGAAAGACCCGATGACAGAAGAGATGCAGGAAGAAAAAGCCCGCGCCAGCGCTTGGTTTCGCGAGCTACGCGACCGGATCGTGGAGGCATTCGAGGGGCTCGAAGATCGACAGACCGAGGGACCGTTTGCCGATCAGCCGCCGGGGCGGTTCGAAGTGACCGAGACGACGCGTGCCGGAGAGGACGCCGAAGATGCCGGTGGCGGGCTGATGAGCGTGATGCGAGGTGGCCGCGTCTTCGAGAAGGTCGGCGTGAATGTGTCGACCGTGTACGGCCGCCTTGGTGAGCGGGCGCAGGCGGCAATGATGGCGCGCAAAGACATGCCGGGGATGCACGACGACCCGCGGTTCTGGGCCAGCGGCATCAGCCTGGTGGCGCATATGCAGAACCCGCACACGCCGGCGGTCCACATGAACACCCGGATGTTCTGGACGCCGCATGGTTGGTGGTTCGGGGGTGGGTCCGATTTGAACCCGTGTATCGAGTATGACGACGATACCGCGCATTTCCATTATGTGCAGAAGCAGCATTGTGATCGCCACGACGAGACCTTCTACTCGCGGTTCAAGGCTTGGGCGGACGAGTATTTCTTCGTCCCGCACAGAGGCCGGGCGCGGGGCGTCGGCGGGATATTCCTCGACGATCACAACACCGGCGACTGGGAGGCGGATTTCGCTTTCATACAGGATGTCGGGCGCGCCTTCCTGCCGGCCTTCCTGCCGGTGACGGAAAAGCGGATGGGTACTCCATGGGATGCACAAGAAAAGGACATCCAGCTGATACATCGCGGCCTCTATGCCGAATACAACCTGGTCTATGACCGGGGCACGAAATTCGGGCTTGAAACCGGTCACGATGCCAATGCAGTGCTGATGAGCCTGCCGCCAATGGCGAAGTGGATCTGAAGTGATTCCCTCGAGCGCTTCCCGGTCTCCGACCCCGGCTCCGTCGGGCGGCAACGGAGCTTTGGATTGAGATGGCCGTCGCCTTCGGCAGGGGTATCTACGGAGAAATGAAAGGAAGGGGCCGGGGATGAAAACGGCTTTGGTGACGGGAGCGGCGCGGGGGATCGGGCTGGCGACGACAAGGTTGTTGCTGGAAGACGGCTGGCGGGTGGCGATGATCGATCGCGATGCGCCGGAGCTGGCGCGGGCGGCGGCGGATTTACAGAACATACTGCCGGTGGTCTGCGATGTATCGATCCCCGAGGAGGTCGAGGCGATGGTTTTGCGGCTGGCCGAGACCTGGGGCAGCCGGATCGATGCCCTGATCAACAACGCGGGCGTGGCCGAGTTCGGGCCGATGGCGGACTGCGATTTCGCCATGTGGCGCCGAGTGATGGAGACCAATCTCGACGGGGTGTTCCTGGTCAGCCAGGCCTGTGCGCCGATGTTGAAAGAGGCGCGCGGCGCGATCGTGAACATCGCCTCGATCAGCGGATTGCGCGCCTCGACCCTGCGGGTGGCCTATGGCACCTCGAAGGCCGCCGTGATTCAGCTGACCAAGCAGCAGGCGGCGGAACTGGGAGAATGGGGGGTGCGGGCCAATTGCGTCTGTCCCGGCCCGGTGCGCACCAAGCTGGCGATGGCGGTGCACAGCCAGGAGATCATCGATGCCTATCACGACGCGATTCCGCTGAACCGCTATGGCAGCGAACAGGAGATTGCCGAAGTGATCGTGTTCCTGTGCGGTGAGAAGGCGAGCTATGTGACGGGGCAGGTTATCGCCGCCGATGGCGGGTTTGACAGCACCGGGGTGGGGTTGCCTGCGCTGCGGGAGTGAATTTGAGGCGGGACACTTCATTTGTTAAGCTTTTATTAGTGCAAGGTTTTTTGTGAATCCGGTGTTTGGAATTGATCTGAATCATAAAGATGAATCATTGATATCTATATAGGCGGACCATGTCAGGAAACGCGCGGAGTAACCTTGACATCCATGGCATGGAGGCCTGATCCCAAATGAACCGGTTTCGTCTGATTTCCACCACAACCCTGAGTTTTGCCATTGCGGGCGCCGCTGCCGCGAGCGAGCTGCGCGATGCGTCCAAGGACATGTTCGCGCCGCTGCCGTCGACCATTCCTGCGGTCAGCGACAACCCGATCACGCCGGCGAAAATCGATTTGGGCAAGGCGCTGTTCTTCGACCCTCGGATGTCCGCCTCGGGCGTGTTTTCCTGCAACTCGTGCCACAACCTGGCGACGGGGGGCGACGACAACATGCCGACCTCGATCGGTCATGGCTGGCAGAAGGGACCGCGCAACTCGCCCACCGTGCTGAACTCGGTCTTCAACGAGGCGCAGTTCTGGGACGGTCGGGCCGAAGACCTGAAGGCGCAGGCCAAGGGGCCGGTGCAGGCGGGTGTCGAGATGGCCAACACGCCGGAAAACGTGGTCGCGACGCTGAATTCGATGCCGCAATACGTGCACTGGTTCAAAGAGTCTTTCCCGGACGAGACCGACCCGGTGACATTCGACAATTTCGCCAAGGCGATCGAGGCCTACGAGGCGACACTGACGACGCCCGCGCCGTTCGATGCGTGGCTCAATGGCGATGACAATGCGATGAGCGCCGAGCAACTGGCCGGGCTGGAGCTGTTCATGGATAAGGGCTGTGCCTCGTGCCACAACGGCGTGAACTTGGGCGGCAACGGGTATTACCCGTTCGGCCTGATCGAGAAGCCGGGCGCTGATATCCTGCCGGAAGGGGACAAGGGCCGCTATGCCGTGACCGAGACGGCGGATGATGAGTACGTGTTCCGCGCCTCGCCGCTGCGCAACATCGACCAAACAGCCCCCTATTTCCATTCCGGCCTGGTGTGGGATTTGAAAGTGGCGGTGCAGATCATGGGTGAAAGCCAGCTGGGCGAGGACCTGAGCGACGACGAAGCGGACAAGATCGTGGCCTTCCTGGGCTCGCTCACCGGTGAGGTTCCGGAAGTCACCTATCCGGTGCTGCCGGCCGAGACCGCCGCTACGCCGCGCCCGACCGGCGAGGTCAAGTAAGCGCTTTGCCGGGGCTGTTGCGGGTCCGGCTCTTCGCTTCGGTTTTACTGGCACGTTCTGCTTGGGGCGTGCTTTTTTCAGGTTTGGCAGAGGTCCCGGATCTGGTCCAGGACGGGGCAGGCGGGATCAGCCGCCACGCACCGTGTCGATCATCAGCTGCACATTCGCGGGGTCGGCATCTGGCGTGATGCCGTGGCCGAGGTTGAAGATATGGGGGCCTTTGGAAAAGGCCTGCACGATGCGGCGGGTTTCGTCGATCAGGTTTTGCCCGCCGGTAACCATGTGCGACGAGGCCAGGTTGCCCTGGACGCAGCCATCCTTCTGGACATTCGCCGCCGCCCATTCCGGTGTCACGCTGTCATCAAGTGCGACGCAGTCGGCGCCGGTGGCGGCGTGGAAGCCGATGTATTTGTCCCCGGCTTCGCGCGGAAAGGCGATGACGGGAATGCCGGGATGGCGGGATTTCAGCTCGGCGATAATGCGCTTGGCAGAGGCGGTGGCGTATCTGTCGAAGTCTTCGCCCTTGAGCGAGCCGGCCCAGCTGTCGAACAGTTTCACGCATTCGGCGCCGGCCTCGATCTGCTGACTGAGGTATTGGATCGTGGCCTCGGTGATGCGGTCGAGCAGGGCCTCGAAGAGGGGGCGGTTCTCGTCTTTGAGCGCGTGCGCCGGACCCTGGTCCGGGGTGCCGCGGCCGGCGATCATGTAGGTGGCAACCGTCCAGGGCGCGCCGGCGAAGCCAATCAGCGCCGTTTCCGGCGGCAGCTCGCGGGTGAGGAGGCGCACGGTTTCATAGATCGGTGACAGTTTGTCGTGGATCGCATCGGCCGGTTTCAGGGCGTCGAAATCGGCCTGTGACGTGATGGTCGAAAGCCGCGGGCCTTCGCCGGTGACGAACCACAAATCGGCACCAAGTGCCTGCGGCACCAGCAGAATATCGGCGAACAGGATCGCCGCGTCGAAGCCGTAACGGCGGATTGGCTGTAGCGTGACCTCGGCCGCGAGGTCTGAATTGTAGCATAGCGACAGGAAGTCCCCGGCTTCGGCGCGGGTGGCGCGGTATTCCGGCAGGTAGCGACCGGCCTGGCGCATCATCCAGATCGGCGGGGTCGGCAGGACCTCGCCCGCGAGCGCGCGCAGAATCTTTTTCGTGGGTCGTTTCGTCTGCTCGGCCATGTTGCGTCCTTTTCGTCTCTGGGAGGTTTCGTCCCCTTCCGCGACCGGGATGTCAAGCGCACGACGGCTTGAAAGGACCTTTGGACGCGCTTAACAGGGGCACATGACAAAAGATTTACCGACTCCCGACGTCCCTTTGAAAATCGGCACCCGCGGCTCGCCGCTGGCTCTGGCGCAGGCCCATGAGACTCGCCAAAGGCTGGGCGCGGCGTTCGAGCTGCCGCCGGAGGCCTTCGAGATCGTCGTGATCAAGACGACCGGAGACGACGCGGCGCTGATCGCCAAGGACAAGCCGTTGAAAGACCTGGGTGGCAAGGGGCTGTTCACCAAGGAGATCGAAGAGCAGCTATTGGCGGGCGGCATCGACATCGCGGTGCATTCGATGAAGGACATGCCGGTGGACCAGCCCGCGGGGCTCGCGCTGGACTGCTATCTGCCGCGCGAAGACGTGCGCGACGCGTTCATCTCGCCGGGCTTCGGCGGTCTGGCAGATCTTCCCGAAGGCGCGATCGTGGGCACGTCGAGCTTGCGCCGGCGGGCGCAGTTGAAGGTCGCGCGGCCCGACCTGACGGTGGTCGAATTCCGTGGCAATGTGCAGACCCGGCTGCGGAAGCTGGACGACGGGGTGGCAAGCGCGACTTTCCTCGCCATGGCCGGGCTGACCCGGCTGGGTATGATCGGCGAGGTGCCGGCGACGGCGATTTCGCCCGAGGACATGTTGCCGGCGGTGGCACAGGGGGCAATCGGGATCGAGCGACGCGCTGATGACACTCGTGTCGCTGCGATGCTGGAGGGGATCCACGATCCAACGACCGGTCAGCGGCTGGCTGCGGAGCGGGCGTTCCTGGCGGCGCTGGACGGATCCTGCGAAACGCCGATCGCCGGGTTGGCAGAACTTGATGGCGGTAACCTGCGGCTGCGCGGTGAAATTCTGCGGCCGGACGGCAGCGAGCGGCTCGATGACGACGTGACCGGCGCTATCGAGGACGGTGCCGAGATCGGTCGAGCGATGGCGGCGCGCCTCCTGGCGCGGGCCGGAGACGGTTTCTTCGACTGGCGGGCATGATCGAGCGGACGCATATCAAGGGTGATGCGCCCTCGACCGCGGTCTACTCCGATTGCGAGCGCTATCGCTACATGCTGACGCGGACCTGGGACGAGGGTGCGAGTCGGGCGTTGTTCATCATGCTCAATCCTTCGACTGCGACGGAGGTGCAGAACGACCCGACCGTTGAGCGCTGCGAACGGCGGGCGCGGGCGTTGGGCTTCGGCGCGTTCCGGGTGACCAACATCTTCGCTTGGCGCGAGACCGATCCGAAAAAGATGCGGACGGCGGGTGATCCGGTAGGGTCGGAGAATGACCAGGCGATTGCCGAGAGTTGCCCCTGGGCCGATCAGATCATCGCCGCCTGGGGCACGCATGGGGCGCATCTGGAGCGCGGGGCAGAGGTCGAAGCCCTGTTGCGGCGGACGCGGCGGCCGGTGTTCCATCTTGGTCTGACCAAGGATGGTCACCCGAAACATCCGCTTTATATTGCCTACACCCAGCAACCGGAACGGTGGTTCTGATGCAACCGGACGAAAACGGCAAGTTTGCGGATCTCGAAGCCCAGACCCAGGCGCTGAACCGGCTGACGCAGGAGGTCGAGCGGCTCAATACGCACCGCTTCGTGACGATGCACAATTCGCCCTTGCGGTTGATCCTTTACCAGTTCTTCCGCGGTCTCGCTTTTGGTCTGGGGACGGCGCTGGGGGCGACGATCCTGGTGTCGCTGCTGGCATGGTGGGTGGCCCAGTTCGAGTTCATTCCGATCATCGGCGACTGGGCGGTGCGGATCGTGGAAGAGATCGAAAAGGCCAAGTAGCGCCCTTCGTCGCAGGTCATCGTCCCTTAACCAATTAACCCTTTCTCTTTTGACGGCGGTGCCCCGTGGCGGGCAGTATGCAGGCGGCTTTTCGTTGGAGCGAAAGCGATGCTGTTTCTTACCGGTTTGATGGGTATGGTTCTGGTCGGCGCCACGGTGTTCGTGGGCATGGATGGTGGCGACCCGGCGGACAATTCAGATGACATGATGGAGGGTGACGCCAGGGTCGAAGAGATCGGGGCGGCCGGACTCGTGACCCTGGACGAAATCATCACCGGCGGCGATGAGGCCGAGGCGCTGAGCGGAGGCGACGGGTCGGATTCGATCGGTGGTGGGGCCGGGAATGACACCGTTTCGGGCGATTCAGGCGAGGATATCGTTCATGGTCAGGCCGGTGACGATACCGTGCTCGGTGGCAACGGTGCAGATATTCTTCACGGTGAGACCGGCAACGATCTGCTGTGTGGCGGCGACGGGGAGGATCATCTCTTCGGTCACACCGGCGACGATACCCTTGCGGGCGATGCCGGTGACGACACGCTCGAGGCCGGCGCCGGCGACGACAGCCTGCGCGGTGGTGCGGGCGACGACGCGCTGCACGGATACCTTGGCAATGATACGCTCGAAGGTGGCGGCGGGGCGGACACGCTGTTCGGAGGCTGGGGTGACGACGTGATCGTCGGAGCGGGCGACGGGGCAGGCGATTATCTCAATGGCGGCGGCGGGGCCGATGCGATCATCGCCGGCGCCGGCGACATCGTCACTTCCGGCGATGGGTTCGATACGGTTTTCGCCAGTGACTGGGCGCCGGAAAACGTGGCGGAGGTGCTCGATTTCGACCTCCACGAGGACACGCTGGTGGTGCTGCATGACGATCAGGAAGAGGTGCTGGAGTTGGCCCTTGAACCGGATCCGCAAGACGAGACACTGATCCATGTCGTGCTCAACGGCCAGGTCGTGATATCGCTGCACGACGCGGCGGGGTTACGCCTGGAAGACCTTCAACTCGTGCCTCAATCGGCGGCGGCCGCGCTGATGCAAGGGGTCGGCTGACGGCGCGGATTTCCGCTTTCCTTTCGCGGTAAACTCTCCTATACGCACGCATCTGTCCGGTTTCGGCCGGGCACATCTCCCACAGGACCTTGCTGGACGACATCCCGGCTTGTGCCCTCAACCCTTAAACGCAAGGAGACCCCGATGTCGATTACGGCCGTAGAAAAAGCCAGTTTGATGAAGGAATACGCCACCAAGGACGGCGACACCGGTTCGCCCGAGGTGCAGGTGGCAATCCTGAGCTCGCGTATCGCGACGCTGACCGAGCATTTCAAGACCCACAAGAAGGATAACCACGGCCGCCGTGGCCTTCTGAAGATGGTGGCCCAGCGCCGTAAGCTGCTGGACTATCTCAAGGGCAAGGACGAGGCCCGCTACTCGGATCTGATCCAGCGGCTGGGTTTGCGCCGGTAAGAGTCAAGTTCCGGATGGAACAGGGAACGCCCGTTCGGAAGAGCGGGCGTTTTCCTTTGGTGCATACGCCGAAGTGAAGGCGGCCCTCAGCCGGAAAGGGTTACGTTGGCGGCGTAGAGCCCTTTTTCGCCCTGCATCAGGCTGAACGTGATCTCGCAGTTCAGGTCCAGCTGTTCCCAGCCTTCGCCGGTGACACTTGCTCGATCGAAAAAGACCTCGCGCCCGTCGGTCATCTTGGCAAAGCCGTAACCTTCGTCGGCAAATACACGCACCACGGTACCGCGCAGGCGGTCGGGGTGCGATTTGACATGCACGCCGCCGACCTTGCGCTGATGATCGCGAAGCTGACGCAGCGCGGCATCGAAACTGTCGCGGATCGCAACGCGGGGGTCTTCGTGCGCGTTCAGGTCCCCGGGTTTGCGGTTCACGATGATGGCGCCGCCCGGTACTTCGAGTTCGACCGCAACCTTGTAAAGCTTGCCCTTGTGACCCTTGGACGTCCGCCGTTCGACCGTTACCCGACACGAGGTGATCCGATCGTAAGTCTGATCCAGTTTCGCGATCTTTTCGTTGATAATAGAGGTCAGATTGGGTGAGGCATCGACTCCGTGAAATGTGATTTGTGGCGTCGTTTCCATCGAATCCTCCTGCTGCTTAATTTCCACATTTCTCTCACGGCTCTGGACGGCCCGCCATGACCTCGGTCAAAATCCGCTTTACGCCAAATGACGCGGGTCAAAGCGCGTTGAGTTTTTTTTCTGTAAATTACAATGGATTTCGAAAGGGGGATTCCATGAGTGCACTAGGATTGAAAATCATCGATGACTCGGCACAACAGGCCAATGTGTGGATCAACGAGGTCGACGCTGCCACTGGCTGGGATCACAAACAGCGGGCTTACCGGCTTTTGCGGTCGGTGCTGCATGTCGTGCGTGATCATTTGAGCGTGGACGAGGCGGCGCAATTGGCGGCACAGATGCCGGTGATGATCCGCGGCATCTACTATGAAGGATGGAACCCGTCGAAAACGCCCATGGCTATTCGCAGTGCGGATGCGTTCGTCGAGCGGGTACAGCGAGATTTCGAAACCGATCCTTTGGGGGACGCCGATCATGCGATTGCGGCGGTGATGAGCGTGTTGAGAAAGCACGTTTCGGCCGGCGAGATGGAAGATGTGGAACAAAGCTTCACCACCCAGATTCGGGCGCTTTTCGGCTAGCGTGTGATCGGAGCGGTCGTCGGGTCGGTTTTGGGAGGCAGTGCCGCAGCGTCAATGGTTCGCCACGACGGTCGGCGAAGTGTCACGGTTTTCTGAGCGAACATCTTTCTTCCCATCCTGTTCAAACTCCTCTATAGCGCCCCCATCTGAGACGTGACGCTCTGACCCCGGCGCATGGAAAGATGGAGGGGTCGGCGGCAATGGGGCCGCCATGGAAACGGAGGACCCGGGAGGGCCCGGGAGTGCCTCCAGACAGGAAACGATATATGTTCAACGTAACACGCAAGTCGATCGAGTGGGGCCAGGAAACCCTCACTCTGGAAACGGGCAAGGTTGCCCGCCAGGCCGATGGATCGGTCATTGCAACGCTGGGTGAAACTTCGGTCATGGCCAACGTGACCTATGCCCGTGAGCAGAAGCCGGGGCAGGATTTCTTCCCGCTGACGGTTCACTACCAGGAAAAATACTATGCCGCCGGCAAGGTTCCGGGCGGCTTCTTCAAGCGCGAGGCGCGGCCGACCGAAAAAGAAACGCTGACCGCGCGCCTGATCGACCGGCCGATCCGGCCGCTGTTCGTGCCGGGCTTCAAGAACGAAGTGCTGGTGATGTGCACGGTGCTGAGCCATGACCTGGTCAACGACCCGGACATGGTGGCGATGATCGCCGCCAGCGCCGCGCTGACCATTTCGGGCGTGCCCTTCATGGGGCCGATTGCCGGCTGCCGCGTCGGGTTCGTCGACGGCGAATACGTGCTGAACCCGGATGTCGAGGATATGCACGAGCTGCGCTATGATCCCGAGCAACGTCTCGACCTGGTGGTCGCGGGCACCAAGGACGCCGTGATGATGGTGGAATCGGAGGCCTATGAGCTGACCGAGGCGGAAATGCTGGGCGCGGTGAATTTCGCGCACGAGCAGATCCAGCCGGTGATCGACCTGATCATCGCGCTGGCCGAAGACGCCGCCAAGGAGCCGTTCGATTTCCAGCCGGCCGACTACGGCGACCTGTTCGAGGCCGTGAAGAAGGCGGGCGAGAAAGAGATGCGCGCGGCCTTCGCCATCACCGACAAGCAGGAGCGCACGGCGGCCGTGGCCGCGGCGCGAGAAACCATCAAGGCGGCGCTGAGCGACGAACAGCTGGAAGACGCCAACCTCGGCAGCGCAATGAAGAAGCTGGAAGCCGGCATTCTGCGCGGCGACGTGGTGAAAACCGGCAAGCGGATCGACGGGCGCAGCACGACGGATGTGCGGGGCATCGAGTGCGAAACCGGCTTCCTGCCGCGCACCCATGGCTCGGCATTGTTCACCCGCGGCGAAACTCAGGGCCTGGTGGTGACCACGCTGGGCACCGGCGACGATGAGCAGTTCATCGACGCGCTGCACGGCACGTTCAAGTCGAACTTCCTGCTGCATTATAACTTCCCGCCCTACTCGGTCGGCGAAGTGGGCCGCGTGGGTCCTCCGGGCCGTCGCGAGATCGGCCATGGCAAGCTCGCCTGGCGCGCGTTGCAGGCGGTGCTGCCGGCGCCGACCGACTTCCCCTACACCATCCGGATCGTCAGCGAGATCACCGAGTCGAACGGCTCGTCCTCGATGGCTTCGGTCTGTGGCGGGTCGCTGTCGATGATGGATGCCGGCGTGCCGCTGAAGTCGGCCGTGGCCGGTGTGGCGATGGGCCTGATCTTGGAAGAGGACGGCGATTACGCGATCCTGACCGACATCCTGGGTGACGAAGACCATTTGGGTGACATGGACTTCAAGGTGGCAGGGACCGAGAACGGTATCACCTCGCTGCAGATGGACATCAAGGTGGCCGGCATCACGCCAGAGATCATGGAAAAAGCCCTGGCCCAGGCCAAGGACGGTCGGATGCACATTCTGGGCGAGATGAACAAGGCGCTTTCGGGGGCCGGTGACTTCTCGGTTCACGCGCCGCGCATCGAGACTATGAACATCCCGACCGACAAGATCCGCGAAGTGATCGGTTCGGGCGGCAAGGTGATCCGCGAGATCGTCGAAGTGTCTGGCGCCAAGGTCGACATCAACGACGATGGCGTCATCAAGATCGCCTCGCCGAACGGAGAAGCCATCCAGAAGGCTTATGACATGATCCACGCGATCGTGGCCGAACCGGAGGAAGGCGAAATTTACCGCGGCACCGTAGTGAAGATCGTCGATTTCGGCGCCTTCGTGAACTTCTTCGGCAAGCGCGACGGCCTGGTCCATGTCAGCCAGATCGAGAACCGCCGCTTGAACCATCCCTCGGATGTTCTGAAGGAAGGTCAGGAGGTCTGGGTCAAGCTTCTGGGCTTTGACGACCGCGGCAAGGTGCGTCTCAGCATGAAAGTGGTCGATCAGGAGACCGGCGAAGAGATGGCGCAGGAAGACAAGCCCAAGCGCAAGAAGAAGGACGAGGACGACGACTGAGTCCCCTCGCTATTGACTTGATGCGAAGCCCCGGCGGAAACGCCGGGGCTTTTACGTTGCGGCAGGGATATTTCCGCGCGATTTTTCCCCCTGGTTTTCCCGCTAGGGTCGATTAGACCTCTTCCATCGAATTGATGCGTACATATGGCGGAGCGGGCCATTCAACGGCTTCGCGGTTTACGCAAAGAGCGGATTACTGAACCCACTCGCGGGTAGTCTCTGGCCACCAGAGGCCGCAGGGGTCTTGTCGGGATGGGCAAGACCCCTGTGCTATGTTCCGAGCAAAGAAAAAGCCCCGCCGGAGCGGGGCCTTTCCAAGGTTGATGTGGCGTCGATCAGGCCGGGTCGGCGGTGGTGCGCAGATAGGGCAGCTTGACGTCGACTTTGCCGAACTTGGCCTTGGCGTCTTCAGTGGTCAGCGACAGGGCGACGATCACGTCCTGGCCAGGCATCCAGTTGGCGCCGGTGGCGAGCGGCTGCTGATACGTCTTTTGCAGGCCATCCAGCGCGCGCAGAACTTCTGCGAAGTTGCGGCCGACCGACATCGGGTAGGTCATGATCAACTGCACCTTCTTGTCCGGCGAGATGATGAAAACCGAACGGACGCTGGCCGAGTCCGCGGCGGTGCGGCCGTCGGGAAGGTAGGCTTCGGCGGGAAGCATGTCGAACATCTTCGACACTTCCAGTGATTCGTCGGCAATGATCGGGAAACCGGCCTTGGCGCCGGCATAGGCCGAGATATCGGACTTCCATTTCACGTGCTCTTCAGCCGAGTCGACCGACAGACCGATCACCTTGGTGTTGCGCTTGGCCCATTCATCAGCCAGCTGCGCGACGGCGCCGAACTCTGTGGTGCAGACCGGGGTGAAATCCTTGGGGTGCGAGAACAGGATGGCCCAGCTGTCGCCGATCCAATCGTGAAAGGAGATGGTGCCCTGATCGGTTTCGGCAGTGAAGTTGGGAACGATGTCATTGATGCGCAGGCCCATTTGCGAGGCTCCTTTTTTCCGCGGCTTAGAGATATTCAAAATCTCAGATATATTGTTCCGCAACGTTTTACACCCCCTCCCTTGCGGGTTCGCAGGTGGAGTGACAGAGTGTCGCGAATCCCGAGAAACGGTGCGGCGGATGCCGCTGAAAGACAGAGGAAATCGCGATGATCGAGAAGCGTCAGTTCTATATCAACGGCCAGTGGGTGGAGCCGGTGGAAGGCCACGACCACCATGTCATCGACCCGTCAACGGAAGACCCGGTGGCGGTGATCTCGTTGGGCGGGCAGGCCGATACTGACGCTGCCGTGGCCGCCGCCAAGGCGGCCTTTCCGGGCTGGATGGCGACACCCAAGGAAGACCGCATCGCCCTGCTGGAGAAGCTTGTCGATGTTTACAAGGCCCGGTCGGAGGAGATGGCCGAAGCGATCACGCTCGAGATGGGCGCGCCGATTGACATGGCGAAAACCCAGCAATGGGGCGCGGGTTTTGGTCACCTGAAGAATTTCGTGCGCGCAGCCAAGGGGTTCGAGTTCATCAAACCGCTGGGCGATCATGCCCCCAATGACCGGATCATCTATGAGCCGATGGGCGTGGCGGCGCTGATCACGCCATGGAACTGGCCGATGAATCAGGTCACCCTGAAGGTGGGCGCGGCGGCCGTGGCAGGCTGCACGATGATCCTGAAGCCATCTGAGGAAACACCGCTCGATGCAATGCTGTTTGCCGAAATGATGGACGAAGCGGGCTTCCCGCCGGGCGTGTTCAATCTGGTGAACGGTGACGGCGTGGGTGTCGGCAGCCAGCTTACCGCGCATCCCGACGTCGACATGGTGAGTTTCACCGGCTCGACCCGCGCTGGTATTCTGATCTCGAAATCGGCGGCCGATACGCTCAAGAAGGTACACCTCGAGCTGGGCGGCAAGGGCGCCAATGTGATCTTCGATGATGCCGACGAAAAGGCAGTGAAGCGCGGCGTCATTCACATGATGAACAACACCGGTCAAAGCTGCAATGCGCCAAGCCGGATGCTGGTCCAGCGCGGGGTCTACGACCAGGCGGTGGAAACCGCCGCCGAGGTGGCCAATTCGATCAAGGTCGGCAATGCGCATGAGGAAGGCCGCCATATCGGCCCGGTGGTGAACGAGACCCAGTGGACCAAGATCCAGGACCTGATCCAAGCCGGTATCGACGAGGGAGCCAAGCTGGTTGCCGGCGGCACCGGACGGCCCGAGGGGCTGAACAAGGGCTATTTCATCCGGCCCACAGTGTTCGCCGATGCCAACAACCAGATGCGGATTGCCCGCGAGGAGATCTTCGGCCCGGTGCTGACGATCATCCCCTTCGAGACCGAGGAAGAGGCGATCGAGATCGCCAACGACACGCCCTACGGCCTGACCAACTATGTCCAGACGCAGGATGGCGCACGTTTGAACCGGATGGCGCGCAGCTTGCGTTCGGGAATGGTGGAAATGAATGGCCAGCCGCGCGGGGCGGGCTCGCCCTTCGGGGGCATGAAACAGTCGGGCAACGGCCGCGAGGGCGGCGTCTTCGGGATCGAGGACTTCCTCGAGGTGAAGGCCGTGTCCGGCTGGTCGAACGACAACGACTGATCATAAGTGGACTTGAGAGGCGATCCGGGGCTATGACGGCCCCGGATTTTGCTTTTGGAGGCCCTGATGGCCGACTCCCCGGACAGCCTGACCTTCGTGCCCGAGACGGTGCACAAACGGGACGTGTTTTCCGAGACGATCTCGGGGCACCTGGCCGAGGATCCGGACTGCAAAGTGGTGTTGCGCAAACTGGACGGGGTACCGTGGTGGGCCCGCCCGGTTGCGGCATTCCTGGCGCGCAAGGAAATCCGCGGGTTGCGCGCGGTCAAGGGAATCGATGGGGTGCCGCAATTGCTGCGGGTGGACCGGGAAGGGCTCTTGCGCAGCTGGTCGCATGGTACGCCTTTGCAGCTGGCCCGACCGGATGATCCGGCATGGTATCGCGATGCGCGCCGGCTGTTGCGCGAGATGCGGGCGCGCGGGGTGACGCACAATGACATCGCCAAGCCGCAGAACTGGCTGCGGACCCCGGACGGACGCGCGGCGGTGATCGATTTTCAACTGGCCTCGGTGCACCGCCGCAAGGGAAAGCTTTTCAGGGTGATGGCGCGGGAAGACCTGCGTCATCTGCTGAAGCAGAAGCGAAATTTTGCGCCGCATCTGCTGACATCTTGTGAAAAGCGGTTGCTGGCGCGCAAATCTCTGCCCACGCGGATCTGGATGGCCACCGGCAAGCGGCTTTACAATTTCGTCACCCGGCGGCTGATGAACTGGCAGGATTCCGAGGGTACCGAGGACCGGCTTGCTCGAGACGAGGGCGCTGTACGGGAGGCATTGCGCCGTGCCGGGATCAGCGAGGTGGCGCTTTTTACCTATGCGCTGCCCGCCAAGGGCGTTGGGCTCTATGTTTTTGCCGAGACCGATATGGGCAAAGATCAGTTGCGCCAGTTGGTACCCGAGGACAGGGCGGAGCTGGTGCAGCCGGTGGCGCAGATGCCGCGACGCGATAATGGCAGCCTGCGCGAGGACGCCTTGCAGTTGGTGGCGACAAACCGGCTGGATGAGCTGGAGTTGATGATGGCGGCCGAGCCGGAGATGGCACCGGTGTTGAAACCGATCATCTCGGGCCGCCAGAACCTGACCGACCGGATCCTGAAAAACTGACGGCAAGGGCTTACAAACGGGCCATTCAATTATATATCCTTTTCGGAATGTGACATCAGTGGAGACTGACATGGCCCAGGCGATGAAACTGACCTGCCTCGATTGTGGCCAGGTGAACCGGGTGCCGTCCGACCGGGTGAGCGCCGGGGCGAAATGCGGCACCTGCGGTGCGAAACTGGTGTCGAACAAGGCCATCGAGGTGGATTTCGCCACGTTGCAGAAGGCTGCGCGCAACGACGATCTTCCGCTGGTGGTGGACTTCTGGGCGCCCTGGTGCGGCCCCTGTCGGATGATGGCACCGGAATTTGCCAAGGCGGCGCAAGAGCTCAACGGGCAGGCGCGGCTGGTGAAGCTGAACACGGAAAACTATCCGCAAGCGGGTCAGGCCTATGGTATTCGCGGTATTCCCACGATGGCGGGCTTCCGCGGCGGGCGCGAAAAGGCCCGGCAATCGGGCGCTATGCCGTCGACGTCGATTGTGAGCTGGGTGAAAGACGCCGTCTGACACCGGAGACTCAAGTTTCGCCCCTTTGGTTTCAGAAAGACAAAACGTGGCTGACGCGGCGGGTAACCGTGGTCTGCTGGCGCGCCATCCTAGCGGTGAGCACGATGTACCTCGGCATGCCTGTCGTGCGTGGCCATGGCGCGGGTGATCTGGATATACAGAAAGACCCCGGCCATGACCAACGCGACAGGGACGATGGAGGACACGAGATAGAGCGCCAAGGCTTGCATGAGGCTGACGTTGTAGAAGATGAGTGCCACGAGCGCGGCGATCCCGCCTGCCACCCCCGACAACATCACGATTACAAGTGCCATCTTTCCCCTTTCAAGTCCGTTTGGCGCCCCTTTGAAGGCCTTTTTTCTCCTCAAATGCGCCTGAAATGTGGCGTCGGTGCGGCTGCCGGATGACGGGCGGATTTCCGCCCATGCAAATTCTCCAACTCTTGGGTTATCTTAGCGTCATATCGTTGAGAGATGGTTAACTTGGAGACGAAGCCTGATGAGCGATGCAAAAGAGCCACGCGGAGACCTGACCCTGCGGACCGTGGCGATGCCGGCGGACGTGAATGTGAACGGCGATATTTTCGGCGGTTGGGTGCTGAGCCAGATGGACATCGCCGGGGGGATCCTGGCCATCGAGGCGGCGACCGGCCGCGTCGCCACAGTGGCGGTGAACGAGATGACTTTCGTCCGGCCGGTGAAAGTGGGAGACGTACTGTGCGTCTATGGCCGGGTGGAACGCGTCGGGAATACCTCGGTCGCGATCGGGCTCGAAGCCTGGGCGCTCCGGCAGATTACCGGGGTGCGCGAGAAGGTCACTGAAGGCGTGTTCACCTATGTCGCGATAGATGACGACGGCCGGCCACGGCCGGTCAAGGCGTAGAGGCCCCGGTTCAGGCCCGGGGCCGGATCGAGCTCAGACCGCGTCGACCACGTCCCGCAACATGTCACGAACCTGGCCCGCAACCTTGTGCAGATCGTCGTTGTCGATCGCTGCCATCGAGGCCACCGGGTCGATCGCGGATACTTCGACACCGCCTTCGACCGCGCGCAGGATCACGTTGCAAGGCAGCATCGCGCCGAGACGCGGTTCGAGCCCGATCGCCTGCCAGGCCATGTTCGGATTGCAGGCGCCGAGGATGCGGTAATCGTCCATGTCCTTGTCGATTTTCTTTTTCATCGTCGCCTTGACGTCGATCTCTGTCAGCACGCCGAACCCGGCATCCATCAGGGCTTTACGGGTGCGGGCGTCTACTTCGTCGAAGCTGGCGTCAGGGATGATACGGTCAAGCGTGTAGGACATGGATCTGGCCTCCCGGGGCGTTAGATAACGGTGACTTTGGTGCCGATGGGCACGCGCTGGTAGAGGTCTATCACGTGCTCGTTGATCATGCGGATGCAACCATTTGACACAGACCGCCCGATCGATTTGGGCGCGGTGGTGCCGTGGATGCGGAAATAGGTGTCGCGGCCGTTCTGGAACAGATAGAGCGCCCGCGCCCCCAAGGGGTTACCGGGGCCGCCGGGCTGGACATAGTCGTTGTCCTTGAACTTGCCGTAGGTGATCGGCTCGCGCTCGATCATCTCGTCGGTGGGGCGCCAGGTGGGCCATTCCTTCTTGACGTCGATGGTGGCGGCGCCGGTGAATTCGAGACCTGCCTTGCCGACGCCGACGCCGTAGCGCATGGCCTGGCGCGGGGCGGTGACGAAATAGAGGAAATGCGCCTTGGGCAGGATCAGCATCTCGCCCGGGGCATAGGCCGGGCCGATTTTCACCTGCTGCGGCGTGAAAACCGGGTCGAGTTCGAAGGCGCGGGCCACATGCGGCGCGGCGAGGGTTGCGGCAGTGGCGGTGAGGAAATGGCGGCGTGAAATCATGGTCGTTTCCTGCATTTGGCGGGGACTTATAGGGGATTCGATAGCGGAAAATGACGGATATCTCAACGCATCGCACGAAATCGTTAACGCGTCTTCGGGTGGGGGGCGACGGGTATGGCAGTATGGCTGGCACGCTGGCTGGCCGTCTGTCTGGCGCGCGGTGGGGCAACGGTCGGGAAAGACCCGGGTTAACACGCCGCGCGGTCGGAAAAAAACGGGGGCCCAGCGGAGCCCCCGTTTTCATAGCATGTCGCCGGAGCGGTCAAGCGAATGCCTGACGAACCCCGTGAAGGCGTCAAGCCAGCACGATGTTGGTCGCGGATTCGCGGCCGTCGCGGCCGGCTTCGACGTCGAAGGTCACCTTCTGATCGTCGGCCAGGCCGGTGAGGCCCGAACGCTCGAGCGCGCTGATGTGGACGAAAACGTCCTTGCCGCCCGATTCCGGTGCGATGAAGCCGAAGCCTTTAGAGGTGTTGAACCATTTTACGGTGCCATTGGCCATATCCGTAGTCTCCATGATTTTTTGCTGCCCGCGTTGGTGCGGCAGCCCGGCGTAGTCGGTCTGGATCGAGTGACTGAACGCCGTGTGAAGGGAGACAGTGGGTCGAAAAAGAATAACGTCTGCAAAAGCGCATATGGGGGCATGGGAGAGAAATAGCAAGGGAAATCGGCGCCGGGGTCGGGATTAAGGCGGCGTTAACCATGCGTGCCGCAGGGTGGGGCGATGTCCCGTTACCTCCGTCCCCGCGTCTTCGGCGCGACGATCTTCTTTACGGTGAACATGCAGCAAAGGGGGTCGGATGTGCTGGTGCGCGAGATTGACCGTCTGCGCCGCGCCGTGCGACAGACGCGGGCCGAGCGGCCGTTTCGCATCGACGCTTGGGTGGTGTTGCCGGATCATCTGCATGCGGTTTGGACGTTGCCGGAGCGGGACAGCGATTATGCGGTGCGGTGGGGCGCGATCAAGGCGCGGTTCACCATGAGTTTGCGTGGGGCGGGCTTCAGCCCGCCATCCGAGTTACCTGTGGTGCTTTCGGGTCGGTATGCCGGGCTGAAGCCCGGCCTACGCCATAACAAACGGGAGCGCGGCGTGTGGCAACGGCGGTTCTGGGAACACCACATTCGGAACGAGGCGGAGTCTGCGGCTTGCGTTCGGTATTGCCACATCAACCCGGTGAAACATGGGCTGGTGGAACGACCGCAGGAGTGGCTCTATTCGTCGGTGCACAGGGACATTCGGCATGAACGGTACGAACCCGCGTAGGCCGGGCTTCAGCCCGGCACCCATGCGGGGGGTTCGTGAAGCCGGGTTGAAGCCCGGCCTACGGTTCTTTTCGTCGGTTGATAGGGAGATACAGCGGGTAGGGTGGGGGTTTCTTCGAGGCGGCGAAGGTTCACCCACCGTTGAGGTGGATTGGGCGGTTTTGGTGATGGTGGTCGCAGCCGGTTTTTTTTTGGACAATGGTGGTTGAACCCGGCACAAATGCCGGAACCAACCACCCTGCGGTTAGTATTCGAGCCCGAGCGACTGCCTCAAGGCGTCTATGGAAAGCTCGTCAATGCCCAGCGGCATTATCGGAGGGCGGCCACGGATGCCCTTGGTCATGGTTGCGGGCCTTCTTTGCGTTGACGCACCCCGGCCGGTGTCACGCGTTTTTTGCTGAAGCCAAGCGATTTCGCTTTCCGTAACTGCCGAATGTGGACCGCAGACAGGCAGAACATAGAAATCCCATTGCGGTGGCTCACGGTGATCGGCGGTCGCAGGATCTTCGCCGCGGTGGTGACACAGAACATAAAGATCGCAAAGAAACCCCTCGTCCTCGCAGGGCACGCCGGGGTTGTCGCGGGTGAAGTAAAAGGGGCGCCTTCGCCAAGTGAGATTGAAGGAAGAATCGGACAGCTGCCCGCTTTTCATGTTCCATGATTGCATGCGCGCTCTGTTTTTGACCTGAATCCTAATGCGATCAGGAAACCCCCTGCGGCTGTTGCCAATCTGCAAATCCCAGGGATACCACGCGAAACCTGTGGGCCGACATTCGGAGCCAAGCGCTTCGGCAAGCATGAACTCGCACCACAAACCGCGAATGGTATTGTCCATAAGGGGTTGAGCGAAGGCTTCGCGATAGAAGCGATTCTTAACATCTTCTACACTAAGCGTTCGCTCCACCTTTGATCACCTCGTAAACTTCTTGAACTTGATCCGCTTCGGCTCCAGCGCATCCGCCCCCAGGCGGCGTTTCTTGTCTTCCTCGTAGTCCTCGAAGTTGCCCTCGAACCATTCGACATGGGCATCGCCTTCGAAGGCGAGGATGTGGGTGCAGATGCGGTCGAGGAAGAAGCGGTCGTGCGAGATCACCACGGCGCAGCCGGCGAAATCGACCAGGGCGTCTTCCAATGCGCGCAGGGTTTCGACGTCCAAATCGTTGGTCGGTTCGTCCAAGAGCAGCACGTTGCCACCCGATTTCAGCAGGCGTGCCATGTGGACGCGGTTGCGCTCGCCGCCCGAGAGCAGGTTGACCTTCTTCTGCTGGTCGCCGCCCTTGAAGTTGAAGGCGCCGCAATAGGCGCGGGAGTTGATCTCGGCATCGCCCAGCTTGATGATGTCCTGACCGTCCGAGATGACCTCCCACACCGTCTTGCCCTCGGGCAGGGCGTCGCGGGTCTGGTCGACGTAAGACAGCTTCACCGTGTCGCCGTAGTCGATGGAGCCGGCGTCGGGCTGTTCCTGGCCGGTGAGCATGCGGAAGAGCGTGGTCTTGCCGGCGCCGTTGGGGCCGATGACGCCGACGATGCCGCCGGGGGGGAGCGAGAAGGACAGGTCCTCGATCAGCTGCTTGTCGCCCATGTGTTTCGAGATGCCGTTGACCTCGATCACCTTCGAGCCGAGGCGGGGCCCCGAGGGGATGACGATCTGGGCGCGGGTGATCTTCTCCCGCTCGGACTGGTTTGCCAGTTCGTTATAGCGGTCGATCCGGGCCTTCTGTTTCGACTGCCGCGCCTTGGCGCCCTGGCGCATCCATTCCAGTTCGCGTTCCAGCGTCTTCTGCTTGGACTTGTCCTCGCGCGCCTCGTGTTCGAGCCGCTTGGCCTTCTGTTCCAGCCAGGCCGAATAGTTGCCTTCGTAGGGGATGCCGCGGCCGCGGTCGAGTTCCAGGATCCAGCCGGTGATGTCGTCGAGGAAATAGCGGTCGTGGGTGACGATCAGGCAGGTGCCCTTGTAGTCGATCAGGTGCTGCTGCAGCCAGGCGATGGTTTCGGCGTCGAGGTGGTTGGTGGGCTCGTCCAGAAGCAGCATGTCGGGCTGTTCCAGCAGCAGCTTGCACAGCGCGACGCGGCGCTTTTCGCCGCCCGAGAGCGTGTCAACAGCGGCATCGTCCGGCGGGCATCTGAGCGCCTCCATCGCCACGTCGATCTGGGCGTCGAGATCCCACAGGTTCTGGCTGTCGATCTCGTCCTGCAGCGCCGCCATCTCCTCGGCGGTTTCATCCGAGTAGTTCATCGCCAGTTCGTTGAAGCGGTCGAGCTTGGCTTTTTTCTCGGCCACGCCCAGCATGACGTTGCCGCGCACGTCCAAGCTCGCGTCGAGCTCGGGTTCCTGCGGCAGGTAGCCGACATTGATGCCCTCGGCCGCCCAGGCCTCGCCCTGGAACTCGGGGTCGAGCCCGGCCATGATTTTCAGCAGCGTCGATTTGCCGGCGCCGTTGACGCCCACCACGCCGATCTTCACGCCGGGCAGGAAGCTGAGATGGATGTTCTCGAAGCATTTCTTGCCGCCGGGATAGGTCTTGGAGACGCCCTGCATGAAGTAGACGTACTTGTGATTGGCCATGGCAATGCCCTTTGCATTCAACTTTTGCCTTCATCTAGCGAGGCATCCGGCCAAGCGCAATGTCACGCTGCGGTCACGGCGGCCGCGCGAGACGCGGTGTTTTGCCCTTCTGTTCAAAAATGATCTGGATCAAGGACAGAATGTCGCATGACGCTAAGGTGTCAAATATACGGTAACTACCTGAAAAAGGGAGGAAATTTCATGAAGTACAAGTTCAATTTCGCCGTTGCGGCCGCGATCGCCGCTGTGAGTGGGATGTTCGCCGGCGCGGTTTCGGCACAGGACATCGATCAGGGTTCGGTGGCGCGGGGCGGGAAGCTCTATGACAAATGGTACAAGGTGATCAAAGCCGATGTGCCGGAGGCATCGCATTCTCTTTATCCCGCAAGCAACGAGAAATACGCCAATGATCCCAAGAATAACTGGCGCTGCAAGGAGTGCCACGGCTGGGACGGCCGGGGGGTGGCGGGCGCCTATGCCAGCGGCAGCCACGCCACCGGTATCAAGGGGATCGATGCTCTGGCCGGCGGTGATCCGGCCGCGGTGGTGGCGATCCTGACGGCTCCGGCGCATGGCTATGGCGACAAGATGGCGGAAGCCGACTTGATGGATTTGGCGAATTTCGTGGTTTACGGCCAGATCGACTGGTCCACCTATGTCGACGCGGACACCAAGGCGCCAAAGGGTGACGCGGCAAAGGGCAAGCAAGTCTACAACACGGTTTGCGCCAATTGCCACGGCGCCGATGGCAAGCTGCCCAAGGACATGCCGCCGCTGGGGTCGCTGATGGGCAACCCGTGGGAGGTCATGCACAAGATCCTCAACGGCCAGCCAGCCGAGGCGATGCCGGCGATGCGGGCCATCGACCATCAGGTCAGCGCCGATGTCATGACCTATCTGACGATGCTGCCCAAGGAGTGAAGCGGCGCGCAGTTACGGGTGAGACATTGCACCGGGGCCCGTAAGGGGCCCCGGGAACGTTTCTGGCGCGCGAAGGGAGGCGGTGCATGGTGCGGTTGATCAAACGGATCTGGGGGTGGGTTTTTCGGCCCAGCGTGGTGGTCGGTCAGGGTATTCTTCTGCTGGTCGGAATAGTGATCGGGATCATCTTCTGGGGCGGGTTCAACACCGCGATGGAGGCCACCAACACGATGGGGTTCTGTATCTCGTGCCACGAGATGCGCGACACGGTTTATGAGGAATACAAGACGACGGTGCATTACAAGAACGCCTCAGGCGTGCGGGCGATCTGTTCGGATTGTCACGTGCCGCACGACTGGGGGCCGAAGGTGGTGCGCAAGATTCGAGCCACGAACGAGTTGTGGCACAAGGTGAAAGGTACGATCGGCACGCCCGAAAAATTCGAGGCCAAGCGGCTGGAACTGGCAACGCACGTCTGGGACACCATGAAGGCCAACGATTCACGCGAATGCCGCAACTGCCATAGCTGGGAGGCGATGGATTTCGAACATCAGAGCCGACGTGCCCGTGAAAAGATGGAACCGGTGGTGCTGGGTACCGATTTGTCGGAGGGCGAGACCTGCATCGACTGCCACAAGGGCGTCGCCCACAATATGCCAAAAATCGAGCGGGACGACTGAGATCGCGCCTTTTGGTCGCCGCGGCCTTTGCCGGAATGGCGCCACAGCAATGGTGGGTGGCGCAGGCCGGGCTGCCCGGTGCTGACGGGATCCCGCGGCAGGGTTCCCGGGAGCGACGCCCCTTTGCTTCCAACATAAGCAGGTGTTTCAAAGCGGGTCGAGCGCGCGGGCCAGTCTTTCGCGCAGTTTGGCGCCGCGCGGCGGGTTGACCTGTTCCAGCCAGGTGATCTGGCCGCTGAGCCGGGCAAGGAAGGCGGGATCAGCGAGGCGCGGATCCGCGGGATTGGAGAGGTGATGGACGGTCGCCTTGAGCCGATCATAGGCGGGGCGCGGGATGTTGAGATGCCGGTTTATGACCAGCCCGGTCACGGTCTGCCGTTGGCCCCGGCCCGAGGCCCCTGTCTTGGCGGGGTTGAGGGCGAACCCCTCGTTTTCGGCGATCTCGGGCAGGATGCGCAGAAGCGGGCGGGCGATCGCGGCATCGCCCGAGAAGGTCAGGTCGTCGGCGTACCGGGTATAGACAGCGCCAAAGCGCCGGGCGAGCCCGTCAAGCCGCCGGTCGAGCCCGTGGGCGCAGAGATTGGCGAGCGCCGGCGAGGTGGGCGCGCCTTGCGGCAGGTGGCGGTTCGAGAGCCGTTTGTCATGGCGGCGGCTGAGCCGGTGCAGGATGTAGGGTGGCGTCGCCAGCGTGGTCAGCCCGGTGAGGTCCGAAGCGACGGCGCCGGGGTATCCGAGGCAACGGTAGAGGCCGAACACGCGGGAATAGGCAATGGAGTTGAAGAACTCTCGCAGATCGAAGCGCAGCACGACGGCTTCGCCGGCGTGGCGGGCCGCGGCCTGAAGGCAATTGCGGCCGGGCACGAAACCATAGGCGGCAGGCGATGACGGCACCCGGTTCAGCAGGCCCGACAGCAACCGGCGCTGCAGCCGTTTGAGCAGGGGTTTGGGCTCTTCGATCAGGCGTTCTCCGCCCGAGGCTTTGGTCAGGATGTGGAAACGGTAATGCGGGGCGAAGGCGTTTTCCGTCCGGTTCGAGAGCGCATTGAGATCAGCAAAGCGGGTGAGCTGTTCGGGCGTGAGGCCGAGCCAGTCCGCCAGCTCGGCCCGGGTGCTGAGCGACGGCAGGCCGAGGTCGCGGAAGGCCGGCAGCGGCAGGAAGCGAGGCGGCGCGGTCTCGGGGGCGGGCCAGGTCTGATGCTGCCGGGCATGGTGCCAGATCGCCGCCATCTCGTGGGTGTTGCGCAGGGCGGCGGCCAAGTCATGGCGGCGCGGGGCGTAGGCCTTGGGAAAGCGCGCGCTCAATGTCGCGGCCAGCGGCGCCGCGTGGTGGTGCAGGCGCGGCGGCAGCAGGCGCTGCAGCCGGTCGGCCAACGCGCTCGGGGTCCAGTCGCAGGCGGTCAGGGTTGCGGCGATGGAGGTGCTGAAATCCTTGAAATTCATAGTCTGCGTGCCAGGGCGCCGGGGCACTTTCTCAACCAATCGATGCCAAGCATAACCAGCCCTGGGCGAAGCCCAGTGACGGTTGTGCGCCGAATGGCCAGGGTCAGGTGGGTCTGCGTGGGGAAACCCCACGCGGGAGGTGGATCGCTCCGCCTCCGGCTTGAGAAAGGCCCGGCTGCCGCGATTGGAGCAGAAATGAGTGGCGCGCGTCAATCTGCAATTGAAGCCGGCACGGGCGGGGCATTTCCAGGACAGGATTGACAGGACAGGGGCGCGGGGAGACAACGTGCCGATGCGGTATCACATGCCACATACGCGCGCGGGCCGGGTGGTGGGTTTGCTGGGCGGGTCGTTCGATCCGGCCCACGAAGGCCATGCTCATATCAGCCGCGAGGCGCTGAAACGGTTCGGGCTTGACGAGCTGTGGTGGCTGGTCAGCCCCGGAAATCCGCTGAAGCAACGCGGGCCGGCGCCGCTGGACGAGCGGATGGCGCGGGCGCGCGAGGTGATGGACCATCCGCGGGTAAAGATCACCGACTTCGAGGCGCGGGCGGGCACGCGATACACCGCCGAGACCCTGAAGGCGCTGATGCGGGCGTATCCCGGGGTGCGGTTCGTCTGGATCATGGGGGCGGACAACCTGCACCAGTTCGACCAGTGGCAGGACTGGCGCTGGATCATGCAGCACGTGCCGATCGGCGTGCTGGCGCGGCCGGGGCAGCGGATCGCGGCGCGACACGCCAAGGCGGCGGACATCTATCGTTTCGCCCGGCTGCGCGGGCGGCAGGCACAAGCCCTGGCATGGGGCGAGGCGCCGCGCTGGTGCTTCGTCAACGTGCCGATGGTCGATGTCTCGTCGACCGCTATCCGGGCGCGCGGCGGGTGGCGCCACGTCTGACCGGCGGCCAGGTGCCGACGGTCCGGGACGTGGGGAAAATGTGATCGAACGGACGCGCGGGCCCGCTTGTCTTGCACTGCTGCTTGCGGTTTAGTCGCGTCCATGACCAAACGCCTTTCGAGACGGGTTTTCCTCGGTGCTGGCCTGGCCGGGTTGGCTCTGCCGGCCTGGGCCAACGCCCCCGAGACGTCGCTCAGGCCGGTGCTGCGCCCCGGCGGGGGCGCCGCCAAGGCGACGGTGGCGACGAAGGCGCCGGTGCCGGGGGCCGCGGACCTGATCCAAGCGGCGCGGCTGGATGGGCAGGTGGCCTTTGCGGTGGCCGATGCCGGGTCAGGGCTGATGTTGGAGGCCCGCGACGGCAGCGTGGCGCAACCGCCGGCGAGCGTCAGCAAAGCGATCACCGCGCTCTATGCACTCGACAACCTCGGGTCGGGGCATCGCTTCGTCACGCGGCTGATCGCAACCGGGCCGGTGCAGGGCGGGGTGTTGAATGGAGACCTGGTGCTGGCGGGCGGGGGCGATCCCACGCTCGACACCAACGCGCTGGCAGAGATGGCGCGCAAGTTGAAGGCGGCAGGTGTGCGCGAAGTGCGGGGCGATTTCAAGGTCTGGGGTGGGGCCCTGCCACAGATCCACGAGATCGACCGCGACCAGCCGGACCACGTCGGCTATAACCCGGCGATTTCGGGCATCAGCCTGAACTACAACCGGGTGTATTTCGAATGGAAACGCGCCTCGAACGGCTGGCGGGTGACGATGGACGCGCGGTCGAACAAATACCGCCCCGAGGTGAGCGTGACGAAGATGCGCGTCGTGAACCGGGCGCTGCCGGTTTACACCTATGACGAGAAGTTCGATGAAGACCACTGGACGGTGGCGTCGAAAGCGTTGGGCAAGGGCGGATCGCGCTGGTTGCCGGTGCGCCAGCCCGAGAAATACGCCGGCGAGGTGTTCCGCACCTTGGCGCGTGCACAGGGGATCGTGCTGCGGCAACCGCAAGTGACGCGGTCGCGACCGGGAGGCACGGCGCTGGTCAGCCAGGCGAGCCCGGAGCTGCAGGTGATTCTGCGGGACATGCTGAAATACTCCAACAACCTGACTGCCGAGATGGTCGGGCTGGCGGCGACGGTGAAGCGCAAGGGGCGGGCCAGTTCGTTGCGCGACAGTGGCGGCGAGATGAGCCGCTGGGCGGCAACGGCGCTGGGCATGGGGCAGGCCCGGCTGGTCGATCACTCGGGGTTGGGTGAGGAGTCGCGGTTGACGGCGCAGGACATGGCGCAGGCGCTGGTCAAAGCGCGCAGCGCCGGCTTGTTGCGGTCGATCCTGAAGAAGATCGACATGCGCCACGACAATGGCAAGGTGAACAAGGGCCACCCGATCAAGGTCTACGCCAAGACCGGCACGCTGAATTTCGTCAGCGGCCTGGCGGGCTACATGGTGGCGCCGGATGGCACCGAACTTGCATTCGCGATCTTCGCCGCCGATCAGGGCGCAAGGGCCAAGATCAAGCGCGGCGACCGGGAACGGCCGCAGGGCGCGCGCAGCTGGAACAAGCGCGCGAAGCAGCTGCAGCAGAAGCTGATCGAACGCTGGGGGGAACTCTACGGGACGTGACGGGACGCACCGAAAGGGTGCAGCCCGAAGTGGTCATGCCACGCCTTGCGGCGCGGGTGCTTTCCCAAACGCGCGCAGGGGAGCCCCAGCTCGTCACGCCCAATCGGGATCTGCAACCTGGAGTGGGTCACCCGCGGCTTCAATGTCGAGACCTGCGGCCAAGAGGATGTCCTCGCGGAACCTGGGCGCAACCAGTTGAACCCCGACGGGCCGATCCCGGGTTGCGCCCGTCGCGACCGCGAGCGCGGGCAGACCTGTCGCAGGCAATCCTCGTTGCGTCAGCTGCGCTTCGAATACCCTGGCGAAGGCCTGTTCCGAACGCACATCCAACTGCTGATCGAATGGCAGTTCACCGGAAACGGGGCAGATGAAGACGGGGTAGTCCTGTAGAAAAAGCTCCCATTGCCTGACCAGCCCTGCCCGCGCCTGCAAGGCGTCCATCAGGCTTTCAAACCCGACTTCGCCTGCTTCCCTGGTCATCTGATCGAAGACAAACCGGGAATCCGGTTCGGCCTCCTTTTCGATCATGTCTTTTGCGCCGAACTGGGTTTCCGCCATCCAGAGGCGCGCGTTTATCGCCGCCGCGTGCCGCATCGGCGGGCAGTCGACCTCTTCGACGGTCCAACCGGCAGCCTTCAGTTTGTCTGCGGCATCGATCATGGCCGCCCGGACCTCGTCGGCGACGGGCATGTCATCCGGGGCTATGGTCAGCGCAGCGCGCTTTGGGAAATCCCGTTTCCCCAGGGGCGCCGGCACATGCCAGGGGTCACGGAGATCCGGCGCCGCCATGGCCGCCAGCGAGATTTCAATGTCGGAGATGCTGCGGGCAATCGGTCCGGAGACCGCCATGAGCTGGGCTCCGATAAACCGGTCCGGAGCGCTTGCATTGTAGGCCGGGACCCGGCCAAGCGTTGGCCGCAGGCCATGCAAACCACAAGCATAAGCCGGGTATCTGATGGACCCGGCGATGTCCGTGCCATGACCGAGGGCACATATCCCGGACGCGACCGCCGCGGCGGCGCCGCCGGACGAGCCGCCTGGTGTTATCTCCCTGTTGCGCGGGTTCAGTGTCTGTCCATGCAGGTTGTTCTTGGTGAACCAGCGCAGGGAAAAGGCCGGCGTATTGGTGCGTCCGACGATCACGCCCCCTGCCTTGCGAATGTTCGACACCACCGGGCTGTCATCCTGTGCCACCAGGTTTTCCAGCAGGCGCAGGCCGTTTGTGGTGGCATGTCCCTTCTGGTCAACATTGACTTTGATCGTGACGGGGACACCGCAAAGAGCCCCGGGGGCTTCGCCCCGCGAAATGGCATCGTCAACCTCTTTGGCGGCGTGCAGGGCTTCCTCGCGGCACTCCTGCACCACGGCGTTGATCTTAGGGTTTACCTCGTCGAGCCGTTCCAGATGGGCTTCTGCAACTTCCGTCGCAGACAACTTTTTTGAGCGCACCGCCGCGGCAATCTCGCTCGCGGTCATTTGCCAGATATGGCGCATGGACTCTCTCCCTGTTCCCGCCGAAGCCAATTCAAGAAACGTTCGCATCGTGCTGTTCGAAAGTCGACCACGAACTGGAATTGAGCATATCTGGACGTAGAAAAACGGGACGTTGGTCCGCAGACCTGCCGTTGGCTGGTTGCTATCTCACGACGTAGATGAATGTGTTGGCGCGGCCGTGTTCCAGCACCATGTGGTAGAGGGTGGCAGCGTTTTCCGGGTGCAGCCGCACGCAGCCGGCGCTGGCGGGGCGGCCGAGGCGGCCGATCTGGTCGGTGCCGTGGATGGCGAAATTGCCGGAGAAGAAGATCGACCAGGGCATCGGTGCGTTGTGATAGAGAGTGGAATAGTGCATCCGTTTCATCGACTGCACGGTGAAGAGCCCAAGCGGGGTGAACTTGCCGGCCCGCGCGGTGGAAACCGGCCAGCGGAAAAGCTCGCGCCCGTCGAGGAAGATGGTCATTTCCTGGTCAGACAGGTCGATCCGGGCCTCGACCTCGCCCGCCAGCGCGGGCAGAGGCAGAAGGCAAAGGAGGAAAGCTGCCAGACGGCGCATCACACCGTCATGTGCCGCGCGCGGGCGCCACGCTCGATGGCGGCGGCATGCAGGCGGTCGATGGACAGCTCGTAGCGGATTTCTTCGAGCAGGCGGAGCTCTTCGTCGCCGAGCGAGCCGTCGGCGGCCGCGACGTCGCAGGCCAGGGCATAGGCGGTCTCATAGAGCCGGGAGGGCAGGTTGTCGCGTACCAGGCCGAACAAGGCATCGAGGCCATCCTCCTGGTCGAACAGATCGAAGACCGTCCGAGACATGACCTGCATGCGGTCGATATCGTAGTTGGCGAAAACCGGAAGGTTGTTCACGGCCGACTGGATTTTCACCAGTTCCGAGGTACGGATGTTTTCGTCCGAGGCCGACACGGCGATCATCACCGCAACAAGGCAGTCTTGCGGGCTGAGCGGATGGGGGATCGGGTCGGTCATCTGGGTATCCTTTCCGGCTTGGTCTTCCCTTTTGTGAATATTGACCTCTGCCCGTCTGAACAATAGGAAACCGGGACCTGCGCGGACGGATCGCGCCGGGGAATCGGAGAATTCGCATGTCGGAACTGCGCGACGCCGCCCTGAACAGCAAAGCCTGGCCCTTCGAGGAGGCGCGCCGGGTGCTCAAACGCTATGAGAAGGCGCCGCCGGAGAAGGGCTATGTGCTTTTCGAGACCGGTTATGGGCCCTCGGGCCTGCCACATATCGGCACTTTCGGCGAGGTGCTGCGCACCACGATGGTCCGCCGCGCCTTCGAGCTGATCTCGGACATTCCGACCCGGCTGATCTGTTTCTCGGATGACCTCGACGGCATGCGCAAGGTGCCGGGAAACGTGCCCAATCAGGACATGCTGCAAGAACATCTGCAAAAGCCGCTGACCTCGGTGCCCGATCCGTTCGGAGAATACGAGAGCTTCGGCGATCACAACAATGCCATGCTGCGCCGGTTCCTCGACACCTTCGGGTTCGATTACGAGTTCTACTCTGCGACCGAGTTCTATAACACGGGCCAGTTCGACGAGATCCTGCTACGCGCCTGCGAGCGGTATGACGATATCATGAAGGTGATGCTGAAGTCCCTGCGCGAGGAACGGCAGCAGACCTATTCGATCTTCCTGCCGATCCATCCCGAGACGGGGCGGGTGCTGTACGTGCCGATGAAGAAGGTCGATGCCGAGAAGGGCGAGATCACCTTCGACGACCAAGACGGCCGCGAATGGACGCTGCCGGTGACGGGCGGCCATGTGAAACTGCAGTGGAAGCCCGACTTCGGCGCCCGCTGGGCGGCGCTGGGCGTGGATTTCGAGATGTATGGCAAGGACCATTCAACCAACACGCCGATCTACGATTCGATCTGTGAAATCCTGGGCCAGCCGGCGCCGGAACATTTCACCTATGAGCTGTTCCTCGACGAAAACGGCCAGAAGATTTCCAAGTCGTCAGGCAACGGCATCTCGATCGACGAGTGGCTGACCTATGCCTCGACCGAGTCGCTGAGCTATTTCATGTACCAGAAGCCCAAGACGGCGAAGCGGCTCTATTTCGACGTGATCCCGCGGGCGATGGATGAGTATCACCAGCAGCTGCGGGCCTATCCCGGGCAGAGCTGGGAGCAGAAGGCAAACAACCCCGTCTATCACATCCATTCGGGCGATGTGCCCGCGTCGGACATGGTGGTGCCATTCTCGATGCTGTTGAATCTGGCCAGCGCATCGAGCGCCGAGGACAAGGCGGTGCTGTGGGGGTTCATCGCGAAATATGCCCCCGAGGCCAGCCCGGAGAGCCACCCCGGGCTCGACGCGGCGGCGGGGTATGCGGTGCGCTATTTCAACGATTTCGTCAAACCTACGAAAGTCTATCGCCTGCCCACCGAGCAGGAGCGTGCGGCGCTCGAGGACCTCGTCGCCTGTTTCGGTGACGCCGAGCGGGCGCTGGCCGCGATTGCGCAGAAGAACGCGGCGATGGGCAGTGACGACCCGCTGCCCGAGGCCGATTTCGCCGACGAGGAGTTCCTGCAATCGGTAGTCTTCGCGGTGGGTAAGAACCACGGGTTCGAACCGCTGCGCGACTGGTTCAAGGCAATCTACGAGGTCTGCTTGGGCGCGAGCCAGGGCCCGCGGTTCGGCGGATTCGCGGCGCTTTACGGGATCGAGGACACCCGGGCGCTGATCAGCAAGGCGCTGGCGGGCGATTTCGTTTGACGAACGGTGGGGTGGCCCCCACCATTCCGCCATGGCAACCGGGTATGAACCGCTCAACACGCTGAAGCCGGTAGCAAAGGATATCTGGATTGTCGACGGTCCGTTGATCCGGTTCTGGGGCATGCCGTTTTCGACCCGGGCGACGGTGGTGCGGTTGGCCGACGGGGACATCTGGGTGCATTCGCCGACGGTTTTGACCGACGGGTTGCGAGCGGAGGTGTCCAGGCTCGGCCCGGTGGCGCATCTGATTGCGCCGAACTGGATCCACTACGCCTATGTGAGCGACTGGCAGGCGGCGTTTCCCGAGGCAAAGGCCTGGGCCGCCCCCGGTGTGGAGAAGCGGGCGGCGAAGAAGGGAATGACGCTCAGGTTCGACGCCGATCTGGGCGATGCGGCCGAAGACCCCTGGGCCGGCGAGATCGACCAGATGATCGTGCGGGGCAGCCGCATCCACCACGAGGCCGTGTTCTTTCATCGCGCCTCGAAATCGCTGATCCTGACCGACCTGATCGAGAATTTCGAGGCGGAGAAGCTGCCGTGGTGGATGCGGATCTTTCTGCGGCTGGCCGGAACCATGGACCCGGATGGACAGATGCCACGCGACATGAGGCAGACGTTTTTCCGCCGCGAGGATCAGCTTCGGGCGGCCGTCGAGCAGATGATCGCCTGGGGACCGGAGAAAGTGATCCTGGCGCATGGGCGGTGGTATGAGCGCGACGGGGTGGCGGAACTCAAGCGGGCGTTCCGGTTCCTGTGGTGACGCCGAAAAGGCCCGAGGTCAGGCCCCCGACGGGTGGGTCGATTTCATCTCGCCGAGCGCGACCTCGATCTCGGAGATCAGGCGGCGACGTTCCTTTTCACTGAGAAAGCTGCCGATCTCGACCTCGCGGCCATTGCCGGAAAGCGTAATGTAATATGGCACCGGGCCGCCGGTGGGGTAGATCTTGGCGCGGACCCAGTAGGTGTTGCACCGCCATTCCAGCACGTCACCCTTGCGTGGCTGGTGGATCAGGGTGGTGTCCTGCGGCGTTGTGGTGAGCACCTCCAGAACCTCGGCGGTACGGTAGGTGTGTTCCAGCGCCCACCAGAGCCCGGCGACAACGGCTAGCAGGAATGGTAGCAGGCCCCAGAGGAAAACGGTGCCCAGGAGCCCGTAGAGCGGCACAGTAGCCAACAGGAAGGCCATCAGGATGATCGCCGCAAAGCCGCGACGCGGCAGCGAGCGGTGTGGCCAGAGCGTGGCTTCGCATTTCTGTGACGTGTTGGACCAGCGGTGGGGCATGGGCTCTCAGGTCGGTTGCTCGTCTATCCTGACGGACGGTCTCGCTAGTGGCCCCGCGGGGGGTGACGAGCGAAACGTGTCGGAATTGAAAAGGGCCCCGGTTTTACCCGGAGCCCTGTTCGCGCGTTTTGTTCAGAGCCCGGCGCTTAGTGCGCGTGACCCTTGTCCCAGTCTTCCCGCTTGGGAAGGATCTCGAACGTATGCTCGGGCGGCGGCGACGGCAGCGTCCATTCGAGCGTGTCGGCATATTCGTTCCAGTAATTGTTCTCGGTGATCTTGGCGCCGGCACGCAGCGTGTACCAGACGATGCCGAAGAACAGGATGAAGGATGCAAAGCTCAGCAGGGCACCCCAGCTGGAGATGTAGTTCCAGTAGGCGAAGGCTTCCGGGTAGTCGATGTAGCGGCGCGGCATGCCCTGACGCCCGAGGAAGTGCTGCGGGAAGAAGGTCAGGTTGACGCCGATGAAGAACATCCAGAAGTGCACCTTGGCCCAGAACTCGGGGTATTGACGGCCCGACATCTTACCGATGTAGAAGTAGACGCCGGCAAAGATCGTGAAGGCGGCCCCCATCGACATGGTGTAGTGGAAGTGCGCCACGACATAGTAGGTATCGTGATAGGCGCGGTCGACGCCGGCCTGGCTGAGCACGATACCGGTCACACCGCCGATGGTGAACAGGATCAGGAAGCCGAAGGCGAACAGCATCGGCGCCTTGAACTCGACAGAGCCACCCCACATCGTCGCGATCCACGAGAAGATCTTAACGCCGGTTGGCACCGCGATCACCATCGTGGCCAGCATGAAGTAGGACTGCTGCGACAGCGACATGCCGACAGTGTACATGTGGTGCGCCCAGACCACGAAGCCGATCGCACCGATCGCGATGATCGCCCAGACCATCGGCAGGTAGCCGAACACGGGCTTGCGCGAGAAGGTGGCGAACACGTGGCTGATCAAGCCGAAGCCGGGCAGGATCACGATGTACACTTCCGGGTGGCCGAAGAACCACAGGATGTGCTGGTAGAGGATCGGATCACCGCCGCCGGCCGGGTCGAAGAAGGTCGTCCCGAAATTGCGGTCGGTCAGCAGCATGGTGATGGCGCCGGCCAGAACCGGCAGCGACAGCAGGATCAGCCACGCGGTGACAAAGATCGACCACGAGAACAGCGGCACCTTGAAGAGGGTCATGCCGGGGGCGCGCATGTTCAGGAAGGTGGTGATCATGTTGATCGCGCCGAGGATCGAACTGGCGCCCGAGACGTGCACCGCGAAGATCGCGAGGTCCATCGACATGCCGCCTTCGAGCGTTGAGAGCGGTGGATAAAGCACCCAGCCCACACCCGAGCCAAGCTGATCGTTACCGCCCGGGCTGAACAGCGAGGCCACGCCCAGCGACACGCCAGCGACATACATCCAGAAGCTGAGGTTGTTCATCCGCGGGAAGGCCATGTCGGGCGCGCCGATCTGCAGCGGCATGAAATAGTTGCCAAAACCGCCGAAGAGGGCAGGAATGACCACGAAGAACATCATCAGGACGCCGTGATAAGTGATCAGCACGTTCCACAGATGCCCGTTAGGCGTGCAGGTTTCAGGCGTCGTGAACAGGTAGAACCCTTCGAGGCACATATACTGCACCCCGGGGTGCATCAGTTCGAGCCGCATGAACACCGTGAAAAGAACGGCGATAAAGCCTACGAGGGCCGAGACAAAGAGATAGAGAATCCCGATGTCCTTGTGGTTGGTCGACATGAACCAGCGGGTAAAAAAGCCGCGGTTGTCTTCGTGGTCGTGCCCGTGGATGGCTGCGTCTGCCATGCTGCGGTGCCTCCTGTTGAATGTTCCTTGAGATGCCGGACCGTGGAATCCGCGCACCTGTTCCCTTTCGGTTTTAAAAGGCGGGGCGTGGAGGAGCAACGCCAGAATTTGATCTGGATCAACATTTTTTGTCGCACCGGGCCGGGGATCACCACCAGGGACCGGGTTGTGCCCGGTTATCCGGACGTTAAACAAGTATCTGATATGCAAGTATAAATGGCTTAGTCAAAAGAAAAACGGGGGCAGAGCCCCCGTTTTCCCCTGTCTTTGCGGCAGCGCCGGTCCGGACGGCTCAGCCGTCGGAATCGGCCGTACCTTCCTCGCCGCCTTCGGTCGAGTGGGTGGCGAGATAGGCGGACACGTCTTCGCCGCCTTTCTTGAGCTTGAAGGTCATTTTCGATTTGGTCGTGTAGCCTTGTTCGCCAAGCCAGGCTTTCGGGTCAGCGACATAGGCCGCCACGGCTTCTTCGGTCCAGACGAAGCCAGCTTCGGCGGCTTCCTGCAGGCCATTGCCGTATTTGAAGTCTTCGACAGAGCCTGCGACGCGGCCGACCACGCCATAGAGGTTGGGTCCGGTTTTGCCGCCTTTCATGATCTCGTCACCATCGGGGGAAACGATCATGTGGCAGGACTTGCACTTCTTGAAGGCCTTTTCGCCTTCGGCCGCGTCGCCTTCGGCGAATGCGGGTGCGGCGAGGGCCATCAGGGCGGCTGCGGTGGTCAGAATGGTTTTCATAGTTACCTCATTAGCTTGCGCACAGGGTGAGTCCGCATATTGATATATCCGCGCGCGACCCGGATACAAGCGATACCTTCGGATGATTTGTCGCGGAAATATGTTTCGCAAGGGGCTGGCGGGAAAACGCTCAGCCGGAAAAGACTTGCGGGAAGGTCCGCCGAAGGGCGACATCGACATCCCGCATGGTCACCGGCAGGCCGAGGTCGACAAGGCTGGTGACGCCATGTTCGGTGATGCCGCAGGGCACGATGCCCGAGAAGTGTTCGAGGTCCGGCTCGACATTGATCGACAGACCATGAAACGACACCCATTTGCGCAACCTTATGCCGATGGCTGCGATCTTGTCCTCGGCCGGGGAGCCGTCGGGCAGCCGCGGTTTTTCCGGCCGGGTGACCCAGACGCCGATCCGGCCGTCGCGAATCTCGCCCCTGACGTTGAACGCGTCGAGTGTGGCGATGACCCACTGCTCGAGCTGCTGCACGAAGCGGCGGACATCATGGCCGCGTCGGCCGACGTTCAGCATGACATAGACGACCCGCTGTCCGGGGCCATGATAGGTATATTGCCCGCCGCGCCGGGCGTCGTAGACGGGGAACCGGTCGGGGTCGGTCAGGTCTTCGCGCCTGGCCGAGGTGCCGGCGGTGTAGAGGGGCGGATGTTCGAGCAGCCAGATGCATTCGGGTGCCGTGCCGGCGGCGATGGCGTCGGCGCGGTCTTCCATGAAACGCAATGCCGCGTCATAGTCGACGAGTGCCTCAGAGATTTTCCATTCAATCATGTCATGCGCGCCTCGGGCAGGTTCGGCCATGATGTAAGCTGTGGCGACGGAAATGTCAGCCCGACGCATTATATTGAGGGAGATCAAGGCGGCCCGCTTGAGAGGGGGGCAAGCACGGTGCAGTTTGATCCGGAGTGTGTGATGGCAAACAAGCAGGGTGAAATCGAACGCAGGCTGGGGTTGAACCGGACGCGCCGGCGACGGATCTGGATATGGCTGGCGGCGCTGGCCGCGCTGGCCGCCGGCGCGGTGTGGTACTTCATGGCGGGCGATGCCGACCGCAGCGGCCCACGCTATGCCACGGCGGCGGTGTCGCGGGGCGATATCACGGTGATGGTGACCGCCACGGGGACCGTGGAACCGACCAATCTCGTGACAATTTCCAGCGAGTTGAGTGGGACGATCGAACGGGTCAGCGCCGATTTCAACGACATCGTCACGGCTGGGCAGGAATTGGCGCGACTCGACACCACCAAGCTCGAGGCGCTGGTGGCGGTGCAGCGGGCGCAGCTGCGTGCGGCCGAAGCGCGGGTGGTCAGCGCTGAAGCGACGCTGGCCGAGACTCTGAGAAGCTATGAGAACATCCGCAAACTGGACGAGCGCGGCGTGGCGACACACACCGAGTTGGTCAATGCCAAGGCGGCCTTCGACCGGGCACGGGCGAGCCTGCAGGTTGCCAATGCCGACCGCCAACTCGCGGAATCGAACCTGGCGCTGCAACAGGCCGATCTGGACAAGGCCTGCATCTGCAGCCCGATAAACGGCGTGGTGCTGGACCGGCAGGTTGATCCGGGGCAGATCGTGGCGTCATCGCTGAATGCGCCGACCCTGTTCACCGTGGCCGAAGACCTGACCAAGATGGAGTTGCAGGTCTATGTCGATGAGGCCGACATCGGGCAACTGAAACAAGGCAACCGGGGCACGTTCACGGTGGATGCCTATGACGACCGGGTGTTTCCGGCCGAGATCGAAAGCATCCGCTATGCCTCGGAAACGGTGGATGGGGTGGTAAGCTATCTCGCCACGCTGTCGCTTGAGAATACAGATCTCGCGCTGCGACCGGGTATGACGGCCACGGCAGATATCGTGGTGGCCGAGTTGACGGATGTTCTGCGGGTGCCGAACCGGGCGCTGCGTTTCGCGCCGCCGCAGACGGCGGAAGGCAGCGAGGAGGACGACAATCGCAGTGGCCTGCTGGGAATGATCATGCCGCATCGGCCGCAAGAGGTGCCGAAGCGGTCGCTCGATACGGTCTGGGTGCTGCGCGACGGGGTGGCCACCGAGATCGAGGTGCAGACCGGCGCGACCGACGGCGATTTCACCGAGATCATTGGCAGTGACCTGTCCGAGGGCGATGCGGTGATCACGGATCAGGACGACTGAGATGGCCGACACCGGGATGCCGCCGCTGATCCGGCTTGAAGACATCACCCGCATTTATGGCACCGGCGAAGCCGAGGTGCGGGCGCTGGACGGGGTGAGCTTTGACATCGCTGCCGGCGAGTTCCTGGCGATCATGGGGCCGTCGGGCAGCGGCAAGTCGACGGCGATGAACGTCGTGGGCTGTCTCGACCGCCCGACCAGCGGACACTATTTTTTCAACGGGGTCGACGTGGCCGGGCTGACCCGCGACCAACGGGCGCTGTTGCGGCGGCACTATCTAGGTTTCGTGTTCCAGGGGTTCAACCTGCTGCCGCGGACGACGGCGCTGGAAAACGTCGAACTGCCGCTGATCTACAAGGGGATGGACCGGACCGAGCGGCTGCATCGAGCCCGCGAGGCGCTGCGGCTCGTCGGGCTGGAGGGGCGTGAGCATCATGACCCAAGCGAATTGTCGGGCGGGCAGCAGCAGCGGGTGGCGATCGCGCGGGCGCTGTCGGGCGCGCCCGAGGTGGTGCTGGCTGATGAACCTACAGGCAACCTGGACACCAAGACATCGCTGGAGATCATGGCTCTTTTGGTCCGGCTGCGGCAGGAGCGGAACCTGACCATTGTGATGGTGACACATGAGGAGGACATGGCGCGCCATGCCGACCGGCTGATCTGGATGGTGGATGGCAAGGTGGCGCATGACGGGCCGATGCCGGACGGACCGCTGCACGGAGCCGCGATGGTTCCGGGGGTCACGTCGTGATCTGGGAGGCGCTGAAACTGGCCGTGAAGGCGATTTTCCGTAACACGTTGCGGTCGTTCCTGACGGTGCTGGGCATCGTCATCGGCGTGGCGGCCGTGATTGCCATGGTCACGGTGGGGCAGGGCAGTTCCGACCGGGTGACCGCGGATGTCGAGAGCCTGGGCACAAATGTTCTGATCGTGCAGCCGGGCAAGGACGCGATGGGGCCGCGGCGCGACGGCGGGCAGGCGCGGCCGTTCGGTCTGAAGGACGTGGAGACAATCCTCACCGAAATGCCGGAGGTCGAGACCGCCGCGCCGATCGGCAGTCGGACGCTGACCGCAGTTTTCGGGAACGAGAACCACGCCACCCAGGTCCTGGGCACCGATAACCGCTATTTACGGGCGACGGACTGGCCGGTGGTGATGGGACGCGGGTTCACCGAGAGCGAGGAGCGCAGCGGTAAAGCCGTTTGCATTCTGGGTGAAACGGTGCGGACCGAGTTGTTCGGATTTGCCGACCCGGTGGGCGAAACCATCCGGCTGGGCACGCTGAGCTGTGATGTGATCGGCGTCCTCGAGGCAAAAGGGGCGTCGAGTTTCGGCAGCGATCAGGACGAAATCGTGGTGATGCCGATTCGGGCCTTCCAGCGCCGGGTGGCCGGCAACACCAACGTCTCGATGATCTTCGTTGCGGTGCGCGACGGGTTTTCGACCGACGACGTCAAGCTGGAGATGGAATTCCTGCTGCGCGAGATGCGCCGGATCGGTCCCGAGGAGGAGGACGATTTCAGCGTCATGGACATGAAGCAGCTCGCCTCGATGCTGACCGGCATCAACAATGTGCTGACCGGGCTTCTGTCGGCGGTGGCGGCGGTCAGCCTGTTGGTTGGCGGCATCGGGATCATGAACATCATGCTGGTCAGCGTGACCGAACGCACCCGGGAGATCGGTATCCGGCTGGCCGTGGGGGCCCAGGGGGGGCAGGTGCTGATGCAGTTCCTGGTCGAGGCGGTCGTGCTGTCACTTCTGGGCGGGGTGCTGGGCAGCATCCTGGGACTGGCGCTGGCGGCGGTGGGGGCGCAGATGCTGTCGGTGCCGTTCACGCCCGACCCGCTGGTCGTGCTGATGGCCTTTGCCTTTTCGGCCCTGGTTGGAGTGGTGTTCGGGTTTTTCCCGGCCCGGCGGGCGGCGCGGCTTGACCCGATCGAGGCCCTGCGACACCAGTGATCAGCCTAGTTTGGCGAATTGCCGGAGCAGGCGGGCGTAGGTCTCGACCCCCTGCGCGCCGGTGACCAGGTGCTTGAGATCGAAGACCACCGACGGCACGCCGCGGATGCCCTTGTCGATCCAGAAGCGCTGCATGGTGCGCACCTCGGCGGCGAAGCGGCCGGTGCCGAGAGCCTGTTCAGCGTCCTCGGCATCGAGTCCCAGTTCGCCCGCGATAGCAGCCAATGTGGCGATGTCGGAGATGTCGCGGCCGTCGCTGAAATGCGCCTTGAGCAATGCGAGCTTCATGTCGGTCTGCCGGTCCCGGCCCTCGGCCCATTCGATGAGCTGGTGGGCGCGGAAGGTGTTCACCATCCGGCTGTCGTCGGAGAAGGCGAAGGTGAAGCCCAGCGTGGCGCCCAAATCGGTCAGCCGGGCGCGGGCCTGCTCGCTCTCTTCGCGCGTGGTGCCGTATTTCTCGGCCAGGTGCTCGCGGAGGTTCTGGCCTTCGGCCGGCATCTGCGGGTTCAGTTCGAACGGGTGCCAAAGGATCTCGACCGCCACACCGGTTTCAGCAATGGCGCGGGCCAGCTGGTGATAGCCGATTGCGCACCACGGACAGACAACATCCGAAACGATGTCGATGCGCAGGCGGGGATCGGAAGTGTCGGTCATCGGCAATCCTTTCGCGGGGTGATGGTGCAGGCTGCGGCACGGCAGGGCAAGGGCAGTTGTTTCAATCCTGCGTGTGCGGCGCTAGGTTGCGATGGCAGAGCGGGAGGACAGGCGATGGCACGACAGCAAGCAACGGCGACCCGGCTGGCCGAGGACACGCGTGTGCGGGTGACCCGGTTCGAGTTCCCGCCGGGAGCCGAGACCGGCTGGCATCGGCACGAGATGGACTATGTGATCGTGGCGGTGACCGCGTGCCGGATGCGGTTGGAAGAACCGGGCGGTGACGTGCGCGAGGTGACGGTGACCGCGGGCGAGTCCTACACGCGGCAGTCTGGTGTCGAACACAATGTGATCAACGCGTCTGACAGCGCCATGACCTTTGTCGAGGTGGAACTGAAATAGCCTGTTTGCGACACCGGGGCGCGGAGGAAGAAAGTGGCTGGCGCCCGGTGATTTTCTCTTCACATCACCGGAGGCCTTCGCTATATCGCCCTTCACCAAGCCAAGACAGTGCGGTCGTGGCGGAATTGGTAGACGCGCAGCGTTGAGGTCGCTGTGGGGTAACACCCGTGGAAGTTCGAGTCTTCTCGACCGCACCATATCTCTCTCGACAAAGCCAATAATGCTTGAGATATAAGGGCCTTATAGGTTTCCGGAGCTGGTTTGCAGCACACTTTGCAGCACACCGGAGGCACGCTGGACATGGCCATGACGATCAAGATCAAGCACGTTGACCAACTCAAGAATGGGGTCCTGCGATTCCGCAGGAAGTTCCCTAAGGATGTTGCCGAGGCGCTCGGAAAGCCCACCTTTCAAGTCCACATCAGGAATCGCGAGGGCCAAGCTTTTCAACGCGAATATGGCGCAATCCTTCGAAAGTTCGACGGTATCGTTGCGGATACTCGTGATCGTCTGGCTGGTATCGACACCCGCTCCCCCGTCACCCGCTGGCATGAAGCACTTCTGAACGCGGAAGGCCTTGTGGCCGAGGCTGTGGGATTGGAAGACGACGAGCAGTTCGCACGACACCTTCTGGTGAAAGGTTTAGCCCAACAGAAGGGCATCGACCCGCTGCTAATTCGTGCGCTCAAGAACCCTAAGGCGGCACCCCCAAGGGCAACCCTTTTGGACGCTCGTACGAGATATGAGAAGGACCGGGGCATAGTTGGTAACAAAGACGAAATGGTCCGCTCAGAAAGAACGTGGCGCAGGCTCACCGAGGCGTTAGGGCCGCTTGATCAGGTGTCACTTGTGGAACTTCGAAGGAACCACGGCACCGACTTCAAAGACCATCTTCTGGACTACAGAAAGAGCAATGGGGAGCCGATGGCGATTGGAAGCTGCAAGCGCGAAACCGACATTATTGCCGCCGCCATCAATCACGCCTTCGTAGAGTTCGACATCGAAGACAAGAGGAATCCCTTTGAGGGTCTGCCGTGGCCCAAGGAGGACACCCGAGCAGTCAACAAGAAGCTGCCCCTAAGCGACGACCTTATTGAGGTTGTTCAGGCCCGACTCGACAGGGGAAGGACCGAAGAACTTGGATCACTCTGGCGTCTCCTCAGAGCGACGGGGATGCGGTTGGGGGAGGCCGTGGGCCTTGTCGTAAAAGATTTCGAACTCGCCGGTGAGGTTCCCTGTGTCCATGTTAGACCCAACGTCATCAGGACGCTTAAGACCGCCGCGTCGGAACGAACCATTCCGCTTGTGGGAAGGGGGCTCAAGGTTGCGCAAGAATTGGTCAGCAGGGACCAGCCAGGAAATACCCCGGTGTTCCCTCGATATGCTCGCAAGAGAGGCGCGGACACAGCCTCGGCGGCGCTAATGAAGGCTGTGAGAGCAGAGACTAAGGACAAGAAGATGACGGTTCATGGTCTCCGGCATAGGGTTTCTGATGACCTCCGTGATGCTGGAGCTCCTGTCGAGGTGCGGCACGGGTTTCTCGGGCATGCATCTCAGGCTGTAGCAGAGACGACTTATGGCAGTCCGCTAGCTCGTCTGAAGGAGTTCGAGAGATGGGCCAGGAGGGCAGCCCTTTGATTGAGGCATACATTGGAAATTGCGGATAGTTCAGGGCGGGAAAGGCTACCTGCGATACTCTTGGCCAAAAGTGACAGGCCCAACCCGCCAACCAGCCTTGCTCGCAAGAACATCCGCCTTTGTCGTTTGTAGGCAACCCGGTCTGAATACATTTTCGCACGGCAGCACGCCGATGTTTATTGTCGTGCCGACGAACAAATTGAACATAAAGGCGCTTGAGAAGACAGCCCAGTGCGCTGTGGCGTCTGTGTCTAGCGCGCGCCCGCTGCTAAACTCAAAGGGATATGCTGACGCCTTCTTGCCTTGGCGCAAAGATTCCCGATTGGGAAGAAGCTTGAACAGCTGCTGCGGGACTTCTGCCTTAAGCGCAGCTTCGTTGCTTTGCCATATGACCCCCACGTGTCCATCGGGGCCTAGGATTTGACCACGCTCCTTCCAATGCAAAGCGAGAGCTAGCTTCGCTCCGTATAGAAGCATAGCCTGCGAGACCAGCGGACCCTTTAGGTTGAGTGCCCCGCATTCTTCACCGTTATGGTCGATTATTTTTCTAGCGTCTCGAATCTGCCGATGTGTGGGCTTTAGCTCTTCGGCGATGTCAGGATGCCGTGTGGCCAAGTGACTGAGCTTATTATCGAAATGAGAGATTGCATGTTCCTCGTGAGGCCCCCATTGAACACTGCCGACGAAGGAGGCGACGTCCTCAAACCACTTTGACCCTTGGTTGCAGGCTTGGCAGGAGGGGAACACCAGCCCCTCAACTCGGTCCTTCGGGAACATACCCTTGTTTGGCATGTGGTCCCACGTAGAACTCGGCTCAGAGCCACCACAATAGATGCAGAAAGGGTTGTCCTGCAGTAGCCTTTTCCTTTGCGCCCCACGTGCCACAATCAACCTCTCCTTGGCCATGAATGACCATATAGTAATTAGCGGGCGATCTGCATCTCTATTGGGAGACTTCTGATCTCATTTCACCACAAAAATTTGTCACACTGAAATAGATATAGCGGCCCCGCAATTTCCCCCCGTTGGGGTAGCGTCTTTGAGCGTGTATCTCCACCTGCGGGAAATCTCCATAAGTTAAGCAAAATCAGCTACGAGGCATGCTTCGTGTCGCGACCCATGCACGGGGAAAGTATGGCTCCATGCCGCCTTCAATCCAACGCAAGAAACACTTCAAGATCATCTTCGATATTTTCTTCGGTCGCTTCTCCGTCCTTGCCCAGCGCTAGACCATTCGAAGCCTCTTAAAGGTGACCCGCGATGGACCGGGTGAGGTCATCTTCGATCGGCCCTTCCTCAGCCTGACCTTCGCCAACCACCGACGGCTCGCGCGGTCGTAACGAAAGGGTACACTCTGACGTTACGCGACGAGGGGATTCAGAGGGCGTAACATTAGGGTTGACGGAGAAAATAAGTGACGGTAACAAAAATGAAGATACCCTAAAATTACAATCGGAGAACCCGCCATGGTTATCGCTACTGCTGACCCTGCTACCCTGAAGCAGACCGTTGAAGCCCGTGGAGGTGCCCTTTTGGGATACGCTAGGGTATCCTCAGAGGGTCAGTCGCTTGAGGTCCAGACCGCCGCCTTAGAAAAGGCCGGGGTGGCCAAGCGTCACCTCTATGCCGAGAAGGCCAGCGGCACGAAGCGAGAGGGGCGAGACCAGTTGGAGCACCTCCTGCGAAGCCTGCGCAAGGGAGACTGCGTGGTCATCACGCGTCTGGACCGGCTGGCCCGCTCGACGCAAGACCTACTGACCATTGCGGCTCAGATCGAGGAGGCAGGGGCCGACCTCACCGCGCTTGAGCAACCAATAAACACCGCATCTCCAGAGGGGCGACTCTTCTTCACGATGCTCTCAGCATTCGGGGAGTTCGAGACCGAGATTAGGAAGGAGCGCCAGCGGGAAGGCATCGCGGCGGCAAAGGCCAAGGGCGCTGACAGCCCCTACAAGGGGCGCCCTGCAAGTATCGACGCCGAGAAAGTCAGGCAGCTTCGTGAGGAAGGCGTCGGGCCTGCTGAGATAGCCAGGCGGCTGGGCATCAGCAGGCAGTCGGTCTATCGACTATCGAGACAGGTGAACCCTGCCTAAAATTGATTAACCCCCACTCTTGCCCCAATACGTCGCACCGCTTGGCGGCACCTCTTCAAGCCTGCTGCCTATTAACCGGCACTCTTGCCCCAAGAGAACCGGCCCTGCGCGGCCCATGGATTGCCGGGGCGCCGCACTCCTCAGCTGGCGATTTGGGCGTCGGTGCTCTGGACACAGGTTGATCTGGACTACGACCCGTTCCTTGATGAAGCGCCGCGGTGATCTCATGGCCGCCGGGGTTTTTTGCTTTTCGCGCATGCCTTTCAAGGGGTGGAGTCTGTCCATTTCACAGTTTGAACCCGATCTGGCGACCCCCAAGCGCCCTATAAGGAAACCTTCACATGACCCCGACAGATACCACGGCTGGTGCGCCCAGCGCAGCCCCGCACCTCCTCCTTGATCATCATGGATATCCTCTCTTCGGCGACGTCTTTCATCACCGCACAGAGACATTTGGAGGGGCGGCAATCGACATCATTGAAACCAATGGGAACATCTGGTTCAGCGGTTCCGATGCTCTCAACAGTATGGGGTTCGAGCCACACAGGAGCGGTGGACAAGGAAGGCGGCTAAAGCGTATTGAGCACCCCGACATCATCAAGATCGCCGACACCCCTTTCCGGTTCGCCGATGGACGCCGCAATCGCGGTAGCTTCATCAGTCCCCGGGCAATTCTCAAATTCGCCGATAGCAAGACGCAAGGCTTCAACCCCTTCAAGGCCCTGCCGTTCGCCGAGTGGATGAAGGACATCGCCATCTCCGGTGGGAAAGATGCGGAGGCCTGCTCCCCGGCCCGCCCACCGCCCACCACGCAAGCCCCTATATTCCATGCTATCGAAAAGGTCGCTGATAAGGACGAACATGGTCATGACCTCGACCAGCAACGCCCGGTCGGCATCTACCAACATGTCGCTGACAGCAGACCCATTTTGCATGATGAGATTGAGTTCTGCCTTTGCAGCGATGAGCGGGTTGGTCTCGGCAAATGCTGGTGCCGTGGAAAGGGCGGCATCCGCAGCTGCTTGCCACCTCTGCGCGTTGTCTATGAAGGCGATGACGTAATCGACGATGGGGACGATGGAACAGAATCCGGTTGGGTAGAGATACCCACCCGAAAATACCCACCGATGCCCTTAAGGTATTAATAGGAACCGCCACCTCGAACGGGGAAGACCCAATGCCGCTGATCGCTGCGAAGATCATGACTGAACGGGAACCCTCGGTTCTTCTTCATCGCGGCAGAGCCGCTCTGGGTCTACAATGGCGCAGCCCGCCACCTGAACGCTCATCCTGATACGATAACTGATTTCATCAGGACCACCATCAGGCTCCCTTCAAGGCCCACCTCTACTACCTCGCGACATTCGCGGACGAAGGTGGAGTTCTCCCCAATCAACAACCCTCACCAAGCCCTCACGGTCCTCCGTCGGGGACGCTTTCAGTTACATAAGAAGGGAACCCCCATGACTTCCACCAGTTACACTCGGCCTACCAAGACCCAGGCCACCGCAGTCGGCCAGAGCGGGCGCTCACGGTGGGCGCGAAAGCTCCGTAGGACGGTTTTCCGCCTCCTGCCGACCACAGACATCATGGCGGCAGAGGAGACCATCTCCAGCACCATTAGCAAGCGCAGGGGGCAAGATAAGGCTGCATGGACCAGCATTCGCGCCCGCTCCGTTCAAGTTGCGCTGCTGGACGTGCTCCGCAAGCGCCACCTAGAGAACACCGGCAAGGAAGTCTCAAGGGCCGAGGTTCTAGCGGCCCTCATGTCCGAGGGCCTCGAACGCCTCCTCGGGAACCAATCGTTCGGCGAATACCAGAAGTAACGCCGCCAGCTCAATCCAAACGCACAAGGACATCACCATGACGAATACCAAAATCACTATCCACACTGACGGCTCTTGCATCGGAAACCCGGGAAAGGGGGCTTGGGTGGCAGTCATCCGGCGATACCAAGACGGAGTCGAGGTCAAGAAGTCGACCGTTTCCGGCGGCGCACGGCAAACCACCAACAACCAGATGGAAATGCGAGCCGCGTTGGCAGGCCTCCAGAAGATCAAGCGGGATGAGCGCGCGACAATCCGGGTCTATTCGGACAGCCAATTACTCGTGAAGGGCATGAACGATTGGGTTCCAGGGTGGCAGCGCAAGAACTGGCGAAAGGCGGACGGAAGCTTGGTGAAGAACCGCGAACTCTGGGAAGCCCTTATAGCCGTTTGCGATGGCCTCAGCGTCCAGTGGGAATGGGTGCGGGGACATGACGGCGACCTTCGGAATGAGGAGGTCGATGGACTGGCTTTTGTGAAAGCAAGTCAGTTGTAGTTCTCGAAGCGTCGGAAGGTCTGAACTCGTTTTGGTCCCTCAGGTTGTTGCTTCATGAACAGCGGAAAGTGGCCCCTTCGCGGGCCCTTTCATGCTGAACCCAGCGATGTGTTCGACACGTGCGTCTCGACAGTGCCGACCGGTGTTGGCTCCAAAGGGCGGAAACCGGAAGTTCGCTGCGGGAGCAAGGCAAATGCTGGCAAACCCGAAAAGCGGTAATTGAACTGGAAAAATGGCGCCTAGTAAGCGAGCAAAGAAAGAGGCGCTGCAAACACAACGCCTCTCTGATGTTCCAGTATGCGCGTCAGACGAGCCTATTCGTCCGAACCAGGATGATAGATCATCTCAACACTCCAAAAAACGTGCTTTCGTTGTAACTGAAGGTAGTTACGATGTAGTAAATTGTCCAGAAGCAAAATTGCTACCCTATATTGTGGACGTTAGATGCAATCAATGCAGGTGTTTCGGCGCAGCTGTAAAGAACGGAGGAGTGATCACATCCCCTTCCTCTATCATTGAGCGCATTTCTTGCAGTTGTTCAGACATCTCTTCACTTGGCGTGTTTAGATATGTCCAGCAACTAAACGCTATCTCGCCAGGACTAAGCACTTCTTCCGCAAGTGCAATCTGTTCCAGAGCGGCCTCAGGGTTCCCCAACGCCATGTGAGCAAGTGCAAGGCACTGCCTAGCGTTCACGTTGGACTTAGATGATTGCATCTCACTATGCTCCACAAACATGGTGAGCATTTCAATGGGCGGCTCCAAATCCACCGCCCACTTAGCCATAGCGCGGTTGAACAGCTCGTCAACTTCGTTGCCCCCAGGATCACTTTGGATGGAGTTTTCGATAGCCTGTACTGCTTTGTGAAACTCGCCGGCGGCGATCAGACACAAGACAGCATGATTGAGAACTCGCCTTCTTTCATTGGCCGGCAACCCTTCGAATTCGGCTAGCCTCAACAACCGCTCGGCACACAGAGGAGTTGCTTCTCGCCATGACATCAAGTGCCAGACCAAAGAAAGCAATGTGTTGTACTGTTCGTTTGGTCGATCCAAGGCTGTTTTCACGTTCTCAAGCCATTCGCTCGAGAAGTCTTTTAGGACTTGTATCGCAGGGATGAGCTCGAAAGGTGTCGCCGTTTCTGACTTCAGTACTTCGCGCAAGTCCTCCAGTGAAGCTGTCTCATCTTCCGAAGAGGCAAGAGACTTGACGCCGCGAATTAAGCGGGCCCGGTCGGTATCGTAACCATGCTCAATCGCAATGCTCAGAGCTTCCAGCTCTTCAGCTTGATCGCCCAACGCCTCAAATGCTTGAGCCGCTAGAAAACCAATCTCACCATCATGGGAGTGAAGGAACAGAATATTCCGAGTTTGCTCATGCAGTCTTTCTCGTCTATCGGCATCCCTACGCTTACGGGCCCTATCAAGCTCCTCCGGTACCGCCCGGAGAGTGTAAACGGCTCCTTCCCGATCTGCAAAATTTTGCCCTATGATTTGCATGCGCAGCTCTTCCAACTCTCTAGACAGCTTCGAGTTTGGCCGAGTGATCGAGAATGTGTCCTTCGCAAGAACGTCCAGACTTTGATAGTGATGTATGGTCGTGGGGAAGCCACGGCCTCGTCTCAGTTTCCTTGAGGCGTCATCTAGCAGCTTTGCAAGAATACCCTTCTCGTCATCCAAGTCTGGGACATTGGATGGAGTGACGTGAAGATGGATCTGTTTGGACCTCATTGAGTTCTCAACGCGGATGTTTTCCACAATCGGAACCAGGCCAGTGATGTTTGAATCGTTGGGTAAGAACATGACGCTTACTGCATCTGGCAGATGTCGTGTGCAAATGCCGCCCACATCCGTATGCCCGGTTCTGCTGTCGATGAGGACGTAGTCGAACCCATGCCCGCCATACTCGGCCCACTGTTGTTTCATGTCTTCGAACAACAAATAGCCATCTTGCTTCTCGTAGAGCTCGTTCCAATCGATGTTATTAAGTGCTTCCGTATAGTCGCCGTCAGAGTGTCGCCCGGCGGGCATCACCCAAATTGGATTGCCTTCGACTTCACTCCGAACGATGAAATCTTCGCATCTCGGAGCAATCCCCGTTTCCCTATACGAAGTGACATAATCGACCAAACCGCTTGCGTTGTGGGCTCCTTGGAAGATCTCAAAGCTCGGCAAACTCGGAGCTTCGAGATCAAAGTCCACGGCGAGCACCTTCCGTCCGGACTTGGCAAGCATCGCGGCGATGTTGACCAATGCCAGAGTGCGACCGACACCCCCTTTGTAAGAAAAAAAAGTGACCACGTACATCATGCCGCCTCAAGCTGTCGGTTCGAGTTCGGTCTCAAGGAAAAGTTTCGGGCTCGTTCATGCGCAGAAGCAGAAATGGTCGTGCGAAAGGTGGGATTCCATACTCTCTGCGGATTGGCTTCGGTCCTTGGCTCCAACGCCCGAAGCTGCTTATCCAGAGCAGCGTTCTGGATTACCAAACCTGCTTCCCAGCGCTTGATTGAAGCAATCCCGATACCCGTGTGCTTGGCCAATTGAGCTTGTGACATATTCAGCTTTCCTCGAAGCTCGACAATGGCTCTCGGTGTCAACCTGCCGAGGAAATCACAGACCGCTTCATGTTTAATTTCTTCCGCCCCCTCGGCGAAGTAAGCCTCCTCACATTGATCGCATTCAACAACAGGAACACTAGCGGACAGGACATGCATCTTGTTGCCATTCTTGAAGTCGAACTCGTGGTCGACCATTGTGATTTTTGCACCTTCATGGCCGCATATCGCGCACGTACAAGTGGCGTTTGCCGCCCTCTCTTGTGACCTAGTCATGTCAGTTGCTCCTCTTGTCACTTACGTGAAAGCTGCGCCCGATTACCTTTTCGCCCACTATTTCTAATTTGATGTAGATTTCTTCGTTGTAGTTGCCTGGAATCAGCATGACATAGCCAGTTTTCCCAGGTGGTTTATCCAGAGTTATGACCTCAACATGAGCGCCACTCTCTAGGCGCGATGCCACGAATTCCCACGCACCAGCTTCAGTGAAGGGTTCAATTGACCCAGGAGGGCACAGGCTCGTTGGTGACCATTTGTTGGGGCGCCTCTTCGTGAATACGGATATCCTGGTGCGGGAAGACCTGCACAACATGGTCAGTTTCTTTCGTATCTCATCTGGGACCACCATTACCCATTGCTCACTCGCTGAGATGTTCGGTTGGCATCATATGATACCGTTTCCCGCGAATGTCAATGAGAATTCACGACTTTTCTGGTCAGGACCTGTTCCAGCCAGCAGGAGTGTTGCCCAATCTATCTGGGCATCGAGCAACCGCTTACTAGCGGTTTGTTTTCAGTGATTGGCGAGGTCGGCTCGTCATTGCCTTGAAGGAAATGCAACGCGACGAACGAACGGCAGGAATGCGAAAGCCGCACTGCGGCGATGGACGGTGGCACCAATGGCCGGTCTGGGCCGGACGTGCGAGTTGCTGTGACATTCGCGAAGGGCCGCTCGGTCCGCGTTGCGGTCGTTCGCCTTGGGTAAATGCTGCGTCGTCACGTGAACGTCCGGTTAGGGGAAGCTGCGCTGCAGCGACCGGGAAGGCCGTGAACGGCAGCTTTGGGCCGAGCGCAGCCCGAGGTACCGACCTACAGCTACGGTGGAATGGACCTGAGGGTGGTCCAGATCGACGACGAGCCGTGCCAGAGATTCCTACAACGGTCTCGGCCTGCGGCAGAGCGGGAGAGACCTCGGTCCCCGTCAATGACGACGAAAAGATGAAGAGAGGTCGCGCCTCTGTTTGTCTCGCCGGTGCTGGCAGGGCCGTCTGGGTCATCTCCGAAAGCGGCCTGAACAAGCTCATCATGCGGAGCGAAAGGGCCAAGGCTAAGCCGTTCCAATAGTGGGTCTCCCGCGACGTGCTGCCCTTGACGACCAATTGAAGCACACCGTAGAAGAACCCACAGCACACCCGCTCAGGAATGCCTCTCTTCGGTATCTTGGCAAGTGGTTGGTTTTACGTAGTGTTTCTCTGGCGTCGTGCAAGTTCGAGTCTTCTCGACCGCACCATTTACCGAGATTTAGATGAATTTTGCGCGTGTCCGACCTGTTGTGGGCGGCGCCTGTCTATGGCCTTGGAGCCGGCGTTTGCCTGACTGACGCTCAGAAGCGTAGGGTTTCGCCGTCGTTCGGTACATGTACGCGGGACTCGATTCCGCTGGTGGCCGCGAAAGTCTTAAGTTCCTGCCGTGTCAGCACGGCATGATTGACCGCCTCCATGTGCGTCGCCACGATGTTTGCCCGTGGCGCCGCATTTGAAACCTCGAGCAGGTCCGCACGACCCATGATGATCGAGCCAATCCCGTTGATCTGCGCGTCGCCGCAATTTAGGATGACCACGCCCGGCGCATGGCGGCTCAGGTTGTCCGCAACATCATCGTTCCAGACTGTATCGCCTGCAAGGTAGAGCGTTTCTTCGGCAGGGTGGCGGAACACCACGCCGCAGACTTCTCCCAGCCGGTCGCCAAGGCGCCGCATGGCCTCGTCGCTGCCATGCTGGCCCGGCGTCTTGATGAGGGCGATATCATCGAAGCTGCTGTTTTCAGACAGAAGCCGGATGTCGGTGAAGCCAGCTTCCCGGATTTTGCCGGCGTCGGCTTCGTGCTGCACGAAAAGCGGGAGGGTCTTCGGCAGGGTGTCGGCAGCGGCGCCGTCCCAGTGATCGAGGTGGGTGTGCGTCACGATGACGGCATCGACATTCGTGATGTCGTCCAAACCGATCGGCAGTTCAACCAGAGGATTGCGTTTGTGGTCGTTCGGCGTACCGGCAAAGGGTGGCAAGGAGTCCTTGGCGGACAGCATCGGATCGACAAGGAAACGTTTCCCCGCAAACTCGATGATCAGCGTGGCATTTCTGATTTGCTGGATTTCCATGGTCTCTGTCTTGGTTGATTGGGTTTGTGGCGGGTATCACGCTTTGTCTAACAAAAATCAACTCAACGCGGACCCCTTCCGTAAATCGCCGGGGTTGTGCTGCGTGTGCAGGCGCATAGAAACCGGGCGGCGACCGGCTCAGGGAGATGGCAGACGAAATTCGGCGGCCCGGGGATGAGGCCGCCGCCGACTGTACTGAACAGGGATTCGGGAATGGCCTGCAGCCTGCCCGGATCATGTGACATTGTGATGACGGGCCTGGCCGACGGCACGACGCAACGGCATTTGCGTTCCGGGGTTTACTCCGGGTCAGGCGCGGCCTCTACTCGGCCCGAGAAACGCGGAGAGAGGAAAGGACCAGAGACATGGACATGAACCTGGGCATTCGCGCGGAGCACGAACCGTTGCTGGAGCAGGTGCGCGACATGATCCGCAACGAGGTGATGCCGCTGGAAGACGAATACCATGCCGAGATCAGCAAGGGCGACCGCTGGCAATACACCGATCGCCAGCGTGAAATTCTGGAAAGCCTCAAGGCGAAGGCCAAGGAACGGGGCCTGTGGAATTTCTGGCTGACCGACAGCGATCGCGGTTTCGGCCTAACCACGGTGGAATATGCCTATTTCGCCGAGGAGATGGGCAAGACGCCGCTGGGCGCGGAGGTGTTCAACTGTTCGGCGCCCGATACCGGCAACATGGAAGTGCTGGAGCGCTATGGCGCGGACTGGATGAAGGAGAAATGGCTGAAGCCGTTGCTCGATGGCGAGATTCGCTCGGCTTACCTCATGACCGAGCCGGACGTGGCGAGCTCGGATGCGACCAATATCTCGATGTCCTGCGTGCGCGATGGCGACGATTACGTGCTCAATGGAGAAAAGTGGTGGTCGTCAGGCGCGGGCGATCCGCGTTGCAAGGTCTATATCACCATGGTGAAGACCGGCAGCGACGCGGACCCCAAGCACCAGCGGCATTCGATGCTGGTGGTGCCGGCCGACACGCCCGGGATCGAGGTGCTGCGGGCGATGGAGGTTTACGGCCACGACGACGCGCCGCACGGCCACATGCATATCCGTTTTACCGATGTGCGGGTGCCGGTGGATCACATGATTCTGGGCGAGGGCCGGGGCTTCGAGATCGCCCAGGGGCGGCTTGGGCCGGGCCGGATTCACCACTGCATGCGCGCCGTCGGCCAGGCCGAGGCGGCGCTGGAGCGGATGTGCAAACGCTCGCTGGAACGCGAGGCCTTCGGCAAGCCGATCGCACTTCTGGGGGCGAATTTCGACATAATCGCCAATGCCCGGATGGAGATCGAACAGGCCCGGCTGCTGTGCCTCAAGGCAGCGTGGATGATGGACAAGGGCGATCCGCGTGAAGCTTACCCGTGGATTTCGATGATCAAGGTGGTGGCGCCGCTGACGTCGCTGCAGGTGATCGATGATTCGATCCAGATGCATGGCGGGGCGGGGATCAGCCAGGAAACCCCGATGGGGATCGCCTGGACGCAGGTGCGCACGCTGCGCTTTGCCGACGGGCCCGACGCGGTGCACCGTCGCCAGATCGCGCGTAAGGAGTTGCGGAAGTATACTCAGCAGAAGATCTGACGACTCGGCGGAGCGGGGGAGGTCCCACCTGAGACCGGAAGCACGGGTTGGGCACGTTTGCCGAAACATGCTTTGCAGCTAAACGAAAAGAAACGGCGCCCCGATAGGGCGCCGTTTTTCGTTGGTAGGGTGGCAGGTTACTCGCCCGCGTAGCGTTTGCCAGGGCGGTAGGAGATGCTCTCGGAGGCCTTGAAACGGCCGCCTTCGAGTTTTTCGATTTTGCCTTCGCGCAGCAACTGGCCGAACGAGCGCAGCCCGTCTTCGCGCGAAAAGTCCTCCTGCTCGACCTGGCGCACCTGGGTCATCAGCTGCGGGCGCGAGAACTGTTTGCGGCCTTCGACGAAAGACAGGTAGGCGGCGGCCGCCTCGAGCAATTCGGGGAGGGAATTGGCGCCGACGTTTTCGGCGTATTCCGCGAAATCGCTGTCCGAAGTGATATCATCGACCAGCTCGGCTGCCGGGGCACTGACGCGGCGCGGCCGGATCGGCATCCGTTCTTCCGTCTTTTCGAGATCGACACGTTGTTCCGCCACCAGCTTGAGCGGTGCCGGGCGCGTCGGGTTGGGACGGCGGGTGTGGGTCTTGCCGGCCTCGGGACGGCGGGGCCGCACCACGCTGTCGAGATCGTCGCGATAAGCCTCGGTGTCGGGGCCGTGGGTGCGGATCTTGCCACCCTCGGCCTTGGCGGCAGCCACTGCGGCGCGCAGGTGCGCGATGGCATTGCGGCGGCCCTTGCCGGCCTCTTCGTCCATCTGGCTGTCGGCCATGTCGAACATGCGTTCCATGTCGGTTTCGGTGTCGTCGGTGAAGCGCGTCGTCGGCCGCGGCTGTTCCTCTTCGTCTTCCGCGTCGTCCAGGGCAACGGGTTCGTCCTCGGCCTCGCTTTCGTCGCTGTCTCCGAAGATCTCGGCATAGTCGGGGCCGGCTATGCCCTGGTCGTCGTCGTCTTCGTCGGAGTCGGCGCCGGCGAAGGCGGAGAGGTCGATGGGCGTTTCGTCTTCGTCTTCCTCTTCGAATTCGACGACCGCGAACTCGTCTTCGTCACCGGAGTCTTCGGGCGGGGCCAGTTCAGCCTCGACGGCGGCCAGTTCGCGCAGGAGATCGGCCTCATCTTCGGCGGACAGGCTCGAATCTTCGTCCCGGTCTTCGAGCTCATCGGTGGCAGCGTCGAGATCCTCTTCGAGATCGCCGGATGTAACCACCGCCTCGAAATCGGCGCGTTTCATTTTGATCACGCGGGCGCGGATCTGGGTTTCGGACACCTCGTCCTCAGCCGCGCCGCCGAGGGCATCTGCCGCGTCTTCGGGCGAACCGAAGAGTGAATCCTCGGCGTCCGACGAGAACAGCGCGTCATCCTCGTCGATTTCCGCGACATCGGTTTCGTCGGCGATGTCTTCCATTTCCTCCAAGGTTTCGTCGGCGTCGGCCTTCTGATCTTCGTCAGGCTCCAGTCCCACCGGTTCCTCACCCGCCTGGGGCTCGTCTGCCAGTTCTTCGTCTGTCAGCACCTCTTGGAGCAGGTCCGCTGCGACAAACGTTTCCTCGGCCAGTTCCTCCTCGGCCGACTCCTCCTCGGCCAGTTCGACCTCGGCCAGTTCGACCTCGGCCTGAGCGGCTTCGGCTTGTTCTTCACTGTCAAAGCGGTCGAGGAGTGCGGTCACCGCCGCGCTATCGTCGGTATCTTCCTCAACTTGCCAGGCGTCGCGCGCCTTTTCGGCCTGATCGTCGATGGCGAGGGCGGCTTCGATGTCTTCGTGCGCGTCCGCGAGGAATTCGTCGGCATGTTCGTCTTCGGAGAAATCGGTCCCGACAGCTGCCGCATTATCCTGCGAGACGACGGCGCGAATGCGCGACAGCTTTGCGGCGACGCTGTCGGTGTCGTCGCTCTGAACCTCCGGGGCCGGCTGGGTGGTTTCGGCGGTTTCGAAGAACGACGCGGCGTCGTCTTCGGGCCAGGCGATTTCGTCTTCCTCTGCTTCGTCGGCGGCGATGGTCGGTGCCTCCGTCGCCTCGGCCTCGCCGGCCACGAGGTCTTCGGCAAGCTCTTCGGTGTCGTCAACTGAGGTTTTGGCGCGACCTGTGAGCAGTTGCGTCAGCCCGGAAAAGCCGGTGGCGGCGTCGCCGGCCCGGGCTTCGGCGGCTTCGGCCGGGCCAGCGGTGTCTTCTGTGTCTGCGGGTTGCGGCCGGGCGACGGCGGCCTCGGCATGGACTTCCGGTTTTTCGGGGGCGGCTTCTGCGGCACGGGTCGCCACGGGCAGAACCGAACCCGGATCGGCGCGCAGGCGGATATTTTGATTTTCAATCTGGGCCTCGACCCGGCGCGCGATTTCGCGTTCGGCGATGCGGGCAAGCATCTCGGCATCCGGCGTCGGCGGTTCGGCGCCGAAATAGCGGTCATCTGCGGCAAGATCCCGGAAATATTCGGCAATGGCCTTCATGGTGCCGAAGGCATCCTCGAATCCTTCGAGGGTGCACGAAAACGTGCCGTAGGAGACTGTCAGGATTTTGTTGGAATTGACCATGTGATTGCTCGCCAAACGGTTATTGCTTTGTTTAAACTTGAAACATCTTTACCTCGTCCAAACCGGCCCGAATCTGCGATGTTTACCGTATCATTTCGTGACATAAATGTGATCCGTTTCCCGAACGGGCACAAATAACAGATGGGCGAGGAGATTGTTCACGATTCGCTACCCATTGTTCTAGTTGGTGGTGGAAAGGTGAAAAAAGCGCTGCTGAAGGCGGCGATTGTTCACGGGTCCAAGATTGTGGCGGCCGACGGCGCGGCGCGCGTCGTGCTCGAAAATGGGTTTGTGCCGGAGGCGGTGATCGGGGATTTCGACTCGATTTCCGAGGCGACGCGGGCGGTGGTACCGGAGGAACGCTGCCACGTCTTCGACGATCAGGATACCACGGATTTCGAGAAGTGCCTGAGCCTGATCGAGGCCCCGCTGATCATCGGAGTGGGCTTTCTCGGCGGCCGGGTCGATCATCAACTGGCGGTGCTGCACGGGCTGATACGCTTTGCCGCGCGGCCCTGCCTGTTGCTGGGCAAGCGCGATTTGGTTTTTCTCTGCCCACCCGATCTGCGGCTCGACCTGCCTGTCGGCAGCCGGTTTTCACTGTTTCCGATGACGGATATCAGGGCGCGGTCGGACGGCCTGCGCTGGGCGTTGGATGGTATCAGCTTCGCCCCGGGCGAACGGATTGGAACGTCGAACGAGGTATGCGGTCCGGTCCGGGTCGAGGTTGACCGCCCGGGGATGATCGTCATTCTGCCGGCTGGGCGGTTTGCGACGGTGGTGCGGGCGCTCGCCGACCCGCAGGCGCCGCGGTGGACTTTTCAGTGATCGCCACATAGAGCCCGGCGGCGACGGTGACGAGAATGCCCATCAGTGCGAGGGCATCGGGCCAGTCGCCGAACACGGCCAGTCCGATCATGGCGGCAACCGGGATTTCGAGATATTGCAGCGGCGCCAGCGTGGCGGCGGGGGCAAAGCGCAGCGACCAGGTCATCAGCAGATGCGCCAGCGTACCGAGCAGGCCGATGCCTAACAGCAACATCCATTCGGTGCCGTTCGGTGAGATCAGCGCCAGCGACTCCAACGGCAAGACAGGGCCCAGCAGCAGTGCCGGCCCGATCAACCCGACGGCAAACACGCCGGAGACCGCCTGAAGGCCGACGGGGTCGGTCTCCTTTGCGATCTGGCGGGTGACCAGGATGAAAAAGGCGAAGTTGAGCGCCACGCCCAACGGCAGCAGGGCGGCCCAGCCGACCTCGGTGAAGCTGGGCTGGATCACCAGCAGCGTTCCGGAGAACCCGGCGAGCGCGGCGAGGATGCGGCGGCGACCAACCTCTTCCTTGAGAAGCAGCCTTCCGAGGACCAGCAAAAGAAAGGGCATAACGAAACAGATCGCGATGGCGTCGGCCAGTGGCAGGTATTGCAGGGCAGCGACCATCAGGCCGATGCCGAAGACATGCATCACGGTGCGCAGCAGTGTCAGCCGCAGGACGCGTCCGCGCATACGCCAGGGCCGCGCGGTGACCCAGACCAGCGGGATCAGCAAGACTGCTTGTATGGCAAAACGGAAAAAGACCAACTGACCGATTGGCATGGTCTGTCCGAGCAGCTTGGCGACAGCATCGGCCGCGGGGGCAACAATGCAAAAACCGAGCATCAGCAGCAGACCATAAAGAGGGCGATCGGAAACCATGGAGCGACGCTAGGAGGGTTCCGGCACCTTTGCAACTTTATGTTTTAGAAAGTAAGTGGATTTCAATTTATGAGGTTGTTGGCATCGAGTGCCTTGCCACGTGCACGGGATGTGCCGCGACCCTGCGCCGATCAGCAGTTCGGCACGTTGACAGCAAGACCGCCGAGCGAGGTTTCCTTGTATTTCTCGCCCATGTCGAGACCAGTCTGGCGCATGGTCTCGATACAGGCATCGAGCGGCACCAGATGGGTTCCGTCACCGCGCAGCGCGAGACTCGCGGCCGAGACCGCCTTGATCGCGCCCAGCCCGTTGCGTTCGATGCAGGGCACCTGAACCAGGCCCTTCACGGGGTCGCAGGTCATGCCAAGATGGTGCTCCAGTGCGATCTCGGCGGCGTTTTCCACTTGCGCGGGCGTGCCGCCCATCACCGCACAGAGGCCAGCCGCAGCCATGGCCGACGCGCTGCCGACCTCGGCCTGGCACCCTGCCTCGGCGCCCGAGATCGAGGCGTTGAACTTCACCAGCCCACCGATGGCGGCGGCAGTGAGCAGGAAATCCTCGATTTTCGAGGGCACCGCGCCGGGGATATGGTCGAGCCAGTAGCGGATCACCGCCGGCATCACCCCGGCGGCGCCGTTGGTGGGGGCGGTCACGACCTGGCCGCCGGCGGCGTTTTCTTCATTTACCGCCATGGCGTAGGCGGAAATCCAGTCGTTGATCGTGTGCGGTGCGTTGAGGTTCATCCCGCGCTCGGCTTCGAGCTGCTCGCGGATCGACCTGGCGCGGCGCTTGACCCGCAGGCCCCCGGGAAGCTCTCCCGACGTGGTCAGACCGCGTTCGATGCAGTTGTTCATCACCTGCCAGATCCGCGCGGTGCCGGTGGCGAGCGACTGGGCGCAACCGCGGGCGATTTCGTTGGCGCGCTTCATCTCGGCGATCGACTTGCCGGAATGCAGCGCCATGTCGAGCATCTCCGCTGCGGTCTTGAACGGGTAGGGGACGGGAGCGCCTTCGTCGGTGGCTTTGCCCTGAGCCAGCTCTGTCTCGGTCAACACGAAACCGCCGCCGATGGAATAGTAGGTCTCCTGCAGGATCACGTCGCCCTGGGCGTCCGTGGCCATCAGGATCATGCCATTGGCATGGCCCGGCAGCGCGGGGCCATAGTCGAAGACGAGGTCTTCCCTTGGCAGAAAATTCAGCGTCGGCAGGCCGGGTGGCATGATGCGGCCGGTTTCGCGGATGGACACGAGTGTTTCCTCGGCCTTGTCGTGCTCGTAGGTTTCCGGCTGGAACCCGGCGAGGCCGAGAATGGTGGCGCGGTCGGTGGCATGGCCGATTCCGGTGAAGGCCAAGCTGCCATGCAGCGAGCCGCGCAGCCCGGAAAATTCGAAAGGCGAGGCGCGCATGAGATCGAGAAACCGCCCGGCGGCCGACATCGGGCCCATCGTGTGCGAGGAGGATGGGCCGACGCCGATTTTGAACATGTCGAAGACGGAGAGAAACATCTAGCGCGCGCTTCCTTCGGGCGGGGTGGCATGGCGGGGTCGGGAGAACGGGGTTTCGCCCAACCCTTCGGCAGCTTTGGCGCGGGTGACGCTGTCGCGCTGTTCGATCCGCGCCGCAAGAGCGTGCAAATGCGGCGTGTCGGCGAGACGGAACCAGCCGGTTACACCTGCGGGATAGAGGGCCATCCAGCGCAGAAGGGCCGGGAGGTAGAGATCGAGCGCGGTAAGCGGGATGCCGTTCAGAACCGGCGTCTGGGCGGCGGCGAGGGTATCGAGCTTGGTCAGGTGGGTCTTGAGGCTGGTTTGCATCCGGGTGCGCAGGGCGTTTCCTGCGCCCGGATCGGCGCCAACGTATTTCTCGGGGTAGAACAGCATCCTGAGCCCGGCATGGACCGTGTTCGAGGTGAAAAATAGCCATTTGAGAAAAGCGCCGCGCTCGCGGTCGTCTGGCGCAGGAGCCAGTGCCCCGTGGGTGTCGGCAAGCCAGAGAAGGATCGCGGCGGTTTCGAAGATCGGGCCGCGGGGCGTCTCCAGCGTCGGGATGAGGCCGTGGGGATTGAGCGCCAGATAGGCCGGGCTGTGCTGGCCCCCGGCGGCGCGGTCGACCAGGGCCGTTTCGTATGGCTCGCCGAGTTCCTCCAGCGCCAGCCGCACGATCAGCGAGGCGTTGTCGGGGGCATAGTGCAGGCGGTAGGGCGGTGACATGCAACTCGACCACGCTGTTTCGGGCGGTTCCTCGCTTGGTTCAGATTGTACCAGTCGGTGCTGTGAGCGAAACGGTATTTTTCCGCGGATGTGCTGGAAAAACGTGTCTCTCGGCTTTATCGATCAATTTTTGATTGATTGGCGGACAGCATGGCCTGCCTTTGTCGGAAAGTGCGGTGCTGGAACATACTCAGTGATGGATAAGTGAAAGAGGACAGGCAATGCGAAGAATTCTGACGGCAACGGTGGCGGTATTGCTGGCTCTGTCGGGGACCGCGATGGCGCAGGACACGAAGGCTGCTGCGCCAGCCGCAGAGAAGACGCTGGCCCTGAAAGACCTGCCGCAATCGCTGAGCTATGTCGAGCGCGGTCCAGCGTCAAATGCGATTCAATGGCTGGCGACGATTATGCTTCAGGTCGATCCGAGAGGTGACATCACCGGTGAGACACTGGCGGTCTATGAGAACATTCTGGTGGCCGAGATGCGGGCCAAGGCGATGCAGCAGTTGATCGCGATGGACCTGGATTTCGATGGTCTCCTGCTGCCCGAGGAGCGCGACGCGGTACTGAGCCGGATGGACAGTCGCCGCAAGGTCGACGCCGCGCTGATCCTGTCGGCTGCGGATGCCAACGGCGACGGCGCGATTTCGACCGACGAGATGCGCGAGGCTGCTAGAGCCCCCGGCGCACTGGACCGGCGATCCGAGAACGCATTGGCCCAGGCACGGGATCTGATGTTCTTCGATCTCGATGACGACGGGGCGGTGAACCTCCAGGAAATGGCGCGCGGCGTGCGTGGCATGATGGTGGAATGACGCCGGTTCTTCGTTGCCTTGCGCTTGCGCTGGCCGTTCTGGTGCCGGGGCTGGGCCGGGCTGACACGGGCATCGAGATATTCAACCGCATCACCAAGCAAAAGTTCTTTCAGAACGAGTTGCAGAGAATCTTGTCGGACCCGGAGGCGGCCAAGCGCCGCTATCTCGGGGTCGCGTTTCGTGTCGAACACGACGGCCATGTCAGTCGCATCGCCGTCGAGCGGCGGTTTCGTTTCGAAGACGCGCAGTGGCGGGCGCGGGAAGTTTCGAAGATGCTGAACTACGACCTTGACGGTGACGGCGCGGTGTCGGTCGAAGACATGAAGGAGATGGAGCAAATCCTGCCGTCGAACAATGCCGCACGAATTAGGGCGCGGCACTTTGCGGCCGACCGGGACGGGAACGGAACCGTGACGGTTCCGGAGATCCTTTCCGGGCTGGGCGAGAAGCCCGCTGAAGTGGGAGGGTTGAGAAACAGCAACGAAATCACCGTGATCCTTGGCATGGATCTGGACGGCGATGGCGTGACCACGCCCGACGAAATCATCGCCGCGATCGACCTGTTGCGCGATGCCGCAAAGCGCTGAGCGGACGAAAAACCGCAGCCCCGCCTGACAATCGCGTCTCGCTTCGGGTCCGGAATGTTCCTATAAGGCCGATGGGGACAAAGACGGAGAGCTGCCGATGACCGGAGAACTATCACCCATCGACAAGGCTAAGTTCGTTGCCGCCAAACGCGCCGCCGACATGGTCGAAGACGGCATGCGCGTGGGCCTCGGCACCGGCTCGACCGCGGCGTGGCTGGTGCGCTGTCTGGGCGAGATGGTGCGCGACGACGGGCTGAAGTTCAAAGGCGTGCCGACCTCGACACGTACGGCGGAGCTAGCCCGTGATGTCGGGATCGAGGTGATCTCGCTGGACGAGGCCAAGTGGCTCGACCTGACAATTGACGGGGCGGACGAGTTCGACAGTGAGCTGAACCTTATCAAGGGCGGCGGCGGGGCGTTGTTGCAGGAAAAGATCGTGGCAACGGCCAGTGACCAGATGGTGGTGATCACCGACGCCAGCAAGGAAGTCGAGACGTTGGGCGCGTTTCCGCTGCCGGTCGAGGTGATTCCGTTCGGCTGGCAGACCACCAAGGCGTTGATCGAGGAGACGCTGGTCTCGATGGACGTGCTCGGGCGGCAGACGACGTTGCGTATGAACGGCGAGGTGCCTTACATCACAGACGAGGGTAACCACATCATTGACCTGCATCTGAACCGGATCGGCAATGCCCGCCAGCTTGCCATGGTGCTGAACCAGATGCCGGGCGTGGTGGAAAACGGGCTGTTCATCGACATCTGCGACCGCGTGGTGATCGGATACGGCGACGGGCGGGTCGTGGTCCGCGATATCAACGAAGGCACCGAAGAAGAGGACCGGTTGGATTTCGTCGAGGACGACAACCTGTTCAGCGATTTGTTGGAATAGCACCGGAAACACGGATTTTCGGCGAAATTTCCTGCCTTCTCGGGATCGGCGATGCCGCTTTGGCTGGACTCCGCGGCCCTTTGCAATAGATGTGTCCGGAGCGCTGCAGCGGAAAAAGGGCGGACCATGAGTGATTTCGACTATGATCTCTTCGTGATCGGCGGCGGCTCGGGCGGCGTCCGCGCGGCGCGGGTTGCTGCGGTCGAGGCGGGGGCCAGGGTGGCCCTGGCCGAGGAGAGCCGCTACGGCGGTACCTGTGTGATCCGTGGCTGCGTGCCGAAAAAGCTGATGGTCTTTGCCAGCGAATATGCCCCTGCGATGGAAGATGCCGCCGCCTATGGCTGGACGGTACATACCGACGGGTTCGACTGGCCGGTTTTCCGTGGCAATCTCGAAGCGGAGCTGGACCGGTTGGAAGGGATCTATCGCAAACTGCTCGCCGGCAGCGGAGTCGAGACCTTCGACGCCCGGGCACGTATCGTCGATGCGCATACGGTCGAACTGTCCTCCGGAGAGCGGAAGTCGGCCAAGCATATTCTGCTGGCGATGGGTGGGCGACCGGTGAAGCCGGGTATTCCGGGCGAGGAGTTGGCCATCACCTCGAACGAGATTTTTCACCTCGATGAACTGCCCAGGTCGATCCTGATCGTCGGTGGCGGCTATATCGCCTGCGAGTTTGCCGGCATCATGAACGGGTTGGGCGTCAAGACCACGCAGTACTACCGGGGTGCACAGGTCCTGCGGGGATTCGATGAAGAGGCGCGCGGGCTGGTCAGCGAAGAGATGATCCAGAACGGGGTCGAACTGCATCTCGGCACCAACGTGATCGAGATGGAGCCGGCGGATGGCGGCGGGGTGCATGTCAAGGCCACCAACGGGGATAAGCGCGATTTCGACGTTGTGATGTTCGCCACCGGGCGGCACCCCAACACAGAGGATATGGGCCTTGAAGACGTGGGCGTGAAACTGGGCCGCAAGGGTGAAGTGCTGGTTGATGACTACGGTCAGACGGCAGTGCCCTCGATCTATGCCGTCGGCGATGTGACCGACCGGGTGAACCTGACGCCGGTGGCGATCCGCGAGGGCATGGCCTTTGTCGAAACGGTGTTCAAAGGCAACCTCACGAAACCCGACCACGAACTGATTCCGACGGCGATCTTCACCCAGCCGGAATTCGGCACGGTGGGAATGAGCGAGGAAGAAGCACGCGACGCAGGGCCGATCGAGGTTTACGCAACCTCGTTCCGGCCGATGCAGACGCTGTTTGCAGGGCGCGAGGCACGGGTGCTGATGAAGTTGATTGTCTGTGCCGAAACCCGGAAGATTTTGGGTTGTCATATCGTGGCGCCGGGAGCGGGCGAAATGATTCAACTCGCCGGAATTGCGGTGAAGATGGGGGCGACGAAAGAGGATTTCGACCGCACGGTGGCGGTGCATCCGACAATGAGCGAAGAGATCGTGACAATGAGGACTCCGACGCGCGTCGTGGGTTGATTTTTCCGGACCCACTGCACAGGTAGTGAAAACCGGACGAAGAAGAGAGGAAAGCTGTAGATGGCAGGAAATTCGGGCGGCCCCTGGGGCGGCGGCGGAAACAACGGCGGCGACGACCGCGGTGGACGCGACAACGGACGCGGCGGCGGCCGACGTCCGGGCGATGACGGGCCGCAGATTCCCGAAATCGAAGAATTGATGAAGAAAGGCCAGGAGCAGCTCAAGGTGCTGATGGGCGGCCGTGGCGGCGACGGATCGCGGCGCGGTGGCGGCGGCGGTGCGGGGGGCGACGGCGGCCCGGCGCTGACGCGCGGTACCGTGCTGCTTGGCGTGCTTGCGGTGGTGGCGCTCTGGGCCTATGCCAGCTTCTACACGGTCAAACCGGAAGAACAGTCAGTGGAACTGTTCCTCGGCAAGTATTCCGATACCGGCAACCCGGGCCTCAATTTTGCTCCGTGGCCGGTGGTAACCGCCGAGGTGCTGCCAGTGACGCGCGAACAAACCGAGGATATCGGCGTCGGGGCCACCCGGTCAGATTCGGGCCTGATGCTGACAGGCGACGAGAATATCGTCGACATCGATTTCCAGGTGGTATGGAACATCAGAGATCCGAAGAACTTCCTGTTCGAACTGGCCGAGCCGCGTGAAACCATCCGCGCGGTGAGTGAATCGGCGATGCGTGAGATCATCGCCCAGAGCGAACTGGCACCGATCCTGAACCGTGACCGCGGCATCATCGCCGAGCGGTTGCAGGACCTGATTGAATCGACCCTCGACAGTTACCAGTCGGGCGTAAACATCGTTCGCGTCAACTTCGACAAGGCCGACCCGCCCGAGCGGGTGAAACAGGCCTTCTTCGCGGTACAATCGGCGGAGCAGGAGCGCGACCGGCTTGAAAAGCAGGCCGATGCCTATGCCAACAAGGTGCTGGCGGCAGCCCGCGGTGAAGCCGCCCAGGCGCTGGAAGAGGCCGAGGGCTACCGTGCGCAGGTGGTCAACGAGGCCGAGGGTGAGGCCAGCCGCTTCAGCGCGGTGCTGGAAGAGTACCAAAAGGCGCCGGACGTGACCCGCAAGCGACTCTACCTGGAAACCATGGAAGAAGTGCTGGGCCGCGTCGACAAGATCATCATCGACGAGCAAAAGGGTGGCCAGGGCGTGGTACCTTACCTGCCGCTCAACGAGCTGCGTAAATCGAATGCCGGGGGAAACAACTGATGCGGAAATCAACCTATATTCTTCCCGTCGTCGTATTGGTTCTGGCGGGATTGCTGTCGGCGGTGTTCATCGTGGACGAGCGCGAAAAGGCGCTGGTGCTGCAATTCGGACGGGTGGTGTCGACCAAGGACGAGCCCGGGCTTTATTTCAAGATACCGCTGATCCAAGAGGTGGTGCGCTATGACGACCGTATCCTGAGCCGCGAGGTGGACACGCTTCAAATCACGCCGTCGGACGACCGCCGGCTGGAAGTCGACGCCTTTGCCCGGTTCCGGATTGCCGACGTCAACAAGTTCCGCGAAGCCACCGGCGCCGGGGGTGATCAGGCGATTGCTGTCGCCGGGCGGCGGCTCGATTCGATCCTGCGGTCGAAAACCCGCGAGGTTCTGGGCGGGGTGTCATCGAATGACATCCTTTCGAGCGACCGGGCGGCGCTGATGCTGCGGATCCGCAATTTCGCCATCACCGAAGCGCGGGCGCTGGGGCTGGAAGTGATCGACGTGCGGCTGAAGCGGACCGATCTGCCCGAGGCCAACCTGGATGCCACTTTCGCGCGGATGGAAGCCGAGCGTGAACGCGAGGCCGCCGACGAGATCGCCCGCGGGAACGAGGCCGCGCAGCGCGTGCGCGCCCAGGCCGACCGGACCCAAGTCGAGATCGTGTCGGAAGCCGGCAAGCAGGCCGAGATCATCCGCGGTGAGGCCGACGCCCGCCGCAACGCGATCTTTGCCGAAGCCTTTGGAGCGGACAAGGAATTCTTCGAATTCTACCGCTCGCTCAATGCCTACAAGGAGGCGCTGCGGCAGTCGAACACGACCATGGTGATGTCACCGGACAGCGAATTCTTCGACTATCTCAAGACCGACCGTCCCGAATGATCGTCGGGACGGCACTCCTGGCCCTCGGGCTGGTACTGATCGTGGAGGGGCTGGTCTATGCACTGGCCCCTTCGCTTGTTGAAGAGATGCTCGAGGCACTGCGGCAGATCCCGCCCGAGGCGCGACGTCTGATGGGATTGTTGGCGCTGGTGCTGGGCCTGTTGCTGGTCTGGGTGGCCAAGTTGCTTGGGGCGTGAGCTCTGGGATTTACGCGGTTTTTCGCGTATCTTCACATTCGGTTGAGAAATCGTGGCCGGGTTTGTGTTGCGCGACAGGACACCTAGATTACTGTCAGTAATCAAAGCGGCCCCCTGCAAGGAGAGCTGCGGTTTGAACTTCACTTTGAATAAGGAGACCCGGAAGTGAAAAATCTGGCAGTTGCACTTCCCATCCACCGAAATGACTCGAACCGGGCGCTTCAGCTTGTCTGGCTGGGCGTTCTGTCGGCGCTCTTCCTCCTGGTACAAACGATTCAGGCCGCGGCGCGGCCCGAAAGCTTTGCCGATCTGGCCGATGAAGTCAGCCCGGCGGTGGTGAACATCACCACCTCGACCGTTGTGGCGCAAGGCACAGGCCCGGGGCCGATCGTACCGGAAGGGAGCCCATTCGAGGATTTCTTCCGCGAATTTCAGGACCGGAACCGGGAAAACGGTGACCGGCCGCGGCGCTCGTCGGCTTTGGGTTCGGGGTTCGTGATCTCGGAGGACGGCTATATCGTCACCAACAATCACGTGATCGAAAGCGCCGACGAGATCGTGATCGAGTTTTTCACGGGCGAAGAGCTGGAAGCGAAGGTGATCGGCACCGACCCCAATACAGATATCGCGCTGCTGAAAGTCGAGGCTGAAAAACCTCTGGCCTTCGTGCCTTTCGGCGACAGCGATACCGCCCGTGTCGGCGATTGGGTGATGGCAATGGGCAACCCGCTGGGGCAGGGGTTCTCGGTTTCCGCCGGCATCGTGTCGCAGCGTGGCCGGGCATTGTCAGGGGCCTATGACGATTACATCCAGACCGACGCGGCGATCAACCGGGGCAACTCGGGCGGACCGCTGTTCAACATGGATGGCGAAGTGATCGGTGTGAACACGGCGATCCTGTCGCCCAATGGCGGTTCGATCGGGATCGGGTTCTCGATGGCGTCAAACGTGGTGGTGAAGGTTGTCGACCAACTCAAGCAGTTCGGCGAGACGCGCCGCGGCTGGCTCGGCGTGCGCATCCAAGATGTAACCGAGGACGTAGCCGAGGCGATCGGTTTGGAAAAGGTGGCCGGCGCTCTTGTGACCGACGTTCCGGACGGACCAGCCAAGGACGCCGGAGTCCAGTCGGGTGACGTCATCCTGAGCTTCGATGGACAGGACGTGGAAGACACCCGAGGTCTGGTGCGACAGGTCGGCAATTCCGAGGTCGGCAAGACCGTCCGCTTGGTGGTGTTCCGCGAAGGCAAGACCCAGACATTGAAGGTCACGCTGGGTCGCCGCGAAGAGGCAGAAGGCGCGATCCCGGCCGCGCAGCCGGGTGGTGAGGATGATGGCGGAGCCACCGAGAAGGACGTGCTGGGCATGACGCTGAGCCAGATGACCGACGAACTGCGCGGTCAGCTCGATCTCGACGCCAGTGCCGAAGGATTGATCGTGCGCGACATCGACGAAACGTCGGAGGCCTACGAGAAAGGACTTCGCGCGGGCGATCTGATCACCGAGGCCGGCCAGCAGAAGGTCAAGGTCGTCGCCGATCTGGAGGCGCGCATTGACGAGGCCAAAGAGGCCGGGCGCAAGTCGCTTCTGCTGCTGGTGCGGCGTGCGGGTGATCCGCGCTTTGTGGCGCTGTCGCTGGAGAAGTGATGCCAGCCCGGGTGTGCCCGGGGCCAGGCGGAGAAACGAAGTAGGCCGGGCTCGCGCCCGGCCTACTTCGTTTCGCGCGGGATGGTCTCGGGGTGTTCGGCCAACCAAAAAGCCCTGGCCTCGGGCGGAAGGGTTTCAAGCATGCGGTCGAAATCTACCTGCCGGACATGTGCGCGCAGGGCACGGGCGGTGGCCTCGATGGCGTGTTGTGGCGTCAGATTGTGATGTGGGCGCAAGGCGCGGGCTTCGGCATTGAGTTCTTCGAGGCTGATCCAGGGTTCGGGGGGCTGCGAGATGTCCCAACGCGCGACGAAGATCGCCCGCAGCACCGCCGGGAGCTGATCGGCGAAGGCGAGGCCCTGTGTCGGCGTCAGGCGACGTCGGAAGGTGAGCAGCACGCCTTGTACCGCGGTATATGCCATATTGTCTGAGGTTAGCCCCAGTTCCTCCTTGGCATCCTCAAGAAAGGCACGCCAGTCGCGTGTCGCGTGGCGATAGGCCCAAGGCATGGGCACGGGATCACTCCTTTTCCGGCCGTTCCACGGGCACCAGGCCCAACTTGCGGGCGGCTGCCAGCGACAGGATCGCGCTGTCGAGGCCCTGCGGAGCCTGATAACGGCGGACGGCGTGACGGGTGCGACCGTCCATCTCGCCGGTGATGGCGCCGTGATAGTGGCCACGGGCCTGCAGGGCGCGTTGCAGCGAGGCGGTGAAATCGGGCGGCAGGTCTGCCTCGCAGGGCATGCGGAACCAGAGCTCGCGCTGCGGTTCAATGATGGCCTTACGGTCCTCGCGTTTGTAGATCGGCTCGGACATGACGGTGCCATCAGCCAGCACTTGCGCCGGCTGGACCATGACGTGGCCCGAGACGGTCTTGTAACGTGGCGGCGTGACCTCTTTGCCCCAGCAGCTGCCGTCGGGGGCACCGGGCGGGGCCTGTTGGAAGGTCTGTACCAGGGCAGGCTCGGAAAACCGGGTCACTCCGGGCGCGGGGTTGCAGGCGGCCAGCATGGCGCAGGTGCCGAACGCGGTTAACAGGATCCTCGGTGACATGGCTGCTCTGCCTGTGTTTTCTTTGGCAACAGTTTACCCGGTTTGTACGTTTTGGGAAAGTGTGCCGTCATGTCGGCCGTCGGGACCGCTCTGTTCGAGCGCGAGCAGGCGGTCGAGAAGGGGCGAGATGTCCTCGATCCGCTCGGCAATGAGATGCATGACCCCGTTCTCGCATTGCAACCGCCCCGTCACCCGCAGACAGCGCCCGGCGATCACCGCGCGGCGGAACCGTTCGTAGAGCGCGCGCCAGACGATCACGTTGACGATGCCGGTTTCATCTTCGAGCGTGAGAAAGATCACCCCCTTGGCGGTGCCGGGCCGCTGGCGCAGGATGACGATCCCGGCCACGGTGATGCGCTGGCCGTTGAGCCGGGTAGAGAGATGGCTTGCGGGCAGGCAGGCGGGCGGGCGAAGCGGAGAATGCTGTGTCGAGGGCGATGGATCAGGCATGTGAACAAAAATAGAACATTTGTGGATTCGCGCAAGACCGCGGGGATACATCGCAAATGGGGCTGGCGACCGGATGGCGGCTTCGCTAGAACATCCCGGACGATTTCAGAGGGGAGCCCAGCGGCGACATGGCGAAGATCACCTATATCGAGTTTGGCGGCACCGAGCATACCGTGGACGTGGCCAATGGCCTGACGGTGATGGAAGGTGCGCGCGACAACAACATTCCCGGCATCGAGGCCGATTGTGGTGGCGCCTGCGCCTGTTCGACCTGTCACGTCTATGTCGACGCGGCCTGGGTGGCCAAGATGCCGCCCAAGGAGGACATGGAGGCGGACATGCTGGATTTCGCCTATGAACCCGATCCGGAGCGCTCGCGCCTGACCTGCCAGATCAAGGTGACCGACGATCTGGACGGACTAATCGTGCATATGCCCGAAAAGCAGATCTGATGCGGCGCGCGGCAGGGCACCTCTTCGCGTGCCTTGCGGCGCTTTTCACGGCGGCGCCTTTGGCGGCCGCGGACGTGATCACCGCAGCCCGCTATCTCGAGCCGACCACCCGGTACGATCACGCGGTTTTGGGTGACGCCGTGGAATGGGGCGCGCTGGAGTTGACCGTGGCCGGTCGACGATATGTTCTCCGCCTGGCCGAGTCCCGCGTTTTCGAAGACATTGCCCCGCGCATCCTGCCCGGCGGTGCCGCGGTAGTGGTCGTTGAAAGCGACCTGCGGAAAGGCGCGCGGCTGGCGATCTATGGCATCGCGGGTCTGGTCGCGGCCACGCCGTTCATCGGGCAGAGCCATCGCTGGCTGGCGCCGGTGGGAGCTGCGGACCTTGACGGCGACGGCAAGATCGAGATCGCCTATGTCGATCGGCCACATCTTCGTAAAGTCCTTCGGATCTGGCGGTTTGACGGGGAAGCGCTGCATCTGGTCGCCGATCTTCCGGGGCTGACCAACCATCGGATCGGCTGGGATTTCATTCCTGGCGGGATCCGCGATTGCGGCCGGGGTCTCGAGATGATCCTGGCCGACGCAGACTGGCGTGACGTGATTGCCATCCGGTGGGACGGGCAGAGTGCGCAGGCCCGGCGGCTGGGCGCCTATGGCGGTCCCGAAAGCCTCGATCGGGCTTTGAACTGCAACTGAGGTGTGGGCAGAACGCGGCACTTGTGGTCTTATCGGTCCCATGTTGCGCACGCGTCACCTGAGCCTGCTTGTCGGATGCCTGGCCGTTCTGCTGGCGGCTTGCACACGCCCGGCGGTGACCGGGTTTTCGCAGCCTGTACCCGAGGCCACGGTTCAGCGCGTCTTCGTCGCAACCCAGCGCACCGCCAGCCAGATAGGCCAGATTTTCGGAGAAAATCGCAATCCGGTGATGAATTACGCGGCGGTGGATGTCTCGATCCCGCCGGATCACGAACTGGGTCATCTTGAGCGGACGTCGGGGCTCGCCGATCCGCGCCGCTATTTCGCGCCGGTGGGAATCGAGGCGATGAATGGCGCGCCGGCGCTGACCTCGGCTCTACGCCGTGCCCGGGCCGGTGACGGCGGGCTGTTGTTGTTCGTGCACGGTTACAACAACACGCTGGAAGACGCGGCCTTCCGCCTGGCACAGATCCGGCACGATTTCGCCCTCGAGGAACCGGCGCTGCTGTTTTCTTGGCCGTCGGCGGGTGACCCGCGCGGCTATGTCTATGACCGGGACAGCGTGATGTTCGCTCGCGATGGCTTCGTGCAGCTTCTGCGCGATCTGAACCGGTCGGGTCAGAAGCGTATCCTGCTGGTGGCGCATTCGATGGGCAGCTACCTGGCGATGGAGTCGTTGCGGCAAATCGCGCTGACCGGCGACCGCCACCTCTATGGTGCGCTGGAAGGGGTGATCCTGATGTCGCCGGACATCGATCCGGATGTCTTCCGTCAGCAGGCCGCCGCGATCGGCAAGCTGCCGCAGCCGTTCATCATCATGACTTCACAGAGCGACCGGGTGCTCAGCTTGTCGGGACTGTTGACTGGTCGCAAGGCGCGGCTGGGACGGATCAAGGGACCGGAGGAAGTCGAAGGTCTGAATGTGACGGTGATCGATATATCGGGATTTGACGATGCCGCTTTGGGCGGGCACAACGTGCCGTTTTCGTCGGCCAAGGCAATCGTTCTGTTGCGCGGACTGGACCGTCAATTGCGCACCGGGAGGACGGTGCTCGACGAGTTCGTGTTCCTGGGGCGGGATCTGACGACAGGCCTGCGCGTTCCGTAGGGACGCTTCGTGATTTGAACGGACGCGAAGGCGGGCGTAAGCTGGTGCGGGTTTGTGAAGGGAGCGGATCATGGCCGGAGGCTGGGCGAAGGACGGCGCGGTGAGCGAACAGATCGAGGCGTCGATCAAGGATGAACTGGCACGCCTGAAAATTCGCAAGACACCGGTGGGCGAGAGCCTGACCGAATGTGCTGAATGCGGCGAGGAGATTCCGGAAAAGCGGCGGCAGGCCATCCCCGGTGTGAAACTGTGCATCGATTGCCAGAAGGAGCGCGACGGCACTTACAAGGCGCGCGGCGGGATCAACAGGCGCGGTTCGAAGGACAGCCAGTTGAAGTGAGGTGAGTGCGACCGCGCGGCGCCGGGCCGCGAAACGTGGGGGCGCTGCCCCCACACCCCCGGGATATTTCCGGTCAGATGAAGAACCCGTCGAGCGCGGCGGGCCGCCGGCCTCTCGTCCGCGCGGTCGATGTCGAATTCTCCGGTGACGTTGAATGGCAGTCCATCATGGCGACGAGGGCGTCGGTGAAGTAGTCGGTGCTCGAGGTCGAACCGTCCTGCGACGCGGCTGTCCGTGAACGTGGTGCGCAGGGCGCGGCCGACGGGTGGATCGGCCGGGTCACGGTCGACGCGCCCGGATTTGCCATTCACCGAAAGGCGCGGGGTGATCGAGGTGTTGTTGCACCAGATTTGATTGGTTTCGTTGGCGCCGTCTGCGAAGCGAGGATGCAGGCGGATGTTGAAATCGCCTGCACGGAATTGCCAAAGGTCACTGCGCGCGCTGAGCACCCTGGCCGAGGGGTTGTCATGCGTGATCTCGCCTGCCGGCGTGGTGACGGCCCGACTGTCCTGGGCGGTGGCGAAGCCGGGCAGGGTGGCGAACAGAAGGGCGGAAAACAGGTGTTACATTTGGTGCCTCCGCGCTCAGTCGGTCTTGACGCGGGACACCGTGACCGGGCGCGCGATGGTCACGGGCACGCCCTGTGCGGTACTCTGCAGCTGCGTCGCGCCATACATCGCGTCGCGGTTCACCACGGCGAGGCGATAGGTGAAATGCATCGGTGCACCGTTCGGCCCGGAAACGGTCGCCTGCGCCTTGAGGCGCGGGGCTTTGCTCAGATCGCAGCCGAGCACGGTGGCCAATTCGTTGTCGTCGAATTCGGGGGGGAAGACGCGGGTGCCATCGGACACCGCGTTGAACCGCCAGCGGGGTTCTTCGACCCATTCGAAGACAAGTTCCTTAGCCACTTTCGGACTGATCGAAACCAGGTTCGTGCCGTTGTGAATGAACTGGAACTGGTGGACTTCGGGATCACCGGGGAAAGGCATGATCCCCTGCGGCGATTTCGCGACACCGGCCTTGTGTTGCATGGTCCAGATATCGGCTAAGAAAGGTTCGACCTTTTTCAATCCGACAGGGTGCCGGTCTGACAGGGGGGCGAACGCGTCAGGCGCGGGCAAGGCGGGATCCTGTGCGACTGCGGCGGGCGTGATCAGGAGTGCTGCGGCGAGACTGGCCGCGTGTTTGAAATTGATGGTCATCGCAATTGTCCGTTTGACTATGATGACGACAAAGGGGACTGCGACCGGTCAGGTCAAACGGACTGCATCGTGGCCGGCAAAGACCGCGGGTCGCAACGACCTGTTGCTAGAACCAGCCGCGCAGCGCGAAAGCGACAAGACCGAGCGCCAGTACGAGATTGAGAGCCCGGAACACGACCGTTTGACGTTTGAGGGCCGGGAGATTTGCCAGACGCTTAATCATACTTGAACCTTTCGGAAATGATATTGAGCGCCGGCACGCCGAGGTTGATCAGCGTCCGTTCGGCCGAGTCCATCATCGCCGGCGGTCCGCACAGAATATAGAGCCATTGCCGCATCTCCGGTTGGGTCACAACCTTACGGATCAGCGCGGCATCGCACATGCCGTGATAGCCGTCCCAGTCTTCGGGTGGTTCATAAAGCGCGTGAACGACACGAGTGCCGTGCTCACGGGCAAGCGTGTCCAGTTCGTCGCGATAGACGATCTGGTCTGCATTGCGGTTGCCATAGAGCAGCAACGTGGGCCGCAGGTCGTCCTCCAGCCGCAACTGCCGCAGGATGCTCAGAATCGGCGCGATACCAACGCCGCCGGCGATCATCGCGATGCCCGGGGCGTCGCGCCCGGTGATCACCATGTTGCCGTGCGGCCCGTCGACATCGGCGCGTGTGCCCGGTGCGATCTGCCCAAGCGTGCGGGTGAAATCCCCCAACTCTTTGATGACGAATTGTAACCGGTCGCCCGAACCCGGAGCCGAGGCGATCGAAAACGGGTTGTCGTTGAGCGATATGGCAGAGCGGCCGACGCTGATCCAGGCGAATTGTCCAGACCGGTAGCGCAGACCGGCATGCCCCCGTGGCGCGAGTGTCAGCTCCCAGGTGCGCTCGGCGATCTGGCGCACGCTGTCGACTTGCCAGGGGCGCAACCGTTTGAGCACCGGTTTGATCGCATAGATGAAGACCAGGGACAGGACCGCGACGGCGAACAGACCAATCCACAGCGCCGCGAGAACCGGATCCTGCGCCAAGCTGCCGGCGTAAAGCACGTGGTGCAGCACCAATCCCGCGATGACCGCCGCGCCGATCCCGTGCAGCAGGCGCCAGCTTTCATGGCGCAGGTCGGACCTGTCGCGAAAGATTGCCATCAGGAAAAGCAGTGCCAAGAGCGCCCAGGCGATAATACCTGTGGCCAGCGCTGACAGGTCAAACCCCATTGACGGGTTGCGATAGCCAAAAGGATGCAGCAGCGCCAGCACCACGGCGCTGCGGGCCAGCAACTGGTGAAACCGCATGGTGATGTCGATGCCGATTTGACGCGAAACGGTGCGAAAGCGGCCCGACAGCAGGAATTCCGTGAGCAGAATGGCATAGGCGAGCATGCCGGCTCCGGCAGCGAGCTCATCGGCGACGCTGCGTGGCGGACGGGCGCCGAGGGCGCTCAGCACCAGCGGCAGCAGCACAACGGCGAGGTAGAGGCCGATCAGTAGGCGAGCATTCATGACGCGATCCGCTGGAGATAGAGTATGGACTCCTTATCGCAGGCCGTGGCCTAAAAGGAAACGGGGTGCGCCCGATCAGGAACCGGAACGCAAGCTCCAGATTCGGGCGACAGGCTGATGGGGAGCGTTAGTCCTCCATCGCCTCCAACTGGTCGATGAAACCGGCGATCATACCGAGACCCTTGTCCCAGAATTTCGGGTCGGACGCATCGAGGCCGAAGGGCGCCAAAAGCTCTTTGTGATGTTTGGAGCCGCCGGCCTTCAGCATATCGAAATACTTGTCCTGGAAGCCTGTGGGTTGTTCCTCGTAAACCGCGTAGAGTGCGTTCACCAGCCCGTCGCCGAAGGCATAGGCGTAGACGTAGAACGGCGAGTGGATGAAGTGCGGGATGTAGGACCAGAAGGTCTCGTAGCCGTCCATGTATTCGAACGCCGGCCCGAGACTTTCGGCCTGCACGCTCATCCAGATGGCGTTGATGTCGTCGGGCGTCTGTTCACCGCCCCGCCGCGCGGCGTGGAGTTTGCATTCGAAATCGTAGAACGCGATCTGGCGAACCACGGTGTTGATCATGTCCTCGACCTTGCCGGCAAGCAGCACCTTGCGCTGGGTGTCGGTCTTGGCGCCGTCGAGCATCTTGCGGAAGGTCAGCATCTCGCCGAAGACCGAGGCGGTTTCGGCCAGCGTCAACGGTGTGGACGACAACATTTCGCCCTGACCGGCGGCCAGCACCTGATGCACACCATGACCGAGTTCATGCGCCAGCGTCATCACGTCGCGCGGTTTGCCGAGATAGTTCAGCATCACGTACGGATGCACGTTGGTCACCGTCGGGTGGGCGAAGGCGCCCGGCGCCTTGCCGGGTTTCACGGCGGCGTCGATCCAGCCCTTGTCGAAGAACGGCGCGGCGATCTCGGCCATGCGCGGGTCGAACCCGGCATAGGCGCCCATCACCGTATCGCGCGCCTCGTCCCAGCCGACAATGCGGGGGTCTTCGATCGGCAGTGGCGCGTTACGGTCCCAGACCTGCATCGCATCAAGTCCCAGCCATTTGCGTTTGAGCTCGTAATAGCGGTGCGACAGTTTCGGGTAGGCCGCGACGACAGCATCGCGCAGCGCCTCGACCACCTCGGGCTCGACGTCATTGGAGAGGTGCCGGGCGGTTTGCGCGGTCGGCATCTTGCGCCAGCGGTCGATGATTTCCTTTTCCTTGGCCAGCGTGTTGTGCACGCGGGAGAAGGTCTTGATGTTGTCCTGAAACACCCGCGCCAGTTCACGCGCCGCCGCCTCGCGCTTGCCGCGATCGGGGTCGGTCATGAAATTGGTGGTGCCTTCGATGTTGTAGGATTCGCCGTCGACGGTGAATTCCAGCCCGGCGATGGTTTCATCGAAAAGCTTCTCCCAGGCGTCACCGACGGCGCCGAGGTCATGCAGGAATTTCTCGAGTTCGTCGGAGAGCTGGTAGGGGCGCAGGGCACGGCGGCGGTCGAGCACCGATCTGTAGCGGGCAAGATCGGCATTCTCCGCAATCATCGCGGCATAGGCGTCGTCGGTGATCTGGTTGAACTCCAGCCAGTAGAATACCAGCGCCGACGAGGCGTTGATGATGCGCTCCTGCATATCGGACATGAACTTGGCGCGAGCGGCGTCGGTGGTCAGTTGATAGTAGAGCAGCCCGGCGAAGGACATGATGCGGCCGGCGATGTTGTCCATCTTTTCCGAGCGCTGGATCGAGGTAAGCAGCTCGGCCGCCGACAGCGAGGTGAGCTTGCCCTCGTAATCGGCGGCGAAGGCCTGGGCTTCTTTCTCGAACCACTCGAGATCGCGCTGCAATTCTGCTGCGTCTTCGCCGGTATAGAGATCTGTGAGGTCCCATTCGGGCAGGTCGCCCAGGTCCTTTCCTCCGGCACTGGCGTTGGCGTCAAAGACGGGGAAGGGGAGGGTGAGCATGAAAGGCGCCTTTCCTGTTGCGGGTTCCGGCAGAGATAAGCCGGGTGGCGCTAGGGCTCAAGGGGGCATCGCGGTGAGAGACAGGCTGTTGAGATCGCCGCGTGTTCAGTACCGCCGGGCTGGACCGGCGGGCAGCGTCAGACGCCGATGGCAGTCTCGACGGGTTGTTCGGCGAAGAAAGCCTGCATTGTGTCGAGGATACGCGCCTGAGTTTCGGGAGTATCCATCAACACCTCATGTTCGCCGGCGTCGATCAGTTCGAGCCGGCCGTCCGGCCAGCGGGCCATGCGGGAATGGATACGGCCGGCGTCGACGATCCGCTCGTTTGTGCCGAGAAAGGTGATGGCGGGGTGCGCCGGCGACGGCATCCGGTCGAGTTCGCGGCATTCGCGCAACGCCTCGTGAAGCCAGCGCAATGAAGGGCCGCCTAGCAACAGTTCGGGATGGGCTTCGAGGTGGTCCTTCATGTACTGCCACATGCCGGGGTCCCGTGTAAGCAGGTTATCCTCGAACGGTGCCGTGGCGACATAGCCGATGGCGCCGGTCCCGGGCGCATAAACATGCCCCAGCCCCAGAAGCTTGCCGCCCCAGGCGAGTGCCCAGGCGGCAGGACGGGTCGAGGGCGACATCTTGATCCCCCACATCGGGCCGGTAAAGCAGGCAGCCCGGACCGGCAGGTCCTCGTGAAGCGCGCGAAGGCCGATGCAACCGCCCATCGAATGGGCAATCAGGTAGTAGGGTTCCGGCAGGCCCATCTCGCGGATCGCCGCGATCACCGCCTTCACGTCTTTTTGATAGTCGGGAAACCAGTGAACATGGCCGGCAATCGGATCCTCGATCAACCGATCTGCCAGCCCCTGTCCGCGCCAGTCAATCGAAACGGTGGCCAATCCACGATCGGCCAGCAGGCGGGCGGTACGGCCGTATTTCTCGACATATTCGGTGCGGCCGGGAAACAGCAGGACGGTGCCGTCCGGGGCCGGTCGATTCCACACCCCGATGCGGATGCGCACGCCATCCTCGGCCATCAGCCAGTGAGCCGCCCCATCCTCGGGCCCGTCGGCAGCAGCATCGAAAAACGGCGCACTTTCCATGGCTTAGCCGAGAACGGCACCCAGCTTCATGGCGAGACCCATGTCGCCATCGACGCTGAGCTTGCCAGACATAAAAGCCGCCGTCGGGTTCAGATCGCCTTCCATCATGGATTGGAAGACGTCAGCCTCGGCGGTCAGCGTTACATCGGCGGGCTCGTCCCCGGCGCGGGCGCCCTCCGAATCCAGCACGATCGCGCCTTCGCCTTCGATCACGAATTTCGCGGAGCCGTCGAATCCGCCGCCGCCGAGTTTTTCATTGAGGGTGTTGACTGCTGCGTCGATCACGTCGCTCATGGGGTATCCCTTTCTGGTCTTCGTCCGGGGATGACATTCCTCGCGGACAGGCGTTAAACTCGGATGCACTATGAGCGTGTTTCGGTCCAATCTCAAACCTATCGTCGCGGCAATCGCCGCGACAGTTGGCTTTTCCCTGCCCCTGGCAGCCGGCCCGGTAACGCTGGACGAGCTGCTCCAGCGGTTGCAGACCGCCGACGCAGTGGATGCAGCCCGTATCGAGCGCGAAATCGAGCTGGAATGGGCCAAGTCGGGCTCGCCGGCGATGGACCTGCTTTTCAAGCGTGGGGTCGAGGCGCTGGAGGCGGAGGACTATGCGGTGGCGATCGAGCATCTGACCGCGCTGACCGACCATGCGCCGGATTTCGCCTCGGGCTGGTACAATCGCGGCCAGGCCTTTGCGCTGGCCGGCATGATCGGCCCGGCGCTGCACGATCTTGAACGCGCTCTTGTGCTCGACCCGAGGCACTATGATGCGATTTTCGGGCTGGGCACGATTTTAGAGCAGATCGGCCGCCCCGAGCGCGCCTATGACGCCTATCGGCTTGTGCTGGACCTGCATCCGCACCATGAAGAGGCACAGCAACTTCTGAAACGGCTCGAGGGTGACGTGAACGGCGTCGAACTCTGAGGCCCCAAATCCCCGGGGAAAGGTCATGAGCGCAGACGGGCGGGTCGTTGCGGTCCTCGGGCCCACGAATACCGGCAAGACGCACTATGCCATCGAGCGGATGCTCGGTTATCGCACAGGCATCATCGGGTTGCCTCTGCGGCTTCTGGCGCGCGAAGTCTACGACAAGATCGTCAAGGCGCGCGGGCCTTCGGTGGTGGCGCTGGTCACGGGGGAAGAGCGGATCGTGCCGGAGCGGGCGCAATACTGGGTCTGCACCGTCGAGGCGATGCCCGAGGGCATGGGGGCCGATTTCGTCGCGGTGGACGAGGTCCAGCTCTGTGCCGATCCCGAGCGCGGCCATGTCTTCACCGACCGGCTGCTGCATGCGCGGGGGCTGCACGAGACGGTGTTCCTGGGCGCCGACACGATGCGCGGGCCGATCCGGGCGCTGGTGCCGGGGGTGATCTTCGTCGGCCGGGAGCGAATGAGCGAACTGTCTTATACCGGCCCCAAGAAGATAAGCCGGATGAAGCCGCGTTCGGCTATTGTCGGTTTCTCGGTCGATAGTGTCTATGCCATTGCCGAGCTTTTACGCCGTCAGCGTGGTGGGGCGGCGGTGGTGATGGGGGCGCTGTCCCCGCGCACCCGCAACGCCCAGGTCGAGATGTATCAGTCGGGCGAGGTCGATTTCCTGGTGGCCACTGATGCGATCGGCATGGGGCTGAACCTCGATATTGATCACGTCGCCTTTTCGTCGCTGACGAAATTCGACGGGAGACGGATGCGGCCGCTGGCGCCGAACGAGTTGGCACAGATCGCCGGTCGCGCCGGCCGTGGGATGAGTGATGGCACTTTCGGCGTCACGGGAGAGGCGATGGATCTGCCGCCGGAAGTCGCCGAGGCCATCGTCGAACACAGCTTCACCCCGATCCGCAAGCTGCAATGGCGCAACTCGGCGCTGCAGTTCGGGCGGCTCGACGCGCTGATCCGTTCGCTGGAGGAAAAACCGCAGAATGAATGGTTTCTCAAGGCCCGCGAGGCGGACGACCTGATGGCGCTGAAGGCTTTGGCGGAAGACGTCGAAACCTCTGCGCGGGCGTCGGACGCGGCCTCGGTCAAATTGTTGTGGAATGTCTGCCGAATCCCGGATTTCCGCGGCATCAGCCATGCCGAACATGCCGGGCTTCTGACGCAAGTGTTTCACTTTCTGCACGAATCCGGGCAAATTCACGAGGACTGGTTCGCGCGGCAGGTTCAAAGAATCGACAAAGTGCAGGGCGACATAGACACATTGTCGAAACGTCTGGCCTATATCCGCACTTGGACCTATGTCGCGCAGCGAAAGGGCTGGCTGCGCGATGAAGAGCATTGGCGCGGTGAAACCCGCGCGGTAGAAGATCGCCTGTCGGATGCGTTGCACGACGCATTGACGCAAAGATTCGTGGACCGGCGCACCAGCGTGCTGTTGCGCCGGCTCAAGCAGAAGGAGGCCTTGGTGGCCGAAGTGAACGACAAGGGTGAAGTGACGGTCGAAGGCCATGTGGTCGGCCGTCTGGAGGGGTTCCGGTTCGCGGTCGACAAGAGCGGCGGCGGGCAGGAAGCCAAGACGCTGCAACAGGCGGGGATGCAGGCCTTGAGACCGCATTTCAGCCTGCGGGCGGACCGGTTCTATAACGCGCCCGATACCGAGATCGATTTCACCGAACAGGGCGGGCTGATGTGGGGCGAAAGCGCCGTCGGCAAGCTGGTGGCCGGGGCCGATCCGATGAAACCCACCGTGCAGGCCTTTGTCGATGAAGAGGCCGGCGACGACGTGGTGCAGAAGGTCACGCGCCGGCTGCAGCATTTCATCGACCGAAAAGTCGCGACCCTGTTCGAACCGCTTCTCAACATGAGCCGTGACGAGATGCTGACCGGGCTGGCGCGCGGTTTTGCCTTCCGGCTGGTCGAGAATTTCGGGATCATCCCGCGCGAAGCGGTGGCTGAGGATGTGAAGGTGCTGGACCAGGATGCCCGCGGCCTGTTGCGCAAGCACGGCGTGCGGTTCGGGCAGTTCACCATCTTCATGCCGCTCCTGCTGAAACCCGCGCCGACCCGGTTGCGGCTGGTGTTGTGGTCGCTGGCGCGGGGGCTCGACAATTTTCCCGAGGCGCCGCCGCCGGGCCTGGTAACAGTTCCAACGCCGAAGGAGGACACGCCCGGCGTCGACGCGATGAGCGGCTACCGCTCTGCCGGCGAGCGGGCGATCCGGATCGACATGCTGGAGCGGCTGGCCGACCTGCTGCGCGCGGAGGACAGCCGCAAAGGCTTCGAGGCTAATCCCGACATGCTGTCGATCACCGGTATGACGCTCGAGCAGTTCGCCGAGTTGATGCAAGGTCTGGGCTACCGTGCCGAAAAAGGCGAGCGCGAGAAGATGCGCCCGGAGCCTGCGGAAGAGGTGGAGGCCGCCCCGCCGAAGGAAGCCGGTGCCGAGCAACCCGCCGTGGCGTCTGGAGAGGCGACGAAACCTGTAACCGAAGCGACGCCGGAGCCGGCACCTGAGGCCGCGCCGGAGCCAATGCCCGAAGCGGTTGAGCAACCTGCGCCGGAGCCTGCCGCGGTCGACAGTGACGCGGAGGAGACCGGGCCGGAGATCGAGGTGTTCTATTCGTTCACCTGGGGCGGGCAGCGGGGCGCGCGCCGCGGTGGCGGCCCGCGTCGCGAGGGAGGAGATCGATCGCGCGGTCAGGGCAAGCCGAAGGGGGCCGCCAAGGGGCGCAAGGGCAAGCCGCGCCGCGATCAGGGCAAGCCGCAGGGTGCTCGGAAATTCGAGGCGAGGCCGCCGAAGAAGGACAAGATCGACCCTGACAATCCCTTTGCCGCCGCGCTGATGGGATTGAAAGACAAGAGCTGAGGCTTGGCAGAGGCTTCCGGAAAGATCCGCCTCGACAAGTGGCTGTGGTACGCGCGCTTTTTCAAGACGCGCGGGCTGGCCGCGAAGGTGGTCAGCGGCGGTCACGTCAGGGTGAACGGTGCCAAGGTGGCGAAACCGGCTCAGTCGGTGGCACCGGGGGATGTTCTGACTTTCCCGCAGGCGCGCGTGATCCGGGTCGTGCGGATCCTGTCGGCCGGCACCCGCCGCGGCCCGGCAAACGAGGCACAGGCGCTCTATGAAGACCTCACGCCCACACCCGGTCCAGGGGCAAACTCATCGCGTCCGCGCGGTGGCGGTGAGCGCCCGACCAAGCGCGACAGACGGGCCATGGAGGCGTTGAAAAAAGGTGAGCCGGGAATGTGAACCCCGCGACAAGACAGGTGCTTGAATGATCGGGATGACTCAATTAGCTAGTGCGGAACGCCGATAATGATGGATTCCCGATATGACTTATGTCGTGATCGATAACTGCATCGCCTGCAAATACACTGACTGCGTGGAAGTGTGCCCGGTGGATTGCTTTTACGAAGGCGAGAACATGCTGGTGATCCATCCCGACGAATGCATCGATTGCGGCGTCTGCGAGCCGGAATGCCCGGCCGACGCGATCCGGCCCGACACCGAGCCGGACATGGACAAATGGGTCGAGTTCAACCGGAAGTACTCTGAAATGTGGCCGGTGATCATCTCGAAGAAAGACCCGATGCCCGAGGCCGAGGACCGCGACGGGGAAACCGGCAAGCTGGACAAATATTTCTCGGAAAACCCTGGCGAGGGCGGCTGATTCGGCACGGGCGAAGAAAGGCTGCGCCTCGTAACCCTGCCTAAACACGGGCTAATCAGTCCGACTGTTGCCGCGGCACTTTGAAAGAGCCGTGATTTGTGTTATATTTATAAATGAAATGAGGAATCTTGCCTGAAGCCATCCATACGAGCAGCCGTTCCGTGGGTGGTTTTATTTGCGACAAACCAATCCGTGCGGTGGGCTAGCTAGTCCGCTGCCGGTAACGTGTCGATGTAAGGAAAGGTCGGGTTCCGGGATGCGATGCTGAGGAAAAAATTGCATGAGCAAAGCGAAAAAATCGGAGTTTCGTCCGAATGACTACGTTGTGTATCCGGCCCATGGTGTAGGGCAGATCGTTTCGATCGAGAAACAGGAAGTGGCGGGCTTCGAGCTCGAACTTTTCGTGATCTCGTTCGAGAAAGACAAGATGACCCTGCGGGTGCCGACCAACAAGGCGACCGAGATCGGTATGCGCAGCCTGTCGAGTCCCGACGTGGTGAGCCAGGCGATGAAGACGCTGAAGGGCAAGGCCAAGGTCAAGCGCGCGATGTGGTCGCGCCGGGCGCAGGAATACGAACAGAAGATCAACTCGGGCGACCTGATCGCGATTGCCGAAGTGGTGCGCGACCTGCACCGCAACGACGACCAGCGCGAGCAGAGCTATTCCGAGCGCCAGCTCTACGAGGCGGCGCTGGAGCGGCTGACTCGCGAAGTGGCAGCCGTTGCCGACGGTGACGAAGCCGCGGCGGCCAAGCAGGTCGACGAGGTATTGCTGAGCCGGGCCGCCTGACGGTAACTGCCGGAAAGAGCCAGGAAATGCCGCGCCCGGAAGGGCGCGGTTTTTTTTTGCTTGCGTCGGATGCTGTGCGGCCTCGTGAGTCAGAGGGTGGCGGTGAGGGCGAGAAGCGCTGCGATTTCAGTGATTTGCTGGGTGGCGCCGAGGACATCGCCGGTCTGGCCGCCGACCTTGGCAAGGGCGAGGTTGGCAACGAGAACGCAGGCTGCCGCTGCGGCGACAATCGCCCAGATCCCGGCCCAGCCGGCGAACAGCAGGGCGATGACCGCTGCGATCAACAGCGCTGCGCGCAGGGCATCGGCGCCGGGGAGACCGGTGGTGTGTGACAGCCCGTCGGGGCGGACGCCGGGCAGGGTGTCCATCACGTAGGCCATGGCCGCACGCGAGGTTGCCGCCGGCACGACCAGCGCCGCGAACAGATGATCGGACAGTGCGATGAGTCCGGCGCCGCGCAGCAACAGCGACAAAACCAAAGCCAGCACGCCATAGCTGCCGATTCGGCTGTCGCGCATGATCTCGAGCCGCCGAGTGGTCTCGAAGCCGCCCCAGAACCCATCGGCGGTATCGGCCAACCCATCCTCGTGCAGCGCGCCGGTCAGAACCACCAATGTCGTCAAGGCCAGAAGAGCGGAAATTTCTTCGGGAATTCCAAGGATTTGCGCGATCCAAGCGGTGAGGGCGGCAAGCCCGGCCAGGGCAAGTCCGACCAGCGGCCAACTCCAGGCGGTGCGGGCACCGCGGGCGAGCGCGCGCTCGGGTATGCGCAGTGGCCAGCGGCTGAGCAGCGCCAGCGCGGCGGGGAAATCATCGGGACGAAAAAGGCGGTCGCTTTCGTGCATGGGTCTGTCTCTTTGCGGCCTTGTGGGGCGGGGTCAATTCGTTAAACACGGGGGCCAAGACCAGATCAACGGGGATTTCGATGTCTGATTTCAAGACTCTAGGGCAGTTCCGTGAGCAATTGCAAAAGGCACCGCGCGCTGACGATTCGGCGCGGTCCGCGGCCAAGGTGCGCAACGTGCAGCTGACCAAGCCGCCGGGCGCGTTGGGACGGCTGGAGGAACTGGCGATCTGGTATGCCGGCTGGCGCGGCCAGGCGCGGCCCCGGCTGGAGCGGCCGCAGGTGATTGTTTTTGCGGGAAATCACGGGGTGACGGCGCAGGGGGTTTCGGCCTTTCCGGCGGATGTCACCGAACAGATGGTGCTGAACTTCCAAGCCGGCGGGGCGGCGATCAATCAGTTGGCGCAGGTATTCGGCGCGCAAATGGATGTGTATGCGCTGGCGCTGGACCGGCCGACAGCCGATTTCACTGCCGGGCCGGCGATGGATGAGGCGGAGTTTCTACATGCAATCGCAACGGGTTGGGATGCGGTGGATGCGCAGGCCGGACTGCTGGCCACCGGCGAGATGGGGATCGGCAACACCACCAGCGCTGCCGCCGTGGCCTGCGCGTTGTTCGGTGGGAACGCCGAGGACTGGGTTGGCCGAGGCACCGGCGTGGACGACGCCGGGCTGGTCCTGAAGGCAAAGGTGGTGCGCGACGGACTTTCTCGTAATTCCAACGCGCTAGGCGATGGTCTCGAGATATTGCGCTGTCTTGGCGGGCGCGAGTTGGCGGCGATGGCAGGAGCGATGGCTCGGGCGCGGGTCGAGCGGATTCCGGTGATCCTCGACGGGTTCATCTGCTGTGCTGCCGCCGCGTGCCTGGACCGCGCCGTGCCGGGGGCTCTGGATCATGCCGTGGCGGGCCACAGGAGTGCCGAGGCGGCGCATGGCAAGCTTCTGGAAAAGCTGGGAAAAGAGCCACTTCTGCAGCTCGATATGCGGTTGGGCGAAGGCTCGGGCGCGGCGCTGGCGATCGGCGTGCTGCAAGGCGCGATCGCCTGCCATTCCGGCATGGCGACATTTGCCGAAGCCGGGGTGTCTGAGGGATAGGTTAAGGCGTCGTCCCGATGGGTTAACGTGGCCGCGGCTTGGAACATCGCTGGTATGGCAGTCCGGCTGGCAGGCTGGCTGGCGGCCTGTCTGGCGCGCGGTGGGATAAGGAGTCGGTAATTCTCGGGTTAACAGGCCGTGCGGCGGGATCGGCTCAGTGACAGGGTGCCCGGCTGACGTCCGGACCAAAGCTGGCCTGCATAAAGGCTGCGGCGTTGGGCGGTCTTGCCCGTGCCGGGAAAATCGGAGAGACAGGAACCATGACCAAGCGGACTGAATTGCCGTCGACATCGCGGTCGCTGCCGATAGCGATGCTGCGGGCGCGCGAGACCATGATGGCGCCTATTCGCCAGATGCTGAACAAGGCCGGCGTGACCGAGCAGCAATGGCGGGTGCTGCGGGTGCTGGACGAGCGCGGCACCACCGATCCCAAGGACCTTGCCAGCGCGGCCTGCCTGCTGAACCCGTCGCTGACGCGGATCATGCAGCTTCTGGAAAAGAAGGGGCTGATTTCGCGCACCGATCACCCCAGCGACCGACGCAAGGTGCTGCTCGACATCACCGACGAGGGGCGGGCGCTGCTGGCCGCGGCGGCACCGGAGAGCAACATCATCTTCGCAAGGCTGGAGGAGCGTTATGGGCGCGAGCGGATGGACCAGCTTCTCGATCTGCTCAACGATCTGAGTGCGGTCGATCTGGATTGAGCCTCGGGAGCTCTGCTCCCAAACCTCCGGAGTATTATGGGAAAGAAGAAAGCGGGGAGCCCCGCTTGACTTGGCGTCCGGGCGCCGGGAGGGTGCAGCTGTGACCTAGGGAGGGGCCATGGCGAATTTACGCGAGATCGAGGAGATCGAGGATCAGGGCATCGTCCTGAGCGACGGTTGCCGGTTGTCGGCGCGGGTCTGGCGGCCGGTCGATGCCGGGGACGACCCGGTGCCGGTCATTCTTGAGTATCTGCCGTATCGCAAGCGTGACGGGACGTGCGCCCGCGATGCGCTGACCCACCCGTATCTTGCCAAGCGCGGCTATGCCTGCGTGCGGGTCGACATGCGTGGCAATGGCGACAGCGAAGGGCTGATGGAGGACGAGTATACCGCGCAGGAGCTGTCGGACGCGGTCGAGGTGATCAACTGGCTGGCGGCGCAGCCATGGTGCAGCGGCAAAGTCGGCATGATGGGGATCAGCTGGGGCGGCTTCAATGGCTTGCAGGTGGCGGCGCTGAACCCGGAGCCGTTGAAGGCGGTAATCACGCTGTGTTCGACCGTGGATCGTTATGCCGATGATATTCATTACAAGGGTGGCTGTCTGCTGAATGAAAATCTCGGTTGGGGCTCGACGATGTGGGCCTATTCCAGCCGCCCGCCCGATCCCGCATTGCGCCCCGACTGGCGCGAGATGTGGATGCAGCGGCTAGAGGCGGAGCCGTTTCTGCCGGTTGTCTGGCTGGGACATCAAACCCGGGATGCCTATTGGAAGCATGGCTCGATCTGCGAGGATTATTCGGCGTTGAAAGCCAAGGTCCTGGCGGTCGGGGGCTGGGGCGATGCCTATAAGAACGCAGTCCCGCAAATTGTCGAGAACCTGCCTGGAGCCAAGGGCATCGTCGGGCCCTGGGTGCACAAATACCCGCATTTCGCGGTACCCGAACCGAGGATCGGGTTTTTGCAGGAGGCGCTGCGCTGGTGGGACAAATGGCTCAAGGGCATTGACAGCGGTGTCGAGGATGACCCTGACCTGAGCCTCTATGTCATGGACGGGGTGCGGCCCAAGACGTGGTATGCCGAAAGACCGGGCCGGTGGATTGATCATGTGACCGGGCTGGTCGGTTGCGTTCGGTATCATCTTGAAGAAGGCGGTGCCCTGGGACCGCGCGGCGAACGTTTTGAAACCCAAATCATGAGCCCTGCTGATACCGGTATGGAAGGCGGTGAATATTGTGCGATCTGGCTGGGGCCGGAGATGCCGGGAGATCAGCGCGCCGACGATGCAAAATCTGCTTGTTGGGACAGTGCCCCATTGGCCGAGGAAATGCCGATTACAGGGTCGCCAGAAGCTGTGTTGCGACTCCGCTCCGAAGCGGTGCAAGGGCAGGTCGCGGTGCGGCTCAATCATGTGCATCCGGATGGGGCGAGTACGCGGATTACTTATGGGGTGCTGAACCTGACCCACCGTGGCGGCCATGATAGCCCGACAGAATTGGTGCCCGGCGAGGAGGTCGAGATCCGCGTTAAGTTGGATCACATCGCCTATGTCGTGCCAGAAGGCCATCGTATCCGCGTGGCGGTTTCAAACGCCTACTGGCCGCTTGTTTGGCCTGCGCCGGAAGCCGGTGTTTTGACGGTGACAGGTGGCTGGCTGGATATGCCGGAACGGGAGTCGGTTGGGGTCGATGAACGCGGATTCCCGCCGCCTGAGGCCGAATCCCCGTGGGAGGTGGAAACCCTGCGCGAGGCCGCCAACAGCCGCAGGATCGAACGCGACATGGGCACCGGTATCGTCAGCCTGATCATCGAGGACGATTTCGGCAAGCGGCGCGATCTGGGGCATGGGCTGATCACCGGCGGCAAGGCGCGCGAGCGCTGGGAGATCCATCCCGACGATCCGTTGCGCGCCAGAGGCATCACCCACTGGACCGAGGAGATGCAGCGCGGCGAGATCCGGATCAGGACCGAGACCCATGCCGAGATGCGGGCGGACCGGGAAAATTTCTTTCTCAAGGCCCGGTTGGAAGCCTACGAAAACGACGTACTGGTGTTCGAGAAAGACGTGGCCGAGACCATCCCGCGCGACGGGGTCTGAGGCCGTGTCCGGGGTTTCGGTCAAGAAATGCCTTGAAGCACGGGGGCGGATACGGTTTTCTTGATCCGACAATCAATAACGCAGGGCTGATGAACGGCCTTTCGGAGAAAACACATCAGGGAGAAGATGATGACAGATCGAAAAGATCAGCTTGACTATCTGAAGGTGCGCGCGGCGATGGGGCGGATGTCGCGCCGGGAGTTTTTTGGCCGCACGGCGGCGCTGGGCCTGACGGCGGGTATGGCGAACATGCTTCTGGCCGACGCGGTGCAGGCCGCCGGGCCGCAGAATGGCGGCACCATCAAGGTGGGTGTGAATGGCAGCGGTTCGGCTGACAGCCTTGATCCGGCCCTGTCGGCCAACCAGGGCCAGACGCTGGTTACGCGCATGTGGGGTGAACCATTGCTGGAGCTTGCAGTGGGCAACACGATCGAACCGGTTCTGGCCGAGAGCTACTCGTCCTCGCCGGACGCAAAGGTTTGGACCTTCAAAATTCGGTCGGGTGTGACGTTCTCGAACGGCAAGACGATGACGGCAGACGATGTACTGGCCACGATGGAGCGCCATTCGGGGGACGAGACCAAGTCCGGTGCGCTGGGCATCATGCGCGGCATCGCCTCGATGAAAGTCGAGGGCGACAGCTTTATCATCGAGCTGGAGCAGCCCAACGCTGACCTGCCTTACCTGATGACGGATTATCACCTGCTCATTCAGCCGAATGGGGGCAATGACGATCCGACGGCGGCTGTCGGCACCGGGCCGTATGTACTCAAATCGGCCGAGCCGGGTGTGCGCTTCGTGTTCGAGAAGAACGAGAGCTACTGGAGAGATGGCGGTAATGCAGGCACCATCGAGCTGATCGTGATCAACGACGACACGGCGCGCGTGGCTGCGCTTCAGTCGGGTCAGGTGGACATTATCAACCGCGTGCCGCCGCGCACGGCGAGCCTGGTCGACCGGGCACCGAACATCACGGTGCACAAGGCGTCGGGCCCGGGCCATTACGTGTTCATCGCGCACCGCGATACGGATCCGTTCTCGGACAACGATGTGATGCTGGCGCTGAAATGGGGCATGAACCGTCAGGAGATGGTCGACAAGATCCTCTTCGGCTACGGCTCGGTGGGCAACGACACGCCGATCAACGCCTCCTACCCGCTGTTCACGGAAATGCCGCAGCGCGAGTACGACCCTGAAAAAGCCGCGCATCATTGGAAGAAGTCGGGCCGAACGGACCCTGTTTTGCTGCGCACCTCCGACAACTCGTTCCCGAGCGCGCCTGACGCGGCGGCGCTGTTCCAGCAATCGCTGGCACAGGCGGGCATTCCGCTTGAAGTCAAGCGCGAGCCCAATGACGGCTACTGGTCGGAAGTGTGGAACAAGCAGCCGTTCTGCACCAGCTACTGGAGCGGCCGCCCGGTTCAGGACCAGATGTATTCGACGGCCTACCTGTCGACGGCAGACTGGAACGACACCCGGTTCAAGAACGAGAAATTCGACCAGCTGCTCATTGCGGCGCGGGCCGAGCTGGATGAAGCCAAGCGCAAGCAGATGTATGCCGATATGGGCATGATCCTGCACAACGAAGGCGGGTTGATCTGCCCGATGTTCAACGACTTCCTCGATGCTTCGACCGACCGTGTCGCGGGCTGGGGCGAGTCGGCGGGCTTTGGCCTGATGAACTATTACGCTCCGATCAAGATGTGGGTCGCCGCCTGACATGGGGCCCGCGTTAAAACTTGTTGCCCAGCGCCTTGCGCTGGGCGTCCTGCTGCTTTTTCTTGTGTCGATCCTGATCTTCGTCGGCACGCTGATCTTGCCCGGGGACGTGGCGCAATCGATCCTGGGCCAGTCGGCCACGCCCGAGGCGCTGGCCAACCTGCGCGAGGAGCTGGGGCTGAACGAGCCGGCGTTGACCCGCTATTTCGACTGGCTGGGCGGGGTTTTGACCGGCGACCTGGGCACCGCGCTGACCAACGGCATGGATATTGCCGAGGCGCTGGGCACGCGGCTTGGGAATACGCTGTTCCTGGCCTTCTGGGCGGCGGTGATCTCGGTGCCGCTGGCGATTTTCCTCGGCCTGCTGGCGGTACGTTACCGCGACCGCTGGCCGGACAAGCTGATCTCGGCGGTGACGCTGTCGACGATTTCGATCCCGGAATTCCTGATCGGTTACGTTCTGATGTATTTCGTCGGCGTGAAACTGGGCTGGGCGCCGACCGTGTCGACGATCTATGACTCGATGAGCCTGGGCGAGAAGCTGAACGCCATCGCGCTGCCGGTTGCGGTGCTGACGCTGGTGGTGCTGGCGCACATGATGCGGATGACGCGCGCCGCGATTCTCAACGTGATGCAGTCAGCCTATGTCGAGACGGCCGAGCTGAAGGGCCTGACGATGTTCAAGATCATCTGGCGGCACGCCTTTCCCAACTCGATCGCGCCGGTGGTCAACGTGGTGATGCTGAACCTCGCGTACCTGGTGGTGGGTGTCGTCGTGGTCGAGGTGGTCTTTACCTATCCCGGCATGGGCCAATACCTGGTCGATCACGTCAGCAAGCGTGACCTGCCGGTGGTGCAGGCCTGCGGCCTGATCTTCGCCGCGGTCTATATCGGGCTCAACATGCTGGCCGATATCATTTCGATCTTGTCCAACCCGAGATTGAGGCACCCGAAATGATCAAGAACATTCCTTTCGCGGCGGCCGTCGGGCTGTTTTTCACCACAATCTATTTCTTCGTGGCGATCTTCGCACAGTGGATCGCGCCCTATGGCATGGCCGAGGTCGTGGGCGGGGTCTGGGAGCCTGCGTCGTCCAAGCATTGGCTGGGGACCGACAATATCGGGCGCGACCTGCTGACCCGGATGATCTATGGCGGGCAGACGACGATCTTCATCGCCACGGCGGCGACGATCCTGAGCTTTTCCACCGGTTCGGTGCTGGGGTTCCTGGCCGCCGTGCTGGGCGGTTGGGCCGACCAGGCGCTGTCGCGGTTTGTCGATCTGGTGATGTCGATCCCGTCGCTGATCCTGGCGCTGGTGATCCTGTCGGTCACTCCGGTGACAGTGCCGGTGCTGATCGTGGTGATGGGGTTTCTGGACAGCACCCGGGTGTTCCGGCTGGCCCGGGCCGTGGCGGTGGACATCAACGTGATGGATTACGTCGAGGCCGCGAAACTGCGCGGTGAAGGCCGCAGCTGGATCATCTTCCGAGAGATCCTGCCCAACGCGCTGTCGCCGCTGGTGGCCGAGATGGGGCTGCGCTTCATCTTCATGGTGCTGTTCATTTCGACGCTTTCGTTCCTTGGCCTGGGCGTGCAGCCACCGATGGCCGACTGGGGCGGCATCGTGAAAGAAAACAAGGACGGGATCGTCTATGGCATCGGCGCGGCGCTGTGGCCGGCAGTGGCGATTGCCACGCTGGCGATTTCCGTCAACCTGGTGGCCGACTGGATCCTAAACCGCACCACCAGCCTGAAAGGGGGGCGGGGATGAGCGAAGACAAGCTTCTGAAAGTCCGTGGCTTGAAGATCGGGGCCACCGTCTATCCGCCGAACGAGAGGCCGCATGACATCGAGATCGTCCACGGTGTCGATTTCGACCTGGAAGGCGGCAAGGTGCTGGGTCTGATTGGCGAATCCGGGGCCGGCAAGTCGACCATCGGGTTGGCGACCATGGCGTACGGGCGCGGCGGGGTGAAAATCACCGGTGGCGAGGTCTGGCTGAATGGCCGCGAGATCCTCAACGCATCCCGCAAGGACGTGCGGCGTCTGCGCGGGCTTGAGGTGACATATGTCAGCCAGTCGGCGGCGGCGAGTTTCAATCCGGCTAAGAAGATCATGGACCAGGTGGTCGAGGCGAGTGTCGAGAAGGGTAAGTTTTCGCGCAAGGAGGCCGAGCGGCGGGCGGTGGAGTTGTTTGCCAAGCTGGGCCTGCCCGAACCGGAGACGATCGGCAACCGCTATCCGCACCAGGTGTCGGGAGGGCAGTTGCAAAGGTGCATGACCGCGCTGGCACTGTGCCCGGAACCGGACATGGTGGTGTTCGACGAACCCACCACGGCGCTGGACGTGACGACCCAGATCGACGTGCTGATGGCGATCAAGGAGGCGATCCGCGATACCGGCGTGGCGGCGCTCTATATCACCCATGACCTGGCGGTGGTGGCGCAGGTTTCCGACGACATCATGGTGCTGAAGATGGGCGACATGGTGGAGTATGGCCCCGTCCAGCAGATCATCGAAGCGCCGCAGGAGGACTATACCCGCGCGCTGGTGTCGGTCCGGTCGATCGACCACAAGGAAAAACCGCCGACCCCGGAGCCGGTGCTGAAGGTCGAGAATATCAAGGCGCGCTACAAGGGCACCAAGTTCGACGTGCTGAGCGATGTCAGCGTCGAGCTGCACCCGGGCCAGACCCTGGCCGTGGTCGGCGAAAGCGGTTCCGGCAAGTCGACGCTGGCGCGGGTGATCACCGGGTTGTTGCCGCCGCGCGAAGGACGGATCGAATTTGCCGGGCGGACGCTGTCGCCGGATCTGCCCAGCCGTTCGAAGGAGGACCTGCGCGAGCTGCAGATGATCTATCAGATGGCAGATGTGGCGATGAACCCGCGGCAGACGGTGGGCACGATCATTGGCCGGCCGCTGGAATTCTATTTCGGTCTGAAGGGCGCGGAACGGCGCAAGCGGGTGATCGAGCTTCTCGACGAGATCGAGATGGGGGTCGAGTTCATCGATCGCTATCCGGCGGAATTGTCGGGCGGGCAGAAGCAGCGGGTCTGCATCGCCCGGGCGCTGGCGGCGAAACCGAAAATGATCATCTGCGACGAGGTCACGAGCGCGCTCGATCCGCTGGTGGCGGACGGCATTCTGAAACTGCTGCTGAACCTGCAAAAAATAGAGGATGTCGCCTATTTATTCATCACCCATGACCTGGCGACGGTGAAGGCGATCGCGGATTCCATTGCCGTGATGTACCAGGGCCGGGTCGTGCGCTACGGCTCGAAAAGTGAGGTGCTGAGCCCACCGTTCGACGACTACACCGACCTGCTGCTGAGCTCGGTTCCGGAGATGAAACTGGGCTGGCTGGAAGAGGTGATCGCGAGCCGTAAAATGGAGAGCGCCGGAAACTGATCCAGACCGGGACTTCTCGCGTAGTTGTTAGTTTGACTGCAGATCAGAAACGGAATGGTGGGTATCTCGACGCGACTTTTCAGCGCCCTCTGTCTGTGTGCCGTGTTCGGAACACCGGCGCAATCGCAGGACAGGATGGTGGTGTGGCAGGGCGATGGCCTGACGGTACGGTCGCATTTCCAGGGCGGTATCAACCTGGTGAGCGAAGGCAACCTGTTCTGGAACTTCGCCGATACAGCCGCGCCGGGATCGGGCTATGACTCGGATACGAACTGGGCCGAGTTCTACATCAAGCCGGGACTGAGTTTCGAGAACTTGCTGGATGGCGGCGACGTATTCTATGGCAAGCTGTCGGGGGTGGTGTCTTACACAATGGGCACCGATGCCTATGCCGCCGGCGACACCGGGCGGGCGACGCTGGAAGAGGCCTATCTGGGGTATCGCACGACATCGGCGAACGGGACACGGTTCGATTTCTCGCTCGGTCCACGCGAGCTGAAGCTCGGCACCGGGATGCTGATCGCCAACGGCGGATCGAGCGGGTTCGAGCGCGGGGCACTGAAATTCGGGCCGCGCAAGGCGTGGGAGATGGCGGCGATTGCCAAGCTGTCGCAGGGCGGGTTCACCGGGACCATGTTCTATATCGACCCGAACGAAAACCCGTCGAGCGACAATGACAACCGACTGGCCGGCCTTGACCTGCGCTTTGACGGCGCAGGCGGCGGATATCAGGGCCTGACCTTTGTGAAGGTTCTGAAATCCGGATCGCCCTATGTGCAGGCCGCCGCGGGCGGTATCGGCGCGCCGACGATCCTGCCGGGCGCGCGCGAGGGCACCAATGCACTGAGCTACTACGGCCGCACCGGCAAGCTGGGCGGCGGGTTCGAGAATGCGTTCTTCGCGCTCGACATGGCGTATCAATGGAACGACCGGGTCAACCTCAGGGCTTGGGCCGGGCGGGTGCAAGCGGGCTATACTTTCACCGATCTGCCGTGGTCGCCGACCTTGAGCTATGGTTTCCAGACCTTTTCGGGTGACGATCCCAATACCGCGCGGCTGGAACGGTTCGACCCGCTCTACTACGAGGGCTCGCCCAGTTCCTGGGCGACGGGATCGAAATCGTCGATGGTGTTCATCAATTCCAACGTGAAAGCCCATAACCTGACGCTGCGGCTGAAACCGTCGCCGAAGGACACGATCACCTTCCGCTATGCCCATATCCGCGCCAACGAGCTTCTGAGCCCGATTCAGTTCGGGCAAGGCACCCGGGTGGTGCTGGCGAACGGGGTACCTTTGGTGATTTCGGGCGTGACGGGCGCGCATCTTGCGGATGATTTCTTTCTCGAATACAGCCGCATCATCAACCGCAACACGTTTCTGACGGCGGGCGTGAGCCTGTCGAAACCCGGCACCGGGATCACCGGGGCCGTTGGCGGAAGCGTGCCAAACTGGACGGGAGGATTTGTGAATGTCGTTTTCAATTTCTAAGGCGACCGCGTTGGCGGCCGGGTTCGTTGCCGTGCTGGCCTTGCCAGGCGGTGCGATGGCGCAGGGCAAGCCGCTGTCGGCGGCCGAGTCCGATCCGACGGTTCTGGGCTGGATGGAAGGGTTTCCACCGCCGGCCGACAAGCTGATCACGCAGCCGGATTCGAACTATTTCAGCTTTCCGAAGCTGCGCTGGTCGGTCTGCCACCTGCGCGAGTTCCTACCCACCGAGGAAATCAGCCGCGGCCTCGGCGCGCCGGTTGCGCTGGACTATCCGACGCCCGCCGAATTCGCCCAAATGGCGCGCGAGATCGATGCTCTGACCTTCATGCCCATCGGCGGCACCGAGCCGATGACCTGGGAAGACTCGCTTTACGCCAACTACACCGACGGCATGCTGATCCTGCACAAGGGGCAGGTTGTCTATGAACGCTACTTTGGCTGTCTCGAAGAGGACGGCAAGCACGCCATCATGTCGATGACGAAGTCGATCACCGGCCTTCTGGGCGAGATCCTGGTGGCCGATGGGGTGCTGGATGACAGCCTGCTGGTGCGCGACGTGATCCCAGAGATCGGCGAGAGCGCCTTTGCCAGCGCCACGGTGCGGCAGGTGATGGATATGACCACGGGGGTTCAGTATTCCGAGAACTACTCGGACCCCAATGCCGATATCTGGGTCTATTCCCGCGCCGCCAGCCCGCTGCCCAAGCCCGAGGGTTATGACGGGCCCGACGGATACTGGGAATACTTGCAGCAGGTCAAGCCCGAGGGCAATCATGGCGACGCCTTCCACTACAAGACGATCAATTCCGACATGCTGGGCTGGATGATCAGCCGGGTGACCGGCAAGGCGGTGACCGAGCTCGCCTCGGAACGGCTGTGGCGGCCGATGGGCGCCGAGCAGGACGCCTATCAGACGGTCGATGGCAAGGGTGTGCCTTTTGCCGGCGGAGGTGTGACCGCGGGGTTGCGTGACCTGGGGCGGCTGGGGATGCTGATGCTGAACGGCGGCGAGATCAACGGCGAGCGGCTTTTCCCGCAAGCGGTGGTCGAGAAGATCGCGGCAGGCGGCGATCCGTCGAAATTCCACGGCTTCGCGACTATTCCGAACGGCAGCTACACGAGCCAGTGGTGGGTGTTCCACAACGACAACGGCGCCTATGCCGCGCGCGGCGTGCATGGGCAGACGATCTATGTCGATCCGACGGCCGAGATGGTTCTGGTGCGGCTGGCCTCGTTCCCGCGGGCACAGAACGGTTTCATCGATCCGACCTCGCTGCCGGCCTATCAGGCGGTGGCCGATTACCTGATGTCGAAGTGAAGGCGGCTGGGTCCAGCGAAAGCAATCCGTGAGGGGGACGCCGTAAGCACCCATCGCGGGTTCCCGTATCGCGGTGGACAAGGCGGTATTCGGGAGGATCCGTAGAGGCATCACCGTGACGAGAACGCGGATGGCGAAACCGGTCTATCCTGACGCCTGTGTCGTACTCGCGGCGAAGGGTGTTCTGCGGCATTTATGTCCCGCACCGGACGGTGGTTTGCGTTGCGGCGGTTGGGCCGAGACTTGATCTGCCGCAAGGTCAGCGGCCGCGCGTCATGTATTTTGCACATGCAGCATGATAGGATTATGCTGCAGCATGACATGAGGCGGTGACCGATGTTCCAACGTCCCCTTGAAGCCCTGTTCAATCCCACTGGTATTGCGGTGTTCGGCGCCAGTGAATCGCCGACCAGCGTTGGGTCGAAAGTCCACGCCAACCTGGTGGACGGAACGTTCGAGGGACCGGTGGTGCCGGTCAATCCGAAATATGACAGCGTGCGCGGGCAGGTCTGCTACGACAAGATCGCCGAGGTGCCTGAAAAGATTGACCTGGCCGTGATTGCGACGCCGGCGAAGACCATCCCCGGCATTATCAAGGAACTGGGCGCGGCCGGGGTGGGCGCGGCGATCGTGCTGTCGGCAGGGTTCCGCGAGGCCGGCGAGGACGGCAAGGCGCTCGAGGCGAAGTTGGTCGAGGCGGCGCGCAAGGCGGGCGTGCGCTTCCTGGGGCCGAACTGCGTCGGTCTGGTGCGGCCCTGGTGGGGCATGAATGCGACCTTTCTCAATTCCGACACCCCGCCCGGGCGGTTGGCGATTGTGTCGCAGTCCGGCGCCTTGTGTTCGGCGATTTCCGATTATGCCGGCCCGCATCACCTGGGGTTTTCGGCGGTTGTGTCGCTGGGCAATTCGACCAACGTGGATTTCGGCGACGTGCTGCAATTTCTTGCGACCGACCCGAAAACCGATTCAATCCTGCTCTATGTCGAGGGGATCAACAACGCGCCGACCTTCCTGAGCGCGCTGCGGATCGCGGCGCGGTCGAAGCCGGTGATCGTGTTGAAATCGGGTCGGCATGTGCAGAGTTCGAAAGCGGCCAATACCCATACCGGGGCGCTGATTGGGTCGGACGCGGTGTTCGACGCGGCCCTGTCGCGGTCGGGCGCGGTGCGGGCCAATACCTTCGGACAGCTGTTCGCCGCCGCGGAAATCCTGTCGGCGAACAAACGCACCGGGGGCAAGCGGCTGGGGATCGTGACCAACGGCGGTGGCGCCGGGGTGCTGGCGGCCGACCGGGCCGGTGATCTGGGTCTCGACGTGGCCGATATTTCCGACAAGACGCGGGCGGCGCTCGACGCGATTCTGCCGCCCTACTGGAGCCGGGGCAATCCGGTGGATATCCTGGGCGATGCCTCGGCCGAGGCCTATGGCACGGCGGTGAAAGCCTGCTTCGAGGACAAGGGGCTTGACGGGGTGCTAGTGATGCTGACGCCGCAGGCGATGACCGATGCCAGTGCGGTGGCCGAGGCGGTGGTTGCGGCGGTACCAAAACGCGGGCGCAAGCCCGTGCTGGCCTGTTGGATGGGCGAGACATCGGTAGCGGCAGGTCGACGGTATCTGAGCGAGAACGGCATTCCCGATTTCCACACCCCCGAGCGCGCCGTCGAGGCGTTTTCCTACCTGGCGCAGCATTTCCGGCACCAGCGGCTGGCGCTGGAAGTGCCGGGGCCGATGACCGATGTCACCGAGCCCGACCTGGTGGGGGCACGGATGATCATCGACACCGCGCTGCGCGAGGGCCGCGGGATGCTCAACGATATCGAGAGCAAGGCGGTACTGCGGGCGTTCCGGATCCCCACCAACATGACCATCGAAGCCGACAGCGCCGGCGATGCGCTGGTGGCGGCGGAGACGGTCGGTTTTCCGGTCGCGATGAAAATCCTGAGCCCGCAGATCAGCCACAAATCCGACGTCGGCGGAGTGATGTTGGGGCTGATGAACGCGGCTGACGTGATGCAGGCCTATCGCGAGATCACCGAGCGGGCCAAGGCGCTGCGGCCCGAGGCGGTGATCGAGGGCGTGACGGTCGAGCAGATGGCGCAGGTTGACGACGCCCGCGAGCTGGTGGTGGGCGCGAGCCGCGACCCGGTGTTCGGGCCGGTGATCATGTTCGGCGCCGGCGGCACGATGGTGGAGATTTTGCGCGATAACGCGGTGGCGCTGCCGCCCCTGAACGCGGTGCTGGCGAACCGGCTGATCGACCGGACCAAGGTGGCGCGGCTGCTCGATGCCTTCCGTGATCGCCACGCGGTCAAGCGCGAAGCGGTGGTCGAGGTGCTGCTGAGGGTCTCGGACATGATCTGCGAACTGCCCGAGATCACCGAGCTTGACCTCAACCCGCTGTTCGCCGGACCCGAGGGCGTGTTGTGTGTCGACGCGCGGATCGCGATCAAGCGGCCGCCGAGCAAGGACGGGCCGTATGATCACATGGCGATCCGGCCCTATCCGCGGCACCTGGTGCGCGAGGATCACCTCAGCGACGGGCGGCTGCTGACGATTCGGCCGATCCGGCCCGAGGATGCCGAAAGCGAAGCCGGTTTCGTGCGAGACCTGTCGCCGCAGGCCAAGCGGTTCCGGTTCATGGGCACGATCAATGAATTGAGTCCGGAGATGCTGGCGCGGTTCACCCAGATCGACTATCGCGCCGAAATGGCACTGGTGGCGCTGGTGGGTGAAGAGGGGGCGCAGGAGCAGATCGGGGTGGCGCGTTATGCCATCAATCCCGATCGGCGGAGCTGTGAGTTCGCCATCGTGGTCAGCGACAAGGTCCAGCACCAGGGCATCGGCACGCGGCTGATGAAGGCACTGATGGAGGCCGCGCGCGACCACGGATTGGCGGTGATCGAAGGCACGGTGCTGAAAGAGAACGGGCCGATGCTGCACCTGATGGAAGAGTTGGGCTTCACCATCGAGCGGGCGCCGGAGGATCCCGAGATCATGGCAGTGCATCGCGAACTGTAATGCCGCGGTGGCGGGAGGAGACGACATGCTGGCCTATATCACCCATGCCGAGTGCCATGCGCACGACACCGGTTCGTTACATCCCGACCAGCCCGAGCGGCTGTCGGCGATCGACAACCAGCTGATCATGTCGGGTCTCGATTTCGTGGTCCGCTATCACGACGCACCGCTGGTCGAGCGGGCGCAGCTGGAACGTGTGCATGACAAGGCGTATCTCGACCGGATCTACGCGGTGGATGCCTCGGCTGGGCCGGTCGAGATCGACGGCGATACAGTGATGTCGCCGGGCACGCTGCGGGCTGCCGAGCGCGCGGCGGGGGCTGGGGTTCTCGCGGTCGACCTGGTGATGGCGGGCGAGGCGCATGCGGTCTTCTGCGCGGTAAGGCCGCCGGGGCATCATGCCGAACGCGGCCAGGCCATGGGATTCTGCCTGTTCGACAACATCGCGGTGGCGGCGGCGCATGCGCTGGAGGCGCACGGGCTGTCGCGCGTCGCGATCGTCGATTTCGACGTGCATCACGGCAATGGCACAGAGGACATCTTCAAAGCAGACCCGCGGGTGCTGTTCTGTTCCTCTTTCCAGCACCCGTTCTATCCCTTTACCGGCCACGAAAAGGAAACCGCGAACCTGGTCGACGTGCCGCTGAGCGCGGGGGCCGGGGGCGATGAATTCCGCGAGGCGGTACGCGAGCACTGGCTGCCGGCGCTGGAGGCGTTCAAACCGGAATTCCTGTTCATCTCGGCCGGGTTCGACGCCCATGTTGCCGACGACATGTCGCATCTGCGGCTGACTGACAATGATTACCGCTGGGTCACGGAACGACTGGTCGAGGTGGCGAAGACCCATGCCGGCGGACGCATCGTGTCGATGCTTGAGGGCGGATACGAACCGGCGGCGCTGGCGCGCAGCGTGGTGGCGCACATCAATGTGTTGATCGGATAAACGGCCGGCGGGTCTGCGGGTGTCCCACCCGTTGCGTCAGCTTTTTGCCCTTGGGGTTGCCAAGCGAGGCAAAAGGCATCGGGATGAGGGCGTTGGCGTGCAACTTGACCTTGCAGCCGGGCCGGGCTTCCGAAAGATTGGGCGGAATGACGGACGTGATGAAAATTGCCTTCGGCAGCATCGTTGTCGGTGTCCTGGTGCTGGCGCTGAAGGCGCTGGCCTGGTGGATGACCGGCTCGATCGCGCTGATGTCGGATGCGATGGAAAGCATCGTCAACGTGGCCACCGCAGTGGCGGCGCTGATCGCCATCCGGGTGGCGGCGCTGCCGGCCGACCACAACCACCCGTTCGGCCACCACAAGGCCGAGTTCATGAGCGCGGTGCTTGAAGGTGTGCTGATCATCATCGCGGCGCTGTTCATCCTGCGCGAGGCGGTGCAGGGGTTCCTGGTGCCGAAGGTGCTCGACGCGCCGCTGGAGGGGCTGGCGGTCAACGTGCTGGCCAATTTGTTGAATGGGATCTGGTGCTGGGTGCTGATCCGGCGCGGGCGGGCGTTGCGCTCGCCGGCACTGGTGGCCGATGGCAAGCACCTGCTGAGCGACGTGGTGTCCTCGGTCGGGGTGACCACGGGGGTGCTGCTGGCGATCGTGACCGGTTGGGCGGTGCTCGACCCGGCGCTGGCGGCGCTGGTGGCGGTGAACATCCTGTGGTCGGGCTGGAAAGTGGTGACAGCCTCGCTGAGCGGGCTGATGGACGAGGCGGTGCCGGAAGGGGAGCTGGAGTTGATCCGGACCATAATCGCCGAGGCCGCCGAGGGGGCGATAGAGGCGCATGACCTGAAAACTCGGCAAGCAGGCCAGGCGACCTTCATCGAGTTCCACCTCGTGGTGGACGGGCAGGCGACGGTCACGCAGGCGCATGACATCTGCGACCGGATCGAAAAGGCGCTGAAAGCGCAGGTGCCGGATGCGCGGATCACCATTCATGTCGAACCCGACGACAAGGCCAAGCATTCGGGGGTGCTGGTACTATGAGTCGGGTTTGCGGGTCGGGGGTTTCACCGGTCGCACCCGGCGGCGCGCAAGTCTGCTCGGCAGAGCGAAGCCGCCCTCGGTCGGTCTCGGTCTAGAGACTGTCGACGCGGCTTATCGTGTATCATCCGGACCGTGCCGCACGATGTTGAATCCCTCACCGGTGGACGGGACCACGAAGTGTTCGGAAAGTTGCCGGAACTGCTCATCCGTTACGACAAATGGATGTTCGCCGCCCGCATTCCGGGCTCGGAGCCGGGCGATGCATACCTCGTCCGGGACATCCAGGTAATGCAGCCGATGAGCGACATTCGCCGCCTGGATTATTCCGCGCATCCATGTTCGGCTGGCCAGCGTATTCGCGGGGAAATCCAAAACGACCGAGACCCCTGACTTCAGCAAAGACGCTACATGCGGCCCCATGGTATTCCGCAACTTGGCAGCGCAACGCGCATAGTCTGAAATCGACGACATCTCATCGGAAAAAAGCGCTGACAGCCAATCATCTTCGGCAATGACGACCGTTCCCGGCGATTGCCCAAGCTTGCGGGTCAGCGTCGATTTGCCAGAGGCGACCTTGCCGCACACGAGGTGCAGCGTTGGCGATGATCGAGACATGAAAGATACCTTTCTAGGTGCTTGGCGCACATCAGACATTCAGGAAGCATACATCCGGCCCGACCGTCAGGCCGGGAAGGTAATTCGGATTCTGTAGCGGCGGCTCTGAACCTGAACAACGGTATTCATGAGCGTTTGATGACACGCTTGGGTTCGGGAGTCTATGTCTGCGATGGGCTCGGACCGGGCAATGACCAGCAGACCGTTTGCGTGGCAGTTTCTTCGCCAATTGCCACTCTGGCGCACGCCGCCGGGATGTTGTTCAATCACGAAAAGACGGAGGGTGCGTTGGATCGAAAATTTCTGCTGATCATTCTCGACGGGGTGCCGCTGGGGAATTTCAGGCGGCTGTTCGGTAACCTGGAAGGCTGGGTCGACAGCGGTGAGGCGCAGCGTTGGGTGCATCGCGCGGTGCTGCCGTCGATCTCGGCCAGTTGCTATGCTTCGATGCACACCGGCGTCAGCCCGCAGGTGCATGGCTGCACCGGCAACGGCAACGTGTTTCGCGTGGCGCAGCCGGACGTGTTTGCCCAGGTGCGCAAGGCCGGTGGCGTGACCGGGGCGGTGGCGCATTCCTTCTGGTCCGAGTTTTTCAACCGGGCGCCGTTCGATCTTGTGCGCGACATCGAATATGACGAGCCCGACAGCGATACGATCAATCACGGCCGGTTCCACACCATGACGGGATACGGTTTGATCAACCAGATGACGCCGTCGGACGTGGACCTGTTTGCGACGCTGACCATGCTGTGCCAGAGATATGGGCTGAACTACGGCATGCTGCACACCTGCACGCTCGACAGCATGGGGCATCGGTTCTTTCATGAGTGTCAGGAGATGGACCACGCCTGCGCGGTGATGGACGAGATGCTGGCGCCGTTCATCCCGAAATGGCGGGCGATGGGCTATGAGGTGATCGTGACGGCCGATCACGGCCAGGATGAGCGCGGGCATCACGGCGGCCGCAGCGACCTGCAGCAGTTGACTGCGATGTATTATTTCGGGCCGGCGCAGGGGCCGGAGCGAGATGCGGAGATCGACCAGTTGCAGCTGGCGCCAACGATCCTGTCGCGGCTGGGGGCGGAGATCGCAGGCTCCATGACGGGCGCGGTGTTCTTGACGTGACGGCCGTCCCCGGGGCACGCCGCCCACCCCGTCGCGCCCCGGGGCTTGATGCGCATGCCGGGCCGACGCGCGGGCGGTGCGGTCACGACAGTGAGTATTTGCGCCAAGAAAGAGACAGAGCCGGGTTCATGACCGGCACTTGGTGCTCTTTCTTGGCCAGAATACTCATATTGGAACCGCCGCGGTGGATCAGCGGAGTCCTGGCAAGACAGGGCCATGCCCAAGACCGACGCGCGTGGCGCGAAAGCGGGACGCAAGGAAATACGGGAGCGTCCCTTATCCCCAGAGATCGGACAAGGTGAAGCCGCCGCCGAAGGGATCGGTGGGGTCGATCATGTAATTGGCCATGCCGGTGATCCAGGCCTGTCCCGACAGAGAGGGCACGATCGCGGGGTAGGGGCCGATCCGGGTTTCGCGCAGGATGCGGCCGGTGAAGGTGGTGCCCATCGGACCTTCGTTGACATAGTCCGCGCCGGGGGCGAGCAAGCCGCGGGCGTGCAGGCAGGCCATCTTGGCGCAGGTGCCGGTGCCGCAGGGGGAGCGGTCGAGCACCCCAGTGAGCGCGTGCGGTTTTTCGGGGTTGAAGGCACCGGACGAGACGGTGACCGCGGATTTGCCGTGGGCCTGAGGCAATGTGGCCGGGCCGGTCAGTTGCGAGATCGTGGGGCCGGTGATGCCGGGCTGGTCGGGGTGGCTGACCGGCAGCTGTTCGGCCGCGGCGTGGCGCAGCGCTTCGGACACCCGGACCATGTCGGCACCGGTGTCGGGCGCGATCTCGAGCCCGAACTGGGCGGCCTCGGCAATCACGTAGAACATGCCGCCCCAGGCAATGTCGACCCGGGCGGTGCCGAGCCCCGGCACTTCGAGCTCGGCGTCGAGATGGACGGCGAAACCGGGGACGTTTTCGATCGTGACGCGGGTGACCTTGCCGTCCGCGCAGTCGGCGCGCACCCGGACCAGGCCCGCGGGGGCTTCGAGAGTTAGTTCGGTGACCGGTTCGACCATCGGCAGGAGGCCGGTTTCCAGCAGCACGGTGACGGTGCAGATCGTATTGGAGCCCGACATCGGCGGATACTCGGTCTGCTCCATGATGATGAAACCGGCGTCGGCGGCGGGGTCGCACGGTGGCACGATGGCATTGCAGCACAGCGCCGGATAGCCGCGCGGCTCGCGCAGCATGACGAGGCGGATGTCGTCGCGGTGCTCTTCCAGCCAGCGCATCTTGTCATAGACGGAGGCACCGGGGATATGTGGCAGGCCGGCGGTGATGACGCGCCCGGGCTCGCCTTCGGCATGGGCGTCGACGGCGGTGATGACGGAAGAAATACGCATGTGGGACCTCGGGGCGTCTTCGGATGTCGCGCGCCACGCCGGGTGTCTCGCGCGCTGCGAGCCCGAGTGGCAAGACCTGTCTAGCGCAGCGCGTCTGCAAGGTGCAATCCGGCCCCGGGTCTTGCTTATGGGGGTCAGCCGCGCAGAGCCGCCCGGCGACTGCGGGACAGGGTCAGGCGCAGTGCCAGGGCGATTACCCAGAGGCTGAGGAACAGCCAAAGGATGCCCCATACGATGGTAAGCCCGCCGAACTCTTCGGCCATCAGGCGCGCGTCCGAGCGTTGGTCAGCGCGTTCCAGCGTGTCGGAGAAGATGTCGAGCGGGACATAGATCATCGACGTTAGCCCGATCAGCCGCAGCAGCAGGTCGCAGGCGGCATGGCCGAGCCAGCTGGCAGTGATGAGCAGTACCGTTCCCGAGGTGACGGTGAAGGCCAGGGCGAAGCCGTCGCGGATGTAGAACGCGGCCACCAGCAATAGCAGCCCGCCGAGACCCGCCGTCACCCAGCGGTCGGCGCGGCTGCTCAGGGCGGTGAGAAAGATCGCCAGCCCGATCAGCAGCGAACCGAGATAGCCGGAGCTGAGGATCAGGAACCGGTTGCCGCCGCGCGACAGCACCATGCCGCCCTGGTGTGGCGTCAATGTCAGTGCCTCGGGCGAGCCGCCGGTGAGAAGAGCGGTCAAAAGATGCGAGAATTCGTGGAAGAACACGACCAGCATCTTGAGCGGCAACAGCATAGGTGTCGACCACAGCGCAATCACCGCGGCGGTCAGGAGCAACAGCGGCCAGATTTGGCGCAGCCCGGAGATCATGACAGCCTGGCGCGGGCTTCGCCGGGGGTCATGCCGGTCCAGCTTTGAAATGCGCGGTAGAAGGAGTTCGGGTCGCGGTAGGCCAGCAGGTAGGCGATTTCCTGCACGCTTTTGTCGGCCTGCCCGAGATAGTGCATCGACAGATCGGATCGGGTGCGCTCCAGCACCGCCTGGTAACTTTCACCTTCGTCCCGGAGGCGGCGCTGCAGCGAGCGGCGCGACATCGCGAGGCGGGTGCAGACCGTATCGATGCCGCAGTTGCCGGCCGGCAGGATATCGACGAGCACGCGGCGCACGCGTGCCGTCACCCGGGCGGCGGATTGGCGTTCATCAAGCTGCCGCCGGAGGCCGGCGGTGATCTGCCGGTACTGTGCGTCGTTGGCGAAGAGCATAGGGCGGCGCGCGTCCTCGGGCCGGAGGCGGATTTCGGCGACCGAGGCAGGCTGCGGAGCGGTGCCGAAGAAATCGATCAGTGCCTCGTCCAGCCGAGGGCCCGTCGGGGCGCCGACGGACAGCGGCACGATGGCGCCGCCGGTGAAGTTGCGACAGAGTTCGAGGAAGAACACCAGTTCGAACAGGGCAAATTGCGGCGAGGCGGTGATACCGGGCGGCGGCGACCAGCGCAGGGTGAGGCCGTCTGGCTCACGCGTGGCGGTCAGGGCGATGGGGGCGACAAGGGGCTTGAACAGGGCCAGGCGGGCGAATCCGGTTTCGACATCGGGACTGGCGGCAAAGCCCTGAATAGCCGGGATCATCGGGCCGCGGGCCATTGCGCGGCCGAGACGCAACGGCAGGTCGGGACGTTTGGCTTCGGCTTCGGCGGCCCGCCAGACCGCGAAGAACTGATCTGCGGTGACAGTCTGCCGGTCGTGTTCGAGCAGGTCGGCCGGCAACCTGGCGCGGCGCAGGACCCGCGCCAGGTCGAGCCCGAGCGCGCGCGTGGCCTGGGTGATCTGGGGGCCGAGCGGATAGGTTTCGGAACTGCGCATCTGGTCCTGTCGCCAGTTTCGGGTTCGCCCCGGCCGCAGGGTCGTTGCGGTCGGCAGCCGGATGGCGCGATCGCACCGCGCGCAGCCGCGTGGCAGAGGGAATCTGGCACTGAATGCATGCGATTTGGCGTGAATTGCAAGTTTCAATTGTCACGATCCGGGCTAGATATCTCTAAGGGAAGCCGGGAAACGCGTCGAAAGAAAGGCGGGCTTATGCAGATTTTGGTCGATGGGGTGGCGCATGAGGTGGATGTCGAGGACGACATGCCGCTTCTGTGGGTGCTGCGGGATGAGCTGAGCATCCAGGGTGTCAAATACGGCTGCGGCATCGCGCAGTGCGGTGCCTGCACCGTTCATATCGACGGCGAGGCGGTGAAGTCCTGCCAGGTCGCGGCAGCCGACGTCTGGGGCGAGGTCACGACGATCGAGGGCCTCGGTCAGCCGGATGCGTTGCATGCGGTGCAGGAGGCGTGGATCGCACATCAGGTGGCGCAGTGCGGCTATTGCCAGAGCGGGCAGATCATGCTGGCCGCGGCCCTGCTGGCAGAAACGCCGGATCCGACGGAGGCGGAAATCGACGAGGCGATGGGCGCGAACCTGTGCCGCTGCGGCACCTATCCGCGTATCCGCGCGGCGGTGAAGACGGCCGCGGTCAAGCTGAAGGAGGCGTCGTAATGGGCAAGGTCGGCAAGATTGCGCGGCGGGCATTCCTGATCGGGTCGGCGGCGGTGGCCGGCGGCGTGGCCTTCGGCGTCTGGCGGGTCAAGACACCTTGGCCCAACCCGTTGGAACAGGGCCTGGCCGAGGGCGCGGCGACGTTCAACCCCTGGGTCCTGATCGATGCCGAGAAGGTCACGCTGATCACGCCGCATGCCGACAAGGGGCAGGGCGTGGCGCATGTTCAGGCGGCTCTGATCGCCGAGGAGATGGATATCGAGTTTGGCCAGTTCGAGATCAGTTTCGGACAGCCCGACAAGGCCTACTGGAACCGGGCGCTGGCCGCGGAAGGCGCGCCGTTCCTGGCGACGGACGAGGGTTTCACGGCGCAAACCGCGCGCGGCGCAATCGGCGGGCTGATAAAGCTGATCGGGTTGCAGATCACCGGCGGTTCGAGCGCGGTGCCGGACAGCTATGTCAAGCTGCGCGAGGCGGGCGCGATGGCGCGTGAGACCGTTAAGAAAGCCGCTTCCGAGAAGACCGGCTTGCCGGTTGCGGAGTTGAAGACCGCGCAGGGTGCGGTGCACCTGCCCGACGGCTCGACGCTGAGCTATACCGAGCTTGCGGGGATCGCCGCGGAGATCGCGCCGGTGACGGATGTCCGCCTGCGTGACAGATCGGACTGGAGGCTGCTGGGCAAACCGATGCAGCGGCTCGACATCGTGGCAAAATCAACCGGCACGCAGCGCTATGGCATCGACATCGATCTGCCCGGCATGGTGCACGCGGCCGTTCGGGTGAACCCGCGGCAGGGTGGGGCGCTGAACCGCTATGACGCCAGTGCCGCCGAGGGCATGCGCGGGGTTCAGAAGATCATCGAGGTGACGGGGGGTGTGGCCGCGGTCGCCGACAACACCTGGCGCGCTTTCCAGGCGGTCGAAGCCATCGACTGCGATTGGGGGCCCGCGCCTTACCCGGCGGAGCAGGAAGCTCATTGGGCGGCAGTGGCGGCCTCGTTCACCGAAGAGCGGCTCGACAGCACGTGGCGAGACGAGGGCGATGCGGGCGTGGCCACGGCGGACGGTACGGTGGAGGCGGAATATCGCGCGCCTTACCTGGCACATGCGCCGCTGGAGCCGTTGAATGCCACCGTGCGGGTGACGGAGACGGCGGTCGAGGTCTGGGCCGGGCAGCAGATTCCGCGACAACTGCAGGTGCTGGTGGCGGCGATCACCGGCCATGACGCCGATCAGGTGATCTTTCACAACCAGTTCATGGGCGGCAGTTTCGGGCACCGGCTGGAGTTCGAGCACGTCAAGCTGGCGGCCGAGATCGCCAACCAGATGCGGGGTGTGGCGGTGAAGTTGACGTATAGCCGCGAGGAAGATTTCGCCCATGACTTTCCGCGCCAGATCGGCATGGCGCGCGCCCGTGGCGCGGTGACGGGCGGTAAGGTCGAGGCGATCGACCTGCAGGTGGCAATGCCCTCGGTGACGGCGTCGCAGATGGGGCGGGCCGGACTGCCCGGCGGCGGGGCCGACAGCCAGATCGCGGCAGGGGTCTGGAACAACCCTTACGCGCTGCCGCATTTCCGGATGCGGGCGTATCGCGTGCCGGAACTGGCACCGGTGTCGAGTTGGCGTTCCGTCGGGGCGTCGGCAGGCGGGTTCTTTTTCGACTGCTTCCTCGACGAGTTGATCCATGTCGCCGGCGCCGATCCGATGGCGGAGCGGATCAGACTGATGGCGCATGACCCCAGCCGCAAGGTACTGGAGGCGGTGGCGGAGATGAGCGGCTGGGACGGCCCGCGCCCCGCCGCGGGCAAGGGCCGCGGCGTGGCCTTCGTGGAAAGCTTCGGGGTGCCCTGCGCCGAGGTGGTCGAGGTGAGCGTGGTGGACGGTGCGATCCGGATCGACAAGGTTTGGGTGGCGGCGGATGTGGGCGTGGTCCTCGACCCGGTGAATTTCGAGAACCTGGTTCAGGGCGGCGTGGTTTTCGGTCTTGCGCATGCGATGAATTGCGAGATCACTTACGCCGACGGAATGGCCGAGCAGAGTAACTACGACAGCTACGAGGGGATGCGGATCGGGCAATGCCCCGAGATCTTCGTGCGCGGGCTGGAGAACGGCGCGAAGATCCGCGGTATCGGCGAGCCGCCGGTGCCGCCGGCTGCCCCGGCGCTGGCCAACGCGATCTTCGCTGCCACGGGGAAGCGGCTCAGAGAGATGCCTTTCTCGAAATTCGTCGATTTCGCTTAGCGCCGCCAGCGGTCATTCGACGGTCGCTTGCCCAAGGTTCACTTCGAACCCACGATACCGAACTTCCGCGATGCGGCGAATGGCTTTTGCCGCCCGTGTAACCCGCGTTATCCGTCTCGTCCTGGTTCGTTCGGATCGCTGGAGAAAAGCGCGATCTTGTTGCCTTGAGGATCGCGAAGGTAGCCAACATAGAAGTGAGGTCCATAAGAGGCGCGAAAGCCCGGCTGGCCCTCGTCGGAACCGCCGGCGAAAAGCGCGGCGGCGTGAAGGTCACGAACCTGCTTTTGATTGCGCGCCTCGAACGCGACCATAGAACCGTTGCCAGCCGAGGCCGGACGTCCATCAAACGTAGGTTTAACGTAGAAGTCAGGCAGAATGGGAGACTGACCCGGTTGTACGGGCAGTGCGTAGCTTAGTCCCGCAGGCCCCCCCTTCAGTTCGTAACCAAGGGCTGGCAGGAACGCGGAATAAAACCGTTTCGCGCGCGCGATGTCATCCGCACCGACTGTGACGTAGGCAATCATGCTTCCTGTTTCTTTCCGGAAGTTTGGTCATTCAAATAGGAGTAGTATATTAATTCAAGCCAAGACAGAATTCGGCTGAACAAATGACGCCTCGTCGATCCCTAACGTCGACATTGGCGCAATTGCAGCGAAAGCTCACCTCGTCCCACTTAGCAGACAGTGCGGCGAAGCGCGGCGGAAGTCCGGTTCGGGACCGGGACCGCTGTGCCGCGGCAACGCTTCGAGCGGGCTTGCTGCCGGCGGTCTCCGGCCCTAGGTTGCCTCCATGATCTATCGTTTGCCGATCCGGGTTTACTATGAGGATACCGACATGGCCGGTATCGTCTATTACGCCAACTACCTGCGCTATATCGAGCGCGGCCGCAGCGAATGGGTGCGCGAGGTCGGGCTGGACCAGAACCGGATGAAGGACGAAGACGGCATCGTCTTCGCCGTCCGCAGGGTCGAGGCCGACTACCTGGCGCCGGCGCGGCTGGATGACGAACTGGTGGTCGAGACCTGGGTGGAAAGCCTCAAGCCGGTGCGCATGGTGATGGGCCAGGAGGTCAAGCGCGGCAGTGAGGTGCTGTTCCGGGCAATGGTGACGGTGATCTGCATGACGCTTGGGGGCAAACCGGTGCGGCTGCCGAAATGGCAGGAGCCGGGCTAGGGCATCCGGCCAGGCCACCGCGTCACCGGTTTTCGGCGACGGGCGCGAAACGTGTACATGCGGTATGCTTCCCGTCTCATGCCTGTCCCGGGGCAACAAGCGAGACGCTCTGGCAAGCGGAAAATCGCTGTTGTGGTGGGCCGGATGGCGCTTCACCCCGATTTGAGCCAGATTCCGTTGGTTTTCCCCTTCCGATCGGGTAATTTGCCTGCAAAGAAGGCTGGCAAACGGCTCTCAACGAAAAAACGAGCAGGCAGATGGAAACAGAAACACTGGCCCTGGCGCAGGAGATCGATTTCTCCCTGTGGGCCCTATTCGCGCGCGCCACGCTGACCGTTAAACTGGTGATGGTCCTGCTGATTGTCGCCTCGTTCTGGTCATGGTCGATAATCATCCAGAAACTGATCAATTACCGCAAGGCGCGGGCCGAGGCGGACCGGTTCGACCGTGTCTTCTGGTCGGGTGAACCGCTGGACGGGCTGTTCGAGGAGATCGGCGCCAGCCCGCAGGGACAGTCCCAGAAGGTGTTCGCCGCCGGTATGATCGAGTGGCGCCGGTCGCACAAGCCGACCGGCGAGCTGATCATGGGGGCACAGGCGCGGATCGACCGCAGCATGGACGTGGCCATCGCCAAGGAGGCGGAAAGCCTGCAGAAGGGGCTGCCGGTGCTGGCGACGGTCGGCTCCACCGCGCCGTTCGTTGGGCTGTTCGGGACGGTGGTGGGGATCATGAATTCCTTCATCGAGATTGCTCAGCAGCAGAACACCAATCTTGCCGTGGTGGCGCCGGGGATCGCCGAGGCGCTGCTGGCGACGGGGCTGGGCCTGTTGGCGGCGATCCCGGCGGTGATTTTCTACAACAAGCTCAGCGCCGACGGTGACCGGATCATCGCGGGCTACGAGGCTTTTGCAGACGAGTTTTCCACCATCCTCAGCCGCCAGCTGGATTCCTGAGCCATGGGAGCAGGCGTGATCAAACCCGCCCATGCGGGATCGAGCCGCCGCCGCAGAGGCGGACGGGTGCAGCCGATGAGCGAGATCAACGTCACGCCGTTTGTCGACGTGATGCTGGTGTTGCTGATCATTTTCATGGTGGCAGCGCCGCTGATGACGGTGGGGGTGCCGGTGGAACTGCCCAAGACGGCGGCCAACGCGCTGCCCAGCGAAGCCGAGGAGCCGCTGACGGTGACTGTGACGTCGGACGGCATGGTGCTGGTGCAGACCACGGAAGTGCCACGCGATCAGTTGCTGGCCAAGCTGCGGGCGATTGCCGCCGAGCGGGCGAGCGACCGGGTATTCCTGCGCGCCGACGGGGCGGTGCCCTATGCCGACGTGGTCCAGGTGATGGGGGCGCTCAATCGTGGCGGCTTCTCGAATATCGGGCTGGTAACGGATACCGGCGGACCCGCCCTGGACGAGACCCAGAACTGACACAGTCATGAACACGGGGCAGGTCATATCCGGGCTGGGGCACATCGGCCTGATTGGCTGGATGCTGTTCGGCGGCAATTTCCGGTCCGAGCCGCTGCCTTTCGACGTGACCGACGTCACGGTGATCAGCGAAGCCGAGTTCGAGGCGATGCTGGCCGGCAACAATGCGCCCGACACGGTAACCGACGTGGCGGTGCCGGCCGCGCCCGAGCCCGAGGTGCCGCCGGCCCCGGCGGTGGCACCGGCACAAGATCCGGCGCCCGAGCAGGTTGAGCCGGAGGTGGCCGAGACGCCGCCGCCGGAGGCGCCGCCGGCGCCAGTGCTCCCTGCACCGGAACCGCTGCCGCAACAGGTCGAGGACCAACCGCCCGAGGTCGTGCCACCGCCCGATGAGGAGGTGGCCGCGCTGGTGCCCGAGCGCAGCCCGGAGCCGCAGGTGCGACCGGTGCCCCGGGTGGCCCCCGAGCCGGTGGCCCAGCCGCCCGAGCCCGAAGCGCAGCCCGATCCGGCGGTGCGCGAAGAGACCAGCGATGCGCCGGCCGAGCAACAGCGCCCGGAGGAGGAGGCCACGGCCCCGCCGGAGGCGGTGACCGAGATCACGCCCGAGGCCGATGCTCCGGTGAGCGCGGCCCCGGCGACGTCGGTGCGCCCCAAGGTTCGCCCGAACCGCCCGGCCGCACCGGCCCCGCCAGACACCACGACCACGGCGGTGAACACTGCCCTGGCCGAAGCCCTGGGCGGCGAAAGCGGTGGTGGCAGCTCGGGTGCCGGCAGCGATCCGTTGACCCAGGGCGAAAAGGATGGGCTGATCCTCGCCATCAAGCAATGCTGGTCTGTCGACCCCTACGCCGCATCGGGTAAGGTGACGGTGGTAGTAAAAGTGGAACTCAACCGCGATGGCAGCATCGCCGCCACGCCGAGATTCCTCAGCGCCAGCGGCGGCGATCAGGCAGCGATCGATGTTGCATTTCGCAATGCCCGCACGGCGGTGATATCCTGCGGTCGGCGGGGTTTTGATCTGCCAGAGGAGAAATACGAGCGATGGCGCGAGATCGAAATCACGTTCAACCCGGAGAAAATGAGGCTGGAATGATGATCAGGTGGGTTTTGGCAGCGGTTCTGACACTGGGAGTGTGGCATGTGGCCGGCAGCGCGCAGGCACAGAACGGGCCACTCAGGATCGAGATTACCGACGGGGTGCAGGAGCCGCTGCCTTACGCAGTGCCCGATTTCGTCCCGGAAACTCCGGCCGCGGGGCAGATGGCGCAGGAGATTGCCCGGGTCGTGGCCGACGACCTGAACGGCACCGGGCTGTTTCGCGAGATCGGCAAGGACGCCTTCATCAGCCAGATCACCAGTTTCTCGAGCCCGGTTCAGTTCGCCGACTGGAAGGCGATCAATGCCCAGGCATTGATTACCGGGGCGGTGGCGGTGAACGGCGGCAACGTCACCGTCAAATTCCGGGTCTGGGACGTGTTCGCCGGCCAGGAGCTGGGCCAGGGGCTGCAATTTGCCGGCACCACGGATGGCTGGCGACGGATGGCGCACAAGGTGGCGGATGCGGTCTATTCGCGCATCACCGGCGAGGGCGCCTATTTCGACAGCCGGGTGGTCTTCGTCAGCGAATCCGGCCCCAAGGACGACCGCAAGAAGCGGCTGGCGATCATGGATTACGACGGTGCCAACGTGCAGTATTTGACCGACTCGCGGTCGATCGTGCTCAATCCGCGGTTTTCACCCACCGGCGACCGGGTGCTCTATACCAGCTTTGAAAGCGGCTTCCCGCGGATCCACGTGCTCGACGTCGCCAATGTCGGCCGCCGGGTGTTGCAGAGCGAAGAGGGTACGATGAGCTTCGGCTCACGATTCAGCCCGGATGGGCAGAAGGTCGTGTTCTCGTTGGAATCAGGAGGCAACACCGACCTCCATGTCATGGACATCGCCAGTGGTAACAAGACCCGGCTGACCTCGGCGCCGTCAATCGAGACCTCGCCCTCCTTTGCGCCGGACGGCAGCCGGATCGTGTTCGAAAGCGACCGTTCGGGGTCGCGACAACTCTACGTGATGCCGTCAGGCGGCGGTGAGGCCCAGCGGATCAGTTTCGGTCCCGGCAACTACGGCACGCCGGTCTGGAGCCCGCGCGGCGATCTGATCGCTTTCACCAAGCAGCACAAGGGGCGGTTCCATATCGGGGTGATGCGCACCGATGGTTCGGGCGAGCGGCTGTTGACGGCATCGTTCCTGGAGGAAGGACCAACCTGGAGCCCGAACGGCCGGGTGATCATGTTCACCCGCGAAACCCAGGGCGCGCAGGGGCAGGCGAGTTTGTATATGGTCGACATTACCGGCCGGTCGCTGAAGAAGGTCCGCACCCCGGGCGGTGCGTCGGACCCGAGCTGGTCGCCGTTGCAGCGGTAGGACAGGCGAAGAGCAGTCTTTCGCTGTGCAGTCCGAGACGGCCCGCTTTGCGGGGGAGGCGGACCTTCGCCGCTCACCAATTTGAGGTCCGCTTTGCGGACGAACCCGCCTGTTGCCGATGCAGCGACACCTGCCTCGGGGTCTCGATCATGTCTCGAAGTAGTTTGCAGCGCTGCAGCAAAGTTTCCCGAAAGCGGACATTCACAGCATGTCAGATCGGCCAGATTCAAACCGGCCGTTCGCTGCTCCCGTGTCTGATGTCTCACATGCGGACAAAGCTGCCATTCATATGTCGAAGGTTGGTAACTCCGGTCGCGCCATGGCATCATCAAAACATAGCCATCTGGAACCGCATGTGGTCGTCAATGAAGTAAATCAAAGAAAGAGAAAAAAGTTTCGAAAACCATATTTCGTGCATGCGAGATGATTTCATGGAGAAGATGACGTGAGACGATCACATATTCTTGGGCATCGCAGCATGTACTTCGATGGCTTTTCGGCGGTTTGGGTCCTTTGATAAACGCTGAACGACTTTTGATCGCATCCGCGCTACGCGCAGTGCGCTTGCTGCCGTTTTCTTCGCGGCTGGCTGCGTATCTGGGTATCGCAGAGTTTAGGTTGCTGAACACACCTGTTCTTCTCGGCTGCGCACTTGTTGCAGCAGCCCTTGGTGTCTACCCCTCCAACCTCGGGCACATCGAAACAACACCCTTCATCAACGTCATCTTTCCCATCATCTCTTGCGTGAACCCGGTCCTTGGGATGATGTCGGCCCTTGTTTTCGCATTGGCCGATTTCGCAGAGAAGATGGTGACCAACAATATCTACTATGAAGGGGAGCCCGGTACGCTGTTTGGAAACCCCGGCGACTACATTGGAGCGCGGATCGGGTATTTGCTGGGATACAGCATGGTGGCCGTTTGGGGCGTACTTCCAGGGCTTCTGTCACGTGTATTCAGAACCGCAGCGCAAAACTGGACCAAACGCCGCATCGAGCGCCGCTCGATTGGCGCCGCGGCGGTGCCCACAACAACAGAACGTGCGGTGGAAGTGGCAGCCAGTGCCATCGGAGCGGCGACCGGAGGCGGATTGGCGAATATTGTAAACATCGCGCTGGAAGCTCCGGCTTTCCTGCTCCGACCGACGCCGGACTTCACGTGCTACAACGTTGCGGTTGGCAACCTCACCAAAGGCGCGGCAGTCACGGCAGCATCGGCTGGTATCGGTGGACCGATTGCGCAAAACCTGCTTAACCCGGGCGCACCGGCTATGAGCGGAGGTCGAGCATCGGCACCAGTCAAGCCTGCGGGGCCGAAGCCCGGCGGCGCGCCGGCAGTATCTGGGACCGAGATCAAGGGCGGCCCGGATGCCCGTAAGTGGTTGGAAGACAACAAATTCATTGACACCAACGGACGCGTAACCAACAAGTTCCGGGTTTGGCACAGCCAGACCCACGGTAGCACCGGCATCGGTGGGCTGGACGCATTTGCCGGCAAGCTGGACGATGATGGGAAGCTGCTGGAAGATCCAGCGATCGTGGTACGCACGGGCAAGCCCGCGCCCCCGGATATCGCCGACGAAGAGAAGGGGCCCGAAGAAAAGGGGCCCGAGCCGGAAAAGAGCCCCGAAAAGCCGGCGAAGACTGACACGGACAAGAAATTGAAAGGGCCTTTCACACCGCCGCCCGCGCCCCCGACCGAAGGGGAAACTCCGCCCGTGTCGCCACCCCCGCCACCGTCCGAACCACCCGAAACGCGTAAGCCGGATCAGGGGAAAGATGAGGAACAGGAGCGCGGCCCGAAGGACCCCTGCCGCGAGGAGCGCGAGGCGTTCCTGGCCGCGGTCCTGGCGGCGACCACGCTCAACAAGCTGCTCAACACAGTGAATGGAAAGCACTACGAGGCGACGCTGCGCTATCTGAACGCCTACCACACGGGCTATTTCGGCAGCGTTGTCGATCTTGCCTTCATCTGGGCGCAGCTTGGCAAGGGTGGACCGAAGCTAATGGCTTCGGACACGACGATGCAGAAGATCAAGTCGGCCATCGTCAAACGTACGCTGAAACAGGTGCTGAAGGACACCGCCAAGGTCTATGGGTCGACCGCGCTGCCGGATGGCTCGGTCCCGGGCGGCAAGTCGGTTTCGTGGACGGATTACCTGAAGAAGCCGGCCATTCACGGCGCGCTGAAGAAGTTCATCGCCGAGCAGATCCGGTTGAACACGTTCTTCCGGGCGGCCAGCGGCGAATCCATCGGCATCAAGCTGGTGATGGGAACCGAGGCGGTTCAGTCGGGCGGCGAGGCGCTTGACGCTGGCGGCGATCTGACAAGCCTCGATTGGAAGAAGATCGCCGATCCGAAGGCAAGTATGCGCGCCAAGACGCTGTCTGGCGTGTTCAGCTTCGCCTGGTCGATGCTGATGGCGGCGCAGAACTTCGAGAAATCCAGAAAGGAGATCACGCAGCGACGCAAGGAGATGAACGAGATCCGCCGCAAGAAGATCAGCGAAATCCGTTCCAAGTTGGCGGATGCAAAAGACGAGGTGGATATTGCCAAAGCGGTCTACGAGCGTTGCTTGCGGGTGACCAAGCAGCACGGGACTGATGAGAAAGTTCAGGCCAATATAGACAGCGAAATTCAGCGCTGGAACACGCCCGCGGGACGGCGCAGGCCGCACGATTCTGGCCGGATCAGCGAGGAGCATGAAAGATGGAACAAGCTTTATGAACGTTGGAAGTCCATGCAGTGATCACACAATTCCGCCGGAGCGGAGGCAATGACGGCACTGCGCGTGTTGGAACCCGGTTATGTCGAGGCGCTTGCCGAGCGGATCGACATCGAATTGAAGCTGGGGCTGCTCGATCCGGACGGAGTGCGGGCGATGCTCGAAGAGTTCAAACTGCGTGACGAGGCGGGACACTACTGGACCTTCGGACCGGTCAGCCAGCGGTGGTACCAACATGACGGGATGGACTGGGCGCCGTCACAGACGACGCCGCACGGTTTGGAGGGGCCGGACTTTCTGGGCGACCGGGAAACCATCGTGGCGGAGCCATCGGAAGACGATCTTGGCCCTCAGGCACGAACGGCGGCCGAGGCATTGGAACGCGTGCGCCAGCAAGTCCGCGAGGCGTACGTCTCGGGGTCGATCGACAGTGATCAGGTTCTTGAGCTTTTGAGCGAGCAGATCCTTATCGAGAAGGATGGCACGATTTGGATGCCTGGCTTTCACACCGGACAATGGTATGGCTTCAACGGGCAGACCTGGATACTGGGTCAGGCCCCCGCCGAAGAGAAACTGGTCTCGACCGACGGTGACCCGTCGAACTGGAACCCGGACGGTCGCGTGCTGGAAAACGTTGCCGAATGGCTCGACCGTGGCGACGATATTTTTCCTGAGCCGGTCTGTGCCCCCTGGTCGCCGCCGGAAGGCTTCCCCGAAATGCCCCGCGGAACCGAAACCCGCTGCCCGGCCTGCGGTCGAGAGAACGAGAGCGACAGCCGTTTTTGCCGTCATTGCGGCGCTCAGTTGCCTGGCGGCGGAACCTGAGCAGGCGGCAGCCGAACTTGGGCTTCGCAACCCGGAGAGAGTGATATGCAAAGCACAAAATGTCCGAGCTGCGGCGCAACGATCGTGGGATCGGTGCCAAGCTGCTTGGTTTGCGGGGCGGATTTGCCGACTTGTTCGAACTGCGGCGCCTTGCGGTCTCCGGATACCAAGTTCTGCCCGTCATGCGGTGTGGCGGTGCCCGAGACACCGCCACCTATAGCTGAGCCAACTGAAGCAACGCCGCGGGTCTGCACATCGTGCGGCGCAGAGGCCCCGGCCAACAGCCGGTTCTGCAACCACTGCGGTCAGCCAATGGACGGCACTGTGGTGCAGGCGCAACCCGTTCGCCAAACTCGGCCTGCCGAAAAGGCGTCGCCAGCGCGTTTGGGGTGGGGCGCGAAACTCGGGGTCGTGATCCTGTGGGCGCTGCTTTTTGGCCTGGCCTGGGGGGGCGCGATGTTCGGCTTCGGCTTGGTCGAATTCGAGCTCTTGAAGTCAATCGGGCGTCCAAGCCCACTCTTCGCTTTTTTCCCAATGAGTGGCCGGGATGATTTGTTGACCATGGCCCTTCTCCACGCAGTACCGGGCTTCGGGGTGGGGGCAATCGCGGCGGTTGCAAGTGGTTCGTCCACGAAATGGTCTGCGCACGTATTTAGGGCGGGCAACATGATTGCTTTGGTGACTTACTACGCTCTAGCCTTGGCCGGGATGAGCCTTGTAGTTTCGCACGGCATCGACGAAGCGATCCGAAGGGGGGCCTCGATTGGCTCCGCACTGGACTTCTATGGGATATTGCATACGAGCGTTTGGAGTCTTGTGAGTTTTGCTGGCGGGCTGCGCTTTGGTCTTCGAGCCAAGAGGCTGAATCCCGAATTAGGGATTGGAGGAGTGACCACTATAGCCTTCGGTTGGGCAGGAGCTGCGTTTCTAGGGTTCCTGAACCTACCGTACATAACACTTATTTTTTAACCTATCAGCGAGCGGACAACTCGCCGGTTGGAATACTCAGAGTTCAAAATCGTAAAATCGCATTTTGAAACTTCTCATGTTTCCCCCCATTTGCAGACAACGCGCTCATCCCGAAGTTTTCTGCTGCCTCGTTGTGCGCGTCTTGAATTTGCATAGTGGACATTTGGCCCGATCGCAAAAATGGACGCTATCCGCAGTTCGCACTGGATGCCGCGCCGTGCACCAACGACTTGAACGGGCTCATTGCCGCCTTTAGATCGGTTGCAGCATAGTCATCCGTTGGTCTCTATTGCCCATACAGGAACGGCCCATTGCTGCCGTTGGCGGCCGCTCGCGTCTCTGCGGCGCAGCTTTCCTGAACCGGACGTTCGGTTGGCGACGCAGCATTTACCCAGTGCGAACGACCGCAACGCGGGAAGAAGCTGTCATTTAGTACTCACTTGCTGGCACAGGGCCTACATTTATTCTTCCTGTCTAATATCCGAACCACCAAAAAGCCGATAGCATCAAGATGAAAAGTCCAATGCCAATTCCCGCCAACCAGAGTAGAGCTAGGACCAACAACCAAAATCTCGAAAACTCACGACGGTTACTGATCAATTACCAAAGCGCATAAAGAGAAGGGAGGAGGGAAAGGTACGAGAATAAGGCCAAATACTCCGCCTCACGCGCATTTGCCAAATAGAAATCTCCACCCTGGTCGGCGTAGATCCATGAGAGGATCTCATGGATTACGTAAACGATAGGCCATACAACCAGAGGACCAACAACAATCCACTTTACTGTGCGAAGTGCAGCAAAACCCAAAAAGCGAACCCTCTTGGCATTCTCCTCGCTAACTTGGCTCACCCGAAAGGATGGAGCAAGCATCACCAACGTTGGTAGTCCGCTTCGGGCTCAGAGCGGACCTCCGCTACGGCCCGGTCGAACTACTGTTAAGCGGGACAATGCCGCCTTTCACCGATTACATATTTCTCACCCGCGCCAGGTTTCGAATTGCCAAGGTTCGGATCTAATTTGGGAACACTTGCGCGCAACCGGTGAACTGAATGTATCGCCGGGTCGATAGCGCGGTCCAGCTAGTCCCAATGCATCTGATGCAGGAAACCGTGCACCGACGGCGGTCGGTGGGCCTCCTCCTGATCCGGCACGCGGATCAGTGCGACGCACAGGACGCCCAGCACGCATGCTCCCGCGCAGACCGAAAACGCCAGCGGAAAGTTCCCAAGATCTCCTAAGGTCCCGCCCAGAACCGGAAAAGCGATTCCGCCGGCACCGTAGCTGAGAAAAACTAGCGGGTAGTTTTGACCAATGCGGTCGTTGCCAAATGTATCTGCTGTTATCGCCGGGAAAAGCGCAAAGTTGCCGCCGAAATTGAACCCGATCAAAGCAGCCCCCAAATATAGCAGCCATGGTGTGCCGGCCATCGACGTGAAGGCGAACAGAAAAACTGCTTGGCTGGCAGCCATGATCATCAGGGACCGGCGGCGTCCCAATGCGTCGCTGATTGTCCCCCATGCAACGCGTCCAACCCCGTTTGCCAGGGAAAAGAATACCGCCATGGCGGTCCCCGCAACGGCGCTCGCTTCGGCGAGGGTCAGACCCTGCATCTGGAGCGCCTCCATCGGATAGAGTTTCATCAGCCCAATTGACATCAGCCCACTGCCAGCAGAAACGGCAAACGTCATGAAAATCAAATAGAATTGTGGTGTTCTCAACATCTCTACGGTGGTGAAATTCTCGCGCCCCTTGCGCCCCGTCGCAGCCGCCGAAACAACATATCCTTCAGGCACCCACCCCTTGGGCGGCATCCGCATCCACAGTGACCCAATCACGATCAGCGCGGCAAAAACCACGCCATAGGTGACGAAAGTTCCATCCAGTCCGATCCGTTCGATCAATCCGCCCCAGCTGCCCGCCAATTTCACCCAGCCCATCGCACCAAAGCCAAAACCGGCGACAGCCAGACCGGTGATCATACCTTTTCGGTCGGGAAACCACCGCATACCCACCGCGATCGGCACCATGTATGCCAGCCCGATACCCGCACCACCGATCAGTCCGACACAAATCGCGACGACCCAGAATGAATGGGTGCCCAGCAAACCAGCCAGTACGTAGCCGGCTCCCAATGTCGCTCCGCCCATCAACGCCAGCCTGCGTGGCCCCAATCGGGCCAATAGGCGCCCGGCAAACACCATCACCACGGCGAACATCGCAAGGCCGATGGCAAATACCGCCTGGGTCTGTAATTTGCTCCAGCCAACCTCAGTCAAGGCAGGCGTAAACACCGACCAGGCATATATTGCTCCCAACGACAGTTGGATCAGCACAGCCCCTAGCACGACCCACCAGCGGTTGAGCACTTGCCTTTGCGTCTCAGAGCCCTTGGTCATTATTTCAATTCCTCCACGAGTGCTCCCAGATTGCCCACAGTAACCATTACCCGAAAATGATTTAGATCAGGACCTCCCAATCCGGCCATTAGATGGCTTGCAGCGAATGTCCAGGAAGGGCTCAAAACCGACATTCGCCGCATAATCAGCCAAGGTCCGCTCTTGGCTGCCGTGGGTCTTGGGTAAAGTCACGCCACCCATTCCGACACCGGCGCGGCGGCCTCGGAGAGCGGCTGGGAGTGGATGTCGACCAGTGTCGGCCCGTCATGGGCGATGGCCTTGGCCAGCACGGTGCGCAGGTCGTCGGGGTCGCGCACCGTCCAGCTTTTCACGCCGAAGGCGGAGGCCACGGCGGCGTGGTCGGTACGGTTGAAATCGACATTGTAGTAGCGTTCTTCGAAGCCCGCTTTCTGGCCGGCCTTGATCCAGCTGTAGGTGGCGTTGGAAAACACGATGTTGGTGATCGGCATGTTGTGGCGGACCATGGTCTCGAACTCGCCGCAGGCAAAACCGAAGCTGCCGTCGCCCATCACGGCCAGCGTCTTCACATCTGGCCGGCCGACATGGGCGCCCATCGCCGCGCCGATTGAAAAGCCCAGGGCGCCGTGGGCGCGGTTGGTGATGAACTGCCGCCCGTCACGGGGCCACCGGTAATACGCGCTGAAATAGGGACAGGGGGTGCCCGGGTCGGCGACGATTACCGCATCGTCGTCAAGCACGCCCATCAGGTCGGCCATGACCCGCTCGGGCAGGATCGGCGTGGCCGAGGAGGCCGCCAGCGGTGCGAACTGCGCCTGTTTCGCGGTCCAGGCGACTTTACAGCGGCTGGCACCGTTCTGTGGCGTGCAGTCGCGGGCTGCCAGCGCATCGGCCAGCGCCTCGAGCGCCAGCCGGGCATCGGCCACGATCGATACGGCGGTGTCGTAATTGGTTCCGGGCACGGCCGGGTCGCTGTCGATATGGATGACGGTCGTGCCTTTGGCGGGCGACCGCCAGCGTTCGGTGGTCACCGAACCGGCGCGGCAACCGATGAAGAGCACGACATCGGCCGCATCGACCTCGGCGCGCGTTGCCGGGATGCCACCATTCGAACCGACGACGCCAAGCGCCAGCGGGTCGGTCTCGGCAATCGAACCTTGCCCCGAGACGGTGGTGGCGACCGGTATGTCGAGCGCTCGGGCAACCCGGGCCAGCGCGGCCTCGGCGCCCGAGATCACCGGGCCGCCGCCGCAGATGGCGATCGCGTTGGAGGCTTTGGACAGGATCGCTGCGGCCTCCTCGATTGCTGCCGGATCGGGAGACTGGCGGTCGGCGGGGAAGCGGCCATAGGAGAGGTCGCCGTAGACCTCGGCGGTGTCGACCGGGGCATTCTGGGTATCGAAGGGCAGCGACAGATGCACTGCGCCGGGGGTGCCGGTGGTCATCTGCCTGAAAGCTTCGCGCACCATCGCCGGCAGCTGCGCGGCATCGTCGAGCGAGGCGTTCCACTTGGTCAGCGGTTTGAACAGCGCGGGTTGGTCGAGTTCGGTCAGCGGGTATTTGCCGCGGCTGGTGGTGGCGACGTCGGAAGTGATGGCGAGGATCGGGATCGAAGATTCATTGGCCTCGACCACGCCAGGCAGGATGTAGGTGGCGCCGCCACCCGAAGGGCCTTCGCACACGCCCGGGCGGCCGGTGACGCGGGCATAGCCATCGGCCATGTAGGCGGCGTGGCGTTCGTCGCGGGTCAGGAAATGCGTGATCTGGTGATCGAGCCGGGCCAGGGCATCGTAGAATGGCAGCGTGGTGTCGCCGCAGAGTCCGAAAATGTGGCGTACGCCGTGGCCTTCGAGCAGGCGGACCATCGCCTCGCCTCCGGTCATCTGGTTGTGGCTTGCCTCGGGCATCTTCGTCTCCCTGATTGCGCTTGTGTTGAAAGTTATGCCCAATCGTAGGGGAAACACCAGATTCGCGAGAGGGAATGGCCAAGCATGAAGGCACGGGGCGGCAAGGCGATTTACGGCGCATCGGTGGGCATCCTGATGCTGGATGCGCGGTTCCCGCGCATTCCGGGCGACATGGGCAACGCGCTGACCTGGCCCTTTCCGGTGCACTACCGGATCGTTCGCGAGGCCTCGCCCGACCGAGTGGTGCGGCGCGGGGCCGAAGGGATGCTGGACGCCTTCATCGATGCGGCCCGCGAGCTGGAGAGCGACGGGGTGGACGGGATCACCACCAATTGCGGCTTCCTGGCCTTGTTCCAGGAGGAGCTGGCGGCAGCGGTCGGCGTGCCGGTGGTGACCTCGTCGCTGATGCAGGTGGAACAGGTCAACCGGGTGCTGCCCAGGGGCAAAAGAGCCGGTATCCTGACGATTTCGGCGTCGACCCTGACGCCGCTGCACCTTGAGAAGGCAGGGGTCCCCAAAGGCACGCCGATCGGCACCACCGAGGGCGGACGCGCGTTCACCCGCGCGATTCTCGACAACGAACTGGAACTCGATACCGACCTGGCGCGCCAGGACAATGTCACGGCGGCGCTTAAGCTTAAGCGTGACAACCCGGATCTGGGCGCCATCGTGCTGGAATGCACCAACATGACCCCCTATGCCGCCGACATCGGCGAGGCCACCGGGCTGCCAATCTTTTCTATCGTGTCCCTGGTAACATGGTTCCAGTCGGGGCTGGTGCCGCGGCGCTATTTCTGAGCGCGCCTATTTGCGTGCATAGACGTCGTCATAGCGGGTGATGTCGTCTTCGCCGAGATAGGTGCCGGTCTGCACTTCGATCAGTACCATAGGCACCTTACCCGGGTTTTCCAGCCGGTGCTTTTCACCCAGCGGGATGTAGACCGACTGGTTTTCGCTGAGGAGCTGCTCTTGTGCGCCGATGGTCACGCGGGCGGTGCCTTGCACCACGATCCAATGCTCGGCGCGGTGGACATGGCTTTGCAGGCTGAGCGCGGCGCCGGGATGCACGACGATACGTTTGACCTGGAACCGGTCGCCCACCACCAGGCTTTCGAACCAGCCCCAGGGACGGAAGTCGCGCGGGTGCTGGGTGGCCTGCTTGGCGCCGCGGGCTTTCAGCGCTGCGACAGCCTCTTTCACCCGCTGGGATTCTGCGCGTTTCGCGACGAGCACGGCGTCGGGCATGGCCACGGCGATCATGTCTTCAAGCCCGATACCGACCAGCTCGAGGCTTTCGCTTTCCGAGCGCAGCAGCGTGCCAGAGCAGTCGATGGCCGTGGCTTCGCCGGTGCAGACGTTGCCGTCGGCGTCGGGGCCGGTCTCCTGATGCACTGCGTTCCAGCCGCCGAGATCGGACCAGCCTCCCGAATAGGGCATCACGGTCAGGTTTTCGGCCTTTTCCATGATCGCGTAGTCGATCGAGATGTCCGGTACCTCGGTCCAAGGCTCGGGTCCGAGGCGGGTGAACCCGAGATCGGGGGTCGCCGCCGCAACCGCCGCCGCAACCGGCGAGAGCACCTCGGGGGCATACGTTTCGAAGGCGGCGACGATGGTGCGGATCGACATCAGGAAGATGCCAGCGTTCCACAGATGCTGCCCGTCAGCGACCATCGCCTCGGCGCGATGGAGGTCGGGCTTTTCAACGAAAGCGGCGAGCGCCTGCGGTTCCTGTGCGCCTGCTGAGCTGCCCGGCGCAAGCTGGAGATAGCCGTAGCCGGTTTCCGGCCCGGTGGGGTGAATGCCGAAGGTGACGAGTTGCCCGGCCTGCGCTGCGGGCGCGGCAGCGCGCACCGCGGCGCGGAAGGCGGCATCGTCGGCGATGACGTGATCCGACGGGGCCACCAGCATCAGGGCATCCGCATCCTGGGCGGCGAGCAGCAGTGCGGCCGCCAGCACGGCGGGAGCGGTGTTGCGGCCTTCCGGTTCGATCACGATGGCATTGGGGGCCATTTCGATGGCGGCGAGCTGTTCGGTGACGATGAAGCGGAAGGCATCACCGGTAACGATCGTGGGCGCGGAAAAGCCTTCGCCGTTGCAGCGCCGGGCCGAGGCCTGGAAGAGCGAGTCGTCGGAGATCAGCCGGGCGAACTGCTTGGGATAGCTTTGCCTTGACAGTGGCCAGAGGCGAGTGCCCGAACCGCCGCACAGGATCACAGGATGGATGGCGGGCGGGCTTGGCATGGCACTCGGACTTCTCTGGGCGCAAGGTCGATCTGAGTTTCCCGCCCGTGGGCAGGCAAATCAACCCCGGAGCGGGGCAACATTTGAGCTGGCTGACAGCTTGGGTAGCGCAGGATTTGGGCATTTTTAGGGAAATGCCCGGCGGATTTTCGACCATGCTGCCGGATACGGGGCCATCCTTGGCAAGGCCGCGTCGAACATGTATCGATTTCAAAGGGGGTATTCGGGGTTTGACGGGGACGGAGCGGAATGAGAATTGCCTATACCATGGCCAACCGGCGCGGCGGCACGGACCTTTTACTCCGTGAGGTGTCGGAAGCCGCCCAGGCGCGCGGGGTCCAAGCCTGCGGGCTGGTCCAGATTAACACCGAATGCGACAGCGGCGGGCCCTGCGACATGGACGTGCGGGTTCTGCCCGAGGGGCGAGTCATTCGCATTTCGCAATCGCTGGGCCCGGGGGCGCGGGGATGCCGTCTGGACAGCCAGGCGCTGGAGGAGGCGGCTGGTCTGGTGGCGGCAGCGCTGGGGCGTGGCCCGGACCTGCTGATCATCAACAAGTTCGGCAAGAGTGAGGCCGAGGGCCGGGGCCTGCGCGGGGTGATCGCCGAGGCGATTGCACTGGGTGTGCCGGTGCTGGTGGGGCTCAACGCCAGCAACGAGGCGGCCTTCGAAGCGTTCGCCGGCGGTCTGGCCGAAAAGCTGCCGCCGGAGCATGAGGCGATCCTGGGCTGGCTGACGGAGGCTGTGGCCGACGGGCCCGAGGCGGCCAGCGCCTGAGCGCAGACCGTCAGCCGAGAATGCCAGGCAGGTTGAGGCCGTGATCGCGGGCGCACTGGATCGCGTCCTCGTATCCGGCATCGGCATGGCGCCAGACGCCCGAGGCCGGATCATTCCACAAGACCCGTTCGAGGCGGCGCGCGGCGTCGGGCGTGCCGTCGGCGACGATCACCATGCCGGCATGCTGGGAGAACCCCATGCCGACGCCGCCGCCGTGATGCAGGCTGACCCAGGTTGCGCCGGAGGCGGTGTTGACCAGCGCGTTCAGGAGCGGCCAGTCGGAGACGGCGTCGGAGCCGTCCTTCATCGCCTCGGTTTCACGGTTGGGGCTGGCGACCGAGCCTGAATCGAGGTGATCGCGGCCGATCACGATCGGGGCGTTGAGTTCGCCTGACGCCACCATTTCGTTGAACTTCAGCCCCGCCCTGTGGCGCTCGCCCAGCCCGATCCAGCAGATCCGCGCCGGCAGGCCCTGGAAGGCGATGCGGTCGCGGGCCATGTCGAGCCACTGATGCAGGTGGGTGTTGTCGGGGAAAAGTTCTTTCATCGCCTGATCGGTCTTGTAGATATCCTCGGGATCGCCCGAGAGCGCGCACCAGCGGAAGGGACCGATGCCGCGGCAGAACAGCGGCCGGATATAGGCCGGAACGAAGCCGGGGAAAGCGAAGGCGTTTTCCAGTCCTTCCTCCAGGGCGACCTGGCGGATGTTGTTGCCGTAGTCGAGCGTCGGCACGCCGTCGTCCCAGAAATCGACCATGGCCTGGACGTGGACCTTCATGCTGGCCCGGGCCGCGTGTTCCACCGCCTTGGGATCGGTTTCCCGCTTTGCCCGCGCCTCGGCCAGCGTCCAGCCGCTGGGCAGATAGCCGTTCAGCGGGTCATGTGCGCTGGTCTGGTCGGTGACGATATCGGGCCGCAGGCCGCCGGCCTTCATCCGGGCGTGGATCTCCGGGAAGATGTCGGCGGCATTGCCGAGAAGGCCCACCGATTTCGCCTCGCCCGCGCGGTTCCAGCGGTCGATCATCGCGAGCGCCTCGTCGAGGGTTTCGGCCCTTTCGTCGAGATAGCGCGTGCGCAGGCGGAAGGCGATGCGGTCGGGATCGCATTCGACGGCGAGGCACGAGGCGCCGGCGAAGATCGCGGCCAGAGGCTGGGCGCCGCCCATGCCACCCAGCCCGGCGGTCAAGATCCAGCGTCCCGTGAGATCGCCGCCATAGTGCTGGCGCCCGGCCTCGGCAAAGGTCTCGTAGGTGCCCTGAACGATGCCCTGGGTGCCGATGTAGATCCACGACCCGGCGGTCATCTGGCCGTACATCGCCAACCCCTTACGGTCGAGTTCGTTGAAATGGTCCCAGGTGGCCCAGTGCGGCACCAGGTTCGAGTTGGCGATCAGCACGCGGGGGGCATCGGCATGGGTTTTCACGATGGCCACCGGCTTGCCGGACTGGACGACGAGGGTTTCGTCGGCCTCCAGTTTCTTGAGCGATTCGACGATGCGGTCGAAGTCTTCCCAGGTCCGCGCTGCGCGGCCGATGCCGCCGTAGACCACAAGCTCGTGCGGGTTCTCGGCCACGTCCGGGTGGAGATTGTTCATCAGCATCCGCATCGGCGCCTCGGTGAGCCAGGATTTGGCGGAGATCTCGGGGCCGGTCGGCGGGTAGATGTCGCGCAGGTTGTGGCGGGGATCGGTCATGCGGGCCTCCAGCGGATCAGGGTTTCGAGGATGGTCTTGAGATGCGTGCGGAGCCGGTCCGCCTTTGTGTCGTCATAGCTCCAAGGCGGCGCCTCGTCGGACAGATAGGCGGATTGGGCGAGTTCCATCTGGATGACATGAACGCCGTCTTCCGCGCGGCCGTAGTGGCGCGTGGTCCAACCGCCTTTGAAACGACCGTTGAGAACCGCCGTGCGACCCGGCGCGGCGGCGCAGATCCGGGCGACGGCGGATTCGATTTCGGGCGCACAGGTGGTGCCGTTATTGGTGCCGATGTTGAAATCCGGCAGGCGACCGTCGAACAGAAACGGGATATGGCTCCGGATCGAGTGGCAATCGTAAAGGATCGCGAAGCCGTACTGCGCCTTTACCCGGTCAAGCTCGGCCCGTAGGGCGGCATGGTAAGGGGCGTGGTAGGTCTCGCGCCGGCGGGCGATCTCGGCGTCGTCGGGTTCGTGTCCGGAGCGGTAAAGCGGGTGCCCGTCGAAATCGGTCAGCGGGCACAGCGTTGTGGTGTTCTGGCCGGGATAGAGGCTTTCGCCGGACGGGTCGCGGTTGACGTCGATGGCGTAGCGATGAATTCGGGTGCGTATGGTAGTGATGTCGCCGATGAGGTCGGCATAAAGACGGTGGATGTGCCAGTCGGTATCGGCCAGCGCGCGGCCGGTGTCGTTGAGCCCATCGGCGATGTCGTCCGGAAGAGACGTACCCGTATGGGGCAGGCCGAGGACCAGCGGGCTACCGCCGCGTTTGATCTCCAGGATTTTCATGCCGGCAACTCAAGCCCGGCGGCTTCCGCCACCGCGCCGGAGGTCACCAGCGCGGCGGCCCTGGCGAGATCGGGGGCCAGGAACCGGTCCTGCGCGAGCGCGGGGATGTCGGCGCGCAGGCGGGCAATGGCCGCCTGAAGCGGCGCCGAGGTGTTGAGTGGCGCCCGGGCCTCGATGCCTTGTGCCGCGCAGATGGCCTCGATCCCGAGAATCGTGGCGAGGTTGTCGGCCATGCGGCCGAGGCGTCGCGCCGCATGGGCGGCCATCGAGACGTGATCTTCCTGGTTGGCCGAGGTTGGCGTCGAATCGGTCGAGCAGGGATTGGCGAGGTGCTTGTTCTCGCTCATCAGCGCGGCGGCCGTGACCTCGGCGATCATCAGACCGGAATTGAGGCCGGGTTCGGGGGTGAGAAACGGCGGCAGATCGTGGCTGAGCGCGGGATCGACCATCAGCGCGATGCGGCGCTGGGCGATGGCACCGATTTCCGCGAGCGCCAGCGCAATCTGGTCGGCGGCGAAGGCAACCGGCTCGGCATGGAAATTGCCGCCAGAGAGAATGGCGCCGTCGGCGACAATGACCAGCGGATTATCTGTGGCGGCATTGGCTTCGGTTTCAAGGGTCTGACCGGCAAAGCGCAACAGGTCGAGCGCGGCGCCGGTGACCTGAGGCACGCAGCGGATGCAGTAGGGGTCCTGCACCCGGGTGTCGCCGTCGCGGTGGCTTTCGCGGATTTCGCTTTTTTTCAAGAGCTTGCGCATGGCCCGCGCGGTATCGATCTGGCCCTTGTGGCCGCGCAGGTCATGGATTTCGGGCCGCAGCGGCGCAGTCGATCCCATGATCGCGTCGGTGGACAGCGAGGCGGTGACGAGGCTGGCGCGCAACAGGTGACAGGCGCGAAACACGCCGGTCAGAGCAAGCGCGGTGGAAAATTGTGTGCCATTGATCAGCGCGAGCCCTTCCTTCGGGCCGAGGGTGACCGGGGTAAGACCTGCACGCCGCAAGGCTTCGGCGCCGGCAAGGGTCTGGCCCTGATACATCGCTTCGCCTTCGCCGATCATCACCGCGGCCATGTGGGCCAGCGGGGCGAGATCGCCAGAGGCGCCGACAGAGCCCTGATCGGGAATGGCGGGGCTGACGCCCTGATTGAGCATGGCTTCGAGCAGCGCACAGATCTCCCACCGCACGCCCGAGGCCCCGCGCCCGAGCGAGAGGAGTTTCAGCGCCATCATCAACCGGGTGGTCGGGGCGTCGAGCTGCTGGCCCACGCCGCAACAATGCGACAGGACCAGGTTGCGCTGCAGCTGTGCGGTGTGCTCGGGCGGGATCTTGACCGTCGCGAGCTTGCCGAACCCTGTGTTGACACCATAGATGGCAGCGGTGCCTTGCGCGGCCTCGGCAATGGTCGCGGCGGAAGCTTCGACCGCCGGCCGCACGGCGTGATCGAGCCTGAGGGTATCGCTGCCCTGCCAGACCCGCTCGAGCTGGGCGAGACCTGCTGCACCGGGGGTGAGCGTCAGCATCACAGTACGCCTCCGTATATCCGGGCGTGCAACGGGTTGACGCCGAACCGGTAGGACAGTTCGGCCGGGTCTTCGACATCCCAGATCGCCAGGTCGGCGCGCTGCCCGGGCGCGATGCTGCCGCGGTCGGTGAGGCCCAGCGCGCGGGCGGCGTTTCGGGTGGTGGCGGCCAGAGCCTCGGCAGGGGTAAGGCCGAACAGGGTGCAGCCCATGTTCATCGCCAGAAGCAGTGAACCCATCGGCGAGGAGCCGGGGTTCCAGTCGGTCGCCAGCGCCATCGGCACGCCGTGACGACGAAGGCTGTCAACGGGCGGTTTTTGTGTTTCGTGCAGTGTGTAGAAGGCGCCGGGGAGCAGGACCGCGGTGGTTCCGGACCGGGCCAGGGCCGCGGCGTCGGCCTCGGCGGCATATTCGATATGGTCGGCTGAAAGGGCGCCGTAGCGTGCCGCGAGTTGCGTGCCGCCGGTATGCGAGAGCTGTTCGGCGTGGAGCTTGACCGGCAGCCCCAACGCGCGGGCATGACCGAAGACGCGGGCGATCTGTGACGGGTTGAAGGCAATGCCCTCGCAGAAACCGTCGACGGCATCGACCAGGCCTTCGGCTTGGGCCGCGTCGAGGGCGGGAAGGCAGATATCGTCGACATAACTGTCACCGTCCATACCACTTGGTACAGCGTGGGCGCCGAGAAAGCTTGTAACAATGGTCACAGGGCGGGCGCGGCCCAGCGCCCGGGCGGCGCGTAGCATGGTCATTTCGGTGTCGATATCGAGCCCATAGCCGGATTTGATCTCGATGGTGGACACGCCCTCAGCGATCAATGCGTCAACACGTGGGAGTGCCGCGGAGACCAGGCTGACCTCGCCGGCGGCGCGGGTCGCGGAAACGGTGGATATGATGCCGCCGCCGGCGCGGGCGATTTCTTCGTAGCTGGCGCCCTCCAGCCGCATCTCAAATTCGCGGGCGCGGTGACCGGCATGGACGATATGGGTGTGGCAGTCGATCAACGCCGGGGTGACAAGGCGACCATCAAAGCTGTGCCGGGGCAGGGTGGCCAGCTCGCCGGGACAGTCGGCGCGCGGGCCGACCCAGAGGATCCTGTCGCCATCGAGCGCGATGGCGGCATCGGGAATCAGCCCGTAGGTCGCGGCGCCGACCGCCATCGTGGCAGCTCGCACCTCGGTAATCAGGACGCGGGCGGACATTTCGACTCCTTGAATATGTAGAGATATCATTATAATATGTAGCTACATAATATTGTCAACGAGTCAGGGGACGAGCCAGATGAAATGCCGAATATTGCGGTAAAACAAGCGCTTACCTCGGAGGGTTGGGCTCGGGACGTGCTCATCTCGATCGACGCGGACGGGCGAATCGCGCGGATCGGCGCGGGCGCTGAGGCGGCGGATTGCCATGTTGATATCGCCCTGCCTGCTCCGGCGAACCTGCACAGCCACACGTTTCAGAGGGCCATGGCCGGGCTGACCGAGTTCCGTGGGCCGGATCCACAGGATTCGTTCTGGACCTGGCGGAGTCTGATGTACCGGTTTCTCGACAAGTTGACGCCGGATCATGTCGAAGCCATCGCAGCGCAGGTGTTCCTGGAGTCGCTCGAGGCGGGTTTTGGCGCGGTGGCGGAATTCCACTATCTGCATCACGCCCCGGGCGGCGTGACCTATGATGACATCGCCGAAATGGGCGCGCGGGTCGTGGCGGCTGCGGTCGACACTGGGGCCGGGTTGACGCTGCTCCCGGTGCTCTATTCCCAGGGGGGCTGCGATGGGCGGCCGCTGGTAGGGGGGCAACTGCGGTTTGGCAACGATCCGGACTCGTTTGCCAAACTGCATGCCGCTTCGGTCTCTGCGGTGATGTCCGGGCCGGCGGATTTCAGGACCGGCGTCGCGCCGCATTCGTTACGCGCGGTGACCTCTGATGCGCTGGAAATGGTCGCGGAAGAACATCCGGACGGACCCGTCCATATTCACCTTGCCGAACAGGTTGCGGAGGTCGATGAGGTTGTTGCGACCTATGGTGTGCGACCGGTGAAGTGGTTGCTGGAACATACGCCGGCGGATGGCCGTTGGTGCGCGATCCATGCAACACAGATGACGGCCGCGGAAACCGCCGGTCTTGCCACGCGCGGCGTGGTGGCCGGGTTGTGCCCGATCACCGAGGCCAATCTTGGTGATGGCACATTCTGCGGCACCGCATTCCGGGCGGCGGGTGGGACATTCGGCGTGGGATCCGATTCCAACGTGCATGTCGCGCTGTTCGAGGAATTGCAGGCGCTGGAATATTCGCAGCGTCTGCGGGATCGCCGCCGGGCCGCGCTGGCGGACGCGGAACGGTCGACGGGCCGGGTTTTGTTCGAGGAGGCGGCGCGCGGCGGGGCGCAGGCGGCTGGGCGCGTCGCGGGGACCCTGGCCGTCGGGGCGCAGGCGGATATCTTGGGTGTCGCAGCAGACAATGAATGGCTGTGCAACCGACAGGGGGATGCGGCACTCGACAGCCTGATCTTCGGCGGGCACGGGCGGGACTGTATTACTGATGTCTGGAGTGCCGGACGGCACGTGGTGCGGGACGGCCGCCATATCCGACGCGATGAGATCACGGGGCGGTTTCGCGCGGTTATGGACGAATTGGGGCAGGCGATCTGATGGCTGCGCGGCAAGACAGGCGGTCCTGGCGGGATGTGTTGGAAGAGATTCGGAACCGGGTGCTGACCGGCCGCTATGGCCCCGGAGACAAGCTGCCCCGGGACGAAGACATTGCAGCCGAACTGGGGTGCGCGCGGTCAACGGTGCAGCGGGCAATGCGGGACCTGGCGGATCGTGGCGTCGTCGAACGGCGGCGCAAGGGGGGCACGCGGGTACGGCCGGATCCGGTTACGCGGGCCGTGTTCGACATTCCGGTCGCGCGCAACGAAGTGGAAAGCCGCGGCGGCAGCTATGGCTATCAGCTGATCCGGGCGGCAATAGAGGAGACGCCGCCACCCGTGGCCGCGGCGCTGGACATGCGGGCGCCGTTGCCGATGCTGCACGTCGAGGCGCTGCATCTGATGAACAGCCGGCCGTTTCTCTACGAGGATCGCTGGGTGCTGACCCGCACCGTGCCCGAGATCGAGACGGTTGATCTGGGCGTGGTGAGTGCCAATGAATGGCTTCTCGCGAACAAGCCCTACAGCCGGTGCGACCTGCGGTTTTCGGCCGAGACCGCGGGGGACCGGGTGGCGGCGATCATGGGGCTGGAGGGCGGTGAAGCGCTGTTCGTAATCGAGCGCACGACCTGGAGCGGCGATGATCCGATCACCACGGTCAAGGCGGTCTATGCCCCTGGCTACCACCTGCGGGCAGAAATCTGACGCTATCGTCAGTCATACCTGATCGGCGCGCCGAGGTCCTTGGGTTTCATGGTGGCGATGAAAGCGATGATGGCGTTGACCTCAATGTCGCTGAGCTTGACCGGGTGAATGCGGGCGGGTCGCGAGTCGGTGAACTCTTCGGTCATGCCAGGGATCAGTGTGAAAGACGGGTGCGGCGGCTCGACCCAGAATTTCAGGAACAGGTCGTGCCAGTTGGCGCGGGCGCGCAGTGCCCCGAAGGAGGGGGTCGAGCCGATGCCGCCCATACGATTACGTTTGTCGACGACATGGCAGCGGCCGCAGTGCAGGAGGGCCAATTCCGAGCCAAGCGCCACATCGCCGGTCGGCGCAGCTTCGACCTTCTGTTCGGCCGGGGCCTCGAAGAGCGTGAAAAGCGGCGGGCCGTCTTTCGGGAAGCTTTCAAGGGTTTTCTGGCCGGGCCCCGAGCGTAGCCAGTCGGCGAACTTGCGGCCCGTCGCGCTGTCAGGGGCAAAAACCAGCCTGTAAACGGTGCCGTCTCGGCCGATCAGGATTGCCTCGCCGACGCCGTCCTCACGACGGAAGGCGAGCTCGGCCGCGCTGTCCGGCGCGACCGGGTCGAGCGCGATCCGGTGGCGGAACTTGAAGCGTGGCAGCAGGTGCTGCGCGAAGCCGCTGTCGGTCATTTCGGGCGGCATGGCGATCGCCACGGGGTCAGCCCCGACGGAACCTGCGGCGAGCAGTATCGGAAATAGTAGCAACGCGGCGAATTTACCCATTTCGATCTTGAACCCCTGGGTTAGCTGCTAAACTATATTACAGAATTTGGGCACAGGGCCAAATGGGGAGCAAAATGTCGGAAGAAGACTTCAACATGTCCTTGAGGAAGTTCCTCAAGACAGTGGGTGTAACATCGCAGCGCGAGATCGAAGAGGCGGTGCGCAAGGCCGGCAGTAGCAGCGGTACCGTGCCGGTGCGGATGATGCTGAGCATCGAGGAACTGGGGCTGGAGCACGAGGTGACCGGCGAAATCACCTTGCCGGGTGACGCGTGAGCGGCGATCTGGAGGACAAGGTCCGCACGGCGCTGACCCGGATTGCCGACCCGGTGAGCGGGCAGGATATCCTGTCAGCTGGGATGGTCCGGGCACTGAGCGTGCAGGACGGCGGACGCGTCAGTTTCGTGATCGAGGTGCCGCGCGAGCGGGCCGAGGGTGCCGAGCCATTGCGTCGGGCCGCCGAGGAGGCGGTGCGCGCGATTGACGGCGTCGAAACCGCGAGTGCTGTGTTGACCGCACATGCGCCGGCGCCAGAGATGCCGAATTTGAAAGGCGGGGCGCGGTCAGCCCCCGCGGGGCCGCAGAAGCTGCCGGGGATCGACCATGTCATCGCCGTCGCCTCGGGCAAAGGCGGTGTCGGCAAATCGACCGTGTCGGCAAACCTTGCGGTGGCGCTGGCGGCACAAGGCAAGAAAGTGGGCCTGTTGGATGCCGATGTCTACGGGCCAAGCCAGCCACGGATGCTGGGCATTTCCGGCAAGCCGTCCAGCCCCGACGGCAACACCATCCTGCCTTTGCGAAACTATGGCGTGACTCTGATGTCGCTGGGGCTGATGGCGCCCGAGGGGCAGGCGGTGGTCTGGCGCGGGCCGATGCTGATCGGGGCGTTGCAGCAGATGCTCGACAAGGTGGCCTGGGGCAAGCTCGACGTGCTGATCGTGGATCTGCCGCCGGGCACGGGCGACGTGCAGATGACGCTGTGCCAGAAGACCCATGTCGACGGCGCCGTGGTGGTGTCGACGCCGCAGGACATCGCGCTGATCGATGCCCGTAAGGGGATCGACATGTTCCAGAAGATGGGCACGCCGATCCTCGGCATTGTCGAGAACATGTCGGCCTTCGTTTGCGACGAATGCGGCAAGGTGCATCATCCGTTCGGTCACGGCGGCGCCCGGGCCGAGGCGGACAAGCTGGGGGTGCCGTTCCTGGGCGAGATCCCGCTCGATCTTGCCATCCGCGAAGGCGGTGACAACGGCGCGCCGGTGGTGGCGTCGCGGCCGGGCTCGCCCGAGGCCGCCGGGTTCGTGGCGCTGGCCGCTGCGCTGGCCGAAGGGGTGCTGGCATGAGCGAGGATGTTTCTCCGACCTTTCCGCCGCTGCTGCACGGTGTCGAGGTGCCGGCGCATGTCGATGCGTTCGCCAAAGCGGTCACGCAGGCAATGGTCGATGCCGAGCCGGGCCGGATCACCTTTGCCCGCGACAGCGGCACGATGCGGGCGGCGATCTGTTTCGTGCCGGACCGGGTGCTGCGCCAGGCGCTGCCTGGGGCGCTGTTTGCGGTTTTGCTGGGGCTGAACGACGCATTGGGCGCGCTGGCGCCGCCCGAGGTGGCGGTGCATTTTGCATGGCCGAACCGGGTGAAAGTGAACGGCGCCTATTGCGGTGGTCTGCGTGCGGCTGCACAGTACAACGATCCCGACAGCGAACCCGACTGGCTGGTAATCGGGGTGGAGGTTCCGGTCATGCCACTCGATACCCGCGATCCGGGGCATGCGCCGGACGAAACCACGCTCTGGGAAGAGGGGTGTGTCGACCTGGGCGCGCCGCAGCTCATCGAGAGCTGGTCGCGGCACATGCTGGTCTGGATCAACCGGTTTGTGAGCGACGGAATTGCGCCGCTTCACGAAGGCTGGCGGCACAAATGCGATACGCTGGGCGAAGAGGTTTCCGCGCCGGAGGCGGGCACGTTCATGGGGATCGACGAGGATGGCGGCATGATCCTGCGGCAGGACGGGGAAACCCGGGTGGTGCCGCTGACGACGATGCTGGAGGGGACAGGATGAAACTGGCACAGGTCCTGCGACTGGACGACAGCGACGAAAACGTGTTCGAGCGTGCCGCTCAGCCCGGGGAATGGGCGATCTCCGGCGGTTTTGCCTTTTCCAACTGGGAAGAGGGCGACCTGGTCGGCCAGCAGCGGCAGGCCTTTACCAATGGCTGGATGGGGTTGGAGAGCTTCGGGCGGGCGACCTTCGTAGTGGTCACGCCGATTTCCGAGGAAGACTACGCGGCGCTGATCGACGGCCTGGCGATCCATTTCGTCGAGGCCTGGGGCGCGCCCGGGTTCGAGGCCGCGCGGCCGGTAGCCGAGGAAGAGCTGGGCCACATGCGCGAGATGTGCGAGGATCATGATGACAACACGCTGCTGATTGTCGAGCGCGAACTGGTCCCGGCGGGCCTCAATGAAAAATTCCGCGCCATCGTGCCGGGCGAGGCGAAGATCGAAGATATCGCCGGGCACGGCTGAGTCGGGCCACGGTCAGCTGGGGCGTAGTCCAGTGTGCATTGCCACGCGCGGCAATTCGTCAGAGCGAAGAAACTGGCCGCTCTGACCGGGTCCGGTCAGGCACGCGTCAGTCGAGTGTGCGCCGGAATCGCAGGAGCGCCAGCAGCGCGAGGCCGATGGCGAAAAGCGTGAGCGCCGAGAAGGAACCGGCCACGGTGGTGGCATCAGCGCCTTTCAGCATGACCGAGCGAATGAGGCGCAGGAAATGGGTCAACGGGAAGATCTCGCCCAGCACCTGCGCCCAGGGCGGCATACCACGGTAAGGGAACATGAAGCCCGACAGAAGCAGCGAAGGCAGGAAGAAGAAAAAGGTCAGCTGCATCGCCTGCATCTGGGTGCGCGAGACGGTCGAGATCAGGTAGCCGAGGATCACCAGCGCCAGCACGAAAACGAAGATGCCCGCCAGCACCACATGCACCGCGCCGACGAAGGGGACATCAAAGACCAGCTTGGCCGAGACCAGCACTACCGCCACCTGCACCGCGCCGACGGCGAAATAGGGCACCACCTTGCCGAGCATGATTTCCAGGGGCGTGGCGGGCATCGACAAGAGGTTTTCCATGGTGCCGCGTTCGGTTTCGCGGATCAGTGCCATGGCGGTCATCATCACCATGGTGAGCTGCAGGATCACGCCGAGCAGGCCGGGGACGATGTTGTACTGGGTAATACCTTCGGGATTGTAGCGGCGGTGAACGGTGATATCGATCCCGTTGCCGGGCGGGGCGGTGGCGTCGAGCCCGGCCTCGCGGCGCAGCGCGGACGCGGCCACGGTCGAAAGGGTTGAGATGGCGCCGGAGGCGACCGAAGGGTCGGTGGCATCGGCTTCGATCAGGATCCGCGCCCTGTCACCGCGCTCGATCCGGCGACCGAAATCCGACGGCACGGTGACCACGAAGGCGACATCGCCGCGGGCGATCATCTCCTCGGCCAAAGGCGCCGAGGCATCGGGGGCGACGAAGCGGTAGTAGCCGGTCAGTTCCAGCGCGCTGATCATGGCCCGAGTGAAGCGGTCTTGTGTTGGGGCGACCAGCGCGGCGGGCAGCCCCTTGGGATCGGTGTTGATGGCGAAGCCGAACAGCATGAGCTGCAGGAGCGGAACGCCGATCATCATCGCGAAGGTGACGCGGTCGCGCCGCATCTGGATCGATTCTTTGACCAGGAGGGCAGCGAGACGGGTGAACGAGAAGAACCGGCTCATGTCGGGGTGTCCTCAGATTCACCCATGAGTTGGATGAAGACATCCTCGAGGCTGGTTTCCGAGTCTGCAGCGGCGTTGCCGGTGTCGCGGGCCACCTTTTCAACCGTCTTTTTCAACAGTTCGGCATCAGTGCCGACCACATGCAGCGTGGCTCCGAAAGGCGCCACCTGATCGACCCCCAAAGCGCCCTTGAGGAGCCGAGCGGCCTCGGCGGTCTTTGGGCCGGTGATGATCATGGTCGTGAGCCCGGCATCGCGCACCACCTGGGGCACCTTGCCTTGAGCGATCAGGTGGCCGAACGAGATATAGGCGATGCGATGGCAGCGTTCGGCTTCGTCCATGTAATGCGTCGAGACCAGTACGGTCAGGCCACCGTCGGCCAAGGCATGGATTTCGTCCCAGAACTCGCGCCGGGCCTTCGGGTCGACTCCGGCAGTGGGTTCGTCCAGCATCAATAGGTCAGGCTTGTGCATAATACAGGCGGCGAGCGCGAGGCGCTGTTTCCAGCCCCCCGACAGGGAACCTGCAAGTTGATCGCGGCGGGCGGTCAGGCCGAGATCGGCCAGCGTGTCGCGCACCGCTTTACGGGCGGGTTTCATGCCATAGAGCCCGGCGACGAAATTCAGGTTTTCGGCGATGGTGAGGTCTTCGTAGAAGGAAAAGCGCTGGGTCATGTAGCCCACCTTGCGCTTGATGGCGCGGCGCTCGTGGCGGATGTCGTGGCCCAGAACCCGGCCCTCCCCGCCATCGGGTTCAAGCAGGCCGCACATCATCCGGATCGTGGTGGTCTTGCCTGAGCCGTTGGGACCGAGAAAGCCCATGATTTCGCCCTTGGCGACCGACAAGGTGACGCCGTCGACGACGGTTCTCGCCCCGAAGCGCTTGGTCAGCCCGGTGACGGAGATGGCCGGTGCGGTCATGGCAGCGACACGTTGACGATCTGGCCGGGTTTGAGCGCGTGCTCACCCTCGGGTCGGGCTTCGATCAGGTAAACCAGCTTCTGCCGGTTCTCGAGCGAATAGATCACCGGCGGGGTGAATTCGGGTTCGTCGGAGATATAGCTGATGCGCGCGGAGATCCCCGGGTCGCAGCCGTCGCAGCCGACCGCGAGCAGGTCACCCACAGCGACCTTGGCATAAGAGGGTTCGGGGATGTAGAGGCGCAGCTTGACGGCGCCGTCGGCCAGCGCCGAGAGCACCGGGGCGGCGGGACCGGCGATTTCGCCTTCTTGGCGGATGACGTCAACGATAGTGACGGGCTGCGGCAGGGTCAGCCGGCGCTGGTCAAGCCGCCACTGTGCCCGTTTGCGGGCGGCTTCCGCGCCGGCGATGGCGGCGCGGGCCTGGGCGATGGCCTGAGGCCGGGCAGGCAGCTTGGCGACGGCCAGTTCAGCCGCGACCTGGGCCACCCGCGCTGCGGCGACGTTGGCGGCGGTTTCGGCGTCGTCGCGTTGGGCATCGGTCAGCACGCCGCGGTCGGCGAGCTGTATGGCACGGTCGCGGGCGCGTGCCGCTTCCGCGGCCTGGAGCCGGGCGGAGGCCAGGTTGGCCTCGATCACCTCGATCTCCTCGGGCCGCTTGCCTTCCAGAAGATCCGCCAGTCGGCTATTGGCTCCGGCGAGGTTTGCGTCGGCCTCGGCCAGTGCGATCTCGGCGTCTTCGCGCGCCATATCGACGAGGACGGCACCGGCCTCGAGGCGGTCGCCGCGCACCACCCGAACAGCGGATATCTGGGCCGTCTCGACGGGGGCAATCAAGGTATAGTCGCCCTCGACATAACCGGTGGCGAAGGGTGGCGGCGGGGCGCAGGCGCTGAGCAGCGAGGCGATCAGGGGGAGGCTGCAGAGGACACTCAAGTGCGGCTCCTTTCGATGGCAGCGCGGAGATTGGCAATGACCGTTTCGGTGATCTGTGCGGTTTCGTCAGGCCCGATCCCGGGCCAGTTCATGCGGCGGGTGACCAGGGGCCGGGCGATGCGAAAATAGAGAAGCTGACCAATCGCTGCAAAAACCGCGAGTTTGACCGCATCGGCCTCGGCCGGCCGGCCGGTCGCTAAGGCCCAGAGTCGGCACAGCCGGACGTGGCGGGGCAGGAGAAGGCGGGTGAAGATGAGTTCGGCGATTTCTCCGGGCTCGGTCAGTTCTCGCAGCAGGAACGGAACGAAGTCCTCGGCCTCCGGGGCGCTGTACAACATGGTGGCGAACTGGCGCAACGTGTCTTCGATTTCGCTGAGAGCCGCTTGCGGATCCTGCGGCAAGGCGTCGGCGTCGGCCAGTGACATTCTGGATGAGACCCGGTGGGCGATGCTCTCGGCGCAGGCTTGCCGCAACCCGGCTTTACCGCCGAAATGATAGGCAATGGAGGCCACGTTGGTTTCGGCACGCCGGGCCAGTTCCCGGGTCGAGGTGCCGTCGAAGCCGCCGCGGCCGAACAGGTGCAGACCTGCGGCAATCAGCCTGGTGCGCGTGTCGGGCAGGAGGTTGGATTCGGTCATGTAGGCAGTATTATTCAAACGTTTGATTGAATCAAGCAGCGGTCGGTTTCCGACCCGGTCCGCCGCCACGGGCCTTCACGAACCCACCTGTGTGCGGTGGGGCGGGGCGGCCGGGAGACCGGCCAGCGAAAGGGCGGGCGCAGGATTGCTGATGGGCGTTTTTGCCCATGGTGTAAGAGCATCGGCTAGCATATGTTGTCAGTAAGAGCAGGGTAGAACATGAACATGAAACGAAGCGTTCTAAGCCTTTGCATGACGGCGTGCGTTCTGATGCTTGTCACAGCCGATCCGAGCGAAGCGGTTGACCGTATCGAACTGCGTGTGGCCGGGGACGCGTCGGGAACCCTGCAGGACTTGATCGGCGCAAACTCGGTTCTGAAAGGGCTCGAGGGGCGCAGAGATGCTCTCCCGGAGGAAATCATCGCCGCGGCGAGGAGCGATTATGCCCGCATCCTAGAGGTTCTCTATGCCGAGGGTTACTATTCTGTCGTCGTCAACATTCTGCTTGATGGGCGCGAGGCGGCGCTGATCGATCCGTTGAATCCGCCGGCCCGTATGGGCGGCGCGGTCATCGCGGTCGACCCGGGCCGGTTGTTCCGTTTCGGAAAGCTGCGTCTGGCACCGCTGGCTAGGGGCAATCCAATGCCTGGCGTCTTTGCCCCCGATGCGCCGGCGTCGGCCACGGTCGTGCGCGACGTTGCGCAAGCCGGCGTCAGGGACTGGCGGGAAGCCGGGTATGCCAAGGCCCGGATCTCTCAGCAGGCGGTGACGGCCCGCCATGGTCTGGCCCTGCTCGATGTCGATCTCGCGATTGCGCCGGGGCCGCGCGTGCGCTTCGGCGACACGGTCGTAACCGGCGAAACCAAGGTGCGCGAGCGCAACATCCGACGGATTGCCGGCCTTCCAAGTGGCGCCGTTTATAGCCCGGAGGTGGCCGAAAAGGCCGGGGCGCGGCTGCGCAAAACCGGGGCCTTCAAATCGGTTCAGGTCATCGAGGCCGAGCAGGTCGCCCCGGACGGCCGCATGGACGTGAATATTGCCGTGGTCGACCAGAAACCGCGCCGGATCGGCGGCGGGGTGGAGTTTTCCAGTTTCGATGGGGTCACTGTGTCGGGCTACTGGCTGCACCGTAACCTGTTGGGCGGAGCCGAGCGGTTCCGGGTGGATGCCGAAATTGCACAGATCGACAACACAGCGAATGGGATCGACTATTCCTTGACGTTCCGTCTGGAGAAACCGGCCGTCTATGGCCCGGACACGTTGTTCTTCGCCGAAGCCGGGGCCTATTACCTCGACGAGCCGGATTTCCTGGAAGAAAAGGCCGAACTGACCTTCGGGGTTTCGCGCATGTTCAACGACAGGCTCAGCGGGGAACTTGGCATCGGTTTCAACTTCCTGCGGATTACCGACCGTTACGCGGTCCCGGAAACAACGCGTGAGCTGCGTGTCGTCAGTTTTCCGACGGCCCTGACCTTCGACACGCGTGACGATCCGCTCAATGCCGGGCAGGGGGTCTATCTACGTGCCGATCTGGCACCGTTTTTCGAGACGACCCAGTCGCAAGCCGCTTTGCATTTGAAAGTCGATGGACGAACCTATCGCAGGCTTGGTGGAAGCGGGACGACTGTCGCGGCCGGTCGAGTGCAACTGGGCGCGCTCTTTGGGCTGAGCGCGACAAGCGCCCCGCCGGAAGCCCTGTTCTATTCCGGCGGTGGCGGCACTGTGCGCGGTCAGCCCTACAAGTCGCTCGCCGCCGACTATGGCGGGGTCACGCTGGGTGGGCGCAGCTTCGCGGCGCTGTCGGGCGAGTTGCGATTTCCGGTCAGCAGACGGTTCGGGCTGGTGGCCTTTGCCGACGCCGGGTTCGTGAGCGGCGGCCTGTTCGACAATGGCGACTGGCACGCTGGCGCCGGGCTCGGGGTGCGTTACAGGACGCCGGTCGGCCCGATCCGGTTCGACGTGGCGGGACCGGTGGCTGGGTCCACGGGAAGCGGCGTGCAGTTCTATGTCGGCATCGGGCAGGCATTCTGATGCGGGTCCTGGTTCTTCTTGTGCTGCTTCTGGTGCCGGTTTCGGCACTGGCCCAACAGGAGCAAAGCGATCGCGGTTATGTCCAAGGGTTGCTCGAGGACGCGCTGTCCGCACCCGGGCGCACGGTACGCCTGGAGGGGTTTGAAGGGGCGCTGAGCTCGCGGGCCACCATCAAGCAGGTGACCGTCACCGATCCGAAGGGCCTCTGGTTGACTGCCAGCGATCTGGTGCTGAGCTGGAATCGTGCCGCGCTTCTGCGTGGGCGGATCGAGATTGCCGAGATCACCATTGGCCGTATCAACCTGCCGCGCCGCGCCGCCACCGCCGAGCCGGCCTTGCCGAAACCGGAAGCCCGCGGCGCCTTTGCTCTGCCCGAGCTTCCGGTGTCGGTCGATATCGCCAAGATGCAGATCAAGGAGGCGGTGCTGGGCAAAGCCCTGTTCGGCGAGGCGGCCCGGGTGTCGTTTGCCGGCAAGGCCAACCTCGAAGGCGGTGCGGGCACCGCGACGCTCGAGATCCGGCGCCTCGACAAGACCGGGCAGTTCCGCCTTGCCGGCGGGTTCGATAACGCGACGCGGGTGCTGGCGCTCGATCTCGGCCTTGCGGAACCGGCCGGCGGCATTGCTGCGAACCTGCTCAACCTGCCTGGCAAGCCGTCGATCGCGCTGACGGTCCGGGGCGAGGACCCGATCAGCGCCTTCCGGTCGGTCGTCCGGCTGGCGACCGATGGGCAGGACCGATTGACGGGCGGTGTCACCCTGACCACCGATGGCGATGGAGCGACGCGCTTTGCCGCCGCGTTGGGGGGCGATCTGGCGCCGGTTCTGGCGCCGGAATTCGCCGAATTCCTGGGTGACGATCTGCAGCTCGTGGCAGACGGCCGGCGCGGGCTGGACGGCGGTTTCGTGCTCGACCGTCTGCGCCTAGACACGGCGGCTGTGCGGATCGACGGCGCTGCAGAGATCACTGCCGAGGGCTGGCCCCAGAGCTTCGTGCTGGACGGACGGATCACGCCGCCCGTCAACGAACGGGTGGTCTTGCCGTTGCCCGGCCCGCGCAGCGCCATCCGCGCGGCCAGTTTCAAGGCGACGTTCGACGCCGACGAAGGCGAGGCGTGGCAGATTGACGGGCGTGCGGAGGGGCTGGTTCAGGACGGGTTCGCGATCGGGGCGATACGGTTTTCCGGCGACGGTGCGATCCTGCGGCAGGCACGGAGCATTTCCGGCGTTCTGCAAATGGCTCTCGACGGGATAGCGCCGGCCGATCCGGGCCTGGCGCAGGCGATTGGCGGGAGTTTGCGGGGCGGTCTCGCCTTCGGCTGGGCCGAAGGCACGCCGCTTCGGATGCGCGACATCGCGCTGACCGGGCCGGACTATGGTCTGTCCGGCGTCGTGTCGGTGAGTGGCCTGACCGGCACCGGGGCGCTGACCGTCGTGCCGGACGTGGTGCTTCGGGCGCGCGATCTGGCGCGGTTTGCAAAGCTGGCCCGGGCCGATCTGACCGGCGGCGCCGAGCTGGCGATTACCGGACGGGCCGAGCCCCTGACCGGAAACTTGGCGTTGCGGTTTAACGGGCAGACACAGAACCTTGCGGCCGGCATCGCCCGGCTCGATCCGCTGTTGGCCGGGGTCGGGAAACTGACCCTTGGTTTGGAACGCGACGTCAACGGAACGCGCCTCGTCCCGTTTGTCATCACCACCGAACATGCCCGTATCGACCTAGCGGCCGATCTGCGCAGCCGGGGCAGCTCGGTGAGCATCAAGGCCGCCGTGGCCGAGTTGGGCCGGATTCTGCCGGACATGCCTGGGGAGGCGGAGCTCATCGTGACCGCGCGGCAGGACGGGCAAGGGTGGGCGGTCGAGGCGGAGGCGGACCTGCCTGGCGAGACACGCGCTGCCTTCGACGGGATGATCGACAGCGATCTGCGCACCCGGCTGACGGCGCGGGGCCGGCTCGATGCCGAAATTGAGAACCTGTCCGGGTTTTCCGGCCTGGTCGGACGGCGGCTCTCGGGTTCGGCCAGCATGTCCTCCGAGGGGGAGGCCGACCTGTTGACCGGGGCGTTCGATATCCAGGCCAATGGCCGGACGCAGGCGCTGGACATCGGCATACCGACCATCGCGCCGCTGTTGCGCGGGGCTACGCAATTCTCGCTGTCCGCGGAACGTGAGGCCCAAGGAGCGCTGCGGCTGCACAACTTGGCACTGAACTCGCCGGGGCTGGAGGCGGCGGCGCAGGGACGGCTTGCGGCGGGAGAGCAAACGGTCGACTACCGGGTGGCGCTGAGCAACCTGGCGGTGCTGATCCCGGATTTGCCCGGTCCGGCGGGCCTGAACGGCACGGCCACTCTGCGCGGCGGCGATTGGGTCGTCGATGCCAAGGGATACGGCCCCGGTGGGATTGCCTTCGATGCGGTCGGGCAGGTGGCCGGGACCGGGGCCCGGATAGACGGGCGTGTGAGCGGGCAGGTGCCACTGGCGCTGGCCAACGCGCGACTGCGGGGGCAGGCACTTTCTGGGCTGGCGCAGGTCGATCTGGCGATCAACGGCGCTCCGGCGCTGCGCTCGCTGACGGGGCGGGTAACGGTAAATGACGCGCGTTTTGCCGACCCGGCGCTGAACCTGGCGCTCAACCGGATCCGCGGTCAGGCCGAGCTTGCCAACGGCCAGGCGCAGCTTGCGCTCGACGCCGATGTCTCGAGCGGCGGGCGGGTCCGGGTGAGTGGACCGGTTTCTCTTGCGGCGCCTTACAATGCGGCGTTCGAGGTAGGGCTGGTTGATGTGACCTTGCGCGACACGACGCTTTTTGAAGCCAATCTCTCGGGCCGTGTCAGCGTCGATGGTCCGCTGCGGGGCGGGGCCCGGATCGGCGGTGTGATCGATGTCGCGACCGCGGAACTGCAGATCCCGCAATTCGGCCCGTCTTATTCTGCGCTCGACGGTTTGCGCCATCTCAATCCCTCGCCGGCCGTCCGGCGCACGCTGCATTATTCCGGTCTCGATCAGGCGGCGACCTCGGGCGCGCGTTTGCCTGGATTTCCGCTGGACCTTCTGATCCGGGCGCCGAACCGGGTGTTCGTGCGCGGACGCGGTCTTGACGCCGAGCTGGGCGGTACACTGCGGCTGACCGGCACGACCAGCGATATCGTCCCGGTTGGCCGGTTCGAGTTGATCCGCGGGCGGCTCGACGTGTTGACGCGGCGGCTGGTGTTGACCGAGGGCAGCGTGCGGATGCGCGGCAGTTTTGACCCTGTGATCTCCTTCGCTGCGACATCGCAGGTCGAGGATTTGGCGGTCTCGCTGCGGCTTGACGGCGTGGCCTCGGCACCTGAATTGACCGTGACGTCGGTGCCGGAACTGCCGCAGGAGGAGGCGCTGTCATTCTTCCTGTTCGGACGGGACGCGACGGGGATCTCGCCCTTCCAGGCCATCCAGTTGGCCGCCGCGATCCGGACGCTGTCGGGGCAGGGCGGTATTGGGCTCACCGGGCAGTTGCGGCAGTCGCTGGGCGTCGACGAGCTAGATTTCGGCACCGACGCCGAGGGGACCGCCCAGGCCCGGGTCGGTAAGTATATTTCGGAAAAGATCTATACCGACGTGACCGTGAAAAGCGATGGCACCAGCCAGATCAACCTCAATCTCGAGATCAGTCCGACGGTGAAGATGCGCGGACGCCTGGGCAGCGACGGCGACAGCGGTATCGGTGTGTTCTACGAACGGGACTATTGACCCTAGTTTAGGACTAGGACGACCAGACTTCAGCGGTTGCCGAGGCTCGTCCGGCGGAACGTAGACGTGTCGCGGTCATTTGGCGGTCAGCAGGCACCGCAGGGGCGCTTGTTCTCGGCAGGCCGGACCTGAGAGCGACGCCAAACAGACGCTGTCACGCGTCAAATCACGTGACGTCAGAGCCGGTTCCGGGCTGCTTGAGATTGACTCGCGGCCGGTGCCCGCCTGACACTTGCTCAGAAAAAATGACGTGGGACACCCGCGCGGCATTTTCAATCAGGGAGGACTGAACATGCGTTTGATGACAATCACAGCTTTTTTGGGACTGGCGGCTGCTCCGGTTGCGGCCGATGTCGATCTGCCCAAGCAACTGGCCTGGACGGCCTACGGCACCGGCTCGGCGGGCTATAACCAGTCGGTGGCCATTGGCGCCGCGCTTCAGGAAGCCACCGGTGTGAACCTGCGGGTTCTGCCCGGCAAGAATGACATCGCCCGAACCGAGCCGTTGCGCCAGGGCAAGGTACAGTTCTCGGCCAATGGCGTCGGCGGCTCGTTCATGGCCCAGGAAGGCGTGTTCCAGTTCGGCGCCGAAAACTGGGGGCCGCAGCCGGTACGGGTGTTGGCCGCCAACAACGGCGGCACCGTGGGGCTGGCCATGGCCGTGGCAGCCGAAGCCTGCGAAAAGGCCGGCAAGCCGAAATGCGAAGGCTTCACCTATGCTGATCTCAAGGGCCTGCGGGTGAGCTGGGTGAAAGGCGCGCCGGCGCTGAACGTCAACAACGAAGCCTATCTTGCCTATGGCGGACTGACCTGGGACGATGTTGAGAGGGTTGAGTTTGGCGGATTTGGCGACAGCTGGAAGGGCATGATCGACGGCACCACCGATGCGGCATTCGCCTCGACCAACTCGGGCCGCGCTTATGAAGCGGCGTCGGGGCCGCGCGGGGTCTTCTGGCCGCCGATTGACCCCAACAACACCGAGGGTCTGGACCGGATGACGGCGATTGCGCCGTTTTTCTCGCCGATGACGGCCAAGGTCGGCGCCACGATCGACGGCACCGACGGGACGCCGACCGCCGGCTATGCCTATCCGGTGCTGATGACTTATGCCGAACAGGACGCCGAACTGACCTACAATATGACCAAGGCGATGCACGAGTTCTTCGAAGCCTATAAGGACAAGGCTCCGGGTATCAACGGCTGGGCGCTGGACAAGCAGAACTTCCAGTGGGTGGCACCCTATCATGACGGAGCGATCCGCTATTACAAGGAAATCGGCAAGTGGAGCGATGCCGATCAGGCCCATAACGACAACCTGGTCGCCCGCCAGGCCGCGTTGATGAAGGCCTGGGAAGAACTCAAGGCAGAAAACCCCGAGAACTGGGAAGAGGCTTGGGATGCCAAGCGTCGCGAAGCGCTGAAGGCCGGCGGGTTCGCAGCGGTCTTCTGAACCTGATCTGAACCCAGCGGGCGGACCCGGACGCGGCCCGCCCGGCACCTGGACCGCCCGGCCCGGCCGGGCCTGCAAACGGGCATCCCATGAGTGATCCGAGCACCCCTGAACACCTAGGCGATCGCGGCAGCGCGGCGATTGAGGCCGAACGCGCGGCCGAGCGGCTGGTCTTCTCTGGTGCGGCGCGCTGGGCCATAATCCTGTGCACGCTGGCGGCGCTGGGGCTGGCGGTCAACCAACTCTTCAACCTTCGACTCGGTGGCTACTCGATGCTCGAGGGCATGTATCTCTATCTGCTCGCCGGGTTTTTCCTGAGCCTGACCTTCATCACCTTCCGCGCCAAGGGTCCGGCATCGCCCCGCGTGCCGTGGTATGACTGGCTCTTGGCCGCCCTCAGTCTCGCGGTGGCGGGGTTCTTCGCGGCCACCGCCAGCGAGAGCCTCGATTCCGGCTGGGAATACGCCGCACCCGATCATGCCGTGTGGGCGTCGATCCTGTTCTACGCGCTGATCCTGGAAGGCACTCGCCGGGCCGGCGGGCTGGTGCTGTTCTGTATCGTGTTCGCCTTCTCGCTCTACCCGACCTTTGCCGAGCATGTGCCCGATCCACTGAGCGGCTTCACCCAGCCTTTCCGCGACGTGATCCCGTTTTTCATGATCTCTTCCGAAGCCTCGTTCGGGATCCCGATGCGCGCCTTCGGAAACCTGGTGATCGGCTTCATCCTGTTCGGCGCCGTGCTGCAATTCACCGGCGGCGGCCGGTTCTTCAACAATCTCGCGCTGTCGCTGGTGGGCGGATACCGTGGCGGGGCCGCCAAGGTGTCGATTTTCGCCTCGGGCTTCATGGGATCGATGTCGGGCTCGGTCATCTCGAACGTGCTGACGACCGGTGCGGTGTCGATCCCGGCGATGAAGAAATCCGGCTTCTCGGCCCGCTATGCCGCCGCGACCGAGGCCTGCGCCTCGACCGGCGGGGTGCTGATGCCGCCGATCATGGGTGCGACGGCTTTCGTCATCGCCTCATGGCTGAGCCGGCCATACGTTGAAATCATGCTGGCGGCGGCGATCCCGTCATTGCTCTATTTCTTCGGCCTGTTCGTCCAGATCGACGCCTATTCGGCGCGCCGCGGGCTCAAGGGCCTGGCACGGGAAGACCTGCCGCGCGTCGGTCAGACGCTGCGCCAGGGCTGGCTCTATGTCGCGGTGTTTGCCCTGCTGATCTTCCTGATGGTGGCCTTCCGCTGGGAGACCACGGCGCCGTTCTATGCCGTGCTTCTGCTGCTGGTGGTCAACCAGTTCCGCAAGGACGACCGGGTCTCGCTCGACGGGTTTCTCAACATCGTCGTGTCGATCGGGCGAACGTTGTCAGAGCTGGTGGCGGTGCTGCTCGGCATTGGCATGATCGTCGGCGCCTTTCAGGCCACCGGTTTGACCGGGCCGCTGGCCAACGAACTGGTGCATATGGCGGGCAGCTCGGTGCCGATGTTGCTGATCATGGGTGCAATCACCTCGTTCATCTTCGGCATGGGGATGACGGTGACCGCCTGCTACATCTTCCTCGCCGTGGTGCTGGCGCCGGCGCTGGTACAGGCCGGGCTCAACGAGCTCGCGGTGCACCTCTTCATCCTCTACTGGGGCATGGTCAGCTTCATCACGCCGCCGGTCGCCCTTGGTGCCTTTGCAGCGGCGACGATGGCGGGCGCGAGCCCGATCCGCACCGGCGTCGAGGCAATGAAGCTTGGTGGGGTGATCTATATCACGCCATTCTTTTTCGTGCTGAACCCGGCACTGATCGGCCAGGGGGCGCCGGCGGAAGTGGCCGTCGTTCTGGTCTGCGCGCTGATCGGGGTTTGGTTCATCTCGGCAGCGCTTCAAGCCTATCTCAGTTTCGTCGGTCCGCTGGGGGCGGGAGCGGCAGGGGTGAGCATGCGACTGATCCTGTTCCTGGCCGGGCTTCTGATCGCCGCCCCGGCCGGCGGGGTGGCCGGTCTGAGCCATCTTGTCCTAACGCTCTCGGGGTTTGTTTTGGCTCTCTTGCCGTTCTCCTATGCCTTTTCCCGACGTCGCACCGAGGCCTCGGTGGCCTGAAGCCCGACGTTGGCCGATGTTCTTTTCAAGAAAGGTAGCGTCTTGCCTGGCACTGGCACGAAGGAATCCGCAACAGCGGGTAGCTTTCTCACAGTCCTGCGACGCGTTTTCCGCAACTCTTCAGCCACGGCGTTTCACTGTTTTCGCGGGTTAAATGGTGCCCGGGGGCGGAATCGAACCACCGACACGAGGATTTTCAAGACTTGTGTTTATTTTAAAGCGTTGATTTTAAATGGGTATTTGCGGCGAAATTGAGGTGTGCGATAAACTGTGCGATGCGCTTAGGCTGCGCTGGATTGGCAAACACTGTGTTCAACACACTAACCTGAAACACTGTCAGAACACAGCGTTTATGAAACTAACTTGAACCGCAAATGAGTTCTGGGCACACCCGCATTCTATATAGCCTCATACTTTTGCTTTAGCAGAAAGAGGGTGTAGTCGATGTCCTTCGGCGACTTTAGGTGGATATTATATGAATGACCCGTCGAGCCGTTCTTGTACGTCCAATTCTTTTCGACCGCCGCCCCTTTGGGATCTTCGAGGGTAAAAAAGCCCTTTGAGGGTTCGCCATCCGCGCTCTTCCCGCCTCGCAGGACATCAAGGTTCAAGTGATTTTTGTGGAAATGCACAAAGCAGATCACAGTGTTGTCCCTTCGAGCGGCAACATAACCTTTTCGGGCGTAGAAACTCACATCCGGAAGCTCTTCGAGGCGTTCACGTAAAGAATTCCATGCTTCCGCACATCGCTCCGAGGTCTTGGCTACGTGATCCTCCTCTTTGTACACCCTAACTTCCGAGGACACCTTCGAAATCACCGAATTACTGTCTGTACCCGAAAGTTTTTCGATGCTCTCTTTTGAGGAAGATTGATATCGCTCAAGCGATACCAAGCCACCCTTAAATTTTCTGATCTCCCAGAGCTCAAATGGGACGTCTCGAAAGTTCACGCTGTTCTTTTGATAGGAGTTAAAAGCCGGAGATATGAAAATAACTCGTGAGGCCGACCAGTCTACCTGATCCCTCCTCAAAGTGGTGTCCTGACGCTCGTTGTATTCAAGAATGAAGTCCGCCTTATTATTCAACATGACAGACAAGTACGAGTAGCCTTGATCAATTACCGAATAGCTGCTGCCCTTCTTGTATTCGATGATCACAAATGATTTTGACTCTTCATCAAAGCAAAGCGTGTCGATCCGGAAGGAGTCGATCGCAAACTCACTGCTTACGAAATGCAACCCAAATAGCTCTTCAAGATTTGCTTCAACTAGCTGCTGAATGTCTCTTTCGAGAGGAAAGCCTTCATGCTCCACATGCTCGAGCTTTCCCTTAGAGATGCTGTACAGGTCCATGATGACTTTCGAAGTGTTCTTTCAATTTTTCGACTGTTCCCGACCAATATCGCAAGCATGGCTCTCTGTCAGCGTGCAACCAGATGTTTCGCCGCCTATGTGACACTATCAGTGTGAAAGTGCGCTTAGCCCTGCGAGCGTTGCGCTCGGAGTTATCCGTGAAGCTGGCAACAAATGATATGACCACTGCTTACCGCCCGCTTCCTCGCTCAAAGCATTGGCATGCTCTGTCCACTGGCGAGCGGCAGCTGCCTTTTGTTGGACTTCTGTATCGTCAAGTTCGTTGTCAGCTTTGACCTCTACAATTAAGAAACGGTCGCCGGTTTCGACCACAAAATCAGGCTGGTAGGGTTTGCCCGGAGCATACTCAATCTGAAACTGATTAGGGCCTGGTTTCATCCAACGCACCACTCCGCCTTCATCATCGACCAGGCACGCAAAACGACGCTCCGGGTCAGAGTCGAACTTGTGCATTGGGTAAGGCGTTTTCGCCCCACCTCTGAACACGTACGATTTTGTTGCGGATAGCGGCATGGCAGCTTGGCTCAGCGGCAAAATTTTCTCTTCTGCAACTGCGAACTGCTGCGGACGCAATGGCGTGAACGCTCGCCGTTTCTGCACTTGAAAGGCAGTTTGCGTCTGCTTCAAGTGATCCTTCATTTGCTCAAAAACAAACGTTGCTAGACGTTCGCCGTGGGCAAGTGCAACGTTCTCAACGGCCCGTTCGTCAGGAAGATAGCTGCTTAGTCGCCCTATGACTTGCGACGACAACTTGTACAGAAGTTCGGCTTGAGAGTCGTAGTCAATCTCAGGCAGAGCAATCAGGTGCCGAACGATGTAATTTTCCAGTCTTTCTTCTTGTGCGCCCGCTTCCCCTCGCTCGATTATTCTCCGGGCCTCACTTCCCAAATCCCGCACAAGAATATCGTCATCCACAGGCTGGAACGTGATTTGATCTAAGCGGCTGAGATCAAAGTCTTCGAACCAGAAGTGAACTTGGCGATCTGGGATCACAACGATTTCCGGAATTTCAATCGTATTTTCAACGATCGCCTTAGCCGTTCGCTCTACAATGGCTTTAATGTCCGGAGCATCTGTATCTATGTCCAGCGTTCCTTGCCCATCTGACGTGGCAGATTGAATGTCCTTTACTATCGCTTCGATAACTTCCGTAGATTGAAGTTCTTTGGCGGAGTTCTTGATCCGGGGAGCGTAGTGGTGCTCCACAAGTTCGATGGCACGGCGGGCAATTTCACGCTCCTGTGGTTTTTCGTAGATGAACTCCGCCGGTGCTTCATCAAGATTTTGTCCTGGCTCAGGACCAGCCAGCGCCGTTTGGTAGGTTGGTGCGACTGAGATGACTTTCCGCTTTTCTTCGGGGATGTCTCCACCGCCGCCAATGTGGATTTCCTTCACTTTAACGATGGAGTCTGCTTCTTGAGCCTTTTGGATAACTGCATCGAAGCGGTCGTGTGCGATGACGGTCAGAGTATCAACGACCTCCACCCCTGTGCGTTTGCCGTAAGGCAAGCGTAGCCCGCGTCCGAGTGTTTGTTCGGTAAGGATGTCAGAGGCAGAGGCTCGCAGGGGAACAATTGTGTAGAGGTTTGTGACGTCCCACCCTTCCTTGAGCTTATTCACATGGATAACGATTTCCGTATCCGGTGAAGTCTCAAGCTCGACGAGCTTTTGCATGGCTTCATCGCTTTCTTCACCCGTCAGCTTAGAGTGGACCTCTGCGACCCGCCCCTTGTAGGCACCATTGTAGAAGTCTTCACTTTCGATCCTCTTCCTTAGCTCACTGGCGTGAGTAGTATCTTGCGCGACAACGAGCATGAACGGATACACACGCGGCTTACCACTTTGTTTTGAGTACAACTCAAGCTCAGTCCGAACATACTCGTGATAGAAGACGCCATCCTTGAGCATGATGTCCTCTATCTGCTCAGGGGTATGATCCTTAGGATTGAAATTCGTTCGCGTCGCGACGGCAGGTTGTTTCACGTAGCCATCACGCATCGCATTCCCGAGGCCGTAATCGTAGATCACGTTCTTGAAGGGCTTTGGGCTTGCACCAACGGTCTTGGGGGTTGCAGTCAGCTCGAGCCCAAGCTTTGGCTTAAGGTCGAAGATGGCTTTGGTCGCAGCTTTGGCGCGATATCGATGGGCTTCATCCATCAACATGACGAGGTCAGGCAGTGCAGCCAAATAATCGAAGTAGCTTTCCCCAAGTGTCTCCCTGAAGGACCGGATGCGGCCCTTATCTTTATTGATCTTGTCGACATTGAAGATGTTGATCACGACGTCACCGCCGAAGAGATCGCTGCCTCTGATACCCCGGCCTTCTTCCCAAGTGTCGCCCGTTACAATGATCGGAGGTGTCTGAGCGAACTGTGAAATTCCGCGGAACACGTACTTGGGAGATGTTTGCCGGGAAAAGTCTTCAACGAGCTTTTGATAGATCGTTGTGTTTGGAGCCAAAACAAAGAAGTTCTTCGAACTGCCGGTGAGGTACATGTACGTGATGAAGGCTCCCATGAGCCTTGTTTTCCCGACGCCCGTCGCCAGGGCAAAGCACAGCGTGGGGAACTCGCGCTCAAATGCCTCGACGCTTGGATAGCTATCCTTGATAACGCCGAGCAGTCGGTCGACATCTAAGTCTTGCTCAAAATCCATGTTGTCGAGAACACTTGCGAGGATTTCGAGGGCTTCTTCCTGTGGGCGACGCAAGGAAAGGCGTTGAGTAATCTGGCGGAGGATGCGTTGATCAGCCATCGTTTTGCTCCTCAGCTGAGAACAGCGGAAGATCGGCGTTTGGGTCTTCTTGCTCTGCCATTGGCAGATTCTGGACGTTCAATGAGTAGTCATCGCGTCCCCATTCGCACTTATTCAGGATGATCCCAGGGATTTTGTGGACGGTGAGATTGTCAAACTTTCCATCTCCACTGAAAGCCTTACAGCAAATCATTAATGTCCTGTCTGGCCCGACATCTTCACTAATCTTTCGAAGTGTATCGTGTGTGAGGCTTTGCGTTGTCACGTAGATAAAATCAGTTTCGGTAGAATAACCGTGGCTCCAATAGTCAGCCTCACTCGGAGCATAGGTAAAACCCATGTGCTTGCACATAGCCTCAGCGAGCATTTCGGCATTATACTCTTTCGAGATGACCTGCATCCCAAAGCGGTCGGTCTCGATAAGTGACGGAGCCAGCGTATAGTAGCGGAAGCCACCACCACCTTTCCACTCCATCAAACTCGTAACACCCCCATCGTCTTGACCGTCAATCACCTTGGAAAGGCGCGGAGCGATGTGAGTATCGGCGTGTTCCCCGATCTCTACCATGATCCATCTACGGTTCATCTTGTGAGCAACAGCACCAGTCGTGCCGGACCCCGCGAAGGAGTCCAAGACTATGTCATCAGGTTCGGTAGCAAGTTCCAAAACTGTCTTTATTAACCGTTCTGGCTTGGGCGTCGGGAAAAGCGATGTAACTGGCACATCCGGAAAAAGCTTCTTTAATTCGTATTTTGCCTGCCGTGTGTGTCCAGTCTTCTCTATGTCAATCCACATTGTCGACGGCGGCAGGCCTTTCATGTCGGCTAGATACGTTCGCCGCCGTAAGCCCTTTCCATCTTCTGTGAAACGAATTTCACCTGACCTGATCTTCTCCTGCAGTGTTTCTTTCGACCAGCGCCAACCATTTGGCGGATGAGGAATTTCATAACCTGTTGGTGAAGTTACTGTGTATTGAAGGTTTGGTCGGAGAGCGGGGTTGTTGAGTGGGTTCCCATCAAACCATGGACCGCGAGGATCATTGTCTGGATTCTTGAAATGCTTTCTCTTTTCTGGATCGTTTAAAAATTTCGGACGCCAACTTTGATCCTTTGCGTAGACAATAAGGTAATTATGATCTTGGGAAAACTTCAGCGCATTATTGTTACTATTGTCTGAGTGCTTCCAAATAACCTTCGAAATAAATTGGCGGCGACCGAATATTTCATCGCACATCACCTTAAAATAGTGAGCTTCCTCGTCGTCTAGTACGACCCAGAGACTACCGTCATCCGACAGCAGACTCCAAAGGATTTCGATCCTATCTTTCATCAAAGAAAGCCAAATCGAATGCTCGAGGCCATCATCATAGAAGCCGTCAAATGCATTTCCGGTATTGTATGGTGGGTCGATGAAAATACACTTTATTCGCCCAGCGTACTCCTGCTCTAAGGCCTTGAGCGCAAGCAAATTGTCGCCCTTTATCAGGATATTATCGAAGTTGTCATCTGCGGAATGTCTTATGTCCGCATGATAACTCTTGTCCGGATGTTCGATGAGAATCCGAGGTTCCAACCGTGGTCGGCTCTCTTTGCCTACCCAAGTCAGTTCCAACTTTCTTTTCTTCGCCATAACCGCTCTTCCGTTGTTCTTGGGCTGCTCTGTACCGCACTCTACTACAGCAGCCTACATCACTTAAAATACAATGATTACTTCACGTTAAGGAACCCATCAACGTCAAAGCCCGTCTTTTTCAAGTTGTGCAAGAGGTGCTTCAAGGCATTTCTATCAGGATCATCTAGAGCCGTCGTCCCTTGCTTCAGCTTCGCCAGTGCTTTTCGCGACTTGGGAGACAGAAGTCGGCGTGCGTTGCATAACCTTTCGACCTGCTCAGCTCTTGCCGGCCCAAGGCTTACAAGCTTGTCGACCAAGTTTGCCGCCAGTGATACGTCAATGTAGCTGTGCTGACGGCTCTCAAGAGATCGAGATGGTTCAGCCAAAGCTTTCTGGAGCATGTGTACTGTATCATCTTCGCCTTGCTGCTCAACGGTGGACTCGCGAGCCGGAATAGCAGGTGGGTCATGCCTCAGCTGCGGAGTAGCTTTTCGCTCGGCGACTCTTGGCTTTGTCTGGGCAGGCACTTTGGCCTTATCAATCTGGGAATGAGAGGTGGTTTTGTTTCTGGCCGACTTCTTTCGCTCAACCGCAGCCATTTTTCGCTGACGCTGTAGTTTCTTTGCTTCTTCGGCCTCTTGTTCCCGCTTTTTCTGCCGAGCCTGTTTTCTCTTGGCTGCATCTTCGAAGTACTCCGCAAGTGCGAGCTGTGCGGATTGCTCAGAGACTCCGGCACTAAATACCTCCTCTTGAACGAGCGGAAGTCGGACCTGTTTTTCATGCAGTCGGTTCCGCACGGTGAACTGTACCGTGCCGAGCGTCTCAACTTCAGCTTCCTGACGCAAGCTTCGCCAAAGAGAATTCTCTTTCTGTTCTGCCTCACGCCGAATGTCCCTTAGTCGTCGTCGCAGACTAGCGGTCGCTAGCTCCACCTGTTCATCGATGGCATCGATGCGCTGCTTAATCCAGCTGCGCCGATCTAAGGGACACGAAGGATCGCGTGCTTCACGCTGAAGACGTGCAATATAGAGTTCCGCCTCACGTAGCGCAGATCCAACACGCACCTCGGCCCCACGCAACCTTCCCGCAGTGGAGCCTTCTAGAGCTTCAAGTTCTTGGAGAGCCAGAAGATCGCATTCACCCATGAAATCCCAGCGTTCCATCTCAGCGATGTCGTCGAGCTCATCGGGTGGAAGCCAGAACGTCTCCCTGGGCAAAGAGCACACCAACGGCAAAATGCCTTCGACTTGCCATTTGGGCAAAGAGTTGCCCTCATCGGTGCAACCCACGATAAGAGTGCGCCGCAAAAGCCCCAATGGAGATGAAAGTCGCGCCTCGACGAACCTCAGCCAGCCCGAGAGGTTCAGCAACCTCCAATAAAGCCAACGAGGCCCTTCGAAGCTCTCCAGATTGAACTCAACGAAGAACGGATAATCGAATGCCCGTAGATCAAAGCCGCCATCGGAAAACATGCACTAAGCGATCCTCCAGCGCACAGTGAAGAGTCGATCCAGCGTGGGTTGTTGGTTAAGCAAGTCGGCGAACTCGTCTAACTTATCGGAAACCTCCCTACGTATCTTCTTTCGACGCTCAAATTTGGACAGTTTCAGATCGTCGACATCGCCCTCTAGCCGCTTAATCTTGCGCCCCATGTTTAGCTTATCTTGCATCGACAGTTTCGGATCGCGTCGCTCTCGCTGAAGTTCTTTTATCTCTTCTTCCATCAACGCAATCTCAGCATCGAGTTCGATTTCCACGTCTTTGGCATATTGGTCGAGACGAGCCTCTTCCTCTTCAAGCCAAGCAAGGTTCTCTTCCTGAACACGTGTTGAAAACTCTCCAAAAATTCGTTCCTCTAGTTCTGAAAATAGCTGATCTGGAGGGGGCGCCAAGCATTCTGATGGCTCGCTGGATGGAACTGCCATCATCTTGCTCCCGAGACCGCCGTCGAGAATTGTTCCATCGTCCAAAAAAATTGCCGATAGTAACTCTTCGCGGTTTTCATCAGATGTTGGCATGATTGCTTTGAAAACCCTTAGCCACCCGCTCTTTCCACGGAGCGCTTCGATGGCTCCGGCCCTCCCGGCAAAAGGAAACTCAGACGGATAAAATGTCATTTCACATATTTGGTCTGAAAGTTCGCGTTCCTTAGCGACTTGCACCAACTCAGCACCAAGGCCATCGTTCACCCTGAAGAACTGCCAATCATGTTCATCGGCCTTACTCCAGCTCGTTGTAAAGGTCTTCCCAGCATGCACAAACTCGAACTCGTTTCCGAACTCGAAGTCTGCATCTGGCAGTTCGCCTCTAGCAACAGTCAGTAGTCTCTGCTGATACTCGGGAACAATCACTGCGAGTGCCTCATTCCGACTATGAAGCTTTGAGATCACATCAGCATCGAGAGCCTCTAGAACCTTTGCCCTCGCCTCCTTGATGTCCGCATCGATCCGATCTTGGATACGCGACTTGAGTGCTTCGAATTCGGCCTCCGCCTCCTCCTCGGTCCTACATGATTGTACAATGCTAAGGATTGTCTTCTCAAAATCTAACCCAGACTCAATCGTACCGAGAACCTCGTCACTTGCACCAAAGACACCATCAAAAAGTTGAAATTTCTCGTTTAGCAGCTCGAATATGCGGGCCTCTGTCTGGTTCTTTCGGTTCAACATGTTGACGACCGTAACGTCGATCTTCTGTCCGTACCGATGGCAACGGCCAATGCGCTGCTCAATCCGCTGCGGGTTCCATGGAAGGTCGAAGTTAATCAGGACAGAACAGAACTGAAGGTTAATCCCCTCAGCCCCACTCTCGGTGGAAATCATGATTGATTTCTCCGGCGATTTAAAAGCTTCAACGAGTGCAGCTTTCATGTCTGCAGTTCGCGAGCCTGATATTCTATCTGTTCCCGCGTGTTTTTCCTTCCATGCAGCATAGATCGCACGGCTCTCAATATCTGAGTTGCTTCCGTTGAGTAGGACGATTTCGTTCTTATAACCATTTTCCGAAAGGAGTTGGTTAAGATAACTCTGCGTTCTGACGCTTTCTGTGAAAATTACAGCTTTCTTCAACCCTCCTTTCGCCTGTATCTCCTCAAATAGCGCAGGCAACTTACTTACGAGAACTTCGCCCTTCGCATTTCTCTCAATTGAATTGGCTAAGAAAAGCATTCCTTGGAGCTCTTGGATTTCATCCTTCAGTTGCTCCGGATCGATTGGCTCATCTTCGGAACTGGTTAAGTCGTCCTCATCCTCGTATTCGTCCATTATGTCGATGTCGTCAGACATAGTTGTTGTTACTGATTTTTTTTCCTTCAGGCGGCTGATAAGTGTATCCAGGTAACGAGCGACAGCAAAAGTTGACGAACCTAAAATCTTTCTTACTTGTAAAAGGACGAGTGCATTCGCACGATCACCGTATGAAATTGTATCTTTGCGTTGGAGAAATTCAGATACTTGTTCATATAGGAGAGCTTCATCTTCAAAAGGCTCGAAATCAAAAGTTAGCGCATTACGCTTTCGGAAATTAATATGTCCAGCTTCTTGTACATGACGGCGTAGGGTTCTGTGGCAGAATGGTTCCAGCCGCTTCTTCAACGAGAGAATTCTTACTTCGTCACGCGCCGCACGAACATATTGATCACGGAATGATTCAACGCCTCCAAAGGCATGATCATCAATAATGGATATCAATCCATAAAGCTCGAGCAGAGAATTCTGTAGAGGTGTTGCAGTTAACAATATCTTTGGAATTTGGCGCAGAGCCTTTGCAAGAGCTTGGCTTCGCTTTGAACTCCCGCTCTTTAGTTCGTTCTTATATACGTTTCTTAGCCTATGCGCCTCATCTAGAACCGCCAAGTCCCAGCGACAAATCTCTATTTCGTCTGAAATGCGAGCCGCGAACTCATAGGACATGATCAAAGGAGAGCTAGCCGATTTCAAAAGGCTTAAAGCTGATTCATGATCGCTGCGCCTCACAACTCCTGAATCTAATATTTCCGATTTAATGGAAAACTTTTCGAAAAGCTCTTGTTGCCATTGCTTTCGAAGTGAAGCCGGTACGATCAATAGTTGTCTGCGTTTGCCCTCTGCGAGGCGTTGTGAGATTACAAGGCCAGCTTCAATTGTTTTTCCAAGCCCAACCTCGTCTGCAAGCAGTACGCCTTTTGAAAAAGGAGATTTGAGTGCGAACAATGCTGCGTTCACTTGATGCGGGTTCATTTCGACCCGCGCCGAAGTGAGTGTGCGCACAATAGAGTGATCGTCCGTACCGCTTAGTGTCAGTGCGTTTGCATGAAAGTTAGTGTGAAATTTGGTGAACTGCGCACTCATTATTTCTTTTTGCCTGTTTCCGTCTGCTGTTTTGGTAGACTTCTGCGCTGTCTTGTTGCGCGCGATCAGCCTTCGATGGGATTTTTGCTATGTGCCTCAGCCGTTCTGTCAATCCTTCCAAACAGTTCATCAAGGACCACCAAAGTGTGGAGATATCTTGCTGGTCGCAACAGTAGGCGTCAAGTTGGGTTGGCCGCTACACTGGGTGCGGGGATGGCTTGGCCGGGCACTACAGGCGCAGTACAGACGCTGCTAGACGCCAGACAGCCGAAGGTTTCGAGTGTTCGGTGCGGCCGCATTGCTTTCCGTATTGAACGCCAGACGCAACCTCCTACGTCACGCAGTGGCGCACTTTAGCTCAAGATGTCGGGCTTTCTTGTGTTGAACGGCTTGGGCTTTGACCTCTTCTTTTGTTTAGGGCGCGGCTTTGGCTTGGTTGGTCCGGGTATCGGCAGCTGCCGGGGTTTCGGAATGCGCCACTGGCCGACAACTTCACTCACCAGCACAGTACGCTCCCGCACTATGGGGTGCTGCAAATTCACCAGGCTGAAACTGTAAGTACTTCCCTGCTGAAAACCGCGCGGCTGATTTTTGGGAACGCAGAACCCATTTCGAAGACATCATCACACAGACATCCTCTCTGGCGCTCGCCACACAGCCTGAGCCTGTCGCGCGATAGCTTGGTCACATAGGTTTTTGAGGCGATCAAAGCGCCTCACCCAAGCTTGATGGTCGGCGTCCTCGCTGTCGCGCAGCCGCTCAGCGTAGTATCCAAGCTTGTTGCTGCACACGGCCAGCGTTTCCACGCTCGGTTCGATCTGATGATAGCGCAACGTTCTGATGTAGCCTTCGCTTCGACCCAACCAGCAGCGACAAAACTCCGGTGTGTTCTGTACCGCGCCCGAACTGATCAACTCGTCGCGCAGGTGTTCAAGTAGTGTGATGCTCATAGCGTTTCCCCAAAATATCTCATGCTTACAGATATTTATCCCTGCGGAGACGCCATCTTCGGTTGCTCTAAGCGCGGGACAGACTTTAGCGTTTGCAAAAGGGAGATGCTGATGCCGACCTATTCGCCCAACATGAAACTGTGCGCCACCTGCGCCCATTGGGGTGGTGTTCGCAGAATTGATCCCACCCGCAGCTTTGTTTCAACGACTTCACGCAATGAACGTGGAGAATGCCTGGGCGGTAGTCATAACACACAGCAGACACCGGCCACCGGCACATGCTCGTCCTTCGCCAAATGGCCCACGCTGCGCAGGTAGGCTGGTCCGTTGCTGCGTGAAGACAGCGTCAACATGACCGGGGAAAACAGTGTGGTTGAAGTGTTTGGGGTAAACGGTGTGTTGGAAAGAGTGTGTTTTCGTCCCTAGCGGCCAGTCCGCAGGGGGAAACGTCCTTTGACAACATTGTCTATATACTGACGTGCGATGCGAAGGTGTCGTTGAACCGCAAGTTGTTTGCGCCGACGCAGTACCTTCTCAATGTCGTCGGATGGCAGCTTTAACAAGCTTCGGCTCGCGATCGTTTCGCCATCTACGACTTGGTTCACACGAATTCCCGCAAGGTCAGCAATCTCAGCGTCTTCGGCATCAGGGTTTGCCTTTCGAGCGTCCCATACCAGCAGGTGCTCATGCAGTGCTGAAAGCACCGGCTTGGTTTCGACCGGAAAATGAGCTGTGCTCTTCTGAGGCCCCAGCCTCAAATCTGGCAGGGGTTTTTTTCTTTTTGCAGCTCGCGTAGCTGCCGCTCTTTGGGCCCTCTCTTCGGCAGCCATCCGCTGCACCCAGATTTCTTCCTTTAGGTCTCGAAAGAGTTGTGTTGGCGGAGCAGTCAGATCAATTTCAAGATAGAGCGTATCTCTGTCGACGGGAAACCCGCGACTATCTAGCGTTGGAGCGCGTTTGAGGCGTCGCACAGGCCGCCTCTCTTCAAACAGCCAGAAGCGTTCCCCCCACCATTCGCCAAAGTTCAAGGCATGAACATCGCCGAAGGTGACAAACTCTTTGGCGCACGGCCCGTTGCCATCGTTGAGACACGTCTCTTCGTACCCTTTGTGTCTGCGCAGATACTCGTACCAGTAATAGTAGACGGAGCATTGCCAGCCCGGAGCGTCCGGAAACGGTGGCTTAACTTCTCTCAAAAAGGCCGATTTCAACCCCTCAAACGCCGGAGGGGCGAAAACAAAGTTGGCTCGGTTAACTGCTCCAAATGCTGATCCTGCAAGCTTCATTTGATGCCACATCATTTCAGATATTCATAATCAATACGGCATCATTTTTCATGAGACAACCGTGTCACCGCCACAATTCCGTGGCGTGCATGAACATAGGAGAAACAACATGCAAAATAACACTTTTAACACTTACAACGACGTAACCAACGCGCTCGACGCAGCCCGCAAAGCTCGCAAAGTTTGGGAGCAAGGCGTCTTCGCATCAAGCAACGAAAAGCTCCGTGCACTTCTCGTTTCTGCGTTCGACATCTTCCAAGCCTGCGTTGCCAACCCCGATCTCACGGGCGGCATCACCGAGTTGCTCAAGCACTTCAATCTCAAGCACAGCAAAAACACATCGCTTGAGCTGAAAATCGTGCGTCTTGTGTTCGCAGACGAAACAACGCAGCACAAACACAAGCAACGCCTGCTTTCGTACGCCCGCGTCCTGACCCTCGCACACGAGGACAATCAAACGCCGGCAACGCTCGATCAGTACATCCAAGACAAAGGCGGCATCGACGAAATTCGTCGCACCAAGTCGGGCAAGTCCAACGAACTAAAAGCACAGCAATATGCAACCGTTGCCAAAAAGCAGTTCGCAAACACGCCGGAAACGGGTCTCTTCGACGCCTTCAAACTTCCGCCCGAGCTCAAGCCAGCAAACGGCAACCGTTACAGCCTCGCGCTCGTCCGCGACAACCAAGACGGTACAGGAACCATCGTGCACGGCCTCAACACCAACTCACTTGTTGAAAAGGCACTTGAGGAAGTTGGCAAGGTAATCGCCAAGCAGGTCGGCGAGCAAGCGGCCCAAAGTCTGCTTACAGGTGCATCGCAACACCACGCCGCCGCCATTTCAGAAGCAATGCAAACCGTCAACTCGGCTTACAAACCCGAATTGTCGCTCGGAGAGCCAGTTCCCGCAGCTGAGTAATCATCACCCCAACTTTCGGGCAGCGTTTCGGCGCTGCCCGTCATCATTCCAAATTTACATGAGGCACAGACATGACGTTTCGCCAAAACCACGAACCACAATCGTTCAATGACCTGATCTTCCACGATCCTGCTGTCGAACAAGTCCTACGCGAGTATGCAGACGGGCATCGCACCAAACACCTTATACTTCATGGGCCCAAAGGCTCAGGAAAGTCCTGCGCCGCCCAGATGATCTTAAAGTCGCGTTTGCCCCATAACTTTCCTGATGCAACGACATCGCCCATCAACGGTCGCACAGACCGCAACCGTAAGGACTGGGAGATTATTTGGAGCAATTGGAATGCTCAAATCTCAAACGGGTGCCGGGGTTACACGCATTTGGATGAGATAGATCGCTACAACCTCAAACAATTGGACATGCTCGACGAGTTCTTGGAGCATGATCGCCTCGGTACACTGGTCATGACGACCAACCATCTCGAAAATCTCGATGAGTGGATTACCGACCGTTGCACCTTGGTCGAAGTCCTACGTCCAACAGGATCAGACATGATTGACCGCGCCCATGCCATCCTCCAAGCCGAGGGCTACTCATATGACCGTCAGCAAGTCGGCTCGATGCTCAGTGGGTTCCAAGGGAGCTTGAGAAAGATGGTCGAGGCGCTCGAAAATTATGTCTTAAAGCATCCGCCAAATGCCGCTGCGTCCTCCAGTGTTGCACAGTCGAAAACTCCTTCAGGTGCGCTGACAACGACTACGCTGCAACCAAAAAAGACACAGCATCTGACTGTTGGTGGGAAGACGGTTTGAGATGACGTGATCGTATCAAACACACCGATCACAACACACCAACTCCACCACACCCGAAAACACACCGTTTGCATCCTATGGAAAGGCGCTTTCATAGCGCCTTTCTTATTTGCCACCAAGACGCCGTGCGCTGCTTCGATGGCCAGCCGGAAAACCCGCCTTTTTCGTCTCGTAGATAAATACACGGGAAGGAGATTTGGCGATGATGACGGCGAAGCGCAAACGAGAACGTAAGGAGTTGGTAGCGAACTTGCTCGCACAAGACTGGAACGTGTTTGGCACGCTCAAGTTCATCAACGGTCGCACCATCGGCAGACACGGAGCAAACAAACTGCTCCACCAATACTGGAACAAAGTCGACCGCACATTCTTTGGCAATGCCGCGCATCGCCAAAAGGTACGCGTCCCGCGCTGGTGCTTTGCGCATGACGGTTCGGACAGCGAGAACTTCCATGTCCACTTTGCGCTGCTCGCCCCCATCAAAGACATCGACCATGCATGTTGCATTCTGAACGCTGTGTGGGATCAGCATCACCGGCAAACAGCACCACTGGATAAGAACTGGATCACGCCCGTTTGGGATCGATCCGAAGTCGCTAGCTATCTGACAAGGGAATACTGGCGTTTGGGCAGCGCCACACTCCTCGACGATCTGAGTTGGAACGGCACGGCTGGAGAAACGATGGCTGTGTTCGAACACGCACAACAGCAGGCACGCATACAAAGGGCAGCCAGCCCAATCTGGCTAAGGCAAGCGCAACAGGCACTCAAAGAACAGAAGGCACATTACTTGGAAAAGAACGCATTGTTTGTATGGGAGCGCAGCTAAAGCTCCTTCCGTGCAACGCACTGTAGACAGTTTGAGAGAGGATCATGCCGTAGGTATCAACCTTGGCACATCCTTGCTCAGTGGCAGCTGCTCGAACAGCAAACATCAAAGCAGATGGCTTCAAGCAACAAGCGGAGAAGAGCTTAGCGAGCAAAGATGATTTGAGCTAAAGAGAACAAGTAGAGCGTCGGCAGCTTAGGCTGTGCGGCGCTTTTTTATTAGCGTTTATAGATCCTTAAGGCTCCGTCGATGACGTCTTTTCGATCGTCCTACATGAAGTCTGACCATACGCTTTTGCTGTCAACGAACAGTAAGGAGCGACCAATGACACATCTCGCAAAACTGACATTCAAGTCGGTTACACGCAGCACCAAGAGCGATCCCATTAATGATCGGCGCGAAAAGCTCGTGGCTGCTTTGAAAGAGCAAAAGCTGGTTCATGCAGCAGCACTCAAAGGCGAAGATCATCAAGTCGAGCGATCCAAATGGATGACCAACGAGCAAGGCGAGCGCGTGTTGGTCAAAACGCAACGTCGAGTGCGCCCGTGGTTCTTTGAACAAGATGGCGGCTGGTATGTGCAGTGCCGGTATGGAGCACGTGTGATCGCCGTTGATGGCACCAACAATGCAGTGTTCGTCAAAACCCTCAAAGACGTGGGCCCTGTGCTCGATGCATTCATTGCAGCAGCTCAAGCAGGCGAACTCGACGAGGCCATCATCAAAGCAACAGAACGCAAGCCACGTGCAAAGCCGGGTACTGCGCGGGCGGCGGCGAATGCATGACGACAACGCTGCCAAAACAAGAGGACTTAATGATCAGGCTCGGCAAACCTTCACGGGTTGTCGGGTCGCGATCACACCGGGCATTCAGGCACTGGGCGAGGATGCATTGCGAGCAATCTTGCGGGCTGTTCAGCAGTACGACGACTTCTCACCGGACAACGATCCGTATGAAGAGCACGACTTCGGTGCATTCCACTACGCCGACCACCAAGTCTTCTGGAAATTCGACTACTACGACTTGGACCTCACCATGCACTCGCCTGGTGCAAGTGATCCCACGGTCACAGCGCGTGTGCTGACGGTCATGTTAGCGGAGGAATACTGAAACGCATTAGGGTTGGCAGCATCGTCCCAATCATGCCAGCAATGGGGAAGTTGGAAATTCAGCCCATTGCTACGGCAGGTCAGAAAACGCGATGTTGAAATACAAGCCCGGTGACGATGTTGGGGAGCTCGAGGATTGGCCATTCGACAACCCTCTGAGTGACTATCAAATCAAAGAGGGCAGTCCACGAGCATCGGGACGCATGGATGGAGGTGGACCCGGTCATACAACCCGCACTGGCATTTGGCGCTGCACCAAGGGCGTCTTCGAATGCACCGAACAAGGCGACGAGCTCATGACAATCCTGGCTGGTCGGTGCCGTTTGATCGACATGACCACTGGCAAGGCTACCGAGCTTGAAACGGGCGATAGCCTATTTGTGCGCGATGGCAGCCGCGTGACATGGGACATCATTGAAGATGTCACGAAGGTCTTCTTTGGCCACAAGGCAGATGGGTTCTGAGGTATCAGCAATACGGCATCTTACTGTTTGATTGGGCATTAATGCAGATTTCAAAGACTGACTTTATCCACTTCCTGAACTGCCCCAAATCCCTCTGGCTGCTGAAACACAAGCCAGATGATTACTCGCATGGCGAGTTCTCAGACTACATGAAGAAGCTGACCGCTGAGGGATATGAGGTGGAGGGCTACTTCCGCTCGCTTCTTCAGTCTCAAGCCGACGCTGAGCGTTATTCATTTCAATCGATATTTGCGACCGAGCGCGGCCTCTACGCGAAAGCAGATGCTATACGTGACAACGGTGATGGCACGATAAATCTCTATGAGGTCAAATCTTCAACGAGTGTGAAGAAAAACGGACAGCATAATCAGATCAAGGATGCGACGTTTCAGAAGATCGCAGCCGAAGAAGCAGGTCTAAGCGTATCAAAGGCCTTTATCGTACATCTCAACAAAGACTACGTCCGACAGGGCGAAATTGATCCAGGCCAGCTTCTGATATTTGCGGATGTAACAAGTGAAGTCGCTGAAGCGGAAGCTGGTACACGAGCAGAAATCGATGAAGCAGTTCAACTCTTGGGCCAGCACGAAATCGATGAAAGCTCCTGCTCGTGCCTGTGCCAGACGAAACCAAACCACTGCGACAGCTTCAGCTACTTCAACCCAACGATCCCAACGCCGTCAATCTATAGCCTGCCAAGGATCAGCAAGGCCAAGATTGATGGCTTTGTCGCGGATGGGCGCTTTGACCTTGATGAGATCGGGCTGGACGAAGTTACTGAGAAACAAACTCTCGTTCTAAGGTCTGCGCACCTAGGGCAGCCAATGATAGACCACGCGGCAATCGCGCAGTTCTTCAACAAGGCCGCATATCCGATCTACTTCATCGACTATGAGACCTACAGTTCCGCCATTCCATTGGTCGATGGCGCTCGACCTCAGGCCCCTATCCCCTTTCAGTACTCCCTCCACGTCAAACGGACGCCCGATGACATGGAGCTGCTTCACGTCGAGTATCTTGCTGAAGAAGCAGCGATGCCGCTGGCAATGATTGAGCACATGCAAAGCAATATTGGGCCAACCGGCAGTTTGGTGTCGTGGCATGCGTCATTTGAGAACACACAAAACAAGACGATGGCAAAGCTTTATCCGGAGAAAGCTGACTTCCTGCACGACTTGATCAAGCGCACTCTGGACCTCGAGGACATGTTCAAGGACGGTTACGTTGACATCGCTTTCGGGGGTTCGACCTCGATTAAGAAGGTTCTACCGATCATCGCACCCGATTTGACGTACATGGGGATGGATGTGGCAAGCGGCACTGACGCTATGGAAGCATGGATCAGGCTAATCAATATGCCGGAATGCCCTGAGAAAGCTGAGCTGCGTCAAGCGATGCTCGAATACTGCAAACTCGACACCTACGCGATGGTAAGGATTTTCGAAGAGATGGAGCGGGTCTGACCGTTTGCCTCTTCGTTGAAGCTGGCCGTCACTCGCTAGGCGCGGATCGCGCGACAGATGGCACGGGTCTCTTTGCGAGCAGAAGCACACAGTTCAAAATCTCATAGAATAAGCAATCTGTGAGATTTTCGCTTAACTCATTGAAAAATATATATATCAGGCATGGCCTGAATTCGGTCGACCATCCAAAACCTCAGACTTTACTGTTGTTTGCAGCAAAGGATTAGATTTTCGGAGGTCCTGCCATGCGCCAAGCTCAAACACTGAACGAAGCACAACTGCGTCGCGTTTTACACTACTGCCGCAGTCGTCGTCATCCGATCAGGGACCAGACAATCATCTTGGTCAGCTTCTACGCTGGGTTGCGAGCCAAGGAGATTGCGGCGCTGACAGTGAGTGACGTGTTTGATGATGAGGGCGCTGTGCGTGAGCAGTTCATCTTGCGGGCTGCGCAGAGCAAAGGCGGCAAGACCCGCACAGTGTACCTGAGCCAGCGTCTACGCCGGTCGCTCAACGAATACGGCGACACGATCCGGCTGAATGATCCAGCTCGCGCGCTGTTTGAGAGCCAAAAGGGTGGGCACTTCTCTGCCAACACCATGTGTCAGCTGTTTCTCGACATCTACAAAGCCTGTGGGTTCAAGGATGCCAGCAGCCATAGCGGGCGACGTACTTACATTACGCGGCTCGCAAACAAGGGCGTTGGGGTACGTTTGCTGGCTGAGCTGGCCGGACACAGCCATATTTCGACCACTCAGCGCTATATCGACGTTAACGCTGAGCAGCTAGCTGGCGCTGTCGAGCTGCTATGATGTCGAACCACGGCAAGCAGTGCTTTGGGATGCAGGCAATTTCAATATCACCGGCCCAATAGGCATCTTTGCCTTCTTCGCTCAGTTTTTCGTACTGCGCTTGAAACGCACTAGAGTTCGCTTGAGATGCCACCTTCGACATGGCTTCGTTGTACGACACTTTTAGAAGGTCTCTTAAATCTTCGAGCAACACTTCTTCAAAGTCGATCTGCTGCATGAGCTCTTGATGCTCGAAATATAAGGCCAGTCTCCTCAATGGTGAGTGCACGTCATTTGTAACCTCGTCACGCACCACTATCAGGTCGATTAGCGACAGAAGCTTTTCGTCTTTTTCATCCATTTGGCTTTCCTTCAATCAAGAAGCGTCGTTCGAAGGTTGTTTCGCCGCGTACTCTTCCGCTGACAACTCGTAACGCTTGCCAGTGAACATGTCCTTCTTCATCCGCGGGGTTAGGTGGCTGTAGTGCCGCTCGATCATGCCAATCGACGTGCCCATCTGCTTGGTCAATGCGTGAATATCCATGCCGTCATTAACCAACGCGAACGTCGCGTATGTGTGCCGCAAGCTGTAAAGCGTTCGATCCTGCCCGGTCTTGGGGCATTTGAGCAGTCCGGCATCTTTCAAAAACGCCTTAAAGGTCTGACGCAGGTGCTCAGTGACGGTCCCATCTGGCAAACAGAACACCGGCAAATCCAGCTTCTGCTTTAGCATCTCGTAGAAGTCGATGTCCTTGATCGCTTCAGTACGTGAGTGAATGCGCTTGAGGTAGTCGATGGTGCCAGCACGACCTATGGCCTCGTGGGGCTTGGTTTTTCCGTGAAGGTAGAACTCCACGTACTCCAAGCCGTTTTCTTTGAAGACGGTCACGTGCTTCCAGCGCAAATTCTGCGCTTCTGTGCCGTGCCGCATGCCGGTGTTGGCCAAAATCAATACGTAGTCGCGCAGCAGGTAGCGCATGTCGCGCGACTTGCCGCCTTTGCCCTTGTCGATCCAATGGGGCAGCTTGCGGATCATCTTGCGATAGTCTTCCAAGCTGAAGTCAGGACGCCGTTTTGCGCCTTCACCTTTGTTGGCGAGGATGGGTACCTTGCCCTGTGTGACAAAGCCACGAGCAACTGCTTCGGCGTAGACCTTGTTCATGGCTGAGTTGTGTGTGTTCAGCGTCGATGCCTTTGGCTCACGACCGATCTGCTCCGCCCGCCAAGCGTTGAAAGCGAGAATTCTCTCATGATCGATGTTGGTGATGAATGTCTTGCCAAAGAATGGGATGAAGTACTTGTTGAGGGCCTTGATGTAGTCCTTGAACACTTTGCGCCCTGCGCCCGCGTCCAACTGCTTCTGCATATCAGCAATTGCTAACTTGGCCACGTCTTCGAAGCGTTTGGAGACAACTGGCATATCGTGTATAGCGCGGAATTTGTAGTCGAGGTACTGCTCACGGGCGACGGTCTTGGCTTCTTCCAGATCACGCTTGCCCGTGCTGATGCGCACCCAGTGCTCGTCGATTTTGAACGTGGCCTGCCAGCGCTTGCTGTTGGGGCGCTTGTAGACCTTCACCTCCCCATCCAACAGTACATGCGTATCTGCGCCCAGCTTGGCCATTCCTGCTCCTCGATCACTTCATCACACACTAAGTTCCTGTGTTGGAGATGTCAGCCGGAAATCGAAGACCGCAGGAGCTTAGTTGGCGCGAGCGACAATCAAAGAAGCAGGTATGGGAGCTCGCCATTTGTCACCTTCGGAGAAACGACTACGCACTTTTTCGGCTACGGCTGCTTTGATCGCTGCATTGTTCGCCGCGGGCTGTTGAGACAGAAGATAGCCTCCGCGAGGAGCTCCGTTTTGGAAGATCTCAGCCAAGTCTCCAGGTTCATCCAGCACCCAAGAACAATCTAGCTGTTCTTGTTTTTCCACCTCGAACCCCGCGTCTGACAGGATCGATTTTGCCATTTCCTCGTTCGCAAACTGATGGAAATTCGGGCTATCAGGCATCGTCACAGAAGGGTCACCATGCTCCTGGACACTGCTGTAAAACACTTGGAAGACAGGGGATACGTCCGGGCCACACCACGAAGTCATGATGAATTGTCCCTTTGGCTTAAGAACCCTGCGAATTTCCGAAAGCGCCTTTGGCTGGTCGGGAACGTGCATCAAGCCAAAGCTGCAGACGACACTATCAAAACTGTCCTCCTCGAACGGCAGGTTTTGTGCATCAGCTTCGATGAAATCGCCAGTTGGGAACCTCCTGCGCGCATGCGAAAGCATCTTTGCAGAGAAATCTGCGCCGGTGACCGTGTGGCCTGCCTTTGCAAGCGCCTCGGTGACATTGCCTTGTCCACAACAGAGGTCCAGGACCCTGCTGCTATTTTCAACTTGTGACACTATGGAAGGAATGGCCATGTCACTCGCTTCAGAGAACATGGTCACGTAACCTGACGAGATTGTATTGTCAGACCAACCCTGCGTTTCCAGTTCCGCAAATCCCTCGTACGCTGCCATTTTTTGGCTCCTCCCAATTTCCTGCGTTTGATAACACAAATGCCCATTTCTCACTATGTGACTGCCAGAAACCGAGTCCTACATTGGGCTAGCTGCTAGACACGTAGGTTGCTTGTCAGATGCACACGGACATTCATTTCTCTAACGTTTGAGCCCAAAGAACCGCATCTTCTAGACGGTCATCGCCCCAAAACACTTCGCCGTCGACGACGAAGGTAGGCGATCCAAATACTCCAAGTGCCATGGCCTCTTCGGTTACAGCAGAGAGCGCATTTGCGATGCTTTCTGACTGCGCGGCAGCGATAACCTTGCTGGGATCACAGCCGATTTCTTCAAGGCTGGATGAGAGGTTTGGTTCTTCACCAGCTGGTTCGCCAGCTTCAAACCAGCGCTTGTAAGTGGCCCGAGTGTAGGCTTCGACCCAACCCTCGTTGACGCCGACCATTGCAACCTGATTGGCCAGAACCAGACCCGGCAAAGGATAAGGAGCCGGTACTTTTGGTGCCAGGCCGTATCTCTTCGCTCGTCTTTCGATGTCGCGCCACATGTACGCAGCTTTGACCGGTTTGCCCTTGAACGGGATGTTGTTTTGTTCAACCATCACGTGCCGAACATCAAAAGGCCGCCAACGAAACTTCACATTGTGCGCTCGTTCGACCTCGGGAAGACGCATGACTGTCAGATAGCTGTAGGTGCTACCGATCGAGTACCAGAAATCGATTTCTGCCAAAGTTGCTCCTCCTGACTTTGCTGTTACGGGCGTTGGCTTTTACAGGCCCTCGACGAGGATGAGGTCCGTTTCCGAAATCCTCTCTCTAACGGCACGTGCTTCTGTGTACGCATCGGACTCGTAGAAAGCCCGAGCCGCATCAATGCTCTCGAACTCAATCACGATGGCCAGCCCCTGTGCACCGCCCTCACGATGGTCTGGTGATGGGTTCCTAACCAAGACTTTCCCATTGTGCGCTTTGATGGCCGCGCCCGACAGTTGCTTGAACTCCTCAAAGGCGTCCTTGTCGTGAACACGGATGTGCGCGACCAGATATCCTTTTGCCATTATGGTCCTCCCGTATCTTGTTGCTATGCTTTGAAGGGTAACTGTAGGGCAAAGACTGTGTCTACAGCCGTTGCTAGCGAAGTATTGGAAGGGATTGAGACATGTACACAAAGCTTTTGGCCATCGTGGCGACGCTCGTTTCGAGCGCTGGCTCGGCAATGGCGGTTTCACCCGAAGCACAACAACTCATCGACCGCGCAGCTGCGGACTGCCAAGCCTTCGAGAACGGTGAGTTCGATCAAGGCGACGCCATAACTGAGATTGAACTGCGCTCCCAGTTTGGGGCCGTGTACGCGGAACTTGTGGACGAGAGCCAGTACGCATGTTCATCCGCGGCGTCGCTCTACTGTGGAACAGGTGGTTGCATGCTTAATCTCATTGTGAACGGTGAGACGATGGCGTGGCAGGCAACTGGTTGGCGGCTCATTGATTGGGGTCCCGACCGTATCCTTCTTATTGGACGTGACGGAGGTTGGTGTGGCGGCGCTGGCGCAGAGGTGTGCTATGAAGCGCTGGTTTGGAGCAACGGCAAGATATTGACTGTGGGCCCTGAACCCGAATGAGCGCGCACCGATCTTCAAAAACTCTGGCGTGACACGATGAATGATCTGAACATCATCCTTGAAAGCGAACTCACTTGCCCGAAGTGTGGACATAAGGCAATCGAGACCATGCCGACAGATGCCTGTCAGTGGTTCTACGAGTGCACATCATGCAAGGCCATGATCAAGCCGTTGCCAGGCGATTGCTGCGTCTATTGCTCCTACGGAACCGTGCCTTGTCCGCCGATCCAAGCAGGTGGGTCGTGTTGCGGCTGATCAATGTGCGTGATCCAAAACGCTGTGGGGCAGAACTGTGTTGCAGTTGCTGTAGCGTACACATCGCAGACGTTGGCCTTCCAAGTGTGCTAGTTAAGATGGCATGCGGCATAGAAGGACTGAGAATTGGTACGCGAACCATTCTACAAGGCACACTGGCGCGACATCGATCCAGAACGGATGTCAGCCTACAAGGGTGGGTTCCGCTGGGACGACGCGACCGAAGCACTCTACGAACCGGCCGGGGTCTCGGTAGGACAAAAAGTTGCAGAATTTGGCTGCGGCCCGGGCAAAATCGCCGTGGAGCTTGCTAACCGGGTAGGAAAAGACGGGCATGTTCATGCCATCGACATCAACTTAGAGTTCCTCGCATTTGCCGAACAGAATGCAGCTGAAGCTGGCGTTTCCGAGCGACTAAGTACTCATCAAAGCGATGGTGTTGCACTCCCGCTTGCTGACGGGTTGCTGGATCTTGTCACTGCACGCAACACGATCATGTACGTCGACGATCCAGTACAGACGCTACGCGAGTTTCGCAGAGTACTTCGACCAGGTGGCCTGGCACATGCTATTGACGGCGATTGGTACATGATGGTCGCTGAACCGGTTGAACATGATACTTGGCGTGCATTCGTGAAAGCCGCATCACACGCCTGCCGCAACTCAGATATGGGCAGGAAGCTCTACCGCACATTCTTAGATGCAGGTTTTGAAGACATTCAGGTGTCGATCATTGCGAACGCAGATGTGAACGGTCGTCTTTTGGGAATGGTCCGCAATATGGGAAAGTATGCCCACGAGAGCGGACTGCTTGACGGGACGAAAATCAACAACGTTGTGAAACAGGTTGAGCAGGCCCTAGCTTCTGGCTCGTACATGCTGGTGTCACCCCAGTTCATCGTGACAGGTAGAAATCCGGCTTAGAGCAGGAACTTTGGAACGGGTCCGTTTTCACCGTTCTACTTCAGTTGGCACCAACCCAATGCGTTACCCTAAACCGCGTTGGAAAACACTGTGGTCGAGAACTGTTTCGCAGTTACTGTGGGCAAACAGTGTGTTGCGAACACTATGAGAGGCATGCGAAAACGTAGCTTGGAGGTGACGACAAGAAACTACCATTCAAGTCGATAGAGTCGGTGCTCACCGTCCAGCCCTTTTAAAGCGATATTTACTGGTGAGCCAAACTCGTACTCTTTTGAATTTCCGACCATTGCTCGCGTTGCATCTGATACGCGAATTTCTCCCGGATCAGCGATAGACGCAATTCGAGCAGCCTTGTTCACAACGGTCCCAAGAAAGTCATCCCCTGCTTCTACTATGTCACCAGTATTGAGCCCAACTCTGATTGTAAGCTTCGGTTCACCATCCATGCCATCTACCGCTCTCTGGAGTTGTGCAGCTGCTTTCAAAGCACGGCCCGCTGACGTGAATATGGACATTGTTCCGTCACCCATGGTCTTCACCAAGCGACCACCGAACTGGTTGAGCAAGCTATCGACAAGCTTCAGATGATCGGAAATAAGCCGCGCCCATCGTTGGTCTCCGACAGCTTCCGCCAACGCAGAGCTGCCTACAATGTCAGTAAACATCACCGTAGCACTGCCTGACGCCTCAAGTTTGAGATCGTCCTTGGCTACCGTCGCCAAGAAATCGTCATAGGCTTTGTGCACGTAGCCAAAGACTTCTACGTTCGGCACCGGGTTTGAGTTGTGTACATGGGCGATCTTCCAAATCCCATCCTCTAGCAAGAAGACCATTGATTGGCGCAGCAATACAGGCTGGTCGGCATTCTGGAACAAAACCTCTGCCTTGGACCGAGCCCAACCGAAACTCCCACATTCCCAAGCATCTACATCAAGTGCTTTCATTACCGAAGGATCGGCTTCGCTCATATGAGCGCCGTATCCTCGTCGTAGATTATCTCCCGCCCAGTACTCTTTTTCATCTGTTCCGATGTAGCTAAGAGCATCGCTCTCTGAGAACAGATTGACCGCAGTTTTGGGCTGCTGGTTGAAGATGGCGTGAAGCCAGCGACGTACGATTGACTCCAATTCGTAAGATCGGCGTGGCGCGGCATCCATCGGCATAATTCAAAGCATTTTCTTGCTATTTCGGTGCTAGCGTATCTGCATCATGGCGGCCTGTCGATTGGTTGGGTATTGCAAGTGACAACGACTGCTTCATGGTGGAGCAGACATTGCCTGGAATCCTGCCGACGACTGGGATGCGTACGAACCAGACGTTCGCTTCGGCTGCGCCAAAGTCGGCTTTCGTTTCAGGGACGATTGACTGATACCACCCGTTTCAGCAAGCTATTTAGGCGCGGTTGAGGAACCCAACATGACAAAAATAGCTGTTCGGCTAGCAAGCAGCGAAGACGATACTGAGACGGCGCGTGCGCTGTGCCGGGAATGGTTGGATTGGCACTGGGAAAACTATCCTCCCGACTGGCCGAAGGGTGACGACCATCCCATGGACCCCGTAGAATTTCAGAAAACCCTGAAAGACTTGCCTAATTTGCATAAGCGCCCCCTAGGTGGAATTCTGATTGCTTCGGTTGATGGGAAGCCTTGTGGATGTGTCATGTATAGCCAAGCGAGTTCGGGCGTTGCTGAGTTTAAACGAATGTTTGTAAGTCCCGATGGTCGCGGTCACGGCCTTGGCCGCAAAATGCTTGACCACATGTTTGAGCAGATGGCTACTGACGGGTACACACGTGTCTTCTTCTCTTCTGCAACCTTTCTGAAGCATGCACGCGCAATGTATGAGAACGCTGGCTTCGTCCCAATGCGACACCCTGCAGGGTTTCCGGATGACTGGCGCGACAAAGTTTACTTCATGGAGCGTTCGCTGAACTAGTCGCGCAAGGTTCGCGAGTTGACCTTTGCCAATGCCGAGCATCGCGGACTTTCGCCCGCCGCGCAACATAGGTCAGTCAGGGCTCGGAGCCGCCATTCGCTGCCTTGCAGCGGCATGAAGTGGCCTGAATGACTGCTCAGCGGACAGAGCATGGGTAATCGGGCTGGCCTGATGAATGGGTCGAGTTCTCGATAGACTTGCGGCAATTGCTGCAATCTGAGGAGAACGAGATGGATTACTTTGTGGGTTTGGATGTGTCACTGCGGTCGGTTGCGATCTGCGTGATTGACGCTGAAGGCAATGCCGTTCTCGAGCGATCGGCCGCATGTGAGATCGAAGACATTGTGCACTGTCTGGCGAGGTTTAATGCATCAGAACTGCGGATTGGCTTTGAAGCTGGCGCCATGAGCCAACACCTGTTCTTCGGATTGCAGGCGGCAGGCTTGAACGTCGTGTGCATGGAGGCGCGGCAAGTGAATGCCGCGCTTTCGGCCATGCGCAACAAGACCGACAAGACAGATGCACGGGGGATCGCCTACGTACTTCGTTCTGGCTGGTTCAACCCTGTCCACATGAAGAGCCGGGAGGCACATGCCGTCCGTGCGTTACTGAGCAGTCGAAAGGCAGTTCAGCGAAAATGCATTGATCTGGCGAACGAGATACGCGGACTGTTCCGGATCTTTGGGTTGCGCCTGCCATCTCGTGTCGATCAGGCGTCCTTTGATGAGAGGGTGCGCCCCATCATCGAAGCAGACCCGGACCTGTCACATGCCTTGCTGCCGCTGTTGGACGCCCGCGCGGTGCTCTTTGCCACGTACCGGGAACTGGATAGACGCGTCAAGCAAGCTGCCAGCCATGATGAGACCTGTCTGCGCTTCATGGCGATCCCCGGCGTGGGGCCGATTGCTGCCCTGACCTTCAAGGCGGCAGTGGATGATCCCAAACGCTTCACCAGTTCAAGGACCGTCGCCGCGCACTTTGGCCTGACACCGAGGCGCTACCAGTCAGGGGAGATGGACAACCCTGGCCGTATCTCGAAAGCAGGTGACGCGGATGTTCGATCCGCGCTCTACGCGGCAGCGAACGCGATGATGATGCGATCCGTCGCCAGCTCTGAAATCAAGAGCTGGGGTCTTCGGCTCATGCGCCGGAAAGGCCGCCGCAGAGCCGTCGTCGCCGTTGCCCGCAAGCTTGCTGTCGTCATGCACCGCATGTGGGCAGACAACACCGAGTTCCGTCAGAGACCGTTGGAGGGCGCCGTATGAACTGAACCTTCGACAATCAATGACGGGATCGTCCCTCACCGGACGAGGTCTGCGGATGACGCCGAAAATGGCTGCTGCGCCACTCGAAGCGCGAGACTAAGCTGGGCGCTCCGCGACCGATCCGACACATGGATGCAGCGGTCCAATCGAACCGGACCAACAATGACTGCGAAGAGAAGCTTGACCCGGATGAGAGACCAGATCCCCAGAGACGGAAATGAAACGATGAAATGAACTTGACCCAAACGCCCGATTAGAGAAGCTGCCGTTTTGCATTTTCAGTCGCCTACGTGGCCCCTTAAAGAACAACAGCCTTACGGTTCTCGGTGCTCACCCCAGTTTAGCCAAGCGGCATCTTCGGGCGACAGAAGAGAAGCGCAACGGTCGTAATAACTCGCGATGTCATCATCGCTTAGACGACCTTTCCACTTGTTGGATGTCCCCGATGCAAAGAACTTGGCCTGATCCACGAAGGGTGAAGCCTCGGCGAAGCGGTTTTCGCTGGCTTCGGCTACCTTGCGCATGCTCGCAAAGGTATTCGCCTCCGTTATTTCAGCCAAAACCTTCGATGAAAGATCAATCTTCAAAATGTCGGCAATGCGCTCAATCTGGCCGTGAAGGTCCCTGCTCAGATCGGCGTAATGGAAGAAATGAACATTTCCTTTGTCTTCGCGGGCCCGGGCCTGACGGTAATGATGGACTATGGAAGATACAGTCATGATGTCCGTACCCGCATCGGTCAGAGGTCCATCGAGGAACTGGCAGAAGCCATCTTGGATATCTTCGGGAAACATCTCTGCCAGAGGACCTGAATCTTTCATGTTCTCAACATGGCTGCGAAACGAGAAGTGCGCATCCACAGGATGACGATATACAACGATATAAGTCGGCTCTGCGCCGTATGAGATGCCGTCCATGGGCGTATGGCTCTTCAAGCAGCGTCGACGTGTCAGGCTGGCTTGCTTGGCCGCGATCGCTTTTCGGTCCCGAAACCCGCAGTCAAGCCAGGGCGCCTCGTCTCGGCCACCTGCTTCGGGCACGACCTTGCCGTGTATCAGCATCATGACGATGTTCAGCGTCCAGGTGGTTCCGCATTTGGGAGGCGTGCACACAATCACGTCGTTGGACCGGAGTTCGAATGCCTCCCAGATGTCGGTGTTCGTTACTGGGCCAACATAGTCGCGGAGACGTTCTGTTCGAACTTTCTGCATTTCAATTTACCCCTGCCGGTACCTCACATTAGCCGCGCAACATCAATCCGAAAAGCGATTTGAAAGTACGGGCGGGGCAACTAGCGGTCATTGCGCACCATTTCGAAATCAATCTACTCCAGCGTTGATTGAGAGAAAGTACAAATGCCATAATCCTCTAAACGAGGGAGGATAGCTGATGTGGAAACCACTTGTATTGGCTTGTGTACTTGTCGCAGGCAGCGCCGAAACGGCGTTGTCGCACGATGTGCAGGACCCGTCGACGCTTCAAAAACCGAACATACGGGATTTGCTATCGACTTCGTTGGAAAGCGCCGAAGGCCTTGAGGTGATCGTAAGCCATGTTGCCCTACCTGCCAATGTAACCTTGCCCATGCATTGGCATCCCGGAGAAGAATTTGCCTACATATTGCAAGGAAGTGTGACCCTCATCTTAGAGGACGAAGGTGAGCACGAAGCCTTTGCGGGCGACGTGGGCGTCGTACCGCTGAAAAAAGTTCATACAGCCCGATCAGGAAAAGAAGGAGCAACCATCTTGGTGTTCCGGGTTCATGAGGCGGGGGAACCCGGCAGGATTTTGGTTGGCGACTGATCCTTCGAACCAAGCCTGTGCACAGACCGACAGTTGGATGGGCACAAGCTTCAAGCGGCAAGGCACTTTCTGCGCTTACACTGGCAACCCAACTTTTGACCACCCGTCGCGCCAGCGGTCAGCACAGGTTGGAATTGAGAAAATGGGCAACCGAGTGGTCTCGGCAATAGAAGTCTCGTCCGGAGCGGTTGCTTTCAAATCAGCGAGTGCTGCTTTTGCCGCATCTATGTCGCCAAGTTCGGCGAGCGAAGCAATAAGCATCAGATGGCTAATCAGGAAGGCTGAACGCACTGACAATGCTTGGCGAAAGGCCTGCACGGCCTCTTGATAGCGTCCCAGGTGAAACAAAGCGCTGCCCTGCGCCAGGAAAGCGGCGTGGCGCAAAGGATCACGCGGACTGAGTTCTACCGACCGGGTCGCATGCTCCAACGCTTTCTCTGGGCGATCCAGAAGAAAGAGATTGATAGATGCCAGCATGTGAACCGTCGCTGCGTTGGGGTTTTCCGACAAAGCTTCCTTGAAGACTGCCCTTGCGCGGGACAAGTCTCGTGCCAACATGGAGATAGAGTGCGCGGCATATGCCTTTGCGATGCCGTCCGCGCGATCATTCCGAAGAACCCGCTCTGCCGCCGCTACGGCTGATCCGGGGCCTTCATCGACAGGTTCCAGGCCTTGCACGAGACGTTGGATGTGAAGCCATGCGAGCAAACCTGCCGCGGCGGCATATTCCGGATCTCGATCCAAAGCCAGTTTTGCAAACCGTATCGCCTCTTTGTTGTCTTCGTCGGTCAGCAGGTGGAAATGCGAGACCGCCCTTAGGTAAAGTTCGTAAGCCTGCAAATCCTCCGTGGGTTTGGCGCGCGCGCGGATCGTTTCGGCGTGCCGCAAAGACGGTTCAATGGCCGTCACTACGTCCTGTGTGACCTGGTCTTGAAGATCGAAAATGTCGTCTAACACACCGTCGAAACGGTCCGCCCACAAATGGCTGCCATTTTCAGCATCAATGAGCTGTCCAGTGATGCGAACGCGCTGGCCAGCGCGCCGTACAGAGCCTTCGAGAACATACCGGACCCCAAGGGCACGCCCAACTTCGCGGATGTCCGTACTTTTTCCCTTGAAGGTAAAGGACGAATTTCGCGCGACCACCATCAGCCACCGGAACCGCGACAACTCGGTGATAATATCTTCGGTGATGCCATCTGCAAAGAATTCCTGATCCGGATCACCGGACATGTTGTCGAATGGAAGTACCGCAATTCCCGGTCCGACATCAGTTTTTATGGGGAAACTGGCTGTCGTCCCTTTTGGCCAGCGCCAAACTCCAATGCGGCGCGTTATGTTTTTCAGTTCGGTTTGTTCTCCGCCGTCGAATGATGCCGCATTGCCTCGATCAAGACTATTATGGGAGGTATCTGAGATGAGCACCTGATCTGGGTGGGCGAGGGCTTCGAGACGCGAGGCAACATTGATGCCATCGCCAAATATGTCATCGCCATCGGTAACGACTTCCCCTGTGTGAATCCCAATGCGTAGCCTGATTTGACCGGGTTTCTGTGCGGATTGCACTGCGATCGCGCATTCCGCCGCTTCTGATGTTGACGGAAATTCGACAATCCAGCCGTCGCCCATGCTTTTGATCAATGAACCATTGTGATCTACCAGTATCGGAAGAAGCGTTTCTTCGCGGAATGCCTTAAGCGCGCCGATTGTGCCAGTTCGATCATAATCCACCAGCGCTGAGTAGCCGACAATATCAGCTGCCATTACCGTGGTAAGCCTTCGTTCCATGCACCTCTCCTAATATCCGCAACGTTAGCTTTGTGTGTTAGGTCTGTCAGCCCGTTCGACGGATTTTGAAACGCGTGGATAAGTGGAAAGCACAGCTTCTTCAGCTGAGCAGCGAGTAGAACGTCTGCATCGGGCTCAACCGAGACATCTGACTAAAACCATCAGATGACCGCCCATCGCGGCATTGCTGCCGTTCCCAAGCGCTATCGTTCAACATGTTGTCTTCGACTGTGTCCGCAAACACTGTGGGGAAGAAGTGTGTTGCAGTTACTTTGGGCAAACACTGTGTTTCATTTATTCTCATGGTCCCGAGCAAGGATCGGGTGTTACGACTGAATCCTCTGAGAATACTTGAATGAAGGCAGCACCCGGTATCGTGATGAGAAAATGTGAAATTCACGCAGCGCCTGACCTCGTAGACGTTTCGTTCAACCCTGAGCTAGCGGCCGTCTATCTGCGCTGGATCAGTGAGTACGACGAAGGGACAAGGGTAAGAGACGCTGTCCGAGCTGCCCTAGACTATGTCCGCGACAATGATGTCAAACACTGGATCGTCGATGTATCGATGTCTTCTCGCGCATTGTCTGACGAGGACTACAAATGGGTAAGCAGCCAGGAATTTAGAGCCGCAATCCGCAGTTCGCCTTTGCAGAAATTTGTGCTGTTGCCGCCCTTGCCAGAGTCAGGTCAAGACGATCATTGGGTCAAAGACTGGGAAGAAAATACTCTCGCCAACTTTGGTGACCGCATAGAAGCGAAAGTCTGTAACGGTCTCGAGGAAGCTCGTGCATTCTTGGTACGGAAACAGGAGTAAGTAAGCCTTTTCCTTTTTCACTGGAGAAAATCATGAGCGTTTATGTCGTCGGTCAATTGAACATACACACCCCCGAGGACTACGAGGAGTATCTGGCTGGGTTCACGCCGATTTTCGAACGCTACGACGGGGAACTGCTCGCAACTTCAAAGCAAGAGACTGAAGTCCTGGAAGGGACTTGGGGGATGCCACGAACTGTTCTGATGCGCTTCCCAGACGCTGAGACAGCACGTGCTTGGTTTAGCGACCCTGACTATCAGAAACTTGCTGAAATCCGTCGCCGCAACGCGGACACGAACTTGGTGATCGTGCACGGTATCGAGTGATCGGTTGTCGTCTAGGTTTCCATGACCAATTCATCGTGCGCAAGCAAATAGGTTTACCACCGCCGGAACCCGTACGTCATCTCCGTCGGAGAACTCCTCGAAGGCTGCCTTTACTGAGCTTTCAATCGCCGCTTCATCAGTTTCCGTCCCGGAATATGCTTTCATTATGCGAGCCGCCGGACCGACCTTGCTAGCTGCGCGCGCAGCACCTGCTACTCCGCCTGGAGGCGTGAGTACAATCTCGACCGGACGCGCTTCGATACTAGAAACACCCGCCTGATCCATCAGATTGACCACCCGTTCGCAGTTCTGAAATGCAGTTGGACCAGGTGCATTTGGGTCTCCTTTCGGCTGTGCGCCCAGCCTTTCCTCCGCTGCTTTCTTCGGGATATCAAACCATGGGTTTTGCGCCACTGAAGCCCAGCAAACAAAGACCATTCTACCATGACCGCTCAGTGCATTGGACAGGTTCTTCAGCGCCGCAACGGTGTCTGAAAAGAAACTCATTCCTAATCGCGAGACCAGAACATCGAAGTGCTGCGACGGAAAATCATGCGTTTGGGCATCAGCCAACAGGAATGACGCGTTCTGCACGCCCACCGCTTTCGCCCTTTTGGCAGCGCGTGCAAGGAGCGGATCAGAAATATCCACCCCAAGAACTCTGCCCGCCGGAGCGCGTCGGGCGGCTTCAATGGTACTTGCTCCGGTTCCACATCCTATGTCGATGACACGGTCCGTCGAGACAATGCCAGCCATATCCAGCATCATATCCAACATACCCGCCATCGCGGTATCCAGAGCGCGTTCGTGTTCAATCCACTTCAGGCCCGCGGGTGAAGCCCAATAATCGGCCTGCGCTTTGTTTGCTTCCATGAAATGCCACCCCCATTTCGGGCAAACTAGCAGGCATTCATGCTAAACGCAGCATTCGTTCAAAAGGGCTCAACCGAGACATCTGACTAAAACTATCACATGACGACCCATCTTAGCATTGTTGCCTTTCCCAAGCGCTATCGTGCAACACGCTGTCTTCGACTTCGTTCCAAAACACTGTGGGAAAGAACCTTTTTCAAAACAGTGTGGGCAAAGAGTGTGTTGTTGTCAGTTAGGCACTTTGATCGTCACCGCTGCAGGCAGAAGCCTCAAAATCGGGCCTCGGCAAGTCATCTAGGGAAGCCAGCCACTCAGGATGTTGATTGTAGTAAAACACTACGTCGGGGCTGATCGATACATCTGCAGTTCCCGCAGCTAAACCCCAAGTGTCGCTATCGTTACCTGCATAGTAAAGAGGTGTTCCGCATTTGGCGCAAAACCCTCGCGTCGCAATATCAGAAGATGAATACACCGCAGGAGTGCCGTACCAAGTGACCCGTTCGCGCGGAACACTAATGAACGAGGGCACCTCCGATCCCGTCGCTCGCTTGCACATGTTACAGAAACAGACGTTGGCTTTACCAAAACCAGCGGACACAGAGTACTTCACAGCGCCACACTGACATCTGCCTGAAAACTCAGGTAACTCCCTCATCGCGTTTACTCCTTTACAGTTGGATAATGGTGTAATCGGCGCTTGCCGTCAAAATGGGCTCAATCCAATCTCAAGAAACTCTGTAATTGTCCGTGTCTGTAAACACTGTGGGGAAGAACTGTGTTGCAGTTACTGTGGGCAAACAGTGTGTTGCGAACAGTGTGTCTAACACATTGATTCCAAACACTGTGTTCAACACAGTCTTTTAGCTCCCAAATCCACCCAGCAACGCACGAAAAACTGTGCGATGAGTGTGCAACGCAGGAAGTGAAAACTGTGCGATGGCTAGTATGTTGATTTTTATTTGAAAAGTGGTGCCCGGGGGCGGAATCGAACCACCGACACGAGGATTTTCAATCCACTGCTCTACCCCTGAGCTACCCGGGCACGGGTTCGGGCGGGTGGGCCGCCGCTGGGTGGAGGCGTTCTAGAAGGAAGGCGCAAGGCTGTCCAGAGGGATTTCGCAAAAATCTCAATGGGGTTTGGTTTCGGTCTCGGTCAGGGCGTTCTTCAATTCCTCGAGGGCGTCCTCGACGTCTTCCGGAGCGGTCGAGGGGATCGCATAGCCACCGCGCATCCAGCGGCCGAGATCGATATCGGCACAGCGTCTGGAGCAGAACGGGCGATATTTCGGGTCGGTTTCGGAGGAGCAGATCGGGCAGGTCATGGCAGCAACTCGAACAAGGCAGGACGGGCGCGTTTGCGCTGCAGTTCATAGTGACCGAGCGGAGTGAAACCTGCAAGCGCGGTGTCGATCCCGTCCGAGCGAAAGGCCTTGCGCAGCGCGGACTCGAAGCCGCGGCGGTCTTTCTTGGGCATGGGCGCGAGGTCGATCACGATCTGGCCGCCAAGACCGCGCAGGCGTAGATGGCGCGGCAGTTCGCGGGCACAGGCGAAATTCGCCTTGAGGCCGGCAGCGAGGGAGCCGTCGGCGCCGGTATTGACATCGACCGCCACCAGCGCGCGGGTCGGTTCGATGAAGAGCGAGGCGCCGCCAGGCAGGGGGGCTTCGGGGCTGCGCAGGGTTTCGAGTGCATCGAGCACGCCATGGCTTTCGAAACTGCCGGGCGCGGTTTCGACTTCGGCCGGTTCGGTCCAGTCGCGCCAGGCCAGCAGGTGCGGGCCGTCGCCCTCGGTCAGCTTTTCCGGGGCGCCAGCCGCGTCGGAAAGCACGGTTTCGGCGAGATCGGTCATGGCGCGAATGTCCTCGGCGATGGCATCGTCGTCGGCATCGACGCAAGCCGAGCGCAGGATCAGGCCCATGTTCCCGTCGCCCATTTCGGATTTGGCGATCAGGTGCAGCGCGTCGCGGCGTACATCGTCGCGGATCGCACGGCTGACGTTGAGCCCGGGCGCATCCGGTGTGACGATGGCATAGCGGCTCTTGAACAACAGCCGCTCGGTCACCGGCAGCGCCTTGCCGGGCTCGGCATAGCCGGTGACCTGAACCAGCAGGGTCTGACCCTGGGCGATGCCTTTCACTTGTCGCAGAAATGCGCTGCCGTCGGGCGTGGAGAGGAACATACCGCCCTGACCCTTAACGGGTCTTAACGCCTGCGCGCGGTAGATCGTGCCGGGGGCGGGCGCATCGGAGCCGATCAGGACATCTTCCAGACGGCCATCGACCATCAGCGCGGCAGCTTCTCGTCCACCGATATGATCGAGGATGATCTGGCGACCTTTCATGATGGGCCCCAGACGGGATAGCCCGCGGCTTGCAGCAGGCCGGCGGTCTCGGCGAGCGGCAGGCCGACGACGGCGGTAAACGAACCCTGGATCCAGGGAATCAGCGCGCCGGCCATGCCTTGAATGCCATAACCGCCGGCCTTGCCGCGCCAGTCACCTGAGGCAAGATAGGCCTCAAGCTCCTGATCGGAGAGGGTTTTCATCTTGACGGTGGTGACCACGTCGCGTTCCCATATCCGGTCGCCGCGCTTCACGGCGACCGCGGTGATGACACGATGGCGCCGGCCGGACATCGCCTTGAGAAAGGCCCGCGCCTCGGCATCGTCCCCGGGCTTGCCGAGGATGCGGCGGCCAAGCGCGACGGTGGTGTCGGCGCAAAGCACGATGTCGTCGGGGTCGGCCGGGACGGCTCCGACCTTCTCGGTCGCGATGCGGGCGCAGTAGGGGCGCGGCAGTTCGCCCTTGCGCGGGGTCTCGTCAATCTCGGGGGGGCGGATATCATCCGCCACGACCCCGATGGTTGCCAGCAGCTCACGCCGACGGGGGCTGCCCGATCCCAGAATGAGCCGCGGTTTTTTCATTTTTTTCCGTATCTTGCCGGAATACCGGCATCCGTTCTCCGGGATGCGGCACCGCGTTTACTTGAAGCGGTAGTTGATCCGACCCTTGGTCAGATCATAGGGCGTCATTTCCACCTGGACCTTGTCTCCAGCCAGAACACGGATGCGGTTCTTGCGCATCTTGCCTGCCGTATGTGCGATGATTTCATGGCCGTTTTCCAGCTCGACCCGAAATGTCGCATTGGGCAGGAGTTCCTTCACGACACCGGGAAATTCGAGCAGTTCTTCCTTGGCCATGTTGTCTCCTTCGCTTGGTTATCCGCCGCGTCGCGGACGCCGCTTAAATGAGCCTTTTCGCGCTGATTTTCAAGGGGTTTTCTCAGCTCAGGCGGGATTGTGCGACCTGCCCGACACGGGGGCTCTGTTCTTCCCAGTGGGCGAGGTTGAGGACATGGCCGTCGGCGCGCACGGTGCGGATGGCGTCGAAATCGATCTCGGCATAGGTCCAGCCGGGCGTGTCGAGACGGCCTTCGGCCAACACGCCAGTGGCGGGAAACCCTTGATCTGGCGGGCAAAAAAACGCCGCCCGTGCCGGTGTTTTCCTCGACGGCATAGAGCCTTGGTTCGCGGCCCACGAGGGACGACATCGCGGTGACGCATTGCAGCTCAAGTGCCCGGGCCATGGCGCCGATACGGACCCGCCAATAGCCTTCCAGCGCCTCGGTGCAGGAGGGGACCAGGATGAGTTCTGCGCCGGCATCGGCCAAGGCCTTGGCCAACAGGGGAAATTCGCTGTCATAGCAGATCAGTACGCCGATTTTCCCAAGCGCGGTGTCGAACAGCTGCAACGGGCCACCGCCCAAGATGCCCCAGTCGTCGCGCTCGAACCGGGTCATGATCTGCTTGTCCTGCCAGCCAACGGTGCCCGACGGAGTGAAGAGGCCGGCCCGATTGACGGTGATGCCGCCGTCGCGCACCGGAGCGGAAGGCGACAGGATGTGCACGCCATGATCTGAAGAAAGGCTTGAAAACAAGGTGTTGGCGCGAGGTAACCACTCGTCTACGGCCGCGATCGAGCCGTTGACCGAGCCAGCGGCCTGCTCTCCCGACAGTGACGCCAGTTCCATCGCGCCGTATTCGGGGAAGACCAAAAGATCGGCACCCGCGGCGGCGGCCTCGGCCACCCAGGCGGTGATCTTCTGTTCGTAGGCGGCCCAGCTGTCGAGCCAGCCGAGCGGATAGGCGGCAGTGGCGAGTTTCATACGCTGTTAACCTTTCTGAACGATTCCGGGCGGTGCAAAATCGGGGTATGGCATGCTGGCTGGCAACCCGGCTGGCATCCTGTCTGGCGTGCGGAGGTCCAAGGGTTTGTTCACGGGTGGGGTTAACGCGGCGTGCGGTGCCGCGCAAGCCAGACCGGTTTTCCCGGATGACGCTGCGCCCCCGCTCTTGCGCGGCAGCGCAAAGGCGATAACTATATTCGCTAAGGGAGAAAAGCCTCGCCCGCGAAGGCAGGGGCACACGGGGAGAAACCAGTATGACATTTGCCACCCTTCAGGACAGCATCGATCTGACCAATGAAATGCCGTGGGATCAGCGCGAGCTGCCCACGACCGTTTACGAGATGCTGGCGAACACGGCGCAGAAATTCGGCAACCGCCCGGCGCTTTCCTATCAGCTGTTGTCGGGTCCCGAGGACAAGGCCGAGACGCTGACCTGGCAGGAGTTCCACGACAAGGTCTGCCAGGCGGCCAACCTGTTCCGCTCGCTCAAGGTCGAGAAGGATGACGTGGTGGCGCTGGTGATGCCGAACACCACCGAAACCGCGATTGCGCTGATCGGCGCGATGGTGGCGGGGATCGCCAACCCGATCAACCCGCTCTTGGAGCCCGAGCAGATCGGCGCCATCTTGCGCGAGACCAAGGCCAAGGTGGTGGTGACGCTGCATGCCTTCCCGAAAACCGACATCGCGCAGAAGACAGCCGAGGCGGTGCAGCACGCCCCGGGCGTCAACACCATCGTGACGGTGGATCTGAACCGCTATCTGACCCCGCCGAAAAGCTGGATCGTGCCGTTCATCCGCCCGAAGGTGGAGAAGGATCACCATGCCGACGTGCTGCGTTTCAATGCCGAGATCGCCAAGCAGCCAAAAACGCTGTCCTTCGAGGACGTCAAGGAAGACCGGGTGGCGGCCTATTTCCACACCGGCGGCACCACCGGCATGCCGAAAGTGGCGCAACACAAGAATTCAGGCATCATTTATCAGGGCTGGATCGGGCACGAGTTGCTTTACACCGAAAACGACAGCGTGATGTGCCCGCTGCCGCTGTTCCACGTGTTCGCCTGCCACGTGATCCTTGTGGCGATGATCAAGTCGGGCGCGCATGTGGTGTTCCCGACGCCGGCGGGCTATCGCGGCGAGGGGGTGTTCGACAATTTCTGGAAGCTGTGCGAGCGCTGGAAGACGACCTTCATAATCACCGTGCCCACGGCGGTGAGCGCGCTGATGCAGAAGCCGGTGGACGCCGATCTCAGCACGGTGAAGAACGCCTTTTCCGGTTCGGCGCCGATGCCGCTGGAGCTGTTCAACCGGTTTACCGGGTCTACGGGCATCAACATCATCGAGGGCTATGGGCTGACTGAGGCGACGGTGCTGGTGAGCTGCAACCCGATTGACGGCGAGAAGAAGGTGGGCTCGGTCGGCATCCCGTTCCCCTATACCGACGTGCGGATCATGCACGCGGGCGAAAACGGCGAGCCGGCGGAATGCGCCACCGACGTGGTCGGCGAGATCTGCGTCTTCAACCCCGGCGTGCTGCAGGGCAACACCTATACCGAAGAGGCCAAGAACCGTGATCTGTATCACACGCTCGGCAACAACATGTATCTGCGCACCGGTGATCTGGGGCGGATCGATGCCGACGGCTATATCTGGATTACCGGCCGTGCCAAGGACCTGATTATCCGTGGCGGCCACAACATCGATCCGGCCGAAATCGAGGATGCGCTCCTGGCGCACAAGGACGTGGCCTTTGCCGGGGCGATCGGCCAGCCCGACGCCCATGCCGGCGAGGTGCCCTGCGCCTATGTCGAGCTGGTCGAAGGCGGCAGCGCCACGCCCGAGGACCTCATGGAGCATGCCAAGGTGCACATCCACGAGCGTGCGGCCTACCCGAAACATGTCGAGGTTCTGGGCGAATTGCCGAAAACCGCGGTGGGCAAGGTGTTCAAGCCCGACCTGCGCAAGATGGCGATCACCCGGGTCTACAACGCGACGCTGCAAGAGGCAGGCTGCCCGGCGCGGGTGACCAGTGTGATCGACGACAAGAAGCGTGGGCTGGTGGCGCATGTGCGGCCCGAAGGCGCCAGCGAGGCCGAAATCGGCAAGGTGCTGGGGGCGTTCACGCGGCCGTGGGAGCTGATCTGAGCCACCTGGACAGCAGCCAGTGGCAAGGCAGACCTGCCCGGCGGGTCTGGCGGGAATTCGGGCCGGGTGCGATTGGCCGGGAACAACATGACCGTCGAAATCATCATAGTTCTGGCCCTTCTCGCGCTGGCGATCGTGTTCTTCGCGATGGAGTGGTTGCCGGTCGACATCATTACCCTGTCCCTGCTCGTCGCGCTTGTGGTTTCGGGCATTCTGACCCCGGCCGAGGCGTTTTCAGGCTTTGCCAACGAAATGGTGATCATCCTCGCCTCGGTCTTCGTTCTGTCCAGCGCAATGTTGAAATCCGGCGTGATGGACTGGCTCAGCGACAGCATCCGAAGATACGGAGGACGGACGGAAACGCGGGCCAAGGGCATCTTGCTGACCATCACGGCCGCGACCTCGGCCTTTCTGAGCAACACCGTCGCAACCGCGATGCTGATGCCGGCGGTGCTTCGGATCGCACGCGACGCCGAGGCCAGCCCAAGCAGGTTTCTCATGCCGGTGGCATACGCGTCGATTCTGGGTGGCGCATGTACGCTGATCGGGACCTCGACCAACATCGCCGGCAGCGCCATGGCGGCGCAGCTGGGGTTGCAGCCGTTCTCGATGTTCGAATTCCTGGGCATTGGCCTGCTGATGGCGACGTCCGGCATCGTCTGGCTGGTGTTCTTCAGCAACCGCCTGACACCGGCCCACGCGCCGGTCGAGCCTGGTGAGGAAATCGGGGCGCAGGCGTATCTTTCGGCGCTGGTGGTGCCGGAAGGATCGCGCGCCGAGGGCCGTGCCATCGGCGCGCTCAAGCTTGGCACGATCGGCGTCACCGCGCTGTCCGTTGTCCGGGCCGGCAAACGCCTGAATCCGCATCACCGGCGCAAGTTGGCCGGGGGCGATCTTCTGATCGTCAGGGCGCCGCGCGAAAGCCTGCTCCGCGCCGAGGCCGATCTCGGGCTGGCGATAGATGCCAGCCAGCATTTTTCAGACCGGGATGTCGAGCACGACGAAATCGCCATGGCCGAGGCGGTCTTGTTGGCGCAATCCAACTTGGTTGGCCGGACCCTCAAGCAGCTTGATTTCCACCGCAGATACGGCGTCAGGGTCGTGGCGATTCATCGCCCCGGTCACGCCCGGCCGGCGAAAATCGAGAACATGCGTCTTCAGGTCGGCGATGTCCTTTTGGTCCAAGGCGCGCAGCAGGACCTGGAGAGCCTGAGGGGAAACCGGAACCTGTGGGGCCTGCTGGAAGTCGAGAGCAGGGTTCTCACGCACCGGCAGGGCGCGATCACCGTCGGAACCGTGCTCACCGCCGTCATGCTAGGGGCATGGGGCGTTCTCCCGCTGTCGATCACGTTGCTTTCGGCGGCGATCGCGCTTGTCATGGCGCGGTTTGTCACCATGGAGGAAGCCTATCGTTTCATCGAGTGGCGACTTCTTGTTCTGATCGCCGGACTGACCAGTTTCGGGGGCGCCATGATCGAAACCGGCGCCGCCATGTTCCTGGCCGAGCTGATCGTTGGGGTAACCTTGCCGTTCGGGGTCACCGTGTCGATGGCGGCGTTCGCGCTGCTCACTGTCCTGCTCACCCAGCCGATGTCGAACGCGGCGGCCGCATTGACGGTGATACCGGTGGCCGCCGCGTCGGCCGAAACGCTGGGGGTGGACGCGCGCGCGCTGGTCATTCTGGTCACGCTTTCGGCATCGCTCTCCTTCATCACGCCGCTCGAACCCGCGTGCCTGCTGGTCTATGGCCCCGGTCGCTATCATTTCAGGGATTTCGTCCGGGCCGGTCTGCCGCTGACGGTCATCTGTCTGACGCTGCTGCTGATATTCCTCCCGGTGTTCTGGCCGCTTTGAGGTCTGACCTACGACCGGGGCGCATTGCGCCGAAAACCCGAAATTCCGCGGCGCTGCCGAGACACCGACCGGTTGCAACAACCGCGAATCTTTGCAGATAGTGGCTGCGACCAATGGAGATGACCATGACGAAACCGGACGCAATCATCATCGGCGCAGGCGTGATCGGCGCCGCCGTGGCGCTGGAAATGGCGCGCAAGGGATGGAAGACGCTGAACCTCGACCGGCACAGGGCCGCGGGCCACGGTTCGACCGCGGGGTCCTGCGCCATCATCCGGATGCACTATTCCACGCTCGAAGGCACTGCCTTTGCCTGGGAGGGCTATCATTACTGGCGCGACTGGGCCGATTACCTGGGCCTGCCCGACGGCACGCCGCTGGCCGAGTTCCGCGAATGTGGCTGCCTGGTGATGAAAACGCAGGCCAATGATTTCATGGCCCGGCATATCGAAACCTCGCGCGCTTTGGGCATTCCGTTCGAGGAGTGGGATGCAGCGGCGATCCGGGCGAAGCTGCCGGTCTATGCGCTGGAACGGTATGCGCCAGCAAAGCGGATGGATCAGCCGGGGTTCGGCGAGCCCACCGGCGGGCGGCTCGAGGGGGCGGTGTTCTGGCCCAATGGCGGCTATGTCAACGACCCGGCCCTGTCGGCGCAGAACCTGGCCGACGCGGCGCGCGCGGCGGGGGCCGAGTTCCGGCTGGGGGTCGAGGTCGAGGCGGTGCTGCAGGCGGGTGGCCGCGTGAAAGGCGTGCGGCTGAAGGGCGGCGAGGAGATTAACGCGCCGGTGGTGATCAATGTTGCCGGGCCCGGCTCGCGTACCGTGAACGAGATGGCCGGGGTGACCGGCGACATGACGATCGAGACCCGACCCTTGCGGCAGGAGGTGGTGCATGTGCCGAGCCCCGAGGGGTTCGACTTCGAGCGCGACGGCACTATCGTCAGCGACAGCGACATCGCCTGCTATTGCCGCCCGGAGCAGGGCAACCACATCCTGGTGGGCAGCGAAGACCCCGAATGCGACACCCACCAGTGGGTGGAGAGTGACACCGGGTTCAACCGCGATTTCACCGACCAGTGGACCACCCAGGCGATGCGCTATGCCCAGCGGGTGCCGTCGCTCGGCATCCCGAACCGGACGCGGGGTGTGGTCGAGCTTTACGACGCCTCGACCGACTGGATTCCGATCTATGACAAGTCGAGCCTGGGCGGGTTCTACATGGCCTGCGGCACCAGCGGCAACCAGTACAAGAACGCGCCGATTGCCGGGCGGATGATGGCCGCGCTGGTGGCGTATTGCGAGGGCGGGGCGGATCACGACGCCAAGCCGCTGCAATTCACGCTGCCCTATATCGGGCGCGAGATCGACGTCGGATTCTATTCGCGCAAGCGGGAAATCAACGCCGAGTCGAGCTTTTCGGTTCTGGGGTGAGAGGCGGCGTGAAGTGTGCCGTGAAGGGCGGCCTCCGACCGCGAATGGAGTGGTTTGGCCTGGGGCGGGCATTGGTCCCTTAATCGCTGAGCCGCGCATCGTTGGGCCGCGGTCCAGCGATCCAAGGTTTGTTCGAAGCACTTTATCAAGACAAATCCGAATGACCTCAACTGGTTGCGTCAGCGTCACCAAATCGCCGGGCCCGGGGGCGGCCCGGCGATGCGCGGCGGGCTGACGCCCTTGATTCCGCGCAGGGCGCTCAGCTCGAACGTCCGCTCCAGGCCAGAACCGGCCGCTCCGGGGAGGTCCTCATACCGATGTCCGGCAATTTCGATCAGGTGTCTGGATGCGCTTCCAGGTAGCTTGCCAGGCGGGCGGTTTCTTCGTCGCTGAAATGCAGGCCCAGCCTGGTGCGGCGCCACAGCAGGTCGTCGGTGTCGCGCACCCACTCCTTGGCGATCAGCCAGTCAACTTCGGCGGCGCGGAGGCCGTGGCCGAAATCCTGACCGGGGCCGCTCTGGAAGATCGTCATCGCCTCGGTGCCGTAGGCGCGGATCAGGCGGGTGGCGGTGGCGGCGTCGGCCCAGGGCTGGGCGGCGCGGAAACCGGCCACGAGGTCGGCCGCGCCTTCGACCGGGAAATCGCCGCCGGGCAGCGCCACGCCGGCGGTCCAGTCGCCGGGCAGGTTGGGGAAAACCGGGGCCAGTTTGGCCAGGGCGGTTTCGGCCAGGCGGCGGTAGGTGGTGATCTTGCCGCCGAAGACGTTGAGCACCGGGGCCCCGGCGCTCTGGTCGAGTTTCAGCACGTAATCTCGGGTGGCGGCGGTGGCCGAACTCGCCCCGTCGTCATAGAGAGGCCGGACCCCGGAATAGGTCCAGACAATGTCTTCGGCCGCGATCTGGCACTTGAAATACTGCCCGGCGAAGGCACGCAGGTAATCGGCCTCGGCCTGGGTGCAGCGCGGCGGCGTGTCGGCTGAGCCGTGTTCGTCCTCGGTGGTGCCGATCAGGGTGAAGTCCTGCTCGTAGGGGATGGCGAAGATGATGCGGCCATCGCTGCCCTGGAAGAAGTAGCACTTGTCGTGATCGTAGAGTTTGTGCGTGACGATATGCGAGCCGCGCACCAGGCGGACGCGGTCGGGGGTGTTGAGCTTGAGCGTGCCCGACAGCACGTCGCCGACCCAGGGGCCGGCGGCATTGACCAGGGCGCGGGCGCGGATGGTGCGTTCGGCGCCGTTTTCGTCGACGGTCACGCGCCACCCGTCCCGGTCGGAGGTGGCGCGGATGACTTTCGAGCGCGGCAGGACCGTGGCACCGCGCTCGGCTGCATCGCGGGCATTGAGCACCACGAGGCGGGAATCCTGGACCCAGACGTCGGAGTATTCGTAGGCGCGGGTGAGGCTGTCTTTGAGCGGCGCGCCTTCCGAGGCGGTGCGCAGGTCAAGCTCAGTGGTGCCGGGCAGGATCCGGCGGGCGCCCATGTGATCGTAGAGGAAGAGTCCGAGGCGGATGAGCCAGGCCGGGCGCCGGCCGTTCAGCCAGGGCATGAAGATACCAAGCAGCCGCGAGGTCGGGGTGCCGGCCTCGAACCGCATGTCGGGCGAGAGCGGCAGCACGAAGCGCATCGGCCAGGCGATGTGCGGCATGGCCCGGAGCAGCACCTCGCGTTCCTTGAGCGCCTCGCGCACCAGGCGGAACTCGAAATACTCGAGATAGCGCAACCCGCCGTGAAACAGCTTGGTCGAGGCCGACGAGGTGGCCTGGCCGAGATCGCCCATCTCGCACAGCGTCACCGACAGGCCGCGGCCGGCGGCGTCGCGGGCGATGCCGCAGCCGTTGATGCCGCCGCCGATGATCAGCAGATCGGTGGTTTCGCGCATGTCCTGCCCTTTCAGGCGTCACCCGGGGAGCGGGATAGTCGAGCGGCGTGCAGGTGGCAAGGCGGGGCGAGGGGCCAGCCCCTCGCGCTCCCCGGGATATTTGGGGTCAGATGAAGGGGCGGATCAGGCTTTTGCCGTGGCGGGTGCGGCGAGATCGGCGAGGATCGGGCAGTCGGGACGGTTGTCGCCAGCGCAAGCGTGGACGAGATGCGACAGCGTTGCGTGCATTTGCTGCAACTCGGCGATCTTCTGCTCGATGCCGGCGAGGTGTTTCTGCGCCACCAGTTTGACGTCGGCCGAGGCGCGGCCGCGGTCCTCGTAGAGTGCCAGCAGCGTGCGGCAGTCCTCGATCGAGAACCCGAGGGAGCGGGCGCGGCCGAGGAAGGAAAGCTTGTGCAGGTCGCTGTCGCGGAACGTGCGGTAGCCGTTGGCGGCGCGTTGCGGGGTGACAAGACCGATGTCCTCGTAGTAGCGGATGGTCTTGGCAGGCAGACCGGAGGCGCGGGAGACTTCACCGATATTCATGGGTTATCCTTCCTGCATCTGTGGGGATATGCGGCGCAGCCGCAGCGCGTTGGAGACGACGAAAACCGAGCTGAGCGCCATGGCCGCGGCGCCGAGCATCGGCGAAAGCTGCACGCCGAAGGCCGGGTAGAACAGACCGGCGGCAACCGGGATCAGGGCGGTGTTGTAGGCGAAGGCCCAGAACAGGTTCTGGCGGATATTGCGCATCGTGGCGCGGGAGATGGTGAAAGCGTTGACCACACCGGCGAGATCGCCGCGCATCAGCACCACATCCGCCGCCTCGACCGCAACATCGGTGCCGGTACCGATGGCGATGCCGATATCGGCCGAGGCGAGCGCCGGCGCGTCGTTGATACCGTCACCGACGAAAGCAAGCCTGGCGCCGTCCTGGCGCAGGGCTTCGAGTGCCTTGACCTTGGCGCGGGGCAACAGTTCGGCCTCGACGTGATCGATGCCGGCCTGCGCCGCGATTGCCCGGGCGGTGACCTGGGCGTCGCCGGTGAACATGGCGGTTTTCAGTCCCATGTCGTGCAGGGCAGCGATGGCGGCTTTCGTCGTCGGTTTCAGGGGGTCGGCCACGGCCAGGGCGGCAGCGATCTGCCCGTCGATGGCGGCGAAGAGCGGGGTTTTTCCCTGAGCCGCCATGGCGGCCGCGGCCTGTTCGAGGGATCCCAGGGCGATGTTCTCACGCGCCATCAGGCGGGCTGCACCGATCAGCACCGCGCGGCCTTCGACCGCAGCGCGGACCCCGAAGCCGGTTTGCGAGCGGAAGTCCCTGGCGGCGGGCAGGGAGCCGAGTTCGTCTTTCGCGGCGGCCTCGATGGCGCGGGCGATCGGGTGTTCGGATTGGGCTTCGACGGCACCGACCAGGCGGAGCACGGTGGCGCGGTCCTGGCCCTCGGCAAGGACCAGATCGGTGAGCTGTGGTTTGCCCATCGTCAGCGTGCCGGTCTTGTCGAAGGCGACCACCTGTGCGCCTTGCAGCGCCTGCAGCGCGTCGCCCTTGCGGAACAGCACGCCCATTTCGGCGGCCCGGCCGGTGCCGACCATGATCGAGGTCGGCGTCGCCAACCCCATGGCGCAGGGGCAGGCGATGATCAGCACCGCGACGCCGGCGACCAGCGCGTGCGAGAGCGCCGGGGCCGGGCCGAAGACGAGCCAGACGAGGGTTGTCAACGCGGCGAGCCCCATCACCACCGGGACGAACCACAGCGTGATGCGGTCGACGAGCCCCTGGATCGAGAGCTTCGCGCCCTGCGCGTCTTCGACCATGCGGACGATCTGCGCCAGCGTGGTGGCGCTGCCCACGGCGGTGGCCTCGATCCGGAGGCTGCCCGTGCCGATGACCGTGCCGCCGGTGACGGCATCGCCGGGCTGCTTGTCGACCGGGATCGGCTCGCCGGTGATCATCGATTCGTCGACATGAGTGCTGCCCTCGGTCACGGTGCCGTCGACCGGGATGCGGGCGCCGGGGCGGAGGATCACGGTGTCGCCGGTCCGCACCGCGCTGGCTTCGATTTCGATTTCCTGCCCGTCTCGCAGGACGAGGGCCGTCTTGGGCGCGAGCTGCATCAGCCTGGCGATCGCCGCGCCGGTGCGGCCCTTGGCGCGGGCCTCGAGGAAGCGGCCGACGAGGATCAGGGTGACGATCACCGCCGCGGCCTCGAAATAGACGGCGCGGGTGCCCTCGGGCAACAGCCCGGGCGCGAAGGTGGCGACGGTGGAGAAGAGATACGCAGCCAGGGTGCCGACGGCGACGAGGCTGTTCATGTCGGGCGCGCCGTGCAGCAGCGCCGGGATGCCCTTGGTATAGAAGCGGCGGCCGGGGAAGATCAGCACAAGGGTGGTCAGCAGGAACTGCGCCACCCACGAGGTCTGCTGGCCGATGGTGGCCATGATCCAATGGTGAAAGGGTGGGATCAGGTGTCCGCCCATTTCCACCACGAAGACCGGCAGGGTGAGCGCGGAGGCGATCAGCACCTCGCGTTTCAGCTCCGCCGCCTCGGCCTCCTTGCGGGCGCTGATGTCGACGGTTGCGGAAGCCTCGCGCACCGTCGCCGGGTAGCCGACCGAGGCGGCGGCTGCGATCAGGTCGGAGGGCGTCACCATGCCCTCGAGATAGGTGACGGTGGCGGTTTCCGAGGCGAGGTTGACGTTGACATCCGTCACGCCGTCGAGCGCGGCGATGGCAAGGTCGACGCGACCGACGCAGGAGGCGCAGGACATGCCCTCGATATCGAGCACGACTTTCGCCCGCCGGGCCGGGTAACCTGCGCGGTCGAGCGCCGCGGCGATGGCGCCGGGATCAGCGGGGGCGGTATAGTGCAGCGTGGCGGATTCACTGGCGAGGTTGACGGCCACGTCGGACACGCCATCAACGTCTTGCAGCGCTTTCGACGCGCGACCGACGCAGGCGGCGCAGGACATGCCGTCAATGGAGAGTTTCAGATCGTGCAGGGCGGTCATGGGGCTGGCCTTTCGCAATGCTGTGATTACCATATAGATGTTCCAGTCACTGGAAGGTCAAGGGGCGACGGCGCTCTTGACCTTCCCCCACTGGAAGGACCCAGATAACCGGAAAACCTGACAGGAGTGACGAGCGATGAAATTCACCGTACCGAACATGAGCTGCGGGCACTGTACCGCGTCGATCGAAGACAAGATCCACGATGCCGACGAAGGCGCCGAGGTGAGCTGCGACCTGGAGAGCAAGATCGTCGAGGTCGACAGCGTGCTGGACGCGGCCGAGATCGCGGCGGCGATCCAGGCGGCAGGGTTCGAGGCGAGCCCGGCCTGATGCGTAGTAGATTGTCGCGGCGCGCGTTCCTGGCCGGGGCGACAGCCCTGGCCTTGCCGGTGCCGGCGCGCGCCCAGAGCGCTGCGCGGCGGCTGGTGATGCCGCCGCTGCTCGATGCCCGGGCGGCGGGGCGATTCAGCCTGCGCGCGGCGGCGGGGCAGCACGATTTCCTGGGCGAAAGCCCCAGCGACACGGCCGGTTTCAACCGGGGTTATCTCGGTCCGGTGGTGCGAATCGCCCCAGGCGAGACCGAGGCCACGGTGGAAAACGCCGCCGGTTTCGCGGTGACGTCGCACTGGCACGGCCTGGAAGTGCCGGGCGAGGCCGATGGCGGGCCGCATCAGACGGTGGCGCCGGGCGCGACCTGGCGCACCGTTCTGCCGGTCGAGCAACCGCCGGCGACGGCCTGGTATCATTCGCATATCCACGGGCAGACGGCGCCGCAGGTCCATGCCGGGCTGGCTGGCGTGCTGCAGATCTTGGACGGGCGCGACGGCGACCGGGGATTGCCGTCGGATTACGGTGTCGACGACCTGATGCTGGTGCTGCAGGACCGGCGCTTTGATCAGGACGGCCGCATGGTCTATCGCCCGACGATGCATGACCGGATGGTGGGCCACCTCGGCGACTGGATGGTGGTCAACGGCCAGGTCGACGGGGTGGCGGCGGTGCCGCCGGGCGTGGTGCGGTTGCGGTTGCTGAATGCCTCGAACGCGCGAATCTATCGCCTGACGATGCGATCGGGGCGCGGGATGCATCTGGTGGCGACCGAGGGGGGCTACCTGCCAACGCCGCTGGCGCTGGACAGTCTGCTGCTGTCGCCGGGCGAACGGGCCGAGGTGCTGGTGGATTTCGCCGGTGCCGAGACCGATGCGCTGGTCAGCGACGTGATTGCCAACATGCCGATGCTGGCCGGCGGCCAGGGCCTGCGGGCGTCGCAGGGCCGCGGCCGGTTCACGGTGCTGGACTTTACAGCCGACGCCGGCCTGCCGGTGCGGATCGACCGGTTGCCGGACAAGATCGGCGACGATGTCCCGGAACCGGGCCAGGCTCACGACATCGCGCGCGCGTTCAGCCTCGACATGGGGATGGGCATGCACGGCGGGTTCGCGATCAACGGTGCGAGTTTCGCAATGGAGCGGATGGATCATGTCTCGAAGCAGGGCCAGACCGAGCTGTGGCGGGTGCGGGCCGATCGGATGATGCATCCGTTCCACGTGCACGGCACCCGGTTCCGGGTGCTGAGCGAGAACGGCCAGCCGCCGCGTCCGGAATATCGCGGCTGGAAGGATACGGTGCTGATCGATGGCGAGGCGGAGTTGCTGATGCGCTTCAACCACCCGGCGCCGGCGCATGCGCCCTACATGTTCCATTGCCACATCCTCGAACACGAGGACGCCGGCATGATGGGACAATTCAGCGTGGCCTGATCCAATTGTGCGCTTCCCGCTGGGCGGCAGGCGGTTTTCTTTGAAAACCTGCCGAGAGCCTGCGCGCTCTTAGTCAGCCAGGTGGCACGGCGACGCCCACGCCGCGGGACGGCGCGGGTCTCATCGGTTCGGATCGAGTATTTTCACCAAGAAAGAGCCGCAAACAAGGACCTCTTTCTTGGCTGAAATACTCCGGGGGAGGTGCAAAATGCCGTGGGCATTTTGCACCTTGGGGGCAGAGCCCCCGATTGCACGAAACCTGTGCGCCGCAGGCGCTCAATTGGATCACACGCTCAGCCGAGCAGGCGGCGGGCGATCACCTGGGCCTGGATCTCGGCGGCGCCTTCGAAAATGTTGAGGATGCGGGCGTCGCACAGGATGCGGGAGATCCTGTATTCCAGGGCGAAGCCGTTGCCACCGTGGATCTGCAGGGCGTTGTCGGCCGCGGCCCAGGCCACGCGGGCGCCCAGAAGCTTGGCCATGCCGGCCTCGAGATCGCAGCGGCGGTCGTGGTCTTTTTCCCAGGCGGAGAAATAGGTCAGCTGGCGAGCGACCATGATTTCGACCGCCATCATCGCGAGTTTCGACGCGACGCGGGGAAACTCGATCAGCGATTTGCCGAATTGCTTGCGGTCCTGGGCGTATTGCAGCCCCTGATCGAGCGCCGATTGCGCCACGCCGATGGCGCGGGCGGCGGTCTGGATGCGGGCGGCCTCAAAGGTTTTCATCAGCTGCTTGAAGCCCTGGCCCTCGACCCCGCCGAGGAGGTTTTCGCCTTTAACATGGAAATTGTCGAAGCCCAGTTCGTATTCCTTCATGCCGCGATAGCCCAGCACCTCGATCTCACCGCCCGACATGCCGTCGGTGGGGAAGGGGTTGTCGTCGGTGCCGGGCGTCTTTTCGGCCAGGAACATGGACAATCCGCGGTGATCGGTGGTGTCGGGATCGGTGCGCGCCAGCAGGGTCATCACATGGGTGCGGGCGGCGTGGGTGATCCAGGTCTTGTTGCCGGTGACGCGGTAGTCGCCATTGTCGTCCTTGATGGCGCGGGTGCGTAAGGAGCCGAGGTCCGAGCCGGTGTTGGGTTCGGTGAAGACGGCCGTGGGCAGGATCTCGGCGCTGGCGATCTTGGGCAGCCAGTGGGCCTTCTGCTCGTCGGTGCCGCCGCCTTCGATCAGTTCGGCGGCAATTTCCGAGCGGGTGCCGAGCGAGCCGACGCCGATATAGCCGCGGGAAAGTTCCTCGGAGACTACGACCATCGCGGCTTTCGTCAGGCCGAAGCCGCCGTATTCCTCGGGGATGGTGAGGCCGAAGACGCCCATTTCGGCAAGTTCCTCGATCACCTCCATCGGGATCAGCTCGTCCTTGAGGTGCCAGTCATGGGCGAAGGGTTCGACCTTTTCGACGGCATAGCGGCGGAACTGTTCACGGATCATTTCCAGTTCGTCATCGAGCCCGGTGACGCCGACAGTGATCTCGGCGGCGCGTTCCTGCATCAGCTCGACCAGGCGAATGCGGGCGGCTTGCGTGTTGCCGCGGGCCATCAGGGTCTGCACTTCCTGGCATTGGAAGCCCGAGAGCGCGTCCCAGCCGAGGCCCAGCTCCTGCAGGTGCAGAATCTCGCCCTGGCTCATCGGGATGCCGCCGGCGATGTGGTGCAGGTATTCGCCGAAGGCGATCTGGTGGATCAGCTGCTCGACCTCTCCGAACTTGCCCTGTTCGGCGACGCGGCTGGCCCAGTTCTGCATCTGACGCAGGGATTCGACGTAGGTGGCGAGCCAGGCAACGCCATGGGCGGCGGTCTGGTTGGCCTCGATCAGCCGGGCCGAGACGCGACCGTCCTCGGTCACCGTATCGCGCAGGCGGGCCAGTGCGGCGTCGAACACGGCTTCGGCCGCGGGCACGGCGGCGGCGGTGAGGGTAAGAAGATCGGGAAGAACGATATCGGTCATGGGTGCCCCCTGCATATCCTTGGCCATGAATCAGCCCCTTTGAAGCTTGTGGATCCTGAGTCCCGGGTGGTTTAGTTATTTTGCAGGTGCAGCGCAACAAATATACCTATATTTGCTATGTTTTTGTTCATTTCTTGCGCGGAAAATTTTGCGGTGCGGCGTGAACTGGGGTGATAAGAAGAGACATGGACGCGCTGCTTTCTCTGCTTCCGCCGGACACGCTGGCGATCTGTTTCGCCATCGCGCTGTTTGCCGGCGTGGTGAAGGGGCTGGTCGGCTTTGCCATGCCGCTGATTCTGATTTCCGGCATGGGCAGCCTGATCGACCCGGAACTGGCGCTTGCGGGGCTGTTGCTGCCGACGCTGATCTCCAATCTTTGGCAGGGGTTCCGGCAGGGGGTGGGGGCGGCGCTGGGCTCGCTCAGGGCGTTTCTGCCGTTCATCGCGGTGGGCGGCGTGATGCTGGTGCTGTCGGCGCAAATGGTACGGGTCATCCCGCCCACGGTGATGTTCATCCTGATCGGGGTGCCGGTGACGCTGTTCACCCTGGTGCAACTCGTCGGCTGGCGGCCGAGACTGAGTGAGGCGCAACGGTTGCGGGCGCAACTGGTCGTTGGCGGGATTGCCGGCGCGATGGGCGGGTTTTCGGGCACCTGGGGGCCGCCGACGGTGCTGCTGCTGGTGGCGCTGGAGACGCCGAAGCTGGACCAGATCCGGGTCCAGGGCGTGCTTTACGCGCTGGGCTCGGTGGTGCTGACGCTGGCGCATCTGGGCTCGGGCGTGCTGCGTTGGGAGACGCTGCCCTTCGCGCTTTTCACCCTGCCGCCATCGCTGATCGGGATGTGGATCGGGCTCAAATTGCAGGACCGCACGCCGCAGCACCTGTTTCAGCGGGCGACGATGGTGGTGCTGATCCTCGCCGGGCTGAACCTGATCCGGCGGGGCGTAATGGGCTAGGGTTGCCGGATCAGCCGCCCTGTTCTGCGACCAGAGCGGCAAGCCGTTTTTCGAGTTCGGCAATCCGGCCCGGCCAGCTGAGGAAAACGACGACAGGCTGCGCGCAACCGGCGTCAACCGAAAAGAAAAATCGACAGGTGACAATCAGAGTTTGCCACGTTGATCGCCGGGTTTGCAGGGCGTGCCGGGATGGAACGGTCCGAGATCGAACAGTGGTGCGGTCAGCCCGCCTGGGTGCGCGGCGTGATTGAGCGGCGGATATCTTCACCAATCGCATGGCGGGCGCGTTCCATGTCGTGCTCGACCTGCAGGCGGATCCAGAAATCGGCGGCGGTCGAGAAATAGCGCGCCAGCCGCATCGACATCTCCACGGTCATCTTCTCGTCGCCCGCGATCAGTCCCTTGAGCCGGCCTTCGAGCATGCCGGTGGCGGCGGCGAGCTGGGCCGGTGCGATCCCCAGCGGTTCGAGATATTCCTCGCGCAGAACCTTGCCCGGGGCCGGGCAGAGCAAGACCGGTTCGGGTGCCTTCTCTTCGCCCGGGGCCTTGAGCTGGACCTCGGTCGGCAAGCCGGCGGCCTTCCAGGCCTCCATGCCGCCGGTCATGTGGACGACCGCGTCATAGCCTTCCTTGAGCAGCATCTTGCCGGCGGCTTCCGAGCGTTTACCGACGGCGCAGTGCAGCACCAGCCGCTTGCCGGGCAGGCTGGGAAACAGGTCGGCCTCGAAGCTGGACAGCGGCAGCAGCAGGGCGCCGGCGATGTGTTCGACCTCGTATTCCGACGGCTCGCGCACGTCGACGAGCACGATGTCGCCAGCGGCGAACCAGGCATGGATGTCTTGCGGGCTGGCGGGCGTGACGCCCGGGTCGTCGGCAGGCATGGCGGTGTTCCCCGGTCTGTGTTGCGCCGGAAAAGCCTGCGGTAAAACCGGCGCAAAGGCAAATCCCGGGCTCAGTCGCCCAGGATCGCGGGCCAGAGGGCCGCGTTGCGCCGGGCGAAGGCCGCGAGGTGACCGACAGAGCCGAGGCGAAAGGCGGCGGCGGCGAGCGTGACGTGGGTCTGCGGCGCTGCGGTATAGAGCCGGCCAAGGCGCTCGACCACATGCGGCGGGATCATCACGTCGTCGGCCAGCGCCACGGTTCGCAGCGGGGCGGTGAGACGGGTGGCGCCCCAGGGCGGCAGGGTGGTGTCGGCGCGGTGAAATCCTTGCCGCGTGCACCAGCGTTTCCACTGCCGGAACACCGGGCCGGGCAGGTCGGCGCCGAGACCCGAGAGTCGGGCGGGCAGATAGCCGGTCGTGGCCACGAGGGCGGGGCCGAGGCCGAACCAGAACAGTCGGGCCATGGCCTGGTAGGGCCAGGGATGGTCGCGAACATGCACCGGCCCCGAGGCGACGGCGATGACCCGGGCAATGTCGGCAAGCCCGGTCTGGTAGCCCAGCATGAAGCCTCCGAGCGAATGGCCGATCACCCAGAGCGGTAGATCGGGGCACCGCGCCGCCAGCCAGTCGCGGGCCGCCTGCTGATCGGTGATGCCCCAGTCGGCCATCTGCAGCGGCACCATCCGGGCCGGTCCCTCGGCCGAGGCGCCGAAACCACGGTAGTCGTAGGTTAGACAGGTGACGCCGCGCGCTTCGGCCAGCCAGCGGGCGAAGGCGCGGTAGTATACCTGCGCTACGCCGGTGGCCGGGTTGAGCACGGCCGCGGCGCGCGGCGCGGGGGCCGGGTAGAGCGTGGCGGTCAACCGGCCCGGGCCGGCGGGGATGGCAAGGGTCTCTTTCATGTAGACAGCAAAGGCACGGCTGGGGTTTGCGTAAAGCCTGACGTGGAGAGATGCGACGCAGCGTCAGGCCGCCGCCGCAGAGCGCGCCCACCCACCCGCCCCGCGCCCTGCGGCGGCTTGTTTCGCGGACCCGGACATGCCGCGCGGGCCCATCGGTGGAATTTGAGTATTTTTGCCAAGAAAGAACGGCAGGTCGCGGCGACGCGACGGTGACGGTCAGCCGGTCGACCAGGCGCGGGGCTGTTTCATGCCGGCGATCTTGCAGGCCTGCTTGACATAGCCTTGGGGAAACAGCGCGTAGAGCGCGTCCTTGGCCTGTGACTTGGTCAGGCCGCGGCCGTGGCCGAGGAAGCGCAGAACGTGGCGCTGGTCGGGGGTGATGCCATGTTCGTCACGCTCGGCGCGGATGAAGTCGATCACCTCATAGTGACGCCTGGTCAGCGTGATGCCCTCGGCCGCGGCGGTGATCTCGGCGAAGGCGGGTGACCACAGGAACGGGTCGGTGAGATAGCCATATTCATCGACCGTGACCTTGCCGCCTGGCAAGGCGAGTTCGGTCAGTTTGTCAGGCCGGGTGCGCATGGCGTCACCGGGTCGGCACCGGCATGTCGCCGCGATAGTCGTAGAAGCCGCGGCCGGCCTTGCGCCCGAGCCAGCCGGCCTCGACATACTTGGTCAGCAGCGGGCAGGGGCGGTACTTGGTGTCCGCCAACCCGTCATGCAGCACGTGCATGATCGCCAGGCAGGTGTCGAGGCCGATGAAATCGCCCAGTTCAAGCGGCCCCATAGGGTGGTTGGCGCCGAGCTTCATGGCGTTGTCGATCGAAGCGACGTTACCGACGCCTTCGTAGAGCGCGTAGGCGGCTTCGTTGATCATCGGGATCAGGATACGGTTGACGATGAAGGCGGGGTAATCCTCGGCGCTGGCGGCGGTCTTGCCCAGGCGGTCGACCACGGCGAGGCAGGACTTGTAGGTTTCCTCGTCGGTAGCGATGCCGCGGATCAATTCCACCAGTTTCATCAGCGGCACCGGGTTCATGAAGTGGAAGCCCATGAATTTCTCGGGCCGGTCGGTGCGGCTGGCCAGCCGGGTGATCGAAATCGACGACGTGTTGGAGGTGACGATGGTGTGGGGCTGCAAATGCGGCAACAGGCCCGCGATGATCTTGTTCTTGATGTCCTCGTTCTCGGTCGCCGACTCGATCACCAGGTCGGCGGCGCCGACCTCGGCGGTGTCGAGCGTCGGCGTGATGCGGGCGAGGGCCCGGGCCATGTCATCTTCGCTGATCAGGCCGCGTCCGGCCTGGCGGCCCATGTTCTTTTCAATCCGGGCCATGGCGGTGTCGAGCGCGTCCTGGCTGATGTCGTTGAGGGCCACGTCATAGCCCGCCAGTGCCATCACATGGGCGATGCCATTGCCCATCTGCCCCGCCCCGATCACGCCGACTTTGCTGATGTCCATCGCGCTGCCCCTGTCCTGCCCGGTCCTGTCATGTCGATACCCGAGAATAGGCCCGGGCCGGTGCGCTCTGCAAGGGCTGCACGTTTTGCGTGGTCATTTTACCGTGGCGCGGAAAATTTTCCGCAAATCCGCCGGTTAGCCTTTCGGAAAGGGGTTTCTGCGACTCATTTCCGTGGGTGAGAAAACTTGGTGGGTGAGATGACCTTCGAAAACATGGGGAGCGGGCCCCTCGACTATGCCCCGTGCACGTATGGCGGCAGCCGACTGACCTTTCGCGGACCGGCGCGCGCGCTGGAACGCGATTACATCGCCTTTCTCGGCGGGACCGAGACCTATGGCAAGTTCATCGCCGATCCGTTTCCGGCGCTGGTTGAACAGACACTGGGATTGGCCTGCGTGAATTTCGGCCAGATGAATGCCGGGGTGGACGTGTTCCTCAACGATCCGGCGGTGCTGAACACGGCGGTGGACGCGCGGCTGGCTGTCATCCAGGTGACCGGAGCCAACAACCTGTCGAACCGGTTCTATGCCGTGCATCCGCGCCGCAACGACCGGTTCCTCAAGGCCTCGGCAATGATGAAATCGGTGTTCCGTGACATCGATTTCACCGAGTTCCATTTCACCCGCCACATGCTGGGCGCGCTGGCGGTGCGTGCGCCTGACCGTTTCCGCCTGGTGATCGAGGAGCTGCAACACGCCTGGCTGGCGCGGATGGGGCTGCTGTTGTCGCGGTTCGAGGGGCGGGCGGTGCTGCTGTGGTTCGCCGATCACGCCCCTGAGGACAAGACCGACATCGCCCAGACCCGCAACGACCCCTTCGCGGTGGAACGCTGGATGATCGAGCGGTTGCGGTCGGGCGCGGCCGGGGTGATCGAGGCGGTTGCGAGCCCGAAGGCGCTGGCCCGCGGCACCCGCGGCATGGTGTTTTCCGACCTCGAGGCGCCGGCGGCCCAGGGCATGCTGGGGCCGGCGGCGCACGCAGAGGCGGCGGAGGAAGTGGCGTCGCAGCTGGCCGGCTTGCTGGAGACGCACCGCAACCAATGACGCAATGACAAAGGCCCGCCGGGTTGGGCGGGCCTTTGAGAAGACTTGGAGTGCGCGCTCGCGCGCCGCGTGTCAGAGCTTCTCGATCAGTTCCGGCACGGCGGTGAAGAGGTCGGCCACGAGACCGTAATCGGCGACCTGGAAGATCGGTGCCTCTTCGTCCTTGTTGATCGCGACGATGATCTTCGAGTCCTTCATGCCCGCAAGGTGCTGGATGGCGCCCGAGATGCCGACGGCAACGTACAGATCGGGGGCGACGACCTTGCCGGTCTGGCCGACCTGCCAGTCGTTCGGGGCATAACCCGAGTCGACCGCGGCGCGGCTGGCGCCGACGGCGGCGCCGAGCTTGTCGGCGAGGCTCTCGATCAGTTTGAAGTCCTCTTCCGAACCGACGCCACGGCCGCCCGAGACGACGATCCCCGCCGAGGTCAGTTCCGGACGGTCGCTTGCGGCAACCTTGTCTTCCACCCAGCTCGACAGGCCCGGATCGGCGGCGGCCGGCACGGATTCGACCGGGGCAGCGCCGCCTTCGCCGGCGGCGTCGAAGGTCGAGGTGCGGAAGGTGACCACCTTCTTGGCGTCCGACGACTTGACGGTCTGGATGGCGTTGCCGGCATAGATCGGGCGCTCGAAGGTCGAGCCGTCGACGACGCCGGAGACATCCGAGATCACCATTGCGTCGAGCAATGCGGCAACGCGCGGCATCACGTTCTTGGCGTCGGTGGTGGCGGGGGCCACGATGTGTTCGTAATCCCCAGCAAGGCTGACGATCAGCGTGGCGGTCGATTCCGCCAGGCGGTGACCGAGCGATGCGTCTTCGGCGACCAGCACCTTGGCAACGCCGTCGATCTTGGCGGCGGCGTCGCCGGCAGCGGCGGCCGAGGCACCGGCGGCCAGAACGGTCACGTCACCCAGGGCTTTTGCGGCGGTGACGGCCTTGGCGGTGGCGTCCATCGCCAGTTCGCCGTTGTTGACTTCGGCAAGCAGGAGAACAGCCATTACACGACCCCCTTCTCTTTGAGTTTGGCGACAAGCGTATCGACGTCCGGCACGATCTCGCCGGCCTGGCGGGCCTCGGGCTCGTCGGTTTTGACGATTTCGAGCCGCGGCGTGACGTCGACGCCGTAATCGGCGGCGGTTTTTTCATCCAGCGGCTTTTTCTTGGCTTTCATGATGTTGGGCAGCGATGCGTAGCGCGGTTCATTGAGGCGCAGGTCAACGGTGACGATGGTCGGCATCTTGACCGAGATGGTCTGCAGGCCGCCGTCGACTTCGCGGGTGACCTTGGCGCTGTCGCCTTCGATGTCGACGTCGCTGGCGAAGGTCGCCTGGCTCCAGCCCAGCAGGGCCGACAGCATCTGGCCGGTGGCGTTCATGTCGTTGTCGATCGCCTGCTTGCCGGCGAGCACGAGGCCGGGCTGCTCTTCCTCGACCACCTTGGCGAGGATCTTGGCGACCGCCAGCGGTTCGATATCGGTGTGCACGTCATCGGCGGCAACCACGAGAATGGCGCGGTCGGCGCCCATGGCGAGCGCGGTCCGCAGGGTTTCCTGGGCCTGCTTGACACCGATCGAGACTGCCACCACCTCTTCAGCCTTGCCGGCTTCCTTCAGGCGGATGGCTTCTTCGACGGCGATCTCGTCGAAGGGGTTCATCGACATCTTCACATTGGCAAGATCGACGCCCGATCCGTCCGCCTTGACGCGGACCTTCACGTTGTAGTCGATCACGCGTTTGACAGGCACAAGCACCTTCATTGGCGTATCTCCTTGGTTGCTCCCGTGCCCCGCGTGCGGGGCGAGTCAGTATCTCGCGGCGTTGTTACAGGCTTGGGGCGGGCGGAAACAGGGCAAAATCGTCACGTTAGCGCCAACCGACGTCGCGTTCGCGGGTTTTGCCGGGGATTCTTTGCCAGAATGTTTCAGGCTGCCGCGGGGACAACGCGGGTCGGGCATGAGACCTGCTCGGGCGGCTCTCCGCGAGGCTGCCGGCAAGAATGTGGCGGCGTTGCGCCAACCCGCCTCGCCGTCTTCGCGCGTCTCGGCGGCATCAATCGCAATTGTTGTGCTTGCGCCACATCTCCGGCGCATGACCTTCGGGCACGCTGGAGCAGGGATCGGCGGCATAGCCGCGCAGCTGGTTGTAGCGGGCGACCTGATGCGGGGTAAGCAGGGCCGGTGTCTCGAGGTGGCGCGACAAGTGCACGAAGCGCAACGCGGCGCGGGCATCGGCGGCGGCGTCGAGCAGGGCTTGAAGGGTAAGAGGATCAAGACTGTCTGCGGTGAAGGCGTCGGACAGGGCCTTTTCGGCGGCCAGGAACCGGGCACCGGCGGCGATCGCTTCGGTTTTCATTTGCGCATGGATCGTCTCGATGGCGGCGACCTGAGCAGGGGTAAGTTGCAGATCCTCCCGCAACTCGAGCACATGTGCCGGGCCCGGTTTGCCACTGAGTTCGGCAGGCAAGGCGAGGCCCCAGCCGCCGCCCGACTCGATTTCGGCAATGTCGTCGGGCGACAGGCTCTTGATGGCGCGCTGCTCGAACCCGGCGTAAGGCTGCTGGGTATGGCCATGCTGCTGGGCCAGCGCGGGGGTTGCGAGACAGGCGAAAGCAAGGGCGAGTCGGCGCATCGCGGGAACTCCTGTTTGACCGGGTTGCGATATTCTAACCGCCCGGCACCTTTGCGTCTGCCGTGGCCACGTGAATGTGAAGCACGAACCGTGATCTCACCGGTTGGCGCCGGGCACCCAGAGCACGTCGTCGCGACCTTCGTCATTGGCGACGCGGGCAGCGACGAAAAACCAGTCGCTGAGACGGTTGAGGTATTTCAACGCGGCATCATTGACGTCTTCCGCGCCGGCCAGTTCGACGGCCAGGCGTTCGGCCCGGCGGGCGACGGTGCGGCAAAGGTGGAGATACGCGGCAAGCGCGCTGCCGCCGGGCAGGACGAAGCTGCGCAGCGGCTCGAGAATTTCGTTCATCGCGTCGATTTCCAGCTCCAGCCGTTCGACCTGGGCCGGGACCATGCGCAGCGGCGGGTAGTCGGCCTCGGCATCGCGGGCCATGTCCGGCCGGCAGAGATCGGCGCCGAGGTCGAACAGATCGTTCTGGATGCGGGCGAGCGCCTCGTCGATGTCGTCGTCCTCGACGTAGAGACGGGCGAGGCCCAGCGTGGCGTTGAGTTCGTCCACCGTGCCGTAGGCGTCGACCCTCAGGTCATACTTGGCCCGGCGCGAGCCGTCGCCGAGCGCGGTGTCGCCTTTGTCTCCGGTGCGGGTATAGATTTTCGACAGAACCACCATGGTGTCAGCCTTTCGAACGCAGCCAGACGAACAGGAGAATCAGGGCAATGGCGATCGCCTGCGCGCCGATCCGCCAGCGCATCACCTTGTTGGCGTGCTTGCGGTTGAAGTCGCCGCCCTTGGCAAATCCGCCGACGCCGATCATCAGGATGACCAGAACGGCGATACAGGCGAGTGCCACCACCCAGAAAAGCGGATCGTCGGCCATTGCATGTCCTTTCGTGTTCGTTGACGCCCACATAGGGGCTGACGCGGAAAAAGCGAAGGGGCGATTTGGCGCGGCGTCAGGCGAGGCTGCCGTGGCGGGCCCAGGCGATGGCATCTTCGAGCCGGTCGTCGCCCCAGAAGATTTCGCCGCCAACGGCGAAGCTGGGGCTGCCGAACACACCGAGATCGCGGGCAGTTTCAGTGTCCTGTACCAGCTGTGCGGCGATGGTGTCGGAGGCGGCGCGGGCGATGGTCGGTTCCGGGTCCTGGCCGGCGGCTTCGAGACTGGCGGTCAGGCCTTCGCCTTCATCGGGGACCAGCCCTTTCTCGAACCAGTTTTCATAGGCCGCAATGACGAATTTCTGGCCCCAGCCCTCGTTCAGGCCGAGCAGCGCCACCTGATTGGCAAAGGCGAGGTCATTGAGTGGATAGGGGGCGGGCAGTTGCGGCGCGAGCCTGTATTTCCCGGCACGGCGCGCGATGTCGCGCCACATATAGGCGGTCTTCACCGGCTTGTCGCGGAAGGGGATGTTGTTCTGTTCGAGCATGATCGCCCGGACGTCGAAGGGTCGCCAGGTGACGTCGACACCTTCACGTGCGGCCAGCTCGGGCAGGCGTCGGACGGTGAGATAGGTGTAGGTCGAACCGATCGAGAACCAGAAATCGATTGCGGACATGGGCGCCTCCGGGTGTTTCAGGCGACCATAGGTCGTGCCGTGCGGAACGTGCAATGCCGATGTGATGCGGGATCCAGAGCCTCCGCGCGAACAGCGGCACGACCACTGCCGCTTGCACCGGTGTCTACCCCTTCGAGATCAGCCAGTCGAGCGCGCGGCTGGGCAGCAGGCGACGTGCCGTGCCCATCAGATAAGTCGGCGTGGTGATGTAGTAACGTGGTTTCGGGCGGCGGGCGTCGAGCGCGCGCGCCAGCTTCCTGGTGACCGCCATCGGCGGCAGTTCGAACGTATCGAGATCGCGTTCTTCGTAGAGCCGCTTGAGCAGCGTGCTGCGGTATTGTTCGGCCCGGGGACTGGCTTGCCAGTCGATCCAGCGTTCGAAATGCGGGATCGAATTCTCGCGGATTCTCGAGGTGATGGGGCCCGGTTCGAGCGTGATCACATGGATCGGGGTGTCGCGCATTTCGAGACGGAGCACGTCGGTCAGGCCTTCAAGCGCGTACTTGCTCGCAACATAGGCGCCGCGCCAGCGCATCGGCACCAGCCCGAGGACTGAGGAACAGTTGACGATCCGCCCGTGCCCCTGGGCCCGCATCACCGGAATCACCAGCCGGGTCAACTCGTGCTGGCCGAAGACATTGGCCTCGAAGATCGCGCGCAGGGCGCCGGCGGGCAGGTCCTCGACCGCGCCTGGGATGGCGAAGGCGCCGTTGTTGTAGAGCGCATCGAGCCGGCCGCCGGTGGCCTCGAGCACCTCGGCCAGCCCGTTGTAGATGCTGTCGGCCTCGGCATAGTCGATGCGCGGGCTTTCAAACCCTTCCTCGCTTAGACGGTCGCAATCGCTGGCGTTTCGGCAGGAGGCAAAGACCCGCCAGCCGCGGGACCTGAGCCCGTGCGCGGCATCATAGCCGATGCCCGAAGAGCATCCGGTGATAAGGATGGATTTGCCTGTCATCGCCACGCCCTGTGCCTGCCTTCGCCCGTCAGCGCAGGGCTAATCGATTTCGGGGCGTGGGGCAATCAGGTGGCGCTTTTGCGGAACCGGGCGACTTCAAGCCCTTGGCGCAAGTTGAAACGCGAGGGAGAATCTGGCGGGAGAATGTAGAGGATCGCCGCTGGGCACGGTACTCACAACCAGCATGGAAGTAATTGTATGCTCAGGCAATCAAGGCACATGTCTCAGCGGTGATGTGCAACAAATTTGCGCATCTCGATTTAAACGAGATGTTGATGATTTGACGCGACTATCGGGTCAAATTCCTTTGGCAAAGTCCGCGCTTTCGACATGCCATAGAGACTGTCAGGTCATAGTGCGGTGTGAGACCGAACATGGCGGTAACCTTCGAAGTCCTCTACTTGGGCACTGCGCCGGAAATTGACACGGCGGAAGGTAACGTGCTGAGCGAAAACGACGGCGCGTTGGTCGGTATGACCTTCGGCTCCACGGACGCGCCGCTGGCTTACAACGCCCAGCACACCCTGTCGCCGGTCGGCTATTCTGGTGGCACGTCGAACATGTATGATATCGACAACACGATTTCTAACGACACGTTCAGTATCGATGGCGGCCCGGCACAGACCTTTGATGGGCTGGCAGTTTATAATGCCACGATCACCTATGCCGACGGTACGCCAAGCGCGACCATCACCGCGGTTGTGATCCAGGATGCCGACGGTAACCTTTATCTGGTGCCGGAGACGTCCGCAAACGCGGACCATGCCGCAATGACCGCTGCGCCGATTGCAAGCATCACCCTTGATTCGATCTACACGATCTCCTCTGGCAGGCTGGTTGCAGATCGGCAAAGCACTGATTTCGTCTGTTATGCCCTTGGCACCGACATACTGACGGACCGCGGAAATGTTCCGGTTGAGTGTTTGAGGCCAGGCAACCATGTCATGACGCTTGACCGTGGCGCTCAGCCAATCCGCTGGATCCACTCTGGTATGCATCTACTTGACGCGGAGGACACCGACGCAAAACCGGTTTTGATCGGTGCAGGTGCGCTTGGCCCGGGGCGTCCGGCTCGTGACCTGATCGTGTCGCCGCAGCACAGGGTATTGGTCGGGTCCAACTTGCAGTTGCAGGATTTTTTCGGTGCCGAAGCGTTGGCCCCGGCAAAATTTCTGACACGCCTGCCGGGTATACGGCACATGAAAAGCAAACGGGATATCACGTGGGTTCATTTCGCCTGCGATCGACACGAACTTGTCTATGCCAACGGCTGCTTGTCGGAATCGCTTTTGCTAGGACCCATGGTTTTGAATGGGATGACGCATCACGACCGACGGGCTGCAGCCGAAATCTTTGGACAAGCCCCGACGCCCGACGCGGCGCTGAATGGCCCTCCGGCCCGGGACTTTCTGCGCAAACGCGAGGTTCAGGCGATGCTGAGGCCACGAAACAGATGCCGAAAGGTGACGCGGCCTCATGACGACGTCTCCTCGGCAGGATTGGCCAGTCACTATTGAACGAAAATGGCCTCTTTGTCTTGGGTTGCGGATCTTCCTGAAGGCAACCACCCGCCGGGAAAAAGAGTAGGTGTTGGCCAGCAATGCAGGCGGAGCGCTTCGAACATTCAAATCAACTTGTTCCGGGCAAGCATCAAATGACCGCTTCGTCCGCAATCCGGACGATCTGCAACAAGAAGCTGAAGGTGCGCGGAAACGAGCGCCTACTTCGCCGCCACCAACAGGTAGTCGGCCATCCAGCCGACACGGCCTGACGCGAGCACGCGCAGCTTGACCCAGCCGTCGCCGTCGTCGCTGAGCACTTCGACCTCGGTGTCCCGGGTCAGCTTTGTGACCACGCTGTAATCGGTGCCGGGCCCCTGGCGTAGGTTTACGCGGGAGGCGCTGACCTTGCGAAGGTCGGGAGAGGGTTCGGCCGCCACGGTGTCCGCTCCGGTGCTGGGCTCGGTTTGCGGGCGCGCGGCGCCGGCGGCGGCGATCAGGCGGGCGATTTTCTGCGGATCGGCGGCGACGGTCTCGACCCCAGGCGAGCCCGATCGCGCGGCGGTCGCGTCGTCTTCGGCGGCTACGGCCTGACGCACGGTGTTGAGCGTGAGGCGCAGGCGTTTTTCGGCATCGCTGACCGGGGCGTTCGGGCGCCGTTGCGGCGATGGCGCGGCAGCAAGAACCAGCCTGGCCGGCTTGTCGGTCGATTGGGCGGTGCGCTGTGGTTCGGCGGCAATGTGTTTCGGCTCCGGGTCGGGTTGACTGGCCTTCAATGCGGCGGCGTGCTGACGCGAGCCGTCAGCGGGCGCGTAATCCGCGCCGCCGCTGAGAACGTAGAACGCCCATCCGAGAAATCCGAAAGTCACAACGATCAAGCGCCACATCTGCGCATCCCCTTTACACATTCACCCGGTGAATGCGGGACTTATAGCCGATTCGCCCCTCGGAGTCGGAGGGGAAGAACACCGGTATTTTCCCTGATGCAATCCTGCACCATCCACGGTTGCCCGGCCAGTCAGGAAATCCCGACCCGGCTGCAGCGCGCCGCAAAGCGCTTGATGGGGCGGAATCGGGCCGGTAGAAGCGGGTCATGAGCGATTTGCTGGACGATCCAGAGGATACAGGCACCCAAATTTCCGAACCGCTGCGCCGTGCCATCGGTGAGCGTTACCTGACCTATGCGCTGTCGACCATCATGCACCGGGCGCTGCCGGATGCGCGCGACGGGCTGAAGCCGGTGCACCGGCGCATCCTCTACGCGATGAGCCGTCTGCGGCTGAATTCCGGCGGCGGGTTCCTGAAGTCCGCCAAGATCAGCGGCGACACGATGGGCGATTTCCACCCCCATGGCGATGCCGCGATCTATGACGCCATGGCGCGGCTGGCACAGGATTTCGCGGTGCGCTATCCGCTGGTTGACGGGCAGGGGAACTTCGGCAATATCGACGGCGATAACCCCGCCGCCTCGCGCTATACCGAGGCGCGGATGACGGTGTTTGCCGAGGCGCTGCTTGAGGGGCTTTCGGAAAACGCGGTGGATTTCCGGCCCAATTACGACGGACGGCTGGAAGAACCGAGCGTCCTGCCGGCGCAGTTCCCCAACCTGCTGGCCAATGGCGCGGCGGGGATCGCGGTGGGCATGGCGACCAACATCCCGCCGCACAATATCGACGAGCTGATCGGCGCCTGCCTGCATCTGATCAAGACGCCGGATGCACGCGACGACACGCTGCTGAACTACGTGCCGGGGCCGGATTTCCCGACCGGGGGCGTGATCGTCGAGCCCAGGGAGTCGATTGCCCAGGCCTATCGCACCGGGCGCGGCGCGTTCCGGCTGCGCTGCAAATGGGAGGTCGAGGACCTGGGCCGCGGCACCTGGCAGGTCGTGGTCACCGAGATCCCTTACCAGGTGCAGAAATCCAAGCTGATCGAGAAGATCGCCGAGCTGATCCAGACCAAGAAGGTGCCGATCCTCGCCGATGTGCGCGACGAGAGCGCCGACGATATCCGACTGATCCTCGAGCCACGCTCGAAGAATGTCGATCCCGAGTTGCTGATGAACATGATGTTCCGCAACTCGGACCTCGAGGTGCGGTTCTCGCTCAACATGAACGTGCTGATCGACGGGGTGACGCCGAAGGTCTGCTCGATGAAGGAGGTGCTACGCGCCTTCCTAGATTTCCGCCGCGAGGTGCTGCAGCGGCGCTCGCGGTACCGGATGGCGAAGATCGACAACCGGCTCGAGGTGCTCTCGGGCCTGATCACCGCGTTCCTGAACCTCGACCGGGTGATCGACATCATCCGCTATGACGACGACCCCAAGGTGGCGCTGATGTACGAGGACTGGAGCCGGCCGCACCAGGCGACCATCGCGCGGGCGATGGACGAGGTGTCCTATGTCTCGCCGCTGGCCGGGGTGGATGTGGCATCGCTGGTGCTGGTGGCGGATGAAGAGGCGGTGGCCTCGGGCGTACTGGCCGAAAGCGACGATGGCACGCGGGCCATTCCGCATTCCTATGCCGGGCGCGAGAATGGGCTGTCGGATGTGCAGGCCGAGGCGATCCTCAATATGCGACTGCGCAGCCTGCGGCGGCTGGAGGAAGAGGCGCTGGTGCGCGAGCGCGATGCGCTGATGGAGGAGCGGGCCGATCTCGAGGATCTGCTGGAAGATGACGGGATGCAATGGGACCGGATCGGCGAGGAACTGAAGGAGGTCCGCAAGACCTTCGGCAAGAGCCACGAGATCGGGGCGCGGCGGACGCAGTTTGCCGAGGCCGCCGAAGTGGAAGAGGTGCCGCTGGAGGCGATGATCGAGAAGGAACCGATCACCGTGGTCTGTTCCAAGATGGGCTGGATCCGGGCGATGTCGGGCCATATCGATCTGACCCGCGAGCTGAAATACAAGGACGGCGACGAGGGACGGTTCGTGTTCCATGCCGAGACCACCGACAAGCTGCTGGTTTTCGCCTCGAACGGGCGGTTCTATACGCTGCAGGCCGCCAACCTGCCCGGCGGGCGCGGCATGGGCGAGCCGGTGCGGCTGATGGTCGATCTGCCCAACGAGGCCGAGATCGTGGCGTTGTTCATCCATCGGCCCGGGCAGCGGCTGATCGTGGCCTCGGCCGAGGGCAACGGGTTCGTCGTGTCCGAGGACGAGGTGCTGGCGCAGACCCGCAGCGGCAAACAGGTGCTGAACGTCAGGGACACGGTGGCCGCGGTGTGCAAACCGGTTCAGGGCGATCACGTGGCGATCTGTTCGCAGAACGGTAAGTTCCTGGTCTTCCCGCTGGCGGAGCTGCCCGAGTTGGGCCGCGGCAAGGGCGTGCGGTTGCAGAAATACAACCAGGCGCGCGGGCGCCAGGGATCGCTGGAGCTCGATGGCGGATTGTCGGACCTGACCACCTTTGCCTGGTCCGAGGGTCTGAGCTGGGAAATGGGCGGCGGCAAGACCCGCCACGAGCCCGACATGAGCGAGTGGCTGGGCAAGCGCGCCGGCGTCGGCAAACGGCCGCCCTATGGGTTTCCGAAGGATTACAGGTTCAGCTGAGGCGGCCCGGGTTCCGACGCTCCCGAAGGGCGACTCCGAACCCATTCTACCGGATGCTGCGCGACGCGCGAACTACCGGAAAGTGCGTAGTTCGGACATTGCTACCAGGCGGTTCACCCAAAGCGGACGTGGAAAGCAATGCGGAAGATCATTTGTGTGCAACGCTTGGGGTGCGGGCGGAGATTTGGCCTTTGGGGGCGATCAGACAGCAACTGAATAGGTTCGGGGCGTTGAACGTGTCCCTTCCTGAAACGCCTCTTTCGCCATTAAGTCATACTAATTGCCGTAATTATTTTAATGCATTGGACTAATTATGCTCGCCTTGGCAGAAAAGTCTTGCTGCAAACTACGGGACATCACCATGCGCGCCTTCGACAGCCTCCATGGCCGCGATCGGCAGGCTTTTCATAAGCTCCATGAGCGGGAAGGCCGCGGGCGGCAGGACCCGGCCACGCTTGCGGGCGATTGCCCAATGAACGCGCAGTTCGAGTTTCGTCTCGATCTCGACCAAACGCCCGGCAGCCACGTCTTCCGCGACGTTGAATCTGTTGGCCAACCAGATGAGATCGGTGGCAAGCACCGCTTGCCGCAAGACCGTTATCGCATCGCATTCCAGGGCCAGGAAGGGTTTGTTGCTGCCATCGGCACCGAATTCGGCGGCAAGTGCAAGACGCATGATTTCGGGCATTTTCACCGAAGCAAAGCCGTATTGGAACAGGGCCGTCCTGTCGCGCGTATCCGAGGCGAGGACGGGATGATCCTTGCGGCAAAACAGACCCCCGCCAAATTCGCCGAAGGGTTCGACCTCGATCTCGGGACTCGAAGGAACGTGGCGTGTATCGCAGACAAAAAAGTCGAGTTCTTCTTCCTGAAGCAAGCCAGAAAGAACCTGAGACGAATTGTAGACGGCTTCGACACTGACATCCGGGCGATCCGCCATCCACTGCGCAATCGCCTTGCCGCCGAAGCTGTAGGCATAAGTCGGCACAAGGCCGACGCGCAGGTGGCCCGCTTCGCCCGATTTCAGGTTACCTACTTCTTCCGTCAGGTTTTCCGCCTCAAACAAGACGCTTTGCGCGCGTTTCAGGACCGTTTCGCCAACCGCCGTCAGTTTGACCGAATGCTTGGTGCGTTCGAAAAGCTGAACCCCAAGGTCGCGCTCCAGCGCCTTGATCGAATGCGACAAGGCTGGTTGCGACAGGTTCGCCCTTTCCGAGGCACGGCGAAAATTCCGCTCTTGGGCGACCAGGACAAAATGCTGAAGCTGGCGCAGGTTCATGGGTTTTTCCTTTCCGCGTTCCGATGGAATATCGTCAACGCATGTAATCGATCTCTTTTATTGCAAGGCTACCACGCAATAGGAATGGAAAAGGCAATTGGGAGGGCGCCATGACCGCAGGGACAGCTTTCGATATCATCGTTATCGGCGCGGGGATCGCGGGTGCCTCGGTGGCGGCCGAACTGTCGCCCGAGGCCAAGGTGCTGCTGCTCGAAATGGAAAGCCAGCCGGGCTATCACACCACCGGCAGGTCCGCCGCAGTCTATACGCCGATCTACGGCCCGCAACCGATCCGCGCCCTGACCCGGGCGTCGCGGGCGTTCTTTTTCGATCCGCCCGACGGCTTTGCCGATCACCCGCTCCTGAGCAAACGCGGCGGCATGTTCGTTGCCAACGCAGACCAGATGGCGGCGCTGGAAGCCGCCTATGCGGAAATGGGCGCAGAGGGAGAGCTGGAATGGCTCGATCCCGCCGGAGTACGCAGCCATCAGCCCCTCTTGCGCGAGGACTACGTGGCCGGGGGGTTCCTTGATCCGGGCTGTTTCGACATCGACGTGCACGCTTTGCACCAGGGCTATCTGAGCCGGTTCAAGGCGGCGGGGGGCCGGATCGCAACCCGGGCCGAGGTGACGGCGATGACGCGAGACAACGACATTTGGCGCATCACCAGCGTGGAAGGGGTTTTCGAGGCCCCGATCATCGTGAACGCTGCCGGAGCCTGGGCAGATCATATCGGCCGTTTAGCCGGGGCGGAAGAAATCGGGCTTATTCCCAAGCGGCGCACGGCGTTGATCGTCGATGCGCCAGAGGGCCTGGCGCTTGATGATTGCCCGCTGGTCGTGGGCATCGAGGAGGACTTCTATCTCAAACCCGATGCCGGTCGCCTGCTTCTCTCGCCGGCGAATGAAGACCCGGAAGTGCCGTGCGACGTCCAGCCCGACGAGATGGACATCGCGATCTGCATCGACCGGATCGAAAAGGCGTTCGACCTTCAGATCCGGCGGATCGAGAACCGCTGGGCGGGCCTGCGCAGCTTTGTCGCCGACAAATGCCCGGTCGCAGGCTATTCGGAACAGACCGAGGGCTTCTACTGGCTCGCCGGTCAGGGCGGCTATGGCATTCAATCGGCCCCGGCGCTGTCGCGCTTTGCCGCCTCGCAGATAGTGGGTTCAGACATCCCTCAAGACGTCCTCACAGAAGGGCTTGACCCGGCGACCCTGGCACCGGGCAGGCTGAAAGGCATAACATGATCTGGCTCGTTCCCATCGCCGCCATCGCATTGCTCGCCTCTGGTCTGGCGCTGGCTTACGTCATCGGTGGTGCGACCGTGCTGGCCTTCGTGGCAACCGACAACGCGCGATACCTCGCCATCCTGCCGCAAAAGGTGTTCTCGCAGATCAGCGTCTTTGCCCTGATGGCGATGCCGTTATTCATCCTGGCTGGCGAGTTGATGAACCGAGGCGGCGTGACCAAGGCGCTGATCGACATGTCCATGGCCTTGGTCGGACGCCTGCGCGGCGGACTGGGGCATGTCAATATCATGACCTCGGTGTTCTTTGCCGGCATCTCCGGCTCGGCCGTGGCGGATGCGGCGGCGCTGTCGAACACGCTGGTGCCGGCGATGAAGGAACGCGGCTATTCCGAGACCTATGCAGGGGCGATCACTGCGGCCTCGGCGATCATCGGGCCGATCGTGCCGCCCTCGATCATCCTGATTTTCTATGGCGCGATCATGCAGACATCCGTCGCCGCGCTGTTCGTTGCCGGTATCCTGCCGGGGCTTTTGCTGGCCGTGGCGCTGTTCATCATGAATGGATATTTCGCCTGGCGTGACGACCATCCGCGCCTGAGCAGGGAAGAGGCCCCGGCGATCCTGCCCTCGCTCGTGACCGCCTTGCCCGCGCTTTCGCTGCCGCTGATCATCGTCGGCGGCATTGTCCTGGGTTGGATGACCCCGACCGAGGCGGCGGTGGTCGCAGTGTTCGCGGCGCTTGCCGCGGGCGCGTTTTATTCGGGGTTCACCCGCAGCGACCTTTATGAAAGCCTGAAGCGCACTGCGATCCTGACGGGTTCGATCTTCATGATCCTTTGCGCCATCTCGGCGCTTGGCCATCTGGCGGCGCTGGAGCGAATACCTCAGGCAATTTCGGACCTCGTGGATCGCATGGGGCTGGGGCCGGTCGGGTTCCTTTTGATGATGAACCTGATCTTCATCATCGCCGGTATGGTGCTGGATATCGCGGTGGCGCTGGCGTTGCTGGTGCCGCTCTTGGCTCCGGTTGCGCTGGCGAATGGCATTGATCCGGTGCATCTGGGCATCGTGGTCTGCTTCAACCTCTCCATTGGCCTCGTGTCGCCGCCGCTGGGCGGGTGCCTTCTGATCGTGTCGACGGTGACTGGCATGAACTACTGGAAGCTGGCCCGCGCCGTCCTGCCCTTTGTCATTGTCGAGATCATCGTCCTGCTGGTTCTGGTCTTCGTGCCGGACATCAGCCTTGTCCTGCCCCGCGCCATGGGGCTTTGGCAGTAATCGTGATAGGGAAAGTGAACTAAGATCATAAATCAATTCGATTGGACGAATTACGCGGCGTCCAGTAACGAGGAAGAGAAAATCGCCGATCCGGGCGAAAGAAACCACAATCCGGGAGGAACTCACATGTCATACCTCAAACGCATCAGCGGCGCGGTCGTCGCGCTCGCGCTGTCGCTCGCAGCTCCGGCCAGCGCGCAGGTCAAGATCGCGCTTGATGGTCCCAAGGACCTCGAAAACGTCGGCACCTATGTCTGGGCGCATACCTTCGGCGAGCATCTGGCCGCCAACGGCATGGCGTACGAGGAATTCGAGCGCGGCGCATTGGGCGGCGAAGCCGAGAAACTCGACCAGGTCAGCCAGGGGCTTTTGGAAGTGTCGCTTTCGGACGTGAAATCGGCCGGAACGCTGGATGCCACCATGTTCGGCGTGATGCTGCCGTATTTCTTCACCGGCGTCGGTCAGATGGACCGTGCCCTGCTGGACGGCGGCATGCTGGAACGCATCAATTCCGCGACCACGGCCAAGGGCGTGCGGGTACTCGATATCGCGCTGATCGGCGCAGGCGCGGGGATCTTCAACACCAAGCACCCGGTCACCGGCGTCGCCGACATGTCGGACCTGCGGATGCGGGCACTGGACGAGGTGCAGATCGCGATCTTCAAGGCCTGGGGCTCGACCGGCACCATCGTGGCTTGGGACGAGGTTCCCAACGCCCTGCAAACCGGCGTGGCCGACGGCTATCTGAACCCGCCGATCGTGCCGCTGATGTTCGGCCACACCAGCTTCATCAAGCATTTCACCGATGCCAACCTGGTGCCCTCCAGCCGCGCGGTGATCGCCTCGGAAGACTGGTACCAGGGTCTGTCGGATGATCAGCGCAAGATCGTGGGCGACGCTGTGGTGGCCGCCCGTGCGGCGAACCGCGAATGGCTGGGCACGCAGGTTGCCGTGCTCGACAAGCTGCGCGGCGCGGGCGTAGAGGTGATCGAGCTGAGCGACGCGGCCCGCGCCGAATTTCGCAAGGCGTCCGAACCGCTCTATGGCCTGCTGCCGATGCCCGAAGGCGCGCTCGACGCCTGGATCGCGGCGAAAGGCGAATAAGCATGATGCGGGCGGCGGCACTCACACTCGACCGGATCTCGGCGGCGCTCAACGCCGTCGCGATCTGGGGTGCGATTATCGCAGTTCTGGTGATGATCGGCGCCGCCGGTTGGCAGGTCGTCGCCCGCTACCTGCTGGATCAGCCACCGGTCTGGACCGAGGAGCTTGCCCGTTTCTCGATGGTCTGGGCCGGAGTTTTGGGCGGCTCCTGTGCCTTTCGCGCCATGGCCGACCCTTCGCTGTTTCCGGCGATGCGCGACACAACCGGCCGCCCGGGCGCGGCGTTGGCGATCCTCCGGGCGCTTGGGGCCTTTGCCTTCATCGCGCCGATCCTGTGGTATTCGGCCTTCGGTCTGAACGGCAAGCTTGCCTCGGGTTATGTCGGCCGCCTGATGGGCCGGCAGGCGGAAACCATGGACCTGCCGATGGCGGTTTTCGGCATCGCCATTCCCATCGCCTTCGCGTTGGTCCTGATCCATCTCTTGGCCGATCTCGGCATGCGCCTGACCGGCCAGCCCCGGTCTGCAACCTGACGAACGGAGTCATCGATGAAAGTCCTGATTGCCGGTCTCGCGACCGAAACCAATACCTATTCCCCGATCCCGACCGGGCGCGCCTCGTTCGAGGAATCGATGCTGACCCGGACCGCGACACAAGAACCCGGCAACCTGTTCTCGGCGCCGATGATCGAATGGCGCCGCATGGCCGAGGAGCGCGGCTGGGAGGTGATCGAAAGCCTTGCCGCCTTTGCCCAGCCCGCGGGGATCACGGTGCGCAAGGTCTATGAGGAGTTCCGCGATGAAATCCTGGGCGATGTCCGGGCCCACAAGCCCGACATCTTCCTGATCTCGATGCATGGTGCGATGGTCGCCGACGGCTATGACGATTGCGAAGGCGATACCCTGGCCCGCGCGCGCGAAATCCTCGGACCTGACCGGGTGATCGGGCTGGAAATCGACCCGCACAACCATCTGACCGAGGCGATGCTGGACGCCGCCGACCTGATCGTCGAGTACAAGGAATATTCCCATATCGACAGCCCGGACCGGGCGCGCGAGTTGTTCGTGCTGGCCGCCGATACCGCCGAGGGCAAGATCAAGCCGGTGATGCGCGACTATGATTGCCGGATGATGCTGATGATGCCGACGCTGGAGGACGGCCCGGCCAAGGATTTCGTCACGGCGATGAAGGAGCGCGAGGGCAAGGATGGCATCCTGCATCTGTCGCTGACCCATTCCTTCCCCTATGGCGATACCGAACGCACCGGCATGCGGATGCTGGCCATCGCCGATGGCGACGCCGACAAGGCCGCGGCGGTGGCCGAGGAGTTCGGGCGCAAGCTGTGGGACCTGCGGCACGGGATCAAGAAGGATTTCCCGCCGCTTTCTGCCACGCTCGACAAGGTGCAAGCGTCGAATGAAGGTGGATTTGTCCTGGCCGATTACGCCGACAATGCGGGTGGCGGGGCGCCCGCGGATTCCACATTTGTGCTGCAAGAGGTTCTTGAGCGAGGGATGAAGGACGTCGCCCTTGCCATCTTCTGGGACCCGCTTCTGGTGCGGATGTGCACCGAGGTCGGTGTCGGCGCCAATATGCGTATCCGCCTTGGCGGCAAAATCTGTGAAGCTTCGGGCGAGAGCATCGACCTCGATGTCACCGTGCGCGGTATCCGCGAGAACATGACCCAAATGCTGGGTGAGACGGGAATGCCGATGGGCACCGGCGTGTGGCTGGAAGCGGACGGGGTGCATATCATCCTGTCCAGCCTGCGCACCCAGTGCTTCAACCCCTCGGCCTTCACCGATCTCGGCCTCGATCTGTCGGACATGAAGGCCATCGTGGTTAAAAGCTCGAACCATTTCTACAACGCCTTCGCCCCGATCGCGCATGAGATCATCCACATGGCCACGCCGGGCACGATGCCTTCGGACATCACGCTGGTGAAATACACCAAGCGTGACGGCAACTACTGGCCGAATGTCGAAAACCCGTTTGCAGACTAAGGAGACCAAAGCATGTCAGTCGAATCCGTCGGTGGCCCCGTCACCCTGCCCAATGGCGCGAAACTGCCGTTTTGCTCGGCGACCAGGGCGGGGGGCCTGATCTTCCTGTCCGGCAATCTCGGTGTCGACGAGAATTTCCAGGTGGTCGAGGGCGGTATCGAGGCCCAGACAACGCAATGCCTTCGCAACCTTGAAAAGGTGCTGCAGTCTGCGGGCGCGGAACTGACCGATGTCGCCAAGGTCCTAGTCTGGCTGACCGACCTGGGCGATTTCGCCGGTTTCAACAAGGCCTACTCGGAGGTGTTCGGCGACCATCTTCCGGCCCGCTCCACCGTGCAATCACCGTTGGTTCTTCCCGGCGCGCTGGTCGAGATCGAGCTGGTCGCGGTCGATCCGAACGCATGACCGACATCCCCGCTTTGGATGAGATCGCGGCCGCCTACGCGAAGCTGTCCGAAGAGGTGATCGAAACCCCGGTTCTGGCCTGAAACGGGCCCAGCAAGGACAAGCTCTTCGGGCCTTCGGGGCATGTGCATCTGAAGCTTGAGGCATTCCAGACCGCCGGGTCGTTCAAGCTGCGCGCGGCGCAATTGAAGATCGCCAACCTGTCGCAAGCGGCCGGCGAGAAAGGGATCGTCGTCGGCAGCAGCGGCAATCATGGTGTCGCCTGTGCCCATGTGGCCGGGCAGCTTGGCGTGTCCTGCAAAGTGGTCGTGCACAAGGCCGCCAACCCCTACAAGCTGGGCATGATCGCGGCGCATGGGGCCGAAGTTGTGATCCTGCCGACGGCCAGCGATATCATCCCGACCTGCCGGCAGATCGTGGCGGATGAGGGCCGCAGTTTCATTCACCCCTTCGAAGGTTGGGACACCGTCCTTGGCACTGCGACGCTGGGATACGAGATGATCCACCAGATCGGCGCGGTGGACGCCATCGCGGTGCCGGTCGGCGGTGGCGGGCTGATTTCCGGCATTGCGCTTGCCGCCAGCCTGATGCGCCCGGGCTGCGAGGTTTACGCGGTCGAACCAAGGGGGTCCGACGTCTTTCGCCAAAGCTTGGCCGCGGGGCACCCGGTGACCGATACGACGATTGCATCCATTGCAGACAGCCTGAACGCGCCGTTCACGGCGGACTATTCCTTTTCCGTGGCCCATCCCCGCGTGTCAGACGCCGTGACCGTGAGTGATGACGAGATCCGGTCGGCGATGGGGATGATGGTCGAAGAATTCCACCTGGCGCTGGAACCGGCGGCGGCCACGGCCTTTGCCGGGGTGATCGGCCCACTGAGGACGCAGTTGGCCGGCAAAAACGTCGCCGTGATCGTCTGCGGATCGAACATCGACAGGGCCACTTTTACCGCTATTCTGAAAGGGACTTCCGCATAAGGGCCCGATCTCGGCCCACGATACCCGCGAAAGGAATGTCCCCATGCCGGCTCCAAGCCCCGAAAGCCTCGAAACCGCGTAAGCAATCCTGCGCGACACGCCTGCGATCGACTAGCATACGCATCTGGGGCTTTGGGAGGTCCGTGGTCTGCCGCCCGGCGACGATCCGTTGTCGCGCTATATCGGCGATGACGCTGTTCGCAGGATTGTCGAACAGATGCTGGAAGCGGGCTGTCACGCGGCCTCGGTGAACCTGGTGAGCGACGTGCCGATCCCCAAGCTCGGGGCCCCCGGCAAAAAATCCCGCGACTTCTCGCCGGGCCAGGCCTGGGCCGAGTACCAGCGCCTGATCGCCGATATGCGGGAATTTTTCGAAATCATGCCGATGACCCCGGCGGAAACGCCCGACGACATCGACTCGCTTCGCGACTAGGGCAAACTCGCCGTGTTCCTGTCCATCGAAGGCGCGCATATGGTCGAAGAGGACCTCGGTCGGTTTGAAACCCTACGCGCCGACGGTATCGCCACGTTCCAGCCGATCCGCTTCGCCCATTGCCACATCGGTGACTCGCAGACCGATCCACCGGTCTATGATGGACTGTCTGATTTCGGGCGCGAGGCCGTCCAGCCGGCGCGCGCGCTCGGCATGGTGCTGGACTGTGCCCATGCAACGCTGAAGGCAACGGCTGACATGGCTGATGCCCAGGCACCCCGACGAAGAGCAAGAGCGGGTGAGCCACGAAACGATCTGTCGCAGTCTTTATGTGCAGGCCCGCGGGGTTCTGAAGAAAGAACTGCAGCAATGCCTGTGCAGCCCCCGAGCGATCCGGCGCTCACGACATGCGACCCAGAAGGGGTTGAAATTGCGCAGGATCAAGGACGCCATTCCAATCAGCGAGCGCCCGCCAGAGATCGAAGATCGCGCCGTGCCAGGCCATTGGGCAGGTGACCTGATCGTCGGGGCAAACAGCAGCTACATCGCCACGCTGGTCGAACGGCATTCCCGCTTCGTGATGCTCGCCAAGGGTGCGAACAAGGACACGCAAAGCGTCATCACGGCACCGATCAAACAGGCCAGCAAGCTGCCCAAAGGGCTGTACCGATCACTGACTTGGGATCGTGGCTCAGAGATGACCGACCATGTGACGTTCACCATGGCGACCAAGATCGACGTCTACTTCTGCGATCCGCAGTCGCCGTGGCAACGCCGCAGTCACGAGAACACGAACCGGCTTCTGCGCCGGTACTTTCCCAGAGGTCTGGATATGACGACCTTCAGCCAGGCCAGGCCAAGCCAGGCTCAGCGCAGTCGCGAGACAACTCAACGAACCACCGAGAAAGACCATGCAACACCAAACCCCTGCAGAAAGGTTTGACCAGTGTGTTGCGGCGATCCCGATCCATTGAATCCGCACCCGCAGAGCAGCGATTGCTGTGACCGCTGTCGGATCGAGGAGTTGAGGCCGAGGCCTTGCCTAGCCATCGGCCAGATAGCGCCGGAACCAGGCGATGGTACGGTCCCAGGCCAGTTCCGCGGCGGCCTCGTCATAGCGCGGGGTGGAGTCGTTGTGGAAGCCGTGGTTCACGCCGGGGTAGATATGCGCCTCGTAGGTGGTGCCGGCGGCGTCGAGCGCGGCCTGGTATGCGGGCCAGCCGTCGTTGATGCGGGTGTCGAGCTCGGCGTAGTGCAGCAAGAGCGGCGCCTTGATTCGGGGCACGTCCTCGGCGGCGGCCTGGCGGCCATAGAACGGCACCGCGGCGGCTAGGTCGGGGAAGGCCACGGCGGCGGCGTTGCTGACCCCGCCGCCATAGCAGAAGCCGGTGATGCCCACCTTGGCGGTGGTGAACTCGGCGGCGGTCAGCCAGTCGACGGCGGCGAAGAAATCGTTCATCAGCTTTTCAGGATCGACGGTCTTCTGCAGCGCGCGGCCTTCGTCGTCGTTGCCGGGATAGCCGCCGACGGAAGTAAGCCCGTCGGGCGCAAGCGCGATGAAGCCTGCCTTGGCCACGCGGCGGGCGACATCTTCGATATAAGGATTGAGGCCGCGGTTTTCGTGCACCACCACGACGCCCGGCACTGGGCCGGTCGCGGCGGCGGGGCGCACCAGATAGCCACGCACCTCGCCGTGCCCGTCGGGCGAGGGGTAGGTGATATATTCCGGCAGGATGTCGGGATCGGTGAATTTCACCTGTTCGGCCAGAGCGTAGTCGGGGCTCATCGCCTTGAGGATCGCGGCGGCGCCCAGCCCCGCCACGGCGAATTTGCCGGCGCGGTCGAGGAATTCGCGCTTGGTGATCATGCCGTGGGCGTAGAAATCGTAGAGTTCCAGCAGTTCGGGTGAAAAATCCCGGGCGGTCAGGCGGGTCATGGCGGCCTCCATTCGATGCCATGCAAGGATAGCACGCGGTCAGGAAGGGCCTTTCACTTTTTCGGCATCACGGGCCGGTGGCGCGAACCAACCAAGGCGAGTGCTGTCGGCTGCTGAAACAGCCCATGGTTAGTTTCCACCAAATCGGAAGAAATTGTGTTATGTTAAATGATGGCCCGGGGACGCACCCTGGCCGGTTTCAGAAAACATTCAGGGAAGGGATTACTACATGGCACTTTTCATGTGGATGGCGAAGTATACGCCGGAGGCCGTCAAGGCGATTGCAGAAAGTGGTTCGAATCGCGAGGACGTGGCACGCGCGACCGTCGAGGCGGCGGGCGGCAAGCTGCTCGGTTTCTACGGGCTGGTTGGGCAGGACTATCATGTCGCGTTGCTTTGCGACATGCCCGGGATCGGGGAATATGTCGGGGTCGTGCTTGCCGCGTCGCTTGGCGGGGCCATTGCCGATTTCAAGTCGATTCCGATGTACGACATGGCCGAGGCGACAAAGGTTTGGGACACCTATGCCAAGGTGAAATCGACCTACGCGCCCCCGGGCTGAACCAGGAGACCGGCACGCGGTGCCGATCGGCATTGCCCTGCATCAGGCCGGTTCCGAGGTGAGCCAGACACCGCCTTCGGGGCGCAGCGTCAGGATCATCACCGGTTTCGGGTTGCGCCCGGGCACCAGATGGAAGCGGCGGCGCGACAACAGCGTCGCAAGCACGATCACCGCCTCCTGGATGGCGAAGCTGGCGCCGATACAGATGCGCGGGCCGTCGCCGAACGGCAGGTAGGCATAGCGTTCCACCGCCTTGCGGTCGGCGAAGCGGTCGGGGCGGAAGGCGTCGGGGTCGTCCCACAAGAGGCGATTGCGGTGCAGCGCATAGATCGGGATCATCACCGTGTCGCCGGGCCGCACCTCGCGGCCGCAGAGCGTGTCGGGCGCCTGGGCGGTGCGCGAGATGATGCCGGCGGGCGGGTAGAGCCGCAGCGCCTCGTCGACGATGCTGCGGATGAAGGGCAGGGCGTCGAGGTCGTCCGCCGTGGCGATGCGGCCATCAAGCGCGGCCTGGGCTTCGGTGCGGGCGCGGTCCTGCACCTCCTGGTCGAAGGCGCAGAGATAGAGCGCCCAACTGAGCGTGAGCGCGGTGGTTTCATGCCCCGCCACGATGAAGGTCAACAGATTGTCGCGCAACTCGGCGGTGTTCATCTTGCGCTTGGTTTCCGGATCCTCGCCCTCCAAGAGCAGGTCGAGCAGGTCGGGGATGGCGCCCGCCCCCCGGCTGCGCCGTGCCTCGACCGCGCCATCGGCCAGTGCCTTCATGTCGCCCACCGCGCGGCCGGAGAAGACCCGCCCAGGCCGCGGCACCCAGTCGGGAAACCCCAGGATGTCGAACAGCGACATCCGGCCGGCGGCGTCGATATAGGCGTCGATGGCGCGGTGTACCTCGTCCGGTTCGAACGCCGAGCCTTCCGAGAATGTGACGTTGCCGATCACCTCGAAGGTGGCGCGCACCATCTCGTCATACATATCGACGGCACGCTGGCCTGCGGCCGCGATCCGATCCAGGCTGTGTTCGGCGGCAGCGCTCATTACCGGGGCGAGGTTGGTGACGTTGCGGTGGGAAAAGGCGGGTGCGGCGGCGCGGCGCTGCCAGCGCCAGTGCGCGCCCTCGGCAATGAACAGCGACTCGCCGATCGCCGGTTTCAGAAGATTCTTGGTGACCAGCGACTTGGGGTAATTGTCAATATTTTCCAACAGCATCCGGCGGATCGCCTCGGGGTCCATCACCATGTGCCAGCGCTTGGCGGTGCGGCCCGAGACCATTGGCTGGCGGGTTGCGATTTCAGGAAGGATTTCCAGAAGGTTGCGCCGGGCGGCGTTGAGGCTGGCGAAGATCCCCATCGGCCGTGTTACCAGCGGCACGTGGACGGGCAGGTCGGCTGCACTCATGTCATTCTCCGCGATCCAGTCACGTCGAATATAGGCTCGGCAGGCCTGGTTTCAAACGATTGCACCCCCGGGTCGGCTGCGCTATCGAGAAAGCCGGAAGTGAAGGGGGAGTGTCATGTTGCGTCATCTGTTGTCGGTGCTGGGTCTTGCCTTGCTGACCGCCTGTTCCGGGGCGGACGACCTCGACAAGCCGCCGGTGCCGCTGGGCAATTTCGCGCTGGGCCATAATGTGGTGGTGGCGCCGAACCTGGTCAAAGGCCCGGTGTCACGCGAGGCCGACAAGGACAAGTTCATCGCCGTCATGAAAGAGGCGGTGGACGAACGGTTCGGCCGCTACGAGGGCGACAAGTTTTACCATCTCGGGATCAGCCTGGAAGGCTATGTGCTAGCCCAGCCGGGGGTTCCGCTGGTGGCGAGCCCGAAATCGATCCTGATCGTCAACCTCACCGTCTGGGACGATTCCAAAGGCGAGAAGCTGAATGCCGAGGTCGAGCAGATCACCGTGATCGAAAGCTTCGGTGGGCATACGCTGCTCGGGTCGGGCTATACCCAGTCGCCGGAAGAGCAGATGCGCGGTCTGGCGCGCAACGCCGCCAAGCAGATCGAGCGATACCTGGTCCGGCAGAACTATTCCGAAGGCTGGTTCAAGGACAAGGACGGGGCGTAACGGTCCGCTTTGCCAGGGCCGCGTTCTAGATGGCGAATTGGCCGTCGGCGCAGGCGGCGACGGGGGCGGAGCTGTGCATGTGGCCGAGACCGATCGTATCCGCCGCCGGACCAAGGACATGATTGTCCGGCAATCGTAACGCATCAAGAGGGGCGCACGCTGGCTGACGGCGCTGCCGGACGCGGACGCGGGCGGTTCGTCGGGAGGAGTCCAGGTGTCTGGACAGAGGGCTGAGACGCTGGCTTTCGAACAATGCCCGAGGGGAAAATTCCGGAGTGGTTTTTTCGCCCCTGTCGCGTATCCGGGCCTTGATTTCCGGGCGGCAACCCAATAAACGGCGCGCGGAGTGAAACTTGGCCCGCCTGTCGTGAGGTTGCGGGCCGCAGCTAAGGGGCGCCGGACGCATGGCAAAGGAAAAGTTTGAACGCACGAAACCGCACGTGAACATCGGGACGGTGGGTCACGTTGACCACGGCAAGACGACGCTGACGGCGGCGATCACCAAGTATTTCGGTGACTTCAAGGCCTATGACCAGATCGACGGCGCGCCGGAAGAGAAGGCCCGCGGCATCACCATTTCGACCGCGCATGTCGAGTATGAGACCGACGCGCGCCACTATGCCCACGTCGATTGCCCCGGCCACGCCGACTATGTGAAGAACATGATCACCGGCGCGGCGCAGATGGACGGCGCGATCCTGGTGTGTTCGGCCGCTGACGGCCCGATGCCGCAGACCCGCGAGCACATCCTGCTGGGCCGCCAGGTCGGCATCCCGGCCTTCGTGGTCTACATGAACAAGGTTGACCAGGTCGACGACGAGGAACTGCTCGAGCTGGTCGAGATGGAGATTCGCGAACTGCTGAGCTCCTACGACTATCCGGGCGACGATATCCCGATCGTCAAGGGCTCGGCGCTGGCCGCTCTCGAGGGCCGTGATCCGGAGATCGGCGAGAACTCGATCCGCGAGCTGATGGCGGCGGTCGACGAGTACATCCCGACGCCCGAGCGTGCCGTGGACCAGCCGTTCCTGATGCCGATCGAAGACGTGTTCTCGATCTCGGGCCGCGGCACGGTTGTGACCGGCCGGGTCGAGCGTGGCGTGATCAACGTCGGCGACGAGATCGAGATCGTCGGCATCCGCGACACCACCAAGACGACCTGCACCGGGGTGGAGATGTTCCGCAAGCTGCTCGACCGCGGCGAGGCCGGCGACAACATCGGCGCCCTGCTGCGCGGCATCGACCGCGAAGGCGTCGAGCGTGGCCAGGTGCTGTGCAAGCCGGGCTCGGTGACGCCGCACACCAAGTTCGAGGCCGAGGCCTACATCCTGACCAAGGAAGAGGGTGGCCGTCACACGCCGTTCTTCGCCAACTACCGGCCGCAGTTCTACTTCCGCACCACGGACGTGACCGGGACGGTGACGCTGGCCGAGGGTACGGAAATGGTGATGCCGGGCGACAACGTGTCGTTCACGGTCGAGCTGATCGCGCCGATCGCGATGGAAGACGGGCTGCGCTTCGCCATCCGCGAAGGCGGCCGCACCGTTGGCGCCGGCGTGGTCAGCAAGATCATCGAGTGATCGACGAAAGCCGTGCGACAGCACACCCTACGGATGAGACACGGGCCGCCTCTGTTCGAGGCGGCCTTTTTCTTTTGCAGTGATTTGGATTTGCTGGCGCGCCGCCGATAGAGGGCGACGTGGATATCACCGCGATCTGAAACACGAACAATCGCTCAGATCAGATAGGGAATCTCCATGCCTGACTTTCCGTCCCCGACACGCTGCACCCGGTGCTGCTGGCCGGCGGCAGCCCGCACCGCGGCACCGTTTTCCTGAAAGCCGCCATCGACCATGCTCGCTTCAAGGTGGGAGATTCCTCCTGTGCCAGTGCGCGGGTAGCGCCTGCGGATTGGGCCGCGCACCTGGCGCCCAAGCTTTACGATTTTTCGCCCGAGAAACTGGTGATTGGGAAATTCTGCGAGATCGCTGGCGGCGTAACGTTCATCACCGCGTCGGCCAATCACCGGATGGACGGGGTCTCGAGTTTTCCTTTCGCTGTTTTCCATGGCCAGTTTGACAGCGCGCCGTCGATGCCCGGGCCGGGGCCGGACACCGTTCTCGGTCATGACGTCTGGGTCGGACAGGGAGCGCGCCTGCTGCCCGGCGCGAAGATCGGAAAGGGATGCATTGTCGGTGCCGGCGCCGTGGTCGCCGGAGAGGTTCCGTCTTAGACGGTGATCGCAGGCAACCCGGCCCGGGTCGTCAGGTCGCGGTTCGACCGCGCAACCGTTGCCGCGCTTGTGGCGCTGGCCTGGTGGGACTGGCCGATCGGCACGATCCTGTCCGAAGAGGCGGCGATCCGTGGGGGCGGCCTGGCGCGGCTGCAGACGGTGGCGGCCGGGTTGGCGGCTCGCTGATCTCGGCTTCAACGCTTTGATATACCGAGGTTGAACCAGGAGCACCTTCGGTTAAGCTGTTCGTATGACAGGGCGTGGGACGGTGATACGGCGGGGAACAAGCGCCGCGGTTATTCTGGCATTCGTGGTCATCGCGCCCGCGGCCGGAGCGAAGACGGCGCTGGACAGTTCCGAAAAAACCTATGCCCGCGAATGTATCGACCTCAACGCCAGCGACGAGGAGTTGATCGGTATCTGCCAGCAGGCGCTGGACGAAGGCGGCTATGGCCGGGTGCAGCATCTCCAGATCCTCGAGGCGCTGGGCCACGCCTATCGCTGGACCAGGCAATTCGACGAGGCCGAGGTGCAATACCGCCGGATCCTGGACCTCGATCCGCGTTCGACCCGGGGGCTGAACGGGCTGGGCTGGGTGGCATATGCCCGCGAAGACTTCGCTGCGGCGGCCGGACATTTCGAAGCGTCGGTGGCGGTTAACCCCACCAATGACGGGCTGGGCGGTTTTGGCGGGGCGGGGTTCCGGGCCGGGCGTCTCGATATCGACACCGCGGTGGGCTATCTCGACGCGGCGCTGGCGCTGAACGATACGGATCGCTGGACGTTGCGCGAAAAGGGCTGGATCCTGCTCGATGTGCACCGTTACGAGGCGGCGCTGGCCGCGTTTCAGGCCGCGATCGCGCTAGAAGCCGAGGATGCCAACGCCCACGAGGGGGCGGCGCGGGCGCTGGCCGAGTTGCAGCGATACGCGGCCGCACTTACGCATATTCTCAAGGCCGGTGAGCTTAACCCCGACGATCTCGACGTGCTGATCTGGCGGTCGCATATCTCGCGCTGGAACGGCAACAATTTGCGCGCCCTGCGCGATGCCGAGCTGGTGATCCGGAAAGCGCCGGAGTTGAGTGACGGAGTGGTGCTGAAGGCGCGGGCCCAGGCGGCGATGGGCTTCGACCAACTCGCCCTGACAACGCTGCGCGACGCCTTCGCCGAGTTCGAGAACGACGATTTCCTGCGCTACTGGCTGGCCGAGATGCTGCGCCGCGACGAGCAGTTCGAAGAGGCCCTCGCGATCATGGCCGCGAATGTTGCGGCCGAGGCGCCGGACGGCTACGATCTCAAGCTTTATGCCAACCTGGCGCTGGAACTGGGCCGGTTGGACGAGGCGCGGCAGGTCCTTGAGCGGGCCAGCGAGGTGGCGCCCTGGCTGGTCGAACTGGGCTATTACCGGGCTCGGCTTCTGGTCCTCGAGGGCCGTTACGACGACGCCGAGGCGGCCTTCGCCGAGGCGGTCGAGGCTGGTCTGCCGGCGAGCTATGCCGCCGATCTGGCACAGCTGATGATCAAGCAGGGCGAGATGCTGCGCGCCGTCGTTTTTGGCAAGCGCTACTGAGCGCATCGGGCCGCTGTTTTCCTGTCAGTTCCGTCTTGCATTCGCTTGCGACGGCCAGTAAACCCGGCCTCGGCCTTAGGGGTATAGCTCAGCTGGTAGAGCGACGGTCTCCAAAACCGTAGGTCGCGGGTTCGAGCCCTGCTGCCCCTGCCATTCTCTCCTGGACATGCTGACGAACCGGCTTTGGTGACATTGCCACGCGACAAAGGTCGGCAACGCGCGTTAGGCTGACCGGCGACGACCTGAGACCTACCCGGGACTGAGAAGCCATGACTGAACCGCGAGACCTGACGTTGCTGGCCTGCCAGATCGACGTGCCGGAAACGCCCGACGCAGCGGCGCGGGATTCACATCTGCGGTCGGTGGTGGCGCGGATCCGGGCGGTCGCGGAGCCGGGGCAATACGATCTGATCGTGCTGCCCGAGCTGAGTGCGATCGAGTATTCCGAGGCGGCGTTCGCCCGGCTCGATCTTCTGGCCGAGCCGCTGGAGGGGCCGAGCTTCATGGTGTTCGCAGAGCTGGCGCAGGCGGTTCGGGCGACGGTGGTCTATGGCTTCGCGCGGCGCGACGAGGCGGGGCGACATTTCATCTGCCAGGCGGCGGTCGGGCCGGACGGGGTGTTGCTGGGCTTCTACGACAAGCTGCATCTGGCGCAGTTCGGCGACTCGGCGGAGGCCGGGGCGTTCCGGGCCGGCGATCACCTGTTCCAGTTTGAAATCTGCGGGCTCAGGATTGCGCCGCTGATCTGCTATGACATCCGGTTTCCGGAACTGACGGCGCGGCTGGCGGCGGACGGGGTCGACCTGGTGCTGCAATGCTCGGCCTATGCGCATGATCTGTCCTTTCACAGCTGGCGGCCCTTCGTGGTGACGCGGGCGATGGAACAGGGGCTGGCCTGGCTAGGGCTCAACCGCGCCGGTGACGGTTGGGGTGGGTCGATCTGGTGCCCGGGCTATGCCGACGCGGCGGCGCCGGAGCAGGTGTTCGGACCAAAGGAGTGTTTCGTGCCGCTACAACTGCCGCGCGACTTTCGCCGGGGCAATGCCGAACGTCTGCCTTTCGACCGGGATCGGCGCGGCGATTATGCAGGGTTGCCGGTGCATCGTGCCGAGGTTCCGGGCGGCGGCTAGCTGGCACCCGGCCCAGCTTCTGCCGCCTTTCCGCCTCAAAAAAGCCCGCCATGTCGGGCACGCTCCTGAGGTTGGGAGGGGCATTCGGGTCTCGCCAAACCCGACAGGAAAGGTTGTCAGCAGTGAACAAGGTCAGGACGAGTGAATCGGTGCCGGCAAAGCCGGAAAGTGCACCTGTGGATGAAACGCTGAGTGTCGTGCGGCAGATGATGCAGGAATCTGCGAAGGAGACGGCCGTGCCGCGCAAGGCGCCGCGGCAGCCCGAGGCGGTATCGTCCGCGACAATGACCGCGACCGCGCCTTCGGCACTGGCGAAGACCCTGCCGGAGTTGGGCGCTGCCGATTCCGACGAGATGAACGATGACCCGGCTGGCATGGACGACGCCCGGGGCCCCGGTCTGCTCGGCCGCCTGGCGGCGCTGCTGCCGCGCCGCCGCCGGGTGACGGACCTGGCGGACCTGCCGGACGATTGGGCAACCCGCGGGGCCGAACCCCATGCCCAGACCCAACCGGAGCTCCCGCATTCAACGGCATCCTTCAACGCCGTGGCGCCCGACAGGATTGTCGACCGGCTGAAGGCCCGCATCGCCAGCTACGAGCCCAAACGCAAGCATAGTGCAGTCCTGCTGCTGCTGGCGGTGATGATCTGGAAGCCGTGGCTGATTCCGGGGCTGCTGTTTCTTGGGCTGTGGATCGTGCTGATCGCGTATTTCACGCTGGGACCTGACCGGGTGACCGAATTGGTGCTGGTGTTCTGGGAGTGGTTCTCGAAGCGCCGCCCCGAAACCGCACAACGCGTGTTGGAGCGGGTCCAGCGCGGGGCCGACCGGGTCGATGGCTGGCTGACAGCCTTGCCGGAAAGCTGGACCGACGGGGTTTATTTGCCTGATTTCGGCCGCTCGGCCGCAGTCAGCCAAACCGAGGCGATGGATGCCGATCCGTTCGATCGGCTTCAGAGTGAGCGAGAGGACATAGTGGCCCGGGCGGGCCGGGTCCCGGGGCAACTGCGCTCGTGACGTCCGGCCGCGGGGCTGCGGGCGAAGGTCAGGCAGCGCAGGCTTGAAATCGCCGGCGCGCCCGCGTATGTGACCCCCGAGCTTCAAGAAAGACAGGTCATGGCCCGCACAAATCCGATTCAATTCATCCAGCAGGTTCGCTCGGAGGTCGCCAAGGTTGTCTGGCCGACCCGCCGCGAGGTTTTCCTGACCACGGTCATGGTGTTCATCATGGCCACGCTGACCGCGATTTTCTTCGCGCTTGTCGACCTGCTCATCAAATCGGGCTTGCAGGGCATCCTGGGCCTGTTCGGCTGAGGCAATTCGCGACAATCGAACCCGCACGCCGCACCATCGCGGGCGAGAGGTGTTTTCGAGTCAACGAACCCGGCGGCGAAAAATCGCATCCCGGCCCTTGAATTCATTGGCCTCAGAGGGTAGCACCGCCCCACTCTCCGACAATGGCGTGTGGCGATTCGTGTTGCACGCCGCTTTTTGTTGCGGGGAGTGTCGCGGGCAGCTGCTTGCAGAAACGGAATAATCCGGTGTCTTGGGCGCCGGCAGACAGGATCGAAGCACAGATGGCGAAACGGTGGTACTCGGTGAGCGTGCTCTCGAATTTCGAGAAAAAGATCGCTGAGCAGATCAGGCAGCTTGTGGGCGAGCAGGGCCTCGAGGACCAGATCGACGAGGTTCTGGTGCCCACCGAAGAGGTGATCGAGGTGCGCCGCGGCAAGAAGGTCACGACCGAGCGCCGCTTCATGCCGGGTTACGTGCTGGTGCATATGGAGATGTCCGACAAGGGCTATCACCTGATCAACGGCATCAACCGGGTGACCGGCTTCCTGGGGCCGCAGGGCCGTCCGATGCCGATGCGCGACGCCGAGGTCGAGGCGATCCTCGGCCGCGTCGCCGAGGGCGAAGAAGCGCCGAAGCTGATGATCCACTTCGAAGTGGGTGAGAAGGTCAAGGTCAACGACGGGCCGTTCGAGGATTTCGACGGCATGGTCGAGGAAGTCGACGACGACAACCAGCGCCTGAAGGTGACGGTGTCGATCTTCGGCCGGGAGACCCCGGTCGAGTTGGAATTCACGCAGGTCACCAAGCAGACCTGACGTGTGACAGACGTGGGAGGCGAGGGGGCCGCGGCCCCTGGACCGGACCACGGCAACGAAAACCCGAGGGGCGCGCCCCGACGGTGTTGGAAAAGGAGAAAGGCCAATGGCCAAGAAACTAGCCGGGACCATGAAGCTGCAGGTCCCAGCCGGGCAAGCGAACCCGTCTCCGCCGGTCGGTCCGGCGCTGGGTCAGCGCGGTATCAACATCATGGAATTCTGCAAGGCGTTCAACGCCAAGACGGCAGACATGGAACCGGGCGCGCCGTGCCCGACCGTGATTACCTATTATCAGGACAAGTCCTTCTCGATGGACATCAAGACGCCGCCGGCGTCGTATTACCTGCGCAAGGCCGCCAATCTGAAGTCGGGCGCTAACAACCCCGGCCGCGAGACCGTGGGCAGCGTCACCACCAAACAGGTGCGCGAGATTGCCGAGGCCAAGATGAAGGACCTCAACGCCAACGATATCGAGGCGGCAATGCTGATCATCGTGGGCAGCGCCCGCTCCATGGGCATCGAGGTGAAGTAACATGGCAAAGCTTGGAAAACGTACCCGCGCCGCTCGCGAAGCCGTTGCTGGCAAATCGAACATTTCCGTGGAAGAGGCGGTCAGCCTGGTCAAGGCCAATGCCAATGCCAAGTTCGATGAAACCGTCGAAATCGCCGTCTGCCTGGGTGTCGACCCGCGTCATGCCGACCAGATGGTCCGTGGTGTCGTCGGCCTGCCCAACGGCACTGGCAAGGACGTGCGTGTCGCTGTCTTTGCCCGTGGCCCGAAGGCCGACGAGGCCAAGGAAGCCGGAGCTGATATCGTCGGCGCCGAAGACCTGATGGAGACCATCCAGGGCGGCAAGATCGAGTTCGACCGCTGCATCGCCACCCCTGACATGATGCCGGTCGTTGGCCGTCTGGGCAAAGTGCTGGGTCCGCGCAACCTGATGCCGAACCCCAAGGTCGGCACGGTGACGATGGACGTGGCCGAGGCGGTGAAAGCGGCCAAGGGCGGCGAAGTGCAGTTCAAGGTCGAGAAAGCCGGCGTGGTGCATGCCGGCGTCGGCAAGGCGTCGTTCGACGAAGCCAAGCTGGTCGAGAACGTCCGCGCTTTCGTGGACGCCGTTGCCCGCGCCAAACCGGCCGGGGCCAAGGGCGCCTATATGAAGAAGATCGCGTTGAGCTCGACCATGGGCCCGGGCGTGACGATCGACGTCGACAATGCCGCCGGTCACTGACCCCGCGCAGAAACCATCCGGAAGGGCGCCCTGCGGGGCGCCTTTTTCGTTCGCGCTTTCCGGTCCGGACCGCGTGCGGGCCGGTTTGGCGGAGGTTGGCCCGAGGCCGGGGCGCCCAGTGTCAGGCGGACCGCACCAGAGCCAGCTGCGGAAGCTGGCCCAGGCCGGCCCTGGCTAGGCGGGCTGAGGTCCAGACCGGCGCCGACAACGCGCCGGTGCGGCGCAGCTGTCCGGGGTTCAGGAATGGCCGGGCCGGAGCATAACCGCCGCCGACGGTCCCGCTGACGGGGCAGCGCAACGGGTGCAGAATATCGAGCCGGTGTTTCGGAGTGAGGTTTTACATCGCAACCGCGCCGGGAAAGAAGCTTTCGGTCGGGGCGCCTTCGGCAAAGACGATCTGGTGCCGTTCAAAAATCAGGCGAATGTAGATCGCCCGCCGCCGACCGTGCATCGGGCGAATGCCGGGCAGGCCGGTGAAGGCCTTGGCCGGGGCCAGCGCGCCGGGGCCGTGGCCGGCATCGGGCACCAGCAGGCGGTGCTATGGCGAGACGATCAGCGCGCGATGCGGCAGGCCTGCGCCCAGCGCGCCGGGAGCGAACCGGATCGGTTCTTCCGGGTTGCTGTCCCGGGTCCAGAGATCGTCGGTGCGCCAGACCCAGTGCACCGGCTGCGCGCCGTGATCCGCGGTGACGATCCGGTCACCCGGCGTGATGGTGGAAACCGGCCGCTCGCCGCCCGGTGTCAGCAGGCGGGTGCGGACTTCGGAACACAGGAAATCGGAGCTTTGCCGGTCGGCGATCAGATTGACCTGGGTACCGGCGGCGACCGAATCGAACGTGATGCTTTCGATCGGGGCGGCGGTCACGGCGTAATAATCGCTGTTGGCGCTCAGCTCTGGCGCCAGGTAGAGGTTTCCGTTGGACTCCTGAAACACCACGGCGGTGATGGTCGCGTCCAGCGTGCCGTCGGTACAGGTGATCGTCGCGTTGTAGAGGCCGAGCGAGTCGCAGGTCTGTGGCGGGTCGCCGTCGATGCTGAACGTGTCGCTGGCAACACTGTTGTTCGCGTCGTGCATGGTCGGATCGTCGTCGGAATAGCCGACGGGACTGAACGTGTGCTGGGCGTTGAAGGCCAGCGGCGATTCAGCGGATCCGAATGTGAGGCCGACCAGCGCGCCGGCGTTTTCGCTGGAGTCGTTGCCCTCTGACGGGTCGATATCCGGGCCGGTGCCGAGATAGAGAATTTCGAAGGAGGTGGCCAAAACGGGGTCCTCGCGGCGGGTGTCGCGGGGTGCCTGGCGGCAACTGCCGGCGCAGTATCGCCGGGAACCGTCAATATGCCGTAGACCCGCGACCGCGGTCCCGCGGTTCGCAGGGCAGGGCGAAAATCGCGCTCCCCCCCTTGCCCCGGCCGCCGTTTCGCTCTAAACGACGCCTCGTCAGGTCGCCCGAGTCGCTCGTGGCGGCCTGTCGATTCGTCCGAGACGGTGGGTGGAGTAATCCATAAATCCTGCCTGAGACGGGTAAAGACCAGATTTCTCAGGACTGCTTCGAAGGCTGTCCCGGAGTGAGTTGGAACGGACCCGTAAGGACCCGATTGCCGGGCCTTTGCAAGACCTGGTGAAAGCAAGAGCCGGGGGGTCCCAAGAGCCTCCCATAACTGGAGTGAAACTGTGGATAGAGCCCAGAAAGAGAAAGTGGTCGAGGAACTCGGCCAGATCTTCGAAAGCTCTGGCGTCGTTGTGGTTGCCCACTACGCCGGTCTGACAGTTGCTGAGATGCAGGATCTGCGTTCTCGTGCCCGTGGGGCCGAGGCGTCGGTTCGTGTCGCCAAGAACAGGCTCGCCAAGATCGCCCTTGAGGGCAAGCCCTGCGCAAGCGTGGCAGAATACCTCAATGGCATGACCGTTCTGACCTATTCCGAGGACCCCGTGGCAGCAGCCAAGGTGGCCGAGGACTTCGCCAAGGAGAACAAGAAGTTCGAAATCCTTGGCGGGGCGATGGGTGAGAACGCGCTCGACCGTGCCGGCGTGGAAGCCGTGTCGAAAATGCCCTCGCGCGATGAACTCATCGCCACCATCGCGGGTATGCTCGGCGCACCGGCCTCCAACATCGCGGGCGCAATTGGCGCACCTGCTTCGAATATCGCTTCCATCCTTTCGACTATCGAAGAGAAGGCGGCGTAAGCACCTGAATGATCGGCGCAGGGGCGAATGCCCGGCGTTGGAACACAAACTTGAAAACGGAAAGCAAGTAACATGGCTGATCTGAAAAAAATGGCGGAAGAGATCGTGGGTCTGACCCTTCTCGAAGCACAAGAACTGAAAACCATCCTCAAAGACGAGTACGGCATCGAGCCCGCCGCCGGCGGTGCTGTGATGATGGCCGGCCCCGCAGGCGATGCCGGTGGTGCCGCTGAAGAGGAAAAAGACGAATTCGACGTGATCCTGGTTTCGGCCGGCGCGTCGAAAATCAACGTCATCAAGGAAGTCCGCGGCATCACCGGCCTCGGCCTCAAGGAAGCCAAAGAGCTGGTCGAAGCCGGTGGCAAAGCCGTCAAGGAAGGCGTTGCCAAGGCCGAAGCCGAAGAACTCAAAGCCAAGCTGGAAGCAGCTGGCGCCGAAGTCGAGCTCAAGTAATCGGCTTTACCGGGGTTGATCCCCGGGACTTTCAAGGCTGGATCCGGCAAAATCCGGGTCCAGCCGAACCTGTCTTAGCAAGGGCCCCTTGTTCGAAACGTGAAAAAGGGGCGTTTTCTAAGGCTCGGTTCAGAGATCGGGAGGCCGCTTTGGGCGGCGGCCAGGAATGGATCCTGAACGGGCTGTCTCGTATGGGCGAGGTGCCGGGCCCCGACGGCAGCTTCGACCGGTGAGAAACGAAAGGTGACATCGACCATGGCTCAATCCTTCCTTGGCCAGAAACGTTTGCGTAAATATTATGGCAAGATCCGCGAAGTGCTGGAGATGCCGAACCTGATCGAGGTGCAGAAAAGCAGCTACGATCTGTTCCTGAATTCCGGTGATCAAGAGATCCCGCAGGATGGCGAGGGCATCAAGGGCGTCTTCCAGTCGGTTTTCCCGATCAAGGACTTCCATGAAACCAGCGTGTTGGAATTCGTCGATTACGAGCTGGAAGAGCCGAAATACGACGTCGAGGAATGCCAGCAGCGCGACATGACCTATTCGGCGCCGCTGAAGGTCAAGCTGCGGCTGATCGTGTTCGATGTGGACGAGGATACCGGCGCCAAATCGGTCAAGGACATCAAGGAGCAGGACGTGTTCATGGGCGACATGCCCCTGATGACGCCGAACGGCACCTTCATCGTCAACGGCACCGAGCGCGTGATCGTGTCCCAGATGCACCGCTCGCCCGGTGTGTTCTTCGATCATGACAAGGGCAAGACCCATGCCTCGGGCAAGCTGCTGTTCGCCTGCCGTATCATCCCCTATCGTGGCTCGTGGCTGGATTTCGAATTCGACGCCAAGGACATCGTCTTTGCCCGTATCGACCGTCGCCGCAAGCTGCCGGTGACGACGCTGCTTTACGCGCTGGGGCTCGACCAGGAAGGCATCATGGATGCCTATTACGAGACGGTCACCTACAAGCTGCGCAAGAAAGACAACGGCTGGATCACCAAGTTCTTCCCCGAGCGGGTGCGGGGCACCCGGCCGGCGTTTGACCTGGTCGATGCCAAGACCGGACAAGTCATCGGCGAAGCCGGCAAGAAGGTGACGCCGCGGGCGGTGAAGAAGATCATCGACGAGGGCAAGATCACTGACCTGCTGGTGCCGTTCGAGCAGATCGTCGGCAAGTTCGCCGCGAAAGACATCATCAACGAGGAAACCGGTGCGATTTACGTCGAGGCCGGCGATGAACTGACGCTTGAGCATGACAAGGATGGCAACATCACCGGCGGATCGCTGCAGGACCTGCTGGATGCGGGTGTTACCGAGATCCCGGTGCTCGACATCGATAACGTCAATGTCGGCCCCTACATGCGCAACACCATGGCGCAGGACAAGAATATTAACCGCGACACTGCGCTCATGGACATCTATCGCGTCATGCGCCCGGGCGAGCCGCCCACCGTCGAGGCCGCCTCGGCGCTGTTTGACACGCTGTTCTTCGACAGCGAGCGCTATGACCTGTCGGCCGTGGGCCGGGTGAAGATGAACATGCGCCTCGCGCTCGACAAGCCCGACACCCAGCGGACGCTCGACCGCGAGGACATCGTGGCCTGCATCAAGGCGCTGGTCGAGTTGCGCGACGGCAAGGGTGATATCGACGATATCGACCACCTCGGCAACCGCCGGGTGCGCTCGGTCGGCGAACTGATGGAGAACCAGTATCGCGTTGGCCTGCTGCGGATGGAGCGGGCGATCAAGGAGCGGATGAGCTCGGTCGAGATCGACACGGTGATGCCGCAGGACCTGATTAACGCCAAACCGGCCGCGGCCGCGGTGCGCGAATTCTTCGGCTCATCGCAGCTTTCCCAGTTCATGGACCAGACCAACCCGCTCAGCGAGGTCACTCACAAACGCCGCCTGTCGGCGCTTGGGCCGGGCGGCCTGACCCGCGAGCGCGCCGGTTTCGAGGTCCGCGACGTGCACCCGACCCACTATGGCCGGATGTGCCCAATCGAGACGCCGGAGGGCCCGAACATCGGCCTGATCAACTCGCTGGCCACTTTCGCCCGCGTCAACAAATACGGCTTCATCGAAACGCCTTATCGCAAGGTGGTGGATGCCAAGGTGACCGACGAGGTGTCCTACATGTCGGCCACCGAAGAGATGCGCCACGTGGTGGCGCAGGCCAACGCCCATCTCGACAAGGACGGCAAGTTCGAAAACGATCTGGTGTCAACCCGTCAGTCGGGCGAATACACCCTGGCGCCGCGCGAAAACGTCGATCTGATCGACGTGTCGCCGAAGCAGCTGGTGTCGGTTGCGGCCTCGCTGATTCCGTTCCTGGAAAACGATGACGCCAACCGCGCCCTGATGGGCTCGAACATGCAACGCCAGGCAGTGCCGCTGTTGCAGGCCGAAGCGCCGCTGGTGGGCACCGGTATCGAGGAAATCGTCGCCCGTGACAGCGGTGCCTCGATCATGGCGAAACGTGCCGGGGTCATCGACCAGGTCGATGCGTCGCGTATCGTTGTGCGCGCCACTGAAGATCTTGAACTTGGCGATGCCGGCGTGGACATCTATCGTCTGCGCAAGTTCCAGCGTTCCAACCAGAACACGACGATCAACCAGAAACCGCTTGTCAAAGTGGGCGACACGGTGGTCAAGGGCGAGGTTATCGCCGATGGCCCGTCGACCGATCTGGGCGAGCTGGCACTGGGCAAGAACGTGGTCGTCGCCTTCATGCCGTGGAACGGCTACAACTACGAGGACTCGATCCTGATCTCCGAGCGCATTGCGCGGGATGACGTTTTCACCTCGATCCATATCGAGGAGTTCGAGGTCGCCGCCCGTGATACCAAGCTGGGGCCGGAAGAGATCACCCGTGACATCCCGAATGTCGGCGAAGAAGCGCTGCGCAACCTTGACGAGGCGGGCATCGTCTATATCGGCGCAGACGTCGAGCCGGGCGACATTCTGGTGGGCAAGATCACCCCCAAGGGCGAAAGCCCGATGACGCCGGAAGAAAAGCTTCTGCGCGCCATCTTTGGTGAGAAAGCCAGCGACGTGCGCGACACCTCGCTGCGCGTCAAGCCGGGCGATTTCGGCACCGTGGTCGAGGTGCGTGTCTTCAACCGCCACGGCGTTGAAAAGGACGAGCGCGCCTTGCAGATCGAGCGCGAGGAAGTCGAACGTCTGGCCCGTGACCGCGACGACGAGCTGGCGATCCTCGACCGCAACATCTATGCCCGTCTGAAATCGCTGATCCTGGGCAAGGTGGCGGTCAAGGGGCCGAAAGGCGTCAAGGCGAACTCGGAAATCACCGAGGATCTGCTGGAAACCCTGACCCGCGGCCAGTGGTGGCAGCTGGCGCTGAAAGATGAGAAGGATGCCCAGATCGTCGAAGCGCTGCACGAGCAGTACGAGGTGCAGAAGCGCACGCTCGATGCCCGTTTCGAGGACAAGGTCGAGAAGGTTCGCCGCGGCGACGACCTGCCGCCGGGCGTGATGAAGATGGTCAAGGTCTTCGTCGCGGTGAAGCGCAAGCTGCAGCCGGGTGACAAGATGGCCGGGCGCCACGGCAACAAGGGCGTGGTGTCGAAGGTGGTGCCGATGGAGGACATGCCGTTCCTCGAAGACGGCACCCCGGTCGATATCTGCCTCAACCCGCTGGGCGTGCCCAGCCGGATGAACGTGGGTCAGATCTTGGAGACCCACATGGGCTGGGCCGCGCGCGGCATGGGTGTGAAGATCGACGATGCGCTGGGTGACTACCGCCGCACCGGCGATCTGACCCCGGTACGCGAAGCGATGAAACATGCCTATGGCGAGGACGTCTATGAGGAAGGCATCGCAGGTATGAACGAAGGCGGGCTGGTCGAAGCGGCCGAGAACGTCACCCGCGGCGTGCCGATTGCGACGCCGGTGTTCGACGGCGCCAAGGAGGCGGACGTCAACGACGCGCTGACCCGCGCCGGGTTCGACACCTCGGGCCAGTCGATCCTGTTCGACGGCCGTTCCGGCGAGCAGTTTGCGCGCCCCGTCACCGTGGGCGTGAAATACCTGCTCAAGCTGCACCACCTGGTCGACGACAAGATCCACGCGCGCTCGACCGGGCCGTACTCGCTCGTCACCCAGCAGCCGCTGGGCGGCAAGGCGCAGTTCGGCGGCCAGCGCTTCGGGGAAATGGAAGTCTGGGCGCTGGAAGCCTATGGCGCGGCCTATACCCTGCAGGAAATGCTGACGGTGAAGTCCGACGACGTGGCGGGCCGGACCAAGGTCTACGAGTCGATCGTCAAGGGCGAGGACAATTTCGAAGCCGGCGTACCGGAATCGTTCAACGTGCTCGTCAAAGAAGTCCGCGGTCTCGGCCTGAACATGGAACTCCTGGATGTGGAGGATGAGGAGTAGGGGCGAAAGCCCTTACCCCTACCCAACGCTTCCACACCAATTTGAGGACATCAAAATGAACCAGGAACTGATCAACAACCCGTTCAACCCGCTGGCCCCGCAGAAGATCTTTGACGAGATCCGCGTCAGCTTGGCGAGCCCGGAACGGATCCTGAGCTGGTCGTACGGCGAGATCAAGAAGCCGGAAACCATCAACTACCGGACCTTCAAGCCCGAGCGTGACGGCCTCTTTTGTGCCCGCATCTTCGGGCCGATCAAAGACTATGAATGCCTGTGCGGCAAATACAAGCGCATGAAGTATCGCGGCGTCGTCTGCGAGAAATGCGGTGTCGAAGTCACGCTGCAGAAGGTCCGCCGCGAGCGCATGGGCCATATCGAACTGGCGGCGCCGGTGGCGCATATCTGGTTCCTCAAGTCGCTGCCTTCGCGCATTGGCCTGATGCTTGACATGACGCTGCGCGATCTCGAACGCGTGCTCTACTTCGAAAACTACGTGGTGATCGAACCGGGGCTCACCGACCTTTCCTATGGTCAGATGCTGACCGAGGAAGAGTTCATGGACGCCCAGGACCACTACGGCATGGACGCGTTCACGGCCAATATCGGCGCCGAGGCGATCCGCGAGATGCTGAGCCAGATCGACCTGGAGACCGAGGCCGAGCGCCTGCGCGAAGAGCTGAAGGAAGCCACCGGCGAACTGAAGCCCAAGAAGATCATCAAGCGGCTGAAAGTGGTCGAGTCGTTCATCGAGAGCGGCAACCGCCCGGAATGGATGGTGCTGACGGTGATCCCGGTGATCCCGCCCGAGTTGCGACCGCTGGTGCCGCTCGATGGCGGCCGGTTCGCGACCTCGGACCTGAATGACCTGTATCGCCGGGTGATCAACCGCAACAACCGTTTGAAGCGGCTGATCGAACTGCGCGCACCCGACATCATCGTGCGCAACGAAAAGCGGATGCTGCAGGAATCGGTCGATGCGCTGTTCGACAACGGCCGCCGCGGCCGGGTCATCACCGGTGCCAACAAGCGCCCGCTGAAATCGCTTTCGGACATGCTCAAGGGCAAGCAGGGCCGCTTCCGCCAGAACCTTCTGGGCAAGCGGGTCGACTTCTCGGGCCGTTCTGTCATCGTGACCGGGCCGGAACTCAAGCTGCACCAGTGCGGGTTGCCCAAGAAAATGGCGCTCGAGCTGTTCAAGCCGTTCATCTATTCGCGGCTCGAGGCCAAGGGACTGTCGAGCACCGTGAAACAGGCCAAGAAATTGGTCGAGAAGGAACGCCCCGAGGTCTGGGATATCCTTGACGAGGTGATCCGCGAACATCCCGTGCTGCTGAACCGCGCCCCGACATTGCACCGCCTTGGTATCCAGGCGTTCGAACCGGTGCTGATCGAGGGCAAGGCGATCCAGCTTCATCCGCTGGTGTGCTCGGCGTTCAATGCCGACTTCGACGGTGACCAGATGGCCGTTCACGTGCCGCTGTCGCTGGAAGCCCAGCTGGAAGCCCGCGTGCTGATGATGTCGACCAACAACGTGCTGTCGCCCGCCAACGGCGCGCCGATCATCGTGCCGTCGCAGGACATGATCCTCGGCCTCTATTACACGACCATCGAGCGCGAAGGCATGAAGGGCGAGGGCATGGTGTTCTCGTCCATCGAAGAGGTGCAATACGCGCTCGATACCGGTGCGGTCCACCTGCACGCCAAGATCACTGCGCGGGTACCTCAGGTCGATCCGGAAACTGGCGAAACCGTGATGCAGCGGTTTGAAACAACCCCGGGCCGGGTGCGCCTCGGCGCGCTTCTTCCGACGAACACCAAGGCGCCGTTCGAACTGGTCAACCGGCTGCTGCGCAAGAAAGAGGTGCAGCAGGTCATCGACACCGTCTACCGCTATTGCGGCCAGAAGGAATCGGTTATCTTCTGCGACCAGATCATGTCGATGGGCTTCAAGGAAGCCTTCCGCGCCGGCATCAGCTTTGGCAAGGACGACATGGTGATCCCCGACAACAAGTGGGCGATCGTCGACGAGACCCGCGACCAGGTCAAGGATTTCGAACAGCAGTACATGGACGGCCTGATCACCCAGGGTGAAAAGTACAACAAGGTCGTCGATGCCTGGTCGAAGTGCAACGACAAGGTCACTGACGCGATGATGGGCACCATCTCGGCCGATGTGAAGAACGAGGCCGGCCAGGTCATGGAACCGAACTCGGTCTACATGATGGCCCATTCCGGTGCCCGGGGCTCGGTCACGCAGATGAAACAGCTGGGCGGGATGCGCGGCCTGATGGCCAAGCCCAACGGCGACATCATCGAGACTCCGATCATCTCGAACTTCAAGGAAGGCCTGACCGTGCTCGAGTATTTCAACTCGACTCACGGCGCGCGCAAAGGTCTGTCGGATACGGCACTGAAGACGGCAAACTCGGGCTATCTGACCCGTCGCCTGGTCGACGTGGCGCAGGACTGCATCGTGCGCGAGAACGATTGCGGCACCGAGAAAGCGATCACCGCCGAGGCGGCGGTGAACGACGGTGAAGTCGTGGCCTCGCTGGCCGAGCGGATCCTGGGTCGGGTCGCGGCCGAGGACATCATGGCGCCTGGTAGCGGCGAGATCGTCGTCGCCCGGGGCGCCTTGATCGACGAGCGCATGGCCGACGCGATCGAGGAGGCCGGCGTGTTGTCGGCCCGTATCCGCAGCCCGCTGACCTGCGAAGCCGAAGATGGTGTCTGTGCGATGTGCTATGGTCGCGATCTGGCGCGCGGCACGAAGGTGAACACCGGCGAAGCCGTCGGCATCATTGCGGCGCAGTCGATCGGCGAGCCGGGCACTCAGCTGACGATGCGGACCTTCCACATCGGCGGCGTGGCGCAGGGCGGCCAGCAATCGTTCCTCGAAGCCAGCCAGGAAGGCAAGGTCGTGTTCGAAAATGCCCAGCTGCTGAAAAACGCCGCCGGCGAACAGCTGGTGGTGGGCCGCAATATGAAGCTGATCATCCAGGACGACGAGGGCGGTGAGCGTGCCAGCCACAAGCTGGGATACGGTTCCAAGCTGTTCGTCAAGGAGGGCGGCAAGGTGGCGCGCGGAGACAAGCTCTTCGAGTGGGACCCGTACACGCTGCCGATTATCGCCGAGAAGGACGGCACGGCCAAGTTCGTCGACCTGGTGTCCGGCATTGCGGTGCGCGACGAGACCGACGAGGCCACCGGCATGACCCAGAAGATCGTGATCGACTGGCGGGCCGCGCCGAAAGGCAACGAGCTCAAACCCGAGATCATCCTGGTGGGCGAAGATGGCGAACCGGTCCGTAACGAGGCCGGCAACCCGGTGACCTACCCGATGTCGGTGGACGCGATCCTGTCGGTCGAAGACGGCCAGGAGATCAAGGCTGGCGACGTTGTCGCACGGATCCCGCGCGAAGGTGCCAAAACCAAGGACATCACCGGCGGTCTGCCGCGGGTGGCGGAACTGTTCGAGGCGCGCCGTCCGAAAGATCACGCCATCATCGCCGAGATCGACGGTTACGTCCGTTATGGGCGCGACTACAAGAACAAGCGCCGCATCTCGATCGAGCCGTCGGACGAGTCGATGGAGCCCGTCGAATACATGGTGCCGAAGGGCAAGCACATTCCGGTGATGGAAGGCGATTTTGTCCAGAAGGGCGACTACATCATGGACGGCAATCCTGCGCCGCACGACATCCTCTCCATCATGGGGGTCGAGGCGCTGGCCGATTACATGATCGACGAGGTCCAGGACGTGTATCGTCTGCAGGGCGTGAAGATCAACGACAAGCATATCGAAGTGATCGTCCGCCAGATGCTGCAGAAGTGGGAAATCCTCGACAGCGGGGACACCACGCTTCTGAAAGGCGAGCATGTCGACAAGGCCGAGTTCGACCTGGCCAACGAGAAGGCCGAGTCCAAGGGCGGACGCCCGGCATCGGGCGAGCCGATCCTTCTTGGCATCACCAAGGCGTCGCTGCAGACCCGGTCGTTCATCTCGGCGGCTTCGTTCCAGGAGACCACGCGGGTGCTCACCGAGGCTTCGGTGCAGGGCAAGCGCGACAAGCTGGTGGGCCTCAAGGAGAACGTCATCGTTGGTCGCCTGATCCCGGCGGGCACCGGTGGTGCGACCCAGAAGGTTCGTCACATCGCGCAGCAGCGGGACAACGTGGTGATCGAAGCCCGCCGTGAAGAGGCCGAAGCGGCCGCCGCGCTGGCGGCGCCGGTCATCGACGATGTGGTCGGCGGCGACGAGTTCGACGCGTTTGTCGAGACGCCGGAGAGCCGCGAGGAATAATCCTTCGGCTGACAGGTAAGCAACCGAATGGCCCCCGCCGGCAACGGCGGGGGCTTTTCTTTGTCCAAGTTCCGGTGTTTGGTCCGGCGTAGCAGTAAAGGGGGGGCAGGCATGGACGCGAGCGGCAATTTCAAGGGCGCGGGCTTGATGGTGGTCTCGATGGCCGCCTTCACCTTCAACGACGTCTGTATAAAGTCGCTGGCGGGCGAAGTGCCCCTGATGCAGGCGATATTCCTGCGCGGGGTGCTGACCAGTTTGCTGATCTTTGTCGTCGCCCGCCGCATGGGGGCGATCCGGCTGGATTTTCCGCTTCGTGACTGGGGACTGATCGCGCTGCGCTCGGCGGCCGAGATCGGCGCGACCTTCTGTTTTCTCACCGCGCTTTTCAACATGCCCATTGCCAATGTCACCGCGATTCTCCAGGCGCTGCCGCTGACGGTGGCGCTGGCTGCTGCGCTTGTCTTCAGCGAGCCTCTGGGCTGGCGGCGGATCCTCGCGATTGCCATCGGGTTATTCGGGGTGCTCTTGATCGTGCGACCCGGGGCTGAAGGCTTCAGCGTCTATTCGCTCTATGCGCTTGCCGCAGTCGGTTTCGTCACGGTGAGAGATCTTTCCGTGCGGCGCTTGTCGCCGGCGGTGCCGTCGATTTCGGTGGCGCTGATCACCGCGGTGGTGATTGCCAGCGCCGGCGGGCTCGCCTCGCTTTCCCAGGGTTGGGTGTCGTTGGTCCCGTGGCACGGGTTGATGCTGGCGATGGCAGCGTTCTTTATCCTCGGCGGTTATCTTGCCTCGGTCATGGTGATGCGGGTGGGCGAGATCAGTTTTGTCGCGCCGTTCCGCTATACCGGGCTGATCTGGGCGCTGCTGCTCGGCTACCTGATCTTCGGCGACTGGCCAAAGCCGGTGACTCTGCTGGGCGCGAGCATCGTGGTCACAACAGGCCTGTTCACGCTTTACCGCGAGGCTCAACTGCGCCGGAAAGGGCGGATCTGACCGGGGAGTCGCCACGGCCCGGGAAAATCGCATGCCGGGTTATTTCGCATGGCCGAAACCAGTCCCGCGTCAACGAGACCTTGGGTGCGCGCAGAAGACCAAGTTGATCCCTTTCCCGTGCCCGAGCCCCTGCGTAAGCGGTTCTGGCTCGAACTCGAGGCGCTGGATGCAGTCTGAACGACGTTGCTTGAGATAGAAAGCTGAAAACCGCCGAAAGCCTCGTGTTGACAACCCATCCGACTCCCCCTATACGCCCTGCATCCGGTGAGGGGGCAGCCTCGAAGCCGATATCAGAACTGTAGTGGACAAGATCCGGCCTAATGCTGGCCCGATCCTCTGGAAACCCACCGCGTCGTTCACCTCGGAATGGGAACGATTGCGGTTTTTGCGTGTTGTGGACGCACGATGCGCCGGAGATTTAGGAACCTGCATGGGGACACCCATGCGACACATGTGTTGAGAAACGGGGAAAGAACCCAATGCCGACGATCCAGCAGCTGATCCGCAAGCCGCGGCAGCCCAAAGTGAAACGCTCCAAGTCCCTCCACCTCGAGGGCAACCCGCAAAAACGCGGCGTGTGCACCCGCGTCTACACCACGACGCCGAAGAAGCCGAACTCGGCCATGCGGAAGGTGGCCAAGGTGCGCCTGACCAACGGCTTTGAGGTGATCAGCTACATCCCCGGCGAAAGCCACAACCTTCAGGAACACTCGGTGGTTCTGATCCGTGGCGGCCGTGTCAAAGACCTTCCCGGCGTGCGTTACCACATCCTGCGCGGCGTGCTCGACACGCAAGGCGTGAAGGATCGGAAACAACGCCGCTCGAAATACGGCGCCAAGCGTCCGAAGTAAGAGGAATACGAAATGTCCCGTCGTCACGCCGCTGAAAAGCGCGAAGTTCTGCCTGACGCCAAGTATGGCGACAAGGTGCTGACCAAATTCATGAACAACCTCATGCTCGACGGCAAGAAGTCGGTCGCCGAGAAAATCGTCTATGGCGCGCTTGACCGCGTCGAAGACAAGATCAAGCGCGCACCGGTCGAGGTGTTCCACGAAGCGCTCGACAACATCAAGCCCAGCGTCGAGGTTCGTTCGCGCCGGGTCGGTGGCGCCACCTACCAGGTGCCCGTCGAGGTCCGCCCCGAGCGCCGCGAGGCGCTGGCGATCCGCTGGCTGATCAACGCCAGCCGCGCCCGCAACGAGAACACGATGGAAGAGCGTCTGGCCGGCGAGCTGATGGATGCGGTTCAATCCCGCGGCTCGGCCGTGAAGAAGCGCGAAGACACCCACAAGATGGCCGACGCCAACAAAGCGTTCAGCCACTACCGCTGGTAATCCAACCGAGGCAAGAGAAACATGGCACGCGAATATCAGCTCAACCGCTACCGCAACTTCGGCATCATGGCCCATATCGATGCAGGCAAGACCACCTGCTCGGAACGGATCCTGTATTACACCGGCAAATCCCACAACATCGGTGAGGTGCACGATGGTGCGGCCACGATGGACTGGATGGAGCAGGAGCAGGAGCGTGGCATCACCATCACCTCGGCCGCGACGACCACCTTCTGGCAGCGTCAGGAAGAGCCGACCGCCGAAGGCACGTCTGACACCAAGTACCGGATGAACATCATCGACACGCCGGGCCACGTCGATTTCACCATCGAAGTCGAGCGGTCGCTGGCGGTGCTTGACGGTGCCGTCGCGGTGCTCGATGCCAATGCCGGCGTCGAGCCGCAGACTGAAACGGTGTGGCGCCAGGCCGACCGCTACAAGGTGCCGCGCATCGTGTTCGTCAACAAGATGGACAAGATCGGCGCCGATTTCTTCAACTGCGTGCACATGATCGCCGATCGGACCGGCGCCATCCCGGCGCCCGTGCAGATCCCGATTGGCGCCGAGAACGAGCTGGAAGGCATCGTCGACCTGGTCACCATGCAGGAATGGGTCTGGGCCGGTGAAGACCTGGGCGCGACCTGGGAGCTGCGCGACATCCGCGCCGAGCTCAAGGACACCGCCGAGGAGTGGCGCAACAAGCTGATCGAAAACGCCGTCGAAATGGACGACGACGCGATGGAAGCTTACCTGGAAGGCGAAGAGCCGGATGCGGACACGCTGCGCAAGCTGATCCGCAAGGGCACGCTGTCGATGAGCTTCGTGCCGGTGCTGTGCGGCTCGGCCTTCAAGAACAAGGGCGTGCAGCCGCTTCTGAACGCGGTGATCGACTTCTTGCCGAGCCCGCTCGACGTGGTCGACTACATGGGCTTCAAACCCGGTGACGAAGAAGAAACCCGCAACATCGCCCGCCGCGCGGACGACAAGATGCCGTTCTCGGCGCTGGCGTTCAAGATCATGAACGACCCGTTTGTCGGTTCGCTGACCTTTACCCGTATCTATTCGGGCACGCTTAACAAGGGCGATCAGATCCTGAACTCGACCAAGGGCAAGGGCGAGCGCATCGGTCGGATGATGATGATGCACTCGAACAACCGCGAGGAAATCGAAGAGGCATTTGCCGGCGACATCATCGCGCTGGCGGGTCTGAAGGATACCACCACGGGGGATACGCTCTGTGCCAAGAACGATCCGGTGGTTCTGGAAACCATGACCTTCCCCGATCCGGTGATTGAAATCGCGGTCGAGCCCAAGACTAAGAACGACCAGGAGAAGATGTCTCAGGGTCTGCAGCGTCTGGCGGCAGAAGACCCGTCCTTCCGCGTCGAGACCGACATCGAGTCGGGCCAGACCATCATGAAGGGCATGGGCGAGTTGCACCTAGACATTCTGGTCGACCGCCTGAAACGCGAGTTCAAGGTCGAAGCCAATATCGGCGCTCCGCAGGTGGCTTACCGCGAGACCATCGGTCACGAGATCGAGCACACCTACACCCACAAGAAACAGTCGGGTGGGTCGGGCCAGTTCGCCGAAGTGAAGATGATCATCTCGCCGACCGAGCCGGGCGAAGGCTATTCGTTCGAAAGCCGCATTGTCGGCGGTGCGGTGCCTAAGGAATACGTTCCGGGCGTCGAAAAAGGTATCCAGTCGGTGATGGACTCGGGTCCGCTCGCAGGGTTCCCGGTGATCGACTTCAAGGTCGCGCTGATCGACGGCAAGTTCCACGACGTTGACTCCAGCGTTCTGGCCTTTGAAATCGCGGCGCGGATGTGCATGCGCGAAGGTCTTAAACGGGCCGGAGCCAAACTGCTGGAACCGATCATGAAGGTCGAAGTGATTACGCCGGAGGAGTATACCGGCGGCATCATCGGCGACCTGACCTCGCGTCGGGGCCAGGTGACGGGGCAGGAGCCGCGCGGCAACGCCGTGGCGATCAACGCCTTTGTGCCGCTGGCCAACATGTTCGGCTACATCAACAACCTGCGGTCGATGAGCTCGGGCCGTGCCCAGTTCACCATGCAGTTCGATCACTACGACCCGGTGCCGCAGAACATCAGCGACGAGATTCAGGCGAAATACGCCTAAGCAAACATGCGGAACGGGAGCGAATCCCGTTCTGCCTCAGATAACAGGAGGCCATCATGGCAAAGGAAAAGTTTGAACGCACGAAACCGCACGTGAACATCGGGACGGTG
>NZ_JANHAX010000005.1 GCF_030848945.1 Marimonas arenosa
CACCTGCTGCCGCGCCCGCCGCCCCGGCCGCATCCCCCGCCCCCGCGGCCCCGGCCTCCGCCGATGGCGGCCGGATCTTTGCCAGCCCGCTGGCGCGCCGGATCGCCGCCGACAAGGGGCTGGACCTGGCCCGGATCAAGGGGTCGGGGCCGAAGGGCCGGATCGTCAAGGCCGACGTAATCGGCGATGTCGTCACCGCTCCCGCGGCGGCGCCCGCCGCCGCAGCCGCTCCGGCCGCCGCTCCGGCCCCCATGCCGCAATCGGCCAGCTCGGAGATGGTGGCGCGGATGTATGAGGGCCGCGAGACCGAGGAGGTCAAGCTCGACGGCATGCGCAAGACCATCGCGGCACGGCTGACCGAGGCCAAGCAGACCATTCCGCATTTCTATCTGCGCCGGGACATCAAGCTCGACGCGCTGCTGAAACTGCGCGCCGAGATGAATGCCGGGCTGGAAGCGCGCGGCGTCAAGCTTTCCGTCAACGACTTCATCATCAAGGCCTGCGCCAACGCGCTGCAGGCGGCGCCCGAGGCCAACGCCGTCTGGGCCGGCGACAGGATCATCAAGCTCAAACCGTCAGACGTGGCGGTCGCCGTGGCGATCGACGGCGGCCTCTTCACCCCGGTGATTCAGGATGCCGACAAGAAGTCCCTTTCGGCGCTGAGCACCGAGATGAAAGACCTCGCCGCCCGCGCCCGCGACCGCAAGCTGGCGCCGCACGAATACCAGGGCGGCAGCTTCGCGATTTCCAACCTGGGCATGTTCGGCATCGACAATTTCGACGCCGTGATCAACCCGCCGCATGGTGCGATCCTGGCCGTCGGCGCGGGCGTGAAAAAACCGGTGGTCAACGCCGATGGCGCGGTGGCGGTGGCGACGGTGATGTCTGTGACGCTCAGCGTCGATCACCGGGTGATCGACGGCGCGCTCGGGGCGCAACTGCTGCAGGTGATCGTCGATCAGATCGAAAACCCGCTGTCGATGCTCGCCTAAGAGAAACACGCGATTTCAGGGTATTAGATACCTGTTATCGGATAACGGCCCGCTTCGCGCGGGCTGTTATTGCTTTGCATCCGGCCTCGGCTGTTTCCTGTTGTCACACCGCCCGACGCGGACCCGCAACAGGCAGGCGAAAGGAGCCGACGCCGATGACCAAAGCCTTGCAGACCTCGGCCATGCTCTTTGCTTTTGCCGCCGCCGGCCTCGCCGTGATCCATTTTCCGGAAGGTGATAAAAGCGCCGTCGCCGGGTTGGGACCGGCGCCTAAGATCACCGTCACGCCGCTTGACGACAAGGGGCGCGACCGGCTGGGCGCCGGCCGGGTCTTTCAGAACTGAGAACGCGAAGTCAGTCGAGCGCCTTCATCAGCGTGAAGACGCCGCGCATCTGGCCTTCCTCGAAACCGCGGGCCGTGTCCTCGGGGTAGAGTTCGGCCAGCTTGTCGACCACCGACTGCTGCACCTTGTCGCCGCCATGGCAGTTCAGGCAGACCGCCGCGGTCGGGATCGCCTTGACCAGGCGGAAGACCTGGCGTCCGTTCTCCTCGACGATCGCGGCCTTGGCCATGTCCTCGGCTTTTTCACCCTTGGCTTCGCGGGCCAGGAACTCCTCGATCGCCGCGGCGGTGAAGGCATCGGCGGCGTTTTCGGGGTTGCGCAGCTTGTGCGACGACCGCGCCACGCGCCAGCCCGTTGCCCCGGAGACCTGGGCGGCGATTTCCGGTGCCTTGGTGTTGCAGACCGAGATGCCGTTGACCGGTCCACCGGCCTCAATGGCCGCCACCAGCTCTTTCTTCAGGGCGCCGCCGAACTGCATCATCACGCCCTTGCCTTCCTCGACCAGGGCCGCCTTGTCCGCCGCGGCGGCCATGCCCGCCCATGCGGCGATTCCGATGGCGAGCGCCGTCACTGTCGTCTTCATGTCTTTTCCTCCGTCAGCTACGTATGAAAGGCGTGGGTGCGGTCACGGTAAAGCGGTGCCGCTCTGCCATGCAATCGCTTTTTCCGCGAGACGCGCCGGTGCGGCAGAAGTCTGCGCGGATGCGACCGCGCCCCGCGCGCCGTCAGAAGTCATCGTCAGAACAGGCCGAAAAATCGCTCGGGCAGTTCGAACTGCAACTGGTAATCCGGGCGGTCAAACTCGTAGAAGCCGGTGTCGCCGCGCGGCCGGAAGGTCCGGCGCATGGTCTCGCGATAACCGGACATGTCGAAACCGTCGACTTTCTCGAGATCGGCGAAGGCCTCGAAGGTGGCACGATCCTCGCCGCGAGACTCGGCGAACCAGTGGCGGCCGATGGCGGTGTCCTTGACCCCCGTCCCGATTTCCTCGGTCACCGCGTTGCGGCGGTTCATGGCGCTGACATATTCCGGGAAATCGCAATATTTCAGGTGGAAAAGGTAGAGGTCGTCGGGCGCAAACAGCTTGCCATACTGGGTAAAATGCCCGCCCCGTGCAATCTTGGTTCCGACCGACACGACGCAGGGCTTGGAATAGTGCGGTGCCAGCCGGACATGGCGGCGCGGGCCCAGGATCCGGTCAGTGATGGCCTCGGGCTCGAGGTCGATGCGGTGGGTCACTTCCAGCCCGAGCGGTGTCAGCACCCGTCGAATGGGCGCGTCCCACAGATATTCCAGCAGGTTTTGACCGCGCTCGGGGTCGACCACCACCAGCTCATCAACATCGCCGATGATGATGTGGTCGTAGTAGGATCTGAGCCCCATCACGATGTTGTTGAGAAGCCGCCAGCGCTTCATGTCGAAATTTTTGTGGGCGTCGCCGGGGATGCCGATGATGTTGCAGCCGGTGGCGAGCTCGGCCACGTCGGCGCCGCGGCCGTGGTTGACGATGTAGCAGTTCTCGCGCCCCAGCACCTCGCCATAGTGGTGCAGCCAGGCGCGCAGGAAGAACAGGTCTTCGCGTACCATCGTTACCGCGGCCACTTTCGATTGCATCTGCTCGCCCACTTCGCTCTCGCCCCTGTTCGACGGGGCTTTGCCGTCACAATAGGGGCTTACGCCTGCGCGCGAAATGAAAATCCGGCTTTCTCGGGCGGAAAAAACCGGGCAGAATAGCAGAAAAGAGGCAAGAGCAGCCATGTTGCCGGACGATTTCACCGCCCGTTTCGCGGAAACCGGGCTTTATCTGAAGCGCGCCAACGACGTGCCCCTGGCACAGTTCCAGGTGCTGGGCGAACGCGCCTGCGGCACCAACATGGTACGCAAGGCGATCGACAAGAATGTCGAGCTTTACCGCACCGAGGGCCTGGGCTGGAAGCATGCCGTGCCGCACATGGTGGCGATCCCGCGCGACATGCTGATCGTCTGCGCCGTCCGCAACGCCGCCAGTTGGGCGCTCAGCATGCACAAACGCCCCTGGCATTCGCATCCCGACCTGCAGACACTGGAGTTTTCCGCCTTCATCCGATCCCCCTGGCGCGGCATCGTCGACCGGGCCAGCGATTTCGAGGAACTGCACCCCGAGATGGTACCACATGTCGAAGGCGCCGAGCTGCAATACGACCGCCACCCGATCACCGGCAAACGGTTCGCCAACCTGTTCGAGCTGCGCAATCTCAAGCAGGCGGCGCTTCTGGGAATGCTCAACCGCGACTGCAACGTGCTGGTGGTCAAAGCCGAAAAAGTGCAGCGCGACCAGGTCGGCTTCGTCGCCTGGATGATCGAAGAATTCGGCCTGCCGCTACGCGGGTTGCGCATCAAGCCGGTGGCACAGCGGCTGGGCAATCGCTTCAACCGCTCGGCCGAGGTCGAAACGCCGGCGAAGATACCGCCCGAGGATCACGCCTTCATGATGCAGCAGCTCGATCTCGAGATCGAGACGGCGCTGGGATACGACTATTCGCTTGGTTGAGACCTGGTGATCTCGCGCACGCCCTTGAGCAGCAGCAGCACCCAGGGCGTACCGTGCATGACGAGATCGAAGATGTCGATCCCGCGCGACAGCTCTCCGGCGGCCAGCATCTTGAGCTTTTCCCAGATATGCGGCTCGGGCGTGAACGGCGCGAGGCCGAGAAAGAGCGAGGCCAGGATCAGGATGCTCCAGGGTATGCCGTCGAGAAATCGCATCGTCTGCCTTCTTGCCGTTTGCGAGGAAAGAATGGCGCGGTTGACGGGGCTCGAACCCGCGACCCCCGGCGTGACAGGCCGGTACTCTAACCAACTGAGCTACAACCGCGTTGTGTCCGGGGGACATAGTGCCTGTCTTGGTGGGCGTCAATGCCCTTGATTTCGAGACCGCTCCGATCTTCGCGTGAACCCGGCGATTGCCGGCGACTCGATTGCCGCTCTTGGCCGGAAGCGGTCGTTCACGCTGTCGGGAGTTCCCGGCCCGGACTCAAGGCGCCCCGCGCCGCCGGGCCAGCGGCGGACCGTCCCGGCGGTCTGCCGCCTTTGCAGGCGAAGTGCCTGACTTGGAGGGAAGGAAGTGCTTGGCTGGCATCAACTGCCCAACGCAACGGTCGTTGCGGCAGCCCACGCTCCGCCGCTGGCCCGGCTTGGTTGGTGAATGAAGCTTAAGGCCATTTCCCGCCGCCCTCGCGACACCAGCCATATCCGATGAATGTCTGGCAACCGCCAAGCCCGAACGAAAAAAGCGCCCCCGAAAGGGCGCTTTTTGCGAAGGGCAGCGGTGGCGCGGTTGACGGGGCTCGAACCCGCGACCCCCGGCGTGACAGGCCGGTACTCTAACCAACTGAGCTACAACCGCTCACTGCCCGCCCCGGCATTGCCGCCGAAGCGTGGCGACGTGTTTATGCCCGCCCACGCGGGGCGTCAAGCGCCGGAATGCACGGGGCGTGAAAAATTCAACCGAAAAACCCGTGGCAGATCGGCCACGTCGCGGGGTCTGTCCGAATTCTCCCTATTTTCGTCCGCCCCACGCCGCAATCCACAACCATCCTTGCCGGACGAACCGCAGAAAGCGCCGACCGGCGCGTGGCCGGCTGGCGCCTTTGACGAGTAAAGGAGCAGACCGATGGCCTCTGCCAAACCGCCGAAACCGGCCGCCCCCGCGCCGAAGCCCGGACCCAAGACACCGGCGCAGCCGGCCAGCCAGACCCGGCCGAAACCGATCATCACCGATTACGCCTCGCTCTGAGCTGGCGAGACGGTTAGGCTGTCGACATGGGCACGCCTGTTTCGACCATTCGCAATCTCGGCCCCGCGATGGAGGCGGCTTTTGCCCGGTCGGGGATCCACTCGGCCGAGGAGTTGCGCGCGCTTGGGCCCGACGCCGCCTATGCCCGCCTGCTCGAAAACGGCCATAGGCCGCATTTCATCGGCTACTACGTTCTGGTGATGGGGCTTCAGGGCCGCCGCTGGAACGACTGCAAGGGCGCCGAAAAGGCCGCCTTGCGCCGGAAATTCGACGCGTTGAAGGCGGCCAAACATGACAAGGGCCGCTCCGATCTGGAAGCGGCCCTAGACGCGATCGGGGTGGTCGAAAAGCGGCGTTAGCCCACCAGTTCCAGCCCCGAGAAGAAGAACGCGATCTCTTCCTTGGCGGTGTCGGGCCCGTCCGAGCCGTGCACCGAGTTCTCGCCGATCGACAGCGCGAAGGTCTTGCGGATGGTGCCGTCGGCCGCCTCGGCCGGGTTGGTGGCGCCCATCACCTCGCGGTTGCGGGCAATGGCGTTTTCGCCTTCCAGCACCTGCACCACGATTGGTTCGGAAATCATGAATTCGCACAGCTCGTCGAAGAACGGGCGCTCCTTGTGCACGCCGTAGAACTGCTGCGCCTGGGCCAGCGTCAACTGGATCCGCTTGGAGGCGACAACGCGCAGACCGCCGTCTTCCAGCATGGCGGTGATCTTGCCGGTCAGGTTGCGCTTGGTGGCGTCGGGCTTGATGATCGAGAAGGTGCGTTCGAGTGCCATGGTCATGGGCTCCTGTTGCGTGTTGGTCAGCGTTTGGGCGCCCTGCTACCATGGGGGCGAGGCTTTGAAAAGCCGCAGATTAGAGCCCGCTGCGCTGGCTTTCGAGACGGCCCACGGCATAGGCTGCCGCCAACCCGACCCCGCTTGAAACCACCATCGCGCCCAGAAGCACGTAGACACCGAAGGCATTGGTCACCAGCGCACCGACCAAGGTGGAAATCGCCGCACCGCCAGCCAGCGTCAGCGCCCCCGAGAGCCCCGAGGCGGAGCCGGCGAGCCTGGGTGCCACCGACATCACCCCGGCATTGGCGCCAGGCAGCGTCAGCCCGTTGCCGAAGCCAACGAAGATTGCGCCGCCGAACATCACGGCCGGATGCGAGATCCCGGCCAGCACCGTCAGCATGGCCGCCAGCGGACCCAGCGTGGCGCACCAGCGCCCCAGCACCATCAGCCGCACGATGCCCCAGGACCGCGCCATCCGGGTCGAGACGATATTACCGAGCATGAACCCGCCCGAGATCGAGCCCATACCGATCCCCAGCAGCGCCGGCGTCAGCCCGTAGGCCGCCTCACCGACCTGCGGCGCGCCGCCGAGAAACACGTAGAACCCCCCAACCGAGAACACCAGAAGAGCGCAATAGGCCCAGAACAGGCGCTCCCGGAACAATTCCGGATACGAGCGGAACTGCACTGAAAAACTGACCGAGGGCGTCTGGTTGGTCTCGCCCATGTCGGCCCAGATCAGCAGCAACAGCGCCACGCCTGCAATGGCAAAGAACCAGAAGGTCGACCGCCAGCCGAACCATTCATCGAGGTAGCCGCCAAGGACCGGCCCCAACAGCGGCGCCAGCGCCATCGCCGTGCCCATGATGCCCAAAAGCCGCGCTGCCTCTTCCTTGGGGGCAATGTCGCGTACCACCGTCCGGCTCAGCACCATGCCCACGCCGACCATGCATTGCATCATGCGAAACCCTAGGAAAACCCAGACATTTTCCGCCAGCGCACACCCCACCGAGGCCACCACGAAAACCGCGAATCCTCCCAGCATCACCGGTCGCCGCCCGATCATGTCGCTCAACGGCCCAAGGATCATCTGCAACACCGCTGACATAGCCAGGTACCCGCCCAGCGCCAGCGAAACGAGGCCGTAATCGGCGTCATACTCCGCCGCGATCTGCTTGAGCGACGGCAGGAACATGTTCAGCGACAGCACGCTCAGCGAGGTGAGAAGCACCAGCGTCAGCATACGGGGCGGGGATTTTGCGGGGGCCATGAGGCATCCGTTCACATGTGAATGTCTCAGCGGTAGCGCCGCGCCGGGAGGGCTGCAAGACGATTGCAGACGGACGCCCGGAAAACGTCGCGTTTTCCGGCCCGGAATTCGTATCGAATTCCGCCACCACCCCGATTGACACCCCCCGCCCCCTCTGGCACGTCCCCCCAATGCTCAGGCTCGACGACATCTCCTATTCCGTGGCCGGGCGGCCGCTGATCGAGCACGCCTCGGCCACCATCCCGACCGGCCACAAGGTTGGTCTTGTGGGCCGCAACGGCACCGGCAAGACCACGCTGTTCCGTCTGATCCGTGGCGAGCTGGCACTGGAGACCGGCGAAATCACCCTGCCATCCCGCGCCCGTATCGGAGGGGTGGCGCAGGAGGTGCCGGGCAACGAGGTCAGCCTGCTCGACACCGTGCTCTCGGCCGACACCGAGCGCGCCGCGCTTCTGGCCGAGCATAGCGACGATCCCCACCGCATCGCCGAGATCCAGACCCGGCTGGCCGATATCGACGCCTGGGGCGCCGAGGCCCGGGCGTCGGCGATTCTGCGCGGGCTGGGATTTACTGCGGACGAGATGCATATGCCCTGCGCGGCCTTCTCGGGCGGCTGGCGGATGCGGGTGGCGCTGGCGGCGGTGCTGTTTGCCGCGCCCGACCTGCTGCTGCTTGACGAACCGACCAACTATCTCGACCTCGAGGGCGCGCTGTGGCTGGAAAGCTATCTGGCGCGCTACCCCCACACGGTGATCATCGTCAGCCACGACCGGGGACTGCTCAACCGTGCGGTGGGCGCGATCCTGCATCTCGAGGACCGCAAGCTGACTCTCTATCAGGGAAACTACGACGCTTTTGCCGAAACCCGCGCCGCGCGGCTTCTGGCGCAAGAGGCCGAGGCCAAGAAACAGGACGCCCGCCGGGCGCATCTGCAGAGCTATGTCGACCGGTTCCGCTACAAGGCGGACAAGGCGAAACAGGCGCAGTCGCGGCTGAAAGCGCTGGCGAAAATGACACCGATCACCCCACCGCAGGAAGCTGCACTGCGCGCGTTCAGCTTCCCCACGCCGGAAGAGCTGTCGCCACCGATCCTGCGGGTCGAGAACGGGGTGGTGGGCTATGATGACAAACCGGTTCTGAGCCATCTCGACCTGAGAATCGACCAAGACGACCGGATCGCGCTGCTGGGCCGCAACGGCGAGGGAAAATCCACCCTTTCCAAGCTGTTGTCCGGCCGGCTTGGTCTGATGCAGGGGCGCGTGACGCGGGCGGCGAAACTGCGCGTCGGCTATTTCGCCCAGCACCAGGTGGACGAGCTGCACGTCGATGAGACCCCGCTCGATCATATCCGCCGCCTGCGCCCCGACGAGCCGCCGGCGAAGCTCCGCGCCCGTCTGGGCGGCTTCGGCATCGGGGCGGAACAGGCCGAAACGCTGGTGGGTCAGCTTTCGGGCGGGCAGAAGGCGCGGCTGTCACTGATGCTGGCCACGCTCGATGCGCCGCACCTGCTCATTCTCGACGAGCCCACCAACCACCTCGATATCGAGTCCCGCGAGGCACTGGTCGAGGCGCTCACCGCTTATACCGGGGCGGTCGTGCTGGTTAGCCACGACATGCACCTGCTGTCACTTGTCGCCGACCGGCTGTGGCTGGTCTCGGACGGGCGCGTCACCCGCTACGACGGCGATCTCGAGTCGTATCGTGAGATGCTGCTCGCCCCCGAGAGGCCGGCGAAGACAGAAAAGCCGAAAGCCAAGCCCAAGCGCCCGTCGCGCGACGCCATCCTCGCCCTGCGCGCAGAGGTGAGGAAGTGCGAAGAACGCGTTGATAAGCTGAATGAAATGCGTGATAAGCTCGCCACAAAACTGGCCGCACCCGAGCTTTACGATAATCCCGCTGAGGCCGCCGTCTGGCAAAAGAAATACGCCGAGGTGATGGACGGGCTCGACCGCGCCGAAGGGCTGTGGATGGGCGCGCTCGAGAAACTTGAAACCGCCGAAAGCTGACGATCAGCCCCAAGCCTGCGCCGCCCGCCCAGCAATGTGCCAGCCAATCGTGATCGGGTCGCTCTCTCCTACAGCCATGATATCGCGGCAAAAATCCTGCGCAGCGGCACGGACTCCGTCCAGGGACCCGAACGGAGCGTTATGGAACCAGACCCCGCCATAAGATTTTTCGATGACCTCGACCTCGCCGAACCGCGCGGCAATCGCCGCGGCCCGGGCAATTGCCTCACGCCTGGTCTCGTCCAACCGAATCTCAACCCGAAAGCGGTGATGCCCGGCCCTCTTGCCTACGCTACGTAGGTAGAAGCCGACATCGCTGACATCGGGTCTCATGATGGTCGTTGCAGTCTGAGGCCGTTCAATCAGGATATAGGACCGCGCCGGAGCCTCGGGAAAAACTGCCTCCAGCACCTCGTCGAACCGCTCCAACCGCGCCTGATAGATACGTCCCGGAAGGCCATAATTCGGGCTCGGGTTCTGCAACAGGCGGTTCGAGCGCATCAGCCCGACCTGCAGAAGCATAAAAACCGACAAGGCAATGCCTGTTGAAACCCCAAGAAACCACATAGCATACCCAAGACAATACCTACCAAGCCCGGATGCAACCTGGCCGCGCATCCCGGCCAAAACATGACATTCCCGGTGCAATTCCTTGCCGCGCCGCCAGAAAGACGGCACGCAACGACCGGCGAGCGGCTTGCTAGTCGGGCCATTCCGCCCTAGCACAGGTCCATGGACCCCGCCTTTCTCATCACCGCCTTCACCGCGCTGTTCGTGGTGATCGACCCGGTCGGCCTGACGCCGCTGTTCGTCACGCTCACCCAAGGCGCCGACGCACGCCATCGCCGCGGCATCGCCATCCGCGCCTGCATCGTGGCTTTCTTCATCCTCGCCGCTTTCACGCTGTTCGGCGAGGCGGTGCTGGGTTTCGTCGGCATTTCGATGCCCGCTTTCCGCGTCGCCGGCGGGGCGCTTCTGTTCCTGACCGCGCTCGACATGCTGTTCGAACGCCGCAGCCAGCGGCGCGAGGATCAGGCCGGGGGCAGCGGCGACGAATTGCCCGATCCCTCGGTCTTTCCGCTGGCCCTGCCGCTGATCGCCGGGCCCGGCGCCATCGCCACGGTCATCCTGCTGGCCGGTCAGCAGCGCGAGGCGCTGGGCGTGGTGGCGGTGATCGGCGTCACGGTGGCCGTCCTGCTGGTGGTGTTCGCCTTCTTCCTCGCCTCTGGTCTTCTCGAGCGCGCGCTGGGCAAGACCGGCATCAACATCGCCACCCGGCTCTTGGGCATGCTGCTCGCCGCGCTGTCGGTGCAGTTCATCCTCGACGGCCTCAAGACCTTCGGGTTTGCGGGCGGCGCCTGAGCACCCTATATCCCATCCCATGACCAACGATCCTGCCAGTCTCGTCTATCTCGCGCTGCTGCTGTCGGCGGTGGTGTTCTGGTTCATTACCCAGAACCGCGCCTCGTTCGGCAAGCTCACCCAACAGGCCCTGGCCTGGGGGCTGATCTTTGCCGGCGCGCTGGCGGTGGTGGCGCTCAAGGACGACATCATGGGCGCGATCGCGCCAAAGCAGGCGGTTTTCGCCAACGAAGGCCGGATCGAGTTGCCGCGCGCGCCGGACGGACATTATTACCTTACGGCAGAAGTCAACGGCGCACCGGTGCGCTTCACCGTCGATACCGGTGCCAGCGAGATCGTGCTGAGCCTCTCGGACGCGCAGTCCGCCGGGATCGACACCAACAACCTCGCCTATGTCGGCCGCGCCTTCACCGCCAATGGCGAGGTGCGCACCGCGCCGGTGCGACTCGACAGCTTTGCCGTCGGACCGATCCGCGACATTGGTATCCGCGCTTACGTCAACGAAGGTGCGATGGACGGCTCGCTTCTGGGCATGAGCTATCTGCAGCGTTATTCCAGGATTGAGATCACCGACGGGGCACTGACGCTCACCCGCTGAGGCCTGCGGCCCATACCGTGGCGGTTGCGCGGATTGGGACTGGACATTTCCGTCACGGGCCGGGATATTTTGATCAAATTATCAAAACGAGCCCCTCATGGACCTGTCCCATCTGCAAACCTTCCGCGCCGTGGCGGCCGATCTCAACGGCCAGATGCGCGGCAAGCGGCTGCCGGCGCAAGCGGCGGACAAGCTCGAACAAGGCAGCGTGCGGATGCCCTATTCGGTGCTCAATGTCGATATCTGGGGCGCCGATATCGAGGACAGCCCGCTGGTGTTCGAGACCGGCGACGCCGACGGCATGCTGCTGCCGACCGAGCGCGGCGCGGTGCCGATGCCGTGGCTGGAGAACCCTTCGGCGCTGGTGCCGATGTGGATGCATCATGACGATGGCACGCCGTTTGCCGGCGATCCGCGGCATGCGCTGGCGCAGGTTCTTGCCCGCTATGCCGCGCGCGGCTGGACAGTCCAGGCGGCGACCGAGATGGAGTTCTATCTGGTCGATGACGCCGGCGCCGTGCTGATGCCGCCGCGCAACCCGTTGTCGAACCGGCCGCTGCAAAGCCACGCGATCCTGTCGCTCCGCCAGCTCGATGCGTTCGACGATTTCTTCACCGCGCTCTACGAGGCCTGCGCGATCATGGCCATCCCCGCCCAGAGCACCATTTCCGAGGCCGGGCTGGGCCAGTACGAAATCGACATCCAGCACGACGAGGCGATGATCGCAGCCGATAACGCCTGGCTTTTCAAGACACTGGTCAAGGGTCTGGCACGGCGCCATGGCATGGCTGCGACCTTCATGGCGAAACCCTATGGCGCGGATGCCGGTAACGGCTGCCACGTGCATTTCTCGGTGCTGGACGAGACCGGCAACAACATCTTCAACGACGGCAGCGAAGCCGGGTCTGCGCTGTTGCGCCACGCGGTTGCCGGCTGCCTGCACGCCGCTCATGGGTCGACCCTCATTTTCGCGCCGCACGCCAATTCTTACGAACGGCTGGTGCCGGGGGCGCACGCCCCGACCGGCATTTGCTGGGCCTATGACAACCGTACCGCCGCCGTGCGCGTCCCGGCCGGTGCTCCTCAGGCCCGGCGGATCGAACACCGGGTTTCGGGCGGCGATATCAACCCCTATCTCGCGCTTGCGGTGATCCTGAGCGCGGCGCTGGCCGGTATCGAGGACAGCGCCGAGCCACCCGCCCCAATCTCCGGCAACGCCTATGACCTCGACCTGCCGCAGCTTGCCCCCGACTGGGCCAGCGCCATCGCCACCTTCGAGACCGATCCCTTCATCGCACGTTGCCTCCCGCCGGAGTTGATCCGCAACCTGTGTCATACCAAACGTCAGGAAATGCGGCGCATGGCCGACATCGTGCCCGAAGAGCAGTGGATGACCTATCTCGAAGCGGTCTGAAACGCCGGAACAGTCGGCGGCCTGCCTTGACGCCATCGCGCCTTTGACCCATGCTGAATTTGATCAAATCAGACGTCACCCAAACAGGTATCCCATGAAGATCGGCATCCTGCTCACCGGCCACGCGCCCGAGTCGCTCCTGAGCAGTTCCGGAGATTATGCCGCGATGTTCGCTCGGCTGCTCGATGGCCACGGCTTCGATTTCGAGACCTTCGCGGTGGTCGACGGGATGTTTCCCGAAAGCGCCGAAAGCTGCGACGGCTGGTTGATTACCGGCTCGCGTCATGGCGCCTATGAGGATCACCCCTGGATCCCGCCGCTGGAAGAACTGATCCGCCAGATCGCTGCTTCGGAGCGGCCGCTGATCGGGGTCTGCTTCGGGCACCAGATCATCGCCCAGGCACTCGGTGGCAAGGTCGAGAAGTTCCAGGGCGGCTGGGCCGTGGGCCCGCAGAACTACGACATCGACGGCCAGACATTGAAACTCAACGCCTGGCACCAGGATCAGGTCACCGCGCTGCCGCCCGGGGCACAGGTGATCGGGTCGAACCGTTTCTGCGTCAATGCGGCACTGCTGATCGGAGACAACATCCTGACCATCCAGCCGCACCCCGAATTCAACGCCGCCTTCCTTGCCGGCCTGATTGACCAGCGCGGCCGCGGCGTGGTGCCGGACGATTTGCTCGACGCCGCCAAGGCCCGACTGGACGACGGCGGCGACGCCGCGGCCTTCGCCGACCGGATGGCCGCATTTCTCAAAGCGAAAGCCCCCACAGCATGAGCACCGAAAAAGACAGCTGGCTCACCACCCTGCCCCAGCCGGCACAGGCCTATCTCGAAGGTCGCCGGCTCGACGAGGTGGAATGTATCATCGCCGACCTGCCCGGAATCGCCCGTGGCAAGGCGGTACCGGCATCGAAATTTGCCCGGCAAAGCTATTTCCACCTGCCGGACTCGATCTTTTTCCAGACCATCACCGGCGACTGGGGCGAAGCCGCCGGCGAGGAAGGCTTCATCGAACGCGACATGATCCTGAAACCGGACATGGAAACGGCGACCGCCGCGCCCTGGACCGGCGACTGGACGTTGCAGGTGATCCACGACGCCTATGACCGCAAGAACCGGCCGATTTCCTATGCGCCGCGCAACGTTCTGAAGCGGGTGGTCGACCTCTACCGCCAGCAGGGCTGGGAGCCGGTGGTGGCGCCCGAGATGGAGTTCTACCTCGTGGCCCGTAACCTCGACCCGGCCAAGGCGATCGAGCCGATGATGGGCCGCTCAGGCCGTCCCGCCGCCGCCCGCCAGGCTTATTCGATGACCGCGGTCGACGAGTTCGGCCCGGTGATCGACGACATCTACGACTTCGCCGAGGCCCAGGGCTTCGAGATCGACGGAATCACCCAGGAAGGCGGCGCCGGCCAGCTTGAGATCAACCTGCGACACGGTGATCCGGTGCGGCTTGCCGACGAGGTGTTCTATTTCAAGCGCCTTATCCGTGAAGCGGCGATGCGCCATAATTGCTACGCTACCTTCATGGCCAAACCGATCGCCGACGAGCCCGGCTCGGCCATGCATATCCACCATTCGGTGATCGACCTCGAGACCGGCAAGAACATCTTTTCCGGTCCCCAGGGTGGCGAGACCGATGCCTTCTTCCACTTCATCGGCGGGCTGCAAAACCACCTGCCCTCGGTCATTGCGATGCTGGCGCCCTACGTGAACTCCTACCGCCGTTACGTGCGCGAGCACGCCGCGCCGATCAACCTCGAATGGGGCCGCGACAACCGCACCACCGGCATCCGGATACCGATCTCCGGCCCCGAAAGCCGCCGTGTCGAGAACCGGCTGGCGGGCATGGACTGCAATCCATATCTCGGCATCGCCGCATCGCTGGCCTGCGGCTACCTCGGGATGACCGGCGAGCAACGCCCGGACAAGCAGTGGAAAGGCGACGCCTACGAGGGCGAAGAGGACGTGCCGCGCGAGATGGGCGCGGCGCTCGACCTGTTCGACGAGGCGACGAAGATGCACGAGGTGCTGGGTCCGGATTTCGCCCGGGTCTATTCCATCGTCAAGCGCACCGAATACGAGGAGTTCCTGCAGGTGATCAGCCCCTGGGAACGAGAGCACCTGCTGCTGAACGTATGAACCTGCTGTTTTCCAACGACAAACGCGGGGCGCTCCCGCCCAGCTGGTATGCCGCCACGGCGCACGAGGCCCCACACCGGCCGATGCTCAAAGGCGAACAGCGGGCCGATGTCGCGATCATCGGTGGGGGCTTTACCGGGCTGTCGGCGGCGCTGCATCTGGCCGAAGCCGGCTTCGACGTGGCGCTGCTCGACGCCCACCGGGTCGGTTTCGGCGCCTCGGGCCGCAACGGCGGTCAGCTCGGCTCGGGTCAGCGGCTGGAGCAGACCGAAATCGAACGGCTGATGGGCATGGACGACGCCCGCCGCCTCTGGCGACTGGCGGAAGACGCGAAAGATCTCGTCAAGGCCCTGGTCGCCCGCCACACCATCGACTGTGACCTCAAGCCCGGGGTGGCGCATGCCTGTTTCAGCGACCGCGAGGTGACACATGAACATGCCTACGCCGATCATCTCGCGCTGCATTATGGCTATAACGAGATCGAGACACTCGACGCCACGGCGATGCAGGCGCTCTGCCCGTCGCCGAAATATGTCGGCGGCACGCTCGACATGGGGGCCGGCCACCTGCATCCGCTCAATTTCGCGCTTGGCCTTGCCCGCGCCGCCGAAGCTGCCGGTGCCCGGGTTTACGAGCGCAGCCACGTCCACCAGATCAGAGAGGGCGCACCGAACGAGGTTTGGACCGAGGCAGGCAAGCTGCGTGCGACTCATGTGATCCTGGCCGCCAACGGCTATCTCGGCGGGTTGAACCGCAAGGTCGCGGCGCGGGTTATGCCGATTAACAATTTCATCGCCGCCACGCCGCCCCTGGGGACCGAGGCGGCCAAGGTCCTGACCCGCGACGTGGCGGTGGCCGACACCAAGTTCGTGGTCAACTACTTCCGCCTGACGCCCGACCAGCGGCTGCTGTTCGGCGGCGGCGAAAGCTATGGCTACCGCTTCCCCGACATCGACCGTACCGTGCGCAAACCGATGGCCGAGATCTTCCCGCATCTCGCCGACATTCCGTTCGACTATACCTGGGGCGGCACCCTGGCGATCACGATGCGCCGCCTGCCTTACCTGGCGCGGGCCGGCAAGACCGTGCTGTCGGCCTCCGGCTATTCCGGCCACGGCGTCGGCACCGCCACCCATGCCGGCCAGCTGATGGCCCGCGCGATCCAGGGCGACGCCGAGGGATTCGACACCATGGCACGGATCCCGACTCGCCCCTTCCCCGGCGGCCCGGCGATGCGCTCACCGCTGCTGGCGCTGGCGATGACCTGGTACGCGCTGCGCGACCGGCTGGGCGTCTGATCCCAAGGCGCGCCTGCGGCGCACAGGCTTGGTTTGTTGGGGGCTCTGCCCCCAAACCCCCGAGGTATTTCCAAACAGAAGAAGCCAACAGGCCATATGCTTCTTCTGTTGAAAAACACCTCGGGGAGCGCGAGGGGCTGGCCCCTCTCCCCCGCCGCCGCAACCGGCGTGTCGCTGGAGGTCAGGCGCCGCTCTGCGCCTTCATCTCCCAGCGGCCGGTTTCCTCGGACCAGTATTGCGCGGCGCAGCCCGCGTCGGTCAGCGTCTTCCACTGGCTGCGGGCCCGGGCCACCGCCGCCGCGTCGTTGCCGTCGAACAGGATGCAGGTGCGGTCAAGCGCCTGTACGTCTTCCGGCGCCACCTCGGCCCCGTCCACCGCCATCAGGCAGGCGGCGCGATTGGGATTGTCGGTCGCGGTGGTCAACAGCACCGGCTGCCGGGCATCATGCGGCCCGCCGGCCAGACCGTGGGGCAGGAAGCGTTCGTCCGGGCCCAGCCAGAGCTTCTGGTCGAGCCAGTCCAGCCGCGCCGCATCGCTGCCGCGGACGATGACTGTCCAGCCCCGCCCGCGCGCGCGTTCGAGCAGATCCGGCAGCGCCGCCTCGAGCGGGCGGCGCGTCAGGTGGTAGAACAGAACGTCGCCCATCACATCGCCCTATCGCGGATTACCCCTCGTAGTGATCCACGACCAGCCGGTTCAGCGCCAGCACACCCCAGCCGGTGGCGCCCTTGGGCGCATACTTGGTGGCCGATTTGACCGAGGCCACCCCGGCGATGTCGAGATGGATCCACGGCGTCTCGTCCTTGACGAACCGTTGCAGGAATTGCGCCGCGGTGATCGATCCGGCCGGCCGGCCGCCGACATTCTTCATGTCGGCGATGCGCGACTTCAGCAGCTCGTCATAGGCCTGTCCCAAAGGCATCCGCCAGGCGCCCTCTCCCTCGGCCTCGGCCGCCTTGAGGAAGCTGCGGCAAAAAGCATCGTCATTCGAGAACACCCCGGCATTCTCATGCCCCAGCCCGATGATGATGGCGCCGGTCAGCGTCGCCAGATCGACCATGCCCACCGGCTTGAACCGATCCTGCGCGTACCACATCACGTCGCACAGCACCAAACGACCTTCGGCATCGGTGTTGATCACCTCGATGGTGTCGCCTTTCATCGAGGTGACCACGTCGCCCGGACGCGTTGCCCGGCCCGACGGCATGTTCTCGACCAGACCGACCAGGCCGACGACGTTGGCCTTGGCCTTGCGCAGCGCCAGCGCCTTCATCACCCCCGCGACGACGCCGGCACCGCCCATGTCCATGGTCATGTCTTCCATGCCGGCGGCCGGCTTTAGGGAGATGCCGCCGGTGTCGAACACCACGCCCTTGCCGATCAGCGCCAGCGGCGCGGCATCTTTCTTGCCGCCAAGCCATTGCATGACAACGACTTTCGACGGGCTGTCGCTACCCTGGCCGACCGAGAGCAGGCTGCCCATGCCGAGCTTTTCCAGCTGTTTTTCTTCCAGCACCTCGACTTTGAGGCCCAGCGCCTCCAATTCCACGAGCCGGTCGGCAAAGGTCGTGGTGGTCAGGTGGTTGGCCGGCGCGTTGACCAGGTCGCGGGTGAAATGCACCCCCTGCGCCACCGCCAGCGGCGCGGCACAGGCGGCTTCGACCTCGTCCGGTTTCGACGCCATCACCGACACCGCCCCGTTCGGCGCGGGCTCGGCGCTCTTGTGAGCGTCGAACCGGTAGGCCCTGAGTGCCAGCCCGGTCACGATCTCGTCAGTGCGCGGCGTGCTGCCGGCCAGAAGCAGCAGGTCGGCCTTGCCGATCCGCGATGCCAGCGTCGCGCCGGCTTTGCGCGCGGTTTCGACCGTGACCGGTCGCGGCAGTTTGACCACGTCGACCGCTTCCGCCACCATGCCCGCGGGCCAGGCCAGGCTCACCGCGTCGCCAGGCTTCAGCTTGCCCCAGCTCTCGGCCTCGATCAGGCGGGCCAGCGCGCCGCGGGTCAGCTTGTTCACCCGCCGTGCCGCCGGGGTCATCTTGCCGTCATCGCCCAGGATCACCGCGACGCGGCCCGGAGCCCCGGCGATGGCGTCGAGATCGGTTTCGGAAAAGCTGATCGAAAGGGGGGCGCTCATGGCAAAAATGCTCCTTGGATGTCCTGCGGCGTGGACCCTAGCGCGCGGCCGCCGATAAGGCCAGATAGCAGTTTACCCTCCCTGCCCCTTTGCAGTAGATTGCGCACAATATCTAGTCGCCTGGCTTCATTGCCAGCTACGTACCGGGGGAGTCCAATTTGGCCAGATTCGACCGCTACATGCTGTCGCAGCTCCTGGTGCTGTTTGGGTTCTTCGCCCTGGTGCTGGTGTCGGTCTATTGGATCAACAGCGCGGTGCAACTGTTCGACACGCTGATCGGCGAAGGCCAGTCGGCCTGGATCTTCGCCGAGTTCACCGCGCTGACGCTGCCCAACGTGATCCGGCTGGTACTGCCGGTCGCGGGCTTCGCCGCGTCAGTCTATGTCACCAACCGGCTGAGCTCAGAAAGCGAGTTGACGGTGATGCAGGCCACCGGGTTTTCGCCGTGGCGGCTGGCGCGGCCGGTTTTGGTGTTCGGGCTGATCGTCGCCGCGATGATGTCAGCGCTGACGCACTTCCTGGTGCCCGCCTCGCTGGGTCAACTGGTCGAGCGCCAAGCCGAGATTGCCCGCAACGTGACCTCCAAGCTGCTCACCGAAGGTACGTTCCTGCATCCCTCCAACGGGGTCACCTTCTACATCCGCGAGATTTCGCCGGACAGCACCCTGAACGATGTGTTCCTCTCGGACCGGCGCCGGCCAGGAGAAAGCACCAGCTACACCGCCGAGACCGCGTTCGTGGTGCGGGATGGCGAGGCCGCGAAACTGGTGATGGTGGACGGGTTGTCACAGACCTACAACCGTCGCACCGGGCGATTGTTCATCACCCATTTCGCCGATTTCACCTATGACATCAGCGCCCTGATCGACACCGGAAAGGTAAATGTCTTCAACGAATCCTACTTGCCGACGCCGATGTTGCTGGCCGATCCCGCAGGCGTGGCCGAACGCGCCGGCAACACCGTGGGCACCGTGACCGAAGAGCTGCACGGCCGGTTCGCCCAGGCACTGGTCGGGATCGCCTATGCACTGGTGGGTTTCGCGGCGCTGCTGGTCGGCGAGTTCAGCCGATTCGGCGTCTGGCGACAGATCGTCGGGGCGATCCTGATTCTGACGCTGATCAAGCTGCTGGAAGGGGTGGTCGCCGATCCGGTGCGGGCCAACGCCGAGTCCTGGCCGCTCATGTACCTGCCGGCCCTGATCGCGTTCGCGGTCGCGGCCGGACTGCTGGCCTGGGCCGGGCGGAGCCACAGGGTGCCCGGGCACAAGGCGGCGCCCCCCCTGACCGCGGCAGGAGTCGGCCGATGAAGCTGCATTTCTATTTCGCGCGCAAGTTTCTGTGGATCTTCCTGGGCCTGATGACCGTGTTCCTGCTGTTGCAGGTTCTGATCGACCTGATCGAACAGCTGCGCAAGCTTGGCGAGTCCGAGGCAAGCTTCTCCGACATTCTCGGTCTCACCCTGCTCAACACGCCCGAGGGCATCAATAAGCTGCTACCGCTGGTCATGATCCTTGCCACCGTGGCGCTTTTCATCGGTCTGGCGCGCTCCTCGGAGCTAGTCGTGACCCGCGCCGTGGGCCGCTCGGGGCTGAAGACGCTGATCGCGCCGATCGTGGTGGCGCTGATCGTCGGCGGTCTGGCCGTGACCACGTTCAACCCGATCGTCGCGGCCACCTCGAAACGTTATCATGAGCTCTATCAGATGTACCGATCGGGCACGGCCGACGTACTGTCGATCTCGTCCGAGGGTTTGTGGCTGCGCCAAGGCGGCCCCGAGGGGCAGACCGTGATCCGTGCTGGCGCCGCCAATGCCCAAGCGACGGTACTCTATGACGTGACCTTCATCGCCTATGCCCGCGATGGCGGACCGTTGAAACGGATCGAGGCCCGCGAGGCCGAAATCGGCGACGGTCATTGGGTTCTGCATGGCGCCAAGGTCTGGCCGCTCACCGGTGGGCTCAACCCCGAGGCCAACGCCACCCGGCACGACCGGCTGGAACTGCCCTCGACCCTGACCTACGAGCGCATCCGCGACAGTTTCGGCAACCCCAACGCCATTTCGGTCTGGGATCTGCCGGCGTATATCGCGCAACTGGAACAGGCCGGGTTCTCGGCCCGGCGCCACACCGTTTGGCTCCAGATGGAGCTGGCGCGGCCGCTGTTCCTGATGGCGATGGTATTGATCGGGGCCGCCTTTACCATGCGCCATGTGCGGCTTGGCGGCACCGGCGTGGCGGTGCTGGTGTCTTTGCTGCTCGGCTTCGGCCTGCACTATGTCCGCAACTTCGCCCAGATCCTCGGCGAAAACGGCCAGATCCCGGTGTTGCTCGCCGCCTGGGCACCGCCTTTGGCGGCTTTGCTGCTCGGCAGCGGACTGCTGCTGCACACGGAGGATGGATGACACCCGACGTCGCCTTCCTCAGCACCGCCCTGCGCCGCGTTCTGGCGACGGTCCTGCTCTGGATCGCCTTGCCCATGTCAGCACCGGCGCAAACGCCGCCGGCGCCCGATCCTGCCCCCGCCGCGGTGCTGGTCGCCGACCAGGTCTTTCTCGACGGCAAGACCCGTCTGGTCGCCCAGGGCAATGTCGAAGCACTGCATGGCGACGTGCGCATCAAGGCCCGCAGCATCAGCTATGACCGCACCGAGGACCGGCTGGTGATCGAAGGACCGATCACCATCACCAAGGGCGAAGACGTGGTGGTGCTGGCGAACCAGGCCGAGATGGACCGTGGCTTCGAAAATGCCCTGCTGACCGGTGCCCGGATGGTGTTGAGCCAGCAACTGCAGCTGGCCGCGCTTCAGCTCAATCGCGTGAATGGCCGGTTCAATCAGATGTACAAAGCTGCCGTCACCGCCTGCCGGGTCTGCGAAAACGGCCGACCGCCCTTGTGGCAGATCCGCGCCCGCAAGGTGATCCACGATCAGGACGAACGGCAGCTCTATTTCGAGAATGCTCAGTTGCGCGTTATGGATGTGCCGATCTTCTACCTGCCTCGACTGCGCCTGCCCGACCCCACGCTGGATCGCGCCACCGGGTTCCTGATCCCGGAGTTGCGGGGCACCTCGCAGCTCGGCACCGGCATCAAGATACCCTATTTCATCCGCATCGGCGATCACCGCGACCTGACGCTGACCCCCTACCTGTCGCCCAACACCCGCACGCTGGAATTCCGTTATCGCCAGGCCTTCCGCCGCGGCCGGATTCAGTTCAGCGGCGCGTTCACCGACGACACCCTTACCACCCGGGACTACCGCGGCTATCTCTTCGGCGAGGGGTTGTTCGACCTCGAGCGCGACTTCCAGCTCAGCTTCGGTATCGAACTGGTGTCGGACAAGTCCTATCTGCTCGACTATGGCTATTCCGACAAGGAGCGGCTCGAGAATGACATCTCCGTGACCCGGGTGCGGCGCGACGAGTTCTTCCGCGGTGCCGTCCGGCATTTCCACACGCTGCGAGTGGGCGAAGATGCCTCGACCATGCCGTCGATCATCGGCGATCTCAGTTATGAACGGCGTTACTTTCCGCGTGCACTGGGCGGTGAAGTGCGGCTCAGCACCGATCTGCATTCGCATTTGCGCTATTCCAGGGTCGCCGTCGACGGGCCGGATGCCGACACCGTGGTCGACGGCCGCGACGTGACCCGGTTGAACGCCCAGGCGACGTGGCTGGGCAACTGGACCATTGGCCCCGGGCTGCGTGCCGGCATCCAGGCCGGGGTGGCCTTCGACCAGTTCTATACCGGCGACGATCTCGCGCTGCCGCACCAGGCGACACAGGTGACACCAATGGCCGCCGTGACCCTGCGCTGGCCGTGGCATCGGCAGACGGCGACGGGAGCCACCCATGTGATCGAACCGATGTTGATGCTGGCTTGGACGGGCGGCAATCACCCGGCGGTGGCCAATGACGAAAGCACCCGGGTCGAATTCGATGAGGGCAACCTGCTGTCGCTGTCGCGATTCCCCGCCGCCGACCGGCGCGAACGCGGGCTGCTGGCGGCCTACGGTCTCAACTGGACGCGCTTTGGCGCCAAGGGCCTGCACACCGGCCTGACCCTGGGCCAGATCGTGCGCGAACGCCCCGACAACAACTTTTCGCTTACCTCGGGGCTGCGTGGCACCACCTCGGATCTGCTGGTGGCGGGCTATGTCAAATCCGCGGACGGGCTGTCACTGGTCGGCCGGGCGCTGTTCGACGCCAACCTCGAGCTCGCCAAGGGCGAGGCGCGCGGCAGCTGGCAGACGCCGCGTTTGGCGCTGGGCGCCTCCTATGTCTGGCTCGGGCCCGATCCGTTCGAGGACCGCCCCAACACGGTGTCGGAATGGTCGCTCGACGGGCTCTACCGGATGTCGCGGCACTGGAGCGGCAGCGCCAATGTCCGCTACGACGTGGTTTCGAGCACCACCGCCGAGGCCGGGCTCGGCCTGCAATACCGCAACGAATGCGTCGAGGTCGAGCTTTCGGTCTCGCGTCGCTTCACCTCTTCCGTTATCCTGACGCCATCAACGGATTTCGGCTTTACCATCGGGCTCAAGGGGTTTAGCGCCAAGACAAGCGACAGGAGCTACACCCGCAGGTGCAAAAACTGATCCCCGGCAACGCGAGCGCGGGCGAACGCAACAGGCATGAACCACTTGAAACCGGAACAGAACAAGGCAGGACAGGCAGGATGACCCGGATCGCCAGATATTTCTTCTTCACCTTCGCAGCCGCGATGCTGGGCCTTGTGACCCTGGCCGTCGACCGGGTCGCGGCGCAAAACCTTTTCGCGCCGGCGATCAAGGTCAATGACAAGGTCATCACCAGTTACGAACTGCAGCAGCGCGCGCGCATGTTGCAGCTGTTTCGCCAGCCCGGCGACCCGATGGAAGAAGCCCGCAAGCAACTGGTCGAGGAGCGGCTCAAGGTCGATGCCGCCGAAGCGCTGGGCCTGACTCTGGCACAGGAAGACATCGAGGCCGGCATGGAAGAATTCGCCGGCCGCGCCAACATGAACACCGAACAGTTCCTCAAGGCGCTGGCCGGTGCCGGCGTGGCGGCCCAGACCTATCGCGACTTCATCATCGCCGGCGTCACCTGGCGGCAACTGGTGCGCGCCAAGTTCGGCCCGCGCGTCCAGGTCGGCGAGGCCGAAATCGACCGGGCGCTGGCCTCCAATGCCGGTGCCGGCGTGCGGGTGCTGCTGTCCGAGATTTACATCGCCGCCCCCCCGGGCCGCGAAGCCCAGGCCGAAGCGCTGGCCCGCGAAATCTCGCAGATCACCTCGCTGACCGAGTTTGCCAGGGCGGCGCGCAAACACTCCTCCGCCGGATCACGCGGGCGCGGTGGCAAGGTCAACTGGCTGCCGATCACGCAGCTGCCAGCGGCGATCCGCGGCCAGATCCTCGGGCTTGCCCCGGGCCAGGTGACCCAGCCAATCCCGATCCCCGGTGCCATCGCCCTGTTCCAGATGCGCGCCATCGAAGAGGGCGATGCGCCCGAACGTGAATACGCCGCGATCGAATATGCGGCCTACTATATCGACGGAGGCCGCAGCGAGCCGGCCCTGGCCCGCGCCAGCAAGATTCGTGACACGATCGACACCTGCGACGACCTTTACGGCATCGCCAAGGGTCAGCCGGAACAGGTGCTGGAACGCGGCTCGAAAAAACCTGAAGAGATCCCGCGCGACATCGCGCTGGAACTGGCCAAGCTCGACAAGCACGAGGTCTCGACCAACCTGACGCGGGCCAACGGGCAGACGCTGGTGTTTTTGATGCTCTGTGAACGCGTGCCGCAATTGTCGGACGAGATCGACCGTGACCAGATCGAGCTCGGCCTGCAGAACCGGCGGCTGGAAAGCTTTGCCAAGGGGTATCTCGAACAGCTGCGCTCCGAGGCGCGTATCATCGAGAAATGAACCGCGCCCAGCCGGCCCCCATCGCGCTGACCTGTGGTGAGCCCGCAGGGATCGGGCCGGAGTTGGCCGTCAAGGTCTGGGCGGCGCTGAAGGACGAGCTGAACTTCTTCCTGATCGGTGATCCGGCGCATCTTCCCGCGGGCGCCCCGGTGAGCTTGGTCGCCAGCCCGGACGAGGTACCCGGGGTGATAGCTGACGGCCTGCCCGTGCTCGCCCACCGCTTCCCTGCGCCGGCCACGCCAGGCCAGGCCGATCCGGCCAATGCCCAGGGCGTGATCGACGTTATCGCCCGCGCCGTGGACCTCGCCACGACCGGTATGGCCGGCGCGGTCTGCACGCTGCCGATCCACAAGAAGGCCTTGAAAGACGGCGCCGGGTTCGGCTTTCCCGGCCATACCGAATACCTCGCCCATCTCGCCGGGGTCGAGCGCGTGGTGATGATGCTCGCCTCGGAGCGGCTGCGGGTGGTGCCCGCCACCATCCATATCGCGCTGCGCGACGTGCCCGACGCGCTGACCCCCGCCCTGTTGCGTCAGACCATCGAGATCACCCGCGCCGGGCTCGTCGCCCAGTTCGGCATTGCCGACCCGCGGCTCGCCGTGGCAGGTCTCAACCCGCATGCCGGCGAAGGCGGCGCCATGGGTGACGAGGAACTGACCTGGATGATCCCGCTGCTCGACGAAATGCGCCGGGAGGGCGTCGACCTGCTCGGCCCGTTGCCTGCCGACACCATGTTCCACGCCGCCGCCCGGGCGCGCTATGATGCGGCGATCTGCGCCTATCACGACCAGGCTCTGATTCCGATCAAGACGCTGGATTTCGACCGCGGCGTCAACGTCACGCTGGGCCTGCCCTTCATCCGCACCTCGCCTGACCACGGCACCGCCTTCGATATCGCGGGAACCGGCCAGGCCAATCCGTCATCTACCATCGAAGCCTTGAAGATGGCTTGGCGCATGGCCGGGGCGACACCATGAGCGCGGCAAGGGGGTGCACGCCCCCTTGCGCCCGGTCGCGCGACAGGACGTCACGCGATTGCGCAATCGCGTCCGACGCCGTTGCGCGATGGCGCCCCGGCACCGAGGGCTGCCATGGCGATTGACCCTCTGCCCCCCCTCCGCGAGGTGATCGCGACCCACGGCCTGTCAGCCCGCAAATCGCTGGGCCAGAACTTCCTGCTTGATCTCAACCTCACCGCCAAGATCGCGCGCACCGCTGGCGACCTGCGCGACTGTGATGTGCTCGAAATCGGCCCCGGTCCCGGAGGTCTGACCCGCGGGCTGCTGGCCGAAGGCGCCCGCCACGTCCTTGCCATCGAGAAGGACGCACGCTGCATACCGGCGCTGGAAGAGATCGGCGCGGCCTATCCCGGACGGCTGACGATCCTCGAGGGCGATGCTCTCGACATCGACCCGCTGGCGTATCTGACACCGCCGATCCGTATCGCCGCCAACCTGCCCTACAATGTCGGAACCGAGTTGCTGGTGCGCTGGCTCACACCGCCGGACTGGCCGCCGTTCTGGCAATCGCTCACGCTGATGTTCCAGCGCGAGGTGGCCGAGCGGATCGTCGCCCAACCCGGGTCCAAAACCTATGGCCGGCTGGCGATCCTGGCGCAATGGCGCTGCGATGCGCAGATCGCGCTTTCCCTGCCGCCGCAGGCCTTCACCCCGCCGCCCAAGGTGTCTTCGGCGGTGGTCCATCTGAGCGCCCTGCCCGAACCACGCTTCCCGGCCGATCCGAAGGTGCTGGAACGGGTCGTGGCGATGGCCTTCAACCAGCGCCGCAAGATGCTGCGTGCGGCGCTCAAGGGGCTGGGGCCGGATATCGAGGACAAGCTGCGCGCCGCCGGGATCGACCCCACCGCGCGGGCGGAAACGGTTTCGCTCGAAGCGTTCTGTGCATTGTCCCGTATCCTGGAACGCTGAGGGCCGCCTGCGGTCCCGCAGGCGGCCCTCGGTCAGCCGTCGGAGGCCTGAGTGCTTACTCTGCCGCCTCGGTGCCCTCGTCTTCAGATTTCTTGGGCTTGCGCCGCGACCGCGGCTTGGGCTTCTTGGCCTCGCCGGCGCTTTCCGGTGTCTCCACCAGCCCACTGTCGCCGCCCTCCGAGGGATCGATCACCTCGGGCTGCGGCGCCGCGGCAGGGTCGTTGACCATCTTGCCGCCGTTCGACTCGCGCTCCTGGCGGGCGGCGCGCTCGCGGTCGCGCTCGGCCTGGCGTTCGCGGTTCTGCTGTTCCTGCTGCTCGCGCCGGGCCTCCTGTTCGCGCTGCGCCTCGCTCAGCATGCGCAGGTAGTGTTCGGCATGCTGCTGGAAATTCTCGGTCGCGACGCGGTCGCCAGCCAGTTGCGCATCACGCGCCAGCTGGTTGTATTTGTCGATGATCTGCTGCGGCGTGCCGCGCACCTTGCCCTCGGGGCCGGAACTGTCGAACACGCGGTTGACGATATTGCCGGTCGGGCGGTTGCGGCTCTGTTTCGACCGCGAGCGGGATTTCGATGATCTCATGTCGTCCTTGGTTCAGGTTGGTTGAACGGGCCTTCGCTTCACCGGCCTTGTTTCGATCTGGCGCTTGTCGCGCGTGCTGTGCCGGTTTGCTGACTGTTTGGCTTGATATCAAGCGGGACCGGCAGGAACGCCATCGACCGGCTTGATGCACCTGAGTAAGCATGGACCGGCGGGATTAACAAGAGCTAACTGCGCCCGATTGCGTAATTTTCGCGCTGTTGCGTGGCTTTTGGGCCCTAGTCACGCGGCATTTCGCCCACAACGACCCGGTCCCTGCCATCGAGATCGGGCAGGACGGTCACGTTTTCAAGACCCGCAGCGCGAAACATTTCTGCCACGTCCACGCCCTGCGTCGGCCCGATTTCCACCATCAGCCGTCCGCCTGGAACCAGATGCGTCGGCGCGCCACCAGCAATGGTGCGATAGGCCGACAACCCGTCGCCCTCGTCCGTCAGCGCCTGGCGCGGCTCGAATGCCAGTTCGGGGGCAAGCGTTTCCATCTCGCTCTGAGCGATATAGGGGGGATTGGACACGATCAGGTCGAACTTTCCTCCGACCGCGGCAAACCAGTCACTTTCCAGGAACACCACCCGGTCTGCCACCTGCAGCGCCCGGGCATTGCGGTCCGCGACCTTGAGCGCGGCCGCGGACAGATCCGTACCGACCCCGGTCGCCTGTGGCCGTTCGGCCAGCAGCGTGACAATGATTGCGCCCGACCCGGTGCCAAGGTCGAGAACTTCGGAATATGGCTGTTTCAGCGCCGCCTCGATCAGCGTTTCGGTCTCGGGCCGGGGATCGAGCACGTCCGCCGTGACCTCGAACCAGCGGCCATAGAACATCCGCCCGCCAAGAATATGCGACATCGGCCGGCGGTCCTTGCGCCGCGCGGCCAGGATGAATGCCCGTTCCAGATCGGCGTCCGGCAACGGGTCTTCGGCGATGACGATCAGCCGCCCGGGATCAACCTTCAGCACATGCGCCAGCAAGCGCCGCGCATCGGTCAGCGGCGTATCGAGCCCGGCCTTGCGGAAATAGCGGCTGAGCGCGGTCAGACCCTGCTGAACCGTCCCGCTCACCCCTCCATCTCCGCCAGCAGGCTGGCCTGATGGTCGGCGGTCAGCGCGTCGATGATCTCGTCGAGGTCGCCACCCATCACGGCGTCAAGCTTGTAGAGCGTCAACCCGATGCGGTGGTCCGTCAGGCGACCCTGCGGGAAATTGTAGGTGCGAATACGCTCGCTGCGATCACCAGACCCGACCTGGGCCTTGCGGTCGGCGGCGCGGGCTTCGGCAGCGCGCTGGCGCTCCATGTCATAGAGCCGGGTTTTCAGCACCTGCATCGCGATCGCCCGGTTCTGGTGCTGCGACTTCTCGGACGAGGTCACCACGATGCCGGTCGGCAGGTGGGTGATCCGCACCGCCGAATCGGTGGTATTGACGTGCTGACCGCCGGCGCCCGAGCTGCGCATGGTATCGATGCGCAGATCATTCGGGTCGACGTCGATATCGACATCCTCGGCCTCGGGCAGCACCGCCACCGTCGCCGCGCTGGTGTGGATCCGTCCGCCCGACTCGGTCTCCGGCACGCGTTGCACCCGGTGAACCCCGCTTTCGAACTTGAGCCGGGCAAAGACATTCTCTCCCGAAACCCGTGCCACCACCTCCTTGATGCCGCCCAGTTCGGTCAACTGCTGTTCGAGGATCTCGAACCGCCAGCCCCGCACCTCGGCATAGCGTTGGTACATCCGCAGCAGATCGCCGGCGAACAACGCCGCCTCGTCGCCGCCCGTGCCGGGCCGGATCTCGATCAGCGCGGGACGGGCATCCGCCTCGTCCTTCGGCAGCAACGCCAGTTGCAGCGCCGCTTCGGCTTGCGGCAGTTGCGCCCTGAGCGTCGGCAGTTCCTCCTCGGCCAGCGCCTGCATTTCCGGATCGCTGAGCATCGCCTCGGCCTCGTCAAGATCGCTCAGCAGCTGGCGATAGACGTCGATCTGTTCCACCACCGGCTTCAGATCGGCATATTCCTTGGCCAGTTTCGCGATATCCCCGCCCCCTTCGGCCATCTGCGCCTCGAGGTAGTGAAACCGTCCGGTGATCTGGTCGAGCTTGTCCAATGGAACCATGCGCCGTCTGTCCATGATTGGCCGCACCGGGTCAAGCCCACCTGCGCGGATTGGCGGAATTCCGGACGCCGAACTAACATGTTATTATGTAGGTATGAAATGGCTTCTGATCCTTCCCTTCGCATTGGCGGCCAGCCCGGGGCTGGCCGACTACAACCTCAACGGCAAGACCATCGACTGCTATTGCACCGATTCCTCTGGCGGGCGGGTCGAGTTGGGGGAAACCATCTGCCTGCAGGTCGACGGCAAAATGTTCATGGCGCAATGCCAGATGAGCCTGAACGTGCCGATGTGGCGCAAGATTCGCGATGGCTGTCTCAGTTCACAGGTCTTCACCCCGCAAAATGGCCAGCCAGGCCTCCAGTCGCTCCCGGTTGACGCCCGCGTCACCGCGGCCAAATCTTGACCGGGCCCACAACACGATCTTGCCGTCCGCCGCGTGGACGGTGGTGTAGTCCGGGAAGCCCCAAAGCGCCGACCGGCTGACATAGGTGATCATCCCCACCCCGACCGAACCGGCCAGGGTCCGTGTCCGCGGCCAGTCCTGCGCAATCGCGTCGAGCCGCGCCAGACGTGTCGGCGCATCGTCGATCACCCGCACCGCAGCGTTGGCAAAGTTCCGGTCCCGGTCGAATTTGGGGCTGACATGCCAGCGCGCCGGATCGCTCGGTGCCAGCCGCACATAAGCCCCGGTCAGCAGCACGGCCACCAAGACCACTGCAAAAATCCACATGAAGCTCACCCTGAAACCCATTGATTTTTCTGCGCCACCTCGCCTCTCCAGTTATCCCTTGCGCCGCGTCCACCCCCACAGGCAGATGATCTCCATCGCCACATGCGCCCCCGCCACCGCCGTGGTTCCACTCGGATCGAAGGGCGGCGACACCTCGACCACGTCGCCGCCGACCAGGTTGATCCCGGCCAGGTCGCGCAGCAGGATCGCCGCCTGCCCGCTGGTGAGCCCGCCCCACACCGGCGTGCCGGTCCCCGGCGCAAAGGCCGGGTCGAGCCCGTCGATATCGAAGCTCAGGTAGACCGGCCGGTCCCCGACGATCTCGCGGGCCTTTGCGGCGGCGGCTTGCGGGCCTGTCTCATGCACCTCGCGCGCGTCGATGATGTTCACACCCAGCGTGTCGTCGTTCACCGTGCGGATGCCGATCTGCACCGATGTCTTCGGGTCCACGATGCCGGTTTTCACCGCCTTGTAGAACATCGTGCCGTGGTCGACCCGATCCATGTTGTCATCCGCCCAGGTGTCGGTATGAGCGTCCACCTGGATCAGCGAGATTGGCCCGAACTTCTCGGCATAAGCCTTTAAGATCGGGAAGGAAATGTAATGATCCCCCCCCAGCGTCACGCTCCCCGCGCCGGCGTCGAGAATGCTGCGGATATGGGCTGTCACCGTGTCGGGAAAGGCCGGGATGTTGGCGTAGTCGAACGCCATGTCGCCATAATCGACGATGTCGAACTCCTCGAGCGGTGAATAGCCCCAGCCATAGGGCGGATCGGGGGCCAGCAGCGCGCTCATCTCGCGTATCTGTCGCGGGCCAAGCCGCGTGCCGGGGCGGTTGGTCACCGCCTGGTCGAAGGGGATGCCGGTGACGGCGATATCGACGCCGGTCAGATCCTTGGTATAGCGCCGCCGCAGGAACGAGGTCGCGCCGCCAAAGGTGTTCTCAAAGGACTGGCCCCGGTCGCTTTCGCGGGTGAACGCTTCGTCCACGTAGCGTTTCGAATCTTCCAGCGCCATGGCTCCGCCTCCATAATTTGATCAAATTTTGGCATTCGGAGTCCAAACGTCAAGCGCAAAGCAAGCTGGCTGCAAATTTGCGCAGCGGCGTTTGCAAACCAAGTGCAATGTGCCCCGTCAGAACCCGCCGATTTCCAGGCTGAACAGTGGTCCTTGCTGTGCGCCGCCTTGTTCCGGGTCGCCCCAACAATCGAAGTTCCCGTCATTTTCGAGAATGAAGCGGATCAACAGCCCTTGCGCCCCTGCGGCCGGGTCCGGAAGCCCGCGGTGCTCGTGCATCCAGCAAAGCGGTTCGCACGCCCGGTTGTAGGTGGCAATCCTTGCATCGGCCCGCAACCGCAACTCATTGGCCTCGGGATGCGGCGGCAAAAGCACTTCTGGTTCGGCGCCGGATGGGCTGAGAATGCGAAGCCCGCCATCCTCGGGGTGAAATTCCAGCTTATATCCTTGCGCCGTCTCCCAGTACTGGCCTTTGACGAAGCGGCGATCCTGACCATAGGTGTGAATCTGCCAGTCCTGCCGATCGGTGCCGGGGTTGCGAATGTCGCCACCGAACAGCGGGTGCTGGGCCAAATACTCCCATTGCACCACCGCGCCGTCGCCCTGAAACGGATCGCCCAGACGCACGAATACGTCCTGTCGCTTAGCTTTTTCGATTTCCAGATGAAAGACCATGTCCAGTTCACTGCGCGCCGCCGCGATCCCCGCCTCGTTGCGGAATGTCAGCGGCGGGTCGATTTTGTAAGATTGAACGACCTTGCCGTTTCGCAAAACCCGGGCCTCCCCGATATCGCCATCTTTCGAGAACTCCTTCTCGACAGCCGCGCACAGATATCCCAGCGTCTGGTTGAGAAACTGACCGTTTTCCTTTGCGGTATCGCGGATCTCGTTCAGATGGCCACTCAGTTCGGGCTGTATCGATGCCGGATCGTCAGACGGCGGTCCCAGCGTTTCGACCTTGGCCATTTCCTGGGCGATGGCATAAACCATCGAATTGGCAAGAATATAGATCGCAGCGCCCAGCATGCGCCGATCTGTCGGTGCCTGCACGGTTTCCAGCACGAGTCTCAGGCTGGAAATGTTCTTGCTTAGTTCAGCGAGCAGCAATTCACGCGAATCGCCGCGTTTCAGCATTGGCAAATAGGTATACTGCATCGAACGTTTCACTTCGTTGAGCGCATCGTCCGCCCTTTGGATTTCCGCCTTGGTGAATTCGGAATGCACGATGCCGCGGATGTGCTCATAAACTTCGTCGAAATAAGTGGGAACTTCGTCGGCAGGAAAGATCGCATCGAACAGCCGGCCGCCGATTGCTCCGACGAACCCGCCGGAAATTCCCTTAGCCAGGCTCTTTCCCAAAATGACAATGTCAAATTCACTCATGCGACTTTCTCCTATTGCCTTCTTCAACGGACCCAAGCTGACAGAAACCGGCGGCCGCGCCAAAGGGTTTACGCGCCGGCCGCCCGGTCTTGGCGATGGACCTCCGCACAGGGAATGCGCCGGGTTCCCGACCGTGCAGGGCGCTCGTAGTCGCCGCGTCACGGCTTGGGCGAACCAGGCGCGTCTTGTAGATGTTTGTCACAGCCATCGGGCGGTTTCGTGCTATTTTTCCTAACGTCACTAACAAAATCCGAGGTGCCCATGTCAGAAAACACCGTCTGCGCCATTCTCGGTGCCGGCCCCGGTAACGGCGCCGCCTGCGCAAGGCGCTTTGCCGCCGCAGGCTATACCACCGCACTCTGCGCCCGCGACGTGGCGCGTCTCGATGCGCTGGCCGCCGACATCGACGGCGCCCGCCCCTTCTCCTGCGACATCACCGATCCCGCCTCGCTCGCATCGGCGCTCGGCGCCATCCGAACCGAACTGGGCCCGATCACAACGCTCATCTTCAACGCTGGCGCCTCGCACTGGGGCGGGATCGACGATCTCGACGATACCGCCCTCGAACAGGATTTCACCCTCCACGCCCTCGGCCTGTTCCGCGCCGTCCAGGCCGTGTTGCCCGACATGCGGGCGGCCGGCCACGGCACCATCATCGTGATCGGCGCGGGGGCGGCCCTACGGGGCCGGCCGGCCTCGATCTCGGTCGCAGCCGCCAAGGCGGCGCAGCGCTCGATCGCCCAGTCGCTGGCCCGCCAGCTCGGCCCCGAGAACATCCATGTCAGTTATCTCGTGCTCGACGGCATCGTCGATCTCGACCGTGCGAAACACCGCTTCCCCGACAAGCCCGACGCGTTTTTTCTCACCGCCGCCGGCGTCGCCGATGCCGCCTTCCTGCTCAGCCAGCAGGACCGTCAGGCCTGGAGTTTCGAGCTCGACCTGCGCCCGTTCGGTGAAACCTGGTGACCGCGTCGCCGCAAGCGTCGCCCCCTGCCTTTCAAGGGCGCGGGGTTGGCGGGTGGGAGCCCCCTTGAAAGGCAGGGGTCAGAGCGGTGCCGCCTTCTCGACGATCCGGGCCAGATATGATGCCCCAACCGGCGCGATGGCGTCGTTGAAATTGTACTTCGGGTGATGCACCGTCGGCCCCTCGCCGTTGCCGACGAAGGCATAGGCCCCGGGCCGCGCTTCCAGCATATAGGCGAAATCCTCGGCCGCCATAATCGGCGTGGCGTTGTCTTCCACCCGGTCTGCTCCCACCACGTCGCGGGCCACGCCCGCGGCAAAGACGGTCTGCTCGGGATGATTCACGGTAGCCGGGTAGCCGCGGTCATAGTCGAGCACCGCTTCGACGCCGAACGCAGCGGCCTGTCCGGCCACGATCTCGCCCATGCGGCGTTCGACCATGTCGCGCGCTTCCGGGGCAAAGCTCCGCACCGTGCCGCAAACCCGCGCGGTATCGGGAATGATGTTGGTGGCCGTACCGGTGCTGATCTGGGTGACCGAGATCACCAGCCGGTTGGCGCTGTTGTTGTTGCGGCTTACGATGGTCTGGATCGCTTGGCATATCGAAACCGCTGCCACCACCGGATCGACCGTGTCGTGCGGCTCGGCGCCGTGGCCGCCGCGGCCCTGAATATCAATATAGAAGGCATCGACTGCCGCCAGCAGCGGCCCCGGTGTCATCGCGATCAAGCCTTCCGGCAGGCCGGGGCCATTGTGGATGCCGTACACCTCGTCGATGCCGTATTTCTCCATCACGCCTTCCTGCACCATGGCCTGCCCACCGCCGCCGCCTTCCTCGTCGGGCTGGAAGAGCAGCACCGCGCGGCCGCGGAAATTGCGCGTCTCGGCAAGGTATTTCGCGGCCCCCAAGAGCATCGCGGTATGCCCGTCATGGCCACAGGCATGCATCTTGCCCGGCACTTTCGACGCGTAGTCGAGCCCGGTTTCCTCTTCGATCGGCAACGCGTCCATGTCGGCGCGCAGCCCGATGGTCGGGCCCTCGCCCTGCCCTTCGATCACCGCCACGACACCCGACTCGGCCCAGCCGGTGGAGATGTCGGTGATCCCGAACTCCTTGAGCCGCTCGACCACGAAGGCCGCGGTCTGGTGGCAGTCGCGCCCCAGCTCGGGGTTTTCGTGGATATGCCGCCGCCATGCGGTCATCTCGTCGGCCAGCCCGGCGATTCTGTTGATCACGGCCATGTCTCGCGCCCTTTCGTCCAAGTCCTGCGCCCACTCAAGCCCAATCGCGGCCGCCCGGCAAGCCTTACGCGCTTGCCAACGCCGAAACAGCGCAGGAGACGCGCGAAGCCACGCAAACCGACGACGCCTTTGCATAGTCACCCCGCTTCGGGATGGGGTGAGTTCTGGCCTGGAGCAGACATTGGTTTCGCATTGGCTTCGCCACTCCGACCGACTGGGGGGCCAGCCCCCCAGACCCCCGGGATATTTGGAGAAAGAGGAAGACAAGCGTGTTTTCCTTCATCTGACCTGAAATATCCCGGAGGGGGTGCGGGGGAGGCAGCGCCTCCCCCGCCTCGGTCGGATCGCGGCGCGCGATCCGAAAACGGAACATCCACGCCTCTAAAGCCAGCCCTTTCCGGGCACCCAGCGCAGCTCTCACCCACCTGCCACGGGATGATGCCGCTCGATCAGCCGGGCGAAAAAGCTGGCCCCGAATGGCGCCACCGCGTCGTTGAAATCAAATTCCGGATGGTGCACCGACGGCCCAACGCCCTGACCGAGGAAGAAAAACGCCCCCGGCCGCGCCTCAAGCATATAGGAGAAATCCTCGGCACCCATCTCGGGCGGCAGCGCGGTCAGCACGTTGTCTTCGCCCGCCACTTCGCGGGCAATCTCGGCGGCCTTCCCGGTCTGCGCGGCATGGTTCACCGTCGCAGGATAGTTGCGCTGATACGCGAGCCGCGCTTCGACGCCGTAAACCGCCGCCTGGGCGCTGACGATCTCGCCGATCCGCCGTTCGGCCATGTCGCGGATCGCGGGCGAGAAGCTGCGCACCGTCCCGGCCAGATAGGCGGTTTCGGGAATGATGTTCATCGCGCTGCCGCCGTGGATCTGCGTCACCGACACCACCAGCTCTTCCAGGGGCCGCGTGTTACGGCTCACCACCGTCTGCATCGCCTGCAGAATCGCCGCCGCCGCCGGCAGCGGGTCGATGCAGGTGTCGGGATAGGCGGCGTGCCCGCCCTTGCCGGTGAGGAAAATCTCGAAATCGTCCACCGCCGCCATCAGAGGCCCTGGCCGCGTGCGGAACTCCCCCAGCCCCCCGAACGGATCGGTGTGCAACGCATAGACCTCCTCGACCTCGAAACGGTCCATGATGCCTTCTTCCACCATGATCCGCCCGCCGCCGATGGTCTCTTCCGCCGGCTGGAAGATCAGCACCGCGCGCCCGCTGAAGTTCCGCGTCTCGGCCAGGTATTTCGCCGCGCCCAGCAGCATCGCGGTGTGCCCGTCATGGCCACAGGCATGCATCCGCCCCGGCACAGTGCTGGCCCAGCCCGCCCCGGTCGCCTCATCCATCGGCAGCGCGTCCATGTCGGCGCGCAAACCGGTCACCGGCCCCAGTCCCTGTCCGCGGATCACCGCCACCACGCCGCTTTCTGCGATGCCCTCGTGAATTTCGTCGACCCCAAACGCGCGCAGCTTCTCCGCCACGAACGCAGCCGTCTGGTGGCAGTCGAGCCCCAGTTCGGGATGCATGTGCAGATGCCGCCGCCATCCGGCCATCTCGTCGGCGAACCCGGCAATACGGTTGATCACTGCCATTCTCTGGACTCCCTGTTGCTCACCCGGCACAAACAATCCCGGAAAGGACCCCGACGCAATGGCCGAAAACCACCTCATCCACGATCCCCATGGCGGCATGCCCCGCCTTCTGGAAATCATGCGTCGCCTGCGCGATCCTGAAACCGGGTGTCCATGGGATATCGAACAGTCCTTCGCCACCATCGCCCCCTACACGATCGAAGAGGCCTATGAGGTCGCCGACGCGATCGAGCGCGAGGCCTGGGACGAGCTCAAGGGCGAACTCGGCGACCTGCTGTTCCAGTCGGTCTTCCACGCCCAGATGGCAGCCGAGGCCGGGCTTTTTACCTTCGACGAGGTGGCCGACACCATGTCCGACAAGATGGTGGCGCGCCACCCGCACGTGTTCGGCGACGAGAGCCGCGACAAGTCGGCCGAGCAGCAGACTGTCGACTGGGAAACCATCAAGGCCGCCGAACGGGCGGACAAGAAACAACACCGCACGCTCGATGGTGTCGCCGTCGGGCTGCCGGCGCTGCTGCGCGCGGTCAAGCTGCAGAAGCGTGCCGCCCGCGTCGGCTTCGACTGGCCCTCGACCAGAGAGGTGGTCGACAAGATCGTCGAAGAAGCGCGTGAACTGGCCGAGGCCCGTGACACGATGAGCGAGACCGAGGTTTTCGAGGAGTTCGGCGACATGCTCTTCGTTATCGCTAACCTTGCACGGCACCTGAAGATCGACCCCGAATCGGCCCTGCGCGCCGCCAATGCCAAGTTCACCCGCCGGTTCGAGCGCATCGAGGGCCTGCTCGCCGAGCGCGAAAAGACCCCCGAAGACAGCGATCTGGAAGAAATGGACGCGCTCTGGAACCTGGCCAAGGCCGAAGAGAAGAACAGCCGTTAAGAGTCTGCTTGGAATATGTTTTACGGTCATTCGGCAGATCCGGAGCGACCGGACCCTCGCCTCATCCGGACCGGCGCCGAAGTATCTGACTTTTCGACTCAAGTATTGACCTGACTGATTTTGTCGGATTTAACCGAGCCCACGCAACACATGAACAGGAGAGTGCGCATGTTCACCCGCTTCACGCTTCTCGCCGTGCTGGCTACCACGCCCGCGCTGGCCGATGAGGTCAACATCTACTCCTACCGCCAGCCCGAGCTCCTGGCCCCGCTGACCGAGGCTTTCACGGCTGAAACCGGCATCCGCGTCAACGTCGCCCACATGTCGAAAGGCATGGTCGAACGCCTGAGCGCCGAGGGCAAACGCTCGCCCGCCGATCTGGTCTTCACCGTCGACGCCGCGCGTCTCGCGGCCATCGTCGATGCCGGCCTCACCCAGCCCGTCTCCAGCCCGGCGCTCGAGGCCAACGTACCGGCGGCCTTCCACGGGCCCAGTGGCGAATGGTGGGCGCTGACCAGCCGCGCCCGGGTGATCTATGCCAGCAAGGACCGCGTCGCAGACGGCGATGTGACAACTTACGAAGGCCTCGCCGATCCGAAGTGGAAGGGCCGGATCTGCACCCGATCGGGCACGCATCCCTACAACATCGCACTGACCGCGGCCTATCTGCAGCATCACGGCGAAGAAAAGACCCGCGCCTGGCTCGAAGGTCTCAAGGCCAACCTCGCACGCAAGCCGCAAGGCAACGACCGCGCCCAGGTCAAGGCGATCTGGGCCGGAGAATGCGACATCTCGATCGGCAACACCTATTACATGGGCGCGATGCTGGCCGACCCCGAGCAGAAAGAATGGGCCGACAGCGTTCGGCTGCTGTTCCCGACCTTCGAGAATGGCGGCGCGCATGTGAACATCTCGGGCGTGGCCATGACCAAGGCCGCCCCCAACCGCGACAACGCCTTGAAACTGATGGAATTCCTCGCCTCGCCCGAGGCCCAGAAAATCTATGCCGAGGCGAATTTCGAATACCCCATCACCCCCGGCGTCGACCCCGACCCGCTGGTCGCCAGCTGGGGCAGCTTCTCCCCCGACGAGGCCGACCTGATGGAGCTCGCCCGGCTCCGACCCGCCGCGCTGAAGCTGATCGAGGAAGTGGATTTCGACGGGTAATCTCCCAGCACCTGTCGCTTCGAGAAGGGCGCCCCGTCGGCTTGGGGCGCCCTTTTTCGTGCCTCAGATCGCCTTGCGCAGCGCCGCTGGCACAACGATCCGCCGAGGATGCTCGTTGATGATGCGCGGGTCGACCACCATCTGGCGGTCGCTGCGCTTGATCGCCCCCCGCAACAGGTCGGCACAGGCGGAAAAGCCTCCAGAGACGTCGATCTCCTCGGCGCGGTCGAAATTGCCGAAATCCTTGTTCCGCACATGCTCCGGGTTCGACCAGTTGATCCAGTGGCGCTTGCGGATCACCTCGGGGTTTTCCTGCAGTGCGTTGTGGTCCTTCGCCTGCGCCACGATCCCCTGTCGCGCCGCCATCCGTTCCTGGTAGTCCGGCGTCACGTAGTGCAGATGAAACAGCAGGATCTCCGGGTCGATGCGAAACTGGCCGCGCTGCAACCCGTGCCCGCCCACGGTATAGACGACGCGAGCGTGGGCGATGCAGGGCTTGGTGTATTTCCCGGCCAGAAGCGCGTTGGGATGCCGCTCCAGAACGGTCAGGCCGTCCTCCGCGCTATCGCTTTCGCGCGGCACGAGATTGAGCCCCACCGGCGCAGTGGCATTGCCTTCCATCGGTGCCACCTCCAGATGCTCGATCAACCCGCCTGGCTTATCGCCGACATAGACCAGGAGTTCGTCGACATCGGTGCAAACCACCCTGTCGTGAAAGGCCAGCAACCCGTTGGTCATCGCGCCTTTCAGGTCCCAGCGGCGGCGGGTCAGATCGGTGGTCAGTTCGTCGCGCGGCACGTGGATCACATTGCAGCCTTCCGCGAGACGATCCACCTCGGGGTCGCCGCCATGATTGATCACGTAAAGTTGGCGTTTCGGCACAATCTTTGCATTGTGGTGCACCCATTTCCCGAGCAACCAGTAGTCGCGCCACACCATCGTCAGAAAGGCGAGTTTCATGGCCTCACTTGGCCCGCCGGTATAGCCGGTTCTTGCCGAAACTCTTGACTTCGTCGTAGCCGCATTCCGCCAGCCGGCCGAGCAGCGGCAGGTCCCAGGACCCCTGGTGCTCAACCTCGAAGTAAATCATCCCCGGCCAAAGCTTCTCGTCGCCGTCCAGCAGCGGCACGATCACCTTGTCCTCCAGCCCTTCGACATCGACCTTGAGAAAATCCACCCGGGCCACCCGGGCCGATCGCAGGCAATCGGGCAGCGTCTTGATTTCGACCTCGATCGTCTCGTCGGCCTCGGCGGTGCCGGCGTAGGAAAGCTCGACGCGCCCCTGCCCGAGATTGCCGTTCTTTGGGAAAAACATGGCCGAACGACCCGGCGCGTCGCTGATCGCACAATCGAAGACGCGGGCGTTCTTGATTTCATTGAGCCCAATATTTGCGTTCAACCGTTGCAGCATCACCGGATTGGGTTCGAAAAACAGGCCGCGCGCGGTCTTGCCTGCCCGCGCCAGGATCGGCAGCCCGAATGCCCCGGCGTTGGCGCCCACATCCACGATCACCGCGTTGCTGCCCGCCAACATCGCGGCGATTTCCTCGGTCGCCTCGTGTTCGGGCGGGCGGCCCAGTTCCCACATGCGGAATTCCGTAAAATTATCACGGGGATAGACAATGAACTTCACGCCCATCCACTCAATACGCGTGGGCGGCAGAACGCTGCGCAGTTCGCGCCGCATCCAACCTTTTTCGAATTTTCCCCATATCTCGCGCAGCTTGGCATCCATTGCCTTGCTGGCCACTGGCTCCATGCCCGCGCTCAGAGTGCCACCCATTTCCTTGCCCTTGCCCATGCCCGGTTGCCTGCCGTTTTCCGGCATTTGCGACAAAGTACACGGCCCGGCACAACTTGCACAGGCCCCGGTTGGCAAGCCTTCGCCGCCTGTGGCATTTCCGATTCGCCTCGCCGTGATTTACCTTGCAGCCCGGCCCGGAATACCGCCAAATCACTGAGAACCGGTTACGAGGAGTTCATGGCCCCGCGCAAGATCATCATCGACACCGACCCCGGCCAGGACGATGCGGTCGCCATCCTGCTGGCGCTGGCATCGCCGGACGAGATCGACCTGCTGGGCATCACCTGCGTCGCCGGCAACGTTCCACTCCCCCTCACGTCGAAAAATGCCCGTATTGTCTGTGAGTTGGCAGGCAAACCTGACATCAAGGTCTTTGCCGGCTGCGATCGTCCGTTGGGCCGTGAGCTGGTCACTGCCGAACATGTCCACGGCAAGACCGGGCTCGACGGCCCGACCCTGCCCGACCCGGCGATGCCACTGCAACCGGACCACGCCGTCGATTTCATCGTCGAGACCCTGCGCCGCGAGGCCCCGGGCAGCGTCACGCTGTGCCCTTTGGGGCCGCTCACCAACATCGCGATGGCGTTCGAGAAAGCGCCCGACATCATGGCGCGCGTCGCCGAAATCGTGCTGATGGGCGGCGCCTACTTCCAGGTCGGCAACATCACGCCGGCGGCCGAGTTCAACATCTACGTTGACCCGCAAGCCGCGAATATCGTTTTCAAATCCGGCGTCAAACTCACGGTCATGCCGCTCGATGTCACGCACAAGGCGCTGGTCACGGCGCCGCGCAACGACGCATTTCGCGCCCTGGGCACGCCGGTGGGCGTCGCCGTCGCCCAGATGACCGATTTCTTCGAACGCTTCGACAAGGAGAAATACGGCTCGGAAGGCGCCCCGTTGCACGACCCCTGCGTCACCGCCTACCTGCTTCGGCCCGATCTGTTCTCGGGCCGGGTCGTCAATGTCGAGATCGAGACCCGCTCCGAGCTCACCCTGGGCATGACCGTGGCCGACTGGTGGGGCGTCTCGGGCCGCTCCCCCAACGCAATGTTCATCGGCGATATCGATGCCGATGGGTTCTTTTCCCTGCTGACCGAAAGGCTGGCGCGGCTATGATGCCTCCGCGCCCACCCTCCGATTCCGCCTGGCCCGTGGTGGCCCGGGACTTGAGCGCCCTTCCCGGCCCCGACTGCCTGGGCGTGCATCCTGTTGGGTCCACAGCCGTGCCCGGCCTGCCCGCGAAACCGTTGATCGATCTGCAGCCTGTCGTGTCGATGTTGGACGGGCTCGACGCCGCCCGCCCGGCACTCGGGGCCGCGGGCGACAAATGGATGGGGACGTTTGGCCTGCCCAACCGCCGCCACCTGCGCCGTGACGCGCGGTCCCGCACCGCCTGTGCAGCTGCCAAAGCGCGCTGCCTGGCGGCGTGTCCCGATGACCACGCCGCCCACGGGGACTGCAAATCCGTCCCCATCGACGCGCGCGAAACCCGCGCCCCAAGAGAAAGCCCCGCCCTGTGAGCACCCTGCAACTCGCCCGCCCCGACGACCTCGACAGGCTCGAACCGCTGGTTGCCGCCTATCACGGCTTCGCAGGTATCGAGACCGGTGAGGACCAGCGCCGCGCTGCCCTGGTGCCGCTGCTCGAGGGCACGCCCCACGGCGTCGCCTACCTGATCGGCCCGCGCCGCGCCCCGGTGGGCTATATCGTGATCTCGTTCGGCTACTCGGTCGAGATGGGCGGCATTGACGGTTTCATTGACGAGTTCTTCATCCGCGAGCGCGTCCGCGGCCGTGGCATGGGCACCGAGGTGCTGCTGTCGCTGCTGCCGGCGCTCGAAAGCCACGGCATCAAGGCGCTGCATCTCGAGGTGGATCGCGACAATCCCCGGGCCCGCCGCCTCTATGAGCGCGCCGGCTTCAAGCCGCGCGAAGCCTTCCACCTGATGACCCGCATCGCCTGACCGGCGGCGGCCCACCGGCTGCCAAATGTCCCATCGCCTCTTCCGGCACGCGCCGCGCCGCCCCCGGGGACAGAGGGATTGTCGAAATCTGCGTGGCCCTCCGGCGGATGGCACCGCCGCACCTGCGAGCCGGCGCGCCGGGCCTGGTTCTCGTCTCCCGCATCGCGGACGTCGCCTTCATTCCCTGCTGATCCCGTTTCATTTCGCCCCCGGGACGGCTTCTTCATCTGACCCGAAATATCCCGGGGGTGCGGGGGCTGGCCCCCGCGTCTGCCCTGCTCAACAAGACACGCGCTGGAAAAGGTGCTCCTCAATGTTATATTTAGCCGATGACGCTGCACATTCCCTTCTCCAACAGCTACGGCACGCTGCCGGCGCGTTTCTACACCCGTCAGCCCGCCACCCCGGTGGCGGAGCCGCGCCTGATCGCCTTCAACGACGCGCTGGCCGACTTGCTCGGCATCGACAAAGGCACCCCCGAAGAACTCGCGAGGGTGTTCGCGGGCAACCACGTGCCACCCGGCGCCGACCCTCTGGCCCAGGTCTATGCCGGCCACCAGTTCGGTGGCTTCTCGCCGCAACTGGGCGACGGTCGGGCGCTGTTGCTGGGCGAGGTCGAGACCCAAGCGGGCCGGGTCGACCTCCAGCTCAAGGGCGCCGGCCGCACGCCTTATTCCCGCGGCGGCGACGGCCGGGCCTGGCTCGGGCCGGTGCTGCGCGAATACGTCCTGTCCGAGGCGATGCATGCGCTCGGCGTGCCCACCACCCGGGCGCTGGCCGCGGTGACGACCGGTGAAACCGTCTGGCGCGAAACCGGTCTGCCCGGCGCGGTGCTGACGCGGGTGGCTGCTTCGCATATCCGGGTCGGCACCTTCCAGTTCTTTGCCGCCCGCGGCGACATCGACGGTCTGCGGACGCTGTTCGACTATACCCGCGCCCGCCACTATCCCCAGGCCGAAACCCCGGCCGAGCTGCTGGCGACGGTGATCGACCGGCAGGCCAAGCTGGTGGCGCAGTGGATGTCGTTCGGCTTCATTCACGGGGTGATGAACACCGACAACACCACGTTGTCGGGCGAGACCATCGATTACGGTCCCTGCGCCTTCATCGACGATTTCCACCCCGACACGGTATTCTCCTCGATCGACCGCCACGGTCGCTATGCCTGGTCGAACCAGCCGCATGTCATCGTCTGGAACATGGCCCAGCTGGCCACCGCGCTGGTGCCGCTTTGCCCGGATGCCGACGCGGCGGTGGCCGAGTTCACCGATCTCGTCCATGCCATGCCGGCCCGGATCGAGACGGAACGGCTCGTCCGCTTCGGCGCCAAGCTGGGGCTGTCCCGTCCCCGCGAGGCTGATCGTGTGCTGATCGACGAGCTGCTCGATCTGATGGCGCAGGACGGCGCCGATTTCACCAACACCTTCCGCGCCCTCGGCACGGCCCGGGCCCGCGACCAGGTCACCGACCGCGCCCGCTTCGAGGCCTGGGAGGCCCGCTGGCAAGCCCGCCGCGCGACCGAACCCGGCGATCCGGCGACGCTGATGGCGCGCAGCAATCCGGTCATCATTCCGCGCAACCACCGCGTCGAAGAGATGATCGGCGCCGCCGTCGCTGGTGACTTCGCGCCGTTCGAACGGCTGCTGAAGGTCTTGGCGCGCCCCCATGACGACCAGCCCGAGGCGGCCGATCTCACCCGCCCGCCGGAGCCGCATGAACGGGTGCGGCAGACTTTCTGCGGCACCTGACGGCCCCTGCCCGCCGCGACGGATTGCCGTGCAAACGCCCGGCGCGCCGACGGGTGGCCAGGCCGCCTCAGCGCCGGTTGATCAGCGTGATTCCCGCCGCCACCAGCACCAGGCCGCCGACGATCTCTGCGCCCACCGTCTCGCCCAGCATCAGCCAACCGAGACCGACGCCGAAGACCGGCGACAGAAAAGAAAATGACGCCACGCCCGATGCCGGGTATTTCTTCATCAGGAAGAACCAGAACAGGTATCCGAAACTCGCGATCGCCAGGGTCTGAAACGCCAGACCGGCCAAGTGCACCGGCTGCAGGTCGCGGATGAACGGCCCGAAGAAGAACGCCGCGCCGGTCAGCAGCACCGCCGAGATCGCCAGCTGGCTGAGAAGCTGGACCTCGGGCGCCACCCGCTCCAGCGGCGTCACCCGCACCACCAGCGCGATCCCCGCCCAGGACACCGCCGCCAGCAGCGCCAGCAGATCGCCGGTCAGGTCCGCCTCGCCGGCGCCGCGGTCGGCCATCACCCAGGCCACCCCTGCCATCGCCAGCACCAGCCCCAGCGCGCGGGTCGCGTTAAGCCGCTCTGCGGGCAACAACAGATGCGCCGCCAGCGCCACGAAGACCGGCATGGAATAGAAGATGATCGAGGCCCGGCCGACGCTGGTGCGGTCGAGCGACAGGTAGAGGCAGACGAATTCCGAGGTGAAGAACAACCCCAGCAGCAGCGCCCCGAGCCGGGCCTCGCGCGGCAGCCGGATGGCGATGCCGCGGAGCCGCATCCACAGCCAGATCGCCGCCACCGCACCGATCGAGCGCAGCGCGGCCAGAAACACCGGCTGGAAACCATCGGTGGACACCTTGATCACCACCTGGTTGAAGCCCAAGAGCAGCGCGAATGCCACCATCGCGGCGGCTCCGGCCGCGTCGACCCTGTCCTTTCGCTCCATCCGCGCAGTCCTCCCCACCGCCATCAAGCCGGCAAGCGGCGTGAAAGGTCAATCCGCGCCGTTGCGTCGCGCTCCGGTCTGTTCGGTATCCGGCCCGCGCGGCCGCGTCACCGGTTTGTCGCCGTTCAGGCGGCTGAAAAACCGCGGATTGCGTTCGACGAACTCAGCCACCAGCTTTTGCAGCCCCGCCGCCTGCCGACCCTTGAGATAGGCCCACCCCACCGTCGCGCCCAGGAACGCGCCGATGATATCGACGATCAGGTCGCCCATCGTGTCCATCAGTCCCGATTTCTGCATGTTGAGCCCGAAAAGCTGGTCCATGACGAACTCGAACACCTCCCAGGCCGCGCCGATGGCGACGGCGAAGCAGAAACCGAAAAACGCCACCGCTAAGTGCGGTGCGGCGAACCGGTCGCCCTGGAACATCATGAAGACCAGGAGAAAGCCGATCAGCCCGAAACCCAGCGCGCTGGCGCCGTGCATGGTGATGTCCCACCACCAGAAACGCTCGTAGAAATCATAAACCTCGCCCAGGAACAGCGTGCCGCCGACGAAGGCCACCACCGCCAGCATGAACGAGGGCGGTACATACACCGCTGCCCAACGGGCAAACACCACCGGCACGGCCGACAGTCCCAGCGTTGCCAGTGCCACGAAAGCGACCGGCAAACGCCCGGTCAGCAGCGCATCTGCCGCAATGATGAGCAGCGCCGCCCAGATCAGCTTGGTCAGCAATGTCTGCTCGCGCAACACCTCGTGACATTCCCGTTCATGGTTTGCATATAGAGCCCATGAAGGCAGAGCATGTCAGAATTGCAAGCTACAACCTGCAGAAATGCGTCGGGCTCGACCTGCGGCGGCGGCCGGACCGTTCGCTCGAGGTGATCGGTGCGCTCCAAGCGCAGATCGTCGTGCTGCAGGAGGCGGACAAGCGCCTGCCGCCCCGCCCCGCGGCACTGCCGCACGAGATGGCCGAGGACGAAGGCTGGCACGTGGCGCATTTCGGCGAGCCGGGCGGATCGCTGGGCTGGCATGGTAACGCCATGCTGCTCGCCCCCGGGATCGACATCCTCAAAACCGACCATATCGACCTGCCAGGACTCGAGCCGCGCGGCGCGATCCTGGCCGAACTCGCCACGCCGATCGGCCCGCTGCGGGTGCTCGGCGTGCATCTCGGTCTGATCCGCCGCTACCGCCTGCTGCAGCTCGCCGCGATCACCCGCCACCTGCGACGGCTGCCGCCACTGCCAACGGTGCTCGCCGGTGATTTCAACGAATGGGGGCCGGCCCGAGCACTCGACGTCGCCACGCCCGGTCTCACCATCCTGCCCGAACGCCCGAGTTTTCCGTCGCCGCGCCCGGTCGCGCCGCTGGACCGCTTCGCGCTCTCGCCCGATCTGCGCGCCCTGGCGCACGGCACCCATTCCGCCCGCCCCGCCCGAGTGGCCTCGGACCACCTGCCGGTCTGGGCCGACCTGGCGCGCCAGAGATAGGTGCGAGCGGCACGGACCGGGCCCGTGCCGAACCGACACACACCACCCTCCACGCTCTTTCCGGCCGCCGCAACGCTTTGAAAACCCCCACCCTCATGCTAGGCCCTGCCGCAGATCAATCAGTGGACAGACCGACGCCATGGACCTTTTGCAGATCGCCTCGCTTCTCATCGTGCTGGCCGCGGCGTTCGGCGCCATTAACTACCTGTTTCTGAAACTGCCCTCAGCCATCGGCATCCTCGTCGTGGCGCTTTTCGCCAGTTTCGGCGTGTTGATAACCGACTGGATCTGGCCGCAGCTCACCATCGCCGAAAGCTCGCGCGCCCTGATCACCGGCATCGACTTTTCCGAAGCGCTGCTCGAAGGCATGCTGGGGCTGCTGCTCTTCGCCGGAGCGCTACATGTCAAGATTTCGGACCTGCGCGAACAGTGGCGCGTGGTGTTCCTGATGGCCACGATCGGCGTGGCGCTCTCGACCACGATCGTGGGCCTCGGCTTCGCCTGGCTCACCGGCGCGCCGCTGCTGATCGCGCTGGTCTTCGGCGCGCTGATTTCGCCGACCGACCCGGTCGCCGTCCTCGGTGTTCTGCGCGCGGCCAACCTGCGCAAGTCGCTGGAAACCAAGATCGCCGGCGAAAGCCTGTTCAATGACGGCGTCGGCTATGTCGTCTTCCTGGTGCTGCTCGGCCTCGCCTTTCCCGCAACTGGCGGGCATGGCGGCCACGGCGAAGAGAACGCTGCGATGGACGCGCTGGCTCTGTTCGCGCAGGAGGCCATCGGCGGCGCGGTGATGGGCGTGGTGCTTGGGTGGCTCACCTTCCGCATCATGAGGCGTATCGACGACTACTCGCTCGAGGTGCTGCTCACCCTGGCGCTGGCCTTCGGCGGTTACCAGATTTCGCTCTTCCTGCATCTCTCGGCCCCGATCATGGCGGTCTGCGCCGGGCTCCTGATCGGCGATATCGGCGCGCGCCACGGCATGAGCGAGGAAACCCGCCATTATGTCGATGCCTTCTGGAAGCTGATCGACGAGATCCTCAATGCCGTCCTGTTCCTGCTGATCGGGTTCGAAGTCTTCGCCGTGGTGCTGGATGAAAGCTATCTTGTCATCGCCGTCCTTTGCATTGCCCTGGCGCTGGTGGCGCGTCTCGCTGCGGTGGCGGTACCGGTGCTGATGCTGTCGCCCTTCCGCGCCTTTTCCCGCGGCGTGATCCCGATCATGACCTGGGGCGGGCTCAAGGGCGGCATCTCGGTGGCCCTGGCGCTGTCGCTGCCTGACACCGAGTGGAAGCCGATGATCCTGACCGTGACTTATGTCATCGTCGTCTTCTCGATCGTCGTGCAGGGGCTCACCGTCACCCGCGTCGCCCACCGCTTCGGGCGCGAGCCCGGTCTTGTCTGAGGGCCAGACCTGGTTATGACCCGTTATCTCACCTTCGACGTCTTCACCGACGCCGCGTTCAGCGGCAATCCCCTCGCCGTGATCCCCGACGCGACCAGCCTGCCGGAAGAGCTGCTGCAAAAGATCGCGGCCGAGTTCAACTACTCGGAAACCACCTTCGTCTATCCGCCCGCAGACCCGGCCCACACCGCCCGGGTGCGCATCTTTACCCCCACCATGGAGGTGCCTTTCGCCGGCCACCCGACCATCGGCACCGCCGTGGCGCTGGCCCGGGCCGGCCACGGCCCCGACATGGTGCTGGACCTGGGCGTTGGCCCGATCCGCGCCCACGCGACCGCATCGCGGGCCCGCTTCACCACGGCCGCGCCCCTCGGCACTCTTGCGCACCCGACGGTGGGGGAGATCGCCGCCGCGCTGTCGCTCGACCCTGACCAGATCGCCACGACCGCCCACGCGCCGGTCATGGCGACGCTGGGCCTACCCTTCACCTTCACCGAGCTTGGCGGCCGCGACGCGCTGGCGGCCGCCACGCCCGACATAGCCGGCTTTCGCGCCGGCAACGCGAAATACCCCGGCGCGCTCGATTTCGCGCAGTTCTGCTACTGGCGTGGGCCGGACGCGATCCATGCCCGCATGTTCGCACCGCTCGACAACATCCCCGAAGACCCGGCCACCGGTTCGGCCGCGGCAACGCTGGGTGCGCTGCTCGCGGCGCTGGCCGGGGCCGATCAATCGTTCACGGTCCGGCAGGGCGAAGACATGGGCCGGCCGTCGCAGATCGGGGTCTCAACCGACGGCCAAACAGTCACCATTACGGGCGAGGTCTGCCCGGTCATGGAGGGGTCTCTGCTGCTCTGACGGAGGCGCAATTCGGGGCACATGCGTGCGGGAAGGGTTAGGCCGCGGCGGGTCTTGCCGGAGAGGGTGCCCCGTTTTTGGGCCTGGAGCGGTCATTGAGCACCGAGCCGCTATTCGCGCGGGTCAGCCAATGACAGTTCCAGGCTAGAAGTCTCCCTCATTCCGATACGAACAGACCCGTTCACGCCGCGTGATCCTGTTCAGGCCGCTTTCTGCGCAGCCTTGCCCGGCCCACGCCGCCGTCGGCGGCGCCCACCGCCAGGCTTGCCTTTCGCTGCAACGCCGCCCGGCTTGCCGCCGCGCCGCGCTTTCGGCTTGGCCGCCTCCATCGGTTCCCAAGCTCGACCCGAGGCCACGGGAATGGTGATCCCCATCACCTTCTGGATCGCCTTCAGCTCGCCCATCTCGTCGGGCGCGCAGAACGCAATCGCCGCGCCATCGGCGCCGGCCCGCGCTGTGCGGCCGATCCGGTGCACGTAGTTGTCGGGCACGTTGGGCAGGTCGAAATTATAGACATGCCGCACCTCGGGAATATCCAGCCCGCGCGCCGCCACGTCGGTCGCGACCAGCACGCGCGTGTCACCCGCCTTGAAGGCGGCAAGTGCCCGGTCCCGCTGACCCTGGCTCTTGTTGCCATGAATCGACTCGGCGGCAAATCCCGCGTTCTCGAGCTGGCGCTTGATCTTCTCCGAACCGTGTTTGGTGCGACCGAACACCAGCGCCCGCTCGTCGCGGTGGGTGTCGAGCAGTTCGATCAGCAGGTTCAGCTTCTCGGCCTTGGCGATAAAATGCACCACCTGGTCGATCTTGTCGGCGGCCTTGCCCGGCGGCGAAACCTGAACCTTCACCGGATCGCTCAGATAGCTCTGCGCCAGCTCTTCCATCAGCTTCGGCATCGTGGCCGAGAACAGCATGGTCTGACGCGGCTGCGGCAACAGCGCCGCGATTTTCCGCAAGCTGTGAATGAAGCCCATGTCGAGCATGTGGTCGGCCTCGTCGAGCACCAGGAAACGGGTTTCATCGAGCGTCAGGGCCCTGCGGTCGAGCAGGTCAATGAGCCGCCCCGGCGTCGCCACCAGGATATCGGTGCCGCGCGCCAGGCGGTTGATCTGGGCGTTGATGCCGGCGCCGCCGACCACCAGACCCACCTTCATCGGCGTGCCCTCGACCAGCGCTTTCAGGCTTTCCGAGATCTGCTTGGCCAGTTCCCGCGTCGGCGCCAGCACCAGCGCGCGCACGGTTTTCGGCGCCGGTTTGCCGCGGCTCATCATCTGCGCCACCAGCGGCAGGCCGAAGGCCATGGTCTTGCCGGTGCCGGTCTGGGCCAGTCCCATCACGTCGCGGCCGTCCATGGCATGCGGCACGGCCTGGGCCTGGATCGGGGTGGGCTCGGAAAAGCCCAGCTTGCCCAGCTGCGTCTTCAGGTGCTGGGACAGGCCCATCGAATTGAAATCTTTCATCTTGTCCTTTCGCGCGGGGCACGTCGCGCCGCGCATATGTTCAAACCGGCCCGGCCCATCATGGGCAAGGCTGCGGTCATATGGGTTGCGCTGGCATGCCTCACGGGCGGGGCCGATTGCCCGTGCCCGCCGCAGCAGCGCCTGCACCCACGCGTGATTTTGGGAACATCACTCGACATCTCGTCTCGGCTCCGGTCTTGTCCGGATGTTGCTTTCACTGCTCACGCGGCAGGAGACGTCGGTTGGGTGCTACATGGTCTCCCCCTCGCTGGAAGTCAATGGCTGGCCGCATTGCATCTGGAAATCGCCCGCCCCTGCGGCTAAACCGATACACCAAGTGGCAGACCCGAGGCGCGCACCGATCCATGACCGAAACCATCACCGAACGCTGCGAACAGAAGGGCCTGCGCATGACCGGCCAGCGCCGCACCATCGCGGCGGTGCTCGAGGATGCCGACGATCACCCGGACGTGGAAGAACTCTATGCCCGCGCCTCGGCCCGCGACCCCGGCATTTCGATCGCCACGGTCTATCGCACGGTGAAGCTGTTCGAAGAGGCCGGCATTCTCGACAAGCTCGAATTCGGCGACGGCCGCGCGCGGTATGAAGATGCCGAACGCGACCACCACGACCACCTGATCGACCTCAACTCCGGCGAAGTCATCGAATTCGTCGATTCCGAGATCGAAGCGCTTCAGGAAAAGATCGCCGAGAAACTCGGCTACCGGCTCAAGGGCCACCGGCTGGAGCTTTACGGCGTGCCGATCCACAAACCCGGCAAGTAACCCTTCGGAAGCCGGTCTGTCCCGGGCGCGCAGCTGCACTGCTTTGGCGCGTAACCGCGGCCAGGAAAAGCACGGCGGCAGTACTGCGGGTTGCAGCCCCGACAGGCATAAACGGTATTCAATGACGGCTCCGCGGGACTTACCCAACATATGCAATTGCGGCGGACGCAATCGCAGTAAGCAAGACTATGCCGGAACTCCGATTTCCGCCGCTGATCCTTGGGATCATCGATTGGTCAGTTTCGGCTTCTTTTCACCGTATTTGCCATAGTTCTGCCAAATTGTTGTGTATTTTGAACCAGGTTCTGTGGGGTGACGAATGGGAATGCTATGAACTACTCGGATGACTCAAACCTTGAAGATGACCAGAAGAAATGGTCCGAGTGGACGATGCGGCCCAAGAAGGCACAGCGGAAACTGACCGACTATGCGTCGGCATTTGTCTTCGCGATGTCCGTGGTTGTCGCAAGCGGGGCCCATCAAAACTTGTTTGTCTGAGTTTGCCGGAAGTTTTGCCTCGCGGCCAAAAGCGGCGCAGGCACGCTCCTTTGGCTATGTAACGGTTGGCTGGCGGCTCAATGTTCATTGCCGTGCCGATTTCGTCTGAGGCTTTCGCTTTCCGTAAACACTCGCCGGTTTGAAACGACGGCAGACGATCCGACGCAAAATAAAACTTCCTGTTCTGCGCCATGGCGCGCCGCAAGCGACGGGGCCCGGTAGATTTGGATTCGAAACGGTTTTCGTGTCGGCCACTTGCTGATTGATTCTGACATTGTCGCCGTGCGAAACTGCCGTGATGAACGAACGACACCGCAAGGGACTTCTTGCCATAGACGCCGTTATCAACGTTGTGCTTGGGGTCTGCCTCCTGGTGTTTCCCGGGCAAACCATCGCGTTTTTTGGACTGCCGGTGACCGGCACGTACTTCTATGTCACCGTGCTTGGTGCGGTACTTCTTGGTATCGGCATCGCGCTTTGGATTGAACGTCGGAATGAGGATCGCTGGCGCGGTCTTGGCCTGGCCGGCGCAATCGCAATCAACATCCTTGCCGCCGGAACGGTACTCGTATGGTTGCTGGTCGATCCCTTTAACATGCCGGCACGCGGATACGTGGTCTTGTGGACTGTCACGATTGTTGTTCTGGGAACCGGGCTTGTTGAATTGGCCGCAGTGGTACGCCGACCACGCTGACATCTGACGTCCGCAGGGCGCTAAAAGCGGACAACCGATCTGCTTCTCTTGACGTCGTCTTCGGACCAAAACCTGTCATCTGACAAATATCGCGAAATTTGTGCTCACGAGCCTAGACAATCCCGCACCGCGCAGCCAATGACGGCGCAGTCATCTGGTGAAAGGCTCCCCATGCCCAGCGACAACCTGCGCGGCATCGCCTATCTGATTGCCGCCATGGCGTTCTTCGCCACCACCGACGCCTGCGTGCAACTGGCCGCCCAGAGCCTGCCCAAGGGCCAGGTGCTGGCCACGATGGGGCTCGGTGGGGCCGTGATCTTTGCCGCCATCACCCGGGCGCGCGGCCACCGGGTCGTCGCGCCCGACCTGGTCAGCTGGCCGATGCTGCTGCGCAACGGGGCCGAGATCCTCGCCACGTTCAGCTTCGTCACCGCGCTCTCCACCGTCGGCATTTCGCTGGCCTCGGCGGTGATCCAGGCCACGCCCCTCGTCGTGACGTTCGTCGCCATCGTGCTGCTGGGCGAGAAGGTCGGCTGGCGCCGCTGGGGGGCGATCCTGGCAGGCTTTGCCGGCGTTCTGGTGATCCTCCGACCCGGCCTCGAAGGCTTCGACATCAACGCGCTCTGGGCGGTCTCCGCGATGATCGGGCTGGCGCTGCGTGACGTCTCGACAAGATTGATGCCCGGCACCACGCCGTCGACCCGGATCGCGTTTTACGGCATGGCCACGCTGGTGGTGGCCGGCAGCCTGCACATGGCAGTTATCGCGCCACCGACGCCGCCAGACGCCGCCACGCAGGCCTATCTCGCCGGCAGCATCGGATTCGGCGCCCTCGGGTATTACCTGATGATCCAGGCGATGCGGATCGGCGAGATTTCCGTGGTTGCGCCGTTCCGCTACACCCGCATCCTGTTCGCCCTGACGGTTGGGTTCGTGGTTTTCGGCGAAGAACCCGATTGGATAACCTATGTCGGATGTGGCATCACCATCGCCGCAGGTCTCTATGCCTTCCTGCGCGAACGCCGCGTCGCTCAACAGCAAAGCTTGAAAGGAACCCCGTCATGAAAGCACGCGTCACCTGGGCCGGAGAACGCACCTTCCTCGGCCGCACCGAGTCCGGCCATACCATCGCTTTCGGCGCAGCGCATGGCGACGACGGCAAGAAACCCGGGCCCAGCCCGATGGAACTCTTGCTGCTCGGCACCGGCGGCTGCTCGGCCTATGATGTGGTCCATATCCTCGAACGCGGCCGCGAGCCGATCGAGGACGTGGTGGTCGAGATTGACGCCACCCGCGCCGAAACCGATCCCAAGGTCTATACCAGGATCCACATGCATTTCATCGTCAAGGGTCCCGGCCTGAGCCCGGCCAAGGTCGAGCGCGCCATCAGCTTGTCGATCGAGAAATACTGCTCGGCCTCGGCAATGATGGCGGCCACGGCCGAGATGACCCATGATTTCGAGCTGATCGACACGGCCTGAACGGCACAGGGGTTTTGTGTCGCATCATCACAGGGCCACCTGCGATGGTATGGTATATATGGGTGCAGGCTGCCGCCCGCGCGGGGTTTGAGACGTCTTGCGCCGTGGTGGGGTTGCGTCAGACCTGCACAGCACAACAAAACGGGGGCCCCGACGATGCCGACGATCCTGCGTTTCCTTGCGGTCCTTGTTTTGCTGCTCGCCCTTCCCACCCTTCGGGCCACAGCCGAAAGCCACGATACCGAAAGCACCGATGCCCCGGCCGAAGAGCCCAAGCCCCTGGCGGAAGACTTCGAAGACGACAATCGCAGGGGCGAGGTCTATGGCAGCGGCGATTATCGCATTTCCCGCCCCGGCGCGCGGCCACCCAACAATTTCTATGCCGTCCGCGGCTTCCGGCCGGTCGATCCCGGCTGCTATTCCGGCGTCCTGACCTGGCAACTCGAGGCCCAAATTCCGACCGGCGGCGGCGCCAAATTCTACGCCGATGAACGCATCAACCTGCGTCCCGCCCGCGCCGGCCAACGCTTCGCTCACCGTCATCGCTGGACCGTTTCCTCGGATCCGATCGCGCTGGCGGGTCACACCACCACCTCCTCGGGCGGCGGTTCCGGCGAGGCGCGGGTGCAGCTTTGGGTCAGCCTCGACTGGAGCCTCTACCGGGTCGTCACCGATGTGCGCCCGCGCGCCGGCAACTACCAGATTTCCACCGTCGGTCCGATGGGCCGCACCGTGACCGAGGATTTCCATTTCGGGTTCGGCGATCACCATTATTCCTATGTCGATCTCAGCCAACTCGAGGCCGCCGCGGGCCACCCGGAAGTCGCCCAGGCTCTGCGCGACATCCGTGCCATGCTCACGGCCCGCCCGCCCAACGTGTTCATGGGTGGGTTCGACTGGTATTATGAAGATGACGGAACCGCCAGGCGCGAGCTTTTGATCGAACACGAAGACCGGCTCGCCTTCGGCTGGGGCATCAAGGGCGAAGGCCGCCGCGGCATATCGATCACGATCCGATGCGACAACATCCTGAGCGGATACGAGCGGATTTACGGCTTCGACTGACGCACCGCACCGTCCCGCGTGGCCACGGCCCGACCCACCCGTCCGACCTTCCGGAACGTTCCACTTGCCCCCTGCCTTGCGCCGTGATCGGATGACCGGCAGCAAGGAGACGGGCATGCCACTGATCGAAACACGCTATCGCATCGTCTTCGGCGCCTGTCTGACGCAGTTTACCGTCATCGGCCTGCTCTTTGCCTTCGGCCTGTTCTTCAAGCCGTTGCAGGAAGAGTTCGGCTGGTCTCGCACCCTGCTGTCCAGCGCGTCGTCTCTGTCGTTTTTCATGATGGGGGTGCTGGCCATCCTGGGCGGACGGATGAATGACCGTTTCGGTCCGCGCCTCGTGCTCACCTTCACCGGCATCGCCTATGCCACCGGCTTTCTTCTGCTGTCGCAGATCACCGCGCCGTGGCAGATGTTCGCGATCTTCGGCATCTTCATGGGGCTGGGTCTTGGCACCCATGATGTCGTCACCCTGTCGACCATCGCCCGCTGGTTCGAAAACCGCCGCGGCATCATGTCGGGCGTGGTGAAAACCGGCACCGCACTGGGCCAGATCACCATTCCGCCGCTGGCCGCGGCGCTGCTCCTGACCTATGGCTGGCGCCAGGCGTTGATCGTTCTCGGCCTCGCTGCCTTGGTACTGCTGCTCATCGCCGCACTGTCTATGGACCGCCCGCCCGACCTGCTCAGAGCCGCCCCCGGCACCAGGGCCGGCAGCGGCAGCGGCGGGCACAGCTTTCCCGAGGCCCGCGTCACGCGTCTGTTCTGGACGCTCTGCGCCATCCAGTTCCTGTTCTTCCCGTCGATGATGTCGGTACCGATGCACCTCGCGATTCACGGCACCGATCTGGGGATGACGACGGCGCGCGCGGCGACGCTGCTATCGGTGTTGGGGGCGGCCAGCATCGCTGGGCGGCTGACCGTCGGCACGTTGTCCGACCGGATCGGCGGCCGACGCGCCTTCCTGATGTGCTTCAGCATCCTTCTGGCCAGCCTGATCGCCCTTACCGGCGTCCGGGCGCACGGGCTGCTTTTTGCTGTCGTGGCGGTCTACGGTTTCAGCCACGGCGGGCTGTTCACCGTCGTGTCGCCAATCGTGGCCGAATATTTCGGAATGCGGGCACACGGCGCGATTTTCGGCACCATCCTCTTTTTCGGCACCATCGGCGGCGCAGTGGGGCCGATCATCGTCGGTTGGATATTTGACACCACCGGCAGCTACCGGCTTGCCTTCGCGATGTTGGCCACGCTTGCAGCCATCGGTCTGGCGCTGGTGCTGACATTGCCGCGAAAAACCGTCGCGCCCCGCGTCGCCGCGTGAGCCCCTATCCGGCCCGGTCGCGCGCCGCCTGGGCGCGTTCGCGACCATCGACCACGAACCGCCACCACGGGCTGGCGAGATGCATGAACCACGGCCAGCCGCCGGCGTGATAGGGCCGGCTTTGCAGCGGCATCTCGGCAAAGACCGTCTCGCCCTCCGGATCGCCCAACGCCCGCAACGCGGCCTTGTGGCCCAGCCAGGGGCTCAACGCTACCCCGTTGCCGCAATAGCCATAGGCGAAATGCACGCCCTCGCGCTCACCGACATGCGGGGTACGGTCGAAGGTGAAGCCGACAAACCCCTGCCAGCTGTGGGTGATCCGCCAGGCCGCCGCCTCGGGCCAGATCTCGGCCATGGTGGCCTGCAACCGTTTCGCCGCTGCCTGCGGCGATATCGGCACCAGCGCCGCCCGCCCGCCGAACAGGATGCGCCGGCCGTCGGGCGATGGCCGGAAATAGGAATGCCGCGCCCTTGTCTCGACCATCATCCGCCCGCCGGGCGCCAGCCGGTCGATCACGCCGGGGGCCAGCTCCTCGGTGGCGATGATGAAAGACGGGATGCGAAAGATCCGTCGCGCCAGCCAGCGATGCGCACCGCCGGTATAGGCATTGCCGGCCCAGACCACGCGGCGGGCAAAGCATTCGCCCCGCTCGGTTTCCAGCCGGAAACCTGCGCCCGCCGGCGTCAGGCTCTGCACCGCACAATCGGCACAGATCTCCACCCCGGCCTCCCGGGCGCGCGCCAGCATGGCGTCATGCGCCAGCCGCGGCTGCACCGCGCCGTGATTGGGAAAGAAGATACCGCCGAAATACCGCCCGGTTTTGATATGCGCCTGCATCTCGCCCGGCCTCAGCACATCGATCCCCTGCGGGTGAAGCCCGTTCAACAGATCGGCCTGCCGGACCAGCTTGTCCATCTGCGCCCTGGTATAGGCCAGCATCACCCGGCCGGTATGCTGATAGACTCCCGCGGTCTCGTGCATGGCGCGGGTGTGTTCGAACCCCTCGCAGCCCTCGCGCACCAGCCTTGCTGCGAAACCGCGGCCGTAGCGCTCCAGCTCTTGTGCCAATTCCGGCCGGTGCGGCGCGCCGATCATGCCGCCGTTGCGGGTGCTCGCTCCCTGCCCCGGCTGGCCAGCGTCGAACACCGCCACCCGCGCGCCCTTTTCCACCGCCGCCAGAGCCGCCCCCAGCCCGGTGAAGCCGCCGCCCACCACCGCCAGATCGACCCGGCCGGGCACTCGTTCGCACGGCGCCGGCAAGGCCTTGCCGTCTTCCCACCAATAGGGTGTCGTGATCAGCCGCATCGCACTGGTTCCTCCGGCCCTTCGCGGCCAACCTAGCGCCGCGGTGTGGAAAGCTGAACCATTTTCCGGTTCTGACCCGAAGGCGACATTGGCCGGTAATCAGTGCCAGCCGCACGAGAGCGTTGACGTCCCTAGAGGTCAGCAATCCGTTCTTCAGCCCTCAATGCCTTCACGATGAACAAAGCTGTTCGCGCTAACGCCCGCACTATTAGCGCTAACTTTCTATGTTAGCGCTATCATGTCGCGCCCGCAGCCCTTTCGCTCCTTTCCAAACGGGTCTACAAGCCGCCCGAAGCCAAGGCCGATCAGCAAGGGACACGCCCCCCAATGAGCACCATCATCGACATTCATGCCCGCGAAATCCTCGACAGCCGGGGCAACCCCACGGTCGAGGTCGACGTGATCCTCGAAGACGGCACCATGGGCCGTGCCGCCGTGCCCTCGGGCGCCTCCACCGGCGCCCATGAGGCGGTCGAGAAACGCGACGGCGACAAGAACCGTTACGCCGGAAAAGGTGTGCTCGAGGCCTGCGCCGCCGTGAACGGCGAAATCGCCGAGGAGCTGGTCGGTATGGACGCCACCGAACAGGTGCTGATCGACGCGGCCATGATCCAGCTCGACGGCACCCCCAATAAGTCCCGCCTCGGCGCCAACGCCATTCTCGGCGTCAGCCTCGCCTGCGCCAAGGCCGCGGCCGATTTCACCACCCAGCCGCTCTTTCGCTATGTCGGCGGAACGTCGGCGCGGGTTCTGCCGGTGCCGATGATGAACATCATCAACGGCGGCGAACATGCCGACAACCCGATCGACATCCAGGAATTCATGATCATGCCGGTCAGCGCCGACAACATCCGTGAAGCCGTGCGCATGGGCGCAGAGGTGTTCCACACCCTGAAAAAGGAGCTTTCGGCGGCGGGCCTCTCGACCGGCATCGGCGACGAAGGCGGCTTTGCGCCGAACATCGCCTCGACCCGCGACGCGCTCGATTTCGTGCTGAAAAGCATCGAGAAAGCGGGCTACAAACCGGGCGATGACATCTACCTGGCCCTCGACTGCGCCGCCACCGAATACTTCAAGGGCGGCAAATATATCCTTGCTGGAGAAGGCAAAACCCTGACGTCGAACGAAAACGTCGCCTATCTCGAAGCGCTCTGTGCCGACTACCCGATCATCTCGATCGAGGATGGCTGTTCGGAAGATGACTGGGACGGCTGGAAGGCGCTGACCGACACGTTGGGCGACAAGGTCCAACTGGTGGGCGACGACCTCTTCGTCACCAATCCCGAACGGCTCGCCATGGGCATCGAGAAGGGCTGCGCCAACTCGATGCTGGTCAAGGTCAACCAGATCGGCTCGCTGACAGAAACATTGAAGGCCGTCGACATGGCCCACCGCGCCGGCATGACCAACGTCATGTCGCACCGCTCCGGCGAAACCGAGGACGCCACCATTGCCGACCTCGCGGTGGCCACCAATTGCGGTCAGATCAAAACCGGCTCACTGGCGCGCTCTGACCGTCTGGCGAAATACAACCAGCTGATCCGCATCGAGGAAGCGCTCGGCGAAACGGCGGAATACGCTGGAACAAGCATCCTGAAGTAAGCAAGGATGGGGGCCGCAAGGCCCCTTTTCTTTTCCCGAGCTTCAATTTGTTCCGCTATACCCTGCGCGACCCGCGCCCGTTCAAACAGGAAAGCCCCTACACCTTCTTTCTGTCCAAGCCCGAGGAAATTGCCGAGATCGCCCGTGGCCAAATGGTCAAGCTGATCTTCGTCGCCGATCCGCCCTCTGATCAAGACGGCGCAGAACGCATGTGAGTTCAGATAACAAAGCGCGACGACGACAGTTACACCGGCTCCCTCGACAACGACCCGGCGGACAGTCCAGCGTGCAGGCCGGAGACGAGATCCAGTTCAACGCCCACCACATCATCGGCGTGATTTGGGAGGACCCGAATCAAAAGGCTCGTTTCGAAACCGATTTCGTTAGCTGGTTTGCGCGTTGCTATGTCGATGCCGAGGTGCTCGAAGGCACCGCAACGGCGCAATACCTTTACCGCGAAATGCCCGAGCACGACTCAGAAGACGAGCACCCCGACACCGGCTGGCGCCTGCGCGTCGATGTCGCGCAACTCACTGATGAACAATACGAAAACCCGCCCGCGGATTACCTGGCCATCAGCACCGCCCTCAACCGTGACGACAGCTATATCGATCTGCTTGGCGCCCCCGTCGGCAGCGCCTTTTTCGGTTAAAGCGGGTCCGACGACTTTCGTCCAACTGATTTTCCGGCGTTAACTTGACCCATCACCAACCCCAGCTTGCGTTGCCAATCTGTCTCCCCGAACCTCTTCCTCTTTCTTCAAATATCCCGGGGGTATGGGGGCTGGCCCCCATTCCTGCCCTGTTCACAATCAACGACACCGGCTAATTTGTTCCCATGACCTTGGCCCTGATTTTCGATGTCTTCGGCACCTGCGTTGATTGGCGCACCTCCGTCGCCCGTGACGTGGCGGCGGCGCTCCCGCATGTGGATGCCATCCAATTCGCGATGGACTGGCGCGCCGAATACGACCCCGCCATGAAGCGCATCCGCGACGGCGGCCGCGGCTATGTACCGCTTGACGATCTACATCTCGAAAACCTCCATCGGGTCGCGGCGCGCCACGGCGTCACCGCGCCCGACAGCCTCAACACCGCATGGGAAAGGCTCGATCCCTGGGCGGATGTGGTCCCCGGCCTGACCCACCTGCGCAAGACCCACATCATTGCGCCGTGCTCCAATGGCTCCATCGCCCTGATGACCCGGCTGGCGCGCTATGCCCAGCTGCCATGGGATTGCATCCTCGGCGCCGACCTGGCCCGCGACTACAAACCCAACCCGGCAGTCTATCTCGCCTCCTGCGCCGCCCTGCGGCTTGATCCCGGCGAGGTGATGATGGTCGCCGCCCATAACGGCGATCTCTTCGCCGCGCGCGACGCGGGCCTGTACACCGCCTTCGTCCCGCGCCCGACCGAATACGGGCCGGATCAGGCCACCGATCTTGCGCCCGAGGCCGACTGGACCGTTGTCGCCCGCGATTTCACCGATCTCGCCCGGCAGATGGCGTAGGGCGGGGTTTCACCCCGCCTCCCCTTGCCCGAACCGTTCCAACCTCCACCGCGCAAGGCCCTTTACGTCGTCGCCCATCACGCACCCGGCGATCATTTCCCCCGCCAACGCCCCCAGCGTGGCGCCGGAATGCATCACCGCAAGGTACAGCCCCTCCGGTCCGGCAGGTCCCATGACCGGCCGTCCGTCGCCCGGCACCGGGCGCTGCGCCAGCACCACCTCGGCCCAGTCGAGCGGGATCCCCGGCAGCATGCGCCGGATCCGTGACAGCGCCTGGTCGGCCAGCGCGTCGGGCCGGTCGACCACGGTCTCGGTCTCGTCGCATTGGTGGCTGGCCGATGTTGGCGCCCAGATCTGCCCCGCGTTGTCCTGCCGGAGCTCTTGCCGCGGGCTGGAGAGGATGTGTCGGACCACCGGCGCCACCGGCCGCGTCCGGAGCAGCAGCCCGGGCCGGCTCAGCATCGGCAACGTCACCCCGAACGGCGTCACCAGCCCAGGTGCACCGATGCCGGCCGCGACCACCACCGCGTCGGCCGGGATGCGGCCCGCCTCCAGCGCAACGCCGGTCACACGTCCGGCGGTCTCCTCGATGCGCCGCACCGCGACCCCGGCGATCACCCGCACACCGGCTTTGGCCAACAGCGCCCGCACCGCCCGACCGAGGTCGACCGCGCCTTCGTCAGCAAATCGAAGTGCCTGCTCGGGGGGATCGGCAACCCCTGGCTCGAGCGTTCGAAACCCCTCTTTCGACACGATTTCAACTGGATAACCGAGAGCCTTCAAGTCATCTTGGAAGCTCTCAAGCGCCGTCCCCTGCGCCTCCCACCACAGGCAGCCCGGCCATTCCACCACGCCCTCGGGCAGCTCCGACGCGAGCCGCCGCCAAGCACCCATCGCAGCCAGCCGCAGGCGGAAATGATCGCTGTCGAGGTGGAAACTGGCGTTGATCCAGCCGAACCCGCGGCCGCTGGCCGCGCCCGCCACCGGCCCGGCCTCGACCACCGTCGCCCGCACGCCGCGGCGGGACAGATGCCAGGCCACGCTCGCTCCGATGATCCCCGCCCCGATGATCACAACCCGCATGATCCTTGCCCCTTGCCCGGCCGCGCCTTACGCTCGGAACCATGACCGAGGCCGACCGCATCATCAAGCAGTTGAACCTTGCCCGACACCCCGAGGGCGGTCACTACCGGCAAACCTGGGTGGCCGACGGGCCCGGCCGCCCCGCGGGCACCTGCATCTATTTCCTGCTGAAAGCCGGCGAGGCCAGCCATTGGCACCGGGTCGACGCCGCCGAGATCTGGCATTTCTACGCTGGCAACCCACTCATTCTTTCCATTTCGGAAACAGAAACAGGCCCGCGCCGCGACTTGGTGCTTGGACCCGACCTCGCCGCGAGCCAGGCGCCACAGCGGATCGTGCCGCCCGGCGCCTGGCAAAAGGCCGAAACAACAGGGGCTTACACGCTTGTCGGCTGCACCGTCAGCCCCGGCTTCATGTTCGAGCATTTCACCCTCGCCGCGCCCGGCTTCGACATCCCGATTACCTGAACGCCCGACCCGCCCCAGCCTGGCGGTAAAACAGCTCTCCCCGCGGACCGCCCGCCTCCAAGTTCACCGGAATGGGCCAGCGGGCATTCTGACCGCTCAATTTTTCTTTGATTGAAGGACCAAGACGAGGTTTCAAACCAACGCCCTCATGCTCGCACCTCAACAAAGAAACAGTAAGTGAAATTTCTCAATACCAGGGCCTTTGCGATCTGCCTGGCAGCGGGCTTTGGCCTTGCGGGTTCAGGCTGTGGCGTTCCCAGCTATATTAACACCGAAGATGAGGGCCCACGGCTCGAGGGCAACGCGGCCATCACCCGGACCGTCGCGGGGCATGTCCTCGAAAATGGTAATGGCGGCGGAAACTATTTCCCTCCTGATGGCACCGTTTACTTCGTTGAACCGGTATCGACCAGGTCGGCCGCGGCCGCTGGTTCGTCTCCGGTGACGGCCTTAGGTGGTACCAGGTCGATCAAAGCGGGGCCGATATCGAACATGGCAAGGTCACGCGGTTCAAGCCGATGAACATGTGCGGCTGGTTTCATCCCCGGCCCGACGGAAGTTTTGTGGTCGACACAATGGGCGGAGGCAACTTGGCCACCGGAAAACCGGTCAAAGGTTTTCCACTGAAAAATCGGTTCGACAAGCTGCGCAGGTTCTCCGGGATCTGACCGAACCTCGCCTTGGTCGCTCAATCCCCCCGCGTCACGTCATGGGTGTAAAGCCAGTCGAACTGGCGCAGCATCTTTTCCGGGAACATCTTTGCCCCCAGCCGCATCACGCTGTGGGCGGCTAACCGAAGCGGCGGGAATTTCAGGTGGTATTTCCAGGCATTGTCGGTGGCGGTGTTGACCACCCGGGTGGCCCGCTTGATCCGCCGCTCCTGATAAAGCGCCAGTCCCACCGCGATGCTCTCGGCGCCCGACAGCGACGCCGCCAGCACCCAGGCGTCCTCCATCGCCATCGCCGCGCCCTGCGCCATGAAGGGCAGCGTCGGATGCGCCGCATCGCCCAGGATCGCGACGGCCCTGCCATGCCAGTGCGGCGCCACCTCGTGGCGGAACAGACCCCACAGGAAGACATCCTCGACCCGGCTCAGCATCTCCTGCACCCGGGGCGCGAAATCGGCGAAGGCGCGGCGCAGGTTCTCCGGGTCGTCGCGCCGGTTCCAGCCCTCCTCGGTCCAGCCGCGCCGCTCCTGCACCGCCACCAGGTTGACCAGCTCGCCGCCGCGGACCGGATAGCAGACCAGGTGCCGCCCCGGCCCCATATGCACCATCGCCTGCGGCCCGCGGCCCATCGTGTTGGGAATCACCGCTCGCCAGGCAACCTGGCCGGTGAAAAACGGTGTCTCCGGCCCGTTCAGCACCGGTCGTACCATCGAATGCAGCCCGTCGGCGCCGACGATCAGGTCGGCCCGGCGCTCGCCGCCATCCTCGAGCCACACCACCGGGCCATCACCGGAATCGTCCTCGATCCGATCGACCCTGGCCCCCAACTCTACTTCGACCCCGGCTTCACGCGCGCCCTCCTCCAGCACCCAGATCAGGTCGGCCCGGTGCATGAAGTAGTATCGCTCATCCTTAAGCAGTCCGAGATCGAGCCGTACGACATCGCGGCCCCTGTAATCCACCAGTCGCACCTCGCGCGCCTGCACAGCACCGGCACCCTCGAGCCTGTCATCCAGACCCAGCCCGCGCAGCACCGCCACCGCGTTGGGGCTCAGCTGCAGCCCGGCGCCCACCTCGGTGATTTCCGGCGCCTGCTCCAGAACCGTGACATGCGCGCCCCGCAGCGCCAGCGCCCGCGCCGCGCACAAGCCCCCGATTCCGGCCCCGATCACCGTGGCCCGCAGTCCCGTCAACATTCCCATGGGACGACCTTAGCGATGAAAAACGCCGGAGCGAAAGCCCCGGCGTTCAGGAAATCCGTCATAGGCGACGCGCTCAATCGTCCCGATGCACCTTCTCGCGGCGCTCGTGCTGTTCCTGCGCCTCAAGGCTCATCGTCGCGATCGGCCGCGCATCCAGCCGCTTGAGGCTGATCGGCTCGCCGGTCACTTCGCAGTACCCGTATTCGCCCTCGTCGATGCGACGCAGCGCGCTGTCGATCTTGGCGACCAGCTTGCGCTGGCGGTCGCGGGTCCGAAGTTCCAGCGCCCGGTCGGTCTCTTCGCTGGCGCGGTCCGCGATGTCGGGAATGTTGCGGGTGCTGTCCTTCATCCCCTCGATGGTATCGCGGCTGTCGTCCAGAAGTTCTGTCCTCCAGGTCAACAGCTTGCGGCGGAAATATTCGAGCTGGCGCTCGTTCATGAAAGGTTCGTCCTCGGCAGGACGATAATCGTCTGGCAGAAACGTCTCTGCTTTCATGTCTGCTCCCAAATCTTCGCCAAGTTTGGTCATTGGCTCCCCTTCTCTTGCGCGCCTCTTACTCGCCTCCAGAAGGATTGTCACTACCCGAAAGCACGTTTGTGATGCCTTCCGAACGCCCTGCCCGGACAAGCCCCCCTGGGGCGCCCATCAAATGTGCGGTATCAGCCGATTGCGGTCATTTAATGTCTCGATTAGGGTGCAGCCGAGCCCGGGTCGGGCCGGTCTCGGGCCGGCCGGGGCCTGCAGACAGACGGGGACGCGCAGAACATGAAATTTGAAGGTACCGACGCTTATGTCGCCACCGACGACCTTAAGGTCGCAGTCAACGCCGCGGTGACGCTGGAACGGCCTTTGCTGGTCAAGGGCGAACCCGGCACCGGTAAGACCGAATTGGCGCGCCAGGTTTCCGAGGCCCTCGGCCTGCGGATGATCGAGTGGAACATCAAATCCACCACCAAGGCGCAGCAGGGCCTTTATGAATACGACGCCGTCAGCCGCCTGCGCGACAGCCAGCTCGGCGACGAGCGCGTCCATGATGTCAGGAACTACATCAAGCGCGGCAAACTGTGGGACGCCTTCGACGCCGGTGAAAAGGTCGTGCTTCTGATCGACGAAATCGACAAGGCTGATATCGAGTTTCCCAACGACCTTCTGCAGGAACTCGATAAGATGGAGTTCTTCGTCTACGAGACCGGCGAAACCATCCGGGCGAAGCAGCGCCCGATCGTGATCATCACTTCGAACAACGAAAAAGAGCTGCCCGACGCCTTCCTGCGCCGCTGCTTCTTCCACTATATCCGCTTCCCCGACCATGACACCATGCGCGCCATCGTCGAGGTCCATCACCCCAGCATCAAGGAACAACTTCTGACCACGGCGCTCACGCAGTTCTATGAGGTTCGCGAAACCCCTGGCCTGAAAAAGAAGCCCTCGACCTCCGAAGTGCTCGACTGGCTCAAGCTGCTGCTGGCCGAGGATCTCGACCCCGCCGATCTCAAGCGCGACGGCAAGTCGGCCCTGCCGAAGCTGCACGGCGCACTGTTGAAGAACGAACAGGACGTGCATCTGTTCGAACGGCTCGCCTTCATGGCGCGGAGCCAGAGATAGGGCGATGTGCCCGCGGTGCCGCAAACGGCCGGCCGGACATCGGCGCGCCGCGGCACTGATCTGCTTGGCGCTCGTGGCCGGCAGCGCGACCGCCCAAAGCGCACCGCCACCCGAAACGGCACCCACCCCCAACCCGGTCTGCAGCGAGACCGCGCCCGAGAACCCGCGATGCGCAGCGATCCGGGCCCGCGAGGCGGTGGCCCCACAGGGTTTCCCTTTCGCCGCCATCGGCCGGGTCTATCACGGCCGCACCGAAACCCCGCAGAAGACCAAGAACCACTGCACCGGCGTGCTGGTGTCCGAAAGGCTGGTGCTGACCGCCGCCCATTGCCTGTGGAACGGGGCGCTCAAACGCTGGTCGGCGCCCGAGACTCTGGCCTTCGCTGCCGGGTATCGCGGCGGCACGGCGCTTGGCTCTGCCGGGGTCGAGCGCCTGGTGCTGCCCGGGATTTTGGCCGAGCGCCCAAAGTTCCGCCGCATGCCGCAGGAAGACTGGGCGATGCTGGTGCTGAAGGACCGGCTCGGCCAGAGACTCGGCCACCTCGACCTGTTCCGCGGCAAACTCCGCGAGGCCGGAGATGGCACCGCCTATCTCGCCGGTTACGCCGGGCTGCGCGGTGAAGAACTGACCCTGGCCCGCGACTGCGACCGGCCGCTGGCCGTCGCCGGGCGGTTGCTGGCCAGCTGTGCCGCCATGCGCGGCGATTCCGGCGCGCCGTTGATCTGGGACGGGGGCGACGGGCCGGTCCTGCTCGGCATCACCACCGCCGTCAGCACCACCGAACGCCCCTATGGCACCGAGTTCGCCCCGTGGTTCCGCCTGCGCGACGCGCTGGCCGAGGAACGGGCCAAAGGCAACTGAGCCCGTGGCTGTCCGCCCGCGGTCGCCCGACCCGGCCGGATTGCCCGCCCTTTCCCACTCTGCCTGCGCTCCAAGGGTTATTGGTATCTGACGTCGCGCGTCTTGACGCTGGCCGATCTCACCGAGACCGCGCCGTGCATTGCCGACGACTGTGTCTGCCTGGCCGGTGTGATCCAACGCAGCCGAGGCCAGCCCCCGCCGACCCGCTCAAGTTGTTCGTCGATCCGCCATTTCTCGGCATAGGCGTCGGTCGGCGGCTGGTACACTGGGCGCTGCGACAGCGCCCGCGCTCGAAACACCGGACCACTCAACATCGAGGCCGATTCCGGCGCCATCCCGTTTCATGAAGCCATGGGCATAAGCCACAACGGCTCAGCCACCTCCGGCTCGTTCCCGGGCGCCGCCTGCCGCTTGTGGAAATCAGGTTGTCGTATGGGTGTTTATTCCACGCGCGCCGCCGCCAGAATCGGGCCAAATCCCTTGCGTTGCAGGATCACCGCCGCCGGCAGGTCATCCTTGACGCGGGTCTTCAGCGTGAACGGGGCCGCGCCGTCCCACTCGCCGATCACGTCCCAGTGCCGCACCACGTTGGCATAGGTATAGCTGTGACCTGCATTCTCGCCCCGGCGGATATCGACGGTCGCCGCTGGCTCGAACCGCACCAGTTGCACGACAATCGTCCCCGACTTGGCCCCACCCTGTGCCTCGACAATCACCTCACCACCCTGCCGCGCCACGCGCAACGCCACGGGTTGGGCGCGCTCCTGATAGGATGCGATCAGGTCGGTCACGTCCATCGGATGGTTGCCGACCACATGGTCCTGACCGTGAATGATCATCTGCGGCGTATAGACCGAGCGCCTGTGCCCGGCCTTGGCATAGCCATGCTGACGCTGGGTGAACTTGCGCTGGGCAAAGACATCCTTCCAGCCGATATAATCCCAGTAATCGACGTGCAGGCTCAGCGCCACCACGTCGTCTCGCTTGGCCAGTTCATGCAGGAAGGCATCGGCCGGCGGGCAGCTGGAACAGCCCTGGCTGGTGAACAGTTCGACCACGATCACCGGCTTTTCCGCCCCTTGGGCCAGCCCGGCCGAGCCGAGCATCACCCAAAACGCCGTCAATCCTCGCAGAAGCCGCATCATCGCGCACCGAACCCCATGCCGTTAACATTCGCATCTTCCCTCTTAAGTGGGCCGCTTTGAAATAACCAATCAAGGTTTTGCGAGAAACCGGTGAGGCCGCCAACCGTGCCGTCGTCGCCGGCTCGGCGCGGCAAACACCGTCCTGAATGACGGTTGAGCTGAACCGGGACAGCCCGCCCCCGGCCGGGCCTCTTGCTGCGACTCGATATTTTGTATACAAAAGCATACACAAACGCGCTGACCCCTTGAACCCGCGCGCGCGATACGTCAAAAGCAGCCGCAAACCGCATTTCAGCTGGAGAATGCCGCCATGCCCATCACTGTTGGACAGGACACCGCCAAGACCCGCAAGACCTTGACCGTCGGCGACCAGTCGGTCGCTTACTATTCGATCCCCGCGGCCGAAGCCGCCGGCCTGGGTGATTTCTCGCGCCTGCCTGCCGCGCTCAAGGTCGTACTGGAAAACATGCTGCGGTTCGAAGACGGCAAGACGGTCAGCGTCGACGATATCAAGGCCTTTGCCGAATGGGGTGCACAGGGCGGCCAGAACCCGCGCGAGATCGCCTATCGCCCGGCCCGCGTGCTGATGCAGGATTTCACCGGCGTTCCGGCCGTGGTCGACCTCGCGGCGATGCGCGACGGCATCAAGGCGTTGGGCGGCGACGCACAAAAGATCAATCCGCTCAATCCGGTCGACCTGGTGATCGATCACTCGGTGATGATCGACGAGTTCGGCAACCCGCGCGCCTTCCAGATGAACGTCGACCGCGAATACGAACGCAACATGGAACGCTACCAGTTCCTGAAATGGGGCCAGTCGGCCTTCAACAACTTCCGCGTCGTGCCGCCGGGCACCGGCATCTGCCACCAGGTCAACCTCGAATACCTGGCCCAGACCGTCTGGACCGACACCGATCAGTCGGGGGACGAGGTCGCCTATCCCGATACGCTGGTCGGCACCGACAGCCACACCACCATGGTCAACGGCATGGCCGTTCTGGGCTGGGGCGTCGGCGGGATCGAGGCCGAGGCCGCGATGCTGGGCCAGCCGATCTCGATGCTGATCCCCGAGGTTGTCGGCTTCCGCCTGACCGGCGAGATGCTCGAAGGCACCACCGGCACCGACCTGGTACTGAAAGTCGTTGAACTGCTGCGTGCGAAAGGCGTGGTCGGCAAGTTCGTCGAATTCTACGGCCCCGGCCTCGACAAGCTACCGCTGGCCGATCGCGCCACCATCGCCAACATGGCCCCCGAATACGGCGCCACCTGCGGGTTTTTCCCGGTCGACGGCGAAACCCTGCGTTACCTGCGCCAGACCGGCCGGGACGAGGACCGCATCGCACTGGTCGAAGCCTATGCACGTGAAAACGGCTTCTGGCGCGGGGCGGATTACGATCCGATCTATACCGACACGCTTGAGCTTGACATGTCGACCATCGTGCCCGCGATCTCAGGCCCGAAGCGGCCGCAGGACTACACGCCGCTCAATCGGGCCGCCCGCGCCTTCTTCGACGTGGTTGCCGAGTATCGCGGCGAAGACGAAACAGAGGCCGCAACCGAAATGGCCGCCGAAGGCCCCGCCCCGGACGCCCTGATCGACCCGCGCAAATCGATCAAGGTCAAGGGCGAGGACTACGCGCTGCGCGACGGTTCGGTGGTGATCGCCTCGATCACCTCCTGCACCAACACCTCGAACCCCTATGTGATGATCGGCGCCGGCCTCGTGGCCAAGAAGGCGCACGAACTGGGGCTCAACCGCAAGCCCTGGGTCAAAACCTCGCTCGCGCCGGGCAGCCAGGTCGTCACCGAATATCTCGAAGCCGCCGGCCTGCAGGAGCATCTCGACGCCATCGGCTTCAACCTGGTGGGCTATGGCTGCACCACCTGCATCGGCAACTCAGGCCCGATCCAGAAGGAGCTCAGCGAAGCGATTGCCGAGGGCGATCTGGTCGCCACCTCGGTGCTGTCGGGCAACCGCAACTTCGAGGGCCGGATCAGCCCGGACGTGCGCGCCAACTACCTCGCCAGCCCGCCGCTGGTCGTGGCCTATGCGCTGGCCGGCGACATGAACATCGATCTCGCCAACGATCCCATCGCCCAGACGCCCGACGGCAAGGATGTCTACCTCAAAGACATCTGGCCGACGCAGAAGGAAATTGCCGAACTGGTCGAACGGACGGTCACCCGCGAGGCGTTCCAGTCGAAATATGCCGATGTCTTCAAGGGCGACGAGAAATGGCAGGGTGTCGAAACCACCGGCGATGAAACCTACGACTGGCCGGCGACCTCGACCTATATCCAGAACCCACCCTATTTCCGGGGCATGGGCACCGAGCCCGGCACCATCGGCAATATCGACGGCGCCCGTATCCTCGCTGTGCTGGGCGATATGGTGACGACCGACCACATTTCGCCTGCAGGCTCGTTCAAGGACACGTCACCGGCCGGCCAGTACCTGATCGACCGTCAGGTGCCGGTGCGTGAATTCAACTCCTACGGCTCGCGCCGCGGCAACCACGAGGTGATGATGCGCGGCACCTTCGCCAACATCCGCATCAAGAACGAGATGCTCGACGGCGTCGAAGGCGGCTACACCAAGGGGCCGGACGGCACGCAGACCTCGATCTACGACGCCGCCATGGCCTATCAGGATCAGGGCACGCCGCTGGTGGTGTTCGGCGGCGAACAATATGGCGCCGGCTCTTCGCGTGACTGGGCCGCCAAAGGCACCGCCCTTCTGGGCGTCAAGGCCGTGATCGCCGAGTCGTTCGAACGCATCCACCGCTCCAACCTGGTCGGCATGGGCGTGATCCCGTTCGAGTTCACCGGCGGCGACACCCGCAAATCGCTGGGTCTCACCGGCGACGAAACCGTGGCGATCCACGGCCTCGACACCATCCAGCCGCTGCAGGAGGTGCCCTGCACCATCACCCGCGCCGATGGCTCGAAGACCGAGATCGCGCTCAAGTGCCGGATCGATACCGCGATCGAGATCGAATATATCGAACATGGTGGCGTGTTGCATTACGTGCTCAGGAACCTCGCCAAGTCGTAAGGCTCTCCCGCGAGCGGTGAAATCGCCCGCGTCGCTTCGCTGAAAACGCCCCGGTCAGAACGGCCGGGGCGTTTTCCGTTGCGTGTGGGGTCCCTTCCCGCCACCCTGCCCCCATGTTCACAACCGTCACCGAATTGGCCGTTGACCTCTCGGCGCCGCCGCCCGACCTGCAGGCGCAAGCGGGGCTCTATGTCCTGATCCTCTGCCGCGGCGATATCGATCCCGACTGGCAATGGGACATGGCCCGCAAAATCGCCCTCGCCCACCCGGTTCTGGTGGCTGCCTGGGGCCCGGGCACCACCACCTGGGACGACGCCATCGACATGGTCTGCATCGTCGGCGAGGCCCTTGGCGGGATACCCCACCCGCCCGAGATCCTGACCACCTGGCATGACGGTGAACCGCTGGAAGAAACGGTCGCGTTCCTCGCCACCAGCCCGAAATACGATCAGGCGCCTGCCGACAAGCTCCTGATCCTCGACATGGGCAACACCTCCGCCACCGCCAGCGATGTTGCCCGCCTGCTCGCCCGGCAGGACTGACCCGCCCTTTCATCTTGCCGGCAAATACTCCTGCCGGAGGCGCCCGCACTCACCTCCCGCCCACCGGCCCGGGGACAGGCCCAAGCCGCCGCAGGCTGCGCGGGGTGGGCGGGCGGGCGCGTGGCCTGCGGGGGCGGCCTCGCCACCGCGCGCCGAGTTAACCCGACTCTGAACCAAACCTTGTGCCACCGCCCGCCAGACGGTCCGCCAGCCAGACTGCCAGCCGGGTTGCCATATGGCATGTTCTCTCAAACCTTGCGCCATTAACCCCTTGGTGCGGTGGCTTTACGCTCCGTTCACCTTGGCCTAAGACGACGCCATGAGCGACATATCCAAACCTGCCAAATCGCATGGCCGCAAATCCATCAGCGCCAGCCTCAAGCCGCGCGACCTGACGGAAGAAAACCGCCTTGCCCGCGCCTGGACGGCCCAGGTTATCACCTTGTTCCCACAGGCTTTTCCGGGCGTCCTTGGCGAAAGCCTGACCGGCCGGGCGCTGAAAGACGGGATCTGGCAGCTTGAGGCCGTCGACCTGCGCCCCTTCGGCGTTGGCAAACACCACAACGTCGATGACACCCCCGCCGGCGGCGGCGCCGGCATGGTGCTGCGCGCCGACGTCCTGGGCAATGCCATCGAGCACACGCGAAGTCTGTCCCATAACCCCCTGCCGCTCTTCTATCTTTCGCCGCGCGGCCGCCGCTTTGACCAGGCCGTCGCGCGCCAGCTTGCGCAGGGCCCCGGCGTCACCTTCCTCTGTGGCCGGTTCGAAGGCGTCGACCAGCGCGTGCTTGATCACTACCAGATCATGGAACTGTCGCTGGGCGACTTCGTCCTCACCGGCGGCGAAATCGCGGCCCAGGCGATGCTCGATGCCACCGTACGGCTTTTGCCCGGCGTTCTGGGTAACGAAACCAGCCTCGAAGAAGAAAGCTTTTCCAATGGCTTGCTGGAGCATCCACAATATACCCGGCCCGCCGAATGGAAAGGCCACACGATCCCAGACGTGCTGCTGTCAGGCAATCACGCCGAGATCGAGAAATGGCGCCGGGCGCAGGCCGAAGCACTCACCCGCGCGCGGCGCCCGGATCTCTGGCAGGCCCGTATGGCACGAAAGTCTGACATGTCCGAATGAGACAGTCGCCCCGTCCGCCCGCTAGGCTGCGCCCGCGCACCGGAGCGTTAACCCGAAAGTAACCTTCGCATGACAGTCTCTTTGCAGGTCGCCCACCCTGCGGCCGACGGCACGACATTCGACTATGACTATTACCTCAGCACGCACATGGCGCTGGTCGACGAGTACATGGGCCCGCATATCAAGTCCACGCTGGTGACGAAAGGCCTGGCCGGCGGCCCCGACACGCCACCGCCCTTCCATGCCATCGCCACCATCGTCTTTGCCGATCAGGCCACGATGGATGCCGCGCTCGCTGCCTCGGACCCGGTTCTGAAGGATATTCCGAATTTCACCGACAGCACGCCACAGATACTGATCGGCGAGGTTGTGGGCTAAGCCTGCAAAACCCCTTGCCAGACGAGCCGCGATGCCCTAAACACCCGCCGTTCCCGGGTCGGTTTCCGAGTCGGGATCGCTGGGTATTGCGCTTGGGTGACACCGCTTTCTTCGGCTTTGTCCCGCCCTGGATCATCGCAGCGGCCAGCAGCGTAAAAAGCAACGACGACCTGACCTGCGGCGGGCGCTTTGGCGGACCCGATGGAAGACCGGCAGCTCTGAGGCGACACACACTTTGCGGGACAAACCGCAAGCAATTGAAGGAGTTGGGTCAATGGACCTGATCGCAGAACTCGAGGCCGAACAGGTCGCCTCGCTCGGGAAAGACATTCCCGATTTCAAGGCCGGCGACACCGTGCGCGTCGGCTACAAGGTGACCGAAGGCTCGCGCTCGCGCGTGCAGAACTACGAAGGTGTCTGCATCGCCCGCAAGAACGGCGACGGTATTGCCGGCAGCTTCACCGTCCGAAAAATCTCCTTCGGTGAGGGTGTGGAACGGGTTTTCCCGCTCTACTCGACCAACATCGAATCGATCGAGGTTGTGCGCCGTGGCCGCGTCCGCCGCGCCAAGCTCTACTATCTGCGCTCGCGCCGGGGCAAATCCGCCCGGATCGCGGAAGACACCCACTACAAGCCCAAGAAAGCCTGAGGTTTGCAGCGATGAAAAAAGACATCCACCCCGATTATCACTTCATCGACGTCAAGATGACCGATGGCACCATCATCAAAATGCGCTCGACCTGGGGCGCCGAGGGCGACACGCTGTCGCTCGACATCGATCCAACCGTGCACCCGGCCTGGACTGGCGGTGGCACCCGCCTGATGGACGCCGGCGGCCGCGTTTCGAAGTTCAAAAAGAAATACGAAGGCCTGGGCTTCTAAGCACCAGACGCCTTTTCGAGGGACAGATCACCGCCGCTCCACCACCGGGGCGGCGGTTTTCTTTTGACCTTTGACAAAGCGCCGGCGCTGCGTCCCAATGTGACAAAGCCCCCGCAAAGGATCCCGTCATGGCTACCGTCACACTTCTCGCCGACGAAGAACTGAGCCCCAAGGCAGCCGCCGTCTTCGCCGATATCCGCGCCACCCGCGGCACCGATTATGTCAACAATTTCTGGCGGGCGCTGGCGCATAACCCCGACCGGCTCGAAGCGGTATGGTCCCAACTCAAGCAGATCATGGGCCCCGGCGCGCTCGACCCGCTGGTCAAGGAAATGATCTATATCGCCGTCTCGGCCAGCAATGCCTGCGAATACTGCTGCCATTCGCACACCGCCGCCGCGCGCGCCAAGGGGATGAGCGATGCGATGTACAACGAGCTCATGGATGTGATCGGCATGGCCAACCAGACCAATGCCCTGGTCAATGCGCTACAGGTGCCGGTGGACGACATCTTCCGTGCAGAATAAGAGTAAAATACGTAATTTCATATACTTCCCGCTCTTTCTTGGCCTGGCTTCCCTAGCCGCCGCCGACTGCCCCGGCCCGACCGATCTTACCCGCGGCCTCCGCCTTACCTATTCCGGCGGCGCGACCGAGGATTTCCGCCCGCACACCACCGTCGGCATCATCCAATCGGTCTATCGCGAAGACGACGGGGGGACGAGCCGCGCGCTGCTGGCGCAGGGCCTTTACTGCTGGAGCTAGTCGATCTCGACAACGGCGCGCCACTACCGTCGACGCGTTTTGTCGTCAGCTATCCAACGCCGGCGACAAAGCTGCCTTTCCCCGCGCCGGGATCCGACTGGACGGTGACCGCGGCAGTTCTCGACCAGGGCGCCCTGCGCAGCGAAAAGCAGGTCTATGACTTCGGCGTGGCGGAACAGATGCGTATCGGCGACTGCAGTTACACGATGATCCCGGTCGAAATCCGTTATGACGATGCCGACGATGACGTCGATGTCCTGCATTACCTGCCCGAGCTTGGGATATCGTATTTCGCCGGCGGGCTGGAAAACGGCAAGGGCGATCTTGCGGTTGCAGAAGGCATCTCGATCACGCCCTGAAACCGGCGCCCACCTTTGCTGCAATGCAGCAAGTGCATGACGGGGTTTCGCTATCGGGTGGTTCTCGCCGCGTCTCCGGCCCCTTATGTGGCAGGTAAGTTTTCAAAAATTGCCCAAGGAACGTGCAACATGACCAGAATTCGCGCCTTCGCCGCCCGGTTTCTTCCGGCGCCCCGCTTCTCCGACATTGCGATTGGCGAGATGACCGATATCCAGCTTCGCCGCGCCGGCCTGAGCAAAGCCGAGGTGCTGCACCGCACCTTCTCCGGCCTGACGACCTGCGGCTAAGCCACATCCCGACACCACCGCGGGCGACCAGAGGGGCCGGGCAGGCGATTGCGCCACAACCCGGCCCCTGCCTTTTCTTCCTGGGTTGCCAGCCGGGATTCCGGACCGCATAAAGCGGAAAGTCCACGGAGCCCCCGATGAGCAAGCTGATCACCATTCTCAACGGTCCCAATCTCAACCTGCTCGGCAAGCGCGAGCCGGAGATCTACGGCCATGAAACACTTGACGATGTTGAGAAATCCTGTGCCGCGGTGGGGGCGGAATTCGGGCTCGACGTGAAACTGCTGCAGTCGAACTGGGAAGGCCAGATCGTCGATTGGGTCCACGAGGCGCGGGGGGAAGCCGCCGGCATTATCATCAACCCCGCCGCACTGACCCACACGTCGGTCGCGGTACTCGACGCGCTCAACACCTTTGAAGGCCCGGTTTTCGAGGTCCATATTTCCCAGGTCCACAAGCGCGAGGCGTTTCGGCACCATTCCTACGTCAGCCTGCGCGCCGACGGGGTGATCGCCGGCTTCGGCATCGAGGGCTATGCCCTCGCCATGCGCCGCATGGGCAGCCTGCTGGGCTGATGCACGCGCTCGCCGCCGAGGCGGCCGCGCTTCTTGGACGCGCGCCGGTGCGGGTCGTGCCGCTGCATGGCGGCGATCTGAGTGATGTCCTGCGCCTCACCTTCTCCGACGGCAGCACGGCCATCGTGAAGTCCGGCCCCGCGCCCGAAATCGAAGCTAGTATGCTTCGCGCCATTCGGAACAGCGGAGCTTCGGCCCCCAAAGTGCTGGCCTGCAACAAAAAAGCCCTGGTCATGCAGGACCTGCCCGAGACCGGCGGGCTGTCCGACCAGGCATGGGGAGATCTCGGAAGTCAGTTGAGGTGCCTGCATGCGACCACCGGCCGGCGCTATGGCTGGGAGGTGGATTACGCCTTCGGCCAAGTGTCGATCCGGAACCGCTGGCACGACGACTGGCCCGCATTCTGGGCCGAGAACCGGCTTCTGGCCGATCTGGCGGAGCTGCCGCGCAGGCTGCACACGCCTCTTGAGCAAATCGCCACGGCCCTGCCCGGGCTCTTGCCGGCAAGCCCCCCGGCCAGTTTGTTGCATGGCGATCTCTGGACCGGGAACGTCATGGCCGACGGCCCGCGGCTGTCCGCGCTGATCGATCCGGCCTGCTATTTCGGCCATGGTGAGGTCGATCTGGCGATGCTCGAATTGTTCGGCCAACCCGCTCCGGCCTTCTGGAGGCAATACGGCCCCCCCCGGGACGGCTGGCCCATCCGGCGTGCGGTGTACCAGCTCTGGCCGGCAATCGTGCATCTGCGCCTGTTCGGGCTGAGCTACCTGTCGTTGGCGGAGCGACTGATCGCGCAGATCCCGGTCTAAGCTCGACGCACTACAGCCAGTCGAACCATGGGGCGCGGAATACCTCAATTTGCCCCGATTCCGTCGCAGCTTAACCTTTTTATGCCCCTGCAGATCGGCTAGAACCCCGGCATTCCCACACGGGCAGTCAGCCAACAAACAGGACAGGTCCATGAAAATCGTCGTCGCCGGCCTTGGCTATGTCGGGCTATCCAATTCAGTGCTTCTGGCCCAGAACCACACGGTCACCGGGGTCGATCTCGACGCGACCCGGGTCGACATGGTCAATGCCCGCAAAAGTCCGCTTCAGGATGCCGAACTGGCCGCGTACCTGGCCCGCCCTGCCACGAATTTCACCGCCACGACCGACGGCCCCGCAGCCTTTGCCGAGGCCGGGCTGGTGATTATTGCAACGCCGACGAACTACGATCCGGACAGCAACTTCTTCGATACCTCCAGCATCGAGGCGGTGATCGAACAGGTGCTCGCCGTCAACAAAACCTGCCCGATCGTGATCAAGTCGACGATCCCGGTGGGCTATACCGAGAGCCTGCGCCGGCGCTACGGGTCTGACCGGATCCTGTTCAGCCCCGAGTTCCTGCGCGAAGGCCACGCGCTGTACGACAACCTGCATCCCAGCCGAATCATCGTTGGCGACACCGGCCCACGCGGACAGATGTTCGCCGACCTGCTGCTGGAAGGCGCCGTCGACAAGGACACACCGGTTCTGCTGACCGGCTCCTCGGAAGCCGAGGCGATCAAGCTGTTCGCGAATACCTACCTCGCGATGCGGGTAGCGTTTTTCAACGAGCTCGACAGTTATGCCATGCGCTATGGCATGGACAGCCGCCAGATCATCGAGGGCGTCGGGCTCGATCCGCGGATTGGCACCCACTACAACAACCCCTCGTTTGGCTATGGCGGCTATTGTCTTCCCAAGGACACAAGGCAGCTCCTGGCCAATTATTCCGATGTGCCGCAGAACCTTATTCGCGCCATCGTCGACGCCAATACCACGCGCAAGGATTTTCTGGCCGAACAGATCGTGGCACTGCAACCGAACTGTGTCGGCGTCTATCGACTGGTGATGAAAGCCGGGTCAGACAATTTCCGGCAAAGCTCGATCCAGGGGATCATGAAGCGGATCAAGGCCAAGGGCATCCCGGTTATCGTCTACGAACCGGCGCTGGCAGAAGAGGATTTCTTCAAGTCGCCGGTCTACCGAAACCTCGATGCGTTCAAACGCGATGCTGATCTGATCATCGCAAACCGTCTCGATCCGGCGCTGGATGACGTAGCACACAAGGTCTTCACCCGCGATCTGTTCCACGGCGACTGAGCCGCCGCCACGCCATGCCCGATCATTCACGTTACGCCGTTTTTTATGCCCCACCCCCGGGAGCGCTGGCGGACTTCGGTGCGGCGTGGCTGGGTTGGGATGCCGCCGACGGGGCTTGCCGGTCGCATCCCGTGATCGAAGGACTGCCCCGGCCGGTGGAGGATATCACTGAAACACCCCGCAAATACGGCTTTCACGGCACTCTGAAACCGCCTTTCCGGCTGGCCGCTGGTAGCAGCCGCGCGGCACTCGAAGCCGATCTGGCTGCTCTGGCTGAACGTCACGCCCCGGTAATACTGGACGGGCTGATGCTGGCCCGGTTGGGCGGGTTCCTGGCGCTGGTCCCCGAAGGCGATACGACGGATTTGTCGGCGCTCGCCGCAGACTGCGTGCGCGGACTGGACACACACCGCGCGCCGCCGTCGCATGCGGAACTCGAAAAGCGCCGCCACGACGGCTTGACGCCGGCGCAACAGGGCAATCTCGACCGCTGGGGCTACCCCTATGTTATGGAGGCGTTCCACTTTCACCTGACACTGACCGGCCGCCTGCCCCGCGCCGAAGCCAAAACGGTGAAAGCCGCGCTTGCCCCGCTCCTGAAACAGCTCCTGCCGCAGCCCTTCCGGATTGGTGATCTCTGTCTCTTCGGCGAAGCCGCCGACGGACGATTCCATATCCTGACGCGGCATCCGCTCGGTCCCTGAACCAAAGCGATTGCATCGGTCTGCAGCGCTCCCTACTGTCGCGCGCAACCAAGAAAGGGAGCGTTGCAATGATCTTCGCTGACAGTCTGTCTCGCCTCGGCACCGAATCCGCCTTCGTCGTGCTCGCGCGTGCCGGGCAACTGGCCGCACAGGGCCGCGACATCATCAATCTTGGCATCGGCCAGCCCGACTTCAAAACCCCCGAGCATATCGTCGAGGCGGGCATCAAGGCGCTGCGCGACGGCCATCACGGTTACACCCCTGCAAACGGCATCCCTGCCCTGCGCGAGGCAGTGGCGGCCGACTTGCAGCGCCGCCACGGGGTCGAGGTCAACCCCGACCATGTCGTGGTGGTGCCCGGCGGCAAGCCGACGATGTTCTTTGCCGTGCTGATGTTCGGCCAGCCGGGAGCCGAGATCATGTATCCCAACCCCGGATTTCCGATTTACGAGTCGGTCATCCGCTATTCCGGCGCCACGCCCGTACCGATCGCACTGGAGGAAAAGAACGGTTTTGCCTTCACGGCCGAGGCGGTGCTGGCGCAGATCACCGACCGCACCCGGCTGATCATTATTAACTCGCCCGCCAACCCCACCGGCGGGGTGACCCCGAAAGAAGAAATCGACAAGCTGGTTAAGGGACTGCTCGACCATCCACATGTCGCGCTGATGTCAGACGAGATTTACTCCAACATGCTCTACGGCGGGCGTCAGCATGTCAGCTTGCTGCAATACCCGGAAATCCGCGACCGGCTGATCATGCTCGACGGCTGGTCGAAGACTTACGCCATGACAGGCTGGCGCCTCGGATATGCCGTCTGGCCCGACGCGGCGGTCGAACATGTCACCCGGCTCTGCATCAACGACCATTCCTGCGTCAACGCGGCCACGCAATATGCCGGCATTGCGGCGCTCGAAGGGCCGCAAGATGCGGTGCATGCGATGGTGGCCGAGTTCGACAAACGCCGAGAGGTGATCGTGCGCGAACTGAACGCCCTGCCCGGCATCCGCTGCGCCGATGCCGCCGGCGCTTTCTACGCCTTCCCCAATATCGAGGGCACCGGTCTGACGTCGCGCGAAGCGCAGGACCGCTTCCTTGACGAGGCGGGCGTCGCCACCGTCGCCGGCACCAGTTTCGGCGCCTGGGGTGAAGGTTATTTGCGGTTTTCCTACGCCAACTCGACCGAGAACATCCTCGAGGCGCTGTCCCGGATCCGTGAACTGCTCTGAACGCCGTGACGGCCGCAAAACGCTGGCAAAAAAATTCGCACACAAGATGATCCATAGGTCGTGCGTCTCCGTAAAAGGTTTATGTTGACGCACGCACTTGATATTCCTCGAGCCAAGCATTCCCTGGTGAATGTCCTTGATGCCGGAAGTAAGCCCGTGGTGCAGACAGATACCGAGTACTCGCAGCAGACCCAATGGATGATCGCGGTCCGGGATCGCCGAGACCGAAATGCCTTCGCCGCGCTGTTCGACCATTTCGCGCCGCGACTCAAGGGCTTCGTCATGCGCTCGGGCGCGTCCGATCATCAGGCCGAAGAAATCGTGCAGGATGTGATGCTGGCGGTTTGGCGCAAGGCGGCGAGTTTCGATCCGCACCGGGCGCAGGTCTCAGCCTGGATTTACCAGATTGCCCGTAACCGTCACATCGACATCGTGCGCAAGGAAAACCGGCCGATGCCGGAAGAGCTGCGGGAAGACCCCGGCACCGAAGCCGATGCCAGCCAGATCATGGGCTTGGAACAGGAAACGCGGCATCTGAAGTCCGCGCTCGACAAACTTCGGCCGGAACAGCGCGAGATCATCGAAAAAGCTTACCTGGGCGAGCTGACACACCAAGAGATCAGCACCCAGACCGGGTTGCCGCTCGGAACCATCAAATCGCGTATCCGGCTCGGGCTGGAACGCCTCAGACACGAGTTGAAGGACCTCAAATCATGAGTGCCATTGGCCATCATGTCCCAGAATCCATGCTGGCGGCCTATGCCGCCGGCAGCCTGCCGAACGCCTTTGCCGTTGTCGTGGCAAGCCACGTGTCGCTTTGTGGCCAGTGCCGTGTGGCACTCGAGGCGCATCAGAACGTCGGCGGCCTTTTGCTGGAAGACGCCAAAACGGTGTCGGTGTCGTCGCGCCTCAAGGCCGATATCCTGTCGCAGCTCGACGCCCCCTATAGGCCTGAGCCGGTCTACGACCGCTCCGGCATCTATCCCGGCCCGGTGATGGAAACGCTCAAGGGGCGCAAGCCGCGCTGGAAGAACCTCGGCCGCGGCGTCCGTCAGGACATCTTGTCGGAAGGCAAAAAAGGTTCCGTGCGGCTACTCTACATTCCGCCCGGGCAGGCGGTACCGGACCATGGGCACAACGGGTTGGAACTGACGCTGGTCCTCCAGGGCAGCTTCAGCGACGAAACCGGACGGTTCGGCGTCGGCGATCTCGAAGTCGCCGACGAAGAGCTTGATCATACCCCGGTGGCAGATGACGGCGACGCCTGCATCTGCCTCGCCGCCACCGACGCGCCGCTGCGCTTCCATGCTTTCATGCCACGGCTGTTGCAACCGCTGTTCCGGATCTGAGCGTCGCCCGGGACGGGCGACATCACTTGCCGCGGTAAACCAGAAGATCCGGCAGGTGATCGATCAGTCGGATAAACCAGGAAAACGGTGCCGGAAAATCTGTGCGGAAGCGGCGACGGCGCATCGCCTTCAACACCTCTGCGGCTGCGTCCTCAGGGGTCATCAGCATCGGCATCTTGAAGGTATTCTTGTCGGTGAGACGCGTCTTGATGAACCCGGGATTGACCAGACGGACCACAACGCCCGTGTCTTTCAGGTCATGACGCATGGTTTCAGCCAGGCTCACCACAGCCGCCTTGCTGGCGCCGTAACCGATCGAGGCCGGCAGCCCGTGATATCCAGCCAACGAGCCGACAAGGGTGATATCGCCGCGCCCAGCAGCGACGAATTGCGGTACAACCTCGCCCAGAACGCGCATGGCGCCGATGAAATTTACGTCGCACATTGCCAGGGCCGCGTCGCCGTCCCAGGCGGTGGCGCGCATCGGATCGTAGGCGCCGGCATTATAGATCACCCCGTCGACAGGTCCGACCTCTGTCGCCGCGCGCCGGACCGCAGCGGAATCGGTCACGTCGAACGGCACGACACGGGCCTCGCCCAGCGTATCGCGCAAGCTCTCTAGCCGCGGTTTGCCACGCGCCGACAAAACCAGCTGCGCCCCTTCGGCGTGGAGCCGTTTCGCCAACTCCCTCCCAAGTCCTTCGCTGGCGCCCACCAGCCAATAGGATTTTCCTGCGAAATGGGTCATTCGCCCGGCACTCGCAGATTTTCACTCTCCGAAATCAAAGCTGCGGGAGCCGGCTGTTTCTTCAGGAACGGAGCCCGTTTGAGATAGAGGATCATCGCCTGCCAATGGATCAGGACCAGCGTGCGCGCGCCGCCGAACGGACGACGCAAGCCCGCCCGCATGAACGATCCGCTGGTCGCCGGTCGCCGCGGACCAGACAGCGTGGCCAGCACACCTTGATCGCCGTTTTCATAGGAAATGCGAATATCGACCGCCCGTTCGTTCAGGTCAAAATTGAAGTGATACCGCCCCGCCACCGTCTGGAAGGGAGAGACATGCATCAGTTTCTTGGCGACCATGCGATCACTGCGCGCAATCGGTCGGAAATCCTCGTGCGCGCAGAGATAGCAGTGCCGATGGCCGAAGGTGTTGTTGACCTCGGCCACGAAGGCGCAGGGCTTGCCGTCGATCAGAGCGATCCAGAAGCTCACCGGGTTGAAATGGAACCACAGGAAGCTCGGTTGCGTCAGCAGCAGCAGCTGCGCACGAGCAACAGGGAAGCCGCGCGCCTCGAGAAGTTCGCGGAACCAGGCAACGCCGCGCCCTTCCCCGCGCGGACCGCCATGGCGGCGGTCCCAGAGTGACCAGAGATTGAAGCGGTTGCGCGAAAACAGCCATGGCTTGGCCTCGTCCAGATCCGTGAGGACATAATCGACGCTATAGCGGAACGCGTTTTTCATCGTCCCCCGGCGTACGTGAAAGGTGTGAGCGGCTACGTGGTCTAACATTGCCAATAGGTTACGCGGGTCGCCCGCCCTTGGATCACTCGCGGCGAAAATAACCAACGCCCCCCAGCGCCCGGCCGCTTCGCCAGTCGGTGGGCGGGATTTTTCCGGTCTTTGTGATCCAAAGCCGCAGACCCGGCGTAGCTCCTTCAACCAAACACGAAGAACGAGGACGGAATGTTCGATCAGACTCAGGGGCCACGCAAGAAAATCGCCATTGTCGGCAGCGGGATTTCCGGATTGGCGGCCGCTTACTACCTGTCGCCGCAACATGATGTCACGCTTTTCGAAGCGGAAGCGCGGCTCGGCGGGCATGCTCGCACCGTGATGGCTGGCAAGCATGGTGACCAGCCGGTCGATACCGGGTTCATCGTGTTCAACTACGCCACCTATCCCTACCTCACCCGGTTATTCCGCGACCTCGACGTGCCGGTGGTCAAGAGCGAGATGAGCTTTGCCGCGACGATTGACGACGGCTGGCTGGAATACGGGCTGAAGAGCTTCGCCTCTATTGCCGCTCAAAAACGCAACCTGGTGCGACCGCAATACTACAAGATGATCGCCGACATCCTGCGGTTCGGCAAACGGGCCGAGGCGGCGGCCAGGGACGATGACAAGACTATCGGCGAGTTGGTCGATGAGCTGGGTCTTGGAGAGTGGTTCCGCAACAAGTACCTGATGCCGATGTGCGGCGCGATCTGGTCGACACCGGTCGAAGAGATCGACCAGTTCCCGGCGAAATCACTGGTCCAGTTCTTTCGCAATCACGCCCTGTTGGCCGGCATCGGCGAGCACCAGTGGTGGACGGTGAAGGGCGGCAGCATCGAATACGTGCGCCGGTTGGAAACCGCACTGATCGCCCGCGGCTGTGCAATCCGGACCGCGGCACCGGTACGTGCCGTCGAGCGCGGAGCGTTCGGTGTGTCGGTCACCGCCGACGGCGCGCCGGCAGAAACCTTTGACGAACTCATTCTGGCCTGTCATTCCGACCAGGCCCTGGCCATCCTGGGTCCGGAGGCAACGGCCCCGGAACGGGCAGCGCTTTCGGCCATCCGCTACCAGCCCAATACCGCCGTTCTGCACAGCGACCCGGGACAGATGCCCAAGCGCCGTGCTTGCTGGGCCAGCTGGGTTTACCGCTCGCAACAGGGTGATATCGGCGTCACCTACTGGATGAACCGCCTGCAATCGATTCCCGACAGCGATCCGCTGTTCGTCACCCTGAATCCGTCGGACGAGATCCCGGAGGCGGCGACCTACGACCGGGTCGAATTTGCCCATCCGGTTTTCGACAAGGCCGCACTGAAGGCCCAGCGAGAAATCCGGGCGATGCAGGGGCGAAATCGTACCTGGTTCGCCGGCGCCTACAATCGCCACGGTTTTCACGAGGACGGCATCGCCAGCGCCATGCGCGTCGTCCGCAGCTTGACCCAACGCAGCCAACTGGAAGGAGCAGAGCATGCGCTTCACGACCAAGGCCTTGAAATCGGAATTCCTCTCGACCTGCGAGCGTCTGCGTGAGGGCCGCCTGACCCTGCGCACACCCGAGGGCGAACGCTACGAGTTCGGTAGTTCCGGACCCGAGGCAGAAATGGTGATCCGAGACTGGGCGGCGGTTTCGGCCATGGCCGCGCATGGGCAGGTGGGGCTGGGCGAAACCTATGTTCAGGGGCTGTGGGACACCCCCTCGGTCGAAGGTCTGGTAACGCTCGCTATGCGCAACCGTGACCATCTCGGCACCTATGATCAGGCCAGCCCCTTCAATAAGGTCAAGTTCCGCCTGGCCGACACCGTACTGCGGGCGAATTCCCGTCGCGGCGCGCGGCGCAACATCCGCGCCCATTACGATGTCGGTAACGAATTCTACGCGCTGTGGCTGGATGACGGGATGACCTATTCTTCGGCCCTGTTCGACCACGGCGACAACGATCTGGGCCGTGCCCAGACCCGGAAGTATGACCGTGCCCTGTCCCGCCTGAGCGGCGGGGAACATACGCTCGAGATCGGTTGTGGCTGGGGTGGGTTCGCCGAGCAAGCCGCAAACGAGGGCCGCGACGTGACCGGTGTCACTATATCGCGGAATCAACACAGCTACGCCGAATGCCGCCTCGACGGGCGCGCAGACATCCAGTTGCGCGACTATCGCGACATCGACGGCAAATACGACAACATCGTTTCGATCGAGATGATTGAAGCGGTCGGCGCACGGTACTGGCCAGACTACTTTTCGGTCTTGAAGCGCAGTCTCGCGGAAGGTGGTCGCGTGCTGTTGCAGGCGATTACCGTCAAGGACAGCTTCTTCGACACCTACAAGACGTCCTCCGATTACATTCGCCAATACGTGTTTCCCGGCGGCATGTTGCTTTCCGACGGGGTGATTGCCGACCAGGCCCGGCGTGTGGGACTGACCGTCGAAGACAGCTACGCCTTCGGACAGGACTACGCCCGTACCTGCCGGACCTGGGCCGAGCGGCTGGTTGCGCGAAAGCGGCAGATCACCGAGATGGGCTATAACGAAGGGTTCTTCCGCAATTGGCAATATTACCTCGAAATCTGTGCCGCCTCGTTCGCGGTTGGTCATACCAATGTGGTCCAGGTGGAGCTTGGCCATGCGTAACCTGATCCTCACTGCCTGCCTGCTGTTTGTTTCCGCCCAGGCTCATGCCTCGGCCGTCAAATCCGCGCTGTCGGGCGCCGAATTGCGCGGCGCTGCGACCTTTCGTTATGTCGGCTTTCCGCTCTACGAAGCACGGCTCTTCACCCCGGGCGGCACGCCGCTCGACTGGAGCCGCGATTTCGGGCTGGAATTGACCTATCTGCGCACCCTCACCGCCTATGACCTTGTCGAAGGCACGATGCGCGAACTGCAACGCATCGGGGCGCCATTGCCCGTGCGCGACCAGCTCGAACGCTGTTTCGCCGACGTGCGCAAGGGCGACCGCTATGCCGCCGTCTCCAACGGCCCTGACAGGCTGGATTTCTGGCGCAACGACAAACGTGTTTGCACGCTCAGTCACCCGCGTATCAAGACGCGGTTCATGAGCATCTTTCTTGGCGACAATACCCGCTCGAAATCCTTTACCCGCAGGCTCAAGGGCGAGTGATGCTCTATCCGCGCGTCAGCCTCTACGCGCTGATGCTGGCCGCGGCCGGCATTCCGCTTTACATTCACCTGCCGCGTTTCGCGGCGGTGGAACTCGGCATTGGCCTTGGAACCATTGGTACGATCTTGCTGGCGATCCGTCTGATCGACCTGGTTCAGGATCCGGCGATCGGTTGGGCGATCGACCGGTGGCCGGGCGCTCAGTCAGGCTTTGCACTCGCCGCCGCGGGTGGCCTTGCCGTTGGCTTTCCTCTGCTTTTCATGCCCTACTCCGGGACGGGGGTTGAACTCCGACTGGTTGCGATCCTGGTGGTGCTGTTCTCGGCCTACAGCCTCGGGATGATCCTGCTGTACGGCCGCAGCGCGACTTTGGCGCGGCGCCCGGAACCACGCGAGTTGATGACGCTGGCCGCATATCGCGAAGTCGGCATGCTGGCCGGCGTAGTGCTGGCGGCGATTGCGCCGACGTTGCTTGTCGGGTTTGGCGCAGGGGCGCAGGGCTATCCCGCTTTCGGCCTGTTTCTCGGCGCGCTGGCGGTGGCGATCGGGCTGCTGACGCTGCCGATCTGGCGCCGGCCCGTGATCCTAGGCGACCGCCTGTCGTTGGCCGGCCTGGGACAGGCCGGGGCTCTTCGGCTTCTGGCGCTGGCGCTGGTCAACAGCCTGCCGGTGGCGATCACCTCGACGCTGTTTCTGTTCTTTGTTGAGGACCGGCTGCAATTGCCGGGCCAGGCCGGGCCGCTCCTCATCCTGTTCTTCCTCAGCGCCGGGCTCAGCGTGCCGTTCTGGGCGCGTCTGAGCCAGAATATTGGGCCCAAGACGACCCTGCTTGTTGCTATGCCTCTGGCGATCCTGGGCTTCGCCGGCGCAGCGTTCCTCGCCCCCGGCAATCTGGCCGGCTTCTCCATGGTCTGCCTGGCTTCCGGTGCCGCGCTCGGGGCCGACATGGTGATCTTGCCCGCGATGTTCTCGGTGGCGCTGACACGAGCTGGCCTCAAGGCGTCTCTGGCCTTCGGGATCTGGTCTTTCGCCGGCAAGCTGGGGCTGGCACTGGCCGCTTTCGCGGCCCTGCCGTTGCTCGAGGCCAGCGGTTTCACCCCCGGCGCGACCAACAGTCCCGCGGCGCTGGCCCGGCTCAACCTGCTTTATGCCGTCATCCCGTGTATCCTGAAACTCGGCGCCCTAGGCCTCGTCCTGGCGCTACCCACAGAGGACCGAACCCTATGAAACTCTTCAGCGCCCTGCTGCTCGTGATCCTTGTCGCAATGATCGCGAAGTCGGTGTTCCTCAGTTTCCGCGCCCAAAGTCCGGAAGATTATGCCGAGACCGGCCCGGCCTTTTCGCTCAAGCAGCACCTTTCGGGAGAAATTCGCTCCGAGGGGCTGATTTTCGGACCCAAAGGCCGGATGACCAACAGCTTCACCGCGAAGATGGTCGGCGAATGGGACGGCGACACCGGCACGCTGCGCGAGGAATTCACCTATTCCAATGGCAAAACGCAAAGCCGCAAGTGGTACCTCAAGCTCGGCGACGGCAATACTTTCACGGCCACGGCGGACGATATTGTCGGCGAAGCGCATGGCACAATCTCGGGGGCGACGATCAAGATGGAATACCAGATCATTTTGCCCGAAGATGCCGGCGGCCACACGCTGACGGCGACAGACTGGCTCTACCTGACAGAAAACGGAGTGATCATGAACAAGTCGGAGATGCGGAAATTTGGCATCAAGGTGGCTGAACTGGTTGCAACCATGCGTCCGGCAGACCTGGACATGCGCTGATCCGAGGCCCCGCCCGCTCTATCGCAGAAGGGAAGTCACGCCAACATGTTACGCAACATACCTTTGCTTGCGCTCGCCGTCCTTTTAACCACGATCGCCTTCGCGCTCGCGCCGATGCTGAGCCGCGGCTTCGCCGGTTTCACACCGGAACAGTTCCCCGTGGAATTGGAGGTCTGGCCGGTGCAGCCTGACGGTTGGGCTTTTGCGATCTGGGGCGTGATCTATGTCTGGCTGATCCTCGGCGCCCTCTGGGGGCTGATCAACGCACCGCGCGACCGGGACTGGCAGGCCATGCGCCAGCCGCTTCTGGCAAGTCTCGGGGTCGGCGTCTTCTGGATCGCTGCGGCCAATGCCTCGCCGATTCTGGCGACGGTGATGCTGTACGTCATGGCCGGGTTCGCCATCGCGGCTCTGCTGCGCGCCGGTGCCGGCGTGCCGGTCTGGCAGCGTCGCCCGGTGGCGCTCTATGCCGGGTGGCTGACAGCGGCGACCGGGGTCGGCACCGGTGTGGTGCTCGGTGGTTATGGCGTGCTGTCGGCACAGGTCGCCGCGCTGGTGATGCTGGCGTCAGTTCTTGTCACCGCGCTGGCGGTTCAGCTGCAGCGCCCCACGGAATGGGCCTATCCTTTGGCGGTGATCTGGGCCCTCGCCGGTGTCATCTCTGCCAACCTGCCCTCGCAGAACTGGCCGGTAGTCGGACTGGCAGCGGTCGGGATCATCACCCTCACTCTCGGCTTCGTCTTCTCGTTGCGCCGCGGACCTCGGCGCCAGCGTCGCTAGGCCCGGGCGGCCTCACCCACAGGACACAAACCGAGCTGGCGACCGGATCATGGAAAAGGTCCTCGTCTTCCCTGCCCTTGCCACCTTGAACGCCTGTTCAGGTAAGCCGGTTTCGACGAGCGGCCGCTTTCCAGGCGGGATCTCGGTCTCTAGGAATTCTTCGCCGGCAAATCCCGCGCCCACTGCCAGCGACGGCGTGCCGATCGCTTTCGCCTCGGACTGGCGGTGTCCGACGTGACCCCGATACACGGCGTCAAGGCGGCGATGGCCCGCCAGCGCAGGAGCGACGCCTGCGCGGTGGTCACCCTTTGCGCCGGCGAAATCGTTTTGCAGGCCTGACGCCTAGCCCAACAGACCGGCCAACCTCACGGCACAGGCTTCGCTGGCAACGACACCCACATTAGGTTTACGTTGCTATTCTGGCGCGTTTCTCTACGCTCGATGCTCGGCTCTAATTTCGAACGGGGCTCTAATTCGGATCTCGTCCACCATGTCCATCTGGAAACAGTTCCTGGTCCTCGCCCTGCTGGCAGCTCTGGCGTACGGCGGCTACGAAGGCTACCGGCGTTATCTCGCCCCCGAAGAGGCGCCGGCCGGCCAAAGCGGACGCCGTGGAGCGGGCCCGGCGGTGGTGGAATTGGCCACGGCGGAAATGCGAACCCTGAGCGAAACCATCGAAGCCGTCGGCACGACCCGCGCCCGCCAGTCCATCGACATCGTCCCCGAAGCCAGCGGCCGCATCGAAGAGATCGCCTTCGCGCCCGGACAGCATGTCGAAGCCGGTGCGATCCTGGTTCGGCTTGACGACACCATTGCCCGTGCCGACGTGGCCGAAGCCGATGCAAAGCTCATCGAACGCGAACGGGTGCTCGAGCGCGTGACCCAGTTGCGCGGCACGAACGCCGTGGCCGAAGCCACTCTTGAAGAAGCCATTGCCCGGTTGGCCGAAGCCCGCGCCCAACTTGACCGGGCCGAGCAACGCCTGGCCGAACGGATCATCCGCGCGCCTTTCGACGGGACGGTCGGACTGGCCGAGATTGATCAAGGCGCGCGCGTCAGCGCCGGGACGTTCATCACGCGTCTCGACGATCTCTCGGACGTCGAGGTCGAGTTCTCGCTGCCGGAAACCCTGTTTGCCCGGGTAAAGACCGGACAGAAGATCACTGCCACCAGCGCCGCCTTTCCCGGGCGCACGTTTGACGGTCAGATCGAGGCGGTGGACAGCCGTATCGATCCGGTCAGCCGCTCTTTCCGCACCCGCGCCATCATACCGAACCCCGACGGGACATTGCCGGCGGGCATGTTCATGTCGCTCGAACTGACCCTGTCGCAAACCGACCGCATCGTTGTTCCGGAAGAGGCCATTGTGTTCCAGGCCGCCGAAACCTATGTCTTTCGGGTCGCTGAGGAAAAGGCGCGGCGCGTTTCTGTCGAAACCGGGCAGCGCCGGGCCGGTCTCGTCGCCATCCTCGACGGGCTCGACGAAGGCGATCACGTGGTCGTCCGAGGCCTGCACCGGGTGCGTGACGGCGGCGCGATCGAAATCCTGAACACGCCTGGCGCGTCGGCCACGGCGACCGAGAACGGGTCGTGATGCTCTCCGACATCTCTGTGCGCCGGCCGGTCCTCGCGGCGGTCGCCAACCTGTTGCTGATCGTGTTCGGCATCACTGCCCTGCGCGATATTCCCGTGCGCGAACTGCCAGATATCGACAACGCCGTGGTCACCGTGTCGACCAGCTATCGCGGCGCGGCCCCCGAGGTGATCGACACCGACATCACCGAAACCATCGAAGGCGCCATCGCCTCGATATCAGGCATCCGTTCGATCAGTTCGGAAAGCCGCCAGGGCCGCTCGCGCGTGACGATCGAGTTCGAGGCCGGGCGTGACGTGGACGTTGCCGCCAATGACGTGCGCGACGCAGTCGGCCGGGTGCGAGACAACTTGCCCCAGGAGGCCGACCAGCCCGAGGTCGAGAAAAGCGATGCCGATGCCGACCCGGTCATGCGTTTGGCGGTGGTCTCGGACCGGATGACCACGGCCGAGATCACCGACTACATCGACCGCTTCGTCGCCGACCGCCTGGCCACGCTCGACGGGGTGGCCAGCCTGCGGATTTATGGTGAAAGATCCTTCGCGGTGCGGATCTGGCTCGACCGCCGCGCGCTGGCCGCGCGCAAGCTGACGGTTGCGGATGTGGAGCGCGCGCTCGTACGCAACAATGTCGAACTGCCAGCCGGCGAAGTCGCCTCGTTGAACCGGCAACTGACCGTGCGGCTCAACAGCCGCCTGCAAAGCGTCGCCGATTTCCGCGACGTCGTTCTCGACCGGGTCGCGGGGTATCCGGTCCGGCTGGGCGACGTGGCCCGGGTCGAGCCTGGCGTGGCCGACGATTCCACCATCGCGCGCAGTGATGGGCGCGATGCGGTGGGCGTGGCAGTTCAGCGGCAAAGCCAGTCCAACACGCTGCAGATCTCCAACGCGGTGCGTGCCGAGATCGCCCGGATCAACCCGACTCTGCCTGAAGGCATGGAGATCCTGGTCGGCTCGGACGACGCGCTGTTCGTTGGCGCCTCGATCCGAGAAGTTGTCAACGCGCTGTTGATCTCGCTCGGCCTTGTGGTGCTGGTCATCCTGCTGTTCCTGCGCTCGTTCCGCGCCACGCTCATTCCCGCGATCACGATCCCGGTCTCGCTGGTCGGCGCCTTCGTGCTGATCGGTGCCTGGGGGTTTTCCCTCAACACGCTGACGCTTCTGGCGCTTCTGCTGGCCATCGGGCTTGTCGTAGATGACGCGATCGTGGTGCTGGAAAACATCCAGCGCCGGATCGAAAATGGCGAAACACCGCTGGTCGCTGCGATCAAGGGCGCTCGGCAGGTGACCTTCGCGGTTCTGGCCACCTCGGTCACACTGATCGCGGTCTTCATCCCGCTGTCTTTCATGCCCGGCCAGGTCGGGCGGTTGTTCATCGAATTCGGCTGGGTCATGGCGGGAACGGTGGCGATTTCGACCTTCGTCGCACTCACCGCCTGCCCGGCCCTGGCCTCCAAGGTCTTGCGCTCCGGCAAAAGCGTTGAAATGATCGAGGCCGACACAGCCCGCGGCCCGATGCAGCGGGCCTATGCCGCCCTGCTGCGCCAAAGCCTGCGCATGCCACTTGTTGTCATCGTCTTGGGTGGCACGGTAACCGGCGGGGCCGCGCTGTTCTACGAAACCCTGCCCCGTGAACTGGCTCCGCGCGAGGACCGTGGCGTGGGCTTTGTGCCGCTGACCGCGCCGCAAGGCAGCACCGTCGAATACACCGACCGCGCTGCGCGGCAGGTCGAGGACCTCCTGCAGCCGCTGCGCGAAAACGGCGTGGTCGAAACCGTTTTCACCTTCACCGGCTGGGGCAATCGCGCCTGGCGGTCCTTCGTCGTCTTCCGCCTCGCTCCCTGGGACGAGCGCACCATGACAGCAGCCGAAGTCGCCCGCGCCATCGCGCCGAAAATGGGCCAGGTCACGCTGGCCCGCGGCTTCCCGATCACCCCGGCCGGGCTCGGTCTGCGCGGAAACTCGACGCCCGTGCGGGTCGTCGTCAGCGGCCCTGATTTCGACAGCGTCAAGGATTGGTCCATCGCCCTACTGGAACGGGCGGAGGACATCGATGGGCTGGTCAACCCCGAGATCAACTATGAACAGAACCTGCCTCAGCTCGAGGTGCGCATCGACCGGCAGCGCGCCGACGATCTTGGCATATCGGTTGAAACCGTTGCCTCGACCATGCAGTCGATGCTCGCCTCGCGGCAGGTCACGACCTTTGTCAGCCGCGGGCGCGAATACCCGGTGATCCTCCAAGCCAAGGAAAGCGACCGCCGCTCGCCCTCGGACATCGACAACATCTACATTCGCGCTGGCGACGGGCAAACGCTGCTGCCGCTGGGCGCGCTGGTCACCGTTCGGGAGAACGCCGCCGCCCCGTCGCTTCGACGCTTCGACCGCCTGCCCTCGATTCAACTTTCCGCCGCGCTTGCCCCCGGTGCTGACCTCGGCACGGTTCTGAGCGACCTCGAACGGATCGCGGACGAAATCATCCCGGCAGACGGCAAGCTCGGCTACGAAGGCCAGTCGCGCACCTTCAAGGACACCGCCGCCGGAGCCAACGCGGTTTTCGCCATGGCGCTCTTGATCGTCTTCCTGGTACTGGCGGCGCAGTTCGAAAGCTTCGTGCACCCGGTCATCATCCTGCTCTCCGTGCCGGCGGGTGTGGCCGGAGCGCTCTATGCCATGGCGCTCGGAGGCCTGTCGCTCAACGTCTACAGCCAGATCGGCATCATCCTTCTGATCGGGCTCGTGGCCAAGAACGGCATTCTGATCGTCGAGTTCGCCAACCAGCTTCGCGACGAGGGCAAATCGGTGCGCGACGCGGTCATCCTGGCTGCGGTCTTGCGCTTGCGCCCGATCATCATGACAGTTCTGTCTACAATCCTAGGGGCCCTTCCGCTGGTCCTTGCCTCAGGCGCCGGTGCCGAAAGCCGCAATGCCATCGGCACGGTGATCATCGCCGGCCTCGCCCTGTCTGCCGTCCTGATGCTCGTCGTCACACCCGTTCTCTACGACCTTCTTGCCCGCTTCACCAAACCGCGCGGAGCGGTGGAAAAGGCCCTGGAGAGGGAACTGAACAAGGCAAGCTAGACGTTTTTCGATGCCGCCCAAGACACGGTTACGGTCTTCTCCTGACAGGCGTCGGAGCGAAACGACTGCGAGCAGAAAGCGACGAGAAGGTATAGACACTCGTTACCTTGGCCTATCGAAGCGGAACGCAGAGCGAATGATGTCGCCAGATTCTTTGATTTCATGGTGCCCCCACACGGCATATAATATCTATATCTTGATGCTCCACGGGATACTCCGTCCGACTATTTCCCCCTATTTTATTGATATTTTCTGTTCCATCTTGTTCCGTCATGCCCCATGATACCCCATATATTGGAGGTGGATGAAAAGGGGGATAATGATTGGCGCGCCCAAAGCACAAACTCACTAACGCCGAACTGAAGGCGAAGGCTCCAGGCAAGTATTCAGACGGCGGCGGGCTTTGGTTCCACAAGCGCAAAGATGGCGGTGCGCAATGGGTTCTGCGTTACACCAGCTTTGGTCGGCGGCATGAAATGGGCTTGGGGTCTTATCCCAGCGTCACACTCAAGACAGCTCGGCAGGAGGCCGAAAAATGGCAAGCTGTGGTGCGCGATGGCAAGGATGCAATCAGGGAACGGGAACGCCAGCGCCGGGACGCCGAAAGAAACCTGCACATTCTTCGCGACATTGCCCTGGACGCCTTTGAAAGCCGCAAGGCGGAACTCAAGGGAGACGGCAAAGCGGGACGTTGGTTCAGCCCGCTTGAACTTCATGTCCTGCCCAAGCTAGGCAAAATGCCTGTTGCGCAGATCGACCAGCGCGACATTCGCGACACGCTCGCGCCGATCTGGCACGAAAAAGCTGACACGGCACGCAAGGCGCTCAACCGCTTGTCTATCTGTATGCGCCATGCGGCGGCGCTGGGATTGGACGTGGACCTACAGGCCGTCGAAAAAGCCAAGGCGCTGCTAGGCCAACAGCGACATCAACCGCAGCATATCCCATCCATGCCGTGGCAAGAGGTGCCGGCTTTCTACCAGAGTTTGACGGGGGGCACCGTTGCCGAACTGGCGCTGCGCCTTTTGATTTTGACCGCAGGCACTCGGTCCAAGCCGATCCGGTTTGCTCACCTTGACCAGATTGACGGTGACGTGTGGACCGTTCCCGGTCCCTTGATGAAAAACCGGAAAGGGCGAGAGGTTGATTTTCGCGTGCCTCTGTCGTCCGAAGCCCTTGCCGTGATTGAACAAGCCAAGCCGTTTGCGCGAGACGGCTTCCTGTTCCCCGGAGTGCGAAAAGGCGTCATCAGCGACATGACGCTCAGCAATTTCATGAAGCGTCAGGGCAGCCCCTATCGACCGCACGGTTTCCGGGCCAGCTTCCGCACGTGGTGCGACGAAGCAGCAAACGCGAAGTTTGAGGTTGCGCAAGCGGCGATTGCTCATGTGACGGATAGCGCGGTTGTTCGCACTTATCGCCAAACGGATTTCCTGGAACAGAGGCGAGCGCTGATGGAACGCTGGGCTTCTCACCTTACCTCTCAGCCTCGCTTGTTGGAGTTTCCCGCAAATGCATGAAGGTTCCGAGTTTTGGGGCTGCCCAAACTGGAGGTCAGCCGAAAACTACATCGGCTGGGAAAGTTGGGATGAAAGACGTTGGCGTTGGGAATTTAAGCGGCGCACCCAAGCTGTTCGCTTCGGTTTCCAATTGGAATTGAAGAATGTCTGGCGGGAGGACAATCCAGAGGGCGGAATCCCACCAGGGCTGATGTGGAAAGATGAATATGCCCGAACTCTGATCCATCTAAGCGCGCCTGATGCAACCAGCTTCGGGTTTTCACCGTTACCGAACCCGCTTTACTCCGAAGCGTTGGATTGGGCAGACGAAGAATATTCCTACATGGGAACAGACATTCTGAAAAAAACACTGGAAGCCCGAACGCTGCTATCGTTCGACGTTTTCCATAGGTCACAGAAACCCTTTGGCGGAGTGGACGTTCTTGGGGTCGGCCAAGTAGCTGTTGTCTTTGATCCCAACAGGCCGATTGAACCGCAACCAGCAGGACTCCAAGAGCACTTGGAGTCATATCGGCATCATTCTCTCAAGCCGCTGAGCAGAAAGCACAAAGCCAAATGGCTTAGATATTTGCGTATCCTAGACGCTCGTGAGGATGGCGCCTCATGGGCGGAATGTGCCGATATTCTTTTGCGCGGCACGACCGCGGCTACCCCTCAAACCGCAGCGGACACCCATGCGCAGGCCGTGAAGACAAGAGACGGGTTGTGATTTAGCAGCCCTTCTTATTTCCCAATCCTCATACCTCATTTGGCGTGACAAGGTGCACCATACGTCAAAGGAGCACCAAACATGGAATATCACCTCGCCAAAAAACCAAAGCGCTACCTTAATTTCCGAAGCCTTCAGGAAAAAATCGGAAACCGTAGCCGGTCCCAAATTTACCGTGACATTGAGGCAGGCCGCCTGCCGAAACCAATAAAGTTCGGTGCGAGGCTCTACTGGGCCGAAGCCGACATCGATGCGGCGCTGGAGGCAATGTCCAAATGACCACTGCGCAGCACACACATCAGGAAACTTCCGACATATACGCGGGCGTCATCGCCCGCCTCTGTTCCCGTCACCGGATGATCGTCTGCAAAGATGACGCTCAATGGATCCTGCAGCGGCGCAAGAAAGGCGGCGCGGAGCGGCCTTGGCGCTCAGTCGGATACTGCCTGACCCGGAAGGCGCTTCTGCACCGCTGCGCCAGCCTGTGCGCGCGCGTAGACCCCGCTGCATGGGCTGCACTCGCAACTCTCCCAGAAATATTCGGAGGTTCACAATGAGCCACAAATCGAAACGCCCCGGCGATGCGCGGCAACGCACCACCGGGGCTCGAAAGGAACGTCAATGGGTTCGACGTCCTTCCCCGGAACATATGCCAAATGCCGCGATTTGCAAATCCGCCACCTGCAGCGACGCTGCGGTCTTCGCGGAGGATTGGCGCGCGCTGTCGCTGCCCTCTGCTTTAGGGAGGAGTGGTGATGGTGGCGTCGACACGTAGCGACCGACACCGCCGCGTCGTGTCCTCGATCGGCCATGCGCTGACCCTTCAGCACGAACCGGAGGCATGGAGTGGCCTTGGCGGCATTCTCAGAGCGCGCCTGACGGAATACGAGCGGGCCAGCCTGCTGGCGTCCGTCGCGGCGGCAACTGAAACCAACCTCGTGATCGAGGTCTGTGAGGCTGTCGTCCCGGCTCGATCGGCTGGTCCTCCCCCACCCGCCTTGTCAGATGTCGAGGACGACGCGCGCTGGTGGGCTGATCTGGCGACCTTGTCAGAACTTCGCGCCTACTTGGCTGCCTGTTTCGTGCGCCTCCCAGCCCGTGAGCGGAGGAACTTCCTTGAAGAGGCAAACTGGATGGAGGTCACGGCATGAAGTGGGCAGAAGGTCTGAAAGCAGCGGCCAACGGCGTAGCTGCTTGCCCTTTACCGGATGGGGTCACGATGCCAGCCACGATCTCCGCACAGGAGCTGGAGACAAAGGATTTTCCGCCCATCTCATGGGTTGTGGAGGGCCTAATCCCAGAGGGTCTGACACTGCTGGCGGGCAAGCCCAAGATAGGCAAATCTTGGCTGGCGCTGCAGATCGGCCTCGCCGTGTCGACAAGTGGCGAGGTGCTCGGGAGGCGAACAACGCAAGGGACGGTGCTTTATGCCGCGCTGGAAGATAACCCACGCCGCCTAAAGTCGCGCATGTCGAAGAGTTGTCGCTGCGCTTCCGGGTGGCCAAGAGAGCTGATCTTCGCCACGGAGTGGCCACGTCTTGACGCCGGAGGTCTTGAGGCTACTGAGGCGTGGATCGGCCAACACCCGAACACGCGGTTGGTCATCATCGATACGCTCGCCACAGTGAGGCCAGCAAGCAATTCCCGGGACAGCCTATATCAGTCAGACTATCAGGCTCTTCGAGGCTTGCATGACTTGGCTAACAGGCACGGCGTCGGGATCGTCGTCATCCATCACGTCCGGAAGGCGGAGGCTGAAGACCGTTTCGATACGGTGTCAGGCTCGACCGGGCTGACAGGCGCAGCAGACGCCACCCTCGTGCTTAGCAACACGTCAGACGGTAAGGTGCTCTATGGCCGGGGGCGTGATCTCGCCGAGTTTGAAAGCGCTGTGGAATTTGACCAGGAGACTTGTCGATGGTCAGACCTAGGGCGCCCCTGCGATGCCTATGGCAGCGCGACCCGCAAGGCGATCCGCGAGGCATTGACAGCGGGAAAGAACAGCCCAAAGGACATTGCTGAGCATTGTGGCCTAGACTACGACCTCTGCGCCAAGACGTTGCAGCGAATGGCTGAAGGAGGAGAGGTGCTAAAAGGCGGCAGGGACAACTACCGGCTCACGCCTGACCCGCTGCCCTGAACCCGTGTCCAATCTGTCCATTTGTCCAGAGCGCAGCCTGTAAATGGACATTTGGACAGTTTGGACACGGTTTGACTTGCAGACTGACCTGCTCCCCTGAAAAGTCCTCGGTTTGAGGTTACGGCGGGGTATCTTTGCTCGAGTACAAGAATAACAAAGTATCACTCCGGATGCAGGTTTTGAAGAATGGAAGACTTCACGTCAGGCGGATCGTCAAAGGTGGCAATGATCATTCTGCCACTTTCAAGCCGCGAAAGCGCCTGGCTGGAGTCGACTAAGACAAGTTTTCCGACGCTGTCTCTAATGTGTAGGTGGTTTTGACCGCACCAACTTCGGTTGGAAATCTTGATCAATCGCTTTTTTCATCGCGGCTTAGTGAAGAAAGCTACCCTCCAGGGTCCGAAAATTTTGGCAAACCGGTGATTGTGCCAATCTTCTCGAAGTTTGGAATAGCTCAGGATGCGCGACTTCGTTCCAGACGTCATTGGATCCCTTATGTAGACGATTTGCTTTTCATCGTCATATCCCATGACAACAAACGTGTGACCCTCTACACCTTCGAAATCGACGTCAATCATTACAGGGCGTCCCTTTCGCAATTGCCGCTTAATGTCGCGAAGACCCGCTCGGAAGCCTGCCTCGGTTTTCGGGTATGCCTTTGTTGGCCAATTGTGGCCAATCTTGCGAAGCGCCACCTTCATGTCATTCCATAGAGTATAACTATTCCTGTTTTCTGGCAGCTTATGATTTTCGGCATATGCCTTCAAAACACGAGGATCGTGTTTCTCCCCGTAGTACGCAAGAACCATTGCACTCGAGGTCGGAACGCACAGGTCTCGCCCCTGTTTGATATGAGGCACACTCAAGAACACCTTGGATTTACTTACAACTGGAGCGGGTAGCTTCCGGTTGGAGACGACGCCTTCGCGGAAACCAACTTCAGCACTAGCGGCAGAAATTGCCAGAGAGCCGACAGCGAAAATCGCTGCGAATAAGCAACCTGAAGCGGTCCTCATGTGTCGGTCCAGTCGTCTCAGAATTGGTTTCACCACTCGTTTCTACTTTACCCCTTGAATGAGAAGGTTCTTCCACCAGAAAGAAACGAACCTTGCATCGTCAGTCTAATGCGCGCGTTCCACGAAAAGCCACCGCAATCGTCTTGCCTGCCGCCGTGCAAAGGTATTTTGCACGGTACTTGACTTCAGTGTGTCCTTTGATCGGAAGACGTGCCGCTGCTTGTTCGTGGGTCTCACCCGGTCGCAAGAATGTCGCACTCCATTTGTGATAAGGCTTATCTGGCCCAGCCTTCGCCGACTTGATCCTAAGCTGGAATTTTCCGTTCTTAGCTCGGCATTTGACATCGACGGGGTAGTAACGTCGCGCAAAATCCTTGTAGAGGTACTCCCTCAGTTGCTTGTCGTCCTTCAGTGTCTTCCAACCGTGATCTTTTGCTACCGCGTCAATCGGCATGACCGCGAGCACTAATACAACGGCAACAACAATAGATTTTTTCATACCTGAACCTTTTCTCAGAAATTGTCAGCCAAAGATACGCATCCCACTACCGGGCGCTCGCGGGTCTTAGGATGAAATGCCGTTACTTGCAGGTAAGCTTTGCCTTTGCCGAGTTATGCCCAGAACGCCAAGTCGCATTGAAACCCTTTCCGGAGGCCTTCATCTCAACTGACGCAGCACTATTTCCACCAACAAGAAACAAATAGTCATTGCCGTTCTTGAACATTCTTTGTGTCCAGCAATCCCGTGCGTAACAGTATTTTGCCTTCCCACCCTGCTTGAACTCGACCGACGTATCGACCCTTCCGTTCCATTTACCGGCGCAAGTGGTAGCAGACGCCGCACCGGCAAGGCCAAGCAGAGCGATTCCGGAAACAATCATCACTTTTTTCATACCAGCCTCTCCCTAAGACTTCTTGGTTAGAAAACCCACAGACATTCTAAAAGCAGCGCCCGCTTTCCAGCAACAAAAACCCAACGAACTAGGTAGGAGCATATGATCAGCCCCACCTGAGTGGTCCGGATTGAGTGTTAGTGCATGAGGCGGCAAAAAAAGGTACATATGATCCAGAGGTGTGAATCCCAGCTAAAGGGCGCTTTGATTAAAAAGCGAAATGCGTAATTGCGTTTCTGTCGGATTTTTTTGAAGGTTGCTGTATGAAGTTTGCCGCCCAATCCGCACTACTACCGGCCTTGCTGTTTGCGCTTGCAGAAGCAACTAGGTTCAGGACCTATTAACCGGCCCAGTCCTCAATGGCAGCTTCTATCAACAGCGGACGTTCGACAAATCAGGGGCAACGACCGAGTTGCGGACAAAGCAGACTTGTGCGGGCGCGGCTATTGCTCATGCAGAAAACGTTTGCGCATCCGGCAAAGAAGCTGCTGTGATGCAGCATGCGTCGCCGAAGCGGTCGTTGAAACCTACCACAAGATACCAAAACCAAACTGCTCTTTCGCTGCGGTCGGTTTGAGCCATCGAGACGCGGGGCAAACCGGCCTGATGTTGATGCCGCAAAGTTCGCCTTTGTGCTTCGGCCGGTTTGGTGAACAAGTCACGGCGGTGTTGGGTATTATCTCGAGACCATCATTTGAAACCACGAAAATGGTAATCCAATCCCGCCATTCGCCTCGACGTCTATGAACCGGGAAAATGCGGGGCAAGCCGGCCGGATACACCTGAGGCAGGATCAGCCTCACATGCGAAGGCTTCGACAAGGGCGCCGCGCCATAGTGCCGCTCAATTGACCGAAATCGGCCGTTCGCACCGGCCTGTGAGCTTCGGATCGGACCCGACCATTCGCTCCTGATGTCTCAGATACGGGGTTAATCGAACTTTTTTGGTGCCCTGCGAAAGCCGGTTTTTTTGCAGATCGCGTCTCTTGCTGGATCACAGGCAGCTCTCAGGTTTTCACCTCAGACAAATCGTGACAACTTGCAGCTGGCTCGCAACGGGGAGATCAAGAGATTTCGGGTAGTGATATTCAGAAGGCGATAACGCTCCGCCATTTGCGGGTGATTGCTGCATTGGCCGACCTAAAGCTGGTTGCGCGCGTGGCAGAGGCGCTGAATGTCACTCAGCCTGCGGTGTCAAAACAGATCGCTGAATTGGAAAGAATTGTCGGTGTCCCGGTTGTGACGCGGGATCGGAACAGGCTCTACCTGACACCGATAGGCAGGCGCCTCGCGGAACATGCCAAACAAGCCCTCAATCAGCTCGACCGGGCCGCCTTCGATATCGAAGCCATGGCCAGCGGCGTTTCCGGATCCGTTTCAATCGGCGTGGTCAGTTCGGTCGCACCAACCCTGTTGCCCGGCGCCATCGCGCTGTTCAAGCGCAGCACACCACAGGCAAGCGTGTCCGTGTTGGAAGGTCATTTCGTTGAACTGTTCCCTGTGCTCGAGGCCGGCGCACTTGACCTATTGATCGCGCGGATATGGCAACCACAGGAACTTCCCGGCATCGACCAGAAATCACTGTTTTCCGAGCCAGTCGTCGTCGTCGCCGGGCGCAATCATCCGCTTGCGCAAGCGAAAGATCTTGCCTGGTCTGATGTGACCGCCTTTCCGTGGATTTTGCCACAGGCGAACTCGGTGGCGCGTCGGGCGGTAGATGCCTTGTTTGCAAGCAACGGCCTGACCCCTCCAAGCAACACGATTGCCTCGCTTTCATTGGCGTTGAATCTGGAGTTGTTACGGGTGATGCCGGCGCTTGGGTTAATGCCGCAACGGCTTGCCCAAACTCAGGCGGCGCGTGGCGAGATCGTGATCCTTCCGCTTGATACGCGCGGCTTGCTGTCAGAAGCGCGTTGTTTTTGGCGGACCGATCAGATCGCCCAGAATGGCACCCTGTCCTTGTTCCTGAAGTGCCTGCAGCAAACGACAGATGAGCTCGATACCATTCCGTTTGGTTAATGTTTATGGCTAATAAGTCACTGTTTCTCTGAAAAACCATGCCTTACCTTAACCAAACACAGGTTTTGGGAGGGACTGAGTGTTGATTCTGTTTGCCATTGATTCGAAGGCGACCCGATGAGCCGTGCTGCGCTTGTCACACTGTCCGCGGTCGAAGTCCTTGCGCGGTTCAACACCAGGAGCTTGACGCCGAGCGACTATCTCGCGGCCTGTCTCGAACAGATTTCGCGCGTCAATCCCAAGATAAACGCCTTGACGGCTCTGGATGCGGAACGTGCTGTTTCACAAGCATCCAAGGCAACCCTGCGATGGCAGGCAGGAACTCCGATGGGGCCGCTCGACGGCTTGCCTATTGGTGTGAAGGATTTGCAGGACACAAAGGGCCTGCTGACCACCCATGGTAGCATTCGCGCGCGCGGCAATGTGCCGGACCAGGACCTGCCGATGGTGGCACGCCTGCGCGCGGCGGGTGCAATCATCCTTGCCAAAACCAATGTTCCGGAACTGGGCGCGGGCGGAAACAGCCGCAACCCGGTTTGGGGGGCAACCGGCAATCCCTTCAACCCCAACCTGATCGCAGGCGGATCGTCCGGCGGATCGGCGGCGGCGCTGGCGGCCAATCTTCTGCCGCTTTGCACCGGTTCGGACACCGGTGGGTCACTGCGCCTTCCCGCGGCCCTGTGCGGGATCGTCGGCTATCGCCCGTCTGTCGATGTCATTGCCCACCCGACGCGCCCGCTGGGATGGTCCGGCATATCGGTGCTGGGACCGATGGCGCGCACGATGGACGATCTGGTCCTGATGCTGAGCATCTGTCAGGGGCATGATCCGGACGATCCTTTGTCAGCGCCCGCGGCGCCGGACCGTTTCACCTCTCTGCCTCGGGTCAGTCTTGAAAACCTGCGCGTCGGGTTCAGTGAAGATTTCGGCGGTGCGCCGGTGGGTCAAGGCATTCGCGAGACCTTTCGATCCCGGATCGACCACGTAAGGCCGCATGTCAAAGAGTGCCGCCCTGTGGACCTCGATCTGGGCGAGATGGACCGCGCTTTTGATATTCTGCGCGCAGAAAGTTTTGTTGCGGCGTTCGCAGAGGCACTTGACTCCGCGCCAGAGGATTTTGGGGCTCATATTGCGGCGAACGTCGCGATGGGCCACGCCATGACGCTCGCCGACAGGGGCTGGGCGCATGCCGAGCAGACACGCATTTTGCGCAACTTCAACAGGGTGATGCGTGACTTCGACGTCATCTTGCTGCCGACCTCGCCGGTGTCGCCATTCCCCTGGACGCAATCGCACGCGACTGAAATCGACGGGCAAGCCATGGATGTCTATTACCGCTGGCTGGCATTGGCCTATCGCGGGTCGCTGGCGGGTGGCCCGGCAATCACGCTGCCTTGCGGACGCGACGCCAACGGCATGCCTTTCGGGCTCCAGATGCTTGGGCCGGTGCGCGGGGATGAAGGTTTGTTGGCGGCGGCCAAGGCGTTGGAAACCCTGTTTGCCCTTTCGCCCGAAACCGCCCGCCCTCTGCCTGATCTGGAGACCCTTGCAGCGCCGGAGGTGGATTTGCGCTCGATCGTGACACATCCGCCGATCCTGAAGACCGCTGAGCGGTCTGCGGCTTCGTCCCTGCGAACGGCGGTATAACACCATGTGGTTCATTCCCATCATATTCATCATTCTGCTGATCAGCGGCACGGCCTTTGCCTATCTGATGGGGGCCGTTTCGGTGCTGACCTTCGTGGCCGTGGACAAGACCCAGTTCCTGTCGATCCTGCCGCAGCGTATCTTTGCCCAGCTTGACGTCTTTGCCTTCATGGCGATGCCGCTGTTTATCCTGACCGCCGAAATCATGAGCCGGGCGGGTGTCACCCGCAGTTTGATCGACTTTGCCATGTCCATCGTTGGCAGGTTCCGCGGGGGCCTGGGCCACGTCAACATCCTGACCAGCGTGTTCTTTGCGGGCATCTCGGGCTCGGCCATCGCCGACAGTGCCGCCTTGTCACGTACCTTCGTGCCAGAAATGAAGGCGCGCGGGTATGATCCTTACTATGCCGGCGCGATAACGGCGGCCTCGTCGATGATCGGCCCGATCATTCCGCCCTCGATCATCATGATCATCTACGGCGGTCTGACCGGCGCGTCGGTTGCCGCCCTGTTCATCGCGGGCGTCGTGCCCGGGCTGCTGCTGGCCGCGGCATTGATGTTGCTGAATGCCGTGATCGCTGCCGCCAAAGGGCATCCCGGCGGCAAGTCCGACGATCTGCCGCGGTTCATTCCCAGCCTGCTGAACGCCGCCCCGGCCTTGTGCCTGCCCGTGGTGATCCTCGGGTCACTGGTGTTCGGCTTGGCGACGCCGACCGAAGGCTCGGCGATCGCGGTTCTGTTCGCGCTGTTGGCAGGCCAGTTCTACAAGGGGCTGAACCTGCGGATGATCTTTGATGCGGTCGAGGCCACGGCTAAGATGACCGGCACGATCTTCATCATCCTCGCGGCGATTTCCGTGCTGGGCTATCTGGCCGGGCAATTGGGCTGGTCCGGCGCCCTGGCCAATTGGGTCGACTCCTTCGGGCTGACCGGTACCAAATACCTGTTCTTCCTGGTCGGCATCTTCCTGATCGCGGGCATGTTCATGGACACGCCCGTGGCATTGACCCTTCTCATTCCGCTGTTTGCGCCACAGGCGATGGAACAGGGTATCAGCCCGATCCAACTGGGTATCGTGCTGTGCTTCAATCTGTGTGTCGGGCTGATCACACCGCCGCTGGGCAAATGCCTCGTGGTTGTCTCGGCCCTGACGAACCTCAATTACTGGCGGCTGGCTTATGCCGCGCTGCCCTTCATTGCCGTTCAAGTGCTGTTGCTGCTGTCTCTGGTCTACTGGCCCGAGATCAGCCTGACGCTGCCGCGCTTCTTCGGCTTTTCGGTCGACTAGACTATTCAAAAAGGGAGGAAACCCATGAAACTCAGAGCACTCTCACTTGCGGCAATGCTGGCGATGGCAACCGCCGCATCGGCAGAAGTCAAGATCGCGCTGGACAGCAAACCGGATCTGGACACGAGCGGGTCTTACAATTGGGCGCACGCCTTCGGCAAGGCGCTGACCGAAGCGGGTATGGAGGTTCGCGAAATGCCGCGCGGGTCCGTCGGCAACGAGTCGGAGAAATTCGACCAGGTCTCGACCGGCCTGCTCGAGGTATCGCTGTCCGACGTGCGTGCCATCGCGCAGGTCGAACCGTTCATCTATGGTGTGCGCCTGCCTTACATCTTCGACGATATCACCCATATGGACCGGGTGCTGAAAGCGGGGAACATCTTTGACCGCGTCAACGAAAAACTGGCCGAACAGGATGCCGTCCTGCTGGCGCTTGCGCCACTTGGGCCGTCGTCGGGCGTGATCACCACAAATGCTGTCGTGCGCTCGCCCGCCGACATGGCGAACCTGCGGATGCGTGCCCTCGATGACGCACAGATCGCGATGTATCAGGCATGGGGCTCCAGCGGCACCATTGTGCCGTGGGGAGAGGTGCCTGCCGGCCTGCAAACCGGCGTGATCGACGGCTATCTGAACTCGCCCTTCGTTCCGGTGATGTTCGGGCAAACCGATTTCGTGAAGAATTTCTCGGATGCGGGTGTGATCATTCCGCTGCGCGCGGTTATCGTTTCAAAGCTGTGGTATGATGGTTTGTCCGAGGCAGATCGCGCCGCCGTCGATCAAGCGGTAGAAGTCGCTGATGCAGCCGTTCGCGTGTGGCAGACCGAGGCCTCGGAGCGTGGTCTGACGGCCCTTGAAGAGAAAGGCGTGACCGTTCAGCGTTTGACCAAGGAAGAACGCGCGGCGTTCCGCGAAGCCTCCAAGGCGGTTTACAATTCCGGCCTGATGCCCGCCGAAGACGTGAAGGTCTGGACGGAACTGTCCGACAGCAACCGCTAAACCTTGACGGCCGGGCCCGTGATGAGGCCCGGCCCCACCGGTGGAGATCGTCCTATGCGCAATGTCGTCATCGCAACAAGCAACAGCGTTCACTGGTTTGTGCGACGTGTGGCTGTTCTGGCCGTCTGCCTGATGTTCTTCACCGTTATGGTTCAGATTATCGCCCGCTACGTATTTTCCTCGCCACCGGTCTGGACCGAAGATGTCGCCCGCTACGCGATGGTCTGGACCGGGCTTTTGGGGGCGACGCTATCGTTCAAGACGCGCTCGGACGCTGTGCTGATGGATAGCGTCTTTCCCAAGCGTCCCCATATTCTGGCGTTTGTCGCCGAGGCGATCCAGAGCGCCGCGGTTCTGATCTTTGTGCTGCCGGTGGTCTATTTCTGCTTCATCGGCCTGCGCGGCGGTTTTGCAAAAGGGTATCTTGCGAGACAATCAGGGCTGACGGCAGATACGCTCGGCATCCCGATGGTTTGGATATCGGTATCGGTTCCGTTGGCGATGATCATCATCCTGCTGCATCTTGCCGCCAGGTGGGCGGGCGATGCGCCCGATGAGATTCAAGAAACCAATCTTGATTAGTGCGGCCGCTGAATGACCGGGCCACGAAGGATCACATCCGCATACGCGGGACCGAGTTCGGGTCAAGTTTCATATCCACGATGATCGGGCCTTTCCGGGCGTTGATCGCTTCTATCGCGGCTTCCAGCCCCTCGGGTGACGTCACCTCTACGCCTTGTCCGCCAAGAGACCTGGCGACTTCGGCGAAAGAGGGCCATTTGAACTCGGTCAGCGAGGGGTCCATCTGTCGATCCAGCATCTGGATGTGTTCGGCCCCGTAGGCGGAATCGTTGCAGATGATCACGATCAGGTCGCGGTTCGTGCGCACGGCGGTGTTGAATTCGTTCGCGCCGCCCATCATGAACCCACCGTCTCCCATGAAGAGAACGACGGGGCGGGTCGGATCGCCGTGGGCGGCGCCGATCGCCTGCTGCATCCCCTGTCCGATGGCCGCGAAGTTGTCGGTCATGTGAAAACTGCCCGGATCCGGAACGCTCACCCGGCACCAGACTTCGGTAATGTAGCGCCCGCCATCGGTGAGCATGATGCGGTTTTCGGGAAGGGCTTCGTTCAAACGGTCCAGCGCGTATTCAAGGTTGATGCAGCCATCGATGGACTTTTCCGGATCGCCCTTCGGGTGGACCGAAATATCGTGAGACGGCAACTGCCTGGCAAAGCCCGAAGGCGCGATTTCGGCTTCGTCCAGCCAATAGAGAATATTGTCGGCGGTCTGCCCGGCATCCGCGATCAGCACCGCGTCGGGTTGGAAGAAAGCCCCGATATCCGAGGGGCTGTTGTTGACCTGGATCACGCGCTTTCCCTTGAGTAGCGCACCGCGATCCGTCGTCAGGAAATGCAGCCAGGCTCCGAAGACGATGACGCAATCGGCGGCCCCGATCACGTCATAGGCCTCTGCCGTGCTCAGCGTGCCGAAATAGCCGATATTGTTGGGGTGGCCCTTGAAAAGCCCGGTGCCTTTCAACGTGGTGGCCAGCGGTGCCTCCATTCTTTCGGCCAGCGCAATCAATTTGTCCTTGGCGGACACAGCCCCGGCGCCGGCCAGGATCAGCGGCCGCTTTGCCGAGGCGATCATGCCGATGGCCTCCTCATGCACCGGGCCTTCGGTAATGACGGCCGTCGCTTCGGGATAGGCGAATACGACGGTTTGGTGTTCGACCTCCGCCCACATGAAATCAGAGGGGATGTTCACCACGATGGGGCGTCTTTCCTTGCGCGCACGGTAGAAGGCCGTCGCAACATCCCGCGCAGCCGTTTCGGGGGATTTCACCTGTTCGAACCCGGCGCCGGTGGCTTTGACGACTTCGCGCTGGTCAATGTTCTGGGGGTGAAACGGCGCCGTCACGGGGGTATCGCCACACAGAAGGATCATCGCTCGGCGGGCCACCACGCCTTCCCTGAGGGCGGTAAAACAATTGGTCAGACCGGGGCCTTGGGTCACCGTTGCGACCCCGACCTTTCCGGTGACCTGGGTGTAGGCCTGTGCCATCAGCACGGTGCCGCCTTCGTGGGCCGCCGGAACCATCGTTCCACCGCATCCGCTGACAAAGTGGTTTGCCATGAAGAGGTTGGCGTCACCCACCAGGCCGAACATCGTATCAATGCCATGATCGCGCACGGCTTGTGCGACGGATTGGTGCATGTATTGTTTTCGATCTGACATCTGACTTGTCCTTCGGAGGTTTTTCTTGTGGCACATGGTTTTCCATGATCTGCCGATTGATTGGAGGGGCTGCGTCAAGCTCGCAGGTAGGTTTGAACGCGTGTTTGTCGCATTTAGTGGGACAGGAAAACCGGAACATCCGCCTTTTGAATGACGTCCGTGGTCACACCCCCGAACACATCATGGCTGAATTTGCTGTGTTCGAACGCCCCCATGACCACCAACTTGGCCGACACGTCCTGCGCGGTTGACAGGATGGTTTCGGCAATCGATCCGTCCTTGGGCTTCAGGACAAACTCAGCGTCAATCCCGTGGCGCTCAAGGTTGCGCAGCAGGTAGTCCGTTCCCGGTGCTTGCGCTGGGCCAACTGTCAGAAGGGTGACTTTTGCCTTGTTCTCAAGGCCGGTCATCGCATCGCCAAGTGCTCGGGCGGATGACCGTTTGCCGTCCCAGGCCACAAGGGCATGCTCCGCCGGTCCGGGCGCATCGTAACCATCCGGAACCACCAGAACCGGGCGGCCACTGCGCAGCGCGATCAGGTCCGGGTTCGCCGAGATGTGCGCTTCGTTTTCGTATTGGGAGTGAACGCCCGTGACAACCAGGTCAAACGACCGCGCAAAATCCGAAAGGGTGGTCCCTTTCGCAGCTGTAAGGTCGACAAAGTCACATCGGTCCGCAAATCCGGCTTCGGCTGTGATCGAACGGAATCTCTCGGCGATCTCGTCAAACCGCGCTTGTTCAGCCTCGAAAAACGCTTTGAGAAAACTCTTGGGAACGGATCCGCGCAATGTCCGCTCCAGGTCGCTCTGGCTGTGGCGCAAAACGCCGGTCACCCAGGCATCGTGGTGCTTGGCCAGCTGCAAGGCATAGCGCAAACCGCTGCCCTTGGAGGCATCGCCGCTATAGGCGCTCAGAATGGATTTGATTGACATCTGTCTCTCCAATTGAGTTCAGAGCAAATGGAACAGGCTCGCACGCACCGCGTCATTCCGCATCTTCTTGAGCGTTTTTCCGCAAGAACCAGACGACCGATACTACCGACAAGACAAGTAGCGCCACGGCCACGGGGCTTTTCAGAACCTGGGTGAGGTCACCATTGGTCAGGGCAAGGGACTGGGCGATGGATTTCTCGAACCGGGGCCCGAGGAAAAACGCGATGATGAAGATCACCAGCGAATAGCCGAAGCTCGCCATCAAGTATCCAATGACAGCAAAGATCAGCATGATCGCTACGCCAAACAACCCGCTGGTTGCCATCGAAACCCCGACGAAACACAGCAGCAGCGCCGAGGAGAAGATGATGGATTCGGGCGCTGAAACGACCTTGACCCAAAGTCGCAGCCCAAGCTGTCCGACCCAGAGATTTATGAAATTGGCCATGATCATCGCACCAAAGAGGCCGTAGACCAGCCGCCCCTGGTTTTCGAACAGAAGCGGCCCGGGCTGCATGCCATGGATCATGAAGGCGCTGATGATCAGCGCGGCCCCGACGCTGCCGGGGATGCCCAGCGTGAGGAGAGGGATCAGGTTCGCGCCGACCACCGCCGAATTGGCAGACTCCGATGCGGCGATCCCCTGAATATTGCCCTTGCCGAAACTGCCCGGATCCTTGGAACTCGCTTTCGTCATGGCATAGGACATGAAGGCGGCAGCCGTCGAGCCGATCCCGGGAAGTGCGCCCAGAATCGTGCCGATCGTTGCCCCTCGCAGCATGGTGTAGCGGCACGACCAGTATTCGGCCCAGGTGACACGCCGGTCATCGGGATTGCCGGTGTCCTTGGCGACAATGGCAGGGCGCATGTTGCCATGGGCCTCGGAAAGGCGGTGCAGGATTTCGGAAATGGCCAGCATCCCGATTGCAACAGATGGAAGCGCCAACCCGTCGAACAGGTCCCAGTAGCCGAAGATCAGGCGCGGGGTGAAGTTTTCGGGGTCCTGCCCGACAGAAGCCGCAAGCAGCCCCAAGGCGGCGGCGATGATGCCCTTGGTCAGCGAATTGCCGATCAGCCCTGCAAGGATCGAAAAAGCGAAAACTATCAGGGCGACCACCTCGATCGGCCCCATTTTCAAGGCTAGGATGGCCAGCGGCGCCGACACGGTGATCAGGACGATGTCACTGAACGTGTCGCCAGTTACCGAGGAAAACAGCGCCATTTTCGTGGCCTTCAAGGGCTTGCCCTGTTTTGCCATTGGATATCCGTCCATGGCGGTGGCGGCTGCGTCCGGTGTGCCCGGTGTGTTCATCAACACCGCCGGCACCGCGCCGCCGACAAGGCCGCCCTTGTTGACGCCTACAAGGAAAGCAATTGCCGGTAGCGGATCAAGTCCGAAGGTAAACGGGATGGCGATCGCCATGGCCATGATCGGGCCAATGCCGGGGACGGCGCCGACGAACTGGCCCAGGACCACGCCGAACAGGACAAACGCGAGGTTGAAGAGCGAAAACGCATCTCCGAAGCCCGCCAGGATTGTTGAAAGATCGACCATCGCTGAAATCCTCTAGGGCAGAGCCCGGCCAAGAACCTGGGTCACCAGGAACCAGATGATCGCCGGCATTGCGACTACGCCAAGACCCAACCAGAGCGGGCGGCGTTCACCGATCAGCCACATGATGGCGAGGGCGAGAACCGGGGCGACATATTCGAACCCGAACCACGACATCGCGTAGATACCCGCGGTCAGCAGCCCGACATAAAGGCCTGTCTTGGCCATCAGTATCGGGTTGCGGACCTGATGCTGCGTGGGTTTGAGCGTCAGGAACGCGCCGCTGGCGGCAATGACGATCGACACGATGTTGGGGAGAGTGCTTGGCGCGATGTTGCGACTATCGACCGTTTCGATGAAGTTCGGGTTGATCCAAAGATACATCGCAAGCCCGAACAGCAAGAAGAACAAGCCCGAAATACGATCTGCCAGAGTGCTCATGGTTTCCCCCCATACTGAACCACCCCGCCGCAAATTGCAGCGGGGTGGTGCGGTTTGCTCATTTTGCGAACAGGATCTTGGCGTTCGCCAACCCATCCACCATCATCTGCCTGGTGCCCTCGGCCCCCATGTTGATCGGGTCACCTTTGACAGCGTTCTGGACGATTTCGGCAAATTCGGGGGCTTTGGTCGCCGCGTCGATGGCCGCGGAAATCGCTTCGAGCGCTGCGGGGTTCGTGCCTTGTTTCATTGCAAGGAAGAACACCGGATCGACATAGGCGTTGATACCGGATTCAACGAATGTCTTCACCTCGGGCGCATAGCTGAGGCGGGCCTGGTTGGCGCCGGCGATGACCTTCATGTCACCGGATTCGAGATACGGGTAGTGTTCACCCGAACCGAAGCCCGCCAGAACCTGACCGCCAAGGATCAGTTTCATCACCTCGGCGCCACCGTCGGCGGTGACGAGATTGAACTCGGCGCCTGTCGTGGACATGGTCTGCTTCATCATCAGAACCTGCGGCGGCGCCATGGTGGCCACGGGCAACGTGCCCTGCTCCTTGGCATAGGCAATCAGCCCTTCGAGATCGTCGAAGGGCGCATCCTTGCTGGCGACAAGCGCCAGTTCGGCTTTTGCGACGGTCCCGAGATAGTCGAAACTGTCGATGTCGAACGGCAATTGATCGCCGCGCTGAACGAGCTGGACGAGCACGGGGATGCTCACCCCCATACCAATGGTCTTGTCGTCGACAGGTCGCTGGGACAGGCCGGTGAACATGGCAACACCGCCGCCGCCGGGCTTGTTCTCGACCACGATGTTCCAGCCGGTGTTTTCCTTCATCACATTCGCCAGAACGCGGCCCATCGTATCGGTGGATCCACCGGCGCCAAAGCCGATCTGGATGGTAAGCGGGCCATCCGGTTTCCAGTCTTGCGCCATTGCCGGTGCCGACATGGCGATGACGGCGCTTGCCGCCAGTGCAACAAGTTTCGATTTCAGTTTCATTTGGGTTCCTCCCTGAGTTTTCACAATTGCTTCGTTACTTGGTTTTTTCGAGTTCGAGCCGCTCGACCGCCCGTTCGCGCAGCCCCGCGACCTGATTGAGAAGTGCCTGCGGATCGACGAACACATTTGGCTCGCCGTCCTTGCGGTCCATGTGCTTCTGGCGGTTTTCATCGAGATCGGCCGAAAAGCCATGTGTCGTCAGATGCACTTCAATCGGCATGTCCTGCGCCTCGACAAGCTCTCGGACACGATCGACGCTCTTGATGTAGGCCTCGACCTGGGGCGGCCCTTCGATGGCATTCAGACCCAGGCCGCCAATGGTGATGGCGCGGTAGGTTTTGTCACCGTCTTTCACGTCATACATGTAGGATGCGGTGCCCCAGGAATGGCCTGGGGTTTCGATCACCTTGAAGGTGTTGTTGCCCAGCGTGATTTCTTCGCCATCGGCGACGACCATTTCCGGCTCGATCATGTCCCAGGCGCGTGGACCGCCCTGCGATTGGACCGAAGATTCGATCGCCTCGTCCCAGCCCGTCTGCGTCATCGCAAAAGTCGCGTTCGGCAAAAGTGGTTTCAGCGCGACGGCTCCACCAACATGGTCGAAATGACCGTGGGTCATCAGCACGTATTTGATGTCCGCAAGGTCGGTTCCCGTCTTTTCGATGTTCTCGACGATCATCTTCTTGAACGGACCATAAAGCGTGTCGATCAGAACGACGCCGTCATCGGTATGCACCAGCCAGGCCGACACCCAGCAGACACCGACATAGTCGACATTGTCGAAGGGCTTCCACGGCTCGACATATTGATCGGCGGGCGTGTTCAGCCATTTGCCCAGGTCAGGCGGCATCTTGCCGGTCTTGCCGAATTCGATAAAGCGCTGGATGATCGGGCCCGACGGGCACCCGTCGAAAAGAGACTCGGCAGACGCGGTCCCAACCGCACCGATGCTCATCAACGCGGCCGCACACGCGGTTCTTTTCATTGCCTTCAACAGGTTTGTCATAACGGTTCCTCCCTCGGATGGTGTGAGTTCGCGCGGCAAGCCACGCATATTGCGGATCATCCCGGCGGAAGCAGTTTGCCGGGGTTCATGATGTTGTTGATATCCAGGGCGCACTTGATCGAGCGCATCACTGCCAGTTGCGCGGGCTCTTTCAATTTGGTCATCACCGACAGCTTGCTCTGCCCGATCCCGTGTTCGGCGCTGAACGATCCGTTCAATTCGGCCAGCAACGCGAACACCTTTTCCTTTGCGGTCTCCAGCGGCAACGCGTTCCATTCCCGACCTTCCGTCGCGGACAAGGCATAGTGCAGATTGCCATCGCCCAGATGTCCGACCGTCAGTGGCCGGAACCCGAGGCGATCCATCTCGGCATCCATCTCTTCGACAAAGCGCGCAATCCGGGCCAGTGGAAGCGAGATATCGAGATGATAGGCAGGGCCGGCCTCGGTGATCGCCTCGAGGATCGACTCGCGCATTTTCCACAGGTCGGCGCGCTGCTGCTCGGACTGCGCCATCATGGCATCCAGCACCAGCCCCTCTTCCATCAAACCGCCCAGAAGTTCCATCACCTCGGCTTCAAGGCGGATGCTTCCGTCCTGCATCTCCTCACCATCGTGCGGCCGCGACGAGGCGACCTCGACCAGAATGCCGGTTGCCACCTTTCCTGCCAAAGGACGGCGAATGGCCGGGAAGACCTTGCAGATCACATCCAATGCCGGTTGCGGCATGTATTCGAAGGCCTCTACGCCGCCGCCGGTATGGTCCTGAAGGCGGTTCAGAACGGTGAGCGCGGATTCCAGCTTGTCGACAGACAGGAACGCGGTCGAGCGGGCTCTGGGCGCCGGATAGAGCTTGAAAACCGCAGCCGTGATGATGCCCAACGTGCCTTCGGCGCCGATCAGAAGATCCTTGAGGTCGTAGCCGGTATTGTCCTTGCGAAGGCCGGTCAGCGCATTGATCACCGAACCGTCCGGCATGACCGCTTCGATGCCAAGGCACAATTCGCGGGTATTGCCATAGCGCACGACATTCGAGCCGCCGGCATTTGTCGACAGGTTGCCACCAACGGTGCAACTGCCTTTGGCGCCGAACATCAATGGGAAGATGAGACCCTGTTTCAACGCCGCGTCGTGCAGCGTTTCCAGCACGACACCGGCCTCGGCGGTCACGGTTCGCCCTTCAGGGTCCAGAGACCTTATCGCGTTCATCCGGGTCAACGACACAACCACTGACGCACGACCAGCCAGCGGAACGCCCCCTCCGCACAAGCCGGTGCGCCCACCCTGCGGTACGACCGCGATGTTGCGGGCGTTGCAAAGCTTGATCAGCTCGGCGACCTCGCCCGTTGTGCCAGGGCGAACAACCGCCAGCGCCGTCGAACGGTACAATCCAGTCCAGTCGGTAAGATAGCTCGCGACGTCCTCGGGTTGGGTCAGAACATGCGCCTCACCCACGATCGCCCGAAACGCATCGACATGACCGCCGGCATCTGTGTTCTGGATCGCTTCAATCAACTTGCTCGCCCCGCTGGCTTGGCTCGCGACATCGAAGGGCGCAGCCCGTCGACTCGATCACTCTACCATCCAACATGGTAGTTTGCATTGTCAAGAGCCATGTAACATGTCAGTTTGACATCAGGGTCCGCGTCACAGATCATCCCGCTGACAACGAAGGAGCAGCCCCAATGCAACCAGTCGAGCATCCCAAGTCGCTCATGGAAGTCACAGCCGAGAAAATCCGTGACGCCATTGTTTCCGGTGAGTTGTCGTTGGGCTCGAAGCTCTCGGAACAACGTCTTGCAGATGTCCTGGGCGTTAGCCGCTCGCCTGTGCGTGACGCGCTGGCGGCACTGCAATCGGAAGGGTTGGTGACGATTTCACCGAAACGAGGAACATTTGTCTTCACGCCCGATTTGCGCGTTGTTGATGAGCTTTGTGAGCACCGCGCGATTCTCGAGACTGCTGCACTTCGCCTTGGGATCGAGCGCAATCATGTTGGCTTGATACGCGAACTTGAAAAAGCCAGCGCCGCAATGGAACGGGCTCTGAATGCGAAGGACCCCCATGGATACACACTAGGGGACCATCAGTTCCATGATGCGATCATCCATGGCGCGTCAAACCGGTCGCTGGAAAAATCCTACAACCTCACGATCTCGCCGCTCAAGGCGCTGCGAACGCATCTTTTCACGATCATGAGTGAAAACACGGATCGTTCAATGGGCGAGCATACGGCGGTGATCGAAGCCGCGCGGGCCAAGGATGCCGATCGGGCTGTATCGTGCCTGGAAGAACATATCGGACATCTCGCAGAGGCGTTCCGTGCCAAACTGTCATCTGATGAAACCGGCAACGTGAAGCGCGCTGTCTAGTCGTCGCGAAACTCCAGAACGTTTTTCCCATCTGGGTGCAAACCGGAACCGTTCCACCTAGCCGTCATTCTGAAACTAACGTGGGCACGTCGTTTTCTAACACCAAGCACGATGCATCTGCGAGCACCGACGCTAAACCATGTCTGCAATGGGAACGCACTTCGCTTTCGTCGCCACTTGGTCGTGTGTTTTCTTTAAGCTGGCGAACGGCAGGTACCGTCCGCCAACATGGTTCAGATGTCGATGCGCTCAGCAATACTTAGAGCATCTTCGAGCTCAACCCCAAGGTAACGCACCGTACTATCGACCTTCGTGTGGCCAAGCAAAAGTTGCACAGCCCGAAGGTTGCCCGTCTTGCGGTAGATCTCTGCAGCTTTGGTCCGGCGGAGCGAATGGGTACCGTAGCCGCTCGGTTCCAATCCGATCGCTGCCACCCAATCACGAACAAGCCGACCGTACTGACGCGTTGAGATATGCGGGCGGTCGTGGAAGCAACTAGGGAACATGAAGTGGCAACCAATCATCTCGGGTGATCTCACCCACGCAATCACGGTATCTCTGGTGTTTTCAGTCAATTCAAACTGAACGGGTTTCTTGGTTTTGCTCTGAATCACCGAAACCCGTTCGCGAACGCGATCGTCTTTGACCAAATCAGTCACCGCGAGTTTGACCAGATCACAGCCTCTCAGCTTGCTATCAATCGCCACGTTGAACAGCGCAAGGTCGCGAAGATAGCCCGCAAGTTCGAGCAGCGCGCGGATTGCCCATACCTGTTTGGAAAGCAGCGGTCGTTACTGCCCGATGATCCGATCCTTGTTCCAGGCTTTGCGCTTAGGGGTGACTGCGGGAAGTTGGACTCTTGGCATAATTTGCCCTCCGATCCTCCCACCATACCCAGACTTCAGCACCGCGCTGACGCAGAGACCATAGCATCGAGTCGAATGGCTGTTGTTCGAAGGCACAAGAACGCATGGTCTCTGCACGTGCATAAGGCCGCGAAGAGCCCATACATCCAATTGCTGCGCGACGTACGAATGGCCGCTATGGCCAATCAATCCTATTGGCACCGTACGGTGTGATTTCAGCTTGTTAACCGGACTCCCGGAAAATGCCCCCCGTTCATTCGGATGCGGCGTGGTCTATGGAAACGAAGTTTACTCAATTTCTGAGGTCGGGCGGGAGCGGCGGTTACGTGTTGTCGAGGGGGCACGCGCGGGATGGAAGCGCGCCCGCTATCGCGCAAAGCAGATATCCCCGGCCTTGCCGCTTTGCAGCGGCAATTTGCCACCAATCTGGACTTTGCGGATCAGATCAACGTTGACCTCCTATTGCGGTTCACCCGCGATGGGTTTCAAGTTCCTCTTTCCGCTGCCGACTTGGCCGACGTTTCTAGTGAAAAGGCCGCCGCGATTCAGGCGTGGTCGGAGCGGTTGGAAACGATCTGGGCCGACCATGGCGAGCGGCCAAGCCGCTTCAATTCCGTCCGTCGTGCGATGGAAAAAAACCTGATCACGTCATTCTCCGGGCTGATCAACGAACGCAGGCAACGCGCCCTTGGGATTGATCAGTACATCTGGCGGTCCCGTGACGACGACAAAGTACGCCATGTACATGCCGAGCATGACGATAAGGTCTTTGATTGGGACTATCCGCCGGAAACCGGTCATCCCGGACAAGCCTATAACTGCCGGTGTGTTGCCGAACCGTACCTCCTTGATGAACCAGTTTGTGAGCCTGATTTCGTGGCGGCTCAGGTAGCCCATGGTCGTGGAGTGGATGCGGGTGTCTGGGAAGCCATCAAAGACACCTTGGCGGACATTTGGCAAACGCTGAACGAGATTCCCGATAACCTCGCATGGGTCACCCGATTGGGCGTTCTGTCGGCGCGCGAACGGTTTGGAACGCTTTCTGACGAAGAACAGGCCGAATTGGACGAAATGCGCCAAGCGGTTGAAGACCATATCGAGGAAATCAAGGCATTTTGGCGCGATTTCCCGGAAACGGCGAAAGCGTTTGCGGAATATGCCTACGCTGTTGAGACCCGCCCCGGCATGGTGATGGACGAGTATGCCCGATGCCGTGCGACCTTAGCTCAGGTGGAAGAGGCCGCGCGGGAACGGGCCTATCTGAATACGTTGATTGCCTTGAACTTGGCCCCGGCGGGATTGGCCGCGAAGCTGTTGCGTCGCAGAGGGCGGCGTGGTGATACGAGTGATCCCGACCGTTTGCGAGACGAACTATTGGACGAAGCGCAAAACGCCCGCCGTCTGCCATCCGATCCTGACTGGGATATAATCGACAACCCCGGAATCCGCTGGGGAGGGCCGATCAAGGAACAGGGCGGACCTTGGGAAGATCACCTTGAGCGATTGGGCGGTCTGGGAGATCGTACACCTGACAACTTCAAGACATTCGATTTCTTCGACCGTGATGCAGGCATTGCGACAAGTGCAAAGACGCTGGACACCCGCGCGCCGGGATATGTGGATCGGCCCAGCCGTATCTACGGTGCATTGAAGCGATACATTGATCAGATCGACGGCTTTGATGGGTCCAATCTCAATGCCTTCCCATTGGACCCGGACGAAATCGACTTCAAACGCCTTGAACTCGCCATTCCAAATGACACAACACCTGAACAGTTTACCCAAATTCAACGGGCGATAGACTACGCTGAGAGTTTGGGGATCGAGGTCAGAGTTAGGCGAATCCAATGAGAAAAGTGCTAACCTTCGAAGAACAAAGAGCAAAAGCCCTAGCGGAAGCGGCGGAGCGGAAAAAACGCGCCAAGCCTCCTAAGGAGTCCAAGAAAGCGATCATTAATGCGCATCGCGCTTTCACGAAGATTGTCTCATTTGCGGTCTACCGTTCGGGATGCCCTGACCCCAAGGGTTACAATGAATACCTCGAGCCAAACATGAATGCAGAAGATATGGGGCGTGAAGCGCGTGCCGCTCTCATGGCGAGCCGCTTCATATCGCCCGATCACCCGGAATGGGATGCAATCATGCGGTGGCCGACACCGGAGGAAATCAAAGCGCTGAACGAAGCCGACAAAGCGCGCGCGGGTGTCAAGACCCTGAAAGCGCTGTACAACGGCGCAGGGAGCGTGACGCTGACCTTGCAGGACGCAAAGATCAGGCTCAAGCCATGGCGCTATCGCGGGCGTTCCAGTTGGGAGGGCATTCGCGGCCATGAAGATACGGTCTTGCCGGAAGATGTGTCGGACGAAGCGTTTGGCAAGGCCATTCTGGACGCATTGGATATCAGCCGATCGGCGTAGGTCTTCAATGGAAATGCGCCAGTTAAACCAGATCTTGGAGCAGGTGCAGCGAAGTCACACTTTGTCCCGCAACTTGTGAGTTGGGTCGGAATTTTCCGCTGCGTGGGGCACGAATGGACGGTTTGTCCGCTGCGTGGCAGCGTTATCTTCTATGCAGCTGCGGAAATTCTTGTGCTGCGAGCGCACACGGCACGATAATCGAATTCACGGGTTGGGCTCAGAACGGTCTTTCGCTGCTATCGGAACGAGTGACCGCTCTGCGGGACTAAGCAGGCCTTCGCTCACAAAAGATGGAATGACGGACTATTCTCGTCGAGGGAGCGTGATCCAAGCCAATTTCATACTATATTCGAAAACTATGAATATTGGCCTTGATCGTATGGCTCATAACAAGACGTTGCTGCGTGTCGAACTGATTGGGGCCGTCTTCATGATCGCCCTCGGCTCTTTGTTGCATTTCGTGTTCGATTGGTTTGGAGGATGGACGCCACTTGCTTTGATCGCGGCAGTCAACGAGTCAATCTGGGAGCATCTCAAGTTGGCTTTTTGGCCGGGTGTATTATGGGCTACGATCATGCCCCTCAGGACAGGTCTTTGCCGCTTGGATGTTTTTTCCGCAAAGGGCGTCAGCCTGCTCGTCTCAGCTGTTTTGATTGTGCTGATCTTTACCTCTTACACCGCAATCCTGGGTGAAAATCGTCTCCTGTTAGACATTGGTACATTCGTTTTAGCGATCCTTGCGGGCCAGCTTTTCTCAGCGTGGTTGCTGGTGCTTGATACGGACTGGAGACGGAGGCTTTTTCTGCCAGGACTTGTTCTGCTCGCACTTCAACTGGTTACTTACAGCCTCTTCACGTATTTTCCGCCGGACCATTGGCTGTTTGTCGAGGCCCGCAGCGGCCTCAGAGGAATTTTCTAGCTCGGTCGAGCGAATAGATTGGACTCGAAACGGATGCAAAAGTCCCGCGATCTTGAAAAGGCTTGGTCCGACGTCTGCATCCAGGCGAAAACCCGATAGGCTAAAAAAAAGGGGCGCGTGCCAGCCTGCTCGCGCCCCAATATTACGTTGCTTTTCGGAGCTTAGTCGCCAGGAATCAGAACCTTATCAATTACGTGGATAACGCCATTGGTGGCCTCCACATCAGCCGCAACGACCTTGGCGTTGTCGACTTTGACGCCGTAGCGCGCGTTTACGCTCAGACGGTCGCCCTGAACGGTGAGCACCTTCGCTTTCTTGCCAGCAATATCACCGGACATGATTTTGGCCGGCACCACGTGATACGTCAGAATGGCGACCAATTGGTCCTTGTTTTCCGGTTTCAGGAGATTTTCAACCGTACCCTCGGGCAGGGCCGCGAAGGCATCATCGGTAGGAGCGAAAACGGTAAACGGACCATCACCTTTCAGCGTGTGCACCAGGCCAGCGGCCTGTACAGCAGCCACCAGCGTGTTGAACGAGCCAGCGTTCACTGCAGTGTCCACGATGTCCATTTTGTTTCCATGCCCATCAGCCAACGCTGCGCTGGTCGCGGCAAGAGTAAGAGCAACGCCGCTAACGGCTGCGATGAAAGTACGTCTCAGCATTTGGATATCCTTTCGTTTCCAGATGTGAAGACTACGTTGGATGCGATCTGTTGGATTGGTTGCATTGCGGACAAACCCGTGGCTAGAGATTGTATGCTTTTGATAAATATAAAGAATACGTTTTCGTGAGGACCTGTTTCATTGTTGTTGGACAATACTTGGGCAGGACGTCAAAATGGTCTCAACTGTTGGCTCGCAGCTATTGTCTGGCGGTCTCAGCAGCATGAGCTCAGTGTTATCTGTCCGTGAAGACTACGGGATTGAACCTACCGCTTCTCGAAGAATATCGTGACTTCGCCCAACGTAATGCCGAAGCGGCTCATGTATGCTTTGTTAAGTAACCGACCGTCGGGCAACAACCACATCCAATCGTCGAAGCTGACCCGTGTCGTACTGTTTTCCGGTCCTGGCAAATCTATTGTATATCTCCAATTAAACGTGTCGCCACGCTCTTCGCCAACGGCGAGACCCCGAACACCGTCAGCCGTGCCTTCCCAGGTCTCGTCACCAGTCTGGACAAGTTTCCAGACCCGACGTTCTTCACGACCATCGTCGTATGAGAAATCTTCAACCAGGGTTAAGATACTTCCATCCCATTCGCCTTCGATCTCAACGACGAAGCGCTGCCTTACTTTCCCGAACCGGTCTTGGAATTGACCATAGGCAACCGTTGTTCCGTCGAAGTATTCCTCGAGCTCGAGTTCCCTCGCGCTGAGGTTTTCATCGCCCAAATCAGGGCGGCCACAAGCAGCCAAGGAAAAAACAGTCACGGCGGACACTGCAAAAAGCGAAGTTTTTCGATGCATGAAAGCCTCCAATTCTACCAGTACGGCCACAGAGGCCATAAGGATCAAGAAATCCTGGGTGGCGTTGGCGGCCGCGAAAGCTATAATGTTCGCCCATGAGAAGTCTCTGCGGAACGGGCATAAGACCGCGATCTGGATGAACGTCCGGGCGGTTTATCTCGCCGACAAGAAAAGCTCGAGCCACATTTATGGCCTCATGGCCGAAAAGGGCACATGTATCCAAGACATGTCGTCCGCTTTCATGGCGGATTGTGGTGTCGTCATTATGTGCCAGGCTTGTTCTGCAGCGGCAGGCTTGACCGAGGGCGACTATATCGACGGCGTGCAAATGGGGAACTTCCCGATTGTCGAAAGCTGGTTGTTCGATCCGAACGTGAATACGCTCTCCTGGTAAGTATTTTCCATGAGAACAAAAAAGGGGCGGCAATGCCGCCCTTTCTTATCTTGCGAAAAAGGCTGCTGTGGGCTCAAAGCTGCCGTTCGCCGCGATCCGCACCAACGACTGTTCTGCGGACGAAGCCGCCCGTCAAAATGCTTTGTCTTTCTTGACTGAGCAGAACATGCGAATAGTGGTTCCGACCGAAGGAAGAAATTATGCAGAACTTGTCTGAAAGACTGTCTCGCGAACTGATCCGAAAGGGTAATCTGCCCATCTCAGCGGAAGGCATTGTACGGTTGCGACCCGATATTGCCGGTGAGATGACAACTGCGCAGACTGTCCTGGACGATGAATTTGAACTTGAACCTCAGGTAGCCGTAAGAGGGCAAGCCGAGAAAGTTGAAGAGGACGTTTTGGAAGCGAGGTTTGTTCCGGCTTCAGGCGACGTTCAGCAACAGCATCTTTTTGTCCTTGAGGCCCCTGAAACACAAAGCGATGACGATAGAATAAAGCGCTGGTCGAAAATGCCCGTCTCCTACGGCTCATTTGTTCAGATCAAAAAGTTTCTGACGGAAGCTTGGGGTGAAATACGTGATTTGGAGGTTCAACTTTCGAAGGTGCAGTTGAGCCGAATGGATTGAACTGAGAAACAACGAAAGGCGTCGTTAAAGGACCAAACTAGCATCCGCTTGACTCGGAGCGGACCTTCCCGAGAAGCCCATCAATGATCGCTATGCGGGACCAAGCCGCCTGATGCAGCCGTGGAGAAGAGTGAAACGGATTGTGCCCGAAGGACACCCGTTTTGTGATAACGATGCGGCGACAGGACTGGCTTGCCCGAGGTGGACCTGTGCCGCCCATGGATAGCCGGCGTCCCGGGCCCTCAACAATGAGCAAAGATGCAGCCCCGGCCATTAGGCGCTCAGCAAAGAACTCAAGAAACCGGGGAAGCAGCACCGGTCCGGACCCCTGCAAGAGCGGTTTTTTCACGCCTGGACCCCGGATCGAGCGACTTTAACGTTCTCCTTGGCCACAACGACATACCATAGAAAGGCTAGTCCCATGAAGGCACTCTTTGATGAGTATACGAAGCAACGCGAGCAGGCACCCATCCACATCATTGATGCGCCAGGGGGCCCTCGCTACTGCATCTACCGCTACGAAGACGTCGCCGCGGCGTTCAAAGACCAGTGTTTCGGCGGCGCACAGACGCCGCCTCATCTGCTCAGGCTGTTGCGGTGGATCGGTTTATCTGCATTGGCGAACGCCGCTGAACATGGGTTCTTCGCATCGCTGAACGCCCCCGACCACACGCGCATTCGGAAGGTCATGGACCCCGCCTTTGCACCGCGCGCCATCAAAGCGCGGGAACCGCTAATTGAGCACATCGTTGGGCAGTTTATCGACCTACTCGACGGGCGGGAGGAATTTGACCTTGTCGCGGAATTTGCAGCACCGTTGCCGGCTTGGGTCATCGCCGATGTGTTCGGGTTTCCCCCCGCCGAGATGGATTCGGTAAGAAGATGGACGGATGACCTACTCCCCATGGTGGACCCCGAAGTCCGGAAGAACACGCTCCTGCGCAGTCTGATGGCCTTTTTCAAGTTCCGGCGCCGCGTGCTTCAGCTTGTCGCAGAACGAAACAATGATCCTAAGGAGGACCTGCTTTCGGCCTTGGCAGACGCCTTTCACAGGTCTGGCACAATTACACGCGACGAGATGGTCGGCTCGGCCGCCCTGGCCCTGACCGCCGGTCACGTGACGACCAGGCACCTGCTTACCAATTGCGTTCGTCTCTTGCTTGAGAACCCCACCGCCTTGGAAAGGGCGAAGCAGGAGCCCGACACTCTTGAAACGGTAATAGAAGAGACCGCTCGCCTGCTAAGTCCGCTCCAGACGACCGGGCGCGTGACGACTGAAGACGTTGAGCTGGCGGGTCAGAAGATCCCCCGCGGATCCAAGGTTCGCATCTTCATTGGTTCCGCAAACCACGACCCCAGAAGATTTGAGAACCCGGATGAGTTCGATATCGACCGCGCGGCCGCAAGACATATGGGATTTGGTGGCGGGATTCATTATTGCATCGGCATCCACCTCGCTCGCGTCGAGGTCAAGATCGCGCTCAGGGAACTGTTTAGACGTTTTCCTAATCTCAGCCCTGTCGAGGATGGCATTCACTGGGGGGCCAGCAGGAAGTTTCTGGGGGTGTCCCGTTTTCCCGTGCGGACAAACGTTTAAGGTCGGATCCCTGAACATCTGAGATGCGGACCAAAGAGTCCCGTCGTGACTTGATCCGCCAGATGGTGAATTGGTTGCTGTCTGCAAAGCCGCCAACGTCTTCCCCGAAAGCACTCTCGAATGGCTGCGTTCGTGGCTCACTTGACGAGATCCTTGGCGATCTGGCGACGTGGAACCAAGGACATCCATTCGGCTCACTCTCTGTCCCGCTGACTTCAGCGGTCCTGCATCAAGCCGGCAAAGAGTCACAAGGGCGCTGCTCAGTTCTTAGTTCCGTTTCTCCATAGAACGCAGTGAGCTTTTGAGCTCCGCAATGGTCTTGATGAGTCGCGGCAACCGGCGCAGGGCCTTGTAGGCCTCTACGTTCCGGTCGAGTGGCATCGCAGGGTATCCCATCATCGCCCGCCCAGCTGGCACATTGGATGCAACCCCGGACTTGCCCGCGATAACCGCATCATTGCCGACGGACAGATGGTCGGCAATTGATGCCGCCCCTCCCACAACCACACGGTCCCCCAGAAAGGAGGAGCCGGCGACACCGGAATGACCACACAGAAGGCAGTCATTTCCAATCGTGACGTTGTGGCCAATCTGAACCTGATTATCGATCTTCGTACCTGAGCCGATGGTGGTGTCCTGGACAGTGCCGCGATCAATGGTGCTGTTGGCACCGATCTCAACGTCGTCTCCGATGCGGACCGACCCCAGTGAATGAATGCGTACTAGGCTTTGAGCCCGAGCTTCGAACCGACTGTCCAGCGTCTCACGTACGCTCTCCACCGTGGACTTCTCTGGTGTAACGAACGAAAAACCGTCAGCGCCGATCACCGCACCAGGCTTAACAAGCAGGCGATCGCCAGCGTGGACCCGTGCGCCAATCTTCGCCCCTTCGAGGATCAGTGCGTCGTCGCCGACATGTGCGTCCGCACCGATCACGGCATGCGCGGCGATCCGGGCGTTCCGTCCAATCAACGCACGCTTCCCGATCACCACGTACGGGCCGATGGCAGCTCCGGATCCGATGTCCGCGGTGGGATCGATGTCCGCGGATGGATGCACACCGGGCGCAATGTCCGGTCCCTCATCCATCAGCTGTGTTATCGCCGCCATCGCAAACCTTGGCCGCGGAAAGAAAATCGCGGCTTCGAGTCCGAGACCCCGCCAGTCGGCCCCTTCCCACAATATTGCAGCGCGCGCGGCACTGCATTCGAGCTTGTCCGAGTACTTTGGGTGCATGGCCAGCGCCAGCGCGTCAGTTCCGGCTTCGCTGGGCTCCGCAGCGCGCTCGATGCGGATACTGACATCGCCCTCTGCCGGGACGCCGAGTTGGTCAGCAATCTGTTCAATTGTGTAGCTCATCTCAACGAGCTCCGCCTTGCTCCAAGGACGTCAAATGCACAGCCTCGATAAGTGCTCCGGTCTCGCCCTGCGATGGTCTGGTGATTGTTGCGATCTTCCACCGGGCCCCCTTTTTCAGGGCCATGGTGCGACCAAGTTCGACCCACAAAAGCAGAGAACCGATTGACGGCTCGCTTGCGCGACTTCCTGGCACGAAATCATTGACCCTTCACCTCAGCATCGGCCAGAATTGTCCCTAGATCAATGGCGTATTCATCGGTCGTTTGGCGGTGCGTAGACCCGTCTCCATGAATCGAGGCGAGGTACTTCCTGGCTGGGTACGCCGCGGTGCCAACGACACAGGATCGGTGGAGAGTCGGCGTTTCGTGTTGCAACAGTTTGAGTCAGCGTTGGACTCCGACCGCAAGCCTTGGCTTGGAGCATGTGTTGGGCAATGGCGGACAGCAGGCACGACCCGCTAGTAACCAAGTGATCCTCCCCCAATGCAGTGGTCCGCCGTTATGTTTAGGAAAACGGAGGATCAGAATGGCTACGAAACGACACAAACCCGAGGAAATCGTCACGAAGCTGCGGCAGGTTGAGGTGCTTGTCGGTCAGGGAATGACGCGGGTGGGCACCCATTCTCGCTGGCCCGATAGGCAAGCGTTACAAGAGCAACAAGAGGGGGGCTGGGCGTCACGTCCAGCTTCCCGAATACCTTCAAGCAACGGAAGCCTGGGCCTTCCTCAAACCCGGCCCCAGGGCGCTCTACATCGAACTGAAGCGCCGCTTCACCGGTCACAATAACGGGCGCATTATTCTCAGTCACCGGGAAGCCGCCAATGCCCTGAACTGCCACCGCAACACCGTGGGTGCATGGTTTGCGGAATTGGAACAGCGCGGCCTGATTACCATGACCCAGCGCCCCTATCTCGGCCCTTCAGGGGTGGGGCAAGCGCCGCTCTGGGCTTTGCAGGAACTGCCAACGGCGGATGGGAAACCCGCGACCAAGGCTTTTATAAAGTGGCGAGAAACGAAGGAGCTCCGAAAATAACGGTGCATATGCGCGGCAAAATGATTGGTTCAAGGGCAGAAACGTGCCAGCCGCACAGGCCGAGCACGACCGCTTTGAAAACTGATACTGTATCCGTTTGCTTAACTAGCTTTACGTCGCCGACGGATCAGGACCAAACCACCAAGTCCTGCGACTAGGATGGGCATTGATGCAGGAAGCGGAACTTCGGCAACCGACCACACTGCATAGACCAAAGAATTGTTGGGGCCACCGAAATCTTGAAAAATGTCGTAGTTTGTAAGGTAGAATTGGTCGTTTGCTTCAACTTGGTCATTCTGCAAATTCCCAGTCAAAGAACGATCAAATCCAGACATCGGAGCATAGGGGCTGACGACAAAGCAGCGTGCAAGCGATCCGCAACCTGACACATTTCCCGGGATGTCGTCGAACACCGGGTTATTGTCAAACAAGCTATCTAACGCGGCGAGGGCCGCCAAAATATTCCCGGCATTCAGTGCAAAATCGCTTTGCTCGTCGCACCCGGAAAACAGCGCGGCACATGTCCCATCCACGAACTCTACATCATACAATGTTCCGTCAACGTCCAAGCCGGATACGCCAAGCAACTGCCCGCCGACAACATTCAAAGTGACAGCTTTCGTTTCAGTGGCGGAAACAGCCAGTAGGCTCACGAAACCCAGGCACAATGCAAAAAACTTCTTCATAACTCCCCCCAAGAAGCTCAATCCGATAAAACACTCTGCCTCGTAGACCTAAATCTTCAAAGCACGATTTTGATTGGCAACTTCGCGGCAACAGAGCAAACGTCAGGCAGCCACTGTTTCGTATACGTGACCAAACAGCAACCAACCACTTCGTGGCACGGCGAGTAAAGAAAAACCCCGCACAAAAAACGTGCACGCGCGTCACAATGATTGTGACGGTTTGCCCGAAAAAGCCCGTCGATCCGCCGGACCCGTCCTGAAAATTGTGCCGGATTCCTGATTTTTCCAATGTTTCCGATGCACAGAAAACAGGACACGTATATATCTAGCCATAGGCAGTCATGTTCTCTTACCTTATTTCAATAGGACTGGAACATGTATGGCGAGCTGGAATGGCCGGAAGTGCATTCTACCTGCTACTGCACGCATATCTGGCGTGGCGCAACACACAATAGTCCCGTAAAATCGCTATTGTTTTCGGCAGACATGAGGGCTTCAGCTGGGGTATTTTCCTTCGACACCCCGTCTGGTGCGCAGCGTGTAAGGATTGGGCAGGAAACGGGTTGGCGAGGCGCACGGTTTGCGTCGGTTCGTAACCCAAGCGTGCGGGTTTGGCGCGCTTTAACCGCGCGTTCCCATCCGTTGGGACGGGCTTACTGGCAGATATATTCGATCCGCTCGCCATCCTCGGTGACCGCGACAACGCCGCCTTCGACCAGTGCGAAAGTGGCATAGGTCGCCCGGTGCGCGGCACCGTTCACGACGATGCTGCCGGTGCCCTGACCGGCGACGATGTTGGGCGCTTCGATATTGACATAGACGCCGGCGCCGATGAACTCGCCGATCATGTATAGCGTGCCGGGGATTTCATTGGCGCGGCCGGTCTTAATCAGCAGGTTGAGCTGGCTGCGCTCGCCCGAGGCGCCGATGCCGGTGGCGCCGGAATATTGGAAAAGCTGGATCTGGATGACGCCTTGAAATGGCACTCCACGGTAGTTGGCCTGGCACTGCATCTGCGACAGGAGAAGGCCCTGGGCGTGGGTTGCCGTGACCATGATGGCTGCGACAAAGGCGGCGAAGAGAAATCGGAGTGTCATGTCTGGTCCTCCCTAACGCCGACATAATAACACGGATCGGGCGGTTGAGGGGGCGAGGTGCCTGCATCCGTTTGACAACCGTGGTGACGGCGTCGGAAGCATGGCCCTAGGCATCCTACCGAACTCGATTAGCCTCCGTTTTCTTTCGACTTGAAGACGTTGCCATTCCACAAGCGCCTGTGGCACGCTCTCCGGAGAGGTGGAGACAAGATATGCGGCGCTTTCTCTTGGTAGTTATGGCGGTTTTTCTAGCCGCCTACCCTGCACCTGACGCACGCTCGCAAGACTTCGACTCGTTGTTCTGGGATTTCGATGCCCGCTCGCTAACGAAAGAGGACAAACGTTTCCTGCAAGCCGCCCTTGCATTCGAAGGTCATTACAAGGGGATGCTCGATGGCGCCTGGGGGCGGTTAAGCCAAAATGCGCTCGAAGTATTTTCAAGCAAGGAGTTCGGAACCGACGCCGAAGACTGGCATATGGCAATGCTTGCCATGTCATTTTTCGAAAGGATTGAGGCAGACGGATGGAACATGCACCATTTCAGCAGACTGGGCATGTCGATGATGCTGCCGACCAAAACCCTGATTATCGACCCCCAAAGCAGCGATTTCCTTAACTACCGGCACTCACGTAGCAGCTTGTCCATATCCATAGGTGCGCTCACCCAAGCTAAGGCCCAAGGCATGCATGACTTCACGATTGGGCGCCACGAGTTGTCAACCAATCCTTACTCAGTCCGCAAAACGAACTTTGCGGTTTCCTCCGGCACAAGGCGAGATGGTTCAACACTCTACACACGTTCGAATTTTGTTAACGGTTCTTGGCTGACTGTGATGTTGTCCGCTGATAAGCGCGACGAGAACATTCTCAACGCCGTTGCATCGAGCATTGCGCTCGGCAAAGTGCAACCGCTTGCCATTTCGCCTGGAGGACATCTCGAAAGGACCCTCGCAAGAACGATGGAAGCGGTCGCTGCTATCGAGGAACAGGAGAGGCAGGGAAGAGTTTCAGAGCCCTCTTCAGCGCCGCCTCCGTCCAAACCTGACGACAGCAGGAAATCCGGTTCAGGCTTCTTCGTTTCCGCGTCAGGGCACGTTCTGACAAATGCGCATGTAGTCTCTGGTTGTCGTGATGTTCTTGTAGACGGAGAGAAAGCTCAGTTGACCAGTATTTCCGAAGAGTTTGACCTGGCGATAGTCAAGACTTTCAAACCAGACAACAAGACAGTCGCAGTTTTTTCTCCTAGCCCTGCTAAATTGAACTCGGACGTCACAGCAATTGGCTATCCATACTTCGGAATCCTTGGGGGCCTGAACGTAACAAGGGGGTCCGTCTCATCGTTAAAGGGATTGGGTGGAGATGCTACAACCATGCAAATCTCGGCTCCTGTGCAAACGGGTAACTCAGGAGGACCGCTTCTCGGCTCGGACGGCGAAGTCGTTGGCGTGGTCGTTTCAAAACTTGACAGCATCAAGGTGTCTGACGCGCTGGGTGATGTTCCACAGAACGTGAATTTCGCCGTTCGCGGTGAGATAGCAAAGTTGTTTCTCGCTCAGAACGGGGTCGATCCCCTCCTTGGCTTTACGGATGATCCGCTGGAACCTGAACTCCTGGCAAAAAACGCGCTTGGTTTCACGGTTTTTGTCGAGTGCAGGTAGACAAGTCTCAACCGGCATTCGTGAGGCAGCGAAGAGGTCACCTATTCATTTGGGGATGAAAACACCTTTTTTGGCAAACTAGGTGCCCAGACCCAACAACGCTGCCTCCACAAAACTTTAAAATTGTAGCGAAATCTTGTCTATTACCCCCATCGGAAACGAACCGTTTACGTAACGTGCACAATGCGTCGCTCTGCAGCAGCCGCATTTTTCGAGACGACTTGAAGACTGCCGAGTCTGTGTAGACGAAGGCCAGGCAGAAAGATTCGATGACGGGCCAAATGAATGTTCGTATGGTGCCAAAGCGGGCCGAAATTCCATCTCCGGCTCCGAAAAGCTCTTAAAAAATCATCGATTTGGCCTCCATGTTGCACGCGTGGAAGATATTCATTGCCCGCATGCTGCGACGCGGCATCATTTAGGCGCCGACAGACCACGTGTGATAACTCCTCCCATTGCACTCGGTCGAAATAGGAAATCTGTGCGCAATACCTCCTCCCATTGCGTGGATTCCGAAAAGGCAAGGCCAAAAGGTCGTGGCTGGGCAGATAGCTGTCCAGCCACATCACCGACACTCTGGGCTCCGATCAGCGGAACACATGCCAGATACGTGCTCAGGGCGCTTGTGCGGCGTTCTGAAGGGCGTGCAGCGCCAAAGCCCGCCCGCAAACGCATCTCAGGCCAGTTCACTCACAGCGGACCTGTTTTCCGTCACAGAAGAAAGCGAGGCACAAGAACACATGCGCCTGCACTGCATTGCGGAGTTTGCTGTCTCTGCCGTTCAGAGGGCGCAGCAATGGAAACCCGAAAGTCCTGAACACCAAAAACTACGCGAAGTGCTGAGGCCGTTCCTGGCATGCCAATGGCAAGAGCACGGTGATGTTGTGACGGAACTTCTAGACTTGGAATTATCACGCGCCAAAAAGGCAACCCGGGATGAAATGGCGTCCTTGTTTCACCCGCTTATGACCGTCAATCGCAACACCGTGCCGACACCATGCGGGCATGGTGACAAGTCCGTGGCCGCACACGAAGACCTAGACATAGACGAGACGAATACGGAGAGAAGACGAAAAAAAGAAGAATACGAACACGGCGCGATTTCGGGTTACGATGGAACCGCAAGCGAAGTGACTGCGGAAGTGTCGGAGATGCTGATAATGGAAGACAGAGCCGAGAACGTGTCACGCTCGCTTGGACCTACCGAGGCGACGAAACGGAGTGCATTGGCGATGTAAAAGGCGTGATGTGGACAGCCCTCAGAGCAAAAGGGAGATTCATTACCTTGTCGTATAGACTTGAGAGAACAGCCAACGGAGGTTGCGTTAGGTTGTCGAAATGAGCAAATTTTCGAACTGGATTGAAGACAGGGTGACTAATGTATCGGAGGGGTTGTTGTGGCTCTTCGTCATCGTCGTTTTAATGGGTTCGCTTTTTGGAGCCGTAATAGTCCCAACCCTGCAAGGCCTGGAGTGGCTTGAGCATGGAAACTTACCGTCTCGGGATTTGTATTGGCTTTATGCCCTTTATGAGTGTGGAGAGAGCGTGTGCAGGCAGGAAAGCATAATCGTAACAGATTGGGTTGGCCTTAATCATATCATTAACTGGGCCATGGGACTACACGTCGCTGTATATGCAATCGTTGTGGGGTGGCTTAGCTACGGAGCTTCGATGGCTTGGGCGGAACTCATCGGAGACAGGAAAGCAAGAAAGGCTGGATTTCGCGCGCCTCCGCCTCCCCTGGATGACGATTGAGGTATCCGCAGGGTGCTGAGAAGTATCTCTGTCCAGTTTTGCTATTGATTTCGGTAAAATCCGGAGGCGAGAATGGGCGGTATTGGCAGCGGGCGACACTGGCATTGGGACTCTAAGTCCACGACCAGCGACATGCGCAAGCTAGACGTGCGACATTTGGCTCGTGAGGGGCTTCTTGAACCCGGCACACGGTTCAGCTGGCAATGGTCATGCGATGGCAAGAAGGTCGCAGACATTCGGATAGTCACCGAGGCGGACAGGGTTCGACTGATCTACAAATCACGCAGCTACGGTGGCGATTGGGAACATTTCGACTATCCGGTGCGCTTGCTTTCTACGCCCTGCCACTACGGCGGGCATCGCGCCTGGTTCTCATGCCCGGCGCAAGGGTGCGGGCGGCGCGTGGCAATTCTTTACGGCGGACGCATTTTCGCGTGCAGGCATTGCCACCAACTGGCCTATCCCTCGCAAAGAGAAGAAAGCTACCAGCGTCACCAACGCCGGGCTGAAAAGATAAGGGAACGCCTTGGTTGGGGAACTGGGGCCGATACATGGGGACCAAAACCAAAAGGTATGCACAATCGCACGTTTGAACGCCTGGTCGCGGAACTGGGCTATTGGGAAGACCAGTCGGACGCTGGGTTTGCCCAGTATGTCCTATCGCGGTTTGGTAATCTCAGTCTGACGTGAAACCCACCAACGAAGCCACTTAGGTGGATAAAAAGGGGGATTAAAAAAACTAGTTAGTTAAAATTACCATTTAATAACAACAATTTAGTTGATATTTTATGGTGCCCCCACACGGACTCGAACCGCGGACCTACTGATTACAAATCAGTTGCTCTACCAGCTGAGCTATAGGGGCTCTCAAAGTTGATTTACGCGCGCAGAAAGCTCCGTGCAAGCGCCAATACGCTGTGTCAGCGATTGGCGCGCGCCAGCAGCGCCACGGCCAGCAGCCCGACGGCGATGATCAGAACTGCGGCCGGGGCCGCGCCACTCAGGTTTTCCAAGCTGGCCTGCTCGTGCACCCGGGTGGCCAGCGTGTCGAAACCGAAGGGCGGGCGCAGCAGCAATGTCGCCGGCAGTTCTTTCACGCAGTCGACGAACACCAGCAGCAGCGCCGAGCCGACCGAGCCGCGAATGAGCGGGTAGTAGACCTCGTAGAGCGTCTGCCCCTGGGTCCGGCCCAGTGACCGCGCCGCCATCGGCAGCGACGGCGACACCCGCCCCATCGCCGCATCCGCCGCGCCTTGGGCGATGGCGAAGAAGCGCACGCCGTAGGCCAGCACCAGCGCAAAACCTGTGCCGGTCAGCAGCAGGCCGATATCGTGGCCGGTCAGAGCCTCGACCGTATCGGCCAACCGGTGGTCGAGCGCGGCGAGCGGGATCAGGATCCCCACCGCCAGCACCGCCCCCGGCGCGGCATAGCCGATCGCGGTCACCGGCATCAGCAGCCGCGGCAGCTGGCGGCCGGAAATCCGCGCCCCGTAGACCATGAAGACCCCTGCCACGACAGTGACGATCGCCGCCAGCCCACCCACGCTCACCGTGTTCCACAACGCTTCGAACAGGGCGCGATCCGCCCAGGCCCGGGCGTTGCCCAGCGCGTGGTTCAGGATCACCCCGGCCGGCAGCAGAAAGCCCATGAAGAACGGGACAAAGCACAGTCCCAGCGCCAGAAGCGCTTGCCCGCCGCGCAGCCGCTTGCGCTCCACCGGCCGATGCTGCCGGGCAAGATTGAAGAACCGCACCTTGCTGCGCGACACTTTCTCAAGCGTGACCAACAGGATCACGAGCCCCAACACCACGCTGGCGATCTGGGCGGCCCCGCCGGCGTTGTTGCTTTCCAGCCAGACGCTGAAAATGCCCGTGGTCAGGGTCTGCACCGCGAAAAAATCGACCGTGCCGAAATCGTTTACCGTCTCCATCATCACGATGGCGACGCCGGCGGCGATGGCCGGCCGCGCCAGCGGCAGCCCGACCCGGCGGAACCGCGCAAAGGCGCCCGCCCCGAGCGACATCGCCACCTCCTCGGAACTGCCCGACTGTTCGCGAAACGCCGCCCGACTCAGCAGATAGACATAGGGGTACAGCGACGCCGACAGCACGATGATCGCCGCCCCCATCGAGCGGATTTCCGGGAACCAGTAGTCGCGCGCGCTCTGCCAGCCGAACAGGCCGCGCAAGCCGGTCTGCACCGGCCCGGCATATTCCAGCAGATCGACCAGAGCATAGGCCCCGACATAGCCGGGCACGGCGAGCGGCAGCAGCAGCAACCACTCCAGCCAGCCAGAGCCGGGAAACCGATAGCGCGCAACGATCCACGCCGCCCCCGTGCCCATCATCGCCGTCAATAGCCCGACAGAGGTCATCAGAATCAGCGTATTGGTCAGGTACCGCGGCAATGTCGTCGACATCAGGTGCGGCCAGATGTTGTCGGTGGGAAACAGCGCGATCCCCAGCACGGCGATGATCGGCGCCAGCACAATGAGCGCGATCAGCACCGCCCCCCCGGACCACGGATCGATCCAGGCGGCGAAACGGCGCAGTGCCGACGGTGCGGGGTCTGATATCTCTCGCGATGCCATCGCACCCTTCTGCCCGATTACGGTTTCCTCGTCCAGAAAACAGCCTATACTGCGGCAAAATTGCCAGGAAAACCGGGGCGAGCGTAATACATGCAAGTGATCTTCCATGTCGGTCTGCACCGCACCGACGAAGACCGCGTTTTGAAATGCCTGCTGAAGAATCGCGGCGATTTCGCCGAGGAAGGCGCGCTGGTGCCTCCGCCGGGCCGGTATCGCAAACTGGTCAACGAAACCTTGGGCGCGCTGGCCCATGCGGCGCCGGCACCGGACGCGCGCGACATCCTGCTCGAGGAAATCCTCGAAGGCGAAGACGCCGACCGGCTTCTGCTGTCGAACCAGAGCTTCTTCTCGCTGCCGAAATTCGCCGCTACGAAAGGCGTCTTCTATCACAAGGCGGTGGCCCGGGTGTCGCAGCTCAAGCAGCTTTTCGCCTGCGACGGGATCGAGCTGTTCTTCGCCCTGCGTAACCCTGCCACCTTCCTGCCAGCGCTCTACGACAAGGCGCCGGTCGAGGACTTCTTCGAACTGACCTCGGGAACCGATCCGCGTGATCTACGCTGGTCGGAACTGGTGGCTCGGTTGCGCGACGCGCATCCCGATGTGCCGCTCACCATCTGGTGCAACGAAGACTCGCCGCTGATCTGGGCCCAGATCATTCGCGAACTTGCCGGCATCGAACCGGGCCGCAAGATCAAAGGCGGCTTCGACCTTCTGGCCGAGATCATGACCAAGGAAGGGATGAAACGCTTCCGCGCCTACCTCAAACAGCATCCGGTAATGACCGAGATCCAGAAGCGCCGGGTGATGGTGGCGTTTCTCGACAAATATGCCCGCGAGGATATGATCGAGGAAGAACTCGACGTGCCCGGCTGGACCGAGGAACTGGTCGACGAACTCACCGAGATCTACGAGGAAGACGTGTTCGAGATTGCCCGCATGCCTGGGGTCAACTTCCTCCAGCCCTAGGCCGACGGCGCGTCCGCCTCTTCAGGCGGCCTCGCGGGCGACGGTCGCGCCCCTTCCCCGCCTCGGCTCACATCCCAAGCGCCTGCTTGTACATCTCCAGCACCGCCTCTTCTTCGGCGAGGTCGTCGGCGTCACGCTTTCTCAGCGCGACCAGCTTGCGCATGACTCTTGTGTCATAGCCCCGCGCCTTGGCTTCGGCCATCACCTCCTTCTGCTGGTCGGCAATGTCCTTCTTTTCCGCTTCCAGCCGCTCGAACCGCTCGACGAACTGGCGCAGCTCACCCGCCGTCACGCGATAGCTGGCCTCGCCGGCGTCGGGGGTGATGTCGTCTTGCATGGCCCGGGTCTCCTCATGTTTCGGATGTCCTTGCTAACGCCCTGTCCGCTCCCCCGCAAGAGGGTAGCGCACGTGTCGCGCCCCTTGCGCCGCGCGGCGCAATCGGCTAGCCGGGCAGACGGTCGAACCAACGCAAGGGGACACACATGCAACCGCTGATCTGGGGTGGTGCCCTCGTCACGATCCTCGGCATTGCCGGGCTGCTCTATGTCGGAGTCAAGGTCAGCGCAGCCAAGCGTGAAACCGGCGACGACGACGAACTGCGCAGCCGCATCCAGCGCCTCCTGCCGATCAACCTGGCTGCGCTCTTCGTCTCGGCCATCGGGTTGATGATGGTGGTAATCGGGATTACGCTGGGTTGAGCGGCCAGAGCCGTCAGAACCCGAAGCCTTCGCCGTTCTTTACCATCTCGGTCAAACGCTCCGACGCCGCCCACAGTTCCGGCGCGTCGGCCTCCCAAGCTTCGAGCTCACGCTTCACCGTCAGTAGCCCGCGAATTTCACCGGTCTTCATCGGCCCTCCGCTGGCGCGTGGCACACCCAACGCCTCCAACCCGGCCAGATCGACATCGCCCGCGTCAAGCGCCGCCCCCTCATCCAGCAGCCGCAGCCCGGCGCTGAACAGCGCCGACCACACCCGCCGTCGGATCGAAGCTGGCGACAGCGCCTCGGTTTCGCCGCCACCGCGCCACTCGCCGATCAGCGCCTGCGCCGCGGCGTCGTAGTCCCCTGCGGCCCCCTGCTGGGCATAGCTGAAAATGCCCCGCCCCGAGGCCCGGCCCTTCCGCCCCGCATGATCGAAACCATCAAAAAGCTGCCCGTAGGACGCCGGCCAGCCGAGCACGGCGAACCGTTCCACCTGCACCGCCGGCCCTTCGACATCCGCCTGGTGGAACGGGCCCAACGGCCAGCCCAGCGCCGCATCGACCTTTTGCGGCCCGGCCCCCCGGGCGACACACCACGCCGACGCCGCCAACATCGCCGCCTTGAGCCGCCCGGCCAGCAGCCCACGCCGCGCCGGGCAGATCACAAGCCCATAGCCCAGACGCCGCACCAGCGCCGCGGCGCGGGTCACCGCACCGCCATCGGCATCCGGCGCAACCACGAGTTCGGCCAGCCCGCGCTGACCGGTTCCCGGGTGCGGGCTCAGCGCCAGGCCCAGAACCCGCGCCTCGAGCAGGCTCGCAAGCCGATCCGCCTGCAGCTCCATATTCGAGCTCAGCAGCACCGGCACACCGCCGCCCACGGCCGAAAGAATGTTTTTCACCAGCGCGGCCATCATCTCGAGCGGCGCGTCGCAGGCCTCGATCACGATCTCCGCCGATTGCAGCATCTCGCCGGACGGCCCACCAGACAGCCGCTCCATCTGCGCCGCCTGCGCCGCGTCCGACAGCTGGCCGCGCGTCACTTCCTGACCAAGCCACGCGGCAATGCGCCGGATCCCGGCCTGGGCGCCGCCGTCGCGCTGCTCGGCCAGCACCACGTCATGCCCCGCCTCCAGCGCCCGGCGGGCCAGGATCAGCGCCGTCGGCCCGTCGCCCAGAACGGTCAGCTGCCGCCGCGCCGCCGCACCGCCCGGACCTCTCGCCTCCAGCGCCATGGTGCGGATCAGCCCCTGCGCCCGCGCGGTCTGCCTCAGTTCGGCACGCAAATCTTCTTCCATGGCCAGCCCGGCCTCGAGCGGCAGCAGCTGCGCCGCCTCGATACAGGTCAGCGCCGCCGCCGCTTCAGGCGGCAACGCCGACGGCGCGGCCCGTCGTGCCGCCAAGGCCTCCTGATACCCGATCGGGTCGGACAGACCGGGCGGCAGGCCCTCCTGAACGACAGGGAACCCCGCCGCAGCCAACTCACGCGCCGCCTCTACCGCCTCTCCGACCACGTCGCGCGGCACGATCCGGCGGCAAAGCCCGCGCAGATGGCCCGACTCGACCCCGAGCACTCGGCCGGCGAAAATCATCTCGATCGCGGGACCCGCACCGACCAGTTGCGGCAGGCGCTGGGTCACCCCGCCCCCCGGCACCAGCCCGCGCCGGATGGCGGTCAGACCGAGCCGCGTGCCGACCGCAGCCAACCGTGCATGCGCCGCCAGCGCCAAGGCCAGCCCACCGTCGACCACCTCGCCGCGCATCGCGGCCACAACGGGCTTCGAAAACTCGGCAATCCGGCGGCAGATCTCTCCCAGCGTCGGCGCTGCTTCACCGCCGGCGATCTCCGTCACCGGTATGCCCCCCGGAAAACTGCGGTCCTGGCCGGTGATCACAACCGCCTCGACCTCGGACTCCGCTTCGGCGCGATCAAGGGCCTGCAACAGCTCTGCGCGGGCGGCTGTGTCCATGACGCACGGCTTCCCCTCGGTCGTTGCCGCAAGGCTCAGGACCGCAACGCCGTCTCTGGTCTCGTATTCGATCTTGTCCGCCAATTCGGCCCGCCAACCCTTAAACTCTGCACGCGATTTCCCCGTGTGACTTTCGGCGAAAGCCGTGTCGCACGCAAGCCTTCAGGCCGCAGAACCAGCGGTTACAACGGCAGATTGTCGAACTGGGCTTCGATTGCGGCATCGCTCAACTGTTCGTCGAGCGACAGCACCGCCTCGGGAATATGCAACCCCGCCGCTTCGGCACGTTCGACAAGGGCATGCAGCTCGCCGCGGCAGGCCTGGCGCTCGGCCTCGGGCAACGCCGCAATCCTTTGCGACAAAGCTTCGAAGGCACGTTCGAATTCGTCTTTCGTCATGGCCATCTCCTTTGCGGCAGGCAAATTGCCAAAGCCGCGCCGCCTAGAGGCTGGCCGCGCAGGTCTTGCAGAACGGCGTGTCCGGCAACACGTCGAGCCGGGCCTCGGAAATCTCCTCGCCGCATTTCATGCAAAAGCCATATTCGCCTTCGCGGATGCGCTGCAGCGCCGCCCGGATGCGCGTAATCTCTTCCCGACCGGCCACACCCAGGCCTTCAAGAACCTCATCGTTTTCACGCTCGGTGGCCATTTCCTCCCAGTCTTTCGACTGGTGGCCATCGAACTCCTCCTCGATATCGTGCAAGCGCTCGTCAAGCTCGGAGAGCCGTTTGAGCAACTGAGCGCGGCGTTTCTTGATCGACGTCATGACGGTCCTCCGTTTCGGGCAGATGCGATCATCCCATCTGCCTGCTCACGTAACCTTGATGCAAGTCAAATATGGCAGCGGCCCGGGGTTGAAACACATGCGGAGATCAATATATGAAAAACGGACACCTGAAATACACCATTCAACCGAAGGAAAGACCATGACCCCGATTGTCAAAGCCTTCTTCGACGATGCCACCAACACCATCTCCTATGTAGTGCGCGATCCCAACGGCACCGCCTGTGCCATCATCGACTCGGTGCTGGACTTCGACTACGCCTCCGGCCGCACCGATACCCGCTCCGCCGACGAGGTCATCGCCTGGGTGAAATCCGAAGGCCTGACAGTCGAGTGGCTGCTGGAATCCCATGTCCATGCCGACCACCTGTCCGCCGCACCCTATATCCAGGAGCAGCTCGGCGGCAAGATCGGCATAGGCGATCGCATCACCGTGGTGCAGGACACCTTCGGCAAGGTGTTCAACGAAGGCACCGAATTCCAGCGTGACGGCTCACAATTCGACAAGCTGTTCGTCGAGGGCGACAGTTTCCATATCGGCCAACTGCGCGGCGACGTGCTGCACACCCCGGGCCACACGCCGGCCTGCCTGACCTATGTGATCGGCGACGCCGCTTTCGTCGGCGATACGCTCTTCATGCCCGACTTCGGCACCGCGCGCTGCGACTTTCCCGGCGGCTCCTCGGCCGTGCTCTACGAGTCGGTGCAGAAAATCCTTACCCTGCCCGAAGATACCCGCATCTTTGTCGGCCACGACTACAAGGCGCCAGGTCGCGACGACTATGCCTGGGAAACCACGGTGGGCGAGCAGAAGGCCAAGAACGTCCATATCGGTGCCGGCAAGTCGAAAGACGAGTTCACCAAAATGCGCGATGCCCGCGACGCGACGCTGGCGATGCCGAAACTGATCATCCCGTCGCTTCAGGTCAACATGCGCGCCGGCCGCATGCCCGAACCGGATGCCCGGGGCGACGTGTTCCTCAAAGTGCCCGTCAACAAGCTCTGATCACGCCGGTTACAGATGCGGCAAACGGGGCGCTGGACAGGCGCCCCGTCTCGCTTTACAGCCGGCGCATGGACATCAAGCGACTGACACCGACGATTTCCGTCTCGCCCCAGATCGGCCCGGACCATGCCGCCGAGATCGCCGCGGCCGGCTTCCGCACCGTGATCTGCAACCGGCCCGATTCCGAAAACCCGCCCGAACTGCACGCCGCCCAGATCCGCGCGGCGGTCGAGGCCGAGGGGCTGACCTTTCTCGAATTGCCTTTCGACAGCCGGTCGCTGACCGTCGACGTGGTGGTGAAGCTGCGCGAGATGTTTCAGTCTGCCGAAGCGCCGGTTCTGGCCTATTGCCGCACTGGCACGCGCAGCACCAACGCCTGGGCGCTGACCCAGGCCGGGTCGATACCGCCGCAAGACATCATCGCCGCCGCCGCCGCCGCGGGCTACGACGTCAGCGGCCTCGCGCCCTACCTGGCACAAACCATTACCGCCTGACACCACGTCGCGGCCCCAGGCCGTCGAGACGAAATGGTGCGCATCTTTGAAACGCGATTTCTCTTGCGTGCCGGGTCACGGCCAGCACGCCTCCGGGCGGTACAGACCCCGCGGGCAGGCAGTTGTGATACTGCCCAACTCCTGGGTCTCACTCTGTCTCCGACGCGGCGCGCCGGCCGGGATCACCGGGCTATGCATCTAGCGCCAGTTCCGGCAGATCCGAGACATCGCCGAGATCGCCCGGATCGGAGAGGTCCGGCAAATCCGGTGCACCCGGCAGAACCGGTGCGCTTTCGTTGCCAACCCCGGCGGCCGCTTCCGTTGCGTGCAGATCCTCCGGCAGGCTGTTTGGCGCGGCCGGATCTGCATGATGGTCGCGCTGACCGGTTACTGCCGCGCCGCCTGCCTGCGTCCGTTCCCGGTCCGGGTCCGGCGCCTCCTCCGTCGCGCCGATCGCCGCCGCGATCTGCGCCGGTTCGGACCGTCTTGGCTCCGGCATCGTCGGCGGCTGCGGCCAGCTCATCGCGTCGGCGTCTGCGGCAGCGGCCGCAGCTCCTCCGGCCCCGGCGTTCAGGCGTACGGCGCGATGACCGTTGATCTGCCCCAACCGACAGGCAATTCCGTTGCGCTCGGTGCCGGTTTCGAGACGGGTCTCGGCCAGCGCCGTTCGCGGGATGTGCAGAACGTCGCCCGGCCTGAGCGCGCCGATCTCCGCCAGAGGCAGGCGGATGCGATGCAATACCGCAGTCAGGCAGGCTTCCGCGTCCATCAGGGCGCCTTGGCCCAGCCGCAGCGAACACCCTCCCGCGCCGGTCGCCCGCTCTGCGACCGCGCCCGCACCGGGGTCCGGGCAGTCCGCCTGCGGCGCCGCCACAACCGGCAGGGCCAGCATGATCTCGCCGCTCCGGGCTCCGCCGCCGAGGTCGACCTGCAGCCGGAACACATGGAAATCCAGCGCCTCCAGCAGCAGCCCCAGAAGACGCGTTTCCTCGATCATCGCGCCGAAACGGAACCCGCGCGCCCAGCCCGTTTCCGGCGCCTCGGACAGGTTCTCGGCAAAACCCGCCAACATCCCGTCGATCAGCGGCGCCACCAGCGCGGCGTCGGTCTGGGTCGGCATCCGCGGGTCCGGGTCGCGAGGGACCACATGGCCGGTTGTCTGCATTTCGATCAGGCCGGACAGCACCGCGAGATCGACCGATACCGCGCCGATCGAGCCTTCTGGCCCGTCAAGCACCACGATCAGATGATCGTCGGCAAATCCGGCGACCGTGCCATCCTGCCCGGTTTCGCCGACATGGATCGAGCTGACGCTCAGCGGCAGCCCGAACAATTCGTCGGCCACCCGGGCCAGCGAAAGCCGCAGCGCCCGTGGCGGCGTCATCACCCGGGCTTGGTGCTCCTCGCGCCCACTGCGCGCCTTGCGCTGCAGCACATGTGTTCGTTCAGCTTCGTCCATACCCTCCGCATCGCCTTTCGCGGATCTGCCGGGCCAGCATAAGGCTCGAGTGGTTACCAATGGATTAGCACGGCCGGAAAATCCCGTGCCGCCCGCTACCCCAGCGCTGGATTACTGCGCCGCCAGTTGCGCCCTTTCGGGCAGGCTGACACGGAAGGCCGTGCCGCCCTGCCCGGGCAAATAGGCAACCTTGCCGCCCAGCCGGGTCATGATCTCGCGGCAGATCGCCAGACCCAGCCCGGCCCCGCCGGCTTCGCGGTCACTCACGCGCGAGAATTTCTCGAAAATCACCTCCTGGGCATCGCGCGGAATACCGCTGCCGTTGTCGGTGAAGTCCACGTTCAGCATGCCACCACTGCGGCCTACGCTGATGCGCAGCTCGGGCCGCTCGGCGTCGCAGTATTTCTGGGCATTGGCGATCAGGTTGATGAACACCTGCGCCAACCGGTCCAGGTCCGTCTCTACCAAGATCGCCTCGACTTCGCGGTCGCGGGTGATCTGGAGACCAACCGCGCCACCGGCCGCCGCCACCGCGTGGTCGATCACGTCACCCAGCGAGCCATGGGACACGTTCATCCGCACCTGCCCGTTCTCCAGCACGCTCAGGTCGAGAAGATCGTCCAGCAGCCGGGTCAGCCGCACGGTCTCGCCATAGATGATCCCGGCATATCGTCCCTTCTCCATCTCGGTCAGACCCGCGGTGTCGCGCAGGATCTCTGAAAACGACCGGATCGAGGTCATCGGCGTTCTGAGTTCATGACTGATCTGGCTGAGAAATCCGTCTTTCTGCACGGAAAGCTGGGTCAGCTTCTCGTTGGCCTCGCGCAGCTGCCGGGCAGTGCGCGCCAGCTCCGCCGATTTCGCCTCGAGCTGGCTGGAGTATTCCATCATCTGCGCGGTCTCGTCGGCCACCGCCATCAGGTCCTCGACCGTCACGCTGGCGCCGCCGACGATCTGACCCACCATCGCATGCGCCGTCGCCGCCCCGACCGAACCGCTGAGTTCGCGCTCGAGCACGTTGAGGAAATCGGGGCTCGGTTCGGGCAAGTAGCCCGCCAGCCCCTGGCGCTGTGCTTCGCGCTGGAACAGCCGCTGAGCATCTCCCGCCCCCATGATCCGCTGCGCCATGATCAACAGGTCTTCGCTCTGGGCCATGCCGCCGGTCCAGCTCTGGCGCCCGCCGGAATGCTGGAACACGTCGACGAACTGGGCGCCCTGCAGCCGCTCCAGCGGTGACGGGAACGACACCAGCGACACCGCCACAAAGGCCAGCGTGTTAAGCACCATCGACCACAGGATCGCGTGCACCAGCGGATCGAGCCCGTCGATGCCGAACAGCGCCTGCGGCCGGAGCCAGCCGATCGCGAACGGCCCTTCGGCCAGGATCCCGGCGCTCAGCACGCCGCCCGCGCCGAAACTCGGCAGCAGCATCGACCATGTCCAGACCGCGAAGCCCACGCTCAGCCCGGCGATCGCGCCCGAGCGCGTCGCGCCGCGCCAGAACAGCCCGCCCAGCATCGCTGGCAGGAACTGGGCCACGCCCAGGAAAGACACCAGTCCGATTGCCGCCAGCGCCGCGCCGCCTCCCGACACCCGGAAATACAGGTAACCCAGCAGCAGCACCCCGGCGATCGAGAACCGCCGTGACAGCAGCACCAGGTTGCGCACATCGCCTGACACCAGCGCGCCGCCATGCGCCAGCCGGAGCCAGATCGGCACCACGATATGGTTCGACACCATGGTGGACAGCGCGATCGCCGCCACGATCACCATCGAAGTGGCCGAGCTGAACCCGCCGAGAAAGGACAGCATCGCCAGCCCCGTCTGGCCTTCGCTCAACGGCACCGTCAGCACGAAAAGGTCGGGGTTCGACCCGGCTGGCATCCGCTCCAGCCCGGTCACCGCGATCGGCAGCACGAACAGGCTGATCAGCATCAGGTAAGCCGGGAACATCCAGCTCGCAAGCCGCAGGTGGCCCTCGTTTTCGTTTTCCACAACCAGCACCTGAAACATCCGCGGCAGGGTCAAAAAGGCCGCGGCCGACAGGAAAATCATCCCCGCCCAGCGCCCCGGCGCCACCTGCCAGCGGCCGATCTCGCTGGTATCGATCCGCGCCAGTGTCTCGCTCAGCCCTCCGCCCAGGCCCCAGACCACGAACACCCCCACTGCCAGCAGCGCGAACAGCTTGACCACCGCTTCCAGCGCGATCGCCATGACCACGCCGTTATGGCGCTCGTTGGCATCGAGGTTTCGGGTGCCGAACAGCACGGTAAACACCGCCAGCCCCGCGGCCACCCAAAGCGCAGTCGACTGGCTGTCGGCCGGGCGGGCACCCTCAGCGGTGCCGGCAAAGGCGGCGAAAGACAGCGTCACCGATTGCAGTTGCAGCGCGATATAGGGCGTGGTGCCCAGAACCGCCATCAGTGTCACCATCACCGCCAGGAGCGGCGACTTGCCGTAGCGGCTCGAGATCAGGTCGGCGATCGAGGTCACCCGCTGGGCGCGGCCGACCCGCACCAGTTTCCTGAGCCCCCACCACCAGCCGACCATCACCAGCGTCGGGCCGATATAGATAGTGACGTATTCCAGCCCCGACCGCGCCGCGTTGCCGACCGCGCCGTAAAAGGTCCAGGCAGTGCAATAGATCGAAAGCGACAAGGTATAGACCAGCGGCGAGCGCAGCCAGACCGCCCGCCCTCTCATCGCCGCCCGGTCGGCCATGAAGGCGACCAGGAACAGGATCGCCACATAGGTCAGACAGACGGCAACCAGGATGTTCAGCACCGCCATCAGCCGCCCTCCCCGGGAGCGCCGCCGTTGTCATCCTCCCAGTCCGCCCCGCCCAACGCACGGGTCAGCAAAGCCGCCCCGCCCACCAGAACGACCCAGACCCCGAACAGATACAGCAGCGCGGCCGAACTCGGGGTGTCGCCCCGTGCCCACATCAGCGGAATCGCCCACAGCAAGGCGCCCAGAACCGGTATCAAGCGGATCGCGTCGATCAACCGGCGCTTGCGGTAGTTGGCCCGTTCCAGGAACACCGGACCGGCCCGGCTGCCCGTCGACGGGCGCTGGCCACCGTCCGGCTGCGGTCCGCCGCTCACCCCGCCACCAGCGCCCGCACCGCGTCGAGCACCTCGGCATTCGAGAAGGGCTTGGTCATGAACCGGCTGGCACCCATCTTCTCGGCCATCTCGCGGTCCTTGGTCTGGCCCCGCGCGGTCAGCATCAGCACCGGCAGTTCCGCCGTCGCAGCCTCGGCGCGCAGGGTCTTGAGGATGTCAAAACCGCTCCTCCCCGGCAGCATCACGTCGAGGATCACCAGATCGGGGCGTTTCTCATGCACCGCCGCCACCGCCGTCTGGCCGTTGGAATGCGTGTCCACCTTCCAGCCGTCGCGCGACAGGATAAAGCTGATCGCCTCGATGATATTCGGCTCATCCTCGATCAGCAGGACGTGCTTGCCCATGTCTCCTTGTCCTCCCCGGGGCCGGCCAACTCCCCATCCGGCGCCCCGTTGCCGTTATCCTCAATCACCAGGCACAAGTCAAAACCCATTGCATCCCTTGCAACGGATGCGATCGCCGATGTCATGGCCCCTCGCCCATGATCGATGGCTCGCGCCGCGCCGCACAGTCGCGCACCGAACAGACCCGGCAACTGGCCCCGACCGGGGTCGCCGGCTCGCTGCCCTCCTGCGGCAGGATCAGCATATGCGCCTCGTAAAGCGGCTCGCGGTTCAACCCCGGCGCACCACGCGGCTGGGCGATGGCATAGGCTGCAAAACCTGGCTCTTCCCCGGCCTCGCCCCGGCCCGGCTGCACCAGCCGTTCGAACAGCGGCACCTGCGGCCGCGACAGCGCCCGGAACAGCGGCCAGACCGGGCAGGCCGCGCCGAACCGCGGCAGGGCAAAGCCCTCGACCGGGCGGCGAAAGGTGATCGTGCCCGAGCCGTCGCAGCTTACCAGCCCCGCCACCCGCCCCGGCAGGCTCGCGATGCGCCGCATCGCCGTCGCCAGGTCCACCCCGAACCGCGCCGCCAACGCCAGCGGGTCGGGACCGGCCTCGGCCACCGCCGCCTGCGCGGCCTCCAGCGGCATCGCCCGCGCATCCACCTCATAGCGGCTCAGCCAGGCCAGCGCCTGCGTCTGTGTGCTGGTCGAGACAAGATCGCGCGCAGCCCCGACAATTTCCCGCGGGCTCGCGCCGTCGGGGTCCTCGAGCGCCGCGACATGCCAACCCTGCGCCGCCAGGAAGGTTTCGAACTCTTCTTCCGGCGAACTGCCTTCGCGCCCGGCATCGCCGGCCGAGTCGAGATAGCCGGCCAGGTTGCGCGCACCGTCCGCCAGCCGCTCGGCATCTTCGTTGATATTGCGATGGAACCGGTCGCGCCACTCGGGTTCGATCTCGCGGGTCTCGACCAGAATTGCGGCGGTCGACCGGATGGCCGTGGCAGTGTCTAGCACCTCGTGCAGCGTCGCCGCCAGGTGCGGGTCATGTGCCAGCCGGTCAGTCAGAGTCTCGATCGCCCGTTCCAGCCGGGCAATCCGTCGCTGCTGCGCCGCCACCAGCCGCGCCCAGCCCGGGAACCGGCCGGCGAAGGCCTCGGCCTGGGCGATTTCGGCTCCTTCCTCGTCGGCCTCGGCCGCGGCCGCGCGCAGCCGCGCCGTCAGCGCCGCCTCGGCGCCTTCCGCCAGCAGCGACGGCTCCACGTCCAGCGCCGCGGCGATGTCGACCAGAAGCTTGCCGCCGATTCTACGCCGATTGTGCTCGATCAGGTTGAGATAGGACGGTGACACCCCCACCGTGCGGGCCAGATCTGCCTGCCGCACCCCCTGCAGCATCCGCCTTTCTCGGATCCGACTGCCAGTCAGCCGCGTCCGAACTGTCTCTTGCACCATGTGATTTCTTTCGCCTTTTCAACAGCTTTCCCGCAACTTTCGTGAACTTATTTACAACCAACCGATACCAACAGTTCATTTTTTTACAAAAATATTGTTTCACCACAAGCAATTGTTGCGAAATTTACTCCAACTCCGGGATAATTGGTTTGCACATTCGTGCCATTGCGGGGGGCTTTTTGAGAGGAGACCTTCCCGCAGAGCTTACGTAACGGGAGGAATTCCATGACCAAATCCAACCTCACGCGCCGCGGCGTGCTGAAATCTGGCGCCGTTGCCGGCGCCGGCGTCGCGCTGCCGACGATCTTTACCGCCAGCTCGGCGGCCGCCTACACCAACGAACCCACCGGTGGCACCGTCACCCTGGGCTTCAACGTGCCGCAAACCGGTCCCTACGCCGAAGAAGGCCTCGACGAACTGCGCGCCCAGGAGCTCGCTGTCGAGCACCTCAACGGCATGGGCGACGGTGGCATGATGAACACCTTCAGCTCCAAGGCGCTGAAAGGCAACGGCATCCTCGGCAAGAAGGTCGAGTTCGTCACCGGCGACACCCAGACCAAGTCGGACGCCGCCCGCGCTTCGGCCAAGTCGATGATCGAAAAAGACGGCGCCATCATGATCAACGGCGGCTCGTCCTCGGGCGTGGCGATTGCCGTGCAGGGCCTGTGCCAGGACGCTGGCGTGATCTTCATGGCCGGTCTCACCCACTCGAACGACACCACCGGCAAGGACAAGAAGGCCAATGGCTTCCGTCACTTCTTCAACGGCTACATGTCAGGCGCTGCTCTCGCCCCGGTGCTGGCCAAGGAATACGGCACCGACCGCCGCGCCTATCACCTGACCGCCGACTACACCTGGGGCTGGACCCAGCAGGAATCGGTCGCCGCGGCCACCGAAGCCATGGGCTGGGAAACCGTCAACAACGTGCTGACTCCGCTCGCCGCAACCGACTTTTCGTCCTACATCACTCCGGTCCTGAACTCGGGTGCGGACGTGCTGGTGCTGAACCACTACGGCGGCAACATGGTGAACTCGCTGACCAACGCGGTGCAGTTCGGCCTGCGTGACAAGATGGTCAACGGCAAGCAGTTCGAAATCGTCGTGCCGCTCTACTCCGAGCTGATGGCCGAAGGCGCCGGCGCAAACGTGCAGGGCGTGATCGGCTCGATGAACTGGAACTGGCAGCTGACCGACGAAGGCACCAAGGCGTTCGTCAAGTCGTTCGGCGAAAAGTACGGCCGTCCGCCCTCCGGCTCGGCCCACACCTGCTACGTGCAGACCCTGCTTTACGCAGATGCTTGTGAACGCGCCGGCACCTTCAACCCGTGCGGTGTTGCCGAAGCCCTGGAAGGCTTCGAGTTCGACGGCATGGGCAACGGCCCGACGCTCTACCGCGCCGACGACCACCAGTGCTTCAAGGACGTTCTGGTCATGAAGGGGAAAGACAATCCCGCCAACAAGTTCGACCTGCTCGAAATCGTCGAGGTGACCCCGCGCGCTCAGGTCGAGTACGCACCCGATCACCCGATGTTCGCCGGCGGCGACCTGGGCAAGTGCAACCCGGGCGCCTAAGTCGCCCGATGATATAGGGCGGGACCTGTCCCGCCCTGTTTCAAGAACCGGGCAAGGGGCCTTGCTCCCGCGCCTTGCCCGGGCTTTTTCCGACCATCCATTCTACACAGGTGGGGATAATGGACGTCATCCTTCCGCAAATTCTCAACGGCCTCGACAAGGGCTCGGCCTATGCGCTGATCGCCCTCGGCCTGACGCTGATCTTCGGCACCCTCGGCGTGGTGAACTTCGCCCATGGGGCGCTGTTCATGATCGGCGCCTTCTGCTCGGTCTCCCTGTCGCGGATTCTGAACCTCAGCTATGTCACCGAAGATCCCACTCAGACGGACTTTCTTGGCAAACCGCTCAAGGTCGAAACGCCGTATCTGGAGGCCTGGTTTGGCCCAGAATTCGGTGGCGCGCTGATCGACTGGTCGGTGCCGCTAGCAATCCTGTTCTCGATTCCGATCATGATCCTGGTCGGCCTGGTGATGGAACGCGGGCTGATCAAGCATTTCTACAAGCGCCCCCATGCCGACCAGATCCTGGTGACCTTCGGCCTGGCGATCATCCTGCAGGAGCTTGTGCGCGGCATCTACGGCGCCAACCCGATCCAGACCCCAGCTCCGGACATGTTCCGCGGCTCGATCGATTTCGGCGCCATGCTGGGCTTTGATCCGAATGTCATCATCTACCCCTACTGGCGGATGATCTATTTCTTCTTCTCGGCCGTGGTGATCGGCGGCGTGTTCGCCTTCCTGCAATTCACCACCTTCGGGATGGTGGTGCGCGCCGGCATGGCCGACCGTGAAACCGTGGGCCTTCTGGGCATCAACATCGACCGCCGCTTCACCATCATGTTCGCCATTGCCGCCGTCGTGGCCGGCTGGGCCGGGGTGATGTACGCGCCGATCAACGCCCCGAACTACCACATGGGCATGGACTTCCTGGTGCTCAGCTTTGTCGTGGTCGTGGTCGGCGGCATGGGCAGCCTGCCCGGCGCCGTGGCTGCGGGCTTCCTGCTCGGCATCCTGGAAAGCTTCGCCTCGATGACAGCCGTCAAGGAAATCCTCGACGGAATCGACCAGATCATCATCTACCTGGTCGCGATTATCATTCTGCTCACCCGCCCGCGTGGCCTGATGGGCAAAAAAGGCGTGATGGAGGACTAACCCATGCTCGGTCTCAACAAGAAAGACACCAGCCTGCTGATGTTCGTTGTCGCGCTGTCGCTGTTCGCGCCGATCATCCTGAACATTTTCCCCAAGGACTCGGGGTTCGCCTTCTTCAACGGCGGCTATCCCGACCTGATGCAGCGCTTCGCGATCTTCGGCATCTTCGCCATCGGCTTCAACATTCTGTTCGGCCTGACCGGATACTTGTCCTTCGGTCACGCCGCATTCCTGGGTGTCGGGTCCTATGCGGCAGTGTGGATGTTCAAGCTTCTGAACTACAACATCCTTCCGGCCCTGATCCTCAGCGTCGTCGTCGCCGGGCTTGTGTCGGTGGTGATCGGCTGGATCAGCCTGCGCCGCTCGGGGATCTACTTCTCGATCCTGACGCTGGCCTTTGCCCAGATGATGTATGCCATCGCCTATTCCGACCTGTTCGGCCGCTGGATGGGCATCACGCTCACCAATGGCGAGACCGGGCTGCAGATCTACAACAACGATCCTCAGATCCTGCTGGGCAATGGGCCGACCAGCCCGCATCTTTTCGGCCTGGAAATGGGCGCCCGGAAAGTCCTGTCGATCGGCCCGTGGGAATTCGTCTTCCCGGTCGGCTACTATCTCTGCGCCATCCTCCTGATCCTCAGCTTCTACCTGTCGATCCGGATCTTCCGGTCGCCCTTCGGACTGATGCTGCGCGCGATCAAGTCGAACCAGACACGCATGTCCTATACCGGCCTCAACTCCAAGCCCTATACGCTGGCAGCCTTTGTGATCTCGGGCATGTATGCCGGGCTTGCCGGCGGCCTGCTCGCCGCGATGGACCCGCTGGCGGGCGCCGAGCGGATGTACTGGACCGAATCCGGCGCGGTGGTGATCATGACCATCCTCGGCGGCGTCGGCACGCTGATCGGACCGATCCTCGGCGCCGGCACCATCAAGTACATGGAAAACATCATCTCCAAGATGAACGAAAAGCTGCTGCACGACTGGTTCAGCTTCCTGCCGGAATCTCTGGAATATGCGATGGTCTGGCTGGCCTCCTGGTTCACCGGCGAAGGCTGGCATATGACCCAGGGCGTGCTGTTTATGCTGGTGATCATCTTCCTTCCAGGCGGGCTCGTGCAGGGTGGCCAGAAATTGGCTTCTCGGTTCCGTCGCAACAAGGCCGATGACACGGCCACCAACGCAACCCCGGCCGAATAAGGAGACGCAAGATGGGTATTCTTGAAGTCAAGAACGTCAACAAGCGCTTCGGCGGCCTGCAGGCCCTGGGGGATGTAAACCTCTCGGTCAAGGAAAACAGCTGCCACGCCATCATCGGACCGAACGGTGCCGGCAAGTCTACTCTGCTGAACTGCTTTGTGGGCAAGCTCATTCCCGACACCGGCTCGGTGATGTTCGATGGCCAGTCGGTGCTGGGCCGCACGCCCTACGAGATTAACCAGATGGGCATCTCCCGCGTGTTCCAGACACCCGAGATTTTCGGCGACCTGACGGTGCTGGAAAACATGCTGATCGCCTGTTTCGCCAAGCGCGATGGCGCCTTCCGCATGCATGCCGTCGAAAACATGCATAACGAGCGCGACATCGTCGAAAAAGCCGAACACATGCTCGAGGAAATGGGCATGATCGACCAGAAGGACGACCATTCCGCCTCGATGTCACGCGGCAACAAGCGCCGGCTCGAGATCGCGATGTGTCTTTCCCAGGACCCGCGCCTGCTGCTGCTGGACGAACCCACCGCCGGCATGGCACGCGCCGACACCAACAACACGATCGATCTTTTGAAGCAGATCAAGGACGAACGTGATATCACCATCGCGATTATCGAACACGACATGCACGTGGTGTTCTCGCTGGCCGACCGGATCACCGTTCTGGCTCAGGGCACGCCGCTGGTCGAGGACGATCCCGAAAACATCAAGGGCAACCCGAAGGTGCGCGAAGCGTATCTCGGCGAAGCCGCGTAAGGAGGGGACGCCATGAACGTCAAACCCGACTTCTCGAAGGGCCACAACCTGGCCGAAACCGCCCCGGCCTATCTCTCGATCTGGGAGTTGCAGGCCTACTACGGCGAAAGCTACATCGTGCAGAACATCTCGTTCAACGTGCACGAGGGCGAAATCCTGGCCCTGCTGGGCCGCAACGGCGCCGGCAAGACCACCACGCTGCGCTCGATCGCCCGCATGAACGACCCGCAGGTGCAGCACGGCGAAATCTGGCTCGACCACAAGCCGCTGCACCTGATGTCCAGCTACGAGGCCAGCCAGACCGGCATCGCCCTGGTGCCCGAGGACCGTTGCATCATCCCCGGCTTGACCGTGGAGGAGAACATCGAACTGGCCCAGATCGCCCCGCCCGTCGGCTGGTCGAAGGAACGCGTCTACGAGCTCTTCCCCCGCCTCGGCGAACGCCGAAAGCAGGAGGGCGTGACGCTCTCGGGCGGCGAACAGCAAATGCTGGCCATCGGACGCGCACTGGCCCGCGACATCAAGGTGCTGCTGCTCGATGAGCCCTACGAAGGCCTGGCCCCGGTGATCGTGGATGAAATCGAAAAGACCCTCCGCATCATCAAGGAACAGGGTATCACTACCGTGATCGTCGAACAGAACGCCGTGCGGGCGCTCGAGCTGGCGGACCGTGCGGTGATCCTCGACACCGGCGGCATCGTCTTCGACGGCTCCGCCGCGGAAGTTCTCGAAAACGAAGAGCTTCGTGCCGAGTATCTGGCCATCTAAGCGGGATTGCCACCTATGACAAAGGCGCATCGGAAAACGCACGCGCACCAAGCGACTGACAGCGTTTTTCGATGCCAATTGCTCAGAACACGCAGAAGTTAGCCGGGTCGCCCGCCTTTCGTCTCTGTTGCTTGCAGAAAGGCGCGCGCCTAATCTCCCCCGTGAACCCCGTTTCGCAAAGACAGACATGAAGGCCAGACTCATGACCGAGATCAAAACCTACCCGCCCTCCGCCGATTTCGTCAAAAACGCGCATATCGACGCGACCAAATACAACGAAATGTATGCCGCCTCGATCAATGACCCTGACGGGTTCTGGGCCAAACAGGCCGAACGCCTGACCTGGGCCAAGACGCCGACCAAGATCAAGAATGTCAGCTTCGCTCACCCGGACGTGTCGATCAAATGGTTTGAAGACGGCGAACTGAACGTCAGCGCCAATTGCATCGACCGCCACCTCGACACCCGCGCCGACCAGACTGCGATCATCTGGGAAAGCGACGATCCGGGCATTTCCAAGCACATCACCTATCTCGAACTCTCCGAGCAGGTGAACAAACTCGCCAACGTGCTGAAAAACGATCTCGGCATTTCCAAGGGCGACCGCGTCGTGCTTTACATGCCGATGATCCCCGAAGCCGCCTATGCCATGCTGGCCTGTGCCCGCATCGGTGCCATTCACTCCATTGTCTTCGCCGGGTTCTCGCCCGAGGCGCTGGCCGCCCGGGTCGATGGCTGCGCCGCGGCGCTGGTCATCACCGCCGACGAAGCCCCGCGCGGCGGCCGCAACACGCCGCTCAAGGCCAATGTCGACAAGGCGCTGGCGATCTGCGGTGACACCCAGGTGCTGGTGGTGGAACGCACCGGCGCGGATGTGAACATGCAGGACGGCCGCGATCATGCCTATCACACGCTGATGGCCCATGCCTCGACCGACTGCCCGGCCGAACCGATGAATGCCGAAGACGCGCTCTTCATCCTCTACACCTCCGGTTCCACCGGCGCGCCCAAGGGCGTGCTGCATACCTCGGGCGGCTACCTGCTCTGGGCCGCGATGACACATGAATACGTCTTCGATTACCACGACGGCGATGTCTACTGGTGTACCGCCGACGTGGGCTGGGTCACCGGTCACAGCTACATCGTCTACGGCCCGCTCGCCAACGGCGCCACCACGCTGATGTTCGAAGGCGTGCCGACCTACCCGGATGTGGGCCGGTTCTGGGCGGTGTGCGAAAAGCACAAGGTGAACCAGTTCTACACCGCCCCCACGGCGATCCGCGCGCTGATGGCGCACGGGCCGGAACCAGTCGAGAAATACGATCTTTCCGCGCTCAAGGTGCTGGGCACCGTGGGCGAGCCGATCAACCCCGAGGCCTGGAACTGGTACAACGACGTCGTCGGCAAGGGCACCTGCCCGATCGTCGACACCTGGTGGCAAACCGAAACTGGTGGCCACATGATGACGCCGCTGCCCGGCGCCCACGCCACCAAGCCCGGCGCTGCGATGAAGCCGTTCTTCGGGGTGCTGCCGGTGGTGCTCGAACCGACCTCCGGCGAAGAGATCCACGGCAATCCTGCCGAGGGCGTTCTGTGCATGAAAGACAGCTGGCCCGGCCAGATGCGCACCGTCTATGGAGACCATGACCGCTTCGTCAAAACCTACTTCTCCGACTACAAGGGCTACTACTTCGCCGGCGACGGCTGCCGTCGGGACGAGGACGGCGACTACTGGATCACCGGCCGGGTCGATGACGTGATCAACGTCTCGGGCCACCGCATGGGCACCGCCGAGGTCGAATCCGCTCTCGTCGCCCACCCCAAGGTGTCCGAGGCCGCCGTGGTCGGCTTCCCGCACGACATCAAGGGCCAGGGCATCTATTGCTATGTCACCCTGATGGAGGGCGAGGAATACACCGACGAGCTCAAGACCGAGCTGCGCAACTGGGTGCGCAAGGAAATCGGCCCGATCGCCTCGCCCGACGCCATCCAGTGGGCCCCCGGCCTGCCGAAAACCCGCTCGGGCAAGATCATGCGCCGCATCCTGCGCAAGATCGCCGAGAATGACTACGGTGCGCTGGGCGATACCTCGACCTTGGCCGATCCGTCTGTGGTCGACGACCTGATCGCCAACCGGGTGCAGAAGTAAGCGACAAACACCACCATAGCCTGAAAACTTACCGGCCCCCGCTCTGACCCGAGCGGGGGTTTCGCGTTGCACCGGCGGAAACCCGCCGGTGATGTCCCGAATTTGACGCAAATCATGTTCTCTGCCGCGCCCGCGCCTATCGTAAACGTGAAGCCACTTGGAGAAGATCATGAAGACCAAACTCATTTCCCTCGCTCTCGTCGCCAGCTTCGCGCTTTCCGGCTGCCAGATGACCCGCCAGGAACAGAACGAACTCGGCGGCGCGCTCGCTGGCGCGGCGGTGGGCGCGATCACCGCCCAGGCGCTCGGGGCCAACCGCAACTGGACCATCCTGACCGCTCTGGCTGGCGCTGCCGCCGGCGTCATGGTGGCCCGCAACAACGCCACGAATGAATGTGCCTATTCAAACGGCGACGGCACCTACTATACCGCACCCTGCCCGTAAGGCCGGATACTGGCCGGGCGGTCCACGCCGCCCGGCCGACGCAGGCGCAACGAGAGCGCACGGCATTCTCTTCGAAACCAACCTTTCAAATGGCTGCGCGTTAACGCAGCCTTAATTTTTTTGGCGCCAATCTAGGCGACGGTGGGGGCTCCGAATGAGGAGCCGACGGGATGTCTCCAATCGAACCGACCGGTGCATCCGCCTTGGCGCGGGGGTCGCCGCATCACACGCAGATCAGCTTTTCTGCCCGTTCTGCCGCGGATCGGGCGTCTGCCATTCAAGCCCATGCCACCGCGGCCGCCGCCGCTCCGGTCGAAACCGTGCAAGCCGTGCCACAGGCCCAAACGACACAGAAACCACGCCTCAGGGCCGAGCCGTCGCCGACGGTCGACGCCGCGGTCCCGGCCACAACCTCACGGCCCGGGTCCACCGTGCTGTCCAAGCCGATGACCGCCGTTCTGCTGCACGAGCTGCGCCTGCAACAGGAACTCGCCGACGTCCAGGAAGAAAAGCAAAAGAAACAGCCGTGATCCGCTGGGTCCCACGTCGGGGCAGCGCGCGGCAGCGGGGCGGGTGCGCCGCCAGGCCCCCGATCACCGTCGCCGAACGGGGGCCAGTCAGTTCGCACCCTTTCCATGCAGTGGCCCTACTGCGCGGTCCAGCCGCCATCCACTGGGATCACCGTGCCGGTCACGTTGTGGGCGATCGGCGCGCACAGCCATAAAGCCAGCGCGCCGATCTCCGATGGATCCGAGGTCCGCTTGGTCGGCTGCTTCTCGCTCAGGAGATCCGCGATTCCCTTGTCGCGGTCGCCGCCGAACTGCGCCGCACGTTCCGCCACCTGCGGCTCGATAATCGCCGTCTCGGTCCAGCCCGGCGCAATGCAGTTCACCGTCACGCCGCCGGACGCCTTGCTGCCGGCATCGGCATATTCCAGCGCCGCCACCTTGCTCATTCCCACCAGCCCGAATTTCGACGCCACATAGGGCACCTTGTTCTTTGACGCCACCAACCCGTGCACGCTGGCGATGTTCACCACCCGGCCAAAGCCGCGCCTGGCCATCCCCGGCAGGATCCCGTGCATGGTGTGATAGGCCGCCGACAGGTTCACCGCGATGATCGCATCCCATATCTCGCGGGTCACATCCTTGAGCGCCGCCGTGCGCTGAATACCGGCATTGTTGACCAGGATATCCACCGGTCCCCAGGCCTCGACCGCTGCCAGCATCGTTTCGATCTGATCCGGATCGCGCATGTCGGCTGGAAAGAACCGCGCGTCTGGCGCGCCCTTCGCCTGCAATTCGGCGCAAACCTCCGCCGCCTCGTCTGGCGTAGCCAGACCGTGCACCGCGATCCGCGCCCCCGCCCCCGCCAGCGCCTCGGCCACCGCCAGACCGATGCCCTGGACCGAGCCCGTGACCAGCGCAGATTTTCCCTTGAGATCAGTCATTTGCCACATCCTCCAGCATCTCTCTCAGCTTGGTCTTCAGCACCTTGCCGTAGTTGTTCTTCGGCAGCTCCCCCAGCACGAAATAGGCCTTGGGCCGCTTGAACCGCGCGATGTTGGCCAGGCAGTGCGCATCTAGCGCCGCCTCGTCCAGCGCGTGCCCCGGCTCCATCACCACGAACGCCACCACGTCTTCGCCCCACTCGGGATGCGGGCGGCCCACCACGCTCACCTCGCTGAGCTCGGGCATTTCCAGCAGCACCTCTTCCACCTCACGGGGATAGATGTTGGTGCCGCCCGAGATGATCATGTCCTTCGACCGGTCGCGCATGGTGACATAGCCGTCGGCATCCATGCTGCCCACGTCGCCGGTCCTCAGCCAGCCGTTCACCAGCGTCTTCGCCGTGGCCTCCGGGTTCTGCCAGTATCCCGGCATCACCACGTCGCCGCGCACCATGATCTCGCCGGGCGCATCCGGCGCCACGGGGTTGCCGTCGGCATCGCCGATCCGGACCTCGACAACCGATTGCGCCCGTCCGACCGAGCCCAGCCGCTCGCGCCAACGCGGGTGCGCGCGGTCGCTCACATCGCCGCGCGACAAGGCCGAGATCGCCATCGGGCATTCTCCCTGGCCATAGATCTGCACGAAGACTTCGCCGAACCAGTCCACCGCCTCGACGATATCCGCCAGGTACATCGGCCCGCCGCCATAGACGATGGTCCGCAGCCCCTCACCGCGCGCGCCCACCCGCTTCGCCGCATCGGTCATCCGCTTCACCATCGTCGGCGCCGCGAACATGTGCACCCGATCGTGATGCGCCGCCAGATCGAAGATTTCCGCCTCGTCGAACCCGCCCGAGGCCGGGCAGGCATGTTTCGCTCCCACCATCACATGCATGATGTTGTAGATCCCGGCCCCGTGGCTCAGCGGCGCGGCATAGAGCGCGGTATCCTCCGGATGCACCTGATCGACATCGACGAAATAGCTCAACGCCATGTTCGTCAGCATCCGGTGGGTGATCATCACCCCCTTGGGCCGTCCAGTGGTGCCCGAGGTATAGAACAGCCACGCCAGGTCGTCGGCCCCACGCGACACGGGCGCCGCCAGCGGCACCGCCGCGGCGATCTCGGCAAAAGGTTCGGACGACAGACAGACGATCTCGCTCCCTGCCCCGGCCTCGACCAGCGCCGCGCTCAGCCCCGGCGAGGCGAAACTCACTCCGGCCTCGGCGTTTTCGATGATCCATGCCGCCTCGCGCCCGTGCAGCTTGGCATTGATCGGCACCGCAACCGCGCCCGCCAGCCAGATTCCGTACTGCACAATCAGATAATCGGGCACGTTCTTCATGAAGATCGCCACCCGGTCGCCCGGCCCGATGCCGCGCGCCGTCAGCCAACCCGCCAGCTGCATCGCGCGGGCATAGAAACCGGCATAGTCGGCCACCGCCTCCCGCCCGGAAAACAGTGCCGGCCTGTCGCCGTGAACCTGCGCGATGCGTTGCAGATAAAGCCCGATATTCATGGCATGTCTCCCCTGGCGCACGTGTTATCAAACCACTCCCCCCGACGCTGGGCAATTGCGTAGAAATACGCGCCCACTTGAGCCTGCCTGCAAAAGGCCGGAAACTGCCGCCATGTCGCTGTCCGAAATCGCCTTCGACAATGCGCCGATCGGCCTTGCCCTGCTGGAAGACCGCATCATCCGGCGCTGCAACCTGGAATTCGCCGGCGTGTTTGGCGGCCGGCCCGAAACGTTCATCGATACCCCGATGGCCGCGCTCTACCCGTCGCGGGCCGAGTTCGAATCCATCGGCGCGCGCGGGCTCAAGGTGATGCGCGCGACCGGCCATTACCGCGACGAACGCATCATGCGCCGTCGCTCCGGCCAACTTTTCTGGTGCCGGGTCCGAGGCCAGTCGCTCACCCCGGACGATCCCTTCGCTCGCGGCGTCTGGTCCTTCGCCGACCTCAGCCACGACCGCCCCGTCGTCGCTCTTACCCCGCGCGAACGCGATGTCGCTATTCTCACCGCCCGCGGCTTGACCTCAAAGGAAATCGGCCGCGATCTCGGGCTGTCCTACCGCACGATCGAAGTCTACCGCGCCCGGTTGCTCGAAAAATTCGGCGCCCGTAAGCTGCCCGAACTGGTCGCCAAACTTACCGGCATGCCGCTCTGAACGCCGGTTTCGGTTCGCATTCTTCCAGACGACGCCCCACTTTCAACCCGAGCGATGGCGCTTTTCAGCCCGATTTCCTTGCCCTATAAGGCGCAGAGGACAAGATAGCCCAATTGCACATCTGGCTGTGCACGGGACCCGACCTGTCGAGGACAAGCATGACCAAAAAGACCGAGACCAACCAAAACGACGTGGCCTTCATCCAGGCCCTGGCCGAGATTCTGGCGGAAAATGACCTGACGGAACTGTCGGTGAAACGCGAATACGACGAAAACGACAGCCTGAACGTCCGCGTCAGCCGCCGAGCCGAGGTCGTGGCCCAGGTCAGCGGGCCTGTCGCAGCCGCCGCGGTGCCCGCTCCGGCCCCAGCAGCCGCCCCAGTATCAGCGCCGGCCGACACCCCGGCCACGGCGGATGACCCTGCCAGCCACCCCGGCGCCGTCACCTCGCCGATGGTCGGCACGGTTTACCTCCAGCCCGAACCGGGCGCCCCCGCCTTCATCTCGCTGGGCAGCACCGTGGCCGAAGGCGACACGCTGATGATCGTCGAGGCGATGAAAACGATGAACCACATTCCGGCGCCGAAATCGGGCACCGTGAAGCGCATTCTCGTCGATGACGGCGATGCCGTCGAGTTCGGCACGCCGCTGGTCATCGTCGAGTAAAAACCGTTCAATAAGGCGCTGAATATGATCGAGAAAATCCTTGTCGCCAACCGCGGAGAAATTGCGCTGCGCGTCATTCGGGCGGCGCGAGAAATGGGCATCCAGTCGGTCGCGGTGCATTCCACCGCCGACAGCGACGCGATGCATGTCCGCATGGCCGACGAGTCGGTCTGCATCGGCCCCGCCCCGTCGCCGCAATCCTATCTCTCGATCCCCGCGATCATCGCCGCCTGCGAAATCACCGGCGCCCAAGCGATCCACCCGGGCTACGGCTTCCTCAGCGAAAATGCCAGTTTCGTCCAGATCATCGAGGATCACGGCCTCACCTTCATCGGCCCAACCGCCGAACATATCCGCATCATGGGCGACAAGATCACCGCCAAGGATACGATGAAGGCGCTAGGCGTGCCTTGCGTGCCGGGCTCGGACGGCGGCGTGCCCGATCTTGAAACCGCGCTGAAGATCGGCGAGGAGATCGGCTACCCGGTGATCATCAAGGCGACGGCGGGTGGCGGCGGCAAGGGCATGAAGGTCGCCCGCAACGCCTCCGAGATGAAATCCGCCTTCCAGACGGCGCGCGCCGAGGGCAAGTCGAACTTCGGCAACGACGAGGTCTATGTCGAGAAATACCTGCAGACGCCGCGCCACATCGAGATCCAGGTTTTCGGTGACGGCAAGGGCACGGCGGTGCATCTGGGCGAGCGCGATTGCTCGCTGCAGCGCCGTCACCAGAAGGTGTTTGAAGAGGCCCCCGGCCCGTCCATCAGTGCCGAAGAGCGCGCCCGCATCGGCAAGATCTGCGCCGATGCCGTGGCCAAGATCAACTACATCGGCGCCGGCACCATCGAATTCCTCTACGAGGATGGTGAATTCTACTTCATCGAGATGAACACACGCCTGCAGGTCGAACACCCCGTCACCGAAGCCATCTTCGGCGTCGACCTGGTGCGCGAGCAGATCCGCGTCGCCGAAGGCCTGCCGATGTCCTTCACCCAGGACGACCTGCAGATCAACGGTGCCGCCATCGAGGTGCGCATCAACGCCGAACGCCTGCCCAATTTCGCGCCCTGCCCGGGCCGGATCACCCAGTATCACGCGCCCGGCGGGCTGGGCGTGCGGATGGATTCGGCGCTTTATGACGGCTATTCGATCCCGCCCTACTACGACTCGCTGATCGGCAAGCTGATCGTGCATGGCCGCGACCGCCGCGAGGCGCTGGCCCGCCTGCACCGTGCCTTGGGCGAGCTGATCGTCGACGGCGTCGACACCACCGTGCCGCTGTTCAACGCGCTTCTGCAGGAAGACGACATCCTCGAGGGCAATTACAACATCCACTGGCTGGAACGCTGGCTCGCCGCAAACATGAACGATGGCTGATGCGCCCGGGCGCGCTGTCATGACCATCACACCCGAACTCATGCTGCACGCCTATGCCTCCGGTATTTTTCCAATGGCCGAGTCCCACGACGACCCGGAACTCTTCTGGGTCGACCCGCGCCGCCGCGGCATCATCCCGCTCGACGGCTTCCACATTTCCCGCTCGCTCGCTCGGCGCATGAAGAAAGGCGGCTATATCGCCACGATCAATGAAGATTTCCCTGGCCTGATTCACGCCTGCGGAGACCGCGACGAGACCTGGATCAATCCCACCCTGATCGAGCTTTACCACCAACTCCACGCCATGGGTTTCGCTCACAGTTTCGAGATTCGCGACCTCGACGGCCTCTGGGGCGGGGTTTTCGGCCTCACCCTCGGCGGCGCCTTTTTCGGCGAATCCATGGTATCGCGGCGCACCGACGGCTCGAAAATCGCCCTGGCGCATCTGGTCGATCACCTGAACCGGGCCGGTTTCACGCTATTCGACACCCAGTTCCTGACCCCGCATCTCGCCTCGCTGGGCGCCATCGAGATCCCGCGGGCCGACTACCGCCTCCGACTGGAAGACGCCCTCACCCATCAGGGCCGCTTCACCGAAACGCCGGTCGAACAGAATCCCTATTCAGTGATACAGCGCAACACCCAGACGTCGTAACGCCGGTGATCCATCGCGTTCAGCGCCGGAGACGACGCAATCATCCAGCCCGTGAAGATCGGATCCTCCGAACTGACCTCACCGATCGCCAGATAGGCATAGGCATCGCCTGACGGGTTGCCCGCGGGATAGCGACATTCCCCCAACGCGATCATGATGCGGCCCATCGGCACCACGTCGCCGTTCAAGACCCGCAGGTCCTGGACCTCGCCCGTCAGTTTGTCGAGACCGCGCAGCATCGCCCCCTTGGCGACCTCGACCTCCTCGGCCTGCACGGCCGCCGCACAGAGCGCCATCCCCAGCGCAACCAGCGGTCGGATCATTGCGAGGCCTCGCCGCCGCCGTCCTCTTCGCCGCCACTGCCGACATATTTCAGCAGCAGGTTGATCAGCGAAACCGCGCCCTGGGTGTCGAGGATCTCGTCCCCCGGCTGGTAGCCAAACGGCGAACCGCCGGGAAAGATTTCCACGAAGTTTCCGCCCAGGAGGCCCTCGGAAGACACCACCACCGCGCTGTCATCCGGAATCTCGATGCCCTTGACCACCGAGAACGTGGTGTCGGCACGGAAGGTCTCCGGGTTCAGCTCCACGTCCGTGACCGTGCCGACCTTGACCCCGGCCAGCCGCACGTCGGTGCCCACGGTCACGCCTTCAACCGAGCGGAACGACGCAGACAACGGATAACCGCCTGTTCCAGTGGCGAACCCGGTGGCCTGGCCAGCATAGATCACAAACCCGATCGCCACGGCCAGAACCGCACCGCCGACCAGAACTTCTCCGGTATTTTCCGCCATGTGTCCTCAGCCTTTTCCGGGCTTATTCCGGGGTCCACGCCTCGTAGTCGCGGCGCTCCTTCGGCTCCTCCGCCCGCAGCGATCCGCTTGGCGCATAAGCCAGCATCGTGCCGGTCAGGTTTTCCTGGTGTGGTTTCTCCCAGGCCTTGTGCGCCAGCGGCTGCTCGCTCGGCACCGCATCGAACGTATGGTGCAGCCAGCCATGCCAGTCAGCACTCACCCGGGTGGCCTCGGCCTCGCCGTTGTAGATCACCCAGCGCTTTTTACCGTCGCGCGACCGGTAGAAGCGGTTGCCCTGCTCATCCTCGCCGACCTGGACGCCCTTGCGCCAGGTATAAAGCTGAGTGTTCAGCGTCGACCCGTTCCACCAGGTGACCGCACGCAGAAGGGTTTTGATGATGCCCATGGATGCCTCCGCATGTCCTGCACCCGATATGGCGCAACTTGGGGCCAAGGTCCAGCCCGCGCGGCCCGGGATGCATCACTTCTGACATAAATTCGCGCAATCCTTGATTTTCCTTTGTATCCCCCAACGCGGTTGTGACAATTTCAAGGAAACACGTGCGCCGCAAATGGCGCCACCCAGGCAGAGCAGGACCATGAACCAACACTCCCCCATCCCCACCGGGGCGGACGGTGTCGCCGCCGCATTTATGGGCATCGAGGTGCCCGGATCCCCGTTTCTCAACGACACCCGCATCGACCGGATCAACTCCGGGCGCTACGAAGGCCAGGAAATCGCCGCGGCGCTGCATGTCATCGGCAGCGACGACCGTGTGATCGAGCTCGGGGCCGGTATCGGCCTGGTCGGCGCGGTCATCGCCCGCAACGCCAGACCGGCGGCACAGATGGCATTCGAGGCCAACCCGGCATTGATCCCGCATATCGAGGCGCTCTATGCGCGCAACAAGATCAAGTCCAAGATCACCCTGCGCAACGAGGTGCTGCTCACCCAGCCGGAATCGCCCGAATACGTCACCTTCCACATCCGCAACAGCTTTCTCGGCTCCTCGCTGGTGCAGGACCCGCGTCGCCAAAGCACCCCGGTCGAAGTGCCCACCGCCAGCTATGACGCCTTGCGCAGCCGCTTCAGGCCCAGCGTTCTGGTGATGGATATCGAAGGCGGCGAACTCGATTTCCTGGAACATGCCGACCTCACGGGCCTGCGCGCCCTGGTGATCGAGTTCCATCCCGGTCTCTATGGCGTTTCCGGCATGCGCCACTGCAAGTCGATCCTGCGCGACGCCGGGTTCCGCAAGATCGAAGACTATTCCACCCGCACCGTTTGGGCGTGCGAGCGCGCGGAGGACGCGGCCGGCACATGAAATCCCGTCCCTTCGACCTGTCGCCGCCCAAGCCGCATCGCGGCTGGTCGTCGGACCTGCTCGAGCTGGAAAACGCATATGCCGTGCCGCCGCAGGAAAGCGATTTCATCCAGCCGGCGGGCGTGCTGCACGCCGATGGCCGCTATTGCCCACGCGGTGCGCTCTGGCGCAAGCACCGCCCGATGACGCTGCGACCCGAACGGCCTCTTGGCGACGTTCCCCGGCTTGGAGGCACCTGGCTCTGGGGCGGCATGCTCTGGGGCCATTTTGGTCATTTCCTCGTCGAAAGCACCAATCGGCTCTGGCCCCTGCCCCAGCTTGAAGACCGGCTCGACGGCCTTCTCTACATCCCCAAGCGGCCCCGGCGCGAGGACAAGGTGTTCACCTTCCAGTCCGATTTCCTGCACCTGCTCGGGTGCGACCTGCCGGTTCGCGTGATCACCGACCCCACCCGGGTCGAGCGGCTTTTCGTGCCCGGCCAGGGCTTCGGCCTGGGCGAGATCGCCGCCGGCACACCCGCCTTCCGCGACACGATCCACAGCCGCTTCGGACGTGACATCGCCCCCGACGGCCCCGCCCGGCTCTACATCAGCCGCAGTCGCCTTGGTCCTGGCAAGGGCGGGCTGATCTACGAAGACGACATCGAAGCCCGCCTGGCCGACCACGGCTACGAGATCTTCCACCCCCAGGCGCACGATCTGCCGACTCAGGTCGCGCGCTACAAGGCCGCCGATACGATCCTCGCCTCCGAAGGCTCGGCGCTGCATCTCGTCGGCATGACCGCACGCGCCGACCAGCGCATCGGCACGCTACTCAGGCGGCGCTCGCACGCCACCGCAATGATCGAGAAACACATCACCAGCTTCTCAGGTCGCGCCCCTGTCATCGTCGACGCACTCATTCGCAACTGGCGCCCGAAGAACACCCCGCGCAAACACATGTGGCAAGGCGAACACGACCTGCCACAACTGCAAAAAATCCTGGAAACCGAGGGGTTTATCGACGCCGGGGGCACAGCCTGGCAAGCCCGCTCCGAAGCCCAGACCGCACAGGAACTGGGCCCGCGGTTCGAATTGGCCAAGTCTTATGCCCGGCACCAGAAGGCCGGCGTCACCGCAGCGTAAGGCCGCCGGGCTCAGCCCGCGCTGGCGCCTTCCTGGGCCTTGCTGTCAGCATAGATGATCAGCGGTTTCGCCTCCGAGTGGATCACCGCTTCCTCGTTCACCACCACCTCTTCGACATTCTCCATGCCCGGCAGTTCGAACATCGTGTCCAGTAGCACGTCCTCGAGGATCGACCGCAGCCCGCGCGCGCCGGTCTTGCGTTCGATGGCCCGCTTGGCAATGGCCTTGAGTGCATCGTCGGTGAAGCTCAGCTGCGCATCCTCCAGCTCGAACAGCCGCTGGTACTGTTTGACCAGCGCGTTCTTGGGCTGGGTCAGGATGGTGACCAGCGCCTCCTCGTCAAGATCCTCCAGCGTCGCGATCACCGGCAGACGGCCGACGAATTCCGGGATCAGGCCGAATTTCAGCAGATCTTCGGGCTCGAGATCCTTGAAGATCTCTCCGACGTTGCGCGCGTCGTTGTCGCGCACATCAGCCCCGAAGCCCATGGCCGAGCCTTTGCCGCGCTGCGCGATGATCTTGTCCAGCCCGGCAAAGGCGCCACCGCAGATGAACAGGATGTTGGTGGTGTCGACCTGCAGAAATTCCTGCTGCGGATGCTTGCGCCCGCCCTGCGGCGGCACGCTGGCCACGGTGCCTTCCATCAGTTTCAGCAGCGCCTGCTGCACGCCTTCGCCGCTGACGTCGCGGGTGATCGAGGGGTTTTCCGACTTGCGAGTGATCTTGTCGACCTCGTCGATATAGACAATGCCGCGCTGGGCGCGGTCGACATTGTATTCGCTCGACTGCAACAGCTTGAGGATAATGTTCTCGACATCCTCGCCAACATAGCCGGCCTCGGTCAGCGTCGTGGCGTCCGCCATGGTAAACGGTACATCAAGAATCCGCGCCAGCGTCTGCGCCAGCAGCGTCTTGCCGCAGCCGGTCGGACCGATCAGAAGGATGTTCGACTTCGCCAGTTCGATGTCGGACGACTTCTGCGAGTGGTTGAGCCGTTTATAGTGGTTGTGCACCGCCACCGACAGCACCCGCTTGGCCATCTTCTGGCCGATCACGTAGTCGTCCAGAACGTCGCAGATCTCATGCGGCGTCGGCACACCTTCGGCGCTTTTCAGCCCGGCGTTCTTGGTCTCTTCGCGGATGATGTCCATACATAGCTCGACGCATTCATCGCAGATGAACACGGTCGGCCCGGCAATCAGCTTGCGCACCTCATGCTGGCTCTTGCCGCAGAAGCTGCAGTAGAGCGTGTTCTTGCTGTCGCTACCGCCAGAGTTGTTCGACATGATCGTCCTTTCAGGCCCGTCTCGCGTTTCATTGCCGTCGCCGGCTTGTCCCCTTGCCCGGCTCAAGCTTAGGCCAAGCCCCGGCGGGTCACAATGTCAAATTCGCCCCTGCGCCGATTGGCGTCCGAGACGTGCTTATCCCTCGTCGTCCGTCTTGGCGCGGCTTTCCACGATCTCGTCGATCAGGCCCCAGCCCTTGGCCTCTTCCGGCGACATGAAATTGTCGCGTTCCAGCGCGGCCTCGACCTCTTTCAGCTTGCGGCCGGTATGTTTGACATAGATCTCGTTCAGCCGCTTCTTCAGCTTCAGCGTCTCTTCGGCATGGATCATGATATCCGTCGCCTGTCCCTGATAGCCGCCCGAGGGCTGGTGCACCATGATCCTGCTGTTGGGCAGGCTGTAACGCATCCCCGCCTCGCCCGCGGTCAACAGAAGCGATCCCATCGACGCCGCCTGGCCGATCACCAGCGTCGACACCTTCGGCTTGATGTATTGCATCGTGTCATAGATCGAGAGCCCCGACGTCACCACGCCGCCGGGCGAGTTGATATACATCGAGATTTCCTTACTGGGGTTCTCGGCCTCGAGATGCAGAAGCTGCGCCACGATCAGGCTCGACATGCCGTCATGCACCGGGCCTGACACGAAGATGATCCGCTCCTTCAGCAGGCGCGAAAAGATGTCATACGCCCGCTCGCCCCGGCTGGTCTGTTCGACCACCATGGGCACGAGGGTATTCATGTAAATCTCGAAGGGATCTTTCATCTGTTCCTGCCTGTTCTCAACTTGCGTTTCGTTTTAGCGCCGAGGTGCTAACGGAGTCTTAGTCATGCGCTCAAGGGGCTGCAAGGGCACCGGCGAAAAACGCCCCATCACGAACGCGAAAAGGGCGCCGCCCACGCCACGCCCCTTTCTTCATCTTGCCCGAAATACTCCGGGGGGTCCGGGGGGCTGGCCCCCCGGCGCCCGGCATCGTTCAGCCGAACATGTCCGCGGTGATACCGGCGTACCAGCCGACCGATTCCTCGAAGGTCTGCTTGCGCAGCGCATCGTCCTCGCCGACCTGGCTGATAAAGCCGTCGACCTTGGCGATCTTCTCGTCGGTGGCCTTGTAGGTCGCGCCCACCTTGACGCCATCGTCGGTGTCCAGCAGCGACCAGCAGGTGTTCGAGAACTTGGCCGGGAACACCTTCGACCCCGTGAGCGCGCCGCGCACGGCCATGGCGCACACCTTGGCCTGGCTGTTGGCCGAGAAGCCCGATTTCGGCATGTCGCCCTGGCTGCAGGAATCGCCCAGCACATGGATGTTCTCGTCCATCTTGCTGACCATGCTGTGGCCATCGACCGGCGCCCAGCGGCCATCGGTAATGCCGGCCATGTCGCAGATCTTGCCCGCCTTCATCGCCGGGATGACGTTGCAGGCATCGACCTTGGTCACCTCGCCGTCGATGCTGACGGTCATCTCGTCGGCATTCACTTCCACCTTGTCGCCGCCGAAATCCTGGCCGATCCAGTCGATCATGCCGTCGTAGTGACGCGACCAGCCATCCTGGAACAGCGCCATCTTCGAGAATTTCGGTTTCGGGTCGGCAACGATGATCTTCGCCGTCGGATTGATGTTCTTCAGCAGGTGCGCAACCATCGAAACCCGCTCATACGGTCCCGGCGGGCAGCGGAACGGGTTCGGCGGGGCGACCATGGCAAAGGTGCCACCGGCAGGCATGCTCTCGATCTGCGCTTTCAGCAGCTCGGTCTGCGACCCGGCCTTGTAGGCATGCGGCATCTTGTTCTGCGCCGCAACGCTCCATCCCGGCACGGCACCGTCGACGAAATCGATCCCCGGGCTCAGAACCAGTTTGTCATAGGGCAGCACCGCGCCGCCTGCCAGCGTCACCGTCTTGGCGTCGCGGTCGATGCCCACGGCCCAATCGTGGACCACGTTGACGCCCTGCTTGGCCAGCCCGCCATAGCTGTGGCCGATCGAGCTCAACTCGCGGAAGCCGCCGATATAAAGGTTCGAGAAGAAGCAGGTGTAATACATCCGCGTCGGCTCGACCAACGTGACATCGATCTCGCCGTTGCTGTCCTTGGCGATATAGCGCGCCGCCGTGGCGCCGCCGGCACCGCCGCCGACGACCACGACCTTGGGTTTGCCGTGGCTGGCCGCACGCACATGCGGTGCGCTGAGCGCCGCCGCGGCGGCTGCCCCGGTTCCGATAAAGGCGCGTCTGTCGAGTTTCATGTCATTTTCCTCCCATGACCATGAGTGAGAATATTTGCGTGGTATTGCTGTGTTTCATCGTCGCCGGCTTACTCCAGCTTGCCGAAATACGCGGCCAGCGCCGCGATCTCTTCATCGGTGAGCCGCCCGGCCATCATCTGCATCACCGGATGCGGCCTGATCTTGCGCTTGTAGGCATGCATGGCGATGACGAAATCCTCTTCCGGCCAGCTGACGATGCCCGGGATGCCATCGTAATCACCATCGGCCTGATGACAGGTGGTGCATTCGTTCGACAGGTACTCGCCATAGTCCGGATCGCCCACCATTGCCAGGATCTCCGGCGGCAACTCGACCTCGGGCGGGCGTGCCGTCGGCGCGGCTTCGGGAATGTTTTGCGGGTTGTCCGAGAATTGCCGCAGATAGGCCAGCACGTCGTCGCGTTCCGTCTTGTCGTCCAGCCCGTCGAAACTCATCCGGGTATCGGAAACCAGTGCCTTGGGATTGGTGAGATAGGCGTCGAGATGCTCCAGATCCCACACCATTCCCAGCTTGCCCTCACGCGTCAAGCCTTTGGAATATTTGTAGTTTTCAATCGAACCGGCGGTTCGGCCGAAGATCCCGTTGAGATGTGGCCCGATGCCGTTTTCGGCTCCGGCCCCAACCTCGTGACAGCCGACGCAATAGTCGAACACCTCGGCCCCCGCCTCGGCATCGCCGATCGGCTCGGCATGGCCCTCTCCCCAGGCCGGGGCCGCCACCGCCACCCCGAGCGCCAGCGCCGCAGCGCCCAGAACTCTACCAGACATCCGGATCAATCCCCTGTTCGCGCAGTTTCTCGAACTTGTCCTGCAAGAACCGCTGGAAGCCCTGGTTCTTGTAGTCCTGAGCCACCACGTATTCGAGCGAACTCAGGTAATGGAACGGCTTGAGGTATCCCGGCATACGGAACACCTCGGCCTCCCGCAGCGTGCCCGCGCCCGCGTTTTCGGCATGGAACAATTGAGTCGTCGGGGTGAACTGCACGCCCCATTTTTCAGCCAGCCGCCGTTCTTCCAGCGTTTCGCCGTCGAAATCCCGGACCTCGCGGGCGCCGAACATGTCGAGCTGAATCACGTCGAAATGCGCCTGAATGAAGTCGGTGATCTCCGCGCGCTGGAAATTCACGTAGTGCAACTCGCGGCAATAGGGGCAACCGTTCTGCTCCCAGATCACCATCAGGTTCCGGCCATTGTCGGCGGCGGCCTGAAGATCGTCGCCCAGTTCCAGGAAACTGTCGAGGAACCACGGCTGCTTGTGCAGCCCGTCATCCCCGAGCTCGACATGCACCTCCGCGCCGGTGTCACTCCCGGCCCCCAACACTGGCCCCGCGGCCGCCAAAGCGACCCCCGACGCCAGCACGCTGCGTCGCGTCAACATGGCAACTCCTCCCTGTTACCACCGCCAGTATGACACGCCGGACACGAAACGCCAAAAAAATAATCTCATCCGAGAATGTTTGCATGCCTGCATCCGATGCGTGTCGCGCCGGCCGGATCGACAACCCGCGGAAACGACAACGGCCGGGGCAAACCCCCGGCCGTGCGCGATTTTTCTTACTGGTTTGGGGCGCGCGAGCGTCAGCCCTCGACGACCTGCACGCTGGTGTTGGGCTCCAGCGTTACCGTCCCGACCTTCCGCACGTGGTTCTCGATCACGTCCCAGATCTGCGGCCCCTCGGTGCCTTCGTTGACGCTGGCCCAACCGGCCACGACATAGGTTTTCGCCGGATCAATCGCCTCGCCGGTCTTCAACAGCGTCATCTCGGTGATCCGCTCGCCCTGCGGCTTGGTCACGTCGATACGATAGCCAAGCCCGCCGATCCGCACCATGTCGCCGCCCTGCTGATAGTAGGGATCCGGGTTGAACAGGTTGTCGGCCACGTCCTCCAGGATGACCTGGATGAATTCGCCGGTCATCTCGCTGCGATAGGCCTTGCCATAGGTCATCGAGCAGACGTTCCAGATATCCTCGCGGGTGATCGGATCACCCGGCAACAGGCTCGGCCCCCAGCGCACGCCCGGGCTCATCGCGATATCGGCCTCGCGCTCGCTGATCAGCGCGTTGCAGATCAGATCGTCCCAGGTGCCGTTGAAATTGCCGCGGCGATACAGCACCTCGTCGGTATGGCCGATCACCTCGGCCAGCTTGTCGGCATGGGGCGCCCGTTGCTCGTCGATCAGCGCCGTCATCGCCGGATCGGGCGCGATCACGTCCGAGAAGATCGGGATCAGCTTGTGGCGGATGCCCATCATCTTGCCATCGCGCACATCGAGATCGACCCGGCTGACGAACTTGCCGTTCGAACCGCTGGCGATGATGAAGGTCTGCCCCACTTGCACCGGTTCGGGCAGCGCGTCATGGGTGTGACCCGACAGGATCACGTCAATGCCGGTGACCCGCCCGGCCATCTTCTTGTCGACATCGAAACCGTTGTGGCTCAGGCAAACCACCAGTTCCGCCCCCGCCGCGCGGACCTCGTCGACCATCGCCTGCATGTTCTCGTCGCGGATGCCGAAACTGTATTCCGGGAACATCCAGCGCGGGTTGGCGATCGGCATATAGGGGAAGGCCTGGCCGATCACCGCCACCTTCACCCCGCCGCGCTCGAAGAACTGATAGGGCTTGAACAGCTCCGCCGGCTCATCCCATTCGGCATCGAAGATGTTCTGGCCCAGCGCGGCAAACGGCAGCCCCTCGACCAGTTCGTTGACCCGCTCGCTGCCCAGCGTGAACTCCCAATGGAAGGTCATCGCGTCGGGCTTCAGCGCGTTCATCACGTTGACCATGTCCTGGCCTTCGGTGTGATAGCAGGTATAGGAGCCGTGCCAGGTGTCGCCGCCATCGAGCAGCAGCGCGTCCGGCCGATCGGCCCGGATCGCGTTCACCACCGTCGCCACCCGGTCCATGCCGCCGACCCGGCCATAGGTCTTCGCCAGCGCGGTGAAATCGTCATAGGTCAGCGCATAGGCCGCGGGCGATCCATCGTCGATCCCGTAGGCCCTGCGAAAATCGGCGCCGGTGACGTGCGGCATCTGTCCACGGGCCTCGCCGACGCCGAGGTTGATCTCGGGCTCGCGGAAATAGATCGGTTTCAACTGGGCATGGATATCGGTGACGTGAATGAGGCTGACATTGCCGTAAGTTTCGAACTCCAGCAGCTGGTCCTGGCTCAGCGCCTGCTGCGCCGCCAGCCGCGCCCAGTTGCCGAAGCCGCTGCTGCCCAGCAGCGCCGACGCCGCCATCGAAACCTGAAGAAAATCGCGCCGTGAGATCATGACACCGCCCTCATTCTGTTGGAAAAAAACGGCGGGCCGCCCATCACCGGCACCCCGCCCTGCTTCATCTTGCCGGAAATACTCCGGGGGGAAGTCACAAAATCCAAGGATTTTGTGACCGGGGGGCAGCGCCCCCCGGGCGAGTCGGGCCGCGCAGGCGGCCCGATCCCGATCAGTTCCGCACCGACGGGCCCTCGATGCCGAGCCCCATCCCGCGCGAAGCGACATAGAGTTCCAGTGCGATGAACTCGTCGCTACCCGGGCTGAAGGTGTGCGCACGGGTGTCGCGAATGCAGCCCTTGAAGCGCGAGTGCACCCCGTTAAGCTTGGCGTTCTTCAGACGGTAGGTCGGGAAGCCGTTGATCTGACCCTGGCTGAGATGGTCGGCCCGGATCATGTTGCCGTAATTCTCCTCGTGGCACGAGGCGCAGGACAGCTCCAGCTGGCCGTAACGGGTGTAGTAGATCTCCTTGCCCTTTTCCCAGAACGGGGCGGCGGGGCCGTCGATCGCCACGTTCACCGGCATGCCGCGCGAATGCGACGCGATCATCGCCTCGACGTCGATCGCCTTGCCGGCGTCGTATTTCCACGCCTCGGCGCCCATCCGTTCGGTGCGGCACTCGTTCATCTTCATCTGCACGGTCATCAGCGTGCCGGCCTTTTCGTCGAACTTGGGATAGCTCGCCCTGACGCCTTTCATGCTTTCCGCCGGATCGCCATGGCAATCGGCGCAGGACTTGCCTTCGCTGCCTTCGGCGGCTTCCCAGATCGCCATGCCGTTTTCGGCCCCGAGCATGCCCGGGTTGTCGAAATCGTCCATTTCCATGGCCTGGGTGTCGTCGTTGCGGAAATGCCAGCCTGACATAACCTCGCTCAGCGCACCATCCAGGTGCGCCGCCGGCGCCACCTTGGTAGCCACTTCGATTTCGCCGTTGATCACCAGCTTGTCGTCGTCCGGATCAGCCATACTGAATGTCGGCAGAGCCATGGCGACCGCAGCGATGACGGACATCGTCTTGAATTTCATACGGTTTCCTCCCTAGATTTCCGGCGCCCCACCCTTCTGCGGAGCGGGGCGCGCCTGTGCTCAGCCGACCGCGATCGACTTGCTGTCCTCGTAGACCGATCCATCGTCATCGTACCAGGTGAGCTTCATGTCACCGGCTTCCGGGATCGTGGCCTCGAACTCGAAATACGGGTTGGTCGAGATCGAGGGCTGCATTTCCACATCGATCACGCTCTTGCCGTTGAACTCGCAGGTGAAGCGATTGATGATCGAGCGCGGGATCAGGTTGCCGTCCTTGTCCTTGCGCAGACCCGATTCCATCTTGTGGCTGATCAGGGTCTTGATCGTGACGGTTTCACCGGCAGAGGCCGATTTCGGGGCTTTCACGCGGGGTTTAACACCACTTGCCATTGTCTCGTCTCCTGTTGTCTCAGCCGCCGCAGCCGCCGATGGTGACCTTTACGGTCTGGGATGCCTTCTTGAAGCTGCCGTCCGCCATCTTGGCGATCGCCATCACATCCTGGGTGCCCGCCAGGCGGATCCGGGTGCTGGCACTGGCGCTGCCGGCCAGTTCGCCGAAGTTGAAGGTGGCGACGTTCGGGTTCGGGTTGCCGCTGGCAACCAGCAGGATCGCGGCGGCGCCCTCGGCGGCCACGCCGATCGGCACGGTGTTGCCGTTTTCGGCGATCTCCGGCGCGGTCAGCGTCACGCCGCCCTCGCCTACGTCTGCCCCGCCGGTGAACCCGGCCACCACTTCCTCGACCGACGCCGCGGCGCCCACGCGCAGCGGCAGAGCGGTCAGAGCCACGGCACCGGCACCAAGCGCCAGCGTATCGCGTCGTGAGAAGCTCATTCTCTCTCTCCTTAAACTGTGTGTCTGTTGAGCGGTCGCAGGCTCACCGATCACTCTTTCAGAGTGCTCAGGAACGCGACCAGGTCTTCGATCTGCTGGGCTTCCAGAAGCGGACCGAACGTGTCGTCCGCCGCCTTGCCGGTATAACGGTTGCCCGGACGGATGAAGCCGTCGACCCTGTAATAGGCCGGCATCACCGTGCCCTCGAACGTCATCTTCGAGTTGACCAGGATTCCGCGCAGCTCGGCAACGTTCCAGCGGTCGCCGACACCGTCGAGGCTCGGGCCCACGTTGCCCGGGAAGGGCGCGTCGACCGAGCTGATCTGATGGCAGGCGATGCAGTTGCCCATCTTCTTGGACGAATAGACCTTCATCCCCTCGTCGGCATTGCCGGCGACGCCGGTCAGCGATGCCTCCACGGCGCTGCCGTTGAACACGACGTCGCCCGGCGCCACTTCCGACGCGGTTGCAGCGCCGGCGCACAATGCCGCCGCCAGTGTGAGTGTGGTAAACCTCATTTTTCCTCCCTTCGCTACCTTCGTTCCGTCAGGTTAGCTCCGACCAATCTAGGCCACATGGCCGCGAGAACGCAACAACAAATTCATAGGAATGAATTGAACGGCCGGCCGGAATATTGCGCGCGCAGGCAATATTCTTGCTCATTCACTGTCTTTTCCGGTGCGTTCCAGGAACTTTCGGGCGTGATATCTTTGGAAATCTTCCTCGTCCTGGTTCTCATAGCGCTTTTCACGCACCCAGTGGAACATGTCATAGGTGGTGTGGAAACCGAAAGCGCCCGGCATCGTCGCCACCGATGCCTGCACCGCGGTCTTGCCCGCGTCGGCCTCCTCGGGCAGGAAGATCAGCGTCGGCGTGAACAGGATGCCCCACTTGCGCATCAGCGCGCTCTGTTCGGTCTCTTCGCCGTCGAAATCGGTGGCCACGTCATTACCGTGCAGGTTCATCTGCACCACGAAGAAGTTTTCCTCGATGTAGTCCGACAGCTCGGGAACCACGAACACCTCTTCATGCATCTTCTTGCAATAGATGCAGCCGCGCTGCTCGACGAACAGCACCAGCCGCTTGCCCTCCGCGTTGGCCTCCTCCAGATCTTCGCGCAGATCCTTGAACGTGTCGCGCATCCACGGCTGTTTGTGCAGCCCGTCATCGCCGATCTCGGCCGCCGCCATACCCGCAAAGCCGACCAACATGGCCAAGGTCACCAGAAAACGCTTCATCTCTTTCCTCCCTCTTGATCCCGGGCGCCTCAACCGAGGCTGCTAAAACTCGGGAATGTCTCGACCATCCAGTTCGAAATCAGGTTCACGGTATCGGTTGCGATCAGGATGGCAAACATGATCAGCATCACGCCCATCACTTTTTCGACATAGACCATCTTCGCCCGGTGCCGCTGCATCCAGGCCAGGAACGGCCGCGCGAAAAAGGCGGCGATGACGAAGGGCGCGGTCATGCCCATCCCGAACACCGCCAGCAGCGCCGCGCCCTTGGAAATGTCACCCATGCCACTGGCGATCATCAGGATCGAGGCCAGCACCGGTCCGACGCAGGCGGTCCAGCCAAACCCGAACGCCAGCCCCATCACATAAGCGCCCAGAACGGTGGTCGGGTCGCTTTTCGACTCCATCCGCGCCTCGCGCATCAGGAAGCCGATCCGAATGATGCCCAGGAAATGCAGCCCGAAGACGAAGATCACCGCCGCCGCGACATAGGCCAGCGTTCCCTTCCATTCGGCGAAGGTCTGCCCCAGCGCCGTCGCCCCCATGCCCATCAGCATGAAGATCGAGGTCACGCCCAGCGCGAACATCAGGGCCGAGATCACCAGCCGCCGTTGCGCCCCCGGGGCGATCTCGCCGTCGCCTCGCAACTCGGCCATCGAAATGCCGGCCATGTAACTCAGGTAAAAGGGAACCATTGGCAGGATGCAGGGGGTGAAAAACGCCCCGAGCCCGGCCATCAAGGCGCCGAGATAGGTGATGTCGAGCACGGCGTTTCTTCCCTCCCTTGAAGAAATCACATTATCAGATTATGATGTGTTTAATCGTCGGTCAATCTGAAGCGGTCAGCCGTCACATGGTAAAACGCGCCGTCACTTCTCTGGTTTCGCTGTTCTGGATGGCAATCGCCACGCCGCTCGCCGCCGCCGAACTGGTGATGGTCGAGCAGAAGGGTTGCACCTACTGCATGGAGTGGCACGCCGTGATCGGCCCGATCTATCCGCAGTCCCCCGAAGGCGCCTTCGCCCCGTTGCGCCGTGTCGACCTGCGCGATGGCGCACCCGACGGCATGACCTTTGACCGTAAAGTCTCATTTACCCCGACCTTCATCCTGGTCGAGAACGGGCGCGAACTGGGCCGGATCGAGGGCTATCCCGGCGAAGATTTCTTTTGGGGCCTGCTCGGCATGATGCTCAAGGCCAAAACCGATTACCAGGCCCCGACCGCCGCGTCTTCGGCGCAAAGACAAGGTTAAGCGCCCACGCAAGGGTGCAGGACAAACAACGGAAAAGTACCCGGCCCAACAAGTCCGGTGTCCAACTGAGGGATCGTTTGAAGATGGCTCTGCCGGTATTCGATAAAGACATGAGCGAGGATGACCTCGACCGCTTCGTCGCCAATGCCACGACCGCGTCGAACTTCCTGAAAACCGTCAGCCACGAAGGCCGGCTGATGATCCTGTGCCACCTCGTGACCGGCGAGAAATCGGTGACCGAGCTCGAAGAGCTGCTCGCGGCCCGGCAGGCGGCGGTCTCGCAGCAACTGTCGCGCCTGCGGCTCGAAGGCCTGGTGGTGCCGCGCCGCGACGGCAAGGCGATCTATTACCGCTTGGCCGACAACCGCCCCAGACGTATACTCGAACTCGTTTACGAGTTGTTCTGCGCCGACGACTGCGACTAGGTCCGCCTGTCGGGCCCGTCGCGCCGGACCGGGCGCAGACGACCGAAGGAAGGACCAACGGGGCGCAATGCTCGAATATCTCAGCGAAAACGCGCTGGTCGCCCTGATCGGGCTCGCCGGTGGCCTGCTTCTGGGCCTCGCCGCCCGGCTCGGGCGCTTCTGCACCATGGGCGCCATCGAGGATCTGCTCTACGGCGGCTCCAGCCTGCGTATGCGAATGTGGGTGCTGGCGATCGGTGTCGCCATTCTCGGCACCTCGGCACTGACAGCCTCCGGCTGGCTGGTCCCGGAGCAGAGTTTCTATCTCTCGATCCGCTGGATGCCGCTGGCCTCGATCCTGGGCGGTCTGATGTTCGGTTACGGCATGGCGCTCTCGGGCAATTGCGGCTACGGCTCGATCGCCCGTCTGGGCGGTGGCGATCTCAGGGCCTTCGTCATCGTGCTGGTGATGGGGGTGTCGGCCTATGTCGTGCTCTCGGGTCCGCTGGCCGGCCTGCGGATTTGGCTCTTTCCCCAGGCCGAGGTCACCGGCCGCCCGCCCGGCATCGCCCATGCCCTCAGCGCGTCGACCGGGCTGACGGTCGGCAGGATCGGCCTGCTCACCGGGGCGCTGGTCATCGCCGGGGCACTGGCCTCGCGCGCCTTCCTCGCCAAGCCGAAAATGCTGTTCTGGGGCATGGTCGTGGGGCTTGCGATTGTCTCGGGCTGGGCCGGGACCGCATGGGTCGCGGCCACGGGCTTTGACGCGGTGCCGGTGGTGTCGCATTCCTTTGCCGCCCCGGTCGGCGAAACCTTGCTCTATGCCATGACCGCCTCGGCCCGGGCGCCCTCCTTCGCGGTGGGTTCGATTCTCGGCGTCGGCCTCGGCGCCTTCGCCGGCTCGCTGATCAAGGGCCACTTCCGCTGGGAGGCCTGCGAGGACCCGCGCGAGCTCAAGCGCCAGATCGTCGGCGCCGCGATGATGGGCGCCGGGGCGGTGATCGCCATGGGCTGTACCGTCGGCCAGGCGATCTCGGCATTTTCGGTGCTGAGCTTTTCCGCCCCGGTCACCTTCGCCGCGATCTTCGCCGGTGCCGCGGTCGGCCTGCGCCAGCTGATCGAGGGCTTCCAGCCGGCGGAATAGGCGCATGCCGGCGCGCCACGTGGCGCGCGTCCCCCGATCCAAGCGATTGCGCCGCGCGGCGCGCGTCGCCGGGGGCCTCGCTTCGCGCGGCCGGCCCTTGGGGGCTCTGCCCCCAAACCCCCGAGGTATTTGCGGAACGCAAGAAGCAAGGTTTCGTTAACTCCGTCCGGTTGGAAGCGTGGGTGCGGTACAGGCTGAGGAGCCGATGACCGCAACGGAAGAAGCTCCCGGTGGCGTTTGCCATCGGGGGTCTTTTCTACAGCACGGCTGATTTGGTTTTCTCAACCGCTCCGCCGGAGGCATCGCGCGCCGCGGCAACGGGCGGGCCTAACCCGCGTCCACGACCTCGAAATCCACCCCGCCCAGCACCCGGCCGTTGACCTGCACCTCGAGCCGGTGCGGCCCCGGCACCACCTTGACCGTGGTCGCCGCTTTCGGCAGGCGATAGCGCTTTTCCAGCCGCAGCGCCTGCCCCGGTTGCACCACCGCCTGGCCCAGCTTCATCACCCGGCGCCGCGGCGCCTGCCCCGGACCGCGATGGAAATGCACCACGTAGTCGACCAGCACCGGGCTGTCCGCGTCAGCCGCCAGCACCACGGCGAACCGCAACGGTTCTCCCGCCTGCAACCGTGCCCGGTCGAGCTCCAGCGCCGCCAGCCGCACCGGCGCATCGGCGCGATAGCCCAGCAACGCCAGCGCCCGCGCGTCGCCATCCTTCACCAGCGTCCGCAGGGCATGCGCCCGCATCCAGCCGAACTCTTCCGGCGCCTGCCGCCCCGCCGTGGCCCAGCCCTCCAGCCGGTCGATCACCACCTCTGGCATCAGCTTGCTGAGATCGTTGAGATGGTTGGCCACCGATCGCGTCACGAACCGCGTCGCATCGCCATGAAGCGCGTCGAGCAGCGGCAGCGCCCGGGCCGGATCCGCCGCGATGCCGCTGCCCCAGGGCAGTTTCGGCCGCGTGCCTTCGCTGACCAGCCGCCGCACATGGTAATGCGGATGGCCGCACCACGCCGCGAGCCGGGCAAAGACCAGATCCTCATGGGCATTGAGAAACGGCCGGATCGCGTATTCCATCGAGAAGCGCTGGGTCAGTTCCTCCAGCAGGTCCAGCGCCCGCTCCGGCCGGTCCAGCCCGCGCCGCACCACCAGTTCGCCCAGTGGCGCGTAGATGAAATCGCCGAAGTCGCCGTCGCTGAGGCCCGGATCGCAGGACGGCGGCAACGCCGCCAGGATCACCGCGGCCAAGTCTTCGAAGTCCCGCGGCAGCCGGGCGTCGAGGCATTCGGCGATCCAGCCGATCCGCGCCTTCAGCTCCAGCTCCGGCAGCCGCGCCATGACCGCTTCGGCGAAGGCGCTGGCCGCGAACCCCGGGGCCGCCGCCGCAACCCGCTGGCCCAGCCCGACGACCTTGCCGGCGTTGAACAGCTGATCGGCGAGCGAAAACCCCTGCGCCATCAGAGCGTCATGTTCACCCCGCCGCCGTCGAGCAGGATGTTCTGACCGACGATGAACCCGGCATGTTGCGAGCACAGGAAGGCGCAGGCGGCGCCGAATTCCTCCGCCGTGCCATAGCGCCCGGCGGGAATCGAGGTGCAGCGCTGCGCCTTGGCCTCTTCCATGGAAATACCCTGCTCCTGCGCCACCTTGGTATCGAGCGATATCGCCCGGTCGGTGGCGTGGATCCCCGGCAGCAGGTTGTTGATCGTCACCCCCGATCCCGCCACCTGCCGCGCGGTGCCGGCGACATAGCCGGTCAACCCGGCGCGCGCCGAATTGGAAAGCCCCAGCACCGCGATCGGCGCCTTCACGCTTTGCGAGGTGATGTTGACCACCCGGCCCCAGCCGCGGCTCATCATCCCCGGCAGACAGGCCTTCATCATCGCGATCGGCGTCAGCATGTTGGCGTCGAGCGCGCGGATGAAGTCCTCGCGCTCCCAGTCATACCACATGCCCGGCGGCGGCCCGCCGGCATTGTTCACCAGGATATCGACCTCGCCGGCGGCATCCAGCACCTGCGCCCGGCCATCCTCGCTGGTGATGTCGGCGGCCACCGGCACCACGGTGACCCCATGCGCCGCGGCGATCTCCTCGGCCGCCTGTCTCAGCGGCCCGTCGCTGCGCGCGTTCATCACCAGATTGACACCCGCCGCCGCCAGCGCCTCGGCGCAACCGCGCCCCAGCCCCTTTGACGAGGCGCAGACGATCGCCTTCTTTCCTGCAAGTCCCAGATCCATGCGCGCTCTCCCTTTGCTGATTCCCATTCGACTGTCAGCCATAAAACCCCAAGCAGCCAGCCAAGGCCAGTGCCCGATGATCGACCCGCTCAGACCATACGCGCGGCCCAACCCGTCTCCGGCAGAGACCGCCGCAGACAACACCTGCGCTCAGCCCGAGGTGCAGCCCCGGGGCCCTCGATACGTCGAGGCGGTGCCACGCACCCGAATGCCCGGGGTGGAATGGCGGTTTCGGCCCAATGCGGACCTCGGGCGTTCCGACCACAAGCCGCTTGGGCGCCGCCCCGCGGGGCGGCGCCCAAGCGGTTCGGCATGACGCTCTGTACAGCCAGATCCTTTGACCTTCAGCGGCCCTCACCGCCTCACCCGATCGCTGCCCCGGGAGCCGCAGGTCGGGAAGCGTGCAGCGTCTTCGCGGCTATCCGCGCGGAAACCCGATGAACAACTCCAGGCCGTTTTCCCTTCTCCCGCAACAGCGACAGGGGGCCAGATCCCGGGGCCCCGACTCCCAGGCCACGGCGGCACCCTCTACCCCTCCTCCTCTCCGCCCATGCGCTCGAGCAGGGCCATGAAGGCGGGCGCAACCTCGTTCTCATCCCAATGCGACGTGACGCGGCCCGCCAAGAGGGCCTGCCAGTATATCCGCAGGATCGTGTTGATCCGCGTCCCATAGCCCGGCCCCAGCTTGCGGAACCAGCGCACCATGTCGGCATCGAGCCTGAGCGTCACCTTCTCCTTCACCACCGGAAGCGGCGCCGACATGTCGAGCCCGTTCCACCCTTCAGGCAGCGACCGGTCGACCCAGTTCTCCGACAGCTCCTGCTGGAACTTGCGAAGCTCTTCCATCATTCGCACTTCGGCAACTCGCCTGCTCTCGCTCATCTCGCGCCCCCATCGTCGTTAAGATCGCGGAAAGGTCTAGCGACCAAAGGTTAACGCCGCTTCTGCCCACCGTACGCCAGACAGGAGGCCAGCCGGCGCGCCAGCCAGCCGGCCCGACGCCACCATTCTTGCCATTGCCGCATTCCTTACCTATACGCGCGCTCATGTTGGACACCGCCGCAAACCGCCCCGCTCTGCCGCCCGAAATCGCGCGGCGCCGCACCTTTGCGATCATTTCGCATCCGGATGCCGGCAAGACCACGCTGACCGAAAAATTCCTGCTTTACGGCGGGGCCATCCAGATGGCCGGCCAGGTTCGCGCCAAGGGCGAGGCGCGGCGCACCCGCTCGGACTTCATGCAGATGGAAAAGGATCGCGGCATTTCTGTCTCGGCCTCGGCAATGTCGTTCGATTTCAAGACTTTCCGTTTCAATCTTGTCGACACTCCGGGGCACTCGGACTTCTCGGAGGACACCTATCGCACCCTCACTGCCGTCGATGCCGCGATCATGGTGATCGACGGCGCCAAGGGGGTGGAAAGCCAGACCCGGAAGCTGTTCGAAGTCTGCCGGCTGCGCGACCTGCCGATCCTGACCTTCTGCAACAAGATGGACCGCGAAAGCCGCGACACCTTCGATATCATCGACGAGATCCAGGAGATGCTGGCGATCGACGTGACCCCAGCGTCCTGGCCGATAGGCATGGGTCGCGAGTTCCTGGGCTGCTACGACATGCTCAATGACCGGCTCGAACTGATGGACCGGGCCGACCGCAACAGGGTCGCGGAAACCATCAAAATCAAGGGGTTGGATGACCCTCTTCTCGAAAAACATGTGCCAGAAATCCTGCTCGAACAGCTCCGCGAAGAAGTCGAAATGGCCCGCGAGCTGTTGCCTGCGCTCGACCCGCAATCGGTGCTCGAAGGCCACATGACGCCGATCTGGTTCGGCTCGGCGATCAACTCGTTCGGGGTCAAGGAACTGATGGACGGCATCGCCACCTACGGCCCGGAACCGCAACCGCAATCCGCCGAGCCACGCCAGATTTCTCCTGAGGAAACAACGGTTTCCGGCTTCGTTTTCAAGGTTCAGGCCAATATGGACCCCAAGCACCGCGACCGGGTCGCCTTCGTCCGCCTCGCCTCGGGGCACTTCATCCGCGGCATGAAACTGACCCATGTGCGCTCGAAGAAACCGATGGCCATCACCAACCCGGTGATGTTCCTTGCCTCCGACCGTGAACTGGCGGAAGAGGCCTGGGCCGGCGACATCATCGGCATCCCCAACCACGGCCAGCTGCGCATCGGCGACACCCTGACCGAAGGCGAGGCGCTGCGCGTCACCGGCATCCCCTCCTTCGCACCGGAACTGCTGCAAGGCGTGCGCGCCACCGACCCGATGAAGGCCAAGCACCTGGAAAAGGCGCTGATGCAATTCGCCGAGGAAGGCGCCGCCAAGGTTTTCAAGCCCGCCATCGGCTCGGGCTTCATCGTCGGCGTCGTCGGCGCCCTGCAGTTCGAGGTTCTGGCGTCGCGGATCGAGCTGGAATACGGCATCCCGGTGCGTTTCGAGCAGTCCCAGTTCACCTCGGCCCGATGGGTGAGCGGCGACAAGCAAGCCGTTGAAAAGTTTACCAATGCCAATAAACAGCACATCGCGCACGACCATGATGGCGACATCGTCTACCTGACCCGGCTGCAATGGGACATCGACCGCATCGAGCGCGATTTTCCGGACGTGACCTTGTCGGCGACGAAGGAAATGATGGTTTGAACCCGGCACGGCCCGATTGCCTTCTTTGCGATCCCGGCATGCCGCGCCCTTGCCAACGTGACGGTCAATTCTCGGCCGACCGCGTAGCCGCCGCCGTGCTGGCGCATTATGCTGCGGCGGAAGCCGATGAAGCCTACGCGTGGGCCTATTCGTGCCTGTCGTCACTGGAATATGACGACCCCGAGATGGCCTGGGACCTCACGTTGCGCATGATAAGGCTGGTTTCCACGACGCAGATCGCAGGCGTCGTCGCGGCAGGTAGCCTCGAACAGCTTTTGGCCGATCACCCTGACGCTTTCGTGCCACGTGCCGAGACGCTGGCGCGCACCTCCGCCCGATTTCGTTTCATGTTGTCAGGGGTCTGGCCACAAAAACGGCAGGACAGCCCGGGCTGGCAACGCATCCTCGCGGCTCGTGCGCCCGGCCCCGATATGGATGCAGGCGATCCTCTTCCCCCCAACGATCTGCCCGATTGACCAGCTCTCACCATCCGGCCAATATTCCTACAATGAGCAACCCGCCGAAATGGGGCATCGTCTCCACCATCAAGGCCCCCCTGCGCGATATCGCGACCTTTGCCGCCCATCACCTTGACCTCGGCGCGCATCGCTTGCTGATCTATCTCGACGACGCCAACCAAGACGCCGTCGACCGCCTGTCGCAGCACCCGAGGATCCACATCGAACTGGCCGACGAAGCCCACTGGCGCCGCCCCCGCCGCCCCACCAAGCATCAGGTCCGCCAGACCCAGAACGCGCGTCATGCCTATCGCCACAAGGCCGACGATCTCGACTGGCTGGCGCATATCGACGTCGACGAGTTTCTTTTGCCAGGCAATCCCTTAGAGGATCAACTTGAGGCCCTCTCCGCGGAGTGTACCTGTGCCCGCGTCCGCCCGATCGAGGCGCTGTCATCCGAAGGTGTCCGCGACATGCCGCCGGGCCAAACCTGCTTCAAGGCGATGGCTCGCGACCGCGCCACCCGCAACGCCCAGACCGGCGCGATCTATCCCACCTACGGCGCCCAGTTGAACGGCGGTTTCCTCAGCCATGTCGCGGGCAAGCTCTTCATCCGCACCGGGCTCGACGAGGTCGACGTCAGGATCCACAACGTGATCATCGGCGGCCAACAGAACCCCGGCCAGCAAGAGTTCGAGGCCACCGAGCTGTGCCACATGCATGCGCCTTCTCTCACCGACTGGCTGGCGCGCTTCCGCTACCGCCTTAAGAACGGCTCCTACCGCCCGGATCTCGCCCCCACCCGGACCCGCGAAAGCGGCGGGCTCACGATGCACGAGCTTTTTACCTTCATTCTCGAGCATGAGGGCGAGGCCGGCTTGCATGCCTTCTATGACGAGGTGTGCCGCGCCACCCCCGCGCTGCGCCGTAAACTGCAGGACCACGGGCTGTTGCGTTGCCACACACTTGATCTCGACGCGAAGCTAGCGAAACACTTTCCCGATCTAGCCCAGTTTTGTTTCTAGTTCGGCAACAAAGCGCGGCGAAAGCGCCCCCGTAACCTGTCTCCATTGACCATTCGCCAGAATTTCCCTAAACATCGCGCGCGGGTCAGAGATGTGGACAACCACGGGCCGTCCAGGCCGACCCACGACAGACGCTACGGGCCAAGACGTGTCCGTAAACCACGGATACAAATGACAAAATTTTCAGACCTGAAGCTCGATCCGAAGGTACTTAAGGCCGTCGAAGAGGCGGGCTACGAATCCCCGACACCAATCCAGGCCGGCGCCATTCCGCCGGCGCTCGAAGGCCGCGACGTGCTGGGTATCGCCCAGACTGGCACCGGCAAGACCGCCGGCTTCGTGCTGCCGATGATCACCATGCTGGCCCGCGGCCGGGCCCGCGCCCGCATGCCCCGCAGCCTGGTGCTCTGCCCGACGCGCGAACTGGCGGCCCAGGTGGCCGAAAACTTCGACACCTATGCCAAGAACGTCAAGCTGACCAAGGCGCTGCTGATTGGCGGCGTCAGCTTCAAGGAACAGGACGCGCTGATCGACAAGGGCGTTGACGTTCTGATCGCCACGCCGGGTCGCCTGCTCGACCATTTCGAACGTGGCAAGCTGCTACTCACCGGCGTGCAGGTCATGGTGGTGGACGAAGCCGACCGGATGCTCGACATGGGCTTCATCCCCGATATCGAACGCATCTTCTCGCTCACGCCCTTCACCCGCCAGACGCTGTTCTTCTCGGCCACCATGGCGCCCGAGATCGAGCGTATCACCAACACCTTCCTGTCGAACCCCGCCCGCATCGAGGTCGCCCGCCAGGCCACGGCCTCCGAGACCATCGAACAGGGCGTGGTGATGTTCAAACCCTCGCGCCGCGACCGCGCCGACAGCGAGAAACGCAAGCTCTTGCGCGCGCTGATCGATGCCGAGGGGGACAAGCTGACCAATGCCATCATCTTCTGCAACCGCAAGACCGATGTCGATATCGTCGCAAAATCCTTGAAGAAATACGGCTACGACGCGGCGCCTATCCACGGCGATCTCGACCAGTCGCAGCGCACGCGCACGCTGGATGGCTTCCGCAATGGCGAGCTCAAACTGCTGATCGCCTCCGACGTGGCGGCGCGCGGGCTCGACGTACCGGCGGTCAGCCATGTCTTCAACTTCGACGTTCCCGGCCACGCCGAGGATTACGTGCACCGCATCGGCCGAACCGGCCGCGCAGGGCGCGCGGGCAAGGCGATCACCTTGTGCTCGACCCGCGACGAGAAAAACCTCGACGATGTCGAACGCCTGATCGACAAACAGATCCCCCGGCTCGACAACCCGCTGGCAGGGGCCCAGCCGGAGAAGGTCGAAGACCGCTCCGACGACCAGCCCAAGCGCAGCCGCAGCCGCAAGCCCAAGCCCGACGAAACCCCGCGCGAGGCCCGTGCGGACGACAAACCGCGCAAGGACGACACTGCCCGCGAGGAGCCCCGCAGCCGCTCGCAGCGCGGCAAAAAGGATGCCGACAACAACATCGTCGGCATGGGCGACCACCTGCCCGGCTTCATCGCCAAGAGCTTCGACGAACGCCGCGCCGGTTGACGCGGCTCCGACAAGACCCCATATGCAAGACGTAGAAGCCACCGCCACGGTGGCTCTACGGCTTTTCCCTGAAAATCGAGAGGCATCCATGCTGACACATCGTTTCGACGATGCGCTTGCCTGTGCCGCGGCCTGGCACCGCACACAAACCCGCAAGGGCACGTCCATCCCCTATCTCTCGCATCTCATGGCGGTCTCCGCCCTGGTGCTGGAACATGGCGGCGACGAAAATACGGCCATCGCCGGGCTGTTACACGACGCGATCGAGGACGCCGGCCAGAGCCGCGAAACTCTGAGTGACCGCTTCGGCCCCGACGTCGCCGCCATCGTTGCTGAATGCAGCGATTCTGACGGCACCGCGCCCAAACCCGCCTGGGACACACGCAAACATGCCTATCTGGCAAATCTGCCGCAGAAATCAGCCAAAGCGATCCTCGTCACCACCTGCGACAAGCTGCACAACGCGACCGCCATCGCCGAGGACCTCCGCCGCCACGGCCCCGCGGTCTTCGACCGCTTCACCGCCGGCCGCGACGGCACGCTCTGGTATTATCGGTCGCTGGCCGACAGCCTCGCCCGGCTTGCCCGGCCAGACCTCGGCAGGCGCCTTGCCCGCGCCGTGGCCGAGATGGAGCACCTCGCCGCCTAGTTCCGCACCTCGGCCGGCGGGACCGGGTGAACCACGCCATGATAGTGGATCAGCCGCCCGATCAGCGGAAAATCCGCGTGCGAGTAGAACTCGAAACCGCCATCAACCGCCTCGGTCTCCCAGGTTTCGATCCTCGGCCCCAGAAAACGCGGCAGCGGCACCGGCCCCAGCGACCAACGCCGGAACACCCAGTGCATCCTCCCGCCCTCGGCTTGCAGGTGAAAGCCGAAGCGAAAAGGTGGAAACCGCTCGTCCAGCACGCCATCGGGCGCAGCGGAAAAGCTCGACGAAAACCGCCGCGCCGCGAAGCGCCGGCACCAACGGTCGCGGCCGTTTTCCTGGCTGAGCCAAATTTCGACATCCAGCTCGGCGCCGGTTTCGGGAAAGCCGAACACCCGCCGGATCAGCCGCGCCAGCGCGTGATCGCTCCCGCCTGAAAAGGCGGTGCCGCGGTAATGGTCATGGGCAGGCTCATGAAACCTCTGCACTGCCCCGGGCAGATCGTCATACCGTGGCCCCAGAAGGTCGCGGAAGACGTTCAAAGCACTCACGCCAACCGGGACGTGATCACCGTCACCTCCGGGCGCTTACCGATCTCGTCCTGGCTGACCCTGCGCACGATACGCTTGAGCTCGGTCTCCAGTTTGTCGTCATCGGCCAGCGTCTTCTCGCTCGCCCGCCCAAGGAACTGCCCAAGATCGGCCTCGAGGATTTCAACCAGCGGCGTCCGGCTCCGCCCGGTTTCCGCCAGACCCATCGACTCGCACCAGGGATCACCCAGTGGCTCGTCGTGCTCGTCCAGAATCAGCGTCACCACCACATGACCATTGAGTGCCATGCGGATCCGATCCCGCACGATCCCGTCCAGCGCCCCGATCTGCACCGAACCGTCGAGATAGGTCCGCCCGGTCTCGATATACTCGGCCACACTCGGCGCGTTGCCGCTAAGGTCGATCATCATGCCATTGACCGCCACGATCCCCTGGCGGCGCTGCTCTTTGGCCAGTTTCACGTGCTCGCGCAGGTGCCGGTGTTCGCCATGCATCGGGATCACCATCTGCGGATCGACGAGGTTGTGCATCGTCAAGAGGTCCGGCCGGTTGGCATGGCCCGAGACGTGGTAGAAGCCGGCGTGTTCGTCCACCACGTCGACACCCATCTCCGAGAACTGGTTCATGATCCGGATGACGCCGCGCTCGTTGCCGGGGATGGTTTTCGAGGAGAACAGGAACATGTCGCCCTCCTTCATCTCCAGCCCGTTGTATTTGCCGCGCGCCAGTTGGGCGCTGGCCGCCCGGCGCTCGCCCTGGCTGCCGGTCACCAGCAGCATCAGGTTTTCGCGCGGCAGGCTCTGGGCATCCTCCGGGCTGATCACCCGCGGAAAACCGGTCAACACCCCGGTTTCGACCCCTGCCTCGATCATCCGGCGCATTGCCCGGCCCAGCAGACAGATCGAGCGCCCGGCCCGCTCCGCCGCTTCGGCCAGCGTCTTCAGCCGTGCCACGTTCGACGCAAATGTCGTTGCCACCACCATGCCCTTGGCCCGGGCGAACAGCTCTTCGATCTGCGGCTCCAGTTCGGCCTCTGACCGGCCTTGGCTTCGGGAAAACACGTTGGTTGAATCGCACATCAGCGCTTTCACGCCCGGCTTGGCGATCTCGCGCCAGACGTCTTCGTCGAACGGCTCGCCCACCACCGGCGTATGATCGATCTTGAAATCACCGGAATGCACCACCCGGCCTCCGGGCGTATCGATCACCAGCCCGGCACTTTCCGGAATCGAATGCGACACCGGCACGTAGCCGATGGAAAACGGTCCGGCCTGCACCACCTCCGGCCAGGGCGACACCGTCTTGACCTTGCGCGGGTCCAGCCCGGACTCCTCCATTTTTTCGCGCGCCAGATGCGCGGTGAAGGCGCGGGCATAGACCGGTGCGTCCTTCACCAGCTCGGGAAAGCGGCCCACCGCGCCGATGTGATCCTCATGCGCATGGGTGATGAAGATCGCCTCCAGCCGGTCGCGGTTTTCAATGAGCCAGCTCATGTCCGGCATGATCAGGTCGACCCCGGGGCTGCCATCCATGTCCGGAAAGGTCACGCCAAGGTCGACCAGGATCAGCCGTTCCTTGTCCGGCTCGCCCCAGCCATAGACATAGGCGTTCATGCCGATCTCCCCCGCGCCGCCGAGGGGGAGGTAAATCATTCGCTTGCTGCTCATAAGTTGCCGATATCCTTGTTGTATTGGTGGATCACGGTCAGCCCGTGCATCGTCAGGTCTTCCTCGAAGGCATCGAACAACGCCTCGCTCTGCTGGAACAGCGGCGCCAGCCCGCCGGTGGCGATCACCTGCATGTCGCGCTCGCGCTCGGCCTTGATCCGGGCGCAGATTTCCTTGACCAGCCCGACATAGCCCCAGAACACGCCCGACTGGATGCAGGCCACGGTGTTGGTGCCGATCACCCTCTGCGGCTTGGTGATGTCGACATGCGGCAGCGCCGCGGCGGCCATGTGCAGCGCCTCCAGGCTCAGGTTCACCCCCGGCGCGATCACCCCGCCGATATAGGCGCCGTCCTTCGACACCACGTCGAAGGTGGTGGCGGTGCCGAAATCGACCACGATGATATCACCGCCATGCCGGTCGAAGGCCGACACCGCATTGACCAGCCGGTCGGGCCCGACCTGCGTGCCCTCGTCCACCCGCGGCGGGTGCGGCAGCGCGCATTCCGGCTTGCCCACCACCAGGGCGCGGGCGTTGAAGAACCGGTCGGCAAAGACCCGCAGATTCCACACCACCCGCGGCACGGTCGATGAAATGATCACCTCGGTGATATCGGTCTCGATCCCGTAATGTTTGATCAGGGTCGAAAACCAGGTGAAATAGGCATCCGCCGTGCGCGCATGGTGGGTCGAGGTCCGGAGCGTGCAAAGAAACCTCTCACCATCCCAGATCGAAAACACCGTGTTCGTATTACCGCAATCGATGCACAGCAGCATGGGGCCGCTCCTTCAGAAAAACACCTCCGCCGCGGCGATTGCCCGGCGGCCTTTCGGGGTGGATAGAACAAGATTGCCCTGCTCGTCCACCGTCTCGAAGACGCCGCGGCAGTCCTCGCGGGCGGTGCGCGCGACGATCTCTTCCCCCAGCCGCGCCGCGCGCGCCAGCCAGGCCTCGCGGATCGGCGCAAAGCCGTAATCGCGGAACACCTGCTCGCGCCTGGCCCAGGCCGGTGCCAATACGTCAAGGAAAGCCTCGGGCGTGACCGTCACGCCGGTTTCCCCGGCCAGCGACACCGGCGCCACCGCGCCGTCATCCACCGCCGGCGGCACGTTCACCAGGTTCACACCGATGCCGATGGCGACATGGGTGATCCGCCCGCCCTGCCCGCTCGATTCCAGCAGGATCCCGGCCAGCTTGCCACCGTTCAGCAGCACGTCATTGGGCCATTTCAGCGCATACCCCTCGGCCCGGCCCGTCACCGCGACGCAGGCATCGAAAAGCGCCAGCGCCGCGACGAAGGACCTCAGCGCCACCTGATCCGGCGGTGCGTCGGGCCGCATCACCAGCGTTGCCGCGAAATTCCCCTCGGGGTCGCGCCAGGCCCGTCCGCGCCGCCCGCGCCCCGCCGTCTGCCGCAGTCCCAGAATCCATTCCGGCCCGGCCAGCCCCGGCCCGATCCGCGCCGCTTCGGCCATGGTGCTGTCGACCTCCGCCAGCACCCGGCGGCCATATCCCTGCGGCCAGTCGCTCACGCGCACCCCCCCCTGCTTCATCTTGCTGAAAATACTCAAATCCAGGCCGCTCCAAATGCGAAACGCCCGCCGGTAAAGCGGGCGTTTGCCATTCGCCTAACAAGATCAGTTCACCAGCGCCGCCGCCGCCGCCTGCGCCAGGCCTTCGATGCCGAAAAGATTGACCACGCCGAACAGCATCACCGCCGCGCTGGCCATCAGGAACCCGGCCGGCACCGAGGCCCGGCTGCGGTCGAGGCCCTCGCCCTCCTCGCCGAAATACATGAAATAGACGATCCGGAGGTAGTAGAAGGCGCCGATCACGCTGGCGATCACGCCGGCCACCGCCAGCCAGGCGAGACCGGCTTCGTAAGCCGCACGCAGCACGTAGAGCTTGCCGAAAAAGCCGACCAGCGGCGGAACGCCGGCAAGGCTGAACAACAGGATCAACATCGCCAGCGCCTTGCCCGGGGCCCGGGTGGCATATTGATTCAACGCCGAGATATCCGTCACCGGCTGACCATCGCGCTCCATCGTCAGGATGAAGCCGAAGGTGCCGACATTCATGGTCACATAGATCGCCATGTAGACCAGCATCGCCTGCACGCCAAAGGCCGTGCCGGCAGCCAGACCCATCAACGCATAGCCCATATGGGCAATCGACGAATAGGCCATCAGCCGTTTGATGTTGGTCTGACCGATCGCCGCCACGGCGCCCAGGAACATGCTCAGCAGCGACAGCAGCGCCAGCACCTGGCTCCAGTCGGCGCTGACACCGCCGAAGGCGTCATGCAGCACGCGGGCGAACAGCCCCATCGCCGCCATCTTCGGGGCGGTGGCGAAAAACGCCGTCACCGGCGTCGGCGAGCCTTCATAGACATCCGGTGTCCACATGTGGAACGGCACCGCCGAAACCTTGAAGGCCAGCCCCGACATCACGAAGATCAGGCCCAGCAGCAGCCCGATCGGTGCCTGGCCCTCACCGGCCGCGGCGATGATGCCGGTGAAAAGCGTGGTCCCGGCATAGCCATAGACAAGCGACGCCCCATACAGCAGCAGTCCCGAGGAAAGTGCGCCGAGCACGAAATACTTGAGCCCGGCTTCCGTCGACCGCACGCTGTCGCGCCGCATCGCGGCGACCACGTAAAGCGCGAGGCTCTGCAGCTCGAGCCCCATGTAAAGCGCCATCAGGTCGCCGGCCGAAACCATCATCATCATACCGACGGCCGACAGCGCCACCAGGATCGGGTATTCGAACCGCAGCATGTCGCGCCGCGCCATGAACTCCTGGCCCATCACAAGTACCGCACCGGCGCTGAGCAGAATGGTGATCTTGGCAAACCGGGCGAAACCGTCGTCGATGAACATGCCGCCGAAAGCGGTGCGACTGCCCTCGCCGGTGATCCCGATCCAGGCCGCCAGTACCGCCATAAGGCCGGCGGTCAACCACAGGATCGGCGCGGCCAGCTTGTCCTTGCCGGCATACACCGCAAAGATCAGCGCCGCCATCGCGAAGAGTGCAAGCACGAGCTCGGGCAGGATAAGTGTCAGATCAGCCTGGATCATCGTTTCTCTCCGTCAGTGCGACGCCGCGACCTTGGCGGATGCGCCAGCATCCACCAGGGCGGTTTCATAATTGCCGATCAGCGCCTCGACCGAGGGGCCGATGATGTCCGTGACCAGCGCCGGGTAAACGCCGAGGATCAGCGTCATCGCCACCAGCGGCGCGAAGATCGCCTTTTCACGTCCGGTCATGTCTTCGATGGTCTTCAGGCTTTCCTTGATCAGCGCACCGAAGGCGACCCGGCGGTAAAGCCACAGCGCATAGGCCGCGCTCAGGATCACGCCCGAGGTGGCAAACAGCGCCACCCAGGTGTTGACCTGGAAGATCCCCATCAGCGTCAGGAATTCGCCGATGAACCCGGAGGTGCCCGGCAGGCCGACATTGGCCATGGTGAAGAACATGAAGATCAGCGCATAGGCCGGCATCCGGTTCACCAGCCCGCCATAGGCGTCGATCTCGCGGGTGTGCATCCGGTCATAGATCACCCCGACGCAGAGGAACAGCGCCCCCGAGATGAAGCCGTGCGACAGCATCTGGAAGATCGCGCCGTCGATGCCCTGCTGGTTCGCGGCGAAAATGCCCATGGTCACGTATCCCATGTGGGCAACCGAGGAATAGGCGATCAGCTTCTTCATGTCCTCCTGCACCATCGCCACCAGCGAGGTATAGACGATGGCGATGGCGCTCATCCAGAACACCAGCGGCGCCAACAGGTCACTGGCCACCGGGAACATCGGCAGGCTGAAGCGCAGGAAGCCATAGCCGCCCATCTTCAACAGGATCGCCGCCAGCACCACCGACCCGGCGGTCGGCGCCTGCACGTGGGCATCAGGCAGCCAGGTATGCACCGGCCACATCGGCATTTTCACGGCAAACGAGGCAAAGAAGGCCAGGAACAGCAGCGTCTGCATCCCGCCGACGATCTGGATCCCGGCCAGCGAGAACGTCTCCGAGCCGAACTGGTGATTGAGCAACTGCACCATGTCGGTGGTGCCGGCATCGGAAAACATCCCCACCATCGCCACCAGCATCAGCACCGAGCCGAGGAAAGTGTAGAGGAAGAACTTGAAGCTGGCATAAATCCGTTCCTTGCCGCCCCAGATGCCGATGATCAGGAACATCGGAATGAGCCCGGCTTCGAAGAACAGGTAAAAGAGCACCAGGTCGAGCGCCATGAACACGCCCAGCATCAGCGTTTCCAGCACCAGGAAAGCGATCATGTATTCCTTGACCCGGGTGGTGACGCCCCAGCTGGCATAGATGGTCAGCGGCATGATGAAGGTGGTCAGCATCACGAACAGCACACTGATGCCGTCGACGCCCATCTTGTATTGCAGCCCCAGCAGCCACGCGCGCTCTTCCACCATCTGGAAACCGGTGTCGGCGGGGTCGAACTGCGCCAGGATGAACAGCGACACCAGGAAGGTCAGTGCGGTCGCCAGCAGCGCCACCCACTTGGCGTTCATCTGCGCCGCCTCGTCCTCGCCGCGCAGGAACACCGCCAGGATCAGCGCCGCCAGCGCCGGGATGAAGGTGACAATGGAAAGAAGGTTGTCCATCAGTGCGCCCCCCCGGAGATCACCATCCAGCTGACCAGGATCACGATCCCGATCACCATGGCGAAGGCATAGGTAAAGATGTAGCCCGACTGGGCCTTGCCGGCGAGGCGGGTGAGATAGGGGATGGCCCCCATGGCCACGCCGTTGATCGTGCCGTCGATGACGGTGCCATCGCCGCGTTTCCAGAAGAACCGGCCCACGGCCTTGGCGGACCGTACGAAGATCAGGTCGTAGAGCTCGTCGAAATACCACTTGTTCAGCAGGAACTGGTAGAGCGGCCGCTGGCTCTCGGCGAGACGCTTCGGCATCGCCGGATCAAGGATGTAGAACCAGAAGGCCACGACGAAGCCGATCAGCATTGCCACGAACGGGCTGACCTTGACCCATTTCGGGGCATGGTGTGCCTCGTCCATCACGTGGTTGTCGGGCGCCATGAAGATCGCCCCCTGCGGCGCAGCGCCAGCATGGGCATCCTGCGCCATCGCATTGGCGTCCGCCGCCGGCGTGGCGGCAACGCCATGGTCGTCTGTCGCCGCCGCGTGGCTCTCCGTCGTCGCTGCCGCTTGGCTGTCGGTTGCCGCATGATCGCCCGCCTTGTCCTCGCCGTGATCCGCGGCTTCGGCATGATGCGCCGGGATGCCGAAGAAGGCGTTGACCTGTTCGTGCTTACCGAAGAACGAGCCGTACCAGATCATGCCGGCAAAGACCGCGCCCAGCGCCAGAACCCCCAGCGGGATCGTCATCACCGCCGGGCTTTCATGGGCATGCTCGTGGGCGTGCTTGTCGCCGCGCGGCTTGCCAAAAAAGGTCATGAACATCAGCCGCCAGGAATAGAAGCTGGTGAACAGCGCCGCGATCACCAGCGCCCAGAAGGCGAACCCGCCATCGGTGCCGGCAAAGGCGCTCTCGACGATCGCGTCCTTCGACAGGAACCCGGCAAACCCGATCGTGGTCAGCGGTATGCCCACGCCGGTAATCGCCAGCGTCCCGATCATCATCGCCCAGAAGGTCAGCGGGATCTTTTTCCGCAGCCCGCCATAATTGCGCATGTCCTGCTCATGGTGCATCGCATGGATCACCGAACCGGCGCCCAGGAACAGCATCGCCTTGAAGAACGCGTGGGTGAACAGGTGGAACATCGCCACCGAGTACACGCCCACACCCGCGGCCACGAACATGTAACCCAGCTGCGAACAGGTCGAATAGGCGATCACCCGCTTGATGTCGTTCTGCACCAGGCCAACGGTGGCGGCGAAAAACGCCGTCAGCGCCCCGATATAGACGATGAACATCTTGGCTTCGGGCGCATATTCGATCAGCGGCGACATCCGGCAGACCAGGAACACGCCCGCCGTCACCATGGTGGCGGCGTGGATCAAGGCCGAAACCGGCGTCGGGCCTTCCATCGCGTCCGGCAGCCAGGTGTGCAGGAACAACTGTGCCGACTTGCCCATGGCGCCGACGAACAGCAGGAAGGCCAGCAGGTTGGCAGCGTTCCACTCGGTCCACAGGAAGCTCAGCTGGGTTTCTGCCAGCGCCGGCGCGGCGGCGAAAACGTCGTCCATCTGGATCGAGTCGACCAGGAAGAACAGCCCGAAGATACCCAGCGCGAAGCCGAAATCACCGACCCGGTTGACCACGAAAGCCTTGATCGCGGCGGCGTTGGCGCTGGGTTTCTTGTAATAGAAGCCGATCAGCAGGTACGAGGCGACGCCGACGCCCTCCCAGCCGAAAAACATCTGCACCAGGTTGTCGGCCGTGACCAACGCCAGCATGGCGAAGGTGAAGAAGCTCAGGTAGGCAAAGAACCGCGCCTTGTAGCTCTCGCCTTCGCTCCAGTTCTCGTCATGGCCCATGTAGCCGATGGAATAGAGGTGGACGAGCGCCGACACGGTGGTGACCACGATCAGCATGATCGCCGTCAGCCGGTCCACCCGGATACCCCAGCTGGTGTCGAGCGTACCGGACTGCACCCAGCGGAAGATCTCGATATGCTGCGTCGTCCCGTCATGGCCGAGGAACACGATCCACGACAGAATGCAGATCAGGAACAGCACGCCGGTGGTCAGCCACATCGCCGCCGTCTCGCCGATCAGCCGCCAACCGAACCCCGCGATGACCGAGGCAAAAAGCGGCGCCAGAAGAATGATGGTTTCCATGACTGCCCCTTACCCTTTCATCACGTTGACGTCTTCGACGTCGATAGTGCCGCGGTTGCGGAAGAAGACGACCAGGATCGCGAGCCCGATCGCAGCCTCGGCCGCGGCCACCGTCAGCACCAGCAGCGTGAAGATCTGCCCCACCAGATCGCCCGAGAAGCTCGAGAAGGCGACGAGGTTGATGTTGACCGCCAGCAGCATCAGCTCGATCGACATGAGCAGGATGATCACGTTCTTCCGGTTCAGGAAGAGGCCGAAAATGCCGATGACGAACAGCACCGCCGCCACCGTCAGGTAATGTTCAAGTCCGATCATGTCGTCCCTCGGTTCCTTTTTGCGGGCCTGCGCCCGGTCCTTTTCACTTCGCGTCCCGGGCTTGATCCGGGACCTTTTTTCTTCGCGGGCGGGGCCCCGGGTCAGGCCCCGGGCGCCACGGGCGCCATGTCACCCCGCCTTGCCGTCATTTCCACAGCCCGGGAAAATACTCCCTGCAGGCACATGTTTCTTCGATCTCGCGCAATTTGATGATGCGCACGTATTTTTTATTGCCATAGACGGCCTCGGCCGCCTTCTCGATGTCGGTCAGGCGAAACCGCTTTTCGCCCTGGACCTTGGCGCGCAGAAACTCGGTCGCCGTCAGAACGTCCATATCGGACGGAAACACACCGTCCAGCGCCAGCATCCGACCGGTGCGGCAATCGGTGATCCGCATGCCATTGAAATCGTTCAGCGCCGGCACCGGACCGTCCGCCCCGCCGATCACCCCGTCCCTGTCGAGGTTGACATAGCCCTCGATGACGAAGCCGGAGTCGTCGTAGCCGAACGACCAGGCGTCATACACCTTCATGCCGCCCTCTTCGCCGTCACACGGTGGCAAAGGCGTCAGCGCATGGGCCGCGCCGCCGCCGGCCACGAGAGCCAGAGCCGTTATGAGCACCTTGCCGATCACAGCCCCTGCCCCGGTTTCACGTCTTTCAGTTCCATCGCCTTGGCCGGATCACGCCACATCTGCTGCAGCACGTCCTGGCGCTTGACATAGTCGCGATGGCGCAAGGTCAGCACGATGGCCCCGATCATCGCCACCAGCAGGATCAGCCCGGCCAGCTGGAACAGCAGGAAGTACTTGTCATAGAGGAGCAACCCGAGCGCGGCGGTATTTTCCACCCCCTCCGGGGCCACCGCCGCCCGCGCCGCCTCGGCCCCCTCGGCGACATGCCAGTCGCCAAACGCGATCCCCAACTGCATCAGAAGCACCACGCCGATGGCCAGTGCGATCGGCAGATATTGCGCCATCCCTGCCTTCAGCTCGGCGAAATCGACGTCGAGCATCATCACCACGAACAGGAACAGAACCGCGACCGCGCCGACATAGACGATCAGCAGCAGCATGGCGAGGAACTCGGCCCCCAAAAGCACAAAGAGTCCCGCCGCGCTGAGAAAGCTCAGGATCAGGAACAGCACCGAATGCACCGGGTTACGGCTCACCACGGTGAAGAACCCGCCGATGATGGCGGCCGTGGCAAACAGGTAAAAGGCAAGGCTCGCGACTGTCATGTCTCATCTTCCTCGTTCTCGGCCAGCACTTCGCGGGCAAGGTCCATGCCCTTGGTCATGGCGGGTATGCCGGCGAACATCGCCATCTGGGCGATGGTCTCGGCAATCTCTTCTTTGGTGGCGCCGGCCTCCAGCAGGTGACGCACTGTCATGCGATAGGGCGTTTCGGCCTGGGCGCCCTGCATCGTCATCCCCGCCAGCGTCAGCAGCAGCCGGGTCTTGGCGTCCAGCCCCTCCTGGCTCAGCCCCTTGCCGAAGAACATCTCCATGACCTCTTTCGGCATGGTCGGCCACAGCTTTTCAAAGCCTTTCGGCGAAAAGCTCTCCAGCGCCGGGTTGAAGGCCTTGGCCATCTCCTGCGCCTGCTGCATCATCAGCTCGAAAGGGGTTTTCGCGTCGCTCATCGGTAAGGTGCGTCCAGTTCCAGGTTACGGGCAATCTCGGCTTCCCAGCGCTCACCGTTCGCCAGAAGCTTGGCCTTGTCGTAAAACAGCTCCTCGCGGGTCTCGGTGGCGAACTCGAAATTCGGGCCCTCGACGATGGCATCCACCGGGCAGGCTTCCTGGCAGAAGCCGCAATAGATGCATTTCGTCATGTCGATGTCATAGCGCGTGGTGCGGCGCGATCCGTCGTCGCGCGGCTCGGCGTCGATGGTGATCGCCTGCGCCGGGCAGATCGCCTCGCACAGCTTGCAGGCAATGCAGCGCTCCTCGCCGTTCGGATACCGCCGCAGCGCATGCTCACCGCGGAACCGAGGGCTCAGTGGCCCTTTCTCGTGCGGATAGTTCAGCGTCACCTTGGGGCCGAAGAAATACTTCAGCCCCAGCCACATGCCCTTGGCGAAATCGGTCAGCAGGAAATAGCCCGCGGCGCGTTTGTAGTCGATATTGGCCATGCTCAGCCCCCCACAGTCCAGCGCGCATAGGCGCCGAAGAACCAGTCGAATTTCGCTGCGAAGGCCACGAACACGACCCAGACCAGGCTGAAGGGCAGGAACACTTTCCAGCCCAGCCGCATCAGTTGGTCATAGCGATACCGCGGCGTGATCGCCTTCACCATGGCAAAGAGGAAGAAGAAGAACGCCATCTTCGCCACCATCCACAAGACGCCATCCGGCAGCCCCGGAATCGGCGACAGCCAGCCGCCGAAGAACAACAGCGATGTCAGCGCGCACATCAGGAAGATGGCGATGTATTCCCCGGCCATGAACAGCAGGAACGGCGTCGCCGAATATTCCACCTGGTACCCCGCCACCAGTTCGCTTTCCGCCTCAGGCAGGTCGAAGGGCGGCCGGTTGGTCTCGGCCAGCGCCGAGATGAAGAACAGAAACACCATCGGGAAATGCGGCAGCCAGTACCACGAGAAGAAGCCGTAATTGCCATCCTGCGCCCGCACGATGTCACCGAAATTCATGCTCCCGGTCGAGATGATCACGCCGATGATGATCAGGCCCAGCGACACCTCATAGGAAATCATCTGTGCCGCCGAGCGCAGGCTGCCAAGGAACGGATATTTCGAGTTCGACGCCCAGCCGCCCATGATCACGCCGTAAACCTCGAGCGACGAGACCGCGAACACGAATAAAATAGCGACGTTGATGTCGCTCAGAACCCAGCCGTCATTGAACGGGATCACCGCCCAGGCCAGGATCGCCAGCACGAAACTGGTCAGCGGCGCCAGGAAGAACACCGGCTTGTCGGCCCCCGCCGGCACCACCACCTCTTTCACCACGTATTTCAGCGCGTCGGCCACCGATTGCAGCAACCCGAACGCACCCACCACGTTGGGGCCGCGCCGCATCATCACCGCGGCCCAGATCTTACGGTCGCCATAGACCAGGAACAGCAGGCTGATCATCACGAAGGCGATGACTGCCAGGCACTGCGCCACGATCAGCACGAATATTCCAAAAGGAGTCGTCAGGAAGTCTGCCATCTGGTCCTCATACCATCGGTATTCCGTCTTCGGCGCAGGTGGCCGCGACCACCTCCGCATCGATTTTCGTCACGCCATCGGGCAGGCTCGGCGAGATCGTATAGACCGCATCGCCCATCCAGCCGGTTTCCAACTGCGCCACGCTCGTGCGCACGTGGCGCGCAAAGCCATAGCCGCGGATCAGCGCATACTGCGCCGCCGCACATTCGGCGTAGCGCTCGAGATGCACCCGGTCCGCGCCCGGGCCGGTTTCGACCAGGAACTGCACCAGGTCGCCATCGAGCAGCCGCGTTTCGATGCCACGATAGTCGAGCCCGGCGGGCGCCGGCGCAAAGCGGCTCACCTCCGTGCCCGAAGGCGCCGTGTCACAGCCCATCACCAGCACGGCCAGCGGCAGAACCGCCAACGCCCGGGGGGATATGCAGACACCCAGGGTCATTCGGCGGCCAGCTTCCCTGCGGCGCGGTCTTGCGCCATGGCGCTCAGCTCCGCCATCACCTCGCTGGCGCGCGCAATCGTGTTGGTCAGGTAGAAATCGCTGACCGCGCCGCGGAAGCCGACGCTGCCCTTGCCCAGCTTGCCGGCTTGCACCGGTTGCCACTCGTTCTCGGGGACTTGGTCGATCATCGCCAGATGCGGCACCTCGGCCACCAGCGCCTGCCGGAGCTGCGCCAGGCTGTCCCAGGGCAGCACCGCCCCCAGTTCGCCCGACAGTGCCCGCAGGATGGCCCAGTTTTCCTTGGCCTCGCCAGGGGCGAAATTGGCCCGCAGCGCCAGTTGCGGCCGCCCTTCGGTGTTGACGAACAGCCCCTGCTCCTCGGTCCAGGCCGCGCCCGGCAGGATCACGTCGGCGCGATGCGCCCCCCGATCGCCGTGGCTGCCCTGATAGATCACGAACGCGCCCGGCTCGATCTCGATTTCGTCGGCCCCGAGGTTCAGAATCACGTCGGCGCCTTCGGTGGCCGCCTTCATCCCGCCCTCGGTCACCGCACCCACGTCCATCGCCCCGACACGACCTGCCGCCGTGTGCAGAACCAGCAGTTTCGATTGCGTGTCTTCGGCCAGTTTCATCGCCGCGGCCAGCACCGCTTCGCCATCGGCCTCGGCAATCGCGCCCTGGCCGACGATCACGATGCTGGGCGCGTCAAGAACCTCTCCATATTCGTGGTTCAGCAGGCTTTCCAGCGCCGCCCGATCCGTCCCGACATGGGCGTAATCATACGTCAAATCAACGGCTTCGCCGACCAGCCCGACCTGCGCCCCGTTGATCCAAGCCTTGCGGATGCGTGCATTCAATACCGGCGCCTCGTCGCGCGGGTTGGTGCCGATCAGCTGGACGAATTTCGCGTCCTCGATCTCCTCGATCGTCGCGGTTCCGACATAGCCCGAACGGTTGCCGGCCGGCAGCTTAGCTCCGTCCACCCGACACTCGACCTGACCACCCTGACCTTCGACCAGCTGTTTCAGCGAGTACGCCGCTTCGACCGGCACCAGATCTCCGACCAGTCCCGCCAGCTTGGACGCGCCCTTTATCTTTTCCGCCGCGACGCCCAGCGCTTCACCCCAGCTTGCCGGGCGCAGCTTGCCACCTTCCCGCACATAGGGCCGGTCCAGCCGCTGCCGGCGCAGCCCGTCCCAGATGAACCGGGTCTTGTCGGAAATCCATTCCTCGTTCACGCCGTCATGGTTGCGCGGCAGGATCCGCATCACCTCGCGGCCCTTGGTGTCGATCCGGATGTTCGACCCCAGCGCATCCATCACGTCGATCGACTCGGTTTTGCTGAGCTCCCAGGGCCGCGCCGTGAAGGCATAGGGTTTCGAGGTCAGCGCCCCCACCGGGCACAGATCGATGATGTTGCCCTGAAGATTGCTGTCCAAAGTCTGGTTCAGATACGACGTGATCTCGGCATCCTCACCGCGCCCGGTCTGGCCCATCTGGCTGATGCCGGCCACTTCCGAGGTGAACCGAACGCAGCGGGTGCAGGAAATGCAGCGCGTCATCGTCGTCGCCACCAGCGGCCCGAGGTTCAGATCCTCGACCGCCCGCTTCGGCTCGCGGAAACGCGAGAAATCGACGCCATAGGCCATCGCCTGGTCCTGCAGGTCGCATTCGCCGCCCTGGTCGCAGATCGGGCAATCCAGCGGGTGGTTGATCAGCAGGAACTCCATCACCCCCTCGCGCGCCTTCTTGACCATCGGCGAGTTGGTCTTGACCACCGGCGGCTGACCTTCCGGCCCCGGCCGCAGGTCGCGCACCTGCATCGCGCAGGAGGCGGCGGGCTTGGGCGGCCCGCCGACAACCTCGACAAGACACATCCGGCAGTTGCCGGCGATCGACAGCCGCTCGTGATAGCAGAAGCGTGGCACCTCGATCCCCGCCGCTTCACAGGCCTGGATCAGCGTCATGGCGCCGTCGACTTCGATCTCCTGACCGTCGATGATGATCTTGCGTAGGTCGCTCATCCCAGATTCACTTTCCTGGCTCACTTTGCTTTCAGCAGGCTCCCGATCAGGCTGCCCTGTGCGATCTCGGCATGACCGAGCTTGCACAGGTCTTGCGCCCTGTTCGGATTGAGCCCCTTGGATTTGACATAGGTTTCGCCCTTGGAGCGGATCCGCGCCTTTTCTTCCGGGCTTTTTCGGTAAGTGTTGATTTCGTCGTCGCTATAACCCAGCGCGTTGGCCTTGCGCTTCAGCGACCACAGGTAATTCAGCCCCTTCAGGGTGCGGGCGTCGATCTCGCCGCATTTCTCGCTGATTTCCAGCGCCAGCGCCACCGATAACATCCTGTCATCGATCGCGGGCACGTCGCGCAGCGGGGTTTTCGCCTCGGCGGCGGTGGCCAGGGTCAGGCCGACAATGGCGGCAATCATGGGTCGCATGGGTTTCACTCCTCTCATGCAGTCGTTGAGGAGCGCCGACACGCGCCCCCCTTCGCTGCCCGAGATGGGTGAGCGCGGCCCTGATATGCAATAACAGGCTGATTTCCCGGCCGTTCCGGCGGGGTTCTGCCTGTCAGGCCGCAGATATGCGCGGATCACGACCACCCTTTGCACCGCCCCGTGAATGTCAGCTTGTCATCGACGATCCGGCTCGCCAGCCCCTCGTCATCCGGTCCCTGTCCAGTGGCCCAGTCGATCTCCGAGCGGCCGAACTGTTCGATGCAATAGGTCACCGCCGCGTGCCGACCCGCCTCGCGCGCGCCCTCGGCGCTCTGGCTGGCGCGGGCAACCGTGACCGCGAAGTCCTCGCGCTCCTCGCCCACCTGCTGGGCCCGGGCCCGGAACTGGTGACCGTCGAAATAGAGCCCCTTCTTCGGCCGCAGCCGGTCCACCGCCCCGCAGGACGCCAGCAGGCTCGCCACCAGGGTCAGTATGGTAATTTGTTTTGCCCGCATCTCTCTCACTCCGCCGCCATCGCGCCCATGCGGCCCGTCTTGGCCGCCTTGATCCGGTCCTCGATTTCCTCGCGGAAATTGCGGATCAGCCCCTGGATCGGCCAGGCCGCCGCGTCGCCCAGGGCACAGATCGTGTGGCCCTCGACCTGCTTGGTCACGTCGAACAGCATGTCGATCTCTTCCAGCTCGGCTTCGCCCTTCACCAGCCGCTCCATCACCCGCATCATCCAGCCGGTGCCTTCGCGACAGGGCGTGCACTGGCCGCAGCTTTCGTGCTTGTAGAACTTGCTCAGCCGCCAGATCGCCTTGATCGGATCGACGCTCTTGTCCATCACGATGACCGCCGCCGTGCCGAGGCTCGATCCCACCTCGCGCAAAGCGTCGAAATCCATCACCGCCTCGCGCATGTTCTCGCCCCGCACGCAGGGCACCGACGACCCGCCCGGGATCACCGCCAGCAGGTTGTCCCAGCCGCCGCGGATACCGCCGCAATGGCGCTCGATCAGTTCCTCGAAGGGCAGCGACATGGTGTCTTCTACCACGCAGGGGTTATTCACGTGACCCGAGATGGCGTAAACCTTGGTGCCGGAATTGTTCGGCCGGCCGAACCCGGCGAACCACTCGGCCCCGCGCCGCAAAATCGTCGGCACCACGGCAATCGATTCCACGTTGTTCACCGTGGTCGGGCAGCCATACAGCCCGGCACCGGCCGGGAACGGCGGCTTCATCCGCGGCATGCCCTTCTTGCCTTCGAGGCTTTCCAGCAGCGCGGTTTCCTCACCGCAGATGTAAGCCCCGGCGCCATGATGCAGGTAGAGGTCGAAATCCCAGCCGCTGCCGGCTGCATTCGGCCCCAGCAGCCCGGCGTCATAGGCTTCGTCAATCGCCGCCTGCAGCGCCTCGCGCTCTCGAATGTACTCTCCGCGAATATAGATATACGCCGTGTGCGCCCCCATCGCGAAACTGGCGATCAGGCAGCCCTCGATCAGCGTGTGCGGATCGTGGCGCATGATCTCGCGGTCCTTGCAGGTGCCGGGCTCGGATTCGTCGGCATTGACCACCAGGTAGGCCGGTCGCCCGTCGCTCTCCTTCGGCATGAACGACCACTTGAGGCCGGTCGGGAACCCCGCGCCGCCGCGGCCGCGCAAGCCGCTCGCCTTCATCTCCTCGACGATGCGCTCGCGTCCACGCGCGATGATCTCCGCCGTGCCGTCCCAATGGCCGCGCGCCTTGGCGCCTGCGAGGGTGCGCTCGTGCATGCCATAAAGGTTCGTGAAGATGCGGTCCTGGTCCTTCAGCATCGCTTTAGCCTTCCATATCCCGGCGCGCCCGCCAGATTTGCCACACGATTGCCAGCGCCCAGATGAAGCCCGCGCCAGCAATCATTGTCGGCAGAGCCCGCACACGCGCGCTCCACCCGTATTCCGAACCGATGAGCTCCGCCAACACCCAGAACACGCCCGCGCCCGCGATCAACAGCGCGGCCATGCGCTGCTTGCGTGCCAGATGTTCCCGAAAATCGCCGTTCACTCATCCGCTCCCTCAATAGACCTCGCCCTTGTCCACGCGCTTGGAGAACTCGGTCTCCCCGCCCGCAGCCAGGACTTTGGCCTGTTCCACCCAGTTGTCGCGGCTGACGCGGCCTTTGAAGCCCTTCAGGTTGGCGTCGACCCAGGCCACCTCGTCCGCCGTCCAGTTCGCGATCTGGTCGAAATGATAGAACCCCAGCTCGTTGCAAAGGATCTCGAGTTTCGGCCCGATCCCCTTGATTTCCTTCAGGTTGTCGGCCTCGCCTCCACGCGGACCAGACAGCGCTTCGGGTCGCGTGCCTTCGTCTTCGCCCTCGTGCACGCCGTCTTTGTCGTAGTCCGGCGCGGCAGCGGCGGCGGGGGTTGCGGCGGCCGGTGCAGAGGCACCTGCCCCTTCGTATTTCCACGTGCCCTTGCGCGACGCCAACTCCTCTTCGCCAGCCAGCAACGTCGACTTGATCGCGACCTTGCCGCCGGTCTCCGCCGCCGCCTCTGCAGCAATCGCCGCATCGACCGTGGCCTTGTCCGCGGCCGCCTTGGCCGGGTCGATCCCCGCGGCCTCGGCGCCGGCATCCAGCGCCCCGGCTTCAGCCTCGTCCAGCGCTTCCTGCACCAGCGCGGAATGCTTCGGTTCCGACGCCGCCGCGTGCGACGCCGCGCCGTGGCCGGCTTCGGCGCTGCCACAGAACAGATGGCTCAGAACCAGACCGACGAAACCACCGATCGCAATCGCGATCAGAAGAGCCGGAATCCAGGTCACGGCCTCGACCGACGCCACATAGGCGGCAATCGCAGCCACCAGCCCGATCAGCCAGCTGATCAGCCCGCAGGCCCCTAGTTTTTCCATCATGGTTTCATCCCCCTTTTCCCGGTTGAACGTCTAGTCTGTTCTGCTCTTTTTGACCTTTTACTTGCCTTTTCGTGCCTTGCGCGAGAACTCGGTCTCGCCGCCGTCCGCCAGGGTCTTTGCCTGGTCGATCCAGTTGTCGCGGGTAATCCGGCCCTTGAACTTCAGCCGCGCGTCGACCCAGGCCACCTCGGCTTCGGTCCATTTCGCGATCTGGTCGAAATGCCAGAACCCCAGCTCGTTCAGGGTTGCTTCCAGCTTCGGTCCGACCCCGCCGATCAGCTTGAGGTCGTCGGCCCCGGATTTACGTGGCGCCGTCATCGTGCGCGGCTTCTTCTCCTTGGCCGGCGCCGGCGCCGGGCTAGGCGTTGCTGCCGGTTTCGTGGCGGGCTTGCCCTTCGACACGGCTTTGGCTGCCTGCTTGGTGGCGCCGGTCTTGTCGGCCGTCGTCTCGGCCGCCGGTTTCGGCTCGGCCGCCTTGGCCTTTGCGGCCGAGGTTTTCTTCGGCGCCGTCGGCTTTGCTTTGCCTTTGCCGGCGCGCGTCTTCGCGTCCAGCCACGGCGTCGTCACCGGAACTTCGGTGCCGTCGATCCGCTTGACCGTATCGCCCAGATCCACCGCCAACTGAGCGCTGGCGTTGTATTGTGTCTTACCGCTGTCATAGTCGGTCAGCGAAGTCAGCCCCGCCAGCGGCTCGGCGCCGTAACGCCCGTTTTGCGGCCCCGGCACCGGCACCTTGCCCGCCGCCATCTCGTCGATGATCTCGCCCAGTCGCTCCGGCGTCAGGTCCTCGTAATAATCCTTGCCGATCTGCGCCATCGGCGCGTTCGAGCAACTCCCCAGGCACTCGACCTCTTCCCAGGAAAACTTGCCGTCGGCGCTCAGCAGGTGCGGATGTTCCGCCACCTTGTCCTTCAGCACCGCCATCAGGTCCTCGGCGCCGCAGATCATGCAGCTCAGCGTGCCGCAGACCTGGATATGCGCCACCTCGCCCACCGGCTGCAGCTGGAACATGAAATAGAACGTCGCCACTTCCAGCGCCCGGATGTAATCCAACCCCAGCATGTCGGCGACATGCTCGATGGCCGGGCGGCTCAGCCAGCCCTCCTGCTCCTGCGCCCGCCACAGCAGCGGAATGATCGCGCTGGCCTGGCGGCCCTCCGGGTATTTGGTGATCTGCGCTTCCGCCCATACCCGGTTTTCCGGCGTGAAGGCGAAGCTCTCGGGCTGTTCGTGGTGAAGACGGCGCAGCATCAGGCACAGGCTCCCGTGGTGATTTTCACGCCCTGGTCGCCGGGAAGCTTCTCGGCATTGCCCCAGGTCAGATGATATTGGGTCAGCTGGAGCGCCTGCTCGCGAGTCAGCCCCGCTTGCAGCTCGACCGGCTGGTAATCGCTTTCATCGCGCAAGACACAGCCGATGCTGGCCACGGCGGTCAGGTAATCTTGCCGCATCTCCGGGGTGATCCCCTGCGGCGGAATCGCCATGCAGCCCGTCAGCGCCGAACCGGCGGCCATCACGAGAACGTACTTCTTCACCGGTCGATCTCCCCAAACACGATATCCATGGTGCCGATGATCGCCGCCACGTCGGCCAACTGGTGGCCGGTGGCGACGTGATCCATCGCCTGCAGATGCGGATAGCCCGGCGCGCGAATCTTGGCGCGGTAGGGTTTGTTCGACCCGTCCGAGACCAGATAGACGCCGAATTCGCCCTTGGGCGCCTCGACGGCGACATAGACCTCGCCCGGGGGCACGTGAAAGCCCTCGGTGTAGAGCTTGAAGTGATGGATCAGCGCCTCCATCGAGGTCTTCATCTCGCCGCGCTTGGGCGGGGTCAGCTTGCCGCGTGCCAGCACATCGCCCTGGCCTTCCGGCGCCCGCAGTTTCTCGATCGCCTGCAGGATGATCTTGCGGCTCTCTTCCATCTCGGCCATCCGGCAGAGATAGCGGTCATAGCAATCGCCGTTCTTGCCGACCGGGATCTGGAAGTCGAACTCATCGTAGCATTCATAGGGTTGCGCCCGGCGCAGGTCCCAAGCCAGGCCCGAGCCGCGCACCATCACCCCTGAGAAGGCGTATTTCTGGATTTCGTCTTCGTTGACCACGCCGATATCGGCATTGCGCATCTTGAAGATGCGGTTCTCGGTCAGCAGCGTGTCGATATCGCGCTGAAATTTCGGGAAATCCTTAGTGGCCCAGCTTTCGATATCGTCGATCAGCTCGGGCGGCAGGTCCTGGTGCACGCCGCCGGGCCGGAAATAGGCGGCATGCAGCCGCGCCCCGCAGGCCCGCTCGTAGAAGATCATCAGCTTCTCGCGCTCCTCGAACCCCCACAGCGGCGGCGTCAGCGCCCCCACATCCAACGCCTGCGTGGTGATGTTCAACAGGTGGTTCAGAATGCGTCCGATCTCGGAAAACAGCACCCGGATCAGGCTCGCTCGGCGCGGGACCTCGACGCCGGTCAGCTTCTCGATCGCCAGGCACCAGGCGTGCTCCTGGTTCATCGGCGCGACGTAATCCAGCCGGTCGAAATACGGCAGGTTCTGCAGATAGGTGCGGCTTTCCATCAGCTTCTCGGTGCCGCGATGCAACAGCCCGATATGCGGGTCGCAGCGCTCCACCAACTCGCCGTCCAGCTCCAGCACCATCCGCAAAACCCCGTGTGCAGCCGGGTGTTGCGGCCCGAAGTTGATGTTGAAGTTGCGGATCTTCTGCTCGCCCGTCAGGGCATCGTCGAATTTGCCGTCCATCCCATCACCCCGCATTGGCGAGCTGCGCCCGCCGGTTCTCGGCCCGCTTCCGGCGAAGCGCGGCCCTGGCCTTGGCCATCATGTCCTGATCCCACTGCGCCGGCACATCGGTGCCGAAAAGGCGCAGCACCTGTTCGTAGACCGGCGCCACCAGCGCGCCGATGCGCGCCCTCTGTTCCGGGCTCATCGCGCCCGAGCCGCCCTGGCGCACGGATTTCTCATAATCCCCGGCCACGAACCCGACCCCGAGGAACGCGCACAGCCGTTCAATGGTCGCGTCCTCGAACAGCGTCTCGTAGAACAGGAACAGCAGCCGGTCTTCCCCCACCTGGCGCCGCAGCGCGCGCACGGTGTCCTGATAGGACGTCCGCCGCAGGATGTGCCGCTGCCCTCCGGCTTCCAGCTTGTCGAGGATCTCGTCCGCGCTGATCTGTCGGGTCTTCCGCCGCATCCATTCGTCGCGCACCATCCGGATATGCGACCAGGTGCGCGAGATCGGGTCGCGCAGGATGAAAAGGAATCGCGCATTCGGGAAATCCTCGGCCATGCGGGCGAACGCCGCGCCCGGCATCACCGCGTAATCCGGCGTGATATCCGCCACCACGGCCTCGCCCTGCCATCCCTGCAGCACCACGTCGCGATACCTGTCATGGGTCGCGCTGGTATCGTCATGCATCGCCACCAGCGCCGCCACCAGATCGCCCGACGTCACGTCCCCCGGATTGTGCGCCGTCCTGAGACGATGCAGCCCAAGCTTGCGGCTCGCCATCCGCGCCAGCCCCCGGACCGCTCCGCCGCGACGGATCCGCCGAAGATGCTTGCGGCGCCTGTCGGCGAAACCGGCCTGCCGCGGATCGAGGCGCGCATTGAAATAGTGAAGCTCCTTGACCGGCGGCACGTGCACCTCCGGGTGCCGGCTCAGATAGTCATAAAGCCAGGTCGTCCCTGCCTTCTGCGCACCGACGCAGAACAGCCAGGCCGGCGCGGTCTCCCGCTCAGCGTCCCCGCCTGCGCCCCGCGTGCCGCGAAGGCCCGTTTTGGCTCCGGCACCGCCCGTCATACGCCTTCTCCCACCGACAGCACCTGGTAGGCGTCCCGCCATTTCTGCGGAACCTTCCGGCCAAAACGGTCGAAAGCGAAATCATATTGCGCCTGCAGCCGCTCGGTTGCTTCGCGGCGCAAAGCCGCGGGCATGGCCAGGCTCTTGCTGGCATTCACTTCCTTGCCGAAATCCGGGCTGCCGGGCGCGATGCCCAGGAAACCGGCGATCGCTTCGGTCGTGTCCGCGGTAAACAGATCCTCGTAGAAACCGTAGAAGATATTGTCCACCGGCACCGCGGCCTCCAGTTCGGTGATCGTCCGGCGATAGTTCGATCGATGCACAGGGTTCTCCGCCAACTCGGTCAACTCGCGCTTGAACTGGGCGACGACGGCCGCCGCGAAATCGGTCCGCGCCTCGGCCGCATCGCGCAGCGCATAGCGCGCCACCGACCACAGCCGTTCGACCGGATCGCGCAGCAGCAGGATGAACTTGCTCTTCGGTGACAACGCCGCCATGCGGGCAAAGCCCGCCCGGTCCAGCATCGAATAGGACGGCGTGATATCCATCACCACCGGCTCACCCGCCCGGCCGGCCTGCATCCAGTCAAGATAGGCCCTGTCATCGCCGCTGTCATCGATCAGCAGGCGCAGGTGCTCCAGCCGGCCCTGCAGGCGTTCGATCAGATCCGGCAGAAGCGCATCGTTGCCATCCGCCAGCCGCGCCGCCTGGCGCGCAATCGCCCGGCGCGCCTGCATCTGGCGATGCGTCTGCCCGGGAATGTACTTGTCGAAGTAGTGAACCTCTTTGAGCTGCGTGCGCCGGTCACCGCTGTGAAAGCAGGGAACATGCACGTCCGACCGGCCCGACAGCCAGTCGAACAGCCAGGTCGTGCCCGCCTTCTGCGTGCCGATGCCAAAGACCAGCGTGGGCATCCCGTCCCCGTCACGGCCCGTGGCGTTATCGCGGCTCAGGTCACTCAAGCGTCGGCGTCCTTTTCGTCGCCCGGAAGGATGTATTCCGCCCCCTCCCAGGGGGACATGAAATCGAACTGGCGGTATTCCTGCACCAGCGTCACCGGCTCATAGACCACCCGCTTCTGCGCCTCGTCATAGCGCACCTCGGTATAACCCGTGGTCGGGAAATCCTTGCGCAGCGGATGGCCGCGGAAGCCATAGTCGGTCAGGATCCGGCGCAGGTCCGGGTGGCCGGTGAAGAGGATCCCGAACATGTCGAAGGTTTCGCGCTCGAACCAGTTGGCGCTGGGATGCACCTCGGTGATCGACGGCACCATCTCGTCCTCGCGGATCGACACCCGCAGCCGGATGCGGTGGTTCTGGTACATGCTCAGAAAATGATAGACCACGTCGAACCGCTTGGGCCGCTCGGGGTAGTCCACCCCGGTGATATCGATCAGGGTCGAGAACCGGCAGTCGCGGTCTGTCTTCAGGAACTCCACCAGGCCGACAATCGCGCTCGGCGCCACGTCGACATTCAGCTCGCCATGGGAAACATCCCAGCCCAACACGCAATCGGGCCGCTTGGCCTCGATATGTGCGCCCAGCTCCTTGAGTGCCTCGCTCATCGTCTTGCCCCTTCCCGCGCCCGTCCGGCGCAGCCTTGCTCTTGCGCCTCAGCGCACGATGGTTCCCGTCCGCCGGATCTTCCGCGCCAGCTGCATCACGCCGTAGACCAGCGCCTCCGCCGTCGGCGGGCAGCCGGGGACATAGACATCGACCGGCACGATCCGGTCGCAGCCCCGCACCACCGAATAGCTGTAGTGGTAATAGCCCCCGCCATTGGCGCAGGATCCCATCGAGATCACGTAGCGCGGCTCGGGCATCTGGTCATAGACCTTGCGCAGCGCCGGCGCCATCTTGTTGGTCAGCGTGCCGGCCACGATCATCACGTCCGACTGGCGCGGCGATGCCCGCGGCGCCACCCCGAACCGCTCGAGGTCATAGCGCGGCATCGAGGCATGCATCATCTCGACCGCGCAGCAGGCCAGCCCGAAAGTCATCCAGTGCAGCGACCCGGTGCGGGCCCAGTTGACGATGTCTTCCGTGGTGGTCAGCAGGAAGCCCTTGTCTTGCAACTCGGCATTCAGCGCCTGGGTTGCGACCTCGGGGTCGGCCCCGGCGGTGTTAGCTCCGGTCATGACCATTCCAGCGCCCCCTTCTTCCATTCATAGGCGAAGCCGATGGTCAGCACGGCCAGGAACACCATCATCGACCAGAAGCCCAGCATGCTGACATCCTTGAAGGCCACCGCCCAGGGGAAAAGCATCGCGATTTCAAGGTCGAAGATGATGAACAGGATCGACACCAGGTAAAACCGCACGTCGAACTTCATCCGCGCATCGTCGAAGGCGTTGAAGCCGCATTCGTACGCCGACACCTTCTCGGGGTCGGGGTTGCGCACCGCCAGAACCACGGCGGCGAGGATCAGCACGATCCCGAGAGCGATGGCAATGGCGAGGAAAATGAGAATGGGAAGGTATTCCCTGAGCATCCCGTCCGCGAGGTCCACGATGAAAGCTCCTTTTACCGGCTGTTTCACGGCCCTTATGTCCGTGAAATCTTGAGCTTCGGTTTACCCCCGCCCCCCGGCAGGGTCAACCGAAGCCCGGACATATTCTGACCGGCGAACGTGTTGCCGAAATGGGCGTATACGATGGCACACAGCCCTTTGTTTGCAAGGCTTTCGCGGCACTGCAGCATCGGTCGCGCCCACGCACCGCCGGCGAAACCCGCAAAGAAACATTTCACAGGACTGTTTTTCCGGCGCCGCAAGGCCCGACTCGCCCGGCTTTTGGACCCCCGGCCCGGCCGCGGCGGCCCCCGCACGGCCAGGCCGGCGGGGGCCGCGCGGCATCACTCGACGCGCAGTTCGCTGCGCTGTCCCGCGGTCACCGTCAGCGGCACGTCCTGGTCGGCCCGGTCGCTCTCGTACTGCACCGTCACCAGATAGTCCCCGGCCGACAGTGTCACGTTGAATGCCTCGCCGTATTTGCCCGCCAGCCGCTTGCGCTTGCCCTGGATGTCGGCCGGGCCCAGCACGTCGATCCGGTACGCCCCCGGTGCATCGATCCCCGCCACCCCGGCGTTCAGATCGATGCTGACCTCGGTCCGCTTGCCGGCGACGACCGCGAACGGCGCACTCTCGGCCACCGCCTCGTCCAGCTTCGCGCGCAACACATAGCGCCCGGCCGGCAGGTCGAAGGCCTTGCTGCCATACACCCCCTGGATCACCTTGCGTTTACCGGTGATGTCGGCCTCGGGGCTCAGCGCGTCGAAGCGGATCTGGCCGCTGTCCACCACCGGCCCGCCGGCGGCATAGACCGCGCCGGGCATCACCACGCCCGACCCGACCACGACGTCGATCTGCACCGTTTCGCCCGCGGCCAGCGTCACCACCTGTTCCGCCGTGGCCTTGCCCTGGCGGCCGGTCACCGTGACCTCGCCCGCCGGCATGTAGAACCGGCCCGAGCCATAGGCGCCGTCCTTCAGCTTGCCCGCAATCACGTCCACCCGGATGGTCTTGTCGGCCTCGGCATCGCCCTCGGCGCGCTTGCCCACGGCCTCGATGATCCCGGCATTCAGCACGATGTCCCGGACGGTTTCCTCGGTGGCGCTCAGCGTCACCCGCTGGCGTTGCTCGACCTTGCCGACCCGCAGCGCCAGTTCGTACTCGCCCGCCGGGACCGAAGCCCGGAACTCTGCCGCATACCGCCCGTCGGTCGCCCGTTTCTCGACCTTGCCGGCCGCGTCTACCGCGCGCAGATCCCAGCGGATGTTGGGCTCGTCCAGCACCGGGCCCCCCTCCGCCAGGTAGGTTCGGGCGGTCAGGTTGAACTCGGGCGCCGCCGGTTCCGGTTCAGGCTCCGGTTCGGGCGCGGGCTCAGGCGCTGCCTCGACCTTCACCACCGTTTCCTCCAGCGCCCGGCCCAGCGCCTCGGCATTGCCGGCCTCGAAATACCGCCCGCCGGTCTCGTCCGCCAGGCAGGCCACCTGCGCGCCTTCTTCCGCCGACAGGCCGAACCCGACCACATGCGCGGTGAAATCCACGCCCAGCTGTTCCAGCTCGCGGCCCAGCGCACAGGGGTCGGCGTTGCAGGTCTCCAGCCCGTCTGTAACCAGTATCACCGTCGCCTTGTCTTCGGTAAAGCGCAGCGCCTCGGCCGCCTGCCGCACCCCGGCCGAGAGCGGTGTCTTGCCCTTCGGGCTGACCCCGTCGGCGAAGGAAATGATGGCCGCGGCGGTTCCGGCCTGCGGCTTCACCGCCAACTCGATATCGCCGCAATCGCCCTTGCGCCGGTGACCATAGACAATCAGCCCCAGTTCGTTACCTTCAGGCACCTGTCCCAGCACCTCGCGCAGGGTCTCGCGGGCAATCTCGATCTTGGCACGCCCTTCGATCTGGCCCCACATCGAGCCCGAACCGTCCAGCACGATCATGCTGCGCTCCTGTGCCGCTGCCGCTGTCGGCAGCGCCATCCACGCAGCCAGGACGAAACCCGTCACAATCCGATAGATCATGGCAAACTCCCCAAGAGAATCCGGCCGCCGCGCGGTCCGTCGGACGCAGGTTAACACCTCAGCGCCGGTTCGCCCAAGTCCGAACCGTCCAAGCTCCGCACCACGGTTCGGCCGCGCGCGGCGTTAACTGAACGAACCGTTAATGCCTGACGATTTCACTCGCAATACAGGCGGCCAGCCAGCCTGCCAGCCAGGCTGCCATACCGGCGATTTTGACCGTGCGGTGCCATTAACCCCCGGGCGTTGCCCAGGGCGCGGGCCGCTTGTCGAAGAAGGCGGCAATACCCTCTCTCGCCTCCGTTCCCTCCCAGGTCGCCACCAGCCGGTCGATGGTGGCGTCGATGATCTCGGGGGTGATCGCCGGGCCCAGCATCCGGGCCAGTCGCTTCGATTCCGCCACCGCACCGGGGGCCGCACTTAGATAGGGCGCGACCTCTGCCTCGACCGCCGCATCGAGCTCGTCCGCGGCCACCACTCTCGAAAGAAGATTAAGTTTTTCAGCCTCTTGTGCGTCGAAGATGCGGGCCGACATGAACACCTTGCGGGCATGCGTCTCGCCCATCCGGGCCAGCACGTAAGGGCTGATCGTCGCCGGGATCAGTCCCAGCCGAACCTCGGTCAAACCGAACTTGGCACCTTCGGCCCCGACCGCCACATCGGCGACCGACATCATGCCGATGCCGCCGCCGAAGGCATTGCCCTGCACCCGGGCGATTAACGGTTTGGAAAGGGTGTTGAGGGCATAAAGCGCCATCGCCAGTTTGCGCGCCTCGGCGCGGCGCTGCTCGGCCTTCGCCGCCATCTGCGCCTGCATCCAGCGCAGATCGCCGCCGGCGCAGAAGCTCTTGCCTTTCGCGGCAAGGATCACGACGCGCACCGCGTCATCTTGGTCCAGCGCCTTGGCCGCGCTGGACAATTCTTCGATCATCTCGCCCGACATCGCGTTGTGCTTGTCGGCCCGGTCGAGCCACAGCGTCGCCACCCCGCGCGCGTCCGTCTCGAGGTTCAGTGTCTCATACATCGGCTTTGTCCTCTCGCATTTTCCGCGCCATTTCCCCTGCCTTTTCAAGCACTTGCCGATCAAGCCCGGTATCATATCCAAGTTCGTTCAACCGGTCATGCACGGCCTCTGTCGCCACGTTGCCGGCCGCACCCGGGGCATACGGGCAGCCGCCAAGCCCGCCCACCGCGGCGTCGAACACCCGCAGACCGCGCGCCAACGACACATCGATATTGGCCAGCGCCCGCCCGGCGGTGTCGTGGTAATGCCCGGCCAGCTTGTCAGCCGGCACCACATCCAACACCGCGTCCAGCATGGCGTCGATCGTTTCCGGCCGGCCCTGCCCGATCGTGTCGCCGAGGCTGATCTCGTAGCAACCTTTTTTCAAAAGCAAATCCGCGACATAGGCCACTGTCGCCGGATCGGTCGGGCCGTCATAGGGGCAGTCGGTGACGCAAGAGATATAGCCCCGCACCGGCAGCCCGATCGCTTTCGCCGCTGCAATCACCGGCTCGAACCGGTCGATGCTCTCGGCAATGCTGGCATTGATATTGGCGCGCGAAAAGCCTTCCGAGGCCGACCCGAACACCGCGATCTCGTCGGCCCCCGCCGCCACCGCCGCTTCGAAGCCGCGCATGTTCGGCGTCAACGCCGCATAGCGCACCCCCGGCGCGCGCGTGATCCCCGCCAGCACCTGGGCCGAGTCGGCCATCTGCGGCACCCATTTCGGGCTAACGAAACTCGCCACCTCGATCCGCCGGAACCCGGCCTCACTCAACAGATCGACCAGCGCGATCTTCTCCTCGGTCGGGATCAACCGTTTTTCGTTCTGCAGCCCGTCGCGCGGCCCCATCTCGAATATCTCAACGTATTCTGCCACTTGCACCTCCCCCTTCATCCCGCCAGGAAAATCCCCGCGAGGAGCTTCCGCCGTCCCGGCTCACCCTTCCGGCACCTCATAGAACTCGCGGTCATAAAACTGCTGCAACCCCTCCGTCTCGAGCGCCCGCTGATAGGCCGGCCTTGCCTCGATCCGTGCCTTGTAGGCCGAAAGCGCCGGGAACCGGTCGAAATGCACGTAGTGACGCGCCGATTCCAGGGTGAAACCCATCATCGTATCGGCCGCCGAAAAGCCGCGCGCCAGCAGGTAATCCTGCGCTGCAAACAACCGTTCCAAAGGCTTCAGAGAGATCGCCAACCGTTTGACTTCAATACCGATTACCGTTGGCGAACGCATTGACGGGTCGGGCAAGAAAACCTGCTGCAGATTGAGGTTCTGGATCAGCACCCCCACCGTCTCGGCATAATGCAGCCAGGTCAGATACTTGGCGCGCTCGGGCTCGCCCGGCATCGGGGCCAGCCCCGCCTGCGGATGAGTCTCGGCCAGGTATTCCACGATCGCACCGCTTTCAAACAATACCTGCCTATCAATCTCCAGAACCGGCACCCGTCCCGCCGGGCTCAGCCCCAGGAACTCCGGATTACGCAGATCACCCTTGGCAATGTCATAGGAGATCACCTCCGGCTCCAGTCCCAGCTCGTACAGCAGCCACAACACCCGGAACGAGCGCGAGCCCGCCACGCTGTGCAGCCTGATCCCGTCTGCCCTCATCTCGCGCCACTCCTCGTCATGTGTGGTTCAGCACCGGCTGGCGCTGCACCCTGGCAGCGGCCAACGATTTCACGATAATCCGCGTCGTCTGCACCGCAGGGCGCGACGACGCCGTTCCTGCCTGCCGAAGCGGCCGGGGCACAGGAGCGGGGTGCCGCCCCGAGACAGCAGGACAAATTGCACTCACGCGGCGTCCTCCGCGTCCTCTTCCAGACGAATGAGCGCCGCGCCGGCTTCCACCTGTTCCCCGTTCCCGACCAGCACTTCGGCCACCACCCCGTCACGGGCCGCCAGCAAGGCATGCTCCATCTTCATCGCCTCGAGCACGGCCAGCCTGTCCCCGGCGGAAACCGCCTGACCGGCGACCGCGAAGACCGCCTTGACCAGCCCCGGCATCGGTGCCTCGATCAGCCCCGATCCGGCGCTACCCGCCATAGCCCGGTCCAGAGGGTCGACAACGCGGAAGGCCCGGCCATAGTCCGCAAACACCGTCACGACTCCGCCGATCAAAACCCAGGGTGCGGCCGGGGTGCCGTCGAAACGCCAGCCGTTCTGCCACACGGCTTCCACCGCGCGATCGCCGGTCTGGATCCGCACCGTGCCGCCGGGTTGCACCATGACGGCCAACTCCTGCGGCTCATCGTCCCAATCCAGTGTTACACGACGCCGCGCCGGCAGCCACAACGCGAAACCCCTGTCCCAACCTGGCGCGTCGAGCAGGTTCAGCGCCGCCATCGCCGCCTGTGCGATTACCTGCGGCCCCGGCTCCGACACCGTGACAAGCCGATCGAGATCGCGTGCGATCAAACCGGTATCGACCTCCCCTCTCGCGAATCCCGCGTGCCCGCAAAGCGCGCCCAGGAACGCAAGATTCGTCACCGTGCCGGCCACCTGCGTTTCGCGCAGCGCCTGCGCCATCTTCTTCAGCGCGACCTCGCGCGTCGGCCCATGGGTGACGAGTTTTGCGATCATCGGATCGTAGAAGGGCGAAATCGTGTCGCCCCCCCGCACGCCGCTATCGGCGCGGGCGCCGGCGGCAAAGCGCAGATGTGACAGCGTTCCGGTCGCTGGTAGGAAGCCCTTGGGCACGTCTTCGGCATAGAGCCGCGCCTCGAAGGCATGGCCGGTGATGCAGAGTTGGTCCTGTGTCATCGGCACCCCCTCGCCCGACGCGACGCGCAACTGCCATTCCACCAGGTCGATGCCGGTGATCGCCTCGGTGATGGGATGTTCCACCTGCAGGCGGGTGTTCATCTCCATGAACCAGAACCCGTCAGGCCGCAGCCCCTTTGACCCGTCGACGATGAACTCGACTGTGCCAGCTCCCTTGTAGCCGATCGCCTCCGCCGCGCGCACCGCAGCGTGCCCCATCGCATCGCGCATCTCAGCGGTCATGCCCGGGGCCGGCGCTTCCTCGATCACCTTCTGGTGTCGGCGCTGCAGCGAACAGTCGCGTTCGAAAAGATGCACCGCCCTTTCGCCGTCGCCGAAAATCTGTACCTCGATATGCCGGGGCTGGGCGACGAACTTTTCGATCAGCACCGCCGGGTTGCCGAACGCTGTTTTCGCCTCACCCCGCGCACTGGCCAGCGCATCCATGAATTCCTCCGGTTTCTCGACCAGCCGCATACCCTTGCCGCCGCCGCCCGCCACCGCCTTGATCAACACCGGATAACCGATGGCATCCGCCGCGCCCGACAGATGCTCGGGGTCCTGGTTGTCGCCATGGTATCCCGGCACCACCGGCACCCCGGCCGCCTCCATCAATTTCTTCGCCGCATCCTTCAGCCCCATCGCGTCGATCGCCCTGGCCGACGGTCCGATGAAGACAAGCCCGGCCGCCTCGACCGCGCGGACGAAATCGGGGTTTTCGCTGAGGAAGCCGTAGCCCGGATGGATCGCCTGCGCTCCGGTGGCGAGCGCCGCCTCGATGATACGCTCGCCGCGCAGATAGCTTTCCGCCGGGGCCGAGCCGCCGATATGCACCGCCTCGTCCGCGGCGGCCACATGCACCGCGCCGGCGTCGGCGTCGGAATAGACCGCCACCACCTTCACCCCCATCGCGCGCGCGGTCTTGGCCACGCGGCAGGCGATCTCGCCCCGGTTGGCAATCAGGATCTTGTCGAACATGTCGTGTCTCCTTCGCAATCAGTTCGGGTCGCCTGCCTCTGCCGTTACACGCAACCGCGCCATTTCGAATATTCCCTCAGACCCAGTCTGACCACATCATGCCTTGGCTTCCTCGACCATCGCCCGCAGCAGCGCTTCCGTATCGCCGTCGAACGCCACCAGCACCACGCGCATACCCGCGTCCTTCAGCACCCGCACCGCGATCCGCGCTGCCCGGTCTTTGGGAAAGCCATAGACTCCGGTCGAAATCGCCGGGAAAGCAATACTGTCACAGCCTTTTTCCCGCGCAAGCGTCACGCTCTCGCTGTAACAAGAGGCAAGCAATTCGTCCTCACCGGCCGTGCCACCCCGCCAGACCGGTCCCACCGTGTGGATGACCCATTTCGCCGGCAGGCGGTAGCCTCGCGTTATCCTGGCCTGGCCGGTCGGACAGCCACCCAGCCCACGGCATTCCGCCAGCAGGTCCGGTCCGGCGGCGCGGTGAATCGCCCCGTCCACCCCACCCCCGCCGAGAAGCGAGGAGTTCGCCGCATTGACGATCGCATCCACCCCGAGCGTGGTGATATCCCCGCGCCAGACCTCGATCATTCTTCCTCTCCGTTCCAATCGGATTTCGTAAGATCGAACCGCATAACCCGCTCCGTCATCACAGGCACCACCCATCACGCGCCCCGCCCGCGTAGGAACGGGCATATCCCGCACGGATCATCGCGGGACCGACGTCGCGACCATCAAGCCGCATACGCACCAGCCGCCTGTCGTATTTGTCGCGGCCGACGGCCGTGACCGAGACACGGCGCGCCGTCCAGAATCGCCAGCGCAATACATAGGTCGCCCGGATCGCGAGGACGAACTCGTGTAGGCAGCGGGCCTTGTATTCCGGCGTGTCAAAGCCAAGCAACCGGCCCGATCCGTAACCCGATGTCGGACAGCTCAGTTTCACCGTGTCCCCATCGACGATACGCCAGACACGACACCCTGTGTTTTGCTTTGTCAGGCTCAACCCCGCATCAATAACACTGGGAAAAACTGCAACGCTCAGGATGGCAATCGCCACGAAAAGTCCCATCTTTCCGCGCCAGTTGCGCCTCCGAGGACGCCGTGGCGGCAGTCCCATGTCGAGTTTCCTGGCCCGTGGATAGTCGCGGCTGAACGTAAAGATGTTGTTGCGGCGTGTCATGCAAACGCCTCCACCAGCCGGAACCGTTCTACCACCATCTCGATGCCTGGCGTGAACCCCACGCCGCGGTCCAGATACGACCTGTAACCTCGTCGCCAATCCGCGAGATGGGAGAATTCGCCCTGGTCTGCCACCAGTTCTTCGCTCATCGTCTCGAACGGCAGGATCAGCACCTCCACCGTCTCCACCGCGCAAACCGGGCACCAGTCCCAGTCACAGGCGATATCCACTCGGCCGACCTCAGGCAAAGCCTCTCCCCGCGCCTGGAATCCCTTGAGCGCATCGCAGGTCACCGTTTTGGCGCCGCTCCGCACCAGCGCCAGGATTTGCGCATTTAGGACCGACCCGTCACCGTAGCGGAACGCAACCGCTCCCGGAAATCGCATCAGAGCCTGATCGAGCTCCATCACGCCGCTCCCAACCGCTTGCACCAGTCGATCCGGCCACCGCCGGCATAGGGCACCGCCAACCTCTCGGCGATCATTCGCTCAGCCACGTCCTGCCCGTCGACACTCAGCCGGATCAACCAGCGGCCGTATTTGTCCGTTCCGCGCCGGCGGTAGGTGACAACTCCCTGACGCACCAGCGCCCTCAGGCGCGCTGTCGCCGCGTTACCTGCCACCCGTTCGGCCTCGCAGCCCGCATCGCGGGTCTCGGGAGCATCCAGCCCCTGTAACCGGGCCGTGACTTCGCGCCCACCACAATCCAGCGCCACGGTATCCCCGTCATAGACGTAGCTCACCCCGCAGGTATTGGCCTGCCCGCCGCGCGCCTGCCAGCGCACGATGTAAAGCCATACCGCCAGCGTCGCCGCGGTCAGGATCAAGGCCCGCGCCAAGATCACCATCGCGACATCGCCTCCCGCGCCTCGCGCATCATCCGCGTCACGATGTCCTCCGCCGGCAGGATCTCGTGGATCAGCCCGACGGTTTCCCCCACAATCGCCGGAGCGACCTCAGGGTCGCCCGCCGCGACGCCGCGCGCGTATTCGGCTCGTGCCGTGTCCGATACCGGTCCCTCCGGTTCGCCCTCCCAGCGCCGGATCCAGTTGTTACGCAAGGTGCGGACGTTCCAGTCGCCCGGCCAGTCAAAGCCGCGCGCCATATCCGGCAAGGATGAGCGCACCGTCGCATCTCCGTTTGCGGCCAGTGCCGCATCGTGCTGCGCACCCGCCACCAGCGCCTCGCGGCTGGCCCAGAACCGCGTCCCGACATTGACCCCGTCGGCCCCCAGCATCAGCGCCGCTGCCAGACCGCGCCCATCGGCAATGCCGCCCGCCGCCAGCACCAGCGCGCGACCTGCCACCAGGTCGACGACCTCAGGCACCAGCGTCAGTGTCGCCCGACCCGAGCCGTGCCCGCCGGCCTCGGCGCCTTGCACCACGACGACGTCAGCACCGGCCGCAAGCGCCTCGCGCGCCGCCGCCAGCGTCTGAATCTGCGCGACCAACGGCACGCCGGCCGCCTTCACCTTGTCGGCAAAGGGCGCCAGATCGCCGAATGACAGGAACACCGCGCGCGGCCCCCGCGCCAGCGCCCGGTCGAGCAGTTCCGGCCGCTCCGCCAGCCTCCAGGTGATGAAACCCACGCCGACAGCCGCGTCACCCGCCAATTTCCACTGGTCCTCGATCCAGTCGCCGTCGCCATATCCGCCGCCGATGAAGCCAAGCCCCCCGGCGCGGCTGACTTCAGCCGCCAGGCGGCCGCCACCGGCAAAGGCCATCGGCGCGCTGACAATCGGCGCACGCAGCCCGAAGGCCCGCGTCAACGGAGTCTCTATCGGCAGATACGCCATCACATCCCCTCGCTGCCGGCCAATTTTTTTCGAAGAATCTTTCCAGGAAAATTTGGAAATTCCTGGTCCGCCTCACGCATCGCTCTCGCCCCCGGCATAGCAGGCCACCATGCGGCGGATCAGGCCTTGAGCGTCCAGCTCGCTCATATCGGCCACGCGCATCCCGTTTTCGCGGGCGTAGAGCACAACCATCGCATTCACCCCCAGCCGCACGTCCTCCAACTCGAAACGCAGCGCCTCATTGCTCATGCCGCGTGCGAAATAGCTCTGCAGCTCTTTTTTGCCGCGTAGCCAGCCGTCTGCCCGCCCCAGCCGCTTCACCACCAGCGGTGAGCAAATCTCGACCTCCTCGGCATAATGCGCCATCACCGCTTCCAGGTCGCGCCGGTTCCAGGCCGCCACCCAATCGCGCGCCTTGTCCTCTGCCTGGCCCTGGGTCAGAATGCTCACATCCGGAACACGCCGAAACGTGTCTCCTCGATCGGTGCATTCAGCGCCGCACGCAGGGACAGGGCCAGCACATCGCGGGTCTTGCGCGGATCTACAATGCCGTCGTCCCACAGCCGCGCACTGGCATAGAGCGGGTGGCCCTGCTCTTCGAACATCTCGATCGTGGGGCGCTTGAACTCGGCCTCCTCCTCGGCGCTCCAATCCTCGCCCGCGCGCACCATCGCGTCGCGTTTGACGGTGGCCAGAACGCCCGCCGCCTGCTCGCCGCCCATTACGGAAATGCGGCTGTTGGGCCAGGTCCACAGAAAGCGCGGGCTGTAGGCGCGACCCGCCATGCCGTAGTTGCCCGCTCCGAACGAGCCGCCTACCAGCATGGTGATCTTCGGCACCTGCGTGCAGGCCACCGCCGTGACCATCTTGGCGCCGTGCCGGGCAATGCCCTCGTTTTCGTATTTCCGGCCGACCATGAAGCCGGTGATGTTTTGCAGGAAGACCAGCGGTATCTTGCGCTGCGAACACAGCTCCACGAAATGCGCGCCCTTGACCGCGCTTTCGCTAAAGAGCACGCCATTGTTGGCGACGATCCCAATCGGAATGCCTTTCACCTGGGCAAACCCGCAGACCAGCGTTTCGCCGAACCGCGCCTTGAACTCATCGAAGCGGCTTCCATCCACGACCCGCGCGATCACCTCGCGGATGTCATAGGGCGTGCGCAGATCGGCCGGCACCACGCCCAGGATTTCCTCGGGATCGAAAGCCGGCTCCTCCCAGCTTTCTGGTAAGACGCGCGACGGTCCGACCGGACCGGCGAGCGAGGCCACCGCGCGCCGCGCCAGCGCCAGCGCATGGGCATCGTCCTCGGCCAGGTAATCCGCCACGCCGGACAGCCGCGTGTGCACGTCCCCGCCGCCCAGATCTTCGGCGGTCACGACCTCGCCGGTCGCGGCCTTCACCAGCGGCGGACCGGCGAGGAAGATCGTGCCCTGCTCCTTGACGATGATCGACACGTCCGACATCGCCGGCACATAGGCGCCACCGGCGGTGCACGATCCCATCACCACCGCGATCTGCGGAATGCCCATCGCGCTCATGTTGGCCTGGTTGAAGAAGATCCGGCCGAAATGCTCGCGATCGGGGAAGACCTCGTCCTGGTTAGGCAGGTTGGCGCCACCGCTGTCGACCAGATAGATACAAGGCAGATGATTCTGCTCGGCGACTTCCTGGGCGCGCAGGTGCTTTTTCACCGTCATCGGGTAATAGGTGCCGCCCTTCACGGTGGCGTCGTTGCACACCACCATAACCTCGCGGCCATGTACCTGCCCGATGCCACAGATGATCCCCGCGCAGGGCGCTGCGCCGTCATACATCGCATGCGCCGCCGTCACGCCGATCTCGAGAAAAGGCGAGCCGGGATCGAGCAGGTTCGCCACCCGCTCCCGCGGCAACATCTTGCCGCGGCTGACATGTCGTTCGCGTGCCTTCTCGCCGCCGCCCGCGGCTGCCAATTCAGCGGCTTCCTGCGCAACGCGCAATGCGTCCAGATGCCCCTCGCGGTTCGTCTTGAACGCGTCCGAAGACGGTATGGCTTGGGATTGCAGTTTCATTCAATCACTCTCGTCTGAAGTAAGTCCGACTTGCCGCGCCAGGCTACGCAGTTCCACGAACCGCAAGCCAACTTCAAGAAAACCACAGCTTCCCTGTGTCCCGGCAGAGCCGCAACCCGTATAGGTATACTCTTCCCCTCCAAGCGCCCGCTTCAAACGCCGCTCGAAAAGGCTCTGCTCCCGCGGCTTAAACCCATGCGGGGCCTCCGAACCAGCAAGCCGAGCCGAAAGCGCTTCGCTCCGCGCCAGCGCATCCCGTTCCAGCCCTTCCAAACAGGGCGTAACGGCAGCATCTTCTCTGGTCGTTCGGCAATAGTGCTCTGCCAAGTTGACGCAATCCATCTCCCGGGCCTGCGCGCCCGGCGCATCGGCGGAAATCGACAGGCACTTCATGAACCAATCCGGCACATCGAGCGTCGCTGTCTCTTCCGCTTGGACCTGAAAAGACAGCGCGATCGTTATCGAGCAGGAAACGGCAAGCCAGGATAGCCTCATCCCATCAGCCCCATCAATTCACGGCCTACCAGCATGCGGCGGATCTCGGACGTCCCCGCCCCGATCTCCATCAGCTTGGCGTCGCGGAAGATGCGGCCCACCGGGTTGTCGGAGAGGTACCCCGCCCCGCCAAAGGCCTGCACCGCCTGGTGCGCCACCTTCATCGCCTCTTCACTGGCGTAAAGTACACAGGCCGCTGCGTCTTGGCGGGTGACCTGTCCCCGGTCACAGGCCTTGGCGACCTCGTAGACATAGGCCCGCGACGAGTTCATCGCGGTATACATGTCGGCGATCTTGCCCTGCATCAGTTGAAAGTTGCCGATCGGCTGGCCGAATTGCTGGCGCTCCTTCATGTAGGGCATCACCTCGTCAAGGCAGGCCGCCATGATGCCGGTGCCGATGCCGCTGAGCACCACGCGCTCGTAGTCGAGCCCCGACATCAGCACGCGCACGCCCTTGCCTTCCTCGCCCAGGATGTTCTCGAACGGCACCTCCACGTCCTCGAAGATCAGTTCGGCGGTGTTCGAGCCGCGCATGCCCAGTTTGTCGAAATGCGGAGAGGTCGAGAACCCTTTCATCTCCTTCTCGACGATGAAAGCGGTAATGCCCTTCGAGCCCGCCTCCATGTCGGTCTTGGCATAGACCACCAGCGTATCGGCATCGGGACCATTGGTGATCCAGTACTTGTTGCCGTTGAGTACGAAGCGGTCATTCTTCTTGTCGGCGCGCAGCTTCATGCTGACCACGTCCGACCCGGCGCCGGGCTCGCTCATCGCCAGCGCGCCGACATGTTCGCCGGAAATCAGGCCGGGAAGGTACTTGTGCTTCTGCTCCTCGCTGCCGTTGAGCTTGATCTGGTTGACGCAGAGGTTCGAATGCGCCCCATAGGACAGCGATACCGAGGCAGAAGCGCGCGCGATCTCTTCCACCGCAATGACATGCGCGAGATAGCTCATCCCCGCGCCGCCATATTCTTCCGGCACGGTGACGCCAAGAAGACCCAGTTCGCCAAACTCACGCCACAGTTCGTTGGGGAATTCGTTGGCAGCGTCGATCTCGGCCGCCATCGGCTTGATCCGCTCTTGCGCCCAGCGATGCACCATCTCCTGCATCGCCATGATGTCCTCGCCCAGATCGAATTTCATCGCCCCCATGAACATGGGTTGCCCTCCAGTTTATTGAACAGTTGTTCATTTCCTAGCCGATCGCCCGATTCGGATCAACAGCTTCGGCATCACCCGAGCGGGCGCAGCCGAGCCAGAAGCCAGACCAGGCTCATCAGGACCGGCTGGTGAACGAGATAGACAATCAGGCTGTGCCGCCCCGGCCAGGCCAGCCACCGCATCACCGCCTGGGGCGGACCAGCCTGCCGCAACGGTTCAATCAAGCCTCCGCGATCCGCCAGCCGGGCAACCGCGAGCCCCGCCAGCGCCGGCCCCGCCCAGGGAAACACCGGTACGAAATCGAGCGTCGGCGGCACTTGCGTCGCGAGTCCGGTCCAGATCAGCCAGGGATGATCGAACCCCGGCCCCGTCAGAAACCCAGGCGCCACCCATACCGCCGCCGCAGCGGCGAGCGTCACTCCGGACGGCAGCCGCAAAAAGGCCAGCCCAACCACTCCCGCCACCGCGATGCAGTGCAAAATGCCAAAGAAGACGAAGATTTCGGGCACCGCTATACGGGTGGCCAGCGTCACCAGCGCCGCCGCCCCGGCGACCAGCGCCAGCCGCCGAAGAAATGCCCGCGGCCGCACTCCGCCGCTATGGGCCAGCCACAGGCTGACCCCGGACAGGAAAATAAAACTCCCAGCGATGCATTGCGCAAAAAGCTGCCACGGCGGCGAGCCGATCGTTCCCCGTGCGATCAACCCGAACATCTCGAGATCAAAGGTGAAATGGAACACCACCATCGCCAGCAACGCGGCGCTGCGCGCCAGATCGAGCGCGACGATCCGGCTCAAGCCGTTTCGCCCTGGTAGACCGCGCCGACTTCGGCCCGGATGATCCGGGCGATCAGTGCACAATCCTCGAGACTGAAGGTCAACGGCAAGCGCATGTCGAGGATCGCCTTCAACACCCGGTCGCTGGCGGGCATCCGTGTGCTTGGCGCATAGCGCCAGCTGTCATAGCGGCTGGTGAACCCGCTGGGCTCCGCCCCACCGAACCATTTCAGCTCCACCCCGCGGGCCGCACAGCGCTCCATCACCGCGGCGATTTTCTCCTCGGCCCAATCGAACAGCAGGAACTGGATCGACGACCCGACGAAATACTCTTGCTCAGGCCGTTCGACAACCGTCAGCCCCGGGGCGCCTCGCAGGCCGGCTTCCACCGCGCGGTAGCGCGCGTTCCAGGCCTCGCATTGCGCTTTCAGGCGCTTCAGCTGCGGTCGCAGGATCGCTGCCCGTAAATTATCCATCCGGCCTGAAACATTGGGTGTGTGGTACTTTACCCGTTCGAACACCTCCGGCCCGGGCGCGGCAAGGTGTCGACCATAAAGCATGTAGGACCCCGAAAGGATCACGGCCCGCGCCGCGATCTCGTCGTCATCAGTTACCAGAAAGCCGCCTTCGCCCGAGTTGAGATGCTTGTAGGTCTGGGTCGAGTAACACCCCACGAGACCGTCCGTACCGCTGAACCGCCCCCGCCATTTTGCCCCCATCGTGTGGGCGCAATCCTCGATTACCTTCACGCCGGCCGCATCGCAGATCGCCATCAGCCGGTCCATGTCCGCGAGATGCCCACGCATATGGCTCAGCATCAACACATCCGCCTGTCCTGCCTTGCCGGCCAGATCGTCGAGATCGATCACCAGTTGCTCCGTGACCCCGACGAAAACCGGCATCGCGCCGATGCTGGCGATCGCCCCCGGCACCGGGGCCAGGGTGAAGGCATTGGTCAACACCCGGTCGCCGGGCTTGACCCCAACCGCCCGAAGGGCACAAGCCAGGGCATAGCCGCCCGAGGCCACTGCGACGCAGTACGTCGCCCCGATTGCGGCGGCGAACTCCTGTTCCAGCAGGGCGACTTCACCAGGATCGTCGCCCACGACGTTGTAGCGGTGAAGTCGTCCACTCTTCATCACGGCAACCGCCGCCTCGATCGCCTCGTCGGGGATCGGCTCCTGCTGGGTGAAGTTGCCGGTGAACTTTTCCATGGCTTCTGTTCTGCGTTGCCCGCGCGCTGGCGTCAACGTTGCCGTCAGGTGCCGGCTGTCATGCGCCCCGTGCCAGCAATCTCGCGACCACGCCCGGCAACTCACCGAACGCCGCGATCAGCGCCTCGGGTTGCAGCGCCGCCATGTCTTCGCCTGATGGCCCAAATGTGACCAGGATGCAGGGTACACCCGCTGCCCGCGCGGTCTTGCGATCGGTGTCGCTATCGCCCACCAGGCAGGTCAGCTCTGGCCGCCCCCCGGCTCGCCGCGCCGCCTCCAAGAGCGGCTCGGGATCGGGCTTTCGCTGCGGCAGCGTATCGGCCCCGACCAGCGACGCAAACGCCTCGCGCACCCGAAGGCTGCGCAGCAACCTTTCGGCCAGCGCCTCGGGCTTGTTGGTGCAGATGCCAACGCCGAACCCGGCTCCGCGCAACGTCTCGACCGCCTCCATGGCGCCGGGATAAAGCGCCGTGTGGCGATCGATGTCCTCGGCATAGGCCTCCAGTAGCCGTGGATACCAGCGCTCGATCACCGCATCCTCGGCCGCGCCGAGTCGTTCAAGCCCGAGACGCAGCATCGCCTTGCCACCGCGCAACGCGGTGCCTGCATCCCGCCCCGCATCGAGCATGTCGCCCACCCCCATCTCGCGGAAACAGGCATTTGCCGCGGCAATCAGATCGCCACTGGTATCGGCCAGCGTCCCATCGAGATCGAAAATCACTGTCTTCATGCCTGCCCCTTTCGGCACGAACCTGCCGCCGCCCGTCACATTCCGCAATCTATATTGAACGCGGCCACCCTTGCCTCGCGCCTCCAACCGGATAAAACGTCCGCCAAGGCAATAACAAGAGAAACCTTGATGAGCACCGCTTTGATCATTCTCGCCGCGGGGCAAGGCACGCGGATGAAATCCGATCTCCCGAAAGTTCTGCACGAGGTCGCCCATGCACCGCTGCTGGTGCATGCGATGAAATCCGGCGCCGGGTTCGACCCCGAGCGAACCGTAATTGTGGCCGGCCATGGCGCCGAGCAGGTCGCCGCGGTCGCGCGCGACTTCGATGACCGCGCCGAAGTCGTGCTTCAGGAGAAACAGCATGGCACCGGCCATGCCGTGCTCTGCGCCCGCGATGCGCTCCAAGGCTTCACCGGCGACGTTATCGTGCTTTATGGCGACACGCCCTTCATCCGCCCTGAAACGCTCGAGAAAATGGCCGAGGCGCGGCAAACCCACGATGTCGTGGTGTTGGGGTTCAAAGCCTCCGATCCGGGACGTTACGGCCGGCTGATCATGGCCGGAGACGTGCTGGAAGCGATTGTCGAGCACGCCGATGCATCGATTGAGGAACGCGCCATAAACCTCTGTAACAGCGGGGTTGTTTGCGCTTCGAATGAGACGTTGTTCGGATTACTCGAAGGCGTGAGCAATGACAATGCCAGCGGCGAATACTACCTTACCGACATCGTCGCCATCGCCCGCGCCCGCGGCCTTTCGGCCACAGCCGTGACCTGCGACGAGACCGAAACCTTGGGCGTCAATTCCCGCGCTCAGCTGGCCGAGGCCGAGGTGGCCTTCCAGGCTCGCACCCGCGCCGAAGCGCTGGACAACGGCGTCACGATGCAGGCCCCGGATACGGTGTTTTTCGCGCATGACACCGTGATCGGCCGCGATGCGCTGATCGAGCCAAACGTCGTCTTCGGACCCGAGGTGACCATTGAGTCCGGCGCCCGGATCCGTGCCTTTTCACATCTCGAAGGCTGTCACGTTAGCCGCGGCGCCGTTGTCGGCCCGTTCGCCCGCCTGCGTCCTGGGGCAGAACTTGCCGAAAACGTCCATGTTGGCAATTTCGTCGAAATCAAGAACGCGACACTTGCCGAGGGCGCCAAGGCCAATCATCTGACCTATCTCGGCGACGCCAGTGTTGGCCAAGACACCAATATCGGCGCCGGCACCATCACCTGCAACTATGACGGCGTGATGAAACACCGCACCGAGATCGGCGCGCGCAGCTTCATCGGCTCGAACACCATGCTGATCGCGCCGGTCAAGGTCGGCGACGAGGCGATGACCGCCACCAGCACCACGGTCAACAAGGACGTGCCCGATGGCGCCATGGCGATCGGCCGCGCCGACCAGGTCAACAAGCCGGGCATGGCGCGCAAGCTGATGGACATGCTCCGGGCCAAGAAAGCCAAGCGCTTGAAGGAGAGCAAGTAAATGTGTGGAATCGTTGGCGTCTTGGGCGATCACGAAGCTGCCCCCCTGCTGGTCGAGGCACTCAAGCGGCTGGAGTATCGCGGTTATGACAGCGCCGGCATCGCTACGCTGAACGATGGGGCTCTCGACCGCCGCCGCGCTGTCGGCAAGCTGGTGAACCTCTCCGACCTTCTGGTGCATGAGCCGCTGCCCGGCAAAGCCGGCATCGGCCACACCCGCTGGGCCACCCACGGCGCCCCTACCGTCGACAATGCCCACCCGCATCGCGCCGGTCCGGTGGCCGTGGTCCACAACGGCATCATCGAGAATTTCCGCGAGATCCGCGCCGAGCTCGCGGCCAAGGGTATTGATTTCAGCACCGAGACGGACACCGAGACCGTGGCCTTGCTGGCGCAATGCTACATGGACCAGGGGCTTTCCCCGCGCGACGCTGCTTACGAGACGGTCAAACGCCTTGAAGGCGCTTATGCGCTCTGCTTTCTGTTCGACGGCGAACCGGACCTGCTGATCGCCGCCCGTCAAGGCTCGCCTCTGGCCATCGGTTATGGCGAAGGTGAGATGTTTGTCGGCTCCGACGCCATCGCGCTGGCTCCCATGACGGACCGGATAACCTATCTTGAAGAGGGCGATTTCGCCGTTATTTCAAGAACCTCAGCTGAAATCCTCGACAAGGCTGGAAGCCCCGCTAACCGCGAGATCCGCACCGTCGCCATCGACGCGGCCCAAGTCGACAAGGGCGGACACAAGCACTTCATGGCCAAGGAGATCGCCGAACAGCCACGTGTGATCGGCGAGGCGATCATGCACTACCTCTCCGCCGATGGCCGCTCTATCGTCCTGCCCGAAAAAGGCATCGATTTCACCAAAATCGACCGCCTTACCATGGTCGCCTGCGGCACGGCTTTCTATGCCTGCCTGACCGCGAAATACTGGTTCGAACAACTGGCCGGCCTGCCGGTCGATGTCGATATCGCGTCCGAATTCCGCTATCGCGAACCGCCGATCCCGGCCCGCACGGCAGCGCTGTTCGTCAGCCAGTCCGGTGAAACCGCAGACACGCTCGCCGCCCTGCGCTTCTGCGACGGCAAGGCCGCGACCATCCTGTCGGTGGTCAACGTGCCGGAAAGTTCGATCGCGCGCGAAAGCGACCTCGCCCTCCCGATCCTCGCCGGTACCGAAATTGGGGTGGCGTCGACCAAGGCCTTCACGTGCCAGCTCACCGTTCTGTTGATGCTCGCGCTCAAGGCCGCGCATGATCGCGGCGCGCTCGATCACGAAGCATTGGCCGATCACCTATCGAAGCTTCGCGCGCTGCCCTCCGCCTTCAATACGGCGATGGAGCAAGCACAGCCGATGGCCGCCGCTGCGCGCAAGCTGGCCGAGGCCAGCGACATCCTGTTCCTGGGGCGCGGCCTGATGTATCCTCTCGCCCTGGAAGGAGCGCTGAAACTAAAGGAAATCAGCTATATACATGCCGAGGCTTATGCGTCCGGAGAGCTTAAGCACGGCCCTATCGCCCTAATCGACAAACACGTTCCAGTGGTCGTCATGGCCCCGAAGGACGGGCTTTTCGACAAGACCGCTTCGAACATGCAGGAGGTGATCGCTCGGGGCGGTCGCGTCGTACTCATCACCGACCGGGCTGGTGCCGCCGAGGCCGCGGAAGATGCCTGGATCACCCTGCTGATGCCACAGGTTCCACCTCTGCTCGCTCCCATCCTCTATGCCTTGCCAGCCCAGCTTCTCGCCTATCACACGGCGGTGGCCAAGGGCACGGATGTCGACCAGCCCCGCAACCTCGCCAAATCGGTGACAGTGGAATAATGGCCACACAGTTCCCCGCCTTTGAGCCCCAGCACATCGCCTTCATCGAAGAACAACACATTTTTTTCGTCGGCACCGCAGCCCCAGACGGACGTGTAAACCTCTCGCCCAAGGGTTCTGACAGCCTGCGCGTGCCCGGGCCAAACCGAATCCTGTGGCGCAACCTGACCGGCTCGGGCAACGAAACCGCCGGCCACCTGATGCAAGCCAACCGCATGACGTTGATGTGGTGCGCCTTCACCACCCGACCGCTCATTCTGCGCGCTTATGGCGCTGCCCGAACCATTCATAGCGATGACCCCGAGTGGGTCGAGCTCAACAGCCATTTCCCGCCCCATATCGGCGCCCGGCAGGTCTATGACATGGCGATCGACCTGGTACAGACCTCCTGCGGCTACGCCGTGCCGCTCATGGATTTCCGCGCTGACCGCGACACGCTCGATATTTGGAGCGAGGACCGCGGCGCAGACGGAATCCGCACCTATTGGGACAAGAAGAACGGCCAGACTATCGACGGCGCTCCGACACGATGACGCTGGATGACGCGCTCGCCGCCCTCCGCGACTTGATCGAACCTGGCCGCGCCGAGGGCCAGGCGAAATACCATAAGCAGAGCCGCGAGGTTCTCGGCGTCCCCAACCCTGCCCTTAACGATCTGACCAAGATTTGGCGCCAGTCGCTGACGGTCGAAGAGCGCGTCGCGCTCGCCGATCAGCTTTGGAAAACCGACATCTTTGAAGCTCGCATCGCCGCCGCCAAGCTACTGACCCAGGCGCGCATCCGCCCGGATGACGCGGTCTGGACGCTGATCCAGAGGTGGGTGCCTGAGTTCGACAGCTGGGCGATCGCCGATCACGCCTGCATGGCCGGTCAGAAGCGGCTGATGGCCGATTCAACCCGCATCGCCGACGTGGAGTCCTGGACCCGCTCGGATCACTTGTGGACTCGCCGAGCTGCGCTGGTCATCACTCTGCCTTGGACAAAGCAGAACCATCCCAAGCCGCAAGATCTCGAAATCCGTGACCGCGTACTGGACTGGGCGGCGACCTATGTGGACGATCCCGACTGGTTCATCCAGAAGGCGGTGGCCTGGTGGTTGCGCGACCTATCGAAACATGACCCTGCCCGCACTCGCGCGTTTCTGACCACCCACGGCGACCGGATGAAACCCTTCGCCCGAAAGGAAGCCGGGAAATACCTCTGAGCCAGGCACATCGCTGGTTTCAACGGCATCAAGCAGGCCAGTAAATTATTCGGCATAGACCTCAACCTCTGGCAGGTCGGTCAGCGGTGCCTCGATCACGCGAAGGGCCGCCAGCGACATCCGGCTGCCTGCCGTGACCGGCGCGTCGATCGGAATCAGGTCGAGCTGCACCGCCTTGCCATTGACCGGATAGACAACCCTACCCTTGCCAGGCCTGGACACCAGTGGTGTCCTGATCCAAAGACCAGGTTCCGTCGGATCGCCCAGCGAGGCCACGGTCCGCCCGAGCAGTCGCCCTTCACCGCTTGCCTGCGCCGCTGTCGCCGCCGCCGCGGCAGACTGTTTTTCAGCTGCACTGGTGGTGTCGAACTCGGAAACCGTCCGCGCGCCCGCCGGTGGTCTGGCTACTGTAGAACCCTCGCCAGGCCGCGCCACCGGCCGGATCTGACCGCTGCCCGCGATCTCCGGCCCGATAGTCTGATTTCCCATTGGCTGTTGCGCGCAACCGGCGCCCAAAACCACCGCACCCAGTGCAATGCATACCCGTTTCATGGCGGCAACCTATTCGCCTCCGACCAAAGCATCAACGTGCAACAATCTCTCTTGCGCGGCGCCCTGCCGACCCTTACCTTCATTCCGTCATGACAGCCCCTCTGATGGACCCCTTCGCGCGCCCGATTTCCTATCTGCGCCTTTCGGTCACCGACCGTTGCGATTTCCGCTGCGCCTATTGCATGTCGGAAAACATGACCTTCCTGCCCAAGAAGGAATTGCTGACGTTGGAAGAGCTCGATCGCATCAGCTCGGCCTTCGTTCGGCTCGGGGTCGAGAAGCTGCGAATCACCGGTGGCGAACCGTTGGTGCGCCGCGATATCCTGACCTATTTCCGCGCCATGTCGCGCCACCTCGAAAGCGGGGCGCTCAAGGAACTCACACTGACCACCAACGGCTCGCAGCTGCATCGCTTCGCGCAGGACCTCGCCGATGCCGGCGTACGCCGCGTCAACATCTCGCTTGATACGCTCGATGCCGAGAAATTCGCTCGTGTCACCCGGTGGGGCCGGCTCGACAACGTCCTGCGCGGCATCGACGCCGCCCAGGCGGCCGGGCTCCGCGTCAAGATCAATGCCGTCGCGCTCAAGGGCTTCAACGAGGCTGAGTTGATCCCGATGACCGAATGGGCCGGGTCGCGTGACATGGACCTTACCTGGATCGAGGTCATGCCGATGGGCGAGGATTTCGGCACCGATGACCGGCTGGGTCAGTATTGGCCACTCAAAGACCTGCGCGCCCGGTTGGCCGAAACCTATACGCTGACCGACCTTGCCGAACGGTCGGGCGGCCCCGCCCGCTATGTGCGGCTGGAAGAGACCGGCCAAAAGATCGGCTTCATCACCCCCCTGACCCATAACTTCTGCGAAAGCTGCAACCGGGTGCGGCTGACCTGCACCGGCGAGCTTTACATGTGCCTCGGCCAGGAAGACCGTGCCGATCTGCGCGCGCCTCTGCGGGCCTCCAGCGACGACGACCTGCTGGAGGAGGCGATCCGTGCCGCCATCGCCCGCAAGCCCAAAGGACATGACTTCGACTATTCGCGCCAGACGGTTAGCGGTCAGATGACCCGTCACATGAGCCACACCGGCGGATAGACACACCCAAAAGATGACTTGGCGGAAAGCCGCGCACCTCGGAATAGAAAATCCGGGCGCTTTCCTGTATGGTTTGAGCATTCAGTAAGTGCGATTTTTCCGGGAGTTATGTCATGGATCGAAAAGTCGGACGGCAACTTGAGAAACTCATGGACGAGACCACCGGCCGTTGCGCAGATGTGATCGTCCAGTTCAAATCGGAAAAAAGCACAACGCTGGAGCAGCTTCTCGAAGCCGCGGTCGATACCGAGCGGTCGCGATCTCTGATGGTCGATCCGATGAACATGCTGCCGCCACCCCGCAAGGAGATGGAAAAGGCCAAGCCCACCCGTCGTATCCTGCGCCAGCAGAACGCCAGCCTGTCGGCGCAGGTGGCGCTTCGGTCGTTCGCGGCTGCGGCGCTGACCGACACCAGCGGTTTGATTTCCGGCTTCTTGTCGTCACAAATCGTCTCTGCCGCGGTTGCGGAAGTGCGCAAATACAAGACCCGCGAACAAGAAGCTCGGCCCAGCCGTCTCAACAACATTGCCGGTGCGAGGATCATGGTCCGACGTAGCGATCTGCCGGGCATCGTCGGGGAGCACATCGACGCGGTCGAGGGCGTCTATGAAAACGCCGCGATCAAAGCGCCGCGAGTCAGCCCTGCACAGGAAGACACGCTCGGCAGAGAGGGCGAATATCTCGGTGCGACATGGGGGCTGGAACGCACCAAGGCGCTCAGCACCTGGAGTGCGTTCGGAACGCGAGGAAAGCGGGCAAATGGCGACCCGGTACGCGTCGCCGTTCTCGACACAAGGATCGACGCCACCCACCCCGACCTGGTCGGGAAGGTAGCCGATTTTGCGGAATTCGACACCACCGGCAATATCAACCAGCAGGGCGTGGCCAATGCGCGCGACAGCGGCCGCCATGGCACCCATGTCGCCGGCACGATTGTCGGCGGCAACGCCAGCGGTGGCTGGATCGGCATGGCGCCCGACGCCGAACTGATCGCCGGTCTGGTGCTCGACGGCGACAAGGGCGGCACGCTGGCCCAGGTCATCGCCGGCATCGACTGGTCTGTCACTTCGGGCGCGTCGGTGATCAACATGTCACTCGGCGGTCTCACGTTCGACCCGTCCGTCGATACGCCCTATCAGCGCGCCCTGGTCGATGCCCTGGTCAACGGCGTCCTGGTGGTGGCCGCCATCGGCAATGACGGTCATCAAACCACCGGCGCACCGGGAAACGACTATTTCTCGCTTGCGGTCGGGGCGCACGACATCCACTCGCGCTGCGCCGGGTTCAGCGCGGGCCGCACCCATATCCTGCAGCAATCGAACTTCATCAACGATGATTTCCTGCCCCTCGTCTACACCAAGCCCGATGTCTCGGCGCCCGGCGTCGCGGTGAAGTCTTCGGTTCCGGGCGGCACCTACGAGAGGTTCAACGGAACCTCGATGGCCACGCCGCATGTTGCCGGGGCCGCCGCGCTCCTGCTGGCGGCAGTCGACTTCTCGGGGCTGCAACCTCTGAAACAGGCCCTGACCGCCAAGGACTTCCTGCTTGGCGGTGTCGCCGACCTCGGCGAGGCTGGACAGGACCAGCGCTTTGGCTATGGCGCCATCAACGTGCTAAAGTCGATTGACGAAGCCAGGAAACGCGATTTCTGATCCTTTGCTCCTCGAAGTAACGCGAGAATGTGACATGCCGGCTGCCGGCCCGACCTCTTCTAAACCCCGTGAACCGGAGGCCAAGATCGCGGCTCCGGTTCGCCGGTTCTTTGCCGAGCACCCCGACGACGCGCTTCAGGTCCTCGTGGTCCTCGACGTGCCGCAACCGGATCTGAGCTTTCTGGTGTCACCATCGGCCGAAAGCGACTCGACAGACGTCAGCCAGGCGCGGAAAGAGGCGGCGGAACAGTCGGTCGCAGACCTTTTGGAACGGCACGGCGGCGCATTGATCCGCCGCTTGCCGAATGCCTCAAGCCTTCTGGCCGCTGTTGACCGAAGCACACTCGACGCTCTGGCCGAGTCTCCGGACGTGGCCGAAATCGTCGCCAACGAAACCCTCAGGTGATCAGGTCCGGGTCGCGGATCACGCCACCGGCAAACGCTTCTCGACGATCTCGGCATACCACGAACAGCCCGCCGGAATCGCGTCGTCGTTGAAGTTATATTCCGGATGGTGGACATGGGCCGTGTCACCGTTGCCGACCAGGATATAGGCGCCCGGCCGCTCCTCCAGCATGAATGCGAAATCCTCGCCCCCCATCACCAGAGGCGCCTCGTCGCAATCGCCCGAGACCGATTTGGCGACCTCGATGGCAAAATCCGTTTGCTCGGGATGGTTCACCATCACCGGATAGCCACGGAAATACTGAACCTCGGCGCTGCCGCCGAACGTGGCCGCAATGCCGGTGCAGATTTCGTTGATCCGGCGTTCGGCCAGATCGCGCATCTCAGGCGACATGGTCCGCACCGTGCCCTTCAGGTGCACCGCTTGCGGGATAACGTTGAAGGCGGTTGACGAGGTCTCGAACGACGTCACCGACACGACGATGCGATCGACCGGATCGGCGTTGCGACTGGCGATGGTCTGCAACGCCATCACCGCCTGCGACGCCATTACCGTCGGGTCGATCGTCTCATGCGGCTTGGCGGCATGGCCACCCTTGCCGGTCAGCGTAATGTCGAACTGGTCGGTGGCGGCGAAGAAGGCGCCGGACCGGATGGCGAATGATCCCACCGGGCGGCCGGGCCAATTGTGCATGCCGTAGACTTCGTGGATGTTGAACTGCTTCATCATCCCGTCGTCGCACATTTCCTTGCCGCCGCCGCCACCTTCCTCGGCGGGCTGGAAGATCACCACGGCGGTACCATCGAAATTGCGCGTCTCGGCCAGGTATTTCGCCGCTCCGAGCAGCATCGCTGTATGACCGTCATGGCCACAGGCATGCATCGCGCCCGGCACCTCGCTGGCATAGTCCACACCGGTCGCTTCCTCGATTGGCAGTGCATCCATGTCAGCGCGCAAACCTATGACCTTTCCGGATTTATCGCTCTTTCCCCGGATCACACCGACGACCCCTGTGCGGCCGATTCCGGTCACCACCTCATCGCAGCCGAATTCGTGCAACTTCTCCGCCACCAGCGCCGCGGTGCGGTGCGTGTCGAACAACAGTTCGGGGTGGGCATGAATATCCCGGCGCCACGCGGTGATCTCGTCGTGCAGTTCGGCCAATCGGTTCTTTACCGGCATTTCTCTTTCTCCTGTTCGCTCAGTCCAAGGGCATCCGACGCTCGGCCAGCTCGGCAAAGAAGCTGGCACCGAAGGGGATCGCCGCATCATTGAATTCATAGGCCGGGTTGTGCAGACCGGCGCTGGACCCATTCCCGATCATCAGGAACGCGCCCGGTCGCACGTCGAGAAAATCGGCGAAATCCTCGCTGCCCATGACCGGGTCCACGTCCAGATCCACAGCAGCCTCTCCCGCCACCGCACGCGCTGCCTCGCCGGCCCGCATCGTGCTGTCCAGATCATTGACCAGCGCCTCTCGGACGGCGTCGAAAGCCAGTTCGGCCTGCACATCGAACCCCTCGGCCGTCGCCTGAACCAGCGCTGTCATCCGGTCGCGGATCATCTCGCGCACCTCGGGCTCCATCGTCCGCACCGTGCCGCGCAACGAGACCGCATCGGGGATCACGTTGAAGGCATCGGACGAGCTGCGAAAACCGCAGACGGACAGGACGCCGGCTTTCACCGGATCAAGGTTGCGTGCCACGATCGACTGCAGCTGCGTCACCAGATGCGCCCCCGCAAGCACCGGGTCCGAGGCCAGATGCGGCATCGCACCGTGTCCGCCCTTGCCGGTGATGGTGATCTCGAATCCCGAAGGCGCCGCCAGAAACGGCCCCGGACGAGTCGCGAATTTTCCCACGGCGAGCCCGGGCCAGTTGTGCATCGCATACACCTCATCGAGGTCAAACCGCTCGATCACCCCGTCCGCAATCATTTGCTTCGCGCCGCCGCCGCCTTCTTCGGCGGGCTGAAAAAGAAGTACAACAGTGCCGTCGAAGTTCCTGGTTTCGCACAAGTATTTCGAAGCCCCTAAGAGCATCGCCGTATGACCGTCATGACCACAGGCATGCATCTTGCCCGGTGTCTGCGACGCATGCTCCAGCCCTGTCGCCTCTTCGATCGGCAGTGCGTCCATGTCGGCCCGGAATCCGATCACTCGGTCCGAACTATTCCTCCGCCCCCGGATCACCCCCACCACTCCGGTCCGGCCGACGCCCTCGACAACCTCGTCGCAGCCGAAGTTCCGCAGCAGCTCCGACACCCGAGCCGCGGTCCGTTGTTCTTCGAACCTTAGCTCGGGATGAGCATGGAAATCGCGCCGCCATTCGCTCATCTCGTCCGCCATCTCGGCAATTCTGTTACGCACGGGCATCGGGTTATCCTTCCTTCAGAATCGCGATGAGGTCCTGCATGAACCCATGCCCGGCATCGAACTGCGCCTTCGAGATATACTCGTCGGGCTGATGCGCCTGTTCGATGCTGCCCGGCCCGCAGATCACCGCCGAGTAACCCGCCTCCTGGAACTGGCCGGCCTCGGTGCCATAGCTCACCACATGCGTGCCGTTGTCACCGGTGATCCGGCGCGCCAACGCCTCGGCCTCGCCGTTCTCTTCCGGCTTCAGTCCCGGTACGTCGAACGGCATCTCGGTCACGATCTTCGCATCTGGATGGATGGCCTGCATGCCTGCTTCCACCTCGCGCACTTTCTCAAGATAAAGATTGCGCCAGAAATCCTTGGACTGACTTGGTAAAACCCGATAACCCATGACGAACTTGCAGTCCTTGGCGGTGATGTTGTTGGCCGTGCCGCCGGCGATGGTCCCAACATGGCCAAGTGTCCAGGGCGGATCGAACATCGCCGCCACCGGGTCCGGCGTCTTGTCCATTTCCTCGGCGTTCACCGTGTTGACCCAGTCGATCAGGCGGGCTGCCTCCATGATCGCGCTGACGCCGGTGTGCTGAAGCGACGAATGCACCTCGAATCCCTGAACGAGCGTGGCAATCCCGATCCCGCCCTTGTGGCCGGTGACCGCCCGCATCTCCGACGGCTCGCCCACGATTACGGCGCTCGCCTTGGGCAACGGCCCCTGCATGGCCCGGATCATTGGCGGCGCTCCGGTGCAGCCGACCTCCTCGTCATAGGAAAGCGCGATCTGCAGCGGTCGTTTCACCCCCGTGCGATGCGCCTCGACCAGCGCCCAGAGCGCCAGTGCATCGAACCCTTTCATGTCGCAGGTGCCGCGGCCAAAATATTTCCCGTCGCGCTCGGCCACCGTGAACGGGTCCGAGGTCCAGGGCTGACCGTCCACCGGCACAACGTCGGTGTGTCCGGACAGGATCACGCCGCCTTCCGCCTCCGGTCCGACATGGGCAAAGAGCGCCGCCTGCACGTTGTCTTCGCGATAGTGACGATGACAGGTGATGCCGTGGCCGGTCAGATAATCCTCGACCCAGTCCACCAGCGGCAGGTTCGAATCCCGGCTCACCGTCGGAAAGCTCACCAGCTTTTCCATGAGTTCCAACGGCGACAATGTTCGCATTCGGTCCGGCCCTGTTCGCTATTCCCAGCCCTGGGCGCAGCCGGGCCGGATCATCGTTACGCTAGCTTGGCGTCCGTGCGGACGCAATTGCCAGTTCGCCCGGCATGAAAAAAACCGGGCGTCAAACGACGCCCGGCTTCATACGGTTCGCTGCTCCGAACGGAGCGGAGCGGATCAGGTGCCGTTGGCGGCGGCCGCGAGGGTCACCACGGTTACCACGCCGACCACGGCCATGCCCACGCCCGCGCCCAGACCGCCTTGGGTCGACACAAACGGATCAGCCTTGGTGGTTTCGTCGGCGAATGCCGGAGCCGCAGCCATCGAGGCCGCGACGGTTGCAGCAAGTGCAAGTTTCTTCATTTCAGGTCCCTTTCACTGTGGTCTTTCAGCGCTAACACGCCCAAAGCGTGCGAACACCTCTTTCAGATCGCTGGCGGACGATAACAGGTTTTTTCCATGGAATAAATCCCCACTTCGCGATGGGTGGAAAACCGCTCAGTAGCCGCTATCGGTGGTCAAGATGTAATGACCCGGACTGATCTCGCGGTACTCCGAGGGCGCCGGATCATAGTCGAGTCCATGAATCGGTGACGGAATCGGCTTGAAATTCAAGTCTTTCTCGGATTTTCGCTGACGTGGATCGGCGATCGGCACCGCCTTCATCAAAGCTTGGGTATAGGGGTGCTGCGGGTCTTCGAACACCGCCCGTCGCGGCCCCATTTCGACGATTCGCCCCAGGTACATAACGCCGACATCGTGGCTGACGCGTTCCACCACCGCCATGTCATGGCTGATGAAAAGATAGGACAGTTCCAGTTCGGCCTGCAGTTCCATCATCAGGTTCAGAACCTGCGCCTGCACCGACACATCCAGTGCCGACACTGCCTCGTCTGCCACGATCAGCTTTGGATTCAGTGCCAGCGCTCTGGCGATCGCCACGCGCTGCCTCTGCCCGCCGGAAAGTTCGTGCGGATACCGCCGCAGGAACGACCGGGGCAACTCCACCCGGTCAAACAGATGCGTCACCCGGTCCTGCAACTCCTTCCGGTTGGTCATGCCATAGTTGCGCAGGGGTTCGGCCACCTGGTCCAGCAGTTGCATCTGAGGATTGAGCGATGCGAACGGGTCCTGGAAAACCATCTGCATATCCTTGCGCGCCCGCTGCAGACCGCGGTGGTCCAACGCCATCACATCCACGCCGTCGAGCGTCACATGCCCGCTGTCCGGCTCGACCAGCCGCAGCAGCGACCGACCCACGGTCGACTTGCCGCACCCCGACTCGCCAACGAGGCTTAGTGTCCGGCCCTTTCTGAGCGTGAACGATACATCCTCGACGGCATGCACCTGTGCCACCGTCCGGCGGAAAAACCCGCCCTTGACCGGGAAGCGGGTGACCAGGTTTCTCACCTCCAGCAGCACGTCATCGCTGCCCTCGATCGGATCGGTCGAATGGCCTTCGACACCGAGAAGTTTCATCGGTTCGGGTAAATCCTTGCCGGTCATCTCGCCCAAGCGCGGCACCGCGCTCAACAGGGCTTTTGTGTAATCATGCTGGGGGTTTGCAAAGATTTTCTCAACCGGACCCTCTTCCACCTTGTGGCCGCGGTACATCACCACGACGCGGTCCGCCATCTGCGCCACAACCGCCATGTCGTGCGTGATGAACATCACCGCCGTACCGGTCTCGCGCTTGAGCCGATCCACCAGAGCGAGGATCTCGGCCTGGATCGTGACATCCAGCGCCGTGGTCGGTTCATCGGCGATCAGAAGGCGCGGTTCGCAGGCCAATGCCATGGCGATCACCACCCGCTGCCGCATGCCGCCGGAGAGTTCGTGCGGGTACTGTTGCAGGCGTCGTTCGGGCTCGGGAATACGCACCTGTTTCAACAGCTCCAGGGCTCGCGCCGCGGCGGCTTTCTTGCTCATGCCCCGGTGCAGCCGCAGCCCTTCGGTCAGCTGCCGACCTACGGTGAAAACCGGATTGAGCGCCGTCATCGGCTCCTGGAAGATCATACCGATCTCGTTGCCACGAATCGTTCGCATCAGGCTCTGGTCGGCGCCACGCAGATCGACCTCGCGACCGTCGCGCCGGTCGAAGATCAGCCGGCCGCCGGCAATCTCGCCGCCGCCGTATTCCACCAGCCGCATCAGAGACAGGCTGGACACGGATTTGCCGGACCCCGATTCACCAACGATGCAAACGGTTTCGCCGGGTTTGACCTCGAAAGACACATCCTCGACCCCCAGCACGGGGCCGTCTTTGGTCTGGAACTCCACCCGCAGGTTTTCGATCCTGGCAATCGGCTGGTCGAGCATCGCATTTCCCCGTCGAGTTGGCATCATGTCTCATGCATGACTGCCGAACGCTAATGTCAGCGTTTTACCCGTGTCAAACAATTGAACACTTAACCGGGGCGTGAGCCCGCCCGCGCATGAAAAATCGGCGATTGACCTGCAGGCAAGGCTTGCAATTTGAAAAAACTCGGTTTTCGATACCGGGGTCTGGTTTTGGGGGGTGCATACGACAAGACCGATCCGGCCGCTGTCGATGACATGTCCCGACCTTCAAAAAACCACGCGGGTTCCGCCACAATAATAAATTCGAGGCGTGAGCCCGACCAACAAGGAGTGAAACATGAAACTCAAGACGATTCTACTCGGCGCAGCAGCGGCCTTTGCTGTGGCCCCCGCGGCCATGGCAGAGCGCGGCGCGGACGGCCATGTCGGTGTGATTTACTGGCAGGCCCCGTCGATCCCGAGCCCCTATCTTTCGGGCGGCACCAAGGATGGCGATGCCGCCTCGGTGGTCATCGAACCGCTTGCCCGCTACAATGAAAATGGCGAGATGGTGCCGTTCCTCGCGGAGGGCATCCCGACTGTAGCCAACGGCGGCGTCGCCGAAGACCTCATGTCCGTCACCTGGAAACTGAAATCCGGCATCAAGTGGTCGGATGGTTCGGATCTCACCGCAGCCGACGTTCAGTTCACCGCCGAATACTGCATGCACCCCGAAGGCGGCTGCGCGCAGCTCGCCAGTTTCGATGGCGTCGACAAGGTGGAAGCGCTCGACGATCTGACTGTGAAAATCACCTTCAAAAAGCCGATGCCGAACCCCTACGGCCCGTTTGTTGGCGGTCAAACGCCAATCATTCAGAAGGCACAGTTCGCAAACTGCATGGGGGCCAAGGCGCAGGAATGCACCGACCAGAACTTCTATCCGATCGGCACCGGGCCGTTCATGGTCAAGGAATTCAAACCCAACGACGTGATCCAATACGTCGCGAACCCGAATTACCGTGATCCGGCCAAGCCTGCCTTCGCCACGCTGACGCTCAAAGGCGGTGGCGACGCCACCGGTGCGGGCCGCGCGGTGATGGAGACCGGCGAATACGACATCGCCTGGAACCTGCAGCTGGCGCCGGACGTTCTGGCCAAGATGGCCGAAGGCGGCAAAGGCGAGGCCCGCTCGGCCTTCGGTACACTGGTGGAACGTCTGGAAATGAACCTGACGAACCCCGATCCGAAACTGCCGCCGGAAACCCGGTCGACCCGGGAAGAACCGCACCCGTTCCTGACCGACATGCGCGTGCGCAAGGCGCTCTCGATGGCCATCGATCGTAACCTGCTGGTCGAAATCGGCTATGGCAAGGCTGGCCGTGCGACCTGCAACCTGGTGCCGAACCCGGCGATCTATGCCAGCGACAACACCGAGTGCCTGACCCAGGACATCGAAGGCGCAAAGGCGCTGCTGGACGAGGCTGGCTGGACCGACAGCGACGGCGATGGCGTGCGTGACAAGGACGGCATGAAATTATCGATCCTCTACCAGACCTCGACCAACGCCGTGCGTCAGGACTTCCAGGCGCTGATCAAGCAGTGGTGGGCCGAGATCGGCGTCGAGACCGAACTGCGCAACATCAACGCATCGGTGTTCTTCGGCGGTGACCCGGGCTCGCCCGACACTTTCCAAAAGTTCTATGCCGACGTCGAAATGTACGCCAACAACTTCGACGGCACCGACCCGCAAGCCTACCTGTCGATGTATCGCTGCGATAACGAACCGCAGCCGGACAACCAGTGGAACGGCCAGAACATCAACCGCTTCTGCGACCCGGAATATGACAAGCTGATCGACCAGCTTGCCGCCACCGGCGACATCAACGAGCGTGCGGCGCTGGCCAAGAAGATGAACGAGATGCTGACCAAGGACACCTACACCATCGTCCCGCTCGTAGACCGCGGTCGTGTGACCGGTGTGTCGAACACCCTCGGTGGCTTCATCCTGAACACCTGGGATAACGAGCTCTGGAACGCGGCCGACTGGCATCGCATTAAGTAATCCTTCGGGATTTTCGCGCAGCCCCGGACCGGATCCGGGGCTGCGGCCTCATCGGCTTCCCGCCTAAAAGCAATAAACAAAGGCGTCGCTCCATGCTGACCTTCACGATCCGCCGGTTGGTGCTCTCCATACCGACGCTTTTGTTCATTGCTCTTGTAATTTTCCTCTTGCTGAAACTCGCCCCCGGCGATCCCACCGCGCAGTTGCCGCTGACCATCCCGCCCGAGGTCAAGGCCAAGATCCGCGAGGCCCTGGGTTTTGACCAGCCGCTCTATATCCAGTTCCTGAAATGGCTGCGGCAGGTCTTCTGGGTCGAACCGCGGGTTCTGATCGACTACCTGACCAACACGAGCACGCTTTTCGGCTGGTTGCCCGATACGGATTTCTACACGCCCTGCGGAGCGCTCGCCGAGGGCGTTTGTGACCAGCGCGTCGTGTCATGGTCCGTGGCACGTGGTGCGCCAGTGATGGACATCATCGTCCAGCGCCTGCCGCAGACGCTCTGGGTCGTGGGCATGGCCTATGTGGTGGGCGTGCTGATCGCCATCCCGATCGGCATCTATTCCGCCTACCGGCAATATTCGGTCTTCGACCAGGCCGGCACCTTCATCACCATGATCGGCTTTTCCATCCCGCCCTTCTTTACCGGGCCGCTGCTGATCGTGATCTTCTCGGTGCAGCTCGGCTGGTTCCCCTTCATCTACGACACCACCCACAAAGTCACCGATTGGGACAGCTTCATCTACCAGCTGCGCCAGATGATCATGCCGGTGATGGTGCTGGCGCTGCAGGTCACCGCCCAGATCAGCCGCTTCATGCGCTCGGCAATGCTCGACAATCTCAACCAGGACTACGTGCGCACCGCCCGCGCAAAGGGCCTGGGCGAGGCGGTGGTGGTCATGGTCCATGTGCTGCGCAACTCGATGATCCCGGTCGTCACCGTCATCGCGCTGCTGGTGCCCGGCATCTTCGGCGGCGCCATCATCACCGAGGTGGTCTTTTCCGTGAACGGCATCGGCCAGCTGCTGATCACCGCGCTTTTCGCCAATGACATGCCGATGGTGATGACCATCACCTTCATCTTCGCGCTGCTCATCGTGCTCTTCAACCTGATCGCCGATATCCTCTACGGCGTACTCGATCCGAGGGTCCGCTATGACTGATCCGGCCAACACGCCGCTCAACGCGCTGGAAGAGCCTGAAATCACCCGCCCGCCTCGGTCGCAATGGCGCGATGTCTGGGATCAGTTCAGCCACCACAAGGGCGCGCTGATGGGGGGTGGCTTCCTCGTGTTCATCACCTTGGCCGTTATGTTCGGCGACTTCTTCTGGCAAGTGGACCCCAAGAAACTCGACATCCGTGCCAAGGATTTCCGTCCGATCTACACCGTGCTCTGGAACAGCGACGCCAAGGTTGGCTGGGCGCATCCCTTGGGCTCAGACAACCTCGGCCGCGATCACCTGGCGCAGATCCTCGCGGGCGGCCGTACGTCGATGGCGGTAGGCTGGGCCGCGATGATCCTGACTATGCTGATCGGCACCACGATCGGTGTGCTGGCGGGCTTCTTCAAAAAAATCGATGGCCCGCTGATGCGACTCACCGACCTGTTCCTTTCGCTGCCGATCCTGCCGCTGATGCTGGTGGCGGTGACCCTCTTCCGGCAACCCTTGCGGGCGCAGTTCGGGGTCGAGACTGGTATGTTCATCCTGATCGTCGGGGTCATCGGCGTGACCTCGTGGATGCAGACCGCCCGCATCGTGCGCGGCGACATCCTGGCGCTCAAGGAACGCGAATTCGTGCTTGCCGCCCGCGCTTCGGGCACCACGTCGCGCGGCATCATCTTCCGCCATCTGCTGCCCAACGTGCTGTCGCCGATCATGGTCTCCGCGACGCTCGGGCTGGCCACGGCCATCATCACCGAAAGCTCGCTTTCCTTCCTCGGCGTGGGCTTCCCGTCGGACTTTCCGACTTGGGGCAAGATGCTTGCCGACGCGGTGCCGCGGATGCAAGAGTTTCCCGAACGCGTGATGCTGCCCGGCGTGGCGATCTCGCTCACCGTGCTCAGCGTGAACTATCTCGGCGACGGTCTGCGCGACGCACTCGACCCGCGGATCCGCGGTCGCTAAGACGGCCCGTTCCCTCCGGGCGGGTCGGCAGCGCGCTGCCGATAGGCGTCGGCGCGCGCCAGTGTTGCTTTGCCTCGTGTCCGCCACAGCCTGAAAACATTCTTTTAGCGATTTGGAAGTAACGCTGGCATTGCAACGACATCGAGAGCGCGATGCCCGGCTACATCTCGGAATTCAACATCTATGGCGGCGCAGGCGAGTTTATCGAGCTGACCATTCCGACAGGCACCGATACCTCGTCCTATTCGGTCGTCATCTACGACGGCGCCGGAGCGATCCGCCAAACGCTGTCGCTTGATCCGCCGGTCACCACGATAGCGGGCGATGATGTCTATCTGCTCGATCCCGCCGATGACGGGCTGGTCAATCTCGACAACACCGACGCCATTGCCCTGGTCGACCATGCCGGCACGGTGATCCAGTTCTTGTCATGGAACGGCAATACCGTCAGCCCCTCGGTCGGCCCGGCGGCGGGCATGACCAGCACCAATATCGGCAATGGCACCTTCGGCAGTTCGTTCGAGACCACTGATGACGGGGCCAGCTATTCCACTCAATCCACTCAGAACCCGGGCACCATCCCCTGTTTCGCGCTTGGCACCCGTATCGCGACGCCCGGGGGCGCGCGCAGGATCGAAACGCTCAAGATCGGAGACGAGGTTCTGACCGCCTCGGGCGCGGCCCGTGAAATCCGCTGGGTGCAATGCCGCGCGGTGTCGTTGCGTGACACGCCCGAAGAACACCGCCCCATCCTGATCGCGGCCAATGCGCTTGGGCCCGGGCGCCCGGCGCGGGATCTCGTGGTATCGGCCCAGCACCGGATCGCCGTGGGCGCCTATCGCCAGTTGCAGGGAATGTTTGCCACCCCCTGCCTTGTCGCCGCCAAGGCGCTGATCTCCCTTCGGCGGGTGCGCATCATGCGCGGCAAACGGCAGGTGGTCTGGTATCACCTGGCACTCGACACGCATGACTTGCTTCTGGCCGAAGGTTGCGTCTCCGAGTCACTGTTTTTCGGCCCGATGGTCCTGCACGGCCTGACTCGGCGCGAAGCATTGAGCCTGCGGGATGTGTTGCCGCACCGGGTCGGCCCCTCCGGGGACGGGACCCAGGTCGAGAAGGCCCCCGCCCTGCCCGTCCTGCGGGTCAAACGCACCGAACGGATGCTCGCGCGGGACGCGCCCCCGGGAATGCCCAGTCCCGCCGCCGCCTCGCTTCAGGGATGACGGAGGGCCGGTAATGGGGACAAAAGGACGCCCGCGCCTTAGTGCTTCTTGCGGATGCTGCGCACCACCAACCAGACGGCGAACACCACCACCGGCGTCGCCATCGCGGTCAGCATGGTCTTTTCCAGCCCGGCCAGGTTGGCCGCAGGATAAAGCGCATAGGTCACCAGGTTGATCGCGTAATACGAAATCGCCACCACGCTCAGCCCCTCGACCGTGCGTTGCAGCCTCAGCTGCAAATCGGCGCGGCGGTCCATGCTCTCCAGCAGCGCTTGGTTCTGCGCGCTGCGCTCGACGTCCACCCGCGTGCGCAGCAGGTCCCCGGCTCGCGCCGCCCGCTCCACCATCGTCTTCAGCCGCGCCTCGGTCGCCTTCACCGTTCGCATCGCCGGATCGAACCGGCGCAGCATGAACTCGGCAAAGGTCTGACGCCCCTCGAACCGCGCCTCGCGCATCACCCCCACCCGTTCATGCACCAGTTGCTCATAGGCCAGCGTCGCGCTGAACCTGAACGAGGTCTGCGCCGAGATCTGCTCAAGTTCCCCCGACACGTGAAGCAACGCTTCCAGCGTCTTTTCGGCCGGCATCTCGCCACGCCCCATCTGTTCGACCAGCCGGGTCAGCTCGGCCCCGACCTTCGCCAGTTCGGGCGAAAGTTTACTGGCGCGGGCAAAGCCGAGCAGCGCCAGCGCTTTGTAGGTTTCGATCTCGCACAGCCGCTGTACGATGCGACCGACCCGGCGCTGGCCCACACCCTCCCCCACGAACACGGTAAAGCGCAGCTGCCCTGACGGGTCGATCCGGAAATCGCCCGCCATCACCGCGGCGTTGTCCAGCACCCGGCTCGCGGCGACGCTCTCGGGCACGAACCATTCGGCCAGTTGCCCGGACATATCAGCGTCTTGGCTCATCCGGTCCACCCGGATCAGTGCCGAGGTCAGGCGCATGCCGGGCGCCGTTTCCAGCCAGTCATCCGGAAACACCTCGAAATCCGCCGGATCGAAGGCACGCGGGCTGAGCCCGTCGAAAAAGGCGGTATAGGTGACCACCTCTGTATGGCTCTCCCATTTCAGCCAATGCCGCCCAATCTGGCCGACGTAATGCGTCGCCCCTGGCTGCGGGTGCGGTGCACCGTGGCGGTCAAGCAGCGCACAAAGATGCGCCATGTCCGCCGCCCGGTCACGCCCGGCGGCATTGCCCGGTTGCTTGAGGGCCAGGAAGACCACGGTCGCAGGCACATCCAGCGCCATGAACGGCCGTGCATGCATCTCGTTGGCAAGCTCGTATCTCAGCGGATGATCTTCCATGGCCCCCGGTGCCTTGCTGCTGTTCGGCCCCAAGATACCCCGCCCGTCTACGCCCGCAATTGCCAAATCCGCGCGGGCCCAGATCTCTCGGCCGACCGCGTGCATCGCAGCCCATGCCAAGCTTGCCGCCGCCCCTCAGCCATAATCGGGCAGGCGTTTCTCGGCCATCGCGGCCACGCTTTCGGCGAATTCCGGACCCTGCAACTGGGCCGCAAAATGCTTCGCCTCGCGCGCCATCTGCTCGGCTACCGCGTCCCGGCCCGACCGGATCAGGGCCTTGGACAGCCGCATCGCCCTTGGCGCCGCCATCGCCACGGCGGCGGCAACCCGACCGACCTCTGCGTCCAGCGCCGCGTCGTCAAAGACCCGCGCCACAAGCCCGGCGCGCAGCGCCTCCTCAACGTCCAGAACGCGCCCCGCCAACAGGATGTCATTGGCCATCGCCATACCCACTGCCGCCGGCAGCAGTACCGACGATCCAGCCTCGGGCACCACGCCCAGTTTCACGAACGGCGCGCTGAACGTGGCGCTGCGGCCGGCATAGACCAGGTCGCAATGCAGGAGCATGGTCAGCCCCACCCCGATCGCCGGACCGTTTACCTGCGCGATCACCGGCTTGGGGCAGTCGCGGATGGCGTTGAGGAATCGCCACACCGGCGGCTCCTCGATCTCACGATCGCCGCGCGCGAAATCCTTCAGGTCATTGCCGGCGGTGAACATATCGCCCGCACCGGTGATCACCAGCGCCCGGTCATTGTCGCTCTCGCCATAGGCCAGCAGCGCGTCGGCCAGCGCGCCGTACATCGCCTGCGTCAGCGCGTTTTTCTTGTCCTCGCGGGCGATGGTCAAGGTCACCACCCGACCCTCGCGGCCGATCCGGATATTCTCGCTCATGTCTTCCTCCTGTCGCCTGTCCGAGCCCTACCCCAGCCCCGAGATCCGATCAACGCGCCTGGCCCTGTTCCGTGGCGGCAGTCCCGTTATCTGACCTAGTGTTCACCGACCGGAGACGTCCGCCCGTTCCGCTCCCCGCGCCCACGTCAGATCCTTGCGGCATTCCCTATCGGGAACGGGTGAGCGTGTGCAGCGAGTTCGCCAAGAAAAAGGGCGCCCCGCAGGACGCCCTCTCATTGACCGAACGGCTAGGCAATCAATCGATCAGGCCCAGAAGCTTGTCGATACTTTCCCGCGCATCGCCGAAGAACATCCGCGTGTTCTCCTTGTAGAACAGCGGGTTCTCGATCCCGGAATAGCCGGTACCCTGACCACGCTTTGACACGAACACCTGCTTCGCCTTCCAGCACTCCAGAACCGGCATGCCGGCGATCGGGCTGTTGGGATCTTCCTGTGCCGCGGGGTTCACGATGTCGTTGGAACCGATCACGATGGCAACGTCGGTATCCGGGAAATCCTCGTTGATCTCGTCCATTTCCATCACGATGTCGTAAGGCACCTTGGCCTCGGCCAGGAGCACGTTCATGTGCCCCGGCAGACGGCCTGCCACCGGATGGATGGCGAACCGCACCTCTTTGCCGTTGCTGCGCAGCTTGCGCGTCAGTTCGCTGACCGCATTCTGCGCCTGGGCAACGGCCATGCCGTAGCCAGGGATGATGATGACCGAATCGGCCTCGTTCAGTGCCGACGCCACGCCCTCGGCGTCGATCGCGACCTGTTCACCCTCGACTTCCATGGCCGGACCGGTGGTGTTTCCGAAGCCCCCCAGGATCACGCTGATGAACGACCGGTTCATCGCCTTGCACATGATGTAGCTCAGGATTGCACCGGACGAACCCACCAGCGCGCCGACCACGATCAAGAGGTCGTTGCCCAGCGAGAAACCAATCGCCGCCGCGGCCCAGCCCGAATAGGAGTTGAGCATCGAGACCACCACCGGCATGTCCGCGCCGCCAATCCCCATGATCAGATGATATCCTATGAACAGCGCCATCGCGGTCATGATGATCAGCGGCAGCAACCCGCCGGTGTTGAAATACCAGATCAGGCAGAGCACCGAAATGACCGCAGCGCTGGCATTCAGCATGTGCCCGCCCGGCAGTTTCTCGGCCTTCGAGGTCACCTTGCCGGCAAGCTTGCCATAGGCAATCACCGACCCGGTAAAGGTCACCGCCCCGATGAACACGCCGAGGAACAACTCGACCCGCAGGATGTTAATTTCGACCGGCGTCTTGTGCGCCACCAGGTTGGCAAAGGTGCCGACGACATCCTCGCCGGCCGCATGGGCCGCTTCGACCGCACCGATAGTGAAATCAGCATTGAAGCCGACGAACACCGCCGCCAGACCGACCAGCGAGTGCATCGCCGCCACCAGTTGTGGCATCTCGGTCATCTGGACACGCTGTGCCACGTAGGTACCGATCACCCCGCCGCCGGCAATCAGCAGGATCGAGAGCAACCACAGGCCGCTGCCGGGCCCGACCAGCGTCGCGAACACCGCCAGCGCCATGCCGACAATGCCATACCAAACCGCGCGTTTCGCGCTTTCCTGCCCGCTCAGGCCGCCGAGCGACAGGATGAACAGAACTGCTGCAACCACATAGGCTGCCGTCGTAAAACCGTATTCCATATCCCCGGCCTCCTTACGATTTCTGGAACATGGCGAGCATGCGCCGGGTGACGAGGAAACCGCCGAAGATGTTGATCCCGGCCATGAAAACCGAAACCGCCGCCAGCAGGATCACCAGGAACGAGCCTGACCCGATCTGCATCAGGGCGCCCAGGATGATAATCGACGAGATCGCGTTGGTGACCGCCATCAACGGCGTATGCAAACTGTGCGAGACGTTCCAGATCACCTGGAAGCCGACGAAGACGGCCAGCACGAAGACGATGAAATGCTGCATGAAACTCGCCGGCGCATAAAGCCCGACCAGCAGCATCAGCAACCCGCCAACCCCCAACAGGGTCACCTGGCTCCTGGTCTGCGCCTTGAACGCGGCCAGTTCCTGCGCTTTGCGCTCTTCCGGCGTCAGTTCCTTGACCTCGGTCTTGGGCCGCGTCGCAATCGCCTGCACCTTGGGCGGCGGTGGCGGGAAGGTGATCTCGCCCTCAAATGTGACCGTCGCGCCGCGGATCACGTCATCTTCCATGTTGTGATTGATCTGACCGTCCTTCTCGGGTGTGAGGTCGGTCATCATGTGGCGGATGTTGGTGGCATAAAGCGACGATGATTGCGCTGCCATCCGGCTCGGGAAGTCGGTATAGCCGATGATGGTGACGCCGTTGTCGGTCACCACTTTTTCGTCCATCACCGTGCCTTCGACGTTACCACCCTTCTCGGCCGCCAGATCGATGATGACCGAGCCGCGCTTCATCGATTTCACCATGTCCTCGAGCCACAACTTCGGCGCCTCGCGGTTCGGGATCAGCGCGGTGGTGATCACGATGTCCATGTCGGGGGCCAACTCGCGGAACTTGGCCAGCTGCGCCTCGCGGAACTCGGGTGACGACACGCTGGCATAACCGCCGGACGAGGCCCCGTCCTGCTGTTCTTCCTCGAAATCGAGGTAGACGAACTCGGCGCCCATTGATTCCACCTGTTCGGCCACTTCCGGCCGCACGTCGAAAGCATAGGTGATCGCGCCCAGCGAGGTGGCCGCACCGATCGCGGCCAGTCCGGCGACGCCAGCGCCCACCACCAGAACCTTGGCTGGCGGCACCTTGCCCGCGGCGGTGATCTGCCCGGTGAAGAACCGGCCAAAGTTGTTGCCCGCTTCGATCACCGCCCGATAGCCGGCGATATTCGCCATCGACGACAGTGCGTCCATCTTTTGGGCGCGGCTGATCCGCGGGACCATCTCCATCGCGATCACATTGGCGCCCTTGGCCTTGGCCGCGTCCAGACCGGCCTCATTGCCGCCCGGATTGAAGAAGGAAATCAGGGTCTTGCCCTTGGTCAGCCGCTTCAGTTCCTCGTCGCTGGGCGGACGCACTTTGGCAATGATGTCAGCGTCTTTCCACAGCGCGTTGGCGGTCTTTTTCACCGTCACGCCAACCTCTTTATAGGCCGCATCCGAGAACCCGGCGGCCTCGCCCGCGCCGGTTTCGATCATACAGTCATAGCCCAGCTTCTGCAGCTGCAGCGCCGACTCCGGGGTCATGGCGACGCGCGCCTCCCCCTCGAAGATTTCTTTTGGGGTTCCGATTATCACGTCTGTCGTTCCCTTCTTTCGCGTCCCTTTGACATCGTGAACCTGCCGGGCGAACCGCTCCGACCGATCCTTTCGGCGTGGTTACCGCACTTTATGTCACATCCCAGCTGCATGTTCGATTGCCCGAATGTCGCAGACAAGGCGTTTTCAGACCGTACGGCGCCTGAAATCCCCTCTGCCATAACGCTGAAACGGCGCAAGTCAAATCCAACGCCGCGTCTTCTGGCAATATCGCGCGAAATCGGCGCGGAATTTGCGCCGCAGCCGGTTTTCTTCGGGAATGATGAAGTGGCGTTCGATCCACCAGACGAAAACCGGGACCAGAGGCAGGCTCAGCACCGCGTCCCAATAGAGGATCAGCCCGGCCAGCACCATCGCGTCGCCCAGATAAATCGGGTTACGTGTGCGCGAGAAGATCCCGGACTGAACCAGAGCACTTGCCTCCTGGTGCGGGATTAATGTCGTACGCATCCGCCGCATCTCGTAAACGGCCAGTGCCATCAGCACCAGACCGCCGCCCGCAAGAATGCCTCCGATGAAATCCGCCACTGGCCCGCCGAAGCTCAGCCCCATCGGGAACCAAGCGGCCTGACCCCAGGCGACGCAAAGGCAAAGGGCCAGCCAAACAGGCGGGATGTCGATCCAATGCTTCAGGGTCATCGCACGTCCTTCTTCCTCTGCAAGCTTTTCCCATCCGGACCCGTGCACTGTCCAGACGAAACCGAACAAAGTCCGGCCCGGTCAGTCACGAAGATGTGCATCGGCATTTGGTCGCAGAGCATGGGGACGGCCTACCCAAACCGCTTTCCGGAGCCTATCATATTCCGGAAATGACATGTGGAGTCCTATGATGCCAGCCAACGATTTGCGCGCAGTTGCGCCCGTGATCGCAACTCTGTCCCGCCGCGCCCTCGTCCTGTCGGCCACGGCCGCTTTCGGCCTTACCACCCTGCCGGGCCTGGCCCGCGCCCAGGCGGCGACCAGCGCCGTCATGGCCGCCGACGAGGCCTACATGAAGGCGCTTGCCGACGAGATCACTCTGATCGACATTCGCACGCCTGAGGAATGGGCCCAGACCGGCGTGCCTGACGGTGCTCTGGCTCTGGACATGACAAAACAGGAGAGCTTCCTCGAGGCGCTCGTTGCCTTGCGCGCGGCCGATGCCGCCAAACCCATCGCCCTGATCTGCCGCACTGGCAACCGCTCGGGTTTCATTGTCAAGGCGCTGGCCAAACAGGGCTTCCCCGGCCTCGTCGATGTCGCGGAAGGCATCGCCGGCGGACCTCGCGGCAAGGGTTGGCTGCCACGCGGCCTGCCGACTTACGCTGGCACGCCCGAGGAAGTCGAAACGCGCCGCACCAAGCTTCTGCCTTGATACCAGTCTCGCGGACGCGGCGTCATTTCCCGATGCCGCACCGGGCTTGATATCGTCCCCTTGAACCGGCCCGGGCCATCACGAAACCGGCCGGCCACAAATGGGAGGAGATCATGGCCATGCTTGCAGGAAAACACGCATTCGTCACCGGCGGCGGCACCGGCATCGGGCTGGCCATCGCCCGCGCGCTGGCCGCCGAAGGGGCCGAAGTCACCATCACCGGCCGCCGGCTGTCTGTGCTTGAAGAGGTGGCCGAGAACGGCATGCACCCAATGGCGATGGATGTCTCCGACGAGGATCAGACCGCGACGGTAATCGACGAAGCGGTGCACCGCCGCGGCCCGATCCAGATCTGCGTCGCCAATGCCGGCATCGCCGAGGGCCGCAAGCTGCACAAGACCGATACCGAGCTCTGGCGCCGGATCATGTCGATCAACCTCGACGGCTGCTTCTTTACCATCCGCGAAAGTCTGCGCTCGATGCTCGAAACCGACTGGGGGCGCGTCATCGCGATCTCTTCGATCGCCGGCCTGCGCGGCACACCCGGCGCCGGCGCCTATGCCGCGTCCAAGCACGGCGTGATCGGCATGATCCGCTCGTTCTCCGAAGATTTCATGGGCGCGCCCTACACCTTCAATTCAATCTGCCCCGGGTACGTCGATACTCCCATCGTCACGCGCAACATGGATGCCATTGCCGCCCGCACCGGCGCCACGCCGGATCAGGCGCGCGACATGATGGTGCAGATGAACCGCCACAAGCGGCTGATCACGCCCGAAGAGGTTGCCGCCGCGGCGCTCTGGCTGTGCAACCCGGTTTCGGAAAGCACCAACGGAACTGAGGTCCGTATCGCCGGCGGCCAGGTCTGACCCGGCCAACTTTGCCCGAGGCGCCCCGCCTGCGGCGCCTAGTCCGCACCCTGCCCGCCAAATGGTTCGCAACCCGAAAGCGCACCGCCCCTTGCGCACCGCAAATCACAGCCTAGGGTGGACGTCAGCCCCCGAACGCCGGACCATCGCCATGACCGATTTCGCCCAAACCAAGAAGCTTTTCCACCTGCCCGAAGGCGTCATCTATCTCGACGGCAACTCGCTGGGTCCGCTGCCCAAGGCGGCACCGGCCCGGATGCAGACCGCGCTGCAGGACGAGTGGGGCGAGATGCTGATCACCGGCTGGAACAAGGCGGGCTGGATGGAGCAACCCGCCCGCGTCGGCGACCGCATCGCGCGGCTGATCGGGGCAGAGCCGGGCCACGTGGTGATGGGGGACACGCTCTCGATCAAGGTCTACCAGGCGCTGGCCTCGGCACTCGAGATGAACCCGAACCGCAAAGTCATTCTCAGCGACAGCGGCAACTTTCCCTCCGATCTCTACATGGCCGAAGGCCTGATCAAATCGCTGAACGCCGGCCACGAGCTGCGCGTCGTCGCCCCCGAGGACATCGCTGCCAACATCACCGACGACATCGCCGTCACCCTGCTGACCGAGGTCGATTACCGCACCGGCCGTCTGCACGACATGACGGCATTGACGGCACTGGCCCATGATAAGGGCGCCCTCACGGTCTGGGATCTGGCCCATACGGCCGGCGCCACGCCCGTCGATCTTTCCGGCGCACAGGCGGATTTCGCAGTGGGTTGCACCTACAAATACCTCAACGGCGGCCCCGGCGCGCCCGCCTTCATCTATGTCGCCCCGCGCCACGCCGACGCCGCCCGCCCCGCGCTCTCGGGCTGGCTCGGCCACGACGCCCCCTTCGCCTTCGAACTCGGCTACCGCCCCGGCCCGGGCATCGAACGGATGCGCGTCGGCACCCCGCCGGTGCTGGCCCTTTCGGCTCTGGAAGCCGCGCTCGACATCTGGGACATGACGACAATGCGGGAGGTCCGCGCGAGATCGGTCGAATTGACGCGGCTGTTTATCGACGAGGTCGAAAAACGCTGCCCAGACCTCTGCCTCGCAACCCCGCGCGATCCGGCCCGGCGCGGCAGCCAGGTGTCGTTCCGATTCGAACACGGATATGCCGCGATGCAGGCGCTGATCGCCCGCGGCGTGATCGGCGATTTCCGCGCGCCGGACATTATGCGCTTTGGTTTCACTCCGCTCTACATCGACGCAGACGATGTCACCCGCGCCGTCGATACCCTCGCCGAGGTGATGACAAACCGCCTCTGGGATACACCCGAATACAAGACCCGGGCACGAGTGACATGAAACCGGCGGACCTGCCGTCGGTTCTCAAAGCACGCAACCCTGCCCCCTACGACCGATGCGGCAAGTCCGTCGCGGCCGGCTGGACAAAGCTCTACCGCGCCTGCCAAACCCACTAGAAACCCTACGGCTTCACCGGAAAACTCTTTGATATCGAAGACTTTTTCTATTTCTGGCGCTTCAACCTTCTCGTCTCCTCTGAGCAGACGATCGACCCGAAGGGCGGCACCAGCGGGAGAAGCCACCTCCGGCGCATGCTCGCGGTCATGCACTTCCCGGAACTCTGGTCGCTGCGCACTCCGCTGTGACACTCCGTCATGAGGCTGCCACTAGCCCGGAGACCCTGGACCCACAGCGGTCGCACATCCCTTAGCCGAATGCCCGCGCGATGCGTGAGGCGCCCGCTTTCCGCCGCAATCGCCTCAATTCGGCACGAATTTTCCTAAAACCCCCCGCAATCCCGCCGCAGCGCCTCTGTATCCGTACTCGAAACAATCGGCCAGGACGCGGGTCGATAGCAAAATGCCGGGCTCGGACCGGAGGGTTGGGAAAGGACGCGGGTCAGGACGATGGCAACTTACACAGTCCTTTTTTACGATTTCGACCCCTGGGGCGTGATCCCCACGAGGACAGGCAGCACTTTCACCTATACCGGCCCCGCCACCGCCGACGGCACGGCAACGGTCTACGACCCGGAAAGCGGCGTCGAGGGCTTGACCCTCGACGATGACAACGCCGGTGGAGAAAGCGCTACGGCGGATGTCAGCGTTGGTGGCGTGACCTCAACCGGCACGACCGTCGACGCCGAACGCGTCTGGACCGTGATGGACATGACAACCGGTGAGATCTTTGAGATTGCCGAGTTTGATGTTGAATTCGGCGCTGCCTCCGGCGATTACACGCTCTCCGAACAGCCGCTGATCCCCGGCCACACCTATCAAATCCTGGCCTATGACAGTAACCCCGACGTCACCGCGGGCGATCCGGCATTCTCGTCGACCGATTTTTCCGAGGGCTGGGCCGACGGCACCGTATCGGGAACGGCGGGCGACGACCTGATCGATGCCAACTTTTTCGACAGTGAAACCGACCAGATCGATGATGGCGTCGGCGCTGGCGCCACCGCCGACGACGACTCGATCGAAGCCGGCGCCGGCAACGATACCGCCTATGGCGGCGCCGGCGACGATACGCTTCTCGGCGAAGCCGGTGACGACCTGCTGTTCGGCGATTTCAACGCCACGGTCGCCACCGGCTCGGAATTCCTCGACTGGAGCGCCGTCGGCCCGGACGAATCCGACATTTCCGGAGGGTTCAGCCAGAACACCGGCGATATCGACGTCACCGTCAGTTTCACGACCACCCCGCTGACCACGGGCGTTACGGTTGAAAGCACCGACACAACCTATGTCGCCGGGGGTGACCCGTTCGATCCGTTCTCCAATCTGTCGCTCACCGGCAACGGTGCCGGCAGCAATGTCACCACCACGGTGAGTTTCTCCTCCACGACCGCCGGCATCGCCAACGAAGTGGAAAACGTCACCTTCCAGCTCAATGACATCGATTTCACATCGGGCAGCTGGCAAGACATCGTGACGATCAATGCCTACGATGCCGACGGAAACCCGGTGCCGGTGACGATAACGCCCAGCGGCAACGACACCGTCTCGGGCAACACGATCACCGCCGGCCCCACTGCCGAATCCGCGGCCGATGCCGCCGGCAACGCGGTCGTCACGATCGCCGGGCCGGTCGCCTCGATCGAGATCATCTATGCCAACGGGGAACCCGGCGGTCAGGCACTGTGGGTCAGCGACGTGCATTTCGACACGATGGCGGCCCCAGGCGGCAACGACTCCATCGACGGTGGCGCCGGCAGCGACACTCTCTATGGAGAAGCGGGCGACGACACGCTCCTCGGCGGGATCGGGGCCGACAGCCTGCTGGGTGGCGATGGCAACGATGTCATCTATGTCTCCGAAAACGACCTCGCCGCAGGCAATGACGGCGAAGATCTGTTCATCCTGGCTGATCTAGGCGAGGTTGGCGCTGGCTCCATCGTCATCGACGGCGGCACCACCGGAGAGCCCGGCGGCGACACGCTGGATCTGAACGGTATCGCCGACCGGACCACCCTGACCTTCACTCCTTCGGCGGGCGACCCCGACGCGTTCGACGGGTCCGTCACGTTGCTCGACGGCACCGTGGTCACTTTCAGCAATATCGAGAACATCATCTGCTTCACCCCGGGAACGATGATCGCCACGCCCGACGGTGAGCGTCCGGTCGAAGCCCTGCGCCCTGGCGACCTGGTGTTGACCAAAGATGACGGTCCGCAGCCGCTGGGCTGGGTTGGCCATTCCAACGTGCCGGGGCTGGGCCACCACGCACCGATCAGGCTCGATCCCGGGCTGACCGGCGCCCGCCGCCCGCTCACGGTGTCGCCGCAGCACCGCATGCTGATCGAGGACTGGCGCGCCGAACTGCTCTTCGGCGACGCCGAGGTTTTCGTGCCCGCCGTGCACCTGCTCGATTTCGACGGCGCCGCGTCCGCACCGGCCGCGCAGGTCACCTACATCCACCTGATGTTCGACCGCCACCAGGTGATCTATGCGGAAGGCGCTGAAACCGAGAGTTTCCATCTCGCCGAGGAAGGGCTCAAGGCGCTGCACCCGCAGGCCCAAGACGAGCTTTTCGCCGCCTATCCCGAGATGCGGGACAACCTTGCCGCCCACGGGCCCACCGCCCGGCGCAGCCTCAAAGCGCATGAAGCGCGCGCCCTGCTCGGCCGCATGTTCCCGCGGAAACCCGACACCACGGCGCTCGCCGCCTAGATCGGACGCCATTCACAAAACCTGAAGAGTCATCGGATCCGGGGTGTCGCGTTTCGAAATCACGCCGATTTCAGCATAGGTGTTGCCCGGCGTCCCTCCGCCCAGGCCCGCACGGCTGCGCCGAAAGCTTCGAACAGCGGCCGCGACACCGGATCATTGGTGGCGTTGTATTCCGGGTGCCATTGCACCGACAACGTGAACCCCGGCGCGTCCTCGACATAGATCGCCTCGGGAGTGCCATCAGGGGCAAAACCATCGACCACCACCCGTTCACCGGCCTGGCAAATGCCCTGGCCGTGCAGCGTGTTGGTCATCACCTCGCGCGCCCCCAGCACACGGTGGAACGGCCCGTCTTCGGTGAAGGTTACGCAATGGCGTAGGGCGAACTTTTCCTCCAGCGTGCCATCGGGCGGCATGCGGTGGTTCATTCGTCCCGGCAAGTCGCGGATCTCCGGATGCAGGGTGGACCCCATCGCCACCGCCACTTCCTGATAACCACGGCAGATGCCGAAGAACGGCTGGCCAGTCTCGACGCATCGGCGCACCAACGGCAGGGTGATGGCGTCGCGGCAGCGATCGAAATCACCATGCGCCGGGGTCGGTTCGTGACCGTATTCTTCGGGATGAACGTTCGGCCGTCCGCCGGTCAGCACGAACCCGTCGCAGACCTCCAGCAGTTCGTCCACCGTGACATATCGCGGGTCTGACGGAATGAGCAGCGGCAGGCATTTGGCCACATTCGCCACCGCGTCCGAATTCATCGAGCCGCCGGCATGCACCTCGTAGGTGTCATTGATCATGTGCTGGTTGCCGATAATGCCAACGACGGGGCGGTTCATATGGGCCTCTCTCAAGCTTTACGCCTGAAAATAATATGACAGACGCATGAAGGAAACACCAAAGCGTGCGGCGCGACCCTGCGCCGCCGCACAATGCCGGTTTCGCAGGCAATCATCCTGCTCTGACCACCACCATCGCCTGCGCACCGGCCGCATCTCCGGCGCGATAGGCGTGGTCGAAGCCGGAATCGAAATAAACCGAATCCCCCGGCCCGAGTCGTTCCACGCCATCATGAATCAACAATTCCAGCGTCCCGCGCATGACATAGATCAGTTCCACGCCGTCGTGACGGTGCGCATCGGACGGCTCCGCACCGGCGGGAAACTCGGCCAGATAAGCCTCGAGCTTGCGATCCGAAACCGGGAAATCGAGGCTTTCGAAAAAGAAAGCCGGCGTCCCGTCGGGTTTGTTAGGCAGTTTCAGCCGGTCCCGCGCCCGCACCACCTCCAACACCGGCCGTTCGGCGCCGTCGGCAAAGAAATGATCCAACCCCACGCCGAAGACCAGCGCAATCCGCAGCAGCGTCGGCAATGTCGGGAACACCTGACCGCGCTCGATCTTCGACAGCATCCCCGCCGACAGGCCGGTATGCTCGCCCAGTTGCGCCAGGGCCAGGCCCTTGGCCTGCCGCAGTGCCCGCAGCTTCGGCCCGATCCGATAGGTCTCCAACCCCGCGCTCAGCGTATCCGGCACATTTTCCGACATTGGCGTCCCCAATCTTTCTTTTGACGAAACAGACCTAGCAGTCGCTTTCCTATTATTCAAATTTTTCTAACTTCACGAAATCGTGCATTGTAGGAAAAAATATTTCACCCAGATAAATCCCACCAGCGGCCACCGGTCGCTCAACCCTTCTGAAAGGAGACTGACCATGACCTTCAAGATCCCCAGCGCCAAAGACTTCGCCCTCATCGCAGGCATCGCCCTTGCCCCCGTCGCCGCCACCGCCGGCGGCTATGGCAAGGCCGACATCGTCGACACCGCCGTCAAGGCCGGCAGCTTCAACACGCTGGCCGCGGCTCTGACTGCCGCCGATCTGGTTGACACGCTCAAGGGCGACGGCCCCTTCACGGTCTTCGCGCCCACTGACGAAGCGTTTGCAGCCCTGCCCGAAGGCACGGTCGAAACCCTGCTCAAGCCCGAGAACAAGGACCAGTTGATTGCCGTGCTGACCTATCACGTCGTACCGGGCAAGGTAATGTCGACCGATCTCGCCGACGACATGCAGGCGGCAACCGTTCAAGGCGGCAACATTACGATCGACCTCGACAACGGCGCGATGGTCAACGACGCCAAAGTGGTGCAAGCCGACATCGCCGCCTCGAACGGCGTGATCCACGTGATCGACAAGGTGATCCTGCCGCCGCAGGGCTAATTGTGTCCCCCTGCGCGCGGTTCTCTTCTCGGGACCGCGCGCACCCTCGGAAAGGCGCGGGAAACATCCCGCAGACCTCAGCCGCTTCCCGTCGCGACATTGGGTAGCTGTCCATCTCCCCAATCGTGTCGCGCTCGGACAGGTGGAAACGGTCGCCGGTCAGTCCGGCCCTTTCCATCGGCGCGGCAGGTCCGGTTGTTCCCCGACCTGCCGCGTTTTTTTGCGCCCACGCTAGTTGATCAACCCAACGGACCAAACCCTCCGTTATCGCGTCTTGCAGCCACTCCACCGCGCGCCTAACCTCCGCCGGACCCCTGCGCCGGAGTGACCCATGAAAGACGCCGCCCCTCAGACCATCTATCTCAAGGATTACACGCCCTTCGGCTGGCGGGTCGAAAGCGTGTATCTCACCTTCCGGCTTGCCGCCTCGGCCACCCGGGTGCTGTCGAAGATCCGTTTCGCGCCTAACCCGGACGCGCCCGACCAGCGCTTCTTTCTACACGGTGAAAACCTCGACCCGATCTCGACCAGGATCGACGGGTCCGAAACCACCCCCCGCGCGGTCGCCGGCGGGATCGAGCTCGATGTCCCCGACGCCCCCTTCACCTTCGAAGCCGAGGTCGAAATCAACCCCGCCGCCAATACCGCGCTCGAAGGGCTCTACATGTCGAACGGCATGTACTGCACCCAATGCGAGGCCGAGGGGTTTCGCAAGATCACCTGGTATCCCGACCGTCCCGACGTCATGGCCCCCTTCTCCGTCCGCATCGAAGGGTCCGAACCGGTGATGCTATCGAACGGCAACCCCGGCGCCTCGGGCGACGGGTTTGCCGACTGGCACGATCCTTGGCCGAAGCCCGCTTACCTCTTCGCACTGGTCGCCGGTGATCTGGTTACCCATCCCGACAGCTTTACCACCGCGTCCGGCAAACAGGTCGAGCTTAACGTGTGGGTCCGCCCCGGCGACGAGGGAAAATGCGCCTTCGGCATGGAGGCGCTGAAAAAATCGATGGCATGGGACGAGGCCACATATGGCCGCGAATACGACCTCGACGTGTTCAACATCGTCGCGGTTGACGACTTCAACATGGGCGCGATGGAGAACAAGGGACTGAACATCTTCAACAGCTCTTGCGTATTGGCCAGCCCGGAAACCTCGACCGACGCCAATTTCGAAAGGATCGAGGCGATCATCGCGCATGAGTATTTTCACAACTGGACCGGCAACCGCATCACCTGCCGCGACTGGTTTCAGCTCTGCCTCAAGGAAGGGCTCACCGTTTTCCGCGACGCCCAGTTCACCGCTGACATGCGCAGCGCGCCGGTGAAGCGGATCGAGGACGTGATCATGCTGCGCGGCCGCCAATTCCGCGAGGACAACGGCCCGCTGGCGCACCCTGTCCGCCCCGACAGTTTCGTCGAGATCAACAACTTCTACACAGCGACCGTCTATGAAAAAGGCGCCGAGCTCATCGGCATGTTGAAAACGCTGGTCGGGCATGACGCCTATTACAGGGCGCTCGATCTCTATTTCGATCGCCACGATGGCGACGCCGCCACGATCGAAGACTGGCTCACGGTTTTCGAGGATGCCACGGGTCGCGACCTGAGCCAGTTCAAACGCTGGTACGACCAGGCCGGGACGCCACGCTTGAGCGTGACCGACGACTTCAAAGATGGCACCTATATCCTAAATATTAAACAGGAAACGCCCGCGACGCCGGGTCAGACGCGGAAGGCTCCGCGCATCATTCCAATCGCCGTCGGACTGCTCAACCCCAATGGTGATGAGGTGCAACCGACCACGATCCTCGAGATGACCGAGGCCGAACAAAGCTTCACCTTCGAGGGGCTGGCCAGCAAACCCGTGCCCTCGATCCTGCGCGATTTCTCCGCCCCCGTGATCCTCGAACACGAGGTCTCGAATGCTACGCGGGCTTTTCTGCTTGCCCACGACACCGATCCGTTCAACCGCTGGCAGGCTGGGCGCGACCTCGCTCTTGACACGCTGCTCAACATGATCCGCGACGGCGCTGTGCCAGGCACGGACTATCTCGACGCGCTCCACACGCTCATCCGCGACGACACCCAGGACCCGGCTTTCCGCGCTCTCGCCCTCGGCCTGCCCAGTCAGGACGAGCTGGCCCAGATGCTCCACGACCATTGCGAAACGCCGGACCCGCAAGCGATCTGGGAGGCGCTGGAAACCCTGAAACAGGTCCGTGCCGAGGCATATCAGGACACGGCAACGAGGCTCTATGCCCGTTATCAGGTGACCGAACCCTTCGCCCCCACCGCCGAACAGTCCGCGGCGCGCAGCCTTGCAAACGCGGCGATGTCGATGCTCAACCGCCTCGACGGTGGCGCGCTGGCACAAAAGCAGTTCGACGACGCCGACAACATGACCCAGCAACTCGCTGCCCTGTCGGCCCTGATCGCTGCCGACAAGGGCGAAACCGCCGTCGCGCGCTTCTACCAACAGTGGCGGCACGATCGGCTGGTCATCGACAAGTGGTTCTCGGCCCAGATCGTGCATGCCCGGCCGGAAGACGCCGCAGCCATCGCGAAGACCCTCACGCAACACCCTGACTTCACGATGAAAAACCCCAACCGCTTCCGCGCCACCCTAGGCGCACTGGCGATGTCGGGCGCAGGCTTCCACCACGCCTCGGGCGACGGTTACGACCTGCTCGCCGACTGGCTGATCAAGCTCGACCCGCTGAACCCCCAGACCACGGCGCGGATGTGCACCGCCTTCGAAACCTGGAAGCGCTACGATACCGACCGGCAGGCAAAGATCGAAACCCAGCTGCATCGCATTCTCGCCGCACCCGACCTCAGCCGCGACACCACCGAGATGATCACCCGCATCCTCGGCTGAGGCTCGGCCCGGTCCCTTCGAAGCGGCGGTTTCGCGACACCGGTGCACGCCTGTGTTTGTCCCCTGTGATCGGACGCCGCCAGTGCAACTTCTTGGCGTCTTGCCGCGGCGGGTTTGGCCGCATACCCTTCAAGATATCAATTCGGGTGCAAGGGCCAAGTCATGCCAGTTCTTCTCGCCGTCGTCGGCTTGTGTGTCGCCGTTCTGTTTTTCGTGGTCCGGGCCCGCAATGCCGCCGGCGTGGCGTCCGACCTGCTGGACATGGCCAAAGACGTGCGCCTCGCCGCGCGCCGCTTCGGCTTCCGTCGCCGTACCGACATCCACCCGGCCGAGTCGATCGAAGATCCCTCGATCGCCATCGCCGGCATCGCCAACGCCTTTCTCGAGCTTGACGACTTGCCCACCTCGACCCAGCGCAGCGCCCTCACCCGCGCCATGGCCGAAACCCTCAACCTAGCGCGCCAAGACGCCGACGAGCTTACCATCCTCGGCCGATGGATGGCCAATGAATGCGGAACCTCGCAGGCCGCCGTCTCACGCCTGTCGCGCAAGCTGGTTCGACTTGCCGGCCGAGAAAGCTTCACGCCGCTGCTGACCATCCTCAACGCCACGCTGACTGCCAGTTCCACCTCGATCAACACCCGACAGAAAGAGGCGCTCGACGACGTCAAGCGCGCCTTCCGCATTTCCTGAAAGGCATGTCCATGGCCAACACCGTCCTGATCACCGGCGGCTCGAACGGTATCGGCGCAGCCTGTGCCCGTCTCGCCGCCCACAACGGCCGCGATGTCATCCTCACCTACCACTCCGACGCGGCGGCCGCCCGGGCGGTTGCCGCCGAGATCGCCGCGGCAGGCCGCGAGGCCCAGATCGTGCGATGCGACGTCTCCGATCCCACCTCGATAGAGGCGCTGTTTGAGGGGATCGATCCGGATCTGCCCCTCGATCTGGTCAACAATGCCGGCATCGTCGGCCCAACGGCCTCGATCGCCGATCTCGACGCAGCGCGCGTGACCCGTATCTTCGCCACCAACGCCGTAGGGGCCATTTTGGTGGCCAAGCACGCCGTGCTGCACATGCGTGCGGCTCCCGCATCGGGCCATATCGTCAACATTTCCTCGGCCGCTGCCCGGCTCGGCTCGCCCAATCTCTATCTCGACTATGCCGCCTCGAAAGGGGCCATAGACACCTTCACCAAGGGCCTTGCCGAGGAATTAGCCCCGGAAGGAATCCGCGTGAATGCGATCCGTCCTGGCCTCATCCTCACCGACATCCACGCCAAAGGCGGCGAGGCCGGCCGCGCCCACCGGCTGGGCCGGACCGTGCCCATGGGCCGCCCCGGCACCGCCGAGGAAGTCGCCGAGGCCGTGCTTTGGCTATTGTCGGACGCCGCTTCCTATGTCACCGGCGCCATTCTCGACGTCTCCGGCGGACGATGACCAGCTACCGGTTCGAGAACCGCGGCCGCTCGCGCCGGGCCGCCGTGGCCCTGGCGCTGATCTGGGGCGCGCTTCTGCTCGGGATCCGGATCATCGACCTATCGCCCTGGATCGCCGCGGCAATCTTCCTTTTCACCTTGCCGGCAGCCTGGGAATTCCTCATCGACACGTGCTCAACCCTCGATCTCGATGAAACCGAACTCACCTGGCACAGCGCCCGCACCGGTGACACGGTACCGCTCGCCATGATCCAGAAAGTCCGGTTCGACACTCGCCTCGATCTCTCGGTGAAGATCACGCTGCTGCTCAAGGACGGCCGCAGGATCCGCCTGCCCCATGCCTGCAACCCGCCGAATCGCCGCTTTGAGGACGAGTTGAAGGCGCGAGGCCTCGCCACCGAACGGCACCATTTCTCCCTGATCGGGTAACCCGCAAAATAGCCGCATGGCCGACGCACAGCCACATCTCGGCAACGCGGTCGGGCCGGGCCGGAGAGCGGCTGAGGCGGCGGCCTCAGCCCACCGTCAACCGGCCGTTCTCCAGCCGCATGACCCGGTCCATCCGCCCCGCCAGGTCCATGTTGTGGGTGGCGATGAGCGCTGAAAGCCCGGTACCGCGGGCAAGCTCGATCAGGGTCTTGAAAACCGTGTCCGAGGTCGCAGGATCGAGATTGCCGGTGGGTTCATCGGCCAGCAGCAGCCGCGGCTCGTTGGCGAGCGCCCGGCAGAAGGCGACCCGCTGCTGTTCGCCGCCCGACATCGCTGCCGGACGGTGATCGGCACGGTTGCCGACCCCGACCCGGGCCAACAGGTCCGCCGCCCGCAGCGCGGCCTCGCTGCGCCCCGCCCCGTTGGCCAGTTGCGGCAACACCACATTCTCCAGCGCGGTGAACTCGGGCAGAAGATGATGGAACTGATAGACGAAACCGACCTCCTGCCGCCGCACCGCCGTCCGCCGCCGGTCGCTCAGCCCGGTCATCCCCCGGCCGCAAATCCGTAGCTCGCCGCTGTCGGGCACGTCCAGCAGCCCGGCGATGTGTAACAGCGTCGACTTGCCGGCACCGGACGGCGCCACCAGCGCCACCAGTTCCCCTGCAGCCACGCTCAGATCGGCACCGGACAGCACCTCGACCGCGTTGGGCTTGCCTTTGTTGTAGGTCTTGGCAATCCCCTTCAGCTCCAGCACCGGCTCACTCAACTCGGCCCTACTCATATCTCAGGGCCTCCACCGGGTTCATCCGCGCTGCCCGCCGCGCAGGAAAGATGGTGACGACAAAACTCAGTCCCAGGCTCAGCGCCACCGCGCTCAGCACGTCGCCCCATTGCAGCTTGGCCGGCAGGTAATAGATACCGCGGATCGACGGATCCCAGGCCTGCCCACCGGAAGCCCAGTTCACAAAGCCGAAGATCGGATCGATATAGATTGCGAAAAGACAACCCAGAGCCACGCCGAACAGTGTCCCGATCACGCCGGTAAAAGCGCCGCACAGGAAAAAGACTCGCAGCACCGCCCCCTCGGTCAAGCCCATCGTGCGCAGGATCCCGATGTCGCGGCCTTTGTTCTTGACCAGCATGATCAGCCCCGAGGTGATGTTCATCGCCGCGATCAGCACCAGGATCGACAGGATGATGAACATTACGTTGTCCTCGATGTCGAGCGCCCTCAGGAACGAGCCCGCCGAATCCCGCCAGGTCCACAGCATGGCCCGGTCACCCGCCGCCTTGATCAGCCCGGGTGCCATCGCGTCGATCGCTTCGGGATCTTCGACCATCACTTCAAGTTCGTCTGCTACGCCTTCACGATTAAAGAAAAGCTGGGCCTCGGTGAATGGCATGTAGACCCGCGTCCGGTCGATATCATAGCGTCCGGCCGTGAAGACATAGACCACGTCATAGGCCTTGACGCGGGGGCTCGTGCCGAACGCGGTTTTCACCCCGTTGGGGCTGATGACCTTGATCCGGTCGCCCGCCGCCACCCCCAGCTCGCGCGCCACGCCGGACCCGATGGCGATCACGTCGCTGCCCTCGGGACTATCGATGAACCGGTCGATGTCGCCATGCGCCTCCTGCGGGTCGGCGACGCGCGGGATGGTTTTCAGATCGTCGGGGCTGATGCCGAACACCTCGATGCCGGCGTTGCGATCGCGGACATTGGCCATCACCTGTCCCTTGATCAAGGGCGCAACTCTGGTCACCCCATTGACCTCGCGGACCCGCGCGGACATGGCGTGGTAATCAGCGATGGTGCGCTCGATCCGCCCGGTCGCACCGACCTCCGCCGTGTTGTAGACCGTCACGTGGGCATTGGCGCCCAGAATCGTGTCAACGAACTCGGCCCGGAATCCCGCCCGCACCGCCAGCGTCGCAATCAACGCCATCACGGCGAGCGTGACGCCGATGAGGCTGATCCAGGTCATCACGCTGACCCCGCCCTCGGCGCGCCGGGCCCGCAGGTAACGCCAGGCGATCATGAACTCGAACCGCGCAAACGGGGGGGTGGTGCCTGCCATTTCTGCTCCTGGCGCTTGATTGCGCGCAATCTGCGCCGCAGTGACCGTCAGGTCAAGCGGCCGGGGCGGCCTGCAGGGGTTTTCGCCGCCGGAACGGCGCCGCGAGGAGCCGCAGGATCAGACCCATCCCGGCAACCCCGCCCAGAAAGCCAAGCCCGGCAAACGCCACACCTTCGATTGTCAGCGGCACCGCCGGTTTGTAAGCGGCCCAGACCTTTGACGCGATCTCGCGGTCGATCAGATGTGGCACACGATAGGCCCGCGTAAACGGTCCCACCGCCTGCAACGCGCTCAGATCGGCGCTCAACCGCTCATGCCGCGCCAGAACCCGGCCCATCGTCTCGGCCCGTTTCGCCCCCATCGCGCCGCCCTGCGCCAGGTCCTCCAGCGCCTCCTCGCGGCTCAGCCCCAGCGCGGCGGCGTCGGCATTGAACTCGGTGACGAACCGGCTCAGTTCGTCCACTGCGCCGCCCAGACGCTGCACGTATTGCTGGGAAACCTCCGGGAACTGCGACATCGCCGCCGCCCCGGCCAGCCCGCCGGCCAATGTGATCGCTCTCAGAAGCATCTGCTCTGCCTCTTGGTTTTTCGACATTGTAGGGTGGGGGCTCCTTCGCGTCCAGCGACGGTTCGCTCAGCAGCCGGGCCCGCAAGGGACATCCCGACGCTTTGAGACCGCACCCGCCATAGGCTATACTGCCCGACACCCGCCGAAGACCGTTCATCAGATGCCGCACCACCACCCCTTCCCTCAACTCGCCGACCAGCGCAGCGGCCGCGTGGTCTTTCTCTCGCATTGCCTGCTCAACCAGCACACGCGTTATCTCGGCGGGGCCTGCCGGTCCTGCTGCGTGCAGGAAATCGTTCAGCAATGCATCGCGCTCGATCTCAGCATGATCCAGATGCCCTGCCCCGAGGAATTAGCCTGGGGCGGGGTTCTCAAGCGCCGGTTCCTGCAGCTTTACGGCCTGTCGCGGCGCTGGCACCTGCCCGGGTTCGCCATGGCTGCGCTCGCGGAAGTTGCGGGGGTACTGACGCGCCACCAGGCTCGCCGCCTGGCCCGCCGTGTGGCGCAGCAGATACAGGATTATTCGGCCGCGGGTTGGCAGGTTGTCGGCATCGTCGGGGTCGATGGTTCGCCCAGCTGCGGCGTGCGACAGACGGTGGGCTTGCGCGCCGCGGTAGCGGCCTTCGCCGCGCTTGATCCCGCAACGCTTACCCGCGAAGCGCAGAATGCGACGATCTCGGCACTGGTCGAACCGGGCAACGGCCTGTTCATCACCGCCCTGCGGGCCGCGATGGCCAAACGCGGCCTCGATGTGCCGATCCTCGGCCATGACCTTATGGCCGAACTGCGCGGCGAGACTTCGCCGCTCGATCTTGAGACGGCGCTGGGTGAGGCCTGATCAGATACCCCGCACCATGTGGCCCTCGTATATCGCCGCCAGCCGCTGCACCGCCTCTTCAGGCGGCAACTCCTCGTTCTCGCCCGTCCGGCGCGAGGTCAGCTCCACCACCCCGTTCTTCAACCCCCGCGGCCCGACGGTGATCCGCCAGGGCAGCCCGATCAGGTCCATGGTGGCGAATTTGGCGCCGGCACGTTCCTCACGGTCATCATAGAGCGGCTCCAGCCCCACCGCCGTCATCGCGGCATAGATCGCTTCGCAGGCCGCGTCGGCCTCGGCGTCGCCCTGTTTCAGGTTGACGATCCCGGCATGGAACGGCGTCACGCCCTCGGGCCAGATGATGCCGTTGTCGTCGTGGCTGGCTTCGATGATCGCCCCCAGCAGGCGCGACACGCCGATGCCGTGCGACCCCATATGAACCTCGACCGGTTTGCCGTCCGGCCCTTGCACCGTGGCCCCCATCGCGGCGGAATACTTGGTGCCGAAGTAAAAGATCTGCCCGACCTCGATCCCCCGGGCCGAGCGCCGCCGCTCTTCTGGAATCTCGTTGAACTTGGCCTCGTCATGAGTCTCATCGGTGCGCGCGTAAAGCGCGGTGAACTCCTCCATCACCGCCCGGCACTGATCGACATCGTCATAGTCGATCTCACGCTCGCCCAGCTGGATATCAGTGACGGCACTGTCATAGAACACCTCCGACTCGCCGGTCTCGGCCAGCACCAGAAACTCATGGGTGTCGTCGCCGCCAATCGGTCCGCTGTCGGCGCGCATCGGAATGGCCTGCAGTCCCATCCGCTCGTAGGTCCTGAGATACGACACCAGATGGCGGTTGTAGGCGTGCAGCGCATCCTCCTTGGTCAGGTCGAAATTGTAGCCGTCCTTCATCAGGAACTCGCGGCCCCGCATCACGCCGAAGCGCGGGCGGATCTCGTCGCGGAATTTCCACTGGATATGGTAAAGCGTCAGCGGCAGGTCGCGATAGCTGCTGACATGGGCGCGGAAGATATCGGTGATCAGCTCTTCGTTGGTGGGTCCGTACAGCATGTCGCGCCCATGCCGATCGGTGATGCGCAACATCTCTTCGCCATAGTCATCGTAGCGCCCGCTCTCGCGCCACAGATCAGCCGATTGCAGCGTCGGCATCAGCATCGGAATATGACCGGCCCGCATCTGCTCTTCATGCACGATGTTCTCGATCTTGCGCAGCACCTTGAAGCCCAACGGCAGCCAGGAATAGATCCCCGCGCTGGCCTGCTTGATCATCCCGGCCCGCAGCATCAGCCGGTGGCTGACGATCTGCGCCTCGGCGGGGTTTTCTTTCAGAACGGGAAGGAAATAGCGGGTCAAGCGCATGGCGTTTCATCCTGCAGAATTGGCTGCGGCCTGAGCTAGCCCAATTGGCGCCGTCAGGCAATGCTTGGCGTCGCATTTCCGATCGGCCCCGCAGCAGACCGGGCAGAGAACCTGTAAGGGATCGTGGTCGGTCTGCGTCCGCCGGCGGCTCGCGGCGCACGCGACAGCTGGCAGGTCTCACCTGAACCACCGCAAGCGTCGACCTCCTGACCGATCGCCAGCCGGCACCGTCCTCACGCACCGTCACGGCGTCGTGAAGCCGGTGATCGGCCGCCTGCATTGGCCCGTAGCCTTTCCACGATCGATTGGATCGACACGCAGAAACCCCGACAGGAGGTATCCTATGAAGACCAAGTTGAAATCCACCCTCGCCGCCCTGGCCCTTGCTGCCACCGGCGCCGCCGCACAGGCCAGCAACACCATCGTCGACATCGCCGCCGGTGACGAACGCTTCTCCACATTGGTGGCCGCGGTTCAGGCCGCCGGCCTTGCCGACACGCTGGCCGGTCCGGGTCCGTTCACGGTCTACGCCCCGGTCAACGATGCCTTCGCCGCCCTGCCCGACGGCACGGTCGAGACGCTGCTTAAACCCGAAAACAAGGGGCAACTCACTAATGTTCTGCTCTACCATGTCGACGACCGCAACCTCGGCGCCGCGATGATCCCGTCGGGGTCGAACTATTTCAAACCGGTGCTCGCTTCGGAACGGTTGTGCATCACCAAGGATGCGTCCGGCGTCAGCATCGCCGATGGCACCGGCGACTCCGCCAACGTGATCATCGCTGACATCCAGGCCTCGAACGGCGTGATCCACGTCATCGACAAGGTTCTCCTGCCGGGCACGCGGCCGGCCTGCCACTGACCCCGCACCAGCGATCCGACCGGGCCCCATCTCGCGTCCGCGATGGGGCCCGAAGGATCTTCCGCACTGAAAGGCGGCATGCCCCAGAGAGCCGGCGCCGCGACGTTCGCGCCACCTGGCTCGACCACCATGACCTGGGTCAGGCCCCAACGTCGTCAAGGCCTGGGCGATTGCCGTGGGTTTGTCCTAGAAGATGAAATCGTTGCCGTCGAGATCGGCAAGCAACACGTTTTCAAGGGTGATCGAATTGCCGGCGCCGGTATCGATCAAGACATCCGCCCCGACCTGGGTCGCCGCCCCGTTGGAGGGATCGCTGAGGTCGAGATCGGCAAGCGAGTCGATCGCGGACACGGCCGACAAGTCAATCTTCTCTGCGTCATTCGTCGCGTTGAAGTCGGTGATCGTGTCATCGCCATGCCCGTCGCTGAACAGGAAACGGTCGGCATTGGACCCGCCTGTCAACACGTCATTTCCAGCGCCGCCGGCAACACGGTCGTATCCGCTCCCGCCCGCAACCAGGTCATTGCCGGGCCCGCCCATCACCACATCATCCTGAGTGCCGCCATAGACGGAATCATCGCCGAGGCCGCCATTGAGCCTGTCATGCCCGACCTCGCCGCGCAGCAGGTCGTTCCCTGCCCCGCCCTCGATTGTGTCGCGCCCGTCGCCGCCAAACAGCCTGTCTTGACCCAGCCCGCCCAGCACTCGGTCGGCCTGAACCCCGCCATAGACCACATCGCTGCCGGATCCGCCGATGATGGTGTCGAAGCCGCCGTTACCGCGCAGCACATCGTTGCCCGGACCGCCCTCGAGGCGATCCTCGCCGTTGCCCCCTAGCATCGTGTCATGCCAACCACCGCCGACTAGTACGTCGTCGCCGGCCTCGCCAAGCAGTCGGTCGCGGCCCGATCCGCCGCGCAGCGTGTCATCGCCGCCAAAGCCCCATAGTGTGTCATTGCCGGCCCGCCCTTCCAGCACGTTATTCCAGCCGTTGCCGGTGATCCCGTCGCTGCCGCCGCCGCCGATCGCATTGTCGATGCCGTAAAGACTGTCGGTCCCGGTGGCGCTGCCGGTGGCCTGGCCAGAAACATAGTCTCCGGATTCGTAGACGCCGAGGTCGATGACCACATCCGCCGCGGTTCCGGCGAAACTCACCCAATCAGTGCCGCTGCGCGACGAGCTGCTCGGGCCGCCGATCAACCGGTCATCTCCTGCCCCGCCGATCAGCGTATCGGCCCCCTCGCTGCCGATCAGCGTGTCCTGCCCGCCGCCGCCATGCAGCAGATCATCGCCGCGGAAGCCGCCGACGAGGTCGTTCCCGCCGCCCGCCATGATTGAATCATGCAGGCTGGTGCCGGCGATCTCCGATCCGGCATGGCCCCAGGTCTGGGTCGTTGTGAACGCCGCCTCATCGACCGCAAACGCCTCGATCCCGCCGGTGGTCGAGGCGGTGAAAGTTGCCGGGCCATAAATGAACGTCACCGCGTCATCGTCGAATTCGCCAAGCTCCTGGCGCTGACCGGAATAGGACATCACGGTATAGGTGCCGTTGTCATAGGCATCTTCCAGCTGGATTTCCCCGCCATGCGGATGCTCAAGCCCGATCGCATGACCGATCTCGTGCAAAAGCCCATGCAACACCCATGAGCTGTTCATCATGTGGACCCCCATGAACACGTCGCCGGCCAGTTCCGAGTCGTAGGTGTTGTAGGAGTAGAGGCTGCGCCCCGGGTAGTAAGCGAAGGCGCCCGAGCCGGCATGCGAGGAATAGTCGAGATCGTAGTTGCCGAAGCGGATGTCACCTTCGCCCGCCGACACTTCGACAAAAACGATACCGCTCACCGCCGCCCACATGGCCAACGCCTGCCGGGCATAACCGATCTCGGTCTGGGTGAAGGGCACGAAACTGTCGATGAACGCCTGCGAATAACTGTCGGACAGATAGCCCGGAGCCGAGGTTTCAAAGGAATACGTGACCACGGTCGGCGTGCCCTCGGTCTCGGACCAGCTCCATCCCGACACGATGGCGGTATAGTCGGATACAAACGTGGGCATTTCAGGATCATCCCTCGGCAAATGGCAATCAGGCCCTCGCATCTATCACGCAACCGGCCCGAGATTATGCAGATTTCAAGGCGGCATCCGGGCGGTTGTCCGCTCGTTCGCCAGAAAAGCCCGCCGGGAAATCGGGACTTGAATTGGCCTGGCTGAGCGGCGACATAGGATAGGAAAGGGGCGTTCGTCTATGGCTCTGCCGGTCCGCGACCAACTGAAATACTGGGGCATCGCCGCGCTTTTGCTGGTGCTGGCGCTATGGTACCTGGGCGATGTGATCCTGCCCTTCGTTTTGGGCGGAGCGGTGGCCTATGCGCTCGATCCAATCGCCGACCGCCTGCAAAAGCTCGGCTGCACGCGCGCCGTCGCCACCGGGATCATCGCGCTCGTCGCCGTGCTGGTCTTCATCGTCATGGCCCTTCTCGTTGTGCCGCTTCTGGTCGAGCAGGCGGTGGCGCTGTTCGATACCGCGCCGCAGCTCGCCCGCGACCTCCAAGCCTTCCTGACCGAGCGCTTTCCGGACCTGATGGACGCCGACAGCACCCTGCGCCACTCCCTCACTGCCGTCGGCGAGAAGGTGCAGGAACGCGGCGGCCAGCTGCTCGAGGCGGTTCTCTCCTCGGCCTATTCCATCATTAACCTCGCCCTGCTCATCGTCATCGTGCCGGTGGTGGCCGTCTACCTGCTGTACGACTGGGACCGCATGGTCGCCGCCATCGACGGCCTGCTGCCACGCGACCACGCACCGGTCATCCGGAAACTTGCCGGCGAGATCGACGATACGCTCGCCGCCTTCATCCGCGGCATGGGCACGGTCTGCCTGATCCTCGGCACCTACTATGCCGTGGCGCTGATGATGGTTGGCCTTCAATTCGGTCTCGTCGTCGGCTTCCTCGCCGGCGCGCTCACCTTCATCCCCTATGTCGGCGCCATCCTCGGCGGCGGTCTCGCTATCGGGCTGGGGCTATTCCAGTTCTGGGGTGACTGGGTGTCGCTTGGGCTGGTGGGCGGCATTTTCGTGCTCGGCCAGGTGGTCGAAGGCAATCTTCTCACTCCGAGGCTCGTGGGCAGTTCGGTCGGTCTGCACCCGGTCTGGCTGATCTTCGCCCTCTCGGTCTTCGGCTCGCTGTTCGGCTTCGTCGGAATGCTGGTGGCCGTGCCGCTGGCCGCCGCGCTCGGCGTTCTTGCCCGCTTCTTCGCTAACCGCTATCGCAACAGCCGCCTCTATCGCGGCCTGGTCGAGCGTGAAGCGCGCGAGGACGCCGCCGAATAATGCCACGACAGCTTTCCTTCAACCTGCCGGCCAAGACGGCGCTGGGGCGCGAGGATTTCTTCGTCTCGCCCGCCAATGCCCACGCCGTCGCCATGATCGAAGCCTGGGGCGACTGGCCGGGGCGCAAACTGGCGCTGATAGGGCCGTCGGGTGCCGGCAAGACCCATCTCGTCCATGTCTGGGCGGCAGCGGCCCGAGCCCAGATCGTGCCGGCCGCTGCCTTGCCGCGGCTCGACATCCCGACCCTGGCAAAAGGTAATATCGCGGTCGAGGACGTGCCGGTGATCGCCGGCAATGCCGAGGCTGAAGTGGCACTCTTTCATCTCCACAACCTGGCACTTTCCGAAGGCCATTCGCTGCTGATGACGGCGCATCTGGCCCCCACGCGCTGGGGCCTCATCCTTCCCGACCTGAAAAGCCGGGTCGAAGGCACCGCTTCGGTGATCGTCGAAACCCCCGACGACGACCTGCTGGCCGCCGTGCTGATGAAATTGTTCTCCGACCGCCAGCTTTCGCCCACTCCCGACACCGTCCCCTATCTCGTGCGCCGTATCGACCGCAGCTTCGACATGGCGCGCCGCGTCGTCACTGCGCTCGACGATGCCGCGCTGGCCAAGGGCCGCGAGATCAACCGCAAGCTCGCCGGCGAGGTGCTGGACGGACTGATGGTTTGACGCGCCTGGCGCGTCGCCGTTTACTCGCTCGCCTCTTGCCTGTTTGACCCTCTCCAAACCATCTTGATGCCTTCGGGCACCAGGATGAGCGGCAGGCAGAGCAGCCCGATCAACTGCCAGTGCTCCGAGCCCAGCGGTTGCGTCCGCAACAAGCTTTGCAGCGGCGGAAAGTAGACGGCGGCAAGCTGCGCTCCGATCATCGCCACCAGCGCGAGGATCAACCACGGGTTCGAGAACCAGCCCAGCCTGGTACAACTGCGCGTAAACGAGCGGAATGCGAACACGCTGGATTTCTCGAACAAGACCATCGCCGTGAAGGCGGCCGTCCGGGCGATCTCTTCTCCTTGCGGCAGGAACTCGTAGAACACATAGAGGCTCGCCGCCGCGGTGTAGGAGCCAAATGCCAGAATCATCAGCAACGCGTGTAGGTCGAGAATGCCCGCGCTCAGCGGCCGCGGCGGAACACGCATCTGCTCGGACGTCGCCTTTTCCAACCCGAGGGTCAGCGCGGTGACGCTGTCAGTCACGAGGTTCATCCACAGGATTTGAGTCGGCAGAAAGATCAACGGCCCCCCGAAGGCGACATTCGCGATGATCGCCAGAACCTCCCCGGCATTCGACGACAGCAGGTATCGGACGAAGCGCCGGATGTTTTCAAACTGGCGCCGCCCTTCCCGGATCGCGGCGGCGATGGTCGCGAAATTGTCGTCCATGAGCACAAGATCGGCGGCGTCCTTGGCCACGTCGGTGCCGCGAATACCCATCGCGATCCCGATATCGGCCCGTTTCAAGGCCGGTGCGTCATTGACGCCGTCGCCGGTCATGCCGACGATCTTGCCGGTCTCCTGCAACGCCTGCACCAGCCGCATCTTGTGTTGCGGCGCGGTCCGGGCGAACAGCACGTGTCGGCGCAGCAGCTTCTCGAGCGCCGCGTCGTCGATTTCGTCCAGCTCGGCCCCGGTGACCACCTTATCGACCTCGAGTCCCACCGACTGGGCAATTGCCCGCGCCGTGTTTGGGTCGTCGCCGGTGATCATGATCACCCGGATTCCGGCGCGCCCGCAATCCGCGATCGCCTCGGCAACTTCCGGACGCGGCGGATCGATCAAGCTCGCCAGCCCGAGAAATTCCAGCTCCTCCTCGTTCGCCTCCGCGTTCGCGTCGGGTTTGCGGGCCAGTGCGATAACCCGCTGACCCTGTCCGGTCAGCTGCGCCAGCGCCTCGAGGATCTGCTGCCGTGCCACGCTGTCGAGCGGCTTGGGCCCATCCGGGCCGCGCCAAGTCGTGCAAGCGTCGAGAATCCGCTCCGGTGCCCCCTTGACCAGAAGATGGATGTCGTCGCCGATGCGGCGCACCATGCCCATCCGCTTGCGCTCCGAGGAAAACGGTTTCTCGACCAGTGGCGGCGTTTTCGGCAACGGGGTCCATCCCTTGTAGGCCAGCGTCACCAGCGCCCCCTCGGTCGGATCGCCCACCATCTCCCAATCCGACCCCTCACGATGAAGCGACGCGTTGGTGCAGCCAACCGCCACCTCCAGAAGTGCCGCCAGGTCGGCATCGTCGGCGTGCCGAACCGGCTGCCCGTTCAGCGTGATCCGCCCGGCTGGGTCATATCCCGTGCCGCTGACCTCGTAGCGCCGCCCGCCGATCCAGACGAATTGCGCGGTCATGCGGTTCTCGGTCAGCGTTCCGGTCTTGTCCGAACAGATCACCGAGGCCGCGCCCAGGGTCTCGATCGCCTGCAAGTGACGGGCCAGCGCCTGGCGACGGACCATCGCCGCCGCCCCGAGCGCCAGGCTGATCGTGACGACGGCCGGCAATCCTTCGGGCACGATCGCAACCGCCAGCGACAACCCGACCATGACCATTTCGATGATGCTGCGGCCAACCAGGATGCCTGCGACGGCAATGGCGGCACCGATGCCTACCGAAGCAAGACCCAGTTGGCGCGCCAACCGGCCAAGCTGGCGTGACAGATGGGTTTCCTTATCTTCGATCGACCCGGCCAGAACAGCGATCTGACCGAACGCCGTCCGACCGCCGGTTGCGGTGACGATGCCCTCGCCACGCCCGGCAACGACAGCGGTGCCCATCATCAACCCGCCCCGCCCGTCCTCGCCACCGACCGATTTCTCGACCGGAAACGACTCGCCGGTCAGCACGCTTTCATCGGCCCGGACCTCCAGGGCGTTGATCAGGCGCATGTCCGCCGGAACGCGATCGCCCGCGCCGATCATGACCAGATCGCCGGGAACGATCTCCCGGGTGTCGATCTCCTGCGCCCGGCCGTCACGGATCACGCGCGCGGTGGCCGACAGCATGTTGCGCAGCGCGGCCAGGGCGTTTTCCGCCCGCCATTCCTGCAAAAACCCGAGAACCCCGTTCAGGATGACCACGAGCCAGATCGCCAGGGCGTCGACGCGTTCGCCAAGCAGCTGCGCCGCGACAGCCGCCACGATCAGCAGAACGACGAGTGTGCCTGTGAACTGGTGGAGAAGAATTCGCCAGGCCGGCGTGATTTTGACCTCGGCCAGCGCATTGGGCCCAACCTCGACCAGCCGGCGCGCAGCCTCCGCTGAACTCAGGCCCGTGTTCCGGTCTTTTTCCGCGATGTCCGTGACCATGTCGTTTGCTCGTGCTCCCCGCATCTGTTCAACAATAGGCAATCGCCATGACGTGAACTTGACTCCGATCAAATGCAACCGCCAGGTCTGCGGTTATGCTGAAAACCATCTCATCTGGACATCCTTAGGAACACGGCGCACAATCCCGCCTCGCATCCGCGGAATTCTGTTGCACTCCAACCCCCTAGCGATCTCATGACGAACGCCAACTTCCTCGACACCCCCTTCGCCGCAACCGTCACCATGCCGGACCTCGACATCACCGGCCCGGGCCGGTTCTTCAACCGCGAGCTCAGCTGGCTGGGCTTCAACTGGCGGGTACTGGAGGAGGCCGACAACACTCGGGTGCCGCTCTTGGAACGGCTGCGGTTTCTCTCAATCTCGGCCACCAACCTCGACGAATTCTACACCGTCCGTGTCGCCGGCCTGCGCGAGCTTGCGCGCGAAGGCGTTACCACGCCCGCCGCCGACGGGCTCTCCCCGGCCGAGCAACTCGTGCTCATCCATGCAGATGCCCGCCGCCTGATGGCACATCAGCAGAAAACGCTCGATCGGCTCGCCGGTGAAATGCAGGCCGCCGGGATTTCGATCTGCGCCAGGGCCACGCTCACGGACGATGACCGCGCCCATCTGCGCGAGGTCTTCCTGTCGCAGGTTTTCCCCGTGCTGTCGCCGCTGGCTATCGACCCGGCGCACCCCTTCCCCTTCATCCCCAACACAGGCTTCGCCCTGGCCCTCCAGCTGAGCCGCTCCCGCGACAAACGCCAACTCCTCGCGCTGCTGCCGATCCCGCATCAGATCGACAGGTTCGTGCCCCTGACCGCCCCCGAAGGCCATCTCCGCTTCCTGCCGCTCGAAGACCTGCTGCTCGAACATATTTCCTCGTTGTTCCCCGGCTACGAGCTTACCGGTCATTGCGCCTTTTCCGTGCTGCGCGACAGCGACCTCGAGGTCGAGGAAGAGGCCGAAGACCTCGTGCGCGAGTTCGAAACCGCCCTCAAGCGCCGCCGCCGCGGCGAGGTGGTGCGGATGAAACTGTCCGTCGATGCCCCGCCGGTGCTGCTCGACATGATCAAACGCGAGCTGCACGTCAGCGATGACGAGATCGTCGAGATCGACGGGCTTCTCGGTATCTCCGACCTCTCCGAACTGGTGCTCGACTCCCGCCCCGATCTGCTCTGGCCGTCGTTTACCCCGCGCGTGCCCGAACGGGTGCAGGATTTCGACGGCGATCTCTTTGCCGCCATCGCCCAGAAGGACATGCTGCTGCACCACCCGTACGAGACCTTCGACATGGTGGTCCGCTTCCTCGAACAGGCTGCCCGCGATCCGAACGTGGTGGCGATCAAGCAGACCCTCTACCGCACCTCACGCGACAGCCCGATCGTCTCGGCACTGTGCGAGGCCGCCGAGGACGGCAAATCCGTTACAGCGCTGGTCGAACTCAAGGCCCGATTCGACGAAGCCGCCAATATCCGCCAGTCCCGCCGGCTCGAACGCTCCGGTGCCCACGTGGTCTATGGCTTTCTCGACCTCAAGACCCACGCCAAGATCTCCACCGTGGTCCGGCGCGAGGGCGAAAAACTGGTGACCTATACCCATTTCGGCACCGGCAACTACCACCCGATCACCGCCCGCATCTACACCGATCTTTCGCTGTTCACCTGTGACCCGGCCTTGAGCCGCGACGCCACCAAGGTGTTCAACTACCTCTCCGGCTATGCCCAGCCTGAACGGCTGGAAAACCTCTCCATCTCCCCGATCAGTCTCAAGCCGAAGCTGCTCGAGATGATCGCCGCGGAAATCGCTCATGCCAAATCCGGCAAGCCGGCCGAAATCTGGGCCAAGATGAACTCCCTGATCGACAGCGAGGTGATCGACGCGCTCTATGCCGCCTCTCAGGCCGGGGTCAAAATCTCGCTCGTCGTGCGTGGCATCTGCGGTCTGCGCCCCGGGATCAAGGGGCTCAGCGAAACCATTCGCGTCAAGTCCATTGTCGGGCGCTTCCTCGAGCACTCCCGCATCGTCTGCTTTGGTAACGGCAAGGGTTTGCCGCATAAAAAGGCGCGGGTCTTCATCTCTTCGGCAGACTGGATGGGTCGAAATTTGAACCGTCGGGTCGAAACCCTGGTCGAGATCGAAAACCCCACCGTCAAGGCCCAGATCCTCGAGCAGATCATGGCCGCCAACTTGGCCGACGTGGCGCAAAGCTGGGTGATGTCGCCCGATGGTTCCTTCACCCGCGCCGAAGTGCCGGAAGGCGAAACCCCGTTCTCGGCCCACCGGTTCTTCATGGAACACCCCTCGCTCTCCGGCCGCGGCTCGGCTGGCGCGTCGGACGTGCCGAAATTGACCCACAGCGAGGACTAGGGGCACCGTCGACCGAACCAAGGCGCCGATCGCAGCCGGGTACGCGTCGATCATAGCCTGAGTTGCCCGGCAATACGGCGACAGCCTGGGGATGAAACGAACCTTTAAAGCGTTTCGGGCGCCGCCCGCCGTGTTTTCGCCAAAAGCGTAGAACCGGTCCACGAAACCGGGTCTGAACCTCCCACGCCCAAGACGGGTGGCGTATCGACACCGCACAATCGTCAACACGGGCCGCATATCCAGCCGCAGCCCATAAGGCCTGATCCGGCCGCGATCCCTCGCTTGCCTAAGCCCGGCTCCGCAACTACTCTCGCCGCAACCCAAGTGCCTGTCGCGCCGGCATGTTTCGCACCGCCGCAGCGACCGGGCCGGAGCCACGAGAAAGAACGAAAGAAACGGCAGCATGCAGGACAAGCTTCAGGCATTCATCCGGCTCATGTCCTTCATTGTGGTGGCCTTTTTCGCCGGCTGGTGGGTTTCCCACTCCGACAGTGCCCTCAGCCGCCACCTGTCCGAAACCCTGACTCGCGCCCAAAGCCTGATCTCGAAATCCGGCTGGCAGATGCTGATGCTCGGGCGGGCGGCCGAACACGTCCAGCCGGCCCGCGATGCGGGCGCCGGGGTCGTGACGAACGCATTCGGCGCGGCCGGCGACAATCTGCTCCTCGTCGGTTTCTTCGACGGTGAAAACCAGGCCCGGGTCCTTCGCCGCGACGGCACGGTCCTGCACAAATGGGGTCTCTCCTTTCCCGAACACTTCCCCAAGGGCGAACCTCGCGCCTGTCAGGCCATGCACCCGCTCGACGTCGATATCCACGGGGTCGAACTGACGCCAATGGGCGAACTGGTCTTCAACTATGAATACTGCGGCACGGTCAAACTCGATGTCTGCGGCACGCCGCTCTGGACTTTGCCGCTCAATACCCATCACTCGATCACGCGCCGCGAAGCCGGCGGCTACTGGATTCTCGGGCGGCGCGTCGTCACCGGGGCCGAGTTGAACCTGCCGCCCTTCACCGGGCCGGACACGATGCAGGATGCCCCCTTCCAGGAGGATTTCGTCCTCCAGGTCGGCGAAGATGGTCGTGTCGCCAACAGCACCTCGGTGCCGCGTCTGCTGATCGACAACGGCTTCGAGGCCCTGCTCACCGCCGATGGCCTGCGGCTTGACGGAGCCACCCGCACGGAAATCGTGCACACCAACAAAATCGCCGAACTGACACGCGACCTCGCCCCCGCCTACCCGTCTTTCGCGGCAGGCGATCTGGCGGTGTCGATGCGAAAACTCAACCTGATCTTCATCTTCGATCCGTCCACGAAGCAGATCAAATGGCATTCCACCGGCCCCTGGATCCGTCAGCATGATCCGGAGTTTTCCGGCGACGGCAAACTGTCTGTCTTCAACAACAATGCCTATTGGTATTGGCAAGATGCCCTCGGCCACGTCCGTCCCGACAGCCCGGCTACCAGCAACATCATCGAATACGATCTTGAAACCGGCGCGCACCAGATCTGGTATGGCGGCCGCCCCGGCGAGGAGCTGATCTCGGTCATTCGCGGCCAGCACGAGGTGTATGACGACACCCGGCTGATCACCGAATTCGACCGCGGACGGGTGATCGAAGTCGATGCCGATGGCCGCATCCTCTGGGAATACATCAACCGCATCGACGACAGCCTGGTCGGCGAAATCACCTATGCAGCCCGGATCGGCCCCGATGCCCCCGATTTTGCCAGCCTCGATTGCCCGTCGCCCTGAAACCGCTCCACAAAAACCCACGCCGGTGCGGCAAGTCCGCCGATCCCACGCACGAACGTTGACCCGTGAAGCCGGCCTTGCAATAACGGGGCCGAACAGACCCCAAGGCGATGGCATGGACGCGGAAAACCAAGCAGCATCAACCGATTGGGGCCATTTTGGCCGACCGATCTTCGATGACCCCTCGGCCCGCGCCTTGTCGCGCGTCGGCGTGGTCGATGTCGGCTCTAACTCGGTTCGTCTGGTGGTATTTGACGGCGCCGCCCGCTCGCCGGCCTATTTCTTCAATGAAAAGATCATGTGCGCCCTGGGCGACGGGCTGGCAGAAACCGGCCGTCTGAGCCCCCAGGGCCGGGTGCGCGCGCTGTCGGCCATCCGCCGTTTCCAGCGCCTGGCCCAGGGCATGAACACCGGCCCGCTGACCGCCGTCGCCACCGCCGCCGTCCGCGATGCCGAAGACGGCCCCGAGTTCCGCGACCTCGTGGAACAGGAAACCGGGCTCCGGCTGCATGTCATAGACGGTCTGGAGGAAGCCCGGCTCTCGGCCCAGGGAGTGCTCTTGGGCTGGCCCGGCGCCTACGGCCTGGTCTGTGACATCGGCGGCGCCTCGATGGAACTTGCCGAGATCAACGACGGTCTGGTCGGTCGCCGTGTCACCTCGCAACTCGGACCGCTGCGCCTGCGCAACATCAAGGGCGGAAAAAAAGGCCGCAAGGCCCATATCCGCGCCGTTCTGGCCGATCTGCACGAAACCATGGGAGATCAGCACAACCGCCTGTTCCTGGTCGGCGGCTCGTGGCGCGCCATCGCGCGGATCGACATGGACCGCCGTGACTACCCGCTGCATGTCCTGCATGAATACCGGATGAGCCGCAAGGCGGTGGCTGCGACCGCGAGATACATCGCCGAGAACGACGCCGAAGAGCTGCGCACCCGCTGCGGCGTCTCCGCCCAACGTATGGCGCTGGTGCCGCTCGCGGTGGAGGTGCTCAAGGAGGTGGTCAAAACCTTCGGTCCCCGCGATATCGCGATCAGTTCCTACGGCATCCGCGAAGGCATGCTCTACGAACAGATGCCCCAGCGCCTGCGCGACCGCGACCCGCTGATCGAAGCCTGCTACTTCTCCGAGGCCAAGGATGCCCGCCTGCCCGGCTTCGGCCGCACGCTGTTCGATTTCATCCGGCCGCTGTTCAATTCCGCCTCACGCGACAGGCTGCGCCTGATCAAGGCCGCCTGCCTGCTGCATGACGTGACCTGGCGCGCCCATCCCGACTACCGCGCCGAGCTCTGTTTCGACAATGCCACCCGCGCCAATCTCGGCGGCCTCAAGCATTCCGAGCGCATTTTCCTCGGTCTCGCGCTGATGCACCGCTACTCCAATTCCCGCAAGGGCACCCGGTTCGAGCCGCTGTTCGACCTGCTGCCAGAGACCGACCAGAACGCGGCCGAAGTCATCGGCAAGGCGATGCGCTTCGGCGCAATGCTGTGGCTGAAAAAGGACGCCGAACTGGGCCGGCTGAAGCTCTATCCCAAGAAAAAGGTCCTCGAACTCACCCTGTCGCCCGAGGCCGCCCCGCTCTTCGGCGAAGTCGCCGAGGCCCGGTTTCAGTCGCTCGCCGATGCGCTTGGTGCGAATCGGGTTGTGAACGGTACGTAAGGCGGGTGCCAGACCACCGTCCCGGTCAACAAACACCGATCAGACAATCACAGCCCTTCTTTACTAATCCACTCGGCAATGGCCGCTCCAATCTCATCGCCTGAATCCTCCTGGATGAAATGGCTGCCCGCCACCGTTACTTCGCTCTGGTTCTTCCAGCCGCGGCAGAAATCTCGCACGGCGCCGATCAGGATCGCGCCGGGTTCGGCATTGATGAAAAGCTTCGGCACGGTGTTCTCCGCCATCCAGTCGGCATAGGCCTGGACCCGAGCGCACACATCTTTCGGCTCACCCGCAATCGGGATCTGTCGTGGCCAGGTCAGGGTCGGCCAGCGGTCTTCACGGGCCGCAAAGGGTCGCCGGTATTCATTCATCTCCTCGTCGGTCAAGTCGCGCAACACCGATCCGGGCAGGATACGCTCGACAAACAGGTTCTTCTCCAGGATCATGCCCAGCCCCGCCTCCGACCGCAGCGCCTGAAAGATCGGTGTCGCCTCGGGTGAAAATTCCTCCCAACCGGCCAGCGGCCGCACGATCCCCTCCATGTAGGCGATGCCGCGCATCGCGTCGCGGTTTTGGTTGGCCCAGTCAAAGCCCAGCGCCGAACCCCAGTCATGCACCACAAGCAACACGTCCTCGTCCAGCCCCAGCGCCGCCATGAACCCCGCCACAAAACGGCGGTGGGTGGCGAACGTGTATGTCGCTGCATCCGGGTCTGGCAGCTTCGCACTGTCCCCCATGCCGATCAGATCGGGCGCGATGCATCGGCCCAGCGGCGCCAAAGCAGGCATGACGTCGCGCCACAGAAACGAGGACGTCGGATTACCATGCAGCAGGACAATCGGCCGCCCCTGCCCCATCTCGACATAGGCCATGTCATGGCCGTGAACGGATACATGCTTCTTCATGGTCTTGCCTCGCATCGGTGGGGTTGTCCGGTTTCCCGACCCTAGGTCCGTTCGCCCCTCGCGTTAAGTCTTATTCCCGGCCGCGTGCCCCCGCACACCCGGCACAGCCCCGCCGATCGCTCTGCGTTACAAAACTTTTTCTTGATTTTTTCCCGGCTCGCCCTCATATCCACCACGCGACGTTACCACTATCGACCCACTGCTCCTTCTACGGCTCAGTCACTCGATCTTGCACTGACTACGCCGGCCTGCCGCACTCCCGCGGGCAGGAAACGAAAAGGAGAAACGACGATGGCAAATGGCACCGTCAAATGGTTCAACACCACCAAAGGTTATGGCTTCATCGCGCCGGAAGGCGGCGGCAAGGACGTGTTCGTGCACATCTCGGCCGTTGAACGCTCGGGCCTCACCGGCCTGGCCGACGATCAGAAGGTGACCTTCGACATCGAGCCCGGCCGCGACGGCCGCGAATCTGCGGTGAACATCCAGCTCGCCTGAGCCTTTCAGCGATCTGATTTCGAAACGGGCGCCCTCTGCGGCGCCCGTTTTCATTCCGTCAGCCGCTCGCTGTGCAGACGTTTGCGCCGGGCCCATCCCTTGAACGGCCAAAAAAGAAATCGTCCGACCGGGACCATCACCGGATGCGCCGCCCGCATCATCTTTGCGGCATAGGCGTCGGCCTCGCGCTCCTGTTCGGTCACCTGCCCACCCTCGACATGACCGCATGCATGGTGCCCGACTTCGTGGTAAAATGTGTGCTCGCGGCTCAGCCGCCTCAGCCAGCGCGGCCCGAGTTCGATCCCCGGCCAGACCAGCACAATGCCGGAAAAGAACAGGTTGTAGCGCCCGAGGTAGTCCATCCCCGGCACATGGCCGATCACGTCGATCCGGCTCACCGTGTCCAGTTCCAGCCCCGGCGTGTCACACCAACCCGCGATCTCGGCCGCGATCCCTGTCCTGCCCGGCAGGTCATCCGCCACGTAAACCGGCACGCCCGGATCCACGCTCAACAGCGGATTTTCTGCCAGCCGCCCCGCCATGATCTTGACCGTGCGGGCATGTAGCGGATGCAGCTTCCCGGCCTGCAGCCGGTGGATCGCGGCGGCAAATGCCGTCCCGTCAAGCTCGCTCAACAACGCCAGCAACACACCCAGATATTTCCCCGACGGACCCTTCGGCGGCTGCGCCCAGGCATCGCTCTCAAGGCGCGCCTCGATGTCCGCAACCGCTGCCGCGCCCAGCGCCAGCAGATCGCGCCAGGCATCGCGCACCGTCTCCACATCTCCGGTCGAAACACCCCGCAAAAGCCTGGTCGTCGCCGTCTTGCCAGTGCCGCTCACGCCTCGCTCCAGTCCATGTCATCCGCCTTTTCGATCGCCAGCCGACCCTCGGGCCAAGGTCGGCACTGCGCCCTTGCCGCGCCGGCATCGCCGGTCCGCCAGACCGGCACCTCTCGCATTGGCTTTTGCAGAAACAGCCGCGCTGGCATGCGCTTACCTCCCTCTCGGCCGCCCTGCGGGACAGCGGGTGGGGCGATCCGCGACCCGCGGGAGCGTCACCCGACCGGCCCCGTCTCCCTCACTTCGCCCGGATCCGCGCCACCAGCGCGCGCACCTCGGGCCCGATATCCGCCACGATCAGGCGAACACCCTCGGCGTTGGGGTGAATGCCATCTTCCTGCATGAACCGCACCACCTCCGCCGGAGCGTCGCCCAACGCCGCCAGGAAGTTCGGATAGAGCGCCACTCCGAACTCCGCGGCCAGATCCGGCCAGATCGCCGCGAACTCGGCCTGGTAATCCGGCCCGTAATTCGCCGCCACCGGCATCCCCACAAGCAGAACCTCAAGGCCTCTCTGGCGGCAGATCTCCAACATCGCCGCCAGGTTGGTGCGCGCCTCGTCCGGCGGGATACCGCGCAGGATGTCGTTGCCGCCAAGCTCCAGGATAATCCCCTGCAGCTCATCGCTCAGCGCCCAGTCAAGCCGCGCCAGCCCGCCCGCGGTGGTCTCCCCCGACACACCCGACAGAACGATGCGCACATCCTCGCCCTCGGCCGCCATCCAGTTTCTCAGCTGCGGCACGAAGCCCTCGTGGTCGAGAAGCCCCCAACCCGACGTCAGGCTGTCGCCGAAAGCGATGAGATGCACTTTCTCCGCCATCGCCGGCCCGGCCAGGCCAAACGCCAAAATTGCTGCAACGCTCGCCTTGCCAGCCCGCCGCATTGCCCCATATGTGAAAGAGCGCAAGAAGGGTCCGAATATCGTCATGAGTCCGCCTGCCATTTCCCTGTTATCCGTATCCTTGTCGCTTCAGGGCAATGCCGGCCCCGTCGATATCCTCCATGGCATCACCCTTGATGTAAACCGCGGCGAAACCCTGGCCCTGGTCGGCCCTTCCGGCTCCGGCAAATCCTCGCTCCTGATGCTGATGGGCGGGCTCGAACTGGCAAGCTCCGGTACGATCACCGCCCTCGACCACGACCTGTCGGCAATGAACGAGGATGAGCTCGCCCGCTTCCGCAGGGATCATATGGGGGTGGTGTTTCAATCCTTCCACCTCATTCCCACAATGACCGCGCTCGAAAACGTCGCCACCCCACTGGAACTCGCTGGCCATGTCGACGCCTTCACCCGCGCCGAGGCCGAGCTTGCCGCCGTCGGCCTGTCGTCGCGCGCCGATCACTACCCGTCGCAACTTTCCGGCGGCGAACAGCAACGTGTGGCACTTGCCCGCGCCGCCGCACCGCGACCCGACATCCTGCTGGCCGACGAACCCACCGGTAATCTCGACACCAGCACCGGTGCCCAGATTATCGACCTTCTCTTCGGGCTGCGCGCCGCCCATGGCGCCACCCTGGTGCTGGTCACCCATGACGCAGCGCTCGCCGCCCGCTGCGACCGCGTGCTGCATCTGCGCGATGGCCGGATCGCCGACCGGGCCGAGGCGGCGCAATGAACTCGGGCTTGCCGCTGCCGCCTGACCGGCACGGGCCGCACCGCACACCCGGGCTCGACCGCCCCTGCCCATGGCAGGGTGCGACGCTCCCCCGCACCGAGGCGGACCCATGATCCTGGCCCAACCGCTTCGCCTTGCACGCCGCGAGCTGCGCGGCGGCCTGCGCGGCTTCGCGATCTTTCTCGCCTGCCTCGCCCTCGGCGTTGCCGCCATTGCCGGCATCGGCTCGGTCCGCGCCGCGATCGAGGCCGGCCTGAAACGCGAGGGCGCCGCCCTGCTCGGCGGCGATGCCGAGATCGAGCTCACCTACCGATTCGCCAGCGAGGACGAATGGCAATGGATGCGAAGCCACGCCACCGCGATCTCGGAAATTGCCGATTTCCGCTCCATGGCCGTGGCCGGCGATGACCGCGCGCTGACCCAGGTGAAATCCGTCGATGACACCTATCCCCTGGTGGGCCGGGTGGAACTCGATCCGCCGATCTCCTTGGCCCGGGCCCTCGCCGTCGAAAACGGCGTGCCCGGCGCGGTCATGGACCGCGTCCTCGCCGATCGCCTCGCGCTTGCCCCGGGCGAGACTTTCAGCCTCGGCGGCACCGAGGTGCGCCTGTCGGCCCTGCTCCTGCGCGAACCCGACAACGCCACCGGCGGCTTCGGGCTCGGCCCGCGCACACTGGTCGCCACCACCGCCCTCGATGGCACCGGTCTGCTGGCGCCCGGCACGCTTTACGAAACCAGGTATCGCATGGCTTTACCGCCGGACGCCGATCTCGCGGCGCTGGAAACCCGGGCCAAGGCCGATCTCGCCCAGTCCGGCCTGCGCTGGCGCGATGCCCGCAACGGCGCGCCTGGCGTGGCACGCTTCGTCGAGCGGCTCTCGGCTTTTCTCATCCTCGTCGGCCTTTCGGGGCTTGCCGTCGGCGGCGTCGGCGTCTCGGCCGCCGTGCGCGCCTATCTCGCAGGCAAGACCGAAACCATCGCGACGCTGCGCACGCTGGGCGCCACCAACGCCACGATCTTCATCGCCTACGCTCTGCAGATCGCCGCGCTGTCGGCGCTGGGCATTCTGATCGGCCTCGCGCTGGGCGGCCTGGTCCCGCTCGCCCTTGCGCCGGTTTTGCAGGCGCAGCTCCCCGTCCCCGCCGTCTTCTCGCTCTACCCGGCCCCGCTGATCGAGGCCGCGCTTTACGGCGCGCTGACCGCCACCCTTTTCACCCTCTGGCCACTGGCACGCACCGAAACCATCCGCGCCGCCACGCTGTTTCGCGATGCGCTGTCCGGTGCGCGCCGGCTGCCCCGCGCCCGCTACATCCTCGCCACGGCCTTCCTTCTGGCACTGCTGATCGCCGCCGCAGGCGTCTTCTCCGGCTCCTTCCGTCTCACCGGCTACACTGCAGCGGGCCTGTTGGGCGCGCTGCTCATGCTAGCCGTCGCCGCCCTGCTTGCCCGCCTGCTCGCCCGTCGCCTGCGCCCGCTCAGCCGCGGCCGTCCGGCCTTGCGCTGGGCGCTCGCCGCCATTTCCGGCCCTGGCTCCGAGGCTTTGCCCGTCACCCTGTCGCTGGGGCTCGGCCTGTCGGTGCTGGCGGCTGTGGGCCAGATCGACGGCAACCTGCGCGGCGCCATCGCTCGCGACCTGCCGCAGGTGGCGCCGTCCTTCTTCTTCGTCGACATCCAGAAGGACCAGATGCCGGGCTTTCTCGGCGCGCTCAAAACCGACGACAGCGTCAGCAAGATCGAGCACGCGCCGATGCTGCGCGGCGTCATCACCGAGATCAACGGCCGCCCGGCGCGCGAGATCGCGGGCGATCACTGGGTCATCCAGGCCGACCGCGGCATCACCTATTCCGCCACCCTGCCCGAGAACACTCGTCTGACCGCCGGCGATTGGTGGGCCGAGGATTACACCGGCCCGCCGCTGGTCAGCTTCGCCGCCGAGGAGGCCGAGGAAATGGGCCTCAGCCTGGGCGACACCCTCACCGTCAACGTGCTGGGCCGCGACATCACCGCCACCATCTCCAGCTTCCGCGAGGTTGATTTCTCCACCGCCGGCATCGGTTTCATCATGTCGATGAACCCCGCCGCGATCTCGTCCGCGCCGCACAGCTTCATCGCCACGGTCTATGCCAAGCCCGAGGCCGAGGCCCACATACTGCGTGACCTCTCGCAAAGCTTTCCCAACATCACCGCGATCCGGGTCAAGGACGCCATCGCGCGGGTCTCCGAGATGCTCGCCTCCCTCGCCGCCGCCACCGCCTGGGGGGCCTCGGCGACCCTGCTCACCGGCTTTCTGGTGCTGATCGGTGCCGCCGCCGCAGGCAGCCAGGCCCGCGCTCACGAGGCCGCAGTTCTGAAAACCCTGGGCAGTTCCCGCGCTCGCATCCTGCTCAGCTTCCTCGCCCGCGCCGCACTGCTGGGCCTGGCCGCCGGCGCCGTGGCGCTCGCGGCCGGCATCGCCGGCGGCTGGGCGGTCAGCCGGTTTCTGTTCGACACCGGCTTCGACGTGATCTGGACCGCCGGCCTCGCCATCGTGCTGGGCGGCGTCGCGGCCACGCTCCTGGCCTCGGTCGGCTTCGCGCTGCGCGCGCTGGCCTCGCGTCCCGCCCGCACGCTACGGGCCCGCGACTGATCGCGACCGGCGTTCCGCCTTGAAGCCCCGCGCCCGCGGTGTCATCCCTTGGCGATGCCCGCATCATGTCCCCGACGGAAGGTCCGCCGCCCATGCCCCCCGAAACCCTGCCCCTGCCCGCCCCGCGCCTCACACCGGCACAGGAGACCAGCCTGATCCAGGCCGTCCGCCGCGCCGCCAGGGCCGAGATCCTGCCGCGGTTCCGCAACCTCGCCGCCGGGCAGATTTCCCAGAAAAGCGGACCGCAGGACCTGGTGACCGAGGCCGACACCGCCGCCGAGGCGCTGATCGCCCGCAGCGTCCTGCAGCATTTTCCCAATGCCGTCGTGCTCGGCGAAGAGGCCTATGCCGCCGACCCGTCGCTGCGCGACAGCGCCGCCAGCGCCGAGCTGGCGATCATCGTCGATCCGGTCGACGGCACCTGGAACTTCGCCCATGGCGTGCCGCTGTTCGGCGTGATCCTCGCCGCCACCCGCTATGGCCGGCCTGTCTTCGGCCTGCTTTACGACCCGATCACCGACGACTGGATCACCGCCTCCGAAGATGGCCCCGCTTGGCAATCGGAAATCGCTGCGCCGTCAAAACGGCTCGCCACCTCCGCCGGCGGCGCGCTTTCAGCACTCTCGGGCATCGCACATGTCCCGCTGATGCCGCAGGACCACCAGGAAGCCTTCGCCCCGGTGATCCCGGCCTTTGCGCGCCTGAACAGCCTACGCTGTTCCTGCCACGAGTACCGGCTGATGGCCCAGGGCGCGGTGGATTTCGTGCTGTCGGGCGTCCTCAACCCATGGGATCACGCCGCCGGCGCCTTCATTGCCACCCGCGCCGGCGGCGTCGCCCGCTTCCTCGACGGGCGCGATTACGACATCTCGGTAACGGAAGGCTACCTGCTCACCGCCGCCAACGAGACCACCTGGCTGACGGTGCGCGACGTGATCGCGCCGGGTCTCAGCCGCGACACCACCTGATCCAGAGGCGCGCTGACGCGGGCAAGTCTGATTTGGCGCGCGCCGCCCCGGCCTTGGGGGCTCTGCCCCCAAACCCCCGAGGTATTTTTTGAACAGAAGAAGCAGGCAACCTCCGCACCACTGACGTCTGATCGCGCCGAGAAACCCCGGCTTGCCGCACCGACGCCGCCGGGCTTCTTCTGTTTTCAAATACCTCGGGGAGCGCGAGGGGCAGGCCCCTCGCTCCGGCGCTGTCCACCGGCACCACGCTCGGCGCTACTCCGCCGCCTCGCCATAGGCCTCGACCGGCGGGCAGATGCACACAAGGTGACGGTCGCCCCAGGCGTTGTCGACCCGGTTGACCGGCGGCCAGTACTTGTCGACCCGGAAAGCGCCGGGCGGGAAGCAGCCCTCTTCGCGCGAGTAGGGCCGGTCCCAGTCCTTGACCAGGTCCTCCATCGTGTGTGGCGCGTTTTTCAGCGGGTTGTTGTCGCGATCCATGCGGCCGTCCTCGATGGCGCGGATTTCCTCGCGGATCGCCAGCATCGCGTCGCAGAACCGGTCGAGCTCGGCCTTGGTCTCGCTTTCGGTGGGTTCGATCATCAGCGTACCGGCTACCGGCCAGCTCATCGTCGGTGCATGAAAGCCGTTGTCGATCAGCCGCTTGGCGACGTCATCAACGGTCACCCCGGCGCTCTCGGCAAAAGGTCGCGTGTCGATGATGCATTCATGCGCCACGCGGTTGCCGGGCCCCTTGTAAAGCACCTCATAGGCCCCCTCCAGCCGCTTGGCGATGTAGTTGGCGTTGAGGATCGCCACCCGCGTCGCCTGGGTCAGCCCGGCGCCGCCCATCATCAGGATGTAGGCCCAGGAGATCGGCAAGATCGAGGCCGAGCCGTAGGGCGCAGCACTCACCACACCGGATCTCTCCGGCAGGTGCGGGATCAGGTGGTCCTTTACCCCGATCGGCCCCATGCCGGGGCCGCCGCCGCCATGCGGGATGGCAAAGGTCTTGTGCAGGTTGAGGTGGCTGACGTCGCCCCCCAGATCGCCGGGGCGGGAGATCCCGACCATGGCGTTCAGATTGGCGCCGTCGATATAGACCTGGCCGCCATGTTTGTGGGTGACCTCGCAGACCTCGATCACGGTTTCCTCGAACACGCCATGGGTCGAGGGATAGGTGATCATGCAGCCGGCCAGGTTGTCCGAGTGTTTCTCAGCCTTGGCGCGGAAATCGTCGAGATCGATATCGCCGTTCTCGGCCGATTTCACCGGCACCACGTCCCAGCCGACCATATGGGCGCTCGCCGGGTTGGTGCCGTGCGCGCTCATCGGGATCAGACAGACCTTGCGGTGCCCCTCGCCGCGCGCCGCGTGATAGTCGGCGATGGTCAAGAGCCCGGCATATTCGCCCTGCGCGCCGGAATTGGGCTGCATCGAGAAGGCATCGTAGCCGGTGATCTTGCACAGCTTGGCCGAAAGATCGCCGATCAGCTCGTGATAGCCCTGCGCCTGATCATCTGGACAATACGGGTGCATCATCGAGAACTCGCGCCAGCTCACCGGCATCATTTCGGCTGCGGAATTGAGCTTCATCGTGCACGATCCCAACGGGATCATCGCCCGGTCGAGCGCCAGGTCGCGGTCAGCCAGCCGCCGCATGTAGCGCATCATTTCGGTCTCGGCCCGGTTCATGTGGAACACCGGGTGTGTCAGGTAATCGGTCGCACGATGCATCGCCTGCGGAACCCGGTATTCCGGCGTGAAATCGTCATCCTTGCGCACGATTCCGAAGGCCCGCCAGACCGCCTCGATATCCTCGGGCCGCACCGCTTCGTCGAGCGAGATGCCCACCCGCCGCTCGCCGACGGCGCGCAGGTTCACGCCTTCGTCGACCGCCGATTTCATCACCGCCGCCTGCAGCGGCCCGACATCGACCGTGATCGTGTCGAAGAACACCTTCGGGTCGACCTTGAAGCCGTTTTCTTCCAGCCCCTTGGCCAACCGCACGGTCTTGCGGTGAATCCGCTGGGCGATGGCCTTCAGCCCCTCGGGGCCGTGATAGACCGCATACATCCCCGCCATCACCGCCAAGAGCGCTTGCGCCGTGCAGACATTCGAGGTCGCCTTTTCCCGCCGAATATGCTGTTCGCGGGTCTGCAGCGCCAGCCGGTAGGCGCGATTGCCGTGACTGTCGATCGACACCCCCACCAGACGACCGGGCATGGCGCGCTTATAGACGTCACGGCAGGACATATAGGCCGCGTGCGGCCCGCCATAGCCCATCGGCACGCCGAAGCGCTGAGTGTTTCCGACGGCAATATCTGCGCCCATCGCGCCCGGCTCCTTGAGCAGCGTCAGCGCCAGAATGTCGGCAGCCATGATGGCGATGGCCTTGTTTTCATGCAGCTTTTCGATCTGCGCGGAGAAGTCGCGCACATGGCCATAGGTGCCGGGATACTGGAAGATTGCACCGAACACCTTGCTGGCGTCCATCTTGTCGGGGTTGCCAACGATCACCTTTATGCCCAGCGGCTTGGCCCGCGTCTTGATCACCGCGATGTTCTGCGGGTGGCAATCGCGATCGACAAAAAACGCCGTTGCCTTCGACTTCGCTACCCTTTGCGCCATGGTCATCGCCTCGGCACAGGCGGTGGCTTCGTCCAGCAGCGAGGCGTTGGCGATCTCGAGCCCGGTCAGGTCGCTCACCATGGTCTGGAAATTCAGCAGCGCCTCCAGACGACCCTGCGAGATCTCCGGCTGGTAGGGGGTGTAGGCGGTGTACCAGGCCGGGTTCTCCAGGATGTTGCGCTGGATCGCCGGCGGCGTCACCGTGCCCGAATACCCCATGCCGATCAGCGACTTCAGCACCTTGTTCTTGGCCGCGGTGATGCGCATGAAATGCAAAAGCTCGCGCTCCGACTTGGCCTTGCCGATCTCCAGCGGCTCCTTTTGCCGGATCGCCTTCGGCACCGTCTGCTCGATCAGCGCGTCGAGGCTTTCGACGTCCAGAACCTTCAACATCTCGGCCATCTCTACCGGGCTCGGCCCGATATGGCGGCGGTTGGCGAAATCGTAGGGCAGGTAATCGGTCGGTGTGAACGGCATCGCTTGCCTCCGGTCAGTCGGCGCCTTCCGGCGCGTGGGTCAAAACGTTGATCAGATGCCCCGCGGGATCGCGGAGGAAAAAACGGCGCACGCCCCAGGGCTCGTCGACGGGGCCATATTCGGGTTCCACCCCCAGCGCCGCCGCCCGCGCCATCGTGTCGGCCAGATCGTCGACCTCGATCGACAGCGCCGGCACCGGGGTGCCCGAGCCGCCTGCGCTGGCCAGGCTCAGCTGAACCCGCTGCCCTGCGCCGCGGCCCGCCAGCGTGACGAAAAAGCCTTGGTCCATCGCGGTTTCCAGTCCGAACACCTGTTGATAGAACGCGGCCACCTCCGCTGGCCGCGCCGCTTCCAGATCGGCGACGATCCTGACGACGGCCATGGCTCAGCCGATGAACTTCTTGTACCCGGCCTCGTCCATGTAATCGTCCATGGGCGACAGGTCGGATGCCTTCATCTTGAAGAACCAGGCATCACCCAGCGGGTCCTCGTTAACCTTGCCGGGATCGTCGACGATGGCGTCGTTGATTTCCACGATTTCGCCGTCGAGCGGCGCCAGGATGTCACTGGCCGCCTTGACGCTTTCGATCACGCAGATCTCATCGTCCTTGGCGACTTCGGCGCCGACCTCGGGCAGTTCCACGAACACCACGTCGCCCAGCTGTTCGCTGGCATGTTCAGTGATGCCCACCACGATCAGCCCGTCCTCTTCCCGCAGCCATTCATGTTCTTCGGTATATTTCATTTGGCAAAGGTCCCCCTTGGTTCACCGTTTGAAAGTCGCCGGCGTGAACGGCAGCTCGGCCACCGCCACGGGCAGGCGCTTGCCCCTGACCTCACCGTAAAGGGCCGTGCCGATTCCGGAAAGATCGCTGGGCACATAGCCCATCGCCATCGGCGCCTCGATGGTCGGGCCATAGGCGCCCGAGGTCACTTCGCCGATCGCTTCGCCGCCCTCGGCGGCAGCAAAAAGCTGGGTACCCGCCCGCATCGGCGCGCGGCCCTCGGGCCGCAGCCCGACCCGGCGCCGCGCGGCACCGGCTTCCAGCTCGTCCAGAATGCGCGCCGCGCCGGGAAAACCGCCCTCGCGGTCGCCGCCCCGGCGCCGCACCTTCTGGATCGCCCATTCCAGAGCTGCCTCGACCGGGCTGGTGGTGGTGTCGATGTCGCTGCCGTACAGGCAGAGCCCTGCCTCCAGCCTCAGCGAATCCCGCGCCCCCAGTCCGATCGGCTCGACACCGTCTTCCGACAACAGCACCCGCGCCAAGTTCTCGGCATGGCCCTCAGCCACCGAGATCTCGAACCCGTCCTCGCCAGTATAACCCGAACGCGATATCCACAGCTCGTCGAACACGCTGTCGGTCACGATCACGTCCATGAAGCGCATGCCCTTCACCGCCGGTGCAATTGCCTCCAGCGCCTCTTCCGCCCGCGGTCCCTGCAGCGCCAGCAGCGCCCGGTCGGTCACTTCCTCGACCGTACAGCCGGTCAGATGTTTCCGCATGTGGGCAATGTCGTTGTCTTTGCAGGCGGCATTGACCACCACGAACAGATGATCGCCGCGATTGGCAATCATAAGATCATCTAATATACAACCAGATGTATCGGTAAAGAATGCATAGCGCTGCCGCCCCTCGGCCAGCCCGGCAATGCTCTGCGGCACCAGCGCCTCGAACGCTGCGGCGCCGTTCTCGCCGTCGCCCCGGACGATCACCTGGCCCATGTGGCTGACGTCGAACAGCCCGGCCGCGGCCCGCGTATGCAAATGCTCCTTCAGCACGCCCATCGGGTACTGCACCGGCATCTCGTAACCGGCAAACGGCACCATCTTGGCTCCCAGCTCAAGGTGCAGATTGTGCAGGCAGGTCCGCCGCAGCTCAGACATCGCTCATCGCTCCCTTCCGGGCCGGGTCAGTCTCGTCGTGGTCATTCATCCGGCATCCTTCCTGCGTCCCGTGACGGCGCAACCCGATGCCCCCTCTGTCCCTTCGCCTGAGATCGTTATCCCTTCGGCGCCCCGGCCGTGCCCGGGATCTCTCCAGAGTCTCGATACGCAGGGCCGGTCCCTTTGGCCTGAGAGTTTCCGGGGCGGTTGCTCCTTCGGCACCGTGCGGTCACGGTTCTCCCGATCCTGCGGTCGCGCATACACTAGTATACCGCACACCGTCCCGCAAGGGCGATGCGTTCCCGACAATTATCGTTTGCTTCATGTTGAACTTGCGCGTGCCCTCATCGACGCACGCGGGCAAATTTCAGTCGGCTTGCGCTTCCGACGCGCGCTTGCCCGTCCGCGCCGCACTGCAGCCGCCCGAAGCCATGATCGCCTTCAGCGGATCGTTGTCGCAAACCAGCGTATCGAGCGTCACCTCGTCGAGATGGGCATAGAACGCTTCGGCGGCATCCTGGATGGCCAGTCGCAGCCGGCAGGCATCAATCAGCGGACAGGTATTGTCGACGTCGGCAAAGCACTCGGTCAGCGGCACATGGCTTTCCAGCGCCCGGAATACGTCACCGATCACGATGTCACGCGATGGCCGGCCCAGCTCCAGCCCGCCGTTGCGGCCGCGCTGGGTATGCAGATAGCCCAACTGCCCCAGCTGGTTGATCACCTGCGCCAAGTGGTTCTCGGACGTGTTGCAGCACTCGGCGATCTCGGCCTTGGTCACCAATCGCCCACGATTGACCTCACAGAACATGAGGACGCGAATGGCGATATTGGTTCTCTTGGTGATCCGCACGCGGCCGGCCTCCGTCGATGAGAAAAAGGTGAAGGAGTCATACGTGTTTTAATCGCATACCTGTTTGACATGGATCAATCCATGGGCAAATTGGCCGCATGTCTGACGCACAACACGCCTATTTCTTCGGCTACGGCTCGCTGGTGAACCTCGCTACGCACGACTACGCCGATGCCCATCCTGCCCGCGCCCGCGGATGGCGCCGGGCTTGGCGACACACCAATCTGCGGCCGGTGGCGTTTCTCACCGCGGTGCGCGATCCGGAGTGCGTGATCGATGGCATGATCGCCCATGTGCCGGGCGACGACTGGGCGGCGCTCGACATGCGCGAACACGCCTATGCCAGGGTACGCGCCTGCGACGATGTGGACCACGCGCTCGACCACCGCCCGACCCTGGCGATCTATGCCATCCCGAACGACGCCCACGGCCGCCCCGACGAAGCCCACCCGGTGCTGCTCAGCTATGTCGACGTGGTGGTGCAGGGCTATCTGCGGGCGTTCGGCGAAGCCGGGGCCCGGCGCTTCTTCGACACCACCGCGGGCTGGGACGCCCCGGTCATGGACGACCGCGCCGCCCCGGTCTATCCCCGCCACCAGCAGCTGACCGCCGAGGAACGCGATTTTGTCGATGCCCATCTCCGCCGCCTGAAGGTGCGGATTATCGACCAACACCCGGTCTGATACCCCTCGCCACTGACTGCCGGTTTCTCCTCCTGCGACGATAAGACTCGACCCTGCCTCGGCTTGTTCCCGCCGAGCAAAAAGCGGATTCCGGCGCAGTTACGGATCATCAGCTTTTCAGCCGCCAAGCCAACACATTAGAAAGTCGAGATATCAGGAAACGCGCGATTGCCGAAAGGAATCAAAGAGGTAATCCAATGACTATGGCAGTAATGAACAAAGCCGGCGCCCTGTATCAGTACGGTCAATACAGCCAGTACGGCATCCAGGACAGGCAAACCGGATTCGGCTCTTCCACTGACGACACCGAGACGGCCGACAAGATCGTGACCGTCACCACGGACACGACCGACACGACCGCAAGAATCACATCGGTCACCTACAGCGACGAAGCCATCGCCGAACTGATCTACATGATCGAGGAAGAGAAACTCGCGGGCGATGTCTACGAGTATTTCTATGATCTCTACGGCCTGCCGATCTTCGAAAACATCGCCGAGTCGGAAGACCGCCATTTCGAGGCGCTGATCAAGCAGGCCGAGAAACTCGGGATCGACGTCGATGACTTCGTCTTCGCCGAGGCCGGCAGCTTCGAGAACGAGGAACTTCAAGAGCTCTACGATTCACTGATCGAAATGGGCAGCGAGTCGTTGACCGCCGCGCTCGAGGTCGGCGTGATCATCGAGGAAAAAGACATGATCGACATCGCCGCCGCCATCGACAACGTCGAAGGGACCCAGCTGGCCAGCGTTTACGAAAACCTGCTGGAAGGGTCGGTCTATCACCTCGACGCGTTCGAAGCTCTTCTGGGCTGATCCCGCGAATCGCGTACGAGAACAGTCCGGCGCCGTCCATCGGCGCCGGGCCCGGGCGCTCCGACCCCCGTTCAAGCCTTGACCGGTCATCCGGCCAAGCCCCTACCGCTTGAAACTGAACAGCGCCAGCAACCGTCCCTGCCGCGCATAGTCGTCACCCGGCGCGGCGCGACCGCGCTCGCGGGCCATGATCCGCCGTGCAAGCAGCCACGCCAGCGCCCCGAACACGATGCCGCCCACGGCTTGCCCGATCAGTACCCCCGGCGCCCCGACCAAAGCGGCGCCCGCCATCACGAAGGGTACCGTGCCCAGCGTATGTCGCCCCCAGTTCACCCAGGTCGACAGGAACGGACGGCCCAGGTTGTTGAAGGCGGCATTGGCCACGAAGATCACGCCGTTGAAGAAATACAAAAGCGCAATCGGCCCGCAGAACAGGTAAACCAGCCGTCGCGCCTCGCCTTCCGCGCCGAACAGGTCGGCAATCGGGGCGCGCAGCAGGAACAACAGCGCCGCAACCGCCAGCACCACCGCGCCGGCAAACAACACCCCGTCGCGGAAGGCCCGCCGCACCCGGCCCATCTTTCGGGCGCCGTAGTTCTGGCCAATGATCGGCCCGATCGCGCCGCTGAGCGCGAAGATCACGGCGAAGGCCACCGGCAGCAGCCGGCTGATAATCGCCAGCCCCGCCACCGCATCCTCGCCAAAGGCGGCCATGGCGCGGGTGACATAAGCTTGCCCCATCGGCGTGGCGAGTTGGGTCAACACCGCCGGCCCGGCAATCGCCGCCAGGCCGCCGAAATCCACCGTGAAGGCCCGCGCCGTCGGCCGTTCCAGCCCGCCATGATGGCGGAACACCGGAATCAGCGCCGTCGCCGCGATCGTCAGCCGCGCCGCCACCGTCGCCAGCGCCGCCCCCTTCAGGTCGAGAGCCAGCCCGAAAATCAGGATCGGGTCGAGCACTGCGTTCACCACCCCGCCGTAAAGCGTGGCCATCATCGACCGGCGCGCATCGCCATAGGCCCGCAGGATCGCGCCGCCCACCATGCCCAACATCAGGAAGGGCAGGCTCGGCACGATGATCGACAGATAGCCCTGGGCCAGCGCCAATGTCGTCCCACTCGCCCCGAGAAGCGCCACCAGCGCCGGGATCTGCCACCAGACTACGGCCGCGAAGACCGCTCCCAGCCCGAAAGCATAGATCAGCGAGGTCGCGGCCCGCTGCCGCGCCAGCGCGATATCGCCCTCCCCGACCGCCCGCGCCACCCGGGCACCGGCCGCGATTGCCATGCCGATCCCGAACGAGGTGGTGAAGAACAGGATTGCCCCGGAATAACCCACGGCCGCCGCCAGTTCGTCGCGGCCCAGCCACGAGATGAACACCATGTCGACGAGATCGACAAGGAACACGGCCATCAGCCCCACCGACGATGTGAGCGCCATCACCGCGATATGCCGCATCAGCGACCCTTCGAGAAACTTGGCCTTTTCGTTCACGATCGCCCCGCCGGTGTTCCGCCATCGCCCCGCCTGTTCTGGCCAGCAAGGCGGCTCGGAACCCGAAAGGCAAGTCACTTCCGCGTGGCGCGGCACCGAAAAACCGCGCCTTGCGCCATGTCAACGACAGGCCGCAGCCGCGAGGCTTAGAATTTTTCTACAGTCTAACCGGCGGGCGGTTTAACGATAACGGCAACCGGATCAGGGTTCTTGGGGGGTTAGGCGGAGAATGTCTATTCGGGAGGAAATGTCATGAAACGCGTTCAACAAAAAATACTGACCGGCTTGGTGACCGGGTTTTTCGCCCTCGCCGCGATTGCCACCGGTCTTGCCGCGCAAACACTGGAGGGCTCCAATATCGACAGCCGTGTGCTAGTCGGTTTCGAGGTTGATGCAGAAGACGTGCAGTCACGGCTTCCGGAAGGGTGGACCTCAGTGTCGTTTCCCAACGGCGCGTTGAAAGGTGCCAATCTTCTCATGATCTTTGAAGACCGCGTGCTCGGGCGCGATGCCGAGGGTAAGCCACTTGATCTGTTCACCCACCGTGGCCTTGCATTTCTTGGGTTGGCCAAACAGGGAGACAGTGTGCGCCTGTACATTCTCCGACTGTATACGACAAACCCGGATTACGACCCGTACAGGAACGCATCGGTCGCCGATATTTCGCGTATGTCTTCAACTTCGGGTCCGTCCAATGCCGGGCGTGACAGGAGCGAAAACTGGTCCGTGGCCCTGGGAGACGGCACCAAACTCGAAATGACACTGACCTTCACGTCGGGCCGTCCGGTCTGGCAGAACGCCAAGACGCGAATGTTCTCCAATGCCGACCCCACCGTCTCGCGGATCTTTGAATATGATCAGTTGATGGACGTGGTAATGAGCACGGGGCTGGGCAAGCCGCTGTCCGGAACGATGAACCTGACCAGCGATATTGCCGAGCTTGCCGATATTTTCGATGGGAACGAAAAAATGGTCGGCATCGTTGATTCACCGATCCGGGTTCGCCAGGTCTTCCTGCCGTAAAAGCTCGGAAAGCGCGGAGTTCATCACCCTGCGCTTTCCAGTGTTCTCGATCAGTTGGCTTGTCGGCCCTGTGCCCGGATCACCTGCATCAGCGGCAGAAACGCGCCCATGTCCGGTCCGTGATCCATCCCCGTCAGCGCCTTCCGAAGCGGCATGAACAGGCCCCGGCCCTTGCGCCCCGTGGCCTCCTTTACCGCCGCCGTCCATTGCCCCCAGGTGGTGCCATCGAACGGCCGGTCGGGCAGCATCTCCAGCGCCTGCGCCACGAACTCGGAATCCTCCTTGTCGATCACCGGCTCCGCTCCATCCCGACAGAGCGCCCACCAGGTCGCAATGTCGGCCCGCGTCTCCACGTTCTCGCGGATCGCCGCCCAGAACGGTGCGGCCAGGTCGCCGGGAACGCCCGCCGCCGCCACGTCCTCGGCCACCTCGTCCAGACCGGATGTATGCAGCACCTTGGCGGTCAACGGGAACAGGTCGCCCTCGTCGAATTTCGTCGGCGCGGTGCCGAACCGGGAAATGTCGAAGCCGTCGATCAGCGCCCCCATATCGGTCTGCAACTCCACCGGGTCGCTCGACCCCAGCCGCGCCATCAGGCTGAGCAGCGCCATCGGCTCCACCCCCCGCGCCCGCAGGTCGCGCAACGCCAGCGTGCCCAGACGTTTGCTCAGCGCCTCGCCCTGCGGCCCGGTCAGCAGGCTGTGATGGGCAAATTCCGGCACCTTGCCGCCCAGCGCCTCGATGATCTGGATCTGCGTCGCGGTGTTGGTCACATGGTCGGCGCCGCGGACAACATGTGTCACCCCCATCTCGGTGTCATCGACCACGCTCGCTAAAGTATAAAGCACCTGTCCATCCGCCCGGATCAGCACCGGGTCCGACACGCTGGCCGCGTCGATCGAGGTCGGCCCGGCAATGCCGTCCTGCCACTCGATCCGTTTGTGAGCTAGCTTGAACCGCCAATAGCCGCCGCGCTCCTGGCGCAACCGGTCTTTCTCCTCGTCCGACAGCGCCAGCGCGGCGCGGTCGTAGACCGGCGGCTTACCCATGTTGAGCTGCTTCTTGCGTTTCAGATCCAGCTCGGTCGGGGTCTCGAAACACTCATAGAACCGTCCCATGCCGCGCAGCTTTTCCGCCGCGGCCTCGTAGCGATCCAGCCGTGCCGACTGCCGCTCGACCCGGTCCCAGTGCAGCCCCAGCCAGTCGAGGTCCTCCTTGATCGCGTCAACAAATTTCTCCTGCGACCGTTCAGGGTCGGTGTCGTCGATGCGCAGGATGAACTGCCCGCCGGCCTTGCGGGCGATCAGGAAGTTCATCAAGGCGGTGCGCAGGTTGCCAACATGGATGTAACCGGTGGGCGACGGGGCAAAACGTGTGGTGACCATGACTGCCTCCATTGGGTCTTGCGCGCCCTTTCTCACAAGCCGCACCGGATGTCCAGAAACGCCGCGGAGTTGGCCGCCCGACCCGCGTCAGCCCGGCACCCCGCCGCGGCCTGGCGCCTTGCTCGCGGGTACGGCGCTGAATCCCGCCGGCCGCAGGCGCGGTCGCAGACTTTCCAGCGGCCGGCAATAGCTCTGCTGCCGCAGCCAGACCGCGATGTCGTCGCGTTTCCTTACCGACCGCATCGGCCCCCAGTCCGCCGACACGCCGCGCCAGCGGCGCTTGAACCTCGTCGAATGGGCGTGGATCACCCCGTCACGCGGCACCGTGCGCGCCATGATCCGGATGGCGCAGCTCAGGTTTGCCGCCCCGTCCTTGAGTGCCGCGCCCGAGCGCGCCCGGCAACCATAGAGGCGCGCCGTCGAGGGCAGGATCTGCATGAGCCCGTACCACAACCCGCCGCCGCCCACCGCGTCCGGGCGATAGGTGCTTTCATGCTTGGCCAGCGCCGACAGGAACCCCACCCAGAACGCGCCACGCTGATCCGGCCCGGCCTGCCGGTAGGCCGGGCACCAATACCCGATGTCGCCCGGCACCATCTCGACCAGCGGCGTCCCGTGATCCTTCATCGCCGACAGCGCCGCCCGGGTCCAGAGCGTCGCCTCGGGCCGGTGCATCCAGCGGGTCTGCGGCACCGCGTCCCGACGCTGGCGCGGCCGCAGCACCGCGCGGGCCTCCGGTTCCGCCGCCAGCATCCGGCCGGCCGTGGCCAGGGCGGCACCTTGCCCCTGTGTCCCGGGTTTGGTTTCGGTGCGCAACACGTCGTGCCCGTCTACGGCCTCGGCCAAGACGGGCGCTGGCAGCAACAGCGCCACCCAGGCCGCCGTCAGGCTGGCCCGCAGCATGTCGATCCCCCAGATCATCGCCCCATCAAGACCGATTTTCCACGCAATTGCAATATTTTAACGCAGGCGGCTCAGAGCCTGCATTAACCTCTTGTTTTCGTTCAAACGCCGCTCCCGCGCCGCGCGTCGGCGTGCCCCGGACAAAGGCCCCGGGCAGAGCGAAACCAGCGCTGCCTCAGGACTGCACAAGGATTTCCCGGAAAATCCCATCGCCGCGCCGCTTTTTGGCCCGAATGGAACGGCAGAGTCACGCTCCGTAGACGGTATCCCGGAGACCCGTATGAAATCCCTGCCCCTGCCCGACAGCCTGACGCGCGCGCTGAAATCCGTGCCGGGCCGTCTGCAGGAGCGCCTTCCCGGCCGCCGCACCCGCGATCCCAGCCAGAAGCTGGGCGATGCGCTCAGCGCCGGCGACAAGCTCGACAAGCAACTCCAGGAACGGCTCGAACGCCAGCTCATCCTGCCCTGCGCAAGCGAAAGCGACGAGGAAACCTCACGCGCCGCCGTGCAGGATTACGGCCAGTTCCTCGCCCGCCAGGACCGCTGGGACGAGCTTGCCCGGCTGATCCGCGAGGTCGACCGCAACCGCGACGCCACCCCTTGCGCCATGAGTCACGCCGAATTGCTGTGCTACGGCGCCCGCGCCGACGTGGTGCACTATATGGAAGACGCGATCTTCGACGGCGCCAGCCCGGTGCTCGACGGCATCGAGGCCTTCGAAGAGATGCTCAGCGAATACCCCGACGAATACCCACTGGCGGTGATCGTGGCGCTGACCCATGCCGATATCGGCTGGGTCTGGCGCGGCGGCGACTGGCCGCACGAGATCCCCGAGCGCAACCTGCGTCTCTTCGAGGCCCATTTCCATCGGGCGGCCGAGATCCTCGGCGCGTATGACTCGGTCATTCCCGACGCCCCGCTGCTCGCTGCGGCTCGCTGTACCCTGCTGGCCGGCCGGCCGCTGCCGGCGGTCAAGCTCGCCGACCGATACGAACAGCTCATCACCCTCGATCCCGGCAACCCGCGGCCGATGCGCGCCCTCGGCGTGCACCTGCTGCCGCGCTGGCACGGCGCCTATGACCAGCTCGAACTCGAGGCCCGCCGCATTGCCGCCGCGACCCAGTCGACCTGGGGCAACGGCGCCTATGCCTGGGTGTTCATGGACGCGCTCACCGTCGATCCCAGCGCCGCTCGGATCGTCGACACCGATTTTTTCCTCGACGGCATGCGCGACATCCTCGCCAACCGCCCGGGCCAGCATTTCGCCAACCTGTTGGCGGCCTATGCGGCGATCTCGATGTCCCCCGACCGGTTACCCGAAGGCGCCCCCGACATCCAACGCGATATCCGCCGCCACGTGCACGCAACTCTCGACTGGATCCTGTCCGAATACCTCTACGAGCTGCACCCGCTAGTCTGGGCGCAGGCAGCGATGGGGCCCGATGCCCGCGCGCCGCTGCCGATGCGCAAGACGCTGATGCGGCGCGGGCTGGTCACCGCTCGCCACGCCATCGCCCGCCACTTCGCCGAGGAGATCATGCGCGGCACGACCATTGCCTTCTCGCCCCACGGGCTGCGCTTCTACACCCCGATGTGAATGGCGCAACCTGAATCAACTATCGAAATGAAAACCAGTTTGAACCGCGACAACTTATGAGCATCGGCACCAGCCGTGCACCTGCGCGCCGACCAGGTGTTCACCCAACGCCACCCAGAATCCCGGGTCGGTCAAGTCTTCCATGATGTCCGGTCCCCCGGCCAGCACCCGCGCCCCGGCCACGATCAAGCTGAACCCCAAAGCTGTCGCAATGACCTTGTGATGAAATTTCATGGGCTTATCCTTCCAGACAATGTCCCCATTTCACCATTTGCGGCGCGGGTGGGACAGTCTGGAATTCCTGCCCCGTGGCCGCATCCGGCTGCCGAAACCCCCATGCTTCGCAATCAGGGCGAGCGCCCACCCGTCGCCGCTCCACCATAGAGAAAAACGCCCGATCCCGGCCCGAATGTCGCCACATCCTGCGGGCATGGTCTTCACGACGAAAACCGAATCCCGGACCGGACCATGCTGACAGCCGCCCGCCAAACCGCCTGGACCCTTGTCGCCATCACCCGATACCTGGCGCGCCTGGCGCGCAACCTGATCGTGCTACCGGTCGTGATCTATCGCACCATCCGCCTGATCGTCACCGATACGAACTACGAACCGGATGCCGACCAGCTGCGCGCGCAGTTGCTGCTGCCGCTGGCCGAAGACACCGAGGCGCAGGACCGCAAACGGCGCCTGGACGAGATCCGCGATCTGGTCGACCGGCACGACTGGGACACCCTGTTGGCCCGCCTCGAAGCCTGGGAAGGCGCGCGCCGCCAGACCCCCGGCCGGTCAAGCCTCGTCACCGAGGCCCTGCTGACCATCCGCGAGGTGGCCACCCCCGACCCCGGCGCGGTCGTTGTCCGCTCAGACCTGATCGACGCCTTCGAGGATGGGCTCGACGACCACCCCGACAACCACCTGATGGCGGCGACGGTTGCCATGGCCCATATCGGGCTCGGCTGGCACTGGCGGGGCGAAGGCTACGCCGTCGACATCTCTCCAATCGACGAACAACGCTTCATCGGCCATTTCACCCGCGCCGCCGAGGTGCTGGCCCCCTTCGATGCCATCGAACGCTATTCCCCGGCGCTGGCGTTGGCGCAATACCACCTGTTCGCCTGCCATCCGCAGGCCGGCACGCTGATCGAGGATTGGTTCGCCGACTGGGCCGATCTCGATCCGCAATCGATCAACCCTTACCTGCTGCACGGCTTCCAGTTGCTGCCGCGCTGGTTCGGCGCCGACGCCGCTGCACTCGACCACGCCGCACTGCGGGCGGTGGCCGGGTCCGAAGACACCTTGGGCCGCGCCGCCTATCCCCTGCTCTATCTCGGCACGATGGAAGAGGCCGACGCCGAGGTGCTCGCCCGTTGCGACGCCGATCTCTTCCTCGACGGCCTGCGCGACCTGCTCGAGCGCACGCCGTCACAGCATCTCGTCAACCGCGTCGCCTGGCAGCTCCACCGAGCGTGGAAGACCCGGCCAATCGCCCCTGACAACGATGACACCGCCCGCGCCGTCACCGCGCTGCGGGCGCGACTGGGCGAAGGCTTCCGCATGGTGGTCTCCGACTACCTGCATATCGGCCTTCCGGCCGTCTGGGGCGGCGAGGACGAAACCTTGTGGTATGTGGCCCAGGCCTTCTCCGACGAGCTCCAGGCCGGTGCCACCATCCGTTTCGGCGAAAATGGCGCTGAAATCGACGCTGCGGCTCGGTGAAACCGTCCCCGCCCCTTGCCCCGAACCCGCCCCTGTCCTAGAAGGCGTCTCGTCACAGCGAAGAGGCCTGACAGATGCTCGATCTCACCTATGAACCGCCCAAGCCCAAGGTCATTTCCGGAGCCAAGCACGACTGGGAACTGGTGATCGGGATGGAGGTGCACGCCCAGGTCAGCTCGAACTCCAAGCTGTTCTCCGGCGCCTCGACCCAATTCGGCGCCGAGCCCAATTCGAACGTCGCCTTCGTCGATGCCGCGATGCCCGGCATGCTGCCGGTGATCAACGAGTTTTGCGTCGAACAGGCGGTGCGCACCGGTCTGGGGTTGAAGGCGCAGATTCACCTCAAGTCCGCCTTCGACCGCAAGAATTATTTCTATCCCGACCTGCCGCAGGGCTACCAGATTTCCCAGCTTTACGAGCCGATCGTCGGCGAAGGCGAAATCCTGGTCGACATGGGGCCGGGTGTGGCCCGCAAGGTCCGCATCGAGCGCATCCACCTCGAACAGGATGCCGGCAAATCGATCCACGACATGGACCCCAACATGTCCTTCGTCGATCTCAACCGCACCGGCGTCGCGCTGATGGAAATCGTCTCGCGCCCCGACATCCGCGGCCCGGAAGAGGCGGCGGCCTATGTCACCAAGCTGCGCCAGATCCTGCGCTACCTCGGCACCTGCGACGGCAACATGCAGAACGGCAACCTGCGGGCCGACGTCAATGTCTCGATCTGCCGCCCCGGCCAGTATGAAAAATACATGGAGACCCAGGATTTCTCGCATCTCGGCACCCGCTGCGAGATCAAGAACATGAACTCGATGCGCTTCATCCAGGCCGCGATCGAGTATGAGGCGCGCCGCCAGATCAAGATCGTCGAGAACGGCGGAACGGTTGAGCAGGAAACCCGCCTCTACGACCCGGACAAGAACGAGACCCGCTCGATGCGCTCGAAGGAAGAGGCGCATGATTACCGCTACTTCCCCTGCCCCGACCTGCTGCCTTTGGAGATCGAACAGGCCTGGGTCGATGACATCGCCGCCAACCTCCCCGAACTGCCCGACGAGAAGAAGGCCCGCTTCATGGGGGATTACGGCCTGACCGAATATGACGCCTCGGTGCTCACCGCCGATACCGACTCGGCTGGGTATTTCGAAGACGTGGTCGCCGCCTGTGACGACGGCAAACTCGCCGCCAACTGGGTCATCAACGAGCTCTTCGGCCGTCTCAAGACGGACGAGAAAGAAATCTCCTCAAGCCCGCTTTCACCCGCCCAGCTCGGCGGCATCATCGGACTCATTAAGGCTGACACGATCTCTGGCAAGATTGCCAAGGACGTCTTTGAAATCGCCTATACATCGGGCCGCGATCCAAAAGAGATCGTCGAGACCGAAGGCCTGAAACAGGTCACCGACACCGGCGCGATCGAAGCCGCGCTCGACCAGATCATCGCCGACAATCCCGCCCAGGTGGAAAAAGCCAAGGTCAACCCCAAGCTCGCCGGCTGGTTCGTCGGCCAGGTGATGAAGGCCACCGGCGGCAAGGCAAATCCCAAGGCGGTCAACCAGCTGGTGCAGCAGAAACTCGGATTGTGAGCCGGGTAACTGCGCTCTATCGACCCGGCTGGCCTTCTAAGGATCTAAGGAAAAACCACGTCGCCACCGCTGGTCGCGTTGATGTCGATACTCGTGTGCGCACCGTGCACGACAACCGTTCCACCGCTCGACGCGTTGGCTTCAATCGCATCGTCAGCGAAGACGACGGCCCGGGCGCCACTGCTCACGATCGCTTCGGCCTTACCGCATTCGACGCCCTCGAGATCTATCTTTGCCCCGCTGGATGCCACCGCTTTGAGCGTTTCACAGGACCCGGCATCGCCTTCGATCGACGAGCCGCTGGAAGATGTAACGACAAGCCGATCTCCCGAAAGCCTGGCAACCTGCAGCTTCGAACCGCTTGATGCGACAAGTTCGAGGGCCGAACCTTCCATGTCATCAACCGTCAGACTTGCTCCCGATGACGAATTGGCCGTGATCATCTCGGGCATGGATATTCGAACCGTGATTTTCCAGCCTTTTTTGCGCCGCAGCGTGAACAGCTTGCTCTCCATCTGAACGACCAGGACCCTCTGCTTCACGCTCAGGTCCAGACGGTCCAGCTGGGCGACATCGTCGCTTTCCGCGACCACAGAAAACGCCTCTCCGACGTCGACAAAGACCTGAATGCCCTCGGCCGCGGAGACCGCGTTGAACCCGTTAAGGTCATAAGTTCGGGTCTCGGCAAACACTGCCAACGGCAGCAAGACCGCCAGGACCGAAACCGCAACAATCCGGCGGACTGCCGCCCAACCATCCGAAATGTCAGAGGTTTCTCCGAAATATCGCGTCGGACCGAGGATTGATGTCCGTCTCATGTCTCGCCTCCTTCCAAAACCCTAATTTACCATGCCCGGTCGTGACGCTACATGACGCAAATCAATGGTGACCCGGACTTTCGGCACGGCCAATCCCAAGGCGGTGACGCACCCTGCGGGACGGCGGGCGGGGCGATGTGCGCCAGCGCGAGCGCCGTGCCGGCCTCCCGCCGGACCGCGCCGGCCGCAACATGATACGCGGCCGCGCCGACACCGCCGCTCAGGCGGCGACAACCACGCGGTTGTCGGCGTCCGACCCGGCGACCTTTGCCGAAGTCATCGCTCCCGTCCGATCAACCGCCCGATCCGGACCGGCACCGGCCCCTGCCGCCGCGTCCCGACCCGCGAGATCGACGCCCGACCGCCCGCGGTCGGCCACCGCGAGGCTGCCCACCACGCCGGCCACCGCCATCTTCGCCATCAGCTCCGGCGACAGGTCCTCGCCCAGCAGGCAATAGAGCGACGGTAAAAGATCATAGAGTTCGTCCACGTCCGCATCCGCCCGCGGCGTCACCACCATCGTGGTCACGTCCGGGTTGCGCAGCTCGGCCGACAGCGCCACCGCGTGGCTCAACCGATCCCCGACCCGTTCGGCCATCACCACCAGGTCGAATACCCCCAGATCGGCATAGGCCGACGCGGTGTCGACATCCTCGGCCGTCACCACCTGGAAATTGCGCTTGAACAGCGCCATCGCCGTCGCCGCCTGCGCTCTGCGGTCATCGTTCAGAATCAAGGCCTGCATCTCCGTCACTCCTTCTGAGGTCGTCATTCGTTCCATCCCCAGCTTGCGACTCGAGGCGTGAAAAATTGCTTAAATGAATCGAAAAATCCGCCGGTCTCGCGCCGGCCTCGGCACCGGCTCTTGCGTGCGGCCCGGGCTTGGGTCATTCATGCGGCCATGGACTGGCTGAAGATCATTCACATCCTCTGCGTCATGGGCTGGATGACCAGCGTTTTCGCCGTGCCCCGCGCCCTGATCTACTGGAAGCGCGAATATGCCCGTGTGGCGGAGTTCGGCCCGCTGGGCGATCTCACCATCCGGCTCTACCGCTTCTCCGCCATGCTCGCCGTGATCGGCGTCATCACCGGCCTGTGGCTGGCCTGGTCGATCTGGAGCTTTGCACCCTGGACGCTGGTCAAGCTCGGACTCGTCGCGCTGCTGGCCGTCCACTACATCTGGACCGGCGTCCTCGTGATCCGCGCCAAACGCGGCGAGTTCCGCGAATCCGACTTGTTCCTGCGCATCTTCAACGAGGTCTCGGTCATCGCCGCCATTGCCATCCTCTGGGCGGTGGTCGTCAAACCGTTCTGAGGCAACCCATGGCAAAACCTTTCCTGTCCGAACCGATGCAGGTCGAGACCCAGTGGCTCGACTACAACGGCCATCTCAACATGGCCTTCTACAACGTGCTGATGGATCGCGGCGTCGACCAGCTCTGGGACCGGCTGGGTTTCGGCCCCGACTATCGCGAGCGCACCGGCTGTACCACCTATTCCGCCGAGTACCACATGCGTTACGTGCGCGAACTGCATGCCGGCGACCGCGTGCGTGTCTCCTACCAACTGCTCGACTGGAGCCCCAAGAGCTTCCACTTCTACCAGGAGCTCATCCACGACGACGGCTGGATTTCCGCCACCGGCGAAGGCCTCGGCCTGCATGTCGACCAGTCCGGGCCGAAAGTCGTGCCAATGCCCGCCGACATCCACGCCAAGTTCGAGGCGCTCTTCGCCGAGCACAGCCAACTCCCCCGCCCGCAGCATGTCGGCCACCCGATCGGCATCCGGCGCACGTAGGTTGGCGGCCACCTCACCGCGCCGACTGCGGGCAGACACCTGAAAACGCGCCTTGCCGCCGAGGACCGGATCACCGCGCCCGTCCGCCGTGCGCCGGGTTAACCCACCTCTGACCAAACCGTTACGCGTCCGCGCGCCAGACAGGGTGCCAGCCAGCCTGCCAGCTAGGGCGCCATACCGCCGGGTTTCGCGGATCATGGCACGTTAACCCGCCGGGCCGCCGGTTTAACCTTTGCTTTCCTTAACCGCCGGGCCTTGCTATGACACCGCGGTCGCAATTGATGGGTCTGCCAGCATGACGCAGTACGAATACAAGGTCGTCCCCGCCCCGAGAAAAGGGCTCAAGAGCAAAGGCGTGAGAAGCGCCGAGGCGCGGTTTGCCTATGCAATTCAGACGCTTATGAACGACATGGCCGGCGCCGGGTGGGAATTCCTGCGGGCCGAAACACTCGCCTCCGAGGAGCGCCACGGGCTCGCCTCGGCCCAGACCGTCTACCGCGACCTGCTGGTCTTCCGCCGCCCCCGCGCGCACCCCGAAGCCGCGGTTAACCTCGCGGTGACAGAGTCGGTCACACCCGATGACGACCCGGCGCCCAGCGATACGGCCGACCGCCCCGCACCCGACACCGATACGCCATCCGAGGCCGAGGCGGCCGCCGGAGACGAAACCCGCGCCTGGTCAGAAGGCGAACCCGCGCCCGAGCCGGAAGAAGCCACGGCTTTCGAAACCAGCCGTCGCGACTGACCCGGCTCAGCCGAGGTCGAGGGCCAGGGCGTGGATCGAGGCCACCAGATCCGGCCCCAGAGCCCGGTGCACCGCCCGGTGCCGCTCAACCCGGCTCATCGCGGCAAGTTCCGGCGCACGCAGGCGCACCGCGAAATGGCTCTCGCCTGAACCGTCATCGCCGGCATGGCCGGCATGACGGTGCGATTCATTCACGATTTCAAGCGACTGCACCGAAAACGCAGCCTCGAGGGCCTTGCGGATCTCCGAATCCTTCCCCATTTTTTCCCTTTCCCCTCTTCCGGTTTCCGCCATTTAGGCTAAACTCCCGGGTCCGAGTCTAAAAGCGCGTCGCAAAGGTGTCAGAAAATGCCATCCAAACCCGATCCATTCGGTTTCGATATGTCCGTTTCGACGGCCAAGAAAAAGAACCCGCGCGGCCGCCGCGGTATGTCCGGCGCCTCGGAAACCTCGACGCGCGTCTGCGAGAAGGACGGCTGCACCGAGCCCGGCCAGTACCGAGCGCCCAAAGCTCCGGACGTACTCGACGATTTCTTCTGGTTCTGCAAGGACCATGTCCGCGAATATAACTTGAAATGGAATTTCTTCGACGGCACCACCGAGGCCGAACTCAACGCCCAGATGTCGAAGGACAAGGTCTGGGAGCGTGAAACAAAGCCAATGAATGACCCCGAGGCACGCGCCTGGGCGCGGCTCGGAATCGAGGATCCGCACCAGGTGCTGGGCGGCAACGCCACGCAGAACCCCGGCAAAACCCGCACCGGTTCCCGCCGCCTGCCCCCGACCGAGCGCCGCGCCGTCGAGATCCTGGAAGTGGCGGACACCGCCACCAAGGTCGAGGTGCGCAAGGCCTACAAGGCGCTGATCAAGGTGCTGCACCCGGACATGAACGGCGGTGATCGCAGCCAGGAAGAGCAGCTGCAAGAGGTCGTCTGGGCCTGGGACCAGATCAAGGACAGCCGCAACTTCAAGTAGGGTTGGCACCACCATCCTACGGCGCCGTGGTGCGCCCGGCGCCTCCCGAGCAGCATGCTCTGAAAACGCGCGGGTCTACCGCCGCGCAAGCCGGTGCTTCCTGTTGATCTGTGCCGGGTAATGGGATGGCGACAGGACACCCGGTCAGGCTGTTTGGGGGACAGCCGTTGGATCAGCCCGGCATCCTGCCGCCAATGGGTCACGGCCTAAAGGGTCAGGACAATGACCTTTCCAGCATCGCCCGCCGGCCGGAATAATTCTATAAACTTAGGCTCAACGTCCTAAACCAATGGAATATGCCGGTCCGTTTCTGCCCGAAACCAACGTGGATGTTCTGCTGCGGTCGTCACACGGAGCGTCGACCCGGGCGGCCGCCACCAAGACCGACACGGGTGGCTCTGCGACACGTACCCCTCACCGCACGGTGGCCTTCGGATTTCTTCAGTATTTTCGTCGATGTTCTCACGCGGGCCGGAACACGAGGCTTACGCCGTTGATGCAATGCCGTTTGCCGGTGGGTTTCGGTCCATCGTCGAAAATATGGCCCAGATGCGAGCCGCAGCGGCGACAATGGCATTCGGTATGGACGCCCCAGATGGTGCGGTCGGGCTTGGTGCCGATGGCCTCGGGCAGCGCCTGCCAGAAGCTCGGCCAACCGGTGCCGCTGTCGAACTTGTGCTTCGAGGAATAGAGCGGCAGCTCGCACCCGCGGCAGTGATAGGTGCCCGCCGCATAGGTCTTGTCGAGCGGCGAGGTGAAGGCGCGTTCGGTACCTTCCCGTCGCATCACCTTGTATTCAAGCGGCGTCAGCATCGCACGCCACTCGGCGTCGGTCCGCGTCACCTCGAAGGCCCGCGCCCGCTGCGGGCTCAGGCCCATTATCGTCAATGCAGATCCCGCCAACGCGCTGCCAACCAGAAACCGTCTGTTCATGGACACATCTCCCTCACTTGGCCGCACTGTCAACACGCCAACGCAACCTGACAACAGGGCGACGGTCAAAATCGCGCGAACGTGAGCCGGCGCGAGCGGCAAGGGTCTCAGAGCACTCCCTCGGTCTCGATCTTAAGCGTGGCGCCGCAGTGTTTGCAGTGGACCGCGTCGGGGTCGTGCAGGCTCAGCCCGCAAGTCTGGCAGCTGTGGCGTACCTTGGGCGGCCGGAACAGCGCCGTGGCGAGCCGTAGGAACAGCGTGATGCCCACGATCATCACCACCACCGCCAAAAGCCGCCCGCCAGTACCGTGCAGGGTGATGTCGCCGAACCCGGTGGTGGTCAACGTTGTCACGGTAAAGTAAAGCGCGTCAGCATAGTTGCGGATTTCCGGGTTTACCCCATATTGCGTGGCATAAATCAGCCCGGTCATCACGAACAGAAAAACCGTCAGGTTGACGGTCGCGAGAATGACGTCTTCGTGCCGCCGAAAATAGCTGAAATCCTGCCTCAGCCGCGAGGCCAATTGATAGGTATGAAACAGTCTGAGGGTGCGCAGGATCCGCAGGAAACCGAACCCCTCACCGGCGATCGGGGCGATGAAACTGACCATCGCCACCATGTCGGCCCAGATCACCGGTCGCAGGAAAAAGCTCTTCTTTTTCCGGTCGATCAGGAAACGCAACACGAAATCGGCAAGGATCAGCACCCCGAACGCCAGATCAGCCAGTTCGACCGCCCTTGTGTGCTCGAAAAACGAAGTCACGATCACGAACAGGATGGTGACCATGTCGAAAACCAGAAGCCCATAGCGGAACCTGTGCGCCGCGGCGCTGTGGCCTTCGTAGAGCTCCCGCAAACGGTCCAACCTTTGCGCCATGTCGTTTCCCTGCACACGCCCTGGTCGGTGGATAAGACCTGACTTCGGAGAAAGTTTCCAGTCCGCAGACATGGGCCGCGACGACCCGTCCGGCGCCCGGTCGGGTCCCGCCCCCGCGTCATTTCGGCCCGCCCCTTGCCCTTGGCCCGGAATTGTTGCACCACGGGCGCAGTTTTTTGATGACGCGACCGACGAGGAACGACGGAACATGGCGGACGGCATGATCGACCCAGCAGCGAAACCGACCGAGGACATCTCGGTCCGCGATGTCTTTGGCATCGACAGCGACATGAAAGTAAAGGGTTTTGCCGACCGCAGCGAGCGTGTGCCCGATCTCGACACCACCTACAAGTTCGACCCGGACACCACGCTGGCGATCCTCGCCGGCTTCGCCCACAACCGCCGGGTGATGATTCAGGGCTATCACGGCACCGGCAAATCGACCCATATCGAACAGGTGGCGAGCCGCCTTAACTGGCCCTGCGTGCGGGTCAACCTGGACAGCCATATTTCCCGGATCGACCTCATCGGCAAGGACGCGATCAAGCTCAAGGACGGCAAGCAGGTGACCGAGTTCCACGAGGGCATCCTGCCCTGGGCGCTCAGGAACCCGACGGCCATCGTGTTCGACGAATACGACGCCGGCCGCGCCGACGTGATGTTCGTGATCCAGCGGGTGCTGGAGCATGACGGCAAGCTGACGCTGCTGGACCAGAACGAGGTGATCACGCCGAACAGGTATTTCCGCCTCTTCGCCACCGCCAACACGGTGGGCCTAGGCGACACCACCGGGCTCTATCACGGGGTGCAGCAGATCAACCAGGCGCAGATGGACCGCTGGTCGCTCGTGGCCACGCTCAATTATCTCAGCCACGATGCCGAGACGATGATCGTGCTTGGCAAGGCACCGCATTTCAACACCGAGAAGGGCCGCCAGACCGTCGCCCAGATGGTCACCGTCGCCGACCTCACGCGCACCGCCTTCATGAACGGCGATCTGTCGACCGTGATGTCGCCGCGGACGGTGATCAACTGGGCCTGGAACACCGAGATTTTCCGCGATGTCGGCTATGCCTTCCGGGTGACTTTCTTGAACAAATGCGACGAGCTGGAACGCCAGACCGTGGCCGAATTCTACCAGCGCTGCTTCGACGAGGAACTGCCCGAAAGCGCCGCCAGCGTGAGTTTGGGGTGAGTGGCGCATGGTAGATTGGAAAACAGATACCAAGCCCGACTATGAGCATCTCTGCATGGCATTCTTAGAAACCTATGCACTCGATTTGAAGAAAGCGCTTGTCGAAAACGGTATGTCAGAGAAGAAGGCAGAGCCGTTCATCGAGACGGCGGTTTTTTGTTTGGCCATGATATTCGATCAGGGCCGAATCCGTTTGTCCGAAAAGCCCTTCAAACCCGTACTCGGGTTTCGCGATCAGGTAGGCCAGATTGACAACGGACCGCGGGTTAAGAAATTTGATCTGCACGACTATGCCATAGGGATGGTATCCTCGGCATTCGACGGGAATGATTGGTGAGCGGAATGAAAAAGCCTACCGAAAACCCCGCCGATCCGTTTAAAAAGGCGCTGGCCGAGGCCACCAAGGTGATGGCCGACGATCCCGAGCTATCGGTGTCCTACACGGTCGATCCGTCGGGGCTCAGTGGCGACGCCATGCGCCTGCCGCAGGTCAGCCGCCGGATGACGCGTGACGAGGTGCTGCTGGCCCGCGGCACGGCCGACGCGCTGGCGCTGCGGCACAAGTATCACGACAACGCCACCCATGCCCGCTATGCCCCCGCGGGCGACATGGCACGCGATATTTTCGAAGCGATGGAAACCGCCCGCTGCGAGGCGATGGGCGCCCGCGACATGCCCGGCACCGCCAGCAATATCGACGTCAAGATTTCCAATGACGCCGCCCGCGCCGGCTTCGACCAGATCACCGACCGGGCCGAGGCGCCGCTGGCCAATGCCGCCGGTTACCTCATTCGACAGCTCGCCACCGGTCGTGACCTGCCCCCCGGGGCGCAGAACATTGTCGATCTCTGGCAGGGGTTTATCGAGGAACAGGCCGGCGGCACGCTGGACGGACTCAAGGCGAAACTCGCCGACCAGGCCGATTTTGCCCGCTTCACCCGCCAGGTGATCGAGGACCTCGGCTATGGCGACCAGTTGGGTGACGATCCCGACGCGCCAGACCACGAGGACGACTCCGAGGACGATCAGTCCGAAGAGGACCAGCAGGACGAAGAGGGCGGCGAAGAACAGTCGCAGGACCAGACCGGCGAAGCCGACCCGGAGCAGACCCAGGACGAACAACAGGACGCCGCCGAGGCCCAGGTCTCGATGGACGAGATGGCCGACGAAGAGATGGGCGAAGAGGCCGACATGCCCGACGGCGAGGCGCCGCTCGAGCCACCGCCGCCCGCGCCGCTTTCCGACGCTGATCCCGACTATCGCGCCTACGAGACCGAGTTCGACGAGGAAATCGCCGCCGAGGATCTGGCCGAACCGGCCGAACTGGAACGGCTGCGCGCCTATCTCGACCAACAGCTCGAACCACTGAAGGGCGCGGTCGGACGGCTCGCCAACAAGCTCCAGCGCCGGTTGCAGGCGCAACAGAACCGCTCCTGGCTGTTCGACCTCGAGGAAGGTATCCTCGACGCCGGCCGGCTGGCCCGCGTCGTCGCCAACCCGACCACACCGCTCAGCTTCAAGATCGAGAAGGATACCGAGTTCCGCGATACCGTGGTGACCCTGCTGCTCGACAATTCCGGTTCGATGCGTGGCCGGCCGATCTCGATCGCCGCGATCTGCGCCGACGTGCTGGCGCGGACGCTGGAACGTTGCGACGTCAAGGTCGAGATCCTCGGCTTCACCACCCGCGCCTGGAAAGGCGGCCAGAGTCGCGAGAAATGGCTGGGCACGGGCCGGCCGCAGCAACCCGGGCGCCTGAACGATCTGCGACACATCATCTACAAGCGCGCCGACGCCCCCTGGCGCCGGGCCCGGGAGAACCTCGGCCTGATGATGAAGGAAGGGCTGCTGAAGGAAAACATCGACGGCGAGGCGCTGGAATGGGCGCATCGCCGCATGGCGATGCGGCCCGAGGCCCGCAAGATCCTGATGGTGATCTCCGACGGCGCCCCGGTGGACGATTCGACCCTGTCGGTGAACCCCGCCAACTATCTGGAGAAACACCTGCGCGACGTGATCGCGATGATCGAGAAGAAGAAATGGGTCGAGCTTCTGGCGATCGGTATCGGCCATGACGTGACGCGCTATTATGATCGTGCGGTAACCATCACCGATGTCGAACAGCTCGCCGGTGCCATGACCGAACAGCTTGCCGCGCTCTTCGACCACGATCCGCGCGCCCGCGCCCGCTTCCTCGGCATCAGGAAGGCGAGCTGAGCCAGAAAGTTGTGAAGGCGCCCAGCCGATCTGACGCAGACGCGTGCGACAACCTTCGAGGCGCGGTCCGCCCAGAATGATCCCGCTGTCACGCCGCTCTCCATCACACGACACCGAAAACCCCTTTGGACCGCCGGCGGACGGACTTTAATCCAGTGCCGATGTAAACCGACGACAGCGAGCGGTCTGCCATGATCCGCGTCGGCGCCTATTGTCCCCGCATGGTGGTATTCGCCCTTGCACCAGCCCGGCATTCCCGGCTCAATACCGCGAAACGGCAAGGGAGGCCCGATGTTTCAGACGTTCCAGGATACCGCTCGCCCTGACCAGGGTCCGCCGCGGCTGGCCGCGCTCAGGACCGAGATGGCCCGTGACCATCTATCTGGTTTCCTCGTGCCCCGAGCTGATGCCCACCAGGGCGAGTACGTCGCCCCGCATGATGAGCGGCTGGTCTGGCTCTCCGGCTTCACCGGCTCGGCCGGTTTCTGCGCCGTGCTGCGCGATATCGCTGGGGTTTTCGTCGATGGGCGCTATCGCACACAGGTCAAACGCCAGGTCGATCTCGAGCATTTCACCCCCGTGAACTGGCCCGAGACGAAGCTCAAAGACTGGCTGATCCAGCACCTGCCGCAGGGCGGCACCGTCGGCTATGATGCGTGGCTGCACACGCCCGACGAGATCGAGGCCCTGGAAAAAGCCTGCGCGCCCAAGGGCATCACGCTCAAACCCGTCGAAAACCTGGTCGATCGCATCTGGTCCGATCAACCCGCGCCACCGCAGGGCCGTATCACCCCCTATCCCGCCGAACTGGCCGGCGAACCCCACGGGGCCAAGCGCGCCCGTTTGGCTGAGACTCTGCGCGACTCCGGCGTTTCGGTCGCGGTCATCACCCTGCCCGATTCCATCGCCTGGCTGCTCAACATCCGGGGCACCGACATACCCCGCAATCCGGTGCCGCACGGATTTGCCATCCTGCGCAATGACGGCCATGTCGCGTTCTTTACTGACCAGGCCAAGGTCGACGATTCCCTTAGGGCCCATCTTGGGCCCGAGGTGACGATCCGCCCGCCATCGGCATTTCTGCCGGCCCTGCATTCGCTCACCGGCTCTGCCCGGCTCGACCCCAAGACCGCGCCAGTCGCCGTGTTGCACGCCCTGCAGGAAGAAAACAAACCCATCAGCCTCGGCGAAGACCCCTGCCTCATTCCCAAGGCCTGCAAGACCCGGGCCGAGATCACCGCCACAACCGAGGCGCATCTGCGCGACGCCACCGCGATGGTCGAATTCCTCACCTGGTTCGATGCGCAGCCCGTCGGGTCCCTGACCGAAATCGACGTCGTGACCGCGCTCGAAGGCTACCGCCGCGCCACCAACGCCTTGCTCGACATCTCTTTCGAAACCATCGCCGGCACCGGACCCAACGGCGCCGTGATGCACTACCGGGTGACCGAGCAATCGAACAGCCGGCTGGAACAGGGCCAGCTGATCGTGGTGGACAGTGGCGGGCAATATATCGATGGCACCACCGACATCACCCGCACGCTGCCCGTGGGCCCGCCCGGCGACGAGGAGCGCCGCGCCTTCACGCGCGTGCTGAAAGGCATGATCGCGATTTCCCGCGCCCGCTTCCCAAAGGGGCTGGCCGGCCGCGATCTCGACCCTCTGGCACGCTACCACCTCTGGCTCGCCGGCCAGGATTTCAACCACGGCACTGGCCATGGCGTCGGCGTTTATCTTTGTGTCCACGAGGGCCCGCAGAGGCTTTCGCGGATTTCCCATGTCGAACTGAAACCCGGCATGATCCTGTCGAACGAGCCCGGCTACTACCGCGAAGGCGCCTTCGGTATCCGCATCGAAAACCTGATCGTGGTGCAGGAAGCCGCGTCCCTCGACGGCGCCGATCCAGACCGTGAGATGTTTGATTTCCAGACCCTCACCTGGGTGCCCATCGACCGCCGTCTGATCCTGCCGGCGATGATGGACGCGGGCGAGATTGACTGGCTCAATCGCTATCACGCGGCCTGCCGCGACAAAATCAGCCCTCGGGTTTCCGAATCCGCTCGGCTATGGTTGGAGCAAGCCACGCAGCCCCTCTGACATGTTTGCGCGACAATCCCGCGCGAACCGGAGTGGCACCTATTGGGGAGGAGACGCCACATGGCACCGAAAATTACCGTCACCGCCGCACCCGGCACTTGGGTCGTCCGCGCTGGCGGCGCCGTGCTTGGCGAGACGAAAAACGCGTTGGAACTGGTAGAAGGCGATTACCCGCCGGTGATCTATTTCCCGCGCGAAGACATTGCCATGGCCTTCCTCGACGCCACCGACCACAGCACCCATTGCCCGTGGAAGGGCGACGCCAGCTATTTCTCGATCGTCACCAAGTCGACCACCCTGGAAAATGCCGTGTGGAGCTATGAGAACCCCACCGAAGAGGTTGCCCGCATCAAGGATCACCTAGCGTTCTACACCGGCGATCAGGTGACGGTAGAGCGGGTCTAGCCACCGATCCACCTGACTTTCGCCTTGGGCCCCCTTTTATCGCAATGGTAAATATCTGTTCTTTTCGTCAGGTAATTGCGCCAAGTCCGGTCGGGATGCGTGCTGATCTTCGTGCCATGCTTACTCATCAACGGGCCCAACCTGTGAATCGGCAAGCCATGCCGATCACCGTTCTTTTGGATGGCGTCGCGCACTTTCCTGTCCATCGCGTCGAGGTTCTTTTCTCCAGACGCAGCACTGCCTATGGGAATTATCTCGATAAACCGGCTGCAGGCCGCGCGAAAGCTGTTGGGCGTTTTAGGCTCACCGATGCCAATCACCGTGAAATGGCGTTCCCGCAGGTGATGCGCCAGATGGCTGAAATCGCCATCGGATGTGACAATCACGAAAGTCGCGATGCCGCCCTGATGTGAAGCATGCACCGCGTCGATTGCCAGCCGGACGTCGGCCGAGTTCTTGCCGCTGCCGGTGTGCACCGCTCTGAAACCCGGCGCATCACACCATTTCGCCAATTGCTGGGCATTGCCGTAGACACGTCGGATCGCTGCCTTGGCGGCTCCCCCAACACCTCGCAATATCTCGGCGGCCGGTCCCGTATTCACATTTTCACCGTCAACGAACACGGCAACACCGACCGCGCCGAAATTCACTTGGTTTGAAATTGATTCTTTTCCATCCATTTGGCACCCCTCAATGAACCAAGACCGAACAACCTGAAGTTAAGCCTATAATCGCAATCAGAAGATGCAAGAACTCAAGAATGCTCCTCTGCCGCAGTCGCGGCCAGCGCCTGGTTGTACGCCTTAAGGGAATCAACATGCCACAGCGCGCCCCAAAGTTCCGGCTTGCGATCCTCCCCGGTGATGCTCAGCACCGGTAGAAAGACCGCCCCGGACCGTTCAAAAATCGGCATTGCGGCCTCAAGCGTGGCATTGGCATCGACGTAGGTTCCGTCCTCAACCATCTCCCACAGCACTTCTTCCTCGGGGCATTCGCGGTCGTCCAGCGGCTTCATCAGGCTCGCCACCCGGAACATCGCCAACAGATAGGCCTGCGGCCCGGCGGCCAGGTGCACACCGCGCCGCTCCAGTTGGGTCAGGAAGAACGACCGGTCCACCAGCCGCGTGCCCAGTGCGGTCGAGATCGACACGGCGACCATCACCGCAAGTCCGGTCTGCCAGTCGCCGGTCATCTCGAACACAATCAACGTTGTTGAAATCGGTGCCCCCAGGACCGCGGCCGCCACTGCCCCCATGCCAGCCAGCGCGTATAGCGTGTGCGATCCCGACACCTCGGGGAAGATCGCCGTCGCGATCAGCCCGAAGGCCAGCCCGGTCAGGGCGCCGACCATCAGCGAGGGTGAAAATACCCCGCCGCCCATCCGGCCGGCCATGGTGATCGCCAACGCGATCACCTTGAGCACGGCAAACACCACCGCCTCGTGCAGCACCAGTTGCCCGGTCAGCGCGGCCGAGGTCGTCTCGTAGCCCACCCCGATGATATGCGGGAACCAGATCGCAATCCCTCCCAGCATCACGCCGGTCACTGCCGGACGCAGGTATCGCGGCAACCCTATCCGCCCCTGCAAATGGCTCGCGACGCTTTCTGCCAGAAAGATCCCCCGCATCAACACCACCGCCACCAACCCGCAGACCGCCCCCAGGATCAGATAGGCCGGCAGCTCGACGTAGAACTCCAGCGCCGATGTGCCCGGCAGCGTGAACTCGGTCACGTCGCCAAAGGCCAACCGGTTGATCACGGTGCCGGCCACACTGGCGATCACGATCGGCGCAAAAGCATGCACCGCAAAATGCCGCAGCACCACCTCAAGCGCAAAGAGCGCGCCGGCGATCGGCGCGTTGAAACTCGCCGACACCGCGGCGGCCACGGCACAGCCCAAAAGGTCGCGCCCGGTGATCCCGCCGGCATGAATACGGTTGCTTACCCAGGTAGAGATCAGGCTCGCCATATGCACCACCGGCCCCTCGCGCCCGGTCGAACCGCCGGTGCTAAGCGTGATCAGAGACGCCGCGACCGACGCCAGACCCGCGCGGCGCTCGACCCGGCCCTGGTACATCGCGGCCCCCTCGATCACGTCGGCGACCGAGCGCACCCGCCCGTCATTTGTGAAGAAATGCATCAACAGCCCCACCGCCAGTCCGCCCGCCGCCGGGATCACTACCAGCCAGTACCACGGCAGGGTTGCGGCAAAGGAATGAATGTGCGCAGTGTCGCCGGTGCCATAGGCCCACGCCTGCAACGCCTCGATCCCCTTGCGAAAGAACAGTGCTGCGAATCCCGCGCCGATCCCGATCAGCAGCGCCAGGAACCAAAATTGCACCTGGCTCGGCCCCTTGGCGCGCAACACCATGACGATCCGGCCCAGATCGACCCGGGCGGCCTCGAAGCGCTGACGCAGGAACGAGAGAAAGCGCGTCATATCGTTCTGATATCCCGCATTTTAATCAAATTGGAACGGCCTCCTCTTTCCCACGGCCCACGCTTGGCATAGGCTTTCCGGACAGCGTCAAACCGGGGGGAACGATGCAGATCCAGGATGCCCTTGCCGAGCTTTCCACATTACTAGGCCAACGCCTGACGCGCTCCAAGTCCGATCTCGAGCTGCACGGCCGCTCGGAAACCTACTTTCCCCTGACACCGCCCGACGCTGTGGCCTATCCAGAAACCACAGCCGAGGTCGCCGAACTGGTCAGGATCTGCGCTCGCCATCGCGTGCCGGTTGTCGGCTGGGGTACAGGCACGTCGCTCGAAGGCCAAGCGCAGGCGGTGCAGGGTGGAATCGTCGTTGATTTCGCGCGGATGAACAAGCTGATCGAGGTCCGTCAGGGCGACATGGACGTTACCGTGCAACCCGGCCTGACGCGCGAGGAGCTGAACGAGGAATTGCGCGCCACCGGCCTGTTCTTCCCGGTCGATCCCGGCGCCAATGCCTCGCTGGGCGGCATGGCAATGACGCGGGCCTCGGGAACCACGGCGGTGCGTTACGGCACCATGCGCGACAACGTCATGGGGCTCGAAGTGGTGTTGGCCGACGGGCGTATCATCCGCACCGGCAGCCGCGCCCGCAAGAGCTCGGCAGGTTACGACCTAACCGGCCTCATGGTCGGCTCCGAGGGCACGCTGGGGCTCGTGACCGAACTTACACTCAAGCTGCACGGCCAGCCCGAGGCAATCACCGCGGCGATCTGCGCCTTTGACACGGTGGACGACGCCGTCCACGCGGTGATTGACACCATCCAAATGGGCCTGGCCATGGCCCGGATCGAGCTGCTCGATACCGAAACCGTTAAGGCGTTCAACGCCTATGCCGGGGCCGAAATGCCAGAATGCCCGCACCTCATGGTCGAGTTTCACGGCTCCAAGACAGGCGTCGCAGAAATGGCTGAAACATTCAGTGATATCATCACCGACCATGACGGCCACGGCTTCAACTGGGCCACTAAGCCCGAGGACCGCCACGCCCTATGGACCATGCGCCACAACGGTGCCTATGCGATCTACGCCGCCCGACCGGGATGGAAATCGCTGGTCACCGATGTCTGCGTTCCGATCTCGCGGCTCGCCGACGCGGTCAACGAAACCGCCGCCGACCTCGCCGCGTCCGGCCTATTCGGTCCGATCCTCGGTCATGTCGGCGACGGCAATTTCCATTCGGTCATCATGTTCGATGCCGAAGACAAGGCGCAGTTCACCCGCGTGAAAGAGGCCTCGAACCGCATGGTCGAGCGAGCCTTGGCGATGGGCGGCACGGTCACCGGCGAACATGGCATCGGCATGGGCAAGCTGAACTACATGACCTCTGAGCATGGTGACGGCTGGCAGGTGATGGGGGCGATTAAGCAGGCGCTCGACCCGCTGAACATCATGAACCCCGGCAAGATGGTTCCGCCGCGCAACTGATCCGACCAACTGCCTGAAAAGCGGGCGTATCCTCCGCCGGACCTCTGGGTAAGGAAAACCGGATTTGACGCCCCGCGTCACCTCGATATCTTACCAAAAGGTCAAATCGGGAACCGCAAGGCATGAACGTGAAGCCGCCAGCAAACGCACAGGACGATACCAAACCCAACGTCCTGGCCCAGGACGTGATCGACCGGCTCTACGAAGTCGCGATCGATCCCGGCCGTTATGAGGACCTGCTCGACCAGTGGGAAACCATGATCAGCCCCTATCGCCGGGCAAATGGACTGGATCAGCCGATCGCATTCACCGCCATCGACTTTGAAAGCCATTTCCGCCGGGCCTCGAAGGTGCTCGACAGCTTGTCCGCCAGTAGCGTCACTGACACCAGTCCCGAAGGTTTTCTCAAGCAGTTCGAAACTGCGGCCGCCTTCACCGTGAAGCGCGATCTCACCCTCGGTGCTCTCAACTCGCCGGCGGCCCAGGTGCTGCGCCTCAACCCAGGAACGTCCCTTTCCGAGCTGCCGCTCGAGGCCGAAGACCTCGGCGCGATGACCGAGCAGGTCCGACAGCTTTTCGCTTCGAATCAAGACCCCGCCCTCCTGTTCCGCGCCAGGCTGCGGGGCCGATCCCGGCTCGTGGTGTTCCAGCTACGGCTGCTGCGCCCCGAAGGTGAAGAACCCTTCATCGTCGCCGTCACCTCCGAGCTGATCTGGCCAACCGGTTTCGACGCCTTCCTCAAGTCGGTTTTCAATCTCACCGATGCCGAGGCCCAGGTGCTGCGCGCCCTGTCGGAATGCCACTCGATCAAGGACATCGCCGACCAGCGCGGCCGCTCCGTCGATACGGTGCGCGCCCAGATCAAGTCGATCCTCGGTAAGACCGAAACCCGCTCCCAGGCCGAACTCGTGCGGCTCACGCTCGCGACCATGGACATCGCCACCTATACCCAGGATGCCGCCGCCAAGGCCCCGGCCGAAAGCAAGGGGTTCGAGACCCTGCTGCCCCGCCCCTATCACACGCTGATGTTGCCGGACGGCCGGCGGTTCGACTATCTCATCCTTGGCGATCCGGCCGGTCGGCCCTGCTTTTTCGGGCCACAGGATTACGGCCTCACCCGCTGGCCCGCATCGGCAGAGGCCGAGGCCGCCCGCCGTGGCATCAAAGTGATCGTGCCGGTCCGCGCCGGATTCGGCCAATCCACGCCCCTGCCCCGCGGCACTAACCTCGCCACCACGATTATCGACGACTATCGGCACCTGCTCGACCATCTAGGAGTCGCCTCCTGCCCGTTCATCTCGCTCGGCGGTGATTTCTATTTCTCGGCGCATTTCCACGATGCCTACCCTGAACGCGTCACCGCTCTGATCGCCTGTTCTGGCATTTTACCGCTGACCCGCGCCGAACAATACGAGCGGATGCACAAGTGGCATCGCTTCATCCTCGCTGGCGCGCGCTATACACCGCATCTGCTGCCCTTCATGGTCAAGGCCGGATTCGCGCTCGCCCGTCGGCTCGGCAAGCGAAAATTCATTCATGCAGTCTATGGCGGGTCGCCCGCCGATGTCGAAACCTTCGAAATGCCCGAAGTGTTCGAGGCCATGGTGGTCGGATCGGAAGTCTGCCTGTCGCAAGACCATTCCGCGCATGCCGCCTTTGCCGCCGAGGTCACCGAACAGGAAACCACCGACTGGTCGGGACCGATCAGACGCACCGCCGGACGCAGTCCGGTCTTCTTCCTCAACGGCACGCAGGATCCTCAGACCCCGCCGGCCACGCTGGCAGAACTTGGAAACGACTATCCCTGGATCGATTTCTCAACCTATACGGACGCAGGGCAGCTTTTGTTTTTCAGAAAGTGGCGCGACGTGCTTGATCTGACAGAGAAAAACCTCTGATTTTCAGCCTTTTACCCCATTTGGGGTATGACAGATCACCGCGTCCTTGGCATGTTGCGAATCGTAAGAAATTTGATTGGTCCAAGCGGCCCGAAACCGTTTCATTCAGACAGCGGCCCGGTTCAAGCCGGAGCGCGTATTTCCAAACAGGTCTCCGACCGTGAGTGTGTGAGCCCCGCAACGGCGCTGTCGCGATGTATTGGCGGCATCCGCTGCGGGGCTTTTTTAGGCGAGTCGGGCTGACCCTGTGCCGGTTTCAGCCGATCAGCCGCTCCGCCGCCGCCCGGGCTTCGTCGGTGACCGTGTCACCTGACAGCATCCGGGCGATCTCATCCACCCGCTGCGCTGCATCAAGCGGCACCACGGTTGAAAGTGTCGCTTCACCCACCACGCGTTTTTCCACGCGCCAGTGGTGCCCGCCCTGTGCCGCGACCTGCGGCGAATGGGTCACAACCAGCACTTGCCCACCCTCAGCCAGCGCAGCCAGACGGCGACCGACCGCATCCGCCGTCGCACCGCCGACACCGCGATCGATCTCGTCAAAAATCATCGTCACGCCGCTGCTTTCCTGCGCCAGACTGACCTTCAGCGCCAGCAGGAACCGGCTCAGTTCCCCTCCCGAAGCAATCCGTGCAATCGGCCCGGCCGGCGCTCCCGGGTTGGTCGCTACGGAAAAACCAACCGCATCCGTGCCTTCCGGACCGGGCTCGGCTGCCCCGATTTCGGTGGTGAAGATCGCGCGCTCCATCTTCAGCGGCGCCAGTTCGGCCATCACAGCCCGATCCAGCGCCGCAGCCGCCGTTTTCCGCAACGCACTCAAGGCCTCGGCTGCCCGGTCATAAACAGACTGTGCCGCATTGGCCGCCTTCTCCAGCTCCGCGATATCGGCGTCCCCCCGGTCCAGCGCATCGAGCCGCGCGCGCAGCTTTCCGGCAAAATCGCCCAGATCGTCCGGCTGCACCCCGTGTTTGCGGGCCAACGCCCGGATCGCAAACAGCCGCTCCTCGCATTGCTCCAGCGCATAAGGCTCGAACTCCAGCGCCTCCAGCGCCCGGGCGATCCCGTCGCCGGCCTCAGCCAGCTCATTCAGGCCTCGCGCCAGAGCCTCCATCGGGTCATCGAGCAGTCCCTCCATCTCGCTCGCCGCCCCTTCCAGCCAGCGCAGCGCATCGCCAGCGGCGGCTTCGGCTCCGCCGTCACTGCCGGTGATAGCGTCAAGCGCCTTGCCGATATCGGCGCGCACCCTCTCGGCGGCCTGCATTCGTCGACGCTGCGCATCCAGGGCCTCGTCCTCGCCAGGCAGCGGATCGAGCTCATCAAGCTCGCCCACCGCGTGCCGCAGAAACTCCTCCTCGGCCCGCAATTCCTCCACTGCAGCTTTCTCTTTCTCAAGCCTTTTCCGTGCGTTACCGAGATCTCTCCAGGCCCTGCGCACCTCTGCCAGTGCGTCGCTTGCCCCGGCGAATTCGTCCAGAAGCGCCCGGTGCCCGCGCGGGTTCAGAAGCCCGCGATCGTCATGCTGGCCGTGCAACTCCACCAGCACCTCCGAAAGCTGCCGCAGCACTTCTCCGGTAGCGCGCCGGTCATTGACCCATGCGGTCTTGCGCCCGTCGCGGGCATTTACCCGCCGCAGTATCAGTTCGCCGCTGTCGCATGCCGGCAGCCCTGCCTCTTCCAGAATGGGGTGAGCGTCATGGTCAGGCGGCAGCTGGAATACCGCCATTACCTCGCCCTGTTCAGCACCAGTGCGGACCAGATCGGCGCGACCTCGCCAGCCCAGAACAAACCCCAGAGAATCGAGCAGGATGGATTTACCCGCTCCGGTCTCGCCGGTCAGGACGTTCAGGCCCGGCTGGAACTCCAGCGCCAGCCGGTCAATGATCAACATGTTCCGGATTTCAAGGCTGCGCAGCATCAGACCGCCCCGTAGGGTGGGTGAAACCCACCATTCCCTAGAGCCACCGCCCCTTGATCATCTGGCGATAGACCTTGCGCAGCCAGTTGTCGCCCGCCGCCTTGAGCTCAAGCCCCCGGCCGGTCAGCAGCTTGTAGCTGTCCTCGTACCAGTCGGTACTGCGGAAGTTGTGGCCAAGGATCGCGCCGGCGGTCTGCGCCTCGTCGGTCAGCCCCAGCGACAGATAGGCCTCGACCAGCCGGTGCAGCGCCTCGGCGGTGTGGGTCGTGGTTTGGAAATCCTCGACCACCACACGGAACCGGTTGATCGCCGCGGCATAGTGCTTGTGCCGCAGGTAATAGCGCCCGATCTCCATCTCCTTCGACGCCAGGTGGTCGAAGGCAAGATCAAATTTCAGCACCGCCGAACGGGCAAATTCGCTGTTGGGGTAACGCTCGATCACCACCCTCAACGCCTGCAGGGCCTGGAAAGTCAGGCCCTGATCACGGCCGACCTCATCGATCTGGTCATAATAGCTCAGCGCCAGCAGATACTGGGCATAGGCGGCATCGTCGTCGGTTGGATAGAAATCGATGTACCGCTGCGCGCTCGCGCGGCTGTTCTCGTAGTCCTTGGCCTGGTGATAAGCATAGGCCTGCATGATCAGGCTGCGCTTGGCCCAGTCGGAATACGGGTAGAGCCGCTCGACCTCGCCGAAGAAATGCGCCGCTTCCGACGGTTGGCGCCGGTTCAGCTCGAACTCGCCCCTCTCATAGATCTGCTCGGCCGAGTAATTCTCGATCGGAATATCGCCTCGGCGTACCGCTTCCGCGGTGCCGCAGCCCGACAGGCTCGACACCGCAAGCGCAATTGCCGCTGCACCAAGCAAACCTTTGCGGAAAATGCTGCCTTTACCGCCTGTCATGCCCGATCTTACCCTTCGTTCGAACAAACCCTTGGGCCGTCCGCCCTTTCTTGTCCTGCTTCTCCTAGCACAGAATATTCCGGGGCAAAACGCCTTTGAAGCATCTCCCTGTGGTCAAATTGCCGTGGGATCGCAAAATCTTGTGGGGCGATGCGCGAAAACCGCAGCCTGACTCAGGCAACTGCCGGAATTTCGCCGGCATGGACCCCGACTCCGGGCAGGCGCGCCGTGGTTACGGCATCGCAGACCACCATACGAAACGCCGCCGGTGTGACGAAAAGCTTTCGCAGCAGATCGTTGGTAAGCGCGTGGCCGGCGCGGTGCCCGGTATAGCCGCCTAGGATCGGCGCACCGGCCAGCGCAAGATCGCCCAGCGCGTCCAGCATTTTGTGGCGCACGGCCTCGTCGGCATGGCGCAGCCCGCCGGGCGACAACACCCTGTCCCCTTCAACCACGACCGCGTTTTCCAGCGTTCCACCCTGCGCCAGACCATTGGCGCGCATGTCGTCCACATCGGCCCGACGGCAAAAAGTCCGGCTGTCGCTCAGTTCGCGCACGAACGATCCGTTCGACATGTCCAGTCGTTTTTGCTGCGTCCCGATGGCGGCATCCGCGAACTCGATCGAGAAATCGATGCTCAGCCGGTCGCTCGCATCCAGCCGTGCCCAGGCATCGCCGCGGCGCACCTCAACCGGCTGCAGAATTTCGATCGCACGTACCGGAGCCACCAGTCGCAGCACGCCGCGTGCCAGAATGCCGCGGACAAACGCCGCAGCACTACCGTCGAGGATGGGCACTTCCGGTCCGTCGATCTCGATCAGGGCGTTGTGCACACCGCACCCAGCCAGCGCCGCCATCACATGTTCGATGGTCGAAACACTGACGCCACGGGAATTCTCGACCTTGGTGCAGAGCGGTGTCTGATGCACCGCATCCCAGCGCGCCGGCACCAAGGCGTCGCCCAGGCGGATATCCGTGCGCTTGAACCAGATGCCGTGTTCCGCCGAGGCGGGATGAATCACCATCCGAGCCGGCTTGCCGGAATGCAGGCCAATGCCCTCGAAGGCGGCCGGTGATTTGATCGTCGTCTGCACGAAGAACCTCTGTTCTGCGCGGTCCCCATTCCGCATTTGCCGTAAATCTAAGGGAAGCAGCTGCCTGCCTCAATTCACGCTTTGTAACGGCCCTGAAACAGTGTCCGCGACACTCGGCGATTTACCGCCACTGCACCGCATAACCGACTGTAATGAAACAAAAACCCGCCCAGAATCGGGCGGGTTGTCTGTAAACCGTGACGCGGGGTCAGACGCTGTAATCAGTTCGCCTGTCGGCGCAAGAAGGCGGGAATTTCGATCCGTTCCTGTTCTGCTTCATCCGCCGCGCTGGCGGGTCTGGCCTGGGCCTGGACGCTCGGCTGCTGCCGCGGCTGCGCCTGTACCGCGGGCTGTTGCCGCGGTTGTTGCGGCTGCTGCTCCTGGCCGTGACCGGTCATCCGATTGATCAGCGAGTTGATTCCGAAACGCGGACGTTCGGCGGTTTCAGCCTGCTGTTCCTGCGGTTGCAGCTGGGGCTCAGCAACCCGGCCCGAAGAGGCCGGTGCGCGCTGAACGGCGGCCCGCAGCCGGGCCATCGCGTCCGGGCTCGGGGTCCCCGGTGCCGGCGACTTCGGCGCGACGAACTCTTCCGGCTCGGCGTCGAGTGCATCCGGCTGCGGCCGGAACGCTGCGACCTGCGGCTGATAGGCCGGCGGCGGCAAGTCATCTTCGGCCACGGCAACCTCCGCGGCTTCCTCGGCGAAGATGTCTTCCATCTGATCCTCGGCGGCAGCGGCTTCGACATCGAGCTCTTCGAACAGCGACGGCTCCTCAGTCGCGCGCGCCGCCACCTGCGGTGCCGCGGGCAACTCGTCGATCTCCTCAGCTTCCGCCATCACCACCTGTTTCAGCGGCTCAGCCAGTGACCGGCGCGGCAGCGGCACGTCATGCGCCATCTCGCTGGCGTCGATGCCGGTGGCCACGACGCTGACCCGCATCGCACCTTCCATCTCGATGTCAAGCGTGCTGCCGACGATAATATTGGCGTCTTGATCGACTTCTTCGCGGATACGGTTGGCAGCTTCATCCAGCTCAAACAACGTCAGATCGTGCCCGCCGGTAATGTTGATCAGCACGCCCTTGGCGCCTTTCAGCGAAATCTCATCCAGAAGCGGGTTGGCAATCGCCTTCTCGGCGGCCTGGGTTGCGCGGTCTTCGCCGTCGGCCTCGCCGGTGCCCATCATCGCCTTGCCCATCTCGTCCATCACCGCGCGCACGTCGGCGAAGTCGAGGTTGATCAGGCCGGGCCGTACCATCAGGTCGGTCACACCCTTCACACCCTGATAAAGCACGTCATCGGCCATGCTGAACGCTTCGGTAAAGGTGGTCTTTTCGTTGGCCAGGCGGAACAGGTTCTGATTGGGGATGATGATCAGTGTGTCGACCACCTTTTGCAGCGCGTCGACCCCGTCTTCGGCCTGCTTCATCCGCTTGCCGCCTTCGAACTGAAACGGCTTGGTCACGACGCCGACGGTCAGCACCCCCAGCTCGCGTGCGGCCTGCGCGATGATCGGCGCCGCCCCGGTGCCGGTGCCGCCGCCCATGCCGGCGGTAATAAAGCACATATGCGCGCCGGCCAGGTGATCAACGATCTGCTCGATGCTCTCTTCCGCGGCCGCAGCGCCGATTGAGGCCTTGGCGCCTGCGCCCAGCCCTTCAGTCACCTTCACACCCATCTGGATCCGGGCCGCAGCATGGCTTTGCTGCAGCGCCTGCGCGTCAGTGTTGGCGACGACGAATTCAACGCCATCAAGTTGTTTGGCGATCATGTTGTTGACCGCGTTGCCGCCAGCCCCCCCCACGCCAAATACCGTGATACGGGGTTTCAACTCTTCATGTCCGGGCATGGTGAGGTTCAATGTCATAGATACTGTCCGCCTGATATCTGCCCCTGAACGCACAGGGATTGTCTGCCTTGTCCTGTCTATTCTTAACGAATGGCAGCGCAATCGTCACCCAAAAAACACAGTTCAGCCACAAAATATTGCGGTATTTTCAAGCGATTCACGCGGGATTTCGCCGACCCTTCCACATATTGCGGAATTTCCCCCTGATGACACAAAAAGCACCTTAGCTCGCGGGCGCGGTTCGCCCGCGCGCGAGTCGCAATCTCATGTTGTGGGGTCATCTGCTCGACCCTCTTCGCCGCCTCATCACGGGCGACTTATAATTATCTTACCACGGAGATTTTCCTCAGACCACTCAAAATCGAACCCCGGAAAGCTGGCAGAAAACTGCGTCAGCGGCGTCGAAGGCGCTTTGCCGCGATCTGGAGCGCACGCCGCGCACCGGTTCGATACAGCTGCACCAGCCTTCACCAGTTATCCTTGAACCATTTCACCGCCCGGCGCAGCGACCGCGCCGGATATCGGTCGACCGGCAGTTCGAAATCCCACCACTCATCCTGAGGATGGGCTGCGAAAAGACACATTCCCACCGCGCTGGCAAACCCCGGTCCGGTCGCCGCCTGCGGCAGGCCATGGACGCGCATCGGCCGGCCCAGCCGCACCTGCTGGCCTAGAATTTTCGACGCCAGCCCGTCGAGCCCCGGAATCTGCGAACCACCGCCGGTCAGCACGATCTGTTGGCTCGGCAGATGCTCGAACCCGGCAGCATCCAGCCTGGCGCGCACCTCTTCCAGAATCTCCTCGACCCGCGGCCTCATGATGCCGATCAGCTCAGCCCGGCTCACCGTGCGCCGGTCATGTTCCCAGTCGCCGGTGTCGCCTTCAAGGTCAATCATCTCGCGGTCATCCATGCCAGTGGCCACCACCCCGCCATAGAACGTCTTGATCCGCTCCGCCGTCGTCAACGGCACCTGCAGGCCCATGGAAATGTCCGATGTCACGTGATCGCCGCCCAGGCGCACTGCATCGGCATAGATCATGTGTTTCTTCATGAAGATCGACAAACCGGTCGAGCCGCCCCCCATGTCGATACATGCCGAGCCCAGTTCTTGCTCGTCTTCGACCAGCGACGCCACGCCCGACACGTAGGCCGAGTTCGCGATCCCGGCCAGTTCCAAATCACAGCGTCGCACGCAATGGGCCAGATTCTGCACCGCGACGGCATCCACCGTCACCATGTGCATGTCGGTCGCCAGACGCAGCCCCATCTGACCGCGCGGATCGATCAGTCCCGAGCGATGGTCGAGCGCGAAATTGACCGGCTGGGCATGCAACACTTCCCGACCATGGCCGTAATCCGGCACGTCGCAGGCGCTCAGCACGCGGCTGACATCTTGTTCGGTCACGACGGCCCCCTCCAGATCGACCTCACCAGCCAGCCCATAAGAGCGCGGCTCGGCACCTGAAAAACAGGCGATGACGTGATCCACCCGCACCTGCGCCATCTTCTGCGCCGCCTGAACGGCGGTCCGGATGGCGCGCTCGGTTTCGACCATCGCTTCGATCTCGCCGAAGCGCACACCGCGCGACCGTGTCGTTGCCGCCCCGATCACCCGGAACCCGGCCTGCCCCGCCAGAGACCCGACCTCACCGCTGGCCGGCTCGGCGCCATCGAACCGCAGCACCAGGCAGGCAATCTTGGAACTGCCAACATCCAGAATCGCCACCACGCCACGCTGCATCGCCGCTTTGCGCATGTTACGCATCGCCCGCTGGGATTCGTATAGCTCGATCATTTTCAGTCTGTCCCTACCGCTATCTCACGGATTTTCCACCAGTTCTCAAGCGCGCCCTGGTTCATCCGAATGGTCGGGCGCTGTTTCAGGCGCATATCCACCGCCACCAGGTCACGCGCCAGCATGTCTTGAGCCGCCGACAGCACGATCACCCGCTCCAGCGCCTGCACCGGCTCCTGCTCGGGCAGCATGATCCGCTGGCCGCGATCCAGCACAACGTCCCAGCGTCGCTCGCCCATGCGCACCAAACCGCGCAGCCGCGACGCCAGCGGCCGCGCTGCCGCAACGATCCGCAGCGCCTCGTCCACCGCCTGGTCGGCTCCGTCACCGGCGATCAACGGCAGGTCGGGCCGCGACTCCTCCGGCAAACCGAGGCTCACGCCCTCGGCATCGACCAGCTCAAGCCCGTCGCGGTGCCGCCACAGCACCACCGGCCGGCGCTCGACCACGTCGATCTGCAGCACGCCGCCGTTGCGGATGCGCACGCTTGCCTCTTTCACCGCGTTCAAACCAACGATGTCCTGCCGGATCATCTCGAGATCGAGATCGAAGGACGAAATCGGGAAATCCACCGGTACGATGTCACGGATATCCTCATTGACGCCCTCGCTGGCTCCGTCCACGGCCATCAGTTGCACCATGAATTCGGGGCGCGTGTGGATATCGGCCCTGAGATCGGCAATCGCCAGCAAGACGGCGTCACGCCGTGTCTCGTCCGAAAAATAGACTGTGCCTCCGATCAGCGCAGCCGTGAACGGCACCCCGACCCGAACGAACGTGCGAAACAAGGGCGTCAGCCACAGCCGGTGCCACCGATAGGCCCAGCGGCTCGGCGCCGGATCGTGTTTGGCCACGCGCTTGTCGCTTTTCACCGGTTGCATGACGCATCCTCCACAATCCAGGTGCACAGCTGGCCAAAGGTCATGCCGCAGGCCTCGGCCTGCTCCGGCACCAGCGAAGTGGGCGTCATGCCCGGCTGGGTGTTGGTTTCCAGCAGCACCAGCCCATCGAGCCCGCGCGCCTCGTCCCAGCGGAAATCGGTGCGGCTGACACCTTTGCAGCCCAGCGCCTCGTGGGCGCGCCCGGCATAGTCGAGGCAGGCCGCGAAAATTTCCTGCGGCAGTTCGGCCGGGCAGATATGACGCGAACCGCCTTCCTTGTACTTGGCGTCGTAGTCGTACCAGCCATCGGTCAGTATGTCGGTCACCGTAAGCGCCCGGTCGCCCATCACCGCCGTCGTCAACTCGCGCCCCGGCGCGAACTGCTCAACCATCAGGATCTCCGGCATGTCCGCGGCCAGTTTCGGCGGCCCGTTCGCCGCCTCGTGCACGATATAGACGCCGACCGACGAGCCTTCGTTATAAGGCTTGACGACGTAAGGCGGTTCCATCACATGCCGCGCCGCGATCTCGTCGCGGCAGGCAAGCCGGCTGTCGACCACCGGCAGCCCGGCGGCGACATAGGCAGCCTTGGCGCGCTCCTTGTCCATCGCAAGCGCCGAGGCAAAAACACCTGAATGGGTGTAAGGGATCCCCATCCATTCCAGCACCCCCTGCACGCAGCCATCCTCTCCCCAGCGGCCGTGCAGCGCGTTGAAACAAACGTCAGGTTTCAGCTCGGCCAGCACGGCGGGAAGATCGCGCCCGGCATCGACCTCGGTCACGTCGAACCCCTCGCTGCGCAGCGCCTCGGCACAGCCTGTCCCGGTCGCAAGCGACACTTCGCGCTCGGCCGAAAAGCCGCCCATCAGAACTGCCACACTGGGGGTTGCCCTGCCCGACATACCCGTTTTCACCGCCTCATCGTCAACGGGCCTTATTGGTGGCCCTTCGTTGAAATTTTTTGTCGTTTTGCCTGTCACTCATCCGGGGCCGGTTCGCCGACCCTCATGATTTCCCACTCTAGCGTGATCCCGCTTTTCTCGTAAACCCTTTTCCGCACCTCTTCTCCGAGCGCTTCGAGATCTTCAGCGGTCGCCTGCCCGGTGTTGATCAGAAAATTCGAGTGCTTCTCGCTCATCTGCGCTCCACCGATGGTCGCGCCCCGCATACCGGCCTCGTCGATCACCCTCCAGGCCTTGAGTTCGTGGGTGTCGTCAGCGCGGCCGGTCGAGGAAAACCCAGCCGGATTTCGGAACGTGCTGCCGGCGCTAAGCTCCTTTGTCGGCTGGGTCGCATCACGCTTGGCGATCTGGTCCGCCATCTTCGCGTGCAACTCTTCGGGATCACCAGCGGGCCCCTCGAAAGTGGCCTCTACGATCACCCACCCCTCGGGCAGTTCGGTCTGGCGATACTGGAACTTCAACTGATCGGCGGTGAGGGCCACGATCTCGCCATCCCGCGTCACGGCCGTGGCCTCGACGAACACATCGGCCACGTAAGAACCGTAACAACCGGCATTCATCCGCACCGCGCCACCGATCGAGCCCGGGATGGTACGCAGGAAGGTCAGGTCGACCCCGGCTTCGGCCGCCTTGCGCGCCACATGGGCATCGAGCGCCGCGGCGCCTGCGGTCACGCGATTGCCCGCGATCTCGATCCCGCTGAAGCCGCGCCCCAGCCGGATCACCACCGCCCGCAGGCCGCCATCACGCACGATCAGGTTCGAGCCGACGCCCATCGCAAACACCTGCACCCCGGGATCGAGCGCCTCGAGAAAATCGGCCAGATCCTCGACATCCGCCGGCAAGAACAGCCAGTCCGCCGGTCCACCTACCCGAAGCCAGGTCAGCTCGCTCAGAGCCTTGCCGGGAATCAGCTTTCCCCTCACCTCGGGTATTTCCATCATGGGGCACCGCTCGTGTCGTTTTGCGCCTCTTACAACAAGATATGGAGGTGCGAAACCCGTCGGGCAACTGATTTCCGAGACCCCGGCCGGTGCCTCACAGCCCAGCCTTGCGCCGCACCCAGCGCCCGAGATAGATCACCGGCCAGCGCAGCACGCTCATCCCAGCTAAAAGGGCCAGCAGCCCGACCCAGACCGGGTTTTCCCAGAACACCCAGACCAGCAGCGGCACCCCAAGCCCGATCAGCCCATAGGCCCGGCGCCAGTGGTTATCCTTCGACGGGATCATCGCCAGCACGTTGGCGGTCAGCAACCAGACGAACAATGCGATCAGAGAGCCGTTCATCGCCGCAGCTCCGGCGGCAATTCCGGCCGCTCCCCGCGCGCGCGCTTCCACAAATAGCGCAGCGGATTGCGGAACATCGACACGAAGGCGAAAAGCCCCAGCACCGCGAAAATCGCACCGTGCTGATAGCCGATGAACCCGATCAGCACAGGTGCCGCGATCAGAAGCACGAGCCCCGGCACCATTTGCCGCCGCATCGGCAGCATCGCGACCACGGTCGCGGCCAGAACCCAGAAAAAGCCCAGAAGAAGCGATATGCTCACAACAAGTCTCCCGCAATGGCCGCCGTGAAACAGCCCAGTGATAGAACAACCCCCAGCCACGGCCATAGCGGGGAAACCGAAAACTCCGCCGGACCCATCTTGCGCTTCACCCCGATCAGCGCCGCGTTGACGATAGCAAACACGATCAGCAGAGCCAGCGTCGTCACCTCGGCCAGCGTCGCCACTGGCAGCGTCAGCGCCGAACCGATGACGAAGGCGCCGACCAGGACCGAAGCCAGAACCGGCGTGCCGAACCGGGCGTGGGCGGCGTAGAAAACCCGGAACTCCGGCGCCCGGCGGCCAAGCCCGAACAGCACCCGCGACGCCATCACGATCTGTGCCAAAACGCCATTGAGCGCTGCCGCCACCGCGATAGCCGACAGGAACACCGCGCTGGAGCCGGTACCGGCCTCCCAGACCAGCGCCAGCGGTCGTTCCGAAGTGCCCAGCACCTCGCGCGGCACGGCCCGGACGGCAGCCAGTGATACCAGGGCATAGAGCACCGCCGTAATCAACAAGGCGAAAAGAATGGCGCGAGGCATGGTCCGGGTCGGGTTCTTCGCCTCTTCGGCCATGTTGACCATGTCGTCGAAGCCAATGAAGGCGAAAACGGCGAACAGCGTTGCCGCCGCCACGCCGTTCCATTCCGGCGGCGGCAGGGGAAGGGCGAAGGCCTCGACCGGCGGTGCCGAAAACCCCGCGAAGATCACCATGCCAAGCCCGAAAACCTCGATCACCGTCAGCAGCGCGGCGAAGGCGAGGCTTTCGACCACGCCGATGATCGCGATCAGGGTCAGTGCCGCGCCGAGCCCCACCACCGCCCACAGGAAGGGAATATCTATGAACGAGGTCAGATAACCGACCCCACCGCGCAGCACCGCCGCGGCCGCTACCGTGCCCGCCACGATGTTGATGAGACCCACGAGCACCGCAAGCCAATGCTGCTTGAGCCCGACTTCGACATAGGAACTGTCGCCTGCGGCCTCGGGAATACGCGACGACAGTTCGGAAAACGAAAGCGCAGTGGGCAGCGCCACCAGCCCGGCAATGAGGAAGGCAACCGGCGCCCACATGCCGGCCTCGCCCGACGCGGCCCCGGTCAGCACGTAAATACCCGCGCCGACCATGATGCCGACGCCATAGGCCGTCAGCAACCCGGTGCCGATCTTGCGTTTGAGCTGCTCCGTCATTGCCTCTCGCCACTCATCCCCGGTACAGGTCCGCCAAATCAACGCCCACGACCTCTTGGGCCGGACAAACACTTAGCACCTGCGGAGAGGGTTCGTCACGCCCCAACCCTCCGTCGTCTGGGCTTTCGCGAAGCGCCCGGAGTCCGTGATCTCAACCCGCAGTCAGGTGGATTAGTCGTCAACCTCTTCGTTTTCTTTCCGGCGACGCAAAAGAACCCCGAGCACGTATGCGATCAGGAAGGGCAAAACCACAAACGGCACGAAAACGATGAGCGCCAACGCCACTGGCCAGGCTTCACGGATTGGCGTGATTACCGCGACGATCCCGATCACGGTCGTAATCGCAATCGCAACAGCGCGTTTCCCCTGCGCGAGCAGGATGCCACCCGTCCCTGCGCCCACTGCAAACAATGCCAGTATCAGATTATCCATAGCCGTGACCGTGCGTTGCTTGCGGAACCGTGTCAAACGACGAAACCGGTCACCATCCGGCGTGCGATCCGCGACAACGTCAATCCGCCCACCAGCACGCCCAGCCCCGCAACTGCCTCGCCCGGCGCTGTCTGCATGTGGAGCAGCAGCAATCCCGCCGCCGCCAGTGCGAAGACTAGAACCAGTCGCCGCAACAGCCGCGTCACCCCGACCAGCGCCAGCAGAATCACCAGTGCGACGAGACCCCAGAGCACAGCCGCCTCATCCCGCCAGCCGTTCCGGCAGGGCGTTGGCCCAGGCCGAAATCGTGCCCGCGCCAAGGCAAACGACCATATCGCCGGGCTTGGCCTGTTCCTTCACCAGCCGCACGAGGTCGTCGAGATTGTCGATGCCCTGCGCATGCCGGTGCCCGTGCGCAATAAGCCCCGCCACCAGAGCGTCGCGGCTGGCGCCTTCGATCGGCTGTTCGCCAGCGGCATAGACCTCGGCGATGGCCACCACATCGGCCTCGTTGAAGCACGAGCAAAACTCGTCGAACAGGTTGGACAACCGGGTATAGCGGTGTGGTTGGTGCACCGCGATGATCCGGCCCTCGGTCGCCTGTCGCGCCGCCTTCAGCACCGCGGCGATCTCGGTCGGGTGATGACCGTAATCGTCGATGAGGGTCACCCCGTTCACCTCGCCCACCCGGGTAAACCGCCGATTGACGCCGCCGAAATTGGCCAGCGCCTCGCGGATCTCGCGGCTCTTCATGCCAAGATGACGTGCCACCGCCACGGCACTGAGCGCGTTCGAGACGTTGTGATCGCCGGGCATCGGCAGGGTGCAGCCTTCGATCACCTTGTCCTCGGCCTGCAACGCGATGTCGAAATGCGCCACACCCCGGTCATAGGTCAGGTTCACCGCCCGTATGTCGGCCTGAGCATTGAAGCCGAAGGTCACCACCCGGCGGTCAGTGATCTTGCCAACCAGCGCCTGTACGTCCGGGTCGTCGGTGCAGCACACCGCCAGCCCGTAGAACGGGATATTCGACACGAACTCGAGAAAGCCGCGATGTAGATTCTCCTCGGTGCCCCAATGCTCCATATGCTCGGGGTCGATATTGGTCACGATGGCGATCGTCGCCGGCAGCCGGTTGAAAGTGCCGTCGCTTTCGTCGGCCTCGACCACCATCCATTCGCCCTGCCCCACCCGGGCGTTCGAGCCATAGGCGTGGATGATGCCGCCATTGATCACCGTGGGGTCAAATTTGCCGTGGTCCAGCAGCGCCGCCACCATCGTCGTCGTGGTGGTCTTGCCGTGGGTGCCGGCCACCGCGATGTTGGATTTCAGCCGCATCAGCTCGGCCAGCATCTCGGCCCGGCGCACCACCGGCAGGCCGCGCCGGCGCGCCTCGTCGAGCTCGGGATTGCCCGGTTTGATCGCCGACGAGATCACGACCACTTCGGCGGCTTCGAGGTTCTCGGCCCGCTGCCCTTCGAAGACGTGCGCGCCCATCTTCTCCAATCGCTGTGTGATCGGCGTGGATTTCAGGTCCGAGCCCTGCACCACGTAGCCGTGGTTCAGCAACACCTCGGCAATCCCCGACATGCCAATCCCGCCAATGCCAACGAAATGGATCGGGCCCACGTCGCCCGGAAGTTTGGTTGCAGCTGAATTCATCGCCTGTGTCGCCTCTTCAATCTCATCGCCGCAGGCCGGGCCCTGCGTCGGCCGAGCTTCAGCCCGGCTTGTGTCTCGCTCACTCGGTCCCTGCCAGCGTCTCCACCAGCGCCACCAGTTCCTCGGCCGCCTCGGGCTTGCCCACGGAAAGCGCCGCCTGCGCCATCAGGCTTGCCCCTTGGGGATTGCCCAGCACGCTGGCGATCTGTTCACTCAGAACCTCGACCGACAGCCGGCTTTCAGGAATGACGATCGCGCCGCCGGCGTCGGCGAGCCCACGGGCATTGGCGCTCTGATGGTCACCCGCCGCATAGGGATAGGGGATCAGGATCGACGGCCGTCCGATGACACTGATATCGGCCACCGAGGACGCGCCCGAACGCGAAATCACCAGTTGCGCTTCGCTCATCCGCCGCGGCACGTCATGGAAGAACGGCTGCACGTCAGCCGCAATGCCGTGATCGGCGTAGAATTTTTTCACCCGCTCGCCATCCTCGTCACGCGCCTGGTGGCTGACGCGCAGATGCTGCAGCAGAGCTACGGGCAGCGCGGCAACCGCCGGCGGCACCACGTCGCTCAGCGCTCGCGCCCCCTGGCTACCGCCGATCACCAGGATCGACATCGGATAGTCGCCCGGCGCGATATAGCCCGCACCCACCCGTTCGAGCACCGCGCCACGCACCGGGTTGCCGGTATGAATCCCTTCAGCCCCTGCGGGCAGCGTCGTCGGCCAGGTGCCGCAAGCCACGACATCGACGCGGCGGGCGAAGACCTGGTTCACCCGTCCCAGCACGCCGTTCTGCTCGTGGATCATCCGCGGCAACCGCAGCAACCAGGCCGCGCCCATCGCCGGGATGGCAGGATAGCCGCCGAACCCAACCACCACATCCGGCCTGTCGCGCCTCATCCGCCAGATCTGCACCACGACACCGCCCGCGACCCGGAATGGCACCAGCAGCTTGGCCAGCACGCCTCCGCGGGCAAAGGTTGCGCTCGCCACCTGCTCGATTTCGACCGTATGAGGAAACCCGCCGGTATAGCGCGCACCACGGGCATCGGTACTCAACTTCACCCGCCAACCCTTGCGCAGCATCACCTCGGCCAACGCCTGCGCCGGGAACATGTGCCCGCCGGTTCCGCCGGCCGCGATCACCAGAAACTTCTGACGCTCCGCCATTTCAACCCCCGTCAGGTGGGCGATCCGCCCACCATGCGCCGTTTACCGCCCGCGCCCGCGGAAAATCTCGTCGATCCCGCCCTGCGGTCGAACGCGCGTGAAGGCCAGCAGCATGCCCACCGCGATTCCGCCCGCGATCAGCGACGACCCGCCGTACGAGACAAACGGCAGCGTCATCCCCTTGGCCGGCAGCAGCCGCACAGCGACGCCCATGTTGATCATCGCCTGCACCCCGAACATCGCCGCCAGTCCGGTACCGGCCAGGCGGATGAACGGGTCACGCTCGCGAATGAGCCTGAGCATGGATCGCACCACGACGATCGCATAAAGCGCGATGATGCAGAGCACAAGCACTAGCCCGTATTCCTCGGCCGCCACCGCGATGATGAAATCGGTATGCGCGTCGGGCAGCGACCATTTTACCTGCCCCTCGCCGATGCCGACGCCAAAGAAGCCGCCCTCGCGGATCGCGTTTTCGGCAAAGCCCAGCTGGGTGCGCGGGTCAACCTCAGGATTGAGGAAGCCATCAATCCGCCGCGCAAAATGTTCGGACGAGTTATAAGCGAAAGTGCCGGCCAGCACGACCATCCCGGCCAGCCCCGCCAGCAGCAGCATCGGCGCACCGGCCACGAAGTACATCACGCCCCAGCCGAACAGGATCAGGCTGGCCTGCCCGAAATCGGGCTGCAACGCCAGAAGAAGAACGATGATCGCCGCCAGAACCAACGACAGGCTCTTGCCCGGCGGCCCGTTGATCTCCTGGCTCGCCGCCATCATCCAAGCCGCGACCACGATGAAACCGGGTTTCAGGAACTCGCTCGGCTGTATGCTGGCGAAGCCCAGCGAATACCATCGCACCGCGCCCTTGCCGAAATCTGTGCCGAAAAACGGCAGGCCCATCAGCGCGATAAAGGCAGCCAGGAACCCAAGCACCGCCAGCCGCCGCACCAGGTCGGGGCTCATCATCGAGGTGATCAGCATCGCGATCAGCGCCGCGCCGCCGAACACCGCCTGCCGGGTCACGTAATGGAAGGCGCCGAACCCGTTTTTCTCGGCCAGCGGCACGCTGGCGGCCAGCCCCAGCAACAACCCGATGCCGAACAGGATGAGGACGCAGCTCAGCGTCCACTTGTCGACCGTCCGCCACCATTTCGGCAGCACCGGTTCGCCCTCGCGCACCGGCACCGCGCCATAGACCATTTCCGTCATCGGAACACCGCCACTAAATCTGCCTCAACCGTCCCGTTTTCGGGATCGTTGAAAGCACCCTAGCATGGTGATTCGCCCAAGGGAAGCACGCGATTCGCGGGCTTGATCACGCCGGGCTGTGCGGCCAGGCATCGCCCGCAACACGTCGCTCCGACCAGCGCCCGCAAAACCGCTGCGATGGATTGGCGCTATGAAAAACACCCCTGCGCGTGTGTCGCTCGCCGCGCTCCTCGCCTGCCTCTGTCTGCCGAGATCCCGCCGCTTGCTGGTTTTTCCTCTCGGATTAGATCCTCGCAGAAGACCGGGCTTGCCATCATCGACGGTTAAGCGCTCCTCTTTCACACTTGTCCCCCGGGACGCAGCGCCGCCTGGGTCAATGTGAGACACATCTTTCTTGGCGACTTTCTTGGCGACGACTGAACCGATATCGCGACGATTACGCTTGCGCTCGCCTCAGTCTTCGCCCGGCGCAACGCTGTTTCCTGCGGGCAACCGACAGATCCGGTCCCACCGATCATATCGACGTCACCAACCGCGGTGCTGCGGAACACGGCTGTGACGACACCAACGAGCGCAGCAGTCGCAAGGCTGTACTCAAGGGCATCCGCGACCAGACGACCTCTGACCGTTCCGGTCGTCTCTTGCGCGGGAACGGCACCGAATTTCTGCACTGGCCCGTGACGGCCGGCCACTGCTCCGGCGCGCCTGACCGCGTCAGACCGGGAGGTACAGCCGATTCTGCCCCAACTGCCGGTCTGCCTTTTCGTATCCCATGCCCAGAAGCCGCTTTTCCGCGGCATAGGGCGTGGCGCTCGCGTCTTCCTCGTCGGGCTTGACCTCCATCAGCACAAACGGCCGCGAGGCCGCGATGGTTTCTTTCGCCCCGATCAGCGCCTGCTCCTCGACCCCTTCAACGTCGAGCTTCAGGAACCCAACGTTGTCCAGACCGAAAGCGTCGAGCGGCAGCGCCGGGATGTTGCCTTTCCCCTTGATCCGCCTGGTGATCGACAGCCGGCCGAACGAACTGCCGATCCGGACATAGTCGCGGCGGTCGGACACCGCCGCCATGTAGGGCATCACCCGGGGCAGGATCCCCCATTCATAGACGTTCCGCTCCAGGCAGGCAAAAGTATCGGGCGCCGGCTCCAAGCTCAGGACGCGGTCGAAATGCCTGGCCATCACCCGCGTGTAAGAGCCGACATTGGCGCCGGCGTCGATCGCCACCCGTCCGGTAATCGCGGCCTCGCCCGCGATCTGCCGGATCATGTCCAGCGCGTCGGTCAGGGGCTTGATCGAACCCGGCTTGGATCCGAACAGCGCCTCCATCTTGCGGCGGTTGCGCGCGCCCCGCGCATCCGCGTCAGGCACCCAGAAGTCTCCGAATTTCTTCACAGCGGGCTCCGCTCCCTGTCAACGTCCGGCCCGGCTTACTGCAACCACGCCCCATGGAAAAGTCTTTACCGTCCCGGCCGAGACATGGCGCAACGTTTCATTCGGGCTTGACCCGCGTCCGTCCCTGCGCCACGCCGCGGTCATGGAGATCGAAACCCTCATTCTCGGTGCCGGCGCGGCCGGACTGATGTGCGCCGCCCATGCCGGGCCGGGCACGCTTCTGGTCGATCATGCCAAGGCCCCGGGCGAAAAGATCCGCATCTCCGGCGGCGGACGCTGCAATTTTACCAATCTCGATGTCACTGCGGCCAATTTTCACGGGCAAAATACGCATTTCGCCAAATCCGCCTTGGCGAGTTTCAGTCAATGGGACTTCATCTCGCTCGTCGCCGATCACGGCATCGGCTGGCACGAGAAAACTCTGGGCCAGCTGTTCTGCGACGGCAAATCCACACAGATTGTAGAGATGCTCACCAGCCTCGTGGCCCGCGCCGGGGCTGAACTCCGGCTCGATACTATCGTGAAAGACCTCTCGCACGATGGCACCCGCTTTTCCGCCACGCTCGAGCGCGGCGGCAGGCGCGAGATCGTCACCGCCCGCAATCTGGTCGTCGCAACGGGCGGAAAGTCGATCCCCAAAATGGGCGCCACCGGCCTAGCCTATGACATCGCCCGCCAATTCGACCTCGACGTCGTGCCGCCACGGCCGGCACTGGTGCCCTTCACCTTCCCGGAGGGCCGCTTCGCGCCGCTCGCAGGCGTGTCCTTGCCCGTCAGTGCCACCGCCGGCGGTATGCGTTTCGACGAAGCGATCCTGTTCACCCACCGCGGCCTATCGGGCCCGGCCATGCTGCAGATTTCCTCCTTCTGGGAGGAAGGCCAGCCGATCTTCATCGACCTTTCCCCCGCCACGCCGCTCTACGACACGCTGCGCGCCGGCCGCCAGCAACCCGGGGGCCGCAAAACGCTCGCCACTCATCTCGCTGCACTCCTGCCCGCCCGGTTGGTGCAGTTCTTCGCTGACACTTTGCCGCTCACCGGCAATCTCGCCGACCAGTCCGACGCCGCTCTGCGCAGGCTCGCCGACCAGCTTCACGCCTGGCGACTTACACCGGCGGGAACCGAAGGCTGGCGCACCGCCGAGGTCACCGCCGGCGGCGTCTCGACCGCCGACCTCAACTCGAAGAGCATGCAGGCGACACGCGTGCCCGGGCTCTTTTTCATCGGCGAGTGCGTCGATGTCACCGGCTGGCTCGGCGGCTACAATTTCCAATGGGCCTGGTCCTCGGCCATGGCCGCCGCACGCTGGATCGCCCAAAACCGCTGATACCTTTCATCTTACCGCAAATTTGTCCGGCCGGCGGCACCCGGCCTCACGGCTCTTGCTTCCGCCCAATCCTTGCCGCACCATTTCACCATGCGCAGCTTCGCCGAAATCTTCGCCATCGCCGCCGACCGCCACGGCGGCACCGATGCGCTTGCCGCTCTGCTGTCAAAACCCTTGCCTCCGGAAGAACTGGCGAAGATCCCCGATGACCGCTGGCTCAGCCAGGTGACAAAATGCATTTTTCAGGCCGGGTTCAACTGGAAGGTGGTCGAGGCGAAATGGGCCGAGTTCGAACAAGCCTTCCAGGGGTTCGACGTGGCCCGATGCGCCTTCATGGATGACGACAGGATCGACGCGCTGCTGTCCGATACTGCCATCATCCGCAACGGAGCGAAAATCGCGGCCGTGCGCGACAACGCCGCCTTCCTGCTGGCGCTGCGTGACCAGGGCGGCGCCGGCGTGATTCTCGGCGGCTGGCCGGCAACCGACTTCGTCGGTCTGCTCGACCTGCTCAAACGCGAAGGCAGCCGGCTCGGCGGCACGACCGGCCAATATGCCATGCGTTTTATGCGCCGCGACGGCTTCATTCTCAGCCGCGACGTCACCGCTCGGTTGATCGCCGAGGGCGTGATCGACAAGCCGGTCGGGTCGAAATCCGCCATGGCCGCAGTGCAAAAGGCCTTCAACAATTGGATGCAACAGTCCGGCCGCTCGCTCACTGAAATCAGCCAGACCCTCGCGCGCAGCGTGTGACAGAAACGATTTGCCTGGGGCTGCGTCACCGCGTCTGGCCGGACCGCTTCACCGCTGAATGCTTTCGAGGTAGACCATCAGCGCCACCAGCGGTCGCGGCGTCGGGCTCATCACTCCGTCGCCGCTGTCCACCGGCACGGTTGGCCCCTCCAGCAGCAAACCGAATTCCGGCATGTTCTGGTCCGGCAGCCGGCCCCTGGTATAGCCGTCGATATAGCTGAGCACCGCGGCGCGCGGGAATTCGCCCTTGTTGCGCCGCGCAATCGTGCTGAGATCACTCGGGCGCCGACCGGTCTCGCTGCGGATTTCCCGCGCCAACTCGCCATCGCCACGCCCGGCCGGACCATGGCACATCGCGCAGTTCGTCGCAAAAAGCGCCGCGCCTTCACCCGGTCCCGGCATTTCCTGGTTGGCACAGCCCACCAGCATGACCGCCAAAGCCGTTCCCGTCATCCAAACCGTTGCCCGCATCGCCGTCCCCTACTCTGCCGGCGCCTGCAGGCTTTCGAGATAGGCAACCAGGTCGGCAATCGCCCGACTGGTCATCAGCGGCTGGCCCGACGCCGTCTTCATCGCCGTGTCATCGCCCTCGAAGAAATCGCCGTAGACGGGCATCGGCGATCCGTGGCTGATCAACGGGTCGCGCCCGTCGATCCGCCGGACCACCCGCAGCAGCGGAAACTCGCCGTCATTGGCCGCGACCAACGTCGTCAGATCGACCGGCTGGATCAGCAACACCCCGGCCATCGGACCCGCTCCCTCGGCATCAATCCCGTGACAGGTGGCACAATGCCGCTCGTAAAGCACGGCGCCCTCTTCGATATCCTGTGCTAGCACAGGGCTCGCCGCCATCGCCGCCAGCCCGGCAGCAAAAACCAGTTTTCTCATCATCTCGCCCTTTCGCTCAAAAGCGCCCCTCAAATTTACTATAACCGATTCCCGCGCGATGGCACTTGATCCCTGTCACGCCCTCAGCGCTGCAGTGTTTCGACATAGCTCACCAACTCCAGCAGCGCGACCGGCGTCATGATCTCTTCGCCCTCGGACGACACCCAGATCTGTTTCGGCCCCTCCAGCAGCGGGCCGAACTCCGGCATCACCGAAAAATCGTGCTTGCCGGGATAACCATGAACCGTGGCCATAACATGCTCGACCGGGAATACCCCGTCATTGGCAGCACGGAGCACGGTCAGGTCAGCCGGCGGGACTGGCAGCCGCGCCGCCCACGGGCCATTCCCAACTCCACCACGGCCATGGCAGCCGGCGCAATACTGGCGAAATGTCTCCTCACCCTGCGGCGGCGACAATTCGGTACAGGCCACCAGAACCGCCAGCCCGGCGAGTGCTGTCGCATACGATACCACGGCCCGGTTTGCTCTGCCCATCGCCTGTGCGCCTTCCTTCGTGTTTCGCGCCTTGTGCGGCAACATGACCCGAATGCCATGGGAAATCAATGATCTGGATCGCCGTCGCGGCCCGTGCCAAACTGATCGGAGACGCGCAAAGACAAAGGCCTGCCCATGCTTACCCCCGCCGACGCCCAACGCTTCCTAGACGAAAACTTCGCAGACTGGGTCCGCGCCCTCGACCTCACCATCGCCGCGATCGACCCCGACGGCGCCACCCTGCGCATGCCGATCACGCCGGCGCTCGCCCGGGTGGGCGGTATTCTCTCGGGCCAGGCGCTGGCGGCGATGGCCGACACCTCGATGGTGTTCGCCTGTGCCGGCCACATGGGCGCGTTCAAACCGGTGGCAACAACCAATCTCGACACGGTCTTCCTGCGCCCCGGCACTGGCGATGCGGTACGCTGCGAGGCCGAGATCGTTCGCGCCGGCAAGGCGCTGATCTTCGCCCGCGCCACCCTGATCACCGAGCCGTCCGAGAAACCCGTGGCCACCGCCACGGCCACCTTCTTCCTTCCCTGACACTGCGTCCTGCCTTCGCGCGTTCGGATCACTTTTTTCCTGCGCGCAAATGCACATGAAGACGTGCAGCGCCACACCGCCGATCACGCCGTCGTGACATCCCGGTGCACCGCACTGGCGTTAGGATGTCGCCAAGTCAGATATTTGTGAAAAAGGGAGACTCCGATGACCAAACCGGCCTTTTCGATTACCCGGCGCTCGGCACTAATGGGGGCTGCTGCCCTGCCGCTTGCCGCCGCCACATCTTCAACTGCTTTCGCCGCGGCCGAGATGCTGGGTATGGCAACCACCCGCTTCAACCGCTTCAAGCTGGGCAGCTTCGAAGTCACCGCCCTGCTCGCCGGAACCCGCACCGTGCCCGAACCGCAGTCGATCTTCGGTATGAATGTCAGCCCCGAGGAATTCGCCGCCGCTTCGGCCACGGCCAATATTCCCACCGACAAGGCGCAGTTCTTCTTCACTCCCACCGTAGTCAACACCGGCTCCGAGCTCATTCTGTTCGACACCGGCCTCAATCCCGGCGCGATTTCCGGCGCGCTTCAGGCGGCCGGCTATCAGACCGACCAGATCGACAAGGTGGTGTTGACCCACATGCATGGCGACCATATCGGCGGCATGGCCGAGAACGGCGCCGCGACCTTCGCCAACGCTGCCTATTTTACCGGCGCGGCCGAGTTCGATGCCTGGGACATGTCCGGCAACGAAGGCTTCGAAGCCAAGGTCCGTCCTTTCGCCGAGAGCATGACCATGCTCGACGATGGCGGTTCCGTGGCGTCGGGCGTCACCGCCATGGCCGCCTTCGGCCACACCCCGGGCCACATGACCTACATGATCGAATCCGACGGTCAGCAACTGCTGATTGCCGCCGATTTCGCCAACCACTATGTCTGGTCACTGGCCTACCCCGACTGGGAGGTCAAGTTCGACCGCGACAAGGCGATGGCTGCCCAGACCCGGCGCCGTATCCTCGGCATGATCGCTGCCGACAAGATCCCTTTCATCGGTTATCACATGCCCTGGCCGGCCATGGGCTATGTCGAGTCCCACGGCGATGGCTTCCACTACGTCCCGTCGAGCTATCAGATGATGCTCAACGGCTGACCGCCTCCTGCAGTCTCAAGAAGACCCCAAAGGGGCGCCCGTCGCGGCGCCCCTGTCATTTCAGCGGTGGCAGGTCCACCTGCCAGCGGATCACCACCGGCTGCGGCTCCGCGCCCTCGGCCGGCGCGGGCGTACCCTTGGAGTAACCCGTGAGCCGCAGGAACGTCCCCTCGACCACCGCCTCCAGCCGGTCGTTGTCATAACTGATCTCGGCAATCGCCCCCTTGCCGCCATCGGCGCCCATCGCCATCGGGGCATCGAAGCCTTGCTGGTCGAACAGCTCAGCCGATAACAGCTTGAAACTGCCGCTCTGGCGTTGCAGCGTCACCTGTACCATGGGACGGCCCGGGGCGCCGTCCGCCCCCACCACGCGCCCCACCGAGTTGATGGTCAGAAACGACCCCATGATCATTTTCTGCTCGGCATAGGCGCTGCCCTTTTCCTTGTCGTAGGGAATGACCAGTTCCAGTATGTCACCGCCCATCTCCACGGTCATCTCGCCCATCGCCTCATAGCGCGGCGCCAGTTCGGCCGCGGCCAGCGCGCCGGCGGACAGAACCGCGGCGGCCAAGGCGCTGACCTCCAACTTGCTCAGAAACATCACCGAAACTCCCTTTGTCCTTTGATTCGCCCACAGCCTATCAAATCTCGCCCGCCGGCCTCACCCCCTGCCGGTGTCGATCGCAAGGCGACAGCCGGATCACGTCTTTTCTTCCGCACGGCCTTGCCCCATATCGCAGATCATGACCAACTCCGTCCCCACGCTCGACCAGATCGAACAGATCGCGCTCGACACCGTCGCGGCCTTCCCGGCCCCGTTTCACGGTCCGGCGGCGCTGGTCGCCATTCGAGTCGCCGAGTGGCCCGACGAAAACATGCTCGACGATCTCGAAATCGATGATCCCTTCGACCTCACCGGTCTTTATGACGGCATCCCGCTGACCGAAAAGTCAGTCTACGATCAACCGATCGGTCCCGACACGGTGTGGCTCTTCCGCGAACCCATCCTTGACGAGTGGCGCGCCCGCCGCGATGTCACCTGGCAGGAACTCGTGGCGCATGTCACCGTGCATGAATTCGCCCACCATTTCGGCTGGTCCGACGACGATATCGCCACCATCGACCGCTGGTGGGAGTGAGCCCCGACCCGGACGCAGACCGGCAATTCGCCGCGACCCGCCGTCTGCGGTTCATGCCCGGGGCGGAAACGCCATCCGACCGCACATGTTTGACCCCGGCAGGCCGCATCGGACCGGTGTCCCGACCCGTCCGTGACACAACGGGCCGCCCGGCATTTCACCTTCCCTGAAAAACTCCGGGGGTTTGGGGGCAGCGCCCCCAAGGCCTGCGTGGCCCGAACGCAAACCATCCTGCGTGCGCAGCACACCGACGGATTAGCCCGCCGACGGGTCGCGCCAGCGGTTGACGATCGGATAGCGGCGATCGAGCCAGAAACTGCGCGGGGTCAGCCGCGCCCCCGGGGCCGACTGAAAACGCTTGTATTCACTGATGTACAGCAGGTGCTCCACGCGCTTGACGGTGTCTCGGTCAAACCCCGCCGCGACGCATTCGGCCACGCTGGCGTCGCCGTCGACCAGCATCTCGAGAATCGCATCCAGCACCTCGTAGGGCGGCAGCGAATCCTCGTCCCTCTGGTCTTCGCGCAACTCGGCCGAGGGCGGCTTGTCGATCACCCGTACCGGGATCACCTCGCCCGCCGGCCCTTTCATCCATTCGGGTCGGTGGTTGGTATTGCGCCAACGGCAGGTCTCGAACACCCGCGTCTTGTAGAGATCCTTGATCGGGTTATAGCCGCCCGCCATGTCGCCATAGATCGTGGCATAGCCAACCGCCACCTCGCTCTTGTTGCCGGTGGTCAGCAGCATCTCTCCGAACTTGTTCGACATCGCCATCAGCAAGAGCCCGCGCAGCCGCGACTGGATGTTCTCCTCGGTGATATCCGCCGCGCGCCCTTCAAAGAGCGGCGCCAGCGACTCGGTGATCGCCGCGCGGCCCTTGGCAATCGGCACATAGTCATATCGACAGCCCAACGCCTTCACCACGGCTTCGGCATCTTCCAGCGATGCCTCGGAAGTGTATTCCGACGGCAGCATCACGCAGCGCACGTTTTCCGGTCCCAGTGCATCGCAGGCGATCGTCGCCACGATCGCCGAGTCGACCCCGCCCGACAAGCCCAGCAAGACCTTGCTGAACCCGGTCTTTCCGCAATAGTCGCGCAAGGCTTCAACCATGCAGCGGTAATCCTGCTCGCATGCGTCGGGCAAATGCGCCTTGTCGCCCGGCACCGCGCGCCAGCCCTCCGGCCCGCGCTCGAAATCCACATGTGCGATCACCGCGTCGAAGACTGGCAGTTGCAGCGCCAGTTCGCCATGCGGGTTGAGCACGAAGGATCCGCCGTCGAACACCTGGTCGTCCTGGCCGCCCACCATGTTGAGGTAAACCAGCGGTAGCCCGGTCTCGACCACGCGGGCGACCATCATGTTCTGCCGCACCTCGATCTTGTTGCGGAAATAGGGCGAGCCGTTGGGGACCAACAGGAACTCGGCCCCGGTTTCGGCCAGCGTCTCGGCCACATCCTCGTGCCAGGCATCCTCGCAAATCGGGCTGCCGATGCGCACATTGCCCACCGCATAGGGCCCGCCCAGCGGCCCGCTGTCGAAGAGGCGAACCTCGTCGAACACCGTCTCGTTCGGGAGGTGATGCTTCAGCACGGTCGAGACGATCCGCCCGCCCTTGCAAATGTAGTAGCCGTTGTAGAGATGTCCGTTCTCCACCGCCGGCCCGCCGATCGCCAACGCCGGCCCTTCGGCACAGTCCCGGGCCAGCGCCTCCACCGCCGCGATCGCGGTTTCGTGGAACACCTGCTTCATCACCAGGTCCTGGGTGTTGTAACCGGTGATGAACATCTCCGGCAACGCCACCAGGTCGGCCCCCGCCGCGCAACCCGCCTCCCAGGCGGCCCGAGCCTTTGCTGCATTGCTGTCGATATCGCCCACAGTTGGGTTGAGCTGTGCCAATGTCAGCCGGAACTTGTCAGTCATCGCGTCTTCCCTCGTGACCACGGCGCCAAGATTTACCAGATCAAGGGGCAAGGGGAAGCCGATTTGGGGAAAACCCGTTGCCTGCCCGCCGCGGCTGGCCTAGATTTCCGGCATACCCGCGGTCTGCGCGGGAAAACAGGGGGCTTTCACAGTTCATGGTTAAACCGCTTAAATCCTTGCTGGCCGGAACGGCCGTCACACTGGTTCTCGCCCTGCCCGCGCAGGCCCAGGACAGCGAGGTACTTACCAAGCAGTACGACGACGGCGGCGTCTATGAAGGCACCTTCAAGAACGGCCTGCAGCATGGCCAGGGTACCTACCGACTGCCCAACGGCTACGAATATTCCGGTGAGTGGGTCGAGGGCGAAATCAAGGGCAAGGGCGTGGCGCGCTTCCCGAACGGCTCGGTCTACGAGGGCGAGTTCGCCAAAGGCAAACCCGACGGCCTGGGCAAGATCGTCTTTGCCGATGGCGGCACCTATGAGGGCAGCTGGGTCGACGGCAAGATCATGGGCGACGGCGTGGCGGCCTATGCCAATGGCGTGACTTACGAAGGTGGTTTCCGCAACGCTATGCACCACGGGCGGGGCACGATGCGCTCGCCGGGTGGCTATGTCTACGAAGGCGACTGGGTCAACGGCGTCAAGGACGGCACCGGCACCATCACCTATCCCGACGGCGCCATCTACGAAGGTCGTATCGTCAAAGGCGCGCGCGAAGGCGATGGCAAGCTCACCATGCCCGATGGGCTGATCTACGAAGGCACCTGGAAGGATGGCCAGATCAACGGCACCGGCAAGCTGACCCAACCCAACGGCGACATCTACGAGGGCGATCTCGTCGCCGGCCGGCGCGAGGGCAGCGGTCGCGTGACCTACGCCAACGGAGATATCTACGAAGGTGCGTTCAAGGACGACAAGCGCGAAGGTCAGGGAATCTTCACCGGCGCCGACGGCTACCGCTATGTCGGCAGCTGGGTCGCCGGCCGGATCGAAGGCCAAGGCGAGGTGACCTATCCAGACGGCTCGGTCTATTTGGGCCAGTTCCGCGCCGATCTCGCCGATGGCGAAGGCAAGATCACCTACCCCGACGGGTCGACCTATGAAGGCCAGTGGAAAGCGGGCGTGATCGACGGCCAAGGCAAGGCCACCTATGCCAACGGCACTGTCTACGAAGGCGGTTTCCAGGATGCCAAATACCAGGGCGCCGGAGTGATGACGTCGACCGATGGCTACCGCTACGAAGGCGACTGGCTCGACAACAAGCGCCACGGTCAGGGCACCGCCACCTATCCCGACGGCACGGTCTACAAGGGCGGCTTTGCCAACGGCCTGCGCCACGGCCAGGGCGAAATGGTCATGCCCGACGGTTTCCGCTATTCCGGAGACTGGCAGGAAGGTGCGATTTCCGGGAAGGGCGTGGCGACTTATGCCAATGGCGATGTCTACGACGGCCAGTTCCTCAACGGCAAACGCCAGGGCCCCGGCAAGATGATCTATGCCGACGGCGGTGAGGAAACCGGCACTTGGGAAAACGGCGCCCTGACCGGCGACTGATCCGGCCCGATCGCACCTCGCGGCGGCAGTTTGCACGGCGTCCCCCCTGCGACATCACGGTCATTCTTGGGGATGGGGCATCCGCCTTGAACATGGGACATCGGCCCGGCGATCCGGTTCAAGCCGCCCCCGTCTGCACGGCGCCGTTCCGAACGCTTTGAAACCGACGTCCTGCCCAACCGCACAGTCTCACCGCGTTTGCATCCCGCGCCGCCCCCTGTATCGTCGCCATCACGGAAGACGAAAAAAGGACCCTCCGATGCCCTTCGCCTATGATGCCCTCTTGTCCACCGCCGCCAGTGCCCAGCAGGCGGCACCCTTTCAGGGCCTGCCCCCCTATCACTTCGTCGGCGGCAATATCGACGAGCCCACCGTCCCCGCCGAAGCGCTGGCCGTGGCGGTATCGAAAGTCCTGCGCGAGCAAGGCCATGCGATGGGTAAATACGGCATGGATTCCGGGCCGCAGGGCTACCTCCCCCTGCGCGAGGAAATCGCCCGCATCCTCGCCCGCCGCTGCGGCATGAAGGCCCCGGCTGGTGACATCCTCGTCACCACCGGCTCGTTGCAGGCGATGGACCTTGTGAACAAGGCGTTTCTGAACCCCGGCGATGTGGTGCTCCTGGAAGAAGCCAACTACATGGGCGCGATCAGCAAGCTGCGCGCGCTCGGCGTCACCCCGCACCCCGTCGCGCTCGACGCTGACGGCATGCGGATGGACGCGCTCGAAGAGGCGCTGGCGCACTATCGGGGACGAGGCATCACGCCCAAATTCATCTACACAATCCCGACCATTCAGAACCCGACCGCCACCGTCATGCCCGCAGCGCGCCGCCACGAGATGCTGACGCTTTCGGCGAAATACGGCGTTCCGATCTTTGAGGACGACTGCTATGCTGACCTGGTGTTTTCGGGCCAGCGCCCACCCGCAATCCACGCCCTCGATACCGAAGATCGGGTGATCTATTGCGGCACGTTTTCGAAAACCATCGCCCCGGCGCTGCGCGTCGGCTACCTCGTCGCCCCCTGGCCGCTCATGGGCCGTATCCTGCCGCTGAAAACCGATGCCGGCTCGGGCGCGCTGGAACAGATGGTGCTGGCCGAATACCTGCCGGACAATTTCGACGCCCATATCGCCGCGCTGCTGCCGATGCTGCAGGAAAAATCCGACGCGCTCTGCGCCGCGCTTGACGAACATTTCGGCGCCGCCGCCGACTATGACCGCCCCGCCGGCGGTATCTATCTGTGGGTCACGCTGCCCGACAATGTCGACACCGAACGACTCAACCAGGCCGCCCTGCGACACGGGATCGAGATCAATCCAGGCCACCAATGGACCGTGAACGGCGCCGAGAACCGCCACCGGATGCGGATCTGCTTCGGTCACCCGTCCCTTGACACGATCCGTGACGGTATCGCCAAACTAGCGGATATCTGTTTCGACGAATTCGGTGTACCGGTGCGCAGCGGCAATCTTGACCGGGGCTGACCTGGCGCCGCCCAGCACCGCGCCGGGGGAAGGAACCGCATGCGCGCCTCCATTCGCCTCGCCCTGCTCTGCCTGCTGATGGCGCGGCCCACCGGTGGACACACGCAGGACAACCTCGACAACGAGTTGCGCATCGGCATTCTCGCCCATCGCGGCTGGCCGGGAATCGAACGTTATTGGACCCCGCTCGAAACCTATGTCGCAGGTGCGTTCGACATGCCGACCCGGCTCGTTCCCGTTACACTGGCCTCGGCCGGGCCGCTGATCGAAAACGGCACGCTGAATTTCCTGATCACCAATCCCGGCCATTTCGTTGCGCTGGAAAAACGCCACCCGATGAGCGTCATCGCCACACTGCGACGCCGCCTCTCGGATGGCAGCGACAGCTCGGAATTCGGCAGCGTGATCTTTTCCGCCGCCGGCTCGGATATCAGCACGCTGAAAGACGCTGTCGGTCGCCGGGTGACGGCCGTCGACCCCCGCGCCTTCGGCGGCTATCAGGTGGCCTGGCTGGAATTCACCAGCCACGGCTTTGACCCGGCCAGCGATTTTTCCGAACTGAATTTCGTCGGCTTCCCGCAGGACCAGATCATCGACCAGGTGCTGTCGGGCGTCACCGATATCGGCATCGTGCGCTCGGGGCTGATCGAGACCCGCGCCGCCGAAGGCACGCTCGACCCCGCCCGTATCCGGGTGCTCAACAGCAATGCCAGCTTCACGCATCCCGATGCGCTCTCGACCCGGCTCTACCCGGAATGGCCCTTCCTCGCCATGGCCGGCACGCCCGGCGACCTGCGCGACCGCATGGCACTTGCCTTGCTGCAGACACAGGACCCGGCGGTCCGGGCCGCCCACGGGCTGCACGACGGATGGGGCGCGCCGCTCAGCTATCACGCCGTGCGTGCGCTCGACGCAGCGTTCGCCGAACGCACATCGGCCTCGCCGAGCGGCACATCAGCGGCCCGCTACTGGGTGCCGGTGCTGTTCGTGCTGGCGGCGGCGCTAGCGCTAGGTTTCGCCATGATGACCTTTCGCGCCAGGCGCGTCACGCAGCCGACGCCTGCACAGGAGGAGACCACCGAGCCGGTGCCCGCCGGGCCAACCGAGCCACCGGTCCAGCTCACCCAGCGTGAATCCGAAATCCTCGCCCTCGTGGCACAGGGCCTGTCGTCGAAGGAGATCGCCCGCAACCTCGGGATCAGCCCGAAAACCGTGGAATTCCACCGCTCCAATCTGCTGCGCAAGCACGATGCGAAATCTGCTGCCGAACTCGTGCAAAAAGCGGCGGTGCACGGTCAGAACCCCGAAACCTAGGGTATTCCCTAGGTGGAAACCGCTCGTTTTCCGGGATTTCTGCCAGTTTTGTGATCGCACAAGTCGTGGGAGACTTTTTAACGAGGCCACAACGGCCCGATCAAAAAAAGGGAGGAATACATGCAACTCATTCGAAAACTCGCCGCCGGCGTCGCCGCGCTGACGCTTACGCTTGCCCTCACAGCGCTCGCCACCACTGCCGATGCGAACGAGCGCTACGGCAAGCAGAAGGTCGTCTATCACATCAACTATCCTGGCGGAAATGACGACAAGAAATACATGGGCGCGATGCGCAACATTCAGAACCACATTAACGCCGTTGGCGCCGACAACATGGAGATCAAGGTGGTTCTGCACGGCAACGGTGTCGGCCTGCTTCAGACGGCGAAGAAAAACATGAACCTGCAGGGCCGGATCCTCGAACTCAAGGGCCAGCAAGTCGCCTTCCACGTTTGCGCCAACACGCTGCGCGGCCGTAATATCGACCTCAACAATGACCTGTTCGACGCGTACGAGGAAGATGTCGTGCCGTCCGGCGTGGCCGAACTCAGTTACCTGCAACAACAGGGTTTCACCTATATCAAGCCCTGAAGAACGATAAGCTCGGCAACAACCTGCGGGCGCCCCCTCCCGGGCGCCCGTTTTTTCTTGTGCTCAGCCCCGGGTCCGCAGCCTGTCATAGATCGCATAGGCACGCGCTTCGAGCTCCGACAGCCCCTCACGCGCGGCCACGTCGGCCGCCCGGAACGGCGTCGCATTACCCGCCTCTATGCCAATCTCCTCGGCCAACGTCGACCAGGCGGCAGGATCGTTGCACAGATCTTCGTAGCAAACGAACCGCACCCGCTCCGGCGCCGTCTCGAGCAGCCAGTCGTAGACGCTGCACCATTCCGCCAGCCAGTAGTCACGCGCCGTCGGGTCACCCTCAGGCTTGTCACCCACTGCAAACCAGCGATGGTCCGAGCCGAACTCGTGATGCGCCAGCCAGCCCATATAGTCACGCGAAAATGGATCCTTGGCATGGGTTTCGGCGAATCGCGCGTGCTGCGCCCGCAACGACCCGGCATGAGCCACGGGATCGCGGAACGGCACCAGAAGATGGGCGTCGGGGAAGGCTTCGGCCAGCATGCCCAGCCGCAGGATGTTGTTGTTGTTCTTCGCCAGATAGCGCCCCGCCCCGCGCGCTTTCAGGATCGCCCCGACATACCGCCGGTATTTGCTCACCAGCGCTGCCTCGGGCACATGCGGCAGCAGCCGGTCGGCCTTGATATAGGCGGCACCGTCGAACACCCGCCAGAACGGCTCTTCCAGGCTTTCGACGCTGTCGAGGTCGACCACCAGCCCATCGCCATGCGCCCGCTCCGACGCCTGCACTCCACCGCGCCGGTTCAGTTTTCCCCAAAGGGTCGGCGCCAGCACGAAGGGCATGTCACGATAGGTCAGCGAGCCGAAGGCGCCGCTCTCATGCAGCGCCCGGGTCAGGACCGTGGTGCCGGCCCGCGCCAGTCCGGCCACGAAAACATGCCCGCCGATGCGCGCCGCTTCCGCGTCGGGCCGCGCGATCAATTGGTCGAGCGCAAACCCCATCTCGGCCACGGCGCCATTCCCAAGCGCGACCCGGTGCATCATCTGCTCCATCGGGGTGTAATCCGACCGCGGTGCGGCCCGGCGCACGCCCAACGCTTTGAGCACCCAAAGCCACAGAACAGCCACCACTAAAGTGACGACAATGCCCTGAAATCCTATGGAAAAATCAACAAACCCTGGCACCACGGCGGCAATCACAGCGCCAATTCCCAGCGCCACCGCCGCCAACAGCAACAGCTGCGCGGTAAACCACGCCACGCCTTTCAGCGTGCGCCAGGCGTAAAGCTTCATGGCGCGCTCTTTCCAGTGGTCGGAAATGCCCCGCGCGCGCAATACCGCGACCGACCGCAGGCTCGGACCGGTGATCGCACCAATCGCCTGCCCCAGCGGCAGGCGCAGCGCGATCTGCACCAGGATCAGAGTCAGCGCCGCCAGCGCCGCGGTGCTGGCCAGATCGACCGTCATTGCGCCTCGGCTTCAGCCGCCTTGCGGCGTTTGGCGATACGGCGCTTGATGGGGAACCACAAGAAGGCCACCATCACCATGAAGAACACGGCCACCAGGCCGAGAAGCGACGCGATCGCCCCCAACCCCATGCCCGGGCCGATATAGGCTTGCGCCATCGCCGGGATCAGCGTGAATATCGCAGTTACTGGGATCAGCTGTCGGAACATGTCAGGTCTCCTGCTGTCAAAGCGGTTTCGGGCAGCCACAGATACTCGGTCAGAACGAAGTTCTTCTCCTCCGATCCGGGCTTGTGATTGCGGAATTCCAGAACCGGCCGGCGCCCGGCATCGAGCTCGAAGGCTCGGCCTTGCTGCGGGCTCACGATCGCCAGATCGCCACGGGTGGTGCGCATGTGCTTGCCGCGGATCCTGGTATAGAAATCCATCTCGGCGCCATCATAAGCTACGCTGATGTGATTGGTTTTCGCATCGACTGTTTGGATACGGCTCACCCCCGTGCTCATCCCGTTGTCGAAAACCGAGATCGTGCCGTCGGGTCGCCAGTCGGGGTCATGCTGGCGCATGAAGCCGCCGGTCTGATGCCATTTCACCTTATGCGTCTCGGGATCAATCACCATTACTGTATTGATGTCCCGCGCGCTGACCAGCAGATCGCCCGCCGTGAAATCCGGGAAGGCCGCCGCCATTTCCGGGCGCAGCGCCTCGATATCGTTGAAATGCATCGGGTCCGAGATCCAGCGGCCGATCACCGCCACCTCGTTGGTCTCGACCTCGTTCGCATCCTTGCGCGCCAGTTCGAACAGGCCCAGACCCGCATTGGCTGCCACCAGCGCCTCGAGGCTGATCTCCTCCACGATTTCGCCGGTCGCCGCATCGAGCCGCACCAGGCCGGTGTTGGGTGGCGCGGTCAGATCGTCTGGGGCGAAATCACTGGCAAAACCACCGTCGCGCAGCGCCCAGAGCGCGTATCCGTCGGGGCTCAGCGTCACCGAATGGTGGAATTTACCCGCTGTGATCCATTCCGTGCGGTTGCACATGTCGCGGCGCTGCAGCGCCGAGCCATGGTCGAAACCAAAGACGATCGACCCGGCCTCAGGCAGGATCTGCAGCCCGTGCAGCATCCGCCGCGAGTCCCGCGACTTGTCGGCCGCCTCGACCGCGTCCTCGTCGAGCCGCCAGATGCGTCGCGCCACAAGATCAGGGTCGAGCAGAACCGCCATATTGCCGGCCCGGCCACCCACCTGCATCGCGCCGCCGATCAGACGCCAGCCGCGGTCTGCCGCCGCCACGTCGCCGCGTACCTGCAGTCCTGACAGGGCGTTGCCGTCGGCTTGCAGCACCGGGCGAAAGCCGGTCTCGTCCAGCGCCGGCCGCGGCACCGAGAAGAACCGCGTCGCCTCGGCGCCGCTGGCAAAGCTCATCGCCTCGTCCCAAGCGTCTTTGACCTTGCTCGGAAGGAAGGCCACGTTCAGCGCCACCCGCCCGGGCAGCCCGACCTTTCCGGGCTCGATCAGCGCCTGTAGCGCCGCCCAGGAAAACAGCATCAGGCCCAGGAACCCCGCCATCGCGGCCCCAAGCCAGAGTCCAAGCCGTTCTTTGCGCTCGTCGTCCACGTTTGCCCCACTCGGACTGCTTCTCATTCGGAAACACTCTGTTCGAGGAAATGGGCCAGAATGTGGCCGGATTTTTTCCGTCTCGGGGCTTTTACGCGAAAGCTTCATGTAAGACGGGCGCCCCGCCAGGGCGCCCGTATCGTGGTCGCAATCACTTCCTGGATCAGCCTTCCAGTTTGTTGACCTTCATCATTTTCATGATGGTCTTCTCGTACCAGGGCTCGGAAACGCCCTTCTTGACCTTGCGGATGAAGTACCACTCGAACGCCAGCTTGGCCCAGTGCACCCATTTCCCCTCGCCCGACCAGTTGACGTTGCGCGGCGGAATCTGCGGCATCGCCAGGAAAGCCGCGCCGCGGTCACCGAAATCGGCCAGGCACAGCGCGTTCCAGGTCGGCTTCTCGTCGGGCTCGTGCCCGGCGATGATGCGCGGGATGTTATGTGCCGTGGCGGTGACCATCGACTCGATCATGAAGCCGGTTTTCGGCACACCGGTCGGCACCGGCGTGGCCACAGGCGGGGCGATGGCGATGCAAACGCCGATGCCGAAGATGTTGGGGTATTTCGGGTTGCGCTGGTGCTCGTCGGTGATGACGAAACCACGCGGGTTCACCAGCCCCTCGATGCCCATCAGCGGCTTGATGCCGCGGAAGGCCGGCAGGAACATTTTGTACTTGGCGGGCAACTCGTGCTTGGCTTTCTCGCTGCCGTCCTCGTTATGCTCGGTGAAATGCACCGCGTCCTCGGCGAATTTCTCCACCTTCGCGTTGATCACCCAGTTGATGTCGCGATCCCGCAGGATCGATTCCAGCATGCCCTTGGTATCGCCCACCCCACCCAGGCCCAGATGGCCGATATAGGGTTCCGACGTGACAAACGTCATCGGCACCTTGTGGCGGATCTTGCGACGGCGCAGGTCGGTCTCGATGGTCATCAGGTATTCGTAGGCCGGCCCGAAACAGCTCGCCCCCTGCACCGCCCCGATCACGATCGGGCCGGGATCGGCACAGAACGCGTCCCAGTTCTGGCCCGAGATTTCGGCATGTTCGATATGGCAGATCGAGCTGGTGTGGTTGTCCGGGCCGAACCCTTCGATCTCGTCGAAGGCCAGCTCGGGCCCAGTGGCGATCACCAGGAAATCGTAAGCCACCACCTTGCCGCTTTCCAGCGTCAACTGGTTGGCCTCGGGGTCGAGCGCCACGCACGCGTCGCACAGAAAACCGATGTCGCGGCGGCGCATCACCGGGTCGAGATCAACGATGATGTCGTCCTTCTTGCGCCAGTTGACACCGGCCCAGGGGTTCGACGGGGTAAACTGGAAATAGGGCTTATTGGAAATCAGCGTAACCTTGTCGCTTTTCGACAGCGATTCACGCAGCTCATAGGCCTGGATTGTCCCCCCAAGTCCGCCCCCCAGCACGACGACATGTGCCATGACTTTTCCTCCTGATGCGGCGGAGCCCCGCCGGTTGATCGTCAAAACCCGGCGCCAGAGCACAACCCATGCTTCGCCGGCTTCGACTCCTTTTCAGTGCTGTTGCACACAACGGTATGCGACACATTATCCGCTGCGCATGTGTTTACCTTGATTCAGATCATGGCGCGAAAAACCCGCCAACCCGGCCTCTTGAACAGCGATCAGACCAGGGCTCCGGCGTCAAGACGGGCCAGCAAACCCTCGGCTTCCCGCAGGACGGTCTGCCGCCGATCCGGGTCCATCCGGTCCCAGGTGCGATAGATGTTCGCCATCCGCGGATTGGTGGCGAACCGGTCGCGGTGGCGATCGAGAAAATGCCAATAGAACAGGTTGAACGGGCACGCCCTCTTGCCCGTCTTGGCCTTCACGTCATAGGCGCAGGCGCCGCAATAGTCGCTCATCTTCGCGATGTAATTGCCTGAGCTGACATAAGGCTTCGACCCGACCACCCCGCCATCGGCAAACTGGCTCATGCCCAGCGTATTGGGCGCTTCGACCCATTCGAACGCGTCGGAATAAACCGACAGATACCACGCGTGCACCTGCCCCGGATCGGCCCCAATAAGAAGCGCGAAATTGCCTGTCACCATCAGCCTCTGGATATGGTGGGCATAGGCCTCGTCCCGCGTCTGGGCCACCGCCGCCTTGAGGCAGGCCATGCCGGTGTCGCCACCCCAATAGAGCGCCGGCAACGCCCGGTCGTGCCCCAGAACATTACGCTTCACGTAGTCCGGCCCCTCGCGGAAATAGATACCCCGCACAAACTCTCGCCAACCCAGGATCTGCCGGATGAACCCCTCGGCGGCGTTGATCGGCACCTCGTCTGCCTGCCACGCGGCCTCGACTCGTTTGCAGACTTCGCGCGGCGTCACCAACCCGAGGTTAAGGTAAACCGACAACAGCGAGTGATTGAGAAACGGCTCGTCCAGAAGCATCGCGTCCTGCACATCGCCGAACCCCGGCAGCGCGCGCTTCACGAAATGATCCAACGCCCGCAGCGCCTGTTCCCGCGTCACTCCGAACCGGAACGGGTGCACATCCCCGAAATTGTCGCCGAACCGCGCCTCGACCAGCGCCAGGACCTCTTCGGTCATCGCATCCGGCGTGAACTGCATCGGTTGCGACAGGACCGACGCCGCCCCGGCCTTCTTACGGTTGTCGTGGTCGAAATTCCACTTGCCACCCGCGGGTTTGTCCCCCTCCATCAAAAGCCCGGTCTTGCGCCGCATCTCGCGGTAAAACCATTCCAGCCGCAGTTCCTTGCGCCCTTCAGCCCATGTGTCGAACGCCTCGAGCGAACAGAAAAACCGGTCATCGGGCAAAAGCGTCAGCTTCAGCGGCGACTCTTCCAATGCCGTTATCAACCGCCACTCTCCTGGCCGCGTGGCGATCACCTCGGTCGCCCCCGTTGCCTCGGCCCGACGCAGCAATTCCCCCGGGATCGAGCCGGCGTTCTCCGCATCGTCGAGCCTGGTATAGAGCACCTCACGCCCCGCCGCGCGCAGCGCCTCGGCGAAATGGCGCATCGCCGAGAGCACCAGCGCGATCTTCTTTGGATGGTGCGGCACATAACCGGTCTCCTCGGCCACTTCCGCCATCACCACCACGTCATCGGGCTCCGCCTCGCGCAGCGCCGACAGATCATGCGTCAGCTGATCGCCCAGCACCAGGATCAGCCTCACCAGGGCACCCTCTCACCCTTCCAGTCGAAAAACTGCCCGCTGTCCTCCTGTGTCAGCCCGTCCAGCACGCTCAGCAGGTGGCCGGCCGCCGCATCCGGCGTATGCTTGTGATGGCTCGGAAAGCCGGCGGTGAACTCGGTTGCCACCGTTCCGGGATGCAGCGCCACGCAGATCGCCTGCATGTGGGTGCGCGCCAGCTCGATCGCCCCGGTGTGGATAATCTGGTTCAGCGCGGCCTTGGAGGTGCGATAGGAATACCAGCCCCCCGCCCGGTTATCGCCGATCGAGCCCACCCGCGCACTGAGCGCGGCAAACACCGCCCGCCGGTCGCGCGGAAAAAGCCGCGCCGCATGCCGCAGCACCAGCGCCGGGCCGATGGCGTTGACCGCAAACTGCGCCGCCATCTCTTCCGCCGTGACCTCACGCAACGATTTCTCCGGCCGCTCCGCCCCGCCGGTCAGGATGCCGCTGGCCACAAGGATCAGGTCATAGTCGGGTGAAAGGCCTGCCAGTGCGGCCTCGACCGCCCCGGCCCGCGTCAGATCGAACCCGTCGGCGCTGCGCGACAGCCCAGTCACCGCGTAACCGCGCGCGACCAGCTCTGTCGAGAGCGCCCGCCCAATGCCCCCCGACGCGCCAATGACCAATGCCCGTTTTTTCATGCCCTGATTACGCACGGCCTCGACGTCGGGATCACTCGGCGCCGCGGTTCCCGGCAAATCCCCGGATCACGCCGCCGATCAGCCGCACGCCCTCAGCCTGCAGATCAAAGCCGCGCGCCTCCAGCGACCAGCGCATCGCCAAACCCTGGATCGTGGCCAGGATCACTGCGGCCAGATCACCAGCCTCAGCCCGCCCGCCGCCGATCTGGCCTCGGTCCTGTGCCGCCGCGATCAACGCGGCAAACCCCGCCCGCCGCCGCGTCATCACCGTCTGAAAATGCGCCCGCAGTGCCTCGTTCTCGGAATGCAGCTCGCGCGAGAACAAGATCGCCGGAATTGCCGGCGTCTGCATGATCTGACCCAGATACCGCGCCACCAGAGCCTCGAGCCTCGCCAGCGGATCGTTCTCGTCCACTGTCGGAAGGCCGGGCGCTCCGGGCTCCATCCCCTGGGTGATCGTCTCGCCCACCGCCAGCCAGATGTCGGGCTTGGTCGGGAAATGCCGGAAGATGGCCGGCTGGCTAATGCCCACGGCCTCGGCCAGAGCCTGCGTCGTCACCCGGTCGGGTCCGACCTCTCCGGCAAGCCGGATAGCTGTTGCCACGAGTTCGGCCTTGCGGTCTTCGGCGCGTTTGCGTTGACGTGTCACCGAGTCAGCTACCCTCGTCCTGTCCCTCAACGCCAAGACGATACCCGGCATGGCAGCCGGTGCAAATCTCCATCGCCTCGCCCAGCGCGCCCAGGATTTCCAGAGGGTCGTCGCTTCGTCCCGCGAGGTCGGCGAGATCGTCCATGGCCCGATGGGCAGAGTAGCCCATCGTCATGAACTCCAACGGCAGCTTGGCGATCAGCACCGGGCTTTCGCCCTCGGCCGCCACCATCCCCACCGCGCGCGCCTCGGTGGCCACGGTCTCCATATCACCCTTGACCGCCGCCTGGGTGATGGCCTTGGACGCCTCCAGCAACGCCCGCATTTCTCCCAGAACCCGGTTGCGTTCGTCTTTGCTCAGCAGGATCGCCGTACGCCCGTCCTCGTAAGGCTCGGTATTGCCCTGAATAACGAACAGATATGCCCCTGCCCCCAGCGCTGCCGCGAGAACCGCCGACACCGCCCAACCCGCTTTGCATGCAATACTCATTGTCATGGGTCCCATTCTCTATGATCCATCGCGCGTCTTAAATTAGTAATCAATAACTCACTTAGATGTCAATCTCTCCCTGCACGCTTTTTTCGCTTTATCTTCACGCAGCGGGGCTTATAAGGTCGTCCCCATGATTACTCAGGGCCATATACCAACTGTCGCACGCGTCCCGCGCGCCTGTGCGCTTGCCCTGCTTCTAATCCTTAGCCGCCTCTGAGCGTGCCTCTTTCGGCGCGGGCGCTCAGAGGATGCAGGCTTCTGCGCCATCAGGCTTAAGGATAACGAAAGAGACCCCAAAATGACCGATCAATCTTCCCAAGACCGTGTCTTGATTTTCGACACGACATTGCGTGACGGCGAACAATCTCCCGGCGCCACCATGAGCCACGATGAAAAGCTCGAGATCGCCGAAATGCTCGACGACATGGGCGTTGATATCATCGAGGCCGGCTTTCCCATCGCCTCGGAAGGCGATTTCAGGGCCGTGAGCGAGATTGCCGAGCGTTCGAAGGACTCGGTGATCTGCGGGCTGGCCCGCGCCAATGCCAAAGATATCGACCGCTGCTGGGAGGCGGTACGCGGCGCCGAACGCCCGCGCATCCACACCTTCATCGGCACCTCGCCGCTGCATCGCCAGATCCCCAATCTCACGATGGATGAAATGGCCGACCTGATCCATGACACCGTCAGCCACGCCCGCAATCTCTGCGACAACGTGCAATGGTCGCCGATGGACGCCACGCGGACCGAGTGGGACTATCTCTGCCGGGTGATCGAGATTGCCATCAAGGCCGGCGCCACCACGATCAACATTCCCGACACGGTGGGCTACACCGCGCCGGAAGAAAGCGCCAGCCTCATCCGCCGCCTGATCGAAACCGTGCCCGGCGCCGGCGAGGTGGTGTTTGCCACCCACTGCCACAACGACCTCGGCATGGCCACCGCCAACGCGCTGGCCGCGGTGGCGGGCGGCGCGCGGCAGATCGAATGCACCATCAACGGGCTCGGCGAACGCGCCGGCAACACCGCGCTGGAAGAGGTGGTGATGGCGCTCAAGGTGCGCAACGACATCATGCCGTGGCGGACGGCCATCGACACCACCAAGATCATGGCGATCTCGCGCCGCGTCGCCACCGTCTCGGGCTTCCCGGTGCAGTTCAACAAGGCCATCGTCGGCAAGAACGCCTTTGCCCATGAAAGCGGCATCCACCAGGACGGCATGCTGAAGAACCCCGAAAATTTCGAGATCATGCGCCCCGAGGATATCGGGCTCGCCGCCTCGTCGCTGCCTTTGGGCAAGCATTCCGGCCGCGCCGCGCTGCGCGACAAGCTGGAAAACCTCGGTTTCGATGTCGGCGACAACCAGTTGAAAGACATCTTCGTGCGCTTCAAAGAACTCGCCGACCGCAAGAAGGAAGTTTTCGACGACGACCTGATTGCGCTGATGCGCGTCGGCGAGGATGCCGCCAACGACCGGCTGAAACTGAAAACCCTCGCCGTGACCTGCGGCACCGGCGGCCCGGCCGAAGCGAAGATCGCGATGGAGATCGACGGAAAGGAAAAAACCGCCACGATGACCGGCGACGGCCCGGTCGATGCCAGCTTCCGCGCGGTGCGCGCGCTGTATCCCAACACCGCCCATCTCGAGCTCTACCAGGTTCACGCCGTCACCGAAGGCACCGACGCCCAGGCCACCGTCTCGGTGCGGCTCGAGGAAGGCGGCAACATCGCCACCGGCCAGTCGGCCGACACCGACACCGTGGTGGCCAGCGTCAAGGCTTACATACACGCGCTGAACCGCCTGCTGGTACGCCGCGGCAAGCTCGGGCAGGACGAAAAGGAAATCAGCTACAAGGACGTCGGCTGACCGACCGGCGGGCAGCCATCCCTGCCCGCCGATCCGTCCTTCATCTTGCCAAAAACACTCCGGGGGTGAATGCGCGGCACGCGCAGAGGGGGCAGCGCCCCCTGCCCCCGTCCGAAGTCACCCGCGCCTGCGGCGGTATCACGCCCAAGCGACCCGGAATGCCCCCTTTCGCAACCGCATTCCCAAGCCTATATAGAGGCTCCTGCCCCGGCCCGCCCGAGTCGCAGGCCAACAACAAGGTTCAGACCGTCACCACCCCAAGGATCCGCGTGCGCCATGTCGATCTTCGATAAACTCCCCGGATTGTTCGCGGCCGATATGGCAATCGATCTCGGCACCGCCAACACGCTGGTCTATGTCAAAGGCAAGGGCGTGATCCTGAGCGAGCCGTCGGTGGTGGCCTATCACGTCAAGGACGGCGTCAAGAAAGTGCTCGCCGTGGGCGAGGACGCCAAGCTGATGCTCGGCCGCACGCCCGGCTCGATCGAAGCGATCCGGCCGATGCGCGAAGGCGTGATCGCCGATTTCGACACCGCCGAAGAAATGATCAAGCATTTCATCCGCAAGGTTCACAAGCGCTCGACCTTCTACAAACCGAAAGTGATCGTCTGCGTCCCGCATGGCGCCACACCGGTGGAAAAACGCGCCATCCGCTCCTCGGTGCTGGCCGCCGGCGCGCGGCGCGCAGGCCTCATCGCCGAACCCATCGCCGCGGCCATCGGCGCCGGCATGCCGATCACCGATCCCACCGGTAACATGGTGGTCGATATCGGCGGCGGCACCACCGAGGTCGCCGTGCTCTCGCTGGGCGACATCGTCTATGCCCGCTCGGTCCGCGTCGGCGGTGACCGCATGGACGAGGCCATCATCTCCTATCTGCGCCGCCAGCAGAACCTGCTGATCGGCGAAAGCACCGCCGAGCGGATCAAGACCTCGATCGGCACCGCGCGGATGCCCGATGACGGCCGCGGCCAGTCGATGCAAATCCGCGGTCGTGACCTGCTGACCGGGGTGCCAAAGGAAACCGAGGTCTCACAAGCCCAGGTGGCCGAAGCGCTCAGCGAACCGGTGCAGCAGATCTGCGAGGCGGTGATGACCGCGCTCGAGACCACACCGCCCGATCTGGCGGCCGACATCGTCGACCGCGGCGTCATGCTCACCGGCGGCGGCGCGCTTCTGGGCGAATTGGACTTGGCACTGCGCGAACAGACCGGGCTGGCCGTCTCGATCGCCGACGAAAGCCTGAACTGCGTTGCACTCGGCACCGGCAAGGCGCTTGAATACGAAAAGCAGCTCAAGCACGCGATCGATTACGACAGCTGATCCGGCCGGCAGTGGCCGCAATGGCCGCTCAGCGGGACAAAGCCGACGTTCGGTGTCGCTCTGCGTTTTTTAGCCGCTTTCACCGCATGCCGCATGAACTCAAGCCAACGCGACTACGCGATTTGACAAAGGTCTATTTGTGCTGATCTCCTTGGTGTAGCCTCTACTGAGCAGATATCGTCACGCCGGATACAACCAACGGGCATAGCGAGCAGACATGCGTTTCAGCCTCCCTAGAGCATTGGGTTATTTGGTTGGCGGGCTCTGGACAGACCGGGGCGGACGTAAGCGCATTGAAGCCAAGCAACTCCGCAATCTTCGGCGTCTCGTGGAAAAGGCGCGGCGCGACTCGCCGCTGTTTCACCGGCTCTACGCGGATCTGCCACCATCGAGCGCGATCGACCTGCGCGACTTGCCGGTGACCCGCAAACCCGATCTCATGGCCGAATTCGACGATTGGCTGACGATCCGGTCTCTCCCCCTCGACAGGGCGCGCGAGCATCTCAGGGACATCGGGAAGGTTGGTGTGCCGATCGACGATGTCGCCGTTTTTCAGACCTCCGGGACATCGGGCGAACCTGCTGTCATCGTCTTGTCCTCAGCGTTTGTCGAGTATGCCTATGGAATCATGATGGCGCGATTCGATCGGCAAACGTGGAAGCTCGTCCGGGAGGTCCGCAAGCTCGGCATCAGGGTGACGATCACCGGTGGCAATGGTCACTTCGCCGGCAACGGGTTCAACAAGCTGGTGCAACGGCTGAATCCGGTACTGGCGAAGCAGTTTGGGGTGACTTTCATCGAGGCCGAGCAGCCGATTGGCCGACTCGTCGACAGGCTTAACGCGCTTCGGGACGTCGCCTGGATCGTGACCTACCCCAGCATGCTGGCCATCCTCGTCAGGGAAAAGGAGGCCGGGCGGCTGCGGATCGAGCCTGCGCTCTTCACTTTGGGAGGCGAGACACTCACAAATGATCTTCGCGCGCGGGTGCGACAGGCCTTCCCCTCGCTGAAATACGGCATTGCCGATCCCTATGGCTGCACCGAGTGCCTGGCGCTGTCGTTCGAGTGCAGCCACGGGCGCAAGCATGTGAACGAAGACTGGGTCATCCTGGAAGCGGTCGACGAGGCGATGCAGCCCGTTCCCGATGGCACGTTGTCGGCGACCGTGCTATTGACGGTGCTTGCCAACGAGGTTCAGCCGTTCATCCGATACGATCTTGGCGACTGCGTTCGTTTCTACGCAGACCCCTGCCCCTGTGGCTCACCGTTTCGCAGTCTTCAGGTGCAAGGACGCCAGGCAACGCTGGTTCGTGTGGGTGAGGTGACGCTGTCGCCGCTCGTCTTCGATCTCGAGCACGAGCATGCCCAGCGTATCCAGCTGGTCCAGACCGGTGAGAGAGATTTCGAAGTGCGAATACAAATGGCCAATGAGGCGGCGGCAGGACGTGTCTTTCAAGAGGTCATCGTGTCGGTGAAACGAGTCTTTCACGATAATGGCCTGGACGACGTCGCGGTGCGAGAAAGCGAGAAACTTCCCGAATTCACCGCGAGCGGCAAATTCCACGAAGTTGTGCCTTTGCAACGCGCCGACGCACGAAACATGACATCGTCGGGTAGTCGCCAGCTTCCGACCGAGTGAGGACATGAGTGCCCCACAATCCCGCTCACCTAGGGGTCTCCGGCTCTGTCACGAAACCGACCTTCGCCGTTGAGCTCAAGACAAGCAAACATGGGCTCGGCGCAGAGCCATCGTGCGCGTAGTCCATATCGCATTCTTCAAAAAACGCGTGATGTAACTACTAGACCGATACGTAAAGTTCGGAGCATCCCCGATTTTGGCCACGGCCAGAATTCGAAGGTTCCTATCTTTTATCTTCGTTTCTGGCACCTTGTTGGCTGGTACAAACGTTCCAGACAACCCTTTCTAAAATAGTATACCACCGTGAATGTGGAAAACGGACGTCTGTTCAATCTCAGTATTTTTGAAAATGGGCTCGATCCGGACTTTCGTTGTGCGACCCACCAAGGTCAGCAACGCGGACAAAACCGCCAATTTGTGTTGGTTTGCCAGCGTAATCCCTAAGTGGTGCCTTTGCCCAAGTGCAACCCTGCATCCACCAATAGCAATTCCCCCGTGACATGCCTGGACGCGTCGGAAAGGAAAAACAGCGCGGTGTCAGCTATATCGTTTGGGTCGGACGCGGCCGCCAGAGGCGTTGCCGCCTCGATTCTGCGAAGCGTTTTTTCAAAGCTCTGCTCATCCATGGTGTCCTTGAACCAGCGTGTGCCGATGAAGCCAGGGCAAATCGCGTTCACGCGGATAGCTGGCGCCAGCGCGCGGGCCAGGGAAACCGTCATCGTGTTGAGCGCCCCTTTGGATGCGGCATAGGCGACCGATGAGCCGATGCCTTTGATTCCGGCGATGGACGATGTGTTGAGCACAGCACTGGACCTGCCGGTTTTCTCATATGCCGCCTCAAGCAATGGTTTGGTAGCTTGCAGCATCAGGTATGGCCCAACCACATTGACCTCGTAGATGTCCATGAAATCGGCTTTCGTGAGGGCGTCGAGGTCAGAGTGGTCCCGCGCGTGCCGGGTGATACCGGCATTATTGACCAGAATGTCCAGCCATCCCCACTGCTGTGCCGCTTCCGCCAGTTCCCGACACCCGGCAGGGTCGGCAACATTCGCCTGCACCACCTTTACCTGTGCTCCAGCTGTCCGGCACAGATCGGCTGCTTCTGCCGCCTCAGCGGAGGATCGGGAATAGTTGATGATCACATCTGCGCCGCGTTCAGCCAGCTTCACCGAGACCGAACGTCCCAGCCCCGTTGCAGACCCGGTCACCAGGGCGACGCGTCCTTCCAAATCACTCATGTTTTGCACCTTTCCCTGCCGTTTCATTGGCACCTTCGCACCTTTCTGGACAAGAGATCAAAGGCCATGGTTTGTGGGGGCTGGGCCTTTGGTGGAAGTTTCTGGACAAATGAAAACCGGCGCGCGCATCGCTACGTTGAGTTACTCCCCAATGTTTGGACAGGTTTGGTGTAACTTAAGCTACTCTTTGCACCTGCTGACCGGTTTGGGTTTCCTCTTTTCCCAGCCCAAAAACATGGCTGGGGGTTGCCGCCAAGGGCGGAAGTCCCATGGTGTCGTGCCAGCGAGGCTGGAATGCGGGCGGTGGCGATGGTAATCCGAAACGCGCAAAGGCTTTCAAAAAGGCTATTCAGATCGCCGTCCTTATCGCGCACTTTTCATTTGTATGCAAAGGCTCGCGCAGCTCTTGTGGTCGCGCGGCCCCGGATCAGGTACGCGCCCAGAATGCGCGCTGGCGGGAGCGTACGGCATGATGAAAGTTGTGGTTTTACTTCTGACCGGTGCGGCGCTTTTAGCCTGTGGCGCCGATGGCGAACCGGTTCAGCCCAGCATGAACAGCACGGTTCAAGTCACCGGTGACGGGGTGTCGGGCTCGACCGACGTCTCCCTGCGACAGGGGCCTTTCACCCTGGGGCTATCGCTCTGAGATCGATCTGAACCGCCAGGCGCTTTTAGGAATGTGTGCTTGGGTTGAGCACCCGCGGGAGTGTGGTTGTCGCGGAATCTCGACCTGCGACTGTTCCAGGCAGGAATGTCCGCAGCCGCAAGTTTCACCGTTTCTTCTGCGATTTCTTGCTAATCTGGTGCATACTTCGTGCACGCTTTTTTTGATCCCGGCGGAAAGCCCGCGGGACCGACGGCAAACAATTATCTGATGAAGCTTCAAGGAGAATGACATGCCCAGTTTCAACGTTACCGGCCTAACCACGACTGGCCAGACACTCACAAGCGGCGAGCACGGTCTCATTACCACAAACGGAACCCTGGCCACGAGCGGCAACGCCATCGATGTCAGCGGCGGCGTCGTGGTCTCGGTTTATGGGGTCATCAATGCAATCAACGGCGCGGCAATCAACGCTGGCACGGATAGTGTGTTGGATCTGAACGTCGGCTCAGGCGGCAACATATACGCGGCAAACACGGGAACTAGTGGCAAAGCCACGGTGTACACCGCGGGTGCGGCCGCTCTCTTGGTGCATAACGCCGGCGTCATTCAGTCTGACTGGTTCGCCGCGATTTACGCAAACAGCGCGGCAAACACTGAAATCGACATCAACAATTCCGGTGTTCTGCAGGGTGACTACGGCATTTTCGTGAACGGGAGCGACACGGAAACGACCATTTTGAACACCGGCACGATCATGGGGCAGAGCTACGCCATCTATTTCTTGAGCTCTGGCACCAGCTCGACCGTGGACTTCTACAATTCCGGTACACTGATTTCCGCGGGAACGGCCTATTTGGGCAGCGACGGCACCGATCAGGTCGTCAACAACGGAGTGATCAACGGTACCGTGATGCTTGGCGGCGGTGACGACACCTATGACGGCCGCAACGGCACGCTGAATGGCGA
>NZ_JANHAX010000006.1 GCF_030848945.1 Marimonas arenosa
CCGACCCGACCGATCCCACCGATCCCACGGAGCCGGTCGACCCGGGCACGCCCACCGATCCGACTGCCGGCGGCATGGTCTACAGCCTCGCGGGACCGGACGCCCAGCTTTTCGTCATCGACCCCGATACCGGCGATATCGCGCCGCAGGACTGGTTCGTGCCGAGTTATCACGACGCCTGGGACCAGAACGAGGACCATGTCTACGAGATCACCCGCGTCGCCACGCCGGAGGACGGCAGCCCGGCGGTGCCGGAGGACCTGCGCTTCGAAACCTTGCCCGACGGAAGTTTCGCGCCCCTGCCCGCCGAAGACCCCCTGATGGCGGCACTGTTTCTCGATACCACCGGCACGCTGGAAGCAGCACTGCCTGAGGAAGAACCGGACGACGAGACGCTGCTGGATGAGATGATGATTTAGACCGAACCGCCTGCCCTGGTCATACGGCCCGCATCCGCAGAAGGTTCGAGCGCGTTTTGGAAACGAGCCGCACCTGTTTTTCCGTCGCCGGCGGCCTCGGCTCGGCGGAGTGCCTGCCAGAGGTCGAACAGGATGTCGCGCTGGCGTGGGTCGCGCACCCAGTTCGTTGCCCAGCCGGTAATCGCCAGCCGCACGCCCTCGGTCACCGACTCGACCCGGTGCAGCGTGTCAGCGGGATAGACCACCGCCTCACCCTGGCCGAGCTTAAACGTCCGATCTTCCACCCGGTCCGAGATACAGAGCGCGCCACCTTCGTAAACCTCTGGCAGAGAGGGAAAATCTTGAAGGACATGTCAGCACGCCCGCCCGTCATCAAGGCATTGTCGATGTGGTTGCCGTATTCGCCGCCGCCTTCGGTGCGCGACAGCACCATGCCGGAAAACCCCTTGGGACATGCCACCGCCTGAAACAGCGGATGCGCCAGCAGCGCCCTTCTGACTTTCTCCAGCACCGCCTCGCGGTCGGGTGGCAGCGGCCGGGCCAGGTGCGCGCCAGCATCGGCAGCGCCTTGGTCCAGGCCGGGGTGCCGAGCCGCCACAGCGACACGGCCACCGCCAGCGCCGCGGCGGTCAGGCCGTGCGGACCCACGTAAGCGGCGTATTGCGCCGCCGGGCTGGCGGCCCAGACATAGCCTCAACGCCCAGGGGAAGCCGGTGAGGACATAGCTGCGTAAAAGCTCGGCCCCGGTCAGCGCCGCGATCCGGTAGGTGCCTTCGAAATAGTCGAACCGCGTCAGACAGGCCGCAAGTCCCTGGCTCATCTCGATCCCGGCCTCGCCGGCTTCGCCGGCTTGTTCGGCCAGCGCCGATGTCGCCGTCGCCAGGGGCACCACTTCGGTCTGCAGCGAAGCCAGCCCTGCCAACGTGGCCACCGCCCAGTTCCGGGGGCTGACCTGCCGGGAGCCGCCCCTGTTTTGCGTCGTCATCGTCGCGCCCATTCCCTGAGGATTTTTCAATCACCGTGAGACCCCCGCGGCGGTCAAGCGCTTTCCCCTGTCCCTCACGTCCGGCACGGGCTATGGAGCGGACATGGGCATCGAGGTCATCATCGAGGACGCGCGCTGGCAGGCGACGGGGTTGGACCGGCTGGCCGCACGCGCGGCAGAGGCGACTCTGACGCATCTCGGACTCGATCCGGTGGCCTGCGAGGTATCGCTCCTGGCCTGCGACGATGCCCGCATCGCCGCACTCAATGCCGATTTCCGAAACAAGCCGCAACCGACCAACGTGCTGAGTTGGCCATCGGAACAGCGCGGCGCCGATACAGACGGTGCACCACCGGAGCCTCCACGCGACATGGAGCTTGGAGACATCGCCATCGCCTATGACATCTGCGCCCGCGAAGCCGGCGCGCAAGGCATTGAGATGGACGATCACGTCAGCCATCTGGTGGTTCACGGGATCCTGCATCTTCTGGGGTACGATCACATCCGTGACCGCGATGCCACTTTGATGGAAGCGCTGGAAACCGCCATACTTGGCAAACTGGGCATCGCTGACCCATATAGAGAGGCATGATGCAGGGCGAGGACCCTGCTTTTGGATAAGGACAGATGGGCGATAACATCGACGGGTCGTCTCCCGCGGCGCAGGGCGCGCGGGACACTCAGGCAGAAAATGGTGACCCCGGCGACGCGCCGGATACCCAGTCAGGCAGCGGATTGCTGCGCCGTATCTTTGGGGCGCTCAACCCCTCCGACATAGAAGAAACCACCGATCACGTGCCCCCGGAACGGGAAGCCCCTGCCGCGCCTGGTCTGCTCAACCTGCGCCGCATGGCCGTCGAGGACGTGATGATCCCCAAGGCCGAGATCGTCTCGATCCCGGCGACCATCACCCGTGACGAGCTGGTGCAGGTCTTCCGCGACAGCGGTTTCAGCCGCCTGCCGGTCTACCAGGACACGCTCGACACCCCGCTGGGGATGGCGCATCTCAAGGATTTTGCGCTGCAATATGGCTTCAATGGCACTGCCAAGGGTGGATTTGCGCTGAAGAAAATGCTGCGGCCGTTGCTGTTCGTGCCGCCTTCGATGCCGATCGGCGTGCTTTTGGCCAAGATGCAGGCCGAACGCCGGCACCTCGCCCTGGTGATCGACGAATATGGCGGCGTCGACGGGCTGGTCACGATCGAGGACCTGATCGAACAGGTCCTCGGCGAAATCGAAGACGAGCACGACCAGGCAGAGGACCAGCTGTTCTCGGAGAACAAGGACGGCAGTTGGATGGCCCAGGCCAAGACCCCGCTGGACGAGTTCGAAACCGCGGCCGGCCATTCGCTGACCGGTCACGAGGCGGTCGACGAGGAAGAGATCGACACTCTGGGCGGGTTGGTCTTCATGCTTTGCGGCCGGGTGCCGGTGCGCGGCGAGGTGATCAAACATCCCGATGGCACCGAGTTCGAAGTGATCGACGCCGATCCGCGCCGGATCAAGCGGCTGCGGGTGCGTTTGCCGAAATCCATCGATGCCTGAGCCGGACCGCCCGAGCCTTGTCACGCGGTTCGAGGCCCGGGCGCAATCGGTCTTCCTCCGCCGCCTGATGCTGGCGGCCGCGCTGGCGGGCGCGGTGGCGGCGCTGGCCCAGGCGCCGTTCAACCTCTGGCCGTTGGGCTTGCTGGGGCTCACCGGGCTGTTCACCCTGTCGCGCGTGGCGCGCGGCCCCTGGCCCGCCTTCTGGATCGGCTGGGCCGGCGGAACCGGCTATTTCGCCATGGCGTTGTTCTGGATCGTCGAGCCGTTCTTCGTCGACTTCGCCCGCCATGGCTGGATGGCGCCGTTCGCCCTAGCGTTTCTTTCCGGCGGGCTGGCATTGTTCTGGGGCGGGGCGAGCATGCTTGCCCATCGGCTGGGCGGGCGGGCGCTGACCTGGGTCGCGGCGCTGACCGGGGCCGAGCTTTTACGCAGCTATGTCCTCACCGGCTTCCCCTGGGCGTTGATCGGCTATGTCTGGGCCGCCAGCCCGGCGGCGCAATACGCCGCTTACGTGGGTCCGCACGGCCTGACCGCCGCGGCGCTGGCGGTGGCCGTGTCGCTGTGGCGGCTCGGCACCCCGGCCTGGACCAAGGCGCTGCCGATGCTGGCGCTCTATGCCGGGCTGATCGCGCTTGGCGCGCATCTGGCCCGGCCGCTGCCACCCGGCCCCGAGGCGCCCGTCATCCGCATGATCCAGCCCAACGCGTTGCAGCACCAGAAATGGGATCCCGACCACGTCCTGACCTTCTTCAACCGCCAGCTCGACTTCACCGCGAAGTCCGGCACCGGACCCGATCCGGACCTGATCGTCTGGCCCGAAACCGCGATTCCCTGGGCGTTGGAAAACGCCGGCCGGCCGCTCGAGATGATCGCGGACACCGCAGCCGGCACGCCCGTGGTGCTCGGCCTGCGTCGGTTCGACGGGCCGCGGCTCTACAACACCGCAATACTGCTCGACGCCAACGGCCAGGTTGCGGCGCAATACGACAAACATCATCTCGTGCCCTTCGGCGAGTATGTCCCCTTTGGCGACATGGCGGCCGGTTTCGGCATCGCCGGGCTCGCCGCGCGCGACGGTTTCGGCTATTCCGCCGGCCCGGGTCCGCGGCTGATCGAGCTGCCCGGGATCGGCCCGGCCCTGCCGCTGATCTGTTACGAGGCGGTGTTCCCGCAGGATGTGGCCGCCGCCCCGGCCCGGCCCCGACTGCTGCTGCAATTGACCAACGACGCCTGGTTCGGGCAGTTCTCCGGGCCCTTCCAGCACCTGCAACAAGCCCGGATGCGCGCCATCGAACAGGGCCTGCCGATGCTGCGGGTGGCCAATACCGGCGTCTCGGCGATGATCGGTCCTCGCGGCGAGATCCTCAACCGGATACCGCTCGGCCAGGCCGGCTTCGCCGACGCCGGGTTGCCCGCCGCCCTGCCGCCGACGCCTTATGCCCGCAGCGGCGACTGGCCGGTGCTGGCGCTGGTGGTGATCGGCCTCGGGCTCGGCGCCATCGCCCGCCGGCGGTCGCCGGCCCCGCACCGGCCCGATTGAAGCGGTTGTCGCCGCCTTTTTCCATTGACCCGCCGCAACCGCACGCGTAACCAGACGCAATCGCCCCCACAACGGCTTCCTGGCGTGGCGGGCAAGACCCCAATGGAGCATTTCTCATGACCAGAAAAAACTACGTTTTTACTTCGGAATCGGTGTCCGAAGGCCACCCCGACAAGGTCTGCGACCGGATTTCCGACGCCGTCCTCGACGCCTTTCTCAGCGAAGACCCGCACGCCCGCGTGGCCTGTGAAACCTTCGCCACCACCGACCGGGTGGTGATCGGCGGCGAGGTGCGCGGTCCCGGCGCGGTGATCAAGCGGGTCGAAGAGATCGCCCGCGACTGCGTCAAGGATATCGGCTACGAGCAGGAGGGGTTTCACTGGGCCAACATGAAGGTCAACAGCTACCTGCACGCCCAGTCCGCCGACATCGCCCAGGGCGTGGACGCCGATGAGGACAAGGACGAAGGTGCCGGCGATCAGGGCATCATGTTCGGCTATGCCGTCAATGAGACCAAGGCGCTGATGCCGGCGCCGATCCAGTATGCCCACGCCATCCTGCGCCGCCTGGCCGAAGTGCGCAAATCCGGCGCCGAGCCCAAGCTGGGGCCAGATGCGAAATCGCAGCTTTCGGTGCGCTATGTCGACGGCAAACCGGTCGATGTCACCTCGATTGTGTTGTCGACCCAGCACCTAGATCCCGATCTGACGTCAAACGACGTGCGCGCAATCGTCGAGCCCTATATCCGCAAGATCCTGCCGGAAGGCTGGATCACCAAGCAAACCGTCTGGCACGTCAATCCGACCGGAAAATTCGTCATCGGTGGCCCCGATGGCGATGCCGGCCTGACCGGGCGCAAGATCATCGTCGACACCTATGGCGGGGCCGCGCCGCATGGCGGCGGCGCCTTCTCGGGCAAGGATCCGACCAAGGTCGACCGTTCAGCGGCCTACGCCGCGCGTTATCTCGCAAAGAACATCGTCGCGGCCGGGCTGGCGGACCGCTGCACGCTGCAGCTTTCCTATGCCATCGGCGTGGCTGAGCCGCAGTCGATCTTCATCGACACCCATAACAGCGGCCAGGTCAGTGACGAGGCGCTGGAGAAAGCCGTCCGCGAGGTGATGGACCTGACCCCGCGTGCGATCCGCACCCATCTCGGCCTCAACAAGCCGATCTACCAGCGCACAGCGGCCTACGGCCATTTCGGCCGGCAGCCCGACGAACAGGGCGGCTTTAGCTGGGAAAAGACCGATCTGGTCGAGGCGCTGAAAGGCGCGGTCTGATCCCGCCCATATCACCGGGCACGACGCCGCCCCCCGGGGCGGCGTCGCTCATTTGACGCCGGGTCGTGCTTGCCCCGCCCACCGCCTGCCGCAAAACTCCTCGTCATCGCCCTTTTGCCGCCACGGAGAGCGCCGATGATCTTCTACGACTGCTCCACCGCCCCCAGCCCACGCCGGGCGCGAATGTTCATCGCAGAGAAGGGGTTGGAGATCGAAACCCGAAACATCAGCATTGCTGATGGTGAGCAATTCTCTGAAGATTTCCTCAAGATCAATCAACGCGCTACCCTGCCGGTCCTGGTCACCGACGAAGGCAGCGCATTGACCGAAAACACTGCCATCGCCGCGTATCTCGAAGCCCGCTTCCCCGAGCCGCCTCTTCTGGGGCGGGATCCTGACGAAAAGGGCCGGGTGGCGATGTGGAACACGATCTCCGAACAGCAGGGCGGCACGGCTGTTGCAGAAGCCTTCCGCAATGCCCACCCAGCGATGAAGGGACGGGCGCTGCCCGGTCCGCTCGACCTTGAACAAATTCCGGAACTGGCCGAACGTGGCCGGCGCCGGGTCGAAGCCTTCTTCGCGCTTCTCGAGGCCAGGCTTCAACAAAGCCCATGGCTGGCGGGCGACGCGTTCTCGATGGCCGACATCACCGCCTTTGTCTTCACCGATTTCGCCCGGGTCATCCGCGCCCGTATTCCCGAAGACAATGAAGCAACGCAGGCCTGGTTCGGCCGGGTCAAGACCCGCCCGAGCGCGTCCCTGTAAAGAAAAGGCCCCGCGACCGGGGCCTTTTCTCTTTAGGCTGAAAGCCGTGCCTCACTCGGCCGGCTGCGTCAAAGGCTGCCGGTTGTCCAGCGACCAGGCCCCGGCTCCCAGCGCCACCACCATTAGCATGCCACCAGCGATCGAGACGTTCTTCATGAAGCTGATCATCTGCATTTGCGCCTCCATGCCTTCCATGCCCAGCGACGGCAGATAGTGGAAGATCAACCCTGACAGCAGCGTGAAGCCGGCCAGCAGGAAGGCCACCAACCGCGCTTGCCAGCCGAGCAGCAGCGCGATGCCGCCGCCGAGCTCGGTCAGAATGACGAGAGGCAGCAACGCGCCGGGCACGCCCATCATTTCCATGTAGCCCTGGGTGCCTTCGTAACCGGCGATCTTCTGGGCCCCGGCCATGATGAAGATGAAGGCGAGGAAAAGCCGGCCAACGGGCGCGGCATAGGTCTGAAACTGTGTCATCGGAAACTCCGTCCTGTTCCTGTGTGTTCTTGTGCCCGATACATGGCGTTTTGCTCGCAGTTGAACCATTCCCACAAATTCGACAAGCTGTGTGCAAAAATGCAGAGATAGGCGCAACGCCGCGCCCGGCGTGTCAGGAACGGTTGAAACCCGCTCCCCCGGGCAGTAGGAGGCAGCCATGAGCAAATCCAATCACCAGTCCGGCGCGCCCTGGCGCAATTTCTATGGCCGCATCAAAGGCAAGGGGCTACGGCCTAGCCAAGAGGCCTATCTCGAGGAAGACCTCGGACGGCTCTCGCCCGGGCCGGTGGGCTGGGACGAGAACCCTGACCGCGCGCCGCTTGATCTTGCGGCGCTGTTCGGTGGCCGCGAGGTCTGGCTGGAAGTGGGGTTCGGCGGCGGCGAGCACATGGTGCACCAGGCCGTGCAAAATCCCGATATCGGCATCATCGGGGCCGAGCCCTACATCAACGGCGTCGCCATGCTGTTGGGAAAAATTCGGAACGCGGACTGCGACAACATCCGCATCCATCCCGGCGACGTGCGCGACCTGTTCGACGTGCTGCCCGACGCCTCGATTGCCCGCGCCTTCCTGCTTTACCCCGACCCCTGGCCGAAGAAAAAACACCATCGCCGCCGTTTCGTGACGCCCGAGCACCTCGAGCCACTGGCCCGGGTGCTGAAACCCGGCGCCATTTTCCGGGTGGCAACGGATATTCCCGACTATGTCCGTCAGACGCTTGAGCAGGTTCCACGCTTCGGGTTCGACTGGCTGGCCGAACGGCCCTCGGACTGGCGCGAGGCCTGGGGTGACTGGATTTCCACCCGCTACGAGCAGAAGGCCCTGCGCGAAGGCCGGGTGCCGCACTACCTGACATTCCGGCGCCACTGATCCGTCAGGCTTTGATCAGCCCGTATCAAGGCGAACCGGCAAGAGGCCTCGCATTCCGCCCGCGACCGATCGGATCAAAGATGGTCCGGCTGCGGCATGCCCAGCACGTGGTAACCGCCATCGACGCGAACAATCTCGCCGGTGGTAAACAAGCCGTCGTCCGAGGCGAGGTAAACTGCGGTGCCGCCCACCGCCTCGAGCGTGGCGTTCGAGCGCAGCGGGGCATTCTCCTCGGTGTGCCGGAAGGTCTTGCGCGCCCCGCCAATGGCCGCCCCGGCAAGCGTCTTCATCGGCCCCGGAGAAATCGCGTTCACCCGGATGCCCTGCGGCCCGAGATCGTTGGCGAGATAACGCACCGTCGCCTCGAGCGCCGCCTTGGCCACGCCCATCACGTTGTAGTTCGGCACCACCCGGTTCGAGCCCTGGTAGGTCAGCGTCAGCAGTGTGCCGCCGTCGGTCATCATCGGCTCGGCGCGGCGGGCGACCTCGATGAAGGAATAGCAGGAAATGTCGAGCGAGTTCTTGAAATTCTCGCGGCTGGTGTTGAGGAACCGCCCGGTCAACTCGTCCTTGTTGGAGTAGGCGATGGCGTGCACCAGGAAATCGAGCCGGTCCCAGCGCTCGGTCAGCTGTGAAAACGCGGTATCAAGCGAGGCGTCGTCGGTGACGTCGACATCGACGATGAAATCCGAGCCCAGCGACTGCGCGAGCGGCAGCACCCGCTTGCCGAAGGCCTCGCCCTGATAGGTAAAGGCCAGCTCCGCCCCGGCCTCGGCCATGGCCCTGGCAATCCCCCATGCGATTGAGCGGTCGTTCGCGACCCCCATGATCAGCCCGCGTTTGCCGTTCATCCGCTCGCCCATGTTTTTTATCCCAAATACCTAGACAAAATCATCGACCCATTGGTGCCACCGAAGCCGAAGGAGTTGGTCATCACCGAGTCGAGCCCGGCATTCTCCACCAGTTGCGTCGCCACCTCGCCCGGATTGATGGCCGGGTCGAGCGTGTCGACATTGATCGACGGGATGATGAAATCTTTGTCGAGCGCCAGCAGGCAGAAGATCGCCTCGAGCGCCCCGGCCGCGCCCTGGGCGTGACCGGTCATCGACTTGGTCGAGCTGATCGGCGGCACGTTGCCCGCGCCAAACACCCGGCGCACCGCCTCGACCTCGCCGACGTCACCGACCGGGGTCGAGGTGCCGTGGGCGTTGATGTAGCTCACGCTGCGACCTTCGGGCAGCATTTCCAATGCCAGCCGCATCGCCCGTTCGCCGCCCTCACCCGAGGGCGCCACCATGTCATGGCCATCGGATGTCGCCGCAAATCCCGTCACCTCGGCATAGATCCTGGCGCCCCGCGCCTTGGCGCGTTCCAATTCTTCCAGCACGACGATGCCGCCACCGCCGGAAATCACGAATCCGTCGCGATCGGCATCGAAGGCCCGGCTGGCCTTCTCTGGGGTGTCGTTGTACTTGCTCGACATCGCTCCCATGGCATCGAACAGGCAGCTGAGCGTCCAGTCGAGCTCTTCACCGCCACCGGCGAACATCACGTCCTGCTTGCCCAGCATGATCTGTTCCGCGGCATTGCCGATGCAATGCAGCGAGGTCGAGCAGGCCGAGGTGATTGAATAGTTGATGCCCTTGATCCTGTAGGCGGTGGCGAGATTGGCCGAGATCGTCGAGCTCATGCATTTCGGCACTGCGAACGGCCCGATCCGCTTGGTGGCTCCGGTCTTTAGAACGGTCTGATGCGCCGTCAGCATGGCCGAGGTCGACGGCCCGCCCGACCCGGCCACAAGCCCGGTGCGCGGGTTGACGATGTCGGCCTCTTCCAGACCGGCATCGGCAATCGCCTGCCCCATGGCGATATGGGCATAGGCCGCCCCCGGCCCCATGAAGCGCAGCGTGCGCTTGTCGACATGCGCGGCGGGGTCGAGGTCAATGGCCCCGGCCACCTGGCTGCGAAAGCCGTGTTCGACCATGTCCGCGTTGGGGCTTATTCCAGACCTTCCGGACTTGAGCGAAGCGATGACCTCTTCGGAGTTGTTGCCAATGCTGGAGACGATCCCCAGCCCGGTGACGACGACGCGGCGCATATTGCCTCCCTAAATGTCTCAAGGACTTGTAGGGCATGGCAGGCCCGGGGTGCAAGACGATTGGGCGCCGCGCGTCAGGGCGTCTCAGGCCGCCATGCCATTGAGCCGTGGCGCGCGCTGTGGCAGCCTGACACAGAGGTCCGGTCGGTCGTGGCTGACGACCGGAACACGGATGCAAGAGGAGGGCGCCGTCGGCATGACGTCGCGGGTCACATGGCAGACCGTACCGTAACGCTGAGACGTTACCCCGAGTTGGAGGGCAAGACCTTTCTCATCTGCGTTGGTGCGGCCAAATGCGGAACAAGTTGGCTGCATCACTACCTCGGCGCGCTGCCCGGGGTCGTCGTCTCCCCGCTCAAGGAGCTGCACTTTTTCAACGCCAGGTTTGCTGGCAACGCGTTGGGAGACACCGACGCGTTCGCCCTGTCCCGGCTGGCGTTTCACCTCGACCAGACAGGCGAGGCCGTGGCCAATCTGCGCCAGCGCCCGACCTTTCAGGCAAGCGTCGACCGGGTACAGATGATCTATGACGACAATGCCTATTTCGGGCATTTTTCCCGGCTCTGCACGGGTCGGACGCGCTGCCTCTGCGACATCACACCGGCCTATTCCGTGATCGGGCCCGAGGGGTTTGCCTATATGAAAGCTTTTTGCGCCTCGCAGGGGGTGCGGCTTAGAATCCTGTTTCTCATGCGCGATCCGGTTGATCGCTACTGGTCGCAGCTCCGACACCTGCAGCAGATGAACCCGGCCAACGATATTGCCAATACATGGCCCAAAGCTCTGGACTCCGCCGCCCTGACGGCGCGGGCGGATTACCGGGGCGTCGTCTCGGCGCTCGATCAGATCTTTCCCTCCGCCGACCTGCTCTATCTTTTCTACGAGACCTTGTTCGACGCCGCTGCCCTGCATCGTCTCTGCGCCTTCGCCGGCGCGTCTTTTTCCCCTGGCAAGCCCACCGAACCGAGGAACGAGACCACGGTAAAACTGCCGCTTCCCGAGGCGGCGCGCGACGCCCTGACTAGACGTCTGGCGCCGCAATATGCGTTCTGCCGGGAACGTTTCGGCGACGCGGTTCCGAAGCTCTGGTCTGGTTGAACGCGTCCGGAATACCTTACTCGACATTCCCAGGTGGGGCCGTATCGTGTATGCTGTGATTTGTTACTGGTTGCTTTACTCCGACTTTTCCAGAGCGGACATGGCACCAATTCGGCAAGAAATTTAAGGGAGGATTAGGACATGCCTGAAGACGCCTTGATCGGATTCGAGTTCTTCACAATCGATGACGAAAATTCACCTTTCAATGGTCTGACCATTGCAAACGACCATGCCGTGCGCGCGGCCTCGCAGCACCTCAACAACCCGAACGCCTACAACCATGCGATCGAACATCTCGACCGCGCGATCGAGGCGGTGCAGGCTGCGGCCATCCGCAACGCGAGCCGTAACGACCCACGGCAGGACGAACCCACCTGGGACGATAACGTGCCGCCCGACCTGATCGGTCCTGACGACTTCCTGTTGTAGGGCCGTCGGCGCGGACGAACAAACGGCACACGCCAGCCGGAAGGCCGTTGCTGCGCGGTCCTGCCGCAGGTGGTCCAGGCTCGTGGTACGGTTCAGCTTTCGCTGAGGGCGACCTTCATGTCCTTGACCTCATAGATGACCTCGCCGTCGGCCTCGACGATGCCGTCGGCGACACCCATGGTCAGCCGCCGGGTCTGCACCGCCTTGGTGAAATCCACCTTGTAGGTCAGCATTTTGCGGTCAGGTCGTACCATGCCCTTGAGCTTCACTTCGCCCACGCCGAGGGCGTAGCCGCGCCCGGTCCAGCCGCGCCAGCCGAGATTGAATCCGGTCAGCTGCCACAGCCCGTCGAGCCCCAGACAGCCTGGCATGATCGGGTTGCCGGGAAAGTGGCAGGCGAAGAACCACAGGTCGGGGGTGATGTCGAACTCGGCCAGAACATGGCCCTTGCCATGCAACCCGCCCTCGGCCGAGATGTCGGTAATCCGGTCCATCATCAGCATCGGCGGTTCCGGCAGCTGCGCATTGCCGGGCCCGAAAAGCTCGCCGCGGGCGCATTTCAGAAGATCTTCTTTCGAGAAACTGCTCGGGTATTGGGCCATGCGAAACCGGGTCCTGTCATGAGTGTCGTCTCCCTCTAGCACCGGCCGCGACGGGGTGGCAATAGCCTCGTCCGGGATTGCCGGACTTGCCGCACCTGGCACCAAGTAGACCGGTCGGCCGCGCAGTCCGGCCCCAATCCCTCTGCCCGGTCGGTCGCACACCACCCGTGCCGGCCGACGCCGCGGCATGGCACCCGGACCGCGGCTCCTCCGGAAACCTGTCTTTCTATTTGAAAACCCGCCAAGTCTCTGTAAACTGTGCCGACCTTTGAGAAACCGCGCGATCGATGAGTGACATGCAGAAAACCGCCCAGAAACGTAGCAGCGACTGGCTCTCGCATGCCGGCCTGCGCCCGACGCGGCAGCGGCTGGCCCTGGCGACGCTTCTAGTGGGCGACGGGCAGCACCGCCACGTCACAGCCGAAAGCCTGTTTGACGCCGCCCGCCGGGCCGGCGAGAAAGTCTCGCTTGCCACGGTCTACAACACGTTGCGGGCCTTCTGCGATGCCGGGCTGATGAGCGAGATCACGGTCGACGGCACCAAGAGCTATTTCGACACCAACACCACCGAGCATCCGCATTTTTTCTGGGAAGACAGCGGCGAGCTGACCGATGCTTCCGACGAGCGGATGCAGATCACCAACCTGCCGGCCGCCCCCGCAGGCGCCGAGGTCGCATCGGTTGACGTCGTCATCCGGCTGCGCCGGACCTGAGCATAAGGCGGGAGCGTCCCGCCGTGCCCCCGTAGAATCCGGCCCCGCCGCCAGTTCCCCCTGACGCAAACAGCGAGACCCTCCTATGCGCGCCATTGCCTATACGACATTCGGCCCCGCCGCCGATGTGCTGAAGCTTCGTGACATGCCGACGCCCAATCCCGCCGCCGGCGAAGTGCTGGTGCGGCTGCACCGATCGGGCGTGAACCCGTCCGACGTCAAGGCCCGCGCCGGATCGCGCCCCGGCGTGACCGAGCCACCCTATCCGTTGATCATCCCGCATTCCGATGGCGCCGGCGTAGTCGAAGCCGTGGGCACGGGCGTCGACGATACCCGCATCGGGCAGAGCGTCTGGATCTGGAACGGCCAGTGGCAGCGGCCGCATGGTACTGCCGCCAGTCACATCGTGCTGCCGGCTGACCAGGCGGTGCCGCTGCCCGACGGGGTCTCCTTCGACACCGGCGCCACGCTCGGCATCCCGGCACTCACTGCGGCCCAGACGGTGTTCGGCGGCGGCTCGGTCGCGGGGCAGACCCTGCTGATCTCGGGTGGTGGCGGCTCGGTCGGTCATCTCGCCATCCAGCTTGCGGTCTGGGGCGGGGCGCGGGTCATCGCCACTGTCGGCTCGGGGCGCTCGGGTGACGATGCCCGCGCGGCGGGCGCCGCGCATGTGCTCGACTACGGGTCCGACGCCCTCGCCCGGGATATCCTCGACGTCACTGCCGGCGCCGGCATCGACCGTGCCGTAGAGTGCGAATTCGGCGCCAATATCGAGCTGCTGGCGCAGGTGATGCGCCCGTTGGGCACCATCGCCGCTTACGGTTCGGCGCTCGACATGTCGCCTACGCTTCCCTTTGGCCCGCTGCTCTTCAAAGCGCTGAAGATCGATATTTCACTGATTTACATCCTGCCGCCGGAGGAACGGCGCGCACGCATCGCCCAGATCCACGACGCGCTCAGCAGCGGCGCACTTACGTCGCGCATCCATGCGACCTACGCCCTCGAAGACACCGCGCAAGCGCATGAAGCCGTCGAACGCGCCGGCCGGCACGGCGCGATCCTGATCGATTGCAGCTGATCCGCTCTTGATCTGACCGCGAATACCTCGGGAGTGCGGGGGCTGGCGCCCATGTCCGCGCCCGTCACGGGCCGTCGCGACGGACAGGGCGCCCGGTCGGCCTAGCGCACCGGCTGCGTGTCCCGGCCGGCAGGCACCGGCACGCAGATCCTGTGACCCCGCAGACATCGGCTTCGGATCAGGTGCCTGTCGAATCTTCTCCTAGATCGGCGCGCGAGTCCTCGAGTCCCGCCCTGAACCTCTCGGCATCGCCATAGTCGAGAAAGCCGGGGTAGTGCCGATGCGGCTCCTTCACCGCACCGGCATGCTTGATCGGGCACCAATAGGCCTCGGTCCGGGCCGCCACCTCGCGGGCATGGGCGATCAGGCCGTTGGCATAGCCGCAATAGACACAATTGAGTTTCTGCAGCCCGTTTAGATAGGCGAGGTGGTGCCTGTCGATCCGGATGTGGTCGCGCCGCTTCACCTTGGGGATGCCGTAGACCGGGAAACAGATCGCCTGGTACAGCGCCGTGAACAGGTCGAGCAACACCAGCGGCACGATCAGCCCATAGGTTACCGGAGCGCTCAGCACCACCAGCGGCCGGGTAGCCTTCAGGAAGGTCCACAGCCGCACCCGGAAGCGACGGTGCTGCCGCCGGATTTCGTCTTCGAATACCACCCGGCCATTGACCAGCCGGTAACGGAAAGCGGCCCCGCGGCGGGCGACTTCCTCTTCCAGTTCGTCCTGCAGCACCCGCATGCGCTCCAGGATCGTGTCGATTACGGATTTTTGCTCGGCCATGGCTGCCTCCCGCGCAGGTTCTGCCCGGCAGGCTAGCACAGTCCGGTGCAGCGCGTCAGCCGATCGACACCAGTTCGACGGCGAAGGTCAGATCCTTGCCCGCCAGCGGGTGATTGGCGTCGAGCACCACATGGCTGTCGGTCACCTCGAAAATGGTCAGCGTCATCACCTGGCCCTGCTCGTTGTGGGCATGAACCTGGGTGCCCACCTCGATCGGCACTTCCTCGGGGATATCGGCGCGCGGCACCGCCTGGCGGGCCTCGTCATGGACCGGGCCATAAGCCTGATCGGCCGGCACCTCGACGGTCCGCTTTTCGCCGAGGGACATGCCCTGCATGCCAGCCTCGAGCCCCGGGATCACCTGGCCGGAGCCAAAAGTGAACTCCAGAGGATCGCGGCCCTCGCTGGAATCGAACACCGAGCCATCGGCCAGCGTGCCGGTATAATGGATTTTCACGGTATCGCCCTGTTTGACCTGGCTCATAAGATCGTTCCTTTCATGCCGCGCGTCGTCGCGTTTGCGTGTCAATGAGGGCCGAACCTAACGGGCACAGGGGTGCATTGCAAACCGAAGACCCGCGTCACTTCCGCCCTTTTGCCCTTTTCCCCGGCCCGCCCCCATGTCAACGTGCCGACGAAAGGGAGAGCCGCCATGCCGATCAAAGCCTGTGTTTTCGATGCCTATGGTACGCTGTTCGATGTTGCCGCCGCCGCCCGCGAAGCCGCGGCCGAGCCCGGTGGCGAAGCGCTCGCCGATCTCTGGCCGCAACTCGCCGCACATTGGCGCACGAAACAACTGCAATACACCTGGCTCAGGGCCGTGACCGGGGATCACACCGATTTCTGGGCCGTCACCCAGGACGGGCTCGACTGGGCAATGGAGGCCTGCAAACTCGATGACCCGGCCTTGCGCCAGCGGCTGCTGAACCTGTACTGGGAACTTTCCGCCTTTCCGGAAGTGCCCGCGATGCTGGCGAAGCTTAGGGAGATGGGCCTCAGCACTGCGATCCTGTCGAACGGCTCGCCCGCGATGCTGGACGGCGCGGTGCAGTCCGCCGGCATCGGCGACCTGCTCGACGATGTACTCTCGGTGGAAACCGTCGGCATCTTCAAACCGGCCGGCGTGGTCTACGAACTGGTGACCAAGCGGTTCGACTGCAGCCGGGACGAGGTTCTGTTCGTCTCCTCCAACGGGTGGGACGCGTCCTGTGCAGCCGCCTTCGGGTTCGAGACCGCTTGGGTCAACCGTGGGGCCGAGCCGGTGGACCGCCTGCCGGGCCAGCCCCGGCACGAGTTGCACGACCTGACCACCATTCCCGAGATCGCCGACCCGAACTATGGCAAACTTCACGTCCTCTGACGGCATATCGCTGCATTTCACCGACGAAGGCAGCGGCTTGCCGCTTCTTTGCCTGCCCGGTCTCACCCGCGACGGGCGCGATTTCGATTTCGTCGCACCGCACCTCGCCGGGGTCCGCCTGATCCGGCTCGATTACCGCGGCCGCGGCCAGTCGCAATGGGCCGATCCGGGCTCTTACAGCATCCCGACCGAGGCGCGCGACGTGCTCGAACTGCTCGACCATCTCGGGCTGGAACGGGTCGCCATCCTCGGCACCTCGCGCGGCGGGCTCATCGCGATGACGCTCGCCGCCATCGCGCGCGACCGTCTGTCGGGCGTGGCGCTCAACGATGTCGGACCCGAGATCGACCCAAAGGGGCTCGAACTGATCGCAACCTATGTCGGTCGCAATCCGTCGCACAAGACCCACGACTCGCTGCTCGCTATCTGGCCCGAGGTGACCCGGGGGTTCCGAAACGTCCCCGACGGCCGCTTCCGCGAAGAAGTCACCCGGCTCTATGACGAAACACCTGACGGGCTGAAAATCACCTATGACCCCGGCCTGCGCGACGCCGTACTCGCTGCCGCGGCGGAACCGATGCCCGATCTGTGGCCACTGTTCGACGCGCTGACCGGCCTGCCGCTCTGCGCGCTCCGCGGCGAGGGCTCGGACATCCTGCACGAAACCACGTTCACCGAAATGCAGCGTCGCCGCCCCGACATGATCGCAGCCACGATCCCCGATCGCGGTCATGTGCCTTATCTCGACGAGCCCGAAAGCCTCGATGCCCTCCGCAGATGGATTGACCGCCTATGAATATCGACATGATCCGCGCCGCCGCCAACCGCCTCAAGGGCCACGCCCGCCGCACGCCGCTACTGTCCTCGCCGTTTCTTGACGAACTGGCCGGACGCCGCCTGTTCGTGAAAACCGAATGCCTGCAGCACACCGGCAGCTTCAAGTTCCGCGGCGGCTGGTCGGCGGTCTCGGCGCTCGATCCCGACACCCGCGTCCGCGGCGTCATCGCCTTTTCCAGCGGCAACCACGCCCAGGGCGTCGCCCATGCCGCGACGCTGCACGGGGTGCCGTCGGTCATCGTGATGCCCTCGGACGCGCCCAAACTGAAAATCGACAACACCCGTGCGCTCGGCGCCGAGGTGGTGCTCTACGACCGCGCCATTGAGGACCGCGACAAGATCGGCACGCGATTGGCTAAAGAGCGTGGTCTGACGCTGATCAAACCGTTCGACGAACCGCAGGTGATCGCGGGTCAGGGCACCTGCGGGCTCGAGATCGCTGAACAGGCCGGCGAACAGGGTATCGACAAGGCTGATGTGCTGGTCAACTGCGGCGGCGGCGGGCTGACCTCGGGCATCGCGTTGGCGCTCGAGGCCGACGCGCCCGGCCTGCGCGCGCGGCCCTGCGAGCCGGAAGAGTTCGATGACACCACCCGGTCGCTCGCCACCGGCCAGATCGTTTCGAACACCCGGCTTTCGGGCTCGATCTGCGACGCGATCATCACGCCGGCGCCGGGAGAACTCACCTTTCCGATCATGGCCCGGCTCTGCGGCCCGGGTATCGTGGTCAGCGAGGACGAGGCGCTCAGGGCCATGGCGCAGGCTTTCCTGCGGCTGAAGATCGTGCTCGAACCGGGCGGCGCCGTGTCACTTGCCGCCGCGCTGTTCCACGCCGATCAGATCGACGGTGACGCGGTGATCGTCGTGGCCACCGGTGGCAATGTCGACCCAGACATGTTCCGGCGTGCACTCGACACCCTGCCCGGTTGACAGCCCGTCCGCCGCCCGGAACCATGCCCGGGAAAGGATATGGCCATGACCCGTTTCACGATTGCCTCGTTCAACGTCAAGAACCTGATCGGCCCCGACAAGGAATTCTATGAATTCCTGAGCTACACCCCCGAGGAATACGCCTGGAAGAAGGACTGGGTCGCCGAACAGCTGATCGCGATGGATTCCGATATCATTGGCTTTCAGGAAATCTTCGAGGAAGACGCGCTGCGCGATGTCATCGACGAGGCCGACCGGCGGGGCGAGGCGCTCAACCAAACGGCCTTGCCGGATTCGTCCAAGAGTTACCGCAAGAAGGCAATCTTTCGGAAACTGGTCTATCAAGGCTACCGCGATGCGGCGCTCGCCTTCGCCCCCAATATCCACGATGGGGCTCCGGGCCAGCGCCGCCCGGGGCTCGCCATCCTGTCGCGCCACGGTTTCGTCGAGCCGCCCGAGGTGCTGCAGGAACTCGACACGCCGCTGACCATCCCGCTGCAGGAGCTTGGCGGCGCCGAGGCCGGGCACTACACCGTCACAAGGCTGTCGCGCCCGATTCTCAAGGCGCGCGTGAATGTGGGCGGTGAACAAATCAGCGTGTTCATCTGCCATTTGAAATCCAAGCTTGGCGAACACATCAAACCCAAAGGCGCCGATTTCGCGCGCGAGGCCAACCTGCTGGCCTATGACGCCGCCGGCCGCGCCATGGGCAGCTTGCGGTCGGGGCTCCGGCGCATGGCCGAGGCTTGGGTCCTGCGCCGCGAAATCCTGCGCGAGCTCGACCTCGGCCGCCCGGTGATTGCACTGGGTGATTTCAACGACGGCGAACATGCGGTCAGTTCCGAGATCGTCACCGGCGAACTGCCATTCCACAACTACGCCTGGATGCTGCGCCACGACGCCAAAAACGAAAACGACCGCTATTCCAAGCAGGAAGCCGAGCACATCACCGAGAACGTCGAACGGGTGCGGCTGCATTCGGCGGAGAAGCTTTTCGTGCGCAAATCGCTGCGCGACATGGTCTTTACCTCGGCCTTCGGCGGCGTTTTCGAGTCGATCGATCAAATCTACCTGTCGCGCCATTTCCACCCTGACTACAAGAAGCGGATCGGCGGGATGGAGTATTTCAGCGCGTTCAACGACCACCTCACCGACGGGTCGCACCCCGAGGCACCGTATAACAAGCTCGCCTCGGATCACGGGCAGATCATGGCCCATATGGTGCTGGGCGAAGACCTCTGATCGGGGGTCGGGAATACCAGACTGGCCCGGTCGCGCAATGCCGGCCATCATGATCTCGCTTCTACCAGGAATTTTGTCTCGGGCGGTGAGTGTAATCATCCCGTTTTCAGTACCAGTGTCGCCCCGTCATCGATATGGATTTGGACCTGTTTCGCACCTATGGCGTCGTGGTTGTGGCCGCGCTGGGCTATGCCATCGCCACGATCGGCATGAAACTCGCCTCGGGCAACTGGACACTGCTAGCGCTGGCGCTTCTGCTCGTGGGCTTCTACGCCGCCACCCATGCCGAGGTCACGCTGATGCGCAATATCGATCTCGGCGCGCTCTATCTCGTGATCATTGCGGTCGAAACCGTCGTGGTGCTGGGTTTCGCTTGGCTCATCGGCGAAGGGCTGGGGCCGCGTGACGCGCTGGGCGGGGTGCTGGTGCTGGCCGGGCTCGCGGTGATCTCGCACTAGGCCCCCCTTGGGTCCAGCCGGAGTTTGACAAGCTCGCATAGCGGGCCAATCCTATCGGACAATCATTGTCCGGCAAGGAGTCCCCCGATGCAGATGGCCGATCTCGATGACGTGACGCTGCACTACCGCCTCGACGGCCCCGAGGATGGGCCGGTGGTGGTCTTCGCCAACTCGCTGGGCACCGATTTGCGGCTGTGGGACGCGCTGGTGCCGCACCTTCCGCCGTCGTTGCGGCTGCTGCGCTACGACAAGCGTGGGCACGGGCTGTCGTCCTGCCCGGCCGGGCCCTACGCCATGGGCGCGCTGGTGCGCGACGCCGAACGGCTGCTTGACCACCTGGGGCTGAGCGAGGTGGTCTTCGTTGGTCTGTCGATCGGCGGCATGATCGCGCAAGGCCTGGCGGTGAAGCGTCTTGATCTGGTGCGGGGCATGGTTCTGTCCAACACGGCGGCGAAGATTGGCCAGCCGGCGATGTGGAACGAACGCATCGCCGCAGTGCACGAAGGCGGGATCGAAGCCGTCGCCGACGCGACGATGGAGCGATGGTTTTCCCGCGAGTTCCGCGCCACGCCAGAGCTTCTGGCCTGGCGCAACATGCTGACCCGCCAGCCTGTCGAAGGCTATCTCGGCTGCATGGCGGCGATTTCGGGCACCGATTTCTACACCCCGACCTCCGGATTGCGCCTGCCGACGCTGGGCATCGCCGGCAGCGAGGACGGCTCGACCCCGCCCGACCTGGTGCGCGAGACGGTCGATCTGGTTCCCGGATCGCAGTTTCATCTCATCCGCCGTGCCGGACATCTGCCCTGCGTCGAGAAGCCCACGGATTACGGTGCGACGCTGACTGCATTTCTCGAAGCGATCGGCCATCTCTGATCGCCCCCCTAACCGGACCCCTGCGCCCGTCTCACTGATCTTTCGCAGCCGCTGTCGGACGTTGTCGGGCAGGTGAGGACCACGACCGCTCCGCGGAACCGGCAAACACATGCCCCTTCCCCACACCGCTCTGACAACCTATGATAATGTGCGATTCCAACCGACAGGAACGCAACCCATGGCCGATTTCCTGCTGATCCACGGCTCTTGTCATGGCGCCTGGTGCTGGCGCGACATGATCCCGGAACTGACGGCGCTGGGCCACACCGCACGCGCCATCGACCTGCCCGGCCATGGCGGCGACCTCACCCCGATCCCGCAGGTCACGCTCCAGGCCTATGCCGAAGCGATTCTCGACGCGATCGACCAGCCCGTGACACTGGTCGGTCATTCCATGGGCGGCTACCCGATCTCGCTCGCCGCCGAGATGGCGCCAGAAAAGGTCGCGCGTCTGGTGTATCTCTGCGCCTACGTGCCCGAGGGTGATCTGACCCTTGCCGAGATGCGCAAGCGCGCTCCGCGCCAGCCACTGATGCCGGCGGTGATGCGATCCGAGGATGGCCGCAGCTTCCGCATCGACCCGGCCCAGACCGAAAAGGTTTTCTATCACGACTGCCCCGACGGCACGGTGGCCTATGCCAACACGCGGCTCTGCGCCCAGGCGGTAGCACCGCAGGAAACCCCCTGTCCGCTGGGCGCGAATTACGCCTCGGTCCCGCGCAGCTACATCCGCTGCATGGACGACCGCACCATTCCGCCGGAATACCAGATATCCATGACCGAAAGCTGGCCGGCAACGGATGTCTACGAGATGCCGACCTCGCATTCGCCTTTTTTCGCCGACCCGGGTCGGCTGGCGCGGCTCCTGACCCAAATCGCATCCTAGCCGGGGTGGGCCGTCCCGACCCGGCGGGTCCGGCAGGTAAGGAAAACCCGACTTTCCCCGAGGTCATAGCCGGTCGACGCTTCCGCTTTGGTCGGGCTGGTTCTATTTAGCCGCCAGCCCGCAACCTCCGGACGCCCAGATGGACAACCGCCTGCCCGTTCTCTTCATCGTGCTCACCGTGGTGATCGACGCCATCGGAATCGGGCTAATCATGCCGGTGATGCCGGCGCTGTTGACCGAGATCGGCGGCGGGTCGGTGGCCGATGCGGCGGTCTGGGGCGGCATTCTCTCGACCGTTTTTGCCATCATGCAGTTTCTCTTCGCGCCCCTGATCGGCGCCCTCAGCGATCGCTACGGTCGTCGGCCGGTGCTGCTGATTTCGCTGCTGGTGATGGCGGCGGACTACGTGGTGATGGCCCTGGCCCAGAGCATGTGGCTTCTGTTGGTTGCCCGGCTGGTCGGCGGCGTTACCGCCGCCACCCATTCCACCGCCAATGCCTATATGGCCGATATCTCGACCCGGGCACAGAAGGCGGCACGGTTCGGACTGGTTGCGGCGGGGTTCGGCGTCGGTTTCGTGCTGGGCCCGGTGCTGGGCGGGCTTTTGGCCGAATACGGAACCCGCGCGCCATTCTGGGCAGCAGGAGCACTGGCGCTCGGCAATGCCGCACTGGGTTTCTTCGTGTTGCGCGAAACCGTGACCGACGCCATCCGCCGCCCGTTCGATCGGACCCGCGCCAACCCGTTCGGAGCCTTCCGCGCGGTGGCCCGCCTGGCCGGCCTCAACCGCCTGATCACGGTCTATTTCTTCTTCCAGGTCGCCACCATGGTCTATCCGGCGGTCTGGGCGTATTTCCTGACCGAACGGTTCGGCTGGTCCGGGGCGATGATCGGCGTCACGCTCGGGCTTTACGGCTTCTTCTACGCGCTGGTCATGGGCCTGCTGGTGAATCCGGTGATCCGCCGCGCCGGTCAGCGTGGCACGGTGTTGATCGGGTTCGGCTTCGAACTGGTGTCACTTCTGATCCTGGCCTTCATCGCCAGCGGCACGTTGCTGCTGGTGATGATCCCGATCGCCGCGCTGGGCTCGTTGTCGCTGCCGGCGCTACAGGCGGCGATGTCGCAATCTGTTGGCGACGACGCCCAGGGCGAATTGCAGGGCGTGCTGACCTCGGCCACCTCGGTGGCGATGATCCTCGCGCCGCTGGCAATGACCCAGACCTTCGCACTCTTCACACGGTCTGACGCCCCGGTCTACCTGCCCGGCGCGCCGTTCCTGGTGGCCGCGGCGCTGATGCTGGCCAGCCTGTGGCTGTATGCCCGTAGTTCCGTTCCGTCAGAGGCCTGAGCCCCGCATTTCCCCCTTGCATGGCGCCCCGCCAAGCCGCAGGTTTGCGACAAGAACAGCCAGGGAGGGGCCCATGACCGCGATCAAAGCCGCCGTCTGCCACGCATTCGGAGAGCCGTTGAAAATCGAAACCGTCGAGTTGCGCGCGCCCGCGTTGGGCGAGGTCCAGGTCGATCTCGATGCGGTGGCGATCTGCCATTCCGACATCAGCTTCTGGGAAGGCGGTTTCGGCGGCGCCCTACCGGCCATCTATGGCCACGAAGCCGCCGGCCGCGTCTCGGCAATCGGCCCGGGTGTCAGGGGGTTCGAGGTGGGCGACAGCGTCTGCGTTACGCTGATCCGCGCCTGCGGTACCTGCCCGTCCTGCGGCTCGGGCAAACCGACGATCTGCGAAACCCCATATGATGGCACCAAGGGTCCGCTGACCATGCCGGACGGCACGCCGGTGCTTCAGGCCATGGCCAGCGGCGCCTTCGCTGAAAAGGTTGTGGTCGATCAGAGCCAGATCGTCAGAATCCCCGACGACGTCGCCAAGGACGTCGCCTCGCTGATCTCCTGCGGCGTGATCACCGGCGTCGGCGCCGCGGTAAACGCCGCCGGCGTCCGCGCCGGTCAGGACGTGGTGGTGATCGGCGCCGGCGGCGTGGGTCTCAACGCCATCCAGGGCGCCCGTATCGCCGGTGCCCGGCGCATCGTGGCGGTCGACATGGTCGAAGAGAAACTTGATGCGGCCCGCGAGTTCGGCGCCACCGACGGGGTGCTGGCCAGCGATGGCAAGCCCTGGCGCGCGGCGAAGGCGGCGATGGGCCGCGGCGCCGATGCGGTGCTTGTCACCGTAGGCGTGGCCCAGGCCTATGACGAGGCGCCGCGCTATCTCGCCCGCGGCGGCAACGTGGTGATGGTCGGCATGCCGCATGTCGGGCAGGACAGCAGCTATAGCCCGCTGAACATGGCCGACGCCGGCCAGAACATCCTCGGCACCAAGATGGGCGACGTAGTGATCAAGCGCGACATCCCGTGGATGATCGACCTCTACAAGCAGGGCCGGCTGAAGCTCGACGAGTTGATTTCGAACCGCTGGTCGCTGGAACAGATCAACGAGGCCATCGCTGACACCAAGACCGGTGCCGCCCGGCGCAACGTGATCCTGTTCTGACCGCCTGACCCAAAATCTGCGCCCGCCAAAGGACATGGTCCGTCGTCGGCACGGAGCACGAGGGCGCGCGCCCTCGTGTTGTGGGGCCGCCCCGCACCGCGGCGCCAGGGGCGCGGTAATCGTTCCGGGAATTCCGGATAGACCCGACAGGCGTGACGCAAAGAGGACTGATTCCGGCGACGACGGGCTTGTCATGATCCGATGGCGCGAAGATGCTGGACAGGAAACCCACGCTACGAGGCCCTCCATGAAACTCACCGACCTCGACATCATCGTCACCGCGCCACCGGCCCCCGGGTGGGGCGGGCGATACTGGATCTTCGTCAAACTCACCACCGACACCGGCCTCACCGGCTGGGGCGAATGCTATGCCTCCTCTGTCGGCCCCGAAGCGATGAAGGCGGTGATCCAAGACGTGTTCGAGCGGCACATGCACGGCGAGACTCCTGAAAATATCGAACTGATGTTCCGCCGCGCCTATTCCTCGGGCTTCACCCAGCGCCCCGACCTGACCGTCATGGGGGCCTTCTCGGGGCTCGAGATCGCCTGTTGGGACATCCTCGGCAAGCACCGTGAGCGCCCGGTCTGGGCGCTGTTGGGCGGCCGGATGAACGACCGCATCCGCGCCTATACCTATCTCTACCCGCTCCTCGGCCAGAACATGGACACGTTCTGGACCGATGCCGACGCGGCGGGGACATGCGCCGCGGCAATGGTCGAAAAAGGCTACACGGCGGTGAAATTCGACCCCGCCGGGCCCTATACCATCCGCGGCGGCCACATGCCGGCAATGTCGGACATTTCCACCTCGGTCGCCTTCTGCAAGGCGATCCGCGACGCCGTCGGCGACCGCGCCGACCTGCTGTTCGGCACCCACGGCCAGTTTTCGACCGCCGGCGCCTTGCGCCTTGGACAGGCGCTCGAACCCTTTTCCCCGCTCTGGTTCGAGGAACCCACCCCGCCTGACAATATCGCCGACATGGCGCGTGTCGCCCGCAACGTCCGCATCCCCGTCGCCACCGGCGAACGGATGACCACCAAGGCCGAATTCACCGCCGTGCTGCGCGCCGGTGCGGCCGAAATTCTGCAACCGGCGCTGGGGCGTGCTGGAGGCATCTGGGAGATGAAAAAGACCGCCGCCATTGCAGAAGCCTTCAACGCCCAGATGGCGCCGCATCTCTATGCCGGGCCGGTGGAGTGGGCCGCCAACATCCACCTTGCCGCCTCGATTCCCAACCTCCTGCTGCTGGAAACGATCGAAACCGACTTCCACCGCGACCTGATCGGCGGCGCCATTTCCGTCGACGGCGGTTTCGTGACCCCGCCCGACGCTCCCGGTCTCGGCATCGAATTCGACGAAGCGCTGGCCCGCGCGCACCCCTTTACCGGAACCGGCCTGCACCTGCAGATGCAGGAAGCGCCCTGCGACTATGCCAACGGCAACAATTTTCAAGGCGGCGCTCCGGCGAAACCCACTTGATCTCGCTTTTCCAGTTCACATGTGCTAACTCCCGAATGTGATCAAGGGAGGACACCTGCTCGTGGAAGACAAAGCCCCGCCAGCCCCGCCCGCGGAAATGGCCCGCAGCGCGGCCACGGCCGCCGCCTATCTCAAGACGCTTGCCCATGAAGGGCGGCTGATGATCCTGTGCCATCTGGGCTCGGGAGAGAAATCGGTGGGCGAGTTGGAAAACCTGCTCGAGATCCGCCAGGCGGCGGTCAGCCAGATGCTCGCGCGATTGCGCGAGGAGGGGCTGGTCTCGACCCGCCGCGACGGCAAGACGGTTTATTACAGCCTCGCGGACGACAGCACCTACGAAGTGATCTCGCTGCTCTATCGGCTGTTCTGCGGCCCCGAGGGCACCGAACCGGGCGATGCCATCGCCTGCACCTGATCGCGGCGGCATCGGCGGCATCAAAGATTCCTGCCAATCGTAGGTAATGCGAGTCCGAAATCACGTGTTCCCTTGACGACCGCTCCCCGATATCCTGAACGCGGTTCATGACACAGGGGATGAGACATGGCCGGGAAAGCCAAAGCCCGCCGCGAGGCGTTGCGGGACAAGCTGGTCGAAATCGCCGAGACGACCATCGCGCGCGACGGTATGGACGCCATCCGCGCCCGTGATCTGGCGCGCGAGGCCGGCTGCGCAATCGGTGCGATCTACAACGTCTTCGCCGACATCAGTGAGATCGTCGTTGCCGTGAACGGCCGCACCTTCCGCAAGCTCGGCAAGTCGGTCGCCGCGGCGGTCCAGGGCGCGCCAGAGGACCCGATCGAACAGCTGATCGCCATGTCCTATGCCTATCTGCGATTCGCCACCGACAATCCAAAACTCTGGCGCACCCTGTTCGACATCCAGATGTCGACCGAACAGGAAGTGCCGGCCTGGTATCTCGAAGAACTCGACCACCTTTTCGCCAACATCGCCCGTCCGCTGGCGCGGCTGTTTCCCAAGATCGACGAGGACGAGCTCGACCTGATGACCCGCACGCTGTTCTCCTCGGTCCATGGCATCGTACTGCTCGGCGTTGAAAACCGAATCTCCGGCGTGCCCCGCGACCGTCTGGAACAGATGATCGCTCTGCTTTTGCGAAATATCACCACGAAACAGACTGCTTCCTGAACGACGTTCAAGGCATCGCTATATCCGGGTCGTGAACTTTATTCACGAAAAGGGGAAGCCGATGTTCGCAACGCTCAAGACCTGTTCCCCGGAGCTCAGGCCAAGGCCGAAGCACGGGTCGCCGATCAATTCGCAATGGAGTTGATCGATCAGAAAATCCGTGAATCCGAGGTCAACCTGACGGCCGCCAAAGCCACGCTGGCCAGCCTGATCCAGCGGCAGAAATCGGAAAGCCGCCAGGCCGACGCGCTGAAAACCCGCATTGCCACGATGACCAGGCGCACCCGCGAAGCGCTCGAGGCCGGCAACGAAGCGCTGGCCGGCGAAGCCGCCGAGGCGATTGCCAGGATGGAAGACGAACTTGCGCTCCGGGCCGAAACCGCCGCGCGGCTCGACCACCAGGTGCTGCGGCGCAGATCTTCGGTCGAGGCCGGCCACTGCCGTATCATCGACCTCAAGCAGGGCGCCATCCAGGCCCGCGCCGTGAAACGCGAACAGACCATGCAGGCGCGCCTCAGCAAAACCCTCTCGGGCCCGGATGCCGCCAGCCAGGCCGAGGCGCCGATCGCCCGCGTGCTCGACCGCGATGACCCGTTTGAACAGACCGAGATCCTCAAAGGGATCGACGCCGAACTCGGCCATGACGGGCTCGCCTCACGCATGGCCGAGGCCGGGTTCGGCCCCGCAACCCGCGTCACCGGCCGCGCCGTGCTCGACCGCCTGAAGTCCGAAACCTGACCTTTTCTCCACACCAACCCATTCGAAGGAAATAGCAAATGCTGAACACGACCAAGACCGACAACACCCTGATCATGCTGTTCAACGGCGCCGGCGCCATCGCGGCCTCCGTGCTGCTCGGGCTATCGCTCTATCTCTCCACCGACGTGCCGCTGTCGACCAAGAGCTACTGGGGCATCGGCGTACTGATGCTGACTTTTGGCCTGGTGAACTTCGTCGAATACCGTTTCGACACTCTGCCGCGCGAAGGCCGGCCGAAGCAACTCGAAGACGCCAAGAACGAACGCCTGCTGGAAGAATTCATCGCCGGCGAGGAGACCTAATCAGCCTTCCCACCAGTCGCGGATCTCTTCCGCACTCAGCCCGCCTCGCGGCCCGATGCCGACGAGGCGGGTTTTGCCCGGTTGCGGCCCCCGGGTGATCTCGATCGAGGGGCCGACCTTGTGAATCTCGAAACCCTCGTCCCCGGCACCGCGGATCATGCCTTTCACCCGGTAAAGCTGTTCGGGGGCGGCTTTTAGTTTGGCCTGCAACGCCTCTCGATCATAGCTCTCGTCGCCCTCGTGGCTCCAGGTCACATAGTCGCCATGCGGTGCGCCTTGTCCCCTGCCCCGCCCCGGCTCGATCCCCGACAACAGCAGCGGGGCCACCGTGTCGAGCGCATCCATCGCCACCACCGGTGCCGCCGACAACGCCGCCAGTTGCAGCGCCAGCGTGGTCGGCACCTCGGCCCCACATTTCGACACGATCAGCAGGTCGGCCACGCCCACCTGCCCCCTGATCTGCTCTCCGATCTGCGGATCGGCGGAAAGGGCCGGAAAATTCTCGCCATCGACCACCACGGCGATGCCACCATAGGTCATTTCAGGCTCGGCCCGGGCGGCGTTGGCGATCTTCTTGGGATCTGCGATGCCACTGGCCTCGATCACCAGGTGATCCGGCCGCGGCCGGCGGTCAAGGGCGTCGCCCAGCGCCAGGAACAGATCCGCCCCCATGGTGCAGCAGACGCAGCCGTTGGTCAGCTCGATGGTGTCGCCCGACGCCGATTTCAACAGCGCGGCATCGATGTTGACCGCGCCAAAATCGTTGACCATCACCATCACACGCACACCGTGATCCTCGCTCAGAAGCCGGTTGATCAGCGTCGTCTTTCCGGCGCCCAGATAGCCCCCGATCACGGTCAACGGCAGTTTGTGCATGGCTCCCCCGGCGTTTTTGCGGTCCGATCCGGACCGCAGGTGCGTTGCGGCGCGGGACGCGTGCTCGCACCGCCCCGTCACCACGCCAGAATGCGGGATTCCGCCCGGGGCACAAGGCCTCCATGCCGGGGAAATCGCCCCGTTAGGTCAGGAAATCCCAATCGCTGCCCGCGTCGGTGTCGGGATCGGAACGGTCCACAATCCTCTCGGGGTCACCCGGGTCAACCGAGTAGGGGTCGACCGGTTGCGGCGGCGGATGTGGCAGGTCCGCGATAATGATCGGATCGGTCGGCAGCTTGTCATCTCCCTCTGCCGAGAAGGAAAACGCAAAGTCGTCAACGCGCGTGTCGTCGCTCACCTTGTCCGAAACCGCCTGTACCAGCTCTCCGTCCGATCTCAACCCGGCGTGTGTCATGGTCTCCTCCTGCACTGTTCCGCGTCCGAAACCTGCGACGCTGTCAATATGCGACCCAGCCTAACCGCCGACCCCGCAACCGGTCCTGACGAAGTTCTGAGCGAATCCTGAAGCCGGCCGGCCACGCTGGGCCGCGCCTTGCATGCGCGTCCGAGACAGGAATGGCGATCCCGGAAAGAGCCATATCTTGTTCTCACGCGCTCTCTGAACAGGTCTAAAATGATTTATAATCAATTATTTAATTGCAGCATTTTCGCAAGCCGCCTAGAATCGTCTCCGGTAATCTCTCACATTTAGGGGAACGATTGGGGGAACATACCATCGCCAAATCACTTTCAGCAGCCTTTGTGAAGTCGCTACGAGTCCCAGGCAAATACCACGATGGACACGGCACGGGCCTCTACCTGAAGGTCAATGCCAATGGGTCTCGCTTCTGGGTGCAGCGGGTGACTGTCAGAGGTAAGCGACGGGAGATCGGATCGGGTAGCAGCTCGTCGAAACGTCATTCGAGTTCACCCTAGTGGCATCCTGTCCGCGCATAGCGCGCATAGGACAGGTACAGCTCGCTTATTATCTCATCCTGAGTGGCGATAACGCCGTCATATTTTTTGATCAGAACGTTCAGATACGCGACTATTTCAACCCGTTCGAGCATCCGGTCCAGCATCAGTTTCATTTCCGCGTATTCGCCATAGGCGTCAAAGAAATCATAGATTGAAACCAGGGTTCCGATCGGACCCAGCACCTTGCCAGCACCCGTGACAGCGACCGAGGCGACTTTCGAGCTGATTTTGGCCCCAAGCCAGCCGAGGGTTTTCGACGTCAGGAACGTGCCTAACTTGATGCCTGCAGACTGGGCAAGCTCTTCCAATACGCTGTCCTCATCTAATAGTTCATGCCAGCGAGCCTTTTCCCGATCAAGTTCCCCGGACACAGCATTGCGCAAAGTCTCGATCTGGGAAGCACGTGCCTCTAGAGTGGCCTGCTCACGTTCCAATTGCCCGACAACATCCCGGAATCGAACCTCATCCTGTTTCTTTGCCCAGAGCTCGGCAAAATCGGCGCGGTTCGAAAACTCGTCGATACTGTATCCGGCGAGGGTGTCGTCATTACCCTTATTCACCAGCATTTCGTCTTGTATCTTGCGCGCGTCTCGGCTGGATTGGTTCCAGCTGCCGTCGGATGTGCGAAAGTCAGGGGCCAATAGTTCCGCGGGTGTAAACCCCGCGTTTTCAGTCTGGGCTGCGACGGATGTTACCGTGAGGACCAGGACCAAAAGAGATCTCGCAAAGTAGTTCGATATGCCAAACCTCATTGGAGAAACTCCTCAAGAAGATCCTTGTCAGCCTGCCGCATCAACTCCTCGGCTAGCGCCTTGAAGTCGGTCGGCTCTGTCTTACAATCACAAATTTCGTGGAACTCGGTTTCATTGATGATCAGATAGTGCTGGGCCGGCATCGGGAAACCAAACGACTGCGCCCGCTGGATCATCTCGTTAAGAATTGGTTCGATGGTGCAGGCCTCATCTATTGCCAGAGCGAAATCACCAATGGCGCTCTCTTCCGAATATTTGATAAACGACTGGTGGCATTGAAAAATCATCAACGTTTCAAAGTAGTGTTGCGTCGCGACACCCCCATAATATCCTTGGCAAAGCTCAGCCGGCCCGTCACAGGGTTTGCCTAACTCTCGCTCCATATTTCGTTGGATTTCTTGGACCATGGGAAGCGTGCCACTGGTCCAGGCGCCAACCGGTGTCGCCGTGCAGGCCCGCTCCACGATCGCGTCGTCACGCCCGTCAGGAGGGGGCGTTGCCTCCGCCGCCGGGCCAGAAGGCACCGGGCCAGGAAAGGACGGTCCGGGAAATGGTGGGTTGATCGGCGGGATGTTCGGAAAATCAGGCGGCGCATCCGGATTTGCTGGCCGGCCCGGTTCGCCGGGAATGACCACCCCTGGCATTGTTTCTACTGAGCTGCTTTCCATAACGCAGAACACGCGGTCGCCCTCAGCGCGGTAGGCCGCGCTTCCCCAGGCCGCGCGACACGCCGAGGCAAGGCTGACTGGCTGCAAGGTAAAGCCACCCGTACTGCCCGGGCGGCGGCAATAATGAGCCGCTCCTTGCGGCTCGGCGCGCTTCTCGTATGTGCTTCCGGCGAATTCCTCGCGGCAGTATCGGGCAAAGTCCGGCTCACCAAGATCGTTTGCAGTCGGATCCGGAGCCGTGTCTGGTGTGCCCGAGCACAATACGCGGGCCCCCGAGATTTCAAACTGTCGACTTCCAGTTGTCAGGTAGCAGGCTTCGCCCAGATCGATCCCTTGCCGGGTTCCGCCCTGCACACAGGCATGTTCCGTGCCCCAAGACTGGGGGATCTTCTGGTAAGTGCTATTACTGTAAGTGACGCGGCAATACGTATTGAAATCCGCGTCAGTCTGCTGCGCCTGGCTCTGGCCCGGTACGATTAGGAAAACAAGCGCTGCTGCAACTAAGCTCGGAAAAGTGGGATTGGGCCATCCCTCACGGCAGGCGTTCTTGGCAAAGACTGTTCCAAGTCTTGGATTCCCCGGCATTTTTCACCTTCCGCTGTTTCTCTCAGACTGCATAGACCTCTTCGGTCCGTCAATCTTACCGCCGAACCCGCAGCCGCGACATACCGTGGCAAAACATAAATTGAGGCTGTCCGAGCTTGGGGTTCAAATTTTCACAATTTCTGCGCAATCTGCCGGTCACTTCTGTCTGTGGCGAAAACTGATCCAAGGTCAGCTTCGTCCCGCACAGCGGCCGTTCAATCTGAATGAATGCTGCGTCGTCGCGTGAAGGGCTGTTTCGGGAAAGTTGCGCTGCAGCGACTAGGGAGTGTGAGCGGCAGGTATGAGCCAATCGCACCATCACGAAACCGTGGGCAAGGTTTATCGCATACTACTTTTTCTTTAAGTTGATGACCATAGAAATCATCCAGCGGGTTTCCTGCTCAACCATCTCTTTCATGAACAAAACCCGTTGTTCAGTTGGGAAAGCCTTCATGACCAAGCCAGTTGTTACCCGCCGTTCACTGCTATTCACAGGCGCAGCCCTTGCAGCAACCGGCATTTCGGGCCTCGTAGTTCCTGCACGCGCCCAAAACTTCGCTCCGACGCCATCAATGCGCGGCGGGGCCAACAATTACCTCCCCGGTGCGCCGATCGTGGATCGGATCGGCGGCGGCGGTTTTTGGATGAAGGGGACCGTACGCCGTGCGGGTGACGGCGCGCCGCTCGCTGGTCAACGCATACAAATATGGGCGCACACCACCGAAGGGCATGAGCGTGATCCGCACAGCCACGGTGCAACGCTGACGGATGTAAATGGGGAGTTCCGCCTTGAAATGCCGCAGATCGTTCCCGCCTTTGGCCAACCACATGGCCATCTCGCCTATGACAGCGGTGACTTCAAAACCGTTTTCCTACGCCCGGTGATGACGAACTCCCGAAACACGAGCCTGGAGGCACATTTCGTCCTGCAACCGGCATGACCAAGGTGAACCGAATGCTAGCAGGTGTGGTCCGTGGGACGTTGATTTGGACCGCGCTTGCTATCGCTATTGCCGTGCCGATTGGCGCCGCGGCGGCGAGTCAACTGATCGCTTGGCGCCAACCGGTGTACATTGCTGGAGGGTTCGCAGGAATTTTCGCAATGGCCTTGCTGCTTCTGCAGCCAGTATTGGCAGCCGGACTTTTACCTGGCCTATCGCGACCGCGAGAACGTTGGCTTCATCGCTGGATCGGAGCCGTTTTGGCCGTTGCGGTAGTGGCCCACGTCGCGGCGCTCTTGGTCACCAGCCCACCAGACGTGGTCGACGCTCTTCTTTTTGCCTCACCGACGCCGTTCTCCGCATGGGGTGTCGTCGCCATGTGGGCGATGTTGGCCACCGCACTTCTCGCCGTTTTCCGCAGGCGGTTGCGCCCGAATAATTGGCGTCGCGTTCACACAATGCTCGCGACAGTGATCGTCGTGGGTAGCATAGTTCATGCCTTGCCAATCGAGGGAACCATGGAGACGATGTCGAAAGCGGCGCTTTGTCTGCTGGTCTTTTTGGCGACCTTGAATGCATTGGTTTTTACGCGAATATGGGCACCAAGAACATCTTCACGTTGAGGTTCGTGTCAGCGCGGCGGATTCACAAGCCATATCTTGGTGAGGGCTTGGTCGGAGGCCTGCGAGTTTTTTCCGCCTCGCTCTTGATTTTAGCTGCCGGATGCGCGCCGGCGCCCAACCGTTCGGGCGGCGATATCCTTGTCATAGGCGATTCCGTGATGGCTTCGCATCGAGCTTCTCGCAAGGACATAGGAAGCGTGATCCGTGCGGTCCTCGACCGACAGGTGACCAACCGTTCCGCGTTCGGCGCCCAAATCAGGGCAGGTGAAGTTGCGACACGTCTTGGCCGGAGCATACCGGGTCAATTGCCGCCGGGAAGGTGGAATTGGGTTGTGGTGAATGGTGGAGCTAATGATCTGGGGTTCTCCTGCGGCTGCACCCGTTGCGCGGCCGAGATTGATGCCTTGATCTCAAGAGATGGCACCAATGGCGACATTCCTGATCTGGCCAACAAGGCGCGCTTTCAGGGTGCCAACGTATTGTGGGTGGGCTATTACAAGGCACCAGAGACCACGACCTTCAGAGGGTGCCGACCTGGTCTGGTTGAGATCGAGAAACGAATTACCGCATTTGCCAAATCGAATGAAGGCGTGTTCTTTCTGGACGCAGAAGATGTATTTGATCCGCCCAGCCCCGAGCTTTTCGACTCCGACAAGACACACCCATCGGCCGAAGGATCGGCGCGGATCGGCGAAGCCCTTGCAAGATTGATTGCCGAGAACTCCAGGAACTGACTTTTTGTGTCTCGACGACAGAGCAACCGGCGCACGGCTCAGTTTCGCTGTTCCACACCGTTTGAGGCCGGTCGTCGAGCCGGCCGCTTGAGTTTCCTTTCTCCCTAGTTACTTGAAATCGTCCTGAATTTGATTTCGCTGTCTCAGCGGATGTCCCCTTCGACAGGCCGCATCGCAGCATGCTGAACAGTGTTCTGAAAACGGCTCAGGGCTGTTGTCTGCTCCAGCGTCGTCGGAGTGACCTTTACAGAATTTGCGGGAAAGCGTTAGATTTCAACTGTGGTGAGCTCACAAGGCCGGGCTCGGTTTTCGGAAAGGTGATAACACTATGACGATAAAGAAGACCAATAGTTGGCTCGATTGGCAATTGAAACATGGAAGCCATGAGTTTCCAGGACCGGATGGTGGGACATGTATAAACGAGGCCGCGCTGGTGGTTGCAGGCTTCGCCTATCGGGAAGTGACCGGTATTTTGGATTTGCCCGAGTCATTCTGCCCCGTAATAAGTCAGTACGCTCTCACTCTGAACGATGCGATGCCAGAAGGTGAGCTCCTCAACCGCCTGCGACCTTTCGCGGCGCGGCTTTCCGGCAGCAGCGATGGACGCAGCGTGGCCGACCTTCGGGGCTCCTATCTTGCAATGCAAGCCGCCCGGGAATTCGCGCCGCTTGCGCTCCAAAAAGTTGATCCGGCTGCGGCCCAGCGCCTCAAGGTCGTGTCCAGTCCCGAGCAGGCAATGGCCGAGCTAGATGCGCTGGCTCAGATCGATTGGCCAGACAATGTTCGTGAAACCGTCGGCGCCGCAAATCGTGCCCTTGTCCGAACCCTTGACCTGAGAGATGCGATTTACACCGCAGAGCTGACCGCGATTTGTGCCATACGGGCAGCGGCTGTCGATGACCGTGCATGGGATAGAGCAATCGAAGCCTTGGAGTGTTTGCTGACAATCGGCAAACAGGCTGATCCAATAGAGGTCGACCTGATCGAACGGCGGGCCGCAGAAGTTCTTGCGGTCGCCTGACCCAGTTTGAGTGCTGGTCGGAAGACTCGTCGATGCCACCTGAAGATCGGCTTGGTCTCACCGAGCTGCCCATCCCTGCATTGAGATTTCGCAGTCGCAGCGAATTTCGGCCCTAACGGGCCGCAACGCAGCGGTGGCAGATGATGGTCAAGCTCAGCAAAGGGCCGGTTACGAACGATTGGCGGCCGTGTAGGGGCTAAAAGCAAATGGCATATTTGACCCAGGGGGGTTTCTAATCTGTCTCGGTGATTCAAGGTCGAAGTGATTGCCGAACTGCCCGATGCGCAGTGCCGAAGACACAACGGGGAATGTATTCATGAACGATATCGGAGATCCGTTCGTTTCGACGGATTCCCTGTCTAGCAAAGGAACCGCCTTCGAGTCTGCGACATCCCTTCCGTCGTCTGAACTCTTGAATATCCCTGAGTACCTCAATGAGGTCTACCACTGGGCCTATCTAAACCCGCGAAATGTGGCTATTCTCGACCGCGAGCTGGTCGTGTCCGCGATCCTCTGGGGTCAGCACCGGCGCTTGCAACGAGTCGCGTTCGAGGAAATCGCGCCCGGCTCCAGTGTTTTCCTGCCCGCGCATGTTTATGGCAGCTTCGTGCCTAACCTCGCGCACCATATTGGCCCTAAGGGAAGACTGGATATCTCAGACATAAGCCCAGCCCAAATCGCGATATGCAAGAGGAAGGTGAAAGACATACCTTGGGTCTCGATTTGTCGCGCCGACGCCCGCCATCCAACCGGCGGTCGATATGAAATGGTCTGTTGTTACTTCCTGCTTCACGAATTACCGGATTCCTATAAACACTCGGTTGTCGACGCACTGCTTGAAAACCTCCGGCCTGGCGGCAAGGTGGTTTTCGTCGACTATCACAAGCCAAAATGGAGCAATCCCGTGAAACCTTTCGTGGGACTCGTCTTTGACATGTTGGAACCTTTCGCAAAGAGTATTTGGCAACATGAGATCGAAGAGTTCGCGACCAAGGGCGACGAATTCTCGTGGCGTAAAGAGACCTATTTCGGAGATCTCTACCAAAGGGTTGTTGCTACAAAACGGTGAACACCTATGCCAGCGTCAGGCTCCCCGCGGCCGAAGTAGACGTCGGCGGGTGTGAGGTTTTGCAGGCTCTCGTGATAGCGGCAGTGGTTGTAGTGCTCGACGAAGGCGTCGATCTGCTGCCGGAGGTCGCCGGGCAGGTAGTAGTTCTCCAGCAGGATGCGGTTCTTGAGGGTCTGATGCCAGCGCTCGATCTTGCCCTGGGTTTGCGGGTGATACGGCGCACCGCGGACATGATCCATCTGCCGGTCTTCCAGCCAGTCGGCCAGTTCGCCCGAGATGTAACTGGCGCCGTTGTCTGAGAGCAGGCGCGGTTTGTGCAGAACCGTCGCCTGGTCACAGCCTGAGGCCTGCAGCGCCAGATCCAGCGTGTCAGTGACATCGCCGGCCTTCATCGTCGCGCAGAGCTTCCAGGCGATGATGTAGCGGCTGTAGTCGTCGAGGATCGTCGACAGGTAAAACCAGCCCCAACCGATCACTTTCAGATACGTGAAGTCGGTCTGCCACAGTTGGTTCGGCCGCGTGGTCTTGTCCCGGAACTCGTCAGCCGCCGACAGCACCACATAGGCCGGGCTGGTGATGAGATCGTAGGACTTGAGGATGCGATAGACCGAAGCCTCTGACACAAAATACCTTTCTGTGTCGATGAAGCGCACCGCCAGCTCTCGTGGCGACAGCTCGCTTTCCTTCAGGGCCAGATCCTTGATCTTCTCCCGCACCGGCTCGGGAATGCGGTTCCAGACCCGTGAAGGTCTGGGGCTGCGATCCTCAAGCGCCTCGGGACCGCCGGTCAGATACCGGTCATACCAGCGATAGAAGGTCGTCTTGGGAATGCCCAGCTTGTCCAGAGTGCGTTTGGTAGGCAAGTGCGACTGCTCAACCAACCGGATGATCTCCAGCTTCTCGGATGCGGGATACCTCATTCGTCGTCGCCCCCATCTATTACCCGGCAGGCGAATGCAAAGCATTCTGCCGAGAGGGCCCGAGCATGCTTTTTTTGAGAAGGCGAAGTTCAAGCATCTGCTCGGCAACGACCTCTTTCAGATCGCGAGCCTCCCGGCGCAGATCCTTGACCTCGTTCGACGTTGCCGCGCGTGCCGTGTCCCCAGCAAGGCGCTTCTTCCCGGCCTCCAGGAACTCCTTCGACCAGCTGTAATACAGGCTCTGGGCGATACCCTCGCGACGGCACAACTCGGCAATGCTGTCCTCGCCCTTCAGGCCGTCCAGCACGATCCTGATCTTTTCTTCTGCCGAATACTGTTTCCGTGTCGCCCGGCGAATGTCCTTAACAACCTTCTCGCCATGGCTTTCACGTGCTCCGGGTTTCTGTCTCATCTCCACTCCTTGGTGGTTACGATGAGCCACAAACCCTCTCTTATCAAATCAGCCTAAACTGTCCCATTGGTGCTGACGTCAGACACTACATACTGGTCGGGCTTGGTGTCTTCGTGGCCGCGGCAAGCTCCGTCGCCGAAGCGCTCATGCGGCGCCGAGAGGAGGATCACAAGAACAGAAAATCAGTCACCGGTGTGCGATACATTGGTTCTTTCGCCGCGCCCTGCCCCAATGCAGGTCAGACTTTTCTTGATTCGATCCGTCTCGAGAAAGCTCAACATAAGAATTCGCCTTCACGAACATTCGCAACTAGAATGAAGCTAACCGCCAAAGTGTTGCAGAGAGAAAGAAAAACGAGGAAACGGCGTGATTGAAGTGACGAGCCAGGAAACACAAGGCTGGAAGCGCCTCGACAAGGCCGCCTTCGGGATAATCTACGGTGCGATCATGGTGCTCAGCATCCTGATGGCCGCAGGCGACCATCCCGAGTCACCGGTGAAAACCGCGGTCGTGCTGTTCGGATCCGTACTGGCGATCACCTTGGCCAAGGCCTTTGCCGAACTTCTGGCCCATGCCCTCGACAGCGGAGAGCGTGTCACGCGACATGCCTGGCGCGCGGCCTGGCACCATAGCAGCCCGACGCTGGCCGTGGCCAACTTGCCAACGCTCTTCTTTCTTGCAGCGGGGTTCGGCTGGATGGGTGTCGAACTGGCCGCCTTGCTTTCTCAGGGTGTTTGCGTGGCGCTCCTCGCGGTACTCGGAGCACGGGTGGGATGGGTGATCGACGGCCGGGTCACACCGGCGGTTCTAGGAGGCCTATTCGCTGGGGGCATCGGTCTGGTACTGGCATTGATGAAGGTCGCTATTCATTGAGTATCGCACCCTGCCGATGCATTGCTCGCGCAGTCTGTCTGTTAACCTGTTTTAAAATACGATTCGGCGGCTCTCAATGTTCTTCCTTGGCGAATCTTGGGGCATCGTGAGACATTCGCGAACGAGACGGCGTTAACCAGTATATTGGGGGCAAAATGAAAAAAGCGCGCTTGTCGTGGGTTGTCGGACCATTCTCCGTGCCATGCTTTCTTCTTGGCCTGCTTTTCTTCGCGGCATCCCTAACGCCCTCCCTCATTCCGCGGGGGCCTGATGTGCAGGGTATTCTTGGCGGTCTGGTAACGGCGTTGGGGTATCTTGGCGGGCAAGTCGTCGCGCTACTGTGGCGCGGTTTAGAGATGCCGAAACTCTCGGGCCGGCCGGCCGGCGCCCTGACGTGGCTCGTGGCCGCCGGGATCGTGGTGTTCTTCCTCTGGGTACTGGGATCGAGTCTGACCTGGCAGAATGATCTCCGTCAGAAGATGGGGATGGAGGTCGCGGATGCGCTGCATCTAACGCGGATCATGGTCTTCGCGATCGTGACATTCGCGCTCGCCTTTCTGCTGGGGCGCCTGGTGGCCTCGTTCTTTCGGCTGGTCAGGGCCTGGTTTTACCGGGTCATGCCGCCGAGGCGGGCCAATGTGCTCGGTTTGGTGACAGTTGTCCTGACCCTATTCGTCGTCACGCGCGAAGGCATCCTCGACCGGGTGATAACAGGACTTGATGAAAGCTACGAGACGGCGCAAGCGCTGTTCGACAAGGCGCCGCCGCGGCCTTCCGATCCGTTGAAGACGGGCAGCTCAGCCTCGCTGATCGATTGGTCCGCGATCGGCAAACCTGGGCGCGATTTCATCACATCGGGCCCGGATGCTGACGCCATTTCCGCCTTCACCGGACGTCCCGCCATGCAGCCGATCCGTGTATATGTCGGCCGCGCCAACGGCAAGACCCCGCTGGAGCGGGCCGAACTTGCTCTGGTCGAACTGAAACGCCTTGGCGCGTTCGAGCGCGAGGTGCTGATCATGGCAAGCCCGACGGGGACGGGATGGATGGACCCCGGCGCATATGATCCCGCTGAATACATCCACAACGGCAACATCGCGACTGTCGCGGCGCAATATTCCTACCTGCAATCCCCCTTGGCGCTCATCCTCGAAACGAATACCGGTCTCGAACAGGCTAGGGCGTTGCAGGATGTGATACACGACTATTGGAAAACTTTGCCGCTGGACGCGCGCCCGCGACTTTATGCGAATGGGCTCAGCCTTGGCGCCTGGTCTTCGATGCATGCCACAAACATGTTCCGCCTGCTCGACGATCCCATAGACGGCGCGTTCTGGATCGGCCCCCCGTTTCCATCCACGTTCTGGAACTATGTCCAGAACCAGCGCAACCCCGGCAGTCCATGGGTGCTTCCCGAGATCGGAGACGGGTCGCTTGTGCGGTATGCGTCACACACGACAGACGCATCCAAACCGGACACCAAATGGGGCGCCATGCGGATCGTCTTCCTGCAGTATTCCAGCGACCCTGTTGTCTTCTACGAACCTGCGTCCCTCTTCCGCCCTCCTCCCTGGATGCAGGACCGGCCGGCCGAGGATATGTCCGAGTACTTTTTCTTCATGCCCATCGTGACGCAATTCCAGTTGGCGCTCGATCTGGCGTTGTCATTCGGATCCCCGCCGGGGCATGGGCATGCGTATTATGCGCGGGACTACATCAACCCTTGGGTCGAGGTGACCGCGCCCTCGGGATGGAGCGCTGAGGATACCGAACGGCTGAAGGCCCATTGCGATAACGGATTTCAGGCGGGATGTTCGAACGAACTGCGATGAGGTGTCGTGACTCCGTTGAACGAGAGTGTCATTTCTTGCAGACAACCGCAATTATTCAAGCCGTTCCTCGAAATGCAGAAGCGAATTGCCTGCCGAATCTATTATTACAAGACCCGCACCATAGCGCACGTAGTCGGACGCGCGAACCAGGGCATTGATGAAGCGGCGTTCGAAGGCTTCGATTTCATCAGGACAGGCCATCATCGTGGCCGCGAAATCCTGCGGAAATGCGATCCCACCGTCCGAAGGCAACAGCGTCCCACTGAAGCGATTGCACCCGCCGAATGCCGAAAAGTTGCCTTCCTCGTCGATCAGAAGCGTCGCCGGATCATCGTTGATCCACGCTATGCCTTCGATTTCCGTGACGGCCCAAGCAATTCCCGATATCGACCGGGAAAGCGGCGTGTGTGTATCCTCGTCAGCGACCATCGAAAGGATGATTTCAACCGGCGCATCGCCAAACGCGTCATGCCTGTAGGCGGTCCGGAACATCTGCTTGTCCCCGGACCAGATCGTCGCCACGACTGCGTACCTGTCCTGCTCGTCAATCATCCGCGCATCATAGTTCAAGGCAACGGTCATTGGCACGCTGGTCATGACAGAGCGCTGTGAAGCGATTCTTTTCGAGCTTACTCCTGCCCGAGATATATCAAGCAGTTGAACGTCAAGCTGAGCGTCGGGCGGAAGCGCAATGCGCTCACGATAAGTCACTGTTACTTCGAGCATATTCGTTTCGGCCTCGGCATTTGAGTAAGTCACCAAGAAAACGATTGTCAGGGCGAGATTTCTTAGAATGTTTCGCATACTTGGATTCCTCAAAAAAGACCGCTTCAACTACGTCGCGCCCATCCGAAAGTCTCGCAGGTAAGCTCCCAAACGGCGGTCCGCTAACGCCGAGTGATAGTCCAGAGATTTGATGACCCCGCCCAATCGGCGGGGTTCTGAATATTTTTAAAGGCAGAATTTTGAAAGGCAAATTGCCAGATCGGGAGTGCTTGGGCAGGTCAAGTTCCTTTTTTCTTGCTATGCCCCCAAGAGAGCTCTTGATCAACGCCGCTTCGGGCTCGGAGCTGCCATCCGATAGGTTCGGCCGGGAATCTTGGGACGGAACGTCCGCTTTCAGAAACAGCGAGTTTTGCCTTCACATCCGTAGAGAAGGTCCGCTTCCCGCCGTTTGCCGTATGCTGCTTTCAGCAAGAAAACACGTCTGGGGGAACAATTGGGGGAATAGTCAAGAAACTTTTCAATAAATATTCTTAATTACAATACATTACAGATTGTATTTGGCGATCCCGGAAGGACTCGAACCCTCAGCCTGCTGATTAGAAGTCAGCTGCTCTATCCAGTTGAGCTACGGGACCGCTGGTTTACTCAATGCCGTTTCGGCCGCCCGATGGCAAGCCGGAGGTTGGGCAGTCTGCCTGGTGCAGACTCAGTGCGTCCAGGGCCTACGCCGGTTGGTGGCGAAATTTTCACCATACCCGCCGGCGCGGATGTTGGCCTTGCGCGCATGCGGCTCGGTCACCACCGCGTCGATGCCATGCTCCTCGGCATATTCCAGCGCCGCTTCCTTGGTCGGAAAGCGCAGCCGCACCTGTGCCTGGGTGTCCCGCGACGAGGTCCAGCCCATCAGCGGATCGATCTCCCGCGCGCTGCCGGCGACGTATTCCAGCACCCAGGATTTCGTCTTGGCCGTGCCGGACGACATCGCGGTTTTCGCAGGTTTGTAGATACGGGCGGGCATGGGTCACTCCTTGGCTCTGCGCAGTTTCGGTTTAACCGCAAGCCAGCCGACGCGGCAAGGCGGAAATGGGTTTGATCGGCACGGATGTCGCGGCGGACGCAGTTGCGGGCGGTGATGGCTTCCACGCGGCAGGGAGCGAGGGGTGGGTGTGCTCCTGCCCGACGACAAACAGGCCCGACGACAACCAGGCCTGCTGCTCACCGGTTATTCCGGCCAGTGCGGACCTGGACAAACAACGAAAGTTTTTTCACCGGGCGGTCGGCTTTCCATGTGCGACCCTGTCGCGGGCCAGCCCGACCACCCCTTGAACCGGAACAAAAAGTGATCAAGTCTTAACCCTCCAGCAAGCCCGAGTCGCCCCCATGCCCTATGCTCATTCCGACAAGACCGCCCCGATCCTGCACGCCGCAGCGCCGGACGTGAAAACCCGCGACAAGCTCGAAGGCGGCAAGCGCTTCGTGATGCACACCGAGTTCCAGGCCGCCGGCGACCAGCCCACTGCCATCGCCGAACTGAGTTCCGGCATCAACGACGGCGAGCGCAGCCAGGTGCTGCTCGGGGCCACCGGCACCGGCAAGACCTTCACCATGGCGAAGGTGATCGAGGAAACCCAGCGCCCGGCGATCATCCTGGCGCCCAACAAGACGCTGGCGGCCCAGCTTTACGGCGAGTTCAAAAGCTTCTTCCCGGAAAACTCGGTCGAATACTTCGTGTCCTACTACGACTACTACCAGCCCGAAGCCTATGTCCCGCGTTCGGACACCTATATCGAGAAGGAAAGCCAGATCAACGAACAGATCGACCGGATGCGCCACTCGGCCACCCGGGCGCTTCTGGAACGCGACGACGTGATCATCGTCGCCTCGGTCTCCTGCATCTATGGCATCGGCTCGATTGAAACCTACGGGGCGATGACCCAGGATCTGAAGGTCGGTGCGATGTATGACCAGCGCGCGGTGATCGCCGATCTGGTCGCCCAGCAATACCGCCGCAATGACCAGGCGTTCCAGCGCGGCAGCTTCCGGGTGCGCGGCGATTCCCTTGAAATCTTCCCCGCCCACCTCGAAGACCGCGCCTGGCGGCTCAGCTTCTTCGGCGAAGAGCTTGAGAGCATAACGGAATTCGACCCGCTCACGGGCGAGAAGACCGACAGGATGGACCGCATCCGGGTCTATGCCAACTCGCATTACGTCACCCCGAAACCGACGATGCAGCAGGCGATCCAGGGCATCAAGAAAGAGCTGAAACAGCGCCTCAACCAGCTGGTCGACGACGGCAAGCTCTTAGAGGCGCAGCGGCTGGAACAGCGCACCAATTTCGATCTCGAGATGCTCGAAGCCACCGGCGTCTGCAACGGGATCGAGAACTACTCGCGCTATCTCACCGGCCGCGCACCGGGCGAACCGCCGCCCACCCTGTTCGAATTCATCCCCGACAACGCCATCGTCTTCGCCGACGAATCCCACGTCTCGGTGCCGCAGATCGGCGGCATGTATCGCGGCGACTATCGCCGCAAGTTCACCCTGGCCGAACATGGCTTCCGCCTGCCGTCCTGCATGGACAACCGACCCCTCAAGTTCGAGGAATGGGACGCCATGCGCCCGCAATCGATCTTCGTCTCCGCCACCCCGGCGGCGTGGGAGCTGGAGCAGGCCGGCGGCGTCTTCACCGAACAAGTGATCCGCCCGACGGGCTTGCTGGACCCGCAGGTTGAGATCCGCCCCGTCGAGACCCAGGTCGACGACCTGCTCGACGAGATCCGCATCGTCGCCCAAAAGGGCCAGCGCGTGCTCTGCACCACGCTGACCAAGCGCATGGCCGAGGACCTCACCGAATACCTGCACGAACAGGGCATCCGCGTGCGCTACATGCATTCCGACATCGACACGCTGGAACGCATCGAGATCCTGCGCGACCTGCGGCTGGGGGCGTTCGACGTGCTCGTCGGCATCAACCTGCTGCGCGAAGGCCTCGACATCCCCGAATGCGGGCTGGTGGCCATCCTCGATGCCGACAAGGAAGGCTTCCTGCGCTCGGAAACCTCGCTGATCCAGACCATCGGCCGGGCGGCGCGGAATGCCGACGGCCGGGTGATCATGTATGCCGACCGCATCACCGGCTCGATGGAGCGCGCCATCGGCGAAACCAACCGCCGCCGCGCCAAGCAGGAGGCCTATAACGTCGAGCACGGCATCACGCCGGAGACGGTGAAGAAAAACGTCGAGGACGTTCTGGCCGGGCTCTACAAGGGCGACACCGACATGAGCCGCGTCACCGCCAAGATCGACAAACCGCTGCATGGGGCCAATCTCGAGGCCGTTCTGGACGGTCTGCGCGCCGACATGCGCAAGGCCGCCGAAAACCTGGAGTTCGAAGAGGCCGCCCGCCTGCGCGACGAGATCAAGCGGCTGGAAGCGGTGGACCTGGCGGTGGCGGACGATCCCCTGGCGCGGCAATATGCGGTGGAGAAGGCGTCGGAGGCGGCTGTTGGGGCAAAGGGGCGGTCAACGGCAGGGCGGGCCGGGCAACGTGGGGGGAATGTGAAGCGGCGGGGGCGGTGACTTTGACAAGTCTGTTCACCTATGACCAAGGCGCGCATTTCATCAGTTGCCTTGAACTTGCAGACCAGAACCTTCGTCGAAAATACAAAGATGAAGCTAATGTCCGTTGGATCGTCATTTCATTGCACGATGCGCTCTACACGCTTTTAATCCAAAAGCTCACCAGAACGGATGGATTCGGAATTTACAACGACAAATTTGAAAAGCGGGTTGGCGAATTTTACGAGAAACAGTTGAGCTCTAAGTCGGCTGAATTCCACCAATTGATGGAACAAGCTCAAAACGAAAATATCGCGAGTATTGTAGAGCTTTTGAAGCGTGCCAATCTGGCTTCAAAGGCACAAATCCGCACCAGGAATATTGAGGACTTACCGCGTCCAAGCCGAGGATTGAGTCGCTTGAAAAGCATTCGAAACTTTTTCTCACACCCAGCCCCGATGCTCGCTGGATACTATTCAGATTGGTTGTTGGATGCGATAAGCGACACAGTCAGCGTGATTGATGAGGTTAGAAATCTACCAGGAAAGACCGCTGCGCGCCACGACACGCATGAAGCCGATTTACTACTTAAATTTATTGCCTTTTATCTGTTCCGATGGCGTTCTGACGCGGAACAATAATAACGGAGGCGGTTTCAAAAAAACCAATGCCCGATGCCCTGCATCGGGCACGCGCCCGACCCGCCCCATGGGCGGGCGCGTTCCGCACCCACCCCGGGCCGGGCGCGAGCCTTGAGGCGGGCGGTGCGCGTGGATCAACCGGCGCATGGCGGGCAGACCCCCGCCCTACGGCGGCACGTAGGCCGGGGGTCAGCCCGGCCCCCCACCGCGAACCCCGCGCCCTCGCTTGCACCACGCCCCCGGCAGTGCCACCCTGCGCCCATGCCGCACCTGCTCATCAACGGACGCTGACCATGGGCCACGACGAAAAATGGTCTCAACACGTCACCGAAACCAGCCACGCGCTGGCGCTCGAGCCCGGCGTCTTCACCTGGGACGATCCGAAACGCATCGCCGCATCGCTCAAACGCTCGGCCGAGGCCAGCACCTCCCGCAAGGGCACGCCATATCAATCAGCCATGTCGATGCTGAGTTTCTACATCAACCGCGCCGGCCACACCCTGCCGGAGGACCAGCGACAGGTGCTGCAACAGGCCAAGCAGGAATTGCGCGTGCTGTTCGGCCGCGCCACCTAGCCAAAACTCCCGCACAGGGTGAGCGCGGCCCGACCTTTCCCGGCCGAACACGGCGGAATGGCGGGCGGACTCCCGGCCTGCGCAGCCGACACCGGCGGGCGTTCAAACCACGTCCCGACAATATTTTCACCCCGCCGCACAATCCCTCTTGCGCGACTCACGCAACCACCCCATATGCGCGTCACCCGGGCGTGAGGCTCCGCCCGAGGGCCGCAAGGAATGGTCCCCAGGGCACTCCCTCGCACCACAGGAACACCGCAGATGCGCATCCTTCTCGCTTCGGCCCTTCTGGCCGTCGCAACTCCCGTCATGGCCGATGAAACCACCGGCACCGTCCTGGCCTTCGACCGTGTCGCCGGAATCGTCGTGTTGACGGACAAGACCGTCTATTCGCTCGAACTGCTGGGCGAGGTCCCGGTCGAGAACCTTGTCGCCGGCGACATGGTGACGATCGACTTCGAGTCGATCGGCGAAGACGGCATCGACAAGATCAACGCGATCACCCGCGCCGGCGAATGACAATCGCGGGCCGCGGCGCGAACCGTGCCGCGGGCCGCGCTCCGGTACGGCGCCCCGATAAGACCGGCAGTTCCATGGCTGGCCGAGGACAGGTGCCCGTGGTCCGGGACAGCCGCACAGGCGTCGGCGGCGCGAAAAAAACCCGCCGGTGCCGCTTACGCCCGCTTGATCACCCGGATCAGCACCAGCAGGATCACCGCGCCGATGGTGGCATGGATGATCGACCAGACGATCCCGCCGCCGGCGCCCACGCCCATGCGCGGAAATATGAACCCGGCCAGCACCGCGCCGACGATCCCGATCACGACATTGCCGCCCAGGCCGAAACCCTGCCCCTTCACGATCGTCCCGGCCAGCCAGCCGGCCACCCCGCCAACGATCAGCATCGCGATCAATCCACCAAGTCCCATGGCTCGTCCTCCCGTTGCCCGCACTCATACATAGCATAGATCCCGGAGGCGCCGGACACCAAAATCTCCCGGCACGGCAAAGCCGCTTGCGCCCCCGACCGTGGCCGTGTTTCCCCAGTACGACGGATTGGCGAAAAACTCTTCATCGGCCGCGACGAAATCTCTTGCGCGGCTCCCGCACCTCCCCCGATGCGTGCGCCACCCGGGCGAGAGGCGCCGCCGACGGCCGCAGGGAAGCATCTCCCCGCGCACTCCCTCGCACCTCAGGAACACCGCATCCTTCATCCTTCTCGCTTCGGCCCTTCTGGCTGTTGCCGCTGTTCTGGCCGAAATAGTCACGATCGGTTTCGGCTCTGTCGGCGAAGACGGCATCGACAAGATCGACGTGCTCGCTGCCGTCGCGTCGGCGCCCTGAGGTGGGTTGAAAACGGACCCGGCGGGGCCTCGTAAGCCAGCGCTCCACCCCGCCTCGCGCACCACCACACGCGCTGCGACACCTGAACACCCCAATGGCGGGAATCCGCCGTTAACCGTCACGGTTGACCTCGGTCAGGGAGGCTCCGCGAACAAAGGTGTAGAATGATACTGTTTTTCAAGGCCGCGTGAAGAAAGATGGCTGAATCCGGCGCGGTCCATCAGAAGGAGGAGTGACATGTTTAGGTGGAAATCTTTTCTCTTCGCTACAACAGCCGCAATTGCGCTTCCCGCCGCCGCAATGGCGCAGGATTGGAGCGGACTCTACGGCGGTGTGACGCTCGGCTACGGTATGGGCAATGCAGACCACAGCTTCAGCAACGGGGCCCCTCCCGGCAATTCCGAGCCCCGCGGCCTGCTGGCCGGCGGCTTCCTCGGATACGCCGTGCAGAACGGCAATATGGTCTGGGGCGGCGAGATCGACATTGAAACGTCGAACTTCGAGGGCAGCTACATCAATACAACCGGCACCACCTCGCAAGGCTTCGTGACCGGTAATTGGCAAGGCTCGCTGCGCGGTGTTCTCGGCTTTGCCGGCAACATGGGCGGCAACCCAGCACTCTATTATGCCACGGCCGGCTGGGCAGTTGGCGAATTTGACTTCCTGGGCGGTCCGTCTGTTCCAGTTCCGCCGGGCGGCGGATACAGCGAACGGCTCAACGGCTGGACCGCAGGCATCGGTATGGACTTCGAAATCGCGCCCAATACGGCGTTGCGCGCCGAATACCGCTACACCGATTTCGGCACGGCAAACGGGACCCTGGCACCAGCCTTCCCCGCCATCACCATGCCGGTTGACGTGAACCAGCACGCCCTGCGCGTCGGCGTCCGGTTCAACTTCTAGACTGTTTGGCCATGCGGCGCCCGGTGCCACATGGTCGCTAGAGGGAGTTGCGAAAGGGGTTGGGTTTCCGGCCCGAAAGCGGTGTCCGCCGGATTGTCGAAGAACGCCTTTGGCAAGGGCCGCAATTCAGGTGTGCCCTGTTCGGCGTGTCGGGTTCACGTCACTCCCCCAATCCCAGACGCTTCAGATAGGCCACGCTCTCCGGCACGCGGGAAAAATCGTTGATCTCCACGATCAGGTGCGGCTTCACGTCAAGATCGGCCAGTGCCATGAAAATGGAATGGAAATTCGTGCTCCCCTCGCCCAGCACCCAGTGCCGGTCGGCATAGCCGTCGGCGTCCTGCAAATGGACATGGCTCAGCAATTCGCCGGCGTCCTGGATGAACCGGTCCACCGGCGGCGCGCCGGCCGAGACATGCGCCCATTCCGCATGACCCGTGTCGACCGACAGCCGCAGCGCGAGCGTATCCGCCGCCTCGACCACCTTCCGCCGCAACGCCGGATCGGTATCCTTGATGTTCTCCAGCACCATCTCGACGCCTTGGTTTTCGGCCCGCTCCAGCGCCGGGGCCAGCGTGTCGAGAATGGCGGAAATCGATTTCTCCCGATCCTTCGGTCCGTTGTCGAGGTTGTGCGCATCCCACGGATCGTAGGGCGAATGGATCACCATCTGCCGCGCCGAGAGTTGCTGGCAAACGTCCAGCGCAGCCTCCAGCCGGGCCTGCACCACGGCGCGGATCTCCTTGTCCTTCACATTGAGCTCGAACCCCGCGAAAGGCCCGTGAATTCCCAGCCGTCCGGTCCAGCCGTCGAGCTTCTGTTTTGCCATGTCGATGAACGGCCCGGGGGTCTTCAGGATGTCCGCCATGCAGAATTCCGGCAGCTCCAGGTCTCGGTTCTTCTCGAACAGCCAGTCGCGGTGGCGGTCGAGATCCAACACCGAAAGCTGCGCGCCGATCACGGGTAAATCTGTCATCTGGCCTCTCCCCTTACGCCGCCATTCTGGGCCAGGCCCTGCCGCCGCGCAAGCGCAATGCCCTTGTCTTCAAGCCGTCGCGGCGCCACATCGCAGGGAGCAACCGCGAAGGACAGCCGCATGCCCCGCCCCGACCCGTTCCAGCCCGCCGATGACGCCGCCCGCACCAAGGCCCGCCGCCTGATCGTCGAGGCGCGTTTTGCGGCACTGGCAGCGCTGCGGCCTGAAACCGGCGGACCCACGGTTACCCGCGTGGCGCTGGCCACCGCGCTCGACGGTGCACCGGTGACGCTGATCTCGGCGCTCGCCACGCATTTCGCCGCGCTTCAGTCGAACCCGGCCTGCGCCCTGCTGGTGGGCGAGCCGGGCGACAAGGGCGATCCGCTGACCCACCCGCGTCTGACGCTGCACTGCACCGCCCGCTTCCTCGACCCGAGCGGCCCGGAGCATGCGGCTCTGCGCACGCACTACCTCGAGCAGCGCCCGAAGGCGGCGCTCTATATCGATTTTGGCGATTTCCGCCTGGTCCGCTTCACGGTGCAGGACGGACTGCTGAACGGCGGTTTCGGCAAGGCCTACCGGCTCGCACCGGACGACCTGGCCTGAGGATCACTCGCCACCGGCCACCGTCAGCCCCAGCATGCGCCAGCCCTGCATGCCCTGGCGGTAATAGCGGATTTTCTCGGCCGGATATCCCGCCTTGACGATCCGCCGGATCGCCGCCGGCGACTGACCGCACCACGGGCCGTTGCAAAACAGCGCAATGGTGGGCACCTGATCGGCCGGGCAGTCATAACCGTCGAAATCAAGCTCGCAGCCCAGTTCGCCCAGCCGGTCGGCCATTTCTGTATAGGGGATGTTCACGGCCCCCGGGATCGTGCCGGTTTCGAAATGCTTGGGCACCCGGCTGTCGATCACCCGCACCGCAGGGTCCTTTAGCGCCTCGAGCAACTCCAGCTCACCGATCGTCGTCACCCCTTCGGCCGGTGTCATCGGCTGGACACAGAACGGCGGACAAGGCCGCGAAGTGCGTGCGAATTCGCCAGTGATCACGGCTGCGTTGTCCTGCTCGCGGGCGATCTCCACCGGCCCGCCCTCAGTCTCCACCGTCACCGACGTCACGTCCTTGGTGATTCCGACCGGCTCACCGGCCAAGACCGGCAGGGACATTGCGGGCACCGCCAGCAGGGCGGAAACGAAAAACAAAAGTCGGCGCATTCGGGTGGCTCCCTCAGGTTGCGGATGCCTCCAGTCTGACCCATGAGACCACGCCATGGAATGGGACGCCCCGCCGCGCCTCAGTCGAAATCGAAAATCTCCGACAGGATCGACTTGCGTTTCTTGCGTTTGCGGAACCGATAATCATCGTCGTCCGGATAGCGCCGCCCGCGGGAATATTTCTCATCACGTTCGGGTTTTTGCTCATGTGGGATCCTGTCGCCGCCATACGGCTCCTGCCAAACCTGCGGTTGCGGTGCCGGTTCGCGCTCCGGCGGCGGCGGGGCAACCGGTTCGGGCTCGGGATCCGGCAGCGCCATCGCTCCCGCGGCCTTGTCGATGATCTTGTCGAGCTCCCCCCGGTCGAGCCAGACGCCCCGGCATTTCGGGCAGTAATCGATCTCCACCCCATGGCGTTCGGTCATTACCAGGGTTTCACCGTCGATCGGGCATTTCATGCGGGGGGACCTCCTTTGTTGCTCCCCCGCGATATGGGAAGCCGGTCCCGCCGCCGCAACCGATTGCGGCGGGTTTCCGCTCCGGCCGCGCCGTCTAGCGCATCACATGCACGGCGCATTTGGCGTGCCGCACCACCCGCGCCGCGGTCGAACCGAGGAAATAGTCGGTGATGTCGGGCCGGTGCGAGGCCATGACGATGCAATCGATGCCCTGCTCCTCGGCGTAGTCGAGAATGGTGCGCGCCGAATGGCCCTCGACCACAACGGCTTTGACGTCGGCGACACCGCCGAGATCGGCCTTGAGCCCGGCCTCGACCTCGGCCTTGGTCGTCTCCATCTGGCCTTCGGGCAGCTGGTTCAGGATATAGCCCGGCATCTGCTCGACCACCGTCAGCGCGGTGATCTTCGCGCCCTCGTCGGCCAGTGCCCGGGCGATGTTCAATGCCGCACCGGTATGCGGGTCGTGATCGGCCGCAATCGGCACCAAAATGTTCTTGTACATGCGTGTCCTCCCTTCAGAATTGCGTGCAAACTCTTCTCCTCCCGGTGCAGAATACCGCCCCGGCAGGCACCCTTCTGTCACACTTGGCTCAGCGCACCACGTGCACCGCGCAACCGGCGTGGCGCACCACATGCGCCGCCGTCGAGCCCAGGAAATAGTCCTGCAACCCCGGGCGATGCGACGCGATGACGATGCAATCGCTCCATTTCTCGGCGGCATAGTCGAGGATCGAGCGGCCGGAATGGCCCTCGACCACCGCCCCTTCGGCATTGGGAATGCCCTCGATCAACTTGTTGAGCTGCTCCCGCACCGCCTTCTTGGCCTCTTCCATGTAGTTCTGCGAAGCGAAAGTGGTGGCATAGGATGGCACCTGCTCGATCACGTGCAACAGCGTGATATGGGCACCCTCCCCGGCCAGCTTCCGAGCTACGTCAATGGCCTGCTGCGCGTCGCGTTCCTCGTCGAAGGACACCGGCACCAGTATGTTCATGTACATCAGGTTTCTCCTTTGGATGTGTTAGCGAAATCATCGCGCAGACCGAAGCTCCCCGCTTTGATTCATGTCAGCATCCGGCAGCGCTCAGCCGAAGGCCTCGACCACGTCATACATAACTGGTTCGAAATTTTTGCACAATTCCGCGAACTTGCGGTTGCGGGCGCGCATTTCGGGACTGCGCAGCATGGCCTGGAAATCTTCGCGCCGCTCCCATTGCGAGTAATTGGCGATCCGGGTCTGCGCATCGTTGATATGCAGGCCGGCCCCGATGAAGCCCGGCTGTTTCGAGATGAAATTGGCATAGGCGTCGGTCAGGGCCTCCATCAGGTCCTGCGCCGTGCCCGGCGTCATCTCGAAGGTGGTGATCACCGTCTGATAGCTGTTGTCCTTGGCAATTGTCGGCATTCCTCACCTCCCGAAGCTGTGCTGTGTCGGAAGGTTAGCGCAATTCCCGATGGCGTCAAAACATCTTGGTGGACTGCGCCATGCCGACGTTAACCCGCTGTTTACCTTGTTTATCCAATACTTGCCGCCTCGGGTCCGTAACGGGTGCAAGCGCATGCTCGGCCAAATCACACGACTGATCGCCCTGATGGCCGCGCTTTTCGCGGCGCTCGCTGGTCCGGTCGCGGCCGGGGCCTGGCCGCGGGACAGGAAGGAAGGATTCCTGTCGGCCACCTCGCGGATATCCGGACCGGGCTGGGCGGGGCCCTATTCGGTCTATTCCACCACCTACATCGAATACGGCCTCGGCCGGCGTCTCACCGCCGGCTTCGATATCGGCCACGGCATTTCCGGCTCCGGCAAGGCGGTGGTGTTCCTGCGCAAGTCGCTGCCCGAGATGGGCCGCGGCCATGTCGTCGCGGCCGAGCTCGGGCTCGGTCAAATCGCCGGCGAGCCAACGGTCCGGCCCGGACTCTCTTGGGGACGGGGGATCACCCGGCGAAGCGGCAGCACAGGGTGGTTGTCGCTTGAAACCGTGGCCGAGTTCCGGCTCGACAGCGGGCGGGTGGACCTCAAGGCCGATTTCACGCTGGGCCTCAACCACGGGGCACGGCTGAAGTCGATCCTGCAAGTGCAGACCGGGGTCAGCCAGGGCGACCCCTCCTTCATCCGCGCCGCGCCGTCGGTGGCGGTGAAACTGGGACGGAAAGCGCATGTCGAACTGGGGCTGACCGCCGGCATCGTGGGCGACACGGACTACGGGTTGAAACTGGGGCTCTGGCGCGAGTTCTGAGTCCTGCCCGTTTCGCACGAGAAAAGGGCCCGCCCCCGGGCCAGCCCTTTCCCCATCGGCATCGACGGGCTCAGTCCATGCGGATCTTCACCGCCACCTCTCCGCGGACGGCCTCGCTCCAGTGGATCTCGATCCGGTCATTGTTGGCCCCGCGCTCGACGTTGACGAAGGGCTGGTCACGGTTGATCTGGTTCGCGCCGTTGCGGATCGCTCCGATCGGTTGCACCGTCTCCACGTTCTTGGCCCGGCCGCCGAACGGCAGAAACGGCGCCCCGTCGATCGACCAGACCTGCGTCTCGCCGGCTTCGGAATGGTTCAGCAGCAGCGGGTTTTCAGTTGCCGTGTCGATCAGCTTGTACATGTTGCCGGCGAAGGTGATGTTTTTCATCTTGGCATGGTCGAGATCGGCAAAACTGGTATCGACCCGCTCGACCCGCTCGATATTGCCGCCGATCGAACGGAAACTGTTGCCGGTCACGTTCATGTGGTTGACGTAGTGCCCGGCGCCATAGGGCTTGACCACGACGAACGAAAACCACGGCACCGTATGGCTGCACAGGAACACGTTGTCGGAAATGTTGAGCTGACTGAACGACAGCTCGGAAGCGAAGGCCGGGTCGCTGTCGTATTCGTTGGTCCACTCAATGAAGCAATTGTCGACATAGTTGCCGGTCACCGTCGCGCGGGTGTTGGCCCCGGCAAAGACGATCCCGGCCGTGCGCAGACCCTGCCCCGAATTGTCGCCCTGGAAAAAATGGTTGCCGGTAATGACCGAACTGGTGCCGCCGATCACAGCGAAATGCCGGAACCGGGTGGCGCGGTTGTCGCGCAGCTTAATGTCGTTGCCGGCGGTGTTGAGCACGATCGACACCCGGTCCTGGGCATTCACCGTGTTCTCGTTAGACAGGAACTGGCAACGGTCGACCAGCAGACCCTGGCACCCCTCGCCCGGGCTGGTGATGGCGCGGTATTGCGGCGCGGTGAAGAAACAGTCGCGGATCGCGAAACTCACCCCCGCCGGCGACAGGCAGAGGCCGCTCGACTTGCCGTTGCATTGGAACTCGATATCCGCCAGCACCATCTTGTCGATCCGGTCGAAGCCCGAGAAATCCAGCAGGTACTTGAACCGGGTGAAGGTGAAGGTCTGGGTGCCATCGGCATCATAGAACTCGCGGTTCAGTTCCAGTTCCTGGGTCGCCAGGTTGACCGACCGGACATAGACCTCGCGACCGACGCCGGTGGCCTCGACCCGTGCGCCGACCGGGATGTTGGCGATGTTGACCACGCCGGTCAGCTTCTTGGGGTCGTTGACGGAATAGGTCGCCTGGCTGGTCACCACGTCATTGTCCCAGACGGTGTCACCCTTGGCCTCAAATTGGCCATTTCGGATCACCCGGCGGGTGGCATAGGTGGAGCGGTTGGGCACCGCCGCCTGCATGTCGATCGGCGCCGTCACGTCGACCCGCAACCCGCCCATGTCGAGCGATTCGTGGCCGACCCCGTTCAACAGCGCCTGAAACGCCTTCTTGAAGGCCAGTTCCTCGTTTCCGAAGGCGTCGACATAAGCCGGCAGATCGTAGTTCCGGGTCAGCCCCAGGATCGCCGCGTCGGGCATAGTGACGGTCCCCTCGAACTGCACCTCGTTCTCGAAGGTCATGTTGTCGCCCAGGAAATAGGTGCCGGCCGACACCATCACCATCCGCCCCGCGGCATCGGCATCGGCGGCTTCGAAGGCGGCCAGGTCATCGGTCACGCCGTCACCCACGGCGCCATAGTCGCGCACGTCGACCCAGGCCATCATGTCACGCAGAAAAACCGACGTGATGTCCTCGATCACGATATCGTCGATTCGCACCACGCCGCCGGTGGCGCCCGTCAGGTCGAGCCCGAAATGACCGTAAAGCGGCTCGCGCCCCCAGACCATGTCGACGCCGCCACGCAGTCCCGGCCCGACGATGGCACTCACCTCGACCACCTCGCCATACTGCGTCAGCGCCGTGCTCGGTCCGACCTCGGTGAGCCCGTTGACATGCACACCCCCGGCGCCACCGGCCCATCCGGCGACGCGGACCGCGGGCAGGTTGCCGCTCACCGCCTTCACCTTCGCGGTGACCCGCAGGTAACAGCCCGGCAGCAACGGCGTTTCCCCCATGTAGCGCAGCTTCTGCGTGGTCTCGACCTTCTGCAACTCCAGGCAGCCGCCGAAATCCTGATCCGCCGGCACCAGGGCGGCGTTGACCGCGTTCTCGTAGGTATCCGATCCCGGCGTGCCGTCACCACTCGACCAGACATCGAGCCCGTTCGCAAAGGCGGGCGGCATGAAGACCACACCATCGGTAATTGCCTTGTTCATCCAATTTCCTTTCCACATCCCCGCGCGGCGCGCAGCCGGATGCTGGTTGCTGTGAAGACATCTCTCGCGGGCCAGGCCGCCGAGCCCGGGCGCAGGAAAGGGAGGTATCAAGGCTTGGTTAACGTGGCCTGAGACCACCGTGACGGTGCCCAGCGCCCGGCGCACGGTTATCACGGGCCGCGCGCAACACCACCGCGCGGCGCGTTCATTCACCGGTTGTTAGGAAACGGTGCCAGACGGGGGCCAGCCAACCTGCCGGCCAGGCGGCCATACTCGGATGTCGGCACCGTGCGGTGCCGTTAACCGTCAACCGATCCTGGATTGGAGAGCGTCTGCCGGGATCGGCCAGGCGCCCGCGCCGTATTGCCTCAGCCGCTCAGTCGGTCCTTCACCATCGGTCCGACGGTGCCGAAATCCATCTGGCCGGTATACTGGGATTTCAACGTGCCCATAACCTTGCCCATGTCGCGGATCGAGCTCGCCTCGGTCTCGGTGATCGCGGCGTCCACCGCCTTCTCGACCTCGTCCTCCGACAACTGACGTGGCAGGAATTCCTCGATCACCGTTATCTCGCCGAGCTCGCGTTCGGCCAGGTCGAGCCGACCGCCCTCCTCGTAGGCGCGCGCACTTTCCTGACGTTGCTTCACCATCTTGCCGAGGATGGCCAGCACCTCGCCGTCGCCGACGCCCTCGTCGTTGCCTTCGCCGCGCGCCGCAATGTCGCGATCCTTAATCGCGGCATTGATCAGGCGCAGCGTCGACAGCCGGTCGGCCGCCTTGTCCTTCATCGCCTGTTTCAGCGCCGCGGACACGCGTTCTCTCAGTTCCATGGTCCCATCCCCTTGGGCTTAGATGAACCCTGACCCTTAATGGTTAGCGCTGACATATGCAAGCTTTCGCGTTCCGCCCGTGCCCCTTGTTTTCATGGCTGGAATGTCCCTTGACCCCATGCCGCCGCACCACTAGGTTCCCGCCAATTTGTCCCCGGAGAGACTCGCATGGCGCTCGACACCCAACCGCATCCCACCGCCTGCCTGGCCCTGGCCGATGGCACGCTGTTCTACGGCCACGGATTCGGCGCGGTCGGGGAAACCACCGCCGAGCTCTGCTTCAACACCGCGATGACCGGCTATCAGGAAATCATGACCGATCCGTCCTATGCCGGTCAGGTCGTGACCTTCACCTTCCCGCATATCGGCAACGTCGGCGTCAACCCCGACGACGACGAAACCGTCAACCCGGTGGCCGAGGGCATGGTGGTCAAATGGGACCCAACCGAACCGTCGAACTGGCGCGCCTCCGAACGGCTGGCCGATTGGCTCGCCGCGCGCGGGCGGATCGCCATCGGCGGGGTCGATACCCGGCGGCTGACCCGCGCCATCCGCCAGCAGGGCGCTCCGCATGTCGCGCTGGCGCACGACCCGGAAGGCCGGTTCGACATCGCCGCGCTGGTGGCCAAGGCCCGCGGTTTTGCCGGGCTCGAAGGCATGGACCTGGCCAAGGACGTGACCTGCGCCCAGTCCTACCGCTGGGACGAGATGCGCTGGGCCTGGCCCGAAGGCTACGTCCGGCAGGAGGCTCCACGGTTCAAGGTCGTGGCGCTCGATTACGGCGCCAAACGCAATATCCTGCGCTGTCTTGCCTCGGTCGGCTGTGACGTCACCGTGCTGCCCGCCACAGCCACTGCCGAAGAGGTGCTGGCGCACGATCCCGACGGCGTGTTCCTATCGAACGGCCCCGGCGACCCAGCGGCGACCGGCGCGTATGCCGTGCCGATGATTCAACAGATCCTCGACACCACCGACCTTCCGGTTTTCGGCATCTGCCTCGGCCACCAGATGCTGGCGCTGGCGCTGGGCGCCAAGACGGTCAAGATGAACCACGGCCACCACGGCGCCAACCATCCCGTGAAGGATCTGGAAACCGGCAAGGTCGAGATCACCTCGATGAACCACGGCTTCGCCGTCGATAGCCAGACCCTGCCGGCGGGCGTCAAGGAAACACATGTTTCACTTTTTGACGGTAGCAATTGCGGTATCGCGATGGCGGACCGCCCGGTCTATTCGGTTCAATACCACCCCGAAGCCAGTCCCGGCCCGCAGGACAGCTTCTATCTGTTCGAACGGTTCGCCGCCGAGATGGAAAAACGCTTGGCCTGAACCGTTGAGAACCCCGGGGGTAACCCGTGTATGAATCTCGGGGAAACCGGATATCGACCGCAGAGTGTTAACCGGCTGTTAACCAAAACCCGGCCCGGAAGCCAAAGATTTCAATAGGTTTTAACGGAAAATTAACCCTGTCAACGAAATCTTGATCCTTGAGACAGCGCCAGTTCAATAGGCGCGGTAAGGGTTAGGATAGACAATGCATCAGGTTCGGCATCAGCCGGAGCTGGAGTGTCCGAGTGACGATTTCAGCAGCTTTCTGCTCAAGGCAGACCTGGTCTCGGCGCGGGCGCTGCTCGCGGCGCGCAACATCCAGGTCCGCTCGCGCAGCTCGCTCGACCGCATCCTGATCTCAGAAGGGCTGCTCACGGCCCACCAGGTGGCCACCGCGTTATCGCGCTTTCATGGGTTGCCGCGGGCCGATCTTGCGACCGATCCGCCCGATCCCGGCCTCGCGGATACCGTACCGCTCCGCCTCTGCCTCAATCACAGTGTCCTGCCATGGCGGCGGATCGACGACACGCTGGTGATCGCCGCCTCACGGGTCGAGGATTTTACCCATGTCCTGTCGATCCTGGGCGAGGACGCCCCCCGGGCCGAACTGGCCTTCGCCCCGGCCAGCGATATCCAGGCCGCACTCGCCCGGCAGCACCGCGCGACGCTGACCGCTCGGGCCTCGGCCCGGGTGCCCGCCGGCGAAAGCTGCCGCGGTTGGGGAAGGTCGCAGCGCCGACGGCTCGGCCTCACGATTGTCGCCCTGATCATGCTGATGGGGCTGACCTGGGCCCAGCCGGTGTTGGTTTTCGCCGCCCTGTCGCTGTGGGCCGCCTTCACCTTGATCGTTGCCGCGGGGCTTCGGCTCGCGGCCTATGTCGCACGCATGTCCGACCCGGCGCCGGAAACGCTCGCCATCGGCTCACCCCCGCCCGAGACCGTCACCGACCTGCCCCGCGTGTCCGTGCTAGTGCCGCTCTTCAAGGAAACCGAAATCGCCCGGCACCTGATTGCCCGGCTTTCGCGGCTCACTTATCCCAAGCCGTTGCTCGACGTCGTGCTGGTACTGGAAGAGAATGACCACCTCACGCGCGACACCATCGCAGCTTGCACCCTGCCGCCCTGGATGCGCGTGGTCGAGGTACCGGAGGGACAGCCCAAGACCAAGCCGCGGGCGATGAACTATGGGCTCGATTTTTGCGACGGCGACATCGTCGGCATTTGGGACGCCGAGGATGCCCCCGACCCCGACCAGATCACCCGCGTCGTCGAACGTTTTGCGCAAGCGCCGAGCGATGTCGCCTGTCTTCAGGGGGTTCTCGATTATTACAACAGCCGGCAGAACTGGCTGGCGCGCTGCTTTAGCGTGGAATACGCCGCCTGGTTCCGGCTGATCCTGCCGGGGATGGAACGGCTTGGGCTGGCCATCCCGCTGGGAGGCACGACCTGTTTCTTCCGCCGCGACGTGCTGGAAGAGATGGGCGGTTGGGATGCCCACAACGTCACCGAAGACGCCGATCTCGGTTTCCGGCTGGCGCGCCACGGCTACCGGACCGAGGTCATCCCGACCACCACCGGTGAAGAAGCCAACTGCCGCTTCTGGCCCTGGATCCGGCAACGCTCGCGCTGGCTCAAGGGTTACATGGTCACCTACCTCGTCCACATGCGCCGCCCGCTGACCTTCTACCGCCAGATGGGCCATCGCAGGTTCTGGGGCTTTCAGGCGCATTTCGTCACCGCGCTGTCGCAATTCGTGCTGGCGCCCTTCCTGTGGTCGTTCTGGCTGGTGTTGTTGGGCCTTCCCCACCCGCTCGATCCGCTTCTGCCGCGGCAGTGGCTGGTGAATTTCGGGCTACTGTTCCTGATGGTCGAGGTGATCACCATCCTGATCAACGCCACCGCCGTGGCCGGCCGCAAACACCGGCACCTGCTGCCCTGGGTGCCGACACTGCATTTCTATTATCCGCTGGGCGCGGTTGCCGCTTACAAGGCGCTCTACGAACTCATCGTGGTGCCGTTCTACTGGGACAAGACCCAGCACGGCCATTCGCTGCACCGCCGCAAGGTTCCGGCCAAGCCAGAGGCGGAGCTCCCGGCCTTTCGCTCGCGTCGCGGCGCGCCGGTGGCGCTAGCCTTCCGCTCCCGCCGCGTCAAGCTTGAGCCGGGTCACGAACGCCTTTGAAATGTGATCCTTGAGCGCCGCCTGCGCCGCCTCTTCGTCGTGCGCCTCGATAGCCGAGACGATCGCATCATGTTCGGCCAGCGCGGTTTCGCTACGCCCCTCGACGGCCAGCGACGTCGTCGCCATCAACGCCATCGACTGGTGCACGAGATTGAGCTGCTGCACCAGAAACCGGTTGTGCGAAGCCAGATGCAGCTGTCGGTGGAATCGCCGGTTGGCCCGCGCCAAAGCCTCGGGGTCATCCACCAGCGCCCGGTCTTCCTCGACCATGTCGCGCAACACCCGCACCTCTTCTTCTGTAGCGTGTTTCGCGGCCAGCCGAGCCGCCAGCCCTTCAAGCTCGGCCCGCACCACGTAAAGCTCCGCCAGTTGGTTGTGATCCAGCGAGGCCACGATCAGGCTGCGCCCGTCGCGGGTCAGCAACTGCTGCGTCTCGAGCCTCTGCAGCGCCTCGCGGATCGGCGTGCGGCTGACTCCGAAGCGCTCGGCCAAGTCGCTTTCGACAAGCCGATCGCCCGGTTTGAATTCTCCCAGGTCGATGGCTTCCAACAGCAGCGAATAGGCATCCTTCTGGGCGGATTTCGCCTCGGTCATGTCTTTCCCTCTTTATCCCGCTCCGAATAGAGCCTTTAATCGCCCCCGCTTCAACCCCGCATGCCGTTGCACACCGTCGCACCAATGATTAGCTATTCAACATGCCGAAAGATCTCTTCAACCACGTCGCCTATTGGGTCTTCGACCTCGACAACACGCTCTATCCGCCGCAGGCGCGCCTGTTCGACCAGATCGAAGTGAAGATGACGCAATACGTGATGGATGCGCTCGGCGTCGAACGGGATCGGGCGAACCACCTGCGCAAACATTACTGGAAGACCTACGGCACGACGCTCGCTGGGCTAATGCAGGAACATGGGGTCGATCCCGCCCCCTACCTGACGGACGTGCACGACATCTCGCTCGATCATCTCGAGCCCGACGAGACGCTGCGCCGTGGCATCGCAGCCCTTCCCGGCCGCAAGATCGTCTATACCAACGGCTGCGCTCCCTATGCCGAACGAGTGGTGGCCGCGCGGGGATTGGCCGGCGTGTTCGATGCGATCTACGGCGTGGAACATGCCGATTTCCACCCCAAGCCCAACGCCCGCGCCTTCGCGCGGGTTTTCGAACGTGACAGCCTCGATCCCGAGAAAGGCGCCATGTTCGAGGACGACTCGCGAAACCTCGCAGTACCGCACGCGATGGGCATGCGCACCGTCCACGTCGCTCCAGAAGCCGACGAGTCCGATCACGTGCACCACCATACCGTCGACCTGTCCGCGTTCATCGCCCGGCTGACCGACTGATTTTCCAATGATTTCAAAACGGTCAAAGCGTCGCGCTGCGGCAATCTGCACCTTTAATTCGAAAATCCGAATGTTAATTACCCGCCGCAACGAAACATCAACAGAGAGAGTCCTCCGTGACCCTAGCCGATACCCAGTCCACCGACCTGCACAGCCACATCAACGGAGACAAAGGCGAAACCGGCGCGGCGGTGAAGCTCATTTTCACCGTATTGGTGCTTCTGGTCGCCTGGGGGGTATCGATCTTCAAATGGGGCGTGCCCGGCCTCTACATCCCGGCGGTGGCGTTCACGCCGCTGATGTACCTGCTGCTGATCACGATCGCGCGGGGCTGAACCCGTCCGGGGCAGGATGTCGCTTGGCATTTCCTGCCTCCGGGTTCTAGGGTGCGCGCAGGAGGCCTCCTGTCATGACCACCCACGAAGTTGACATTCTCGTGTCCGGCGGCGGCGTCGCCGGGCTCACCGCCGCGGCGGTGTTCGGAAGCGCCGGCTTCTCGGTCCTCTGCGTCGATCCCGCCCCGCCGGTCACCGAGCGTGACGCCGAAGGCTCCGACCTGCGCACCACTGCCTTCCTGCAGCCCGCCCAGCAGCTTCTGGAGTTCGCCGGATTGTGGGACCGCCTGGCGCCGCATGCCGCCGGTCTGCAGATCATGCGCATCGTCGATGCCGGCGGCGAAACACCCGAGCCGCGTATTACCAAGGATTTCGACGCTTCGGATATTTCCGACAAACCCTTCGGCTGGAACCTGCCAAACTGGCTGCTGCGCCGAGAGATGGTTGCGCGGCTCAACGAACTGGCCAATGTCGATTTCCGCCCGGGCACCGCAACGACGTCCCTGTTCACCCGCGAGGCCGAGGCCCGTGTCACGCTCAGTGACGGCGAGATCGTCCGCACCCGGCTGGTCGTCGCCGCCGACGGGCGCAACTCGCCGATGCGCGCGGCCGCCGGAATCGGCGTAAAAACAACCCGCTACGGCCAGAAGGCGCTGGCCTTCGCGGTCACCCACCCGATCCCGCACGACAACGTCTCGACCGAAATTCACCGCTCGGGCGGGCCCTTCACGCTGGTGCCGTTGCCCGATTGGGGCGGCCTGCCCTCTTCCGCCATCGTCTGGATGGAACGCGGGCCCGAGGTGCAGCGACTGGCCGCTCTCGACGTGCCGGCATTCGAAGCGGCGATGAACGAACGGTCCTGCGGGCTCTACGGCCCGCTGACGCTGGCCTCGCGCCGCACGGTCTGGCCGATCATCAGCCAGGTGGCCGAACGGATGAATGGCGAGCGCTTGGCGCTTGTGGCCGAAGCCGCACATGTGGTTCCGCCGATCGGGGCGCAAGGGCTCAACATGTCGCTGGGCGACATGCGGGTGCTGCTGGACCTCGCCCAAGCCGCACCCGAGCGGCTGGGCGACCGCGAGATGCTCGAAACCTATCACCGCCGGCGCCACTTGGAGGTGCTGGCCCGCGTCAAGGGGATCGACCTTCTTAATCGCGCCTCGATGATCGAGGCGCGGCCGCTGCGCGACCTGCGCGCAGCCGGACTGAACGCGATTTATTCACTTCCCGCCGTACGCAAGACCATGATGCAGCTGGGCTTGGGCGCGCGCGGGTAGCGCTCGCCCATCGTTGGGGCCGGCCTTGCGAGGCTTGCCCGTCACGGGGCGGCCGCACGTGAGGTCACAGAACCTTGTCGAGCACCGCCTCCAGCCGTCCGAGCGTCGCCGGCACATCATAGAGCTTGTCGAGCCCGAACAGTCCCAACCGGAAGGTCGAGAACCCCTCGGGTTCGTCACAGGCCAACGGCACCCCGGCGGCGATCTGCATGCCCAGGGCGGCAAACTTGCTGCCGTTCTGGATGCCCGGGTCGTCGGTATAGCTGACCACCACGCCCGGCGCGCCGAAGCCCTCGGCGGCGACCGATTTCACGCCGCGCGCGGCCAGCATTGTCCGGACGCCATCGCCCAGAGCCCATTGCGCGTCGCGCAGCTTTTCGAAGCCGTAGTCACGGGTCTCGAGCATGGTGTCACGGAAGGCACGCAACGCGTCCGTCGGCATAGTGGCGTGGTAGGCGTGGCCGCCCTCCTCATAAGCCTGCATGATTGAGCGCCATTTCTTAAGATCCAGCGCGAAACTGTCAGACACCGTGCCCTCCAACCGTTCCAGCGCCCGGTCCGACATCATAACCAGCCCGGCCGAGGGCGAGGCAGACCAGCCCTTCTGCGGCGCCGAGATCAGCACGTCGACACCGGTCGCCTTCATGTCGACCCAGACCGCGCCAGACGCGATGCAGTCGAGCACCATAAGCGCGCCCACCTCATGTGCCGCCGTGGCCAGCGCGGTGACATAATCATCGGGCAGGATCAGCCCGGCCGAAGTTTCGACATGCGGCGCGAAGACCACGTCCGGCTTCGCCTCGCGAATAGCCGACACGACCTCTTCGACCGGCGCCGGCGCAAACGGCGCGCGGGCGTCGTTGCCGGTCTGGCGGGCCTTGAACACCGTGGTTTCGCGGGGGAAGTCACCCGCCTCGAAAATCTGGCTCCAGCGATACGAGAACCAGCCGTTGCGCACGATCATGGCGTGCGCATCGTGGCCGAACTGGCGCGCCACCGCCTCCATGCCATAGGTGCCGCCACCCGGCACAAGCGCCACGCCATCGGCCATGTAGACCTCTTTCAGCATGGCCGAGATGTCGCGCATCACCTGCTGGAAAGCTGCGGACATGTGGTTCAGCGAGCGGTCGGTGAACACCACCGAAAACTCCAGAAGGCCGTCGGGATCGACGGTATCGAGCAGGGCAGACATCTCTCTCTCCTCATTCACGCAAGCCCCCGCATCTCACCCGACCGGCGCAGGGGTTTCAATCGAAAACGCGGGTAGAATTGTCACAGGCGCGGAAACAATCCCCTGAAATCTCTCGCCAACGGGTAAGGATCGGTTAAGATAACTGAAAGGCAGGTGAAACAACCAGACCGGGATACCCGGCAAGCAGAGCAGACATGGCCGACACAACGCTTTTGTTGAACGGTTTCAGTATTATTGGTGATCCCCAGACCAACTCGAACGCCTCCGGCGGTGGCGAGTTTATGATCCACGATGGTGAGGCCGTCTTCGAGGCGGATGATATCGTTGTGTTCCAAGTCACGAACGCCAATCCGGACGGCTCGCTCAACGACAATTCGGTGATCACCGGGATCATCGTCTATGACAATGCCTCGGATTACTACAACGACATCCCGCTCTACACGTATTCCGGCACCGCAGACATCGACACCGGCCGCAACAACATGGGCGACCGGTACCTCGAGTTCGATGCCTCGGGATTGACCTCGTCGGACGCGGGCGCGCCGGTTCTGGATGAAGTGGCACTCGTGGCCGGGGTGAATATCCTCGAGGCGTTGGCCAGCCAGAACGGCCCCTACGAGGTGCCGACCAACGAAGATATCGACCTCGACGGCGATGGCAGCATCAGCGGGAGCGAAGTATCCGACGGCCTTTTCTCCAGCGACCTCAACATCCTGGCCACAATCTGTTTTGCCCGCGGCACGCTGATTGAAACGCCGACCGGCCCGCAGGCCATCGAAACCCTGAGGGAAGGCGATCTGGTGTGCACGCTCGACGCCGGCCCGCAGCCGATCCGCTGGATCGGCGGCAGCGCGGCGCCGGCCATCGGTGCCAACGCCCCTGTGCGGATCAGGGCCGGAGCCCTGGGCAATTTGCGCGACCTCTGGGTATCTCAAAACCACCGCATGATGCTGACTGGCGCCCGGGCCGAGCTGCTGTTCGGCCAGGACCAAGTGCTGGTCGCGGCGAAACACCTGGTTAACGACCGCAGTATCCGCATCGTGCCCGGCGGCGAGGTGGAGTATTGGCATTTCCTACTCGACACGCACCAGATCGTCTTTGCCGAAGCCTGTCCTTCCGAAAGCCTGTTTCCCGGCAAGCAGACACTGAAACACGTGCCTGACCACGAGCGCGACGAGATCGTGGCGCTGTTCCCAGAGCTCGAATCCGCCGATTGCCCGGGTCCGCTCAGCCGGTATACGCTCAAGGCCTACGAGGCCGATGCGCTGCTGAAATCGGCCTGATCCAAGACGTTTCGGCTCAGCCGATCGGCCCCTCCAACCGCTCTTCGCTCAGCAGCACGTTGGCCTCGACGTCACCGGCGCCCGGCAGAGTCATGATCCGCCGGCGCAGGACCCGTTCGAAATCGGGGATGTCACGGGCGACGATACGCAACCGATAGTCGTAAAGCCCCAGCACATGCTCGACCGTCTGCACTTCGGGAATAGCCGAAACGGCGCGCTCGAAATCTTCAAGCGACACCCGCCCCTTGGTGGCCAGCTTCACCCCCAGGAACACCGTTACCCCAAAGCCCAGCTTCTCCTTGTCGAGCTTCAGCCGCCGCCGCCGGATCACGCCTGCTTCGGTCAGCCGGTTCACCCGCCGCCAGGCCTGCGGCTGCGACAGGCCCAGCTTGCGGCCCAGCGCACCGGCGCTCAGCGTGGCGTCACGCGACAGCGCCCGAAGGATCTCGCGGTCAGTTTCGTCCAGTTCGATCACGCTTTCGCTCATACCGGCAACACCTCGTCGCTCTTGATCCGGGCGACATGCATCAGCGCTTCGATATCGGCGATATGCGGCAGGGTGAGAATACGGCTGCGATAGATCTGCTGATAGTGCCCCATATCGCGCGCGATCACCGACAGACGGGTATCGACACGACCGAGAAAGGTCTGGACCTCCAGCACCTCGGGCACCTCCCGCGCGGCAGCGATAAACTCGTCGAAGGCCCGCGGCTGGGTCTTGTCGAGCGTGATGCGCAGGCTGACCTCGACCGAGTAACCCAGGCGCTGCCAGTCGATCACCGCCTCTTGGCCCAGGATGATGCCTGCCGCCTGCGTCTTTTCGACCCGCCGCCAGCAACTGGCCGGCGCCAACCCGCAGCGCTCCGCCAGCTCGGCATTACTGAGACCGGGCTCGGCCTGAAGGTGGCGCAGGATGCGACGGTCGGTGTCATCGAGCATGATAATTCCGATACTTTCGGCTATTCATGAATAGTTATTTCACATTTTTCGACAACTCAACAACATCCGGAAGAAAACTCCATTCATTGCCGGTATGGTGCCCGCCAGAGACAAACCCAACCGGAAGGAACGCCAACATGCGCGTCTATTACGATCGCGATTGCGACATCAACCTGATCAAGGACAAGAAAGTGGCCATCCTGGGCTATGGCAGCCAGGGCCACGCCCACGCGCTGAATCTGCGCGACTCGGGCGCCAAGAACGTGGTCGTCGCCCTTCGTGAAGGCTCGCCCAGCGCCAAGAAGGCCGAAAGCGAAGGCCTGCAGGTCATGGGCATCTCGGAAGCCGCCGCCTGGTGCGACCTGATGATGTTCACCATGCCCGACGAGCTTCAGGCCGACACCTGGAACAAATACGTCAAGGACCACATCCGTGACGGCGCCGCGATTGCCTTTGCCCACGGCCTCAATGTGCATTTCGGCCTGATCGAGGCGCCCGCCGGCGTCGACGTAATCATGATGGCGCCGAAAGGCCCGGGCCACACCGTGCGCGGCGAATACGTCAAGGGTGGCGGTGTGCCCTGCCTCGTGGCTGTGCATCAGGACGCCACCGGCAAGGCGCTGGAAATTGGCCTCAGCTACTGCTCGGCGATCGGTGGCGGCCGCTCGGGCATCATCGAAACCGACTTCAAGGAAGAGTGCGAAACCGACCTCTTCGGCGAACAGACCGTTCTGTGCGGTGGCCTGGTCGAGCTGATCCGCATGGGCTTCGAAACCCTGGTGGAAGCCGGTTACGCCCCGGAAATGGCCTATTTCGAGTGCCTGCACGAAGTGAAGCTGATCGTCGATCTGATCTATGAAGGCGGCATCGCCAACATGAACTACTCGATCTCGAACACCGCCGAGTTTGGTGAATATGTCAGCGGCCCGCGGATCCTGCCCTATGAAGAGACCAAGGCGCGGATGAAGGCTGTTCTCGACGATATCCAGCAGGGCCGCTTCGTGCGCGACTGGATGCAGGAATGCGCCGTTGGCCAGCCGTCGTTCAAGGCCATCCGCCGCAACAACGACGCCCACCAGATCGAAGAAGTGGGCAAGAAACTGCGCGACATGATGCCCTGGATCGGCGCCGGCAAGCTGGTCGACAAGGACAAGAACTGATTGAATGGCGGTGGGCCGGATGCGAGTCCGGCCCACCTTTCAATCTGCTGTTCCAAGAGGTTCTCATGCCAAAATACGCTTACGTGACCGACAAGGATGTCAGCGACGCCTGCAAGGAACTGGGCCTGAGCGACTGGTCGGGCCGCAAGGACATCGAGGTGACCGAGGCAGAGGCGCGGATCCTGCGCGACGTGGTCGGTGGCGAAACCCTGGATCTGCCGCTGGACGAATTCCGCCAGGCGCTCGAGGTCGAGTTGGAACACGGGCTGGCCTTCGACGACGCCAATGTCACCTGCAACCACCCGGTTCTGACCGGGCTCATCGTGCTGGCCCATCTGAAGGAAGGGACCGACTATTACCGGCGCCTGACCGTGATGGAGCTGGAGATGGAGCGCGACGCGGCGGAAAAGGCGGGCAACACTGAACGGGCGGCGAAAAAGGCGAAAGCGCTCGAAGCGGCGCGCGCAGCCCTGGACACCGGGTGAGTTATACGCCGACCATCGACGGAAAAAGCTGGCTGATGGTCCTGACCCTGGGTCTTGTCTGGGGCGGGACCTTCCTGTTTCAGAACCTCGCGCTCAGAACCACCGCACCGTTCTGGGTGGCCGCTGCCCGGATCGGTTTTGCCTGCGCGCTGACGTGGGGTGTGTGGCGCATGCGCGGCGCACGGATGTTCACCACCTCGGCCACCGACTGGCCAAGGCTGATTGTGGTGTCGCTTCTTTCCTCGGCCTTGCCTTTCCTGTTCCTCAGCTGGGGCCAGTTGCATGTCAGCTCGGCCTTTGCCGGCGTCAGCATGGCCACGGTGGCGCTCTTCGTGCTGCCGATGGCGCATGTGATGGTCCCGGGCGAGCGGATGACACCGCGCCGGGTGCTGGGGTTCCTGCTCGGATTTGGTGGCGTGGTGTTGCTGATGGGGCCCGAAGCACTGACCGCCGCTGGCGAAGGCAAGGAGGGATGGGGCCGGCTGGCCTGTCTTGCCGCAGCCTTCTGCTACGCGCTGAGTTCGATCATGATCCGTCGCCTGCCCCCTATCGACGCCTTCGGGCTGACTTTCGCGACCTTGGGTTTCGGAGTTCTTCTGGTCTTACCGCTGGCCGCTCTCGTGCACGGTGCACCGGCCAATCCCGGGGCGCAGGGCCTGCTGATCCTCGCTCTGCTTGGGTTGGTGCCGACTGCCGGCGCAAACCTCTTGCGCATCCTGACGATCCGCAGCGCCGGGCCTGTGTTCATGAGCCTGACGAACTATCTGGTGCCGCTTTTTGCCGTACTGTTCGGCGCGGTTTTTCTCGCCGACCCCCTGCCCGGGAGCCTGCTCTGGGCGATGGGCCTCATACTCGCTGGCGTCGGGCTCAGCCAATACGGCGCCCTCCGACGGCTCTTCGCCGCCGAGGGCTGAACGACGACAGGTGGAAACCCGCCCCGACGGGCCGCCGCTCTGCGCCCGCGCGCTCAGTACCGCCCGATGGCGAAGTTACTGATCTTCGCCAGGATCTTGCCCTTGGCATCCACTGCTTTGAGATCGACCGCATACCGGTTTCCACGCCCGCCGGAACAGGGCGGCAGGTAACCGTCCGAGGCGTATTTTCCGGTGCTGCGCGCCGCCTTAACCAGACGTGCGCCGCCGGGCAGCCTCGACTTCATGCCAGGCACCGCGAACAGCTTGGTTTTCGATCCCTTCACCGGCCATGCGACGATGCCGTGCCCGCCTTTCGAGGATAGTGGCGAATAAGACTTGTCGTTGAACTCGGCGATGATCCAGACCGCCCCTGCCGGGATACCCGAGACCACCATCGGCGGCGTCGATCCATTGCCGCCAAACAGGCGGCATTGCTGTCCCGCGGGCACCTTTTTTCCGTCCCACGGTGACAACAGCTGGGCACTCATGTCAGCCAGCGCCGCTCCCGGAGACATCGCGGCGACCACAGCAACAACCGCGAAGGCGAGAATGCTTTGAAAAAGCTTTTTCATGGCTCTCTTCCTTTCATATTTTTTAATTTTACCACACATGAACGCGACGCGGTATTCGGCGTGTCGTCACAACAGACCGAAAAACTGCCAGCCTGTCCGTTTTTATGGAAGATCAGACCGAGGCTTCGACCGCCGCCACCACCTGGTCAACCGCCGCGGTCAGCAAGCCCTCGTCCTCGCATTCCGCCATCACTCGGATCAACGGCTCGGTGCCCGATTTGCGGATCAAGAGCCGCCCCTTGCCATCAAGCCGGGCCTCGGCATCCGCGATCGCGGCCTGCACCGCCGCTTCGTCCAGTGGCGTCTGGCCGTCGCCATAACGCACGTTCTTCAGAAGCTGCGGCACCTTTTCGAAGCTGTGCACCAGCTCCGAGGCCCTGTGATCGGTGCGCACCATCTCGGCCAGGAATTGCAGCGCCGCCATCAACCCGTCGCCGGTCGTGGCATAGTCGGTCATCACGATGTGGCCGGACTGTTCGCCGCCCAGGTTGAACCCGCCGGCGCGCATCCGCTCTACCACATAGCGGTCGCCCACCCCGGTACGTTCCAGCCGCAGCCCCCGGCCCTCGAGGAACCGCTCCAGGCCGAGATTGCTCATCACCGTGGCCACCAGCGCGCCGCCGGCAAGCCGGCCTTCCGCTGCCCAGCGCGCCGCCAGCAGCGCCATGATCTGGTCCCCGTCGGCCACCTGTCCTGTCTCGTCGATCAGGATTACCCGGTCGGCATCGCCATCCAAGCAGATGCCAAGGTCAGCGCCGTGGCTGACAACCGTCTCGGCGGCGACCCGGGGCTTGGTCGAGCCGCAATCGAGGTTGATATTAGAACCATCGGGCGCCACGCCGACCGGGATAACCTCGGCCCCCAGTTCCCACAAAACCTCGGGTGCCGCACGATAGGCCGCACCGTTGGCGCAATCGACCACCACCTTGATACCGTCGAGCCGCATACCCTGCGGAAAGGTCGATTTCACCCGCTCGACATAGCGGAACCGGCCATCGTCGATCCGCTTGGCGCGGCCGATGTTTTCGGCCTGCACCGGCTCGACGCCCCCTTCGATCAGTTTTTCGATTTCGAGCTCGGCCTCATCAGAAAGCTTAAATCCATCGGGCCCGAAAAACTTGATACCGTTGTCACGGGCGGGGTTGTGGCTGGCCGAGATCATCACCCCCAGATCGGCCCGCATCGACGGCGTCAGCAGCCCCACGGCCGGCGTCGGCACCGGGCCCAGAAGCAGCACGTTCATACCGGTGCTGGTCAGTCCCGCGGTCAGGGCGTTCTCGAACATGTAGCCCGACAACCGGGTGTCCTTACCGATCACCACCCGGTGGGCGACCGAAGTGTCGCGGCGGAAGTACCGTCCCACCGCGGCACCGATCCTCAGCGCCATCTCGGCGGTCATCGGATGGGAATTGGCAGTGCCGCGCACCCCGTCCGTTCCGAAAAGCTTGCGTGTCATCGCCTCACCCCTTCTCCACGGCCCGCCACAGCGCCAGGGCCTGTGCCGTCGCGGCCACGTCGTGAACCCTCAGAATTTGCACCCCCTGCGCCACCGCGGCAAGCCCTACCGCAATCGATCCGGGCGCGCGCTCCTTCGCCTCGGGCGCATGTCCTAGCTTGCCAATGAACCCCTTGCGCGAGGCGCCCAGCAGAACCGGGCAACCGAGGCCGTGAAACAAGGCAATCCCCCGCAGCAGGGTCAGGTTGTGTGCCACAGTCTTACCGAAACCGATACCGGGATCGACCACGATCCGGTCGCGCGGCAGCCCAAGCTCTTCCAGCATCGCCACCTGGCCCGCGAGAAAGTCATAGACATCCAGCAGCACGTCGTCATATCGCGGATCGTCCTGCATCGTTTCGGGATTACCCCGGGAATGCATCACGCAGACCGCCAGGCCGGACTGGGCACAGAACGGCGCGAGACCCACGTCGAAGGTGAAGCCCGAGATATCGTTGACCAGCTCCGCCCCGGCGGCCGCGGCCGCCTTGGCCACGCCGCGCTTGCGGGTATCGATGGACACCCCTACATCGACCGCCTCGCGGATCGCTGCGATCACCGGCGCGGTGCGGTCAATCTCCTCGGCCTCCGGCACGGTCCTGGCACCCGGCCGGGTGCTTTCGCCGCCGACATCGATGATGTCGGCGCCCTCGCTGACCATCCGCCGCGCTTGCGCCACGGCGGCATCCGCCTCGGAAAAATCGCCCCCGTCCGAGAAACTATCCGGTGTGACATTCAGGATGCCCATGATCCGCGCCCGGTCCATCGTCTTCCCCGCCACAGGCGCGCGCGGCCGTGTCAGACGATTTTGCCAGTCCCGCGGCACGTCGCCCGCGGCGACGATCCGCCCGCCGCCATCGCGGGCGATCTCCTCGGCCTGGGCGAACCAGTAGGGTCCGCCGGCCAGCACCAGCGCGCCCTCGGGGCGCACGCGGCCCGCCTGCACCAAAGGGCGATAGTAGCGCAAATCAGTCATGATGGCTGAATGGGTGAATACCGCTGGTTTGGCAAGCGATCACAGTGCTGCACTGTCGGCCGGCACCGCGCGGCAGGGCAAGTCACAGTCGGGGCTGGGCAGGGATTCGCCGATCACAAGGAACGACGCTGCCGACATCTGGCCGGCGAACCACAGCGCCAGCGCCACCGCATCGCGGCCCTTCACCGATGGACCCTCGACCGCGTCGAGCACGATTTTCGACGGCGCCCAGACGCAGATCTGACCGTGTTTCATGGCCCACTCGAACTCGGTCCGGGTTTCCACCACCACGCAACGCGGATCACGTGCCGCCAGCACCCAGGCGTTTTGTTCGATGGCCAGCAGGTCGATGCGCCGCTGGGTCATGGCATGGCCGGTCTCAGGCACCGGCAGATCGGCGGGCCCAACGCAGAGTAGCACCGGCGCGTCGCCCCTTTCGAGCTGGTCGAGCCACGCCGTCAGGTGCGGTGAGGCAATCGCCGCGTTCGACAGAAACACCACCTGCGGGTGCGGAGCCTCGCCGGGTGCCGGCGCGACGGTAAAGATCACCGGATCGCCTTTGGAACGCACGATCTCGACCCCGAGCGCACCCGGGCCACGATCGAGCTTCTCGATACGCACGAACACCCGCTCGGCCTGCGGCTCTAGCAGGATGCGCTCGGCGATGCGTTCGGCCAGGGTCTCGAGCAGGTTCAGCCGTTCGGCCGCCAGTTCGATGGCGATCGCTTCGGTCACCTTGTCGTAGCTTAGGATGCGGTCGACATCGTCGTCGATCCGGGTGTCCAGGGGCCGCACCTCGACAACGATATTGAAACAGACCCGCTGGGTGGTGCCGCGTTCTTTCTGAAAGGCGCCGATCTCGACCTCGACAATATGGTCGCGCAGCGAGATCCGGTCGAGCGGATGGTCACCGCCCGTGGCGCGCGACCGCGCGTCAGGATGCTCGAAAGCCAGGGCGATTTCATTGCTCATGCGCATCTCCCAAGGGGTTCGGGACCTCAGCATAGGCCAAACCGGTGCCGGTTGACAGCCGGGTGCGGCGATGAGTGTACCGTTTGCGGCATGGCGCTTCACCGGGGAGCACCCCTCAAGCGACCCCTACTTGCAGTAGGCCCCCGAGCGATACCGTGCCGTGTCGAAATGGAAATGATCGCGATGGAAGCGGTTGGCGTTGGGGCCCAGAACGGTGCCGAACGGCCCGCAGGCCACCTTGTGCATTTTCCGCAGTGCCTTGCCGCGCCAGCCCTGGCCCCAGTGCTTGAGCACAGAAATCTCGGAACCATCGGTTAGATAGAACGCCGAGATATCAACCGCCCGGCCCTTACCGTGCTCGGAAATGCGCGCGCCCTTCTGGTTGTTGCGGGTGCGGCAGGCGTAATGCGCCGCCACCTTGATCTTGGCTACACCACCGCCACGCCGGCCGACGGCCGGCTTCAGGCCATTTTCGACCCAGGATTTCAACGCCTTGGCCGTGCCGCAATCCATTACAGATTGCTGGGAGAGCGTAACCCCCGAGACCGAGCGGAGTTTCACCGCCTCGCCCACGCCGCAGCCCGAAATCCGACCCGGTACGGAACCCACCGGCTCGCCCTGCAGCGCAACATCGCCGCAAACCGCCCCGCGCAGCAGCTCGCGCTTCTTCTTGCCGGCGAACATCTGCACCTTGGCGCTGCGCTTTTTCGGGCGCAGCGCTGCGAAAAAACCTTTGCGTTCCGGTTCTGACGCGGGTGTGGTCTGCGCTTCCCGCACCGCCGCCTGCACCGCCGCCGGCTGGACCACGGCCGGCATCGCGACGACCTGCTCCGCCACAATGGTCCCGCGCGCCACTGGGCGCAACGACCTGTCTGGCGCTTGCGCCGCGGCGGCAGTCGTCAGCGCCGCGACCGCGCCAAGGGATATCAGAAACATACGCATCAGTGTTTCTTGCTCCGTCCGAAATCCGGCGCGTCGGTGTCCTGACCCGCCTCGATGATCCCGCGGCGGATTTCGCGGGTGTGGTTAAAATAGTCAAAAAGTGTCTGGCCGTCACCTGTGCGGATCGCGCGCTGCAAAGCAAACAGCTCCTCGGTAAAGCGGCCGAGGATTTCCAGCGTCGCCTGCTTGTTGTTGAGGAACACGTCACGCCACATCGTCGGGTCCGAGGCGGCGATCCGGGTGAAGTCCCGGAAACCCGCAGCCGAGAATTTGATCACTTCCTGTTCCGAGACACGGTGGAAATCGTCGGCCACGCCGACCATCGTGTAGGCGATGATATGCGGGATATGGCTGACGATGGCGCAAACGAGATCATGGTGTTCCACCTCCATGCGTTCGCAATTCGCACCCAGCGCATGCCAGAAGTCTTCCAACCGGTCCACTGCGTCCGCGTCCGTGCCCGGCTGCGGCACCAGCAGGCACCAACGGTTGTCGAACAGTTCGGCAAACCCCGCTTCCGGTCCCGAATGCTCGGTCCCGGCCATCGGGTGGGCAGGGATGAAATGCACGCCTTCGGGGATATGCGGGGCCACGGCATCCACCACGGCCTGCTTGACCGAGCCCACATCCGTGACCGTCGCCCCGGGTTTCAGATGCGGACCGATCTCGGCGGCGACGTCTCCCATCGCGCCCACCGGCACGCAAAGCACCACCAGGTCGGCGTCTTGTACCGCTTCGGTCGCACTGGCGCAGACCCGGTCCACCAGCCCGATCCGGTCCGCGATTTCACGGGTCTTCGCCGTCTTGGCATAGCCGGTGATTTCGCCCACGCAGCCCGCACGTTTCATGGCGAGCCCCATCGAGCCCGCGATCAGTCCCAGCCCGATAAGGGCAACGCGGTCGTAAATCTGCGTCATGCCGAAACCTCCCGCCACCGGGTCAGCGCCGCGATGACGCGGCTGGTCTGCGTTTCATCGCCGACGGTAATCCGAAGGCCTTCCGGAAAACCGTATCCGGCCACGCGGCGCACGATGATGCCATCCTCTTGCAGCGCCGCGTCGGCCGACAGCGCCTCACCCTCGTCGGCAAAGCGGGCCAGCACGAAGTTCGCGTGACTGTCATCGCATGCCACCCCCAACTGTCGCAAGGCGCCGGTCAGCCGCAACCGCTGTTCGGCGTTGAGTTGCGCACAGCGCGCCACCCAGTCACGGTCGCGTACCGCCGCCTCGCCAGCGGCAAGTTGCAGCACCGAGAGGTTGAACGGCTGGCGGATGCGGGTCATCACGTCGATCATCGACTTGGGTCCATATCCCCAGCCGATGCGCAACCCGCCCAACCCGTAGATCTTGGAAAAGGTCCGCGTCATCAGCACGTTGGGTCGGGTTTTTGCCAAAGCCGCACCCCCGTCATAGCTCTCGGCGAACTCGGTATAGGCACCGTCGAGCACCAGGATCACGTGACCCGGCAGCGTCTCGGTCAGTCGCTCGAGCTCGCCCGCAGGGACCATGGTGCCGGTCGGGTTGCCCGGATTGGCGATCAGCACCAGCCGGGTGCGGTCATTCACCGCCGAAAGGATCGCGTCGACATCGACCACGCGCTCGCGCTCGGACACCGACACCGGCGTGGCCCCTGCCATGTGCGCCAGGATCGGATACATCGAAAACCCGTGCTCGGTGTGGATGATCTCGTCGCCGGGGCCAGAAAACGCCTGCGTCACGAACTGCAGAACCTCGTCCGAGCCCACGCCGCAGATGATCCGCTCGGGATCGAGTCCGTGTATCTCGCCAATGATCCGACGCAGGCTGGCGTGGTCCGTCGAAGGATAGCGATGCAGGCCCTGCGCCGCCTGGCCCAGCGCCGCCAACGCCGAGGCCGGCGCCCCCAGCGGGTTCTCGTTCGAGCTGAGTTTCAGCACCTCGGCATGTCCGGCCAGGGCCGACTGGCCGCCGACATAGAGGTCGATCTCCAGAATCCCGGGCTGCGGGGTGATCTCGGTCATGTGCCCATGTCTCCTTCGCGGGCTTCTTATCCGCGCCGCGCCGACATGGGAAGCTTGAAAGCGCCGCACGCGCCGGGCGTCAGCCCGGCATGACAAACCGCATCAGCTCGTCGTCGGAATAGCCCGTTTGCAGTTCGCCCCGGATAGGCAGGTGATCCGAGGCATCGGTGACGAGGTAATCCCAGTCGTGCCCCAGCAGGACCTTCAACCGCTTGACCGGCCCGAGATCCGATTTCACCTCCTGCACCGCACAGACATTGAACGCCGAGATGATCTCGGCGATGTCGTGGTAGCTTTCGTCCAGCCGCGGCAGACTGTCGTCGAAAGCCCGGATGTTTCACGAGCCGATGATCAGCGAATTCGGCCGGCGGTCAGTGACGATCGCCTGACCGAGGTCATAACGCAGCACCGGTAACCGCGGCGCGATCCAGCCGGATTTGCCGGCATAGTCGCCCTTGCCCGGGATACCGGTGTTACACTTCAGACCGTGACAGAATGGCACTTCGCGAACTCCCCGAACGGTTGCCGGGTCGTCGCACCAGAAAAGGCTACTCGCCGCCGCGCAAGTGGCCCGTTCGATGCTTTTTTCGGCCCAGATCAGCTCGCCAGCACGTTGCGGAACTGCCAGGGATCGGTTTCGTCGATATCCTCGGGGAAATGCTCCCAGCGGTCCTGCAGCGGAGTCCAGTCGGTGTAATGCGCCTCGACCGGCCCGAGATAAGGGCGCTGCACCTCGAGACAACGGACATGGTCCATCTCGTCGGTCTCGACGATGCCGGCCTGCGGGTTCTCCAGCGCCCAGACCATCCCGGCCAGAACCGCGCTCGTCACCTGTAAGCCGGTGGCGTTCTGATAGGGCGCCAGTTCGCGCGCTTCGGCGTTCGAAAGCCGCGAGCCATACCAGAGCGCATTTTTCTCGTGGCCGTAAAGCAGCACGCCCAGTTCGTCGATGCCCTCGACGATCTCGTGTTCCGACAGGATGTGGTGCTTGTCCTGCTGCCGGCCCGACCCGAACATTTCGTGCAACGACAGCACCGCGTCGTCGCAGGGGTGATAGGCATAGTGGCACGTCGGGCGGAACTCGGGCGCAGCGGGGTCGCCCACGGTGTAGTAGTCCGAAATCGAGATCGCCTCGTTATGGGTCACCAGGAAGCCGAATTGCGGCCCCGGAGTCGGACACCAGGTGTGAACCCGGGTGATGGCCCCGGGCCGGTCCAGCCAGATGCCGGCGCGGCAGCCGGTCTCATGCCGGTGGCCATTCTCGGGGAACCAGTTTTCATGGGTGCCCCAGCCCAGTTCTGCCGGCTGGAACCCCTCGGCGATGAACCCTTCCACCGACCAGGTGTTGACGAACACGCCGCGCGGACGTGGTTGGCTGCGGGCTTGCGTATCCCGCTCGGCGATATGGATGCCCGTGACTCCCAAGGACTGCATCAGACCCGCCCACCCGGCGCGGTCTGCCGGCAGAGCCATGTCACGCCCGGTATCGACCGCCAGCTGCATCAGCGCCTCTTTGACGAACCAGCTGACCATGCCCGGATTGGCGCCGCAGCATGACACGGCGGTGGTGCCACCGGGATTGGCGGCCTTCTCGTCGCGTACCTTCTGGCGCAGCGCATAGTTGGTGCGGGCAGCATTGTCGGTGGTGCCGAAATAGTACCCTGCCCAGGGCTCGACCACGGTATCGACGTAAAGCACGCCCTGCGCCCGGCAGAACTTCATGATATCGAGCGACGAGGTGTCCACCGACAAGTTGACGCAGAAGCCGCGGCCCTCGGCGAAGACCTCGCCCAGCACCGCCTCGTAATTCTCCGGCGTCAGCGCCACCGGGATGTGGCGGATATCGCGCTGCATCAGGAAATTGTGCTGCGCCGCGTCCGGTTCGATCACCACCAGCTTCTCGGCATCATATTCGAAATGCCGCTCGATCAGCGGCAGCGTGCCGCGCCCGATCGATCCGAAGCCGATGATCGCGATCGGGCCGTCGATCCGGCCATAGACAGGATAGGATTGCGTCATGGGACACTCCCTTGAGAAACGAGAAAAGGCCGCGCCGGACAGGCACGGCCTTTCGAAATGTCACCCGAAACCGGGATCAGTTCTTGGCGTAGAATTCGACAACCAGGTTCGGTTCCATCATCACCGGGTACGGCACGTCGGCCAGCTGCGGCGTACGCACGAACTTAGCGGTCATCTTCGAATGGTCGGCCTCGATGTAATCGGGCACATCCCGCTCGGGCAGCCCAACGGCTTCCAGCACGACAGCCAGTTGCTTCGAGCGATCACGGACCTCGATCACGTCGCCCTCCTGCACGCGGTAGGACGGGATGTTGACCTTCTTGCCGTTGACCCGGACATGGCCGTGGTTGACGAATTGACGCGCGGCGAACACGGTCGGAACAAACTTGGCGCGGTAGACCACGGCGTCGAGGCGGCGCTCCAGCAGGCCGATCAGGTTTTCACCAGTATCGCCCTTGACCCGCTCGGCCTCGCCATAAATGCGGCGGAACTGTTTTTCCGTCAGATCGCCGTAATAGCCTTTCAGCTTCTGCTTGGCGCGCAGCTGCAGACCGAAGTCGGAAAGCTTGCCCTTGCGGCGCTGGCCGTGCTGGCCGGGGCCGTATTCGCGACGGTTGACGGGGGATTTCGGGCGGCCCCAGATGTTTTCGCCCATCCGGCGATCGATCTTGTACTTGGCAGACGTGCGTTTGGTCACGGCTGATCTCCTTCGTTATGCGGCGCCCCGCGGGGCGACTGTGAAGGGCGTTGTCCTTTCCCTGAACCGGGCGACAGGCATCCCCTTGCGGGGGCCACCAACACCAATGAAAGCGCGCTTATAGTCCGACGCACGCGCGAGTCAACAGGCAAATCCTGTCGCCGGCTTCATCTGACCGGAAATATCCCGGGGGTTTGGGGGCAACGCCCCCAAGGCCTGCCTGACCTGAACGCAATCGAACCTGCAGCGCCGGCACAGTTCCGGATCAGGCCGCCTCATGCATCAGGATCGCCGCCTCGGACGGCGACAGGTTGCGCCGGGCCGCCGGGCCGTAGGACGATGGATTGACGGCGAAGTCCGGAAACCCGTGCAGCAGCCGCTTGCGGTCGGCATCGCTCAGCGTCGACAGCGCGGTGTTGCCGGGATGGAAGCTCTCGGTCTCGACCCCGTTGGCCCAGACCACCTGGTGCGATGGCAGCAACAGGTGGACATAGGTCACCTCCCTCAACTGACTGTCGGTCACTACATCTCGGTCGTTCACCAGGTCGCGCGCCTGCACCAGCACCTCGTCGGTATTGAACAGCGCCTGCGCCACGCGGCCCTTGACCAGCATCCGGTGTTCCGGGCTGACGATCAGTTCCTCCTCGGGGCGGTCCCCCCCCAGTGCACCGGCGCGAAACCGGACCGGCCTGAGCCGCGGCATGGCGAACAGCCGGGCCCCGGTCATCCGCCGGGCGCCGATCCACAGAATTTCCTGCGCGCCATCGTCCTTGGTCTCGACCCGGTCTCCCTCGCGCAACTCCTCGATCAGCCGCGGACCGTCCGGCGTCGCGATGCGGGTACCGGGAATGAAGCAGATCACCCCGCCCGTATCCGGCCCCTGGGGATCGTGTCGCGGCCGTTCATAGCTTTGATGCACCACCCAGAGCGGCTGTCCTTTTGGCGGAATCTCGTCGACGAACATCAGCAGCGGCGGTTGGCCCGGCGCCACCTCGATCAGCGTCACCGTATAGCTCTGCGTCCCGTCGCTGACGACGAAACTGTCCTCGGATCGCTCCGGTCCGATCTCGACATCATCCAGCCGGTCGGCCTGCGTGATTGCTGCACCAACGAGGCGCCGAACCAGCCGTGCCGCCCGCCTGCGGACCTGTTTCTTGCCGTCTGTCCGCTCCAGTCGCAGAAGCTCACTCGGACCATCAACACGCACCGCGTCACCTTGCCAGAGCCACGACGCCCCGACCCGCAGCGTCACCACCGGGGCGGCATGGAGACCGTCCACTTCCGTTTGCGACCAGGAGATGACAAACGTGCCGCGAAAGCCCGTTCCCATTGCCTGTTTGCCTGCCTCTTCGTTTTTATTGTGAAAAGGTTAACAAAGGTGATTCGCCGGGCCAAGACAAAAATTGTCCTGACTCGGGATCACTGTTGCCAAAATACCTGTCGCTGTGTGATGTCGAGCCCACTCTGCAGCCGGTTGAAAACAGGCCTTGTCGTCGATCGTGGCGTCGCTGTCGCCCCATGACAGGGTCAGAAAAACCGGCCGCGCGGTTCAGCTGCATTTCGAATGGCCGCAACTCATGCAGGTCATGCAGCCCTCGACCATGCGCATCTCGTATTGGCCGCAACTCGGGCAAGCCGGACCGCGCGGTGCTCCGTCCAAATTTACCACCTGTGCCTGCGGGTCGGACTTGAGCCCCATTCCCTCGCCCTCTATGAAACCGATCGAGATCATGTGGCGCTCGATCACCCCGCCGATCGCGGCCAGGATTGACGGGATATACTTGCCTTGCATCCATGCCCCGCCACGCGGATCGAACACCGCCTTCAGTTCCTCGACCACGAACGACACGTCGCCGCCGCGCCGGAACACCGCCGAGATCATCCGGGTCAGCGCCACGGTCCAGGCGAAATGCTCCATGTTCTTCGAGTTGATGAACACCTCGAACGGCCGCCGGTGGCCGCCGATGGTGATGTCGTTCACCGTCAGGTAGATCGCGTGTTCGCTGTCGGGCCATTTCAGCTTGTAGGTCGACCCCTCCAGGGCCACCGGCCGGTCGAGCGGTTCGGTCATGTAGACCACCTCCGCGCCCTTGTCCGCCTCGGGCGTGGCCTCGCTCGTCTCACTCACGCTCAGGACGCTGCCCGTCACTTCGTTGGGCCGATAGGTGGTACAGCCCTTGCAGCCTGTCTCGTAGGCTTGCAGGTAGACGTCCTTGAAGGCTTCGAAATCGATATTCTCGGGCACGTTGATGGTCTTCGAGATCGACGAGTCGACCCATTTCTGCGCCGCCGCCTGCATTTTGACGTGATCCTGCGGTGCCAACGTCTGGGCATTGACGAAATAGTCGGGTAATTCGCGGTCGCCGAATTTGTCGCGCCACATGTTGACCGCGTAATCGACCACCTCTTCCTCGGTGCGCGAGCCGTCCTTCTGCAGTACCTTGCGGGTATAGGCATAGGCGAAGACCGGTTCGATCCCGCTCGACACGTTGCCGGCATAGAGCGAAATCGTTCCGGTCGGCGCGATCGAGGTCAGCAGCGCGTTGCGGATGCCATGTTCGGCAATTTCGGCACGGACGTCATCGTCCATCTGCTGCATTGCTCCGCTCGCCAGATACTTGTCGGCATCGAAAAGCGGAAAGGCGCCTTTCTCCTTCGCCAGTTGCACCGAAGCGCGGTAAGCGGCGCGGGCGATCGCGTGCAACCAGCGCTCGGTCTGTCGCGCCGCCTCGTCCGAGCCATAGCGCAGCCCGATCATCAACAGTGCATCGGCAAGCCCTGTCACCCCCAGCCCGATACGCCGCTTGGCCTGCGCCTCCTGGCGCTGCGCCGGCAGCGGAAAGCGGCTGGCATCGACGGTGTTGTCCATCATCCGTACCGCCGAGGCGACCAGATCGGCCAATTCGTCCTCATCGATCCCAGCCCCGGATTCGAACGGCGCGTTTACCAGCCGCGCCAGGTTGATCGAGCCCAGGAGGCAGGCTCCGTAGGGTGGCAGCGGCTGCTCGCCACAGGGGTTGGTGGCGGCGATCTCTTCGCAATAGGCCAGGTTGTTCATCGCATTGATCCGGTCGATGAAGATCACCCCGGGCTCGGCATAATCATAGGTGGCCCGCATGATCTTGTTCCAAAGATCGCGCGCCTGAACCGTGTGATAAACCTTGCCGTCGAACTTGAGCTCCCACGGCCTATCGGCCTTGACCGCATCCATGAAAGCATCGGTGACCAGCACCGACATGTTGAACATCCTCAGCCGTGCGGCGTCCGACTTGGCGGTGATGAAATCCTCGATATCGGGGTGATCGCAACGCATCGTCGCCATCATCGCGCCGCGGCGGCTGCCGGCGCTCATGATCGTGCGGCACATCGCGTCCCACACATCCATGAAGGACAAAGGCCCGCTGGCATCCGCCGCCACCCCCTTCACATCCGCGCCCTTTGGCCGGATGGTCGAGAAGTCATAGCCGATGCCGCCGCCCTGCTGCATCGTCAGCGCGGCCTCTTTCAGGTGGTCGAAAATGCCGACCATGCTGTCGGGAATCGTGCCCATGACAAAGCAGTTGAACAGTGTCACGTTGCGCCCGGTGCCGGCGCCGGCGGTGATCCGCCCCGCCGGCAGGAACTTGAAATCCTCGAGCGCTGCATAGAACCGGTCTTCCCACGCCGCCGGTTCGGCTTCGACCTCGGCCAGCGCCCGCGCGATCCGCCGCCAGGTGTCTTCCACGCTCAGATCCATCGGTGTGCCATCCGCCTGTTTCAGACGGTATTTCATGTCCCAGATCTGTTCGGCGATCGGGGCGGCGAAACGGGTCATGGTCGGGTCCTCGGCGGATCGGTTGCAGGATTTCGAAAGTAGGCAGCCGCGGCAGACCGGTCAAACGCGAAAGGCGCGCGCGCTCCAATTGCTCTGCGGACTGTGCAGTCTGTGCCACTGGCAGAATCGTCGGAAGACTTTTAACCTACCACATCTGGGGGGCTGGAACAATTGGCGAACAAGATAACCCATCTGATCAAGCTCAGCGTCGGCAGCGAAAGCTTCGACAGCCTGGCCGCGTGGCAAAAGCAGAAGCGGGCCCAGACCGATGACGGCCTGCCCCGCCACGTGACCCGCATGTGGCCCCGCCGCGAGACGGAGGTTCTCGACGGCGGATCGATCTACTGGGTTATCAAGGGCGCCGTGCAATGCCGCCAGCGCATCCTGCGACTGGACGAGGTGACAGGACAGGACGGCATCCGCCGCTGCGCCATCGTGCTCGACCCGGAACTTGTTCGCGTCGCCCCTGCCTTGAAACGCCCGTTTCAGGGCTGGCGCTATCTCGACCCCGCCGACGCCCCGCCCGACCTCGCCCAAGGCCGCGCCAGCGATGATGACCTGCCCCCCGATCTCAGCGCCAAACTGGCCGAGATCGGCGTGCTCTGAGGTCTCGGCATGCCCGGCGCGATCCATATCCTGAACGGGCCCAACCTCGACCTGCTGGGCCTGCGCGAGCCGCATATCTACGGCCATACCACCCTGGCGCAAGTCGAAGCGATGTGCCGCGACGCCGCCCAAGGCGACCTTCTCTTCGCCCAGACCAACCACGAGGGCGAGATGATCGAGATGATCCACGCGGCCTTTGGCACCGCGGCCGGCATCATCATCAACCCCGCCGGGTGGAGCTTCCGCTCGATCGCCATCCGCGACGCGCTCGCCGCCTTCGGCGGCCCTGTGATCGAGTTGCATATCTCGAACATCCACGCCCGCGACGCCGCCCACCGCGACAGCCTGATCTCGCCGGTTGCCACGGCGGTGATCGCCGGGCTGGGCGCACAGGGGTATCCGGTTGCCATGGACGCCCTTTACCGCCTCATCAGTTGACCCGCTGCCGCCGGAATCCCGGCCCGTCAGACGCCACGACCCGCTCCAGCGTCAATAGTGCGGCGGCCGCTCCTGCCCGGTGAACACGTGCTGCCCGGTGTCGGCCTCACGCTCGGCCTCGCGCTGCATCAGCATCCCGACCCGCCGTTTCAGCGTCTCGATCTCGCCCTCCTGCCGGGCGACCACGTCGCTCAGTTCATCGACGATGCGTTCGAGATGGGCGAGTTTTTCTTCCAGACGTTCCATGCCCGCTACATCGCTCCGCCGCGCGGATCGGTCAAGTCCCCGCGCCGTCCAAGATGCCGCCTTGCCCCGCTGGGCCCCATCCGCTAGAGGCTGACCGCGAAACAAGCGCCCACGGAAAAGACCGAGCGACGACCATGGCAAAGCAGAAAAAAGCCCCGCGCCCCAAGGCGGTGACGCCGAAAGGGTTCCGCGACTATTTCGGCCCCGAGGTAACCGAGCGCGCCGAGATGCTGTCGAAAATCGCCGCGGTCTACCATGCCTACGGCTTCGACGCGCTGGAAAGCTCGGCCTTGGAAACGCTCGACGCTTTGGGCAAATACCTCCCCGACGTCGACCGCCCGCATGCCGGGGTCTTCGCCTGGGAAGAGAACGATGACGGCTGGGTCGCGCTGCGCTATGACCTGACGGCGCCCCTGGCCCGGGTCTATGCCCAGCACCGCAATGACCTGCCAACCCCCTATCGCCGCTACGCCATGGGCCCGGTCTGGCGCAACGAGAAACCCGGCCCGGGGCGATATCGCCAGTTCTACCAATGCGACGCCGACACCGTCGGTGCCGCCTCGGTCGCCGCCGATGCCGAGATCTGCGCCATGCTCTCGGACGCGCTGGAAACCGTCGGCATTCCCCGCGGCGACTACATCGTGCGCGTCAACAACCGCAAGGTCCTCAACGGCGTGCTCGAGGCGATGGGTGTTACCGATGAAGAACAGGCCGCCGACGTGCTGCGCACCATCGACAAATTCGACAAGGTGGGTGAAGACGGCGTGCGCGAGCTTCTGGGCAAGGGCCGGCTCGACGCTTCAGGCGCCTATATCGACGGAGTGGGCCTCACTCCGGAGCAATCCGAACCGGTGATTGCCTTCTTGACCTCAAAAGGCGCCACCAACGAGGAAACACTCTCCAATTTAACAACCGCCATCGGCGAAAGCTTGATTGGCGCCGAAGGCGTAGCCGAACTGCAAGAGATCGCAGCGCTGCTTGCCGCGCAAGGCTACGGACTCGACCGCATCGTCATCGATCCTTCGGTGGTGCGTGGCCTCGGCTACTATACCGGCCCCGTGTTCGAGGCCGAACTGACCTTCGAGATTCTCGACGACAAGGGCCGCACCCGCCAGTTTGGCTCGGTCGCCGGCGGCGGACGCTACGATGACCTTGTAAAACGCTTCACCGGCCAGGCGGTGCCTGCCACCGGCGTTTCCATCGGCGTCGACCGGCTGTTGGCCGCCCTGCGTGAAAAAGGTCGGATCGAAAATCACGCGCGCGGCCCCGTGGTGGTCACCGTGATGGACCGCGACCGCATGGCCGATTACCAGGCCATGGTGGGCGAACTGCGCGGTGCCGGCATCCGCGCCGAGGTCTATCTCGGCAACCCGAAGAACTTCGGCAACCAGCTCAAGTATGCCGACAAGCGTCAAAGCCCGGTCGCGGTGATCGAAGGCGGCGACGAAAAGGCCAAGGGCGTCGTGCAGATCAAGGACCTGATCCTTGGCGCAAAAATCGCCGAGAACGCCACGCATGAAGAGTGGAAGGAACGCCCCAGCCAGTTCGAAGTGTCGCGTGACCAGCTGGTCGCCAAGGTGCAAGAGATCCTCGACGGGCAGGTCGGCTGATGCCGATCCGGGCGGCAAACCGGGCCGAGGCGGCGCGCCTGCGCGCCATCTTCGAGGCTGCGGGCGCGCAGCCTGTCGAGGCCCCGATCCTGCTGCCGGCCGAAACCCTGCTCGATCTTTACGGCGAGGACATTCGCGGCCGCGCATATGTCACCTCCGACGCGCTCCGCGGCGAGCAGATGCTGCGCCCCGATTTCACCGTGCCAGTGGTGCAGATGCACATGCAGCACGGCGCCGAACCCGCCCGCTACACCTATGCCGGCGAGGTCTTCCGCCGCCAGGAAGACGACCCCGCCCGCGCCAACGAATACCTCCAGGTCGGCTATGAGATCTTCGAGCGCAGCGCCCCGGCGGCGGCAGATGCCGAGGTCTTCGCCCTGATCGGCAGTGTGCTCGACGGTCTGCCGGTGCGCGCCGCCACCGGTGACATCGGCCTTTTGACCGCCGCCGTCGCCGGACTGCACACGACCGACCGGCGCAAGGCGGCGCTGATGCGCCATATCTGGCGGCCGCGCCGCTTCCGCGCGCTGATCGACCGCTATTCCGGCCGCGCCCCGGTTCCGCCGACCCGCGCCGCGCTGCTGGCCGATCTCGATCCCCTGGCACACGCCGGCCCCGAAATCGGCCTGCGCAGCCGCGAAGAAATCGGCGCCCGCCTTACCGCGCTGCACGAAGACGCCGCCGCGGCACCGATCTCGGCAGCCGAGCTGGGGCTGATGGACGCGCTTCTTTCGGTGCGCGAGACGATGACCTTCGCTCTCGGCCACCTGCGCGACATCGCCGTCGACATGCCTGCCATCGCCCCTGCCGTCGCCCGTCTCGAGGCCCGGGCCGAGGCCCTGGCAGCGCGCGGCGTCGACGTGGCCTCGCTCGAGTTCGAGGCGTCCTACGGCCGCACTCAAATGGAATACTACGACGGCTTCGTCTTCGGCTTTTACGCCGAGGGTCGCCCCGACCTGCCGCCGGTCGCCACCGGCGGGCGTTATGATGCGCTTACCCGCCAGTTGGGCGCGGCCAGCGGCCACCCCGAACGCGAGATCCCCGCAGTGGGCGGCGTGGTTCGGCCGGGACTGATGCTGGATCTCAGGGAAGGCCGGGCCCAGGGGGAGGCGGCATGAGCATCAAGTTGGGGGTGCCCTCCAAGGGCAGGTTGATGGAAAAGACGTTTCAGTGGTTCGGCGAACGCGGCATCACGCTGGCACGCACCGGCTCCGACCGGGAATATTCCGGCGCGGTCGAGGGCATCGACGGCGTCGAACTGGTGCTGCTCTCGGCTGGAGAGATTCCCCGCGACCTCGCAGCCGGGCGCATCCATCTCGGTGTCACCGGCACCGATCTCATCCGTGAGAAACTCGGCGGCTGGGAGCACCAGGTCGAGGAACTCTGCCCTCTGGGTTTCGGACAGGCCGACCTGGTGATCGCGGTGCCGCAATTCTGGGTCGATGTCGACACGCTCGACGATCTCGACGCCGCGGCCGCGGCTTTCCGCGGCGCCCATGGCTTCCGCCTGCGCATCGCCACCAAATATCACCGCCTGGTGCGCGAGTTTCTGCGCGAGCATGGCGTGGCCGATTATCAACTCGTGGATAGCCAGGGCGCCACCGAAGGCACGGTAAAAAACGAAACCGCCGAAGCCATCGCCGACATCACCTCGACGGGCGATACGCTCCGCGCCAATCACCTGAAGATTCTGGCCGACGGGTTGGTGCTGAAATCACAGGCGACGCTGTTCCGCTCGCGAACTGCCGAGCTTTCCGGCGACAACCGCGCCAACCTCGCCGCGCTGCTGGCGCAACTCGGGCTCGGCTAGAACATTTCGGAGGTTTGCGGAAACGGGTACCTTGCGAGTGCCCCGGAAGGGGACATGACGCCGATCCGGGGAGGCAGGCCGTGCCATCGGCGCGTCGCGAAAAGGTTGGCTTCGGGCAATGAACAGGGATCCCCTCCAGCCTGGGTTTCCGGTTCCAAGAAACCCGCAACGGTGTTGACCCGGCGCACGCCCCGGCTCAGCCTTCTACATCCCTGGCCACGACCTCGCCCTCGCTCAAAAGCAGGTTGGTCCAGCCCTGTGCGCCCTCGAACCGGTTGTAAAGGCTGAGGAACACGGTGTTCTTCTCCATCCGGCCGATCTTGGCGCCGCAGGGCTTGCCACGACTCACCCCGCAGATCCGCGACTTGACCTTCTCATAGGCTTTGTCGGTGGGTTTCTTGCTGCGAGCGCTGGCCGGCAGAGCGTAACGCAGCGACTCGTACATACCGGCCGTTCCGAACAGCGCCAGCGCCGCGGTGAACTGGCGTGGGCAGCCGTCCCGGAACCCGGTGACATAGAACGTGTGCAGGCCCAGGTTGCCGGGCGCGTTGTCATAGACTTTGTATTTCGCCCCACGCTCCGGGTATTTCGCGACCACCTGGCCCAGATCGCCGCGTTTGACATGGCAAGCCCGGGCGACTTCGCCGAAAGGCAGGACCTCTCCAGGCACGGCATCTCGCGCGTCGAGCCCCGCGCCTACCGTCCCGGCGGCGCCGAAGAACCCGGTTCGGGCGCGGGCATCCGTTTTCGTGCCCGGCGTCTCCGCGGCTGTCACCGGCGCGTCCACGGATGCCAGCTGCACGCCGTCCGCGTCGGCTACAGGTTCCGGCCGGTTCCGGTTGAAAATTCCGAGTAAACCGCGCGTCGCGGGCGCAGGCGCAGCGTCGTTGGGGACGGAGCCGGCCTCTGTCGTGGTGGCGGTGGTGGTGGTCAACGGCCTTCCCACGTCGTCATCGGTGGCGGCTGCCGCCGCCGGCGCCACCTCGCGCTTGCGCAACAGTCGCTGGAAGAACCCGGTGTTTTCGGCGGTCTCCTCTGGCGCCGCCACCGCCTCGACCGTCGCAGCCGGGGTACTCACGTCGACATCCTCCAACCGCTCGACCCGGGCCAGCGGATCACCGGCACAGGCGGCCAGGGCCATCAGGGCCACAGCGGCGGTCAGCGACGCAAACGGGCTACGCAACACGTGTCTCTCCCCCCGGAGCAACGGACACCGTTTCTTAGCCGAAAACCGGGGCTCCGGTCCAGCATCTCGGCGCTGGCCCCCGCCATTGGCTTATCCCCGCGCACCCCGGCGCGCCGCGAGCCGGCCCATGGCTCCCAGCAGGTAGAGCCCCACCACCAGCGCCGAGACCCCGGCGACAAACAGAAAAAGCGCCAGCTGCAAGGCACCCAGCCGCGCCGTCAGCCCCCCTGGCAAAACCGCGTCCAGCCCGGGCCAGAGCACCCCGGTCCAAGCGACATGGCCCATCGTTGCGGCCAGCCAGACCAGCATCGCAGCCGCCCCGACCGTCGCCACGACCCGCACGAGACCAGCGCCCGGCCGTGCCGTGATTGCATGGCGAAAGGCGGTGATCTGGCGTTTCACATCCGACTGGATCGCCAGCAGCGCCGGCACCACCAATAATACCAGGAAAACCCCAAATCCCAGGCCATAGACCAGGGTGATCACGGTGGGTTTCAGGAACTGCGCCTGTTGCGAATTTTCGTAGAGCAGCGGCGCCAACCCGATCACCGTCGTCGCCGTGGTCAGGAACACCGGCCGCAGCCGGTCGGCGGCACCGTCCACGATCGACGGGATCAGCCCGCGGTCGCGGGCATAATCGTCGATCGTCGTCACCAGCACGATCGAGTCGTTGATGATGATCCCGGTCATGCCCAGAAGCCCCACAACCGTGAACATGCTGAGCGGCACGTCCCACTGATGGTGGCCGTAGATTGTCCCGACCAGCCCGAAAGGAATGATCGCCATCACCACCAGCGGCCGGGTCCAGCTCGAGAACACCCAGGCCAGAACCAGGTAGATGCCGACAAGGCACAGCATCAGTCCCAAGAGCGCGTCGTTGAGAAACTCGTCTTCCTGTTCCGACAGGCCCGAAAGCCGCCATTCCACCTGGAACCGTTCGCCGATGTCAGGCAGGATCTCGGACTCCAGGGCCCGCATGATCTCTTCCGCGCGGGCCGGGTCATCCTCGGAAATATCGCCGGTCACCGAAACCGTCCGGATGCCGTTTTCCCGTTTGACGGTCGAAAACCCGGCGCGGCTATCGACGCTGACGATATCTGCCAGCGGCACATAGGAGCCCGAGGGCGTGCGCAAATGCTGGCGTTCGAGGAAGTCGGCGGTCAGTTCGCCCCGTGGCAATTCGATACGGATCTCGGCACTGCGCGGGCCTTCGGGATAGGTCGCCGCCTCGAGCCCGTTGAGACGATGGCGCAGAACCCGGCCCAGCCCGTCGATGGTGAATCCCAGCGCCTGGCCTTGCGCAGTCAGGTCCAGGATCAGCTCGTCCTTGTCATAAGCCAGATCGTCCTCGACCGCACTCACCTCAGGATAGCGACCGACGGCAGCCTTCAAGGCCTGCGCCGCGGACTTCAGTGTCGCCGCATCGGCCCCAAAGAACTGCACGTCCAGCGCCTCGCCCCCCGGACCCGCCCGCCAGCCACGGAAACTCAGCGTCTCGACCATCGGGTGCTGGCGGACCTCATCCTGCAGTCGGGCGACGAAGGCGAAGCTGGAATAGGGCCGGTCGTCGGCGTCGATCAGTTCGATCGCGATGCCGCCCAGCAGATCCTGGTCCTTGGTCGATGAGCCCGGCAGCGGCCGGCCGGAATTTCCGCCCACCTCCGACACCGCGTAGTCGACCGGGTTCAGCCCGTGTTCGGCCTCATAGGCCTTGCCCACCGCTTCGACGGCGCGTTGCATTTCGCGCATCATCGCCACTGTATCCGCGCGCGTCGCCCCCGGCGCCATCGCCCAGTTGCCAGTCACGCTGCCGCGTTCGGGGGCGTTGAAGAAACGCCATTTCACACCGCCATCGATGAACAGCGCCGCCTGGCCTGCCAGCAGCAGAACCGCCCCGGCCAGCACCGGGTAACGCATCCAAATCACACCAGCGATGAACGGCCGGAACAGCGTCTCGCGCACCCAGACAAAGCCCCGGTTGACCACTCGCGAGGGCAGGTCATACCAGTGATCCTGCGCCGCCGACCGGTGCAGGGAATGCGCCATGTGGTTGGGCAGGATCAGGAAGCATTCTACCAGGCTCGCAGCCAGCACCACGATGACCGTAAAGGGAATGTCCTGGATCAGGTCGCCGAACCGGCCGGAAATGGCGGTCAGACCGAAAAACGCGATGATCGTGGTGAGCGTCGCCGAGAAAACCGGCAGGGCCATGCGGTTGGCGGCGTTTTCCGCCGCCTGCAAAGGCTTCTCGCCCAGGTTCTTGACCCGGGCATCGGCGTGTTCGCCAACCACGATGGCATCATCCACCACGATCCCCAACGTGATGATCAACGCAAACAGCGAGATCATGTTGATGGTCAGGCCAAAGGCATACATCAGCGCGATCGCGGTCAGCATCGATACCGGAATACCCGCCGCCACCCAGAAGGCTGTGCGCGCGTTGAGAAACAGGAACAACAGCGCCACAACCAGCACCAACCCCACCGCGCCATTGTCGATCAGGATGTTGAGCCGGTCGGTGATGGCCTCCGCCCGGGTGCGGATGAGGTCAATGGTCACGCCGGCCGGCAGGGTCGCCTGCATCTCGGCCGCCACCTCCTCGACCTTGCGCTGCAACTCGATGGCATCGCCCTGGGCCGACCGGTCGACCCGGATCGACGTGGCGGGGTTGTCGCCGACGAAATAAGACCGGTTCCGGCTGGTGCCCTCGACCCTGATGCGGGCGATATCACCGACGGTCAGTTTCGAGCCGTCGGCATTCACCCTCAGAACCACTTGGGCAATCTGTCCGGGATCGCGCTTCTCCACCCCGGTGCGGATCCGGGCATTGGCGCCCTCGACATCGCCGGCGGGATCGGCATCGACCTCTTCGGCGATCGCCTCGGCGATCCGGGCAAAGCTGATGTCATGCGCAATGAGATTGACGCTCGGCACCTCGATCACCGTGCGCGGCGCGGCAACGCCGCGGATCGTGGTGCGGGTAACGCCCTCGGCGAACAGGCGGGTGACAAACTCGTCGGCGAACAGGCCCAGTTGGTCACTTCCCACCGGACCGGTGATCACCACGTCGGTCACCCGGTCGTGCCAGGCTCCGCGCGTCACGTCCGGCTCCTCGGCCTCGTCCGGTAGGGTCGTCACCGCGTCCACCGCCGCCTGGACGTCATCGGCAGCGCGCGCCATGTCGTATCCCGGCTCGAAATCGAGCGTGATGCTGGCGCGGCCTTCCCGCGAGGTCGCTTCCGAGCTTTCCACCCCTTCGACCGCCAGCAATGCCGGCTCCAGAACCTGCACGATGGCCGCATCCACATCCTCGGCCCCGGCCCCCTCCCAGGCGATGGAAACACTCACGTTGTCGATGATCACATCGGGAAAAAACTGCGCCCGCATTCTCGGCAGCGCTGCGATGCCCGCCACCAGAAGGACCACCAGCAGCAGGTTCGCCGCGGTCGCGTGCCGGGCGAAATAGGACAGGATCGTGCCCGCTTCGCGATGGTGTTGTCTGTGCCGGATCATCGCTGGCTCACCCGCCCATCCGGGCTTCGAGCCGCGCCACCATCTGCGCCGGCACCATCGGCTTTTCCAACGCGCCTAGAAGCCGCGTCTTGACGTCCGCTGGCATCCGGTCATTGCCTTCCACGAAGCTCACCAGCCGTGCGCGCCGCTCGTCGCTGAGCTCCAGCATTTCCGGCTCGTCCGAAGCCGCCGCGCCGACGGGGCGCAGCGGTTTCACCTTGATCCCCGCGCCCAGAAGCGGCGTCCGCGTGGCGACCACCTCGCGGCCGTCCAACTCCTTGGCGCGCACGATGATGTCGTCACCCTGTCGGCGCAGCAGCTCGACGGCGACCGCGTCCAACCGATCCCCTTCGCCAAGCACCAGCACCGTGCCGTCCGCCCCCAGCGCCCCGGCCGGCAGGCGGATCACGCCCTCAAGCGGCGCCTCGTCGATCTCGACGGTAACGAAATCTCCCGGCTTCAACCCGCGTGTTTCATCGAGCTGGCCAAAGACCAGCCTCCCGGTCTGACCCTCCCCGACCGCGGCGCTGTCGCGGCTGACATGCCCGTTGGCCACCAACCCGACGCCGAACACGTCGAGCCGCGCCCGGATCGGCACCGGCTTGAGCCGACCCTGATCGTCGAGCAGTCGGGCATAGCCCTGCGCCGACAACCGGAACGCTACCTCCAGCGCAGACCCGTCGATCAGCTGCGCCACACGCTCGTTCGGGCTCACCAGCCGACCCTCGACGATACTCACCTCCGACAGCGTGCCGGCAAAGCCCGCGCGCAGCTCGGTCTCGGCCAGCGTTCGGGCGGCTTCGTCGCGGGCGATCCCGGCCCGGGTCCGGCGGGTGGCCGCCTGATCGATCCGTGCCTCGGCCTGTGCGATCGCCTGCCGGCGCGACAGCACCGCGGCGCGGGCCGCGCTGGCTGCCAGTTCGGCGGTCTCGACCGCGGCGTCGGTGCCGACGCCACGGCTGCGCAGGTCCTGCTGCCGGCGGAAGGCGCGCTCACGCAGAGCGGTCTGCTCCTCGGCGGCTTTGAGTTCGTCGCGCGCCAGCGCCAGGGCCCGGGCCGCATCGCGGGCCTCGGCCTCGGCATCGAGCAGGTCGCTCTCCGCCTTGGCCAGCGCCGCGGCGGCGTCGGCCGGGTCGATGCGCAGCAAGACCTGCCCCTCCTCGACCTGACCGCCCTCGACGAAATTTTCCGCCAGTTCGATGACCTCTCCGCCCACGGCGGCGCGCAGATCCAGCTTGCGGCGGCTCTGCACCTCGCCATAGGCGGTCAGCACCGGCGCCTCGTTGCCCATTTCGGCCTTCACCACGTTGACCGCAAAAACCCGTTCCCGCGCCTGCGGCATGCGGGTCTCCCGTGCCATCCGTGCGTCGATGGCCTGCTTGACGGTCACCCCGGCATAAAACAGCACGCCCAGCGTGAGCGAGAGAAGGAAAAGTCCGGTCAGGCTCTGACGGAGAAATCGCATCTACGGGTCCCTTGCTGCAAACCCTTGGAAAGCCGATGGATTAATTTAACGCACCCTTCGGATTTGCCAAGCCACAAGGCTGTTACGTCGCAGACGGGGTGATCGGTCGAAAATTTTTTCAGAATTCGTCGAGCTCCAGCAGCAGGCGCCGGAAATTGGCGATCACGTCGAAGCGCTCGACCTGCGCCCGGGTCAGAAAGGCAAACCCGGCCCCCTCCCCCAAGGTTACCTCGTCGGCCGTCACCGGCCGCCCGAGGGTGAAAACATGCACCACCCCGCCCACAAGCGCCCCCGAGGCAAACCGCGCCAGCGGTTCAAGCGGCGCGTCGGCGATGTCGATCCCGGTCTCCTCGAGAAACTCGCGCCGGGCGGCCGTCTCCAAGGTTTCGCCCGGCTCCACCGCTCCGCCGAAGAAACACCATTGCCCCGGCGCAACCACGTTCGCACGGTCGTCGCGCAGTTGCATCAGCACCCGGCCCGCCGAATCCCGCGCCAGAACCGTCGCCCCGTGCCAGACCACCGGGTCCGGCAACGGCCCGATATCGCGAAACCGGCTCACTTGCGCCGCAGGTGCTCGTCCAGACGCGGCATGATCTCGACGAAGTTGCAGGGCCGGTGACGGTAGTCGAACTGGTATTCAAGGATCTCGTCCCAGGCATCCTTGCAGGCGCCGGGGCTGCCCGGCAGGGCGAACAGGTATGTGCCCCCCGCCACGCCGCCGGTGGCCCGGCTCTGGACCGCGCTGGTGCCGATCTTCTGCATCGAGACGATGGTGAAGACCGTTGCGAACGCCTCGATCTCCTTTTCGTAAACGTCGCGATGCGCCTCTACCGTCACGTCGCGGCCGGTCAAGCCGGTGCCGCCGGTCGAGATGATCGCGTCGATACCCGGGTCTGCGATCCAGGCGCGCAACTGCCCGGAGATCGCATCGCGCTCGTCGCGCACGATCTTTCGGTCAGCCAGAACGTGGCCGGCCGCCTCGATCCGCGCCACCAGCGTGTCGCCCGAGCGGTCATCGGCCATCTCGCGCGTATCGCTGACCGTCAGCACCGCGATACGGACGGGGATGAACTGCTTGCTATCGTCGATCCGGCTCATGTCTGTTTCCCTTCCAGAAGCAATCTCATCGCCAGTGCCCCGAACACCGTGGCCGATACCAGCCGCAGCGCCCGCTCCGCCCGCGGATTGCGCGCCAGCGCCCGACCCAGCCCGCCCGAGAACACGCCGACCAGCCCGTTGATCACGAACCCGCCCACCGCCAGCACCGCGCCGAACACCAGGAACTGCGGCAGCACGACGTGCCCCGGCTCGACAAACTGCGGCACGAAGGCGAGGATGAACAGGATCACCTTGAGGTTGGTCAGGTTGACGACCAGCCCGTCGCGGAACGCCCGTGCCGGACGCACGCCCACCGCGTCAGCCCGGCCGATCGGGTTGTGCAGAGTTTTCCACGCCAGCCACAGCAGATAGGCCACGCCCGCCCAGCGGATCGCATCGAACGCCCATGGCGCCGCGGCGATCACGGCCCCCAGGCCCAATCCGGCCGCCGTGACATGCACCATGGTGCCGACCGATATCCCGGCCGACGCCGCCAGCGCCGGCCGCGCCCCGCCCCGCGCGCCCTGCGCCAGGCAGAACATCATGTCGGCCCCGGGCGTGAGGTTCAGTGCCAGCGCGGCGGGTAAGAAGGCCAGAAACACGATCGGGTCGATCATGGGTCCACCTCGAACCAGTTGGCGAACGGCCCCAGGTTGACAACGCGCGTCGCGCCGATCCGACCTTCCCGCCCCCAACTGTCATGGATATGGCCGCAGAACGCCAGCTGCGGCTGGATCCGTTCGATCGCTGCGGCGATCGCCGTTGATCCCACAGAATGTCCACCCGAGGTGACATCGGCCACCCCCTTGGGCGGCGAATGGGTGATCAGGATATCCGCCGCGTCACAGCGCGCCAGCATCGACTCGGCCTCCGCCTCGCTCAGATCGCACGACCACGCGCCGAACGGCGTTTCCGGCACGCCGTACCCGAGACCGAACAGTGTCACGCCCCCGACCGTCGCCCCTTCTCCGTGCAGCACCGTGATGTCCTCGCCCGCCGCCGCGCGCAGTTCATCGGCGCTTTCGGCATTGCCCGGCACCGTCACCAACGGTGCCACAATCCCGCTCAGCAGCGTCAGCGCCGCGTCCAAACCCGCCCGCATGTTACAGAAATCCCCCGCGCCGATCACCAGATCGGCGTCGGCCGCCGCTTCGACCAACAGGGCGGCCTGCTCACGGCTGGCATGCAGATCGGAAAAGGCAAGAATTTTCATCGAGGTCCTCAATTGCAGTCGTTTTCCACCGGCAGTCGTGGCTGGCTGATCACCCGCTTTATCGCCGCCTGACCTGCGGGCCGCAACAGCGCCCGAAGCTGTTCCGCCATATCCTGCGTGCCGTGCACCCCGCCGGCGCAGACGGTCGTCGCCTCGCCAATCTCGGCCAACCGCCGCGCCAGTCGCGCCACCAGCCGGTCGCGTAACTCCGCCTGGGGCACCGGCGGCACGGCGTTGCGGCCGACAAAACCGGCCACCTCGGCCAAGTCGCTCTGCAGCAGCAGGAAGTCCGCCTCATTGATCAAACCGTCACACAGACCGGCCAGGACCACCATGTCGACAAGCAAGCGCAAGGAGCAGCCCGCCGCCCCCAGCCCGCTCTGATCCTCCCCGTAAAATGCCAGGCTGCCGTCGCCTTGCCGCAGTTCGTGGATAATCACCGGCCCAGGCAGCTCCAGACGCCGCTTGGTGGGCGACACGACGAGCACGTCCGCCTCATGCGCCGCGAAAACAGCGGCATAGTCGGTTTCGAAGGCCCAACCCGGCTTTGCCGCAAGCAAAAGCGCCAGCGCGACGGCCCTCATCCCGCCCCCTCAAGCCGCGCCTTGACGTCCAGCAGGTCGGCCCAGCTCTCGCGCTTGGCCGCCGGGTTGCGCAGCAGATAGGCCGGATGAAACATCGGCAAGGCCGGCAGCCCGAAGGCCTCGACCCATTTGCCTCTGAGCCGAGTGATGCCGCGCATCCCCAGCACCGCCTGACAGCTGATATTGCCCATCAGGATCAGCAGCTGCGGCTCGGCCAATGCCACATGCCGTTCCAGAAACGGCAGCATCATGGCGATCTCTTCCGGGCTGGGGTCGCGGTTCTGCGGCGGCCGCCAGGGCAGGACGTTGGTAATATAGACCGGCGCATCCGCGTCGGCCCGGCCCATGCCGATGGCCGCCAGCATCCGGTCGAGCAACTGCCCGGCCCGTCCGACAAAAGGTTTGCCCTGCAGATCCTCGTCGCGGCCCGGCGCTTCGCCCACGATCATCAGCCTGGCGCCGGCAAGACCGTCGGCAAAGACCAGCTGCCGTGCCCCACGCTTCAGCTCGCAATGCTCGAAGGCCGCCATTGCCGCGCGCAAAGCGTCGAGATCGCCAGCCGCCGCGGTCACGGCGGCCGGGGCCGGTTTTGCCGCCGGCGCCGCCGGCGGCAGTTCATAGCGGTTCACCGGCACCTCGCCGATCGCCTCGTCGGCGCCCAGTTCGACCTGCCAGTCGAGCGCGGCCAGTGCGGCGTGAAAGTCAGTTCCCGATTCCATGATGCCGACACTACCCGAACCCGGGTCCGGTCTGAACCGGCGTTTTCACGTCAAACGCCATGCCCCTTCATCTGACCACAAATACCCCGGGGGTGTGGGGGCTGGCCCCCACGGCCTCGCTTGCCTCCCTCACGCCCCCTTCCTATAACCGCCCAAGGCAGGCACGAGAGAGAGGACGCGATGAGCTTTCAACACCGGCATCTTCTGGGGATCGAGCCGCTGTCGCCCGCGGACATCACCATCATCCTCGATCTCGCCGAGCAATATGTTACCCTCAACCGCTCGGCCCGCAAACATTCCGAAGCCCTGGCGGGCCTGACCCAGATCAACATGTTCTTCGAGGCCTCGACCCGCACCCAGGCCAGTTTCGAACTGGCGGGCAAGCGGCTGGGGGCCGACGTGATGAATATGGCGATGCAGAGCTCGAGCCTGAAGAAGGGTGAAACCCTGATCGACACGGCGCTGACGCTCAACGCCATGCATGCCGACCTGCTGGTGGTGCGCCACCCGCATTCCGGCGCCGTCGACCTCTTGGCGCAGAAGGTCAACTGCGCTGTGCTCAACGCCGGCGATGGTCGCCACGAACATCCGACCCAGGCGCTCCTGGATGCCCTCACGATCCGCCGCGCCAAAGGTCGGCTGCATCGCCTGAATATCGCCATCTGCGGCGACATCGCTCATTCCCGCGTCGCCCGCTCGAACATCCTGCTTCTGGGCAAGATGGAAAACCGCGTCCGCCTGATCGGCCCGCCGACACTGGTCCCGTCCCAATTCGCCGAGTTCGGCGCCGAGATCTACGACGACATGCGCGAGGGGCTAAATGGCGTTGACGTCGTGATGATGCTGCGACTGCAGAAGGAACGCATGGATGGCGGCTTCATCCCCTCGGAACGCGAATATTACCACCGCTATGGGCTCGACGCCGAGAAACTGGCCTGCGCCAAACCCGACGCCATTGTCATGCACCCAGGCCCGATGAACCGTGGAGTCGAGATCGACGGCGAGATCGCCGACGACATCAACCGCTCGGTCATCCAGGAGCAGGTCGAGATGGGTGTCGCCGTGCGCATGGCAGCGATGGACCTGCTGGCGCGTAACCTGCGCGAGGCGCCGCAAACGGTTATGGCGTGACCGGCGAGATCGTCATAAACCCCGGCGAGGGCGGCGTTGTCCGCCTGTTCTCTGTCGATCTTCCCGAAGCCGACTTGCGCGCCCTCGCCGCCCCTGACACCGCCGCCGGCGCGGCCTTCGCCCAGGACCCCCGCCCGTATCTGCCCGCCATTCCCGCCTTGTTGGGCTGCGAGACGCTCGACAGCTTGCGTGCCGATCTGTTCCCGATCCGCGATCTCGCCGGGCTGGGTCTTGCCGGCTACCTGGCCCAGGGCTACGACATCTCCGAGGCCCAGCTCGCCCCGCACCGCGCCGCGCTCGACGCACTCAGGAATTTCACGCTCGTGCTGCCGTCAGAGGCGACACCGGATGGCGCCACGCTCAGGCCGCATCCCAGCCTGCGCCTGATCGCCCGCCTCGAAACTCCGAAAGCCGCGATTTCGATGACCCGCCTCACCTCTGAGGCCGGGCGCGGCTGGGGCAGCGGCGGCGAGACCCCAACGCCGGCCAAAGGGTCCCGTCCCACCCGTGCACTGGTGCTCGCCGCGCTTGTGGTTCTCGCCATCGCCCTTTGGCTCTGGTTGACCCTGAGGTGACCCCATGACCGACGACCCCAAAGACCCGAAAATGAGCGGTCGCGTTGCCATGGTGGCGCTGATCGTGCTCTTCTCGGTGGCAGCAATTATGGTATGGGTAGCGGGATGACGACGCAGCGCGCGCCCAGCATGGTGACCCGGCTCCTCGATGGCGAGGTCGTGCTCGCCGTCTGGCGGCCGCAGCTGGCGATGTTCGCCCAGCGCGCGCTGCTGCTCAGCTTCGCCACAGCTCTGGCGCTCGCGTCGCTCGGCTATCTCACCACGGTCCAGTGGCTGATCGCGGTGCCGGTCTTCACCGTGCTTTTCATCTTCATCTTCGACGACCACACCACCTGGTTTCGCCACCGCGACGAGGCCTGGTTCCTCACCACCCAACGCCTGGTCTTCGAGAAAGCCAGCCAACCGGAGGAAAACGCCGCCGTGCCGCTCTTTGCCGTCGAGTGGATGCAACCCTGGGCCTGGTGGTCGCTCCGGCTCGGCTTTCAGGGCGGCACCTCGACTGCGATCCGCTTCGTCGCCCGTCCCCGGGACATCCGAGCCAAGATCGCGGCGGCCCGGGACAAGGCAATGGAACAGGCAGGAACGCCCGATGCCTGATCTGCGCTACGATATCACTCCGACGCAACCGCTGGACGACGGCGAGGAGCTGTTGGTCAGCCTCGTCCCCGACCGCGCCATCTATCTGCGCGATCATGCCTGGATGGCGGCCATCGCCATGGCGGCGGGGATGGCGATCCTCTGGGCGCTCGGCAACCCGCATGTCTGGACCGGCGCCATTGGCGGCCTCGCCGCGATCCTTCTACGCGGCTGGTACATGGCCTCGGAAGAGCTCGGCACCCGCTGGGATCTGACAGACCGCCGCCTGCTGGGCCCCGGCGGCCGCGCCGTCGGGCTGAAAGAGATCAAGGTGATCAACACCCTGATGTCGGCGGTGCAGGTCGTCACCCTGTCGGGCGGCAAGCACCTGATCAAGTATCAGCCCGACGCCAGGGCGACCAAGACGCTGATCGAGCGGGCGCAGGCCGGGGGCCGGCCATGAAGGAAACTGCCGCCACCGCACCCGCCCGTTCCGCATCGCCCGCCGGCTGGGAAAACATCCTTTCCGAAGGCGAACGGATCATGTGGCAGGGCCGCCCCGGCCCCGGCCTCACCCTCGCCCCGGTGCTGCCCGGGCGGATGGCCAAGGCGGCCGTCGGCCTCCTCCTCTTCGGCTATCTGCCTGTAATGAACCTCAGCCACGGCTGGCCACCCTTCGCCGACCTGTCGCCCGGACGCACGATCCTGCCGCTGATCTTCTTCGCCGTGGTCCTGACCGCGCTGCACCAGCTCGCCGGCTATGCGCTGACTCGTACCCTCGTCCGCCGCCGAACCTGGTACACGCTGACCGACCGCCGCGCCTATATCGCCACCGACTTGCCGATTCTCGGCAAACGGCTGAAATCCTGGCCGATCACCGTCGCCAGCCGACTTGATTACGATGGCGGCACTCCCGGCGCGGTTTGGTTCGCCGAAGAGAAAAAGCGCAGCGGCAAGAGCCGCTACACAATGCCTATCGGCTTCGAACAACTCGACGACGCCGGCCACGTCTATCGCCTGATGCGCGCGATCCAACAAAGGCAGAACGCATGACCACCCTTCTCAAGAACGCTCGTCTGATCGACCCGGAAAAGAGCACCGAAACCAATGGCTGGTTGCTGATCGAAGGCACCGTCATCCGCGAGACCGGCCCGGCAGGGCCGGGTGAGCCCGCCGCCGACGAGATCATCGACTGCCAGGGCAAATGCCTGGCCCCCGGCATCGTCGATATTGGCGTCAAGGTGGCCGAACCGGGCGAGCGGCACAAGGAATCCTATCGCTCGGCCGGCCTCGCCGCGGCCGCTGGCGGCGTGACCACCATGGTCACCCGCCCAGACACGGCTCCGGCCATCGACACGCCCGAGGTGCTCGAATTCGTCCGCCGTCGCGCCAACGAAGCGGCGCCAGTCAACGTGCTGCCGATGGCCGCTCTCACCAAGGGCCGCGCTGGGCGCGAGATGGCCGAGATCGGCTTCCTGATGGATGCCGGTGCGGCGGCGTTCACCGATTGCGACCGGGTGGTCGCGAACACCAAGGTTTTCACCCGTGCGCTGACCTACGCCCGCGGCCTCGGCGCATTGGTTATCGCCCATGTCCAGGAGCCAGGTCTATCGGCCGGCGCCTCGGCCACCTCCGGCAAGTTCGCGACGCTGCGCGGCCTCGCCGGGGTGTCGTCGATGGCCGAACGCATGGGGCTCGATCGCGACATCGCGCTGCTGGAGACGACACGGGCGCGCTACCATGCCGACCAGATCACCACCGCCCGTGCCCTGCCCGCGCTCGAGCGCGCCAAGGGCAACGGGCTCGACATCACCGCCGGCACCTCGATCCATCACCTGACGCTGAACGAACTCGACGTCGCCGATTACCGCACCTTCTTCAAGGTCAAGCCGCCGCTCCGGTCCGAGGACGACCGCATGGCCACGGTCGAGGCGGTGGCCTCCGGCCTCATTGACATCATCTCCTCAATGCACACGCCGCAGGACGAGGAATCCAAGCGCCTGCCCTTCGAGGAAGCCGCCTCGGGCGCCGTCGCGCTCGAGACCTTCCTGCCCGCCGCCCTGCGGCTGGTCCACGCCGGCCAGCTGACCCTGCCCCAGCTGTTCCGCGCGATCTCGCTCAACCCAGCGAACCGGCTGAACCTGTCTTCGGGCCGGCTCTCCAAGGGAGCCCCGGCCGACCTTGTGCTGTTCGATCCCGACACACCCTTCGTGCTCGACCGCTTCACCCTGAATTCGAAATCGAAAAACACTCCATTTGACGGCCAGCGCATGCAGGGTAAGGTGCACGCCACGTTTGTCGGCGGAGAAAAGGTTTTCGGATAATGCCTGTCATCGAGGCCAGCTTCGGCACCCTCGCGCTCTGGGCCGTGCTCGGCTACCTGCTGGGTTCGATCCCCTTCGGCCTGGTGCTGGCGAAGGCGATGGATCTTGGCGATCTGCGGCAGATCGGCTCGGGCAATATCGGCGCCACCAACGTACTCCGAACCGGGTCGAAAAAGGCCGCCGCGCTGACCCTGCTGCTCGACGGCGCCAAGGGGGCGGCGGCGGTACTGCTGGCACGCTGGATCGTCGGCGAGGACGCCGCACAGATCGCGGCGCTCTTCGCCTTCCTCGGTCATTGCTACCCGGTCTGGCTGAATTTCAGGGGCGGCAAGGGCGTGGCAACCTTCCTCGGCATTCTCCTGGCGCTCAGTTGGCCGGTCGGACTCGCAAGTTGTGCCGCGTGGCTTTTCACAGCTCTGCTCGGCCGCATTTCCTCACTGGCGGCGCTGGTCGCCGCCGCCACCTCGCCGCTCTGGATGCTGGTTTTTGGCGTCACTCAGGCCTTGGTGCTGGGTGGGATCCTGACACTCCTGCTGTTCTGGCGCCACTCGTCCAATATCGCACGGCTCAAGGCTGGTACCGAGCCGCGGGTCGGCCAGAAATAAGCCGCGCCCCCGTAAGCTGGGTGTTAAACCCACCCTTCGCCGGTTCCGTGGCATCGCATCCCGTCGGAGGTATGACCGCCATTGGCCTAAAGGCGAGGTTCGAACGAAGCACCTCCCGCGGAATCAAGGGCGTCAGCCCACCGCGCCTCGCCGCGCCGCGGCCCGGCGACGCGCGGCTGGAACCTGACCTCGGCCAACGCCCGCTCCAGGCCAGAACCACCAGTGCCTTCCCCCCAATCCCGACCGGACACGATTGGTTACCGTTTTGCGATCCCAACGTACGGAGCACGGTCAACCTTTTCGGTGAACAAACCCTTGGCCCACCGCGCGCCAGACAGGAGGCCAGCCAAGTTGCCAGCCTGAGTGCCATACAGTTGGAAATCTACCGCCGAGCCCATTCAGAAAGGTTAAGTTCGCTTAAACCCTCGTTTACGAAATCAGTAGCTGAATTCCTCGTAGATCCGGCTCAGATCGCCCCCCCAGGCGCCATGATAGTGCTCCAGCAACTCGTCGGCCGGGACCTTGTTATCGGTCACCGAATCCTCCAGCGCATGCAGGAAATGCCGCTCGTCGGGGATCATCCCGCCAGCGCCGGGCTTGGCCCGCGCCCGCAGCCCCTCGCGGGCTATCTCCAGCACCTCACGGGCCAGGTCGCGCATGCTGCGTCCGTGAACCACCGCCTCCAGCCCCTGCTCGCTCGCGCCCACGCGCCAGGCTTCGCGGGTCTCGGCGTCCCAGTGTTTGACCAGGTCCCACGCCGCATCCTGCGCCGTCTGGTCATACAGAAGCCCTACCCACAGCGCCGGAAGCGCACACAGCCGCCGCCAGGGGCCACCGTCAGCACCGCGCATCTCGATATATTTCTTTACCCGCGCTTCGGGGAAAATCGTCGTCAGGTGGTCGGCCCAGTCGCTCAAGGTTGGCGTTTCACCCGGCAGTGCCGGCAGCTTACCCTTTAGAAAATCACGGAAACTCTGGCCTAGAGCGTTGATGTAGTTGCCGTCGCGATAGACGAAATACATCGGCACATCGAGCGCGTAATCGACCCACCGCTCGAACCCGAACCCATCCTCGAAGATGAAGGGGATCATGCCGGTGCGGGCCGGGTCGAGATCGCGCCAGATGCGCGAGCGCCAGCTCTTGTGGCCGTTCAGCTTGCCTTCGAAGAACGGCGAGTTGGCAAACAGCGCGGTGGCCACCGGCTGCAGCGCCACGCCGACCCGCATTTTCTCCACCATGTCGGCCTCGGACTCGAAATCGAGGTTCACCTGCACGGTGCAGGTCCGGTACATCATCGACTTGCCCATCGTGCCGACCTTGTCCATGTAATCGGTCATCAACCGGTAACGCCCCTTCGGCATCATCGGCATCTGTTCATGGGTCCATTCCGGCGCAGCGCCCAGCCCGATGAAGCCGACGCCGACTTTGTCGGCGATGTCCTTAACGTCGCGTAAATGAGTGTTAACTTCGTCGCAGGTCTGGTGGATGCTTTCCAATGGTGCCCCGGACAGCTCCAACTGCCCCCCGGGCTCCAGGCTCACATTCGCCCCATCCTTTTGTAATCCAATGATATTTTCGCCTTCGAAAAGCGGCTCCCAATCATGCCTGTCACGCAGCCCCTCCAGCACCGCCAGCACTGACCGCTCGCCGGCGTAAGGAATTGGCAAATGGGTGTTCTTACAATAGCCGAACTTCTCGTGCTCGGTTCCGATCCGCCAGTCTTCCCGGGGTTTGCAGCCGCTCGAGAGGTATTCGGCAAGCTGCTCGTAGCGCTCGATCGGGCCACCGCCGGATTGAGGAATGGACATGAAAGGAGCCTCCGATTTGTTCGCGCGTTAACATGTCAGGCGACAGCAGTGGGATGAATGGCCTCCGGTGTCAATGCAGCCGCGACGTCTTCTTCTGCCAGATCACGAAACTGTTGCGGCCCGTCGCGCCCGAGGCCTCGATGACGCGATTGTAGCTGGCGCCGGGAAACTGGGCCAGCGCGTCCAGCAGCCGCTCGGCGCCGACGGCCGAGGCCGGGATGAAGGCGCGCTCGCCGGCGGCATCCGTGAAAATCCAGACCAGAACATCACCCGGCGCGGTCTCGATCTCGATCCGCACCACCTGCGCCAACGGCACCACCACGCCGCCTTCAGGCAGGAAATAGCTCAACTGCGCCTCGTCGAGCTCGACCACCCCGGCCCCGCCCGACCGCGGTCGCACCCGCGCCCGCTGCAACCCGGCTGCGAGCAGCGCCAGACCGGCCAGCAGTACCGGCCAGCCGATCCATCCCAGAACGCCATAGGCAGTCAAGGCCCAGTTCGCTCCGAGCGCGGTCACCACCGCGCCCACAAGAACCTCGCGCCAGCGCCAGATCGCCGCGCGCGCTTCAGGGCGGATCAAGCTCACCGCCAGTCTCCCAGCTGGATCTGCCACAGCGTCATTGCCGCCACTGCTGCCGTGTCGGCGCGCAGAATCCGCGGCCCCAGCGCCACCGGATGGGCGACATCGAGCGCTGAAAGCCGCGCCCGCTCCGCCTCTGAAAACCCGCCCTCCGGCCCGATCAGAATCGCCCAGGGCTGCCCGGCGAAGCGGTCTGGAAGGGTGGGCGTGTCACCCGCCAGCGCTTCGTCGCAGAACATCAGCTGTCGGTCGGCAGGCCACTGCTCCAGAACCTTGGACAGCCGCTGCAACGCCGTGACTTTCGGCACAAACGTCCCGCCACACTGTTCCGCCGCCTCGGTCGCATGAGCCTGCAACCGGTCTTGCCGGATACGCTCGGCATTGGTGAACTCAGTCTGAACTGGCAGAATCTTCGCCGCTCCCATTTCGGTGGCCTTTTCGACGATGAAATCGGTGCGCGCTTTCTTGATTGGCGCGAACAGAAGCCACAGGTCGGGCGGGTTGCGCTGCGCACCGGACTGGCCCGTGCAAGCCAGCGTTCCGCCGCGCTTGCCAGCCTCGACCACCTCCGCCCGCCATTCTCCGTCGCGCCCGTTGAACAACGACACCGCATCACCTGGCAACAGCCGCATCACGCCGAAAAGATAATGTGCCTGGTCGCGCGTCAAAGGAACGGTTTGCCCTTCCCCCAACGCATGCTCTACATAAAGCCTGATCTTCGCCGCTTTCATGGGCCCGACCATATGACCAGTGACAACCGGACACCAGAGGCGCAAGGGCAGGTTTCCGACGCGGTGAAGGGCAACTGGGTCGACCATCTCGCGCCGGCCTGGGCCCGCCCCTATCTCCGACTATCCCGGGCCGACCGGCCGATCGGTACCTGGCTGCTGCTCATCCCCTGCTGGTGGGGATTGACGCTCGCCATGCTGCAGGACGGGCAGTATCGCTGGTTCGACCTTTGGATCTTCTTCGCCTGCGCGCTGGGCGCCTGGCTGATGCGCGGGGCGGGTTGCACCTGGAACGACATCACCGACCGCGAGTTCGACGCCCGGGTTGAACGCACCCGCTCGCGGCCGATCCCCTCGGGCCAGGTCAGCGCGAAACAGGCCGCCGTCTGGATGGCGCTCCAGGCCCTCCTCGCCTTTGCCATCTTGCTGACCTTCAACCGAAATGCCATCCTGCTGGGTATCCTGTCGCTCCTACCGGTGGCCGTCTATCCCTTCGCCAAGCGCTTCACCTGGTGGCCGCAGGTGTTTCTCGGCATCGCCTTCAACTGGGGGGCGCTGCTGGCCTGGACGGCGCATTCCGGTACGCTCGCACCGCCGGCACTGATCCTCTATGCCGCCGGCATCGCCTGGACGCTGTTTTACGATACGATCTATGCCCATCAGGATACCGAGGACGATGCCCTCATTGGCGTGAAATCTACCGCGCGGTTGTTCGGCGAAGATACCCCGCGCTGGCTCAAGCGGTTCTTCGTCACCACGGTGACACTGCTCGGTTTCGCGGTGATCGCCGCCATGGTCGGCTTCAACGAAAGCCCGCTGGCGCTTCTGGTTGCGATCTTCGGCGTGGTGGCGATGGGCTGGCACATGATCTGGCAGATGCGATTGCTGGAGCTCGACAATCCCGGCCGGCTGCTCATGCTGTTCCGGGCCAACCGCGATACCGGGCTGATCCCCCTGCTGTTTTTCGCCGCTGCGCTATTCCTTTGATTGCAACCGCCCGCGCCGCGCACTAGAGACAGGCAGGAGATATCCAAGTTCCGGGTTCGATGCGTCTTTCCTCACTTGCCATCATTGCCGCCACCTTCCTTGCAGCGGCCATCGCGAGCCTGATTGCCGCCCGCGCGGCGGTGACTCTGATCGAGGAAAACTCCGAGATCGGTGTGCGCGACGCGCTCGACAGCAAGGGACTGACCTGGGCCGAGGTTCATGCCGACGGGTTGCGTGTTTTCCTCACCGGCACCGCGCCCAGCGAGGCTGGTCGCTTCCTCGCGATCTCGACCGCCGGCGAGGTGGTCGATGCCGCGCGGGTGATCGACCAGATGCAAATGGCAGCGACAAAGAGCCTGACGCCGCCGCGGTTCTCTCTGGAAATTCTGCGCAACGATTCGGGCATCCAGCTGATCGGGCTGATTCCGGCCGAAAGCAACCGCGAGGCTTTGTTGGAAGAACTCCGGGCCATCGGCGGCGAAAACGTCGCCGACCTTCTTGAAGTGGCCGACTACCCGGCACCCGAAGGCTGGGACGGCGCGCTGGCTTACGGTCTGCGGTCGCTGCGCTCGCTGCCACGTTCGAAGGTTTCGATCGATGCCGACCGGGTCGAGATCACTGCCATGACGGAAAGCGTCGAGGCAAAGCGCAAGCTCGAAAGCGACCTCAGCCGCGCCGCGCCCAACGAGCTTGCGGTCGTGCTCGATATCTCGGCTCCGCGGCCCGTGATCACGCCATTTTCGTTGCGCTTCCTGATCGATGAGAACGGCGCCCGGTTCGATAGTTGTTCGGCCGACAGCGACGACGCCCGCGACCGCATTCTGCGAGCCGCCAGTGAAGCCGGTTTGAATGACAAGGCGCAATGCACGATCGGGCTCGGGGTTCCCTCGCCGAACTGGGCCAAGGCCGCCGAAATGGCGATCGCGGCGCTGGCCCGTCTTGGCGCCGGCTCGGTCACCTTTGCCGATGCCGATATCACCTTGGTGGCGCACGAAGGCGCGGACCAGGCCCAATTCGATCAGATCGTGGGCGAACTGGAAAACACCCTGCCCGACGTCTTCGCCCTGCATGCCGTTCTGCCGAGACCGGAACAGGCGAAGGGCGACGGCGTTCCCGAATTCGTCGCGACTCTTTCGCCGGAGGGACTGGTGCATCTGCGCGGCCGGGCTACGGACGAGTTGTCCCGTGAAACCGCGATCAGCTTCGCCAAGGCGCGGTTCGGTTCGGACGTGGTTCACAGTTCGGCGCGGATCGACGACACCCTGCCGCGCGACTGGCCGGTGCGGGTGCTGGCTGCCCTTGATGCCCTGGCGCAACTGTCGAACGGCCATGTCACCGTGACCGCCGACAACGTCCGCATCGCCGGCAACACCGGCAACCCCGAGGCCAATGCCGTAATCTCGCGACTTCTGTCGGAAAAGCTTGGCGAGGCGGAAACATTCGACATAGACGTGACCTACCAGAAAAAACTCGACCCGATCGCCGGACTGCCGACCCCCGACGAGTGCATCACCGAGATCACGACGGTGCAGGAAGAGCGTAAGATCTCCTTCGAGCCCGGCTCGGACACGATCGACGGCCCGTCGCGTAAATCGGTCGAAGCGATTGCCGAAATCCTCAAGAAATGCGGGCCGATCAAACTCGAGATTGGTGGCCATACCGACAGCCAGGGTCGCGAGGTCATGAACCAGCAACTGTCCCAGGCCCGCGCCCAAGCGGTACTGAACGGGCTCCGCGAGTTGCGCGTGCTTACCTCATCCTTCAGCGCCGTGGGCTATGGTGAAACCCAGCCGATCGCCGACAACGACACCGAGGAAGGCCGCGAGGCCAACCGCCGCATTGAGTTCCGGTTGATCCGCCCCGAGCCGGTGCAGGAACGCGAAACCATGCTCGAAACCCTCGAGCGCACCCAGAGCGGCCTGACCGACGACATAGCTGATACGAATGTTGACAGCACGGACGCCGCGGCGGAAGACGGATCAGGCGATGAAACGGACGGGGATACAGGAACCGACCCGGCGTCGCAGACCGCAGAAGATGGAGTTCCGGATGACACGAACTGAGTTCATCATAGCCACGGCAATCATCCTGTTTGTCGCCTTCTGCGCCGGTTGGTTCGCCAACTGGTTGATCCACCGCTTCACTCGCGTGGCCCGCACCGAGGTGGAAGAGCTGGAGAAGATGGCGCAGGAACTGCACGAGGCCGAAGAAACCCGGGACCAGGCGATTACCTATCTGCAGCAGCGCGAAGCGGAACTCACCAACCAGATCAGCCAGACCGAGGCGGAATTATCAGCTGCAATGGAAGGGCTTCGTGACGCCCGGCACGAAGCCGAAGAGTTGCGGGCCTATGTCGAACAGATCAAAGGCACCTAACTCAGAACGCCCCGCGGCGACTGTCCGGCGCGTTGCCGATCCGCCCCCTCGCCCCCTGGAGCCGTCGACACGCAGGACGGGCGGTCAGCCCTCCAGCGGCGGCTCACCCTGAATCTCCTCCACGCCGGCTAACCGGGCGATCCGCGCAAGCTCGGCATCCAGCTTACCCTGTCGCGCTGGTGTCCACCGGACTCCTGGCTCGACCCAGGTCATGTCATGAACGAGGACGCCCGACGTACGGTCGGCCCGGGCCTCGATCCGGCCGACGAACCGGTCGCCCTCGAGCAGAGGATATATGTAATAACCCCAACGCCGTTTCGCGGCAGGAACGAACATCTCGACGCGATAGTCGAATCCGAACAACCGAGACAGACGGGCACGGTCTCGGATAACAGGATCGAACGGGTTGAGAATGCGCAACCGCGATGTGGGCTTTTCCAGCCGCGCCAGACGCGCCTCGATATCCGGCAGAGCCCAACCCTTCGTCACGCTCCGATCTGCACCTTCGATCTCCACCGGCACCAGCCCGGCACGGTTCGCCGCGATCCACGCCTTCACCTCAGCCGCGCTCATCGCGTCCCAGAAGCGCTGGATCTCACCCGGTGTGCCGAACCCGATCCGCGCCAGCGCCGCGCGGCACAGCCAGTCGATCTGAGCATTCTCCGCCACCTCCATCTGCCGCAGATCGGCGGGAAACACCCGCTCGCCCAGATCGTAGAATTTGGCGAAATTTTCACGGTGCGAGGTCGCCAGTTCGCCCGCATACCACATGTAATCCAGCGCCAGCTTGTGCGGCGGGCGCTGCCACATATTTTTGCTGCCTTCCACCTTCGTGTCGAACGCATGTGTCGACAATGGCCCCTCGCGTTCGATCCGGGCCTTGATCTCGGCCCGGCCCGCCGCATCGGGCATGCCTTTCCACCAGCCTGCCTCGCGGATCCTTTCCGCGCGTCTTTGGAATTGCCGCTGCCAATAGGGCAGGAAACTCATCGGCAGCACACTGGCATCATGCGTGAAATGTTCGAAAATCCCGCGCGCCTTCAACAGCTTGCCCAGCATCGGCTCGCGGTAGTTCTGATTGCGCGACCAAAGAATGTGGTGATGCGCCCGGGCAATCACCCGGATCGTGTCAAGCTGCACCATTCCCAGGTCGTGGATCAATCGTGGCAGGTCGAGCGGCCCGGCGGGCGTGCCTGCCAGCCCCTGTGCCTCGAGCCACAGCCAACGCGCCTGCCGGTTGGGGATCTGCAGCGCTGCGTTCATCACCAGCGACTCAGCGCGTCTTCGTCCTCGTCCTTCGCCGCCACCCATTCGGCGCCGTCGGCGGTGTATTCTTTCTTCCAGAACGGTGCACGCGACTTGAGATAGTCCATAAGGAATTCCGCGCCCTGGAAGGCATCGGTCCGGTGTGGCGCGGCGGTGGCGACCATCATGATCATCTCGCCCGGGCGCATTGTGCCATGGCGGTGGATGACCAGAACGTCGCCCAGCTTGAATCGCCCGACCGCCGCATGCGCCTGCGCCTCCAGCGCCTTTTCGGTCATACCCGGGTAATGCTCGATCTCCATCCGGTCGAGTCCGTCAGCGACGTCGCGCACGATGCCGGTGAAGGTCACCACGGCGCCCATCTTGGTATGGCCTTCGGCAAAAGCAGCCGCTTCAACTCCAAAATCAAACGGCTCGACCTGAACCCGGACCTCCACCTCAGCCTCCCGTCATCGGCGGAAAAAATGCGACCTCGCGCACGCCTTCGAGTCGCGCATCGAAATCGGCGAGTTCTTGGTCCAACGCCACCCTTAGCGCGCTCAGATCGGTGAAGGCCGCGTTGTAACGTTCCTCGCGCGCCTTCAGTTCCTCGACCAGGTCCGCCACGGTTGCGGCCTGAGTTTCGACGGTTTCGCGCGGCAGGCCGATGCGCTCACGCACCCAGGCAAAATAGAGCACCTCCATCAGTCATCCTCTCTCAGATAGGGCAACGCCTTGCGGAAGTATTCCCAGCCCGTCACCAGCGTGAGCAGCGCCGCGAACCACAACAGCCCTACGCCGACCCGCCCGGCCCAAAGCCGGAAATCGAGATACCGCTGCTCGGCCAGAAGATCGCCCGCCACTTCCTTGACCTCCGCCTGGTGCTCGAAAATTCCCTGCGAAAACAGCACCGCGATGGCAACCATCTGCAAGGTGGTCTTCCACTTGGCCAGGTTGGTGACTGCCAGCGTGCCGGCCGTGTCGCCAAGAAACTCGCGCAGGCCGGAAACGAACACCTCGCGGAAGATGATGATCGTCGCGGGCAGCACAAGCCAGGGAGTCCAGGTCGAGTAGCCGCAGATCACCAGCAACGCGATCACCACCATCGCCTTGTCGGCGATCGGGTCCAGCATCGTGCCGATCTTTGTCTGCTGCTTCCAGGCTCGCGCCAGATAGCCATCGAACCAGTCGGTGACCGAGGCCCCAACGAACAGCAAAAGCGCGAACCAGTCAGCATAGGGCCTTGTGAAATAGAGGAACATCACCGGCACCATCGGCGCCGCCAACAACCGCAGAGCGGTCAGGATATTCGGGATCGTCCACGTCATCGCGGCTGTTCTAGCGCGCTTTCAGAGCCGGGAAAAGGCAGACTGTCGGGTCAGGGCGCTCGTCCGCCTTTGTTAAAAGGTCTCGCGGGGCGGACCGCATGGTCCGAGACGCGGCCCCTCAGCCATTTTCGTGGAAGAAGTCATAGATGGTTTCGGCCAGATTGTCCGACACGCCTTCGACCGCCTTGAGATCGGACAGTGCCGCCCGGCTCACCGCCTTGGCACTGCCGAAATGCCGGAGCAGTGCCCGCTTGCGGGTCGCCCCCACCCCGGGGATATCATCGAGCGGCGTGACGCCAACGGCCTTGGCCCGTTTGGCGCGGTGGGTGCCGATTGCGAAGCGATGCGCTTCGTCTCGCAGACGTTGGATGAAATAGAGCACCGGGTCGTTGTGCCTCAAAGCGAAGGGGCGCGCTCCGGGGCGGTGGAATTCTTCTTTTCCAGCATCGCGATCGATCCCCTTGGCGACACCAACCACCGGAATGTCCGCCACGCCGATCTCGTCCATGATCTGTTTTACGGCCGAAACCTGTCCTGCTCCACCGTCGATCAGCAGCAGGTCGGGCCAGTGGCCCTCCTGGCGGTCGGGATCTTCCTTCAGCAACCGCTTGAAGCGTCGGGTCAGAACCTCTTTCATCATGCCGAAATCGTCGCCTGGGCTGAGGCTGTCATCACGGATGTTGAACTTGCGATAACCGTTCTTCATGAAGCCGTCCGACCCCGCCACGATCATCGCTCCGACCGCGTGGGCGCCCTGAATATGCGAGTTGTCGTAGACCTCGATACGCTGCGGCGGGTTATCCAGCCCGAACGCCTCGGCCACGCCTTTGAGCAGCCTCGCCTGCGTCGCCGTCTCGGCCATCTTGCGTGCCAAGCTTTGCTGGGCGTTCCTTGCAGCCGAGGATACCAGTTCGGCCTTTTCGCCCCGCTGCGGCACAAGAATCTCAACCTTGCGCCCCGCCCTCTCCGACAGGGCCAAGGCCATCAGGTCGGCATTCTCGATCGGATGCGACAACAGCAGCTGTTTCGGCGGCTCCTTGCTGTCGTAGAATTGTCCGACAAAGGCTTCCAGCACCTCGGCTGCCTCGATCTCGGACGAACCCACGCGGGGATAGAAGTCGCGGTTGCCCCAGTTCTGGTTGGCGCGGACGAAAAACACCTGCACACAGGCCTGCCCGTTCTCGAGATGCAGCGCGATGACATCGGCCTCCGCGGTCGACCGCGGGTTGATTCCCTGGGCCGTCTGCACCTGGGTCAGTGCCTGAATCCGGTCGCGCAGCGCCGCGGCCTTCTCAAATTCCAATCCCTCCGAGGCCGCCTGCATCTCGGTGGCCAGCTTCTCCTGGATCTGGGTCGAACGGCCCGAGAGATAGCGCTCGGCATCGCGCACCGACTCGGCGTAATCCGCTTCGCTGATCTTACCGACACACGGCGCGGTGCAGCGCTTGATCTGGTATTGCAGGCAAGGCCGCGTGCGGCTTTCGAACATCGCGTTGGAACAGTTTCTGAGCAGGAACACCCGCTGCAACTGCGCCAGCGCGCGGTTGACCGCGCCGGCACTGGCGAAGGGGCCGTAGTACTGGCCCTTCTCCTTCTTGGCGCCGCGGTGCTTCTTGATCATCGGGAAGGCATGATCGGTGACTAGGATGTTCGGGAACGACTTGTCGTCGCGCAACAACACGTTGTAACGCGGCTTGAGCTGCTTGATCAGATTCTGTTCCAACAGCAGCGCCTCGGTTTCTGTCCGCGTCGTCAGGAACATCATCGAGGCGGTCTCGCGGACCATGCGTTGGATGCGCGCCGAATGCCCTGTGGGGCGCGCATAGTTCGACACCCGCGCGCGCAGGTTCCGCGCCTTGCCGACATACAGCACCCGGTTCTGGGCATCGAGCATGCGATAGACACCGGGAGAGCTGTCAAGCGTCTTGAGATAGCCGGCGATCACTTCGTGCCCGCCTTTCCCTTGGGTCAACTTTTCGTCACTCTGCTCAACCATTTTCGTGCTTGCCTGATTCTCCGTCGCTGCTGCAATGTTACGGGTCCGGGAGCAAGAGGAAAGGCATCCACCGAACCTGTGGATAACTGCGGGGGTATCTTTGGGTCAGGTCTGATTTTTCCTTGTTTTCGGCCCGCTTCCTTGTTTTGCCTAAAAAATAGGCGCTTTACTAAGGTATTGTTTTTGCGATTTATTTTTTCATCCAATTGGCAAAATATTGAAAACATTAAAGTTTTCGCAACGCATTTGTAACGCTTTCGTGCGCAGTGCAAAACTTGGATACGGCATGTAGGTTCCGACGCCGGATCAGCCGTTATTCAACGCCCAGAACGTCCGGTGTCTGCCAGCTCAGATGCTGGCCACCATCGACGCAGAGAAGCTGCCCGGTTACCGCCGGTGCGTCGAGGAAATAGCCCAGCGCGGCGGTGATGTCCTGCGGGTTTGCGCCGCGCTTCAGCACCGTGTTCTGCCGCTGCCGGGCGAAATGCTCAGAGCTCTGCCGCGCCCCGATCAGCGTCGGGCCCGGGCCAATGGCATTGACCCGGACATCCGGCGCCAAACCCTGTGCCGCAGTCTGGGTCAGTGCCCAAAGCCCCATCTTGGCGATGGTGTAGGACGCAAACTCGGGCGTAAGCTTGCGCACCCGCTGATCGATCATGTTGACGATGAGCGCTTGCGCCAGAGGTTCGCCGTTGTCATCGGCAACTGTGGCCGGCGCCTGCGCAGCAAACTGCTGGCTCAGCACGAAGGGTGCGCGCAGGTTCGATTCCATGTGCCGGTCCCAGCTTTCGCGACTGCCGGTCTTCAGCGTGTCGTATTCAAAAATCGACGCGTTGTTTATCAGGCAGGTCAATGGCCGGTCCAGCGCCTCGGCGGCCCGGGCCACTAGCGGCACCACCTGTCCCTCGTCGAGTAGATCAGCCTGTAACGCGACCGCGCCCGCGCCCAACACGTCCAGTTCAGCCACCAGCGCTTCGGCCTTATCGGTGTTGGAGAAGAAATGTACGGCCACGTCGAACCCGCGGCCCGCCAGATAGCGTGCCATCGCCGCCCCCAAACGGTCGGCTCCGCCGGTGATCAGCGCCCCACGTCTCGCTGCGCCCGTCATGCCAGCACCATCACAACATAGCCGACATAAAGCGCCGTCAGCAGCGCCCCCCAGGCACGGGTGATGTTCTGCCGGAGGAAGACGAAGGGGATCAGCAGCACCGACGCGCCCAGCATCACCCAGAGGTCGAAATCGAGGAATTCCTGATCAACCGGGATATCCCCGACCAGCGCGGTAATACCGATAATGGCAAGCAGGTTGAACATGTTCGAACCGATCACGTTGCCCAACGCCACATCGGCTTGCTGCCGCACCGCCGCCATCACGGTGGTAGCCAACTCGGGCAGCGACGTGCCCACCGCCACCAGTGTCAGCCCGATGACGACCTCGGTGACGTCGAACATCCGCGCGATGTTGATCGAGGCATCAACCAGCAGATCCGCCCCGAGCGGCAAGCCGACGAGTCCCAGCGCCAGGTAGACCAGGATCTTCCACCATGGCATGTCGGGGTCGGCGCCTTCGACCTCTTCCTCCTCGTCTGCTTCCAACGCCAGACCCGCCATCTCGCGCCGGTGACGGCGGGCGTGCAGGAAACTGTCGCCCAGCACGAAGGCCAGTGCCAGGAGCAAAAGCATCCCCGCCACCCAGTCGAACACACCCCGGAAGGCCAACCCGATGAACAGCACCGACCCGGTGAGCATGAAGACATAGGTCTTGCGGGTTTCGCATTCCGAACTGTTGAGCGTTGCCAGAAGAGCCGGGATGCCCAGCACCAGCAGCACGTTGGCGGTGTTCGAGCCCACCACGTTGCCCATCGCAATCCCCGGCGCGTTGTCAGCCAGCGCCCGGATCGCGATCAGAAGTTCGGGAGCCGAAGTGCCGAAGGCGACGATAGTCAGTGACACAATCAGCGCCGGCACACCCAACCGCAGGCTCATGTTCACGGCCCCGCGCACCAAGCTGTCGCCCGCCAGCAGCAGGATCACAAGGCCGAGCGTGGCATAGAACAAATCCATGCGTCAGCCTTTCCCGCCGCAATCGCAGGGTCCGCGCCCGATGCGGAAGCGACCGCATTTCGGGCAGCGCCTGTCGGCAAGCCGCTTCGCGCCCGGCATGCGCAGCTTGCCAAACATGCCGAGGATGGCAATGAAGACGAGGAAAAGGACGACGATCTTGGACAGCATGCGCTACAGCCCGAACCGGGAAAACAGCGCCCGCTCTTCCACCGCCGCAAAGGTATCCTCGGCCAGCGCCGCACCGAATCGGCTCATCCAGGGTTTGCGGCGGCCATACGGGATCAACTTAACGTCGTCGCCGTACAGATCCTTAAGCTTTGGTTCGAGATGTCCGATCCCGTCGATCAAACCCAGTTCCTGTGCCCGGCCGGCCAGCCAGAATTCACCGTCAAAGATATCTTCCTCGCCCAGACGGTCCCTTCGGGAGGTCTTCACAAGCTCGATGAAAACCTGGTGCATCTGGTCAAGGATCGCCTGCAACCGCGACACGTCTTCGGGTTTTTCCGGCCGGAATGGATCGAGCTGCGATTTCGACTTGCCGGCGGTATAGATACGTCGCTCGATGCCGTGGCTGGCGATGAATTCGTGCGCTCCGAACCCACCCGAGATCACGCCGATCGAGCCGACGATCGATGCCGCGTCGGCAAAGATGTCGTCGGCGGCGCAGGCCAGCCAGTACCCGCCCGAAGCCGCCACATCCTCTATGAAGGCATGCACCGGGATGTCCTTTTCCTCGGCCAACCGCCGGATGCGCGCGGCGATGCGCGCGCTCTGCACCGGGCTGCCGCCGGGCGAATTGATCAGCAGCGCCACAGCCTGCGGCTTACCGCGCCTGAAGGCCTTTTCGATGATGGGGCCCAGCGCTTCATCATTGAGCGGCAGCCGCCCAGGGCCGATTGCCCCCTGCAGCCGGATCACCGCCACCCGTGCGGGGGCCTTCAAGAAAGGGATGAAACGTTTCATTCCTGCCCATGTAGAGGCGCGGGTGGCAAGAGACAAGCCGGGCCGGGAAAGCCACCGGTCAACTTCCCACAAATATCCCCGCCGGAGGCATAAAAGTCACGCGGCTCTTGCCACACGGTTGCACTGTCCCTGCGATGTCCCAGCTATGCCGCAAACTGGCTATCAAGCAATGTCGCGCGCGTGCTAGCGCGCGGCCAAGGGAAGAGTTATCCAGGCTTGGAACCATCTTATTGCCGGCATCGCCTTCATCATCGCGGCGATGGTGGCGATCACGGTCAATGACGTGTTGGTCAAGCAACTTTCGGGCGGCTGCCTGCTGCACAGGATCCTGCCGATCTGTTCTGGCATCGGTCTGATGTTCGCGCTTATGATCGTCCAACTCGAAGGCGGCTGGAGCATTCTGCGCATCGCCACAGCCGGCCTGCACGCCCCGCGCGGCTTCGTGACCGTGGTCTCGAACCACACCTTCTCCACCGCCTTGACCGTTATCCCGCAGGCCAATGCCACGGCGCTGTATTTCGCCGCCCAACTGATGATCCCGCCCCTGTCGATCCCGCTTCTTGGCAAGCCGGTCGGGCCGATGCGGCTCGGAGCCTTGGTCGCGGCCTTTCTCGGCCTGGTTCTAGTGCTCGAACCTCGGCACCGGGTGGTATTGGCCGCTGGATCCTTTCGCTGCCGGTCATTTCCGCGGGGATCGGCCGAACGATATCTCTGACCTGACACAGGGCCGGCGCCGCCCCCGTCGCAGCTTTCGAAGACAGAGGCCTGCCGCTGGCGATCTTCCGGGACGGGCTCATCTGGGACGAATTGCCGGGTCGCTGGGCACTTTGGGAGGATCTTTCTCATCGGTGGCGCCGGGCTGTTCGAGTTCTTTCGCGAACGGGCCATACTGCGGCCGATGATCCATCGACGGATCCACCGGCGCGACTGATTGGGCGATCGACTGAGAGAGGCCCTGGCCGTCTCACCCCCGCCCCAGCGCGTCCGCCAGAATATCGAAAACCAGCCGAATCCGCGCCGAGGACTGCAGGTCGCGATGGGTCACCAGCCAGACCGGGAAACGGACCGCCTCCATCTCGGGCAATAGCCGCTCCATTCCGGGGGTCTGTACGGCGACATCATCGGCCATGATCAGGATCCCCAGCCCCCGTCGCGCCATTTCCCAGGCCACCAGCCCATTTTCCGAACCTAGCCGGAAATTCTCGGGGCCAAGCTCGATCCCCAGCGGGCGCAGGCGCTCCAGTAACCGGTCGGTGTCGCCGAAATGGATCAGGTCATGGTGTGAAAGATCCGCCCTACTCTGGGGCCGGCCCATCCGAGCGACATAGGTCCGCGAGGCATAGAAATGTGCGGTACCGTCGCCTACCTTGCGGGCGATCAGGTCGGGTTCGGTGGACCGCACGTGACGGATCGCGATATCGGCCTCGCGCCGCAGAATGTCGCGCAAGTCATTGGTTGCCACCACCTCGATCTCAAGCCGCGGCGCGGCCTCGCGCAGGCGCTCCAGAACCGGCGGCAGGTGATAGACGGAAAACACGTCCGAGGCGGTGATCCGGATTTTGCCCTCGATCGCCTGGGCCTGTCCGGCAGCCGCCAGCGTCAGCCGCGCTGCCGCCTCACCCATCGCCCGGGCATGGGGCAGCAACTCGCGCCCCGACGGCGTCAGCATCAAACCCCGTCCGACCCGCTCGAACAACGCCAACCCGAGGCGTTCCTCCAGCGCGCTCACCTGCCGGCCCAACGTCGGCTGGGTCAGCCCCAGCGCCTTGGCCGCAGCCGACAGCGACCCCTCCTCGGCGGTGGCGAGAAAGGCGCGCAGTTGGGTCCAGTCGAAACGCAGAGACTCCCAATTCATGCAAATCCGTATAGCAGGTCTTCAATATTCGACAATACCGCAAGCATTACGTATAGCCTACCATTCACCTCAATTTAGGAGCCAACGTCATGTCCGACGCCGCATTCTGGAATCGGATCGCCAGGAAATACGCCAATTCGCCTGTCGGCGACATGGAGGCCTATGAAGCCACGCTCGACCGGGTGCGCTCATATCTCCATCCCGATAGCGAGGCTTTGGAGATCGGCTGTGGCACCGGCACCACGGCGTTGAAACTCGCACCATTTACCCACCGGATCGAAGCCAGCGATGTTTCCGCCGCCATGGTCGACATCGCGCGGGAAAAAGCCACGGTCCAACGGGTTCGCAATGTCGGCTTCACCGTCGCGCCTGCCGAGGCTCCGCCCGAAGGCCGCTTCGACGTAGTGATGAGCTTTAACCTGCTGCACCTTCTGCGCGATCTCGACAGCACGTTGGCGCAGGTCGCTGCACGGGTGAAACCGGATGGTCTTTTCATCTCGAAAACCATTTGCTTGGCCGGACCCGGTCTGCCCTGGGGCATGCGCGCTCTGCTGCTGGGCCTGCCGCTGATGCAGATGATCGGCAAGGCCCCTTATGTCGCCAAACTCAGCGTGACGGGCCTCGAATCCGCGATCACCCGGGCCGGCTTCGAAATCATCGAAACCGGTGACTATCCCGACCGGCCATCGCGCCGCTTCATCGTGGCACGAAAAGCGCCCTAAGTTCTAACGGTTCGACTTCGGCAACGGTTCGTTGGCCGTCCAGTCCCAAGTGCCTTCGTCGCGCTCTGTGACCGCCTGCTTCCAGCCCACGGCCTCGGCCCGCGCCTTGAAATTCAGCCCCTCGGGACTGTGCCGGGTTATACCGTCGAACACCGTGGCCAGCCGCTGGGTCGAGGTCAGCGTCATCTCCATCGCCTGGTTGATGACCATTTTCTGCATCGCCAGCTGGTTGGTCGGCACCGAGGCGATGCGCGCTGCCATCTCCTCGACCGTGTCGTCAAGGGCATCGGCAGACACGGCCTTTAGCACCAGCCCCATCTCGGCGGCCTCGCGGCCGGTGATCTTGTCGCCGGTGAACAGCATCCGCTTGGCCTTTTCCGGGCCGAGCCGATAGACCCACATCGCCGTAGTCGGACAGCCCCACACGCGGGTCGGCATGTAGCCGATGCGCGCCTCTTCGGCCATGATCACGATGTCGGAACACAACGCGATGTCCGACCCGCCCGCCACTGCATAGCCGTGTACCTTGCAAAGGACCGGCTTGAGGCACCGGAACAGCGACATGAACTTCTGGGTGTTGCCCCACATGAAGCGGTAATCCTTGACCGGATCCCAAGGCATCTCCTGCGTTACATTGTTGTCGGCCCCGTTGCGCTCAGCGTAATAGGCTAGGTCATAGCCGGCGCAGAAGGCCGGGCCGTTGCCAGACAGCACGATCACGTGCACGCTGGGATCAGCCTCAGCCCTCTGGACGGCCGCCTCGAGTTCAACCGGCAAGTCGTCGTCGATGGCATTCATCACTTCCGGCCGGTTCAACGTGATCCGCGCGATACGCCCGTCCTTTTCGTAGAGCACTTTTGGCATGTTTCATCCTCCCCTGGGCACAGAAGCAGCATGGGGACCGCGCAGCAAGCCCCCGCGCGCGGCTTAACGTTTTCTGAAACCCAGAGTTGATCTACAAGCATCGATCACTAGTCTACATGTGTGAACTGGAGATTCGCTCATGAACGACCTTGGCAAACTCGTCACCGGATTTTGCGACAGCCAATTCGGCGGATTGAAGAAGGCCTGCACGGCGGCTGGTCTGAAATACACCACCCTGCACGCCCAGATCGCCCATGAGCGCGAGATCCCCTTTTCCACAATCGACAAACTCTGCTCGGCGGCGGGTGTCTCGCTCGAGGTATTCCGCTCCGCCCCGGCCTCGATCGGCGTCACGGCCCACGACATTTCGCACGAACTGCATCGCCGGGCGGCAGCAGCCTATTCCCAAGCTCTGCGCGACGTGCAGGACGAGATGCGCCGATACGGGACCGACATCATGTGCGACGACGTGCTGAACTGGCTGCACCGCAACAGCGGCCGGCTGACCGATTTCGACCGGCTGCGCGAACGGGTCGACCTCTTTCACAAGCTCGACGCCGGAGACGGGATCATGCGCCCGCACCATATCGGCGCGACCAGCCTCGTGGCCCGCAGCTTCGAGATCCGGGATATCGACGAATATTTCCCCAAGGTCAGGCAACTCGGCCCGTCGGTGATCGAAAACTCGATTGCAGCCCACCTGCGGGTGCAAAAAACCCAGCAATATCAAGTCGAGGACATCCGTCTGCGCGGTCGCATCGACAGCGCCGAATACGACATCGAATACCGCCGCATCATGGCCCCGGTCACGGCCATGAACGGCGCCCAGTTCACCCTGGTTTTCGCCCAGCCGCTTTGAGCCGCTTGTCCTTGAGACGGCGGCTCGCATTGATCAGTACATAGGGCAGAAAACGGCCCTCAGTGGCCAGCAAGACATGCGAGTTCAGCCGTCCGTCCGGCACCGGGTCGCGCCATTTTAGAACGCCCGGGATCACGATCATGAAACCGTAAAGCCACGAAAACCGCTGATGCTCTTCCGGCACGATGGCATAGATCCAGTCGAGGTTACGCCATTTCAGGGCACACAGCCCCTGATGCACTCGCATGAATGCCTCGAGCAGCCGTAGATTGCCACGATGCTCGCGGGTGAATTCCAACTCGCCGATATAGACGATGTTGCCGCCGATCAGGGTCGTCGCGGGCTCGGCCACCTCGGCAATTGGGTTGTCGTCGCGGCCGTACTGCGTGCGCGAGGTGCGACACAGGTAATTGTCGAATCCTTCACGACCCAACGGTTCATATTTCGCGCCAATTCCCCCGACAACAACGCCATCCTTGAATAGAAACAGCCAAAATGCGGTTTCCTCGGTGAAGTCATTGCGCAGGATCGACATCATCGGCGTCTGCTTCTGACGTCCGGTTTCGGGCACGAGGTTCAGGATCTTGTCAAAATCCGACGTCGCCTCGACCTCGTAGCCCAGCCGCTCGATCTCCTCGAAGAAAGGGGCGACCGACTGGATGATGTCCTGCTCTCGCATCGCGCCTGTCCGCCAACACGTTTTTTTACCTGTCTACAAGCACTGGTAGACCCGCGCAAGCATGGCGCGAGATTGTGTGGCCAATGGTGGTTTAACAGAGTCACAGAGCTGGGTGAGCGCAGCGTTGGGAGACAGTGTCAGCGACGGGCCGGATCGATCTGGTCCGGACGCAGCGGCGGATCGATCAGATCCTCAGCATCGTCGCCGTCGAGCGGCACACCGGTTGTATCGACAAGCTCCAAATCCGCATCATTCCAACCTTTGACTCCAAGCTTGACCGAGCGGACGTCCGAAAAGCCGATCTCGGCCAGCACCTCGGCGGCCAGCGCCGAGCGGTTGCCGGATCGGCAGATAATTAGCACCGGACGATCGCGAGCGGTGACAAGTTCGGGTTCGGTCTCCGCATAGTCCCACTCGGCGGCGCTTTCGAGGATCCCACGCGGCACGTTGAGCGACCCCGCAATCCGCGCCCGAGCAAACTCGTCGCGTTCGCGGATGTCCAGCAACAGCGCATCGGGGTGGTTTTCGAGGAACTCGGACAGATCCCAGGGCATGATTTCCTCGATCCGCTCCGCGGCCTCGGCGGCCAGCTGGTTATAAGTTTTTCTGGTCATTGCTGCGTCCTCGCGGTGGTTTCGGGCCAGATAGGGGGAACCCCGCATCTCTACAAGTCCGGTTACCGCGGCAAGACCGCCGGCGCGACGCGGATCATAGCCGCACCCTGCCAACTTAAGACAACGACGGAAAAGGCACAGCGCAGGTGACGGAAAGCGACCTCAACAAGTGGTTTGTAACCTGCGCGACTAAAGAAACCGAAGCGGGGGAAGAAAAATTGCAGTGTCCGCCGGCCTCGGACAACACCGTCTCACAGGAGCTCAGGCCGATCTTGCAGCAATACCCAAACCGGAACATTCCTGTGGAAATGACCACAAGCTTCGGTCAGAAATGCCGGAGCCAGAACCGCAACAGCCAGCCTATGTTTCATAACGTGAGCCCTCAATCTTGGGCCTTTTTTTTACGACCGGAATCGGAGTGGCTCAGACATTCTGAGGTCACGGACTTTCGATTACCTGTAGAGCCCGGGGATCAGCCCTTCGGCCAGATCTTGAAGTTTTTCCGGAGACGTGCCCGGTTGCTGAATTGGGCCATAGTGCACGTCATAGTCGCCGCCCAGCTTGGCCAAAAGTTCTGACACATAGCGCAATGACGCCACCGTACGTCCGAAATCGTCATTCCCACCGCTGAGAACCCGGGCCAGCCTTCGGGTCCGATAGTAGTGACGTGAGTTACGCAATCCGGCCGAGGCAGGCACGATCGGCGCGCCGCAGGTCGCCGACATTCGTGTGATGCCAGAACGCCAGGGCGGTTCGACCAGCAGCGCATCGGCCATACCCGCCACACGTCCCGACCCGAATACCAAAAGTGCGCCGCCTTCCTGCAAATGGGCCTGCATTCCGGCACGTGTCCGGCGCGGCGACAGAACGTTGTCTTTTCGATCCAGATCGACGGCGATGATCCGAGCCGAGCCCACGAACCGCTCAGCCTCGCGGTTGGCCACGACCTTCAGGTCGGGCCGGAGGTCCAGAAGGGCACCGGCATGGGCGATGAAATCAAACGTGCCAACTGGGTGGGTGGCGCCGATAACCACGGGTCCGCGCTCCGGGATGTTCTCAAGTCCGTGCGGGGTAATCCGGGTGCCGCCGTTCCTGGCCAGCAGCGCGCGTACGAGATCTGGCCCGGTGCGCCCATCGAGGTCGCGCAGCACCTGCTCGGTTTCGCGCAGAGCAAAGAAGGCCTGCCCTGTCACGGTGCGATTGAACACGTCGACCGCGGACATGACCCACCGCAGCGCCTTCAGCCGCAAATCGGCGCCCTCTGCGATTCGCAGACGCGCGCGCAGCAGTTCGTCCATCGGGTTGTCTTTTTTGTACCTAGCCAAGATGTGCTTTGGATGTGCGTTTTGGAGTTCCAACCAAGCTAACATGCCTTTACGTCGTCTGCACCTGATCCGTGCAGAGCGGCAGTCAACGATTTACGTTGACCACGTGGCCAGCCGACAGGACGAGGTGCTGCGGCCAAGGCGCTCCGGGCAGGGAAAGCCGCGCCGTCCGAGCCGGTCACTGAAAGGATAGGGAGTACCAAAATCGTGGTTTTGACCTATTGTGTCCCAGAAACGCGCAATCGCGAAGCCGTGACCTGCTGGGTCGGCAAGTAGAAAGAGGGGGGACGACATGAACAGCCCGGCTAACGCTGGCATTGACGAGGTGCTGCTCAACTTCTCGCCCACAAGCCTGCAGATCCTTAACGCCATCCTCGCGGTGGTCATGTTTTCCATCGCGATCGACCTGAAACCTGGCGATTTCAAGAAGCTTGCCCATGCTCCCAAGCCTTTGCTGACAGGGTTGTTTTCGCAATTCGTTGTGTTGCCGGCGTTGACCTTTTGCATGATCCTGGCGACTGCTCCGCAGCCGTCCATTGCTCTGGGACTGATCTTGGTTGCGGCATGCCCGGGTGGCAACATTTCCAACTTCATCACCCATCGTGCGGGCGGGAACGCAGCACTTTCGGTGTCGATGACGGCTTTTGCCACGGTTGGAGCGATCCTGTTGACACCCGTTAATATTGCCTTCTGGGGAAGCCTGTACGGCCCGACCCGCGCGATACTGCAGAAAACCGCGATCGACCCGATCTCGGTGGTCATCACTGTCAGCGTCATGTTGGTGCTGCCACTGTGTCTTGGCGTGATGCTGAACGTGAAACGGCCCGACATCACCACCCGCCTGCGCACGCCGCTTCAATATTTGTCGATGGGGATTTTCGTGGCTTTCGTGGTTCTGGCGCTGGCGGCGAATTGGGACATTTTCCTACAATTCGCCGGAGCGGTGGCGGTTTTGGTGCTTCTGCACAACGCTCTGGCGTTGGGCGCGGGCTATGCTACGGCCAGCCTGATGGGGCTGTCCGCCTTTGATCGCCGCGCGGTGACGATTGAAACTGGCATCCAGAATTCTGGACTTGGGCTGATCCTGATCTTTGGCTTCTTCAGCGGGCTAGGCGGGATGGCCGTAGTGGCTGCCTTCTGGGGGATATGGCACCTACTGTCCGGTATTGCGCTGGCCAGGCTGATGACGCGATACAAGGTGGCGCAATGATCATTTGGGCGACCGGGACAATAGGTGCAGGAGGCCGTGATCGACTAGCACTACATCGTGCCGGGCAAATCGCAACAGAACGTATTCATCGAAAACTTCAACGGCAAGCTGCGCGACCAATGCCTCAACGAGACACTCTTCGGCTCACTTGCCGAGGCCAGGTAAACTCTGGAAGCATGAAAGGAGGATTACAGCACAAACAGAACACATTTGCCGCTCGGAAACCTGACGCCGAGCAACTTTGCTGAGAAAACAATGATGGGTAAACTGGCCGCATAGAGTCATCAAACCAACCCCAAGGACTCTCCGTGAACTGGAGGAAACTTGGGGCTCGCGTTACTTGCGTCCCCGTTTGGAGGTTGTCTGGGACGCAGTGCTGGGCGTGTCGGCTTCTTTCGCGAGCCGCGCCTTGCGCAGGCGTGCGGTTTTGAGTTCACGCTGTTCCGCTTCGTCTTTGAGTATCTGTCTCGCGGCGCGCGTGGTCCGGTCGATAAGAGTCTCCGCGCGGGGCTTGTCGGCCTTGAACAACATGTCTTTCGTGAGTTTCGCCATCTCAAGAATTCCTTATAGGTTTGGATCGTCGCGACTTTGCCAATGGCTTGGAGGCTTGAGTTTCGGGAGAACAAAACCTTCTCGTATCTGGATGCGCGCGCATCGACCGGTCTCAAAAAACGGGTGTCGATCCTTTTGGATCAGCGAGCGGCGGCCAAATCTGTGTTTTTGTCACCCGGCATGAAGCCGGCAGTTTTCGCGGCCGAGTGGAAAGCTTTGCGGGCCGCTCCAACCGTAACAAGACAATGCATCGCTGCATCAACATATTCGAGCGCAAGATCCCGGTTATGATCTGTGACCGGCCACCTTTTACGCAGCCAAAAAAAGGCCTGTTCAATCGTGCCGATCTCTTGCGTGTCACCTTGCGGTGAAACGACGAGGGTCATGGGTTTTCCCCAACTAATTTCTATCAAGTTTTGTTCCGTCAATTTTTCGAGGGCCATCGCTGAGACGCAGGAGGCCACGTTGAATGAAAAGACGGGGACAAGCCGAAGGCCGCCCCCGCCTCGCTGGTTAGATCGCCAAGGGTTTATGCCAGTGCAAGATTGGTCGCGGCTTCGCGGCCATCTCGGCCACTTTCGATGTCGAAAGTCACGGCTTGACCATCGTCCAACATTTGGATCCCGGAGCGCTCGAGCGCGGAGATGTGAACGAAAACGTCGTTCGAGCCCTGGTCAGGGGCGATGAAACCGAAGCCTTTTTGAGTATTGAACCATTTCACGGTGCCACTAGCCATCGTGATGTCTCCTAGAGTAATTGCCGTCCACAAAATGCGACAGCCCCGCTCAGTGTCGTCGTAAGATCAACTGAGGCCGTTAGGAAACAGAAGGTCGAAAGAAGATGCTTTGCCTACTTTAGGTAGTTAGCCGTCGGGGCCAATTCAAGTGGACGCGACTGAGAAACGAGAAGCCGGGTCTTGAAGCATTTTTCACAAAGAGACGCCAGCGGCGAACGGCGGGATCGTCCTCAAGTGAAATCCAGAAACCGGATGCCGCGAGCGGCCGGAATGGATTTGACCTGATCAGCTGCTGGTCAGTGTCCGGCTCGGGAAAATCCGCGGCACAGATAAGTTTCGGATTCTGCGTGTGCGAAATTGACGTCGAGATTTCGTCGACCATTTTGCTGCGCGTACGTAGATGCAGTAGGTCCTGCTCTGCCGTCATTCATCGCCTGCACATGCTGCAGGATGCACAAAGGGCCGGCTTGATGAAGTCGCGCTGCAGCCTATGACAACGCGGTGAAGGGCGGGTTCCAGCCTATCGAATGGGGATGCCTTCTACAAAAACGTCAGACTGCACTCATCGCTCGGCTGCCAAACACCCGCAGAAGCGCATCGAGCGCTTGAGCAATTTGAGGGCTCCGCGCTCGTAGCGCTTGCCTAAAACATTGACGCCGAATATGAAATCCAGACCTTCAAACTCTCTTTACGAATGAAGGATCACCGGGAGCTGGTCAGGGCGGGATCAATCCTGCAAGAGGCGGCGACCTGACCTCCGTCAGCGCCCTGCCAGGCTTGGCAACGGCACTATTGCGGCGCGATCGTCCCTTGCGCAACCCAGTCATCGAAAACCTCGAGCGCCGCAGCACTGAATTCTGGGTCGTTGATATGGCACTCCAGCTCGCGCAGCTCGACATTGTCCGGGCATCCCGTACGGATCTCATCGATGAAAGCAGCAAGCCCGTCGGGATCACAGAGTGGAGCACCGGGACGGTCCCATTCGTTGCACCCCTTGAGAGGCAAGAGGAATACGACCGGACCCTGCGCCTCGGCAAGTCGTTCACAGATGGCGCGGGCGACGTCGCGGCGCTGTTCGGCGTTAAGCAGCACCGACGACAGCAGCCGGTTGTGTGCATGCACCTCTTGCGCGGCCAGTTTCGCCGGGGCCGCCTGCCAGCCCACGAAATCGACCAGGTCGTAACAGCCGGGCGCGGCAATTTGCGGGATGCCGGCCTTTCCGGCATTGGTCATCCGGTCGGGCCCGGCCGAGATCGAAGAACCCATAATATGGTTGCCCACTTCCTGCGGGGCGAAATCCATCACGGCGGCGAAGATCCCTTCGGCGGCGAGGCTCTCGAAGGCGCGACCGCCCATGCCTGTCGCGTGGAACACGGCGACTTCATAACCCCGCTCTTCCAGCGCGGGCTTTAAGCCGACCATATAACGTAGCACGGTCTTGCCAAAGCTGGTCATACCGACGAGCGGTTTGGAAAAGTCGGGTTTCTGCACCGCCCGGGCGGCCCCCAATACCGCGCCGGCAGCCTGGCTAAGGGAGGCTTTACAGATGGAATTGAGTCCATAGAGCCCGCCAGCCCAGAGGATCATCTGAATGTCGGCGGCAAGCCGTTCAGGTGGAATGAGCGGCGAAAAACTCACGGTGGAAACCACGTATTTGGGAACGCCCAAAGGGAGTGCCTGACACAGGTCGAGCGCGAGGTCAGTGCCCATCGAACCGCCGAGTACCACCACCCCGTCGAAAACACCCTCACGGTAGAGCCTGAGCGCAAGTGCGGCCGAGCCATTTGCCATGATCTGCATCGCCTGGTTTTCGTCCTCGGTGGCGATTGCCGCCTTGATCGACGAGCCCGCCGCCGCCGCCACATCGTGCTTGGAATAGTCGCAGGGCCCGGTCGGATCGCCCAGAACACTCACATCCATGGTGACCACGCCGCCGCCCTGGCCGCGTATCACCTCGGCCATGTAGTTCAGTTCGTCGTCTTTGGTGTCGTAGGTGCCGACTACTAGAATGGTCTTGTTTGTCATAGGTTGATCCACGCGGTCTTGAGATCGAGGTATTTGTCAAAGGCGTGCAAGCTCTTGTCATGGCCATTGCCGGATTGCTTCACGCCGCCAAGGGGCACGGTGAGGTCGGACCCGCCATAGGTATTCACGTGCACCACACCTGCCCGCACGTCGCGGATCATGCGGTGGGCACGGGAGAGGTTGGCGGTCCAGACACCGGCCGCGAGTCCATAGTCGGAATTATTGGCTATCGCGACCGCCTCGTCGTCGGAGTGGAAGGAGGTGACGGCGAGCACCGGCCCGAACACTTCTTCCTGCGCCAGCCGGTGGGTGGGCTCGACACCGCTGATCACTGTCGGCTCCATGTACCAGCCACCCGTCTCCTGCAAGATACGGCTGCCGCCAAGTGCCAGTTCCGCACCGTCCTCCAGCGCCCCAGAGACGAAACCTAGATTGCTTTCAAGCTGCGATAGCGAGTTGATCGCACCGATGCTGGCGGACAGATCAAGCGGATCGCCCACCTTGAGCCCTTTCGCGGCTTCGGTCAGCGCAGCGACAAATTCGTCATGAATGCTATCCTCAACCAGAAGCCGCGAACCCGCGACACAAACCTGACCCGCGTTGCGAAAAATCGCCATGGCCGAGACCTTGGCCGCCTGGACAATATCAGGCACATCCGCAAACACGATGTTGGGCGACTTCCCACCCAGTTCGAGATAGCAGCGCTTGAGGTTGGATCGCGCGGAATACTCCAGCAACCGACGCCCGGTGTTGCCGGAACCGGTGAACACCATCACGTCGACATCCATCGACAGCGCCAGGGCCTCGCCCGCAACGCTGCCCTGCCCTGTCACAACGTTCAGGACCCCGTCGGGGAGACCCGCCTCGGCCGCCAGTTCGGCTATCCGCAGCAGCGTGAGCGAGGCGGTCTCGGCCGGTTTCAGTACCACCGAGTTGCCGGCCGCCAGCGCCGGGGCGAGCTTCCACGAACCAATCATCAGCGGAAAGTTCCATGGTACGATGGCAGCGACAACGCCCACCGGCTCACGATGAACAAGGCCGAGGACGTCTGGGGCAGTCGGGGCTATTTCGCCGTAGAGCTTGTCGAGCGCCTCGGCATAGTAGCGGAAGGTGGCCGCGGCCGACCCTGCCTCGGCTTTCAGTGCCATTGAAATCTCGGTGCCATTGTCGCGCACGCCCAGGACTGCGAGTTCCAGCGCCTTGGCCTCGATCAGATCGGCAAGCCGCAGCAGCACCGTCTTGCGTTCGGCAGGCAGGCACCGTGACCAGCGTCCATCGTCGAAAGCCCGCCGCGCCGCGGCCACGGCACGGTCGACATCGGCAGGCAGGGCCCGTTCGATCGTGGTCAGCGGTCGTCCGTCGATGGGCGAGAGTACCTCGAGCGCTTCGCCCGAAGCCGCTTGCCACGTTCCGTCAACAAAAAGTTTCTGCGGTGCGACAGGTTGGCTGCGAAACTCGTCGATGAGTGACTGATCGACCATTTCCTGGCCTTCCTTTCTTTTCTGTCGAGCCAAACCCGCCGGAAATGCAGGACCAGCACTAGGAGGAGGATGGAAAAAAGAATTGCGGCGATCGGACGATCGACAAAATCGAGAGGCGACTTCACCCGTGCCATCGCCGAGCGCAGTTTGACCTCCATGATATTGCCAAGAACCATGCCAAGGATAATCGGCACGATCGGCAAATGCAGCCGCTTGAGGATGAAGCCAAGCAGCCCGAAGCCGGCGGCGAGGATACAGTCAGTGAAGCTGTTGCGCAGGCTGTAAACCCCGACAAAACTCAGCGTCAGAATCGCCACGCCCAGAAAGCGGTTCGGGATTTGAACCACCTTGATCAACTGGTTTGTGGCCACCAGCAGAAAGGCCACGACAAGAACGTTGAGAATGAGCAACGCGAGGTAAAGCGCCACGACGAAATCCATATCGTTCTGAAACAACTGAGGCCCCGGCGTGACGTTGTGAACATAGAACACCGAGAGCATCATCGCGGTCAGCGCTTCTCCGGGAATGCCCAGCGCCAGCAGCGGGATCATCGCCGCTCCCGGCACGGCATTGTTCGCAGTTTCCGCAGCGATCAGGCCCTCGGACGAGCCGTGGCCGAAATCCTCGGGTCGTTCGGAGCTTTTCTGCGCGTAGGTATAAGACATGAACTGTGCGGTAAATTCACCGACACCAGGGATCATTCCCATCACTACGCCAAAACTCGCCGATATACCGGCGACGCGCGGGTGGCGGGCAAGCTCCCGGAACCCCTGGAAATATGACCCCTTGAGCCGGCCAAGACGGATCTTTTCGTCGTCCCCTTGCAGCAGGATGAACGCCTGGCTGAGCGCAAACAGGCCCAGAACCACGACGATCAGGTTGACGCCCGAGGACAGCCAAGCCTGGTCAAACGTGTAGCGCTTGGAATAGGTCGCCGGATGCAGCCCGATGGTGGAAAGCCATATGCCGAAGCTTGCCATCGCGGCGGCGATCAGCGTGTGACGTCGGTGCGCTACAACCACGAGAATGATCCCAAGCAGCGCGGCGAGAAAAATTTCGCGGGAGCCGAACAACGGCGCGATCTTTGCCAGCACCGGGGCGAGGAAGATTAGACAGGCAACCGAGAACACCCCGCCAAAGAAGCTGGCGGAATAAGCCAGCGACAAGGCCCGGCGCGCCTCGCCCCGAGCAGTCATCGGGAAGCCGTCATAGGTGGTCAGCGCGTTGACAGCGGTGCCGGGCGTGTTGATCAGGATCGCCGGAATCGAACCGCCATACATCGACGAGCCATAGATACCGAGCAGCACGGTGAGCCCGACAATCGGCTCCATGGAGAACGTCGCTGGCAGCAGGATGGCAATGGCCACCGCCGGACCGACCCCGGGGATCGCCCCGATCAACACGCCACCAACCGATCCGACCAGCAGTGCCAGCACGACGTCCCAGCGAGCAAGATAGAGCCCGGAGGCCTGGATTTGGGAGATGAAATCGTTGATCTGGTCCATCGGCTGCGCTTACAGGTAGAGAATAAGGAAGTTGCGGAGCGCGGCGGGGGCGAACTCGTAAAGCGCCGCGCCAGGAATCTTCACCTGCAGCAGGCTCTTGAAGACTAACACCACGAGCACCGCAAAGATGACCGAAATCCATAGCATCTTGCGGCTGCGATACCCCATGCGCCACGTCAGCATGGCGGCAAAAACCATCGTAACCGGCAGGTACCCGATGACCGGCACTAACCAGACATAGACAAGAAACCAGGCGGCAAACTCAAACACCGAAAGCCAAGTGCGCGCCTCGACCCAGTCGGGTTTAGAGAAGCGCCTGCGCGGCAGATGCCAGATGTGGAGTGCGGTAAAACCGACCATGCCGAACACGCCGACAGCGGGCCAGAAACGGGCTTGGCTGAAAAGGTCTTTTCCCTGTTTCCAAACCGTCTGATCCCAAAGCAGAGCTGCCAGCAGGGCCGCCACAGCGAAAAAGAAAACCGCGAACAGGAATTGTCCGCGTTTCGGCCGTTTCAGGTCTTCGTCGATCTCGCTCATGCCCGCGCCTCGGCGAAGCGGAGCCGGCCTATGCCGGCCCCGCTCTGACTGTTATTCGAGGATCGAACCGATATGCGCCACGGTCGCCTTGTCGCCCGCGATCCGCGTCGCCGAGGCTTCTGCGTCCATCCAGTAGACCAGCGCCCCGGTCTCTGAGGCGACCGCCTGGGCCCGATCGCTCATCACCGTCTTGGCCGCGACGGCGGCGATCTTGTCGCGCACGTCCTGCGGCGTTTCCTTGGTCACGAACAGTCCATTCCACAACGCGATGTTCAGGCTCTCATCCACTTCGCCGATGGCCGGAGTGTCGGGGATGATCGAGATCCGTTCATCTGTCACCGCCACCAGCACCTTCACGTCATCGAGACAGGGCAGGATGAGCTGCAGGGTGGTGTTGATCACGTCGGCATCTCCCGAGGCCAGCGTATTGCAGTCGAGCGCATCGAATGCGGCGTCCGATCCCCAATCGAAGCCCAAATTCTTGGCTAGCGCCTTAGTCACCTGTGTTGGCGTCAGCACGTCGCCGAAATGGCCGAGCGCCACGTCGTTTGCGGCCGCATAGGCGGCCAGCTCGTCCATCGAACTATACGGCGCATCGCCCGACGTGGCGATGACGAAGGGATAAGTGAGAAAGATGCCCACCGGGTCGAATTTTTCGGGTGTCAGTTCATCGATACCGATCTCATGACCGATCACTGAAACGGCCGGCACGAAAGATCCGATCATGTAACCGTCCGCCGGTGCCGTCGCCACCTCGATCGCTCCCGGGAACGGCCCGCCACCGCCGCCCGGTTTGTTCACCACGGCCGCCGGAACGCCATATTCGGCGGCGAAATCCTCGGCGATCATTCTGGTGAGCACATCTTCGAGATCACCCGGCGGCCACGGCACCACGAAGCTCACCGGTTTCTCCGGATACTCTGCCAGAACTGGTGCGGCGATGGCGGTCATGGCGACGGCCAGCGCCCCGCCCAGAAGTCTAGTTGATCTCATATCGTTCTCCCTGTTTATGTGACTGTCACGGTCAGTTCATTTAATGAACCGATGGTTTTAAAACAAATTGACAGACCTGTGGCGAGTCTGTCAACAAAAATGAAAGCCGGGACTACCGCGGTAAACTCGACCCGCCTCATCCTTGGAGGATCAAAACAGCCCGTTATGGGAACCACGTCCAAAGCACTGTCCCTACTAGACTTTTTTTCTCGTGCGACGCCCCGGATCGGGCTCAGTGACTTAGCGCGCCGGTCCGGGTTGAACAAAGCGACGACGCACCGACTCATGGGTGAACTGGCCAACCACGGATTCGTTGAACAGGTCGGAAGCGGGCGGGAGTACCGGCTCGGCCCGGCCTTCCTGCGCCTCGCCGCTCTCCGGGAATACACCGTGCCGATGCGCGAAACCGTGCAGCATGTGCTCGCAGGATTGGCCGAAGCGACCGGCGAGACCGCGCATTTTTCACTTCTTCAGGGGGAAATCCTGTCAACCATCGCCTATGCCTACAGCCCGGCCCATGGCACCGCCGTGCGTATGGAAGATGCCGAGATACTTACCTTTCACGGCACCAGCTCCGGGCTCGCCGTGCTGGCTTTCTCGCCTTCCGACTTCGTCGACAAGGTTCTTGCCGGGCCTCTCGAGGCACGTACCGAACAAACCCTCACCGACCCCGATCGGATCCGGGCCCTGCTGCCCGGCATCCGGACTGCCGGGATGGCGATGTCGATCGGCGGCTTCGAGGCCGACGTGCAGTCCCATGCCGTTCCCGTCTTCGACGCCGAAAGCGCCTGTATCGGCGCTGTCGCCGTCGCCGCTCCGGTGGCGCGCATGGACGATGCGCTCAGCGCCCGCATCCGGGTCGAACTGATGCGCCGCGCCTGCCACCTGACACGCCTTCTTGGCGGGTTCCTGCCGGAAAGCTTGCATAAGGAGGAGGCTGCATGGATGACCTCACCTTGACCACCGACGTCGTCGGAATCACGCCCCGCTGCCACTTTGCCCCCGTGGCTTTCCCGGTGGCTCACGAAGGCCAGGACCCGAAGCATTTGGACCGGCCGCGCATTTCGACGCTACAGAAACGGCCACAGACAGTCACAAGACACCATCACTCATCGGATTAAGAAAAACAGGAAGACCGGCATGAAAACAGCTAATTTCTTGAAGGAAAACAACGCCCGTTCCGTCTGGCACCCGATGGCACATCCCGCCGACAGCCGCGCCAACCCGCCCACTATCGTCACCGAGGCCTCCGGCGTGACCATCACCGATGTCGACGGACACACGGTGGTCGATGGCGTCGGCGGCCTGTGGAACGTCAACCTCGGCTTCTCCTGCCAGCTGATAAAGGAAGCGATCTCGGCCCAGCTCAACCAACTGCCCTACTATTCCATTTTCCGCGGGACCACCAACGACTGCGTCATCGAACTGGCGGAAGAACTGCGCGTTTTTTTCGCCCCCGACGGACTGACCCGCGCCTTTTACACCTCCGGTGGCTCCGACAGCGTCGAAACCGCGTTGCGGCTTGCCCGGCAGTATCACAAGGTCCGCGGCGAACCCGCCCGCACCAAGTATCTTTCCCTCAAGAAAGGCTATCACGGCACCCATTTCGGCGGCGCCTCTGTCAACGGAAACGCCAATTTTCGCACCGCGTACGAACCGCTTTTACCCGGCTGTTTCCACATCCCCGCGCCATACACCTATCGCAACCCGTTTGGCGAATCCGACCCGGAAAAGCTCGCGCAGCTTTGCCTTTCTGCACTGGAGGACGAAATCGCCTTCCAAGGGTCCGGAACGATCGCCGCCTTCATCATGGAACCCGTTCTTGGCGCCGGAGGCGTGATCCCGCCGCACTCATCGTTCATGCCTGGGGTGCGCGAGATTTGTTCGCGCCACGGAATCCTGCTCATCGCCGATGAGGTGATTACCGCCTTCGGCCGCACCGGCTCCTGGACCGGTTCGCGTCTTTGGGGCGTGCAACCCGACATGATGTCGACCGCCAAGGCGATAACTAACGGCTACTTTCCCTTCGGCGCGGTCATGATCGCCGAACACGTGGCCGAGGTGTTCGAGAGCGACGAAACCGGCAAGGCTGCCATCGGCCACGGCTACACCTATTCCGGCCACCCGGTCGGTGCCGCCGCCGCACTGGCCTGCCTGGCCGAGACCCGCCGGCTCAACCTCCCTGAAAACGCCGCGGCGCGCGGCGCCGAGCTTTTCGCGGGCCTTCAGACCCTTCAAACGAAATACGAGATCATCGGCGATGTCCGCGGCGGCCACGGACTGATGTGCGCACTTGAACTTGTCTCCGACCGCGCCACCAAGACCCCGATCGACAAGGCGACCATCGGCGCGGTGCAGGAGGGCGCCTACCGCTCCGGCGCCATGGTCCGCGTCTCTGGTCCCAACATCATCCTGTCACCGCCGCTGGTTCTCACGGCAGACGACGTGCAGACGATCCTGTCGGCGCTGGAGGCCGGATTCGCGTCGCTTTGAACACGGTAACCACCTAAAGTGTAACCGCTTACAGTCCTAGGGCGGAGCCATACCGGCTCCGCCCATTCACCTACCAAGGCCTCGTTCGGCCTATTCCGGAACCCGCACCCTGAGTCCGTCAAGCGCCTCGGTTATCTCGATCTGGCATGATAGCCGCGATGTTGCTTCGCGCGGGGCCATGGTGACGTCGAGCATCTCGTCCTCGATTTCGCCCGGCCCACCAACCTTTTCGACCCAGTCCTCCGGCACCACGACGTGACAGGTTGCGCAGGAAAGATTGCCGCCGCAATCGCCGGTGATATTCGGAACACTTGCGGCCAGAGCCACGTCCTTCAACGTCATACCAGCACCGGCATCTGTCTTGATCTCGGTGCCATCGGCCAGCTCGAAGGTTACTTTCATGTCGTGCCCCCTTAGATGAAGTAGACATAGAAATCGCGCAGAGCATCACCCTCGAGCTCGCGTGTTTTCTTTTCTTCTTTCAGCCGCATGAATATCTGGTGTTCAGCCAGGTCCTTACCGACGGCTTCGGCAAGCAGAGTATCGGCGGCGAGATCCTTCATCACCTGTTTCAGCCCGGTGCCAACGCCGTCCTTGGCGTCGGTGCGCTCAAACCCGTCGCCAGTTTCGATCGCCGGCAAGGGATAGCCCGCCGTCACACCCAGGCGCGCGGCCTGGAGAACGGCGGCCACGGCAGTATAGGGATTGGACGAGGCATCGGCCATGCGATGTTCGATCCGCGCCTTGGCGCCGCCTTCGGTCGAAACCCGGCTGGTGACGTTCCGGTGGTCGCCGCCCCAATTGCGCCAATACCCGGCCAGCGCGCCGGGCTGGAGACGCTGATAGGAGTTGGCGGTGGGAGCGGTAAACCCTGCAAGCCCCTTGTGATGATGCATGAGCCCGGCAATGCACCCCTTGGCGAGATCGTTCATATTCTCCGGCCCACCCTTGGGACCGTTGCCAAGCGCGTTGCGGCCGTCGGCATCGCGGAACGAAAAGTTGATATGCATTCCCGAGCCACCGGCCTCGGCGATCGGTTTCGGCATGAAGGTCAGCACGATGCCGTGTTCCAACGCCACTTCGCGCGCCATCTGACGGAACAGCACGATGTCGTCCACCGCCTTCACCGCCTCATCGAAGGTCAGCGTGAATTCGAACTGCGGGCTGTCATATTCTCCGGTCATCATTTCCAGCTTGAAGCCAAGCTGTTCGGCGCGCTCCCAGATGTCGTCGGTAAAACGCATCGGGTCGGTGAAAGGGCCGGTGCCATAGACAACGCCGCCAGGCGCATCATAAGGCACCAGCCGACCGTTTTCGTTACCCTGCATGGCGAAACACTCAAGCTCGATGCCGACCATCGGGGACAGTCCCATCTCGCCCCAGTCGGCCACCGCCTTGCGCAGCGCACCACGCCCATCGAGTGTCAGGGGGGTGCCTGCGTCGTCATAAAGATCGCCCAGCACGACTTTCGTACCCCGCTCCCAGCCGTCGCGGATATCCTCGGCCTTCCACTGCAGTTCCATGTCGGGCAAGCCCTGCATCATCATCGCACCCGGCGCATCGAGCAGGTCCTTGTCGTAGTGCACACCGAAAGTGGACCGGCAAAACCGGGTATTGTTGTCACCGATTTTAGATACCGGCAGATACTTTCCGCGCAGGATCGACAGGTGATCGAGAAACATTGCGCGCAGGCGGTCTTGCATGTGGGCTTCCTCCTCAGGCCGGGGTCATGGTGACGGGCAGTTCCTTGATCCCGCCGACGAAGTTTGACCGCAGGAACCGGTGCGGTCCAGCCGGTTCTACTTTGGAGATCCGCTTGGCGAGTTCCTGGAACAGAACCCGCACTTCCAGCCGGGCGAGGTGCATTCCAAGACAGACATGCGGCCCGCCTTGGCCGAACGAGACATGCGGATTTGGGTGGCGAAACAGGTTTACCCGGAACGGATCGTCGAACACCGTTTCGTCCCGGTTGCCCGAAGCCCACCACAACAACACCTTGTCGCCTTCCTTCACCTTCTGATCATGCATCTCGAAATCGCGCGTCGCGGTGCGACGGAAATAAAGCGCTGGCGTCGCCCATCGGATGATCTCGTCAGCCGCTGTCTTCCAAACCTCGCCACCTTCCTGCATCTGGCCCAGCAATTCCTGCTGGTGCGCCATCGCCTGGATACCGGCGGCGATCGAGTAGCGGGTGGTGTCGTTGCCCGCGGCGACCAGAAGGCAAAAGAAGTTGCGGAACTCGTTCTCCGGCATGACCTCGCCGTCCTTGTCGGGCTGAAGGATCAGGTGGAGCACACCTTCGGTGTCGCCCTTGCGGTTTTTCTCGGCCATCAGCTCCTTGGCATAGTCGAACAACTCGGCGCCCGCCGGGGAATTGAACGGCATCAACCGGTATTCATCAGTTTCCATCTTGTCGAGCACGTGGTCGGTGAAATCCGGGTCGGTATTGGCAATCAGCGCGTCGCCCTTCTCGACCAGCCAGGGCAAGTCTTCGTCGGGCGTCCCCAGGATCTGGCCTAGCATCCGCATCGGCAACTGGCGGGCGATCGCCTTGGTAGCGTCGAAGCTTCCCAAATCTAGCGCCTGGTCGAGGATTTCGTCACACAGCTTCCGGATCTGGTCTTCGAACCCGGCAACCACCGGGGCTGAGAAGGCCTTGGCCACCTTGATTCGGGTGCGCATGTGTTCGGGCGGGTCGGTCTCCTGGAAGGTGCGCCGGGCAAGGTATTCCTCGTAGCTCTGGTCCTCCATCCGGATGCCCCGGGCCGAGGACATCAGCCCGGTATCCCGGTTGAGCTTGAGAATGTCCTCGTTGCGGGTGACGTTCCAAAAGCCTTTGCCGCCGGACCACTCGGTCCATTCCAGAGGCGCCTCGCGGCGCATGCGGGCAAAGGTGTTGTGCGGCGGCCCTTCGGTGAAGGTGTCATGGCTGGACAGATCCGCATGTCCGTCGTCTGCCGGGGTCCAGACGGTCATTCGCGCCTCCCTGATATGATCATTGTTGTCCTTGCGCGCTTATAAATATACTAATGAACATGTTAAATATGTAAATAGGGGAAATCATGCGCATTGCCATCCTGATGTCCAACACTGACGAGAGCGACTTTGCCCAGGCTCATCCCAAGGACGGCGAGAAGTGGCGCGCTCGACTTATGCCACTCTGCCCAGACTGCGAGTTTCCGGTTTATTCAGTAAAGGACGGACACTTTCCAGAGCATGTCTCCGGGTATGACGGAGTCATCGTCACCGGCAGCCCCGCCTCGGTTCACGATCTCGACCCGTGGCTGCCCCGCCTCTTTTCCTTGATCCGCGAAGCATTCGAGGCCGGCGTGCCGCTGTTTGGCGCCTGTTTCGGCCACCAAGCCATTGCATTGGCGCTTGGCGGCGCGGTGTCGAACAACCCCGGGGGCTGGGTTTTTGGCACCATTCAGACCGAGGTTACGGCCCCCGCGCCGTGGATGGACGGCGGACCGGTCCGCCAGTACGCCGCGCATATCGAACAGGTCACGCGCCTGCCTCGTGGCGCCACGGTGACCATGGCCAATGCGGGCTGCCCGGTGGGTGGCTTCGTGATCGGTCGAAAGGTTTTTACCACCCAGTATCACCCCGAGATGAACTCGGAGTTCATCGCAGCGCTAATCGAGGAACTCGCCGATCAGAAGCCGCCCGAGGTGATCGCAGCCGCCCGCGCCTCGCTCTCAGAGCGCGCCGACAACGCAAAGTTCGCACGCTGGATCATGGAGTTTTTCCGCCAGGAAGCAGGATAATGCGCGCGCTCAATCGAGCGCAGCAAGCAGGTCCATCGCCGTGACCTGATCGAATTGTACATGCTCGGTCATGAACGCCTCGGCGTCTGGCGCCTTGCGCGCACGGATTAGTTCCAGCAGCGCCCGATGGTCGCCGGCAGACGCCGAAATGGCACCGGCGTAGCGATAGCGGGCTCGATAATACGCCAGCAGCTTTCGGGCGTTGGTCTTGATCATATCCAGCAGGAAAGGGTTGCCGGCCGCCAGAGCGACAGCTTCGTGGAATCTGAGATTAAGCTGATAATAGCGATCGGGATCGCTGTCGCCCTCGTCCGCCGCGTGACGTTCACAATCCGAGACGATGCGTTCCAGTTCCGCGATGTCTTTTGGTCCATGTCGGCGCGCCGCCAACCCCGCAGCCTGGCCCTCGAGCTTGGCATGGACTTCGAGGATCGCCAGAAACTCCTCAAGCGTCGGCTTGAACAAAACCGCCCCCTTGCGAGGTTGCCGATCCACCAGCCCCATGGCTTCGAGCCTGAGAATGGCTTCGCGTAATGGGGTCCGAGAGACACCGTATGCGTCAATCAGGGTTTTTTCTTCGATCGGATCGCCCGGGTTCAATTCGCCAAGGTCGATGCCCTCGAGGATCCGCTTGACGATCATGTCGGTCTGACCTGCCATGCCGGAACTATGCCGTTACCGGGTGGAAATGCAAACCTTGTCGCCATGGAGTTGGAGATCCCTGGTTTGACGGACACGTTTCAACTGATGAAGGAGAATGTTCTTCATGCCGAAAACGGGAAACGCGTATCCCGCTTCACCCAGAGAGCAACAGGTGGCGCGGGTGCGAGCCAAGCGCAGCGTCGAAAGCTTGGGCAGGAGTATAAACCTGCGCCGCGACTATCCATGAATGGGTCAAGCAGGCTGCCGCTGTTTGGTGCGCATTCAGGAAATGTCCGCGACCATTGTGAAAAGTCCGCCTTCCTCCGTCACGGACAGTGAGCAGATGCTTGCTTCAGCAGCGAAGCTATATGGCGCCGCTGGATCGGACCGCGACGTTCGGGATCACGAGTTCAATACCATAGATCCTGGTATTACCGCATTGGATCAAGCTGCCTGTCGAATATTGGGAGTGACCGTGTCAATCAACTCAGTGTGCAGGGCACGGATCGCAGCAGCCAGCGCATCGCGCTCGACCAGGAATTGCACGTCGACATTGCGCGGCCCCTGGCTTGCACCGACGATGTCGATCCCGGCCGCAGCAATCGCTGCTAACCCGCGCGGCAGGACGGAAAGCCCGCGTAAATCGCGCCCGATCACCGACACCATAGAAAGCCGACGGCTGGTGATTTCGGCCGACGGGTAGCGCCCGGCGAGATCGCGTTCGACCCTGCGCATGGTTTTCAGCGACGTGTCCAGGTAATGCGTGATCGTATTGGCATTCGAGACTTTCGAAACGATCCGCACGTCGTGACGGGCGAGCACGTCGAGGATGGTGGCATCATAGCCTTTGACTCCAACCATGTCCTGCTCGAACAGCTCCAGCGAAACGACTTCGAGCCCGGTGACGATTTCTGTGGCAGGCGTCTGCGCGGGCTGGTCGTCAATCAATGTGCCGGGATCGTCGGGATCGAAGGCATTTGTAACGCGCAGCGGCACGTCGGCTTGACGCAGCGTTTTGGCCGCTTTGGGGTGAATCGCCTCCATTCCCATGTTTGAGAGTTGGTCCGCCACGTCGTAATTTGTCCGCCCGAGTTTGCGCACCGCACCTTCGCCGACGAGCTTTGGATCGCAGGAGGAAAGGTGAAACTCCTTGTGGATGATCGCCTCGCGGGCTTGCGTGAGAGCCGCAAGCCTCGAGAAGGTTACCTCGGAATAGCCGCGGTCGAATTCACCCATCAAGCCCTCGGCGCATTGGGCGTAGCCGGTAACGATCGGCATTTCGGAGGCCGGGTCGACCGCCTCGAAAGCCTTGAAAATGCGCTCTTCGAGCGTCACGTCGCCCTCGTCGCGCCAGCCGGAGAGGTCGACAAATCGTGCGTTCACCCCGGCACGCTGCAACAGCAAGGTGGTGACCAAAGCGGAATGCGCCTCGCCTAGCCCTGAAAGCAATTCCCGGGTCTGACCCATATGCTCGGCCAGCCGGAAATGGCCGTAGGAGCAGAGACGCTGCAGGTCGATCAGGCAACCGCGCGCCCCGTGCAGTCGTTCTTCGACAAAGGCGTCGGCCTGTTGCAGATCCCCGGGATGGTCGAGCACGCGGGTATGGACGTCTTTCATCGCCTCGGCCACACGGTCGAGCTGATCATGCCAGCCGTGATCGGTATCATCATTGGCAAAGCTGGCATAAACGCCCGGCTGTCCCGATTTCTTGTGTTCGAGCAGAAGATCGGTGATGCCGCTAAAAGCCGAGACGACGAAAATCCGGCCGTATAGATCGGCGCCCTCGCGCTCGCCGATGAAAAGCGTATCGCGCAGCTCATCGGCACGGGATATCGATGTCCCGCCAATTTTCTCGACAGTGTGGGTCATGTCAGGCTTCCTCAGCCACTGCATAGGAGCCGTCTTCGCGGTGCACCTCGTTGCCGGTCACGGGCGGATTGAAACAGCAGGCCATGACCAGTTCCTCCTCGGCGCGCAGCGTGTGACGGTCGTTTTGATCGAGCGCATACATCACGCCGGGCGCGATCTTGTGGGTCTCGCCCGTGGCCAGATCGGTGATCGAGCCCTTGCCTTTCATGCAATAGACGCTCTCGAAATGGTTCTTGTACTCGAACGTGTGCTCGGAACCTTCCTCGAGAAAGGTGATGTGGAATGAAAACCCCATTCCATCATCGTCCAGCAGCATTCGCACGCTCGTCCATTGCGCGTCCGAGACCACCCGGTCGCGGTCGTCATTGATGATCTTGTTGAAGTCTCTTACGATCATGTCGGTTACTCCGCCGCAATTTTTGCCGTGCCGGCCAGCGCGTCGCGCGTGGCATCGAGCAGGATGTTGAACCCCTTGCGGAAGGTCTGTTCCGGGGTCGTGAGCGGAGCAAGTACCTTGACCACCTGATCCTCGTTGCCCGAGGTTTCGATCACCAGTCCCTTTTCATAGGCCCGCGCGCAGATGTCGGCGGCCAGTTCTCCCGAACCGACATCGACGCCCTGCATCAGACCACGGCCCTTGATTTCACCCTCGGGCACGATGGCTGCGAGATCGGCCAGCGCGTCGTGGATCAGGTCGGCCTTTCGGGCCAGCGCCTTCTCGAAAGCGTCGTCCGCCCAGTACTTCTCGATCGCCACGCGGGCGGTGACAAAAGCATGGGTATTGCCGCGGAACGTGCCGTTGTGCTCGGCCGGGCCGAGCAGGTCGTGTTCGGGGCGCACCAAGAGCATGGCCATCGGCAGACCGAAACCTGACAGCGATTTCGCCAGGGTGACGATATCGGGCGTCACACCCATCTCCTCGAACGAGAAGTAGGTGCCGGTGCGCCCGCACCCGGCCTGGATATCGTCGATGATCAGGAGGGCGCCGTGATCCTTAGCAAGCCGTGCGATGCGCTTGACCCACGCGGCGCGCGCGGCGTTCAGACCGCCTTCGCCCTGCACTGTTTCCAAGATGATGGCGGCAGGCGCGTCGATGCCCCCGGACTTGTCCTCGAGCATGGCTTCGAGGAAATCAGCCGTATCGACTGAGCCCGCGAAATAACCGTCATACGGCATTCGCGTCACGCCGTTGAGCGTCATGCCCGCCCCGCCGCGGTGATAGCTGTTGCCGGTGGCGGCCAGCGCCCCGGCGGTCACGCCGTGAAAACCGTTGGTGAAGGCGATGATGTTGGTGCGACCGGTGGCCTTGCGGGCGAGCTTCATCGCTGCCTCGACAGCGTTGGCGCCGGTCGGACCGGTGAACATGACGCGGTGATCCATGCCGCGCGGTTTCAGGATATGGCGCTCGAAGGCTTCGAGAAACGCCCCCTTGGCATCGGTGTGCAGGTCGAGCCCATGCGCGATACCGTCGCCCGAGATATGTTCGATCAGCGCCGCTTTCATGTCGGGATCGTTGTGGCCGTAGTTCAGCGAGGAGCAGCCGGCGAGAAAATCGATCCAGCTGCGGCCATTTTCGTCGAAGAGTTCCGAGCCACGCGCTTTGGCGAACGTCGCGGGCATGCCGCGGCAGTAGGACCGCGCCTCGCTTTCACGGCGTTCGAAGATATTGGAATTCTCGGTCATGTCCTTGGGCATGAGACGTCCTTTCAGGGAAAAATGTAGGGGAGCCGGGCGGAAGTGCGCTACGGATCAGGCCGCGCGCGCCAGGGTGGTCACCGTCGGCAGGGTGATCGTCACCATGTGCTCGGTATCGTGGCGGCCTTCGAAATGGGCCTCGCGCTCGAAATGCGGCTCGTCGTCTAACCGGCCGCCGATGGCGCGAGCAAAGCCGCGGAAGAGCGACCAGGAAGCGGCATTGTCTTGCGTTATGGTCGTCTTGAGGTGGGTCGCGTCGCCGCATGCGTCACGCTGGATGAGCTCTTGTAGCATGGTTTTTCCCAGCCCAAGCCCGCGCGCCGTTGGGCTCACGGCCACTTGCCAGACGAACAATTCTTCCCGGTCGGGGATCATGTGGCCGGAGACCCACCCCACGATGTCACCGTCGATTTCGGCCACGACGCATGTATCGCGGAAGTGATCGGCCTGCACCAGATTGCAGTACATGGAATTCTCATCAAGCGGCTTGCAGTCTTTCACAAGCGCCCAGATGTCCGCTCCGTCCGTCGCATCGGGTTTGCGCAGACGGAGCTTGCGCATTCGAGGGGTGTCACTGTCTTTCGGCATTGGCTCTTTCCTCATGTCTTCTTTGGTAAGCTAAGTATTAGGTTGCGGTTTATGTTTCAATATCTAAAGTACATAAAGTGCAAAATGGTCGCATTTCCGCCGATATATCAGATATCGCGAGCGGAATAATCATTAGCTTTCCTAAAAATCTTTCCAGGTTTAATTAAGTATTATGAAGTATCCACTGGCGCTTTCTGTGATTGATGCACCTCGCGGCTTGGTGCAAAGATAATTTCATGACGATGAAGCCGCGCGACCGAACAGATGACAGCCTGATTGCCCTGCGCCGTATTCTGCGTGCGACCGAGCTTTATGCTCGCGATCTCGCCCACGCCGTCGGTTTGACGCCGGCGCAGCTCCGGGTGCTGCAAATCGTCGACGAACGCGGCAGCGTTACGCCCAAGGCGCTGGCTAGCCAGATGGGCGTGAGCCAAGCCACGGTCACGGCGCTGGTCGACAAGCTGGTGGCGCAGAGGCTCGTTGAGCGGGTTCAGTCAGAAAGCGACCGGCGCCAGACCAACGTGGTAGCGACGCCGCAAGGCCACGGCAGGCTCGAAGATGCCCCCGACGCTTTGCAGCAGCGCTATGTCCGCGCCTTCGCCAAGCTGGCCGACTGGGAGCAGGCGCAGTTGGTATCCTCACTGGAGCGGGTGGCCGACATGATGGACGCGCAGAAACTCGATGCCGCGCCGGTTTTGACAACGGGAGATATCAAGGGCGGACGGAAAGGCAGCCACGATCTTCAGGAAAATTGAAGACCCCGCTCTTGGTCGAACCCTGATGACAAGGTCAGGCTTTGTGTAGATCGCCCACAAATTCGATGCGCTATTCGTGACCTCTCCGGGCATAGGCCCCATGTGGCGAACTGCGGCTCGACATCTTGCACCAATGGTGAACCGCAAGTTTGAGCCGTCGCCAACGGTTGCTGAGCGAGCGCACGGCGGTCGACGCTGTGGCGCCGCAAGTCGGTTCTGAGCCCAGAACCTGGATTGCGCTCAACTGATCCGCCCCGCCTGAGTTGAGCCGGCTGCCAACCGGCACCAGGCTCTTCACGGGTACGTTAATCAAGTTGGTCGAATGGAACCACGGCGCCTTGTGCATCCGCCCACCCAGGCCTTTCTCCCGGATGTCGGCATCGCCCAAGATCGTGGGAAAGTTTTTCCACCCCCAGCCGACGACCTTGAGATATGTGAAGTCGGTTTTCCGAGTCGTCCAACAGAAGTCCTTGATGACCTTCTCGCCGTGGCTCCCTCGCGCACCGGGTTTCTGTCCTAGCTTCACTCCTTTGCGGTTACGATGAGCCACAAACCCTCTCTTATCAAATCAGCCTAAACTGTCCCATTGGTGCTGACGTCAGACAGTCACGCAGTACTAGGCTGTTGCCGACCCTCACCAATGGGTCGAGGTCGAGCGTCACGCTGCCCGTTGGCCCGGAAAGGGTCCAGCGTGTCAGGTGATCCGCCAGCAGGAAGCCGACAACGTTGTGGTCCGTTAACTCTTCGGGATGCCGTGGCGCCCCGGCTCGCTCCAGATAGGTTGGCGCAGAAAAGACGCATTGCCGCACGGTGCCGATCTTTCGCGCCACCAGCGCTGAGTCCGGCATCGCCGCCCGAATGCGGATGGAGAGATCGAACCCGCCCTCGACCATGTCCACAACCCGGTCGTCCATCGACAGCGTGAGGCGGAGATCCGGGTAGGTCTCGAGAAAGGCCGGCAGGAAAGGCGCGATGACCATCTGGCCGAACGAGCTCGACGCATTGACCCTCAGATGGCCGCGCACGGCGCTGGCGCCCTCGCGGATGCGGTTCTCCACATTCGTGACGGCATCGAGGATGCCGAGTGCTTCTTCGTAGTAGAGCCGGCCGGCATCGGTAAGAGACATGGACCGCGTCGTTCGCGTGAGAAGCGTGCTCCCGAGGCTATCTTCGAGCAACTTGATCTCACGGCTCTGTAACGCCGGCGAAACGCCAAGATCCTCTGCCGCGCGCGCGAAGCTGCCGCGTTCGACGATGCGACGGAAGGCCTGCAAAACGGATAGCTTGTCCATCTTGACGCAATCTCGGTCGTGTTCGCCCGTGACCCGGCTTGGGGGTCGCGTTTCTGATGGATAGCACGAATTGCATCAAGCAGCGAAGTGCTTGATGCGTTAGACTCTTGCGGAACAGCATCGAAGACGGGAACCGTTGCGACCCTTTGAAATACTCCCTCACCGCGCACCAAACGTGGCTCTCGGTGCGGCAAGCCATTACCCTGCGCAGTAAGGTTCTGCCTGTTGGCGTGGCGCTCCCGGCTTGCCGGTCTTGTGCAGCGGCGAGACGAATGGGACGCCGTCGGCGCTCTTCTCCTCCGCCGAGCGCTGTTTGCGCATCGCCTGGCGAGAATGCTGGCGAAACCGACAGCCACGCCCGGCGACTTTCAAAAATACTATCCTTCTGTTCAATTCCGGTCGCTTTCAGCTTTAGCGATGAGTTTCCGGACCCAGCGCGCCGCAAGCCAAGTCGCAGGAATTCCGAGCGGGATCGACCAGTAAAGCGCTGTCAGCGGCGTCATTGCCGGCAGACCCAGCGATTGCCCCGCCAACCCAAGCATGAAGAGGTTGACGGCTACAGCGGCGGCGACAAACGGGTAGAGAACCACGAACAATCGAATGTCTCTTGCACAAGGGCCAGTTTTGCTCATGCCACTCTCCTATCCCGCCCGGCTCGTTCGAGAGGCAAAGCAACAAGGCCGACCAGACCGGAATACCTGATGAAAGATGGAACACCCGCCCCGGAGAAGCCGGCTTGGGTCAGCGCCTCGGGAGCTTCATGTTTGACATGGCCACCCCCGGCAGCGAAAAACGGCACGCAGATCGCCGGCCCGTCGATGCCGGTCATATCCCTCAGTAAAGGTAATTCTTTGACGTAGCCGAGGTGGAAGCAACGCGTCAGCAGTTGTCGTTTCAGGGCAACAGAGAACTGTCGGACTGCATCACTGCTTTCAGGGCATCGCGGGCTGCCGTCGGCCGCGAGCAGGACCGCCGTCTCCTCTGCGTCGAGCCCACCCAACGGTCGGATCTTAAGAAGCATGTCGCGACTATGAGCTGGTAGCCCCGGATCGCATCCCAGCGGTACAAGGATTTTTCCTGTGTCGGGACCGAGACGGTTTGGCAGGCACATATCCACGAACCAACCGGGCGCCCGGCAAAAAGGGAAGATCAGTGACCGCTCGAGCCCGGCCTTCGCCCGTTCAATTGCCCCGGGTGCGGCCAGCGTGGCGCCGTACACTGCCCACCCCCGGAGCGAGGCAAACACCTGTGCGGCCAGACCGTACAGGGTCGTTTCCATGGCGCCTGAATCAGAGGGTTTGCCAGCGGCATCGATCAGAGCATGGTGATCAGTGACTTGTGCCATCGGAAAACGTGATCTTGTTCCAGACGTTGTATTTACCCGAGGGTTTGCGCATCGGCAGGCGTGTGACCTCTTCAAGGGTTTTCGCATCATAGACGATCACCGCCCCATCATCCTCCCAGATCGAGACGAGCGCATGGCTGCCATCGCGGGTAAACTCGATATGCGCGACCGTTTTGTCTGGGGCAGGATCGAGCGTTCGAACGATGTCGAGGCTGTCTTTGTCAATGATGTGCATCTTGTCCCGATGTGGGCCGAAGAAGACATCGGCCCAGACGAATCGCGTGTTTTCGTGACTGCGCAGAAAGAACCCCGGACCCATTGTTTCAATCGTCTTGACCAGTGACCAGTCTTTCGTGTCGATCACCGAAAGCCGTCCTTCGCGTAGGTGCGGCGTGGCCATCACCTTGCGTCCCTTGCTTTCCCAGCTGATCCCGGACCCAAGGTGCGGCATGCCCGGCAGAGGCAGCTCGGCGATCTCTCGCCCGACAATCAGGTTCACCACCACGCCCTTGTCGCCGCCACGGTTGGTCCCGATCAGGTTGCGGTAATCGGGGGTGAAAAAGAAATCATCCAGCGGCTCCGTCACCTTTATTCGACGGCGCGCGAATAGGCCCTCTTCTGCCGCAAGAGACTCTTCCATACCCTTCTCGTAGCTGTGCACGAACCCGTCATAGAACGGTCCGGCGTCTTCCGTCGTTGCGATCTCCCAGATCTCGGGCGCGTCCTTGAGCGCCAGGATGAAGCTTTCGCGTTGGGGGGCTTGGTAAACCGCCGAGACGCGGCTCTCGTTACCATCGACCGCGGTGACCGTACGGGCTTGGACAACGGACAGATCAGCGGTCGACAGGATCGTGAACGTATGCGGCAGGTAGTTCGCAACCGCCAGCCATTTACCGTCATGGCTGATGGCGATGTTGCGCGAATTCAGCCCCGCGCGCACGCGGCCCACTTCCTGCAGGCTCCAGATATCGTATTTCTGTACCCAGCCGTCGCGCGACATGACGAATACGAAACGCCCGTCGGGAGAAAACTTTGGCCCGCCATGCACGGCATAGGGCGTAGCGAACCGGTCCAGCACCTCGAAGGTATCGCCGTCAAGCACGCTGATGTGATGATCGCCTGTCTCCACGACTAGCGTGACGTTCATCGGGTCGCCCGTGAAGACCGGGGCCGCTGCCGCGACATAGTCGTCGCGCAAATCACGCGTAGCGTCGATCTCAGCTTTACGCCAATCGGGTGTCACATCGAGCGGTTGCGAGACATAGGCGGCGACCGCGGCGATTTCGGTTTCGGACAAGGTGGCGGAAAACGCGGGCATCTGCGTAGCAACCCGGCCGTTGGCGATCACCGCCTCGAGCTGGTCGCCGCGCAGCCGGCGCAGGGATTCCGGGATCAGTGCTGGCCCGGTTCCGCCCAAGCGGCTTTCGGCATGACAGGACGCGCAGAGATCATTGTAGATCATCTGCCCATCGGGGTCGGCGCGCACCGGGCCGGCAAGGGCGATGGCGATTGCCGCGATTTCAGAAAAAGCGATGTGCCGGATCATGGCTCTTGCCTCGAAAGGGGGTCACTTTAAGCCGATCGGCGAATTCTTCGTCATCTAGCCCGATCTCGGCATTGGAAAGATAGCATGCCGGATCCTCTGCCCAGGGGTCGCCTGAGACCTGTAAGGCGCGGATCCGGGTATTGCCGCCGCACACCTGCTTGAACGTGCAGGCGCGACAGCGGCCTTTCAAGGGCCGGGGGCGCTGGCGCAGGGTGGCAAGCATCGGGTCATCGCCGGTCCACAACGCCGAGAACGTTGCCTGCTTCACGTTGCCCACCGTATAATCGGACCAGTAGGTGTCGGGATGGACCTGACCGAGCGGGTCGATATTCGCAACGCCCAGCCCCGAGGAGTTTCCACCCCAAGCCTCGAGATGGGCCTCAACGTGGGCGGCGCGCTGCTCATCGAAGTTGCGGCGCACCCAGTTCAGGAAATAGACCGCGTCGGCATCGTTGTTACCGGTCACAATTTCCGACGGTTTGCCCTCGGCCACGGCCGACCAGGCGCGGTCAATCAGGGTGTCCATCGCATGCCGTGTGCGGGCATGCTCGGCATCGTCGCCGCGGTGCTTGTCGCCGCGGCCCGCGTAGACGAGATGCGACAGGTAGAACTTGTCTACTCCTTCACTGTCGCACAGGTCGAGCATGTCATCTAGCATGTGGGCATTGTCCCCGGTGATGGTAAAGCGCAGACCGACTTTCACGTCTCGTTTCTTGCATTCGCGCAGCCCGTGCAGAGCGGCGACATAGGCGCCGTCGACGCCGCGGAACCAGTCGTTCTTGGCACCGACGCCATCGATGGAAATTCCGACATAATCGAAGCCGAGGTCGGCCACACGTTCGGCGGCGCTGTCTATGATCTTCGTGCCGTTCGTGGAAAGCGCGAGATAGCGGAAATCCAGGGCCCTTGCGTATTCGGCGAGGTCGAAGAAATCGGGCCGGGACATCGGCTCGCCGCCCGACAGGATGAGAGCGGGAATTCCGAAATTCTTCAGGTCCTTCATCACCCCCTTGGCCTGATCAGTCGAAAGCTCGCCGGGGAAACTCACATCGGCCGAGGTGGTGTAGCAATGCCGGCAGCGCAGGTTGCAGCGCCGGGTCAGGTTCCAGATCACGACCGGTTTCACCGGTCCGGCTCCGCGGCGGTGGCGGATCGGGGTCGGTTCGACCAGTTCGCGCATGTACTGGGTGAGGCGGAACATCAGGAAGCTTCCTTTCTGAGGCGCACACCGGTCTTTTTCAGGATGCGCGTGGAATAGAGAATATCTTTGCCCCGGCAGGCCGAGCCCAAAAGCTTTTGGATCTCGGCGCGATGGGCCTCGACCTCGTCACGGTTTGCGCCGTGGATCATCGCGAACAGATTGTAGGGCCAGTCCGGCAAAGCGCGCGGACGCAGATAACAATGCGTTACAAACTCGAGCGCGCCCACCTGCGCTCCCAGCTTCTCAGCCATTTCGTCGGCCACGTCCCAAACACTCATGCCGTTGGCGGTCATCCCCAGCGCATAATGGTTCGGCGCCGCCGCGATGCGGCGGATGATGCCCTTTTCCTGCATCGCGGCGACGCGCGCGATCACTTCGTCCTCGCCCAGTCCGATCCAACTGCCGACAACCGCAAACGGCCGGGGCGTCAGCGGCAGGCCACCCTGCGTGGCGGTCAGGATCTTGCGGTCTGTTGCGTCGATGCTCATGCGGAAACCCGGAAGCCAATGAAAAACTCTTTCAGTTTCGGAAAGCGCAGCACCGTGACCCCGGTTTCCCGCTCGATCCGATCCGCCACCCGGGTGATTTCGCCTTCGCTTTCACAGGCTAGAACGAACCACATGTTCAGGCGGTGGACGCGTTCATAATTGTGCGCAACCTCTTCATGCGCATTGACCAAAGTCAGGACCGTTTCGAAACGATCTTCCGGCACTTCCATCGCGCAGAGGCAAAACGCCCCGCCCATCGCCGCCGCGTCGATAAAGGGGCCAAAACGCGTCAGGGCCCCGATGCCGCGCAACCGCTCGGTCCGGGTCAAAACTTCGTTTTCACTCAGGCCCATTTCCGCGCCGAGCGCGGCATAGGGGTTTTGCGTGATGGCGATCCCTTCCTGCAGCCGGTTGATCAGAGCTCGGTCGGTGTCATCAAGTGCGTCAGGCGGGAGCGGTGTCCGGCGCATGTCAGACCCGCCCCTCCGACCGGTCTTCGAGCTGAGCTCCGGTCTGTTTAAAACAACGGGTTGAGAACAGCACCCGGTGGTCGGCCCCGGCAAGTTCCGGCAACGCCGCAGCGCGCGCGAGAACGGTGAGGGCATCCGGACGCGAGCGGGCGTGGATCATCGAGAAAAGCCCATACGGCCAGACGCCCGGTACGGTGTCACGTTGATAACACAGGGTGACTCCGGGCACCCGGGCAAGCTTTTTGCCCGCGGCCTCGATTAGCGATTCAGGCAGGTTCCAGACAACCATCGCGTTGGAACTCCAGCCCACGGCGCGATGGCGGACAATGACGCCTATCCGGGTGATAAGCCGTGCATCGCACAGGGCACGGATCCGCGCGATCAGTGCGGATTCCCCAAGACCAAGCTGGCTGGCCAGCGCGGCAAAAGGACGAGGCACCAACGCCAGTCCGCGGGAAAGCCCATGCAGAATCGGACGATCGCTTTCGCGCAGCACCGAAAGATCTGCATCCGTCGTGGAGCAAGGCCGCGCGGTGCGGCCGCGCAGGGAAAACCCCAGGTCGATATTGAATGGTCGTTTCAGACGCAGATCGAGCAGCGGCAAACCGCTTCGCGTCTTGATCCGCGCAAGCGATCGGTTCAGCGCGACGGCGTCGGGAGCCGTTGCCACGAACCACAGGTTCCAGTCGTGTTCGCGCAGGTACGAATGGTTTACCCCATCCTCCTGCCCGACCAGCGCCGCAACGTCGTCGATCTTGTCCTCCGGCACCGCCAATGCCGCCAACGTCGAAGCCCCGGCCGTATTGGGCCGCACCGTCGCGCCCACCCGGGTGACTGCGCCCCCACTCTGCAGCGCCTTGAGGCGGTCAATGACCTCGTCCTCGCCAATGCCGATACGTCTTGCCATTTCGGCAAATGGACGCGGAACCAAGGGAAAGTCGCGCTGGAAATCGTCCAGAAGCGATTGATCGATGGTATGAAGACGGTCCAGCATGTGCTCAAAGTCCCGGCTGATGCGCTCGGGCGGTAAAGAAGATACCCGAAGGCGCCTGCGCCTCGATTTCGCCCTTCTTCTCGAACGAGCGGGTATCATAGACGAGCACCTTGTTGTCGTCGCGAACAGACACCCAGACCTCGGCCCCACGCGGTGCAAATTCCATGTGGAGCACAGCCTTGCCGGGCTCGAGCGTTTTCACCACTTCGTGCGTGCGGCTGTCGACCACCTGCACGACCCCGTTGCGCGGGGTGGCAAAGTTGACCCAGACATAAGGCGACGCTGGCTGCGCGATGATGAACACGGGTTGACCATGCATCGCCGTGCGACCTTTTTCCTCAAGCGTTTCGCGATCGACCCAGAGCAGCTCGTGCTGGCCCACGGCGGGCAATACGAACTGCCCCTCGGTAAAGGCCCAGCCCTGCAGGTGGGGCATCTTGTAGACGGGCATGTCCTCTTCTTTCTTGCCATAATCTTTCAGGAAGCGGACGGGTTTAGGCTCCTTGTCCCAAAGGTCGATTGCGGTGACGCCCTTCTCACCGAACAGCCCGATCAGGTAGGTATGCGCGTCATCGGTCACCACGGCGTCGAACGGGTTGGTGCCGATATGGCCCAGATCGGTGATCACCGGCCCCTCGCCGGAAAAATCGCCCAGGTAGGCATGGCCCGTATCCCAGACCGCCCAGATGAAACGGCGGCCGGGCAGATCGGCAAGGCCAATGGTTTTACCCGCAGCCGGAATATCGGCCACGAGTTCGAGCGTTTCCGCGTCGAAAACCTTCACCCCACCGGGCGAGTAATTCGACACCGCTACCAATTCACCGTCATCCGAGATCGCCCCGCCGATGGAGTTGCCGGCCTGGATGGTACGCCCAACGACCAGACGTTCCAGCAGGTCGACTTTAGTCAACCCGCCATCGCGTCCGAACACATAGGCAAAGCGTTCGTCGGGCGAGTAAGTCAGTGAGGCATGGCTGAGATCGCCAAGCCCTTCGATCCGGGCCAGGGCTGAACGTTCGGAGCGATCGATCAGAAGGACCGAGCCAGTGGCCCGCTCCACGACCAGACCAAGATCTCCGGTAGCGCAGCACGGGCTGTCTGCGACAGCGGGAGCGGCGAACAGCGCAAGTGCAACGACAAGATGTTTCATGGTTCCACCTTCAGAAGGTAATCAGCGATCCACAGCGCTTCCTCTTCGGTCAGAAGGGGGCGCCAGGGCGGCATGGCCGTTTCCGGCACACCATCAAGGATGATGAGGGCAAGTCCCTCGGGTTCTGCATGGGAAAGCGCCCCGGGCGTCAGCGGGCTGCCCAGCCCCCCCTTGCGGGTCAGCCCGTGACATGACCCGCAATCCTGAATCACGATGTGCTCCAACTCGGCGGCGCGCGGGGCAGGAATTTCGCCTGAAGCCGGGGCTGCGGCCATCACCGCAAGGGCGGCAATGGCTGCGAGCCTAAGCATAACGCACCGCCTTTGCCGGTTGCGCCGCATCGCACAGCGAAACGACGCGACCGATGATGAACAGAACCGGCGCCGCGGGGCTGGTGGCAGCCACCTCGGCGGCAATCCCGCCCAGGGTGGAAACGATGCGCTTTTCGCGCGGCGTGGTGGCAGCGGAAACCGCCATCACCGGCGTCTGTGATGGCAGCTTCTGGCGCATCAGCTCGAACGCGATCTCGGCGATGTTGGCGGTCCCCATGTACACGACAAGCGTCGTGTCGGGATCGGCCAGGCTTTGCCAATCAAGATCAAGCCGCGCATCGCTGGCACGGTGCCCGGTAACATAGCGCACCCCGGCGGCCAGCCCGCGATGGGTCAGTGGCACGCCTGTCGATGCGGCGGCACCCTGGGCCGAGGTGATCCCGGGAACGTATTCGAATGGAATGCCGGCGCCGGCCAGTTCGGCCGCTTCTTCGCTGCCGCGTCCGAAAATCAGGGGATCGCCACCTTTGAGACGCACGACGCGCAAGCCCTGTGTGGCCAGCTTTGCGAGAAGCGCGTTGATCCGGTCCTGCGGAAGAGTGTGATTGCCCGCCGCCTTGCCTGCGTTGATCAAGCGCGTTCCATCAGGGATCAGCGCCATGATCTCGGGCGAGACCAGCCGGTCAAAAACCACCACATCGGCAGCCCGCAGGAGTCGCAACGCCTTGACGGTCAACAGGTCGGGATCGCCGGGACCCGCGCCGATGAGGAAGACTTTGCCAAGGCTTGAATCTTTCATGAGTCTGGCCTCGTGAGACGGCTTGACGAAAGCGAAACGCGGACGGGGCGAGGGAGAGCCCCGTCCGCAAGGGCGCATCAGTAGACGTCGCCGCGGGTATTGAAGACGTTGAACTTGCCGGTCGGCGTGATCAGGCGCGGGTCCTTGATCACCTGTTTCAACTCAAGCGTCTTGTCGTCGACCACCACAATGGCCGATTCCTTGTCCTTGGCGTTCCAGACCGAGAACCACACTTCGGTGCCCTGCTTGTTGAACTCGGGCTGCACGACGCGCGGCTGGCCTTCGGCGATCCCGGCCCATTCGCCGATCGGCAGAACGGTGTATTCGGGATCTTCACCGGCCTTCATGTCGCTGATCTTGAACACTGCCACCGAGGCCGAGGTTTCGGCATCCGGGTTCAACGGCGCATCGACATAGAGGTTGTCCGAATTCGGGTGGGTCTTGATGAAGAGCGACCCGCCGCCCAGCGCCTCGAAGGTCTGTACAGTTTTCCACGCCTGGTCGGGGTGGCCTTCTGGATCGGTACCGATCAGCGCAACGCTTTCGTCACCGAGGTGCGAAGTGGCCCAGACTGGACCCAGTTCGGGATGCACGAAGTTGGCACCGCGGCCCGGGTGCGGAGTGGCCCCGCCGGTTTCGATCAGCGCAGTCAGCTTGTCTTCCTTGGTGTCCACGACCGCAATCTTGCCGCGGGCGTTGGCCGCCACGAGGAAGTAGCGCTTGGTGCTGTCGAACCCGCCGTCATGCAGGAAACGTTCGGCTTCGATCTCGATGGTTTTCAGGTTCTTCAGGTCGGTATAGTCGACCAGAAGGATCTTGCCGGTTTCCTTGACGTTGATGATGAATTCCGGGTTGTAGTGCGACGCCACGATCGAGGCCACGCGCGGTTCCGGGTGATAGCTCTGTTCATCATAGATGTTGCCGCGGGTCGAGACGATTTTCTTCGGCTCCAGCGTGTTGCCATCCATGATCACGTATTGCGGCGGCCAGTACGACCCGGCAACGGCAAGCTTGTCTTCCCACCCCTTGAACTTCGAGGTCTCGATCGAGCGCGCTTCCGAGCCGACCTTGAGCTGCGCCACCGTGGCGGGGGTTTCCATCCACAGATCGATCATGTTGATCAGCGCGTCACGCCCGATGGTAAAGACATAGCGCCCCGAGGCCGAAATCCGGCTGATATGCACCGCGTAACCGGTGTTGATCACGGCGCGGATTTCATAGGTGTTGCCGTCGATCAGCGCCACCTCACCCGAATCGCGCAGCGTCACCGACATCAGGTTGTCGAGATCGATGTCGTTCATCTGCTCGGTCGGGCGGTCTTCGGGCGCCACAAGCACTTTCCAGGTTTCCATCATCTCGGCCATGCCGAACTCGGGCGGCGCAGGCGGCTCAAGCAGCAGGTAGCGCGCCATCAGGTCGATATCTTCATCGGTCATCTCTCCGGACGTGCCCCAGTTGGGCATGCCGGCGGGCGAGCCGTAGGTGATGAAGCTGTGCAGGTAGTCATAGCCGTTTTCACGGGTGATATCGGTGGTCAGCGGTTTCCCGGTGGCCCCCTTGCGCAACACGCCGTGGCAGCCGGCGCAGCGTTCGAAATAGATCTTGGTGCCGCGCTGGAATTCGTCCTGCGACATGACCGGATCGCCCTCTCTACGGCCAGGGATTTCGACCTGGATCTGTCCGAGCGTGGTCATCGACGGTTCATAGGCCGCGGCGGGGCCGTCGGCATGTTCCTTGGGTTTTTCCTGAGCCACGACCGGCTGTGCGATCAGGGCGAGAGCAACAGCAGCGCTGGACAGCAGCGCGCGCCTTGCCGGAATGGTGAGGATGTTCATAAGATTCTCTCCGTTGAGCTGGTGAGGCCTGCATCAAGGGTGACAAATCGGGCGAGGCTCTGCCTTGACTATTGTTAAGGCGACTGCGGCCACCGGACGGCAAGGTCGTTTTCGGGAAGAAAACCGGGCCTTTCGCGATGCGCATTCTCCTTGCAACTCTGATGCTGATTGCCGGTCTCTGGACCTTGGCTACGCCGGTCCCGGTATTTGCCCAGCATGGCGCGCCGGTTGATTTCAAGGCACCGATCGCTCCGGATCAGAACGTGGCCGCCGAATTGATGGGCGTTCAGACGCCTGTCGTTGTCACCCGGCAGGACGACGGCGTTCCAGGTTGGGAAATCGCCAAGGATGGAACGGTTCTCGGATACATTGGCTCGACCTGGGAAATCGCCAACTCGGTCGGCTACTCGGGGCGCCCGTTGGAAGTCCTGGTCGGCATCGACACGAAGGGCAAAATCAGCGCGGCACGGCTCGTCCGTCACAACGAACCGATTCTGACTCTGGGCATTTCGGACGCGGATATCGCCGCTTATGTCGATGGCTTTGCAGGATACGACCTGACGCAGGTTTCCAGCGGCAAGCAAACCGCCCTTCCCGACGTGATCAGTCGCGCCACGGTTTCGACCGGGGTGATCCGCGATGGCATCTTGCGCACCGCACGCACGCTTGCCGCCGGCCGGGGCGTGATCGCAGCCAAGGCCGGCATCGACCGGCTGAGCTACGAACCGCTGGACTGGCCCGCCCTGCTTGCCGCGGGCGCGCTGGCCGAGGCTCACACCAGCATGACCGATGCATCCGCAGCCTTTGCCGGCGCCAAGGTGCCGGTGCCGCCAGGCGAAGACGATTTCTTGCGGTTTTGGGCGGGGCTCGTGGACACGCCCACAGTTGGCCAGAACCTTCTGGGTCAGCAGGAATTCACGCGTGCCATCGGCAATCTCGGCCCCGACGAAACCTCGCTGATCGTCATTGGCCGCGGCCTGTATTCCCACCGCGGTACCGCGTGGCGGCGCAGCGGCACGTTCGATCGCATTGTGGTGCTTCAAGACGATCTGCGCTGGCACCCCACGGCCGACAGCTACCACATGGTCAAGCGCCTGCTGGTCGACGGCGCGCCCGAGGTGAAAGAAATCAGCCTCTTCCGATTGCCCTCCACGTTCGACCCGCTTGATCCCTTGCGCATCGAGATCACCGCCACACGTCCCTCCGAGAACGACACCCGGTCGATGACCATCGGCACCGACTATCGCCTGCCCGAAGCCTTCCGCACCGCGCCACCACCCGAAGAGCGACCGCTCTGGCAGGTCAACTGGATGCAAAAGCAAATCCAGGTCGGAATTGTCGCAACGATGCTGGCGGTGCTGTGGCTGATTTTCTTCGCCCAGGAATGGATCGTGCGCCGCCCACGGCTCTGGCGTGGGGTGCGTCTGACATTTCTTACCATCACCCTTTTCGTGCTCGGCTGGGGGCTCAATGCACAGCTTTCGGTTGTGCAGGTTGTGGCTTTCATCCATTCGCTGCTCAGCGGCTTCCGATGGGAGACCTTTCTGATCGAACCCCTGATCTTTCTGCTGTGGGGTTTCGTGGCGCTCGGGCTGCTGTTCTGGGGGCGCGGCGTTTATTGCGGCTGGCTGTGCCCGTTCGGCGCGCTGCAGGAACTTTTAAACGCATTGGCCGTCAGGCTGGGGATCAAGCAGATCGCCGTGCCTCGCGCCCTGCACGAACGGTTCTGGGTCCTGAAATACACCGCCTTCGTCGCCATTCTCGCACTTTCCTTCTATTCGATGCGTGACGCGCTGATCGTGGCCGAGGTCGAACCGTTCAAAACCGCCATCTCGCTGAGGATGATGCGCGCCTGGCCCTTCGTACTGTTCGTTCTGGCGCTGCTGGCGGCAAGCCTCTTCATCGAACGGTTCTATTGCCGCTATCTCTGCCCGTTGGGAGCTGGGCTGGCCATTCCAGCCAAACTCAAGATTTTCGACTGGCTGCACCGTCGTCCGCAATGCGGGCGCGAATGCCGGATGTGCGAAACCCGCTGCACTGTCGGCGCCATCGACGAGGTGGGCCGGATAAACCCCAATGAATGCGTGCTCTGCCTGCGTTGTCAGGTGATCATGCTCGACCCTACGCAATGCAACGTCCTGAAACGTCGCGCCCGCGGAGCGGCGCCATCGTCCGGAGACGCGACATGACCGGTTTTCAGCGCCTCCTCACCGCCGGCTACCGCGTCTTTTTCCTGGCCGCCGGGCTGTTCGCCGTCTTCGCGATGATCGTCTGGGAAGGCTGGCTGGGCATCCATGCCGCCGGCGGCATGGTCAGCGACATGCCCTTCGCCATGGCGCCGCATATCTGGCACGCGCACGAGCTGATCTTCGGCTATGCCGCCGCCGCCATCGCCGGCTTCCTGATGACCGCCGCGCCCTCCTGGGTCGGCAGCGAGGCGGCGCGCACCCGGTTCTTCGCGCTGGCCTCAGGCGTTTGGCTGGCGGGGCGGCTGGCGGTCTGGTTCTCGGGCAGCTTGCCCGCCGGGCTGGTGATGGCGCTCGATCTTTCTTTTTTACCGGTGATCGGCGCGAAAGTGGCCGTGCTGCTGCTGAAACGCCCGAAGCCGCGGCAGATGGTTTTCCTGGTAGTGCTGGCCGTCTTCTTTACCGCCAACCTGATGGTGCATCTGGAATGGGCCGGGCTGACCGCCGATACCGCCTATGGCGGCCTGCGCGCCGGGCTTGTGACGCTAAGCGCGCTGATCATGGTCCTGGGCGGCCGGGTGACACCCGCCTTCACACGCAACGCCATGCTTCGCACGGGTCGTGAAACCGGTCTCCCCCGCGATCCGCTGCCGCTGGCGGTCGCCGCAATTGCGGCGGCGCTTGCCTTGCCGGTCCTGACGATGGCGGGTCTCGACGGGCCCGTCTTTGCCGGTGTCGCCATGATTGCCGGGCTTTCCGGGCTGGCAAGGCTGACGGGTTGGCGCGGGGTCTGGACGCTGAACCAACCGATCCTGTGGTCGCTGCATCTGGGCTACGCGATGAACGCCGCCGGGCTGATTGCGCTGGGACTGGCGGCTCTGGGACTGGGCTCCGAGATCGCGGCGCTTCACCTCCTGGGCATTGGCGCGGTGGGCGGCATGACGCTGGCGGTGATGTCGCGCGCGGCGCTTGGTCATTCCGGCCGGCCGCTGGTGGCACCGGGGCCGCTGGCGCTTGCCTATGCGCTGTTGCCGCTGGCCGCGGTGGCCCGCTCCGCCGCGTCGGAATGGCCGGCGCTTTATTATCCCGGAGTGCTGACCGCGGGTGGTTTGTGGGCCCTCGCCTTTACCCTCTATCTGGCCGAGCTCTGGCCGTTGTTCACCGGCCCGCGGATGGATGCCGGGAAGGAGACCAAATGATGCTGACCCGTCGGCGCTTCCTGACCATCGCAGCGGCGTCTGTCGCCTGTCCGGCTGGCGCCACCCCGTCCGAATGGCGCGGGCGAGCCCTCGGGGCGGATGTCACTCTACGTCTTGCCGGCGCGGCCGACCCGGCCGGACGGATCTGGCGCAAGGTGGCCAACGCTCTTCGGCAGATCGAGGCACGGTTCTCGCTTTTCGCCGACTCCGAGCTGACGCGCCTGAATGCGCATGGCCGCCTTGGCTCACCGTCGCCTGAAACGCAGGCGCTGATCCGCCTTGCGGGCGAGGTCCATCACGCCACCCACGGCGTTTTCGACCCTACCGTGCAACCACTCTGGCGGGCCATCGCCCAGGGCGAGGATCCTTCGAACGCGCGGTCCCTGGCAGGCTGGGACAAGCTTCGGCTTTCCGAACGCGAAATCTCTCTCGGTCCGGGTATGGCGCTCACGTTCAACGGCATAGCCCAAGGCTTTGCTGCCGACACGCTGGCTGCACTGATGCTGGCCCACGGGTTTACCGATGTCCTCATTGACGCGGGTGAAATCCAAGCGGTGGGCCGTCACGGCCGGGATGATTGGCAGGTGGGTATGTCCTCGCCGGAGGGAAATATCCTGCGCCGCGTCGCTTTGCGCGACCGGGCGCTGGCCACGTCATCCCCTGCAGGGACCAGAATCGGGTCAGGCATGCCGCATATCCTGCATCCGGATGGCCGTCCGGTGATTTGGCAGACGGTCTCTGTCTCGGCCAGTTCGGCGGCTTTGGCGGACGCCCTGTCGACTGCGTTTTGCCTGATGCGACAACCGGAAATCGAGAGCGCGCTGGCACACTTCCCGGACGCTCGCGTCGAATATCTAGGCTGATGACCCGCGAAATCCGACGGGCGATTGACTTTGGTTAAGGATATTTCCCGCCGCCCGTCACACAAAAAACCTACACGACATGCAACGGGAAGGATAAGCGCTATGCGTGAAGTCATGACCAAGAGCATGGCCCGCAACATCTTCTATGGCGGTTCCCTGTTCTTCATTCTCATATTCCTGGCCCTTTCGGCCCACTCTCACAAGTATATCCGAACCACCTCGACCGACGCGGCGGCTCTGACCGACAGCGTGGCTGCGGGCAAACACCTGTGGGAGAAACACGCCTGCATCAATTGTCACACGATTCTGGGTGAAGGCGCCTATTTCGCGCCCGAGCTCGCCAACGTGATGACACGTTGGGGCGTCGCCGACGATCCGGAAGCCGCTTTCGACAGCCTCAAGGGATGGATGGAGTCCATGCCCACGGGCATCGAGGGCCGCCGGCAGATGCCGAATTTCAACCTGTCAGACGAAGAATACCGCGAGCTCGCGGACTTCCTGCTCTGGGTCAACACGATCCGCGCGCAGGACTGGCCGCCGAACGACGCAGGCTAAGGAGTGGGGACGATGAAATATCAAACGCAGAAAATCGCCTACGCCTATTTCGTCACCGCCATGGCGCTCTTCGCCGTGCAGGTGACGCTTGGGCTGATCATGGGCTGGATTTACGTCGACGGGAATTTCCTGACCGAGATCCTGCCCTTCAACATCGCACGGATGCTGCACACCAACTCTCTGGTGGTCTGGCTGCTTCTGGGCTTCTTCGGTGCCGCTTATTACCTGCTGCCGGAAGAAGCCGAGCGTGAGATCCATTCGCCGACGCTGGCCTACATTCAGCTCGCGATCTTCATCCTCGGCACCGCCGGGGTCGTCGTGACCTATCTCTTCAACCTGTTCGAAGGCAACTTCCTTCTGGGCAAGGAAGGCCGCGAGTTCCTCGAACAACCGAAATGGGTCAAGGCCGGAATCGTCGTAGCCGCGCTGATTTTCCTGTTCAACGTCTCGATGACAGTGCTGAAGGGCAAGAAAACCGCGATCACCAACATCCTGCTGATGGGCCTGTGGGGGCTGTCGCTGCTGTTCCTCTTCGCCTTCTACAACCCGTCGAACCTCGCGCTCGACAAAATGTACTGGTGGTATGTCGTGCACCTCTGGGTCGAGGCGACATGGGAACTGGTGATGGCCTCGATCCTGGCCTTCCTGATGCTGAAGCTCACTGGCGTTGACCGCGAAGTGATCGAGAAATGGCTTTACGTCATCGTTGCCACCGCCCTGTTCTCGGGCGTGCTGGGCACCGGGCACCACTACTACTGGATCGGGACGCCCGGCTACTGGCAATGGATCGGCACGATCTTCTCCAGCCTCGAGGTGATCCCGTTCTTCGGCATGATGGCCTTTGCCTTCGTGATGGTCTGGAAGGGTCGGCGCGACCATCCCAACAAGGCCGCGCTTCTTTGGGCGCTCGGCTGCGCCACGCTGGCGTTCTTCGGCGCCGGTGTCTGGGGCTTCCTGCACACGCTGCATCCGGTGAACTACTACACCCACGGCACGCAGATCACCGCCGCGCATGGCCACCTGGCCTTCTATGGGGCCTACGTCGCACTGAACCTCGCGATCATCACCTATGCCTTCCCAGTGCTGCGGGGCCGCGATCCTTACAATCAGGTGCTCAACATGGCCTCGTTCTGGCTGATGTCGGGCGGCATGGTGTTCATGACCTTCACGCTGACCTTCGCGGGCACGATCCAGACCCACCTGCAACGGGTCAATGGTGACTTCTTCATGGATGTGCAGGATCAGATCTGGATCTTCTACGTCATGCGCTTCGGCTCGGGCGTGGCAGTGGTGCTGGGTGCGCTTCTGTTCATCTACGCGGTGATGGTGCCCCGGCGTGAAGTGATCGAACCCGGTCCGACCGAACGCGCCAAAGCCGAACAGATGGCCGCGGAGTGAGACAGATGGACGGATCCCTCACCCTGAAGGGGGCGGCTGACGCCCCCTTCTACCTCCCGCAGGGCGACGAGTGCGAAGTCTTTTCTGCCGCCGCCGACAACGATCTGCCGGTCCTGCTCAAGGGGCCGACGGGATGCGGTAAAACCCGCTTTGTCACCCACATGGCCGCGCGTCTTGGTCGCCAACTCCATACCGTGGCTTGCCACGACGATCTTTCCGCCGCCGACCTCATCGGCCGCTACCTGCTCAAGGGCGGCGAGACAATCTGGGTCGATGGCCCGCTGACCCGCGCGGTGCGCGAAGGCGCGATCTGTTATCTCGATGAAGTGGTCGAAGCCCGCAAGGACGTGACCGTTGTTCTCCACCCCCTCACCGATGACCGCCGCATTCTGCCGATCGACCGCACCGGCGAAGAGCTGCAAGCCGCACCTGGTTTCATGCTGGTGGCCTCTTACAACCCGGGCTACCAGAATATCCTCAAGACGTTGAAGCCCTCGACCCGCCAGCGGTTTGTCGCGCTGGAGTTCGATTTCCCGGCGCCCAAACACGAAGTCCCGGTCGTCATGCGCGAAACCGGGCTGTCCGAGGACCGTGCCAAGCTTCTCGTTCGGCTGGCAAACAAGCTGCGCGATCTCAAAGGCCAGGACCTCGAGGAGGGCGTCTCGACCCGCCTTGTGATCTATGCCGCCAGTCTCATTGCGAAAGGCATGCCGATGGAGCGTGCGATTCTCGCCGCGATGATTGAGCCGCTAACCGACGATGCAGACGTTAAGACCGGGCTCCTCGATCTTGTCACCGCCGTCATTGGGTGAGGCAAGGCGGTGACCGAGATCGAAATCGAACCATGGGAACCCGAAGAGACGATCGGGAAACTGTGGCATCGATGGGCCAGCCGCCTTGATGCGCCCGAGGTGCATGACGGAGCCCGTGTTGACCTCTCGCAGGTCGGCGGGCGGCTGGCCATATTGTTCCGTGGCCTCGGCGGAGACCGCGCCGTTGAGTTGAAACCGGTTTCGGCCGAGACAAGCCATCACCGGCTGTCGCTGCGCCGGCGCCTGGGAACCTGGGCGGAAGAAATCCCCCGCGCAAGCTTTGATGGCGCTGCGCTGCGCCTGCCCGAAAGCCTCGCGATCTTCCCCGCACGCGAGGCGAACGCTGCTCTCTACCTCTGGCTGGTCGCTGCGGCGGCCTCTGCAGGGCCGGGGCAAGCGTGCCCCGACGATCCGCTTCAGGCTGACCTCGCTGCACTTGCCGCCGCCCGCCAAACCGTGGCCGACACGTTGGTCGAGGCCCCAGGCTTTGCTGCGCTTTACCGAGATCTCAACGCCGCGACCCTTGCCTTGCGCACCGTGCCTTCTCTTCCAGCGAAAGAAGCCACTGTCGAGGCCGTGATCCGGCACATGCTGGGTGATCCCGCGCCGCTCAACGGCGAGGCCGGCGCCATGTGGGACTCTATCCAGTCCGGCAACGTCACCGGCTTCGCCGCCCCCCGCAAATACCGCCCCTTCCGACCCGTTCCGCTCTGGCCCGACCTGCGCGACATGCAATTGTCCGAGGCCCATGCCGTCGAAGATGATGGCGCACCCGGCGGTCAGCAGCATGAAGAAAGCGAGGGCAAAACCCACCGCGCCCGGCGGCGGAAGGCGGATCAGGCCGAACGCTCGGACAGTTTCATCCTGCACAAGTTCGAGGCAATCCTCAGCTGGGCCGAGTTCCTGAACCTCAATCGCCGCGTCGATGAGGATGAAAACGACGACGCGAAGAAAGCAGCTGACGACCAGGATGAAATCGGGCTGGGCCAGATTTCCAAGGCTCCTGCGACACGGCTTAAACTGCATCTCGATCTTGCCCCCGAAGATGCCGACCGCGAGGCGCTGTCGGCCAAGTTTACCTACCCCGAATGGGATGTCCGCGCCGGCGCCTACCTGCCCGCGCATGCCCGGGTTCTGGTATCGTTCGCCGACCCCGGGCCCGAGATCCCGCCATTCCGGGAAGACCCGCGCGCAAACGCGCGCATCCGTGCCGTTCGCAAACAGTTCGAGGCCCTTCGTCCTGGCCGGATTTTGACAAGCGGACATCGCGACGGCGACGAACTTGATACGGAGCGAGCAGTGCGCGCGCGGGTCGATTTTCTTGCCACCGGTGAAAGCTGCGATCGGGTCTGGCTGCAAACGCGATCCGAGAAACGCGATCTCGCCGTTTCGATTCTTCTGGATGTTTCGCGCTCGACCGAGGCGGCGGTGCCGGGCCATGGTCATGAAGGCCGCGCCGTGATTGACGTGGAGCGCGAAGCGCTGGCCGCGCTGGCCTGGGGGCTCGAAGCTTGTGGCGACAGTTTCGCAATCCACGCCTTCTCATCGCTGAAACGCAATCGCGTTTACGTGCAGGAGGCCAAGGGCTTTGGCGAGCCGATGTCGGCAACCGTCGAACGCCGTATCGGCGGGTTGAACCCGGGCTTCTATACCCGTCTCGGCGCGGCCATACGGCACACCTCGCGCGAACTCACGGAACAGGCCAGCAAGCGGCGGCTTCTTCTGGTCATCACGGATGGCAAGCCCAATGACCTTGACCATTATGAAGGCCGCCACGGCATTGAAGACAGCCGCAAGGCGGTGCAGGAAGCGCGCCGCGCCGGTCATTCGGTTTTCGGTATCACCGTCGATCGTAATGGCCGCGCCTGGTTCCCGCGAATCTTCGGCCAGGGCGGCTTCGCGGTGATATCGCATCCGGACAAGCTGACCCAGGCCCTGCCGCAGATTTATCGCGAGCTTGTTGGAGCGTGATGGCCGAACCGCGAAACGCCTTCGAAGATCTACCCGGCGACCTGATGATGTGGATCCTGATCGTGTCCGAACTATTGGTTTTCGGCGCGGGGCTTGTGGCTTTTCTGTCCGTGCGCATTGCAGATCCCAACGGCTTCGCCGACGCACAGGCCACGCTCCACCGCACCGGTGCAGGCGTGAACACCATGATCCTCGTCACCTCGGGTTGGCTGGCCGCTATGGCCGCTGTGGCCGCCAATGCGGGGTCCCTGGCTCGGACACGTGTCCTCTTGGGCGGTGCCGCGGCTCTTGGAGCTGTCTTTCTGATTGTGAAAGGCATCGAGTATGCCGACAAGGCCGCGCACGGGATCACTTTTGAAACCCACGCGTTTTTCACGTTCTATTTCCTGTTGACCGGCTTTCACGCTGCGCATGTGGCGGCCGGGATCGTGCTTCTGGGCCTTGTTGCCGTACGCTGTCATCCCCGCACCGTGGAAGTCGGCACGGCCTTTTGGCATATGGTCGATCTTGTCTGGGTGATCCTTTTCCCAATCCTCTATCTTCTGGGCTAGGCGAATGGGAGCAACGCGGGCGTGGATATCCCTTATGGCGCTGTCGGCCAGCACCACCCTGATCGCGCTCATCGGTCAGACCGGGCTGATTGTGGCGCTAGCTATCCTCATGCTGGCCTGGGCGAAGGCGTTGATCATCCTGCGCAGCTATCTGGGGCTGGCCGCTGCACCCGCTTGGGGCCGCGGCTTCGCGATCGTCCTCGGTGCTTACATGATCCTTGCTATGGCGCTCGTGGCAATGGCTGGCGCGGCCTGAGTCAGGGCTTTGTCCAGGCATTTGCGGGATCTTCTTCCGAATAGACCCGCAGATGCGCAATATCATCGATCTTCGCCCGGTTCTGCTGAATCGTCACGCCCTCTCGTTTCAGTTTCGAAAAGGCCCGGCTCAAGCTTTCGGGTTTCATGCCAAGGCGTCCGGCGATCAAAACCTTGTCATAGGGCAGGATCACTTCGCAATTGCCACTTTCGCAATCGCTCAATTCGCACAGGAATTCGGCCACCCTCTGTGCCCCAGTGCGCGCCTTCAGTGCTTCGACCTGCGCGACCAGATTGTGCAGATGCGCGAATGTCGCCGACAACAGCGATATCGCCGCCTCGGGAGAGGTGCGGATCTGGCGCAAGTAGTCCTCAGCCTCGATCCTCATCAGGGCGCAGTTCGTCACGGCCTCGGCGGAAACCGGGTAGACATCGCCGCGAAACGCCACCGCCTCACCAAAGCTGCGTCCCTTTGTGAAAACCCCCACCACGGCCTCGGCCCCGCTCGGCGCAATCCGGTACAGCTTCACCCACCCGTCCATGACGATGTAAACCGCCTTGGCCACTTCGCCCTGCAAGAAAACCGTCTGTCCCCGTTCGAACTCAATCACCCTGGCTTTCGAGAGGACAGACTCAGCTTCCTTCACTGGCATGCTGCTGAACAACAAAGAACCGCATGCCAACATCTTTTCATCCGTTCGCACCTGTTGCTTCTCCTTGATTTCTTCACAAGCCCGGATGGTGTCCTCCAAATGAATAAGTGAAAGACGCACGCGGGACCATTAGAGAATGTCGGCATTGACCGAAAGCGGCATGGATCGGAAAGAAAATCCGCCGGCGGGAATTGGCGCGACAACTTTTACCAGAGGTATGAAAAGGGCATGCCCGTAGAGATGCCCCGCGAGAGCAATTCAGCGGTGGGGCTCCCGAAAAAAGTCCGGCTGCACTCGGGCGCGAACATCTGCCAGCGTCGCACAACGTGAAACCGGTGTGATCCACATCAAAGCGGCGGCGGTCAACACAGTTGAAATTACCTGCGCAGAGTTGAGCGGCGCGCCCAGCCACATGTTGGTTTAGACTGTTTTCGCCGGAGGCAAGCATATGAAGATGCTCGTACTGACCATTGCGCTAGTTGCCCTGCTGTCGCCAGCGGACGTTCTTGCAGATAACGAGCCGCCGGGGATGCCCTTGCCGTTGGCCGTACTTACGGGCGACATCGCGGCGGTCGAGCAACATATCGAGGCCGGGACCGACCTGAACCAGCGCGATGATTTCGGATCGAGCCCGCTGATCATCGCAGCGGTTTTCGATAGGCCGAAAGTGGCAGCCGCCCTGCTTGAGGCGGACGCGGATGCGATGCTGCGGGACGCACAAGGGTCTAATCCGTTGCATATCGCGGCCTTTCTGGGCCGGACCGAGGTCGCGCGGAGCCTGCTCGACGCCGGGGTGGACCGCTATGCGCGAAGCGCAAGCGGTGCGATGGCGTTTGACTATGCCGCCGCGCCGCTGCCCGAAGAGCGGGCAATCTTCGACGTGCTGCGCAACCAACTTGCACCGATCGGGTTTCGGCTGGACGATGCCGAAGTCGCGGCCGCCAGACCTGTGATCGCGCGTATGCTGCGGCCTTCGGCCGAGGACCTTGACGACGTGACCTACGCTCCCGTCGAACGCGCCGGTTTCCCTGTTTCGACGCCTGAAGCCGAAGGGCTGGACCCGACGCTGGTGGCCGAGCTGTACCGGGATGCCGAGGCTTTACCGAGACTCTTCAGCATCCTAGTCGTCAAGAACGGCAAGCTGGTGGCTGAGAAATACTTCAACGGCGGCGATATCGACAGGCCGTCGTTGATGCAGTCAGTGGTAAAGTCCTATTTCTCGGCTTTCGTCGGTGTTGCCCATGAACGCGGCTGCCTGCCAGATCTCGACCAGGCGGTTATCGACTACTTCCCCGAATACGCCGGCCAGATCACCGATCCGCGGAAGTCGGGAATGACCATCCGTCATTTGTTACAGATGCGCAGTGGACTCCCCTGGGAAGAGTCCGATCCGGTTCTGTGGGACAGGCTGATCAATGAAGACAACCTGAAACTCCTTGCGGAATACGCGCTGGTGAACGACCCGGGCAGTGCGTTCAACTATTCCAACCTGTCGACCCGGCTGCTTGGCGTGATCGTGGAGCGGGCTTGTGATGCCGATTTAATGACCTTTGCCGAAGACGCAATTATCCGGCCGATCGGCGGAACGCTCGGCAATTGGCCGCGCGATCCGCAGGGCCAGTACCATCCGGTTCTGGAGGCCACCGCGCGAACCAACGCCAAGTTCGGTTTGCTCTATCTGGACGGTGGTATCGCAGACGGTAAGCAGGTGCTCCCGAAAGACTGGGTCGACGCGTCGCTCACAAGTTATTCGGACGATGCCTGGGTCACGCTCGAGCGACTGACCCGCGCCGGTCGCTATTTCCGCGATCTTGCGTATGGCTACCAGTGGTGGCAAGCAAAGGTGGGCGACCGCCGAGTGGATTTTGCCTGGGGTCATGGGGGCCAGTTGATCGTTCTGGTCGATGATCTGGACATGGTGCTTGTCGTTACCGCCTATCCTGCATGGCTGGAGCATGATCAGGAGAATTGGAGTCACGAGCGTTCGCATCTGAACCTTGCCGGTAAGTTCATCTCGCTCTTGCCATAGGCAAGCCTGCTCTCCTGATCGTGCTGGTCTGTCGTCAAAGTTTTCTGGAAGGATCGGGGCGTTTCGTGCCGGCGGTTCTGATTCGATCTCTGGTTCAGTTCACCGGAACTCGTCGCAAACTCATCTCTCTGAACACAGCACAACGCTCAAAATATGGTCTGGGCGAACATCGCCCGGAATGATACCCGCAGCGCCAAAGGGTTATCGAGATGGATCAGAAAAATTTACCCCTCACGCGGGATCTAGTCCTCATCGGAGGTGGGCACACGCATGCGCTGGTGCTTCGGCGATGGGCGATGAACCCTCTAACAGGTGCGCGCCTTACCCTGGTCAACCCGGAGCCGACCGCCGCCTATTCCGGAATGCTACCGGGACATGTCGCAGGTCACTATGACAGGGATACGCTTGATATTGATCTTGTGCGGCTGGCACGGTTCGCCGGTGCAAGGCTCATACTTGGTAGCGCTTGCGGCATCGACCGAGAAACAAAGACCGTGCAGGTCAAGGGTCGCCCCGACATAGGCTTTGACATCGCGTCGATCGACGTCGGCATAAACAGCGCCATGCCTGATCTGCCCGGCTTTGCCGCGCACGCCGTGCCGGCAAAGCCGCTTGGACCCTTCGCCAGCGCCTGGGCCGCCTTTCGGACCGGACAGGGGACGGCACGGCTCGCCGTCATCGGTGGCGGGGTCGCAGGCGCCGAACTGGCGATGGCAATGGCGCATGCCATGAGAAAAGACGGCCGAGCAGCTTCCATCACGCTGCTTGAGAAACAACGCGCCTTCTCGGCCCTCGGAAAGACGGCTGCCGATCGCCTGAAACGCGCTCTCCAAGAAAATGCGATTGAGCTGCTCGAGGGCGTCCAGCCGGCACGGATCTCAGCGGACCGCGTGGAACTGGAGGATGGACGACACGTGCCCGCCGATTTCGTAACCGGCGCTGCCGGGGCACGCCCACACCCGTGGCTGGAAGACACCGGCCTGACGGATGAGCACGGTTTCATTCCGGTTGATGCGCGTCTTCGCAGCTCGGATCCGGCGATCTTCGCAACCGGCGACTGCGCGATCATGAAAGAGTCACCCCGGCCGAAAGCAGGTGTCTTCGCGGTGCGCCAGGCTCCTGTCCTGTTCGACAACCTGCGTGCTGCGCTTAGCGAAACAGGTGGCCTCAGGTCCTACCGCCCACAACGGGATTACCTTAAGTTGATCTCCCTTGGCCGGAAAGCGGCGCTCGCCGAACGCTTTGGCATGGCTTTGTCCGGACCATGGCTCTGGCGCTGGAAGGACGGGATAGACCGTCGCTTCATGGCAAAGTTCGAGCGGCTCGAACCTGCGGATCCGACGCCCCTTCCTTGGCCTCGCGCGGCTGGCGCCGATGCCCAGGGGCAGAAACCCATGTGCGGAGGGTGCGGCGCGAAAATCGGGCCCTCAGCCCTGCGAAAGGCGCTTGCCCGAGTTGAAACCACAGGTATCGGCGACGACGCGGCCCTTCTCAAGATGGGCGAGACGCGCCAGGTCATCAGCACCGATCATCTCAGGGCCATGGTCGAAGACCCGGTCACGATGGCCCGCATCGCCGCAGTCCACGCCCTGGGAGACATCTGGGCCATGGGAGCGGAGCCGCAGGCTGCGCTTGCATCCATCGTGCTGCCCCGGCAATCCCCGAGACTTGCCGAACGCGCGCTGGCCGAGATCATACAGGCAGCACAGGAAACCGTTGTTGCTGCAGGTGCGGAAATCGTGGGCGGACACAGCACGCAAGGCGACGAACTCATCATCGGGTTCACCGTGACCGGGATTTGCCATCGCGACCCTATCACGCTTTCTGGCGCAAGGACTGGTCAGAAACTCGTGCTGACCAAGCCGCTTGGCAGCGGCGTGATCATGGCGGCAGAGATGGAAGGGCTTGCGAGAGGCGCCGACGTGGCAGCGGCACTGGCCACGATGTCCCAGCCCCAAGGCAGCGCGGCGGGCATCCTCGCTGGGGCATCGGCCATGACGGACGTGACAGGATTTGGCCTCGCCGGCCACCTGGCCGCATTGTGTGATGCCTCGGGGGTCGGGGCCGAACTTTGGACCGACGCGGTGCCGATCATGCCTGGCGCGCTTTCCTTGTCGAAACGGGGTGTGCGCTCATCACTCTATGCCGAGAACCGGCAGGGCTTTCCTGAAATCCAGGAAGGCCCTGAGACTGCTCTCTTCTTCGACCCGCAAACCGGCGGCGGGCTACTGGCCGCCATTGACGGCGACGCAACCGCGCTGGTTTCCGAAATGAAATCCATGGGCTTCGACGCCGCAGTGATCGGTCACACGACAGATCACGCCGGTCAGGTCGAGATCGTTTGAAGCTCGGCTGCTATCTGCTCGGCCACCGCGTCGAGCGCCGCCGGCGAGAGCTCTTGGGTGTGAACCCGTGCCGCCGGACGTTTCCCCCTGGACCGAGCCGACTTGTCATACGACGGATCATAGTGATCGGCGGCCAGGGATCGGCAAAGCGCGACCTGATCGCCGGCGTCTGCCAAGCTGTTCCAATTGTCAACAACTGCGTGGCCCCGATAGCGACGAAGTGGCGCCAGTTTCGATTTCAGAACGTCTCCGTCAGCGAGCACGTCCGCGTAGGCATCCGCAAGGTAGCGAGCCCGTGCTTCAAGAGGGGCGCTGACCACGATCCACGGGGCCTTTTGCATCGCGCTCCAGATTGATGGCGGCAAAGTCACGGCGCCGATCTTGCTGCTTTCAGCCTCGACCAGGACTAGGCGACCGGGATCAAGACGAGCAAGGGTTCCGGCCAGGGCGCTTTCGAAACTTTTCTGGCTGGGTTGCGGCGTTCCAAGGTCTCCCAGGATCGAGCCCCGGTGCCGGGCGAGACCCTCGAGGTCCAGCACCTGCACGCCGAGGCTCTCGAGCCTTGGCAAGAGTTCCGTCTTGGCAGTTCCAGTATATCCTCCCAGCTGGACCAGCCGGAAACGCAGCGGCTCTTCGTAGAGTTCCTTGACGACCAGCCGCCGATACGACCTGTAGCCGCCCTCAATCGTTTCTGCACGCCACCCGATCTCCCGCAGCATCCATGCAAAGGACCCGGACCGCTGACCGCCCCGCCAGCAATAGACGAGAGGCTTCCACCTTCCGTCATAGTCACCTAAAGCCGTTTCGATATGGTGCGCGGCATTGCGGAAAACGAGTGCGGCACCAATCTTGCGGGCGCGAAAAGGTGACTCCTGCTTGTAGATCGTGCCAACCCGTGCACGTTCTTCGTCGTCCAGAACCGGCAGGTTGATTGCACCAGGGATATGGTCCTCGAAATACTCCGAGGGGCTGCGGACATCTATGATCGTATCGAAGTCATGTGACCGCAGGTCAGTGAGTGCATCCAAAGAGATCATCCTTGTGTACTAGCGTCTGGTGCCCAGAGTGCAAACAGCACGTGGTATTTTTCCACGCGGTTCAGGATTGACCGGTGCAAAGGTTTCTGAAGCGCCGCCTGGGGACGCTCAAGACACTTCGGGGTTGTTGAGAACAGGTGTCTTCTGACTTTCAGTTGTGTTTCCCTGATTATTGCTGTCTGTTCTCTTCAAGTTACGTATTGCTCCTGCCTCAAGGATGTTCATCGATGGCAAGTCCATCCCGAGCTGAAGGCCATGATCTATCGGATCTGGGCGGGACAACGTCCGTTGCGGACCGAATCCGATTCAAGCACCCGTTCATGTTGTGAACGGTCGGAGTGACGCCGATCCTCGGTCAAGAGTTCGGCATGGATCGCGCCGCCGGAACACCAAAAGCCTGACGTCGCCTTAAAAAATTGATCCCCCGTTATTGAGGAGTTCTGCCGGAATATTCAGGAAAACCGAGGATCAGATACCCGACCCGACTTTTTTGCCAACCCGAGCCGACCCGCACTTTCGCGATTGGCGCACGCCCTGCCTGCGCAAACACTGGGATCCGAAGCGGATCGGCAACACGCCGCCGGGGCAAGCGAATCTCCGGGTCAGAGATCGATGACCTCTCGTCGCAGGGTGTCACGGCGCTCGCCCGCATGGGCCGCGATGTCTTCCATCGGGGCAAACCAGACATCGCCCGCCTCAAGCGCGCGTTCGATCAGCTTTTCCATCTCGCGCCAGCGGGCCACCCGACCGGTCAGGAACGGGTGCAGCACCGGCATCCAGAACCCCCCCGCCTCGTGCATCGCCTCGAACTCCTCGGCAAAGGCGCGTATCCCGTCCGACGGCGCCCGCACCGGCATCAGGTAGTCGATTTCGGCGAAATGGGCGAACGGCGGCCAGTCGTCGGTTCCCCAATGCGGCGGCAATTCGATCAACTCACCCTTCGGCGTCTCCACCAGATAGGGAAGATCATCGGCCATCATCGAGCTGTCGTAGACGATGCCATGCTCGATCAGCCGGGCGATCATCGCCGGCGTGATCGAATAAACCGGCGCGCGATAGCCCCGCGGTTTGCGACCGGTCATCGCCACATGAACCTCCAGAGCCCGCTCGAACAGCTCGGCTTCCCGCGCATCGGAATGCTCCATCGGGTCCTCGTGCATCCAGGAATGATGCCCGATCTCGTGCCCGTCCTCGAGGATCGCTTCCACCGTTGCGGGATAGGTCTGCATCACCCACGCCGGCATGAAAAAGGTCTGGGTCAAACCCAACCTGCGATAGCTCTCGAGAATGCGTGGCACCGCCACCGTCGGGCCATATCGGCCCATCGAAATCGGCTGCAGGCGCAGATCGGCATCTTCCGGCCGCGCGGTGCGGATCAGGGAATCGGCGTCGATATCGAAGGTGACGCAGGCGGCGCAACGCTTGCCGTCGGGCCAGTCAATCGGGTTCAGAAACATCGGGCTCTCCTTTTTCTTCTCCGACCCGTCCGTCAGCCGCGGCAGACTGAAAACAGCGCGGTCAAGTCGTTGCGCAGGCGGGATTCAATATCTTCCGGGGTTGCGTCATCGTTCGATATGAACTGGATGAAGCGGGCATTCTGAAGCTGGAACAGGGCCTGGCCCAGATGCACCGGATCAATCGCGCCGGGCAGCGACCCGGCCTGCTGTGCCGCTTCGATGCGCTGGATCAGCACATAGGCCAGTTGCCGGTCCAGGTCCGAATAGGCCTTGCTCAGCCGCGTGCCTGCCTCGGTCGTGACGGCAGCAATTACCTGTCGCCAGATGTCCTTCTCCAGATTCGCTATGGCATGATCCATGATGATATGCGCGAATTCGACCACGAGTTCGACCAGATCGCCGTCGCCGCGCGGCAGCGATTCGTCGAGACGGGGGATCAGAGCAGCGTCGCTCTCGACGACAAGGGCCAGAAGAACTCCCGCTTTGGTGCCGTAATAGTTGTGCACGGTCACGCCGGAAACACCTGCGGCCTCGGCGATGTTCTCAATGGTCGTCTTCTCGTAACCCTTCTTTTTGAAGAGGGTTTTCGCCGATGCCACGATCCTTTTTCGACGGTCTTCCTTTTGTCTTGCGCGCAGGGTCGTCAACCTTTGTCTCCCAACAAGGTGGTGTACATCTCGCCTTACATTAGCGTAGTAAAAATTTTTATTGAACTAAAATTTTAGTTAGGTACAGTTTTATCCATAACTTCTACAAAACGCCAAACAGCGAGGAATGATCATGCGCCCAGTTCTGAAACTTGCCGCCGCGGCGGCCATGCTCCTGGGGGGTGCGGCCGGCTCCGCCTCGGCCGAGACCGTCAATGTCGGCATCTGCGTTTCGTGGCCCGGCTATGCCATGCTGGAAGTCGCCCGCCAGAAAGACCTGATCCCCGGTCACGACCTGAACATCACCATTTTCGAAGATCCGCTCGGCGGTCACGCCGCCCTCGCCGCGGGACAAATCGACGTCTACGGCTGCACGGCTGACTATACGCCGCTGACGGTCGACCGTGGCACGGATGTGGTCAACGTGGCGTTTCTCAACCCGTCCTACGGCGTCGACCACGTGATCCTTTCGCCTGGAATCGAAACCGCCGATCTGCCCGGCAAAAAGGTTGCCGCGCCGCAGGCCTATATCGGCCACCTTCTGATGGGCATCTGGCTCGACTCGGTCGGAATCGCCCCCGACCAGGTCGAATGGGTCAACCTGAACGCGGACGAAGCCGTCGGCCCGATGATGTCGGATGACCTCGCAGCCGCCTACATGTATGAGCCCTGGATTTCCAAGGTGCTCGAGGCCAAGCCCGGCGCGAAAAGTATAGTGAACACGGGCGATCCGGATGTTCTGAAAACCGGAATCTTCATGGATGCCCTCTACATGAACAAGAAGTTCATCGCTGAAAAGCGCGACGTGGCGCTGGACGTGCTTAAGGCCCGTTGGGAAGGCCTTGGTTACTGGAGTGCAAACACCGAAGAAACCAACAAGCTTCTGGCGGCCTATCTCCAGTGGCCTGAAGAAGACATCGGCTATGTCATCGGCACCAACGGCAAGAGCTTCGAAGGCGGCATCTACATGTTCGACTTCGACGAATCCGCCCGCCTCTGCGGTGTGCTCGACGGCGACGGACCCTTCGGCATGGCCAACGGCTCGATGGCCGACTCGATCGCATTGACCAACGACTGGTGGGTTAAGCTCGGCCTGATGGACAAGAAGGTCGACGCGGCCGCGGGCATCGATTGTTCGCTGATGGGCGATCTCGTCGAAGCGGGGTATCGTCAATCGCTGACGGCACACTGACGACCAGCGGGGGCGTGCTCGTTGCGCCCCCGTTTCTTCTCTCGGGCAAGGAAAGGGTCCGCCGTGGCAACGAACAGGTTCTTCGGACTGCGCAAACCGGTGGGGCGCCGGCAACGCCTGGTCTCCGCCTTCGGAATCTGGGCGGTGTTCTTCGGCGTCTGGATTTTCGCATCATCGGCCGGGCTGGTGAATGACCTTCTGGTCCCTGCCCCGCAAAAGGTTTTCGCCACGACCTGGGACCTGTTCTGGGAACGGGGTTTTGCCAGCGATGTCATGATCTCGATCAGCCGCGTGGTGGGCGCCTTTGCCATGGCCTGTGCGGTGGCCGTGCCGCTCGGCGTTCTCATGGGCGCCTTCCCGGCCATCGAGGCGGTTTTCGCCCCCTTTGTTTCGGCCTGGCGCTACCTGCCCGCCCCGTCCTTCATCCCGATCCTCCTGATGTGGTTCGGCACCGGTGAGGCGCCGAAGCTGGCGCTTCTGTTCATCGGGGTGATCTTCTTTCTGATCACCCTGATCATGGACCACACCAAGAACGTCCGCGAAGAACTGGTCGAAACCGCGCTTACGCTCGGGGCCGGCCGATCGACCGTGGTGATGAAGGTCGTCTTTCCCGCAGTCCTGCCCAATATCGTCACGGCGATGCGGCAGATGCTCGCCATGGCCTGGACCTATCTTGTGATCGCCGAGATCGTCGCCTCGACCACCGGGATCGGCGCGATGATGATGCGCGCCCGACGCTTCCTGAAGACCGACGAAATCCTGTCCGGCATCATCGTGATCGGAGCGCTCGGTCTGATTTTCGATCTGTTATTCGCCTTGTTGCATCGCTGGGCTTTCCCCTACCTGAGAAAGAGCTGACATGACCGGGCAAAGCACGCTTCAGATCCGAAATGTCTCAAAGCGGTTCGATCTGGGCCGGGGCCGGTCCGTACAGGCGGTTCAGGACATCAGTTTCGACGTCGAACAGAACTCTATCTGCGTCCTTCTCGGCCCTTCGGGCTGCGGCAAATCCACCGTCTTGCGGATGATGGCCGGGCTCGAGACCCCGACCGAGGGAGAGATCGTGATCGGCGGGCGTACCGTCGACGGCCCGGGCCGCGACCGTGGCATGGTCTTCCAGGCCTACACCTCGTTCGATTGGCTGTCGGTCCGGAAGAACGTCGAATTCGGCATGAAGATCAACGGACTGCCGGCCTCCGAGCGAAAGGACCGCACCGCGCATTTCATCGACCTGGTTGGCCTCACCAAATTCGCCGACGCGTATCCCTCACAGCTCTCGGGCGGTATGCGGCAGCGCGTGGCCATCGCCCGCACACTGGCCAATGGCCCGGAAGTCCTTCTCATGGACGAGCCTTTCGGAGCGCTCGACGCCGAAACCCGCTGGCTGATGCAGGAACTGATGATCAACGTCGCCGAACAAACCAGCACGACCATGGTCATCGTTACCCATGATCTCGAAGAGGCGATTTTCCTTGCCGACAAAATCGTGTTCCTCTCAAGCCACCCCGGGCGGCTGAAAGAGGAAATCGTGCCGCAGTTCAAGAACGGCAAACGGATTGCCGACAAGGAGAAAGTCGTCAAACTCGATGGCTATAGCGACCTCGAGGCGCATCTCATGCGCCTCATGCGGCAAGAGGGGCGCGAAAACGAATGACCGGCCGTCTGACCTTCGACTTCACCGGGAAGAAGGTGCTCGTCACCGGCGCCAGCAGCGGCATCGGCTACGGGGTCGCTGCTGCTTTCGCCGCGGCCGGGGCCGAGCTGACAATTCTGTCAGACACCGGCGCGATCCACGAAGCCGCCGCGAAACTGTCTGGCAGCGTCCGTGCAATTCAGTGTGATATTGCCAATGCCGCGCAGGTGACCGAGAAACTCGCCGATATCGGAACGCTCGACGTCCTTGTGAACAACGCCGGGCTCGAGCGCCCCACACCGCTGACCGGGGAAAACCCGGAAGGCAACGCAACCTTCGAGCGGATCATCGCGATCAACGTGACCGGCACTCAGAATGTCACCGACACGCTGGTGAACCGCATCGCCGATGGCGGGCGCATCATCCTGACCGCGTCGATCTGGTCACGGACCGCCGTGCCGGGGTTCTCGGCTTACGTTGCCAGCAAGCATGCCAATCTTGGCCTCATGCGCACCTGGGCACAGGAACTGGGCCCGCGTCGGATCTGCGTAAACGCGGTCTGCCCCGGCTGGATCAAAACCGGCCCGGCAATGAATTCGCTGCGGGAACTGGCGCAGTCCAGCGGCAGGACCGAAACCGAGGTCGAACAGGAAATCATGTCGGCCCAAGCCATCGACAAATTGATGGAGCCGGTGGACATTTCCGATCTCTATCTCTTCCTCGCGTCTTCCGGTGGGACGAACATTACCGGGCAGGCCATCAACATTGACCGGGGCGAGGTCATGTCATGATCCTGTCCGGCAAGTCCGCGCTGGTGACCGGCGGCTCCCGGGGGATCGGTCGTGCAATCGCGCTGGCGCTCGCGGATGCAGGTGCCAAGGTTGCCATCTGCCATCCAGGCGACCCCCAGGTCGGTCAGACGCTCACAGATCTGCAGGTCAGGACCGAAGCGCTCGCAATCGAGGCCGACGTCTCGAACGAAGCGCAAGTCGTCGCTATGTTCGATCAGGTCGCTGAGACCTTTGGTGCCCTCGAGATCCTGATCAACAACGCTGGTATCCTGATGGAAAGCCCGCTGTCCGAGACCCGGTGCGAGGATTTCGATCGGGTGATTGCCGTCAACCTGCGTGGCGCCTTCCTCGCCTCCCGCGAATTCGTCCGCCGCCGTGCGACCGGAAGGATTGTCAATATCGCCAGCGATCTCGGCTACCTCGGGCGCGAAAACATGGTTGCCTATACCGCCTCGAAAGGCGGGATCATCGCGATGACACGCTCTCTTGCCCGCGAACTTGCGCCCGGCGTCCTCGTCAACGCGATTGCGCCAGGTTCGATTGAAACCGACATGACCAGCCCGCACAGCATGAGCCCTGAGCAACTTGCCAAAGACATGGACACGCCGCTCGCCCGCTTTGGCCAGCCCGAAGACATCGCCGCAATGGCCGTCTTCCTGTGCGGCCCCGAGGCCGGTTTCATCACCGGCCAATGCCTGGGCGTCAACGGCGGCAGCGTGATGACCTAGGAAAGGACCAAAGATGAGCGACCCGTTTTTTCACCCGGTTTCAGGGTTCGACCTGCCACGTTTCGCCGGCGTGCCGACGTTCATGCGACTGCCGCATGTCACCCTTGACGACCCGCGCCTGAAGGACGTTCAGGTCGGTCTGATCGGGGTACCATGGGATAGCGGCACGACCAACCGGCCCGGGCCGCGGCATGGCCCCAGGCAGCTCCGCGACATGTCGACGATGATACGGGCACAGAACGGCGCCACCGGAGTGCGTCCGTTCGAGATCGTCAACTGCGCCGATCTAGGCGATGTGCCACCGAACCCGGCGGACATCATCGACAGCATGACCCGCATTACCAGTTTCTATGACAAGGTCGTTGCCGCTGGCATCACTCCTCTCACGGCGGGTGGCGATCATCTTTCGTCTCTGCCGATCCTCCGGGCGCTGGCCAGGTCCGGCCCGCTGGGTATGATCCATTTCGACAGCCATACCGATCTCTTCAAGGACTATTTCGGCGGCACGCAATACACCCATGGCACTCCGTTTCGCAGGGCCATCGAAGAAGGGCTTCTCGATCCGAAAAGGGTGGTTCAGATCGGCATTCGTGGCACTGCCTACGATAGCGAGGACCGCGAATTCGCCGACGCGGTCGGGGTGCGCATCATTCCCATTGAAGAGTTCCATGCCCGTAGCCCGCAGGACGTCATGTCTGAAGCGCGTGAAATCGTCGGAACGGCACCGACCTACGTCTCCTACGACATCGACTTTGTCGATCCCGCCTTCGCTCCAGGCACCGGCACACCCGAAGTCGGCGGCCCCAATTCATACGAGGCCCTGATGGTTGCGCGTCTTCTGAATGGCGTGGACATCGTCGGAGCAGACCTCGTCGAGGTATCCCCGCCGTTCGATTCAAGCGGCGCCACGGCGTTTCTGGGCGTTTCGATCATCTTTGAAATGCTCTGCAATATCGCAGCCGGCATCTACCCCGAGTAGGTTTTGTCCATCCGCCGGCAAGGGGCACACCAGCACCCCCGCGCAGAGCTGACAGGCCGGTTTCCGAGCAGCCCGTCGGCTGAGACGATATTGGTGGGAGGCGTTCGGCCAGTGGCGCTGTCAAGCCGGGACAATCTGCGTGAGTCGCGGCTCTCGACCCGCAGACCGCGCAATCCGGTTGCGACTCGGTTTGATGAAAAAAAGAAGGCGAGTATACGAAGATATAATCGACCTTAGATTGAGCAATTCAACAATACGCGGAAAACGCCGAGGATTAACGCCGGATTCACGTCCTTTTGACGCCATATTTTCATCAAGTTTCGTCTAAAACTTGCCACGTCTTCGCCACAATCTGTAATGTGCCCGAGGGTGGGGGCCCATTTGGGGAGTGACGTCGTGTCACGAGTGGGTTTTTCTGCGGGGCGTTTTGCCTTCAATTTCAATAGTTGCCCAGGGCCCGCTTCAAACCAGGCCGGGAAGGTCACTCCCCACGTGCGGGGAGCAAAGCGGCTTTCCCGTGGAAACGCCGGAGTGAACCACAAGTGACACTTGGGGCATACCAATTCCTGTTCGATGTCGAGGATCCCGGGGATGAGCGTGTTTTTCACGACCCGAGCCTAAGTCGTCGGAAACGCGTGCGCCGGCTGTTTCTCTTGGCGTCGTCCGTTCTGCTCGTTTGGTCCGTCCTATTCTTCGGAAGGTCGTTTCCGATCTCGGGCTTCATCGAAGAGGTTCGGCTGTGGTGGACGATCGAAAGCTTGAACCAGAGTGAAAGCGAACACCATGGCGATGCGGAGGATCACGAAGCGGGAGATCATCACGCGCATCGCGGTTTTTTCGTTCGCGCAGCATTCGCCCAGGGCCTCGAGGAGACCACCTGCCGCAACGCTCCGAACACACCATTCGCAGCGTTCGCCGACACCGGCGCAAACAGGTATTTCGGCCACGTCCCGACCGAACTGGAATGGGCGCCGCTGTCACTGAAGAAAAGCTGCGGCACGCTGAGTGTGCTGGTGCCAGACTGGATCACGATCGAGACGGCACCGGAAATCGCGGAGCACGGCCTTCGTGTCACTCCCGCTGATCCCAGCGTTCGCGAAGCCATCGAGACTTACCGCAGAACCACGGATACGCCGCCGTTGCTGATGCCGACGGTCCTGCTGGAAACCGGATACGACGTTGACCATTTCCTGGCGCAACTGTCAAAACCGACAACCACCGACAAGATCACAGGCGATCTTCTGGCCACGGCCGAAGCCTTCGACGCGGCCGGACTATGTCTCGATTTCAAACAGCTCGACGCAAAGCAGCTCCAGACCCTTGCGCCGGTCTTCAACAGCGTCTCTGCGCGGCTGCACGAGGCCGGACGCCAATCATGTATTGTCCTGTCGGCACGCCAGTCGATCTGGGAAAACCGTGCGCTGATGCAAGCGTTCGACACCGTGATCCTCAAGGCTTTTCGCGAGCCTTGGATCGGCAGTCCGCCCGGCCCTCTCGCCGCGGAAGCCTGGTTTGAGGATCTTGCGGAACGCGCGCTGGCCGCGATCGGCCCGGACAGGTTGACGATCGCCATCGGCAGTTTCGCAGCCGAATGGACGACCAGGCAACCCCTGCCCGAAACCCTGCCGGTCGTCGAAGCCTGGAAGCGCATCGGTGGCGCCGGCGCTGAGCTTTCGTTCAGCCCCGAGATCGGCAACAGTTTCAGTTCCTACCGCGACAAATCCCGCAGCAGCCACAAGGTCTGGTTGCTCGATGCGGCCTCGGCGCACAACGCAATCCTGACGCTCGAGGGCCTCGGAATCCGAAATATCGCTCTGTGGTCTTTGGGGCGCGAGGATCCCGGCATCTGGAAGGTGTTGGCCAACGAGACCAGAGACCCGACCGCACTGCGGTCGGACCTGAGCGACTTGCGGTTCAGCAACTACGTCTCCTATCGCGGCGAAGGCCCATTTCTGCGTGTGGTCAGCCGGCCCCGGTCCGGATTTCGCGAGGTGGATGTCGACCCCGTGACGGGCAGGATAACCGCGGCAACCTATCGCCAAATGCCGCGTCCCTACGAACTCGAACGCTATGGCCAGGCCCCAGCCAGCAAGCTCGTGCTGACCTTCGACGACGGCCCGGACCCTGTTTACACCACTGCCATTCTCGACACGCTGAAAACGACCCAGACACCCGGTGCGTTCTTCGTTGTCGGCTCACGCGTCATGGAAGAACCCGGCCTGCTGAACCGCATGATTGCCGAGGGGCACGAAGTCGGGTCTCATACTTTCTCGCATCCGCGTATGGATCAGATTTCGCACTCCCGAACCGAGCTTGAGCACGGGATGATGGCCAAGCTGATCGCGGGCTATTCCGGCCACAAGACACTGCTCTACCGCGAACCCTTTCTGAGAGCGGGCGGCCCGATCGAGGAAAGCCGGGTGCGTTCGCTGGAGTGGGTTCAAAGCGAGGGCGGTATTATCTCCGGCATGGACATTGTGCCCAAGGACTGGACCGGTATGTCGTCCGAGGCGATCGTCGATTATGTTGTCGGCGAGGTGAACAACGGCGGCGGCAATGTCATTCTTCTACACGATGGCGGCGAAGATCGAACCGCCACGGTCGAAGCCCTGCCGCTGATCATAAGGGACTTGCGCGCTCAGGGTTACGAATTTACGACGCTGTCGGATCTTCTTGGCACCACGCGTGCCGACCTGATGCCGGAAGTCAGCGGGCGCTGGCTGGTATTCGACCGGTTGTCGTTCGAGTTTCTTTCGGTCACCTGGTTCAGTCTGGAAACGGTCTTCTGGACGGTGCTTGGCATCGGGGTTATCCGGATGCTGATCATCCTGGTTCTGGCGCACAGACGGCAGCGCGTACCTCCGATCGACCCCGGTTTCGAACCCAAGGTGACCGTGGTGATTCCGGCCTTTAACGAGGAACACGCGATCCGCAGATGCATCACCAGCGTGCTGGCCAGCGACTATTCGAATTTCGATATCGTCGTCATCGACGACGGGTCACAGGACGAAACCTTCGACGAAGTCCTTCGGTTCCGGAACAATCCCCGGGTTCACATCTACGCACAGCTCAATCAGGGAAAATGGGCGGCTTTGAACGCCGCAGTCGCCAATACCAGTTCCGAAATTCTCGTCTGTATTGATGCGGATACGGAAATCGAACCCCAGGCCATCGGCCATCTTGTCCGCCAGTTCGCCAATCCGCGAGTCGGGGCTGTCGCCGGCAAGATCACCGTTGCCAATCGTCGGAACCTTCTGACCCGGCTCCAGGCCCTCGAATACGTCACCGCGCAAAACTTCGATCGCCGCGCCTTTGATCTGGTCAATGGTATTCTTGTCGTTCCGGGCGCAGTCGGCGCATGGCGCACAGCCGCCGTGCGCGAGGCGGGCCGTTACCGTAACGACACCCTGACCGAAGACGCAGATCTGACCATCGCCGTCAACCGCGCCGGGTATCGCGTGACCTACGAAGACAGAGCCGTTGCCTTCACCCGAGCGCCGGAGACGGTTCGCCAGCTGCTTGGCCAGCGTTTGCGGTGGTCGCTGGGCATGTTCCAATGTGCATGGAAGCACAAAAGCGCCTTTTTCGAACGCCGCGCCGTCGGTTTGATGTCCATCCCGGACATGCTGATATTTGGTTATCTCTTCCCGCTTCTCGCGCCGATTGCAGACGCCTTCGTTTTGCTGCTCCTCTACAAGACCTTTGCGGGCACCTGGTCGGGCGACATCGGCACCGCGGTGTCCGACACCCCCACCTATCTGATCTGGGCATACATGATCCTGCCGCTGCTTGACCTGTTCGTTGCCGCCTATGCGCTGAAAACCGACAAGCGCGAAAGCATGCATCTGCTCTGGCTGTTCCCATTCCAGCGTTTCTTCTATCGTCAATTGCTGTATTTCTCGGTCTACCGTTCGGTGCTGCGCGCCGTCACCGGCCGCCTCGCCGGGTGGGGACGCGTCAGCCGCAGGGAACGGTTCCAGCTTTGGCGAAGGGCGGCATGAAGAGACGCAGTTTCCTGGCATCCACGCTTGCAGCCGGTATCTGCACAACGGTACCGGTCAGGCCGGCCGCAGCGGATACCGGCATCCTGTCGGCGGCGGTGGTGATCACCGATATTTCGGCCGACACCGAACCAGCCTTTCTGATGCATGTCGTGGAAACGCTTCTGGACCAGGGCATCTGGATCACCTGCGCCATCCGTCTCCCGGACGACCGAGAGGCCGAAAGCAAACTGGCCGCTACCCTGCAGGCGCTGATCAGCGATGGAAACGGCGTCGACCTTGCGGTCGAACTTCCCGGCCTTTCAGGCCTTTCGCCCTATTTTCAGTCTCGCGCCGTCTTCACCGCCCGCAACCGGCTTGGCCGTCTTCTCGGCGTGTCTCCGGCGTCTGTCCCGCTGAGAACCGTCCTATGCGACGACGTCGAAAAGCCCAACGAACCGACCGGTGTCCGGGCGTCGGGAATACGCAACGTGCTCGTCCGGCCGCAGACCGATGCGACGGTGCGATCCGAAAGCTGGCGCAACGGCGTGGTGCGGTTCTTTGGCGGACAACAGGTCGATCCGGACTCCAGTTTCTCCATTCTTCCCGGAGACAGCGGCGAGGAGAACGCGGTGCTGTTCTATCTCTCTGCCGACAGCTTGGCGGACGTCGTCGAAGACCGACTCTACGCCTGGACGGCCAGTTTTGCCGAGACGCTGATCCAACGCGAGTTGGCGGGCAAACTCGCGCTGATGACGGTGTCCGACCTGCAACTGCGTGATAACTTCGATCAGAGGCGGCTCGTATCGGTGGTGCTCGAACTACCCGAAACCGCCACGCCGGCGCAGCACGAGGTCATTGCGGATTTCCGCGACGCGCTCGCGCAGGTCCAGATTCCGTCCGCTCTCAGACCCGCGGGCGAGGCCTTCTGGATCGACCGCACCGACCGAGGCGCAACGCTCACCCCGGTAACCCTTGCGTGTGGTGGTGACGGCCCGTCCCGCATGTCCGCAACTCAAAAGCTAGGGCCGGGTCATGCCGTTTTGTTTACCGGCGGAAAGTCCCGGGACCTGGGCATCGATGGCTGTTCGGTTCTGCATTTGCCAGTTGTCCGCTTCTTGCCGGGCAGTCCCGCCACCGACATCGATCCGCGCCTGAGCGGGGGGGAAGATATCGTGATTTCCCTGACCGCCGATCAGTTATCGCGCGCGAACGAACGCCGGCGGACACTGGCCAATCTGCAGGCCCTGCGTCAGGACGCAATCACTCAGTACGTCCCAGTCAACCAGTTGGCGGCGGCGCTGCACACCAATGAGCCCGTCGCAATACGTCACAGATTGACACGTGCCGCGGTCGCGGATGTGCCCCGGCAACCGGCCCGCAAGCCCGGCGACGCGGACCGCGCCCGCCTTCTCGAGGACGCCCGCCAAGCCTGGGGCTACTTCGAAGAATACACCGAGCGCTCGACGGGGCTCGCTCCGGCAACGGTGGATTCCCGGCCAGGCGGAAAGGTCCACCGAGCCGTGACGATGTGGGATGTCGGCAGCAACCTGAATGCAATCGTTGCGGCAACGGAAATCGGGCTGATCGACAGGAAAGACGCCGAAACAAGGTTCCGGCGCATTTTTCCGAACCTCCGCGGTCGCGAAACCGACAACCGGCTTCTGCCGCAAGGCTGGATCCGGACCGACCGGCACCGTTGGGGCATCCGCGACTTCGATGGCTGTGATGGCGGCAGGCTGATGTCGTCGCTGGACAACGTACGCCGGCGGTTCGGGATGAGCGATGCGTTGGGGAAACTGGTGGATTCCTGGGACCTTGACGAGATCTTGATCGACCGCAAGATTCATTCGGTGATCGGGCGAAAGCTGATTTCGACCTACGGTTCGCACTGCGCGCACTATTCGGCGCTTGCCTTCCGGCGCTGGGGGCTGGATGTCGCGTCGCCGTACGAGACCTTCCAAGGTCGAGAACCGGGTGATGGCGAAATCGCGATGCTGGAGGCCGTCTCCAGGATCGGACCGCTGGGCACCGAACCGCTGCTGCTGGAAGCGATGGAGTTGGGAATGTCGCCGGAAAGCCGCTACCTGGCCGAGGTTCTACTTGCGGCAATGGAGGAAGAATTCCGCGAGTCCGGTCGTCTGCTCTGCCCGTCGGAAACCCCGATAGACCAGCCCCCGTGGTTTATTTATCAGGGTCTCAATCTGGGGTCAGGACCGCGCAGCTGGCGTCTGGATACGGTTGCCCACGAGCCGGAATACATGACCGATGCAGCAGCAGACGAGTTGTTGACGTTCAGCACGAAGGCCGCGTTTTTGTGGGCAGCCTACCAGCCAGGCGATTTCACGCGCAGGCTGCTTGATTTCGCGCGCGAAACAGGCCGCAATACCGTCGGTTTCGTGTCCGGCGTCAATGTGAAAACGCAACGCCCGACCTCGGGTTATGCCGATCTCAACACCAACGGGATCATCCTGCAGGCCATTTCCCATTTACTGCGCGAAACCGGATGACGACAACCAGTTGCCCGAGATCGGGGTAATCGCGAAAGACTGCGTCAGCCCCTCAGGAACTGCGACAGGTCGAAAGCGCGATCTCGCCACGATGAACCGGCAGTCCCGGCGACGGGTTCATCACAACGTTCTGTACACCGGTGATCGCGTTCATGCATCTGTCGGCGGCAGATGACCCGACGCTGCGGCCGCCGACATAGATGTCGAGCCACGCGAGCCCGCCATAGCCGGTGTGGCACGGACCGTTCTGCGGCCGCGGACCGTCGCCGCAAAGATCCTCAACGATGCCGTATTTTTTCAGGTTCGGGAAATAGAACCGCGTACCGGCAGGAAAATCCATCCGGCTTCGCCCGCCAGATTTCGAGTGCCCCACCGCGACTGTTATCGGGTCGTCGTAGGTTCCCGTCCCCCCGGCTTGACGGTGAATGATCGGGCGTGCAATTCGGGCCGATCCCGGCGGCGTGTTGTCCCAGAAACTGTAGCCGGTCACGAAGGCCCGCATCGTCCCGGTATTTTTGCTAGCGTAGGCGACTTTGGTGAAGGCCTGTGGCTCACCCGATGTCGACACCACGACATTACGGGTCGCCGTATCGGTTGTTGACATGCAGCCCGTTACGACGCTGACACAGCCAACCAACGAAACGGTCTTGAAGAGAGATTTCGGCATGGGCACCTCCAGAAGCTTGAAAACGTCCGGAAACGCCGCATTTCGCGGTAACGAAGGTGACGCTTCCGGTGTGACCAACATCGGAAGGCACGGTGAACGGCGGCTTAATTGCCGCCCGTCTGACACCGGTTTTTTCTATAGAATCTTAGCGGTTTTCCGCGACTGCCCCCGATCAGGTTGACAGTCTGCATGCCTTGCCAAACCGCCGGGCCGAGAACCGGCGGCGCACAGTTTGCTTCGATCGCAGAGGGTCGGGCCGCGCAGCACGCCGAGCGATCGTCAACCAACTCTGTTCGTGAACACTCGAGCTCAGAAGGCTGGGACACCAACGGCGAGAGACCCTGCGAATTCCCCCTTCGCCGCGACAAGCCATTCCGAACAGACGCGCGCATCCTGCGCAATGTCACGATGGCGGTTCGTAAAGACCCGGATACGTCCGGGTGCTGCCGTGACCCCTCGACAGAGCCGGGCGCAGATTACGCGTCAGATCGTCAGCGTGCGGTAGTCCCTCGCGACCCACTCCGCCGAGAACCGGTCGCCGTGTTCGCTTTCCCAATTGCCGATCTTCGCCTCGACCTCTTCGAAATTGCGGCGCTTCGCGCTTTGCGTCGGCAGCTTGTCGGCCCGCGTGCTGAACCAGAACTTGAACCGCCTGTCCTCGGCCTCGGGCGCCAGGGCGCGTCGCGATGCCGGACCGATCCGTGATTTGAAGACGATGTCCAGCACCTCCGGTTCCGGGTTGCCGTGACTGCCGTCGCCACAGAACACGTAGTGATCGGCCGAGACCTTGCGTGCGAAGTCCCGGTCCATGTTGTGCTCCGACCCGTGGTGCTGGATCTTGAGCACATCGACATGCAGATGGCCGTTGTCGAGGAACCCGGCCGCGTCGAGCCCATCCAGGATTTTGTCCTGCTGGCCGTCGCCGGTGAGAAGCAGTTTCTTGTCATCCTCCTCGACCATGAACATCAGCGACGCGACGTTGGGTACCGTCACCCCCTCGAAATCCTTGACCCCGTTCCAGTTCCTGAGATCGAAGGGCGATCCAACGAATTGACCGGCAGCAAACGCCTCGACCCGTTTCTTCATCTCCGCCCGCACCTTGGCGACGCTGTTCTTCTCGGGATCGTTCAACCAGTTGTTCCAGCCCTGGCGCAGATCGTCGAGCTCTCTCTCGGTGGGGCCGATGATGGTGAACTTGAGATCGCCGACGTGGAAGGATTGCGGCTGGTCGCGGAAATACAGCAGCTTAGCCGGTCCGGCTGAACCGGGAAACTCATTGACCACGACGTCCAGAAGGTCAGGCTTGCAAATCCGCGACACCTTCAGCGCCTCGGGAATGGAATTGGCGATGTTCTCGGCATCATGGGCCATGTCGACCAGATCTGGCACTGCCGATCCGTACAGGACCGGTACCGACGCCGCCAGCAGGTCGCCGATCGGGCCGGCATTGTCGCCAACCTGGTCGCGGAAGGAATTGTGCCACAGCCCGCCGATCGCCGCCGGGCGCGGGAAATCGGGTTCCCGCACGCTGGACACGCCGTTCTGCTGGTGGTGATCGAAGACTTTCCAATCCAGCGCATCGTTCAGAAGCTGGAGCACGCCGGAAATGTGGTCCTGATCGATGTGGCTGACATAGACATAATCCAGACGCCCCCCGTCGCCGATCAGATCCGGCAACAGGTGGCGGGCATGGGCGCGATAGGCCCGCGCCATGCCGCCATCGCACAGCACATTCTTGCCGTCACGGCTTTGCAGCAACAAGCAGTCGCCCTTGTCAGACTGGAAGATTCTGAGTTTCATGCCGCCCTCATCACGCGTTCAAATCGCGGCGGTTCGAGAACGACGCCGCCTCCTGGATCGCTGTTTCCGGGTCGATCCGGCCGAACCCCGCGTCGTTGACCCAGTCATAGGTGCCTCCCGGCAACGGCCGCGAAGTCCTCTGGAGAATCCCGAGGCATTGCGCAGCATTGAGCCCGGGATTGGCGTTCAGCATCAGCCCGATCACCCCCGCGACATACGGGCTCGCCATGCTGGTGCCCGACTTCGCGGTCCACAACGCGTCCCTCGAGTCAAAGCCGTTCGCCGCCAGGATCTTCGAGCCCGGCGCCGCAATGTCGGGTTTGAAACGCCCGTCCCGCGTCGGCCCCTGGCTCGAGGTGATGTTCATGCGGTTGCTTGCAGCATCGTAGTTTGACACTGCCACCGCGTTATTGCCGCAGGCCAGTGACGAGATGGAATGCGAATCCACGTTCGAAGCCTCCGTGAAGAAGGACGGAAACCGCCAGAACTGCATCCCCCCGAACGCGCCGAGATTGCGCGGATCATCACGTTCGATCCAACAGTGAAAACGGCCATTGCGGATGTCCACGCCGCGCAGGCGGACACGCCAGACCCCGGCGCGGATACCGCGGAACTGGCCCGGCGTCAGGTTGGGCGACAAGTAGATCGAAATGTAATTCGCGCCGTTCGCCGGATGATAGAGCTCGTTATAGATCGACACCGTGGTGCCGTCGCTGAGGCGTTCGTTTTCGAAATACTCCTGAGGCGCCGCGCGCAGCCAGGTGGTGTCGCCCGGCGGCAGCACTTCGACCTCGAACCGGTCCTGCGGACTGTACCAGATCTCCAGCTCGTTTTCCGAGATGTCGGCGATGCCGTTCCCGACCACGACCCATTCGATCTCGGTATCGAGACCGCGCGCCGGAATCCGCCCGCTGGTATGGATCCGCCCCATGATAAATCCGAAATCCTCGGGTCCGGTCGAGTCCTGCTGGCCGGCATTGCCAGCGGCGAAACAGACCGACCGCCCGGGCACCGTCAACGCCGAGTCGATCCAGCGCGTCACCCCGCTCGACCCGTCATGCGCCCCGCCATTTGTGCCGAGGCTCACATTGATGGTGATCGGCTTGCCGATCTCGTTAGCGGTGGCGATCAGGTATTCGATGGCATCGATGATCCGGCTGCTGTCCGAGAAGGTAAAGGCGCGCCGCTCACGGTCTTCTTCGGGAAGCGGCACGTCGACCAGCACGGCGATGATCTCGGCCTCGGGGCAGACACCCTCGTTTCCGGCGGCGATGCTGGCGACATGGGTGGCGTGCGATCCAGGGCTGCGCTGCGACTGTCGCTCGATCTCGGTCGCCGGAAGGCCGCCGGCCGCCTCGGCACGGATCGCATCGTTCATCTGCGCCTGGGTGAACTCGCAGCCATAGCCCAGATGCGCCGCGGTCGTTCGGAAACTGCCACCCTGGTCCCAGATGCGGTTGAACCGGGTGGTACCGTCGGCGCGCAGGAAATCCGGATGGGCGAAATCGAAGCCGCCGACATCGATGATGCCCACCAGAATACCTGCACCCCTGCCGTGCACATCTTCGCCGCCAATCTTGCGCTCCGTCCGCCCCGTATCCCCCTCTTCCAGCGGCAAGTCGATGCTCAGCGTTTCCGCGGGCTGCACGAAGGTCACGTCCGGATCGGTCCACAACGTGTCGAGAAAGGACACCGGCACCGTCGCCGATATCAGCCGACCGCGCCGGTTGACCATGCCCGGCGGTCGCTTGCTCTTGGCCTTGGGCAGGGCGTTGCGACAGGCCGCAGCAATGCGCTCAGCGGCAACGTCCGACCCATCGCTGCCCTTGTCGTCGGGTCGCGGCGTCACTTCGATGCTGACATTGACGAATGACGTGCTCGCCGGTTCCACTTCGGGCCATTTCGGTCGCTTGGTCAATTGCCGGCTGGTGAGGCTGACCAGATCGATCTCCGAACTCGGGTCGTGCAGCGCTACGGCCTGCTGAGCGCCCGCGAGATTCAGAAGTTCGAGTCCCTTTTTTTCCGGCTTTGGCTCGGCCGCAGAAAACACCCGCCCCGAGATCTTGGCGCGGCAGGAATTCACGGTTTGATCACCGTTTCGGATCACGCGCAGCAACGGATGAATGCGTCGGGCGGGCGATGGATCATACGTCATGGCAATCTCGGCAATTGAAACAAATAAGCAAAAGGATAGTTGAAAACGCTCAAAACACCAAACGCAATGCGGGAAAAACGCAAGAAGTCGCGACTTCTACGCGAGTACCGTTTCAGACGCAGCGAGTCGGCGTCTCGACGGAAAGTTTGCGGCGTGACATGGACACGTCGTCGGAGGGCGGGCTCTTCAACCCCGCCCAAGTGCTCCCATTTCAGTGGTGGTGCGCGATTGGCCTTTGATTCATCGGGCCGAAGGTGATCCGGCCCGACTTACGCTCTTGTTCAACAGCGACGCGCAGGTTCGAAACCCCTATGTTAGAGCGATGGCAACCACAAGGCCAGTTGCGGGAAGGCCACCAGCAGCGCCACAAGCAACAGCGAACAGCCGATGAACGGGAAGGCCGAGGTATAGATTTCGCGCATTGTCGTGCCCGGCGGCGCCACTCCCTTCATCACGAACAGCAACAACCCGAAGGGCGGCGTGGTAAAGCTGATCTCCAGCGACAGCAGCATGATCAGCCCGAACCAGATCGGATCGAACCCCAGCGTGTTGGCCAGTGGAAAGAAGATCGGCACGGTCAGGAGCATGATCGAGATCTGCTCCATGAACATTCCCAGCAGAAGCAGCACCGCGAACATCACACCCAGCATCGCGAGCGGCGCCAGATCGAAGGAGGTGGCCCAGTTCACCAGCCCGCGCGAGGCGCCGGAAAACGCCAGCAATTGACTGAACGTGGCCGAACCGAACACGATCAGATAGGCCATCAGCGTCACCCGCAAGGCCCCAACCACCGACTTCCGCATCGACTCCCAGGTCAGGCAGCGGAACAGCGCCGCCAGGATCAACACCCCCAGCGCACCGAAGGCCGCCGCTTCGGACGGCGTCACAAAGCCCCGGATCATCAGCACGATGATCACCACCATGACCCCGACCATCGGCACGACTTCGGTGACCAGCAGGCCCAGCTTGCGGCCCAGTGACATCGGCTCGACATCGTAGGCCGGGGCGGCATCGGGGTTCATCCGGGTCTGCAGCCAGATCGTGGCGATGTAGAACGACGCCAGGATCAGCCCTGGGACAACACCGGCGATCAGCAGCGCGGCCACGTCGATCTGCGCCAGCGTTGCTAGCAGCACCGCCAGCGCCGAGGGCGGGATGATGATCGCCAGCCCCCCGGTGCCGAGGATCGGCCCGATGCTCATGTGCGACTGGTATCCCCGCCGACTCATCTCGGGCACCATCAGCGAACCCAGAAGCGCGGTCGAGCCCATCGACGAACCCGACAGGGTCGAAAAGGCAGTGCCGCCCAGCACGGTGACATAGCTCAGCCGCCCCGGCAGCCGGCCCAAGAGTTTGTCGATGGCGTTGAACATTCGCCCGCCAAGCCCGGTATGAAAGAAGATCTCGCCCATCAGCAGAAACAGTGGGATCGGCACCAGCGCGTACTTCGTCAGTGCCCCCAGCCCGTTGTTCAAGAGCTGCGCCACTCCCCGCTCACCGCCCATGAACACCCAGGCGCCGATGATGTTGGCGGCAAGAAAGGCCAGCGCCACCGGCATGCCGATGGCCATTAAGAAAATGATCGTGCCCAAGAGCAGGGCCAGCGCCTCGTACCACTCCATCATTCGTGGATCCCCGCCTCGCCGGTATGCATCAACTCGGCGCCAAACACGAAGCGGGCGAACTCCACCGCCATCAGGCCAAAACTTAGTGGAAAGGCGATGGTCAGGAGCCAGCGCGGAAAGTAATAGGCGCGCACGTCATAGTCACCGCGCTCGATATTCGTCAGAAACAGGTCCGCGCCCTTCCAGGTCAGGATCACGCAGACCGCGACACAAGCCGCCGCGACCAGCCGGCTCAAGCCCCGACGCAGTCGCGCCGGCAACGCCGCGGTGACCAGTTCGATATGAACGTGGCCCTTTTCCCGCACCAGCCAGGGCGCACCAAGCATAGTCATGTAGAGAAGCCCGTATTCGGCCGAAGTGAACAGCCAGGCAAAGGGCTGAAGGCCAAGGTTGCGCATCAGCACCGACACGATCACCGACACCATCAGCCACACCAGCGTGGCCCCGGCCACGACAGCCATCGCATAAAGAAGCGCGCTGTAGGCGCGTGTCACGGCAATCATCAGCCCCTGCCCCTGTGCAAACCCGGGCCCGCCTCGATGGCGGGCCCGGCTCGGTCTTACTTGGCGGCGTCGAGATCGTAGAAGAGCTCGATCAGCTTGTCATAGTTGCCGGTACCGCCCGGCTGCTCGGCCATCACGCTTTTCATCCGCTCCCAGGTCTTCTCCCGCGCCGCGGCGAGATAGTTGGCCTTAGCCTCACCTTCCAGCGAAACCACCTTCATGCCGGCCGCCTCCAGTGCCGCAAAATCCTCGTCGCGCTTGGCGCGCAGCGCCGCGACGCTGTCCTTTTCGTGCTGGATCGCCACGTCCTGCAGGACCTTCTTCGACTCGTCGCTCAGGCTGTTCCACTTGTCGAGGTTGATGATCACGCCGAGATCGGTCGAGAAGAAGCACGGCTCGATCCGGTAATTCAGAAACTCGTTCCACTTCAGGTCAATCAGCCCGATCTGGGTCCAGCCGGTGGCATCCACGACACCGCGCTGCAGGGCCGAGTAAACCTCGCCGGTCGGCAGGTCGATCACCTGCGCGCCGAGATAGTTGGTGAAAAACGCATTATAAACCGCATTGCCACGCAGCTTCAGACCCTCGACCTCGAGATTGCCATTTGCGTCGAAGGTCGGCTCGTTGCGGGTCCAGAGGTTGTAACAGACACCGCTGTCGAACCAGCCGAGGTATTTCACGCCCATCTTCTCCTGGTGGACTTGGTCGATCAGCGCGATGCCGCCGTTTTCACGGGTTTCGACCGCGGTGAGGTTCGACGCCACCAGAGCGTCTTTCTCGGGCAGAACGCCGGCATAGAACGATCCCGGCGTGTAAACCATGTCGACGATGCCGTCGCGCACCGCGTCAGGCTGCTGGAACATGCCGATGGCTTCCGGCCCACCACGCACGTCGATGCGCACCACGCCTTCACCGGCAGCATTCACCTTGTCGACAAAGGACAGAAAGCTCTTGGTATAGATCAGGGTTTCGGGAAAGGCATGCACTGCCGACAGTGTATCTTCGGCCTGCGCCACGCTGGCGATCAGGGTCGAGCCGGCCAGGATGCCGCCCAGGATATTCATCTTCATCGTATTCCTCCATGTGTGGTCGGGGCGGGTTCTCGGTTTTGCCCCTGTTGGGTTTTGGCACCTTCCCCGATGCCGGTTTGCGCCGTCATGCCCGGCGCATCTCATGCCTCCGCCGCGGGCCAGGCCCAGGGCGCCACCTGTCGGCGACCCTCCCGGAACCGGGCAATTGCGTCGGAATGCTGTCTGGTCAGGTCGATATCGTCCCATCCGTTGATCAGTTTGGTGCGCCAGCTGTCATCGAGAGAGAAGTCCACATGCAGATCGCCCAGCATGATTTCGCCCGTTTCAAGGTCAACCGTGGCTTCGGCTGTCGCCCCATGCAGCGCCTGCGTCAGCGCCGCCGCGTCCTCGGGGCTCACCCGGGCCGGCAACAACCCGTTATTGACGGCATTGCCAGCGAAGATATCTCCGAAGCTCGGCGCAATCACCGCGCGGAACCCGGCATCGACCAGCGCATAGACCGCCGCCTCGCGCGACGAGCCGCTGCCGAAGTTGCGGCCCGCGACAAGGATACTGGCGGCTGGATGCCTGTTGAGCGGGAAATCGGGGTGCAGCGCGCCATCCTCGTCGCGGCGCAAGTCGTGCAGCAGGTAATCGCCATAGCCTGCGGACCGCGGCACCGACATAAATCGCGCCGGGATCAGCTGATCGGTATCGACATTGTCGCGCGGCAGCGCCACAGCCAGCCCTTTGTGAAATGCCCAACCCGCCATCAGGCCGCCCTCCCGGCCAGCAAGGCGCGGACATCTGTGATTTCGCCGGTGACGGCGGCGGCGGCCACCATCGCCGGGCTCATCAGATGGGTGCGCGCGCCGCGGCCCTGGCGGCCACGGAAATTGCGGTTGGTTGACGAGGCGCAACGTTGTCCGGACGCAACCAGATCACCGTTCATGCCGACGCACATCGAACACCCCGCGCCGACCCAGTCGAGACCGGCGGCGGTGAAGACCCGGTCGAGCCCCTCCTCCTCGGCCTGTTTCTTGACCAGCATCGAGCCCGGCGACACCATCCCCGGCACCCGTGCCCTGCGTCCGGCCAGGACGGCAGCAGCGGCGCGCAGGTCCTCGATCCGGCCATTGGTGCAGGAGCCGATGAAAACCTGATCGACCGGCGTTCCGGCAATCGGGCGACCCGGTTGCAACCCCATGTAATCGAGCGCCGCGCGCGCCGTCTCGGCCTTTTCACTCGGCAGTCGCGCAGGATCTGGCACGGTGGCATCGACCGGCAGCGCCTGTTCGGGGCTGGTGCCCCAGGTGACGGTCGGGGCGATCTCACCCGCCTCGATCATCACCTCGCGGTCGAACTCTGCCTCCGGGTCCGAGACCAGCATCGACCAGGCCTCAAGCGCGGCGTCCCGATCCGCGCCTTTCGGCGCGAACGGGCGGTCCTTGACATAGGCGAACGTGGTGTCATCCGGCGCCACCATGCCAAACCGCGCCCCGCCCTCGATCGACAGGTTGCACAGCGTCATGCGCCCTTCCATCGACAGGCCGCGAATGGCGCTGCCGGCATATTCCACCGCATGGCCACGCGCCCCGTCCGCTCCCAGCCGGGCAATCCAGTTCAACGCGATGTCCTTGGCGGTCACCCCTTCGCACAGCGCCCCTTCAACCCGGATGCGCATCGCCGCCGGTTTCTTCTGCCAGATCGTCTGGGTCGCCAGCACATGCGCCACCTCGGTCGCGCCGATCCCGAAGGCCAGCGCTCCGAAGGCACCGTGGGTCGAGGTGTGGCTGTCGCCGCAGTTGATCAACAGCCCCGGCAGGGTGAGCCCCTGTTCCGGCCCGATCACATGCACGATGCCCTGGTTCGGATCGTGCAGATCGAAAAGCCGCAACCCGTGGGCCCGGGCATTGTCCTGCAGGGTGTGGATCATCCGGGCAATCTGCGGATCGTCCAGCCGGTCGCGGTTGCGCGTCGGGGCATAGTGATCGACCACGGCAAAGGTCAGGTCAGGCTGGGCCACCGGCAGCCCGCGCGCCGACAGCTTGGCAAAGGCGTGGTGCGAGCCTTCGTGCACCAGATGCCGGTCCACCCACAAAAGCGACGTGCCATCGTCGCGGCGCAGCACCTCGTGGTCCGCCCAAAGCTTGTCAAGAAGGGTGGCCGGTGCGCTCATGCCACGTCCGCCTCGGTCTTGCCGATGGCGGGTTCCCAGTGCCGCGAACTGCCGCTGCCCACGCGGGTCAGCGCCATTTCAAGGCGGAACATGTCGGGACGGTAAAGCGCCGACAGGTATTCGACCCCCTTGCCGGTCTCGTCGCGCACCACCCGGCGCAGCGACAACAGCGCCGAGCCGACCGCGACCTCCAGCGCCTCGGCCACCTCGGGCCCGGCCAGGGTCGCGGACACCGACTGCTGCGCATCGCCGATATGTACCCCGCTCCGTTCCAACAGCTTGAACAGCGGGGTCGTCGCCAGGTCGTGCTCCGAATAATTCCGGGCAATCGTTTCCGGCACATAGGTCGTCAGGTGCGAAAACGGGCGGTCGTCGGCACTGCGCACGCGGGTCGCGATCTGGACCTTCTCGTCGGCGCCGAGCTTCATGGCGCGCGCCACGAAATCAGGCGCCGGACCGTAGGAGAACGACAGCAGCCTCGCGGTCGTGCTCTGCCCCATCTCGACCAGTTGCGGCATCAGCGTGGTGAAATCCATCGCCACCGGTTTCTTGCCGAAGCCGTTGGCCCGCACCACGGTGCCGCTGCCGACGCGGCGTTCGATCAGCCCGTCGGCCGACAGCGCATCGAGCGCCCGCCGCACGGTGACGCGCGACACACCGAAGGTTTCGGCAAGGCGCTGTTCACCCGGAAGGTTATCGCCATCCGCAAGCCGCCCATCGGCGATTTCGTCCTTCAACGACAAATAGACCAAGCGTGCCTTGGCCCCTTCCGGAAGCAGCGATGATCCCTTGGTGTCCACCCCGGGTAATCCTCCCTTATTCCGATCGGATGGTATCGCCGGTTTTGAGAAAATCAAGCTTCTGTATTTTTGGAGCGGGCATTTTTGGCTTAACAAAAAGCACCGACCTGTATTATGCATAATACAAATCTGCCAGGGGAGGCTTGCATGCCGATTGTCGAGCTGCATGTGCTAGAGGGCTACGACAGCACAGAAAAAAGGCGTCTTGGCGAGGCGCTGACCGACGCGGTGCGATTCGTCGTCCCCGCCGCGCCCGACGCGATAACGGTGATGATTCACGAGTTGCCCGCCGACCAGTACTTTCGCGGCCGAAGCCCTCGCAGCCCGGCGCCGGCGCGGCCCGATCCGGCCCGATTCGTCCGCGACTACCTCGCCGCGATGGAGCGCCGCGACCTCGATGCGGCCAAGGCGATGCTGGGCGACGACTTCACCATGCAATTCCCCGGCGCCGCCCCGATGACCCAACTGGAAGAACTGATCGCCTGGTCGAAACCGCGCTACAATTTCGTCACCAAGACCTATGACCGCTTCGACGCGATGCAAAGCGACGGCGCGGCGGCGCTGGTCTATTGCTTCGGCACGCTGTCGGGCGAATGGCTCGACGGCACGCCCTTCTCGGGCATCCGCTTCATCGACCGGTTCGAAATCGAAGGCGGCAAGATCACCCGCCAGGACGTCTGGAACGACATGGCCGAAGTCAAGGCAAACGCATGAGCGAGATCGACCCCATCACCCTTTCGGTGCTTGCCGGCCGGATGGAGCAGATCGCCGACGAGATGGACGCGACCCTGTTCCGCGCCGCCTTCAACCCGATCATCGCCGAGGCGCATGACGCCTCGCACGGCCTCTACCATGCGCAAACCGGCGACACGCTGGTGCAGGGCAAGTCCGGCCTGCCGATCTTCGTCGGCGTGATGTCCTTCGCCGTCAAGGCGGTGATCGAGAAGGCCGCCGCCGACGGCGACCTGGAAGACGGCGACATCTACATCTTCAACGACGCCCATATCGGCGGCACGCACCTGTCCGACATGCGCCTGGTCCGGCCCTATTTTCGCGACGGGGAACTGTTCTGCTATCTCGCCTCGGTCGGCCACTGGCACGATGTCGGCGGCAACGTGCCCGGCAACTACAACCCGGCAGCCACGGAAGTATTTCAGGAGGCGTTCGTGCTGCCACCGGTGAAACTCGCCCGCGCCGGCGAGGTCAACCAGGACATCATCGACATCCTGTTGCGCAACACCCGCCTGCCGCAATCGGCGATGGGCGACCTCAACGGCCAGCTCGGCGCGCTCGATCTCGGCGTCAGGCGGATGGACGAACTTTTGGACGAATACGGCGCCGAGACCATCGCCGCCGCGCTCGAAGCGCTCGGCCACCGCGCCGAGGCGCTGATGCGCTCGGAACTCACCGATCTGCCCGACGGCCGCTGGCAGGCCGAGGACTTTCTCGACAATGACGGCATCACCGACGAACCGCTGAGGATCAGCGTCGCGCTGGAAATCAGGGGCGACCAGATGACCCTCGATTTTTCCGGCTCCTCACCGCAATGCGCCGGCCCGGTCAACATTGCCCTGCCCACCACGGTGGCCACCGCCTATGTCGCGATCAAGCACATCTTCCCGGCCCTGCCCGCCAATGCCGGTGTGATGCGCCCGATCGAAGTGATCGTGCCCGAGGGTTCGCTGCTGTCCGCCGAGTTTCCCGCCCCCACCGGCGGTTATACCGAAACCATCCTGCGGATGATCGACGTGGTGTTTTCCGCCTTCGCCAAGGCCGCACCCACCCGCGTGGTCGCCAATGCCTATGGCACGATCAACGCGCTGTCGATCGCCGGCAAACGCAAGAACGGCCAGCCCTGGGTGATGTTCTCGTTCTATGGCGGCGGCCACGGCGGTTCGCCCGAAACCGACGGGCTCAACCACGGCAATGCGCCGATTTCCACCGCCACCATCCCGCCGATGGAGATCCTCGAGGCCGCCTACCCGGTGATGTTCCGGCAATGGGCGCTGCGCCCCGACAGCGCTGGCCCCGGCGCCCATCGCGGCGGGCTGGGCGCGATCTATGAAATCGAAGTGCTCGAGGAAAACGGCGCCGAGGCCTTCCTGTTCGGCGAACGCGGGTGCTTTGCCCCCAAGGGCATCGTTGGCGGCGGTGACGGCGCGCTCAACATCTTCTCCTACGAACAAGAGGACGGCTGGCACCACCCACCACTCACCTCGAAAATGCGCGGCATCCGGCTGAAACAGGGCCAGGCGGTGCGGCTGGAGACTCCCGGCGGCGGCGGGTACGGCGCGGCAAGCGATCGCGCGCCCGAGGCCATCGCCCGCGACGTCGCCCGCGGACTGATCAGCGCCGCCGAGGCCGACCGGACCTACGGAACAGACTGGCGGGAGGGTCAGGCATGAGCGCCCGCATGATCGGCGTCGATGTCGGCGGCACCTTCACCGATGTCTTCGTTCTCGACGAGGCCACCGGCACCGCCAGCGTCGCCAAGGTGCCGACCACCAAGCCCGACCAGTCCGGCGGCTTTCTCGACGGCATCGGGCGCGAGGTGTCCGACCTGTCGCAGATCGCCGTCGTCGTGCACGGCACCACCGCCGGCACCAACGCCCTTCTCGAACGCAAAGGCGCCCGCACCGGCGTGATCACCACGCAAGGGCTTCGCGACGTTCTGGAAATGCGCCGCCGCGACCGGCCCCGCACCTGGGGCCTGCGCGGTGACTTCGAACCAGTGGTCGACCGTCGCGACCGGCTCGAGGTGCCCGAACGCACCTTGGCCGACGGCACCATCCGCACCGCCGTCAATCTCGACGCGGTGCGCGACGCCGCGCGCCAACTTCAGGACAACGGCTGCGAGGCCGTGGCGATACTCTTCGCCAACGCCTATGCCAACCCGGAAAACGAGGCCGCCGCCGTTAAGGCCGTGCGCGCCATCTGGCCCAACCCCCACGTTTCGGCCAGCCATGAAATCCTGCCCGAGATCCGCGAGTTCGAACGCTTCTCCACCACCGCGCTCAACGCCTATCTTCAGCCGGAAGTCTCGGGTTATATCGGCCGGCTGGAAACCGCGCTGCAAAAGGGCGGCTTCGACGGCGAATTCATGATCGTGCAGTCGAACGGCGGCGTCATGGCGGTCGACACCGCCTGCCGCCTGCCGATCCGCACCGCCCTGTCCGGCCCCGCCGCGGGCGTGATCGCGGCCGGCTACATCGCCCAGAGCGCGGGCTTCGACAACGTCATCACCGGCGACATGGGCGGCACCTCGTTCGACGTCTCGCTGATCGCCGGCGGCCAGTCGATGCTGTCGCCCCAGACCGCGATCGATTTCGGCATGGTCGTGCGCACCCCGATGATCGAGATCACCACCATCGGCGCTGGCGGCGGCTCGATCGCCTGGGTCGACAAGGGGGGCTTGCTTAACATCGGCCCCGAAAGCGCCGGCTCCGACCCCGGCCCGGTCGCCTATGGCCTCGGCAATGACCGCCCCACCGTGACCGACGCCAACGTCGTTCTGGGCCGGATCGACCCCGACAATCCGATCGGCGGCAAGCTCGAGCGGCTGGACACCGACGCCGCGGCAAACGCCATCGATGCCCATGTCGGCGCCCCGCTGGGCCTGTCGACGCTGGAAGCGGCCGAGGCCATCCTGCGGGTCGCCAACTCGCGCATGGCCGGCGCCATCCGGCTCGTTTCCATCGAACGCGGCTTCGACCCCAAGCGGTTCGCCTTCATGCCGTTCGGCGGCGGCGGCGCGCTGCATGCCGGCGCCATGCTGGCTGAAGTCGGCATCGCGCGCGCCATCGTGCCGCGCTATCCCGGCGTCACCTCGGCGATGGGCTGCGTGATCGCCGACATGCGCCAGGATTTCGTGCAGACCGTCAATTCGCTGGTCGCCACGCTCGACGAGGCCACGCTCGGGGGCTTCATGCAGGATCACACCGACCAGGGCATGGCGCTGCTCGACGCCGCCCGCACCAATTTCGAGGCGCGCGAGGTCAGCTTCGAACTCGACATGGCCTATATCGGCCAGACCCACACGGTCTCGGTCCCGGTCCCGGCGCAGATCGAGAACGGCAAGGTCACACCACCCACGAAACCGCAGATCGAAGACGCCTTCGACACCGCCTACGCCGCCACCTTCGGACGGCTGCTGAAGAACGGCACGCGGCGCATCCTCAACCTGCGCAGCGCGGTCACCGGCAAACGGCCGAAATTCGACCTCGCCACCCTTGCCCCGACCACCACGGAACCGCCCGCGCCGAAATCCACCCGGCGCGTGCATTTCGAAGGCGCATGGCACGACACCGCGATCTACGACCGGCTCGCCTTGCCCGTCGATGCGGTGATCTACGGCCCCGCCATCCTCGAACAGCCCGACACAACCGTGCTGATCGAGCCGGGACTGCAAGGCCGCGTCGACCGTTTCGGCAACACCATCATCGAACCCGGAAAGGAAGCCTGATGAGCGATCCGAAAACCTGGGACCTGGCGCGCACCGCGTTGCTGACCATCGACCTGCAAAACGACTTCATCCATCCGAAGGGCGCCTATGGCCGCGCCGGGCAAACGGCGGACAGCATCGCTGCCCTGCCCGACCGCATCGCGCCACTGGCCAAGGCCATCCGCGCAAAGGGCGGGCGCTATTTTTCCGCCCAGTTCACCCTGGTGCCCGACCGCGACGGCGAGCCGCTGATCGCGCCGCACCTGCGCCAGCTGCGCCCGTTCCTGGGCAAGGGCGATTTCGCCCCCGGCAGCTTTGGCCACACGCTGGTCGACACGCTGCACCCGGCCGATTTCGTGATCGAGAAGGTGGCCTATTCCGCCTTCTACCAGACCCGGCTGGAATACCTGATGCGCGCCACCGGCATCGACCGGCTGATCGTTGGCGGTATCGTCACCAATGGCGGCGTCGCCTCGACCCTGCGCGATGCGCATCTGCGCGACATCGACACGGTGATGCTGACCGATGGCTGCGCCGCCTTCAAACAAGAGGTCCACGACGCCACGCTGCTGTCGCTCGGCACCGTCACCCAGCAGATGACCTGCGCCGATGCCCTGCAATGGCTGGAGGGCGCGGCATGACCCTCAAGACCCGGCTGACCGAAAAGAACATCCTCGTCGCCCCCGGCGTCTACGATGGCCTCACCGCGTCACTGGCCCAAGCCGCCGGGTTCGAGGCGCTCTATCTCAGCGGCGCGGCGGTCGCCTACACCCGCCTTGGCCGCCCCGATATCGGCCTGACCACGGCCAGCGAAATGGCCGACACCATGGCGCTGATCGCCGACCGCACCGACCTGCCGGTGATCATCGACGCCGACACCGGCTTCGGCAATGCGCTCAACGCCCAACGCACCCTGCGCGTCTATGAACGCGCCGGCGCCGCCGCGCTTCAGGTCGAGGACCAGACCTACCCCAAACGTTGCGGCCACCTGGCCGACAAGTCGCTGATCCCGGCCGCCGAGATGGCCGGCAAGGTCGCTGCCATGGCCGATGCCCGGGCGTCCAGCGACACCCTTATCATCGCCCGCACCGACGCCATCGCGGTCGAAGGCTTCAACGCCGCCATCGACCGGGCCGGGGCCTATCTCGAAGCCGGCGCCGATGTGCTGTTCATCGAAGCGCCGCAAAGCCGCGAACAGCTGGCCGGCATCACCGATCACTTCGCCGGCCGCGTGCCGCTTCTGGCCAACATGGTCGAGGGCGGTGCCACCCCGATCACCGGCGCCGACGATCTCGAAGACCAGGGCTTCTCCATCGTGATCTTCCCCGGCGGCATCGTCCGGGCGCTGGCGAAAACCGCGCAGGACTATTACCAGAGCCTCGCCGCCAATGGCTCGAACCGCCCCTTTGCCGACCGGATGTTCGATTTCAACGGGCTGAACGACGTGATCGGCACCGGTGAGATGCTCGAGAAAGGCGCGCGCTATGACGGAACCGACAGCTGACGTCGCCCCGCCCCCGTCCGCGTTCGACATCACCTGCGAAACCCTGATCATCGGTGCCGGCGCCTGCGGCCTTGTCGCCGCGCTCTCGGCGCACGAGGCCGGCCAGCAGGTGCTGGTGATCGAGGCCGACCCGGTGCCATCCGGCTCGACCGCGCTTTCCGCCGGGCTGATCCCCGCCGCCGGCACGAAAATCCAGCGCGCCGCCGGGATCGACGATAGTGCCGAACGGTTCGCCGCCGACATCCAGGCCAAGGCCAAGGGCGAAAACGACCCGGCGCTGGTCGACCTGCTCGCCAGCAACGCCGCGCCGGTGATCGACTGGTTGACCGACACCCACGGCCTGCCCTTCTCGCTGGTCACCGATTTCGACTATCCCGGCCATTCCCGCCGCCGCATGCACGGCCTCCCTACCCGCTCGGGCGCCGAGTTGATCGACGCGCTGCGCACCGTCTGCGAAAATGCCGGGATCGACATCATCTGCGAGCGCCGCGCCACAACACTGTTTCGTGACAGCGGTCGCATCCACGGGGTCGCCGTCACCCGCCCCGACGGAGGCACCGAGACCATCGGCTGCACCCGGCTGATCCTTGCCTGCAACGGCTTCGGCGGCAACCGCACGCTGGTCCACCGCCACATGCCCGAGATCGAGAACGGCCTCTGGTTCGGTCATGACGGCAACCGTGGCGAGGCGGTGCTCTGGGGCGAGGCGCTCGGCGCCGCCACCGACCATCTCGGCGCCTATCAGGGCCACGGCAACGTCGCCCACCCGCACGGCATCCTGATCACCTGGGCGGTGATCACCGAAGGCGGCGTGCAGGTCAACCGCGACGGACGCCGCTTCTGGAACGAGGCACAGGGCTATTCCGAGGCCGCCCGCGCCGTCCTCGCCCAGCCCGGCGGCGAAGCCTTCGCCATCTTCGATGCGCGCATCGCCACCGTCGCCCGCCAGTTCGAGGATTTCAAACGCGCCGAATCCGCCGGCGCCATCAAAACCGCCGACACGCTCGACGCCCTGGCCCGGAAGCTCGGCCTGCCCGCCGCGGCTCTGGTCGAAACCATCGCCTCGATTCCGCTCGGCGGCACCGACCTCTTCGGCCGCTCTTTTGGCCTGACCCCGCTTGCCGCGCCCTATTGCGGCGTCCGCGTCACCGGCGCGCTGTTCCACACCCAGGGAGGGCTTCAGGTGAACGAAACCGCGCAGGTCCTCAACCGCGACGGCACACCGTTTCCCAATCTCTATGCCGGCGGCGGTGCCGCCTGCGGCGTTTCCGGCAAATCGGACAGCGGCTATCTGTCCGGCAATGGCTTGCTCAGCGCGGTGGTCCTCGGTCGCGTCGCCGGCCGCGCCGGCGGTTCGGCCAGCTAAGTCGCGCCCGGCGCTAATCGGTGGCGTTTCTCCTGGAAAGGCCCCAGACTACCTGTATCGCACCCGGCAGACCGGACCATGTACATGACCACTGAACAGGATATCCGACCAAAAGAACGCCGCGTCGAGATCGCCCCGGCGCGCGATGCGCAGTTGCGTTTCATCGGCACGATCCGCACCCCGTTTCCCGACCGCGCCGCCTGCCCGCGCCAGGGCCGGCAGGACGGACCGGACTGTCGCCTGGTGCTCGATCCGGTCTGGCACCCCGCGCTACAGGGGCTCGAGGATTACGAGACACTGGAAGTGCTCTACTGGCTCGACCGCAGCCGCCGCGACCTGGTGGTCCAGGCCCCCCGGCATGATGACCGCGTCTTCGGCACCTTCGCGCTGCGCTCGCCGGTGCGGCCCAATCCGATCGGCACCGCTCTGGTCCGGCTGGTGCGGATCGAAGCGGGCGAGGTCGTGGTGCGCGGCCTCGACTGTATCGACGGCACGCCGCTCCTCGACATCAAGCCCGACCGCTCCGCCTTCACCCCCAAGGCACCGCCGAAATCGACCGAAGGCGGATGACGCCCCTAATCACGGCGGGACGAGGCATAGGCCTCGGAAACCTCGTAATAGCCGTCGAAACCGATCCGCCGGCGCAGTTCGGCGAAATCCATCTGCCCGGGGCGCTGATCGTCGCGCATCGCCCGCAGGCTTGTGACCATCGCCTGCATCGCGGCCGCCATCAGCGACAGCGGATAGGCGGCGATCGCGAACCCTATGTCGTGCAGCTCGGCATTCGGCAGGTCCGGCGTCTCGCCGCCCTCGACGATGTTGGCCATCTTCGGTCCCGGCAGAGTGTCGCAGATACTGCGCATCTCCGCGACCGTCTTCGGTGCCTCGACGAAGAGGATATCCGCCCCCAGTTCAGCAAACCGCGCCGCCCGGTCGATCGCCTCGGAAAGCCCATGCTCGTGGCGGGCGTCGGTGCGGGCCAGAATCAGGATATCGCCGCCAGCTTCGCGCAGGCTTTCGCGCTCGTCCGCCGCCGCGCGGATCCGGTCGAACGCTTCCTCGCGCCCCACCACGGCCTTGCCCGGCGTGTGGCCACAGCGCTTCGGCGCCAGCTGATCCTCGATCATCACCGCCGCGCAGCCCGCCCGGGCAAAGCCGCGCAGCGTGCGCCGCACGTTCATCGCGTTGCCATAGCCGGTATCGCCATCGCCGATCAGCGGGATCGGGATCGCATCCGCGATGTTGCGCGCCTGGTCCACCACCTCGCCATAGCTCATCAGACCGAGGTCGGGCGCCCCGATGCGGCTCGCCGAGGCGGCAAACCCCGACATGAAAGTCAGATCATAGCCTTCCTGCGCAATCAGCTTGGCCGACAACGCGTCGAAACAGCAGGGCATCACGTGGCATTTGTCCTGCGCCAGCAGGGCGCGCAACTGTGCGGCTTGGGTCATGAGATCACCATTTGAACGGAATGTAGAGGGCCAGGTCGGGCCAGACGTACAGCAGCACCACCGTCGCCAGCATCAGCACCAGGAACGGCCAGACCCCGCGTGCCACATCCGCCAGCGTCGCCCGCGCCACCGACTGGATGACATAGAGGTTGAGCCCCACCGGCGGGGTAATCAGGGCGCATTCGACCATGATCACCATGTAGATGCCGAACCAGATCGGATCGAAACCCAGCCGCATCGCCGCCGGCAGAAGCACCGGCGTCATGATCAGGATCATCGACAGGGTCTCGAACACCAGCCCCATCAGCAACAGCACCACCGAGATCGCCAGGATGAACAGCATCGGCCCGTCGATATTGGCCGAGATGAAGGCCGAGATGTCCTGCGGAATTCGGTAAAGCGCGATGGCCTTACCGAACACCTTGGCCCCGGCGATGATCAAGAGGATCGCGGCCGTGGTGATGGCGGAATCGCGCACCGCCTCCCACAGAGCGCGCCAGGTCAGCGTGCGCAAAAGCAGCGCGGTGATGATCAGCGCCAAGGCAAAGCCCACCGCCGCCGCCTCGGTCGGGGTGAACGCCCCGGAATAGAGCCCCGCCACCACCAGAACCGCCAGCGCCAGCGACGGCAGCGCCCTGAGCGTGGCGCCCAACCGCTCTGGCCAGGTTGCCTTGGCGACCGGCTGATAGGCGTCAGAGAACCGGGCATGCAGCATGGCGAAAACCACGAACAGCCCGACCAGCACGATCCCCGGGCCGACCCCGGCCAGGAACAGCGCGATCACCGACTGCTCGGTGACGAAGCCATAGACGATCATCGGGATCGACGGCGGGATCAGGATGCCCAGTGTGCCGCCCGCGGCCAGCAGGCCATAAACGAAGCGCCGCTCATAGCCGCGGTTGATCATCTCTGGGATGGCAACCGTGCCGATGGTGGCCGCCGTCGCAACCGACGAGCCCGAGATCGCGGCAAACAGCGCGCAACTCAGGATCGTCGCCACCGCCAGCCCGCCGGGCCAGTGTCCGACCCAGGCCTGCACCGCGGCGAACAGATCGCGCCCGACACCGCCCTTGAGCAGGATGTTCGACATCAGCAGGAACAGCGGCACCGCCAGCAGGATGAACCCGTCGAGCGTCGACAGGATCGCCTGCGGTGCCATCAGCGGCGAAAAGCCCCCGAAGATCAGCATTCCCAACCCCAGCCCGCCCAGAGCGAAGGCCACCGGCACCCCCAGCAGCAACAGCGCGAACAGCGTCACGAGAATCAGTACGATGGTCATTCGTGGCTGCCCCCCAGGCTCGTCGCGCCACCCGTGCGCAGCTTGGCAAGCTCGACCACCGACTGCACCGTCAGCAAGGCAAATCCGACAGGCACCGACAGTTCGGCCACCCAGGTCGGCAGGTTCAGAAGCGACCCCGTGGTGCGACCGCGCACGAAACTGTCATGGAAGATATCCCAGCCCCAGATCGCGACGATGCCCGAAAAGACGATGATGAAAATCAGCGCGACCGCAACGCAGATGCGCTGCCACGGCGGCGGCAGCAGGTTCGTCACCGCATTGACGGTAATGTGCCGCCGCGTCGCCAGAACATGCGCCATCGCCAGCAGGCAGCCCCAGATCAGGCAGAGCTGGCTCAACTCGGCCGCCCATGTCGTCGGCCGTGTGAAGAAATAGCGTGCCACGACCTCATAGGTCAGCATGACGCCGGTCAGCGCCATCAAGGCGGCCCCGAGATAGCCCGCCAGGCGCGAGATCGTGGTGATGATTTGCATGGCCTTCCCCGGCGCCGGTCACGCCCGGGCAGCGGCGATGCCGCCCGGGCGGATGTTCATGCGGCAGCGATCAGTTGTCCACCGCGTCGAGGATCGACTTGCCGACATCACCGGCCGCCGCGAGATAGGCGTCGTAGACCGGCTGGACCACGGCCTTCCACGCCGCGAGATCCTCATCGCTGAGTTCGACCACCGTCATGCCGTTTTCCTTGGCCGCGGCATAGGCATCGGCCTCGATCTGGGACATGCGGTCGCGCACGTCGGCCTGGGCCACGGCGGCAGCTTCGGTGATCTGGCCGCGCAGCTCTTCGCTCAGGCCGTTCCACCACTCGGTGTTGACCACTACGACGAACTCGATATCGGCGTGGTTGGTCACGGTGATCGTATCCATCACCTCCCAGAGCTTGCGCGACTTCACCCCCGACACGCCGGTCATGCCGACATCGACGGTGCCGCGCTGATAGGCGAGATACTGCTCCGAGCCGGAAATCAGCGTCGGCGCACCACCGGCGGCGGAGACGAAGTCTCCCAGCGTCTTGCCGAAGACCCGTACTTTCTTGCCCTTCATGTCCTCGGGCGTCTTGATCGGGCCACCATTGGACAGCATGATCGCGCCGCCATAGGCTTGCCAGAACAGGATCTGGCCGCCGGTCTTGGCCACTTCCGCCTCGAGCGCGCTGCGCACCGGGCTACCCTCGGCCACCGCCGCACGGACCTTGTCCTCGGTGTTGAACAGGAACGGCATGTAGAACACGTCGACCGCCGGCGCGTCGCCGACATAGCGTGTCAGCGACGCCACCCCGGCCTCGATCGCCCCCGAACCGACGGCGGCGGGCACTTCCTTGTCCTTATAAAGCTGGGCGCTGTCATAGATCTCGACGTCGATCGCGCCGTTGGTGCGCGCCTCGACTTCCTTTTCGAACAGCAGCAGGTTTTCGCCGAGGTGACTGGTCAGCGGCAACTGCAACGAAATCCGCATCTTCTCGGTCGCCAGGGCCGAGCTTCCCATCGCCGCCATCACCGCGGCCATGCACAGGGCTTTGTTGAACATACTTTTCTCCTCCCATGTTCTGATTGCAGACAGATTAGTGTTGACCCGGCGTCAGGCAAGCGTCTTTTACCGTTCCGACGCAAGGTTCGTTTCCCTGCCAGGCCCACCGGCACGTGATCAGGATCTCTCCCCGCCAGCCCGGGCTGCGTGGTCGAACGCATCGAACGTGGCCCGCATCCGGGCACTGACGGCCTCACGCCCGGTGAACAGCTCAAAGGCCCGCACCGCCTGGAACACCGCCATGCCGGCGCCGTTGAGGCAAGTACAGCCCCGCGCCCTTGCTGCGGCCAACAGCTCGGTTTCAAGCGGGAAATAGACCACGTCACTGACCCATTGCCGCGGCTCCAGCAGTGCCGGGTCAATCGCCGTTCCCGGCAGCTTGACCATGCCCACCGGCGTGGCATTGACGATCCCGTCAGCCTGCGCCGCCGCAGCCGCCAGATCCACGCAAACCGCGCCCGCCGCCGCCGCGGCCAGCGTCGCGGCCGCGTCCCGGTCCGTATCGGCGATCAGAAGCCGCCTCACTCCCAGAGATTTCAGCGCATGCGCCACCGCACTGCCGGCCCCGCCGGCGCCCAGCAGCAGCACCGTCCCGAACGGCCCCGCGGGCAACCCGCGGCGCAGGCTTTCGGCATAGCCCCAGAAATCGGTGTTGTGGCCATGCCTGCGGCCATCGCGGAACACCACCGTGTTGACCGCCCCCACTTGCCGCGGCGACTCCGACAGCACATCGAGATGCGCCACCACCGCCTTCTTGTAGGGATAGGTCACGTTCACCCCGGCAAACCCGGCCGCCTCCACCGCCGCCAACATGTCCTGCACGGCCGGCTCGGCCCCGGACCAGGCGTCCGGATCGAACAGCACATAGCGCAGGTCAATCCCCTGCGCCCGCGCCTCCTCCATATGCATCGCCGGGCTCCGCGACCGCTGAATGCCTTTGCCGATCAGCCCGACCAGCACCGTGTCCGGCCCGGCCCCGTCAACGGCCTCGGCAATCTGCCCGCCCAGATCACGCGCCATGGCTCATTCCCTGTCCTTTCCCGCCGCTGCGTCGTACCCGGTCCCGCCGCCACGTCACACCCGAGTCCTTTTGTGCGAATCGATCATCATGGCTATCACGTCATGACCACGACCGGCAGTGACGCGTCCAGCCCGGGCCCCCCGACCCGCCGCCGCAACAGGGACCGACATCGACAAACAGCGGAAACCGACATGAAAAACAGGCTGTTCTACCAAAGCCGCCTCGCCCGCCCCGAACTCGACCGCGCCGAAGGCATCTATCTCTGGGCCAAGGACGGCAAGCGCTATCTCGACGGCTCCTCAGGCGCGATGGTTTCGAATATCGGCCATTCCAACCCCGCCGTTCTCCAGGCGATGCGCGAGCAGATGGAGAAATCCACCTTCGGCTATCGCCTGCATTTCCAGACCGAGGCCTCCGAAAGGCTCGCCAACAAGACCGCCGCCCTCTGCCCCGAGGAACTGGGCCGCGTGTTCTTTGTCTCCGGCGGCTCCGAAGCGGTGGAAAGCACGCTGAAACTCGCCCGCCAATACGCGCTGACGCGCGGCGAGGCGCAGCGCTACAAGGTCATCTCGCGGATGCCATCCTATCACGGCTCGACTCTGGGCGCGCTGGCGGTCACCGGCTATGCCCCGCTCGCCGCGCCGTTTTCACCGATGATGCGTGAGATGCCGAAGATCCCGGCGCCGCGCGCCTATCTCGACGGGCTCGACCCCGACGACCCGGCGACAGGCAAACACTACGCCGACATGCTCGAACAGACGATCCTCGACGAAGGTCCGCAAACCGTCTTGGCCTTCATCGTCGAGCCGGTCGGCGGCGCCTCGACCGGTGCACTGGTCCCGCCCGCGGGCTACATGCAGCGTATCCGTGAGATTTGCGACGACTACGGCGTGCTTCTGATCCATGACGAGGTGATGTCCGGCGGCGGCCGCACCGGCAAGTTCTGGGGCGCAGAGCACTGGGGCACCGTGCCTGACCTGATTTCGATCTCCAAGGGCTTCGGCGGCGGCTACGTGCCGCTGGGCGCGATGATCGCCCGCGACGACATCGTCGAGGCGGTGCTCGACGCCGGCGGCTTCGCTCACGGCCACACCTATGCCGGCAACCCGCTGGCCTGCGCCGCCGGCCTTGCCGTGATCGACGAGATCGAGCGCCAGGACCTCACCGGCAACGCCGCCGCCATGGGCGACAAGCTCAAGGCCCGGCTCAACGCGCTGAAGAACCGCTTCCCGTTTATCGGCGACGTCCGCGGCAAGGGGCTCTTGCTGGCCTTCGAACTTGTCTCCGACCGCACCACGATGCAGCCCCTGCCGAAAGAGCTGGGCGCCTTCGACCGGCTGGTCAACATCGCCTATGACAAGGGGCTGATCATCTATTCGCGACGCACCCGCGGTGGCATCAGCGGAGACCATTTCCTGGTCTGCCCGCCGATGATCGTTACCGAGCCGCAGATCGACGAGATCATGGCGTTGCTGACCGAGGCGCTGGATGAGTTCGCCGCCGAAACCGGCCTCGACAAGGACAGCGCCGCGTGAGCGGCGACAGTCCCGATATCCGCCTGGCGCACCCCGAAAACGCCCCCGCCATCGCCGCGATGCTGGCGCGGCTGGCGGAAGAGCTGGGCGAAAGCGACCATTTCTCGACCACGGCTGGCACCATTTCAGCCCACGGCTTCGGCCCGTCAGCCGCCTTTTCCACGATGATCGCCGGCCCTGCGGACGCCCTGACCGGCCTGGCCCTGTTTTTCCGCCATTTCTCCACCCTGCGCGGTGCTCCCGGCGCCTATGTCCAGGATCTCTGGGTCGCCCCCGACCAGCGCAGCCAACATCTGGGCCAGCGCCTGCTGGCAGCCGTCGCCGCGCACGCGGCCACCGCCTGGGGGGCCGCCTATCTGGCGCTCACCGTGCATGACACCAACCCCGGCGCCACGCGGTTCTATGACCGGCTGGGGTTCAACACCTATCCCGGCGCGCGGCTGATGGTTCTGCCAGGCCCTGCCTTTCACACGCTCTCGGACACTATGAAAGCCCGGCCATGATCCTGCCTGACAAGACCACGTCGATGGCAGAGGCCATTGCCCGCATCCCCGACGGCGCCACCATCATGCTGGGCGGCTTCGGCGTCCCCGGCACGGCCTTCGCCATGATCCGCGAACTGGTCCGCCAGGGCCAGAAGGGCCTCACCATCATAAAAAACGACGCCAACGAACAGGGCATGGGTGTCGATCACCTCCTTGCCAACGGCCAGGTCCGGAAGCTCATCGTCACCCATATCGGCCTCAACCCCCGCGCCGTGTCGATGTTCAACGACGGTCGGATCGAGGTCGAGTTCTGCGCCCAGGGCATCCTCGCCGAACGCGTCCGCGCCGGCGGTGCCGGGCTCAAGGGCATCCTCACCGATATCGCCATGGAGACCGAAATCGGCGCCGGTAAACCCCGCGTCGTGGTGAACGGCGAGACGGTGATGCTGGAAACCGCGCTGCGCGCCGACGTGGCGCTTCTGCACGCCGACCGCGCCGATCCGTTCGGCAACCTGACCTTCACCGCCACCGCCCGCAACTTCAACCCGCTGATGGCGATGGCCGCCGACAGGGTGATCGCCGAGGCCGAGAACATCGTACCGCTGGGCGAGTTACCGCCCGATCAGGTCCACACCCCCGGCCCCTTCGTCGACCACGTGGTGCCACTCACCGAGATTTCCGAGGAATACCAAGTTGTCCGCCGCTGACAGACCCGACGCCAAGACCCGCATGCTTGCCCGCGCCGCCCGCGAGATCGCGCCCGGCATGGTGGTCAATCTCGGCATCGGTCTGCCGCAGCAGGTGGTGAACCGCCTTGCGTCCGACTTTCCCGTGTGCCTGCATACCGAGAACGGGCTCACCGGCATTGGCCCCGTCCAGCCCCATGCCAAGGCCGACCGCAACCTGATCGACGCCGGCGGCGCCTATGTCTCGACCATACCGGGCAGCGCGTTTTTCGACAGCGCCACCTCGTTTGCGCTGGTCCGGTCCGGCCGGCTCGACCTGACCATGCTGGGCGCGTTCGAGGTGGCGCAGAACGGCGATCTCGCCAACTGGAAGATCCCCGGAAAATTCTCACCCGGCGCCGGCGGCGGCATCGAACTGGCGCAAAAGGCGGCCCGCGTCGTGGTGCTTTCCACCCATACCGACCGCGCCGGCAACCCGAAACTGCTTGACCGCTGCACCCTCCCCCTCACCGCCCGGGCCTGCGTCAACCGCATCTTCACCGACCTGGCCGTAATTGACGTGACGCCTCAAGGTTTCGCCCTGGTCGAACTGGCCGACGGCACCACGGTCAACGAGGTACAAGAGGCCACCGGCGCCCCGCTCACCCTGCCGCAAGACATCCCAACCTTTTGAGAGGCTGCCATGGACAGCAAGTCACAAACCGAGATTCTCAACGCCGTCGACGATCTGTTCGACGCCGAGACCCAGTTTCTCTCTGAACTGACCTCGCATCCCTCGACCCGCGGCCGCGAACAAAGCGCCCAGGACTTCATGGCCTCGGAACTCACCCAACGCGGCTACAAGGTCGACCGCTGGCAGATCGACGTCGACGATATCCGCCACTTGCCCGGATTCTCGCCGGTGATCGGCAATTACGAGGACGCGGTCAATGTCGTCGGCACGCACCGCAGCGCCACGCGGAACGGCCGCTCGCTGATCCTCAACGGCCATATCGACGTTGTGCCCGAAGGCCCGCTGGACATGTGGGACACGCCGCCTTACGACCCCCGCGTCGATGACGGCTGGATGTATGGCCGCGGCGCTGGCGACATGAAAGCAGGCCTTGCCTCCAACCTTTTCGCCCTCGACGCACTGCGCCGCTGCGGGTTCGCGCCGGCGGCCGACGTCTTCTTCCAATCCGTCGTCGAAGAGGAATGCACCGGCAACGGCGCACTGGCCTGCCTGCAACGCGGCTACACCGCCGAAGCCGCGCTGATCCCCGAACCTTTCGCGGAATCCCTCATCACGGCACAAGTGGGTGTCTTGTGGTTCCAGCTGCATCTCAAAGGCCTGCCCACCCATGTCGCCTATGCCGGCTCCGGCTCGAACGGCATCGAGGCCGCCATTCCCCTGCTCGCCGCCCTGCACGAAATGGAAGACCGCTGGAACGCCGATGACGCCAAACACCCCGACTACGCCCATGTGCATCACCCGCTGAACCTCAATGTCGGCAAGATCCAAGGCGGCGACTGGGCCAGCTCGGTGCCGGCCTGGTCGGTGCTCGACCTGCGCATGGGGCTCTATCCGGGGCAAAGCATCCCCGAGGCCAAGGCCGAGATCGAAGCGGTGGTGATGGAGGCCGCGCGGGCCAGCGACTTCCTGCGCAACAACCTGCCCGAGATCGTCTATCACGGCTTCGAAGCCGAGGGCTACGCGCTCTCCGAAGACAGCTCGACGACCGCGCAGCAGGCCATCGGCACACTGGAATCCGCCCACACCGCCGTCACCGGCACGGCGCTCGACCGCGGCCCCACCACCGCCACAACCGACGCCCGCTTCTTCGGCCTTTACGCCGATACCCCGGCGCTGGTCTATGGCCCCAGGGCCGAGGCCATCCACGGCTTCAACGAACGGGTCGACCTCGACAGCGTCCGCCGGGTGACGCAAACCACGGCGCTGTTCATCGCCGACTGGTGCGGGTTGGAGACTGTGTGACCTCACCGCCGCGCCGGAAATCGACGCGATTTCCGTCTCGTTTCCCGACGCGGGAAACGAAACCGTACCGTTATCGGCACACACCCCGGAATTCGTGCTGAATTCCGAACCGTTTTCCGCGTCGGAAAACGGCTCGCCTTAACCTGCGGCCAACCTGTCCCCCAGCCGCTCCAGCATTTCCAGGCACAGCCCCATCTGCTCCAGCGACACGAACTCGTCGGCCTTGTGCGCCTGCGCAATCGAGCCCGGCCCGCAGACCACCACGTCCATACCCATCTCCTGGAACAGGCCCGCCTCGGTACCGAACGGCACCAGGTCGGCCCCGTTCGCTCCTGTCAGTTCCATCAGCATCCGCCTGGCTTCGTTTACGTCGGTCGGCACCAGCCCCGCCACCTCGCCGATCACTTCGGTGCTGATCGATGCCTCGGGCCACACCGCCTGCATCGCCGGCAGCAACACGTCGGTCACGTAGGCGCGCATCTCTTCGCGCACGAACGCGGCGTCGGCATCGGTCACCGGCCGCATCTCCCACTCCACCGTGGCGTGATCGGCGATCACGTTATGCGCCACGCCGCCCTTCAGACTGCCGGGGTTGATCGTCGTCCAGGGCGGATCGAACTTACTGTCTCCGGGCGCCCGGGCCTTGAGCTGCTCCCGCAGATCCAACAGCCGGGAGAAATAACGCACCGCGTATTCCACCGCGTTGACCCCGCGCTCAGGCGCCGAGCCGTGACCAGCCAGCCCCTCAAACCGGGTGGTGTATTCGCAGCAGCCCTTGTGCCCCTCGATGATCCGCATCTCGGTCGGTTCGCCGATGATCGCCACGCCGGGCCGGATTGCCCGCGCGGTCAGGCTGTCAACCAGCGACTGCGCCCCCAGGCAGCCGACCTCCTCGTCATAGGTGAAGGCGAAATGTAGCGGCCGGTCCGTCACCCGCCCCGCCAGCCCCGGCGCCATGGCGACGCAGGCGGCGATGAACCCCTTCATGTCGCAGGCACCGCGCCCGTAAAGCTTGCCATCGCGCTTGATCATGTCGAACGGGTCGTTGGTCCAGTCCGCCTCCAGCGCCGGTACCACGTCGGAATGCCCGCTCAGCACGATGCCTCCATCCACCTCCGGGCCAATCGTGGCAAACAGGTTCGCCTTGGTGCCGGTCTCGTCGTGGAACACGTCCACCCGCGCCCCGGCGCTGTCGAGCCGGTTCGCAAGGTAATCGATCATCTCCAGATTGCTGTCCGAGGACACCGTCGGAAAAGCAATCAGGTCATTCAGGCTCTGGATCGTATCGTCAAGTTTGCTCAACGCCTTTCACTCCTTCACGAACAACTTGCGCTCGACGTCGCACAGGCATTCCGCCGGGCCGTCCTCGGTGATCAGGATCGTCTCGGTGGTCTCCAGACCCCAGGTGTCCATCCACAGCGCCGGCATGAAGTGAAACACCATGCCGGGCTCCAGCACGGTGTCGTCCTCACTGCGGATCGAAGCCGTGCGCTCGCCCCAATCCGGCGGGTAGGACAGTCCGATCGGATAGCCCATCCGCCCCTGCCGCTCGATCCCGTGTTTCGCCAGAACCGCCATGAAGGCATTGGCCACATCGCAAGTCCGGTTACCGGACCGCGCCGCCTCCAGCCCGGCCGCGATGCCTTCCATCTGCGCCGCCTCCGCCCGACGCATATCCTCCGAGGGCGTCCCCAGGAAAACCGTCCGGCAGAGCGGCGCATGGTAGCGCCGGTAACAGCCTGAGAGCTCGAAAAACGTCGCCTCGCCCGCCCTCATCGGTGCCCCGTTCCAGGTCAGGTGCGCCGCGGTGGCATCCAGCCCCGACGGCGTCAGCGGCACGATGGCAGGGTAATCGCCCCAATCCTCGCCCACGCCGGTGATCCCGGCGTGAAAGATGTCGGCAACCAAATCGTTCTTGCGCACCCCGGGCGCCGCACGCTCGATGGCCGTCCGGATCACCTTTTCCGAGATCCGCGCCGCCTTGCGAACGAACCCGATCTCTTCCTCGGATTTCACCAGTCGTTGCCAATTCACCAGCGCGGTGGCGTCGACCAGTTCTGCCGCGGGCAGTTCCTCGCCCAGCACGGCATGAGCCTTGGCAGAGTAATAGTAATTCTCCATCTCGACACCGATCCGGGCGGTCTCATGGCCGCGCTCACGCAGGTGCTGCGCGAGGTCCTGCATCGGGTGGCGCACCGTCGACTGCACGAAATGATCGCCGTAGCCAATGATGTTGACTTCATCCATCCACACGGTCCGCCCGGCGCCGACCGAGTCCATATACCGCCCCCACCAGACCGGCTCGCCTTCCAGCCCCAGGATTACCCCCTGGTGCACATAGAACGACCAGCCGTCGTAACCTGTCAGCCAAGCCTGGTTCGACGGGTCGGTGACAAACAGCACATCGATCCCCGCCTTCTCCATCGCCGCCCGCGTCTTACCGATCCGACGCTCGTATTCCGCCGCGCTGAACGGCGCTATTCCGTCTCGCATCCCACACTCCCGATGTATCCGACCCGACCCTGCCACGGTGGCGCGATTCAGCGTTTGACACAAGCGACGGAATCCCGCCAACCTGCGTCGACCCGGCCGGAGAGTTGCCATGCCCGACGCCCCCCCGATCTCGCTCTGGGACGACACCGCAGAAGAGCCCCCTCACGATCGCCCGCTGGCCGGCAACACGACCTGTGACCTCGCCATCGTCGGCGGCGGCTATACCGGACTCTCCACCGCGCTCCACGCCGCCGAACGCGGCCTGTCGGCCCACGTGCTCGAAGCGCGATCCATCGGGTTCGGCGGCTCGGGGCGCAATGTCGGCTATGTCAATGCTGGGCTCTGGCTGCCGCCGCAGGATGTCGAGGCCGAGCTGGGCGCCGAGCTCGGCCGCTCGCTGGTGCAAACCCTGGGCGAGATGCCGGCCTATGTTTTCGAATTGATCGAGAAACACCAGATCCGCTGCGAGGCCACCCGCCGGGGCACCATCCACGCGGCGCATTCGCCGAAAGGCCTTGCCGACCTCGCCCGCCGGGCCGACGGCTGGGCCGCGCTCGGAGCCCCGGTGCGGCTGCTCGATGCTGCCGAAACCGCCGACAGGACCGGCAGTTCGGGGTTCCACGGCGGGCTGCTCGATCCCCGGGCCGGCACCATCAACCCGATGGGCTATGCCCGTGGCCTCGCCCGGGCCGCCATGGCCGCCGGCGCCACCGTCTCGACAGGTGTGACGGTCACCGCGCTCACCAACACCAACGGTCTCTGGCAGCTCACGACGCCCGGCGGCACCGTCACGGCTAAAACCGTGGTGCTCGCCACCAACGCCTACACCGACGGCCTCTGGCCCGGGTTGAAACAGACCTACACCACCATCCATTTCTTCCAGCTCGCGACCGTGCCGCTGGGGCACCGTGTCGCCGATATCCTGCGCGAGGGCCAGGGCCTGTGGGATACCGCGCCGATCATGTTCGCCCTGCGCCGCGACGCGGCCGGGCGGCTGGTCATCGGCTCGATGGGCACGGCGCATGGCGGCACCTCGGGGCTATCGCGCCGCTGGGCCGCGCGGCGGCTGGCCCGGCTCTACCCCGATCTCGGACCGGTCGACTTCGAGAGCGCCTGGCACGGCCAGATCGCCATGACCCCGGATCACATCTTCCGCATCCACCGCCTGGCCGACGGTCTCTATGCCCCGATTGGCTACAATGGTCGCGGCATCACCACCGGCACCATGTTCGGCCGCGCCCTGGCCGAGCTGCTGACCGGCGCATCCGACTCCTCGCTGCCGATCCCGATCACCGCCCCCAAGCCGATCCCGTTTCGCACACTGAAGACCGGCTTTTACCATACCGCCTTCGCCGCCAATCAACTGCTCAAGAGCTTCTGACCCCCCCGGCGCCGCGTCCCGCCCCCAGTGCGATTGATCTTGTACCGGAGAACCACCGGGCCGGGACAAAGGCCGCCGACCCGGCGCATCCCCCGGTTCCGACACCTGTCCACGCAAAATCATCTCCCGCCCGACTTCCACAGAGACAGAGCCCTCCGGACATCCCCGCGTTCCCGGCACAAAAAAAGGCGGCCCCAACTCCGGGGCCGCCCTTCCTTGAATGCCCGTCCCGAACCGAACAGGCTGGGGACGGACGTTCGCGCGTCAGATCACGCCAGATCGAAACGATCCGCGTTCATCACCTTGTTCCAGACGGCAACGAAATCGCTGACGAACTTGGCTTCGTTGTCGCTCTGGCCATAGACCTCGGCCAGCGCCCGCAGCTGCGAGTTCGAGCCGAACACCAGGTCGACCCGGGTGGCGGTCCACTTCTCGGCGCCCGACGCCCGGTCCTTGCCGGAATAGGTGCCGTCGCCGTTGTCCGACCACTCGGTGCCCATGTCGAGCAGGTTGACGAAGAAGTCGTTGCTCAGCGCGCCGACCTTGTCGGTGAAGACGCCGTGGCTGCTGCCGCCGTGGTTGGCGCCGATGACCCGTAGGCCACCGATCAGCGCGGTCATCTCCGGCGCGGTCAGGGTCAGTAGCTGCGCCTTGTCCACCAACAGCTCTTCCGGCGAGATGGTGAACTCGGTGCGCTGCCAGTTGCGGAACCCGTCGGCCTGCGGCTCCAGCCAGGCGATGCTGTCGACTTCGGTCTGCTCCGGGGTTGCATCACCACGGCCCAGCGTCACCGGAACCTCGATGTCATGGCCCGCAGCTTTTGCCGCCGCCTCGACACCGGCGGCCCCGCCGATCACGATCAGGTCGGCCATCGACACCGGCTTGCCGAAGTCGGCTTTCACGCCTTCCAGCACGCCCAGCACGCGGGCCAGCTCGGCCGGCTCGTTGGCGTCCCAGTCCTTCATCGGCTCCAGCCGGATGCGCGCGCCATTGGCACCGCCGCGCTTGTCCGAGCCCCGGAAGGTCGAGGCCGAGGCCCAGGCGGTCTTCACCAGGTCCGACACGCTCAGCGCGTCTGCCAGCTTGGCCTTCAGTGCCTTGACGTCGGCGTCCGACAGATCGGTCTCCGAGGCTGGAATCGGATCCTGCCAGATCAGGTCCTCTGCCGGCACTTCCGGGCCGGCATAGCGCGCTTTCGGGCCCATGTCACGGTGGGTCAGCTTGAACCAGGCGCGGGCGAAGGCATCGGCGAACTGGTCCGGGTTGTCGAGGAATCGCTGTGCGATCGGGCCGTAATGCGGATCGTAGCGCATCGACATGTCGGCCGTTGTCATTGCCGGCGGATGTTTCTTCGACGGATCGAAGGCATCGACCACCATGTCTTCGGGTTCGACATCCTGGGCAATCCAGATATTGGCGCCTGCAGGGGTCTTGTCGAGCGCCCATTCGTATTTGAACAGCACCTTGAGATAGCCCATGTCCCAAGTCGTCGGGTTGGGCTTCCAGGCGCCTTCGAGACCTGAGGTGATGGCATCGCCCGCCTTGCCGGAGCCGTGCGAAGAAATCCAGCCAAAGCCCATTTGTTCGATCGGTGCGGCTTCGGGCTCGGGGCCCACGGCCTCGGCCGGACCGTTGCCGTGCATCTTGCCGAAGGTGTGGCCGCCCGCGGTCAGCGCCACGGTTTCCTCGTCGTTCATCGCCATGCGGGCGAAGGTCTCGCGCACATCGCGGCCCGAGGCGAGGATGTCGGGGTTGCCGTCGGGGCCTTCCGGATTGACGTAGATCAGGCCCATCTGCACCGCGGCCAGCGGGTTTTCGAGGTCCCGCTCGCCCGAATAGCGGCTGTTCTCGGCGCTGCTGTCGGCCAGCCATTCGGTCTCCGAGCCCCAATAGACGTCTTCTTCGGGCTCCCACACGTCGGCACGGCCGCCGGCAAAGCCGAAGGTCTTGAAGCCCATCGATTCCAGCGCGACATTACCGGCCAGGACGAACAGGTCTGCCCAGCTGATCGCATTGCCGTATTTCTGTTTGATCGGCCACAGCAACCGGCGGGCCTTGTCGAGGTTGCCGTTGTCGGGCCAGCTGTTCAGCGGCGCAAAGCGCTGCTGCCCGGTTCCGGCGCCGCCGCGGCCATCGGCCACGCGATAGGTGCCGGCGGCGTGCCAGGCCATGCGGATCATCAGGCCGCCATAGTGGCCGTAGTCGGCCGGCCACCAGTCCTGGCTGTCGGTCATCAGGGCAGTCAGGTCTTTCTTCAGGGCGTCATAATCGATCGACTTGAACGCCTCGACATAGTCGAAACCGTCGCCCATCGGGTCGGATTTTTCCGAGTTCTGTCGCAGGATGTTGAGGTTGAGCTGGTTCGGCCACCAGTCCTCGTTCGAGCGCATGCTCACATTGGTGGCGCCATGGGCCACCGGGCATTTACCGATGTTGTTTCCGTCCATCATGTCTCTCCCTTCAAGGTTCAAAATTCATCGACGGAGGCACACGTGGCGCCTCCGCTTTCGTCTCGTCCTGTTCGCGCAGACGGGTCACCATACAGCCTCTCGGCAACCCGTGATTCTCCCGTTTCTGGAAGTGTTCTAACAAACCCGATCAATTGGTTTAAGTTGCATTTTCTGATCATCGCAATAAGTTCACCTTATGGCAAACTTCACCTTTAAACAGCTTCGCTATTTCGAGGCGCTCGCCCGCCACGGTCATTTCGGCCGCGCCGCCGAGGCCAGCGCCATCTCCCAGCCGGCCTTGTCGATGCAGATCAAGGAGTTGGAGGAAACGCTGGGTCTGCCGCTGTTCGAGCGCAGCGCCCGTCAGGTGCGTCTGACCGGCTTCGGCGAAGAGTTCCTCACCCGGGTGCGCGAAATTCTGCGCGCCGTCGACGAGTTGGACGATCTCGCCCGTGCCTCGCGCGGCGCCCTGGCCGGGCGGCTGCGGATCGGGGTGATTCCCACCATCGCGCCGTATCTGCTGCCGACCATCATCGGCGATCTGACCCGCCGGTTTCCCGGGCTCGACATCCATGTCCGCGAAACCCTGACCCCCAAGCTGCTGCAGGAACTGACCGACGGCCGGCTCGACACCGCCATCATGGCGCTGCCGGTCGGCGAGCCGGCCTTCGCAGAGGTGCCGCTGTTTTCCGAACATTTCGTGCTGGTGCGCCCGAGCGGGGACCAGGGCAAACCCGTGCCCGACCGCGAGATGCTGCGCGAAATGCGGCTGCTGTTGCTGGAAGAGGGTCATTGCTTCCGCGACCAGGCACTGTCCTTCTGCAACATGGGCCAAAGCGGCCCGCGCGAAGGGCTCGATGCCTCGTCGCTGTCAACGCTGGTGCAGATGGTCGATGCCGGCATCGGCGTCACCTTCATCCCCGAAATGGCCCTGGCCGTGGAAACCCGCTCGGCCAACGTCGCCATCGCCCGCTTCCCCGAACCGCAGCCCGCCCGCACCGTCGGCATGATCTGGCGGAAAACCAGCCCTTTGGCAGAGCAACTGGCCCAGATCGCCGATACCGTCCGCACCTCGGCCGAGCGGCTGCGCGCGGAACAGGCACAAAAAGCGACCGCACCGGCCTGACACAGCATCAAGGCCGGTTGGCACGACCGTCCCGATACCACGCCGCGGATCGCTGGCGCACGCGGTGGCAAACTCGACACCGGGGCAGCCCGACGATCTTGCCCTATCCTTGGAAGACCAAAACGCCATGCCAGCTGCGGCGCATCGCTCTTCGCGCCGGCCTCTCCGTTTGACCGTTTGTGCCACCCGTGTAGCGAACCTTCTACGTCAGCCCACTCGCCCCTTCCGCCCACCACCTCTTTTGCCCTAAGCTGGCCCTACCTGCGCAACCGGACCAAACCGATGAAAGATCTCGACCGCAAACCCTTCACCAACTCCCATTGGGGCGCCTACTGGGTCGAAACCCAGGATGGCCGTGTCACCGGCCTGACCCCGTTCGAGCATGACCCCGACCCCTCGCCGATTGGCCAGGGTGCCATTGCCACACAGGACGACGCCCTGCGCATCAGGCGTCCCGCCATCCGCCGCAGCTGGCTGGAACACGGTCCCGGCGCCCATGGCGACCGGCGCGGCCGGGACGATTTCGTCGAGGTCTCCTGGGATCAAGCCAACCGCCTGATCGCCGGTGAACTGACCCGCATCCGCACCGAGCATGGCAACGAGGCGATCTTCGCGGGCTCCTATGGCTGGGCCTCAGCCGGCCGCTTTCACCATGCCCAGGGCCAGATGAAGCGCTTTCTCAACTGCATCGGCGGCTATACCGGCTCGGTCAATACCTACAGCTTTGCCGCGGCCGAGGTCGTGGTGCCCCACGTGCTGGGCGATTTCCGCGGGCTGTTGGACCGGTATACCTGCTGGGAGTCCATCGCCGAAAACGCCGAGCTTTTCGTCGCCTTCGGCGGCGTGCCCCTGAAGAACGGTCAGATCAGCCAGGGCGGCCTCGGCAATCATGTTCAGAAGGCCGGACTCCTGAACGCCCACGCCAATGGCGTGCAATTCGTCAATATTTCCCCCCTGCGTTCCGACATTCTCGATACGGCCCGGGCCGACTGGCTGCCGATTCGTCCCTCGACCGACGCCGCGCTGATGCTGGCGCTCTGCCACACGCTCCTGGCCGAAGACCTGCACGACAAAGCCTTCCTCGCCCGCTACACCGTTGGGTTCGACCGCTTCGCTGCCTATCTTACGGGGGCAACGGACGGCGCGCCCAAATCCGCCGACTGGGCCGCCCCCATCACGGACATCACGGCCGAAACCATCCGCGGCCTCGCCCGCCGCATGGCGCAGAGCCGCACGATGATCTCGATCGCCTATGCGCTCACCCGCCAGGACCACGGCGAACAACCCTGGCACGCCGCCATCACGCTGGCCGCCATGCTGGGCCAGATCGGCCTGCCCGGCACCGGTATAGGCTTCGGCTATTCGGCGATGAACCATACCGGCCTCAACCGCCGCATCATCCCCTACGCCGCCTTGCCGCAGGGCATGAACCCGGTCAGAACCTTCATCCCCGTCGCCCGTGTCACCGACATGCTGGAAAACCCTGGCGGCACCTGCGACTACAACGGCCGCACCCTCACCTACCCGGATGTCAAACTGGTCTGGTGGGCCGGCGGCAACCCGTTCCACCACCACCAGGACCTCAACCGCCTGCGCCGCGCCTGGGCCAGACCGGACACCATCATCGCCAACGAATGGTGCTGGAACGCGCTCGCCCGCCATGCCGATATCGTGCTGCCCTGCACCACCCCTCTGGAACGCGCCGATCTGTCGATGACGCCGAAGAACCCCTATATCACCGTCATGGACAAGGTGTCCGAACCCGTAGGCGAGGCCCGCGACGACCACGAGATTTTCCGCGGCCTCGCTGCGCAGTTAGGCGTTGAAGACCAGTTCACCGAAGGTCGCACGGCCGCCGACTGGACCCGCTGGCTCTACGATGTCTCCCGTCAGGCCGCCGCCCGCGGCGGCATCGAACTGCCCTCCTATGATGCGCTTCTCGAAACCGGCTGGTTCCGCGTTCCCGACCCCGAGAAACACGAGATCATGCTCGAAGGCTTCCGCGCCGACCCGGAAGGCAAGCCCTTGAAAACACCGTCGGGCAAGATCGAGATCTTCTCCGACACCATCGCCGGCTTCGGCTATGACGATTGCCCCGGCCATCCCGCCTGGCTGCAGCCGCTGGAATATCTCGGCAATGCCACCCCGGCGGCGCCGCTGCACATGATCTCGAACCAGCCTGTGACCAAGCTGCATTCCCAACTCGATCACGGCAAGGTCAGCCGCGCCAACCGCATCGACGGCCATGAACCGGTGCTGATGCATCCCGATGACGCCGCCGCGCGCGGCCTGACGGAAGGCCAGATCGTTCGCCTCCACAATGGCCGCGGCGCCTGCCTTGCCGGGCTCAGGATCAGCGATGCCATCCGCCCCGGCGTGATCCAGATCGCCACCGGCGCCTGGTGGGATCCCGCCGCCGATCCTGACGGTGATATCTGCCGCCACGGCAATCCCAACGCGCTGACCCCCGACAAGGGCACCTCGCGGCTGGCCCAGGGACCGATCGCGCATTCCTGCCTGGTTCAGGTCAGCCCGGTCACCGACGCTGCTGCGCCACAGATCGGGGCGCCCCCGCCGTTAACGGCGTCCTGACGCGCGCGTCCCGCAGTGAATTCTGGCAATGTGCCGCAGCCAGGACGGCGGGTTTTGTCTTGATTCGCCGCACCTTGCGGCACTACCTTCGTCCTCGCCTTGCGTCTGCGCGGAGATGACCCTTGCCCGCTTGCCACTGTCTCGATAGCACCGTGCACCGCCACATGCGACCCTGCGGCCGCGCGACGCGCCCCTGCCGGGTCCGGGGGCCGGTGGCATGAGCCGGCTCGGACCTCTCTGCGCCGCCCTTGTGGCCCTCCTGCTGGTGGCCTGCGCCGATGTCGGCCCGGTCTTTCCGACACCGAACTACTTCGACCCCTGGGTGTCGGCGGAGGATACGCTCGACCCACGTTCCGACCGAGCGCCACTCATCACCTACCGGACCGCAACCTTTCGCCTCTTCCCCGGCGAGAGCCGCTCCGCCTTGCGCACCGACAAGGATTTCGGCCTCGGTCAGACCTATCTCATCGGGTTCGACCTCCGCGTCGACCGCCGGCAACTCACTAACCGGCCCGTGACGCTATCGCGCGTTCTGCGCACGACCGGCACAGAGGCTGCGGACGGCAGCCCTGCAACCCAGATCATCTCGGTCGAACTTGATGCCCGCCGAGGCGCGACGGTGCTGGGGCGCAGTTGCATCCCGCCCGCACAATTGGGTCGCTGGCACAGCATCGAGATTCGGATCGCGATGGCTGACAATGACACGGGCTACATCGAGGTATTCTGCGACCGCCGCCCGATCTGGGCCCAGGAAAATTTCCGCACCACTCTGCCTCCGATCTGCCGCCTGCGTGAAGGCTGCACCCGCGGCGTGCCGCGACCGGTGAAATTCGAATGGCAACTGGGCCTGATGGCGGACGGTCGGCTCGCGCGTGGGCTCGAAGTCCAGATGCGGCGCATTTTCTATCACCGGCTCTTTGTGATTCCGAACCGGGTCCACACCCTTTGACGCGGCGCAAGCCGGCCACGGGACAGGCGCAGGATCGCTTGATCGCTCCACCAGGCCTCAAAACCGACACGACCTTGTCGCCCTGCCACAAGCGCCACACCGCGATCATGCCATCCTGCCGCCCATGCGCCTCCTGATTTCCTTCGCCGCCCTCTTTCTCTCTGTCATCCTGCTGCAGCTTTCGACCGGCGGTGTCGGCCCGCTCGACGCACTCTCGGGGCTGGCGCTGGATTTCTCCAGGGAACAGATCGGTCTCTTGGGCTCGGCCCATTTCCTCGGGTTCTTCATCGGCTGCTGGTGGGCGCCGCGGCTGATGGGCTCGGTCGGCCATTCCCGCGCCTTCGCCGCCTTCACCGCCTCCGGCGCCATCGGTCTGCTGGCGCATTACCTGGTGATCGACCCCTACGCCTGGGCGCTGTTCCGCGTTGCGTCGGGCCTCTGCGTTGCGGGGTGCTACACCGTCGTCGAGGCCTGGCTGCAGGCCAAGGTCACGAACGAAACCCGCGGCCGCGCGATGGGCGTCTACCGGGTGGTCGACATGACCGGATCGCTCGCCGCGCAGATGGTGATTTCGGTGTTGGAGCCCGCCTCCTATGTCTCCTACAACCTGCTGGCGCTGATCTGCTGCGCAGCGCTCCTGCCGCTGACACTCACCCGCACAACCCAGCCCGACACCCCCGACGCGCCGCGCCTGCGGCCGATGCTCGCCGTCAGCCGCTCGCCACTCGCCGCCGCGGGCGTGGTCGTGGCCGCGCTCTCGTCGGCATCGTTCCGCATGATCGGCCCGGTCTACGGCCAGGAAGTCGGCCTCATGACCTCCCAGATCGCCTGGTTCCTCGCCGCCTTCGTGCTCGGCGGCGCGCTGGCGCAATACCCGGTCGGCTGGCTCGCCGACCGGTTCGACCGTCGCTGGGTGCTGATCTGGATGTCGCTTGCCGCGGTGATCAGCTGCGCGTCGACCGCACTGCTGACCGGGCTGTCGACCACCGGCATCATGCTCAATGCCGGATTCTTCGGGCTGACGACCTTCCCGATCTATTCCATCGCCGCCGCCCACGCCCACGACTTCGCCGACAGCCACGAGCGGGTCGAACTCTCGGCCGCGCTGATGTTCTGGTTCGCGGTCGGCGCCATCGCCGCGCCGCTGCTGGCCTCGCGCCTGATGGACGCCTACGGCCCGTCCGCGCTGTTCGTGATGATCGCCGTGGGCCACCTCATCCTGGTGATCTTCGGCCTCACCCGGATGCGTGTCCGCGCCGCGCCCGCGCGACGCACCCCATATGTCTGGGCGCCCCGGACCTCCTTTGTTGTCGGTCGCCTGTTCGGCAAATCCCGCGACCGCAGCGAGCGCTAGCACTCCTGCCCGCGATGGTCTAAACGGGGCGCGCAAGGCAAGGAAAACACGACCATGGCACGCCACCTTATCACCTCGGCCATTCCCTACATCAACGGCATCAAGCACCTCGGCAACCTTGTCGGTTCGCAGCTGCCGGCCGATCTCTTTGCCCGCTACCAGCGCGCCCGCGGCCACGAGGTCCTGTTCCTCTGCGCCACCGACGAACACGGCACCCCGGCTGAACTCGCCGCCGCCAAGGCGGGCCAGGATGTGGCCGACTATTGCGCCGAAATGCACCTGGTGCAGGCCCAGATCGCCGAGGGTTTCCGCCTCTCCTTCGACCATTTCGGCCGCTCGTCCAGCCCACAGAACCACAAGCTGACCCAGCATTTCGCCGCCAAACTCGACGAGGCCGGCCTGATCGGCGAGGTGGTCGAGAAACAGATGTATTCGCCGACCGACGGTCGTTTCCTGCCCGACCGCTATATCGAGGGCACCTGCCCCAATTGCGGTTACGACTCGGCCCGTGGCGATCAATGCGACAACTGCACCAAGCAGCTCGACCCGGTCGACCTGATCAACCCGCATTCCACCGTCTCCGGTGCCACCGACCTCGAACTGCGCGAGACCAAGCATCTTTACCTGCTGCAATCCAAGATGAAGGACCAATTGGAAGAGTGGATCGACACCCGTGAAGGCTGGCCGGTTCTGACCACCTCGATTGCCAAGAAATGGCTCAATGACGGCGACGGGCTGCAGGACCGCGGCATCACCCGTGACCTCGACTGGGGCATCCCCGTCAAGCGCGGCGACCAGGACTGGCCCGGCATGGAAGGCAAGGTCTTCTATGTCTGGTTCGACGCCCCGATCGAGTACATCGCCTGCGCGATGGAATGGGTCGACGCGAACAAGGGCGACAACTGGGAACGCTGGTGGCGCACCGACAAGGGCGCCGACGACGTGACCTACACCCAGTTCATGGGCAAGGACAACGTGCCCTTCCACACGCTTTCCTTCCCCGCCACCATCCTCGGCTCGGGAGAGCCGTGGAAGCTGGTCGACTACATCAAGAGCTTCAACTACCTCAACTACGATGGCGGCCAGTTCTCGACCTCGCGCGGCCGCGGCGTCTTCATGGATCAAGCCTTGGAGATCCTGCCCGCCGACTATTGGCGCTGGTGGCTCCTGTCCCACGTCCCCGAGACCTCGGATTCCGAGTTCACCTGGGAAAGCTTCCAGACCGGCGTCAACAAAGACCTCGCCGACGTGCTTGGCAATTTCGTCTCGCGCGTCACCAAGTTCTGCCGCTCGAAATTCGGCGAAGAGGTCCCCGCGGGCGGCGCCCATGGCGACCGCGAACAGGCCCTGACCGACGAGCTCACCACCCGCATCCGCAGCTACGAGGCCAACATGGAGGCGATGGAAGTGCGCAAATCGGCCCACGAGCTGCGCGCCATCTGGTCCGCCGGCAACGAATACCTGCAGGACGCCGCCCCCTGGGCCACCTTCAAGGAGGACCCGGACCAGGCCGCCGCCCAGATCCGGCTGGCGTTGAACCTCATCCGCCTCTACGCGGTGCTGTCGGCCCCGTTCGTCCCCGACACCGCGGCGACGCTTTTCTCGGCGATGAACACGCTCGACACCGCTTGGCCGGATGACGTGCCCACCGCCCTGAACGCCCTGCCCGCCGGCCACGCCTTCTCGGTGCCGGACAATCTTTTCGCCAAAATCACCGACGAGCAGCGCGAAGACTGGCAGACCCGCTTCGCCGGCACCCGCGATTGAGCCGACGGCGGGCGCCGTCCGTCGTGTGTGTCGCTGATGGTGTTCGCGCCGCCTCCGGCGTTGCCCGGGGATTGGCGGCGGCCTCCGCCGATCTCAGCCCCGCAGGGTGGGTTTTCAACCCACTACCGGACTGACCCGTCCAACCACCAAACGCTCTGTTAACCCCGCCCCTTGCCAAATCCTTGTGCCACCGCGCGCCAGACGGGGTGCCAGCCAGCGTGCCAGCCAGGCTGCCATACGGACGATTTGCGCCGTACGTTGGCATTAACCATCACCGACCTTGACCGGGCGCGGAACATTATTTAACATGTTAACTTGAACGGGGAGAATCGTGGCCATGCCGCATTTCAGCATCGAATACTCGGCGAATCTCGAAGAGATGCTGGATATGGCCGCACTTTGTGATCACATCCGCCGTGCCGCCATCGACACCGGTGTCTTTCCCATGCCCGGTATCCGCGTCCGCGCCTTCAAGGCGGATCATGTCTCCGTCGCCGATGGCGATCCCAAACACGCTTTCCTCGATCTTTCAATCCGCCTGCGTGGCGGGCGTCCAACCGAGGCGAAAACCCGCGCCACCCGGGAAATTTTCGAAGCATTGCAATCCTTTATGGCCCCCGCCCTTGCCAAGCACTCGATCGCGCTCTCGGTCGAAATGCGCGATATAGATCCCGAACTCAGCCCAAAGACGGGCACCATCCGCGACCATCTGAAAGAGACCTGACATGTCCGATCTCGACGCAAACATCGCCAAGGCCGAAGCCTATCTCGCCCGGTACAAAGACACCGGCGTGCTCAATCGCATCGCTGGCGAAGACCGCCCCGCCGCCAGCGGCCAGACCTTCGACAACGCCTCACCGGTGGACGAAGTGTTCCTCTGCAAGGTTGCGCAATCCGGCCCGGAAGACATCGACGCGGCGGCCCGCGCCGCTCACGCTGCCTTCCCCGAATGGCGCGACATGACCGGGGTCAACCGCAAGAAAATCCTGCATAAAATCGCCGATGCCATCGAAGCCCGCGCCGAGGAAATCGCCTTTGCCGAATGCCTCGACACCGGCCAGGCGCTGCGCTTCATGCAAAAGGCCGCCCTGCGCGGCGCCGAAAATTTCCGCTTCTTCGCCGACCGCGCCCCATCCGCCCGCGACGGCCAGACGCTGCCTTCGCCCACGCTGATGAACATCACCACCCGCGTGCCGATCGGACCGGTCGGTGTGATCACACCCTGGAACACGCCCTTCATGCTCAGCACATGGAAGATCGCCCCGGCGCTGGCTGCCGGCTGCACCGTGGTCCACAAACCGGCCGAATTCTCGCCGATAACCGCCCGTATTCTCTGCGAAATCGCCGAAGAGGCTGGGTTGCCTCCGGGGGCGTGGAATCTGGTCAACGGCTTCGGTGAAGACGCCGGCCGCGCGCTGACCGAACATCCGATGATCAAGGCCATCGCCTTTGTTGGCGAGAGCAAAACCGGCTCGATGATCATGAAACAGGGCGCCGATACCCTCAAACGCGTGCACTTCGAACTGGGCGGTAAGAATCCGGTCATTGTTTTCGACGATGCTGACCTCGACCGCGCCCTCGATGCCGCGATCTTCATGATTTATTCGCTCAACGGTGAGCGTTGCACATCGTCGTCCCGCCTGCTCTTGCAGTCAAACATCGCGGATGACTTCATCGAAAAACTCACCGCGCGGGTCAATAACATCCGCGTCGGCCATCCGCTCGACCCTGAAACCGAAATTGGCCCGCTGATTCACAAGACCCATTACGACAAGGTGACCAGTTATTTCGAGATCGCGAAACTGGACGGCGCCACCATCGCCTGCGGTGGTGAACGCGTTGGCGAAAAAGGCTTTTTCGTCCGCCCCACCCTGTTCACCGGCGCCTCGCAGCAAATGCGTATCGCCACAGAGGAAATCTTTGGTCCCGTCCTCACCGCACTAACTTTCGACACAGAAGAGGAAGCGCTCGAAATTGCTAATGCCGTCGAATACGGCCTGACCGGGTATGTCTGGACCAACGACCTGACCCGCGCTTTGCGCTTCACCGACAAGCTGGAAGCGGGCATGATCTGGGTGAACTCAGAAAACGTCCGCCACCTGCCGACCCCGTTCGGCGGCGTCAAAGCCAGCGGCATCGGCCGCGACGGCGGCGACTGGTCGTTCGAATTCTACATGGAGCAGAAACACATCGGCCTGGCCCTGGGCCAGCACAAGATCCCGCAACTGGGATTGTGAAACCAATCGGGAGGAACCCATGGGAGAGATTGTTCTCGCCGCCAAGATGACCCACGTACCCACCATGCTGATGTCCGAGCAGGAAGGCCCGATCAAGGGCAAACGCCAACCCGCGATCGACGGGCATGCAGAAATTGCTCGCCGTGCCAAGGCGTTAGGGGCCGACACGGTGGTGATCTGCGACACCCATTGGGTGGTGAATGCGGGCTTTCACATCAATGCCAACAGCCGGTTCGAAGGGCTGTTCACCTCGAACGAGTTCCCTCAATTCATCCAGGATCTGCCCTATACCTATACCGGCAATCCCGCCCTCGGCGACGCCATCGCCAAGGCGGCCACCGACAGGGGCGTCCACACGCTCAGCCATCACCTCGACAGTCTCGAGCTGGAATACGGCACGCTGGTGCCGATGCGTTTCATGAGCCGCGAACACGAGATGAAGGTGGTTTCCGTCGCCGCCTGGTGCACGGTGCACGATCACGCCGAAAGCCGCGTCGTGGGCGAGGCGATCCGCGCCGCGGTCGAGGCGTCCGACAACAAGGTTCTGCTGGTCGCCAGCGGCAGTCTTTCCCACAAGATCTGGCCCAACAAGGACTATGCCGCCAACAACGGCACCTTCACCATCTCGAGCGAATTCAACCGCCAGGTCGACCTGCACGTGCTCGACATGTGGAAGCGCGGCGATCACGCTATCTTTCTGAAAATGCTGGGGGAATACGCGCAGTTCTGCTGCGGCGAAGGCTCGATGCACGACACCGCCATGCTCTACGGCGCGCTCGGCTGGGACGCCTATGACCAGCCCTGCGAGGTGGTGACCGAGTATTTCCCGTCCTCCGGCACCGGCCAGACCAACGTGATCTTCCCCGTGTAGGGTGGGCCTTCACCCCACCTTTCCCCGTCAACGGAGCCGCCAATGCCGATCCCCGCCCCCAACCTGTATCCGGAATTCAACATCGTCCGCCTCTCCCACGTCGAGCTGGTGGTGACCGACCTCGCCAAATCCCGCGCCTTCTATGTCGACACGCTGGGCCTTCAGGTCACGGATGAGGACAGCGAGAGCATCTACCTCCGTGCGATGGAGGAAAGGGGGCACCATTGCCTCGTCCTGCGCCAAGGGTCAGAGCCCTGCGCCCGCGAACTGGGTTTCAAACTCTTCGATGAGGAAAGTATTGAAAAGGCAGAACATTTCTTCAAGGCTAAGGGGCTGCCCGTTGAGTGGGTCGACCGCCCCTACCAATCGCGCACCTTCCGCACCCGCGACCCGCACGGCATCCCGCTGGAATTCTACGTGAAAATGGATCGACTGCCTCCGATCCACCAGCAGTACGCGCTTTACAAGGGCGTCAAACCGCTGCGGATCGACCATTTCAACGTGTTTTCTCCCAATGTCGACGAAAGCGTGGCCTTCTACAACCAGCTCGGCTTCCGCGTCACCGAATATACCGAGGATGAGGCCTCGGGCCGGCTCTGGGCGGCCTGGACCCACCGCAAGGGCGGCGTGCATGACATCGCGTTTACCAACGGCGCCGGCCCGCGGTTGCACCACACCGCCTTCTGGGTACCGACGCCGCTCAACATCATCGACCTGCTCGATCTGATGAGCACCACCGGCTGGGTCTCGAATATCGAGCGCGGCCCGGGCCGCCACGGCATCTCAAACGCCTTCTTCCTCTATATCCGCGACCCCGACGGCCATAGGATCGAGATCTACTGCTCCGACTACCAGACCGTCGATCCCGACCTTGAACCGATCAAGTGGGACCTGAAAGATCCCCAGCGCCAGACCCTCTGGGGTGCGCCGGCACCGCGCTCGTGGTTCGAGGAAGGCAGCCTGTTCGAGGGGCAGAAGCCGGTGAAGGCTCAACTTGATGCCCAGCCGATCATCGCGCCGTGAGCCGTCGGATTTCGAGTATTTTCAGCAAGATGAAGCAGGGACCGTTATGAGATACGCCACCGTCACCGCCGAGGGAGAGCAGCTTTGGGGCATTCTGCGCGACGATGGTTTCGTCGCCCTGTCGCCCGACTACCCGGCGTGGAAAACGCTCAGGAACGTGATCGAGGCCGGCGCGTTGAAAGAGATCGCCCAGGCCGCGCAGGGCCGTGCGATCACCCAGGCGCCGGACTCCTTCTCGTTCGATATCCCCGTCCCCGATCCGGGCAAGATCATCTGCGTCGGGGTCAACTTCCCCGACCGCAACGCCGAGTACAAGGACGGGCAGGACGCCCCGCCCAACCCGTCGCTGTTCATCCGCTTCCCGCAAAGCTTTGTCGGCCATGGCCAGCCGCTGATCCGCCCGCCGGAAACCCCGCAGCTGGACTATGAAGGAGAGATCGCTATCGTCATCGGCAAAGGCGGCCGCCGGATCCCGCAGGCCGCGGCCTACGACCACATCGCCGCCCTGACGCTGTGCAACGAAGGCACTTTGCGCGACTGGGTGCGGCACGCCAAGTTCAACGTCACCCAAGGCAAGAACTGGGACCGCTCCGGCGCCATGGGCCCCGGACTCGTGCCGTTCACCCATCCCGCCCAGCTCGACGATGTGCGCCTCACCACCCATGTCAATGGCGAGCTTCGGCAGGACGATCGCACCTCGCGCATGATCTTCCCGATCCGGCGGCAGATCGAATACATCTCGACCTTCACCACGCTGGTGCCCGGCGACATCATCGTCACCGGCACCCCCACCGGCGCCGGCGCGCGGTTCGACCCGCCGCGTTTCCTCAAACCCGGCGACCAGATCCGCGTCAGGGCCGACGGCATTGGCGAGCTAATGAACACCGTGAAGGATGAAGCATGACGCCCGAAGAGATCGCCGCCGCCGCTGAAAACCTCTATGAGGCCGAACAAACCGGCCAGCAGACCGGCCTCATTTCCGTCGCCCACCCGCAGGTCACGATGGAGGATGCCTATGCCATCCAATCCGCCCTGATCGACCGCAAGCTGGCCGCAGGCCGTACCGTGATCGGCTGGAAGATCGGCCTCACCTCGCGCGCCATGCAGCAGGCCCTGAACATCGACATCCCCGACAGCGGTGTGCTGTTCGACGACATGATGTTCGAAAACGGCGCCACCATTCCTGCCGGTCGCTTCATCCAGCCGCGGATCGAGGCTGAAATCGCCTTCGTCATGAAGGCTCCGCTGAAAGGCAAGGTTGCCCGCGAGGACGTGCTCAAGGCCACCGACTTCGTCGCCCCCGCCATCGAGATTCTCGACACAAGGATCAAGCGCATCTGCCCGTTGACCGGCCAGCCACGCCGCATCTTCGACACCATCGCCGACAACGCCGCCAATGCCGGCATCATCCTTGGCGACGGCAAATTCGACCCCGTCAGCGACAACCTCCGCTGGACCGGCGCCATCGTCTCGGCCAACGGGACAGTCGAGGAGACTGGCCTCGGTGCGGGCGTGCTCAACGACCCCGTCACCGGTATCGTCTGGCTGGCGGAGCGAATGGACCAGTACGGCGCCGCCATCGAACCCGGCCAGGTCATCCTGTCCGGCTCGTTCATCCGCCCGCTCGAATGCCCGCCTGGAACGGAGATCGATGCCGATTTCGGCCCCTGGGGTCACGTCACCTGCCGGTTCGGCTGATCCTGATCCAGCCCTTCATCTTGCTTTACAAATTCCTGGTGGTGTGGGGGCAGCGCCCCCACGCAAGGCAACGACAACGGCCGGAGATCCGGTTCAGTTGACGCCGATCCCGTTGGCCCGCTGCAACTCGCGCACGTAAGCCGCGATCGCCAACGCATCCGCCTGAGTCAGGCCCTCGACCGGGGGCATGTCGCCAAACGGCCAGTGATGCGCCCTCACCCCGTTCCGCACGGCCAGCACGAAGGCGAAGTCGGCATGGTGCGACGGCTCGTAGATCCGATGCACCAGCGGTGGCGCGGCGCCCTTCCTCCCGGCAGCATGCTCGCCGTGGCAGTCCTGGCATTTCGCCTCGAAGGCCCGCTTGCCCATCGTCGCCCGCTCGCTCAGCGCCGCCGGCAGTCTCGGCGTCACGATCGGCTCTCCGTCTGCGACGCCGGCCATGGCCGTACTGGTCATCGCCTTGGACAGCCCCCGCGCCGCCCCCATGTGGTGGCTACCCTCGATGTCCATGTGGCCCGGCCGTATAAGCCAGGTCAAGACGACCAGCGCCAGAACAGCCACCAGCAGAACGGCAATCCATTTCGCCACGCAGAACCCTCCTTTGATCGGAACGTTTGTGCGTCCCTCCCACGCGGGAAGGTCAAGTCACGGTCTAGTCAGACGGTTCAGCCGCGGATGATCTTGGCAAAGGGCTCGAACATCGCCTCGTTGGCGCAGACGACCTCACCATCCCCAAGGATGTCGCCCTCGCGGTTCAGCGGCTCGATCAGCCCCCCCGCCTCCTGAACGATCACGACCCCCGCCGCCAGATCCCAGGGGTTGAGCCGCCGCTCCCAGAACCCGTCATACCGCCCCGCGGCCACGTAGGCCAGGTCCAGCGCCGCCGACCCCCAGCGCCGCACCCCGGCGCAGGTCGGCAGCAGCCGGCCCAGGTCCTTCAGTGTCTCGGGCAGGTCGGCCCGGCCACCGAACGGCAGGCCGGTGGCGAATATGCATTCGATCATCCGCCGGCGGCCGGACACCCGCAGGCGGTTCGAATCGTTCAGCCACGCGCCCTCGCCCTTTTCAGCATAAAACATCTCGTCCTTGGCCGGATCATAGATCACGCCGGCGACGACCTTACCCTTGTGCTCCAGCGCAATCGAAACGGCCCAGTGCGGCAGGCCATGCAGGAAATTGGTGGTGCCGTCGAGCGGATCGACGATCCAGCGCCGGGTCGGATCCTCGCCGTCTTCGCCGCCACCTTCCTCGCCCAGCCAGCCATAGGTGGGGCGCGCGCCGCGCAGCTCGTCCTTTAGGATTTCCTCGGCCCTGAGATCGGCTTTCGAGACAAAATCGCCGGCGCCCTTCATGCTGACCTGCAGGTTCTCGACCTCGCGGAAATCCTTGACCAGGGAGCGCCCTGCCTTGCGCGCGGCTTTCATCATGATATTGAGATTTGCACTGCCCTGCATCGCCGCGGCTCCTTCATGTCAGGCCGCGCGTATAGCCGGAAGCACCGCCCTTGCCAAGACACCCGGGATATCAGGGGGTCGAACGCAAGAAGGCCTGCCTCGAGTCCAACGCAGATATTCAATCCTGCACGCAACCCAGAGCATTTCTGCCACTGAAAGAATGCAATGCTCCCGTCGATGATGACCACAGGCCTCAGAAAATGAAAATGTTGGCGTCGAGATCGGTGACGTTGACGTTCGGGAGCGTGATCGTGGCCAAGACACCTCGAACATCAACCACTTCCCGTGCGTGTGGCTCGATAGCCGCTCCAAGCCCAGAACTGCCCCGGCGCATGGGAACAAGACGACGCCCTGAAAAACGCCGCAATCGCGACCCCGAAACCAAGAAAAAGTGTTATCGTTTTGTTGACCTGATCACCTAGCGAAATGGAAAGAACAGCTCGTGTCCGTCTTCAACAAGAACAAACCGTATTCCCGAACCGTAGCGGCAGTAAGCGCAGGCTTTTTCATGGCGTTTGCATCCACCGCAAAGACACAAGACGTGCTGCATGACGGCAATGTCGAAATTACCGGAAATCTTGCTGTGAGTGGCGAAACCATTCTCATCGACAAGATTTGCATGGGATCGGGCTGTTTGGCACCGGAAACCTACCCACCGACGACCGCCCTGCGCCTGAAATCCACCAACAGCTACGTCGAATTCGTAGATATATCCGAAGCCGGTTTTCCATCCACCGACTGGACGATACTGGTCAATGACAGCGATCCGATAACGTCTGGCGGGGTAAGCCGATTCTCGATCAAGGACGATGACGCCGGGACTGTCCCGTTCACGATTCAGGGTGGTGCACCGGAGAACACGCTTTGGATCGACGATGATGGTGAAATTGGCATCGGAACCATGCTGCCCGCGGCCAAACTTCATATCTCTGATCCGTTCCTTCCGGCGATCCGCCTCGAAGCTTCAAGTTTCAACGATACCTGGGAGATCGAAAATTTTGGCGCGACACTCGGATTTCTTGATGTCACCAACGGCTTGCGACCCTTTCGCGTCTATCCCGGCGCGGGCAACAACATTCTGGTGATTTCCAATGGCGGCAATGGCCCCGGCGTCGTTGGGGTCGGCACGGCAGAACCGCAGGGATGGCTCACCGTCGAAAGCGGCAACGTGACCACCGGCCTGCTTGTCCAGAAGGGCAGTTACGGCAGTGTCGCTGGGCAGGCCTTCACCCATATCCGCACCGACCAGGGCACAGCGCAGCTAATGGTTGAGGAAACCAGTGCCTCGACCTCACCGCGCACGCTGGTAAACCTGCAAAACAATGGTCGCCCGGAGATTGTCATGGGCAATAGCTCCACCGGAGGCGAATGGAGCTTCGGTGCCGGCACCAACTTCATCCTGAAACAAGGCGCGGTAGGCACGGCCTCGTCGGCCAAGACCAAGCTGTTTGAAATACAACCCACGGGTAATGCCGTGCTCGCCGGCAGTCTCACTACCGGCGGGACCACCTGCGGTGGTGGTTGTGATAGGGTCTTCACGGATCAGGTCATAATCGCGGCCGAGGACTACGCCGCGCTGATGTGGGATCAGGGCCATCTGCCCCATGTCGGCCCTACCCTCGAGAACGCGCCACTCAACGTCAGCGAGAAACTGGGGGGCATGCTGAATGCGTTGGAACACGCGCATGTCTTCATCGATCGGCAAGGGAACAAGATCGAGGCCCAGCAGAAACAAATCACTGCGCTGGAAACTCAACTTTCACGTCTGGCGACCGAGATTGCCGAGTTGAAAAAGAGCCAGCGGAGATAGGAGGCAACCGCCAACCAGGAAATTTGGCGCAAGACACCGGTTTTCGGGTCGCTTGCCGGATACTCAAATCGCGAAGTCCAAAAACTGAAATACTGCATTAAAGGTGGTCAAGGTCCCTCTCTGCGGACATCACTCCCGCTGCAAACGCACCGGAATCTCCCGCCCCAGTTTCAGGAAATGCGACATGTAGGGCTTGTCCGCGTCCTCGTCGCGGATCGCCGCGAAAAGCCTCTTGGTCAGCCCCTTTTCGGTGATTGGCCGGGTGACGTAGTCCGAGGAATACTTCACCTCGCGCACCACCCAGTCGGGCAGCACCGCGACACCGCGCCCAGAGGCCACCAGCATCAGGATCACCGCTGTCAACTCCACCTGCCGCACGGCCCGCGGCTCAACCTTGGCTGGGGTCAGCAGCTCGGAAAACACGTCCAGCCGTCCGCGCTCGACCGGGTAGGTGATCAGCGTTTCACCGCGAAAATCCACCGCATCGACAAATTCTTTCTGCGCCAGCGGATGCGAGGACGCGGCCACGAAAACTGGCTCATAGTCGAACAGCGGCTTGAACGACACCCCCGGCAAATCCTCGGGGTCCGAGGAAATCACCACGTCCACATCCTCGCGCCCCAGTGCGGGCAGAGCGTCGAAGGCAAGCCCCGGACGGATATCGACATCGACGTCGCCCCAGGTCTTGCGGAACTGTTCCAGCACCGGGAACAACCATTCGAAACAGGCGTGGCATTCGATGGCGATATGCAGCCGCCCGGCCGACCCCTCGCGCACCCCCTCGAACTCGGCCTCCAGCGCTTCGATCTCGGGCAGCACCTTCTCGGCCGTCCTGAGCAGCCGCTGCCCGGCCGCGCTCAGGCGCAACGGCTTCGACCGCCGCACGAAAAGCTCGACCCCGGCCTGGTCCTCGATCCCTTTGATCTGGTGGCTGAGCGCCGATTGCGTGATGTTCAATTGATCGGCCGCCCGCGCCAGCCCCCCGGCCTGGTGGATCGCCCGGATCGTACGCAGATGACGGAATTCGATATGCATCGGCGGTTCCCTCTTGAACGCCCCTCATGTTGAGGATGAGATTTATGAGTTTGATTCATGAATGACAAGCGGGCAAAACAACCTCAACCCGCAAAGGATGAAAACCGCCATGACGCCGAAAATTTCACTCGAATTCTTCCCGCCGCAGAACCTCGAAGGGTCTTTCCGGCTATGGGACACGATCCACGCGCTGGCGCCGCTGACGCCCCGCTTCGTTTCGGTCACGTATGGCGCCGGCGGCACGACCCGCGACCTGACCCGCGATGCGGTGCGCACGATCAACAAGGCGACCGGCCTCAATACCGCCGCGCACCTGACCTGCGTCGATGCCACCCGCGAAGAAACTCTGGCGATCGCCGAGGACTACGCCGCCGCCGGCATCACCGAAATCGTCGCCCTTCGCGGTGACCCGCCGAAAGGCTCGGGCACGTTCGAGCCGCATCCCAACGGCTTTTCCAATTCGGTCGAGCTGATCGAAGCGCTCAGCGCCGCCGGCAAGTTTACCCTGCGCGTCGGCGCCTATCCGGATATCCACCCCGAGGCCCGCAATGCCGGGGCCGATATCGACTGGCTCAAGGCCAAGCTTGACGCCGGCGCGTCCGAGGCCATCACCCAGTTCTTCTTCGAGGCCGAAACCTTCCTGCGCTTCCGCGACGACTGCGCCAAGGCCGGCATCGACAAGCCGATCATCCCTGGCATCCTGCCGATCGAGAACTGGAAGGGCGCGCGAAATTTTGCCTTCCGTTGCGGCGCCAGCATCCCGGCTTGGCTCGACGACGCTTTCACCACCGCAGCACGCGACGACCGCGAAGACCTGCTCGCCACCGCGCTCTGCACCGAGCTCTGCTCGGACCTGATCGACGAAGGCGTCGATGCGTTGCATTTCTATACCCTGAACCGCCCCGAACTCACCCGCGACGTCTGCCACGCACTTGGCGTCACCCCCCGGGTCGAACTTCAGAACGTCGCGTAACGCGTCCGGCCCCTGTCTGGACGGCATTCCAGTGCGGCCCTAGCATTCTCCCCGAAGAGGGGAGAAGCGCTTTGTCCGATCCGAGAAAATATGCTGAAAGCCTGGAAGATCTCGCCACGCTCGACGACATCCTGTCGATGTCCGGGCTCGAGTTCATGACCGCGATCAAGGAAGGCCGTCTCCCCGGGCCGCCGATCGGCAAGACGATGGGATTCTGGCCCACGCTGGTCGAGGACGGCAAGGTCATCTTTACCGGAACACCCAGCTTTGATGTGATGAACCCAATCGGGACGGTGCATGGCGGCTGGTACGGCACCGTGCTCGACAGCTGCATGGCCTGCGCCATTCAGACCAAAGTACCCAAGGGATCGACCTACACCACGCTCGAATACAAAGTGAACATCATTCGTCCGATCCCGATCGGCACGCGGGTCGAGGCCATCGGCACCGTTCATCATGCCGGCCGCTCGACCGGGATCGCCGATGGCGAGATTCGCGGCGCCGAAGATGGCAAGCTCTACGCCACCGGCTCGACCACCTGCATCATCATGAAAATGGCCTGACGGGCACAACACCCGTCAGGCTCGCCACGTCGATCGAAAACGGGTTACTTTACCTTGGCCCAGCTCTCGCTGTCGCACATCCCAACGGCGCATCCCTTGATGCTCAGCCCTGCGGTCGTGAAGATCACCGTGCCGTTGAAACTCATCCATCTCGGCATGTCGGGGTGTTTCATCTTCTTGCCCTTCCACGACCCGTCCTGCTGCTTCAACATGCCGTTGCACATCTCATAGCCGTCGCTCACACGGGTGCAGTAGAGCCGCCCGCCCTTGTCGACCACGTTGATCTTCTCCTTGCCGGCCCGGACGTAAGTCTCGGCTCCGGCGAGGCCAGCGAAAGCGAAAGTTGCGGCGACGGCGAGCCCGCCGATTGCGAATGATTTCATGATGTCCTCCCTTTACGCGGCCCCTCCCGGACCACGGAAAAACTATCCCGCGCAGTCCTTGTTACCGCAATCACTTCCAGCGGGGCAAATTGGCGCAGCCAGCCGTAGAACAGCTGCTTTGCCCCGCGAAGGTCATTCCCGATCTCTTTCTTGGAAAAAATACTCATGTCCTCGGGCGCAACCGGCACCGATGCTCCCGTTTACCGAGCAAGGCCCCCGGCGCGCCGGGCGGCGGGCCCCATTAACGGACCCGGTTCACCCTATCAGCGCGCCGTGCACAAGCGCCTTCAACTCCACCCGGCTCGGATAGGACGAACTCGGCACCAGCTGGGTCAGGAACACCACGGTCAGGTCCTTCACCGGGTCGGTCCAGAAATAAGTGCTCGCCATGCCACCCCAGCCGAAATCGCCGACCGAACCGGGCATCCGCGCCAGCGCCGGATCCAGCAGCACCGCACCGCCGATCCCGAAGCCCATGCCCGCCATCGGCATCTCCATGAAGCTTTCCGCCCCCATTGAGGCGATGTCGCCGCTCAGGAAATTCCGCCGCATGAACGCCAGTGTCGAGGGACTCAGCAGCCGTTCGCCGCCCAGCTCTCCGCCCCGGCGCAGCATTTCGCCGAAACGGGCATAATCATCCAGCGTCGAGCACAGCCCGCCGCCCCCCGAGAACATCGTGACCCGCGCCTCGGAAAAAGAACTGTCGTCGCCGGGATCGAGCAAGGCACGCGGGTCCTCGTCGGTTTTCTGGTAGCAATCGGCGAAACGCCCGACCTTCGACGCCGGCACCGAAAACGCGGTATCGACCATACCCAGCGGATCGAACACCATCTCCCGGAACACCCGGTCGAGCGGCTGGCCGGTGATCACCTCGATCACCCGGCCGATCACGTCGATGCCGATGGAGTATTCCCATTTCGTCCCCGGTCGGAAGGCCAGCGGCTGCGCCGCCGCCCGGTCGCACATATCGGCCAGCACTCCCATCCGCGGTCCGAAATCCACCTTTTCGCGCTCGTAGATCCGCGCCGCGAGGCCGGGGTTAAAGGAATAGGTCAACCCCGAACTGTGTGTCAGAAGCTGGGCCAGTGACGGCACCGCGCAGGGCTCGGTCTGGTCATCGCGCTCGGCGCCCGGCACCAACCTGCGGGCCTCGCCGAAAGACGGGAGGAAGGCGCTGACCGGCGCCTCCAGATGCACCAGTCCGCGCTCAACCAGCATGCCCAGCACCACCGAGGTGACGATCTTGGTCATCGAATAGATCCGCACGATGGTGTCGCGCTGGAATGGCAGGCCGCGGTTCACGGACATCATACCGTCGAAACTGGCATGAACTTCCTCGCCGCCGCGCAACACCAGCAGCGACGACCCGTGATAACGTCCGCCTTCGCGGTTGCGCACCATCCAGTCGTCGATCCGCGTCAGCCGCTCGGGATCGAAGCCCAGCATTTTGGCGCTCATACCTCCAGCCACTCCTTGCGGATGGCCTCGTTGGCCATCAACTCCTCTGGCGTGCCCTCGAACACCATGTGCCCATGGCCCATCACGTAGACCCGCGTCGCGACGCGCAGCGCGATGGTCAGTTTCTGTTCGACCAGCAGGATCGAGACGCCGCGCTCGGCAATCATCTCAAGCATGTCGCCCACCTGCTCGACGATCTTCGGCGCCAGCCCCTCGGTCGGCTCGTCGATCATGATGAAGTCCGGATCGCCCATCAGGCTGCGGCACACGGTCAGCATCTGCTTTTCGCCGCCCGACAAAACCGAGGCCTCGATATCGGCGCGCTCCCGCAGGTTGGGGAAATGCTCGAACATCATCTCCATCGACCAGCGCCCCTGCCCGTCCTTCTGGCCGGGCTTCAGCCCCAGGATCAGGTTCTGCCGCGTCGTCAGGCCGGGAAAGATGTCGCGGTTCTCGGGCACATAGCCGATCCCCGCCTTGGCGATCTCGTAACTCGGCTTGCCCGCCAGTTCCTCGCCGCGAAACTTGACCGATCCGGTCGGCGTGACCTCGCCCATGACCGCCTTGCACGTGGTCGAACGCCCGACCCCGTTACGACCCAGCAGCGCCACGATCTCGCCTTCGCGGACATTGAAATTCACCCCCTGAAGGATGTGCGACTTGCCGTAATAGGCGTGCAGATCATTGACTTCCAGCATCACGCTCATCCCGCATCCTCCAGGGTGGTGCCGAGATAGGCTTCCTGCACCGCTTTCGATGCCCGCACGTTTTCCGGCGTGTCACTCTCGATGATCTCGCCATAGACAAGCACGCTGATGCGGTCGGCCAGATCGAAAATCACGCCCATATCATGCTCCACGACCACCAGCGTCTTGCCTTCCGTCACCTTGCGGATCAGATCGACGATCAGGTCGGTCTCGGAATGGCTCATCCCGGCGCAGGGTTCATCGAGCATGATGATATCCGCCCCGCCGGCGATGGTGATGCCGATTTCCAGCGCCCGCTGCTCGGCATAGGCCAGCGCGCCCGCCACCACGTTGCGGCGGCTGGTCAGGTTGATCTGCTCAAGGATTTCATCCGCCTTCTCGGTCAGGTGCCGCTGACCGTTCACCATGTGCCAGAAGGAATACTTGTACCCCATCGACCATAACAGCCCGCAGCGCACGTTTTCGAACACCGTCATGTTGTGGAAGATGTTGGTGATCTGAAACGACCTGGAAAGCCCCATCCGGTTGATCTCGAACGGTTTCTTTCCACTCACATCCTGTCCGTGCAAATGCACGCTTCCCGCGGTGGGGGCGTATTTACCGGTGATCAGGTTGAACAACGTCGACTTGCCGGCGCCGTTCGGACCGATGATTGCATGGCGTTCGCCCTTATCGATCTTCAGGTCCACGCCCTGAATAATCTTGGCCAGGCCGAAACTTTTCTCCAGCCCCCTCAGTTCGATGGCAGGAACGCTCATCCGTGATGCCCTCCCATATGCGTGGCGTCGTCCCAGGCCGCTTTCAGCCCTGGCGCCAGCTTGACGATGGCAAAAAGGCTCACCGCCGCAATCGCCAGCACGGTGATCAGCGGCATCGCCCCGTGGCTGTCGAAGGTGATCCCGTAAAGGTTCATCTCGTGATCGCCCAGCCCGGCATGGCGCTTGTGGAACAGGATCTCCAGCACCGCCGCCGCCGAAAGAACGAAGGCCAGCGCAGGAATCAGCATCTTGGCATAGGGCACCACCAAGTGCCCGATCTTGCCCAGCTTCCAAGGCAGCACATGCATCGCCAGCAGCCCGGCCAGCCCGCCGGGGAAGAACATCACCGTCGCCACAAACAGGATGCCAAGGTAAAGCGCCCAGATCTCGGTATAGAGGCTCAGCACCGTCTGCAGCAGCGTAAAAACAATAGCGCCGATGATTGGCCCGACGAAGAACCCGACCCCGCCCAGGAAAGTCACCAACAAGATCGATCCCGAGGTCGTCAGGTTCAGGTTTTCCTCGGTCAGGATCTCGAAGTTGATGGCGAAAAGCGCGCCCGCAATACCGGCGAAAAAGCCCGAGGCCATGAAGCTCATCCAACGCACGTGGCGCTGCGAATAGCCCAGGAATTCGGCGCGTTCTTCGTTGTCGCGCACCGCGTTGGCGACCCGCCCGATCGGCGTGCGCGAGTAAAGAAACATGCCCAGCGCCGCGATCAAGAGCCACAAGGCGGTCAGGTAGTAAACCTGCTCCTGCGGCCCGAAATCCCAGCCCAGCACTTCCGGCCCCATGGTGCGGTCGCCGCTGATGCCTTCCTCGCCGCCGAAGAAGATCACGATGATCACCGAACAGGCCGCCACCAACTCACCGACGCCAAGGCTGATCATGGCAAAGACCGTCCCGGCCCTGCGGGTTGAAAACGATCCGATCAGGAAGGCAAAGAACAACCCGAACAGCCCGCCGAACACCGGCAGCAACGGCAGCGGCAGCCACAGACCGGCCTCGACCCAGTTCAGCAGGTGCATGCAGAAAAACCCACCCAGCCCCATATAGACCGCGTGGCCAAAGCTCAGCATGCCGCCCTGCCCCAGCAGCATGTTGTAGCTCAGCGCGAACACGATGGTGATCGCCATCTGGTTCATGATCGTCAGCGCCGAGCGCGAGTCGAACACGTATGGCAGGATGAACAGGCATACCGCGGCAATGATCCACGGCAGCGCGTGGTTCAGCGGGATCAGACGGCGGGTTCCGGCCGTCAGCGGTGTGGTTGCAGGCGTACTCATGTTTCACGCTTCCCGAAAAGGCCCTGCGGACGCACGACCAGGACAATGACCATCAGCAGATAGGGCAGGATCGGCCCGATCTGCGGCAGCGTCAGCGTCCATAGATCCTGCCAGGCGCTGTCCCAGATCGGCTCCGGCTTGGTAAAGCCGAGGCTTGTCAGAATATCTTCCATCCGCACGTTATAGGTGGCGGCGAAGGTCTGGATCCAGCCGATCAGAAGCGACGCGATCAGCGCCCCCCAAAGGCTGCCCAGCCCGCCAATCACGATGGTGACGAAAACGATTGATCCCAACAGGAAGGCCATGCCCGGAAAGGTGCCCAGCACCGGCCCGGCAATCACCCCCGCAAGCCCCGCCATCGCAGTGCCCACACCGAACACGCCCATGAACACCATCGGCACGTTATGGCCAAGGTTCTGCACCGTTTCGGGATAGGAAAGTGCGGCCTGAATGGTCATGCCGACACGGGTTTTCGTCAGGATGTAGAGCAGCACGAGGAACAGGCCCATCGCGACAAAGATCATGAACAACTTGTAGGCCGGAAAGGTATTGCCGGCGATCTGGAAGGCCGCGAAATCCAAGGCCTCCGGCGCCTCATAGGCCTGCTGGCTCTTACCCCAGAAGAACTGCACCGCCTCTTCGATCAGCAGCGCCAGCCCGAAGGTAAAGATCAACTCTGGCACGTGCCCGTATTTGTGCACCCGCCTCAGCCCGTATCGCTCGATCAGCGCGCCAATCACGCCCACGGCGATCGGGGCTACGATCAGCCCCAGCCAGAACCCTGAAAAAAGGCTGATCTGATAGGCGAAATAGGCCCCCAGCATGTAGAAACTGGCATGGGCGAAATTCAGCACTCCCATCATCGAAAAGATCAACGTCAGCCCGCTGCACAGCATGAACAGCAACAGCCCCGTGACCAGACCATCGAGGATATTGACGATAAAGAGAGACATCAGGTTCTCCTGCTCTCGCTGGATGGTTTTTTTAGGAAGGGTTTCCCGGGCGGCGGCGCGCGCCGCCCGGGGTCTGGATCAGCCGCAGTTACGGGCGTTCCATGTTGCAGGTCGTCGCAATGTCCATCGACGCCATGCTGACGGTCGATTCCCTCACCACGCCGAAACCGGAACCATCGTAGTCAAATTCGACACCCTCGTCGGTATGGACCTGAATGTGCATGTCCTGAATCAGCTGGTGATCCTGCGGGCGCATGAACAGTTTGCTGCCCCAGATGCTCTGATACTCCATGCCTTCCAGTTGCTTGGCAACGGCCACGACATCATCGGCGGTGCCGGCACCTTCAATCGCCTTGGCCAACATGCCGATCACGTTGAAGATCCGCGGCTGGTCGATATTGCCATCGGGATGTTTGGCCTTATAGGCCTTGTACATCGCACTTGCCTCATCGCTCACCGGCGGGTTGATCTGGCCTTCCGCGATCAGACGAATCCGGCCCTTGCCGCTTTCGCCGATGGCGGCGGTGATACCCGAACCCGCCGCATAGTAGGTATAGATCGGTCCTTCAAAGCCGTTTTCGATCACCGCTTTGCCCAGGCCCACCATGTCCGAGCCCCAGTTGCCGGTGATCATAGCATCGGCGCCCGACGCTACGATCTTGCGGGCGTAAGGCGTGAAATCCTTCACCTTGCCGATCGGGTGCAGTTCGTTGCCGACAATCTCGATATCCGGGCGCTTGGCGCCCAGCATGCCAACGGCGGCGGCAGCCACGGCCTTGCCAAAGCTGTAATCCTGACCGATGACATAGATCTTCTTGATCCCGTCATTCTGCGCGATCACATCGGTCAGCGCGTCCATCTTGATGTCGGCATTGGCATCAAACCGGAAGTGCCAGAAGTTGCACTTGTCGTTGGTCAGCGCCGGGTCGACCGCCGCATAGTTCAGGAACAGAACACGGTCATCGGGATTGCGCGAGTTGTGCTTGGCAATCGCGTCGGTCAGCGCGTTGGCCACGCCCGAGCTGTTGCCCTGGGCGATGAAACGGATGCCCTGGTCAATCGCGACCTGAAGCTGGATCAGCGATTCCTTGGGGCTGATCTTGTTGTCGAACGGCACAATCTCGAAATTCATGCCGCCCAGAACGCCGCCGTTTTCGTTGACCACGGCATCTGCGGCAAACTGATACTGATGCAACCCGTTGGTGCCGGTCGAGGCAAACGGCCCCGACAGCGGGTCGATAAAGGCGATCTTGATCGTGTCGGCGAACGATGCGGTGGCGGTCAGACCAGCCACAGCCACGCCGAGCATTAGTTTCTTGACAGATTTCATGAGTTTTCTCCTCCCATGGTTGGAATTCTGTTGGTTTCTGAGGCGTAGGTCGCCTCTTGTCGTTCCTTCTTGCGGCCCCTGCACGGGGCCGTGCATTGCTACTGCGGTTATTTCCTCCCCGGTCTCACGGCAGCGCCGCAGCTTCGCCCTGGCGCCTCCCGTCGCACCTCTCGGGCAACGCTCATTAAAGAAAAGCCCATCGGCCCAACTCAAGGCTTTGTTGCGCCTCGCGCGCATTACGTGGCGTCAGAATGACACATCCGCGGTAAAGTTCCAAAACCTGTCCGCACCGATCATGGCAGTGCGCGCCTCGAGGACTGGCAGAACCACGATTTCCACCCAAGCTCAAACGCTCATCACCTTTTGTGTCGGTTTCTTTGAAATCCACAACTTATTGAGGTTATCCCCAACAAATTGCTTTACAGGCACGACATCAGCCCCCACCATATCTCGTAGGAAAAGGCGGGAAACCGCCATTTTCTAGAGCAGGCAACAAGCGCTTGGGGGCGCTTTCCGGTCCCGGCGCTATGTAACGAAAGAGGTGTCGGCATGGCCCTGAGCGAGCAGTATCTCGACGACGAAATTCACCCCATCGATATTGTGGAAAGCCTCGCCGCCCACCACGACTGGGACTTCGACCGCATCGCCGACGACCAGATTGCCATGGCCGTCGAAGGCCAGTGGCGCACCTATTCCGTCACCCTGGCCTGGTCTGGTTACGACGAGACCCTTCGCATGGTCTGTTCGTTCGAGATGGAGCCACCCGAAGACAAACTGCCGGCGCTCTACGAGGCGCTGAACGCCGTCAACGACCAGTGCTGGGCCGGCGCCTTCACCTACTGGCCCGAGCAGAAGCTGATGGTCTACCGCTACGGTCTGGTTCTGGCCGGCGGTCAATCGGTCAGCGCCGAGCAGATCAACACGCTGATCTCTGCCGCGGTGATGAGCGCCGAGCGCTACTACCCGGCGTTCCAGCTTGTGGTCTGGGGCGACCGCGCCCCGCACGAGGCGCTGCAGGTCGCCATTGCCGAGGCCTACGGTCGCGCGTAACATCTGCCCCCGGAACAGGAGACGGGGGACCTTATGGATATGTCGGACATCGCCGCGCGCGGCTTGGTGCTTCTCGGATGCGGCAAGATGGGATCGGCCATGCTCGAAGGCTGGCTGGAATCCGGCCTGCCACCCGCTTCGGTCCATGTTCGCGACCCCCACCCGTCCGACTGGCTCAAATCCTCCGGCGTTCACATCAACCGGGATCTGCCCGCCGCCCCGGCCATCGTGCTGATTGCGGTCAAGCCGCAGATGATGGCCGACGCGTTGCCGACGCTGAAGGAATATGGCAACGCCAATACCCTCTTCCTCTCGGTCGCCGCCGGTACGCCGATCGCCTTTTTCGAATCGGTTCTTGGCCCGGACACCCCGGTTATCCGCGCCATGCCCAACACGCCGGCAGCAATCGGCAAGGGGATCACCGCGATCATCGGCAATACCCGCGCGACACCCGCCCATCTCGATACCGCCGAAGCGCTGCTTTCGGCCGTGGGTCAGGTCGTCCGGCTCGATGCCGAATCGCAGATGGACGCCGTCACCGGCCTCTCCGGCTCGGGTCCCGCTTACGTCTTCCACCTGATCGAATGCATGGCCGCTGCCGGCGCGGCTCAGGGCCTCGCCCCCGATCTTGCGATGAAACTCGCCACTGCCACCGTCGCCGGCGCCGGCGCGCTGGCGATGGAAGCCGGCGAGACCCCGGAACAGTTGCGCATCAACGTCACCTCGCCCAACGGCACCACCCAGGCCGGCCTCGAAGTGCTTATGGACGCCGCGACTGGCCTGTCGCCGCTGATCGACAAAACCGTGGCCGCCGCCACCCGCCGCTCGAAGGAGCTCGCCAGTGACTGACCGGATCGGTTTCGACGATTTCATGAAGGTGGACATCCGCACCGGCACCGTGACCCGCGCCGAAGCTTTTCCCGAGGCGCGCAAGCCCGCGATCAAACTCTGGGTCGATTTCGGCCCGGAGATCGGCGAGCTGAAATCCTCGGCTCAGATCACCTGCCACTATGCTCCCGAAACCCTGGTCGGCCGGCAAGTCATGGCCGTTGTCAACTTTCCTCCGCGCCAGATCGGCAAATTCATGTCACAATGCCTTGTGCTCGGTGCACCGGACCGCAACGGCGAAGTGGTGCTGTTGCGCCCGGATCAGGAGGTGCCCAACGGGGCAAGGATGTTTTGACCAAACTGCTCATCACCCGCCGTCATCCCGACGCGGTTCTCGACGCCGCGCGGGCGTTCTGCGATGTCACGGTTCGCGACAGCACGGCGCCGCTCTCCGAGGACGAGCTACGCGCGTCCCTGCAGGACTACGATGCCATCATGCCGACGCTGGGTGACACCTATTCCGAGCATGTCTTCGCCGATGTCGCCGCGCCGCGCGCCCGCATCCTCGCCAATTTCGGGGTTGGCTATAACCATATCGACACCATCGCCGCCGCGCGCCACGGCATCGCCGTCTGCAATACGCCCGGCGCCGTGACTGACGCCACTGCCGACATCGCCATGACATTGATCCTGATGAGCGCACGCCGCGCCGGCGAAGGCGAACGGATGCTGCGCGCCGGCAACTGGCAGGGCTGGCACCCGATGCAGATGCTGGGCATGCACGTCTCCGGCAAGACCGTCGGCATCATCGGCATGGGCAATATCGGCACGGCCATCGCGCGGCGCTGCCACTACGGCTTCGGGATGAAGGTGATCTATGCCAATCGCTCGGAAAAGCGCATGGAATTCCCGGCCGAGCAGATGTCGCAGCACGAGCTGGCCCGCCATGTTGACATCGTCGTCGTCGCGGTGCCGGGCGGGCGCGAAACGCATCACCTGATCGGGGCCGGATTCCTCAGCTCGATGCGGCCGCATGCCCATATCGTCAACATCTCGCGCGGCGACGTGATCGACGAGACCGCTCTCGTGACGGCGCTACAAAAAGGCCAGATCGCTGGCGCCGGGCTGGACGTCTACGAACACGAACCGCACGTTCCGCCAGAGTTGATCGCGCTCGAAAACGTCACGCTCCTGCCTCATCTCGGCACGGCCGCACTCGACGTCCGCGTCGCGATGGGCCTCATGGCCGTTGACAACCTACGTGTCTTCTTCTCCGGGGAAAGCCCGCCCAACCTGGTCTGATCCAGCCCCTGCTACTTGATTTCTGCCGCCAATAGGCGTCATGTCTTCGCTATTCAGGAGGTGGGCCCATGTATCAGCCAGCAATAACCGGCACCGGCGTCTTCACGCCCGAGCTCGTCATCACCAATGCAGAGCTGGTCGAGGCGTTCAACGCCTTCGCCGAAAAGTTCAACGCCGAGAACGCCGCCGCCATCGCCGCCGGTGAGATCGAAGCCATGGAACCCTCCTCGACCGAATTCATCTACAAGGCCAGCGGCATCGAACAGCGCTACGTTCTTGAAAAAGAAGGCATTCTCGACCCCAACCGGATGTATCCCCGGTTCCGTCAGCGTTCCGACGACGAACCCGGCATCATGACCGAGATTGCCATGGACGCCTGCGACAAGGCGCTCAAGCAGGCCGGCGTTTCAGCCGAGGAGATCGACCTCGTGATCTGCGCCGCCTCGAACATGGAGCGCGCCTACCCGGCGATCGCGGTCGAGATCCAGAAGGAAATCGGCGCCGGCGGCTTTGCCTTCGACATGAACGTCGCCTGCTCGTCCGCCACTTTCGGCATTCAGGCCGCCGCCGACATGATCCGGTCCGGCAGCGTGCGAAAGGCCATCGTCGTCAACCCTGAGATCACCTCCGGCCACCTCGAATGGCGCGACCGCGATTGCCATTTCATCTTCGGCGATGTCTGCACCGCCACCGTTCTGGAACGGGCCGAGGACGCCAGGGGCGCGCACTGGCTGATCCATTCCACCCGCTGCGCCACCCAGTTCTCCAACAACATCCGCAACAACAATGGCTTCCTGCGCCGCAACCGCCCCGACGGGATGAAGGACCGCCGCGACATGCAGTTCATGCAGAACGGCCGCAAGGTGTTCAAGGAAGTGGTGCCGATGGTCTCGGCGCATATCGCGCAGCACATGGCCGACGAAGGCTGGCAGGCAGGTGACCTGAAACGGATGTGGTTGCACCAGGCCAACAAGACGATGAACGATTTCATCGGCCGCAAGGTGCTGGGCCGCGAGCCAGCCCCGGGCGAACAGCCCAATATCCTGCAGGATTATGCCAATACCTCGTCGGCTGGCTCGATCATCGCCTTTTCCAAGCATTCAGACGACATGCACCCTGGCGACAAGGGGCTGATCTGTTCCTTCGGGGCGGGCTATTCAGTGGGCTCGGTGCTGATCGAACGGGTCTAACCAGCGGCCGCTTGCCAATCCCCTCCGGGTCGGCGATTGCGCTCCGAAGCATTCATGAAAAGCCGCAATTGGCCTGGAAGGGTCATTGGTTTCGAATTGGCTTCGCCACTCCGACCGACTGGGGGGCCAGCCCCCCAGACCCCCCGGGATATTTGGAGAAAGAGGAAGACAAGCGTGTTTTCCTTCATCTGACCTGAAATATCCCGGAGGGGGTGCGGGGGAGGCAGCGCCTCCCCCGCCTCGGTCGGATCGCCGCGCGATCCGAACAGGGAACGTCCCCTTCAGGCCAGAACCCGACATGCCTATCCAGCAACTTGAATCGATGCCGGACCAGCGCAGCTTTTCTCACGTCACCTGCAACGAAACCGCCCCGATGCTTGAAAACACGGCTTCACACTGCACCCCCGGCTCGGCGATCACCACGTCGCAAATCAACCCCGTCGCGACCAGATCACCGGCTTTCAATCCCTTGCCTCGCGCACTCAGACTATTGGCCAGCCACACCAGCACCGCTGCCGGGTCGCCCAGGGCATTGGCGCCGACACCTTCGGTCACGACCGCGCCGTCACGCCTGACCCGAACCGTCTCGGCCATCAAATCCATGCCCGGATCGAACGCCACGCCTGCGCCATAAACCAGCCCGCGGTTGATCACCCCGTCCGCGGCAAGCCATTCCGGCGCCTCGCGGAGATCGCCCGGCAGGCGCTTGTTGACCCATTCGAAAACCGGCAGCACCTCACCGACTGCGGCCAGAACTTCTGCCCGTGCATACGGCGCCTCGCGTGATGGCAATTCGGCGGCCATCCGGAACCCGATCTCGGCCTCCAGAATGCCCAGGTCGCCCTCGACCGGGGCGATCTCGGCGCCGCTCTTCCAGACATCTTTCTCGAAAACCGGCCCGGCCAGGGGCGCGTCCACACCGCAAAGCTCCTGCGCGCGCTTCGAGGTCAGCCCGACCTTCCAGCCAACCACCGGCGCGTGCATTGCCGTTGCCATCGCATCCTGAATGGCAAACGCCTCTGCCATTGACGGTTTCTCGCAGGGATAATCGCCCAGTTTCCGCCCCGCCTGCCGCGCCTCGGCCAGCGCCCGGCCTGCCACATCAACATCCATCGGCCGTCACCTCCCTGTCGCCCATCGCCTCGCGCCAGTGCCGCCGGCACAGGCTGACATAGGTCTCGTTGCCGCCGATCTGCACCTGCGCTCCGTCGGTCAGCGCCCGGCCCTCGGCATCCATCCGCACCACCATCGTCGCCTTCTTACCACAATGGCAGATGGTACGCACCTCGCGCATCTCGTCGGCCAGCGCCAGCAGCGTGGCCGACCCCGGGAACAACTCGCCGCGGAAATCCACCCTGAGCCCGAAGCACATCACCGGCACACCCAGATCGTCGACCACCCGCGCCAATTGCCAGACCTGATCCTTGGTCAAGAACTGCGCCTCGTCGAGGAACACGCAGGCAATGCCGCCGAATGCCAGCCGCGCCTCGATCCGGGCAAACAGATCGTCTTGTGCGCCGAATGTGTCCGCCGTGGCGCTGATCCCGATCCGGCTGGCGATCCGGCCCGGCCCGGCGCGATCATCCAGCTTCGCGGTCAGAAGGTAGGTCTCCATCCCCCGTTCGCGATAATTGTGCGACGCCTGTAACAGCACCGTCGACTTGCCGGCGTTCATGGTCGAGTAGTTGAAATAGAGCTTGGCCATACCCGCGTTTTCACCGCTGGCCGGGTTGGATGCAAGTGTGGGCGGGACGCGATCCGGTGAATCCGCGTTATCAGACCCCGGCATGCGGGACAGGCCACTGGGGATGGAGCTCACATGCCGGACTGACACGCGACACGTCCGTCCGCGCCCCACCTCCCGACACCCGGGCCACGCCCAAGGCATCGGACCCCGGGTCATCCCGGGACTTTTCAACGATGACATTTGGCGGCAAACCAACTAATGGGAAAAGAGTTAACCATTTCCCCCATAACCGCCCCGGCGGTATCGCGCGGGGGGTCCAGGCAAAGGGGATGAGTTCGCATGGCTGGTGTAGGCAGCTACCTGAAAAAGCACACCGAGGCATTGGTCAAGGATGTCGGCATTGAGCCGGCCTGCAAACTGACCGGTAAATCCAAGGCGACGCTGGGGCGTTACTATTCCGAGAACGAGGAACATGGCGATCGCTTCATGCCAATCGACGCTGTCGCGGCTCTGGAGGAGGCTGCAGGCTATCCACATGTCACATCGGCCCTGGCCGAGTTAAAGGGGATCACGCTCAGCTATGACGATCGGCGCAAGAATACCTCGAAAGGCCATGTCAATTCCGATGTCATCGCGCTTTCCCAGAGGTTTGCCCTGCTGATGGCCGAATACCAGCAGTCGATCGAAGACGGCATCATCACCGTGAACGAGGCCAAACGGCTTCTGAAGGAAACGGTACAGCTGCAGCAGGTGCTGATCGACATGAAGCTGCATCTCGAACACGAAACCAACTGACAGGCGGGCGGATGGCCGAAAAGCCGCCTCGTCGCGCCCCGGTCGAAGCCGAGCGTTACACGCCCGAGCTCCTGCAGTGCTTTCTTGTCGACCTCGAAACCACCTCTCACTCGCGCGAGGTCTGGGCGCTGCTCACGACGCTCGGCCGCGACCTCGGTCTGCCCTGCGTCGATTTCATCTGCGCCAGTTCCTACGCCGATTTCCGCAAGACCCTGTTTATTCGCACCTCGTATGACTCGACCTGGCTCAACACCTTGAACGCCGATCCCGACCTGCACAAATGGTCGTATTTCCGCAGCCACGCGATGTATCACCTGACTCCGATCATGGTCGGGCTCGAATTTGTCGACGAATACATCCACATTCCCGCCCGCCGGGTCGAGGTGCTGAAAGAGGCCGCCCGGCGCGGCATGCGCGCGGGCTTTTCCATCCCGCTGCGGCTGCATGCCCCGCCCCAGGCCGCGCTGATCACCTTCACCGGGGATCACGCCAAGCGCGAGATGGCTGCCATCGTCCGCGCGCACGGCTGGACCATGACCACCGCGGCCATGGCCGCGCATCAGCGCTACATGATGCATTTCTCGGCCGAGTTTCCTACCCGCAACCACATCTCCCCCAAACAGCTGGAATTACTCGAGAAAATCGGACTGGGCCTGCAGGACAAACAGATCGCCTCTGCGCTCGGCATCTCGGTCTCGGCGGTGCGCCAGCGGCTCAACACGCTAATGGAGCGCACCGGGCTGACCGGCCGGGCCGAGCTTGCGGCGCTGGCGATGAGCATGGGCGTACTGCCCGACCCCCTGTACGGACCCGGTGATGACGCCTCCGACGTGCTGATCGAAATGGACGGCGGCGGCATTCACCGCCGCTGAGCGGCCGCTGACCGAAAAGGGCGCCCCCGAAAGGACGCCCGTATCGTGTGAAAATGCTGTTGTCGGCAATATCCGGGTGGGCAGGGGTCGACGATCCCCTGAATGCCCCCCTCTGAAATCTCCTCGAGGAAAGACCGCACCCGCGGACCAGGCATTCCACGGTCAGATGTCCCCGGCGCTGGGGAGCGCCGGATGTTCCTGCGGGCTTTCCTCTTTCCAAGCCTAGCGCAGGCCCTCCGCCTCGTGCAGGAGAATCTCCGCGGCGTCCGACCGATCCGTCTGTCTTTTCTGCCAGCCGCCCGCCGGCAACCTGTCATTTTCGACAGGGGCGATCAGGTGCACCGCAGCCGCGCCAGCAACCGCTCCAGCATCGCCTCACAGCGCTTCAGTTCGGCGATCTCGATGAATTCGTCGGGCTTGTGTCCCTGCGCCATCGTCCCCGGTCCGCAGACCACCGTGTCTATCCCGGCGCGCGCGAAATGCCCCGCCTCGGTGCCATAGGAAACCTTGGTCAGCGCCGCCTCCGGCATGATCTGTTGCATCAGCCGAACCGCCGGTCCATCGGTATCGGCCGCAAGCCCTGGATAGCCGCCGGTTTCTTCGATCTCGATCCCGCCGATCCGCGCCGCCGCGGCCCGCAGCCGGGCGATGATCTCTTCTGGCACGTCCGGCGCGAGATTGCGGATCTCGAACAGGATCTCGGCGCGGTCCGGGACGATATTGAGCGCCGTCCCGCCCTGCATCACCCCGGCATGCACCGTGCTGACCGGCGTGGAAAAGCCGGCGTCCCGCGTTCCCTCCCGCTGCAATCGCGCCTGCTCGGCCTGCAAGGCATTGATGAACGCCGCCGCCAGATGCAGCGCGTTGACGTAATCCGGCGCGTCCGCCGAATGGCCCGCAGCGCCATGGCAAACCGCGCGCAGCGATGTCTTGCCCTTGTGCCCAATGGCGATCCGCATCTGCGTTGGTTCGCCCACGATGCAGATCTCCGGCCGGCCCACTGTCTCCTCCAGCCGCGCCAACATCACCGGGATGCCGCGGCAGCCGATCTCCTCGTCCCAGGAAAACGCCAGTTTCAGCGGCCGTGCCAGATCTCCCGCCCGTTCCGCCGCAACCAGCATGCAAGCGAGATATCCCTTCATGTCGGTCGTGCCGCGGCCATAGACGCGATCGCCTTCGTGGCGCAGCCGGAAAGGGTCGCTCGACCACGCCTGCCCCACCACCGGCACCACGTCGACATGGCCTGAAAGCATCACGCCGCCCGGCCCCTTCGGGCCCAGTGACGCAAAGATCCCGGATCTTTCACCGCTTTCGTCAAACAAACGATGCACCCGCGCCCCCGCCGCGCCCAGCGCGTCGGCGAGGTAATCGACGATATCGCCATTCGGCCGGTCGGTCAGCGAACGAAACCCCACCAGCCGCTCGAGATGCGCCAGCACCCGGCTCATTCGTCCCCCGGCACGCCATAGGATGGCGCCGCCGTCGGGTTCAGCGCCCGGGTGACGTAATCCTGCAATTGCGGTTGATAGACCTCCCAGGCCCGCGCCACCGCCGCGATCGGACAGCCCTCGTCAATCCAGTCGCAGCGCAGCTCGGCTACCGGCCAGGAAATCTTGTCCACCAGCAGCATGCCGGCCGAATGCACCGGTCCGGCCTCGCCGCCGGCGGCCAGCCCCGCCTGCATCGCCGCGATCAGACGGTCGCCGAGATGGCCCTCGGCGGCCTCGAACCCGTCGACGATCGCCGCCGGCACGCCGTCATTGGCCAGAAGGTTGCCACCGCTGGCCACGTCGCGGCCTTCGGCCTGGGTCCAGATACCCAGGCTGTTCGGCCCCGAATGGATCGCCGTCTCTCCCTTTCCGTCGATCACCAACACCTGTCGATATTCGATATACCGGCCGCAGCGCTGCACTTCTCCGATCGCCTCCTGCGCACTCATCCCGCGCCCCATCACATCCAGCGCCAACGGCCCCAGCGTCGGGTCGGTCACGTTTTGCGAGGCCACCGCGCCGACACCGGCCCTGGCATAGGCACAACGTGCCGCCACGGCCGGCGACGACGACGAAATCGCCACCCCGAACATGCCTGTCTCGGCACAACGCGCCACCAGTGAAAATGTCATCGCAACGCTCCCCTTTTCCTCTTTCCGGAAATATCCCGGGGGTGTGGGGGCTGGCCCCCACTCCGACTTCAGTCCGGAATCACCGCCGTGGCATCGATCTCCACCAGCCATTCGGGCCGCGCCAGCGCGCTCACCACCAGTCCCGTCGAAACCGGATGCACCCCTTTGATATACTCCCCCATGGTCCGGTAGACCGCTTCGCGGTGGCGCACATCGGTGATATAGACCACCACCTTGACCAGATGCTCCATGCCGCCACCGGCTTCCTCGATCAGTTGACGGATGTTCTGCATGACCTTGTGGGTCTGCTCGGCCGGATCATGACTGTCGATGTTTTTCGCATCGTCCAGATTCTGCGGGCATTGCCCCCGCATCCACACCGTCCGCCCACCCTGCGTGACGACCGCCTGGGCCAGGTCGTTGTCCAGGTTCTGTTCCGGATATGTGACCTTCGTGTTGAACTTGCGTATGCGCTGATGCGCCATGGCCAGTACTCCTCGTAGGCGGGGACCTACCCACCAATCCTCATCCATTCAGATCGAAGAACTCCCGGCAGAACCAGATGAACTTTTCTGCCTGCGGATTCGACCGCACTCCCTTCTTCGTCACCAGCATCACCCGGCTCGCCTCACCCTCGGCAATCAGCGGCCGCGTCACCAGCAGATGCCCGTCATAGCTCACCGTCGCCGCCGGCCGGGTCGCCAGGATGGCATAACCCAGCCCCTGCCCCACCAGCCCGCGTACCATCTCGAAACTGGAGCTGCGATACGCGACCTGCGGCACCACTCCCGCCCGCTCCAGAATGTCGGAGAACTGGTCACTCGACGGCGTCGAGCCAAGATGGATCATCGGATATCCGTCCAGGTCCTGCGGCGTCAGTTCATGGCGTTCTGCCAGCGGATGATCCTGAGCCAGAAGCACGTAAGGCTCCAGCCGGGTCAGCTCTTCCGCGTCGAGCCCGGCTGGCAAACCAGCGCCATACATCAACGCGAGATCGGCCTCGCCGGCCATCACCGCCTCGCTCACGCGGCGCTGGTCTCCCTCAATGAGCTCGACCCTGACTCCGACCTCCTTCTCGGTCATCCGACGGATGATTTCGGGCAGCAGGATCGGCCCGAAGGTGTGGAAACACCCTACGTTCAAAACCCGTCCCTCGGCCGCCTGTCCGGCGGCGACGCTGGTCGGGGCCTCGATCCGGGTCGCCGCACCATACCCACGCCGGGCATAGATCAGGGGCGATCCGCCATCGGCGATAAAGACGTCATCGACCTCGCCGAAAAAGACGTGATGCGTCCCCACCTTGTCGCTCGACACAACGTGGCAGTCGAACGCCACCAGCGGATCGCGCACCCGCGGCGCGCCCGACGGCATCGCCTCCCAGTCACAGCACTCGAACTTGTCGTCGAGCTGGTCCTTGAACCGCCCGGCAAAGGCATCGCTGATATAGGCCTGGTCGTCCTTGAGGATATTCACCGCGAAAACGCCGTTCTCAATGATCTGCTGCGCCACCGGGCTTTGGTAATTGATGCACACCAGCAGCGTTGGCCGCGGCGTATCGGCACTGACGCTCGACATCGCCGACACCGTCACCCCGCCGCGCCCCGCTCGTCCGTCGGTCGTCACCACGTTCACCGTGGCTGCGGCGTGGCTCATCCCCCCGATGAACTTGTCCCGCAACGCGGCATCGGTGGAGTGCGACATCGGAACGGACCTTTACTGCTTCAGCTTCGCATAGAGATACTGGGCGAAATCGTAGTTCGGACGTTCAAGGTGGCTCAGGTGGCCCGAACGCGCAAGGCCCGACCTCAGCCCGGCATAGACCTTTTCGGTACACCCCCGATCCTCGACATTGACCTTGTCGAGCAGCGTCTTCAGGTCGATGAAATTCTGCTGCGCGTCCGCGTCGCCCTTGTAGTCGTCCGACATGCCGCCACCGAAACGGATATGCACCTTGCCCGGTTCGACAGGATGCAGACTCAGATACCAGAAATAGCCCGGCGTCAGCGTGATCAGCAGGCTCGGATAGATCGCCAGCAGGAAGGTCGTCCGCCGCATTTCACCCTCGAGCCGGTCGTTACCCGGATGCGCCATGGCGATCCTCAGCGTATCGTCCTTCAGGATGGTGTGATAGTTGAACGCCGGCAGACCCGGCGGGCAGACCATCTCTTCAAGCTTCGACAGCCCCCCGATCGTCCCGGCATGACACACCGGCAGGTGATAGCTTTCCATGAAATTTTCGGCCAGTACCTTCCAGTTGGTGTCCCAGAGGTGCTCCTCATAGAAGCTCTCGGAATAGTTGGTCATGTCGTAACCGGCGACCAGCGCCTCGACGTCGTGCAGTTGTTCGGCCACCGGCGGCGCGTCCGGGTTCAGCGTGATCATCACCCAGCCCAGCCATTCCTCACAGCGTACGGCCGGCAACCTGTAGCTTTCCTTGCAGAACCCCTCGTTCAGGTTCATCGCCGGCGCCCCCCTGAGCGAGCCATCCAGATTATAGGTCCAGCCGTGATAGGGACAGGTCAGCGTCCTTGCATGGCCCCGGCCTTCCAGCATCGTGCTCATCCGGTGCAGGCAGACATTGCTCAGCCCGCGCAAACCCCCATCGCGGTCGCGCAGCACCACCACGGGCTGGCCCGCCAGTGTCGCCGTCACGTAGTCTCCGGGGTCGGCCAGTGCATCCGCGCGGCCCACGCAATACCAGTCCTTCGCGAAGATCCCGTCGATCTCCTGCTCCATGAATGCCTGCGAAGTGTAGACCGAGGGCGGCATCGCATGCGCCCGCTCGAACGGCTCCGCTACATTCGCCGCCAACTCCGCCAGCGCATCCGACCTCAGGTCGTTTGCCATTCCTCACCCCTCTCCCGGCCCGCGATAGGCCGCATATCCGCGCTGGATTCCGATCTGGTCGGCGAGAAACCTGGCGTCATGCCAAACACCCCAGATGAAGCTCGACCCCCGCCGCGACAGCCACGGTAGACCCAGAAAATACACCCCCGGCTCGGGCGACACGCCGCGCTGATGCACCGGCCGCCCGCTCTCGTCGAAGGCCGCCACCTTTAGCCAGGAATAGTCCACGGAAAACCCTGTGGCCCAGATGATCGTGCCCACATCCTCGGCCCTCAGGTCCAGCTCGCGCAGCGGGTTGGAGACGCAGTCCGGCTCCGGCCCGAAGACGCGCGCCTCCGGTTCTTCCGGCAGATCGAGCCCCATCCGCGCGACATAGTCATCCGCTTCATCCAACAGCGACAGATAGTTCGCGTCCCCGCCAGCAATGTTGTCGGCCAGATCCCCGGCAAATCGAACCACGCCATCGGCGCAACTCTCCGTCCGGCCCACCAGGGTGATCCCCGCCTGTCCCAGCCGCCGGAAGTCCACCGTTTCGCCACCATGTGCGCCGCTCACCGCAATCGTCACATGCTCGGCACCCTTAGGCGGCGCGGCCATATCCCACTTGTTCAACACCCCCAGCCACCAGACGAAATCGCGGCCGCGATAGCGCCGCGGCGGCCGGTCATGCGGTCCCACCGACAGGTACACCTTGCGCCCGGCCCGGTTCAGTTCATCGGCGATCTGCACCCCCGAAGACCCCGCCCCGACCACCAGAACCGCCCCCGCTGGCAGGTCATCGGGATTGCGATACCCGGTCGAATGCATCTGCATGATCCCGTCGGTCTCCGGCACGATTGGCGGGATCACGGGCACCTGGAAGGGCCCCGTCGCCGCCACGATCCGCTGCGCTTCGATCGTGCCGGCCGTGGTTTCGGCGGCAAACCCGCCGGTGGCGTTGCGGACCACCTGCAACACCTCGACCCCGGTCCGAACCGGCATGCCCTGACTCTCGGCCAGGTCTTCGAAATACGCCGCCACCCGCTCCTTGCCAGGAAAGCCGTCGGGATCTTCGTCGGCAAACTCCAACACCGGAAAGCGATCATGCCAGGCCGGCCCGTTCATCACCAGCGAATCCCAGCGCTCCGAGCGCCAGCGCTCGGCAATCCGCCCCCGCTCCAGCACAAGATGCGGAATTCCCGCCGCAAGCAGATGCGCCGACATCGCCAACCCCGCCTGCCCGCCGCCGACCACCAATGTGTCCGTTGTCTCGCGTACCATGCGCTCCCCCGAATGCATCACCGGACCGGGCGCGCTCCCGCCCGGTTCCACCACAGCATGCCCCTGTGGCGGCGTCTACGAAAGGGGTTTCTTGTCAAATCCCGGCCTCCGGATCCGCCGTGAACTCATATTGCGCGAGCATCGAATAGACCGGCCCCTCCGGCCGCAGGTCCGAGCGGCAGAGCGAGAAGCTCTCCGCCCGCTCCGGCGGCAGATGCACCACCCCCAGCTTCGCCGCCAACCGCTCCGCCTCCCGTCGGCCCAGCTCACGCCCGAACCGGGCCAGCGTCACATGCGGCCGGAATCGTTCGCGCCGCAGGTCCACGCCGGCCGCGCGGCACACCCGCACCACCGCCCGTTGCGCCGCCTCCAGATCCGGCACCATCGCCACAGCGGCAAAGCACAGGTTCGGCCGCCGGCCGCCGAACACGTCCAGTTCGCTTACCCGCAGTTCCGGCGCCGTCAGCCGCAGCCCTGACAAACCTTCGTGCACATCGTGCAGCACCGGCTCGGCCACCTCGCCGAGAAAGGCCAGCGTCAGATGCAGGTTCTCCGAAGGTACCGGTCGACCGGGCAGACCCTCCTGCCCCTGCTCCAACGCCGCCCGCAGCGCCTCAGGCAGATCGACCGCGATAAACGCTCTCATGGTCCCGTCCCCTCGTCTTTGCCCAAAATACTCCCGCCGGCTGCATCCCGACCCCGCCGCCTCTCCGCCGCCGGCCGACCTCCGCGCCGCCCTCAGGCACCGCGGGTGAGTGGGGCGGCGCATGGAGGCCGTCCCACAGCGTCCCCCGCGCTCACCCCGTCACCTGCATCCGCGCAAAAAGCCGCAACGCATGGGCGCCGTCCTGCGCCATCCCCGGCAGTACAGGGTCATATCCCGCCGCAATCACCCCGGCGATCTCCGGCCGCAGGATCACCTCGCCGCCGGGCAGTTTTGCCAGCGGCGACTGCCCCGCGAAGGCCCCTTCGCCCCACAACAGGATGATCTGCACCGCCTGGGCCAGCGCCAGGTCCTCGGCCGCCATGTTCGACAGGCTGTCATCCATCCGCAGGAACACGAAGCCGGCCTTTATCTCGCCGGTCTTTTCGAAGCGGAAGAACCGGTACTGGTTCGCCCCCTGCGCCTTCAGCTTCTCCACTGTCGTAGCAATCTCCGGCACCATCTTCTCGAGCCCTTCAAGCGCCGTGAGCTCCTCCCAGTCGCGGAAAAAGAAGAACATCAGGTTCGAACCCAGCTCCGGGTCGGTCTCGGCCATCTTGTGGCCGGCCAATGCCACCACCGCCTCGATCGCCCCCTTGACCACCGCCAGCGTCTTGTCGTCGACGCCGAATACCACCGGCACAATCGGCCGCGCCCAGCGTGCAAACAAGAAACCGCCATCGCTTCTGGTAAACAGCCTCTCGATGTCGTCCGGTGTCATTTGCCGCCCTCCGTCCTCTGCCCCTGATGCCGCGAACGCGTCCGAAGGGCAAGCCGGTCAAGTACGGTTGATCTTGAGACTGGAAGTTAACGCGACCGGCGATTCGCCATACGGAAGCGTATGCCATACGCATCGCAGCCAGCCTGACAGCCTGGTTGCCATACCGCCCTTTTTGACGAAAAGCCGTGGTTAACGCAGCGCCCGCTCACCCGTCGAACAGGTCATTCTGCCCCTTTGCCACCGGTGCCGCCAGCCCCAGATGCGCCCATCCCTTCTGTGCCAGCATCCGCCCCCGCGGCGTGCGCTGGATCAGCCCCTGCTGCAGCAGGTACGGCTCAATCACCTCCTCGATCGCGTCCCGCGCCTCGCTGAGCGCCGCCGCGATGGTCTCGATCCCGACCGGCCCGCCCTGGTAATTCTCAGCAATCAGAGTGAGATAGCGCCGGTCCGCGCCGTCGAGACCAAGCTGGTCCACCCCCAGTCGTGTCAGCGACGCATCGGCCAGAGCCTTGCTGATCCGGCCGTTGCCTTCGACCACCGCGAAATCCACCACGCGGCGCAGAAGCCGCCCGGCAATCCGCGGCGTGCCCCGCGACCGCCGCGCAATCTCCAGCGCGCCATCGGCTTCAGTGTCTACTCCCAGCTTACGCGCATTGGCTCTAACAATCTGATTCAGCTCGTTTATTTCGTAAAACTGCAGCCGCGTCGGGATCCCGAACCGGTCTCTCAGCGGCGTCGTCAGCAACCCCAACCTTGTGGTCGCGCCGACCAGCGTGAACGGCTGCAACTCGATCCGAACCGTCCTTGCCGCTGGCCCTTCGCCGATCACCAGGTCGAGCTCGAAATCCTCCATCGCGGGATAGAGCACTTCCTCGACGGCCGGGTTAAGCCGATGAATTTCATCGATGAAAAGCACGTCGCGTGGCTCGAGATTTGTCAAGATCGCCGCCAGGTCCCCGGCCTTGGCCAGAACTGGCCCGGAGGTCATCCGAAACCCCACCCCCAGCTCGCGCGCCATGATCTGCGCCAGCGTCGTCTTGCCCAGGCCCGGGGGCCCGTGAAACAGCGTGTGATCCATCGCTTCGCCTCGCATCCGGGCCGATTGAATGAACACCCGCAGGTTCGCCCGCGCCTCCTCCTGGCCCACGAACTCATCGAGGGATTGCGGTCGAAGCGCCCGATCAGTATCGTCCGGCAGGCTCTCGGCGCGCAATGTCGGATCAGGTTCGAGCATGGTTTATCCCTTCGGCGCCAGCAATTTGAGTGCGGCACGGATGAGCCCGGCGGTATCGGCCTCAGGGGCTTCACCTGCCGCTTGTGCCACCGCGCTGGCTGCCTCGCCAGGGCTGTAACCAAGGTTCGACAGCGCCGACAAGGCCTCGGACTGCGCCGCTGCCCCGGCCGGCGCTGAAGCCGACTTGGGCGCCGCCTCGACCGGTTCGATCACCGCGTCCTGGTCCGCGTCCGCCACGGGTGCCGGTGCTATCCCCAGCATGCCGCCCAATGCCATCAGCGCGGGCGCCTTGTCCTTCAACTCGTTCACCACCCGTTGCGCCGTCTTGGGGCCGATCCCCTTGGCGGCCTTCACCGCGTTCCAGTCCCCCAGGGCGATCGCCCGGTTAACCCCTTCTGCACCCAGCGTACCCAGTATGGCCAGCGATGCCTTTGCCCCGATCCCCTGAACGCTCATCAAAAGCCGGTGCCACTCCTTCTCCAGCAAGGTTGGAAAGCCAAACAGCTGCAGCAGGTCTTCGCGCACCAGCAGATCGGTATAAAGCGCCACCACTTCGCCCGGTCCCGGCAGCGCGGCCAGAGTCCGCTCGGAACAGTATACGAGGTATCCCACGCCCTTCACGTCAATCAGCACGTGATCGTCGCCGCGATAGTCGATCCGGCCCGACAGCTTGCCGATCATGTGCCCACCTTCCGTATTGCCGCGATCACGGCCGCCTGGCTGCGGACATGATGCGCATGGCAGATCGCGACCGCCAGCGCATCGGCCGCGTCAGGCCCGGCGATCTCGGCCCCGGGCAGCTGCATCTTTACCATATGCTCGACCTGGCCCTTCTGGGCATGACCGACACCGACGACCGTCTTCTTCACCGTATTCGGGGCATATTCACCAACCTCCAGACCAGCCTGCGCCGGCACCAGCAGGGCGATCCCCCGTGCCTGTCCCAGTTTCAGTGTCGCCACCCCGTCTTTGTTGACGAATGTCTGCTCAACCGCCGCCGTATCAGGCGCGTAGCGGGTCACAACCGCGCTCAGTTGCTCGTGCAGCGACAACAGCCGCCGCGCCAGATTTTTTCCGCTCGACTGGCAAATGCCGTTGTCCACATGCGCCAAACGCGACCCGTCGACATCGATCACCCCCCAACCGAGGTTTCGCAAGCCCGGGTCAATTCCTAAAACCCGCATGATTTTCTCACTGCCCTGTTGCCTTTTGGAACCACTAGCACGAAACGAGAACATTTAACAATCTCCTTCGCGTCACATTCCAAAAACGACATGAGTGTTCCTGGGGCGACCGGCGAGGACGGAAAACGCCTTTGCGAAACCCGAAAACGACACTCCGAATGACTTAAAAAAGTCATGTTTTCCGGTGGCTTACCCTTCTTCCCACCCATGCAGAAACTGCATAGGCCATATGCAGTTTTGTCCGCTTGTTCTTTCCAATTGGCCCGCATATTTCGCGCTTCGAACAAACAGGGACTCAACCCCCCGTGCTTTAGGAGTAATGGAATGGCTGTAATCGACACCCCCCGCGTTCAGCTTGCCGCTGGCACTCACGGCCGCATTGGCCAAATCTTCGCTTCGCTCGTTGCGCGTTACAACGAATGGAACGATCTCCGTATGACCCGCAATGCGCTCTCCAAGCTCAGCGACCGTGAGTTGGAAGACATCGGCCTCTGCCGCGGCGACATCGACTTCATTGCGGAAAAAAACTGACTGTCCGCTGATCTGGCCGGGCCAACTCTGGTCAGGTTAATACCCACAAAAGCAAAGCCGCGCTTCCCCGATCGGAAAGCGCGGCTTTCTTTGTATTCCCTATAATCGCGCCGACGCGTGCCGCGCGTCAGCGAATAAAGGGCGCAATCTGTTTGGCCAATCCGATCGAAAACCGGTCAGGCTGCATCACCAACGCCCCAGCCTTTTCGACCAGAGTACCCGACTGCAACCCATTGATGCGTTCCATGTAGCCCGACTCACCAAACTGCGCCAGCGCGATCGATTTGAACAGGATGAAACCGAAGAGGAGGTAGAGGACGCCCCGCGGGGAGATTGCCGGCGCCGACCGCCGTTTTCGCACGACCAGAAGCCCGTCCGGTCCAACGATCTGTCCACGGCCCTTAGGCGCTCTGCGATGTGCGCGTTCGATCAACTGAACGCGCTTGTCAAAACTGTTGTGTCCACCAAGCATGGCAGCCTCCGGTACAAGCCCCCACCGGACGCCTCAAACATCACGACGAATTGTGGCAGGAATATGGCAACCCCTTGAGAACCGGCGGATTTTCGCCACGTTTTCTCAGTGCTTTTGCAGAACAAGCGTCGTCCATTCACCAATCTCGTCGCGCGAAACCAGATTGATGCCGAAGCGTGCATAATGTGAGATCACTTCGTCGGCCTGCTCGTTGAGGATACCCGACAGAATCGCACGCCCGCCGGGCTGTAGCGCGTCCGCCATGTCGGGCGCGAGCGCGATCAGCGGCCCTTTGAGGATGTTTGCGAAGACCAGGTCGAACGGCGCCGCCGCCATCAGATCGGGATGATCGAACCCCGCCGCCTCGACGCAAGTCACCCGACCATCCAGCCCGTTGGCGCGGATATTGGCGCGGGCGACCTCGACCGCGATCTCGTCGATATCGCTGGCAAACACTGGGTCGGGCCAGAGCCGGGCCGCCGCCATCGCCAGCACCGCCGTACCGCAGCCGATGTCGACGGCGTTGCGGGCGTGCAGCCCCTCTTGCGCCAGCCGGTCAAGTGCCCGCAGGCAACCCAGCGTCGTGCCGTGATGCCCGGTGCCGAATGCCATCGCCGCTTCGATCAGCAGCGGCAAGGCGCCCTCCGGCACCTTGTCGGCATCGTGGCTGCCATAAACAAAGAACCGTCCCGCCTGCACCGGCGCCAGTTCGCGGCGAACCTCGGCCACCCAGTCAGTCTCAGGTAGTTCGGATACGGTGAAGGGGCGCGCGCCGTAAAGCGCCTCGAGCAGCGCCAGACCGGCAGCATCGGGCGCCTCGGTGAAATACCCGCCCACTTCCCATAAACCTGACCCGTCTTCGATCTCGAACACGCCTATCCCGGTCGGTGCCGGGTTGAGCCTTTCCATCGCCTCGCCCAGCGCCTCAGCGCTGGCCTTGCCAGGAAGAGTGGTCAGGGCGGTAAAGGTCGGCATGGGTCGGCTCCTTGACTGTTCCCCGCCGCCTAGTCGTGCCCGGCTTGACCGTCAAGCCCGGCTATTCCGCCGGGGCCGAGGCAAGAAAACGCGCAAATACGGTCTCGTTGCCCGGCTCGGGGTGTCGCGGAATAAGCATAGCAAGTCCCAGCGACACCGACGCCATCATTGCCGCAAGAACGAAGACCACCCCCGGCGAGACCAGCCAGAGATAGCCCAGCAGCGCTGGCAGGAACACCGCTGCGATATGGTTGATGGTGAAAGCAACAGCCGCGGTCGGGGCGATATCGCCGGGATCGGCGATCTTTTGGAAATAGGTCTTCAACGCCAGTGCCAGCGCAAAGAACATGTGGTCGATCACATAGAGCGTCGCAGCCAGGACCACACCCCAGCCGAAGAAATAGATACCGCCATAAGCCAGAAAGACCACGACCAGCCCGACATATTCGAAGATAAGCGTGTTGCGCTCGCCAAACCGCCCTACCGCCCGGCCCAGAAGCGGCGCGACGACGATATTGATGACCAGGTTGATCAGAAAAAGCGCCGTCACCTCATGCACATCGAAACCGAATCTCTCAACCATCATGAAGCCGGCGAAGACGATGAAGATCTGCCGCCGTGCCCCCGACATGAATTGCAGCGCATAGTAAAGCCAATAGCGGCGGCGCAGCACCATCTGCTTTCGCTGCGGGTGGGGGGCCTCGAACTGCGGGTAGGCCAGCAGGCAGAACAGCGCAACCAGTGCCGTCGCCCCGCCCGAGACCAAGTAGACGAAATTGTAGCTCAGATCGAAGGTCTGCCAGGTCAGCACGATCAACCCATATGCCACCAGCGTTGACGCCGACCCGGCCGCCAGCAGCCAACCCAAGACCTGCGGCGCGCGCTCCTTCGGCAGCCATTGCAGTTGCAGGGACTGGTTGACGGTTTCGTAATAGTGAAAGCCGATGCTGCTGAGCATGGTGATGGTCAGGATACCGCCCATCGAGGGGAACCAAGCCGTCACCGCCGTCGCCGCGCCAAGCAGGACCAGCGAAACGATACCCAGCACCTGTTCACGCACGAAGATAATGATGGCAATCACGCCGATGGCCAGGAAACCCGGAATTTCCCGCACCGTGTGCAGCCAGCCATTGTCCGACCCGTCGAAGCCGCCGACCTCGATGATGAAATTGTTCAGAAGCGCCGACCAGGTGGCAAAGGCGATCGGCATGGCCGCGGCCATCACAAACAACAGGCTCACCGGTCGCTGCCAAAATGGCAGGGAACGCGCCTCGGAGATCGGAATCGTCTTTGCCATGGCCCGTCCTACGTCTTTTCGTCGCATTTGCCCAGTGGGCCTGATCTGGATCAAAGAAACACATTAGAAAAACGGCATTTGTTCCCGCGACCCTAACGGAGCAGACACCAATGGACCTTGTCGCCCTTGTGGAATGGATCGGGGAAGGCCCGACCGCCGCGCTTTTCGGCCTGATTACTGGCATCGTCTTCGGCGTCGCCGCCCAGCGCTCGCGCTTCTGCCTGCGGGCGGCGACCATCGAGTTTGCCCGCGGATTGATGCAGGACAAGGTCGCGGTCTGGCTCCTGACGATCTCGACCGCCATCGTTTGGGTGCAGGCGGCCGAGTTGGCCGGACTTTTCCGCAGCGAGGAGTCGCGGATCATGGCCGTGCCCGGAAGCTGGTCGGGCGCGATCATCGGTGGGCTGATCTTCGGGGTCGGCATGGTGCTGGCCCGCGGCTGCTCGGGGCGGCTTCTGGTGCTGGCGGCGACGGGCAATCTGCGCTCGGTGGTTTCTGGACTGATTTTCGCCGTGGTGGCGCAAATGTCGCTTTCAGGTTGGTTGTCACCCCTGCGCGACAAGCTGGCGGGGCTGTGGGTGACGTCGGGCGGGCACAATCTTGACCTGCTGACCTATCTCGGCCTGCCCAAAGCCTCGGGCTTGCTGTTCGGACTGGGCATGGCGGCGCTGGCGCTGGTCATTTCGGCGCAAAACCGGATCGGCTGGCAGCGCCTGGTCTTCGCCTCGGGGGTAGGTTTCGCCGTGGCGCTTGGGTGGGTCTCGATTTACGCGCTAAGCCAAGTCGCCTTCGAGCCGGTCGCGATCAAGAGCATCACCTTCTCGGGCCCCTCGGCCAACACGCTGATGTATTTCCTCGACCGCGACACGTTGCTCGACTTCGATATCGGACTGGTGCCGGGCGTGGTGATTGGCTCGTTTCTATCGTCAGTCGTGGCGCGCGAGTTCAAGTTCCAGGGCTTTTCCGAGGAATCCCAGATGCGCCGGTCGATGACCGGTGCCGTTCTGATGGGTTTCGGCGCGATGCTGGCCGGCGGCTGCGCCATCGGGGCCGGCGTCACCGGCGGCTCGGTCTTTGCCGGCACCGCGTGGCTCGCGCTTTTCTGCATGTGGGTTGGGGCCATGGTCACCGATATCCTGCTCGATCAGAGCCGGGTAGCGGCAACCGTCTGAATCCTCAATAGAAGCTCTGCGGATCGATATCGACGGTCAGTCGCAGCTGGTTGCCTACCCGCACCTGACCGATCCATTCCGCCACCGCGGTTTGCAGCATCACCCCTTTCGGGGCCTTCACCAGAAGCCGCACGCGGTGCCGCCCGCGGATCCGGGCAATCGGAGCCGGCGCGGGTCCGAAGACCTGCGCTCCGGCGCGGCGCAGCGGTTCGTCCCGCCGCGCCAGTTCGGACCCGAGATCGAACACATCCTGCACATCCGGTCCCGACAGGATGATACCGGCCATGCGCCCGAACGGCGGCACGCCGGCGTGCCGCCGCTCCTCCGCCTCGGCGCGCCAGAAGCCCTCCTCGTCACCCGCGATGATCGCCCGGATCACCGGGTGCTCGGGCTGGTAGGTCTGCAACAGAGCCTCGCCGGGCCGGTCGGCCCGACCGGCGCGGCCCGAAACCTGCCGCATCAGTTGAAAGGTCCGCTCGGCGGCGCGCAAATCCGATCCCTGCAAACCGAGATCAGCGTCGATCACTCCCACCAGTGTCAGCAACGGGAAATTATGCCCTTTCGCCACCAGCTGAGTGCCGATGATGATATCCGCGCCCCCTTCGGCAATCGCCCGGATCCCTTCCTTCAGAGCCCGCGCCGAGCCAAAAAGGTCGGACGACAGCGTCGCGATTCGCGCCTCCGGAAAGAGCGCCGCGGCCTCCTCGGTCAGCCGCTCGACCCCCGGCCCCACCGCGGCCAACGTGCCCTCGGCCTCGCAAGCGGGACAAATCTCGGGGATCGGCTTGGTCTCACCGCACTGATGGCAGACCAGCCGTTTCAGGAAGCGGTGCTCGACCATGCGCGCATCGCAATGGTCGCAGCCGATCTGGTGACCACAGGCCCGGCACAGCGTCACCGGCGCATAGCCGCGCCGGTTGAGAAACAGCAATGCTTGTTCCCCTTTCTCGACCCGCGCCTTCACTGCGCCCGCCAGTTCCGGCGAAATCCAGCGGTTCGAAGAAAGTTGCACGCCGCGCATGTCGAGCGCGCGGATCTCGGGCAGCACCGCCTCACCGAACCGCGCGGTGAGCTCAAGTTTCTGGTATTTCCCGGCCTCGGCGTTGGTCCAGCTTTCCAACGACGGTGTGGCAGAAGCCAGGATCACTTGCGCCGAGGCCAGCGAAGCGCGCAGCACCGCCATGTCGCGGGCGTTGTAGAGCACGCTATCCTCCTGCTTGTAGGAGGTATCGTGTTCTTCATCGACCACGATCAGCCCGAGATCGAGAAATGGCAGGTACAGCGCCGAACGTGCGCCCACCACCAGTTGAGCCCCGCCTTGACCGACCATCTTCCAGGTTCGGCGGCGTTCGGTCATGGTGACGCCGGAATGCCACTCGGCAGGTTTTGCCCCGAAGCGCGCCTCGACCCGGGTCATGAACTCGGCGGTCAGCGCGATTTCCGGCAGCAGCACCAGGGCTTGACGCCGCTGCCGCAGGCATTCGGCCACGGCCTCGAGATAGACCTCGGTCTTGCCTGACCCTGTCACCCCGCGCAGAAGCGTCGTGCCATAGGTACCGGCACGGAGGCCAACGTGCAGGGCCTCGACCGCGGCAGCCTGATCGTCGGTCAGTGTCTTGCCGCCGTAATCGACGTCGAGCCAAGGGAACGGCAGATCGCGCGGCGTGTCCTCCTCATGCAGCACACCCTGTTTCACCAACCCCTTGACCACCGATGACGTCACCCCGGCGGCATCGCATAGCTCCTTCAAGGTAAAAGCCAATCCGCCATATTCATCGAGCGCTCGGATCACCCGTCGGCGGGCATCCGTCATTCGATCAGGCTCACCCTCCGCATGGCGATAAACCTTGCGCATCGACGGCGGGTCGCTGAGCCCCGGCGCGCGTGTTGCCAACCGCAACATTGCCGACATTGGCGTCAACGTGTAGGCTGCCGTCCGAGTTAGAAACTCCATCATGTCTTCGCGCATCGGCGCTACATCGAGCACGCGGATGACAGACCGGATCTTAGCGCGGTCGAAATCGCCGCGCCCCTCCCCCCAGACCACACCGATCACCTTGCGCGGTCCCAGCGGCACTTCGACGAAGGCGCCCAGGTGGCAGCCACCGCCCGGTGCCTTGTAGTCGAGAAGTCGATCGATGGGCTGGGTCGTCAGCACCGCCACCAGATCGCCTTCGTCGAAAAAATCTTTCACCTGCCACACCGCGGGTTGAGGGATGGGATTTGGGGTTTCGAGAGACCTGTCTATCGGTTAAACCCGCCGCTGACAAAACCAGAACCCACGCAAGGTTTGAACCCATGAAATTCTTTATAGATACCGCAGAGGTCGATGCGATTGCCGAGCTTCATGCGCTTGGCATGGCCGACGGGGTCACTACCAACCCGTCGCTGATCATGAAATCAGGCCGCGATATTCTTGAAGTCACGAAGGAAATTGCTGCGATGATCGACGGCCCGGTGAGTGCCGAGGTGATCGCCACAGAGGCTGGCGCGATGATCGAGGAAGGCCGCAAACTGGCCGCAATCGCCCCCAACATAGCGGTGAAAGTGCCACTGACCTGGGACGGGCTCAAGGCCTGCAAGGCCCTGACATCGGAGGGGAATTTGGTCAACGTCACACTGTGTTTTTCTGTCAACCAGGCGATCCTGGCGGCCAAGGCGGGCGCAACCTTTGTCAGCCCGTTCATCGGTCGGCTTGACGATATCAATCTCGACGGCATGGAACTGATCGCCGATATCCGCACCGTCTATGACAACTATGGCTTCGAGACCCAGATCCTCGCCGCCTCGATCCGCTCGGTGAACCACATGGCCGAGGCGGGCCGGATCGGTGCCGATGTGGTCACCGCCCCGCCGAATGTCATCAAGGCGATGGTCAACCATCCGCTGACCGACAAAGGGCTTGCGGCGTTTTTATCCGACTGGGAAAAAACAGGGCAGAAAATCCTGTAGATCATGCTATAACGCCGAAAAAGACGACGAGGCATAAATGAGCAGTTCAGCCCGGATGGATGAATCCCTCCGCGAAAAGATCATCACGGACCCGGAAGTAATCCTTGAGGATCAGGACGTTATGCGTGCGCTTATCGCGGCGAACGAACGTTCGATGGGCGGCAATATCGTCGATCTGCGCGGCATCGCGATGGAGCGGCTTGAAGCCCGACTGGACCGGTTGGAAGACACCCATCGCAGCGTGATCGCCGCCGCCTACGAGAACCTGGCCGGCACCAATCAGGTGCACCGCGCCATCCTTCGGATGCTCGATCCGACAGAGTTCGAGCCCTTCCTGCGCGATCTCGGCGGAGAAGTTGCCGAGATCTTGCGGGTCGATTGCGTCAAGCTGGTGCTGGAATCGGTGCAGAATGACAACGACCCGGTGGTACGGCGTCTGGGCGATGTGCTCTCGGTGGCTGAACCCGGCTTCATTGATGACTATGTCACCGGTGAGCGCGGCGCACCGATGCGCCAGGTCACCCTGCGCCAGATCGAAGGCGGCGAGCCAAGCATCTTTGGCGAAACGGCAGACTGGGTCCGTTCGGAAGCCTGCCTCAGGCTCGACCTTGGCACGGGAAAATTGCCCGGTATGCTGATCATGGGTTCGGAAGACCCACACATGTTCACGCCGCAGCAGGGCACCGATCTTCTGGCATTTTTCGCCGGCGTCTTCGAAAGGGCCATGCGCCGCTGGCTGTCATGAGCCTGATTTCACCCGCCGCCCGCGATGCCCTGCAAGCCTGGCTCAAGGGACAGAGGGCGCTGCAAGGGGCCGCGGACAACACGCTTGATGCCTATGCCCGCGATGTCTCGGAGTTCCTGGCCTTCATGGCAGAGCACAAGGGCGCGGCGCAGGGCATTGCACCGCTTCTGCGGCTCACGTTGCCCGACATGCGCGCCTGGATGGTATTCACCCGGAGCACCGGGGTGGGGCCGCGAACGTTGGCGCGCAAGCTGTCGGCAGTAAAAAGCTTCTTCCGCTGGCTCAGCGAGCGCGAAGGCGCCGAAATCAGCGCGGTGTTGGCCGCACGCGCGCCGAAGTACCAGCGCAAACTGCCGCGCCCCCTGACGGAAGACGCGGCAAGGGCGATGATCGAAACGGTTGAGCTTCAACATTCCGATCCCTGGGTCGCAGCGCGCGATATGGCTGTCGTCACACTCCTATACGGGTGCGGTTTGCGGATATCCGAAGCTCTGGGGCTGGATGGCAGGGATGCGCCGTTACCCGATGTGCTGCGGATTGTCGGCAAAGGAGGTAAAGAAAGGGTTGTGCCGGTGATCGCTGCCGCGCGCATGGCGGTCGCGCACTATCTGGCCGAATCGCCGTGGCCAAAGGAGGACGATCTACCCTTGTTCCGCGGGGTGCGCGGTGGCAGGCTAAGTCCTCGGGCAGTGCAGAAGGTGATGGAACGCGTCCGCGCCCAGTTGGGACTGCCGGCAAGCGCCACACCGCACGCGATGCGACATTCCTTTGCCACGCATCTGCTGTCTGCGGGCGGCGATCTGCGGGCTATCCAGGAATTGCTGGGGCATGCCTCGCTGTCGACGACGCAGGCCTATACCAGCGTCGACCAGGCGCGGCTGATGGAGGTTTACGACCGGGCCCACCCAAAGGCCGGGTGAAACGCGGAATGTACGCAATGTCGAACCATTTCAAAGCCTTGTCTGTTCACCTTCTGACTGCAACCGGGGCCGTGTTCGCCATGCTGGCGATGCTGGCGGCGGTGAAGCACGATTGGGATCTGATGTTCGTCTGGCTTGTCGTCGCCTTTGCTGTGGACGGAATCGACGGGCCATTGGCGCGCAAATACCACGTGCAGACACACGCGCCCGAGTTCGACGGGGTTCTGCTGGACCTGATCATCGACTATCTCACTTATGTCTTCATCCCGGCCTTCGCCCTGTTCGAATCCGGATTGTTCGAAGGTTGGACCGGTTGGTTCGTGATCATCGTCATCACCTTCGCCAGCGCCATGTATTTTGCCGATACCCGCATGAAAACAAAGGATAATTCCTTTTCAGGCTTTCCTGGCTGCTGGAACATGGTGGCAATCGTGGTGTTTGCGCTGACTCCGAATTTCTGGGTCATCCTGGCACTTGTCGCCGGGTTGGCGGTGGCGATGTTCCTGCCGCTCAAGTTCATACACCCGGTGCGGACCGAGCGCTGGCGCTGGCTGACCCTGCCGATGGCCTTTGCCTGGACCTTCTTCGCCGGCTGGGCGGCCTGGGTCGATTTCCATCCCGAAAGCTGGGCCAGTTGGGGATTGATCGTGACCAGCGTCTATCTGCTCTTCGCAGGCATCCTTCAGCAAATAATCTATGACCGGAGCGCACCAGCGGTTTAACGCGGTCGCCGTTAACCCTTTCGGATGTATGGCAGCCTGGCTGGCAGGCTGGCTGGCACCCTGTCTGGCGCGCGGTGGGGTCAGGGTCTTGTAGGATTTGAGTTAATCCGGCGCACGCTGGTGCGGCCTGACGGCCGGCCGCGCTTTGGCGGCGGGCGGGTCATATCAACAGACCCGCCGCCTTTTCATGACGCAGAAGCCAAACCTTGGTCTCGACACCACCCCGCCCGGAAAACCCGCCCAGCCCATCCGCGGCCAGAACCCGATGACAAGGGATGATCACCGGGATCGGGTTGTGCCCGCAGGCCTGCCCGACCGCCTGGGCCGGATGATCCAGAGTTTTGGCGATCTCGCCATAGGTCCGGGTTTCGCCAAAAGGGATGGCTCGCATCGCGTCACAAACGGCGCGCTGGAAGTCCGAGCCCGCGACGCGCAGTGGCAGCTCGAATTCCACCCGCTCCCCGGCGAAGTATTCGATGAGCTGTCGGCGAGCTTCGATCAGAAGTGGCGTTTCGTCTCCGCCACCTGTGTCCCATTCCGCGCCGGTAAGGGCGCCGTCTTCCTCGGTGAGAGTGAAGGGGCCGGTGGGGGTATCGACGGTGAGGCGGGGCATGGGGGGAGGATGCGCGATATTCACGGGTAAAGAAAGACCAGCCGACGCCAGAGCGTCCACGTATCTCGCGCGACTTGACGTCAGAGCCGTTCCGGCCGGCGGGTGAGCTTGAGGCCAATCACCTCACGCAGGCGGCGACCGATAGCGGCAAAGAGGTTCGACCAACTCAGGGGAACCAGAACAACAAGCCCATGGCCCCGGGCGAAACCGGGATTCCGCTCGAGGAAATAGGCAATGTCGGGCCGATGATTCTGCCGGGAAAGCCTGGTTTCCTGCGGCGTCTCGATCGTGATCCATCCGACATCGCGCACCAGAGGATCGGCTGGGTCAACCGCCGGACTGTCAAAACTTTCGATCAAGTTCAGGGCGAGCGCGCGCATCTGTTCCGGCATCGGTCGACCGGCGGATGGATAGACCAGCGGAAAATACTTGCAGAACAGGTGATAGCTTGACGTGTGGACCAGTGTGCCGAGGTAATAGAGCGGCGTGAATGGATGACGAAGTTTGGTGCGCAGGGCACGGATCATGCCGAACCAATAGGTGCTGCTGCGACCGCGGAAATCGGGATCCAGCCCCGCCTCGGCACGGATCACCAGACAAGCTTGGTCGGCGAGGTGACGACGAAACCGATGCACGGCGCAATAGCCGACCGGCGCACCGGTTTCATCGAGATAGAGCCGCAACATGTTACGTTCGGCGTCCGGCGAAAAAACATGGTTGAAGAAATGGGCCTTGTCCGGCCCGCGAAAGATCTTCTGGTGGAGGACATAAAGCGTATCGCCCAGCGCGGTGCGCTGGGCTTGGTCGAGACGGTCGAGGTCTATGGTGTCGTGCCTCGAGACAGATTTCGCGGAAGCGTCCGCCGAAAGGTCCGCGTTGCTCACCGAAGCGCCTCGTTACACCGGCCGCAGACGCCTGCATGGGCGTGATGGCCGACATCCGGCAGAATCTTCCAGCAGCGCTGGCATTTCTGACCTTCGGCTTTCTCAAACACCACGCCGACGCCTTCCACTTCCGGCAGGCGGAACGCCTCTTGCGGCAGCGGGTCAGCGGTGAGCGAGATACTGGACGTGATGCAGATATCGGCGAAATCAACCGTCTTCAGGGCGCCAAGCATGTCGCCATTGCGGACATGCACCACCGGCGCGGCCTCGAGCGAAGCCCCGATCACCTTGTCGGCGCGCTGGATTTCCAGCGCCGCCGTCACCACACGACGGGCCCGCCGGATCATCGCCCATTTCGCCGCCAGTGGCTCGTCGAGCCAGTCGGCGGGGGTGGCCGGGAAATCCTGCAGGTGCACCGAGCTGTCGTCCCCGGAGACGCGGGACAGCCACACGTCCTCGGTCGTGAACGGCAGGATTGGCGCGAGCCAGGTGGTCAGCCGGTGGAACAGCAGGTCGAGCACGGTGCGGGCGGCGTGGGCGCGGGCGCTTTCGCCGTCGCAATAGAGCACGTCCTTGCGGATATCGAAGTAGAAGGCGCTGAGATCGACGGTGCAGAAGTTGAAGATCGCCGAGAACACGCCCTGGAAATCGAACGCCTTGTAGCCCGAGCGGACCTTGTGATCGAGCTCGGCCAGGCGGTGCAGCACCCAGTGCTCCAGCTCGGGCATGTCATCTGGCGCCACCCGCTGGCTTTCATCGAACTGTGCCAGCGAGCCGAGCATGAAGCGCATCGTGTTGCGCAGCCGCCGGTAACTGTCGGCCACCCCTTTCAGGATCTCAGGCCCGATCCGCTGATCGGCGGTGTAGTCGGTCTGCGCCACCCACAACCGCAGAATGTCGGCGCCGTATTGCCTGACCACTTCTTCGGGCACGATGGTGTTGCCCAGTGATTTGGACATCTTGTTGCCCTTCTCGTCGAGCGTGAAGCCATGCGTCACCACGTTGCGATAGGGCGCCCGCCCGATCGTGCCACAGGCCTGCAGCAGAGAGGAATGGAACCAGCCGCGGTGCTGGTCGGTGCCTTCCATGTAAACGTCGGCGATACCGTCCGCGGTGCCGTCTGCGCGGTCGCGCAGCACGAAAGCGTGGGTCGAACCGCTGTCGAACCAGACGTCGAGCACGTCGAACACCTGCTCCCAGTCGCTGGGGTCATAGTCGTTGCCTAGGAACCGCTCCTTGGCGCCGTCGGCGTACCAGGCATCGGCGCCTTCGGCCTCGAACGCCTCGATGATGCGGGCATTGACCTTGTCGTCACGCAGCAGGAAGCCCTCGTCGGTCGGCAGTGCCCCTTTGCGGGTGAAACAGGTCAGCGGCACGCCCCAGGCGCGCTGGCGGCTGAGCACCCAGTCGGGGCGGGTCTCGATCATCGAATAGAGACGGTTGCGGCCGGTTTGCGGTGTGAACTTGACCAGGTCGTCGATCGAGGTCAGCGCCCGTTCGCGGATCGTCTTGCCATAGGTATCGTCGCCACCCGCCGGCACGTCGATGGCGGCGAACCATTGCGGCGTGTTGCGATAGATCACCGGCGCCTTCGAGCGCCAGGAATGCGGGTAAGAATGCTTGATCCGGCCCCGCGCCAGCAGGCCGCCCACCTCGACCAGCTTGTCGATCACCGCCGCGTTGGCGTCACCCTCCTTGCCGTTGGGCTTGAGGATCATCCTGCCGCCGAAAAACGGCAGGTCTTCGCGGAAGCTGCCATCGTCCATCACGTTGTAGGTGATGACCTGATCGAGCATGTTCAGATCGCGGTAAAGCTCGTATTCCTCCATCCCGTGCGAGGGGGCGCAGTGCACGAAGCCGGTGCCTTCCTCGTCAGTCACGAAGGGCGCGGCGCGGAAATCGCGCAGGTCGTCCCATTCGCCGTTCGCGCCTTCGGCGCCGGCGAAGGGGTGTTGCAGGAGCAAGCCCGAGAGTTCCTCGGCCGTCACGTCGCGGACGCGGGTCCACATGCCGTCATCGAGACGGGCGCGGCGCATCACGTCTCCCGCAAGCTTGTCAGCAAGGATGAAGCGGTCGCCGACGCTGGCCCAGCATTCCTCGGGGGTGTCGGTGACCTGGTAGAGGCCATAGGCGAAGCTGTCGCCATAGACGACGCCCTTGTTCGACGGGATGGTCCAGGGCGTGGTGGTCCAGATGACGACATGCGCTCCGGTCAGATCGCTGCCCACCCCGTCCCGGGCTTGACCCGGGACCTCTGCGCCCGAGGCCCCGGCTCGGGGGCCGGGGCGCGATGGAACCACCCTGAACTTCACCCAGATGGTGAAGCTTTCCTTGTCGTGGTATTCGACCTCGGCCTCGGCCAGGGCGGTCTGTTCGACCGGCGACCACATCACCGGTTTCGACCCTTGGTAGAGCGTGCCGTTCATCAGGAATTTCTGGAACTCGGCGGCGATCACCGCCTCGGCGTGGAAGGCCATGGTCAGGTAGGGGTCGTCCCAGTTGCCGGTGATGCCGAGGCGTTTGAACTCGTCGCGCTGGATGTCGACCCAGCCTTCGGCGAACTTGCGGCATTCCTGGCGGAAATCGACCACCGGAACCTCGTCCTTGTCCTTGCCTTTCTGGCGGTATTGCTCCTCGATCTTCCATTCGATCGGCAGCCCGTGACAGTCCCAGCCGGGCACGTAGCGCGAGTCGTATCCCATCATCTGATGCGACCGCACGATCATGTCCTTGATCGTCTTGTTCAGCGCGTGACCGATATGCAGGTGGCCGTTGGCATAGGGTGGGCCGTCATGCAGCACGAAGCTGTCGCGGCCGTTCTTTTCGCGCAGCCGGTCATAGATGCCGATCTTCTCCCAGCGTTCCAGCCACTCGGGCTCGCGCTTGGGCAGGCCGGCGCGCATCGGGAAATCGGTTTTCGGCAGGTTCAGCGTGTCTTTGTAGTCGGGGGTCTGGTCAGACATGACCGTCAGTCCTTCTTGGAGAGGATTGCAGGGGATCGTGATCGGCGCGGGGTCCCATACGCCTTTGCCCGGCGGCCCTTCGGATCAGAGCGCCGGGGATATAATTCGGATAATGATCGCAAACCCTTGCATCTTGGCCCCGGGTTATAGGGCGGGTTTTACCCATGGTCCAGAGGCCGCCGCACGCTTTGATCGGGTTGGGAGACCGACGGTGACGGGATTGCCGCACAGCAAGGTTGATGCTAGTCGGCGTCAACTTTGCAAGGAGATCGAACAGCATGACGATTCGTATGGTATCAGTAACAGCCCTTTCGGCGTTGGCGGCTCTGGCAGGCTGTCAGGAGACCGGAAACGGCGCGACACGCTATCAGGCGGCCCGGGCCGCGGACAATGTGTCGGACAAGGTGGTCTTTTCAACCAAGGGCAAGGCCATGACGCCAGTTGCCGTGCTGCCGACCCGGATTGCTTTCCAGCTCAACGATTTCAACGTGTCGACCTATGCCAGCTCGGCCCCCTGCACGATGGAAACCGAGTTTTTCACGGTGGCTCTCAAGGCCGGGGAAATCGTGAACCTGCCCTCCTACGGCCGGCAGAGCCCGCCGATGACGGTGCGCTGCAAGGCCGGCCCGCGCGACCTCAAGCGCGTGGTCGAGCCGGTGAACCTGACGCAGCAGGCCTATCAGGCCGAAGCTGCGGGACATATGCTGGTCGGGTTCGGATTGGTCGGAGCGGCGATTTCGGCCGGCAGCGCGTCGTCGCGCGACAAGTCGAAAGATGTCTACGGCTATCCACAACAGATCAAGATGAACTCGTACGGCCAGTGACACCGGCGCGGCAATCGGGCGTCTTACGGGTCTTGGCGACACAACTTACCTTGGCGGGGCGGTGCTGCGGACCGCGCCGCAACGGAGAGACGGTATGAGCACCCTTCCCCCCAGGTTCGACGTCACCCGCGACGAGATCGAGCGGGTGGTGGCGGCCTTCTATGCCCGGGTGCGCGCGCATCCCGGGCTGGGACCGGTCTTTGCCGTGCATGTCGCGGATTGGCCGGCGCACGAGGAACGGGTGGCCGCGTTCTGGGCCAACGCGATCCTGCACGAGAAGGTCTATGACGGCAATCCGGTGCAAGTGCACCGCGACGCGGGCAACGTGCGCCCGGGGATGTTCGAGACCTGGCTCGACCTGTTCGACCGGGTGCTGGCGCAGGAATTGCACGAGGACCAGGCCCGGGCCTGGTCGGCTCTGGCGCACAAGATCGGACGCAGCCTGCGGGCCGGCGTGGTCGAAAAGTTGCAGGGGCCGGGCGGGGTGCCGATCCTGCGATGAGTGGCGCGCGGGACGCCGTTTCGAAACGGCTTGCGACCTAAAGGACGGGCCGGGCCAACATCAGCCAGAGGATGGTAAGCACCGCGGCGAAGGCGGGAAAGCCACACAGAAACCAGAGGCGGTAGAGCCGATCGAACCGCGGCGGCAGCTCGGTGCCTGCGGTCGCGGCCGCGCGCGCGATGTTGCGCAGCTCTTTCTGGATCCAGACAACGGGTAACCAGAAGGCGCCGGTGAGGACGTAGAGTGCAATGGACAGCAGCAGCCAGCCTTCGGTGAGTTCCCAGCCAAGCTGAAAGGCGAGCCAGGTACCGGTCACGGGCTGGGCGATCACGGCCGAGGTGGTGAACAGCCAATCGGCCAGCACCACGATGCCGGCAGTATGGGCGATCAGCCGCGGGTCGCCGGTTCGGCGGGCCATCACCATGAAAAAGGCGATGCCGGCGCCGGTGCCGAGCAGAACGGTGGCACCGATCACGTGCAGCCAGCGCAAGGCATCGACCAGTTCCATCAGCGGCTGTCGAGCATCGGCACGGCGACCAGCGCCAGCATCAGCCCCGGCAGGATTTTCAACAGCGGACCCAGCGGGTCGGCCCAGAGCGCCGGCGTCAGGAGGCTGCCGAGCAGCAGGTAAACCAGGCTCACAGCCGCCATGCCCAGCGCCGCGCGCCGCGCCATCGGGCGCCAGAGCAGGCCGAGTGCCAGGGCGATATCGACCACCGCCCAGCCGGCCACCGATAGCTGCGCCGTCCAGAGCGGCCAGCCAACATGGGTCAGGATCGCGGCCGAGGCCTCGAGCCGCAGCAATCCGATTACGCCGGACAGTGCCCAGAACAGCGCCAACGTGGCGATCACGAAGGGCATGGCGAGCCACATTCCGGCGGCCAGTCTATCCTCGGCACGGGCCGGCATCAGTGCCAGCGTATCGGCCAAACCGCTGACCGGTGGTCCGCCCGCGGCGGCCCAGGTTGCGGGGTCGCCGCGCACACCATCGGCGAGGGTGCGCAGGGCGGTGCTGCGCAGCGGCGATCGCCACCCCAGTCGGCCGACGACATCAGCGGCCCCGGCCGTCAGCCGCAGCAGCCAGCCCGGAGCGACCAGCGTCGCGCGGGCGGGGGCGAACCCCAGCCAGGCGCGTATCTCCGCGACGATCTCGGAAAGCGGGTGCGGATGATCCTCGACCAGATCAGCCACGGTGCCGGCGGGGATCCGGTCGTCGAGACAGGCTGAAACAGCGCGCGCAAGATCGGCGATGCCGATGGTCTGGATCGCCGCATCGGCCATGGCGAGCGGCTGGATCGCCGGCACGGCGGCCAGCATCCGCAATAGCGCGGTGCCGCCATAGGCGGTGTCCGAAAGCACCAGTCCCGGGCGCAGAATCCAGTGGGTTGCACCCGAGGCCTGCACCGCGGCATCGCCGGCGGCCTTCGAACGGAAGAAATGCGTCGCGGCCGCGGGCGCGACCCCGGCGGCGGAAATCTGGACAAGATCGGCGCCATGGGTCGCGCAGGCCTCGGCCAGGGCGGCAACGGAGGTGGCATGCACCGCCGTCAGGTCGTCGCGCGGCCCATCCTGCAACGCGCCGGCGGCATTCACCACCACGTCGATATCGCGCAGATAGGGCAGCCAGTCGGCCGGCAGCGTCATGGTTCGCATGTCGTGGACATACCAGTCGAGCCCCGGGAAGGCCCGGCGCGCCTCGCGGATCGAGCGGCCGAAGCCGGTGACACGGTGACCCTGCTCGAGCAGGTGGCGGGTGATTGCCCGCCCGATCATGCCATAGGCACCGAGGACGAGTACACGTCTCACCTGGCGGCTCCGAAGAGGCCTTTCAGGGCCCGGGCCACCGTGGCTGAGACCGAAGGCCGTTTGCCCTTTGCAAACGGCAGCGGCCGACAGACCTCCATCGCCGCGACACCCACCCGGGCAGTGAGCGCACCATTGACGACACCCTCGCCGAAGCGGCGCGACAACTTGCCCAAAAGCCCGCCTCCGGCGAGGCTGCCCAGCATATCGTCACCCACCGCGACGGCGCCGGTGGCAACGAGATGGGTCAACACCGCCCGCGTCAGCCGCCAGCTACCAAGCGTGCCCGAACGGCCGCCATAGATCTCGGCAATCCGCCGCATCATGCGCAGGTTGGCGGTGAGTGCCGCCACCACATCGGCCAGCGCCAGTGGCACGATGGCGGTGACGGTGGCGACCTGCCGCGCCGCGGCTTCGATCTCTTTCAGCGCGGCCGCGTCGAGCGGGGCCATCAGTTCGGCCTCGGCCAACGTCATCAGCGTGGCAGCGTCGAACTGTTCCGGCCCACGCTCTTTGAGCCGTGCCCGTCCCCATTCCAGCTCGGCCCGCCCGGCATACAGCCGGTCGAGTCGAGTCACCACATCGCGGGCCGCCTGCAAGTCGTCGGTCGACAGCGCCGCGGTGGCGGCGTGGTGCAACGCATCCATGCGCCTGAGCCGGGCAAAGCCGGCAAGCTCCTTGAGCGCGATCGCCAGCAGAACCAGCAGGAAGGCGGATGTGAGCCCGGTCACCGCCCAGCCGAGCAATGGCGCGCGGTCAATGAGCCCGGTGACGAAATCCCAGGCCGCAACCGACAACCAGGCAGCAACCAGCGCCCCCAGCAGCCCCCAGAACCAGCGCGCCAGCCGCGACGGGCGGCGCGCGGCCAGCGCCGCGACGCTTTGCATCGCGCGACCTTCCGGCAGGTCGGCGGTATCCGGCACCGGCGGCGCTTCGGCCGGGCTCTGCGCCGGGGTGCGGCCTTCCAGGTCGATCAGAACCGGGCCCTTGGTCATGGCGCGTTCCTTTTCCAGATCAGCCGCATGTCCGGGCGGCCTTCATCATTGCCTTGCCCCTCGCAGGACAGGTTCACCGGGTAGAAGCCATGCGCGGCATAAAAGGCCCGGGCGGCGGCATTGTCCTGCGCGGTCCAGAGTTCCAGCCGCTGGGCGGCAGTCTGCGCCTCGGCCATCAGCCGCGAGGCCACGCCCGTCCGGCGTGCCCGCGGATGGGTGTAGAGTGCGTGAATGCGGCTGCCGTCACGGGCCAGGAAGCCGCACGGACCGAGCCGGCCCGGCACATGGGTGATCTGGCCGCGACGGATCAGCCGGGCGAGCAGGACGAGGTCGCCGAGACGGGCGCGCCAATCACGGCGGGGCACCGCCGCCCAGAGGATACGGGCGAGCCGCAACACATGCCAGAGACGGGCACGGCACGGAGTCATAGCCGGTCCCCCAGCAGAAACTCGGCGGCGCGGTCGAGCCGGATATGCGGCGGTCCCTCGCCCGGCTTCAAGCTGAGACGCGCGGGCGCGAAGGTCATCACCTCGTAGTCGGCATCGAGCCATCTGTCCGCGCCCTGGCGCGCCGGGTTCAGGAGCCGCATCGGGTCGTCGGGCAATGCACCGGGATAGAAGGCAGCCTGCTTGCCGCTGTCGCGCAGCGTGCCGCGGACGCAGTCGAGACTGTCCCCGTCGTGGTCGATGGTCTCCTCCACCGTCGCCCGCAGGCTGGCTAGCGCCATGGCGCGGGTCTCGGCCCCGGCAAAATCTGCGCGGTCACGGGCCTCGCGTACCAGCGCCTCCATGATCGCGGCAAGGCGGCCGTGCTGGCTGTGATGCAGGTGATCGGCCTTGGTCGCGGCAAACAGGATCTTCTCGACCCGTTTGCCCATCAGCAGACGGCTGAGGAAGGCGTTGCGGCCGGGACGGAAGGCGCCGAGGATATCGGCCAGCGCCCGACGCAAGTCGTCCACCGCCGGCGGCCCGGCATGGATTGCCCCCAGCGCATCGATCAGCACCACCTGGCGGTCGATCCGCGCGAAGTGATCACGAAAGAAGGGTTGGACGACGCGCGCCTTGTAGGCCTCGAACCGGCGCTCGAACTCGCGCCACAGCGCGCGGCGGGCCGTCCGGTCGGGCCGGGCGAGCGGCGCAAAGGTCAGCACCGGCGATCCGGCGAGATCGCCCGGCAGCAGGAACCGCCCCGGCGTGCAATCATAGAAGCCTGCCGCGCGGGCCGTAGCGAGGTAGTCGGTATAACTGCGCGCCAGCGCCTGGGCCTGGACCTCATCAAGCGGCGATGCGGCGTCGGTCGTCCGCGCCAGCGCCAGGTAGTTGGCGGCCTGCGGCCGGGTCGCGGCCCGGGCCAGTTGGTCGGCGCTCCAGGCCGCGAAATCCTTCTCCATCAGGCCGAGATCGAGCAGCCATTCACCGGGGTAATCGACGATGTCGAGATGCACGGTGCGCGGCCCGGTCAGTCCAGCCAGCAACCCAGCCGGGCGGACCCGGAACGACAGCCGCAATTCGGACACCGCCCGCGTGCTTTCGGGCCAATGCGGCGCGGCACCGGTGAGCGCGGCGAGATGAGCTTCGTAATCGAAACGCGGCACGGTGTCGTCGGGCTGAGGCTGCAGGAAAGCGGCCACGATCCGGCCCTCGGCCTCGGCCGTCAACCCGGCCATGCGGTCCCGGTTGGTCAGATTGGCGACCAGCGAGGTGATGAACACGGTCTTGCCTGCCCGAGACAGCCCGGTGACGCCGAGCCGGATCACCGGCTCGAACAGCGCCTCCGAAACACTGTCGGAGACGGCCTCAACCCCGCGCGCGACGCTGTCTGCCAGCCTGGAGATGACCACTCGCGGCGCCCCTTTCCGCCTGTTCTTTGCTCCAAGATAATGCCGGGGCGGGCTGCGCGCCACCCCTTGCCGGGCCGCTGGCCGCGCGATAAGGGGCGGATATGCCACGATACGCCCTCAGGATCGAATATCACGGCGGCCCGTTCGCCGGCTGGCAGCGCCAGGCCGACCAGCCCTCGGTGCAGGGCGCGGTCGAGGCGGCGTTGGCCCGGCTCGAACCCGGACCGCACACAATAGCCGCGGCAGGGCGTACCGATGCGGGGGTGCACGCATTCGGGCAGGTGGCGCATTGCGACCTGGAAAAGGACTGGGATCCGTTCCGCCTGAGCGAGGCGCTGAACTATCACCTGAAACCGCAGCCGGTGGCGATTCTCGCCGCGGCTCGCGTCGACGACGACTGGCACGCGCGGTTTTCGGCGGTGGAGCGGCGCTACCTGTTCCGCCTGCTGGTGCGGCGGGCCCCGGCCACGTTGCAGCGCGGACTGGTCTGGCAGGTGAAGGCGCCGCTCGACCTCGACGCCATGCGCGCAGGAGCCGCGTATCTGGTGGGACGGCACGATTTCACCACCTTCCGCTCGACCATGTGCCAGGCCGAGAGCCCGGTGAAGACGCTGGATGAGATATCCATCGAGCCGGTGGCGCGGGAGACCGCAGCCGAGTTTCACTTCCGCTTGCGCGCGCGTTCCTTCCTGCACAACCAGGTCCGGTCAATCGTCGGAACGCTGGAACGGGTCGGCGCCGGAAGCTGGTCGCCGGAGGATGTCAAATCGGCGCTCGACGCCGCCGACCGCGCCGCCTGCGGCCCGGTCTGCCCGCCCGAGGGGCTTTATCTTGCCGACGTAGGATACCCCGAGGACCCGTTTGCCGCGGATTGACAGGCCGGGCGCGGACGCCGGAGACTGTGTAAGGTGACGGCCGCTGGTCCCGGCGTCGAGGTCTGATCCGCTTCGATCCGCTGCTTCTTCTGTTCAAAAATACCTCGGGGGTTTGGGGGCAGCGCCCCCAAGGCCTGCGCGCGCCGGCAAACCATTGTGTCAGGCGCTGCGCGACAGGCGGTCTTCCAGCACCTCGAAAGGCACGCCGGGGTCGTCCTTGGCGCAGCGGATCACCAGCGAGGTCTTGACCGACGCCACGTTCTCGGCCGCCGTCAGTTCCTCGGTCAGGAAGGACTGGAAGGTCGAGAGATCGGGCGCCACGCATTTCAGGATGAAATCGACCTCGCCGTTGAGCATGTGGCACTCGCGCACCAACGGCCAGGCACGGCAGCGGGCCTCGAACCTGCTGAGATCGGCTTCCGCCTGGCTCTGCAGGCCGACCATGGCGAAGACCTGCACTTCGAACCCCAGTTCGCGCGGATCGACATCGGCATGGTAACCGCGGATGAAACCCTGCTCCTCGAGCGTGCGCACCCGGCGCAGGCAGGGCGGCGCCGAGATGCCGACGCGGCGGGCCAGTTCGACATTGGTCATGCGCCCGTCGGCCTGAAGCTCGGCGAGGATCTTGCGGTCGATCGGGTCAAGGCGCGTGCCTGCCATGATTGGGCCTCTCCTGAGAATTTAAGGATGTTATAGCATCGCTTCGACTGCGCGCAATATTGTTTCACAACGCCGCAATATCCTTATGCAAGCTGCCCCGGCAGCGACAAAGCCGCGCTGCCAGGCTCCCGGGGGCTTTTCTGTCGCGCAGGCCGTGGTTATATCGCGCGGGACACAGCCTATTCACCCCGGGGGACACAAAATGGCAGAGACGCGTCACACCAAGGTTTTGATCATCGGATCCGGTCCGGCCGGCTATACCGCCGGTGTCTATGCCTCGCGCGCCATGCTGGAACCGATCCTGGTCCAAGGGCTTGAACCCGGCGGCCAGCTGACAACCACGACCGAGGTCGAAAACTGGCCCGGCGACGTCGAGGTGCAGGGCCCGGAGCTGATGATGCGGATGGAAGAACACGCCCGCGCCGTCGGCACCGAGATCATTTCCGACATCATCACCGATCTCGACCTGTCGCAACGCCCGTTCACTGCCACCGGCGACAGCGGCACGATCTACACCGCTGACGCGGTGATCCTGGCCACCGGCGCCCGCGCCAAGTGGCTGGGCCTGCCGAGTGAAGACAAGTTCAAGGGCTTCGGCGTCTCGGCCTGCGCCACCTGCGACGGCTTTTTCTATCGCGGGCAGGAGATCGTGGTGGTGGGCGGCGGCAACACCGCCGTGGAAGAGGCGCTGTTCCTGACCAATTTCGCCTCGAAAGTCACCCTGATCCACCGCCGCGACGAGCTGCGCAGCGAAAAGATTCTGCAGGACCGGCTGTTCAAGAACCCCAAGATCGAACCGCTGTGGTTCCACACGCTGGAAGAGGTGGTCGGCGAAGACAGCCCGCTGGGCGTCACCGGCGTCAAGGTCAAGCACGTGAAGACCGGCGAGATCACCGAGATCCCGTGCAAGGGCGTCTTCATCGCCATCGGCCACGCGCCGGCAAACGAACTGGTCAAGGACGTGCTGGAGACCCATATGGGCGGCTATGTGGTGACCAAGCCGGACAGCACCGAAACGAGCATTCCCGGCGTCTTCGCCGCCGGCGACCTGACCGACCACAAATACCGCCAGGCCGTGACCTCGGCCGGCATGGGCTGCATGGCCGCGCTCGAGGCCGAGCGGTTTTTGGCCGAGCAGGAAGGCTGATCCCCGGCCACATGGCGATCCGCGTCCCGGGCCTGACCCGGGACCTCAACCACTGTTATCCGAGGCCCCGGATCGGGTCCGGGGCCCAGCGGTCCCGCGTTGCAGATGAGTCACGCCCCGAAATCACCCGAATTCACCGCTTGAGGTTTGTTCAGAAATGAACAATACGAGAAATGTTCACGAATGAACGCACCTAGAGCAGACCCGGATGACCCCGACCGACCCGAAAACGCCGCAGAAGACAGCCCTGTCGGAAGACGACGATCTGCGCTTCCGCCTTCTGCGCCAGCTCGATCTGGCGCCGGAGGCGTCGCAGCGCGCGACGGCGCAGGCACTGGGCATCTCGCTGGGGCGGCTCAACGGGCTGATGCGGGCCGCTGCCGAGGCCGGGCTGATCAAGGTCGGAGACCGCGACGGCCCCGACCGGCGGGCACGCTTCGCATACAGCCTGACCACCCGCGGCGCAGCGGAAAAGCTGCGCCTCACTGACCAGTTCCTGGCCCGCAAATTCGCCGAATACGACGCGCTCCATGCCGAGTTGACCGGCACCACCAGCGGCCATGCTCCCTTCAAACACAGGACCAAAATCGTGCAGAACAACCTTGCCCCCATCCCCGAACTCTATGTCTCCTACGACAGCGCCCAGAAGCTCAAGGTCGAGGCTGCCGATTTGGTCAGCCATGACCTGACGCCGCGGCAGATCTGCGATCTGGAACTGTTGATGAACGGCGGGTTCAACCCGCTCAAGGGGTTCCTCAGCGAGGCGGACTATGACGGCGTGGTCGAGAACATGCGGCTGGCCAACGGGTCGCTCTGGCCGATGCCGGTCACGCTGGATGTCAGCGAAACCTTCGCCGAAAGCATCGAACTGGGTCAGGATATCGCCCTGCGCGACCAGGAAGGCGTGATCCTTGCCACCATGACGGTAACCGACCGCTGGACGCCGGACAAGAAACGCGAAGCCGAAAAGGTCTTCGGCGCCGACGACGACGCGCACCCGGCGGTCAACTACCTGCACAACACCGCCGGCAAGGTCTATCTCGGCGGCCCGGTGACCGGCATCCAGCAGCCGGTACATTACGATTTCCGCGGCCGCCGCGACACGCCGAACGAGTTGCGCGCCTATTTCCGCAAGCTGGGCTGGCGCAAGGTCGTGGCCTTCCAGACCCGCAATCCGCTGCACCGGGCGCACCAGGAACTGACCTTCCGTGCCGCCAAGGAGGCGCAGGCCAACCTGCTGATCCACCCGGTCGTGGGCTTGACCAAACCGGGTGACGTCGATCATTTCACCCGGGTGCGGTGCTATGAGGCCGTGCTCGACAAATATCCGGGGTCGACCACGACGATGAGCCTTCTGAACCTCGCCATGCGGATGGCCGGTCCGCGCGAGGCGGTCTGGCACGGGCTCATCCGCAAGAACCACGGCTGCACCCATTTCATCGTCGGCCGCGACCACGCCGGGCCGGGCAAGAACTCGCAGGGCGAGGATTTCTACGGGCCCTATGACGCCCAGGAGATGTTCCGCGAGTATCAGGACGAGATGGACATCGAGATGGTCGACTTCAAACACATGGTTTTTGTCCAGGAACGCGCTCAATACGAGCCGGCGGACGAGGTCGAGGACGACGCCACCGTGCTGAACATCTCGGGTACCGAGCTGCGGCGGCGGCTGCGCGAGGGGCTGGAAATTCCGGAATGGTTCTCGTTCTCGGAGGTGGTGGGCGAGCTGCGCCGGCGCTATCCGCCGCGCTCCAACCAGGGCTTCACGGTTTTCTTCACCGGCTTCTCCGGGTCGGGCAAATCGACCATTGCCAACGCGCTGATGGTCAAGCTGATGGAAATGGGCGGACGGCCCGTAACGTTGCTCGATGGTGATATCGTGCGGAAGAACCTTTCCAGCGAGCTCGGCTTCTCGAAGGAACACCGCGACCTCAACATCCGCCGCATCGGCTATGTCGCCAGCGAGATCACCAAGAACGGCGGCATCGCCATCTGCGCGCCGATCGCGCCCTATGCCACCACCCGCCGGGCGGTGCGCGAGGAGGTCGAGCAATACGGTGCCTTTGTCGAGGTGCATGTCGCGACAAGCATCGAAGAATGCGAACGCCGTGACCGCAAGGGGCTCTACAAGCTGGCGCGCGAAGGCAAAATCAAGGAGTTCACCGGGATTTCCGACCCCTATGACGTGCCGGACCACCCCGAGCTGCGGGTCGAAACCGAGAACGTGGATGTCGACAACTGCGCCCACCAGGTGATCCTGAAGCTGGAGCAGATGGGGCTGATCGCAGGGTAGAACGCGCCTCGGCACGAATCTGAAAGCTCCCCGGCGCCGGCGCGTCGGGGTGTTTTCGTTCAGGCTTCGTGATCAGCCGTTGCGTTCGGTTGCAGTGCTCAGGCTTCGGGCGTGCCGCCGGCGAGAATGGTCTGGTAAAGCGGCCGGTCGATGTTTCCGCCTGACAGCACCAGCCCGACCTTTCGGCCTTTCAGCCGCTCCTTTTCCTGCAGCGCAAGCGCCAGGGCCGCCGCCCCTGCCCCCTCGGCAAGGTTGTGCGTGGCGCTGTAGAAGAGCCGCACGGCGTCGGCGATTTCATCATCCGTGACCGCGCCGATATGGCTGGTGCCGGTGGAATAGATGTCGAAGGCTTCCTGAACGGGAACACGCACGCAGGTGCCGTCGGCGAAGGTGCGGGCCTCGTTGGTCTCGATCAGCCGACCCGCCTCGACCGAAAGCTTGACGCAGGGCGCGCCGGCGGCCACGACCCCGACGACCTCGGTGCTGAGCCCCAGCGCATCACGCGCCGCGATGGTGCCACAGATACCTGAGCCGCAGCCAATCGGGACATAGACCACGTCGAGATCCGGATGCGCCGTGAAAAGTTCATAACCATAGGTGGCCACGCCACGCACCAGTTCGCGATGAAACGGCGGCACCGGATAAAGCGGCTCGGTCTGCGCGAGCCGCATGGCTTCGTCCTTGGCCTCGTCGAAATCTCGGCCGTGCACGATCAGATCGGCCCCATAAGCGCGCATCGCGGCGTTCTTTTCGACCGAGTTGCCGTGCGGGACGAGGATTTTCGCGGTCAACCCGGCGGCGATGGCCGCGCGCGCCTGGGACTGACCGTGGTTGCCACGGGTGGCGGTGACAACCCCCTGCATGTCGGGGTGGGTGCGTTTGAGCCAGTCGATGAAGGTGATGCCGCCGCGCACCTTGAAGGCGCCGGTGGGGGCGTGGTTCTCGTGCTTGACGATGACGGTGGCGCCCAGCGCTTCGCTGAGCAGCGGCCAGTCATGCGCCGGAGTCGGCGGCACGTGACGCCCGACCAAGGCATGCGCCTCCTCCAGCTCGGGTATGGTGAACATGGCTCCGACCCTCCTGTCTGTTGCGGCAAAGATTGACAGCGCAGACGGGCGGGGTAAACCCCGGCTGACGACCGAAGGGACTGCGATGACCGTGATCGCCCTCACCTCGGTCCCGCCACGCTTTGCCGGGCTGGGACCGGTGCTGGAAAGCTTGTTGGCCCAAGGGGCCGCTAAGGTGGTGCTCGCCCTACCCCGGCGCTATCTGCGTTTTCCAGGCGCGGTCTCTCCCCCGCCCTTGCCGGGCGGCGTCGACCTGCTCCGATGCGAGGATCACGGCCCGGCAACCAAGTTCCTGGCAGCGCAATCCGCCGAACCAGGCGCAGCAATCGCGATTTGTGATGACGATTGCCTTTACGCGCCGGGCTGGCTGGCGGCGCTGGAGGACGCCGCGGAGCACGGCGCGGCGGCGGGTTCGGTTTTTTCCGTTGAACGGCTGAAACGGCGCGGCGGGCTGGTGGCGCAGGGGTTTGCCGGGGTACTGGTACCGGCGGGATTCACGTGCCCGCCGCCGCCCGAGGTGTGCCTTGCGGCAGATGATCTGTGGCTGTCGGCGCATCTGGCGCTGGCGGGGGTCGAAATCTCCGAATGCAGCTCGGCGCGGGCGGCCGTTGCGCCGTTCTCCGCGCCGGAGCCGCTACAGGACCGGAAGCGGGCAGAGACCTACGCCAAGGCGGCGGCGGATATCCACGACCGCCTGGGCATATGGCCACCGACGTACGGTGAGTGAAAACACCCGCCCTAAGGGGTCAGTGCACGGTGACCGGTGCCAGGTCGTTCTGCCGTGCCAGCACGAAGGCCAGCGCCCGGTTCGGCACCAGTGCCAGCTGTTCACCATCGGCACGGTACACGCCGTAAAGGCTTTCGAGGCCGCCGGCCTGCGCCTGCACGTCCGCAGGCAGGTCTTTCACCGCCACCTTACGCACGTAAACGATGCGGTTCTCATCTTCAGGCCCAAAATCGTATTTCACATCCATGACGTTACCCTTTCCTGATCGAGATCGTCTGCACCACCTGTTCGGGGACGGCGCGGGTCAGATCGACATGTAAAAGACCGTTTTCCATCACCGCCTCGCCCACCTCGACGCCGTCCGCCAGCACGAAGCTGCGCTGGAACTGACGCGCCGCGATGCCGCGATGCAGGAAGATGCGGCCCTCGGCATCGTCGCTCTGGCGGCCGCGGATCACCAGTTGTCGGTCCTCGACGGTGATCGAGAGGTCGGATCCAGAAAACCCGGCCACGGCCAGTGTGATGCGATAGGAGTTGTCCGAGGTCTGCTCGATATTGAAGGGCGGATAGCCTTCGTTGCCGGACTTGGCGTTGCGTTCCAGCAGACGTTCGAGCTGTTCGAACCCGAGAAGATAGGGGGCAGTCCCCAGGGTGAGTTTCGTCATCGACACGGCCCTTTTGGTGCATAAGCGACAGTGCAAGGGCGGCCCCGTTCCGGCAGCCGCCTGGTAAGAATATGGTAGCGCTCGACAAACCATGCAAGAGCCCATGCAGGGGCTTTGCGAAAACGCGGAATTTCAGTATCTTATCGTTGTCTGAAGTGAAAGGAATCAAGCTGCGATGAACGCCCCTTCGGATATCTCGATGAAAACTGACGAGGTGCTGCGCGTGGAACTGGAAGTGTTCCGCCGTGAGCACCGGGAACTTGACGAGTCGATCCGGGTCATGCAGGAGCGCGGCACCGCCGATCAACTTATGCTGCAGCGGCTGAAAAAAAAGAAACTGGCGCTGAAGGACATGATTGCCCTGATCGAGGACCGCCTGACGCCGGATATCATTGCCTGAGGCGGAATTATCCCTATAGTGCGCCTCTCTTGATACCGGGGACAGATCATGAGCGATGTGAAAGTCGGCATCATCATGGGCAGCCAGTCAGACTGGCCCACGATGAAAGAAGCGGCGAATATTCTGGACGAATTGGGTGTTCCTTACGAGGCGAAAATCGTCTCGGCCCACCGCACGCCCGACCGGCTATGGGACTATGGCAAGACCGCCGTCGACCGCGGCTTGAACGTGATCATCGCAGGCGCCGGCGGAGCGGCGCATTTGCCGGGCATGATGGCTTCGAAAACGCGGGTTCCGGTGATCGGCGTTCCGGTGCAGACACAGGCCCTGTCGGGCGTCGACAGCCTCTATTCCATCGTCCAGATGCCGAAAGGCTACCCGGTTGCCACGATGGCGATCGGGGCCGCCGGAGCGGCTAATGCCGGGTTGATGGCAGCGGGCATTCTCTCCGTGTCGGATCCGGCGCTCGCCGAACGGCTGGACGAGTGGCGTGCAACACTGTCGGCCTCGATCCCGGAGACACCAAGCGATGACTGAGCCGCTCGTCGCCGGATCGATGATCGGCATCCTCGGTGGTGGGCAGTTGGGCCGCATGCTGTCCGTTGCAGCGGCGCGGCTGGGGTATCGCTGCCACATCTACGAGCCCGGCGCGGGCGCGCCCGCCGGCCACGTGGCCGAGCGGGTGACGACCGCGGGCTATGACAACGAAGCGGCGCTACGCACCTTCGCCGAGAGCGTCGACGTGATCACCTATGAGTTCGAGAACATCCCGACCTCGGCGCTCGACATCCTCGAGACGTTGAAACCCATCCGCCCCGGGCGCGAGGCGCTGAGAGTCAGCCAGGACCGGATCATCGAGAAAGATTTCCTGACCGGGCTCGGGCTGCAGACGGCCCCCTACGCGCCGGTCAACTCGGAGAACGATCTGCGGGCCGGCATCGCCACGATCGGCACACCCGCGATCCTGAAGACCTGCCGCTTCGGCTATGACGGCAAGGGGCAGGCCCGGCTCGATGCGCCGGACGAGACCGGCGCGGCCTGGGCGGCGATGGCCGGAGCACCGTCGGTGCTGGAGGGCTTTGTCGATTTCAGTCACGAGGTGTCGGTGATCGCGGCGCGGGGGCTGGATGGCTCGGTCGCCTGTTTCGACCCGGGCGAGAACGTGCACCGCGAGGGCATCCTCCGCACGACCACCGTACCGGCGCGGCTCACACCCGCCCAGCGTACTGACGCGGTGCTCTTGGCGGCGAAGATCCTCGGCGCGCTCGATTATGTCGGCGTGATGGGGGTGGAGCTGTTCGTGACCCCTGGCGGTCTGATCGTCAACGAGATCGCCCCCCGGGTGCACAATTCCGGCCATTGGACGCAACAGGGCTGCAGCATCGACCAGTTCGAACAACATATCCGGGCCATCGCCGGCTGGCCGTTGGGCGACGGCGAGCGCTATTCCGATGTCGTGATGGAAAACCTGATCGGCGACGACATGGACAAGGTGCCGGCGCTGGCAACGGAACCGAATGTGGCGATCCATCTCTATGGCAAGGCCGAGGTCAAAACCGGCCGCAAGATGGGCCATATCAACCGGGTCAAGCGCGGTTGAGAGGTCGCGGGGGGCGCTGCCCCCCAGCCACAAAATCCATGGATTTTGTGGCATCCCCCCGGAGTAATTTCTGCAAGATGAAGGGGCGAGAGGCCTTCTCTCTCAGTGCCGAGCCGCCTTGAGCGCATCGATTTCGGCTTGCATCCGTGCCATCTGCTCCTGCTGGCGGGCGATGTAGATATGAGCATGCTCAAGTTCGTTCAGCATGCGGCCGAGCTTGTCCGAGACGTTGATCGGTTCATTCTCGCTCGTCGGGCCGACATTGGGCAGGTGGCCCAGCGCGAACATCCGCTCGGTGTGCTCGGCAATCGACGGCAGGTCGTAGTCGTCGCTGAACACCAGGTCGCAGCCGCCGCCGCAGGTGGTGCCGCCGGTTGTCAGCGTGCCGGTCAGCGTGGCGTCGCCGTTTGATTTGACTTCGAAGAGCTTGGTCTTGGCCGAGGAGGCGGAACCGACGGCGCCCTGTTTGAGGATGAAGTTCGTCCCCGCCCCGAACGACCATTCGCCACCCGTCGAGGTATTGCCCATCACGATCTCGGGGCGGCCGAAATTGCGCAGGTCGAGCAGGGTGCGGGGGCTGGAGACGGCGCTGTTTTCCTGGACATAGAGCCTGGCCGTGCCATTCGAGCGCAGCACGTGCAGCGCCGCTTCGGGGGTGAAGGCACCGACGCCGACCCGGCCGGCGTCGTCGACCACCAGCGAATAGCCGTTGATGCCGGTCTTGACATAGATCGGGGTGATGCCGGCGGTCGGGTTATAGAGCTCGAAGCCGCCGTGATTGCCCTGAAGCACCCATTGCTGCGGCGTCTAGCCTTGGCTGCCGTCCTGTTCGAGCCGGATCGCCGGCGTGGTGCCGTCGACGATGTGCAGATCGCTTTGCGGCAGGGCGGTGCCCAGCCCGATATTGCCGCTGCTGCCGAGCCAGAACGCGTTCTCGGGCGCGCCGCCTGCGATGGTGAAGGGGGTGGTGCCGGCGGTGGTGTCCTCGACGGCGAACTTGTCGATCCCGCCCGAAGCGCGGGTGTTGGGATCGTTGATCCGCAGTTTCCAGTCGCGGTCGGGGCTGGTGGACGAGGAGGTGTCGTTGAAGACGATGGAATGCTGCGTGTACTGGAAGACCAGCGTTTCGTCGTTGGCGAAGGCCATGCCCGGGGCGCAGGTGTTGCCAAGGCAGAGGCTGCCGTCGATGACGCTGTCATCCTCGACATAGAGACTGCCCGTGGTGCCGGCATCGACGGTCAGGTCACCCTGGATTTCGACCTTGCCGGGATGGACGGTGGTTTGGGCCGCGGCCGAGAGGGCGAAGCCGGAAAGGATGGCGGCGGAGAGAAGAAGATGCCTGGTCAATGCGGGTCTCCCGAAATGGGTTGAGGGGAACAATGGCGCAATCCTACGCCCGGCGGCGCGTCATGCGAAAAACCCAAATGGGTTATGCCGGGGCATTTCGGTGCGAACCCGCGCCCCGGAGGCAGGCCGCAACATGCCTCGCGCGAAGGCGCATCGATCTGGCCGGAATGCAAAAAGGCGAGGCCCCTGCCTCGCCTTTCGGTTGCTCCGGTGACCGCTTCAATGCCCCAAGATCTGGCTGAGGAACAGCTTGGTGCGGTCGCTTTGCGGGTTGTTGAAGAACTCTTGCGGTTCGTTCTGTTCGACGATCTGACCGGCATCCATGAAGATCACCCGGTTCGCTACCTGGCGGGCAAAGCCCATCTCGTGGGTGACGCAGAGCATGGTCATGCCCTCCTCGGCGAGCTCGATCATGGTGTCGAGCACTTCCTTGATCATCTCGGGGTCGAGCGCCGACGTTGGTTCGTCGAACAGCATGATCCGCGGTTTCATGCAGAGCGAGCGGGCGATCGCCACGCGCTGCTGCTGGCCGCCGGACAGCTGACCGGGATATTTGTCGGCCTGTTCCGGGATCTTGACCTTCTCCAGGTAGAAGCGGGCGGTTTCCTCGGCCTCCTTGCGCGGCGTCTTGCGGACCCAGATCGGTGCCAGCGTCAGGTTCTCCAGCACGGTGAGATGCGGGAACAGGTTGAAGTGCTGGAACACCATGCCGACTTCGGAGCGGATCTTGTCGATGTTCTTCAAGTCTGAGCTGAGCACCGTGCCGTCCACCTCGATCCGGCCCTGCTGGTGTTCCTCCAGCGCGTTGATGCAGCGGATCAGCGTCGACTTGCCCGAACCCGAGGGCCCGCAGATCACGATCCGCTCGCCGCGCTGCACGGTCAGGTCGATGTCGCGCAGCACGTGGAAGGTGCCGTACCACTTGTTCATGTTGGTGATTTCGATAGCGACCTCGTCCGAGACGGACATCTGGCTGCGGTCTACATCGCGATCGATTGCGAGTTCGGACATGAAACTCTCCTTTCGGGCGTCGGCCCTATCTGCTGTGGCCGGTGTGGAGCTTTCGCTCGAGATACATGGAATAGCGGGACATCGAGAAACAGAAGACGAAGAACATCAGCGCGATGAACCCGTAGATCTCCCATACGACACCATTCCACGCGGCATCCGCGCGGATGTTGTTCGAGAGGCCCAGCGGGTCCAGCAAACCGATGATCGACACCAGCGTGGTGTCCTTGAACAGCCCGATGAAGGTGCTGACGATGCCCGGGATCGAGATTTTCAACGCCTGCGGCATGATGATCAGCCGCTGCGCCTGCCAGTAGTTGAGGCCGAGGCTGTCGGCCCCTTCGTACTGACCCTTGGGCAGCGCGGCGAGGCCACCACGCACGACTTCGGCCATGTAGGCCGAGGCGAAGAGCGTGGCCATTATGATCACCCGCAGGATGATGTCAAAATTCGTCCCCGGCGGGAGGAAGATGTTCAGAAGCGTCGAGGCCACGAACAAGAGCGTGATCAGCGGCACGCCGCGGATGAACTCGATAAAGCCGACGCACAGCGCCTTGAGAAGTGGCAGGTTCGATTGCCGTCCAAGCGCCAGCAAGATGCCCAGCGGCAGCGATATCGCGATCGCGACGACACCGATTGTCAGCGACAGCATCATGCCCCCGAAGTTACGGCTTTCGACCGGGCGCAGTCCAATCAGCGCCGCATTGGCATAGGTCGATTCGACCGTCTGTTCGGTGAACAGCACCTCGCCTTCGAGCCGCAGCACCTCTTCGAGCGCGTCGACGTCTTCGGACGGGATATCCAAGTTCTCGTCGACAATCCGTTTCGTCAACGCCTTGAAGCCGTTTTCCGACACCACCTTCGAAACCGTGTCCGGTAGCGCGGCACGCGCGGCGTCGGCTGCATCCCGAAGACCCGGCAGTTTCTCGATCAGCGCCGGCAACTGCTCCATTTGGCGTTCATAGGATTGCAGGTCCGACAGGGTTGTGGCGGCAAGGCCTATTTCACTGCGCAGGGCGTCGAGCTTGTCCCGCAGCGGGCGGGCTTCTGCGATTAGATCGCGATAAGCCCTGCCGCCGCTTTCCTCGGCACTGGCTTCGCCTTCCATCACCGCATTCACCGCCGCTTCGGCGGTTTCAATCTCGCCTTCCAGCCGGGCGATCTCGGATTGCAGCCGGTCGATCTCGGCCGCGGTCTGTTCCAGCTGGCCGTCGATCCGGGCGGCCCCGATCGACGAGTTAATCAGACCAGAAACGGCGCCGACACCCCAGGCGAACCAGACCGCAGCAAACACCACCGCGGCAATGAGCCCCACAAGCGACGACGCGCTTCGTTCGACATAGGAATAGACCAGATAGGCCAGCACGAACCCAGCCAAAACCAGAAGCGGCGTCCACACGGCCCCGCCCCAGAGCATCCAGGGAAACAGCACAGGGTAGATCGCTGAAAACCACAGCAGCTTGGGGCTGACCTTGTCTGAGAACAGAACCGGCGCCAGCGCCATTCCCAGAAGCAGGAAGGCCAGGATCGGACGCCAGTAAAGGTCGGCGGGGTAGAACCCGAAGAAGAGCTGCACCCAGCGGTCGCGGATCACCCCCCAGCAGGCGCCGGCGAAATGCCCGTCGCGGCCCAGTTCATGGAGGATGGCGCGGCATTCGTTCAGTGAGGCCGCTTGCCACGTCGGTGAAAACAGCCAAGGCAGCGCGACCGACAACACGAAGAAGATCAGCAGCGCCGACAGCACCGTCAACACCGTGTTGAACCACCCCGAGAACAGGTTCTCGCGCATCCAGCCGATAATACCGGTGGTCGAGGCGGGCGGTTCCTGTTCGGGAACCATTTCCGTGCGGACATAGGATACATCGCTCATCTTACCGCTCCACCAGTTTGACGCTGTTGTTGTACCAGTTCATCACCGCCGAGATGCTGAGCGAGATCGTCAGATAGATCAGCATGCCGAGCAGCACGGTTTCGAGCTCGCGCCCGGTCTGGTTGAGCGTGATACCCATCAGCGTGCCGGTGATGTCCATATACCCCACCGCGATGGCCAGAGAGCTGTTCTTGGTGAGATTGAGGTAGTTCGAAATCAGCGGCGGAATGATGACGCGCAACGCCTGCGGCAGGATCACCAGGCTCATGATCCGCTTCGGCCGCAGGCCCAGCGCCGCGGCGGCCTCGGTCTGGCCGTGGCTGATTGCCATAATGCCGGCGCGGACGATTTCGGCGATGAAGGCGGCGGTGTAGAGGCTGAGTGCCAGCCACAGGGCAATCAGCGAGTTACGCATATGCGTGCCGCCCTGGAAGTTGAAGCCCCGCTCGATCGACGGGTAGGTCAGATATGTTCCCATTGCCCAGAACAGGATGGCCAGCGGGATCACGATCACGCCCAGGCGAAGGTACCAGGTGGTCGGGCGTTCACCGGTGGCCTCCTGAATATGGTCTGCCCTGGTCTTGATGCGGTGCGAGACATAGAACCCGGCCATCAGCACCAAAATTATCGCCATCAGGTCGAGGCTGATCTGGAAGCGGCCACAGCCCGGCCCCGGCTCTCCGGCCATTGGGCCTTCCGAGGCAAAATAGCTTTCACAGGAGGGGTTGTCGGGATCGGCGCCGACGGGGAAATCACCCAGCCCCGTCCGCCAACCGGTCGGCTCGTCGAGATACTCGCCCTTGTCGTCCTTGGCATCGCGCCCGAACTGGACCTCGGGGACATAGATGCCGCGGTTGGTGACGGCGACAGTGTCGAAGACCTTCATCGTCGCTGAGGGATTTTCGCCCTTGAAGGCCCGCGGCGCCGGCAGGCTCTCGATCAGGATTGCCATCACGAAGACGATCCACAACAGTACCGGGACGTTGCGGAACATCTCGACATAGATGGTCATCAGACGCGCGACGAGCCAGTTTTTGGACAACCGCAGGACGCCGATGATAACGCCCAGGACCGTGGCCGTGATACAGCCCAAGAAGGCCACCAGCAGCGTGTTGAGAAGGCCGATGAAGGCCGCGCGCAGGTGAGTGTCCTGGTTGTTGTAGTCAATCAGGCGCTGGTTGATGTCATATCCGGCCGGATCGCTGAGGAATCGAAACGACGGCTCTTTGCCGAGTTCCGTCAGGTTCTGCATGGTGTTGCTGAACAGCCAGCCAAGCAGGATCAGGAAGCCGATCAATGCAACGACCTGGATGGTCATCGACCGGTAGCGCGTGTCGTAGATGAGCTGAGAAAGCCTGAACGACTCCCTGGGAGGGTCGGAAAGTGTTACCATTGATGTCGCCCCTGTCAGTGGCGCGGGCCGCCTATCCGGCAGGGTATTCCCTGCTCGCCTTAGCCCGGTTTTTATGTGTGCAGAAGGGAAAGGGGCGCGGTTTCCCGCGCCCCTGTCCTGGTGCCGATCAGCGGAACGGCGGCGAGTAGATCAGGCCACCGTTGGTCCACTGCGCGTTGAGACCACGGCTCAGGCCGATCGGTGTGTTCTCACCGATGTTTTTCTCGAAGATCTCGCCATAGTTGCCGTTGGTGGCAATGGCATTCACGGACCAGTCAGCGCTGAGGCCCAGCATCTCGCCGAGATTGCCCTCGGTACCGAGCAGGCGGTTGATCTCGGGGTTGTTGCCGGCAGCCGACGCCATTTCCTTGACGTTCGCCGAGGTGATGCCGAGTTCTTCAGCAGTGACGAGCGCGTTCAGCGTCCAGCGCACCACGTCACCCCATTCGTCGTCGCCGTGGCGCACGAGCGGGCCGAGCGGCTCTTTCGAGATGATCTCGGGTAGAACAACATGGTCGCCCGGGGTCTCGAAGGTGGCGCGGGTCGCGGCGAGGCCCGAAGCGTCGGTGGTGTAGACGTCGCAGGCGCCGGCCAGGTATTGCTGCTGCGCTTCGGCGTTGGTTTCGATCGGCACCGGTTCGTAGCTGATGTTGTTGGCGCGGAAGAAGTCCGCCAGGTTCAGCTCGGTGGTGGTGCCGGTCTGGATGCAGACCGTCGAACCATCGAGTTCCTTGGCCGACGAAACGCCCAGTTCCTTCGGCACCATGAAACCCTGACCGTCATAGTAGTTCACGCCGACGAAGGTAAACTTGAGATCCACGTCGCGCGAAAAGGTCCAGGTGGTGTTGCGGGCCAGCATGTCGACCTCGCCCGAGGCAAGCGCTGTGAAGCGGGTTTTGCCGGTGGTCGGCACGAACTCGACCGCTTTCGGGTCACCCAGAACAGCGGCGGCCACGGCGCGGCATACGGCAACGTCAAAGCCATCCCATTCGCCATTGGCGTCGGCGGCCGCAAAGCCGACCAAGCCAGTGGACACACCACAGTTCAGCTTACCGCGGGCCTTCACGTCATCCAGCGTTCCGGCCGCGGCGGCTCCGGCTGCGAGACCGGCCACCGTCAGTGCGCCAAGAAATACGGTTTTTTTCATGTTTACCTCTTCCTGATTGTCCGCCGTCTTGAGGCGGCTTTCTCCGGCTGTCCCAGCCGGGTGAGATTGCAAAGAAGGATGTTCCCCCTTCTGTGCCGACGAGTTTGGTCGGATTCATCCCGAAACGTCAAGCGATTCATCGGCAAAAAGAACGTGAGGAAACGGGCACTTCCGGGGGCGCAGGGTGATCTTTGGTCAACCGCCCGGAGCGGCTTCGCCGGTCAGGAAATAGAACCGCGCGGCGTGAAGGAACGCCTGGCGTTTGCCCTCGGCGAACGCCGCGGCTTCATCATCCGTGCCCCATTGTTCCTCCTGCCAGGTCTCGTCGATGCGCGACAACGCCCACAGCGTTTCGGGCGAGGCGAAGCCGCGGGTCGCGGCCAGGCCCAGGACAAACGACCCCGACAACCCCACCAGATCGTGGAAGGCGGTCAGTTGGAACGCATCCATCGCCTGCGTCAGGGCCGCTGCCATCGCCAGCGCTTCGGGCTTTTGCGGGCGGTGGACCAGCCCGGAAACCGTTTGCAGATCAAGGTTTTGCCCGTCGCGTGCCCAGTCCAGCAGCGGATCCCAACCTTGCGCCTGCCGCGCCACAAGCTCGGCCGGCTCCTCGGCGCGATAACACAGCAGGTCACTGTCGCCATAGGCGGCGATCAGACCGGCGACCTCGGCCATCTGGTGGGCAACCTTGTCGATGGCGGCGTTGGCCGACCGGGTGAACGGCATCCTCGTGGGGTCGACCACACCCTCCTGCGCATCCCATTCGGCGGCGATTTCCTGTGCCAGTGCTTCGCTCGGCACGATCAGCGATGCCTTGGCCGGGGTCTTCACCTTGCGCCCGTCGAGAAGCACGGTGAAACCGTCGCCCTCGGGGGCGATGCTGGCAGCAGTCCAGAAGCGTTTGGGTTTCCATTCACTCATGAACGATTCTCCTCTTGCGCGCCCAGGATTTCAGCAATCGTCCCGGGCAACGCCGGGAAATCCGTCACCACCCGGTCGGCGTCAAGCCGCGCGATCGGGTGATATCCCCAGGCGACGCCGATCGCGGCGCAACCGGCCGCCCGGGCCATCTCGATATCGAATGAGGTATCACCGATCATCACCGCTTGCCCCGGCCCCACTGCCGCTTCGGCGAAGGCCGCCTGCAGCATCGCCGGGTGCGGTTTGGAGGGATGGAAATCGGCCACCTGCCGGGTGACGAAGAACCTCTCCAGCCCGTGCGCCTCGAGCAGAGCGTCGAGCCCGCGTTTCGACTTGCCGGTGGCCACGCCGAGCAGCAGGAACGGGTCCTGCGCCAGCCGCTCCAGCGCTGCCAGCGCACCGGCATAGAGAGGCGACGCGCCGTTGCGGACGCGCTGCTCGAAATAGGCCTGCTTGTAGGCCGCGACCAGCCGGTCTTGCCGAACCGGATCAAGATCGCGCGCCAGCTGTGCCATGGCACGGTCGAGCGAGAGGCCGACAATTGACAGGATCTTGGCCCGCGGGGGCGGAACCTGATTTTCGGAGGCGAAGGCCGCACGCATCGCGGCGACGATCTCGCCCTGGCTGTCGGCCAGAGTGCCGTCGACATCGAATACCGCCAGGCGAAGATCGCTCATGTCAGCGCCTCGAACGGGTCCTCGGCCGCGAGGTCCTCTGTCCAGCCGAAGGTCTCGAAGGTACGGGCCATGTGCTCGGGCAAAGGCGCCGCAACGGTGATCAATTCGCGCGTCACGGGGTGCTCGAACCGCATCATGCGGGCGTGCAGGTGCAGCTTCGACGAGATGATCCCACCCAGTTTCGCCCCCCAACCATCGCCCAGGTTTTCCTGCCCCGAACCGCCGTACTTGCCATCACCCACGATCGGGTGACCGATCTCTGCCATGTGGGCGCGCAGTTGGTGGGTGCGCCCGGTGATCGGCTCCATCGCGACCCAGCTGGCGCGCTCACCGACACGGTAGAGCGTGACGTATTGGGTGATCGCCCGTTTGGCCCCCGGCGTCTGCTCGACGTCACGGGGGTGCAGGCAGAGCATCTTTTCCCCCTGCCCCTTGCCGCCGCCGGGCGCTTTGACAAGGCCATACTTGATCTCGCCCAGATAGGGGCGCGGCACGCCGGCGACCACGGCCCAGTAGATCTTGCGGGTCTCTCGATGCCGGATCGCGGCGGTCAGCCCCTGGGCCACCTGGCGTGTACGCGCCAACAGCAGCACGCCCGAGGTGTCCTTGTCGAGCCGGTGTACGAGGCGGGGTTTCTCGTCGAAGCCGAATTTCAACGCCTCGGAGAGCCCGTCGACATGGCGGGTTTGCTTGCTGCCGCCCTGCGTCGCGAGCCCCGGCGGCTTGTTAAGCGCGATGATGAAATCATCCTTCCAGATCACCGCTTCCCGGATCATCTCAGCATCAGCTTTCGAGACCTGCGACTTGACCGGTTTCGGTGTCTCGCCCGGCTCTGGCAACGGCGGAACACGGATCTGGTTGCCCGCTTCCACCCGGGTCGCGGGTTTCGCCCGTCCACCGTCTATGCGGATTTCGCCCTTGCGGCACATCTTCTCGATCCGCCCCTGCGGCACATGCGGGAAACGCCGCCGGAACCAACGGTCGAGCCGCTGCCCACCTTCGTCCGGTTCGACGGCTATGGTCTGCACCCGGCTCATTGGTAGAACCCTCTCGTCAACCAAAGCGCCAGCACGATCGCGCCGAGCGACAGAAGAACCGAGGCGGTGATGTAGAAGGCGGTCAACCCGATGTTGCCGCGTTCCCACAGCGTCAACGCGTCGAGCGAAAACGCGGAAAACGTGGTGAATCCTCCAAGCATCCCGGTCATCAGCAACGGTGCCAGCCGCGTGCTGCCATCCTTGTGCGCCAGCACCACCACCAGCACGCCCATCAGGAAAGAACCGGCAATGTTGACGGCAAGAGTGGCCCAGGGAAAGCCCGGCCCCATGACGCGCATCGCGCCCACGTTGACGAGATAACGCGCAGCGGCACCGATGGCCCCACCGATTGCGACCTGGAGAAGATTGGACAGCATGGCCGGTCTGTCTCAGGGGGCGCGACAATTGTCAAGCTGGCCGCGATCAGCCTTGCCGCTTGAACACTCCATTCTTGTCTTCCAGCGAAACCCGCCAGATCGAGGCAACGCCGAAAAGAAACACCCCGACACCACCGAGAAAGATCCCAAGACTCGTCATGTTCAGTCCTCCTTCTGCTACTCTGCGCCCGATCGACCCCGTTTGGCACGCAGGCCGGCGAACCAGTCGAGGCGTTTTTTCAACTCACGCTCGAAACCGCGTTCAACCGGCTGATAGAGCACCGGGCGTTTCATCCCGTCCGGGAAATAGTTTTGGCCCGAGAAACCGTCCTCGGCCTCATGGTCATAGGCATAGCCGGCGCCATAGCCCTGCTCTTTCATCAGCCGGGTCGGCGCATTCAGGATATGCTTGGGTGGAGGTTCCGAACCGGTTTTCTTGGCGCTCGCTGCGGCCGCCTTGTAGGCGGTATAGACGGAGTTCGATTTCGGGGCCAGCGCCAGGTAGACCACTGCCTGAGCCAGCGCGAGTTCGCCCTCGGGCGATCCGAGGCGTTCGTAGACCTGCCAGGACTGCAGACAATGGGTTTGGGCGTTGGGATCCGCTAAGCCGATGTCTTCCACCGCCATCCGGGTCAGGCGACGGGCGAGAAACCGCGGATCCTCACCACCTGCCAGCATTCGCGCCAGCCAGTACAGCGCCGCATCCGGGTCCGAGCCGCGCACCGATTTGTGCAGCGCCGAAATCAGGTTGTAGTGCTCGTCGCCCGACTTGTCGTATTTCGCCGCCCGCCGCATCAGGCGGGTGGTCAGCGCGTCGGTATCGAGCTTGCCGTCGAGCTTCCAGGCCATGATCTGTTCGATCAGGTTCAAAAGCGCGCGGCCGTCGCCATCGGCCATCTCGAGAAGCGCCTCGCGGGCCTCGCCCTTGAGCGGAAGTTCCCGGCCCAGATCCTTCTCGGCCCGTTGTGCCAGCCGCTCCAGTGCGGCGAGATCGAGGCGGTTGAGGGTGAGGACCTGGGCGCGGGAGAGAAGCGCCGCGTTGAGTTCGAAACTGGGATTCTCGGTGGTGGCTCCGACGAGAAGGATGGTGCCGTCTTCCATGTGGGGCAGGAAACCGTCCTGCTGCGCTTTGTTGAAGCGGTGGATCTCGTCGACGAAAAGCAGTGTCCCCTGGCCGTTCTGGCGGCGATGCTTGGCGGCCTCGAACACCTTGCGCAGCTCGGGCACGCCGGTAAAGATCGCACTGATCTGGACGAAATGCAGGTCGGTCTCGTCCGCCAGCAACCGGGCGATGGTGGTCTTGCCGACGCCCGGCGGGCCCCAGAAGATCAGCGACGACAGAGCGCCCGAGGCGAGCATGACCCCCAGAGGAGCCTCGGGGCCGAGGATATGGTCCTGGCCGATCACCTCGGAAAGCGCTTTCGGCCGCAGCCGGTCGGCCAGCGGCCGCGGGCCCTTCGGTGGCTCGTCCCGCGCCGACGCGGTATCGAAAAGATCGGCGCTCACAACCGGAACCGCATGACAACACGCTGGGTGCCGCGCTGAATGTCGAGCGTGAGGTTGCGGCCCGCAGTCTCGAGCGCACGCTCGGCGTCGCGCGACGTACTTACCGCCACGCCGTTGATGGCGCGCAGCACGTCGCCGCGCTTTAGGCCGGCACGGGTACCGGCCGGACCAGGATCTCCGATGACCGCGCCCTCGATGCTGAGTGGCAGGCCCAGCTCGGCCAGCACCGCAGGGTTGATGGTCCAAAGCTCCATCTCGGGAATGGCCGAGCGGTGCCCGGTCACGACCACGTCGCGCGGCGGACTGTTGGGCGCGGGAATCAGCGCCACCTCGACCTGTTCGGCCACTCCGTTGCGGACGCGGGTCACAGATACGGTATTGCCGAGGCCGGCGACGGTCATGCGGAAGACCATTTCGTCGGGCGTGTTCACCGGTTGCCCACCCACCGCCTCGATCACGTCACCGGGCCGGAAACCGGCAGCGAGGAAGGGGCTGACCGCATGGATGTCGGAAATCACCAGACCGCGCGGCGTTTCGAGCCCGAGGCTCTCGGCGATGTCGGTATCGACCGGTTGCCCGTTCATCCCCGCCCAGGGACGCTGAAACCGCGACTGGCCGGCGCGGGCCTGTTCGACGAAGCGCTGCACCAGCGCCGACGGGATGGCGAAGCCGATCCCGTTCGAGCCGCCCGAGCGGGTGAGGATACGGGTGTTGATGCCGATGAGCGCACCGTTGACATCGATCAGGGCGCCGCCCGAATTGCCCGGATTGATCGGCGCGTCGGTTTGAATGAAATAGCCGCGCGACGACCCGCTTGCGGTGCCTGATCGCGCCAGGCCCGACACGATTCCGGAGGTCACGGTCTGGCCAACACCGAACGGATTACCGATGGCCAGCACCAGTTCGCCCACCTCGACGCTCTCGCTGTCGCGTAGCGGGATGAACGGCATCTCCGACGCGCCGTCGAGCTGCAGGATCGCCAGGTCGCTTTCCTCGTCCGCAAGCAGGACGCGGGCATCAAATTCGCGGCGATCATTGAGTACGGCACGGATTTCAGTGGCGTCAGCCACCACGTGATAGTTTGTCACCATCAGGCCGTCGGCACTGAGGACCACGCCGGATCCGAGGCTGTTCTGCACCTGCGGACGCGGCTGACCGAAGCCTTGGAAGAACTCCTGGAAAAAGGGGTCGTTCATGAGCGGGCTGCGGCTGCGCACCTGGACGATCTGCTTCGCATAGATGTTCACCACCGCCGGGGCCGCCTTCTTGACCAGCGGCGCAAAACCGAGACTGATCTCCGCCGCGCTTTGCGGCACACGGGTCTCGGCGGCGAGCGGGGTTGCGATGAGAACGAGGATCAGGATGAATGCGCGGATCATGCGGGGCTTCCTTCTCTTGGCACCAGATATGCAAAGGCCGCAGCAGGATTGCAAGCCAAGGCGCACCGTTCAAAAAACGAAAACCCCCGCCACATGGGACGGGGGGTTCCAGAATTCCGAACCGGCGAAGCATTATTCTTCTTCGGTTGCGGCCTCTTCCTCGGCGGTGCTGCGGGCCTTGTCGGCGGCACCCTTGGCATCGAGGTCGCGATCGACCAGCTCGATGATCGCCATCGGCGCCATGTCACCATAACGGAAACCGGCCTTCAGAACGCGGGTGTAGCCGCCCTTGCGCTCGGCATAGCGCGGACCCAGCACCTCGAACAGCTTGGCGACGTCCTTGTCTTCCTTGAGCTGGCTCGCGGCCTGGCGACGGGCGTGCAGATCGCCGCGCTTGCCCAGCGTGATCAGCTTGTCTATCACCCGCTTGAGTTCCTTGGCCTTGGGCAGCGTAGTCTTGATCTGCTCGTGCTCGATCAGCGAGCCGGCCATGTTGGAAAAGAGCGCCTTGCGGTGCTCGTGGGTGCGGTTGAGGCGGCGATAGCCTTTTGCGTGACGCATGTTTCTTACTCCTTAGGTGCCCTCTACGGGCGATTTTGCTTTGTCCGGCCGGCGATGCGTGTCACCGGCTCTCCTTGGGGCATCAGGCCCGTGTTTTCCCCGCCAGTGCGGGCATCTTCGGGTGCCGGGCTGAAGCCCGGCCTACCCCGGTTTTCGTAGGCCGGGCTTCAGCCCGGCATGGCCCTCAGAACGCGTCTTCGAATTTCTTGGCGAGATCCTCGATGTTGTCGGGCGGCCAGTCCTCGACGTCCATGCCCAGATGCAGGCCCATGCCGGACAACACTTCCTTGATCTCGTTCAGCGACTTGCGGCCGAAGTTCGGGGTGCGCAGCATCTCGGCTTCGGTCTTCTGGATCAGGTCGCCGATGTAGACGATGTTGTCGTTCTTCAGGCAGTTCGCGGACCGCACCGACAGCTCCAGCTCGTCCACTTTCTTCAACAGAAGCGGGTTGAACTCCAGCCCGTCGTCCTCTTCCTGGCGGCCGGCGGCTTCGGGCTCTTCGAAGTTGACGAAGATCGACAGCTGGTCCTGCAGGATGCGCGCGGCGAAGGCCAGCGCATCGTCGGGCGTGATCGAACCGTCGGTGTCGATCTTCATGGTCAGCTTGTCATAGTCCAGAACCTGGCCTTCGCGGGTCGGCTGCACGTCGTAGGAGACGCGCTTGACCGGCGAATAGATCGCATCGATCGGAATGAGGCCGATCGGCGCATCTTCGGGCTTGTTCTTGTCGGCGGCGACATAGCCCTTGCCAGTATTGACCGTCAGTTCCATGTAGACATCCGCGCCCTCGTCGAGGTGGCAAATCACGTGGTCGCGGTTCAGGATCTCGATGCCGGCGCTATCGGCGATGTCCGCAGCAGTGACGACACCCGGGCCCTTGGCATTGATCGAAAGCCGCTTGGGGCCTTCGACTTCCATGCGCACCGAAACGCCCTTGAGGTTCAGCACGATGTCGGTGACGTCTTCGCGCACACCGGCGACCGAGCTGAACTCGTGCAGCACGTTGTCGATCTGAACGGATGTGATGGCGGCGCCCTGCAGGCTGCTCATCAGCACCCGGCGCAGCGCGTTGCCCAGCGTCAGGCCGAAGCCACGCTCGAGCGGTTCGGCGACGATGGTCGCCTGACGGGTCGGGTCATTTCCCGGCTTGACGTCAAGCTGCGTCGGTTTGATCAGTTCCTGCCAGTTCTTGTGGATCATGCGTCCCTCCATTCCTGTCTTTCGCCCCATGTCCAAAGGCAAAAGACGCCCGAGGTAAAAATGACGGAATGAGGCCGTGCAGAACGCTCGGCCTCACTATTGATTAACGATCAGACCCGGCGGCGTTTCGGCGGGCGGCAACCATTGTGGGCAATCGGGGTCACATCACGGATCGAGGTGATGTTGAACCCGACGGCAGCCAGCGCACGCAGCGCCGACTCACGGCCCGAACCGGGACCCTGTACTTCGACTTCCAGCGTCTTGACGCCGTGTTCCTGTGCCTTGCGGCCGGCGTCTTCGGCGGCCATCTGCGCGGCATAGGGGGTCGATTTGCGCGACCCCTTGAAGCCCATCGTGCCGGCCGACGACCATGAGATCGCGTTGCCCTGCACGTCCGAGATCAGGATCTTGGTGTTATTGAAGCTGGAGTTCACATGTGCGACGCCAGCGGCGATGTTCTTGGAGACCTTTTTCTTGCCTCCGCGACGGGTATCACGTGCCATCTGTGCAGCCCTCCCTTACTTCTTCTTGCCAGCGATGGGTTTCGCCGGGCCCTTGCGCGTGCGCGCATTGGTGTGGGTGCGCTGACCGCGCACGGGGAGGTTGCGGCGATGGCGCAGGCCGCGATAGCAGCCAAGGTCCATCAGGCGCTTGATGTTCATCTGCGTCTCGCGACGCAGATCACCTTCCACCATGTAGTTGGCGTCGATGTGTTCGCGGATGGCCAGAACTTCGGCATCGCTCAACTCGTTGACACGACGGGCTGCGTCGATGTTCACGGCTTCGCAGATATTCTTGGCCGAGGTATGGCCAATTCCGGTGATGTAGGTGAGCGCGATCGGAACGCGCTTGTGCGTCGGGATGTTGACGCCGGCGATACGTGCCACGTGTATCTTCCTTTCGTTGCGGACCCGTAACTCCAGGTCCTTTTTTCACAACGTAAGCCCGAGGCGTTTTCCGCTTCGGGCCGCAGCTGAATTCGAGGTTATCAGTTCATGTCGGGCGCGACCCGAGCAGAATCAGTTCACCTAGGTGATGGTGCTGGTTATTGGGATTTCAGGGGGGCGTCAAGAGGGTGTGATTACACCGCGCCGGCCACGTCCAGGACGCAGCCGATCCCGACCCTGTGTCGGGAAAGGCGAACCCCGCACAAAGCACCGGGTCCGCCAAATGTTCGCACAAGCGCCCGCGCGCCGTGCAGCTTAGTGACTGGAGCTGCTGGAAACCGCCGCCGCGACGATCACAAGCACGAGCAGCGGCAGGAGGATCCCTGGCGAGGACGACGATGCCGCTTCATCCATGGTGCTGATGATCTGGCCTTCGCTCATCTTGGATTTGTCAGCAGCCAGTGCCCCGCCGGCGGCAGAGAACGTAATGGCTGCAACGGCAGCCAGCGTCGCGATCGAATTCTTCATAGTGGATGTGTCCCTTCCCTTGATCGGCTGGCGCAGTCCCGGCGCCGCCGCGTTCTTCGTTTCCCGGTTAACCGGTTCCGAACAGCGAAGGGTGAAAAAAATGACGGGTTGAAAACGCAACATCCCCCAACGCTGCGGTTGGAGGATGGCACGATTCTATCTTTCAGGCAAATTATACCGCGGGAACACGGATCACGCGTCCAGCGCCCCGGCAATCGCGGCCTGCACCTCGGCAATCTCGCCCAGACCGTTCACCGATTTCAGCTGACCCTTGGCATAGTAGTAACCGATCAGCGGCGATGTCTTCTTGTAATATTCCATCAGCCGCGTGCGCAGGCTCTCTTCGTTGTCGTCGGCGCGATGCTTCATGTCCTGCGCGCCACATTTGTCGCAGGTGCCTTCGACCGCCTCTTTCTTGGTGGTGCGATGATAGACCTCGCCACAGTTCCCGCAGGTGTAGCGACCGGTGATCCGCTCTACCAGCGCCTCGTCATCAACCTGCATTTCGACAACGGCATCAAGCGTCTCGCCGCAGTCCGCCAGAAGATCGGCCAGCGCATCGGCTTGGGCCAGCGTGCGCGGAAACCCGTCGAAGATGAAACCGCCCTGCTTGTCGCCCTCGAGTTTCTCGCGGATAAGACCGATGACGATCTCGTCGGTGACCAGTTCGCCGCGAGCCATCACATCGGCGACGATCTTGCCCATTTCGGTGCCGCTGTCTTTCGCCTCGCGCAGCATGTCGCCGGTCGAAAGCTGGATCATGTTGCGAGTGTCAACGAGATGGCGCGCCTGGGTGCCTTTACCAGCCCCCGGCGGGCCGAGCAGGATGATATTCATCGCCGTGCCGGTCCTTTCCGTTTGCGCCGCCGCCCCTTTCCGGACAGCTGCGAGCGTTCAATCAACCCCTCGTATTGATGTGCCAGGAGGTGGCTTTGCACCTGCTGAATCGTATCCATGGTGACCGAGACCACGATCAGCACCGAGGTGCCCCCGAAATAAAACGGGATCGCCAACTGGCTGCGCAGGATCTCTGGCAGCAGGCACACTGCGGCGAGATAGCCCGAGCCGAGGACGAGGACACGGTTAACGACATACTCGAGGTATTCGGAGGTCTTCTTGCCGGGACGGATACCCGGCACGAAGCCGTTCTGGTTCTTCAGGTTGTCGGCCACATCGTCGGGCTTGAAGCTGACGTTGAAGGTGTAGAAATACGCGAAGAACACGATCATCGCCACGAAGAAGGCGAGATACAGAGGCTGACCGGGGCCGAAATAGGCCAGGATCGTCGACATCACCGGGCCGGTTTGGTTGCCCGAGAAGGTGCTGATTGTCACCGGCAGCAAGAGCAGCGAGGAGGCGAAGATCGCCGGGATCACGCCGGCCGGGTTGACCTTGACGGGCAGATGGCTCGACCCGCCCTCATAAATTTTCATGCCCTGCTGTCGGCGCGGATACTGGATGTGGATCTTCCTCAAGGCCCGTTCCATGAAGACCACGAAGGCGATCACCGCCACCACCATGACGATCACGCCGATGATCACAGCCGGGCTCAGCGCGCCCGAGCGGCCCTGGCTGAAGAACTGCGCCAGTGCCGCCGGCACCTCGGCGATGATGCCCACGAAGATGATGAGCGAAATGCCGTTGCCGACGCCGCGGGCAGTGATCTGTTCGCCCAGCCACATCAGGAACATCGTGCCGCCCACCAGCGTGATCACCGTCGAGGCCTGGAAGAACAGGCCGGGATCGGTGGCCAGCTCCCCGGCCTCCAGGCTTTTCGCCAGGCCATAGGCCTGCAGCGTGGCCAGGAAAACCGTGCCGTAACGGGTATACTGGTTGATCTTCTTGCGGCCCTGTTCGCCCTCTTTCTTGAGCTGTTCCAGCGCCGGCACCATCGACGCCAGCAGTTGAACGATGATCGAGGCCGAAATGTACGGCATGATGCCCAGCGCGAAGATGCCCATCCGGCCCAGCGCACCGCCGGTGAACATGGTCAGGATGCCACCGATGCCCTGACCGGCGCTCGCCATGAACTCGCGCAGGGCCTGGCCGTCGATGCCCGGCACCGGAATGAAGGTGCCCAGCCGATAGACGATCAGCAGGCCCAGCGTGAACAGGATGCGATTGCGGAGGTCGGTGGCTTTTCCCAGCGCCGCCCAACTGGTGTTGGCGGCCATTTGCTCTGCGGCAGATACCATGCTCGGTCTCTTTCGTGCATGCGCCGCCGGGGCGGTTCTCCCAGCCCGGCGGCGCGAATTTGGAAAACTTGAGGTTATGTAAGCCCCCGGCGTGCCGGGGACAACCTCTTATTCGGCGGCTGCCGGACCCGTGACCGTGAGTTTACCGCCAGCCTTTTCGACGGCCTCGACGGCAGCTTTCGACGCACCGGTGACTTCCAGGTTCAGCTTTGCCGAGATGTCGCCCTTGGCCAGGACGCGCACGCCATCGAGCTTGCGGCGCACCACGCCGACCTCGACGAGAACATCCTCGGTGATGGCCGTCTTGGCGTCGAGTTTCTTCGCATCGACGAATTTCTGGATGATGCCGAGATTCACCACCGCGAATTTCTTGCGGTTGGGCTTGTTGAAGCCACGCTTGGGCAGACGTTGGTAGAGCGGCATCTGGCCGCCTTCGTAACCGGCGATGGCCACGCCCGAACGGGATTTCTGACCCTTGATGCCCCGGCCACCGGTCTTGCCCTTGCCCGAACCCGGGCCGCGGCCGATCCGTTTGCGGGATTTGGTTGCGCCGTCGTTGTCGCGCAGCTCATGCAGTTTCATGTCGCTTCTCCTTTGCCGGATGTGACCCCCGAAGCGTATTGGGCCAACCGCGGCGTTTCTTGATTTTTGAGTCGTGGATCTGATTGTCCACCCGCGGGCGTATAGACCGAATGAAACGGCCTGGCAAGCACAAGACCACAGCAGAACGGAACGGTCCGAGAGAGACGGCGGCGCCGCTTTCGAGCGGGCCGCTCTTAGGTCCGCCCTTACCGGTCACGCCGGAACAGTCGAAGCCGACGTTCACGGGGCCAGCATGGCCGCGCGGATGACGGACGCCGCCGCAGCATTCCGCCCCTGGCTGACGGCAGTATCGTCAATTGCCAAAATATCGCCCCAGGTTCTCCCAATTCGCACCCCCTGCCCCGGATACCCTGTTGTCAAACGAACGAGGGATGTATGCTCAGAGCCATGGCTTTCTGCTTGGGGGTCCTGTTCACGTCGTTGCCCGCGGCCGCGCAAAAGGTCGGGATCGGCGCATGGGAGAATCCGTCCAAGACCATGCTCGAGTGGATCGAGGACCGCGCGGGGCTGACCTGGTATTACAACTGGCGCCCCGATCACCTCTGGCACAAGGGCGGCACAGCGCGGACGGTCGAGTTCGTGCCGATGATCCACTCGGCGCGCGACATCAACAAACGCATCGTTTCGGGCCGCGGTGTCCGGGCGCTGCTGGGCTTCAACGAACCTGACAAGAACAACGGCAAGCACCAGGCGGGACTTTCGGTGGACGAAGCGATCGCGCTCTGGCCCAAGCTAGAGGCGCGCGGGCTGCGGCTCGGCAGCCCGGCCACGACCCAAGGCGGCACGCTGGGCAAGGGCTCGTGGCAACGTCGCTTCATGGACGAGGTCGAACGGCACGGGTTGCGGGTCGATTTCATGGCGGTGCATTACTATTCCACGAACGGTGACGTCGCCGCCTTCCGCCGCTGGCTGCAGAAGGTGCATGCGGAGTACAAGCGCCCGATCTGGGTCACCGAGTTCGCCATGATCGACTGGTCCCGGCCCGGCGCCGTGACCTACGAACAGAACGCCCGTTTCGCCGAAGAGGCGATCACGATGATGGAAAGCCTGCCTTATGTCGAGCGCCACGCCTGGTTCTCGGCCAATCCCTATCCCTGGAAAGGGCAGACGCCGCGTATCAACCTCGTCGACGCCAACCTGAAGCCGACCCCGGTTGGCCGCACCTTCGACCGCGTCTTGGCGCGTGTGGGTGCGCGCAAGGTGGCCGGGCTGAGCGAGTAAATCGCGCCAAGAGCACTGAGTTCCCGACAGAGGTTCGAGCCCGGCGCCGAGAGTGGGCGCGTTGGAGCTCAGCTAACCGATCTCGAATAATCCAAACGCATCGACTTTTTCAAGAGTGAGAACATTTTGCGCCCACCTAGGGCAGGGTCCCTCCGGGCCGATTTCGCAGAGCAAAATCGCCTGCCGGTCAAGGCAGGCGCGAACCGGATCGCACGCGATCCGGAGTTTGAGCGCTACCAGACAAGCTTTTTCGCCCAAGCGTTGCGCGACCCCACGCAGCGGCGCAGGAAAAAGAGCGGGTAATTCGCCGGTTCTGCAACCACGCTGCTTGCGGAACCCGCTTTGTAGACCTGCCCCAGGTCCGTGGTTGCGCGAACTTCGCATTCCAACCGATAGCTGGAATTCGGCTGGCTGGGATGCTCCGGTCGATCAAGCTGAAAGACCAGTTCCGAGCTTTTGATCCAGCCTGGATCAATCCCTTGTGCTTCAACCTTGCTCAGAAAATAAGCCCTGAGCGCCGGTGCGATTGCGAAAGCTTCGCTACCTTCTGCGGCGGGCAGAGGCATCAGGTGCACAACCAAGGTGTTCTCGCCCGTATCTTCGAGATGCTGCGTGATCGCCGCCATTCCCCAATAGCCATCCACGTCAAAATTCCTGTTACACAGGAAATCAACGAAGTCCTTCAGGATAGCCTTCAATTGTTTTCGCCGTGCCATATCTCTTTACCTGGTTTCAAAAGAAAAGGGCCCCTACTATCAGACCCAAATCCAACAAGGCAACAAAAAAAGCCCCCGGCTTTCACCGGGGGCGTTGTCAATTTCGTAGGGTGGGTATCAACCCACCGTAGGCTCAGCCCTTTTCTTCGATGATCTCGACCATGTGGGGGATCTTGGCGATCATGCCACGCACGGCCGGGGTGTCTTCCAGCTCGCGGGTCTTGTGCATCTTGTTGAGGCCGAGGCCGATCAGCGTCTGGCGCTGCTTGGCGGGGCGGCGGATCGGGCTGCCGATCTGTTTGACGACGATGGTTTTTGCCATGGGTCGGTCTCCTTACGCGTCTGCCGCTTCGGCAGCTTCCGGTGCGGGCGCGTCGCCCTTGTCGAGGATGTCGGCCACTTTCTTGCCGCGGCGTTGGGCCACCATGCGCGGGCTCGATTGCTTTTTCAGGCCGTCGAGAGTGGCGCGGATCATGTTGTAGGGGTTCTGCGAGCCCAGCGATTTCGACACCACGTCCTTGACGCCCAGCATCTCGAACACGGCCCGCATCGGACCACCGGCGATGATCCCGGTGCCTTCCGGCGCTGTCCGCATCACCACCTTGCCGGCGCCGTGACGGCCTTCGATATCATGGTGCAGAGTGCGGCCTTCGCGCAGCGGCACACGCATCATCTGGCGCTTGGCCTGTTCGGTCGCCTTGCGAATCGCCTCAGGCACCTCTTTCGCCTTGCCCTTGCCGAAACCGACGCGGCCTTTCTGGTCGCCCACCACGACGAGCGCGGCAAATCCGAAGCGTTTGCCGCCTTTCACGGTTTTCGACACACGGTTGATCGCCACCAGACGATCAGCGAATTCCGGTGCTTCCTCGCGCTCGCGACGCGGTCCGCGTCCCCGGCCTCTTTGTTCACGTTCTGCCATCTGGCATCTCCTTGATCTTGGCGCGTTCCGTGCGCCGTTAACTCAATCCTGGTGCCGAGCGTGCTTGCCACACGAGGCCCGGATCATCGGGGCCGCGCAGGGCGCGCGACCCTCAGGGTCTTAGAGCTTCAGCCCGCCTTCACGCGCGGCGTCGGCCAGAGCCTTCACCTTGCCGTGGAACAGAAAGCCGCCGCGGTCGAAATAGGCCTCGCTGACGCCCGCCTTCTTGGCGCGCTCGGCGATCGCCGTGCCGACTTTGGCCGCGGCATCGACGTTGTTCTTGCCAATCACGCCGAGATCCTTCTCGAGCGTCGAGGCCGACGCCAGCGTCACGCCTTTGACATCGTCGATCAACTGGCAGCTGATGTTCTTGTTCGAACGGTGCACGGAAAGACGGATCTTGCCGCGGTTCACCTTGCGAAGCTTGTTCCGGACGCGCAGGCGGCGCTTGAGGAACAGTTCCCGTTTGCTGTTTGCCATCTGTCTGGTCCTTACTTCTTCTTGCCTTCCTTACGGAAGATATACTCGTCTTTGTATTTGATGCCCTTGCCCTTATAGGGCTCCGGCGCACGCCATTCGCGGATATTGGCCGCGACCTGGCCGACGAGCTGGGCGTTGGTGCCTTCGATGACGATTTCGGTCTGCTTGGGGCAGGTGACTGTCACGCCGGCGGGGACTTCGAAGTCCACGTCATGGCTGAGGCCGAGGTTCAGCTTCAGGGTGTTGCCCTGCATCTGTGCCCGGTAACCCACACCGTTGATTTCAAGCTCTTTCTTGAAGCCCTCGGTGCAGCCCTGGACCATGTTGGCCACGATGGTGCGGCTCATGCCCCACTGCTGGCGGGCGCGCTTGGACTTGCCACGCGGGGTTACCGTGATGGCGTTGTCTTCCTGCGCGATGGTCACATCGTCGGTGGCGGTGAAGGACTGGGTGTCCTTCGGGCCTTTGATTTCGATGGTCTGGCCGGAGATCGAGGCGGTGACGCCCGACGGCAGCTCGACCGGTCTTTTCCCAATTCGAGACATTTCCAGCTCCTTAGAACACCGTGCAGAGCACTTCGCCGCCGACATTGGCCGCGCGCGCTGCTGCATCCGACATCACACCTTTCGGGGTGCTGACAATCGACACACCAAGGCCCTGACGGACCGAGGGAATGTCCTTAACGCCCATGTAGACGCGGCGGCCGGGCTTGGAAACCCGCTTGAGCTCGCGAATGACGGGGGTGCCGTCGAAGTATTTCAGGCTGATTTCAAGGGTCGGGTGACCGTTGGCATCGGTGCCTTTTTCGTAACCGCGGATGTAGCCTTCGTCGGCCAGCACATCCAGGACCCAGGCGCGCAGCTTCGAGGCCGGGGTGGAAACGGTGGATTTACCGCGCATCTGCGAGTTGCGGATACGGGTGAGCATATCGCCGATAGGATCGTTCATATCGTCTCTCCCTTACCAGCTTGATTTTACCATGCCGGGGATCTGTCCGGCAGACCCCAGCTCGCGCAGCGCGATCCGGCTGACCTTGAGCTTACGATAGTAAGCGTGCGGACGGCCTGTGAGCTGGCAGCGGTTGTGAAGGCGCGTGGCCGAGCTGTTGCGCGGCAGTTTCGCCAGCTTCAGGGAGGCGCGGAAACGCTCTTCCATCGGCTTTTCTTGATCGTTAATGATCTCTTTCAGGGCAGCGCGTTTGGCGGCGTATTTCTCCACCAGTTTCTGGCGCTTGGCTTCCCGTGCGATCATGGATTTCTTAGCCATTTCTAAAACTCCTCCGGCGGATCAGCTGTTGAAGGGCATGTTGAAAGCTTTCAACAGCGCCTTGGCTTCCGCGTCGGTTTTCGCGGTGGTGGCGATCACGATGTCCATGCCCCAGGCTTCATCGATCTTGTCGAAATCGATTTCCGGGAAGACGATGTGCTCTTTCAGGCCCATGGCATAGTTGCCGCGGCCATCGAACGATTTGCCCGAAACGCCGCGGAAGTCGCGGACGCGGGGCATCGCAATGGTGATGAGCCGGTCGAGGAATTCATACATCCGGTCACCACGCAGGGTGACTTTGGCCCCCATCGGCATGCCTTCACGGACGCGGAAGCCGGCGATCGAGTTCTTCGCCATGGTCATCACCGCCTGCTGGCCGGCGATGGCGGTCAGGTCCTCAACAGCCGACTTGGCTTTCTTCGAATCCTTCACGGCAGCACGGCCACAGCCGATGTTCAGCACAATCTTGTCGAGCTTCGGGATCATCATGTCGTTCGTGTAGCCGAACTCTTCCTTCAGGGCGGCGCGGATCGTGTCCTTAAAAGCGGCCTTAAGGCGCGGGGTATAGGTTGCAGCATCAAGCATCGATCACGTCCCCCGTGCTCTTGGCGTAACGTACCTTCTTGTCGCCTTCGGTTTTGAAGCCGACGCGGGTGGCTTTACCGTTCTTGTCAACGAATGCCAGGTTCGAAAGGTCGATCGGCATCGCCTTGGGCAGGCGGCCGCCTTGCGACGTCTGGCTCTGCCGGGTGTGGCGGATGGCCATGTTGATACCGTCGACGACAGCCTTGCCGGCCTTCGGGTCCACCGACGAAATGGTGCCCTGCTTGCCCTTGTCCTTGCCGGCCAGCACGACGACCTTGTCGCCCTTTTTCAGTTTCGCAGCCATCTTACAGCACCTCCGGGGCGAGCGAGATGATTTTCATGAAGTTCTTCGCGCGCAGTTCGCGCACCACCGGCCCGAAGATCCGGGTGCCGATCGGCTCGCCTGCGTTGTTGAGGATGACCGCGGCGTTGCGGTCGAACCGGATCGCGGTGCCGTCTTCACGGCGGACTTCCTTGGCGGTGCGCACGACGACGGCCTTGCGCACGTCGCCTTTTTTCACGCGGCCCCGCGGGATGGCTTCCTTGACGGACACGACGATGATGTCACCCACCGACGCGTATTTCCGCTTGGAACCACCCAGGACCTTGATGCACTGAACACGGCGCGCGCCGCTGTTGTCAGCAACATCCAGGTTGGTCTGCATCTGGATCATTTGGTTTCTCCCGACCTATGGGGGGCGATGCAATGCCTGTTCCCCAGGGTTTCGAATAATGCCGAAAGGCGCCGGAGCTTTACGCTTCCAGCACCTCCCAACGTTTCGTTTTCGATTTCGGTGCGCATTCGATGATGCGGACTTGGTCACCGACCTTGAAAGCGTTCTTTTCATCGTGAGCCCGGTATTTCTTGGACTTACGGATGGTTTTCTTCAGCACCGGGTGGGTGAAACGGCGTTCGACCGACACGGTTACGGTTTGTGCGTTGGCGTCGCTGGTCACGGTGCCTGTGAGAATTCGCTTGGGCATCTGTCAGGCTCCCTTATTCAGCGTCCGCAGCAGCGGCTGCGGCTTTTTCATTGAGAATGGTCAAAACGCGGGCCGTATCGCGCTTGACGTCGCGCATACGGGCGGGATTTTCCAGCTGGTTGGTGGCAAGCTGGAACCGCAGGTTGAAGCTCTCTTTCTTGAGGTTGGCCAATTCGTCTTTCAACTGGTCAACCGACTTCTCACGAAGTTCGCTGGCGTTCATAGCCGTATTTCCTTTTTCAACATCACTGGAGAGCCCGACGCGCATCACGAGGTTCAGATACGCTGAGGTCACCCTGATTCCAGTGGAGTTCGTGGTGAAGGCTGGGCAATAGCGCGCCGGCCGCGACAACGCAAGCGCTTTTCTTGCCCTGTACGCGGCGGCGAGTGCCGCGACGGTGGAAAACGTCGACTCCACCACCCGGAATATCTTAATCTGCAAACGCAGGCTGTTGTTCCGGAGGCAGGTCATGAACCAGATAATCGCGCCATGCACATGCGGCAAGTCGCATATCGAACTCCGCCATCTGCCCAGCTTTCGCTTCTTCTGCCACTGCACGATTTGCCAGCGGGTTTACGGAAAGCCGTATTCGGACGTGGCGGCCACACATATGCGGAACGTGACGCTGCCGGCGCAGCACGCCACCCGGTTCGGGAAATACAAGCGCTTCATGGCGCTCGACCGCGGCCTCTGCGGTGAATGCGGCGAACCCGTTGTCGGCTTCATGCGCTACCTGCCGGGCGTGCCGCTGGCCATGGTGCCGGTCGCCAACCTCGGAGAACAAGGCGCATCCATCATGCCCCGCATGCATATCTACTACGGCACACGCCAGCGCGACATAGACGATGATCTGCCGAAATACGAGGGCGCCCTGCGCAGCATAACCGCGTGTATCGCGCCTTTCCTTGCGTCGTGCGCGAAGTCTGAAGACCCGCCAAAAAACGTGGCCGCATGACCGCGTTGGACCGCGCCGCGCGGCGGGACCTCTCGCGAGAGGCAAAACGCCTCTCGCCAGCCGGTTGGCGCTGCGCTATCAGACGCCCATGGCTCAGATTACATCGCTATTCGTCACCCGCCTCTATCGCGCCCGGCTCTCCGAACTGGGATCACAGATCGACACCAATGAGCTCGAGACCTCCTGTTTCTCGATCGCCGAGGATGACGAGGCCGGCCAGACGTGGTGCGAGGAAAACGCCTATCCCGGCTACACCTCCTATGCCTCGCTGACCGACCTTCCCTGGCGCTTCCCGATCTTCGCCGATCTGAAAGAGGCGCTGGACAGACACGTCGAGGCCTTCGCCGAAGACTTGGAATTCGATCTGGGCGACGGCAAGCTTGAGCTGGAAGATCTCTGGATCAACATCCTGCCCGAGGGCGGCACGCATTCATCGCACATTCACCCTCATTCGGTGATTTCCGGCACGACCTATGTGTCGATGCCCGACGGCGCCTCGGCGCTGAAACTGGAAGACCCCCGCTCGGCCCGGATGATGGCCGCCCCGCCGCGCAAGAAGGATGCGCGCGAGGAGTTGAAGGCCTTCGTCTATGTCAAGCCGCAGGTGGGCGACGTGCTGCTCTGGGAGTCGTGGCTCCGCCACGAGGTGCCGCTGAACATGGCCGAGGACGAGCGGGTGTCGGTGAGTTTCAATTACAAGTGGGTGTGAGCGCTTAGGGCAGCGACCGACCCGGGGTAGGCGCAGAAGCGCCCGCCTTCACGCCGAAGGCGTGCCTCTGGCACGACGGGCGGGTCGGGCGCTGCCCGGCGTGCCGCCGGGCGGGACACTTGAAAGCTGGTCAGTGCAGCCGCCACGCCAAGCGAGGCGGTGACGAAGTCACCACAAGCTTCCCCCAGTCTCCAGACAACTCATAGCCTTGATGCGTTTTTGAGAACGTATCGATATTGCCGAGGTCGACATTGCCACTCGCATCAGTAAATGCCACGGCCGTTCTTTGGAAATCGACAACCTCTGTGACGCCGGAAAAGACAATCCGGCCCAGAGCATAACAGTATTGTTCATCGGGCTTCGGAGACTGAAATTGCGGCGCATCCTCGCAAACGACAAACTCCACCTCGAAAACGATTTCGTCCTCGGTTTGCTTTATGTCCAAGACATAGCTGTCTTGCAGGACGACGTGCTCGAACCCTTCAATAGTGTCACAGTCATTCATGTGGAAAAGCCCCCAATCCAAATGATTGACATATCTAAACGCCAGAACCCAACAAGCAAAACCCCCGCACGATCTCTCGCGCGAGGGCCTAATTCTCTTCACCGGGGCCCGGCCCGGACAGTTTCTTCGAAACTGCCTACACCGCGCTGTCCGCGTGGATTGGTTTTACCAATCCTCGCGAACGACAATCCGGCTCTTGATCGGCAGCTTCATCGCCGCCAGGCGCAGGGCCTCGCGGGCGACGTCGTCGTCGACGCCGTCGATCTCGAACATGATCCGGCCGGGCTTGACCTTGCAGGCCCAGAAATCGACCGAGCCTTTACCCTTACCCATCCGCACTTCGGTGGGCTTCGAGGTCACCGGCGTGTCCGGGAAGATCCGGATCCAGACGCGGCCCTGACGTTTCATGTGACGCGTCATGGCACGGCGGGCGGCCTCGATCTGGCGGGCAGTGATGCGCTCGGGCTGGGTGGCCTTCAGGCCATAGGACCCGAAGTTCAGATCCGACCCACCCTTGGCTTCGCCGCGGATGCGGCCCTTATGCATCTTGCGGAATTTCGTGCGCTTCGGTTGCAGCATCTCATCAACTCCTTACCGGCGGCCAGCCGCGCCACGCGGGGCGGGGCCATCCTGGATTTCCTGTGACCGGCGATCACGCGCCTGCGGGTCGTGCTCCATGATCTCGCCTTTGAAGATCCAGACCTTGATCCCGATGATGCCATAGGGCGTCGAGGCCTCTGCACCGGCGTAATCGATGTCGGCCCGCAGGGTATGCAGCGGCACGCGGCCTTCGCGGTACCATTCGGTCCGGGCGATCTCGGCGCCGCCCAGGCGACCGGCGACGTTGACCCGGATACCCAGGGCACCCATCCGCATGGCGTTCTGCACGCCCCGCTTCATCGCACGGCGGAAGCTGACCCGGCGCTCCAGCTGCTGGGCGATCGACTCGGCCACCAGTTGGGCGTCAAGCTCGGGCTTGCGCACTTCGACGATGTTGAGGTGCAGCTCGCTGTCCGTCATCTTGGCAATCTTCTGACGCAGCGCTTCGATGTCTGCCCCTTTCTTGCCGATGATAACGCCAGGACGCGCGGTATGGATCGTGACGCGGCACTTCTTGTGCGGACGCTCGATGATCACACGGGCGACGCCGGCCTGCGCGCATTCCTTCTTGATGAACTCTCGGATCTTGATGTCTTCCAGCAGAAGATCACCATAATCCTTGGTGTTCGCGAACCAGCGGCTGTCCCAGGTGCGGTTGACCTGAAGGCGCATGCCGATCGGATTGACTTTCTGACCCATTAGGCTTGCTCCTCTACCTGGCGCACCTTGATGGTGAGCTCGCTGAACGGCTTCAAGATGCGGCCAAAACGGCCACGGGCGCGCGGACGGCCGCGCTTCATCACCAGGTTCTTGCCGACCCAGGCCTCGGCGACGATCAGTTCGTCGACGTCGAGGTTATGGTTGTTCTCGGCATTGGCGACGGCCGATTGCAGGCATTTCTTCACGTCCTGCGCGATCCGCTTCTTCGAGAAGGTCAGGTCCGTGAGGGCCTTGTCCACCTTCTTGCCGCGGATCATCTGCGCCACAAGGTTCAGTTTCTGTGGGGAGGTGCGAAGCATGCGGGTTTTCGCCATCGCTTCGTTCTCGGCCACGCGGCGGGGGTTCTTTGCCTTGCCCATGGCTTACTTCCTCTTCGCTTTCTTGTCGGCCGCGTGCCCGTAATAGGTGCGGGTCGGCGAGTATTCACCGAATTTCTGGCCGATCATGTCTTCGCTGACCGACACGGGAATGTGCTTGTGGCCGTTGTAGACACCGAAGGTGAGGCCCACGAACTGGGGCAGGATGGTCGAGCGGCGCGACCAGATCTTGATCACGTCGTTGCGGCCGGATTCGCGCGCGGCTTCGGCTTTTTTCAGCACGTAAGCGTCGACGAACGGCCCTTTCCAAACAGAGCGAGACATCTCTTAACGCCCCTTCTTCTTGGCGTGGCGCGAGCGGATGATCAGCTTTTGCGACGCTTTGTTCTTGTTGCGGGTACGAGCCCCCTTGGTCGGCTTGCCCCAGGGCGTCACCGGGTGGCGACCACCCGAGGTCCGACCCTCACCACCGCCGTGCGGGTGATCGATCGGGTTCATGACCACGCCGCGGACGCTGGGCCGTTTGCCCTTGTGGCGGTTGCGCCCGGCCTTGCCGATGTTCTGGTTCGAGTTGTCGGGGTTGCTGACGGCGCCGACGGTGGCCATGCATTCCTGGCGCACCATGCGCAGCTCGCCCGAGCTCAGACGGATCTGGGCGTAGCCGCCATCGCGACCGACGAACTGGGCATAGGTGCCCGCGGCGCGTGCGATCTGACCGCCCTTGCCGGGCTTCAGCTCGATGTTGTGCACGATGGTGCCGATCGGCAGGCCCGAGAACGGCATCGCGTTGCCCGGTTTGATGTCGGCCTTCTCGGAGGCGATCACCTGGTCGCCCACGGCCAGCCGCTGCGGCGCCAGGATATAGGCCTGTTCGCCGTCATCGTATTTGACCAGCGCGATAAAGGCAGTCCGGTTCGGATCGTATTCGATCCGCTCGACGGTGGCCGCCACATCGAACTTGTTGCGTTTGAAATCGACGATCCGGTAGAGGCGTTTGGCGCCACCCCCGCGACGACGCGAGGTTATCCGCCCGGTGTTGTTCCGGCCGCCCGACTTGGTCAGACCCTCGGTGAGGGCTTTGACGGGGCGTCCTTTATACAGCTCCGAACGGTCGATCAGCACCAGCCCGCGCTGGCCCGGCGTCGTCGGCTTGTACGACTTGAGTGCCATGCTTTCTGTCTTCCGTTAGCAAACGAGGAAACGTGCGCTTCCCCTATGTAGGGTGGGCAATCTGCCCACCATTTTCATAGGGCCCCGAAGGTCCCCGGTTCAAAAGTTGCACGGCCCCGGAACGAATCCGAGGCCACGCGACTTGGGCGATGTAACAGGGAAGACCGGGGCTGTCCATAGAAAGAAGGGGCTTATTGCGCCTGTCTTTGACCAGGTCCCTGCCCCGCTGCCTGCGCCTTCACTTTTTGTCGCGTGCGGCCTTCTCTTCTTTGCTCAGCTTGTTGCCCCAGACATTCTTGCTCAGGCCCAGTTCTTTCGGCAGCGGTTTGGTTTTGCCAACGCTGACCTCGCCGCCCTTGTCCAGAAATTCCTGGATCAGCGCGTCATCGGTGTTTTTTTTGGGGACATATTTCATCCACCTAGCCTACGCGCTGCACCGGGCACAAGCAACGACTGGTTTAGAGACCCTAGCCGCGCCTCGCCGGGCCGCGGTGCGGCGATCCTCCGTCAGTTATGGGCATTTTATCGCCGCCAAATCCGAAAAACGTCAGAGCGTCACGCCAACTTTGACCAAATCGCCGTGCCGGGGGGCGGCCCGGCGATGCGCGGCGGCCCAAGGGCCGCTGTTTCGCGCTTAGCGTTTGCAAAAAAGTATCTTACACTGCAAACCGAAGAAAAAATTACGAACTCTGAACCATCGACAGCTCAAACAGGCTGCATCTCCGGATCGTCCGAACCAGAAGGTCGCACAAGAAAAACACGGCGACGGCGACCTGTTTTTGTCAAGAACACTATTTCTTCAGATCCATCACTATTGACCACGTATCTTAAACGATCCAACGAAAAGACCGTTCCGGAAAAACTGGCAGACAAGTCATTTTCCGAAACTTTTATCGACGCATTTTCCTTCGCTAGAGCTGAAAGAATTTTGAGCATTGCATTCGTCTCATATTCTCTGACCTCACGAAGAATTTGTCGCGGTGTTATCGAATCTAAACCGCCCTTTTTTCTTTCCTCATTGAGTTTTCGCATAAATCGGCGCGTGAGAAACAATAACAAGCCACCACCCAGCATTGCCCCACCTGCGGCGGCCCATCCGATAACAGTTAACCCAAGGAATGTGGGAACGGGAGCAATCCCAAGCCAAGCAGCAGCGCTGCCCAACCCGATTTTAGTCAGAGCGATACCCAGCCCAGCCGCCATTCCAGTTGCCAACCCAGAAAGCATCCCGGACGCTGCGGCTAAACCAGCCGCCGAAACTAAGCCGAGACTCGAAAAGAATGTTGCATTCCCCAGAATAAGCGCTCCAGTCCAAGTTGAGGATAGAGTTCCCGCTATGTAGCCAGTTCCATAGTAAGCGATCCACCCGCCGGACGAATGGAGGACCGGATATGCGAGCGCAAGAAGTGGCATTGTGATGTCCTTTCCAAAAAAAATGTAGAACTAGAACTGAGTTGACTTTCTTTTATCAACAGGGACTAGTTGCCACGATGACCTAAAACAATAAGCCTCCACCAAACGGCAGGGGCTTTCCAATCTCTTCAAAAAGACAAATGTCCGATCAGAGCCCAGTGCTCACGTCGATCGTGTTGCCGTCTTCCAGCGTCACGTAAGCCTTCTTCACGTCTTTCCGCTTGCCCAACTGGCCGCGGAAACGCTTGACCTCACTCCCTGACGGTCGCGGTTCTGAGCTCCTCACTGATTGCCGGGAAAACCCCGCCACGGCCTCCGGGTCAGTCCGTCACCGGGCGGTATACCCCGGGCGAGACGAACTCGACGGCGGCCTCGATCTGCGCCTCGGAGACCTCTGTCCCGAGGAACCCGGCAATCTCGCGCACCGTTTCCTCGGTCTTCAGCAGCAGTTTCTCGTAGCTGACCAGCAGGGTCGGCCGGTGGAATCGCATGATCAGCGAATAATTCTTCTGGGTCTGCAGGAACACCGTCTCGAGCGCGCGCAGGTCGTCGAACCCGGCGTGCCGCGAGGCGATCGCCAGCCCGTTCGCCGCCAGGTCGCGCGTCACGCAGATCAGGCGGCTGTTGCGCAGGTCCTTGGCGATATGGTCGAGATAGTTGGCCGCGTTCGGGAACTTCCAGCCCCAGACGGCATGGTCGGCGTTGCGCTGCGCCACCAGTTCGGCATTGACCTTGGCCGGCCGCGAGAACAGCGGGTCCTCGAGATTGACTGGCAGGTCATCGCCGAGGAACACGCCAAGCTTCCGGATACACCCGGCCACCGCGGTCGTGCCCCCGCGTGGCAGGCCGAAGATCGGGAAGGTCTTCTCGGCCCGAGACCGCGAAGTTTCGTGATCGAACAGGGAAATCGTGGTGGCGAGAACGTCTGGTTGGGACACGGCTGGCATTTCCTGGTCGCGGGATTCGGGGTCCGGTGCCAGCTCCGATCGGGATGCGGCTTTGCACCGGAGGGAGAAGGCGCCGACGCGGTTCACGCGCCCCCGAGGTCAGGCGCGGGAGGCGGGGCCAGGACGGCCTCGCCTCCCGCTGATCTTCATCACAGAGCTCAGAGGCCCGTGGTCACGTCGATCGTGTTGCCCTCTTCGAGGGTAACATAGGCCTTTTTCACGTCCTTCCGCTTGCCCAGTTGGCCGCGGAAACGCTTGACCTTGCCCTTGGTGATCGTGGTGTTGACCGCCTTGACCTTGACCCCGAAGAGTGCCTCGACGGCCTCCTTGATCTGCGGTTTCGAACTGTCGATCGCCACCTCGAACACCACCGCGTTGGCCTCGGAGGCCATGGTGGCTTTCTCGGTGATCACCGGTTTGCGGATCACGTCGTAATGTTGTGCTTTCGCGCTCATTTCAGACGAGCCTCCAGTGCTTCGACACCCGCCTTGGTGAGCACCAGCGTGTCACGCTTTAGGATGTCATAAACGTTTGCGCCCATCGACGGCAGGATATCCAGGCCTTCGATGTTCCGCGATGCCTGCAGGAAGCCTTCATTGACGTCCGCACCATCGATGATCAGCGCGCGTTTCCAGCCCAGGTTCTTGACCTGTTTGGCCAGTGCCGCGGTCTTGCCGTCGGATTCGGCCGCGTCGATCACGACGATGGCGCCTTCCTTGGCCTTGGCCGACAATGCGTGCATCAGACCCAACTTGCGGAATTTCTTCGGCAGGTCATGGGCGTGGCTGCGCGGGGTCGGACCCTTGTAGATGCCGCCCTTGCGGAAGATCGGCGCCTTGCGCGACCCGTGGCGTGCGCCGCCGGTGCCCTTCTGGCGATAGATCTTCTTGGTCGAGTAGTTCACTTCCGAGCGGGTCTTGACCTTGTGCGTACCGGCCTGCGCCTTGTTGCGCTGCCAGCGCACGACGCGGTGCAGGATGTCGGCCCGCGGCTCGAGCCCGAAGAGCTCTTCATCGAGCTCGACCGAACCGGCCTTGCCGCCGTCGAGTTTGATCACGTCGAGTTTCATGCTTCACCACCTTCTGCGGGAGCTTCTTCCGCAGGTGCTTCGGCTGCCGCGGCAGCCGCCGATTTCAGCGCGGCCGGGAACGGCACGCCATCGGGCAGTTTCTTCTTCACGGCGTCCTTGACGGTGACCCAGCCACCCTTGGAACCGGGCACGGCGCCTTTGATGAACACCAGGCCGCGGGTCGCGTCGGTTTTCACCACTTCCAGGTTCTGGGTGGTCACACGGGCAGCGCCCATGTGGCCGGCCATCTTCTTGCCCTTGAACACCTTGCCGGGGTCCTGGCACTGACCAGTGGAACCGTGCGAACGGTGCGAGATCGACACGCCGTGCGAGGCGCGCAGACCACCGAAATTGTGCCGCTTCATGGCACCGGCAAAGCCTTTACCGATCGAGGTGCCCGAAATGTCGACCCGCTGACCGGCGATATAGTGCTCGGCCGAGATCTCCTCGCCGACACCGATCAGGTTGTCTTCGCTGACACGGAATTCCGCGATCCTGCGTTTCGGTTCCACCTTGGCGGCGGAAAAGTGGCCGCGCATGGCTTTCGAGGTCCGCTTGGCCTTGGCATTGCCCGCGCCCAGTTGAACGGCGGTATAGCCATCCCTGTCGGCGGTGCGCTGTGCCACGACCTGCAGATGGTCGAGTTGAAGGACGGTCACGGGAATCTGCTTCCCGTCCTCCATGAACAGGCGGGTCATGCCCACCTTTTTCGCGATGATACCAGAGCGCATTGTGAAATACCCTCCTTAGACCGAGATCTGAACGTCAACACCGGCAGCGAGGTCGAGCTTCATCAGCGCGTCCACGGTCTGCGGGGTCGGATCGACGATGTCGAGCAACCGCTTGTGAGTGCGGATCTCGAACTGGTCACGGGATTTCTTGTTCACGTGGGGGCCACGCAGAACGGTGAATTTTTCGATCTTGTTCGGCAGCGGAATCGGCCCGCGCACTTGGGCGCCGGTCCGCTTGGCCGTGTTGACGATCTCCTGGGTGCTGGCATCCAGGACGCGATAGTCAAAGGCCTTCAGCCGGATACGAATGTTTTGGCTTTGCATTGCCATGTTCATGTTCCCTTTGACGGGTTTTCAGTTGAGAGGAGGACCGGCGACCACCGCCGGACCTCGTCGAACCGTTTGTCTGTCGCATGGCGCGCAGATGCGCACCCTGCCGAGCGCCGGTCAGATGCGCGTTACGCGCACCGTCCCGATCACTCGATGATCTTGCTGACCACGCCGGCGCCGACGGTGCGGCCGCCTTCGCGGATGGCGAAGCGCAGCCCGTCTTCCATCGCGATCG
>NZ_JANHAX010000007.1 GCF_030848945.1 Marimonas arenosa
GTCAACCTCGTCAGCGGCCAAGGCTCGGGCGGCGACGCCAACGGCGACCGGTACATCTCGATCGAGAACGTCACCGGGTCAGACTTCGCCGACACCATCACCGGCGATGGCAGCGATAATCTGGTTGTCGGTGGCGCTGGCGGCGACGTGCTTGATGGCGGCGCAGGCAACGATACGATTGACTACAGCGATAGCTCGTCCGCGATTTTCGTCAGTCTGCAACTTGGGGTGGGCAGCGGTGGCGATGCCAATAGCGATAGTGTTTCAAATTTCGAAAACGTTATCGGATCGGACTACAATGACTCGATCGTAGGCGACGGCAATGACAACCTATTGTCCGGCGGAGCAGGCGATGACACGCTGATCGGCAGTACAGGGTCGGACACGCTTGAGGGCGGCGCCGGCACTGACGTGGCGGATTATTCCGCGTCGGCTTCGGCGGTGACAGTGGACCTCAACGCTGGCACAGCCAGCGGCGGCGACGCCGAAGGCGATGTCCTTTCCGGAATCGAAGGCGTCAAAGCGACTGATTTCAATGACAGTCTGACCGGTGATGCGTCAGCCAACGAATTTGATGCCGGCGGCGGCAGTGATACCGTCGCTGGCGGCTTGGGCAATGATACCATCCTCGGCGGCGACAATAACGACACCATCGACGGCGGTAGCGGTGATGACGTCATCTATGGAGATGGCGAGGAGCCGCGCACGCCTTTGTCGGAGACGGTTCAATACAGCTACGCCCAAGACATCACAGGTGGCCAGGCGAACCATTTCGGGGAACAGGGGCTTGGCACCGCCAACGACCCTATGTTGCTTATCGACGGGAATGAAGGCACCGAAGCCCGGTGGCATGCCGGAGACATCGTCGAGTATTCCTTTGGTCAGGAACTCGAAGCCGGCACATCGATCACCTTGGTCGAAGGGACCAGTGTCGAGGATGGCATCGTCAACGTTTACGTCAGCTATGGTTCGACCGATCCGAACGGTGACCTGCTGTCAGGCAGCGGTGGCGGCGTCGGGTACGAGAACACCGTTACCAACGGGCAAGGCATACTGATCTATTCAGGCCCATCCGACGCCAATATTGAACTGATTCTCCCGATCAACGCGACCCACATCCAGATCGTGTCTCAGGACTCGCACTCCGGGTTTTCCGAGTTGGTGCTGACCGAGGACTTCACGCCTCCGGTGACCGGAGATGACAGCATTACCGGCGGTGACGGCAACGATACCATTGATGCTGGCGCAGGCAATGACACGGTTGATGGGGGTGCAGACAACGACTCAATTATCGGTGCGGCAGGGGCAGACTCTCTCGCCGGGGGTACCGGCAACGACACAATTGACGGCGGTGCCGATAACGACACGATCGATGGTGGAGCGGGCGACGACTCTCTTGTTGGTGGTGCGGGCGCAGATTCGGTTGTCGGGGGCACCGGCAACGACACGATAGACGCGGGCAGCGGGGCGGATACGGTTATTGGCGGTGACGGGAGCGACCAGATCGATCTGGGCGCGGCCGATGGCGTCGCCGACCTTCTGGTTCTCAAAGATGGCGGCGGCAACGACGTGATCTCGTCTTTCGAGGCGCCTATCGACAACGGCGATGGCACCTATACCGCACAGGATGAGTTGGACGTGTCGGGCTTGACGGATGCCAGTGGCAACCCGGTGTCGGTCGAGGATGTGGTTGTAACCGATACAAATGGAGACGGTACGGGCGATGCGACTCTGACCTTCCCAGGTGGTGAGAGCGTCACGTTAGTAGGGGTGACCGTCGCCGAAGTGCAGAGTTTCGCGCAACTGGAGGCCTTGGGAGTTCCGCCCGCAGCCGGTGATTTCACCGTGGAAGGCACCGCCGGAAGCGATCTGATCGACGCGGCTTACGCGGGCGACCCCGAGGGCGACATGGTCGACAACAACGACCATTCCGACGGGTCGAACGACGATTACATCGCCACGGGCGCGGGCAACGACACGGTATTTGCCGGTGAGGGTGACGACACGGTGCACGCCCAATTCACCGCGGATGCCAACCTGTTTTATGGCGGCGCAGGCAATGACGTCCTGAATGGCGGCAGCGGTGCAGACACGCTTTTTGGCGGGACCGGTGACGACTATCTGCTGCCTTCCGGCGGCAGCGACCAAGTCTTCGGCGAGGACGGCAATGACACAATCGCCGCGGGCTTGGGATCAGCTTATCTTGACGGTGGAGACGGGAACGACTCGATCTCTGGCGGTGGCTCGAGCGACAACGACACCATCGTCGGCGGCGCCGGCGACGACACTCTGATCGATGGTGGCGGTGACGCGCTGTTCTTCTTCGGTGACGAGTTCGGTAACGATTTCCTGACTGGTGGCGAGAGCGGAGAAACCAACGGAGACGTTATGGATTTCTCCGGTGTGACCGGGAATATCAGCGTGCTTTTCACCGGTGACGAAGCCGGCGACGTGACCTCCGGAACCAATAGTGTGGATTTTGCCGAGATTGAGCAAATCTACCTGTCTGGCGGCAATGACAGTGTGGACGCCTCAGCGTCGAACTCAGGTACGGTTGTTCACGCTGGCGCAGGCAACGACACCTTTGTTGGCACTTTTGGAAATGACGTCGTATTCGGAGGTGATGACAACGACTTCTTATCGGGCGGGGACGGTCTCGACTCGATTTACGGTGAAGTTGGAGACGACACGCTTTTAGGCGGGCTCGGCGCTGACTACGTTCTTGGTGGCGATGGCAACGACGTCATCTTTGCGGCCGAAGGCGACACCGTCTACGGCGAAGACGGCGACGATTTGTTCATTCTCTCCGACCTTGGAGAAACTGGTGCCAGCGCCATCACGATCGACGGCGGCACCACATCAGAGCTTGGTGGCGATACGCTCGACCTGAATGGCATCGCTGACCGCACCACGCTTTCCTTCACTCCCGCTGCTGGCGATCCGGATGCGTTTGATGGTTCGGTCACTCTGCTCGACGGCACGGTGGTGACGTTTACCAACATCGAAAACATCATCTGCTTTACCCCCGGTACGATGATTGCCACGCCAGATGGCGAACGCGCGGTGGAAACCCTGCGTCCCGGCGATCTGGTGCTGACACGCGACGATGGCCCGCAGCCGTTGGGCTGGGTCGGTAACAGCACCGTGCCCGGTATCGGCAAATATGCCCCGGTCCGGCTCGACCCGACGATCACAGGCGCGCGTCGGCGGCTCACCGTGTCACCGCAGCATCGCATGCTGATTGAGGACTGGCGCGCAGAATTGCTCTTTGCCGAACGCGAAGTGTTCGTTGCCGCCAGGCACTTGCTCGACTGTAAAGGCGCCGAACGGGCCCCGGCCGAGATGGTCACCTATATCCACCTGATGTTCGACCGCCACCAGGTGATCTATGCCGAAGGTGCGCCCTGTGAAAGCTTCCATGCCGCCGAACAGGGGCTCAAGGCACTAGTGCCGGAGGCGCGCGTGGAACTTTTCGCAGCTTATCCTGTACTTTGCGAAGACATTTCCGCTCACGGCCCGACTGCCCGGCTCTGTCTGAAAGCATACGAGTCGCGTGCACTGGTAAGCGAGATATTTGCACTCAAATCCGCCAGGATCTCGATTGCCGCTTGAGTCGGCAAGTTCAACAGCTGACCTGAACCAGCGCCTGTGAAAAAAATTGTTCCGACTTTAGGAAAGGTAAGTTAGAGGGCGCCTAGTTGGACGAGAATCTCTTGGAGATTAACTGCATACCAGATTGTCTCCAAATCTCAGGCTGAAAGCACAACTTTTCGATGTTTCCTTCCCCATGAGTTTCCCGCACGCCCCCAAAAAAACCATACTTTTGTTGTTTAATGATAGATGGTTACCAAAAAAATGCCACCATCTGGTGCCATAATTGAGAGGCTCGTAACGCAGTCCGCTCTTGCTTATGAAAACAGAAAAACGCAGCTTTGGGAACAATTCGATGCAGACAGAGCTCTCCGAAGTTTTCAACTTGCCTTCGGAACACGGATCGCCTTCTGATCTTTCTGGCAGTTCTGATCAGCAACTTCGACCAGGTTACCTTGTCCCATTAAAGTCAATTTCGGTAACGCACGGAATTGCCTACCGTGAAAGACTCGTTAGCGCTGACGACCTTATCCTTGGAGATTCTATAATGCTGCGTGATGAAGGCGCGAATTTTTCTGTATTTTGCGAAAACAGAGAAACAACGGGTTTCAAAGTTTTCTTTGATAGAGCGCAGGTGGGCAAAATGGACATGGCATGTCGTTCGGTGAGAGCTGTGACACTAATTTCTGAGTTTGGAAAAGCCATTCAAGGGCGTGTTTTGCAGGATGCAGAATCCATAATTCGAGGCGCTTTTCTTCTACTTGAGCAATGCATGCCATCGTCTGTTGAGTTCACGATAATCGAAGCAACGAAGTGAAAGTGTCTTTTCCTGAAACGATAAGTGATGGGTTTCATGTCGCTTGTCCGTCTTAGTCCGCTCTGGGCTCAGAACTGGCATCTGACTGCTTCTGTCCGGTTTCCCTGGCCCGAATGACCGCTCTCAAACTTTACATGGGCTCGCTTTGCGCGCGCAGCGAACGGCCGGTCTCCGCCCTTTTCTCAGAAACGACTGGACTTCAGAGCGTCATGGAGCGGTAGTGTCCGCACCCTCAAGGTCGCCCGGGATCGCCGGGCTCCACTCAGTACAGGGGGAGGGATTGGCCTTCGTCCTAAGAGTGGAGAGAAGAATGACGACCAGGAAAGAACAGAAGCCCGAAGTCGCGGCAGTTAAAGCGGTCAGTGCAAAGCCCACGCGGCAGGAACAACTGGCCAGGCTGCTGAACCGCAAATCCGGCGCCTCGATCGCGCAGATTCAAAAGGCTTTTGGCTGGCAACCGCATTCGGCGCGGGCTGCAATATCGATGCTTCGCAAAGCTGGTACCATGATTGAGCGAAGCGATATGGACAAAGGGGCCGTTTATCGCATCGCCGGGGAGGGCTGAGATCATGGTCTCAGCAATTACTTCCGACCTGGAGCAGGCTCTCACAGAAATCGACCGGTTGGAGCGACGCGAATGCCTTGATCGCTGGCGTGAAGCGTTCGGCCGGCCTCCGCCGAAATATCTGTCGCCTCAGTTCATGAAACGGGTGCTGATCTGGGAGCTGCAGACCCGGATGCTGGGTGGGCTACCGGCGAAGACGGAGCGCCGACTGAAGCAGATCGCATCAGGCAAAGCACCGCCCTTGGCAGCCAAGCCGGGATCGCATCTGGTTCGGGAATGGAACGGTCGAACCTATCAGGTCGAAGTGTTGGAGGGTGGTTATGTGATGGATGGCAGGACCTGGCGGTCCTTGTCCGCCATTGCCCGACACATCACCGGCGCCCGGTGGTCCGGACCGCGCTTTTTCGGGGTACAGTGATGCGACGGATCCGCTGTGCCATCTATACCCGCAAGAGCTCGGAAGATGGCCTCGAGCAGGACTTCAACTCTCTGGATGCTCAGCGAGAGGCCTGCGAAGCTTACATTGCCAGCCAGAAACACGAAGGCTGGGAGCTGCTGCCGGACCATTATGACGACGGCGGCATATCGGGCGGTCACCTTGATCGCCCGGCACTTCAGCGACTGATGCAGGCGGTGGATGAGAAACGCGTGGACCAGATCGTTGTCTACAAGATCGACCGCCTGACGCGCTCTCTGGCTGACTTCGCCAAGCTGGTCGACCGTCTGGACGCTGCTGAGACATCATTCGTGTCCGTAACGCAGAGCTTCAATACGGCCACCAGCATGGGGCGCCTGACCCTCAACATGCTGCTCAGCTTTGCCCAGTTCGAGCGTGAGGTCACGGCAGAGCGCATCCGCGATAAGATCGCAGCCTCGAAACGCAAAGGCATGTGGATGGGCGGGAGCGTTCCAATTGGCTATCAGCCAGATGGCCGGTCGCTGAAAATCGACGAGTCCGAGGCTGAAACGATCCGGACGCTCTACGGCCTCTATCTGGAACATGGGTCTCTGCGAGAGGTGAAAGAACGAGTAGAGCAACTCGACCTGAGGTCTCGACGCCGTGAACGAGCGGGTGGTCGGATATCAGGCGGAAAGCACTTCGATCGCGGTCACCTCCAGCACCTCCTGAGCAACCCGGTCTACGCCGGACGGATCCGTCACAAACAGCAGGTCTATGACGGGCAGCATCCTGCAATCATCGATCCTGCGATTTGGGAAACGGTTCAGGATATGCTGCAGGGCAGGGCGTCCACCGCACGAGGTTCGACAAAGAAAGCCAAAGGATCGCCCCTTGCAGGTAGGCTCTTTGACGAAACCGGCGACCGCCTGACGCCCAGCCATAGCCGAAAAAATGGCAAGCGCCTGCGCTACTACATTTCCAGTAGGTTGGTCAAAGATCGCAGTCGGAAACATCCGGACGCCTGGCGGCTGCCTGCAGAGCAGGTGGAGGGTCTACTGGTTGAACTGATCACGAAGCATCTGGGACGGCCTGATGCAACAGTGTTGATGTTGCAGAATGCGCCGGCGGCGGAGATTGCCTCGGCGGGTGAGAAATTGAGAGATTTGAAGCAGGCGCAAGCATGCCTCGCGCTGGTCGAACGAGCTGATCTGCAGCCGGGTTCAATTACCGTTCAATTGGACGCAGCCGTTCTCGCAAAACAGACAGGCTGCCAATCGGAACAGATCAATCAGGCGGAGCTGAGGATCGAAGCACCCTTCCAGATGCGCCGGCGCGGCGTGGAACTGAAACTGCACTTGGGGGAGGCGCCACCGGAGATCGATCGAACCCTGGTACAGAACGTCATGAAGGGCCGCCGCTGGCTGGCGATGGTTGTTGCGGGCAATACCTTCTCGGAGATTGCAAAGGCCGAGGGCGTTTCAAAGCGCCGGGTTCAGGATGTGACCAACCTGGCGTTGCTCGCCCCTGATGTTCTTGGTGCCATCGTTCAGGGCGAACAAGCTGCTGGTCTGACCACCGACTATCTGATTAAGACCCGTTTCCCAGCGATCTGGTCAGCACAACGCGAGCAGTTTGTAGCGCTCTGAAATCACAATCTCCCCAAACTCGTACCGTCGGAATCGCAGACAGAGACTGCGCCCCGAAATTGGCTCTGGATGTGCTCTGAACTGCGTCTCTGTTGAAAGCACCGCACGCCAAGCGCCCCGAAACACGCGACATTTGCGCAGCAAACTCTCAACGGCTGAAATTAGGCAAGTGTGTGGCTGGGGTGGTAGGATTCGAACCTACGATACACGGTACCAAAAACCGCTGCCTTACCACTTGGCTACACCCCAACGGTGACGCGCTAATTACGCGGTGGTGACGCCGCTTGCAAGAGCCGAGTTTCAAATTTTTTACTCGTGTACAGCGCCTTCACGGTTGAGCAGATCGTCGTCTTTGGTCTCTTCGCGTTCCTGGGCAACGATACGTTCCAATTCGAGCTCCGCCGTCGCCTCGACATTGAGTGCCGGTTCGGGGACAGGGACCTCGGGCAAGGACGGCTCGGGGGCGGTGGGGCCGGCAGGCGCGGCGGTTTCCAGCGGGCTGGTCAGGATGCGGTAGGTCGGTTCGGGCATCTCGATTCCGGCGGCCTCGAAGGCCAGCAGGGTCTGGCGGATCGCCTCGGAGCGGGCCTGCAGGATCGAGGTGTCCTGCTGGTTGATCCAGCCGGTGACTGTGAGCGTGATGTCGCTGCCGCCGAGTTCGTCGATCCAGACATTCACCGCCGGGCTGTCAAGCACGAAGGGCAGGGCGGCAACGGTGTCGTGCGCGAGCTGCAAGGCGAAGGCGAGGTCAGTGCCATAGGCGGCCGAGACCTGGTACTTGAAGCGCCGCTCGGGGTTGCGCGAATAGTTGAGGATGCGCGACTTGAATACGGTAGAATTGGGAATGCGGACATGGTTGCCGTCCCAGTTCAGAAGGATGGTGGCGCGTGAGGTGAGGCGGATCACCTTGCCCTCGTCGCCAGCGATTTCGATCGAGTCGTTTGGCCGGAAGGGCTGGCGGATCGACAGCATGATCGAAGCGATGAAGTTTTCGACCGTGTCGCGCACCGCGAAGCCGATGGCGAGGCCGATGATCCCGGCGGCGCCGAGGATGGTCGACAGGAGCGCCATGGCGCCGAGCACGTCGAGGGCCACGACGAGCCCGGCCAGCACGCTGGCGATGCGCACCAGCTGGCGGTAGAGATCGGCTATGAAGGCGTTGGGGGCGATGTCGTCCCACGGGCGACGACGCCGGGCGAGGAAGAAGCCGAACGCCACCACCACTGCGAATGCGAACACCGCCACGGCCAGGAGCGGCAGATAGGCCAGCATCTGCTTGGTTCGGGCCCAGAACCGCTCGATCGCCGGGTTGAGGCGTTTGACAACATCGGTGGTCTCGGTCACCTCGTTTTCGATCGCCACGACGCCCTCGACCCGGCCGGCGATTTCATTCAATCGCGTGGCGGTGGCGTGGTCGAGCGTGGTGCCGCGCAGCGTGACGATGCCGGAACTCACCGTGACGGTGACATCTTCGTAACCGCCCAGTTCGGCCAGGATGTCGCGGATGCGCACGGCGATCGCGGCGTCCTTGGTGGCACTGTCCTCAACCGCGATGGTGCCTGACGGCTGGTCAGGAGACTGCGCGGCCAGCGGCGCCGAGAGCAGGGAGAGCACGACAGTGACGGCGAAAATAAGTCTGATCATCTTAAAATTTGACTAACCCCCCGTTCCCGACGTCAGGTTAGCGATACCGCAGGGATGGCTCAATCGCGAATTTCATCGGCGTTTACTCCCCAAAGGGCCGATTTCGGTGCCCAGCCGCGGTAGCCCCCGGCCGACAGGCGGCACCAGTTCGTCAGGCACTCGCCGAGTCGGGCGATGACGCCGAGTTCGAGCCGGGCATTGACCGGGGTTTCGGGATCAGGGCCGAGATGCAGGGCGAGCATGTCCTGGTCGACGATCACCGTACGCGCACCCGACAGGAGCGAGTAATGCACCCAGCCGCCGGCGCCATCGCGGTCGCTCACGCGGCGCCAGTGGCCGTGTTCGGCAGTAACCTCGACCGGCATGCCCTTGCGCTGGAACACCCAGTCGATCCGGTGGGTGAGCGATGGTCCGCGGCGGACGTTGCATTCCTCGGTCTTGACCGAAACATAACGTGGAATCGGCAGGTTGGTGACGCTGCCGCGTTCCATCGCGGCGGCGGATTGCGCCACGCTCAGCATCACGACTGCCGTCAAAAGGAAGCGTCTCATCGCTTCTGCCCGTTTTGCCCCAAAGGAAATGCCAAGAGGTTCTTGTGCCCCGGCTGACTATCCGTCACTTTGCCAGTAAGACGCAGCCGATGGAAGCAGCCGGAGGAGCCCATGCCCACGAAACGCCTGAGTGTTGTCGTAACGCGACGCTTGCCCGATGTGGTCGAGACAAGGATGAAGGAGCTCTTCGACGTGAGCTTGCGCGAGGACGACACTCCAATGACCCGGGCCGAGATGGTCGAGGCGGTCGGGCGGGCCGACGTTCTGGTGCCGACGATCACCGACGAGATCGATGCGGGGCTTCTGGGGCAGGCTGGCAACCAATTGAAACTCATCGCGAATTACGGTTCAGGTGTCGATCATATCGACGTCTCCACGGCGCGGCAGCGGGGCATTCTGGTCAGCAACACACCGGGCGTGTCGGCCGACGATACCGCCGACATGGCGCTGGCGCTGATGCTGGCGGTGACACGGCGGATTCCGGAAGGGCTGGAGCGGATGAAGGCGGGGGACTGGACCGGCTGGGCGCCGACCGCGCTGCTCGGCACGCGGATGCACGGCAAGCGACTGGGGATCCTCGGCATGGGCCGGATCGGCCAGGCCGTGGCACGCCGCGCCCGCGCCTTCGGGATGCAGATCCACTATCACAACCGCCACCGGCTGCGCGAGGAGACCGAGGCCGCCTTCGAAGCGACCTATTGGGAAAGCCTCGACCAGATGGTCGCACGGATGGACGTGATCTCGATCAACTGCCCGCACACCCCCTCGACCTTCCACCTGATGAATGCCAGGCGCTTGAAACTGTTGAAGAAAGATGCGGTTCTCGTCAACACCTCGCGGGGCGAGGTGATCGACGAGAATGCGCTGGTGCGGCAGCTCGAGGCGGGCGCGTTGGGCGGTGCCGGGCTCGACGTGTTCGAGCATGGTGCCGAGGTCAATCCAAGGCTGCGCGAACTGCCGGGGGTGGTACTGACACCGCACATGGGCAGCGCCACTCAGGAAGGCCGCGTCGAGATGGGTGAGAAGGTGATCATCAACATCAAGACCTTCGACGACGGCCACCGTCCGCCCGACCAGGTGATCCCGGCAATGCTCTGACCCGGCAGGGGTTAACGCCACCGTGCGGCCGAAATCGTTGGTATGGCAGCCTGGCTGGCAGGCTGGCTGGCACCCTGTCTGGCGCGCGGTGGGGTAGGAAATTAGCAAGGGGCGAGGTTAACGGGCCGTGCGGAGTCCGAACCTGTTCCGGGACGGTCCGCCGCTTTTTCGAGTCCGATGCGACCCCCGGTTCTCACGGATAAGCGGGAGCCCACGGCGCGCTGCCGGCCCGGCCAGGTTCTCGCACACCCCGGCAACCCGAATGTCGGCATCACGCCAATGGGGCGATGATTGCAGCGTCCCCGATGAAGTCCCTGCACCGCGTATCCCGGCATGCTCGCACAAGGAGACGGAGCGGCGAATTGCCAAGGGGCCGGGTTCTCGCGCATGATGATGCGGATGGAGAGGAGGCGTCATGGCCGGGGTTCGGATGATTTTCATACTTGCGGCGGTGTTCTGGGGCAGTTTCGCGCCCCGGGGTTCGGCCCAGGAGGCTGCCGACCGCGTGGCGCCGGAGACGGCGACGGCGCTGGGCACCGAGCTGGACGGTCCGGCGCTGGCCGAGGCGCAGTCACTCAAGGCAGCCGGCCGGCCGGTGCGTTCCGAGACCTGGATGATCGCGGCCGCCAACCCGCATGCCGTGGCTGCGGGCGCACGGGTGCTGGCCGAGGGCGGCAGCGCCGCGGACGCAATGGTGGCGGTCCAACTGGTGCTGGGACTGGTCGAGCCGCAGAGCTCGGGGCTTGGCGGCGGCGCCTTCCTGGTTTGGTACGATGCCGAACGCGGCACGCTGACCACGCTGGACGGACGCGAGACCGCGCCGCTTGCCGCCGGACCGACGCTGTTTCAGGACGAGGCCGGCGCACCGCTCAAGTTCTTCGATGCCGTGGTGGGGGGGCGCTCGGTGGGGGTACCGGGCACGCCGGCGCTGATGCAGAAGGCGCACGCAAACTGGGGGCGGATGGATTGGGCGGGTCTTTTTGTTGAGGCGATACGGCTGGCCGAGGAGGGATTCCCGGTCTCGGCCCGGTTGGCGGCGATGGTCAACGCCGACCGCGAGCGGCTGGCGCGCGATCCGGAGACGCGGCGCTATTTCCTGCCGGACGGTGTCGCCGTGGCCGAGGGATATCTGCTGAGGAACCCCGCCTACGCCGAGACTCTGCGGGCCATGGCCGGGCAAGGGGTGGGCCAGTTCTATTCCGGACAGATTGCGCGTGACATCGTCGCCAAGGTGCAGGGCGCCGACGGCAATCCGGGCCTGCTGACCGAAATCGACATGATGCTTTACCAGGTCCGGGAGCGCGACGCGGTCTGTGCGCCCTATCGGGCCTTGCAGGTCTGCGGCATGGGACCACCGAGCTCGGGCGGGCTGACCGTGGGCCAGATCCTGGGGATGTTGGCGGCCTATGACCTGGCCGCGTTGGGCCCCGACAGCGCCGAAGCCTGGCGCCTGATCGGCGATGCCAGCCGGCTGGCCTTTGCCGACCGCGGCCGTTACATGGCCGACAGTGACTATGTGCCGGTGCCGGTGGCGGGGTTGCTCGCACCGGACTATCTGGCCGGGCGGGGGGCGCTGCTGGCGGGCGATGATGCCCTGCCCGAAGTGGCGCCGGGCAAGCCCGAGTTCGACCATGCGCTCAATTGGGCCGATGACACCACGATCGAGCTGCCGTCGACCTCGCATATCTCGATCGTCGACCGCGACGGCAACGCCCTGGCGATGACGACCACCATCGAAAACGCCTTTGGCTCGCGGCTGATGGTACGGGGATTCCTGCTGAACAATGAACTCACCGATTTCTCGTTCCGCAGCCATCGCGACGGTGTGCCGGTGGCCAACCGGGTCGAGCCTGGCAAACGGCCGCGTTCGTCGATGGCGCCGACCATTGTGCTGGAGGATGGCAAGCCGGTTCTGGTGGTCGGCAGTCCCGGGGGCAGCCGGATCATCGGCTATGTCGCCAAGACGATCATCGCCTGGGCCGACTGGGGGATGGATGTGCAGCAGGCCGTGGCGCTGCCGCACCTGGTCAACCGCTTTGGAGCCTATGATCTCGAGGCGGGTACGGCGGCCGAAGCGCTCGCGGGCCCGCTTGGGGCGCTGGGCTACGAGATCCGCACCCGGGGGCTCAATTCAGGCCTGCACGCAATCGAAATCACCGCCGACGGGCTGCAAGGCGGCGCCGATCCGCGGCGCGAAGGGGTGGCGCTGGGCGAGTGAGCCGCGCCTTGATCCTGCCCTGAAGCTTTCAAGAAATCGGCGGTTTGCGGTGGCAGTCTGAATCACCACCATGCGAGTCAGCCGATGTTTCCGTTCACGTTCGTCTTTGACATTTTTCTCTTCCGGCGCAGTCCAACTGCTTTTCTGTTCGTCCTTGCATCAGTTTTTCTTCTTTTTATCGCGATCCTGTTCCTGGTGATGAGCACGGGCCAGCGGAGCTATGGGTTGCGGGATTTCAGCAACGATATGGCGGTCATGACGGGCGCGAAAAGTGCCGATCCGCGGGGGTTTCTTCGCCACCAGCTGCCGCCGGTCCCGCAGGGCTGGGTGCGGCGCGATTACCTGCGCGGAGAGGGCGAAGCGGTGGTGCAAGGGGCACACGAACTGGGCCGGACGGCGCGGCTGCGCGCCGGTGGCGATCTGGAGCGGTTCGGCTTCTATACCGCGGGCGGCGGCGACCAGCTGGCGCAGGTCTATGCCAAGGGCGACCAGCGCATCGTGCTGGGACTGCGGCGGCCGCCGCGCGTGTTCGCGCCGGGCAAGGCGGCGTTGGCGGTTACGGCGCTGGCGCATGGTGCGGAGATGCCGCACGAGGCGGAAATCGTCGCCGGCGATTTGATCTTCCGACGCCGGGTGCGGGCCTTGCCCGAGACCGAGGCGCTGATGCCCTATGATTTCTACCGGGCCGATGCGCCGGGCGGGATGGTGATCGAACTGATCAGCAACACGCCATTGGAGGAGGTCGAGGCCTTCCTGGCGCGGATCGACCTGGCGCGGCGTTGAGCGCCAGAAATTACCGCGTTGGTTGCAAAGTTATGCCTGATTTCAGGGGCAGTCTGTTTCCAGACAGTAAACAGGTTCGGAGAGTCGGGGCATGAATTCCTATGCAATCGGTTTCGTGGCGGTGCTTGGCGTGGTCGGGCTCGGTGTGGATTACCACCAGCAGAGCACCAAGGCGGGGCTGTCGCTCGGCCAGATGGGTCCAGGCGACTACGTCGCCACGATCAGTGCGCGCATCGACGGCGCGAAAGCCGAGAAGATGGCGAAGCTGGCCGAATCCAACCGCAAGAAGGCCTGGAAAGAGGGCGGCAAGCCGTTCCTGCCGGACGCGCCGGCTGGCTGGGTGCGGCGCGGTTTCGACGAAGGCGACAACACTGCCATCCTGCCGGCACGGCGGATGAAGAAAATGGGCACGCATGGCGACGCCAACTATCTGGCGGCAGCCAAGATGCTCACTGGCCCAGACGGAGGCGGCAGCAAGGCCGGAGCTGGCATCGCCAACCTGATGGGGCAGCGCAGCGCCGCCGACATCCGGGAAGAGGTGGCCACCCGCAGCTGGGTCTACGAGCGTGGCGACGAGTCCGTGTTCGTCGAGATCAAGACCCACAAGGCGCCGGGGCTCAATTCCCTAGTCGGCAATGTCGCGGCCACCATCGATGCGTCGTTCGGCGGCCTGGAGGGGAGCGACCGGGGGTTTGCCGTGATCGGCGGGGTGGGCTTTACCGAGGCGCTGAACTCCGACGGGCAGCATCCCAACCATTACCGAATCCTGAATGGCCGGATCGGCTTTGGCCAGGAACTGCGTATCCGGGTGCACGCCAACGCCTCGACCGCGTCGACCCGCGAGATCCTCGAAGCGATCGACTATGACGGGCTGAATGCTTTGCTCAGGACCCCGATGGCCAGTGTCGGCAACGGCATGACCCCGCCGCCGGGCACGGAACAGGAAAAGCTCGCCGAGGCGATGCTGAGTCTGCGCCAGGAGTTCGAAACGCTGCTGGCGCAGGAGGCGCAATACCGGGTGCAGAATATCAATGGCGGGGCGCTGATGATCAACACGCTGGCACAGGGCTATGGTGCGGGCGTGGACGGGGTGACCGATCTGACCGGCGGCAAGGCGGTGAACATGGAGACGCTGATCCGGGCCGGCTATCGTCAGGCGATGCGCGACCTGATGGAAGGCCGTGACGGCTATGCCGCGCTGGGCGAGGTCGGCCAGAGCTTCGGTGTGGCGGTGGCACAGAACCAGGCGCAGTTGCCCGATGCCGAAGAGGACAGCCCGATGCCGGAAATGCCGAAGATGTCGGCGGCGCTGGCCGCCGAACTGGGGGTGCTTGAGAGTGTCGACAGTCCAGGTGACGGCGCGTCGCAGGGCGCCGGGTCGAACGCACCGGGGTCGCTTGAAGGAAGAAAGGCCGACGCGAAAAAGGTCGCCAAGGCGCTGGGTATGAACGGCTCGCAAGCCGATGCGACGATCGCCAGCATGTCTTCGATTGCCCGAATGGTGGAGCAAGACAATGCGGGACCCCAACCGCGCAGCAATGAACCAGCGGTTCAGAAAAACGAAGAATCTGGTGGTTTCATGAGCGGCCTGCGCGGGCTTTTCGGAGGTGGCGAAAAATCGGGCACGGTCCGGCAATCGCGCGAAAAGGTCGAAATCCGGCGGCTGGGCAGCGGCGGCGGCACGCGGCTGGGCAGCGGTGGCGGCTGTGGCGCCGGCAAGTTCTGCGAGGCCAAGGATCAGAAGTGATCGCGCAACAGAGACGCGACATCCCAGACGCGGTTCGGCTGATGCCGGGCCGCGTTTTTTCTGCCGGCGAAGCCGGTGGGCGCGGCCTAGGTCGGATTCAGGCGATCAAGGGTCGGCTGGGCTGTGCGGAAAATCCCGGGTGCGTTAAAAGCGAGGGAACGACCATCTGACCCGGAGGGGCCTCCCCATGAAAACCCAAGTGAAAGCCCTTGTCGTCGGCGGCGGTGCCGTCGGCACCTCGATTGCCTATCATCTGGCCAGGGCCGGGTGGTCCGACGTCATGCTGCTGGAGCGCGACGAGCTGACGAGCGGGTCGACCTGGCACGCGGCGGGGCTGCTGCCCTTGTTCAACATGTCCTACGCCACCACCCACATCCACCAGTATTCGGTCGAGTTTTACAAGACGCTGGAAGAGGAAACCGGGCTCGATGCCGGCTTCTTCGTGGTCGGCAACCTGCGCATGGCGCAGACCGATGCCCGGATGGACGAATATCAGCTCTATGCCACGACGGCTGAGACCTGCGGTGTGCCATATGAGTTTCTGAGCCCAAAGGAGATCAAGGAGCGTTGGCCGCTGGTGCGGACCGAGGACCTGAAAGGCGCGCTCTATCACCCGACCGACGGTTATATCAACCCGGCCGACGTGACCATGGCGATGGCCAAGGGCGCGCGCCAGCGCGGCGTGACGATCGAGCGCAAGTGGCAGGCCGATGGCTATGAATGGAAGGGCGATCACTGGGACGTGACGCTGACAAAGATGGTAGAAAAGGGCGGTAACCTGGTGCCCAGCGACGAGCAGGTGGTGGTCAGCGCTGAGCACGTCGTCACCGCGACCGGCAACCATGCGCAGCGCACGGCGAAGCTTTTGGGGATCAAGATGCCGGCGATCCCGGTCGAGCATCAGTTTATCGTGACCGAGCCGGACCCGGCCTTGGTCGAATACCGCAAGAACGGCGGCGCCGAGCATCCGGTTCTGCGCGATGCCGATGCCAAGTGGTATGTCCGCGAGGAGCGCGGCGGCTGGATTCTCGGACCTTACGAGCGCAATGCGCCGGCGCGGTTTGCCTATGGCGTGCCCGACAGTTTCCGCGCCGATCTCTTCCCGCTCGACCTGGAGCGGATCGAGGAGGAATACATGAGCATGATCCACCGGATCCCCTCGACCGAAGAAGTGGGGTTGAAGGACGATTTCAACGGGCCGATCTGCTATACGCCTGACGGCAATCCGCTGGTGGGCCCGGCGCCGGGGCTGCGCAACATGTGGCTGGCCGAAGGCTTCTCGTTCGGGATCACCGCTGCCGGGGGAACGGGATATTACCTGGCGCAGATGATGGTCGAGGGCGAGGCCGAGATCGACATGGCGAGCCTCGATCCCAAGCGCTATTCGCAGCACTGGATGACGACCGAATACGCGGTCAAGAAGAACGAGGAGTGCTACGAGCACGTCTATGTCCTGCACCACCCGGATGAGGAGCGCGAAGCGTGCCGGCCGCTCAGGACCGCGCCGGCCTATGACCGGCAGAAGGCCAAGGGCGCGCAGTTCGGTCAGGTCAACGGTTGGGAGCGGCCGAACTATTACGGACCGCTGGATGCGCCCGAGCGGTTCGACCATGACGCGCGGTCGTTCCGCCGCGGCGGCTGGTGGCAATATGCCGTTGACGAGGCCAAGGCGATCCGCGAGGGCGTTGGCCTGATCGACGCGACCGCCTTTACCAAGCACGTGGTCAGGGGGCCGGGGGCGACGGCGTTCCTCGACTGGTTCACCTGCAACAAGCTACCGCGCGTCGGGCGGATCAACCTGACCTACGCGCTGACGGGTGCGGGCACGACGCGCACGGAATACACCATCGTGCGGCGGGGCGAGGATGAGTATTACCTCGTCTCGGCAGGCGCGTGGAGCGAATACGATGCCGATTACCTGCGCAAGGCAGCCGAGAACAAGGCTGGCGAGTTTGGCTATGTCGAGATCCAGGACGTGACCAACCAGTGGGGCGTTTTCGCCATTGCCGGGCCGAAATCGCGCGACGTGTTGCGCGAGGTGATCAAGGATGCCGAGCCCGACACAGCGCTGTCGAACAAGCGTTTCCCGTGGCTCAGCGCCCGCGATATCGAGCTGGGCATGTGCCCGGTGCGCGCCATCAGGGTGGCCTATACCGGCGAGCTGGGCTGGGAGCTGCATCACCCGATCGAGATGCAGAATTACCTGTGGGACCTGCTGCTGGAGGCGGGCGAAAGGCACGGGATGAAGCTGGTCGGCGCGCGGGCGCAGAACTGGCTGCGGCAGGAGAAGTCCTATCGCGCCTTCGGCACCGAACTGGGCCGCGACGCCACGCCTGCCGAGGCCGACCTGCCGCGGTTCATCGACCTGTCCAAGGAATTCCACGGCAAGGCCGAGATGGAGGCCAAGGGGATCCGGTCGAAATGCGTGACGCTTTTGATCGACGGACCCGAAGACGCCGACCCGTGGGGCCGCGAGGCGCTCTACGATGGCGGCACCAAGGTCGGGCGCCTGACCTCGGGCGGCTATTCGGTGGTGTTCGGCAAGTCGATCGGTATGGGGTATGTGTCACCGGAGCTGGCCAAGGTCGGCCAGACGCTGAAGGTGAAGATGCAGAACCGGTTGTGGGATTGCGAGATCGTCGAGGACAGCCCTTACGATCCGAAGAACGAAAACATCCGGGTCGACGGGTAGCGCCCTGTTCCCCTGACGCGTAGCTCTGCAGCAACGAAAAGGCATAGGCCGGGGATTTCCCCGGCCAATTTCGTTTCAGAGCCTTATTCGACCCGGATCGACTTGACCTGGTTGTTCCAGGATCCCGGCAGGACCGGGATGCTGGTGTTCACCGGAAACGCTCCGCCAACACCGTAGGTCGGGCTTTTCGACAGCCGTGCCCGGGCGCCTGCGTGCAGGCGAACGGAACTGGCCTTGTTGTGGGCCGCGGCCGGCAGCGAGTGGGTGCCGACGCGGTAGCACAGATGCTGGCCGGAGAAGTTGTTGCCGTCGAACAGGCAGGCCTGTTTCAGCGGCGGCAGCCCGCCGAGATGCACCCGGAAGGACGACATCCGGTTGTTCAGCATCGAGCCGATGCTGGGATCGCTAGAGGTCAGATCCCGGCAGAACGGCCCCATGTTCTGATATTCGCAGATCCGAACCTTGGCGCTGCCGTGCAGGCGGATCGAACTGATCTTGTTGTTGAAGCCGGCGGGCATCGAATTGTAGAGCCCCGGCTGGCGGCAGAACGCGGCACCGGTATAGTTGTTGTTCACGAAGAAGCAGACCCGGTTGGGTGCCGGTGTGCCGACCTCGATACCGGGGCCACTGCCACCGCCGTCGCAGGTGATCACGAAGCGTGGTCCGCCCGAGCCGATCACCAGGCGGAAGCGACAGTTGGGGTCGCTGGTGGTTTCGGTGGAGGTCAGGTAGCTGGAACTGACCCAGCCATCGGCGCCGGAACGCTGCACGTAGCACCAGCCGTTCGAGCGGCATTCGGTGATGTTGCCGGTTTCGCCTTCGGCCATGGTATCGACCACGGAATAGCCGGTGCCGGGACCGGAGCGGACATTGACCCATGCTGTCGCCCGGGCCTCAGTTGCCCAAGCAGACGCCGTTGAAACCAGAAAAATGACGACCGCAGAAAGTGCGGCCCAAAGAATGCGCGATGTGTTCATGAATCTTCTCCCTCTATGCCCCGGGAGCCGGGCAGCCCGGCTACCCGTTAACAAACACACTTTAATTATCCAGCCATTGCGTCGCGCCCGCCTTGCGCTAGGTCAATAAGCTGAAATCGGCCTATGCGGTGGCGACCGGTCGGGCAGGTCGGCCGCTGTCAAGTCACCCGTCGCGCCGTCAGCCATGCCGCCCAGTCCGCCGCCGAACCGTTGAACAGGTTGAGATCGACCTCGTCCAGGAAGCCGGGCACCAGGCCGGTGCCGGAATACTGCCAGAAGCGCCAGCGCTGGCCGGGATAAACCTCGGAAAGCGGCTTGGCGGTGGAGCGCAGCCAGAACTCCACCGCCCGGAGCTTGCCGATCCCGGTCTGCCGGTAGAACTCGGGCGTGGTGTAGACCACCGGGCGCTGGCCGTAATGCGCCTCGAGCGCGGCAAGGAAGATGCGGGCTTCGCGGCGCACCACGGCGCCCTCGGGGCGGTGCGTGCAGGTCGGTGAAAACGGGTTCCATTCGAGATCGAGCACCGGCGGCAACATGCCGGGGGTTTTCGGCACGTTGCGGATGAACCAGCGCGCCTGCACCTCGGCCGGGGTGCAGAAATAGAAGAAATGGTAGGCACTGGTCGGGATGCCCGCGGCGCGGGCGCCTCGCCAGTGACTGTCGAACATCGGGTCGGTGCGGTCGCCGCCCTCGGTAGCCTTGAGGAAGGCGAAGTTGACGCCGGCAGCGCGGGCGGTGGGCCAGTCTGCGGCGTCCTGAAAGCGGGCGGCGTCGATGCCGTGGACCGGGTAACGCGCCGGTTTGCGGCCGGGGAAATCGACCGGATCGCTGTCGCCGAAGTCGGGACGTATGACCGCGGGCATGGCCAGGGATGCCGGCGCCGGGCCGGCTGGAGGTGGCGCGGTGCGCTGCGATCCGGTCGCACAGGCCGACAGGGCGAGGCCGGACAGCGTCAGGCAGAGGGTGCGGCGCGTGAGCATGGCTCTTCCCGGGGCTCAAGGGTCATGCCGGCAGCTTGCCCCGGTGCCGGGGCGGCTTTCAAGCCCGTCGCACGATCGTTGCGCCGGGTTGGCGGTCAGTTGCCACGCGGGACGAAATCGGCCGGGGTCACAACGCCGTCGCTGTCGCGGTCCAGGCCGGCGAACCAGCCCGGCACGGCGGACATGAACTCGTCGCGGCTGACGGCACCGTCGCCATCGGCGTCGGTGACTTCGCGGAGCATGCCATTCGCCGGGCTGTTGCGCCCTTGTCCCCGCCCCAGCCCGTTGGCCTGCATGTCGGCGGCGCGGGCCTCGTCGAACAGATCGTGTTCACCGGCCGACAGGATATCGTCTTCGTTTTCATCGAAGGTGGTAAAGATGTCGCCGCGGCGTTCGGTGGCCTCTGCCAAGGTGACCGCGCCGTCGCCGTCGAGGTCCCACATCTCGACGAAATGCGCGCCGGGCTGGCCTTGTTGTGCCTGGGCCATGACGCCCAGGGAAATGACGGCAACGGTCAAGGCGATGCGGATCATGGGTTTCTCCTTTGTTGATCGGGTCACGCGGGTTGTACGGTGGAGGGCGGTTGTTCCGTCGTGTCGCTGCCGCCTCAGCCCGGGCGGCGGGCGACGAAGCCGAGATTGTTGGCCGGCATTTCCACCACCTGCACCAGCTCGAGGAAATTCTCGTGCAGCCAGTCGATCACGTCCCAGTCGTCCTTGTAGCCGATCTCGGGGTCCTGAGCGCGCAGGCTGGTGTCAAACCGCGTATCGCCGTCCGATGTGGTTTCGCCGTCGCGCAGGAAGGGGCCGTATAGGATCAAAATCCCGCCGGGCGCCAGTGCCTGCGCTGCCTCGGAGATGAGAATTCTGGCCTCGGGTTCGGAGATGAGATGCAGGAGATTGGACAGGAAGACCAGCGACTGGCCGCCGTGGGAGGCCGCCCATCCGGGGTGGGTGGCGTCGAGCGGGATGGCCGGAGCGACATTCGAGAGCCCCTCGCTGCGGGCCCAGGCATCGACCGAGGCGCGGCGGTCGGCGTCGATGTCCGAAGGCTGCCAGGCGAGACCCGGCAAGCGGCGGGCAAGCGCCACGCTGTGTTGGCCGGTGCCTGACGCGATCTCAAGCGCCGTGCCCGTCTCGGGGGCGTGGGCCGCCACCAGATCGCAGATCGGCCCGGCATTGCGCTCGGCCGAGGGCGCGTGCAGGCGGCCATCCTCGCCCGGCGTGGCGACCGAGGCGCTGTCGGGCAGGTTCAGGCGTTTGGGCATGGCAGGCTCCGTGGCTTCATCTTGCTGAAAATACTCGATACCTGCCCGTTGCCTCAAGCGAAACGGGCCGGCGAAAGGGCGGCGGCCAGTTGCGGGTCGAGCGCGGGCGGACGCCCGAGGATCAGGTCGGCCACCAACTGGCTGGCGGCGGGGGCGGTCTGGAAACCGTAGCCGCCCTGACCCGCCGACCAGAAGAAGGAGGGGTCCTGTGGCGCCGCCCCCAGCACCAGCGCGCGGTCGGGCGAGAACGTCCTGAGACCGGCCCAGTTGGCGGTGATGCGGGTGACGGGCGCGGTCACCATCTCCTCGTAGCGGGCCAGCCCCTCGGCCAACACCATGTCGTCGGCCCAGGCGTCGGTCGGCTCGACCGGGTCTTCCTCGGCGGGCGAGACCAGGAGCTGACCGGCATCGGGCTTGGCATACCAGCGTTCGCCGGTGCCGAAGAACATCGGCCAGCGGGCCACGTCATGTCCGCCGGGCGCGGGAATGCGGGCCATTGAACGACGGCAGGGAACAAGGCTCAGCGGCGCAATCCCGGCCATTCGTGCCACCTGGTCGGCCCAGGCGCCGGCGGCATCAACGACGACATCGGCCTGGTGGACCGCGTTGCCGGCGGTGATTTGCCAGCGGCCGGGCTTTTCGATGGCTGTCACCGGGGCGTTCAGGTGAATCGTGCCGCCATGGCCGCGGATCGTGCGGGCGAAATCCTGCAGCATCCGGTCGGTGTCGAGGTCATAGGCGGCTTGGTGATAGGCGGCGAAGGCCACGGTGTCGGGGTTGAGGATCGGCACAAGGGCGATGGCCTCGGCCGGGCTGATCTCCGCCATCTTCATCGCCGCGTTTTCGGCCTCGAACGTCGCGCGCTCATGGACGCGGGCGGCGAACAGGATGCCGCGGGGCGAGGTATAGCCGCCGTTTTCGCCGTGGTGGAACGCGGCGCTGGCCAGGTTGAGCTGGATCGTCGTCGGCAGGCCGTACTGCGCCTCGAACATCGCCGCGGACCGGCCCGAGGCGTGATAGCCGAGCGCGGCTTCGGCCTCGAGCAGGGTGACGCTGGCATGCGGGGCGAGGCGGGCGCCGGCGGAAAGCCCGGCGATGCCGCCGCCGATGATAACGATATCGCTCATTGTTCTTCGATCCGGTCGGTTGCGGGAGGCGGGGTGGGCGTAAGCGCGGCGAGACGGTCATAGAGCGCGTGGTCCATTTTGAACCGCGTTGCGGCGAGCGACGGGGCGAGCTGATCCGGCGCCGACGCGGAAAGGATCGGCATCGGGCGGGAGGGATGGCGGGCAGCCCAGGCGGCGGCCAGCGTGGCAGGATGGGTGCCAAGCTCAGCGGCGATCCGGGCCACGTGCTGCGCCGCTTCGTGCATGAAACCGGGGGCATAGCGGGCGACATAGCGGTCGTCCTCGGTCAGCCGCCCGGTGCCGCCGGCAACGTATTTACCGGTCAGCAGCCCGCCACCTAGCGGCGAATAGGGTGCGCAGGCGATCCCTACGGCGGCGCACATCGGCAAGAGTTCGACCTCGGCCTGGCGTTTCACCAGCGAATACATCGGCTGGATGATGTCGACGCCGTGGCCCATGCCACGCAGCAGGGCGTGGGCCTTCATCACCTGCCAAGCGGCAAAGTTCGACACGCCGATGAACCGAATTGCGCCGGTTTCCTTCAGTCCGGCCAGGACTTCGAGTTGGGTTTCGAGCGGGGTTTCGGCGTCGAAGCGGTGAAGATAGAGGATGTCGACCACCTCCATGCCGAGCCGTTTGCGGGAGAGGTCGAAATCGGCGCGCAGCCGTTCCGGGCCGGTGCCGTCACGGTAGCCGATCTTGGTGGCGATCACGAGACGATCACGCATCGGTCCGGCGAGGTCCCCGAGGATCTCTTCCGAGCGGCCGCCGGTGTAGAGATGGGCGGTGTCGAAATGGGTGAGGCCGGCGGCGCAGGCGGCTTCGAACATCGCGGCCGAGGCGGCGGCGTCGGCTTTGCCGCCGAACTGCATCGTACCGAAAGCGAAACGGCTGATGGGGCTGCCGTCGAGAGAGGTGATCTTGGTCATGGGCGCGACATTTGCATGGCACGCGGGCGGGGAAAAGAGTGTCCGTGACCAGGCAGGCGAGGTTTGTCCGGAGATCAGGGCCGGCGCGGCGTGCGCCCGGGTGTCAGGTCGTGAGGCCCGCGTCTTGAGCGTTGCGCGTTCAGCCGGTTTTGAGACCGGTTGCAGCGTGACTTGCCGCCGACCGCCGCCAAACGCCGCAGGTTTGTGCAGAGTGCATTGCCTTTGCGGCGGTTTGCGCTACCCTGTGCGCTCGAACCGCGGCAGGAAAAGGCAGGCATTGCCCCATGAAACGCATACTGACAGCAGTCATCGCGGCGCTCGCGATGCAGTTTCCGCCGGCGCCGGTTTCGGCCCAGGGCCTGGCCGGGCCCTATCTGGCCGGGCGGCAGGCGCGCTATTCCGGCGATTTCCAGGCCGCGGCCGAGTATTACACCCAGGCGCTGGCCCGCGACCCATCGAACCCGCAGCTGATGGAGGCCACGGTGCTGGCGTTTCTGTCGCTGGGCCGGATCGACCGCGCCTTGCCTGTGGCCACAGCGATGGAAACGGAAGAACTGACAAGCCAGCTTTCCCAGATGGTGCTGCTGGCCGACGAGGCCTGGAACGGGCGCTATGACGAGCTGATCGCCCGGATCGAGGACAAGCGCGGCATCGGTCCGCTGGTCGACGGGCTGATCGCGGCCTGGGCGCAGATTGGCAACGGGGCGATGTCGGAGGCGATTGTGCTGTTCGATGCCGCCGCCGCGGAACCCGGCCAGCGCGGCTTTGCGCTTTATCACAAGGCGCTGGCGCTGGCCATGGTCGGCGATTTCGAGAGTGCCGAGGAGATCCTTGGTGCCACTGGGCCGGGCTCGGCGGTGCAGACCCGGCGCGGGGTGATCGCGCGGATCGAGGTGTTGAGCCAGCTCGAGCAGAACGACACTGCGCTCGAGGTGCTGGAGCAGAGCTTCGGCGCCACGCTGGATCCCGAACTGACGGCGCTGCGTGACGCGCTCAAAGCCGATGAGACCCTGGCCTTCGACATCGTCGGCTCGGCCCGCGACGGCATTGCCGAGGTGCTTTACTCCGTGGCCGGCGCGCTCAAGGGGGAGGCGCGCGACGCCGACACTATCCTGTTCGCCCGTCTGGCGGAGTATCTCCGCCCCGGTCATGTCGACGCGATCCTGCTGACAGCCGAGATCCTCGACGACATGGAACAGTTTGATCTCGCCACCCAGACCTATCGCAAGGTGCCACGCGACGATCCGGCCTATCACGCCGCCGAGCTTGGCCGGGCCGATGCGCTGCGCAAGGCTGACAAGCCCGACGCTGCCATCGAGGTGCTGGAGCAGCTGGCCAAGTCCCATGGCGAGTTGCCGGTGGTGCACAACACGCTGGGCGATCTGCTGCGCACGCTCAACCGCTATGACGAAGCGATCGTGGCCTATGACCGGGCGCTGACGCTGTATCCCGAGCAGGAGGCGGGCCAGTGGTTCGTTTACTACGCCCGTGGCATCTGCCATGAGCGCACCGGGGACTGGCCGAAGGCCGAGGCGGATTTCCGTAAAGCGCTGGAAATCGATCCGGACCGGCCGGAAGTACTCAACTATCTCGGTTATTCGCTGGTCGAGAAGAGCGACAAGCTCGACGAGGCATTGGAGCTGATCGAGCGCGCCGTCGCGGCGCGGCCCGACAGTGGCTATATCGTCGATAGCCTGGGCTGGGCACTCTACCGGTTGGGCCGCTACGAAGAGGCGGTCGAGCACATGGAGCGTGCCGCCGAACTGATGTCGGTCGATCCCATCGTCAACGACCACCTCGGCGATGTCTACTGGGCCGTGGGCCGCACACGCGAGGCCGAGTTCCAGTGGAAGCGGGCGCTGAGCTTCGTCGATTACGGCGATACCGCCGAGGATGCAGACCCCGACCGCATCCGCCGCAAGATCGAGGTCGGGCTCGATAAGGTGCTGGCGGAAGAGGGTGCGCCACCGCTGAAGGTGGCCGGCGAGGATGGCTGACGCCGGCGGGCCGGGACACGCGCCCGGTTTCGGGCCTGGGTTTGCACCCGCTAAAGTCAATCTCACGCTGCATGTCACGGCACAGCGGGCGGACGGACTGCACGAGCTCGACAGTCTGGTGGCCTTCGCCGATATCGGAGATCGGCTGGAGCTTGCGGCGGCGGGGCGGCCGTTGCTTTCTGTGACAGGGCCGATGGCCGAGGGTGTCCCGTTCGACGAAAGCAACCTCGTGCTGCGGGCCGCAGAGTGGATGGGCGAGAGCGCCGCTTTCACGCTGGAAAAACACCTGCCCGCAGCAGCCGGGATCGGCGGGGGATCGTCGGATGCGGCGGCGGGGCTGCGCTTGCTGGCGGAACGGAGCGGGCGGCCCGTGCCGCCGGGATCGGAGGTGCTGGGCGCCGATGTGCCGGTTTGCCTGCATGCCCGGGCGATGCGGATGCGCGGCATCGGCGAGCGTTTGGCGCCGGTGAACCTGCCGGTGCTGCCGGCCCTGCTGGTCAATCCGCGGGTCGCGGTGCCGACCGGGGCGGTTTTCGCCGGCTTGTCATCGAAGACCCACCCGCCGATGCCGGAAGTGATCCCGGAGTTTGATGCCGTGCGGGACGCGGTGGGCTGGATCGCCCGGCAACGCAACGATCTCGAGGCGCCCGCAATCGAGATTGCGCCGGTGATCGGTGAGGTGTTGGACCGGTTGGCGGTGCTGCCGGGGGCATTGCTGGCGCGGATGTCCGGCTCGGGGGCGACCTGTTTCGCCCTGTTCGAAGGCGTCGATCAGGCGAAGGCGGCCGAACGGGCGATCCGCGCTGCGCGGCCGGCTTGGTGGAGCGTTGCGACGCGGCTGTTCTGAGGTCACGCGTGTCGGGGCGGATCGCTCGGCTCGCCTCAGGATTGTCGAATGCCCACGCGGCCTCGTCCTTGCCGGGTTGTCCAGAGCCGACCAGGATTTGAGCACAACCGCGTCAAATCCGCCGGATTTCGCACCTCGCCCCCGCGTCCCCCTTGAAGACGCAGGCATAAGCGTTACTCTCTCATTCAAGCAAAAGGGAGACCCCGAGATGCCCAAGCTGATCCGCATGTATATCATCAATGTCGCCATCGGTTTCGCGATCGCCGCGGCCTTCGTCGCGATGCTGCTGTATTTCAACATCGCGAATCTGTGGCATCTGGTCAGTCACTCCGACAAGGGCTGGCTGGCGGTGCTGATCCTGTGGATCTCGAACGGCATCATCTTCGCCGGCGTGCAGTTTGGCATCGCGGTGATGCGGATGAAGGACGATGACGACGACGGCCCCGGTGGCGGGTTGCGCGAGCGTGTCGCACCGCCGACGCCGCAGCCGGCCCTGGTGCGCGTGGCCGCCCACAAGCCACGGCGCTGAACCGGTTCTCAACACCTCGATCGCGCGCTCTTTCGGGCGCGCGTTTTCGTTTGCGGGAGGGGGAAGCGGCGGAACCACCCGGACCGTGGGGTTATCTCATTCCCGAGGACCTGTTTGCACAGGTGGGCGCCAGGTAACGAGGCCACGACCCCGACAGAGCCAGCTCCCTCGGAAGTATTTAAGGCCACCGGAATGCAACCGTGTCACGAGAGGGGCAGAACCGCCAAGTTGCGAGATAAGCGCCCGCGGGCCGCGCGGCAAGGGCGCTTTGTTCAAATCAGCGGGTTTCCGGCGTAGGTGTGCCGCCGGAGAGATGTTCGCGCAGCGAATGCTCGAAATATTTCTGCCATCCGCGGGTGCAGACATCGCGACACGCCATCGCGGCGTTGAGACCCGCATGGGTGAGCGTAATGCGGCTGCCGTCACGGTCCGGCGCGATGTGCCACAACAGGCGGCTGCCTTGCCATTCGGCTGCATCGGTGACGTCCTCGATCACCATATGCGCCTCGGTGCACAGCCATTGATATTCGCCGGCGCGGTCGCTCTCGCGGAACTCGAACCGCGCGCGGCTCGGTCCGAAATGCACCGTGACGCCGGTGTCGCTGCGGTTCACGCGATTGCTCCACCAAGCGTCCATCTGGTCGAAAATCGCCCGGCGGGCGGCCTCGGGTGCGACCGGCACGCGGATCGTGGCAGAATAATCGCCGGCCTCCGCCGTGGCGGCGAGCCGCCGCAGGTTTGCGAGGAATCCATGCCAGCCGCTGTCCAGCGCAACGACGAGGCCAAACGCGTCGCGCGCCTCCGGTAGCCCGGAATGGGTGAGCGTGAGCCGGGTGCCGCCCGGAACCTCTTCCAGCGCCCATTCCACCGTGGTCATCGCACCCTGCACCGGCCCGACGGTGAAATCCCAGCGCATGTATTCGGGCGGGCGCATCTCGATCACCTTGCCCCAGCACATCCGTTCGCCGTCCCTCTGGCTGACCAGCGTGTAGTCTTCGCCTTGCTCGAGATCGGCCAAGGCCGGGTGGAACCACAGATCGAGCAGATCGGCACGGGTGAGATAGCGCCACACGGTCTCGCGACCGGCGGCGATGAAGATTGATTTGCGGATCGTCGTGTCAGTCATCACCTGACTCCCCGGTTTCGATGGCGGTTTTCAGTTCGTCAAGGCGGGCGTCCCAGAACCGGTCGAAGAAGGAAAGCCAGTCGTGTACCGGCTCGAGGCCCTCCGGGCGCAGCGCGTTGAGCGTTTCGCGCCCCTGGCGGCGCACGCGGATCAACGCGCCCTCTTCGAGGATGGTGAGATGCTTGCGCACCGCGGCGCGGGTCATGTCGAAGCGCTGCGACACTTCTGCCACGCTCATCTCGCGTTCGCTGAGCAGGCGGAGAATGCTGCGGCGGGTCGGATCCGACAAGGCGCGGAAGGCAGGTTGCGGCGGCATGGGCATCCCTTCATGATACCAAAAGGTTTTACGTTAATATGATACTTTTTGGTATCACGTCAAGCCGCATCCTCCATTGCGTTGAGTTTCATGGCCCGGCAAGAATACGATCTTGTCAAGTGTTCATCTTTTGTTCATTCTTTGCCCATGGACGATACGCTTGTTTCCCAGCTCCAGCCCGGCCAGCTTCTGGCACGCGGCGTCTGCCGGCATCTCGGCAGCCACAACTTTGTCGCGGTCGAGGAATTCGTGCCCGAACGCGGCAAGCGGGTGGACGTGATGGCGTTGGGCCCGAAGGGCGAAATCTGGGTGATCGAGTGCAAGTCGAGCCGGGTGGATTTTACCTCGGACCAAAAATGGGACGGCTACCTGGAATGGTGCGACCGCTATTTCTGGGCGGTGGACGTGGATTTCCCGACCGAACTGCTGCCTGACGATACCGGGCTGATCATCGCCGATGCCTACAATGCCGAGATCATCCGCCTGGGACCGGAGGAGAAACTCGCCCCGGCGCGGCGCAAGGCTCTGACGCTGCGTTTTGCCCGTCATGCGGCGCGGCGGCTGCACGGGTATCGCGACCCGCGGCTTTAGGGGGATTTCTTGCGGGTGCGGGCGGCCTTGGCGGCGGCGAGGATTTCCTCGGCGATTTCCTCGGCCTCTTCCGGATCGAAATCCATCGGAATCTCGATTTTGCCGGCCTCGATGAAAAGCCGCACCATGCCGCGGTCGGTCGGGCCGATCTGCAGGTTTGCCTCGATGTCCTTGTCGTCGTTGATACCCATGGGTCCGGCCCTCCTGACTGTGCGTTTCGGGTAGCGATTTTACGCTTGTGATGCAAGCACCCGGCGCCCATTCTGCGGCTATGGGCGAGGTGATCCTGCGAGACCTGGAGATCGGCGATGCCGGCTGGCTGATCGAACAGCACGGCTTGCTTTATGCCAGCGAAGAAGGGTTCGACAGAACCTTCGAGGCGCTGGTGGCCGAGATCCTGGCCGATTTCATCCGTAACCGCGATCCCGGTTGTGAACGGGGCTGGATCGCCGAGCAGGATGGCCGGCGGCTGGGCTCGGTGTTCTGCGTGCGGCTGGACCAGGAGACCGCCAAACTGCGGCTCTTTCTGCTGGTGCCCGAGGCACGGGGCAAGGGGCTGGGCAAGCGGCTGCTGGCGGCCTGCATGGACTATGCCCGGGCGCGGGGCTATCGCCGGATGCAGCTGTGGACCCATGAAAGCCACCGTGCTGCCTGCGCGCTCTATGCCGCGGCGGGCTGGCGCTGCGTGTCGTCGAAAGAGGTGCGCAATTTCGGGGTCGATCTGATCGAGCAGAGCTGGGACGTCGACCTGTGAGCCGCCCGCTCGGGCTGGCGGCGGCGGCGCTGACCGGGGTGCAGGTGGGGGTGGCGCTGACGCTTGCAGGCATCACGCTGGCGTTGACCGGGCAACGCGGAAGATGAGGAAAACCGGGGCTGAAGGCTCATGAAAGGGTCTTGCATTCGCCGCCCCGGAAAGTTACATCGCCCTCCAGTGCCGCCTTAGCTCAGTTGGTTAGAGCGCTGGATTGTGGATCCAGAGGTCCCCTGTTCAAGCCAGGGAGGCGGTACCATCACTCACCCGCGATAACCTCGATTTCCTGAACAAGGGTTCCGGTCGTCGGGTTGTAGATCAGGATGCGGTCGTCGTCGGTCACCACGGCGAACCAGGTGTCCGACTGGGTGAAGGCGGTTGCCTTGGCCCCGTCGGGCAGCACGATGCGGTCGGGCAGGTCGGGGCGGGTTTCCGAGAACTTGATGACAAAAAGCGCGATGATCACTAGAAGGCCGAGGATCATCGTCGCCGTCAGCACGGTGACCAGCAGGCGCAGGAACTTCAGCGTCTTCGCATCGACCGGCTGAGGAGTGTCATCCATTGTCGTCAAACCTTGTCACCTTCCGGATCGCTGCCGATCCGCCTGCGCGCCTTGATAAGGCGCTTTCGCGAGATGTGCCAGAGGCGGCCGCGTTGTCGCGCACGCGGCTTGCCCGGCTGGTGGCCGAGGGCGCGGTGCGGGTGAATGGCGCGGTCGAGGCAAACCCCAAGGCCCGGGTGGCAGACGGCGATGTGGTGGAGATCACGCTGGCGGTGGCGGAGAAAAGCCATATCGGGCCCGAGGAGATCGCGCTCGACGTGGTTTACGAGGATGACGAGCTGGTCGTGATCAACAAGCCGGCCGGCCTGGTGGTGCATCCCGCCCCCGGAACGCCCGGCGGCACGCTGGTCAACGCGCTGTTGCATCATTGCGGTCAAAGCCTGTCGGGCGTGGGCGGGGTGGCGCGACCGGGGATCGTGCACCGGATCGACAAGGACACCAGCGGCCTTTTGGTGGTGGCGAAAAGCGACCGCGCCCATCAGGGTCTGGCGGATCAGTTCGAGAAACATACGATCGAGCGGCACTACCTGGCGCTGGTCCATGGCGTGCCCGACGCCAACGACCCGCGGTTGCGCGGCATCCCGGGGGTGAGTTTCGAGCCGGGCAACATCCTCAAGATCACCACCCGGCTGGCGCGGCACAAGCATGACCGGCAGAAACAGGCGGTGCTGTTCGACGGCGGCCGGCACGCGGTGACACGAGCACGGATCGCCGAGAGCTTCGGCAACCCGCCGGTGCTGGCGCTGATGAACTGCTGGCTGGAGACGGGCCGGACCCACCAGATCCGGGTGCACATGGCCCATGCCGGGCACGGGCTGGTGGGCGATCCGGTCTATGGCGGGCGGCGCAGGATCGCGGAAAAGGCGCTGTCGCCGGCGGCGGTGGCGGCGGTGAAGGCGTTCCCGCGCCAGGCGCTGCATGCCGCAACGCTGGGTTTCGTTCACCCTGTGAGTGGCGCAGAGTTGCAGTTCGAAGCGCCGCTGCCGGCAGACATGGCGGCGCTTCTGGCGGTGCTGCGCGGCTGATGGCTCCGGGGGTGCGGAGGCCCCGGATCGGGTCCGGGGCGGAGCGTGCCCGTTTCAGGCGGCAGGGCGTTTCGCCGAGGCGATCAGCAGCCACAGCATCAGCGCAGTTTCGGCCACCAGAGGGACCAGATAGGCCGGTTGCATCGCGGCGTTCAAATCAGGCCACACGAACCGCGTCAGGCTGCCGGCCAGGTAAACCAGCCCGGCCGCGCCGATGCCGCCGGCGATCAGCCGCGGCACCCCGGCGCGGCAGAGCAAGCCGGCCATCAGGAGCGCGTTGATGCCGAAGAAGAACAGTCCCAGGTCATAGCCCGCGGCATGGCGGGCCAGAAGGGGAAGAGGATCGTCTCCCGCCGCCACCGCCTGCTGGGCGGCGTAGAGTGTCATCAAACCGGCAGCGATCACCGCCGCCTGCATCAGCCGGAACACCATCGCCATCAGGGCCCGGGTCTCGTCGACCCGGCGCAGCAGGCGATAGAACAGCACCGCCAGTCCGACGTCGCAGGCGGCCATTGCAAGGTCGAAGCCCAGCGACAGCCGGAAGCGTGTGGCTTGCTCGGCGATTGCCGCGGCCGTGGCGGCACCGTCCGCCCAGTCGATCAGCCCGCCGCGCAGCAGCGCCTCGCTGCTCACGCCCAGCAGGATGATGCCGAGATAGAGCAGACCGGCTGCCCTCAAAAGGGGTCTTTCCGTCATGATATCCATATCCGTGTCGGCCATGTTGGGCCTCCTGTCCTGTTCGCGCGCGTAACGTAGCACCGTTTCAGGATGAAGAGGTAACGCATGCAGGAAGCGGCAAAAATGCTAAAAAAATGTATTCGAACCATGCAAAAACGTATGGTTTGCGAAAAATTGCCGGTTTTCCTGTCATATTCAGCACATGCGTGTGATCCATGCTGCTTCTGCGACGTAGAAACCTTAGTGTTTCGTTAAAGATATGCGTCTATCGGGCTTGAAACCCCCGCGACGCGACCATATGTGAATGTTAAGCATATAAACATTAGAGGGAAGAGGCGACACATGAGCAACTATGCAAATCTCCCGGCACCGACGCCTGAGGGCGGCCTGAATCGTTACTTGCAGGAAATCCGGAAGTTTCCGCTTCTGGAGCCGGAAGAGGAATACATGCTCGCCAAACGCTGGGTCGAAGAGCAAGACACCGAAGCGGCGCACAAAATGGTGACGTCGCACCTGCGGCTCGCCGCCAAGATCGCGATGGGCTATCGCGGGTACGGCCTGCCTCAGGCCGAGGTGATTTCCGAAGCAAATGTCGGCCTGATGCAGGCGGTGAAGCGGTTCGATCCGGAAAAGGGCTTCCGGCTGGCCACCTACGCGATGTGGTGGATCCGGGCGTCGATCCAGGAATACATCCTGCGCTCGTGGAGCCTGGTGAAACTGGGCACGACCAGCGCCCAGAAGAAATTGTTCTTCAACCTGCGCAAGGCCAAGGCCCGCATCGGCGCGCTGGAAGACGGCGATATGCGCCCCGAGAATGTCGAACGCATCGCCCACGACCTGGGCGTGAGCGAAGACGAGGTGATCTCGATGAACCGGCGCCTGTCGGGCGGTGATGCCTCGCTCAACGCGACCGTCGGCCAGGAAGGCGAAGGTACGATGCAGTGGCAGGACTGGCTCGAGGACGAAGATGCCGACCAGGCCACCGACTACGAAGAGAAGGACGAGCTCGACGCCCGTCGCGCGTTGCTGGCGCAGGCGATGGAGGTTCTCAACGACCGCGAGAAGGACATCCTGACCCAGCGTCGGCTGAGCGAGGAGACGATCACGCTCGAGGATCTGTCGGGCCAGTACGACGTGAGCCGCGAGCGGATTCGGCAGATTGAGGTCCGCGCGTTCGAGAAGTTGCAGAAGCGCATGCGCGAACTGGCCGCCGAAAAGGGCATGATGTCTGCGGCATGATTTCATACCGTTGGGTCGCCTTAGTTTTGGAGCCGGCTTAGCACGCCCCGCCCGGACCTCCTCCTCCGGGCGGGGTTTTTTGTCACCACCGGCCGGTCTTGCGCCATGTCAAGGACGCGACTCGACCAAGTAAGCGATTATTGCAAAGTTCGTTCACGTTTCCTTGGTTGCAACGACAGGAGAGATACATGAAACCGAAAAAAACCCTTATACTTCTGGCCAGTGAAGACAGGATGCGGTTGTGCGAGAATACCGGGGTCGGCAAGGGGGTGCGCGAGTTCGCCGCCAAAAGCGTGGAAGACTACGATGACATCGCCGCTGGGTATGCCGACATGCCGGGCCGCGGGCAGGCAGCCCCGGGGGTTGCCGGCCACAAATTCGAACGCCCGACCTCCGAACGCGACCAGGCGCGCGGTGATTTCGCGACCCATGTGATCGCGGAAACCGCACAGGCCTTCAGCGCCGGCGGCTACGACAGGCTGGTGATGGCGGCGGCGCCCAAGATGTTGGGCGAACTGCGCCAGAGCCTGCCCAAAGGCTTGAAAACGGCGCTTTTGGAGGATCTGGCCAAGGATCTGACCAACACGCCCGAGGCTGACCTGGCCGGCCATTTCGCGGATGTGCTGGCGGTCTGAGCGCCGCGTTGCCGTCCGTGGCAGCCGATGACGACGGCGGGCGGCATCTGCGCTATGATGGCCAAAAGCGATCTGGCGGGGGAGTCCGAGGGATGAATGAGAACGACAAGCTCAATGGCCGGCTGCATGGCGAACAGTTCGAGCCCGACCGGCCCGACAGCATCGGGATGCGGGTCCTGTTTACCATCCTGATCGCGATGATGGTCAGCGTCAGCCAGACGGTGTTGGGGGTTCTGACGGTGATCCAACTGGTGATCATGCTCGTGAACAAGGGCGAGGCAAACCGTAATCTGGCCGATTTTGGTACCGACCTTGGCGTCTGGATCGCCAAGGCTGCGCGCTACATGACCGCCGGGTCGAACGTCAAGCCGTGGCCGTGGAGCGAGCTCGACTGAGCCGCGCCTCGCGCTTCGGCCGTTTCAATTCAGACGCGCCCGCAGCACCCGCAACATGTTACCACCCATCACCTTGGCAATCTGCGCCTCGGTCAGACCGGCGCGCAGGAGCGCATCGGTGAGGGCCGGCAGTTCCGACGTGTCGAACGCGGTGCGCACCGCGCCGTCGAAATCCGAGCCGAGCGAGATGGCGTCCTCGCCGACCGCGGCAATCCCGGCCCGGATCATCGCGGCGATGCCGTCCGGGTCGATCCGGTCGCAGGCCACCTCGGCCCAGTAGCCGATGCCGATCACGCCGCCACTGGCCGCGATGCCGCGCATCAGTTCGTCGGGCAGGTTGCGCTTGACCGGGCAATGCGAATGGATGCCGGAATGGCTGAGCACGATCGGCACATCGGTCATCGCCAGCACGTCGCGCACCACCTGCTCGCTGGAATGCGCCACGTCGATGATCGCCGGCCGCCGGGCCAGTTCGGCCACCACCTGCCGGCCAAGCTCGGTCAGGCCGTGATTGCCGATCCCGTGCAGCGAGCCGCCGAGCTCGTTGTCGAAGAAATGCTGCAGGCCGAATACCCGGTGGCCAGCGGTGATCAGCCTGGCCAGGTTGTCGAAATCGCCCTCCAGCGGGTGCAGACCCTCGACCCCGAGGATGGCGCCGGTTACCCGTTTGTCTTTCGCCCGCGCGTCGAGCACCGCCTCGAGATCGGCGCGGCTGCGGATGATCCTGAGCCGTCCCTCCGAGGCCGCCTCGAACCGTTCCAGCTTTTGCGCCTGATAGATCGCGCGCTCGAAGATCGACGTCCAGGTGCGGATCGGCCAGAGCTGGCCAAAGGCGAGCAGGGTGATGTTGTCCCGGGCCTCGGCAGAGTTGCTGTCGTAGTTCATCCCCGCCGGCGTCTTGGTCACCGCGGTGAACACCTGCACCGCGACGCCGCCCTCTTCGAGCCGTGGCAGATCGACCTGGCCGCGGGTGCCGCGCTGCAGCAGGTCGCGTTGCCACAGCAGGCTGTCGGCATGCCAGTCGCCCACCACCAGACGGTCATGCAAGGCCCGCGCCGCGTCGCTGACCGGGTAGGGGTCATGCTCCGCCACCCGGTTCTGCTGCCGCTCGACGATGCCCGGCGCGAAGGTCCAGAACCCGATCAGTCCCAGCGCCGCCAATACCACCACGGACAGCAGCAATCGCCGCACCCATTTCATCGCGCCACCCCCCTCGTCCGGGTGCGATTAATTCATGGGTCGCGATTCGTCACAACGCTGCCGCGAGGGAAATCCGGACCGGTCCTTCATCTGGCTGGAAATATCCCGGGGGTCCGGGGGCAGAGCCCCCGGTCGGTCGGAGGGCGCCGCAGGCGCCCTTCGACTCCTCTCAAAGCGCCCGCCAGCCGATATCGCGGCGGCAGAACCCTTCGGGCCAGTCGATCCGGTCGACCATGGCATAGGCCCGGTCGCGTGCCTGCTGCAGGCTGGCGCCCCGCGCGGTAACGTTCAGTACCCGTCCGCCCGCGGCCACGATCTGCCCGTCTTTGCGGGCCGTTCCGGCGTGGAAGACCATTTGGAAACTGTCCTCTGGGCAGGTCTCCAGCCCCCGGATCACGCTACCTTTCGCGTAATCGCCGGGATAGCCTTTCGCGGCCATCACCACCGTCATGGCATGGTCGTCGGCCCAGTCGACGCGGGTTTCGCCGAGCCGCCCTTCGGCGGCGGCGTGGATCAGGTCGAAGGCCTGCGCCCCCAGCCGCATCATCAGAACCTGGCATTCCGGGTCGCCGAAGCGGACATTGTATTCCACCAGCCGTGGCTGGCCGTCCTTGATCATCAGTCCGACAAAAAGAACGCCCTGGTAGGGCGTGCCGCGCCGGGCCATCTCTCTGAGCGTCGGGCGCACGATCTCGTCCATGGTCTTCTGCACCGTGGCCTCGGTCATCACCGGCGCCGGGGAATAGGCGCCCATGCCGCCGGTGTTGGGGCCGGTGTCGCCTTCGCCGACGCGCTTGTGGTCCTGCGCGGTGCCGACGGGAAGCGCCGCCTCGCCGTCGCAGAGCACGAAGAACGAGGCTTCTTCGCCCTCCATGAATTCCTCGATCACCACCTCGGCACCGGCTCCGCCGTAGGCGCCGCCGAACATGTCGTCCAGCGCTGACAAGGCCTCGTCGAGCTCCATCGCCACGATCACGCCCTTGCCGGCGGCGAGTCCGTCGGCCTTGATCACGATCGGCGCGCCCTGTTCCTCGACGTAAGCCTTCGCCGCCGCCAGGTCGGTAAAATGCGCATAGGCCGCTGTCGGCGCGCCGGCGGCATCGCAGACCTGCTTGGTGAAGCTTTTCGAGGCCTCGAGCCGCGCCGCCGCCTCGGACGGGCCGAACACCAGGATGCCGGCCTCGCGCAGCCGGTCGGCGACGCCCACCGCTAGCGGCGCTTCGGGGCCGACGATCACGAAGTCGATGGCGTTTTCCACGGCGAAGGTCACCACGGCGCCGCCATCCATGATGTCGAGCGCGGCGCATTCGGCGATCTCGGCGATGCCGGCATTGCCCGGCGCGACGATCAGCTTGTCGCATTTCGGGTTCTGCATCACCGCCCAGGCCAGCGCATGCTCGCGCCCGCCGCTGCCGAGAATGAGGATGTTCATGCCGCTCTCCCTTGGCCTTCGCTCGGGCGCGTTCTAAGCTGGCGGGGCACAAGAGACAAGCGAACCAGATGTCCGACCTGATCGACGATCCCGTCCCCGGCCAGAACGAGCCGGAATATTCCGTCACCGAGATCTCCAACGCGATCAAGCGGGTGATCGAGGGCGAGTTCGGCCATGTCCGCATTCGCGGCGAGGTGGGCCGTGTCAGCCGACCCCGCTCGGGACATGTCTATCTCGATCTCAAGGACGAGAAGTCGGTGCTCAATGGGGTGATCTGGAAGGGCGTCGCGTCCCGTCTGGCGGTGCAGCCCGAGGAAGGCATGGAGGTGGTGGCCACCGGCCGGATGACCACTTTCGGCGGCCAGTCGCGTTATCAGATCGTGATCGAGGACATCAAGCCTGCCGGCATGGGCGCGCTGATGGCAATGCTGGAAAAACGCAAGCAGCAGCTTGCCGCCGAAGGCCTGTTCGCCCCCGAGCGAAAGAAGAAGCTCCCCTATCTGCCGGAAGTCATCGGGGTTATCACCTCGCCCTCGGGCGCGGTGATCCGCGATATCCTGCACCGCCTGCGTGACAGGTTCCCGCGCAAGGTGCTGATCTGGCCGGTGGCGGTGCAGGGCGAACGTTGCGCGCCGGAAGTGGCCCGCGCCATTGCCGGATTCAACGCGCTCGAGCCCGGCGGCCGCATCCCGCGCCCCGACCTGCTGATCGTCGCCCGCGGCGGCGGCAGCATCGAAGACCTCTGGGGCTTCAACGAAGAAATCGTCGCCCGCGCCGCGGCGGCCTCGGACATCCCGCTGATCTCCGCCGTCGGGCACGAGACCGACACGACGCTGATCGACTATGTCGCCGACAAGCGCGCGCCCACACCCACCGCCGCCGCCGAACTGGCGGTGCCGGTGCGGCTGGAACTGCTGACCTGGGTCGAAGGCCAAGGCGGCCGCATGACCCACGCACTGGGGCAGGGCATCGCGGCGCGCGGCCAACGGTTGCGCGATCTCTCGCGCGCGCTGCCGCGGGCGGAGACGTTGCTCGATGGCCCGCGCCAGCGGCTCGACCGCGCGTCCGACCGGTTGCCGGCGGCGCTCACCACCGGCGTGCAGCGCCGCAAGGTCCGGCTGTCGGAGGTCTCTGGCTCGCTGCGGCCCTCGGTGCTGAGCCGGCAACTGGCGCAGGACCGCCATCGTCTCGACGTGGCGCTGCAGCGACTCGCAACCGGCCTCAGCCAGGCCATCGAGCGCAAGCGCGAGGCCTTGGGGCGCCGCGCCGATCGGCTGAGCCCGGCGCCGATTCTCCGCGAGATCAACCAGAAATCCGAGCGGTTGCAAGGGCTTGCGCGGCGGCTGTCAGACGCGGCCAGACGCCAGTCAGACGAGCGGCGGCAACGGGTCGAAGCGCTCGATCGGCTACGCGAGACGCTGGGCTACAAGGCGACGCTCCAACGCGGCTATGCCGTGGTGCGCGGCGATGACGGGGTGTTGACCACCAAGGCGGCGGCCGAACAATCGCCCCCGCGCGAGATCGAGTTTGCCGACGGCCGGCTGAAACTTGGGGCGGTCTCCAAGGTGAGGCGGGCAGGAAAGTCCGAGGAGCCACCCGAGCAGGGAACGCTGTTCTGAGGCGGGGCGAACATTCGCTGCAGCCGACGTGGATTGCGGGGACCGCGCCGCCCGGGGGTTAGACACCGATCTTCGGCCCGAGGCAGGTCATCGGCTTGTCGCTCTGTTCGACCTCGTAGAGTTCGCGTCCCGAAGGGTCGTTTTCGAACCGCGCCGCCAGCCCACCGGCCTGGAGCCGGAATGACCAGCAATGGTGATCGTCAGGGCGGTCTTCATAGGCGAAACAGATCAACCCGGCGTCCTCCCACCAGTATCCATCCATGCATTGCCCGTCGAGAAACGACCACCGCACCTTGCGGTCCGGCAGGTATTCCTCGGCCCCGTACGGTCGCCCGTTCGAGCTGTAGTAGTAGGTCTTTCCGAGGGTCAGCGCCTCGAACTCCGCGGCGCTCAGTTGGTCCTGCGCCGCGGCGAGGCCGGGCCAGAAAAGCAACAGGAGAACGACGGCGCGCCACATGGGGCGGAGGTTACGCCCTTCCCGGAAGGCGGGCAAGCGCGCGGCGCATGATCCGGCGCCAGAGCGGCGGATATAGGGCGATTGCTCCCATCACCGGCAGCGTATGGGGCAGGATCGGCATGGTCCCGCGCAGCCGCAGCGCCGGATAGGGCCGGTCGGGATGCAGGTGGTGGTCGGAATGGCGCGGTGCATTCACCATCAGGGCCGAGCTGAACCAGTGCGGCGAATTCCAGCTGTGGGCGTCTCCGACCGGTTCCGGTTTGCCGCCGTCGCGCACGGCGCGGCGAAGCCCGTAATGCTGCACGTAATCCGAGAGCAGGATCTGCATCTGGGCATGGAGGGCGAGGAAAAGACAGGCCGCCAGACCCGCTGGCCCGGCCAGCAAGAGGCTCGCTGCAAGCACCACAGCGGCGATCAGCCCGTAGCCGAGATAAGGGTGGCTCCAGACCGGCGGCGGTGTTTGCGCCCGCGCCCGCAGGGCGTTTTCGGCGCGCAGGCCGGCGCCGAAGGAGCCACCCCAAGCGCGGGAACAAAAGCGATAGAATCCAAGACCTTCCGGTGCGGAATTCGGGTCGGACCCGGTGCCGACATGGACGTGATGCACCAGCAGATGCGCCGAGGCATGGTGGCCCATCAGCAAAGACGCGTAGATTGCACGACCCAGCCGGCGCGCGGCCCGGGCGTCGTTGTGGATGAGCTCGTGGGCGTTCGGGTGCGCAACCTGCCCGAACCACAGCCCCCCCGCAACGAGCGTGACGACCCGGTCGGCGAGGCCGACGTCGCCCCGGGAGACCGCCGCCAGCAGCGTGACGAGCAACGTGAAATGCAGCCCGCCCAACACGACGGAGAGGATCTTGCCGCTCGGAAACTCGGCCCCGTCGGTCGCCTCGGGCAGGAGCCGCGGCATGTAACGGTCGAGCAGGGCGGTGAACACCGTCATGTAGAAAAGCGCGGCCCAGGGCCAGATCCCACCGGCCAGCGCCGCCGCACCGATCAACGCGACCGGTAGAATTGTGGCGATGGCAAAAAGGGTCATGTGCATCCCGGGGCTCCTTTCGGCCGGTCTGGCGGGTATTGCGGCGGATTTCACGGTATCATCGGGTAAATTCGAAGGCACGGCCAACGCAAATCGCGCCTGCGAAGTCGTTTTTAGCCTCGCGTGCCGGGCGGCTTGGGCTTTAGGAAGGGAGGCGGAGTGACAGGAGGGCGCGGCGATGGCGCTGGGCGAGAAAAAAGGCGTCTGGAAATCAGGCAAGGGCAAGGGGCGACACACGCCCAAAGGCCGGCAGCTGGACGATGCCGCGCTGGCCGAGGTCCGGGCGCTGCTGGGCGACCGGCCACGTCGCCGCGACCTGCTGATCGAGTTCCTGCACCTGATCCAGGACGCGCATGGCCATCTGTCGGCAGCACATCTGCGCGCGCTGGCCGAGGAGATGCGGTTGAGCCAGGCGGAAGTTTATGAAGTGGCGAGTTTCTATGCCCATTTCGACATCGTGAAGGAAGGTGAGGCCCCGCCACCGCCGCTGACCATCCGGGTTTGCGACTCGCTGTCGTGCGAACTCAAGGGCGCTCAGGCGCTGCTGGCGGCACTGAAAGACGGGCTCGACCCGGCCGAGGTGCGCGTGGTGCGCGCGCCCTGCATGGGCCGCTGCGATGCCGCGCCGGTGCTGGAGCTGGGACACAACCAAATCGATCACGCCACGGTGGCGCGCGTCACGGACGCCATTGCCGCTGGGGATATCCATGCGGAAATCCCAGATTATCAGGGGCTTGAGGCTTATCGTTCCGGTGGAGGATACGAGGTTCTGACGCGGCTGCGTCAGGACGGAGACTGGGAAGATGTGCAGGCGCAGGTGCTCGGGTCGGGACTGCGCGGGCTTGGTGGCGCAGGATTTCCCTCGGGGCGCAAGTGGGGCTTTGTGCGGGCGCATCCCGGGCCACGCTATCTTGCCGTCAACGGCGATGAGGGCGAGCCCGGAACCTTCAAGGATCGCCACTACCTGGAGCGCGAACCTCATGTCTTTCTCGAGGGCGCACTGATCGCCGCCTGGGCGGTCGAGGCTGTGCATATCTTTGTGTATATGCGCGACGAGTACCCCGCCGTGCGCGTGATTCTGTCTCGCGAAATCAAAGCTCTGGAAGACGCAGGTCTTGTGGACAAAGGCTTCATCGAGCTGCGCCGCGGTGCCGGGGCCTATATCTGCGGCGAAGAAAGCGCGATGATCGAGTCGATCGAGGGCAAGCGCGGCGAGCCGCGCCACCGTCCGCCTTTCGTGGCCGAGGTCGGGGTCTTCGGACGGCCGACGCTGGTGCATAATGTCGAAACCCTCTACTGGGTCGCCCAGGTGATGAAAGACGGCTCGGAACTGCTCAATTCGGTTGAGAAAAACGGTCGTAAGGGGCTGCGATCCTACTCGGTGTCCGGGCGGGTGAATTCCCCGGGTGTTTATCTGCTGCCCGCTGGCTCCACGATCGTGGATGTCATCGACGCGGCCGGTGGCATGGAAGACGGTCACACTTTCAAGGCCTATCAGCCGGGTGGGCCGTCCTCGGGGCTGTTGCCTGCCACGATGGACGACATCCCGCTCGACTTCGACACGCTGCAGCCGCACGGGTCGTTCATCGGATCGGCGGCGGTGGTGGTTTTGTCGGACCATGATTCCGCACGAGATGCGGCGCTCAACATGCTGAAATTCTTCGAAGACGAAAGCTGCGGCCAGTGCACCCCCTGCCGCGTCGGCTGTGAAAAGGCGGTGAAGCTGATGCAGGCCGAACGCTGGGACCAGGGGCTTCTGGAAGAGCTGTGCGAGGCGATGGCGGATGCGTCGATCTGTGGGCTGGGGCAGGCGGCGCCGAACCCGATCCGCCTGACGATGAAACATTTCGGAGACGAGGTTTGAGCCCGATTCTCGCCGTCTCTGCCATCCTTTCCGCCCTCTATTGGGCGGTGTTCTGCCATCGCGGCGCAAGCTGGCCGAAATCGCTGGTCAAGACCGCCTCGGTGCTGCTGCTGGCGTTCGCGGCGTGGCAGGCGGGTGGGGCGTGGGGGCTGATCGTCGCGCTGCTCTTGTGCGCACTGGGTGATTTCCTGCTGTCGCGCGACGGCAAAGCCGCGTTCATGGCCGGGGTCGGGGCCTTCGCGGCGGGCCATGTCGCCTATGTCGTGCTGTTCGCCAGCCGCGCGACCGCCGATCCCGCGCGGCTGTGGCAGATGCCGCAGAATGTGCTGGTCGCCGGGCTGGCTATGCTCGGCGTCGTCATGGTGGCGGTGCTGTGGCGCCGGGCCGGGGCGCTGCGCGGCCCGGTATTGGCCTATGTCCCGGTGATCCTGGCGATGGGTATCGCTGCGCTGATGCTGCCACCGGATTTCGAGGCGGTTCTGGTTTTGCCGGCGGCGCTCTTGTTCATCCTGTCCGACTTCGTTCTGGCGATGGAGATGTTCGTGCTGCGGGCGGACCAGGCCCTGCGCCGCCTCGCGCCGTTCATCGTCTGGCCGACCTACTGGCTGGCGCAGTTGGGGTTCACCCTGGCCTTTGCGCCCGCGGCGGCCTGATCCGTGGCGATTGCGGTAGACGACTCAGACACCGTCCTTTGCCCGGACCGCACGGCAAGGCAGATCAGGCGCCGCACGGTCGTTGCATCTGACGCGCACGATCAGGATTCTCACAGGGTGGACGGAGCCGTTTCGCCTGACCGGTCGGCGCAGCCCACGGAAATGAGGCTGTGGCGGACGCCGCAATGCCCGATTGCGTCGCGCAGGGGGCGTTCGGGACATCTGCGGACCGGATGCGCTGGGCCAGACCGAGACGTCTGACCGCGCCGCGGACCGCCCCCACGAGAACCCGGTTCGCCGCGCGCGTCGGGCATCAATCTGCCTTTTCATGTCCGCCGCGGAGGATTAAGTGGAGAGAAAGGCATCAAAGGGGCGCTCATGTCGTTTTTCCGCAAGCTCAAGGACCGGCTGTTCAAATCTTCCTCGAAGCTCGAGGAAGGGCTCGACGCGATTGTCGAGGACGGGGGCGTCGAGGAAGAGATCGAGGTCGAAATCCCCGATGAACCCGAAGGCGAGGCCGTCCGCGAACCGGCGGCCGAACCTGAACCGCGGACGGAACCCGAGCCGGTGTTGGAACCGGAGCCTGAACCGGAACCCGAGCCTGAACCTACATCAGAACCGGTGCCCGAACCCGAGCCCGAGCCTACACCGGAACCAGAACCCGAACCGGAGCCTCAACCGGAACCAGAACCGGAACCAGAACCGGAACCCGAACCCGAGCCTGAACCCGAGCCCGCGCCGCGCGAAATCCCGCCTGCGGAGGAGCCTGCGCCTGCGCCAGCGCCCGACGAGGTGCCGGCCCCGGTCGAACCTGAGCCCACCCCCGAGCCTGAGCCGATCCCGGCTCCCGAACCCGAGCCCGAAGCCGAGCCCGAACCGGCGCCTGCGCCACTGCCGCAGGAGGCGCCGGAGGAGGTGCCCCCTGCCGAGGAGCCCGCACCCGCCCCGGAGCCCGAGGAACTGCCTGAGGACCGGCCGGTCGAGACGCCGCGGCCTTCCGACCCCGCACCCGAGCCGGCGCCGGTCGAGATCCCGGACGAGACTCTGGCCGATGCGCTCGCCGGGCCGGGATCGGTCGCGGTCGAGGCGACCAGCCGCAAACCGGGCTTCCTCAGCCGCCTGTTGCGGCGCGAGAAGAAGACGGTGGTGCGCCGGGTGCTCGACGACGACATGCTGGAGCAACTCGAGGAACTGCTCATTGCCTCGGACATGGGCGTCGACACCGCGCTCCGCGTCGCCGCCAACATGGCCGAGGGCCGGCTCGGCCAGAGGCTTTCCGTGCAGGAGATCAAGGAGCTGCTTGCGGGTGAAATCACCCGGGTGATGGAGCAGGTCGCGCGCCCGATGCCGCTTTACCCGAAGAAACCGCAGGTGGTGCTGGTGGTCGGCGTCAACGGCTCGGGCAAGACCACGACCATCGGCAAGCTCGCCAGCCAGTTCAAGGCGGCAGGGAAAAAGGTGGTGATCGCCGCCGGCGACACCTTCCGCGCCGCCGCCGTCGAACAGCTTCAGGTCTGGGGCGAGCGCGCCGGCGTGCCGGTGCTGACGGCGCCGGAAGGCTCCGATCCGGCCAGCCTCGCCTTCGACGCGCTGAAGCAAGCCGAGGCCGACGGTGCCGATCTTCTGATGATCGATACTGCCGGGCGGTTGCAGAACCGCAAGGACCTGATGGAGGAACTGGCCAAGATCGTCCGCGTGATCCGCAAGATCGACGACAGCGCGCCGCACAATACCCTTCTGGTGCTGGATGCGACCACCGGGCAGAACGCGCTCAGCCAGGTCGAGGTGTTCCGTGATATCTCGGACGTGTCGGGCCTGGTGATGACCAAGCTCGACGGCACCGCCAAGGGCGGGGTGCTGGTGGCGCTGGCCGACAAGTTCGGCCTGCCGATCCATGCCATCGGCGTCGGCGAGCAGATCGACGACCTCGCCCCGTTCGACCCGGCCGAGTTCGCCGCGGCGCTGACCGGGCTTGAGCGGTGAGGACTGCCTGGGCCGCCGCGGCCCTGCTACTGATGTCGAACTCTGTACAGGCTGTGTCACTTGCTGATTGCCTGCAAGATCGGGATGCCTTGCGCGCCGTGCTCCCGGCGAATGTGCCGGAGTTGACGGAATCGGTCGGAGTTTTCGAAAACACATGGTGTGCGTTGGATTTGCCAGGGCAACCCGCGCCAGTCGCGTGGCAACGAAATCGCGATGCGCATGGTTTTTCCGTGGCAGTGCGGTATCCTGCGCCGTTTTCGCGGGTCAAACTGCCGCTCGGTTTCGACCTTGAAGCACGATATGATGCACAGGACCGGTCGCTTCGATTGACCGAACTTTTTCTGACGCGCAATGTGCACGGCCGGTACCATTTGATGGGCCGAATTGGCGAAGTCGATTTGACAACTGTCGAAACCGCGCGTGAGAGCCTCGACACCATGACCCTTTCATCGGCGCGTTTGGTGATCACCGGCAATGCCGGTTTCATCGCCAAAACGGCCGGTGGCTTTTTCGGCGTCGATCCGGATGAGGCCCGGCGCGACGCTGCCGTGGCTGCAGATCAACGGGCCGCGATGCTGGACAAGTTTGCAGAGAGCATGCCACCTTGGCTGTTCGACGCGGGGGGCCAACAGGAGTTGGCCGCGTTGTTGCGGGATTATCCGCACCGCGGCGGCACCCTGTCCATCGAATTACCAGATTCGCCGGCGTTTCCGTTTTTCCGCGTCTACCGCTTTGCGGTATTGGGTGAAATCCCCACTGAGGCGGTCTGGACGAAAGAACTGCAAGGTCTGGTCCTTTCGCTCTTCTGGCAACCGGGCACATGAGCGACTGGATAGTGGCACTCGAAGGCACCGAAGCGGGGCACCGCGCGGCGCTGATCCTGGCCCTGACGGCGGCGGTGCTGCACGCGATTTTCGGAGCGCTGCAGAAGGGGCGGTTCGATCCGTGGCTGAGCCGTGGCGCGATCGACGGCTCCTACGCGCTGATCGCCGCCCCTTTTGCCTTTTTTGTCGTGCCCTGGCCCGAGCCGTTCATGTGGCCGATCTTCGCTGCCGCCTATGTCATCCACACCGCTTACAAGCTCATCCAGGCGCAGGCCTATACCAAGGGGGCCTATACCGTGGTCTACCCGGTGGTGCGCGGTACCGGGCCCCTGTTTACCGTGATCGGGGCGTGGCTGCTGTTTGGCGAAACCTTCACCTGGGTGCAATGGCTGGGCGTCCTGACGCTGCTTGCGGGCATCTATGGGCTGGCGCTCTACAATCTGCGCAAGATCACGGTGGGGCGCGATACCTTGCCCACGGCGTTGGGGCTGGCGGTGCTGGGCGGGCTGTTCGTGGCGCTCTACACCACCTGGGACGCGTATGGCATCCGCGCCACCGCCGATCCGTTCACCTTTCTCGCGTGGTTCTTCCTGATCGACGGGCTGACCTTCCCGGTGATCGCCGGGCTGCGCTATCGCTCGATGCTGTCGCCGCCGCCGCTGGTTCCGTTGTTGCGGATGGGTGTCATGGGCGCTTTCATCGCCTTCGCCTCATTCGGGTCGATCATGCTGGCGACGCGGCTCGACAAGGTCGGCGAGGCGGCGGTGCTGCGCGAGACCTCGACCGTCTTTGCCGCGCTCATTGGCTGGGTCATGCTGGGTGAATCGACCGGGCCACGTCGAATCGCGCTGATGGGCTTGATTGCTGCCGGCGCAGTGATAGTTGAAATAGGAGGATAGGAGAGCAGGCATGGCCGAACCCAGAGAGATCAACCCGGTTCTGAAGATGGCGCTGGAACTGGGGCCGGTGATCGCCTTCTTCGTCGCCTATGTGAAGCTGAAGGATGAGGTTTTCACCCTCGTCGGCACCGAGTATTCCGGCTTCATTGTGGTGACGGCGGGGTTCATCCCCCTGATGCTGATCTCGACCGCTATCCTGTGGAAGCTGACCGGCCACCTGTCGAAGATGCAGGTGGTGACGGTGGTGCTGGTGATCGTGTTCGGCGGGCTGTCAGTGTGGCTCAACGATCCCAGGTTCATCAAGATGAAGCCAACGCTGCTTTATGTGCTCTTTGGCGGCATCCTTGCGGTGGGGCTGCTGCGCGGGCAGAGCTATCTGCGCCACGTGATGGACGGGATGATGCCGCTTGAAGATGAAGGCTGGACGATCCTGACGCGCCGGCTGATGTGGTTCTTCTTTGGCCTGGCGGTTGCGAACGAACTGGTCTGGCGGCTGATGTCGGAAGAAGCCTGGGTGAATTTCAAGACCTTCGGGCTGACCGCGGCGATTTTCCTGTTCTTCATGACCCAGGGCAAGCTGTTCCGCGACTACGGAACCGACGAGAGCTGAGACCCATGCCGCCGCTCGGGCGAAAACCGGTTGACGTAGCGTAAACGACGGATATTGACCGAGCTTTCCCCGGTTTTGCCCGTTTCTTGCCACATATGGTCGGCAGAAATTCGCTCATGTTTGGATATTATGCGAAAATGCTCTGGGCGCTGCTCAGTTCGGTTCCCGCGATCTCGCCTCAGCGGATCTGGCCTCTACTGGTTTTTCTTATGGGGTTCGTGTCACTGCGCAACCTCGCGATGGACGAGAACACGGCTTTCGTCTTTGCCGCGGTGATCGCGCAGGTGGTGGTGGTGTGGCGCAACCTGCCCGAGGCGGCAGCCGAGTTGCGCCGGGTCGGCTCCGAGAACACCACCGTTCTGAACCTCGGCGTTGCGGCGACCATCGCGGCGGCGGCGGTGCAGCTGTGGATGAACGATCCCGCCGTCACCCAGCACGTGTTGTCGGTGTCCTGCCTCGTCTACGCGCTGGCGATGCTGTGGGGCGCGTTGGGCCATCCGCGCATTCGCGAACTGGTGGTGCCGTCGAGCAATGGCCGGCCGGTGCCGGAAGAGCCGCGCACCCACCTGCTGCGTCTCAACGTGATGGCGGCGCTGACCCTTGTGGTGGTGAACGAGGCGATGGTGCTGGCGCATATCGACCTGGCCATGCGAGTATCGATCCTGGCAGTGGTGCCGCTGCTGATTCATGTCCTCTACGAGGTGACGGTGATCCTCACTCTGCCGCTCGAGGATTTTTGAGCCGGCTCACCGGATTTCCGCTTTCGCGCCTGAAATTGGTCTATCTTGGCCGCTAGGCACGGTTCATGTCTCCGTTTCGCCGATATTCCCTGCTGTTGTGGCTCCTGCTCCGGTCGATCCCGCCGGTCTCGCCGGGACGCCTTCTGATGCCGGCGATCTTTCTGTCCGGTTGGACGCTGCTGCGGGCGCTTGAGATCGCGGAAGCCCGGGCCTTCGTCTGGGCGGCGGTGCTGGCGCAGGCGGTGCAGGTCTGGGCGGTTCTGCCGATCTCGGCCTGGCACCAACGGCGCCTGTTCGGGCGTGCCCGTCGGGCCCTGTTTGCAGCCGTCGCTGTCTGTTTCACGGTACTGGCGCTGCAGGTCTGGTGGGCCGACCCGGTGTTCAGCCAGCGCGTGGTGACGGTCTATTGTGCGTTCTATGTCGGCGCGATGCTGGCCGGGATCCTCGGCGACCAACTGTTCATCGACCGCTTCGTGCCGGTCTCGGACCCGCAGGCGGTGCCCATGATCACGCGCCGCCACCTGCTCAAGCTTTACGCCCTCGTTGCGTTCCTGGTGATCGTGGTCAACGAGACGTTGCTGGCCATGACCGCGCCGCTCGGCGCCCGGGTCGCCGTTCTGGCGCTTCTGCCCATCGCGCTGCATATCTTCTACGAGATCGTGTTGCGCCTGACCCTGCCGCTGGAGGATGACCCCGAGCCGGAGCCCTAGCCCTTCTGTCCGAACAGTACCTTGTGGCTGTCCTGGTTCTGCTGCGGGGTTTGGCGCAACTCGGCATAGAGTGCACGGCCGGCTTTGACGCCTTCCCGCGCTCCGATCTGTTCCAGCCAGCGGGCGAAATGCGGCTTGTCGTCGAGCGTCTGCTGTTGCCCCTCCCAGAGCGAGGCCCAGGGCCAGATCGCCATGTCGGCGATCGAATAGAAATCGCCCGCCACGTAGTCGTTTTCGGACAGCCGTGTATCGAGCACCCGGTAGAGCCGGGCGACCTCGTTCCGATAGCGATCCTTGGCATAGGGAATGTCCTGCGGCGGGTCCATCACCGGGGCATATTTCAGGAAATGATGCGCTTGGCCCGCCATCGGCCCGACGCCGCCCATCTGCCACATCAGCCATTCCTCGACGGCGATGCGGTCGCGCTCGGTTTGGCCGTAAAACCGCCCGGTCTTGCGCGCCAGATAGATCAGGATCGCGCCGCTTTCGAACACCGACACCGGTGCGCCGTCCGGTCCGTCGGGATCGACAATCGCCGGCATCCGGTTGTTCGGCGAGATCGCCAGGAACTCGGGCGCGAACTGTTCGCCCTTGCCTATATTGACGATCCTGGTGGTGTAAGGCAGGCCCATCTCTTCCAGTGCGATGGAAATCTTCCACCCGTTCGGCGTGGGCCAAAAATAGAAATCGATAGGTTGGGGCATAGCGCGTCTCCTTTGCCGCTATCATGCCAGCTTGGCGCCGTCGCGCAATGGCGGGGTGCGACAATTTGTTGACCCGGCAGCCGCGCCGCGCTAAAGCGCCCTTGTGGCGATTTGTTACCGGATTGCGGGCCACGTAAAATAACTCCGCTAAAGAGGTCATCGGATGGGGACCCCCGTCGCATGGCCGCGACCGGGGGTTTTTTGATGGGTCTGCCCGTTTCTCCGGGGGCCCCGCAAAGGAGCGACCGATGAGCGATTGGAAAAAGCGCACCCAGCTGGTGCATGGCGGTATCCGCCGGTCTCAGTACAATGAGGTGAGCGAGGCGATCTTCCTTACCCAGGGCTTCGTCTATGACAGCGCCGAGCAGGCCGAGGCGCGGTTTCTCGACGCCGAGCCCGACGAGTTCATCTACGCCCGCTACGGCAACCCGACCGTGGCGATGTTCGAGGACCGCATCGCCGGGCTGGAAGGGGCCGAGGACGCTTTTGCGACCGCCAGCGGCATGGCGGCGGTCAACGCGGCGCTGACGTCGATGCTGAAGGCCGGCGATCACGTGGTCGCGGCGCGCGCGCTCTTTGGCTCGTGCCTTTATATCCTTGAAGAAGTTCTGCCGCGCTTCGGGGTCGAGGTCACGCTGGTGGACGGCACCGATCTGGCCCAGTGGCAGGCGGCCCTGCGCCCGGACACGCGGGCGGTTTTCTTTGAATCCACTTCCAACCCCACGCTGGAAGTCATCGACATCAAGGCGGTGGCGGATCTCGCGCACAAGGTTGGCGCCACGGTGATCATCGACAACGTCTTCGCCACACCGGTGTTTTCCCGCGCGCTGGAGCAGGGCGCCGACGTGGTGGTCTATTCCGCCACCAAACATATCGACGGGCAGGGCCGGGCGCTGGGCGGGGTGATCCTCGGCACGCGCGAGTTCATCCGCAAAACCGTCGAGCCTTACATGAAACATACCGGTGGGGCGATGTCGCCTTTCACCGCCTGGATCATGCTCAAGGGGCTTGAAACGATGGACCTGCGGGTCAGGGCGCAGGCGGCTTCGGCGCTGGCCATCGCCGAGGCGTTGCAGGGCCACGACAAGTTGGCCCAAGTGATCTATCCCGGCCATCCCAGCCATGCCCAGTTCGACCTGGTCAAGGCGCAGACAGGGCAGGGGGGCACGGTGCTGTCGGTCGATCTGAAAGGCGGGCTGGATGCGGCGTTTCGTTTCCTCAACGCCTTGCAGATCGCGGTGATCTCGAACAACCTCGGCGATGCCAAGTCGATCGCCACCCATCCGGCCACCACCACCCATCAGCGCCTGCCCGACGACCAGAAGGCGGCGCTTGGCATCACGCCGGGCCTTGTCCGGTTCTCGGTCGGGCTCGAGGATACAGACGATCTTGTCGCCGACGTTATGCAGGCGCTTGAGAAAGCCTGACAGCGGCGTCAGCCCGGCGGAGACGGCCCGACGAACTCCGCGATTTCGCGGGCGAGATCGGCGTCGTGGCCCAACCAGATATGCCCACCATCGGGATAGATGACCAATCGCGCGCCCGGCACGCGCGCGGCGATAAGCCGGGCGGTTTCGGCGGTGCCGAACCGGTCATCCTCGGCAGAAAGGATCAACGTCGGCGCGGTGATGGCGGCGAAGTCGAGATCGGTGGGATGGCCCGAAAAATACCCATCATTCATCATGCCCCGCGCCCTTGGTGCAATCGGCATCAGGTCCGTGAGGATCAGATGCGCCCGTTCGCGTTCGGCGGGGCTCACCCGATCCAGCAGGACCGGATCAGTGGCCAGAAGCGTCCCGAACATGCGCTCGGGCGCCAGCGTCGCCAGGCTCCAGAACCAGAAATCCGAGGTCAGAACTTGCCTTACAAGAAACTGCTGCAGGGCGGTGAATTCAACCGGGTCGCGCCCGCTCAGATTGGCCGCCGGCACCATCAGGATCAGCCGGCTGCACCGGTCGGGGTGTCGCCGGGCGAAAGCGGCCGCCGGAAGCGCTCCGGCCGACCCACCGGCCACAGCGATCCGTTCGATTTGCAGATGGTCGAGCAGATCGGCGAAGGCATCGGCCTGGTTGTCCGGGCTGGGCTGGTCGGGAAAAGCACTGCGCAGATATCCGAAACGGGACGGCGCGATGATTTCGAAACCACGCTCGATCAGCCCTTGACCGAACCGCAGCCCCTGGTCAAACCCGCCCCCGGTGCCATGGACCATCAGCAGCCGGGTGCCGTCGCCGGCGCGGGCGAATTCGATTGGGCCGAACCGGGTCTCGGCCAGCTGGCTGCGTTGCGTCAATCGCCGCCGCGCACTCGCCAAGGTCGCGCGAAAGGAGCCGGCGGCATAGCTGCCGGCCGCCAGGCCCAGTGCCCCCAACCCGCCCAACATCGCCCTGCGTGTCCACATAACCCCGCTCCCCAGGATGAATTCCCTTCTTTTTCTATAGCGTGCGGTCTGGCGGCGCCTTGACGCAAGACAACCACCCGGGCGGGCAACGTGAATGACGCCGCCGCCGCTCGCACGTGCGCTCCCTGCGCTTATCGCACCATGCGCATTTCGCGGCGCAAACCTGCCGGCTCGTCACCGGATGCAGCGGCGCGTGACCCTGAAACGCCGAAAAAACTGATCTGTCTTCGCCGGCCAGCGTATCTATGAGCAGAAAGATTGGAAATTCTGGCGCCCCGGCACTACATTCACCGGGTACCAGCAGCCCAGAAGGGGAGCAGGCAGATGAACAAGATCACGCCGGAGATCGACAAGGCGCCGTCGCGCGACGAGGCCGAAACCGCGCTTTCCCGTCTGCGGCAATGGGCCGAAACCGCCAGTCCCGAGGAAGTCGCCGATCTCGATCCGGCGATCGCGCGGCTGTTGCCGGATGCGGCGATGTCGAACTATCCCGCCCTGGCCCGGGCCTATCCCGAAGAGTTCGAGGTCGACGAAGCCTACAAGGCGACACTGCCGGACCTGCAGAACGGCCCGGAAAGCCTGATCAAGGGCGCGCGCCGGGTGATTCAGCATGTCGGGATTTCGAATTTCCGCCTGCCGATCCAGTATCACACCCGCGACAACGGCGATCTGACGCTGGAAACCTCGGTGACCGGCACGGTCAGCCTCGAGGCGGAAAAGAAGGGCATCAACATGAGCCGCATCATGCGCTCGTTCTATGCCCATGCCGACAAGACCTTCTCCTTCGAGGTAATCGAGGCCGCGCTTGAGGACTACAAAGCCGATCTCGAAAGCTTCGACGCCCGTATCCAGATGCGGTTTTCCTTCCCGATGAAGCTGCCGTCGCTGCGCTCGGGGCTCGAGGGTTACCAGTATTACGACATCGCGCTGGAACTGGTCGAACGCGACGGGGTACGTACCAAGGTCATCCACCTCGACTATGTCTACTCCTCGACCTGCCCGTGCTCGCTGGAGCTCAGTGAACATGCCCGCCAGTTTCGCGGTCAACTGGCGACGCCACATTCGCAGCGCTCGGTGGCGCGGATCTCGGCCGAGGTGCTGTGTGGCACCGATTGCCTGTGGTTCGAGGATCTGATCGACCTGGCGCGTCGCGCGGTGCCGACCGAGACCCAGGTCATGGTCAAGCGCGAGGACGAACAGGCCTTCGCGGAACTGAACGCCGCCAATCCGATCTTTGTCGAGGATGCGGCGCGGCTGTTCGCTCAGCAACTCGAGGAGGACCCGCGGATCGGCGATTTCCAGGTGGTGGCCAGCCACCAGGAAAGCCTGCATTCGCACGATGCCGTGTCGATCCTGACCGAGGGCGACCTGTTTGAGGGCGACAGCGTCGATCCCAAGCTCTTCACCACGCTGTTCCACGTCGGCTGAGCTCGCCCGAGGTTAAAACTCGCTTCCCCGCGGTCTCTGGCATTGTGTCAGGTTTGGCCGTGACCAGCGAGTGGCGCGGGCAAGGTCGCGTCGCGTATCCCGGGGTGCGTCAATTCCGGCCATTTCCCGGCGCTGGTCTATACATTAGGGTTTTCGCATATTTATCTCGTGCGGGAGAGCCCTTTTGGTCATCGTCACCACAGCCGCCGTCCTGCTCTGGGGCGTTTTCGTCGGGATCGTATTCTCGGCCATCGGCGCGGCTGGGGGCATTCTGACCTCGTTCGGGCTGATCACGCTGTTCGGCGTGATGGAAGCCAATTCCGTCAAGCCGATGACCCAGCTGGTTGTGCTGGCGACCGCGCTGGTCTTCGTGCCGGGTTACATGCGCCGGGCCAGCGCCGTGGTGCCACTGGGGCTGCTCCTGGGCGGTGGTGGGCTGATCGGGGCCTATGCCGGTTCGACCCTCTCGTCGCTTTACCTGTCGGACATGGCCCAGTTCCGGCCTCTGTTCGGCGTATTGACGCTGGCGGTGGCCGCGCAGCTTTTCTGGAAGCTCTTGGGTCCGGGCCAGGCGCCGGTGACCGGCGTGACGCCGGGTGGCGCCGTGCAGTTGGTGCGCACCGATTTCAGCGGGGTGATCTTTCGCTATGCCGGGCGGCTCTATTCCGTACCGGCGTGGTCGCCGTTGCTGGCCGGGGCAGTCATCGCGATGACCGCGGCGATCTTCGGTGTGGGGGGCGGGTTTCTGCTGGTGCCCTACATGGCGTCGTTCCTGATGATGCCGATGCATATCATCCCCGCCACGGCGGCGATCGCGATCATCATGTCGCTGGTGGTTTCGATCAGCAACTTCCTCCGTCTCGGCGCGCCGCTGGACTGGGGGCTGTTGTTGCCGCTCACCATCGGCGCGGTTGCCGGCGCGATCATCGGACCACAGGTCAACAAGGCGATGAAGAACAGCGCGCTGCAGGCGGTGATGGGCGTGATCGTGTTTGCAATCGGGGTCAAGTACATCCTGTTTTGAGCTGTGGCTGGTCTCAGCGATTTCGCTGGCCGCTGTTTGGCCTGGAACGGACGGTGCCGTTTCGGATCGCGCCGCGCTCCGACCGACGCGGGGGAGGCGCTGCCTCCCCCGCGCCCCCTCCGGGATATTTATGGTCAGATGAAGGAGGACGCGCGTGTCTTCCTCTTTCTGCAAATATCCCGGGGGGAGGTCACAAAACACGCGTGTTTTGTGACTTGGGGGCTGGCCCCCCAGCCGGTCGGATTGGCGACGCCAATTCGAAACCGATGCTCGCTTCGGGCCAAAACCGAACAGGATCCGATCGCAACCGGAGCCATGTTACCGGGCGCCACCCTGATCACGCCGCCTCGCCGAACACTTCGCCGCGGAAGAGATGCAATTCTACGGCCTCGCTCCAATGACTATCGGGCAGCCCGGCCTTTCGCTTGAGCGCGTTCAGAAAGTCCTGCGGCTCAGGCAGGCTGTCCCAGACCTGCGGCAGGAACACGCCGCGATGTCGCCCGTCGATCAGGATCGCGCCGGTCTCGCCCGAAACCAGCGCGCCCCGCGCTTCGGTTTCGCCGTCGAACCTGAGCCGGGCCGGACGGCTGAGCACCGAAAGCTTGATGCGGATCGCTGCCAGTTCTCCGGTAACCACTGGGCCGAAACGCGGATCGGAAAACCCGGCCTTGCACGTGTTCTCGGCGACATCGCGCACCAGCGGCGCCCGCGGCGCGATGGAGCCGATGCAGCCGCGCAACTGACCATCTTTTTCCAGCGTAACGAAACTCGCGGCAAAGCTCTGAAGCTGCGGGCTATAGCCCCGTTCCGCCCGTTGCGACGCCCCGCCGCGATTGACGCGGTCGCTCAAGGCCTCGCGCGCCACCCGCAGCAGGTCAGAGCGCGGTCCCTTTGCGAGCATCGCATCCCCCGGCGCGTGCAGGCTCCAAGCGCCGTAACCCACCACCCGGGACGCATCGCCGGTGGTGTCGTAGGAGGTTCTCATCCCCAGCCGCAGCGCCCGGGCCCCGCTGCCGGTGTTCGAGGCGAGATACCCGGCGATTCCGCCCGCGCCGCAAGCATCCTGGCCGGTCAGGGCGGCGTAATCGCCGGTCTCGATCTTCTCGGACGTGGCGGCATCGCGAACACGGGCGGCATCGCGGGTCAGGAAATGGCTCAGGTCGCTGGAGAGCACGAACAGCGTGTGATCGGTGTCGTCCGCGGCCAGGTGATCGATTGCAGCCGCCACCTGCGCCACCGGGGCCTCGCCGACCACCAGCGGCACGATCCGCGCGTTCGGGTGCAGGGCGTGGAGGAAAGGGAGCTGGGTTTCGATGCCGTGTTCAAGGTCGTGTGCGGCGTCGAGCAGCACCGCGTGGCCGGCCTGCACCAGCCCGTCACAGGCGGTCCGGTCGATGGCAAGGCTCATCCCCGGCAGGGCATAGCCTGCCTGGCTGGGCACCGCGATGCCGGCGAAGGCGTGGCGATGTGCCGGTGACAAGATGACGACGCGGGCAATATCATGGCCGGCGCTCATCCGCAGCGCCGTCGCCGTCAGCACGCCACTGTAAGGATAGCCCGCATGCGGCGAGATCACTGCCCGCGGCCGGGTCGGAACCGTATCGACGGTCCGGCCCGACTCGGCGAGCAGGTCGTCGACTGTCTGGTGCAGCGTGGCCGGATCGCCGGGGAAAAACCGGCCTGCCACGCCAGATCTGCGCAGGGTGCTGTCCATCGCTGCTCTGACCTTTCGGTTGTTCTGCCGTTTATTTTGGCATGATGCCGGCAGATTTCCATGGGGTGCGGCGGAATACCCGGACGGCGTTGGCGGGGCCGGTCTTGCCGCAATGCAGCAAGCGGGTGGCGGGCATGCAGAAATGTCAGTGGTACTGCCATATTACCATCCTATCTTGGTCGCAGGGAGGAAACCAAAAGCAAAAAACATGAGGAAGGTTTCCAAAATGACTGATATCACATCCCAATTCTCATTCTCCGACCGCCCCCGCTCGGGCTATGAGCGGATGTTCGCATCGCTCCTGCGCGGCATGAATGCCTATGCCGATGCCCGCTCGCGGCGTGACCGGATTGCGGCGCTCGAAGCGAAATCGGACGCAGAACTGGCGCGGTTGGGGCTCAAGCGCGACCAGATCGCCTATCACGTCTTCCGTGACATGTTCTACGTCTGATAAGTGGCGCGACGCCGCCGAGGGCCTGACGCCCCGTCCCCCGGCGGCGACCCGGCGGAGCGTCGCCGATGGGCGCGCAAGTGCCTCAAATTCGCCAGATTGGCGCGACATCCTCCCCTCCAACATGCACCGAGTCTGTCGGAGTAAATGGGATGCAAGGTTTTTCGGTCGTTTTTTTCGCCGTTCACTCGATGGTGCGGAATCCGGGAACGACTCTACGCCTGACCGTATTGCCCTGGATGGTCGGGATGGCGGTCGCGTTTGCCCTGTTCCAACTGATGGCAGGGCTTGACCTGACGGCGGCGCTGCCCGGGCAGCTTTCCCAAGTGGCGGCGCTCACAGGCTATTTGCCGGCGCTGGTGATCTCGCTTTTCGTCTTCTGCATGATCGGCGCCTGGGTGGCGATGAGCTGGCACCGGCACATCCTGCTCAGGGAAGAGGCGGTTGCGGTGTTGCCGAAGAACAATTCCGAGTCTTTCGACGGCTATTTCGACGCGGTGATGAAATTCGCCCTGTTGTCGCTGGTGATCTTCCTGATGATCAAGTTTCTGCTGGTGCCGCTGGTGCCGGTGCTGGGGCTGGGCGGCCCGGGGGGTAAGATCATTTCGATCGGAATCAACGCGCTTCTGGTCGCCATCGTGCTGCGCCACGGTCTGGTGTTGCCGGGCGCGGCCATCGGTAAGCCGATCGCCATGGACGAAAGTTGGCAGGCGACCAGTGGCTATTCCGGGCCGATCTATGCCGTGGCCCTTTGCATCACGCTGTTCGTCGATCTCGCCGGACAGCTCCCGGCCGGCAACTTGGCCGGCGTCGCGCTTCAGATCACCGCCGCCTGGGCCGGGCTGATCCTGGCCGTCGGCGTGCTGACCGTGCTTTACGGCGTGCGTATCCAGGGCCGCCGGATGATCGTGTAATCCGGCATCGTGGACGCGCTGCGCGCACGGCCCGGGTGGCTTGACAGCGCGGCCTGCCCGCGCCAACGCTGCGCCTCATGATAGATTTGCGACCCGTCGGATATGTGGTTGGCCTGATGGTGGCCGCGCTGGGGCTGACCATGCTGCTGCCGCTGATCGTCGATCTGGCCGAGGGTCGTGGCCACTGGCCCGCCTTCGCCGAATCCGCGGTGCTGACCACGCTTGTCGGCGGTCTGGTCGCACTGGCTTGCCAGAACGGCGTCCGGTCAGGCCTGACCCTGCAGCAGACCTTTCTTCTGACCACGGGCGTCTGGTTGGTTCTGCCGGTGTTCGGGGCGCTGCCCCTGATGCTGGGGGCAACCCAACTGAGCTTTACCGATGCGTTTTTCGAGGCGATGTCGGGGCTGACCACGACTGGCTCGACGGTTATTTCGGGGCTCGATACCTTGCCCAAGGGGTTGCTGCTTTGGCGCGGGATCCTGCAATGGCTCGGCGGCATCGGAATCATCGTCGTTGCCATGGTCTTCCTGCCCGAGCTCAGGGTCGGGGGCATGCAGATCTTCCGCTCCGAAGCGTTCGACACCATGGGCAAGATTCTGCCGCGTGCCACGCAGATCTCGGGCCAGATCTCGGTGATTTATGTCGGGCTCACCCTTGCATGCACGCTGACCTACCTGATGCTCGGCATGGATGCCTTCGACGCCACCGTGCACGCGCTTACCACGATGTCGACGGGCGGGTTTTCGAATTACGATGCGTCGTTCGGCACCTTTTCCGGGCCGGCGGAATACGCGGCCTCGCTGTTCATGGTCCTCGCGGCGCTGCCCTTCGTGCGCTACGTCCAGATGATCAACGGCCACGCCAAACCGTTCTTTCAGGATACCCAGATGCATGCCCTGCTGGGCACCATCGCCGTTCTGGTGGTGATCACGACGCTGATCCTGACCACGATCTTCCCGCACCACTGGGAACAGGCGATGCGCGAGGGGCTGTTCAACATCACGTCGATCATGACCGGTACCGGCTATGCCTCGGTCGACTACATGGGTTGGGGACCATTCCTGATCACCATGTTCTTCTTCATCGGCCTGATCGGCGGCGCGGCCGGCTCGACCACCTGTTCGGTCAAGATCTTCCGCTACCAGATCTTGTTCTCGTCGATCCGAGTCCAGCTGCGCCGGACCGCGTATCCGCATGGCGTGTTCCAGCCGAAATTCGACGGCCGCCCGATCACCGATGACGTGCTCAATTCGGTGATGGCGTTTTTCGTGTTCTTCACCGTCACGCTGGGGCTTCTGGCGGTGGCGCTGTCTCTCACGGGGCTTGATTTCATTACCTCGCTGTCGGGCGCGGCGACGGCAGTGGCCAATATCGGCCCCGGGCTGGGCGACACGATCGGGCCTTCCGGGAATTTCGCACCGCTCAACGATACCGCGAAATGGATCCTCACCTTCGGCATGTGGATTGGCCGGCTCGAGCTGATGGCGGTGTTTGCGCTGTTCACGCCTCAATTCTGGAGGGCCTGATGAAGCGACCCCTCGGTGCGCAAATCTCGCACATGCTGAAATCCCGCGGAGTCGAGGTGATCTTCGGCATCCCCGGAGTGCATAATGTCGAGCTCTATCGCGGCATCGAGGAGGCCGGTCTGACCCATGTCCTCGCCCGCCACGAACAGGGCGCCGGCTTCATGGCCGACGGTTACGCCCGCGCCACAGGCCGCCCCGGCGTCGCCTTCACCATCACCGGCCCGGGCCTCACCAACATCCTGACCCCGCTGGGCCAGGCCTACAGCGACTCGGTCCCGCTGCTGGTGATCTCTTCCTGTCTCGACGAAACCGCCGCCACCCGCGGCCAGCTCCACCAGATGCGCGACCAGCGCGCTGCGGCGGCCACCGTCTGCGACTGGTCAGAGGAGGCCCGGACGGCAGAGGCGGCGTATACCCTCATCGACCGCGCCTTGACGGAATTCCAGATGGATCGCTCGCGACCCAAGCATCTCCAGGTGCCGATTTGCCTGCTGGGCGCCACCGCGCATTCAGCCCCGGCGTCGGATCTGGAGACCCCAAGTCCCATTTTGGCTTCGGGCTCCACGTGGATTGACGATGTGGCCTCGGCCTTGGCCGAGGCCCGCCGTCCGCTGTTCATTTTTGGCGGTGGCGCGGTCGGAAACCAAAGCGAGCGCTTTGTCGAGAAGGTGCTGGACCACTACGGGGCCGCAGCCTTCACCACCTATGCCGGGCGAGGACTCGTATCGCCTGACTACCCTCTGTATTTCGGTTCAACTCTGGCGCGGCCGACCAGCCCGGATATTCTGAAGCAATCGGACTTGGTGATTGTCGTCGGGGCGTCGCTCGATGAAGTGGACCTGTGGCGATCCGAGTTGGGACATGATTGCCGCTTGATTCGTGTCGATACCGACCCTGAGGTCCTCTATGACCGGCACGCCGCCGATTGGCCGATCCGAAATGACGCACGCGACTTTATGCAGACGCTTACGATACACGGGCTTCGTCTCGGGGGCGGTGAATCGGACTGGACCCCTGAAGACGTTGCCGCCACCCGTGCCCATTGGCGGGCCGAGGCCGATGCCGAACGCCCCGGTATCGTGCCGATCTGCGACGCGCTGCGCACCTGTCTGCCGGACGACACCATGATCTATTCCGACATGACGCAATTCGCCTATGTCGCCAAGGAGGTCTGGGACATGCCCCGTCCCGGCCACTGGCATCACCCGACGGGCTTCGGCACGCTGGGCTATGCCATGCCCGCCGCCATCGGCGGGGCGGTCGCCCGCCGCGCGGCCAATCTGCCCACCCTCGCCATCGCCGGCGACTATGGCTTCCAATACACGCTGCAGGAGCTTGGCACCGCGGTCGAGCTTGGCCTGCCGCTGCCGATCCTGCTCTGGGACAATGGCCGGCTTAAGGAAATCGAGGACAGCATGGTGGCCAGCCAGATCGCACCCAACGCGGTGGTGGCGCGCAATCCTGATTTCCTGAAACTGGCCGCGGCCTACGGCGCCCGTGCTGCCCAGCCTGCGACACTGGCCGAGCTGCAGCGCGACGTGCTCACGGCGCTGCGTGCAGACCGGCCGACGCTGATCCGCATGACACCGGCGCTGACCGCCTAGCGGTCGAGCACGCAGGGTGGGCGATGGATTTGCCTGCCTTCTTCTGCAAGTGAAGCTTCAGGCAGCCGGGGCTATGCGGGGAGTTCGATCGGACGTCTGCCGAGGCTCAAGGTTAGCCCGCCGGGTGCACGGCGGGTTGACCGTTTCGCGAACGTGATCAGACGCGGCCAGCTGCCATACGGATCGCAGCCAGCGCGCCAGGAGGTTTGCCGCACGCTTGTTTTCTGGCGTCCCGGGACGTTAACCCGGCGGAACGATCCGGTCGGATGTGGTTTACCAGCAGCTGACCAACACCGTCATACCCTGGGCCTGGCGCTCAAGGTCCTCGGGCGCGATAAGGCCGGTGGGCTGGGCCCCGGTCGGAGCCACGCCGGCGTCTTCCAGCACGGCGCGCAAGGTCGTAGAGTCCATGGCGAAACTCACGTCCTCGGGCAACTGGCGGTTGCTGTCTCCCTGTGGCAGCAGCATCCCCATCACCGCGCCGCCATCGTCGAAGACCGGCCCGCCGGCATCGCCCGGCAAGGCGGCAAGTGCCAGCCGTTTAAGATCTTTTTCACCGCGCAGGCCTTTGATGTCGCTCAGCTTTCCGAAGGTCAGAGTCGGTGCCCCAAGAACGCCTTCATAGGAAAAGCCCGACACCGCCACCTCGGATTGCAGTCGCGGGTCGCCCTGGCGCAGAGCGGCGACCGAGGCCGGCGCCAGCGCCTCGACGCTGCGCAGCACGGCCACTCCGCGGGCACTGTCTACGTGCAAAAGTTCGGCCTCGTATTCGTCGTCGATTGTAATCTTGTCGCAGGCAGCAACCGCCTCGGCCGTTGTCACCACCGTGCCACGGGCATCGACGTAGAAACCTGAGCGCGACATTTTCGGGCGGCGGACTTCGAGACCTGACACGAGGTCGATATCCTGTTCCTCATCGGCCCCCTCCGCGGGGTCAAGAACACCATCGATGCGGTTGAAACTCTTTTGCATTTCGCCCAGCAACCGGGTCCGGCGCTCTTCGTCGCCAGCCGGCCATACCAGGGTGAAGCCCTTGATCTCGCCGCCGTCGAGACGCGCTTCTGTATGCGACACGAACTCGGCGTTCTGACCGACTAGGGTGAAACTGTTGTTCCGGCGCTCGCGCGGTCCGGTTTCGGGCACGATTTCAAGCGTCTGCATGATGTCGTAGAGGCCGTAGAGTGTGTTCTGATCGCCCGTCTGGCTGATCAGCAGCACCCGCGCCTGGGTGGAGCTGGTGGCGTCGAAATGGGCAAATGGCGGGCTGTATTTGCTGAACGACACCACGCCCAGCGGGATCTGCATTTCGATGCCCGCGGTGGTGTCGGTGACGGTCTGAAGATCGAGCCCGTCGAGCACGGCGTTGTATTGCTGGCGCAGCGCCGCGCGCTGGCGCGTGGTCAGAACGCCGGTGGCCTCGAAGCCGTTGTTTTCCTGCCATCCGGCCATCGATCCGCGCGTGCCGCGCCCGAAGGCGCCATCGATGGCGCCCTGGTAGTACCCGGCCCATTGCAGCATGATCTGCAGTTCCATCTTTTCGTCTCGGCTCAACCGGGCCTCGCTGGCGCGGGCTTCGCGCGGGGTTTCGTCCGCGGGCTCAACCTGTTGCGGCGGCTGGGGATTTTCCGCCTGCTGTTGAACCTGGGGCTGCCTGGGTTCACCGGCGTCTGGCAAGTTCAGAAGGTTGGCGCCGACCGGCCAGAACTGCTGCTGGAAAGCGTTGGAGTAGGCGATGAAACTGTCGCTAGGGATCTCGCGTTCTGAGCGATAGACGTCGAGCACCCGTTGCGCATCCTCGGCCGTGTAGGGGCCCAGCACAACGCTGTACCAGCCGCCGCCGAGGGAGAAGCCGTTCACGTCCGGCAGCCGCCCGGCATAGGCGCGCACCCGCTCCTGCGCAGTGTTGAGGCTCGGCAAAGCCTCGATCTGAACCCAGGCGACGTCCTGCTGCGCAACAACAGCTCGTAGATTGAAAAGAAGTGCTAGAATGACCGCGAAAAGAAGTCTCGTCATGATCCCCGTTATACCCTTACGTGTTCACGCTTATTGTTGAGTCTGTCGGGTCTTTTATCAAATTCGCAGGACCATGCACTCAAATTATGCGTGAGGCTGCAATTGACCCTGCCGCCCCCCCCCTTTAAGCAGGGCGCGATTTCGTCTCGGCCACGCGAAAAGGGCAGAATTCATGGCGTTCCAAGCCGACAAACCCCGCAGTTTTCAGGAGATCATCCTGCGGCTGCAGAGCTACTGGGCAAACCAGGGCTGCGCCATCATGCAACCCTATGACATGGAGGTCGGCGCCGGCACCTTCCACCCGGCGACGACATTGCGATCACTGGGCTCGCAGCCTTGGGCCGCGGCTTACGTGCAACCCTCGCGCCGGCCGACGGACGGGCGCTATGGCGAGAACCCCAACCGGCTGCAACACTATTACCAGTACCAGGTGCTGATCAAACCAAGCCCGCCCAACCTGCAGGAGCTGTACCTGGGCTCCCTCGAGGCCATCGGCATCGACATGGACACCCATGATATCCGTTTTGTCGAGGACGATTGGGAGAGCCCGACGCTGGGCGCCTGGGGCCTGGGCTGGGAGGTCTGGTGCGACGGGATGGAAGTGAGCCAATTCACCTATTTCCAGCAGGTCGGCGGGCATGATTGCAACCCGGTCTCGGGCGAGCTGACCTACGGGCTGGAACGTCTGGCGATGTTTGTGCTGGGCATTGACCACGTCATGGACATGCCGTTCAACGATCCCGAAGCGGCGATTGCGTTGAGCTATGGCGACGTGCACCGCCAGACCGAACAGGAATACTCGCGCTGGAACTTCGATGTGGCCAACACCGAGGTGCTCTTGAAGCAGTTCGAAGAGGCCGAGGCGGAGTGCCAGGCGATCCTGACGCAAGACGCGGTCGATCCGAAGACCGGCAAGCGCATCGTCATGGCGCATCCGGCGTACGACCAGTGCATTAAGGCCAGCCATATCTTCAACCTGCTTGACGCGAGGGGCGTGATTTCGGTCACCGAACGGCAGGCTTATATCGGCCGGGTGCGGGCGCTGGCCAAGCAATGCGCCGACGCCTTCGTCCAGACCGAGGCCGGGGGGTACAGCGCGGCATGAGCGGCAAGCTGGTCGGGAGTTTCATCGTGGCAACGGCTCTGATCTTTGGCGCGGTGGTCTATTATTTCCAGGTCTACGGCTATTACGAAGAGGTCGCTGTCCACGGTGCCGAGGACGTGATGCTGACCGCGCTGGTTTCCGGCCGGCCCGAGCCGATCCTCTACGGCGATTTCAAGGCGATTGACGGCTCCAGTTCTCCGATCCGCTATCGTGCCTGTTTCACGGTCCAGAACAGTATACCGATGCTGACCGAGACCTATGAAGCCTACGAGGCGGCCGAGCCGCGCAACGCGCCGGGCTGGTTCGATTGCTTCGACGCGCAGGAGATCGGCCATGCGTTGGAAAACGGCGAGGCGCTGGCCTTTCTGGGCACGCGCAATGTCGAATACGGTATCGACCGGGTGATCGCCGTCCTGCCCGACGGGCGCGGCTTCGCCTGGCACCAGATCAACCATTGCGGCGAGGTGGTGTTCGATGGCAAGCCAGTGCCCGAGGACTGCCCGCCCAAGCCGACCTCTGAAATGTCCGAAACCCCCGGACCGGAAAGCGACTGACATGCCCGATTTGCTGATCGAACTCTTCTCCGAGGAAATCCCGGCTCGCATGCAGGCGCGGGCGGCCGAAGACCTGAAGAAACGCATGACCGACGGCCTGGTCGAGGCCGGGCTCACCTATGGTGGGGCGCGGGCGTTCTCGACGCCGCGGCGGCTGGTGCTGGCGGTCGAGACTCTGCTGGCGGAGAGTCCGACCGTGCGCGAGGAACGCAAAGGCCCAAGGGTCGATGCGCCGGACAAGGCGATCGAGGGCTTTCTGCGCGGCGCAGGTGTGACCCGCGCGGATCTCGAGGAGCGCGAGACGCCGAAAGGCGCAGTGTTCTTTGCCACAATCGAGAAGCCGGGCCATCCCGCGGCCGAGATCGTAGCCGAGGTTCTTGAGACGACGATCCGCAATTTTCCCTGGCCGAAATCGATGCGTTGGGGCAGCGGATCCTTGCGCTGGGTGCGGCCGTTGCATTCGATTCTGTGCATTTTGTCGGATGAGAATGGCGCCGAGGTAGTGCCGCTGGAGATCGACGGTATCAAGGCAGGCAACACCGCCGAGGGGCACCGCTTCATGGACGGCGCCCCATTTGCCGTCACTGGGTTTGACGACTACGTCGCCAAGTTGAAACGCGATCACGTGGTTCTCGATGCCGAAGAGCGCGCCGATCATATCTGGCAGGACGCCACCAACATGGCCTTTGCCGCCGGTCTGGACGTTGTCGAGGACAAGGGCCTTCTGGCCGAGGTGGCCGGTCTGGTAGAATGGCCGGTGGTGCTGATGGGCGAGATCGGTGAAGAATTCCTTGGCCTTCCGCCCGAGGTGTTGAAGACCTCGATGAAGGAGCATCAGAAATTCTTTTCCGTGAAGAACCCCAAGACCGATCGGATCGAACGGTTCATCACGGTGGCCAATATCGAAACCCCGGACTATGGCGCGACGATTCTGGCGGGTAACCAGAAGGTGCTGTCGGCGCGGCTTTCGGACGCGAAATTCTTCTGGGAAAACGATCTGCGCGTCGCCAAGGCCGGCATGGACGAGTGGCTGGAAAAGCTGGAGAACGTGACCTTCGAACGTCAGCTTGGCACCCAGGCGGCGCGGATCGCCCGTATTGCCCGGCTGGCCCGCGCGCTGGCCCCGGTCACCGGGGCTGACCCGGACCTGGCGGAACAGGCTGCGAAGGTGGCCAAGGCAGATCTCAGTTCGGAAATGGTCTATGAATTCCCTGAGTTGCAGGGGCTGATGGGTCGGTACTACGCCGAGGCCGCGGGGCTTCCGGCCGAGGTGGCCAAGGCCTGCGAGGAGCACTATTCCCCGCTGGGCCCCTCGGACGACGTGCCGGACGGCGCGGTCAGCCGCGCCGTGGCTCTGGCCGACAAGCTTGACACGCTAACGGGTTTCTGGGTGATCGACGAGAAACCGACCGGCTCGAAAGACCCGTTCGCCCTGCGCCGCGCCGCGCTGGGGGTGATCCGTATCATCCTGGCGGGCGAGCTGCGCCTCAAGCTTGACACATATATCGATGCGCAACTGGTACTGCAGAAGATCGGGCTCAACCGGGTCAAAGCCACCAGCGGCGAGATTGACACGCTGGAAGAAGTGATCGACGAAATCTCCGACCACGGTGTCTTCGGCGCCGCGTTCCATGCGGTGCTGGAGCGGCTCACGGGCAGGGATGACGCCCCCGATGTTGGCGACGGCTCGTTGCTGCGCACGGTGGGCGACATGGTGCCCGACATTTCAACCGATTTGCTGGCGTTCTTCCACGACCGCTTGAAGGTGTACCTGCGCGAAGAAGGCCTGCGCCACGACGTGATCGACGCTTGTCTCGAACTCGATGGTGGCGACGATCTTTACATGCTGGTCAAACGGGCCGAGGCGCTGGGCGCTTTCCTGGAAACCGAGGACGGCGACAACTTGTTGCAGGGCTTCAAGCGCGCCAATAACATCCTGACACAGGCCGAGGAAAAGGACGGGGTGGAATACAGTTTCGGCGCCGACGTGAAATTCGCCGAGACCGACGAGGAACGGACACTGTTCGCCGCGCTCGATGCTGGCGAAGCTGAGATCGACGCGGCGCTGCAGGCCGAGGATTTTTCTGCCGCGATGGCCGGTATGGCCCGCCTGCGTGCCCCAATCGACGCGTTCTTCGAGGCAGTCCAGGTCAATACCGACAGCAAGCTGGTGCGGCGCAACCGGCTGAATCTGCTTTCTCGGATCCGCGGCACCTGTCTGCGGGTGGCAGACCTGACCAAGCTGGAAGGCTGAATCTACTCAGGCATCGCGAAGGATGTGGATGCGGCGCTCGGCCAACATGTCCTTGACCTTGTCGCCATAGGCCTTCATGTGCGGCGAAACCGCATGGGCATGCAAAGCTGCCATGGTTTCCCATTTCTCGACCACGGCAAAGCTGTCCGGGCCAAGCGCCGATTGGAACGGCCCGGCGTCGTCGGCATCGATCACGGCCTGGTATTCGACACACCCCTCTTCGGCCCGTACCGCCGGGACGTTTTCGTGGAAATGCGCCAGGACCGCCTCTCGCTTGCCCGGTTTCGCGGTGATGACTGCAAAGACGTGAACAACTGCCATTTTGCCTCCCTGTTGAACATGCTGCGACGCTTTAGCATTGGCCCGCCGCCCCGTCAGATCAAGCTTTTACTTGCCAGCAAGCGGCGTGAGCGTATTCTGCCGCCCAAGATGAAGGATGCCGCAGTGCAGCAAAACGACCCGGACATAACCCTGATCACGCCCTCGGCGCCGGTGGCGACCGCCACCCACGGTGGGCGGGCGAAATGCCTGCAGCGGCTGGTGCGGCTCGATCTGCCGGTGCCGGTCACCGTGGCGCTGTCGTTCAACGCGGTGCACCGGATCGCAGCGGGCGAGATGCCGGACACGCAGGCGCTGTTGGAGCCCTTCGGCGGTTCCCTGCTCTGCGTACGGCCCTCGTCGGAAGATCCGGATTGGGGCGGGCCGGGGGCAGTTCTGAACATCGGGATGAACGATGCCACCTATGTTGATCTGGCTGACCTGCTGGGACAGGAAGCGGCGGCGACGCTCTATCTGCGCTTCGTTCAGTCCTATGCGGTGCATGTGGCGCGGCTGGACCCGGACATGTTCGACGAGATCACCCTGACCGGGCAGGAGGGCCTCTCGGAGGCGCTGCGGCTCTACGAAGAGGAGGCCGAGGAAGCATTCCCTCAGGACCCGGGCGTTCAACTGGCGGCGGTACTACGGTCGATGGCGCGCGCCTGGGAAGGCACGACGGCGCGGCTATTGCGCCAGGCCAAGGGCGCCCCCGCCGATGCCGGGCTCGGTCTGGTGGTGCAGCGCATGGCGCTGGGCCTGGGCAAAGGCGAGGGCGAAAGCGGATCAGGCGTGATCCAGCTGGTCAGTTCGCAGACTGGACTGGAACAGATAACCGGCCGCTACCTGAGCCAGAGCCAGGGGCGCGACGCGCTGGAAGGTGAGGCGGCACTATTCCTGGAGCGCGACCCGCGCGGGCCGTCGCTGCAAGAGCTGGCGCCAGATGCCTTTGCCAATCTGATCGAGTATACTAAACTGATGCGCGTCCGCCTGCGGGCCGAAATGCAGGCCGAATTCACCATCGAAAACGGCAAGGTCTGGCTGCTGGACGGTGTGCGGGTACAGCGCTCGGCCCAGGCGGCGGTGCGGATCGCTGTGAGGTTGGCGGAAGACGGTATCATCCCGCGCGAAGAGGCGCTGATGCGGATCGACCCGCGGGCGCTTAACGAGTTACTGCACCGCCAGGTCGATCCGGATGCAAAACGCGACGTGCTTGCTCGTGGCATCGCCGCCAGCCCCGGCGCGGCCCATGGTGCGATCGTGTTCTCCTCGGCCGAGGCGCAAGCCTACGACGCCCGGGGCGAGGCCTGCATATTGGTGCGGCGTGAGACCAGCCCTGAGGATATCCGTGGCATGAACGCCGCCGCCGCGGTTCTGACTGAACGCGGCGGCATGACCAGCCACGCCGCAGTCATCGGACGCGGCCTGGGACTGCCTTGCGTGGTTGGCGCCTCTGAAATGCGCTTTCAGACGCGCAAGAAGACATTGACCGCCCCCGACGGGCGGGTGTTCCGCGAGGGCGAGGTGATCACCATCGACGGCACGAAGGGCGAAGTTCTGGCCGGCGAGCCAGCGCTGTTGGCGGCGACGCAGGACGACGCCTTCCAGACGCTGATGTCCTGGGCCGACGAGGTGCGCGACATCAAGGTGCGGGCCAATGCGGACACCCCCGCAGATGCCAAGACGGCGCGCAACTTCGCCGCCGAGGGGATCGGGCTCTGCCGCACAGAGCACATGTTCTTTGAAGCCGACCGCCTGACCGTTATGCGCGAGATGATCTTTGCCGATCGTCCAGAAGACCGCCGGGCCGCGCTTGACCAGTTGCTGCCGATGCAGCGCGCCGACTTTACCGAGTTGTTTCGCATCATGCAGGGCAAGCCGGTCTGTATCCGTCTGCTCGATCCGCCGCTGCACGAGTTCCTGCCGCATGACCGCGCCGGTCACCGCGAACTGGCCGAGGCTCTGGACCTGCCGCTCTCGGATGTGACCCGCCGGGTCGAGGCGCTCGGGGAATACAATCCCATGCTGGGGATGCGCGGGGTGCGGCTGGGCGTGACCGTGCCCGAGATCTACGACATGCAGGCCCGGGCGATTTTCGAGGCGACCATCGAAGCCAGCAAGGACGGCGATCCGGTGGTGCCCGAGATCATGATTCCGCTGGTTTCAGCCAAGCGCGAGGTGGAGATCGTCAAGACCCGGATCGATGCCGTGGCTGCTGCGGTGCATACCGAGACCGGGGTTGCGTTCAGCTTCCGGCTGGGGGTGATGGTGGAAACCCCGCGGGCGGCACTGCGTGCCGGCGAGATCGCGCCGCATTGCGCCTTCCTCAGCTTCGGTACCAACGACCTGACCCAGATGACCTATGGGCTTTCCCGCGACGATGCGGGACGGTTCATGTCAGCCTACGTCCAGCAGGGAGTTTATCCCGAGGATCCATTCCATACGCTTGACGCCGACGGGGTAGGCGAACTGCTGCAGATCGGGGCAACGCGGGGGCGGGCGGCGCAACCCGACCTTGTGCTGTCAATCTGCGGCGAACATGGCGGTAGCCCCGAATCAATCGCCTTCTGCCGGGCGGCGGGATTCGACTATGTGTCCTGCTCGCCCTTCCGGGTTCCGGTGGCGCGGCTTGCTGCGGCACAACTCGCCGCACGGGACAAAATCGGGTAGCGCCCCCGGCTGCCGTAAACAATATCCTGCGAGTCCCCATAGAGCCTGCACGTCGTGCCTTTGGGCCGGGAATCGGCATATCTGGACGAAAGCTATTATTTTGTATAAAAACTCGCGGGTTAACTGCTGCTGTTCACTTTTTGCGTGAAGCTTGGGGGCTTTGATATGCGAATTTTTCTGGCATTCGTGCTGGGGTTTGGGCTGGCCATTCCGGCCGGAGCCGACACCTCGGTCAAACAACTCGTGTCGAAAGAAAAGCGGGCGCTGGGCTCGATCCCGGCAGAGCAACTCGATGCGCTGATGCAGCGTCCGACCAGTGCCGGGCCGATTAGCTACAGCCGCAACTGGATCGCGGCGCAACCCAAGGCGACGGGTGGCGCGCAATGGGCCTGTCTGACCGAAGCGCTTTATTTCGAGGCGCGCGGCGAAAGCGTCAAGGGCCAGTTCGCCGTGGCCGAGGTGATTCTCAATCGGGTCGACAGCCAGCTTTTTCCGAATTCGGTTTGTAGCGTGATCAAGCAGGGGACGGGCCGAAAATACGCGTGCCAGTTCACCTATACCTGCGATGGGCACAAGGAAGTGATCCGGGAAAAGGCGGCCTATGAGCGTGTGTCCAAGGTGGCTCGGCTGATGCTCGACGGGGCGCCGCGGGCGCTGACCAAGGGTGCCACCTATTACCACACCAAGGCGGTGCGCCCGAGCTGGTCGCGCAAGTTCTATCGCACGGCGACGATCGGGGTGCATCATTTCTATCGCCGCCACACGCGGTTGTCGCAGAACTGAGGTCAGCGACGGCGAGACTGCCGTCGTCAGCGTATTTGTAAAACCGGAGCCGCCCCGAGCGGAAACGGTCCGAGTGACATGGTGCCGTTCTTGAAATCGAGCGGCAGGTCGAGTGTCTGGCTGTTGCCCGAAAGCTGGGCGGTCAGGGTCAGCGCCTCTTCGATCGGGTCGAGCCAGCTTGCCGGCAGCCACCGACCGGCGCGCGCGAGCGCGATGATGTCGCGCCAGTTCCGGGCTTTGACCGTGAGCCGACCATTGGGCCGCCCGGCGGCGTCCACCGCCAACTGTCCGGCGAGGGCCAGTTCGAGTTCGCCCCATTTCGCCTCGGCCAGCTTCAGGCGGATCGTCCGTGGCTGCGGCCGACGCTCCTCGAGCGCGGTGAGATCCCAGGGCTTGTCGAACGCCACGCTCAGGTCGGCGCGCAGCGCGTCAAAGCGGTGCGGCAACCTGCCGCCGGTGCGCAAGGTCAGCCCGGTGGGTGCCGGTGGAGCGAACCCGTCGGAATTGATGGCGATGCGGTAGTCCTGCACCGCCCCGTCGCTCAAACCCACGGCGGCCTGCAGACCCTCGAGCGTGGTGGTGCCGTCCGGGCCTTCGATGGCGATGGCCCCGGCCACGAGATTTGACCGCTGCAGAGCAAGCGTGGGATCGGGTGCCATCACCAGGCTCGCGCGCATGTCGGCGCTCGAGATCATGTATTTCGCCCGCGGCGTCGAAAACCGCTGGATATCGGGCCAGACGGCGATGATATGGTTCGGCTTGTAGCTGAGCGCGAAGATCTGGAAGAACGGCGCCTCCCAGGCCAATCCTGTCTCGGGATCGGCAAGGGCCGGGCGGTCGAAGGTGGTATCGATACGGTTGGGATAGCCGCGGACGGTCAGCGCGGCATAGTCCGCCTGCCAGCCTTCGGCGCGACGGGCCGCGAACCAGGCTTCGAACCCGGCCATGGCACCGCGCATGGCGACCACCCAATAGCCAGACCAGAGCGCCCCCGCGACGACGATCACCACGAGCAGACGTTTCACCTTCGGCACCCCTTTCCAGTTGTCGCGCATTGGTGTTTACAGGGCGGATGACGGAAGGGCCAGCGGCATGACGATGTGGGTGTTCGGATACGGATCACTGATCTGGAAGCCCGGGTTCGATGTGGCCGAGCAGCGGTTGGCGCGGCTTGCGGGGTTTGCCCGCTCGTTCTGCATGCGATCGATCCATCACCGCGGCTCCGAGGAGGCGCCGGGCCTGGTCCTGGCGCTCGACGCGGCGCGTGATCATGTCTGCGACGGGGTCGGGTTGCGGGTGCCAGAAGGTCGCGAAGCCGAGGTTCTGGCTTACCTGCGCGAACGCGAGCTGGTGTCGTCGGCCTATGTTGAGGAAACCCATGTGATATTGCTCGACGACGGGCGGTTCGTCGATGCGGTGGTCTATGTCGTCGACCGTCACCACGCACAATATTGCGGCGGGATGGATTTCGAAAGTCAGGCGCAGATCATTGCGTGGGCCACCGGCGGGATGGGACCGAACCACGAGTATCTCAGCAACACCGCCGCACATCTGGCCGAGCTCGGTATTCGCGATGACGAGCTCGGTTGGCTGGATCGCCGGGTGGCTGCGATCCGGGGCGTTGGCTGAGACTCGAGGGGGACCTTACGAGAGGCGGCGAATGGCCCCGGCCGGGCGTTATATCCTTGGCTTCATTCGAATGTCCCCCTATCATCCTGCGACACAAGAAACATCGTGCCGGGAGCCCGTGCCGTGATGGACAAGCCCGACCGCGAGGCCGAGCCGCAATTTTCCCACCCCGTCCGACAGATCGTCATGATGCTGATCGTTCTGGGGTTGTCGGCCGTGGGCATCTTTTTCGCCTTGCCGCGGGTCCTGCCGGTCTTCCTGGCTAACCCATATCTCAACGGCTTCATCGGTTTCGTTTTCGTGATCGGCCTTCTGGCCTGTTTCTGGCAGGTCTTTCAGTTGATCCGTTCGGTCAACTGGATCGAATCCTTCGTCGGCCAACATGACGAAGGGGCCCGTGCGCCGCAGCTTCTAGCGCCGCTGGCGACCCTGTTGCGCGGGCGCGGGGCGATGATGCAGATCTCGTCCGGCTCGGCGCGGTCGATCCTCGACTCGGTCGCCATGCGCATCGACGAAGAGCGTGAGATCACCCGCTACATCACCAACTTCCTGATCTTCCTCGGCCTTCTTGGCACGTTTTACGGGTTGGCCACGACCGTACCGGCGGTGGTGGACACCATCCGCAGCCTGGCGCCGGAAGAGGGTGAAGGCGGGGTTGAGGTGTTCAACCGGTTGATGACCGGTCTGGAGGCGCAACTCGGCGGCATGGGCGTGGCTTTCGCCAGCTCGCTTCTGGGCTTGTCGGGGTCGCTGATCGTGGGGTTGCTGGAATTGCTTGTGGGCCATGGCCAGAACCGGTTCTACCGCGAGTTGGAAGAGTGGCTGAGCTCGATCACACGGCTGGGCTTCACCTCGGGCGAAGGCGAGGTGGGCAGTGAACAGGCGATGATCGTCGGTGTGGTCGACAGCATGGCCGAGCAGATGGAGGATCTTCACCAGCTGTTCACCCGCTCCGACATGAGCCGGGCGATGGTTGACGAGAAGCTCGGCAAGCTGGCCGACGCGATCGAACGGATGACCTATCGGATGAGCGACCAGAACCCTGTCAACACTGCGCTGATGCGGGTGGCCGAAGGGCAGGACGCGATTTTGCAGGAATTGCGCCGCCGGGACGGCGGTGAGGGTGGGGGGATCGATGCGGAAAGCCGGATGCGGCTCAGATCGATCGACGTGCAGATGTTGCGAATCCTCGAGGAGATCAGCGCCGGGCGGCAGGAGACAATGGCCGAGTTGCGTACGGACATCAACGCGCTGGTCCGGGTGCTGAGCGAACAAACGACGCCGCGCGCGCTGAAATTGCAGCCAACGCAGAAGGCCGAGGACGGGGAGGGCTGACCGATGTCGCTTTCTCGCCGCACCGGCCAGCGGTTCCAATCGTCGATCTGGCCAGGCTTCGTGGACGCGATGACCGGGCTGTTGCTGGTGCTGATGTTCGTTCTGACCATCTTCATGGTGGTGCAGTTCGTGCTGCGCGAAACCATCTCCGGTCAGGAAAGCGAACTCGACGAGTTGTCATCCGAGATTGCCCGGCTGGCGCAGGCGCTGGGGTTGGAACAGCGCCGCTCGTCTGATCTGCAGACCCGCGTGGGCGAATTGACCACAACGATCGAGACAGCGCGTGATGAAGCCGACCGTCAGGCGGCGATGATCGCCTCGCTGACCGCCGAGCGCGACGCGCAGGCCGGCCGGATTGCCAGTTTCGAGGACCAGGTAGCGGGGCTGCTGGCGGCTCAAAATCGGGACCGGGCCACGATCACCGGGCTCGAGGACCGGCAGACAGAGCTTTTGAGTCAGCAGGAAGCGCTGAACATGGCGTTGGCGCAGGCCCGCGAGGAGATCGATGCCGGAGCCGAAGCGGCTCGGCTGGCCGCGGCCAAGCGCGAGGCACTGGAAGCGTTGGTGGCTTCGCTGGAGACTGAGAAGACCGGGCTGGAAGACAAGCTGAGCGAAGAAGAGGCCGGGCGGCTGGCCGAAGCCGCGGCGGCCGAGGCGCTGCGCGAGAAGTTGAAAGATGCCGATGCCGAGCTCACCGCGATGACGCTGGCACTCGAGGAGCAACGTCGCAGGGCGGAGGAGACACTGACACTGCTGGCCGCGGCGGAAACGGCCGGTGAGGACTTGGAACTGCGGCTGGCGGCGGCGCTGCTTGCCGGGGAAGAGGCTCAGACCGGCGGTGACGCGGCGCGCGAGAAGGCGGCGACGCTCGAGGCGCGGCTGGCGACGCTGGAAGCGGCGCTCGATGACACCAAGGCGCAGGCGGCGGGGCTGGAAAGCCAATTGGCGGCGCAGAAGGAGACCTGGGAGGAACGCCTGGCGGCGGCCGAGGCGGCCCTCTCCAAGGCGCGGGCCGAGGTCGATGCCAAATCAGGCGAGGCTGCGTCGCTGGCGGCCCAGTTGGCCACGCTCGAGGCGGCGCTGGCCGAGAACCGCAGCCAGGCCGAGGGCCTGCTGACCCGGCTCGAAGCCGAAACAGCGGGGCTGGAAGCGCGGCTGGCGGCAGCGGAGGCGGCGCTGGCCACAGCCCATGACGAGGCCGCGGCGGAGCGGAAAAGTTTCGAGGACCGGCTGGCAGCGGCACAAGCGGCGCTGGCTGAGGCGCGCGAGCAGACCGAAGGTTTGACCGCCAGCCGGGCGAGCCTGGAGCAGCGGCTGGCCAAGGCCGAAGCGGCCCTGGCCGAGGCGCAGCGGGAAGCCGCGGCTGCTGAGCAGACAAGCGCGGCAGCGCGCGACGACTTGCAGGCGCGACTTGCCAAGGCGCTGCAACAGGTCGAGGCGGCGCAGGCCGAGGGCGTGGACCGCGATGCGTTGCGCGACCAGTTGCGCAAGGCGCTGGCGGCGAAGCTGGCCGCCGAACAGGCGACCGAGCAGGTGATGACCGAGTCCGAGACCCGCGCGGCCCTGCTTGCTGCGGCGCGCGACGAACTGGCGCAACAGGCCGAGATATCGACTGAAGCCCAAAAGCAGCAGGCGCTGCTCAATCAGCAGGTGGCGGCGCTCAGGTCGCAGCTCGGGTCGCTGCAAGCCTTGCTCGACGATTACAAGGACCGTGACGCCGCGGCGCAGGTGCAGCTGCAGACCCTGGGGTCCGACCTCAATGCAGCGCTGGCCCGCGCCGCCCAGGAAGAACGCAAGCGGCGCCAGCTGGAAGAGGCCGAGGCCCGGCGGCTGGCCGAGGAAAAGGCGCGGCTCGAGGCCGAAAAGAAGGACCTGGAAAAATACCGCTCGGAATTTTTCGGGCGGCTGCGCGACGTGTTGGGCGGGCGCGAAGGCGTGCGGGTGGTCGGCGACCGGTTCGTGTTCTCGTCGGAAGTGCTGTTCGCGTCGGGCGAGGCGGCCCTGTCGGAGGCAGGGAAGGCGCAGATCGCCCGGGTGGCGGCGCTGCTGCAGGAGGTTGCCAGCGACATTCCCGAAAGCATCGACTGGGTGATCCAGGTCGACGGCCATACCGACAACGTGCCGCTGCTGGGTCAGGCCGAGTTTGCCGACAACTGGGAACTGAGCCAGGCCCGGGCGTTGTCGGTGGTGCGTTACATGATCGAGGATTTGGGCGTGCCGCCCGACCGTCTGTCGGCAAACGGTTTCGGCGAATTCCAGCCCGTGGCCGCAGGTGACAGCCCCGAGGCCCGGGCCCAGAACCGCCGCATTGAACTCAAGTTGACCGAACGCTGAAGGAAGGTCCGACGTGCCTGCGCTGAAACCCACCGGATTCTACGCCGAAATCACCTGGATCGGGCGTGTGGCCGACCGGGACGCCGGGCTGCAATCCGAGCCGTTGCGAGAAGCGGTACTCGATTGGGGCGGGATTGTCGGCGAGGCGCATGGCGGGGTCACCCGGCCGGCCTGCAGCCGCGTCAGCGCCCAGCACCCGCGCGGCACCGAGATCCGCAATACCGGGCAGCTTTCGATCGTCAGTGCCGAAGACCTGGCCGCCATCGCCGACGATTGCGGGCTCGAAGCGATCGACCCGGCCTGGCTTGGAGCCTCTCTGGTCGTGCGGGGGATCGGTGATTTCAGTCTTGTGCCGCCCGGATCGCAGCTGCAGGGGCCGGACGGGGCGTCGCTCGTTGTAGATATGGAAAACCGTCCCTGCATTTATCCGGGTCAGGTGATCGAAGCCGCTCGACCGGGGCATGGCAAGGCATTCAAACGCGCCGCCGATGGCCGCCGCGGAGTGACCGCCTGGGTCGAACGGCCGGGGCGGATGGCGCTTGGTAACACCCTGCGCCTGCATGTGCCGGACCAACCGGCCTGGACCCATCTCGGGGTCGCGCGAGGGGCTTGAGCGGCGCCGGTCGGAAAGACCAGTTCGAAACCATGCTGCGTCATCCCGCCGCAAGCGGGGTCGAAAATGTCGGATTCGCAACGCACTTCCCGCCGACAGAGGCGTAAGAGCGGAGGCAGAGGTCGATGACCCGGCTGCGAGGAGAAGGTTGCCCGCCATGAGCTACAAGTCCGATATCGAGATTGCCCGCGAAGCCAAGAAACGTCCAATCCAGGAGATCGGCGCCAAGCTCGGCATGGATGCCGACCACCTGCTGCCCTATGGCCATGACAAGGCCAAGATCAGCCAGGATTTCATCGACGGCGTCCAGGGCAAGAAGAACGGCAAGCTGATCCTGGTCACGGCCATCAACCCCACGCCGGCGGGCGAAGGCAAGACGACCACGACGGTGGGCCTGGGCGACGGGCTCAACCGGATCGGAAAACGGGCGGCGATCTGCATTCGCGAAGCGTCACTAGGCCCGTGCTTCGGCATGAAAGGTGGCGCGGCGGGGGGTGGCTATGCCCAAGTGGTGCCTATGGAAGAGATGAACCTGCACTTCACCGGCGATTTCCACGCCATCACTGCGGCGCACAACCTGTTGTCGGCAATGATCGACAACCACATCTACTGGGGCAACGAGCTGGAAATCGACGAGCGCCGGATCGTCTGGCGCCGGGTGATGGACATGAACGACCGCGCCCTGCGCGACATGGTGGTGGGGCTGGGCGGTGTGCCCAACGGTTTTGCCCGCCAGACCGGGTTCGACATCACGGTGGCCAGCGAGGTGATGGCGATCCTGTGTCTGGCACGCAACCTTGACGACCTGAAAAAACGGCTGGGCGATATCATCGTGGCCTACACCCGTGACCGCCAGCCGATCTATGCTCGCGACATCGGCGCCGACGGGGCGATGACGGTGCTGTTGAAAGATGCGATGCAGCCCAACCTGGTGCAGACGCTGGAAAACAACCCTGCCTTCGTGCACGGCGGTCCGTTTGCCAACATTGCGCATGGCTGCAACTCGGTCATCGCCACCACGACGGCGCTGAAACTGGCCGATTACGTGGTGACCGAGGCCGGGTTCGGCGCCGATCTCGGGGCCGAGAAATTCATGAACATCAAATGTCGCAAGGCCGGGATCGCGCCGGACGTGGTGGTGTTGGTCGCCACGGTGCGGGCGATGAAGATGAACGGTGGCGTCTCGAAGGCCGATCTCGACCAGGAAAATGTCGCCGCCGTGGCCGAGGGCTGCCCCAACCTGGGTCGCCACATTTCCAACCTCAAGGCTTTCGGCGTGCCGGTCGTGGTGGCGATCAACCATTTCGTCACCGACACCGATGCCGAAATCCAGGCGATCCGGGATGCCGCACGGGCCGAGGGCGCCGAGGCGATCCTGTGTAAGCACTGGGCCGAAGGCAGCGCCGGCACGATCGAGCTGGCCACCCGCGTGGCGCAGCTGGCCGACGCCGGGGCGGCACAGTTTGCGCCGCTCTATCGCGATGACATGGGGCTGTTCGAGAAGATCCGGACCATCGCCACGCGGATCTATCGCGCCGATGATGTGCTGGCGGACAAGAAGATCCGCGACCAGTTGCGACAGTGGGAAGATGCGGGCTATGGCCACCTGCCGATCTGCATGGCCAAAACGCAGTATTCCTTTTCGACCGATCCCAATCTGCGCGGCGCGCCGACCGGGCATTCGGTGCCGATCCGGGAGGTGCGGCTGAGCGCAGGGGCCGGTTTTGTCGTGGTGATCTGCGGCGAGATCATGACCATGCCTGGTCTGCCGCGCAAACCCGCGGCGCTGGAGATTGGGCTGAACGAGGCGGGCGACGTCGAAGGCCTGTTCTGACCGGAGCGGCGGGCGGCGCTGTTTGCCCGGTCCGGGCAAAGGCGCCCCGCCCGCCGTCCCAAGGGACGTGACGGGAGAAGGGGGCGTTCATGGACGACAGTGACCGGGTTTTGTTTCATGTCGATGATCCGTCGGGCGGAATCGCCCGCAAACTGGCCGAGGGGCTGACCACGACGATCTTCCCCGGCGAGCACGCGATGATCTCGGTTGTACGGATCGCGCCGGGTGCCGAGGGCCAGCGCCACAGCCATCCCGAGGAGCAGTGGGGGCTGTTGCTGCAAGGCTCGGCCACACGCTATCAGGGCGACCACAGCTTCGAGCTTTGTCCCGGCAACATCTGGCGCACCCCGCCTGGTGTCGAACACACGATCAAGGCCGGCCCGGATGGGGCCGTGGTGATTGATGTTTTCGCGCCGATCCGCGAAGCCTATCTCAAACCCGGCGAGGGATTCGGCGAAAGCTGACGCCCCGACCGCCGCCCGCGAAACAGAAAGGACAGGACGATGCCCGCAGAGATCATCGACGGCAAGGCCTTTGCGGCCGACCTGCGTGGAAAGGTAGCCGGCCACGTCGCCCGGCTGAAGGCCGATCACGGGATCACACCGGGGCTCGCGGTGGTGCTGGTGGGCGAGGATCCGGCCAGCCAGGTCTATGTCCGAAACAAGGGCAGGCAAACCGTCGAGGCCGGGATGGCAAGTTTCGAGCACAAACTGCCGGCCGATGTGCCGGCCGATGAGCTTTATGCGCTGATCGAAAGACTGAACGCCGACCCGAAGGTGCATGGCATCCTGTGCCAGTTCCCGGTGCCGGATCACCTGTCGGAAAGTGAGATCGTCGCACGGATCGACCCGGCCAAGGACGTCGACGGGCTGCATATCCTCAATATCGGACGCCTGGCCAGCGGGCAGGATGCGATGGCGCCCTGCACGCCGCTGGGCTGCCTGATGCTGTTGCGTGACCATCTGGGCCCCCTGAGCGGGATGAACGCGGTGGTGATCGGGCGCTCCAACCTCGTCGGCAAACCGATGGCGCAACTTTTGCTGGGCGACAGCTGCACCGTGACCATCGCCCATTCTCGCACCCGCGACATCGAAGAGGTGGTGCGTCGGGCCGATATCGTGGTGGCCGCGGTCGGGCGGCCCGAAATGGTCACCGGCGACTGGATCAAGCCCGGTGCGACGGTGATCGACGTGGGCATCAACCGCATCGACGCGCCCGAGCGCGGGGCGGGCAAAACCCGTCTGGTGGGCGATTGCCAGTTCGAAAGCTGTGCGCAGGTGGCGGGGGCGATCACGCCGGTGCCGGGCGGCGTCGGGCCGATGACCATCGCCTGCCTTCTGGCCAATACGGTGACGGCCTGCTGCCGCGCGCACGGACTGCTGGAACCCGAGGGGATTACGGCTTAGGACGCCGCAACCCGCGCCGCATAATGACGCTAAATGGCGTCGGTGCGTCTTGCAACAATGGACGGCACTGCGCTACATGGGTGTTGGTCACCAAAATCGCGTGGGTGCGCTTTGCCAAATCGACCCAGGACAGGCCCGTCAGACACCGCCGGGGGGATCAACCTCTCGCTGGCGGGACAGGTGTGGCTTGTGTCAACGCTTTGCGCCGCGGTTCTCGGCCCGTTCGGAACCTATACCCAATTCGATTTCCCGACCCGGTTGTTCTATTGGGGGATCATCATCGCGGTGACCCTTGCACTGGGTGGAACGCTGCGCCTGATCGTGTTCAAAAAGTTCGCGGACTGGCCCGTCTTGCGGCGCGAAATGATCGCGGTTGCCATCATGGCGCCGGTGCTGTCGGCCGTGATCTGGCGGCTTTCGCCGGTCTTGCTCGGCACCGGACATGCAGCGGCGGTGCAACCTTATGAGTTGGGCGCCTATGTCTTTCTGATCGCGGTTTTCGGCATCGGAGTGAAGTACCTGTGGTTTGACTCCGGGGTCGGCAGCGGTGAGGCCGATGCCGATGATGGAGAAACGCTGCCGCGCCTGCTGCAACGTCTGCCGGAAGAATTCGGTGGAGAAATCTACCGCCTGACCGGGCGCGATCACCTCGTCGAGGTGGTCACGTCGGAAGGTTCAACCAACATCCGCATGCGGTTTTCGGATGCGATCGCCGAAATGGAACCGATTCAGGGGTATTGTGCGCATCGTTCGCACTGGGTGACGCAAGCCGCGATTACGGGTATCGACCGCGAGCCCGGCAAGATCTTTCTGCGGCTGGTCAATGGCGACCGCGTACCGGTCAGCCGGAAATACCGGCCCGAACTGGAAAAGGCCGGGCTCCTTTAAAGTGGCGTGGCCTCCCGCTGTCGCTGGTTCAGCGCGGCATTGGAATCGGTGCCGGGAACGGGCCGGTCAAGACCGCCAGCGCCTCGTCACGCATCAGATCGGTCAGCACCACATCATGGCAGCGCAAACCGCCGGTATACGTGCCGAAGGCGGGCAAAATCACGCGGTCCCCGTCGATCAGGAAACAGGGGCGGGTGATCGTTCTTCCCTTGGCCGTGAGGCTGGCTTTGGGGTGGTAATGCCCTGATATCTCACCCGATTGTGCAGGCTGGGCGATGTGACGGAAGACCAGCGGGTGCATGGGCAACTCGTTGAGATGGGTGCCGCCCAGATCAACCGGTCCGGGGTCGTGATTGCCTTCGATCCAGACCCAGCGGCGCCCGGCCTGAAGCCGTGAAATCCACAGCCTGTCGCGGTCGGGCAGGGCGTCGGCCGCCGCGGCATCGTCGAAACTGTCGCCAAGGCAGACCACGATCTCCGGAGTAGTTGCCGCCAGTTCGGCGTCGAGCCGCGATAGCGTGTCCTGGGTCTCGTAGGGCGGCAGGGCAGTGCCGCCGCGCCGGGCCATGCGTTCAGACTTGCCGAGATGGAGGTCGGAGACGCAGAGAAGCCGGCGTGCGGGCCAGTAAAGAGCCCCCGATCCGCGGACCTGCAAATCAGCGCCGGCCAGGGTGAAATCGTAACCGTTCATGCATTGTTCTTGCGGCCTGGCCCCCGGTTTTGCAAGCGGTTTTCAAAGGCTTTCGCTTCAGGCCAGCCCGGCCGCCTGCATCAGCCGCGTGGTCTCGTCACGCAGCAACCGTTCGTCCGCGGCGCCCGAGACCGGCACCTTGCCGACCTCGAGAAACAGTGGCGCCGCCAGCGGGGTGACGCGGCACAGGCGCAAGGTGTCGATCCGGCCTTGAATGCGGGTGGCCATTTCCTCGATCCGGGCGAAATCGACGAGGCCGCGCATCGCTTCTTCGCGGGTGACATCGAGCAGCAGGTGGTGGGGGTCGTATTTCATCAGAGTGTCGTAAAGAATGTCTGAAGAGAACGTCGCCTGTCGTCCGGTCTTCTTCTGGCCGATGGTATTGCGCTCGATCAGCCCGGCAATGGTGGCGACGGCGCGGAAGGTGCGCTTCATTACCGCGTTGCCGGCGAGCCAGCCGTCGAGCCCGTCGCGCAGCGCGCCGAGATCGAACAGCGGCGCCGTGTCCAAGATCGGATCCAGCCCCCAGACCAGCGTTGCATAGTCGGTGGAGACGAAACCCATCGGGGCGAGCCCCATCTCCTCCATCCGCTTGGTCAGCAAGAGGCCGAGCGTCTGCTGGGCGTTCCGGCCGGCGAACCCGTAGGCGCAGATATGTTCGCGGCCATCATGCGGGAAGCTTTCCACCAGAAGCCGCCCCGGTTCGGGGAGGCGCGACACCTGGCGCTGGAGATGCAGCCAGGTGCGGGTGTGATCGGGCAGTTCGGGCCAGTCGTCCTGCTGCAACATCCGCAGGATCCGCTGGCTGAGCTGGGTCGAGGTCGAGAACTTGGTGCCGGAGAACACGGCCACCTTGGGCTTGCGCCCCGGGTCGCGTGAGACTTCGATGGTCATCTCCCTAAGGCCCTCGTAACGCACGATTTTTCCGCCGATCAGGAACGTGTCGCCGGGAGTCAGCGAGGCGGCGAAACCTTCCTCGACCTCGCCCAGGGCCGGGCCGCGGCCGCGCATCCGGACCTTGAGCAGGTCGCTGTCCTGAATGGTGCCGATATTCATCCTGATGCGGGCGGCGGACCGCGGGTCGCGCAGCTGCCACTGGCCGTTACGCAGCACCAGCCGTTGCCAGCGGTCATAGGCGCGCAGGGCATAGCCGCCGGTGGCGACGAAATCGAGACAGGCATCGAATTCGCGGCGCGAAAGGTCGCGATAGGCGCCGGTGGTGATAATCTCCGAAAAAAGTTGATCGGCCGTAAACGGACCGGAACAGGCCCTGATCAGGATATGCTGGCACAGTACATCGCGGGGGCCGGGGCCGCGCGGATCGCCATCGAGGTCATGGTCGCGCGCGGCCTCTAACGCGGCGCGGCATTCGATGACTTCGAACCTGTTGGCGGGGACAAGCCGGGCCTTGGACGGGGCGTTGTAGCGATGGTTGGCGCGGCCGATCCGCTGGATCAGGCGCTTGACGTTTTTCGGTGCGCCGACCTGGATCACCAGATCGACGTCGCCCCAGTCGAGGCCGAGGTCGAGCGAGCCGGTACAAACGATGGCGCGGAGTTGCCCGGCGACCATGGCGGCCTCGACCTTTTCCCGCTGGGCGCGGTCGAGCGAGCCGTGGTGGATACCGATGGGCAGGCCTTCGTCATTGGCAAGCCACAGATTATGAAAGAAAATTTCCGCCTGGGCGCGGGTGTTGTGGAAGATCAGCGTGGTGCGGTGTTTCCTGACCTGGTCCAGCACAGCCGGGATGGCGTAGGCCGCGCCGCCACCGGACCACGGTGGCGACTCGGCGGTTCGCAGCATGGCGATATCGGGGTCGGGACCGGGATCGGCCTGAAGGATCGCGCAGGGCTTCGGGTGGCAGGCGAGCAGGGCGGCGATGTCGTGCGGCCGGTCGACCGTGGCCGAGAGCCCGACGCGGCGCAGATCGGGGGCGAGAGATTGCAGGCGCGACAGGGCGAGCATCAGTTGATCGCCGCGTTTCGATTCTGCCAGCGCGTGGATTTCGTCGACGATAACCCGCTGCAGTCCTTTGAAAATATGCGGGGCGTCCGGGTAGGAGACAAGCAGGGCAAGGCTCTCGGGAGTGGTCAGCAGGATGTGTGGCGGGTCGGCACGCTGGGCCTTTTTGCGGGTCTGTGACGTGTCGCCGGTGCGGTCCTCGATGCGAATCGGCAGGTTCATCTCGGCCACCGGCGTTTCGAGGTTGCGGCGGATATCGGCGGCGAGCGCCTTGAGCGGCGAAATATACAGTGTGTGCAAGCCTTTATGCGTGCCGTCGGCCAGTTCGGCGAGGCTGGGCAGGAAGCCCGCCAGGGTCTTGCCGCCGCCGGTGGGCGCGATCAGCAGAAGCGCCGGTTCGCGGGCCCGATCCAGCATGTCGCGCTGGTGCGGGTGGATCTGCCATCCGCGGTGGTCAAACCAGCGGGAAAGGGGCGCGGGGAGGGGCGTCATGGGCCAGAGTTTAGGAAGTGTTGCGCCAACGTGCGAGGGGGTTAAAGGGCTGAGCCTGGACAAACCGGTGAGTATGGCAGCCCGGCTGGCGGCCTGGCTGGCACCTTGTCTGGCGCTCGGTGGGGTAAGGATAGGTTGGGAAACGGGTTAACCCACCATGCGGTCCGGCATGGCGCAAGTGCGCACGCGGCCGGGACCGGTGACGGCGGCACGAAAGTGCAGCTCGTGACAGCGGCCGAACCCTGGCTGCGTGATGTTGTACGGCGACGGTGCCTCACCGCGCGCCGTGCTTAGATGCTGTGCTTATGCAGCGCCAACAACATAACTAGAAATCATGAAGACGGTATAAGGATCATTTAACGATCACTTCATCCTTGACGAACATGTTGGCCCAGGCCCGGTCGATGAGGTCGGGCGACATCTTGTAGGGAATGCCCTCGAAATCGCAGACCGAGATCATCTGGTCGATCAGGAAGACCGGCTGGTAGTTGGCGTAGATGTTGTCGATCGTCGGGTACTTGACCTTCAACAGGTGCACGAGCGACTTTTCGTCGAGTTCCAGACCCTTCTTGCGGGCGACCATGGCGAAGATCTTGAGGAAGTTCTCCTGGTTCGGCCCGTCGATCTTGATCTTGAAGAAGATCCGGCGCAGCGCGGCCTGGTCGAAGATCTCGTTGGGGTGGAAGTTGGTCGAGAAGATCACCAGCGTGTCGAAGGGCACCTCGAATTTTTCGCCCGACTGAAGGGCGAGAATATCCTTGCCCTCTTCCAGCGGCACGATCCAGCGGTTGATCAGGGCCTGCGGCGGTTCGGACTGGCGGCCAAGGTCGTCAACGATGAAGATGCCGCCGGTGGATTTCAGCTGCAGTGGCGCCTGGTAAGTGCGCGCGGTGGGGTTGTAGACCAGGTCGAGCATGCCGAGCGTCAGTTCGCCGCCGGTGATCACGGTCGGCCGGTCGCAGCGCACGTAGCGGGTGTCGAAGGTGCGGCGGCGGCGCAGGCTGTTGGGATCGTCGTGTTCCTCTTCGGCGGCGGAGTGCACGATCGGGTCGTAGACGGTGATGACCTGGCCGGAGTATTCGATGGCGCGCGGTACGTAGACCTTGTCGCCCATGGCGTCGCGAATGCCGTTGGAGATCGAGGATTTGCCGTTGCCCGGCGGGCCGTACATCAGAATCGAGCGGCCGGCGCTGACCGCGGGGCCGAGATGGTCGAGCAGGCTGTCGGGCAGCACCAGGTGGCCCATGGCGTCGGTCAGCTGTGTGCGGGTGATCTGGATGTTGCGGATCGACTGGCGCTGCACCTGCTCGCGGTAGACCTCGAGCGGCACCGGCATGGCGCCGTAGTATTCCGACTGTGCCAGCGCATCGAGGGCGCGGGCCTTGCCGGCATCGGTCAACTGGTAGCCCATCTCGCCGCCGGAGTTGGCATTGAGCGTGCCGGTGGCCTCGACCAGGCGCTGTTCGCGGGCCATGTCGATCAGTTCCTGGGTGACCTGACGCGGCAGGCAGACGGCCTTGGCCATCTCGGTCACTTCACTGACATTCTTGCGGAAGATGGTCTTCAGAAGGATGTCGCGCATCATGATGATGGGCAGGCGCATCTCGTCGAGATTGCGCGGCGGCGGGGGCGCCATCACAGAATTCGGTTGCATGTTCATGGGCGTTTGCCTCTTTACCTGCTCAAACACAAAGCGACCGCACCGGAGAGGCGGCCCTCTGCACCGTCAAAATGGCCTGAGACTGTGGGGAAAAGATGGAAAACCCTGCGGCGTTAGCGGCGGTTCCGGGGAATGTTTGTGGCGCGATTGCGGCGGAGGTCAGCTGCCGAAGAAGATGCCGAGGCCGAGATAGGCGGCCAGCGTCGCCCCTAGCGACAGCCCCATGGGAAAATCCCAGCCGCGGTGCCAGCTTTCCCACTCGGGAGCCAGACGCCGCAGGGGGGTGACGCGGGCAAACCGGTGGGTGGCGACGGCGGCCAGCAGGTTGGCGGCATAGAGCACCATGATCAGCCGCAGGTCGCCGAAGGCAATGAAAGGTGCGGCGGCGGCGGCGAACTTGGCGTCGCCAGCGCCGATCATGCCGGAGGCGTTCATCACGATGCCGATCAACAGCAGCACGCCGAGATGGGCGAACCGCCAGAGATAGTCATCGAACGGCAGCGCGAAAGGACCGAGCACCACGAACACCAGAAACAGCGCCACCACGGCGTTGTTGGGTATGCGCATCCGCGCCATGTCGGACCATGCCACCCAGAGGCAGATCGGCCAGACAAGCGGCGCGAAGATCAGGGCCGAGAGCGCGGAAACCGACATGTGTTCGGAGTCAGTTGTTGGTTTCGAGAGCCCGGAGCGAGCGTACGGCCGCTTCGAAATGCTGCGGATGGGTGTCGATCGCTTCGCGCAGCAGGCCCTTGCCGGTTTCGACATCGCCCTGTTTGATCGCCGAAAGACCCAGCGTGTGCAGCAGTTGCGCGCGTTCGGTCTGATCCATCGGGATCACCGGCAGGTTGTAGTTGCGCTGTGCGCCGCGGGCCAGAACCATGTTGTTCTTGGCGGTAAACAGCGAGTTGTCCTGCTTGATGGCATCGCTGAACAGCCGTTCTGCTTCGGCGAAATCGCCGCGGGTCAGCTTGGAATAGCCCCAGTTGTTCAGAACGCCCGCGGGCCGGGTGGTGAGCCCGACGGCGACCTCGTAGAAGCTGTCGGCTTTCTTCCATTCCTTGTTGCTGTCGGCGACCATGGCTTCGAGCCGGTAGCGGGCGAAGGTCTCGTGCGTCGGCGCTACCTTGTCGAGGGTCGACTCGGCGCGTTTCCAGTCGCCGGCGCGGATCAGAGCGTCGGCCAGATCGACCTGGTCGTCGAGCGTGGAGCCGTCCATCTTGACCAGTTTGTCATAGGCTACAACCGCTTCGGTCGCGCGCTTGGCCTTTACCAGCGACAGTGCCAGGCCACGCTGGAGATCGACGCGGTCGGGGTTGTCCTGGGCGGCCCGCTGGAAGTAGGTGACCGCCTCGTTGGGGTCGGCGACGGTCAGCATGATATCGTTGAGATTGCTCTCGTCGACCACGTTCACGCTTTGCAGCGCGCGGTTGACCTCGCCTTTACTGGCGGTTTTGTCACATGCGGAAAGAAGCACCGCACCTGACAGGCACAGGGTGATAATCCTAATCTGGCGCATGTTGCCTGCGTCCTTTTTCTGCCTCAGCCTCGTTTTTTTCTATGGTATCTGGCGGATCAGGTAGTCGCTCGATCCCCGCCGTACCAATTTGTAGTCTTGTTCTATATATTCACCATAATCGGAATTTTCCGATTTTGCGAGCGCTAAGCGCAAATTGTCGCGAATTGAGTCACTTTGGCCATTGTCGAGCGCGTAGGCGCGGCGAAAGACCTGCTCGGCCTCGGTGTATTTGCGTTGCTCCATCAGAACCACGCCGAGATTGTTCCAGGTTTCGGGGATGGCGTCGTCCTGTTTCACGGCGCGGCGCAGCAGGGTTTCGGCCTGGCCCAGCCGACCCAGCCCGAGATTGGCGGTACCCAGCGCGGCGGCCACGTCGACGGTCATGCCGTGCTCGGCCGCGGCGCGGGTGAAGGCTCCGAGCGCGAGTTCGTATTCGCCGGCCTGCATCAACCGGTGACCGACCACCAGACCATCGACCGCTTCGGCCCGCTGGTCGAAACCGGGAGGGAAGGGGCTATTGCGCGTCGGCGCCAACGGCGCCGTGCAGGCGACGAGGCCCAGAAGGCTTGAGAGAAGGAAACCCGCCCTTATCATCATGTCCGCTCGAAAGGTTTTTCTTGTTTTCGCCTCTAGCGATAGCAGTAAACCGGCGGCAGTTACGAGAAAATCAAGCGGTCCGGGCAGGATTTCTGCCCGGACCGCCGCATTGATGCATCACTGTGGCGACGCGACTTAGAACGAACCCATGTTGCCGAGCTGGGTGATGCCGTGGACGGAGGGCCCCACGAGGATGATGAGCAACGGCGGCACGGTCAGCATCATCGTCGCCAGCGTCATCTTGGTGGGCAACTTGTTGGCGGCTTCTTCGGCGCGCATCACCCGCTTGTCGCGCATCTCACCGGCATAAACGCGGAGTGCGTCCGAAATCGGTGTACCGAAGGATTGCGACTGGTTCAGCACGGTCACGAAGCTGGCCACGTCCTGCACGCCGGCGCGTTCGGACATGTCGTTGAGCACGGTGGTCTTGTCCTTGCCGGCCTTCATCTCGTGGCTGACGATCTCGAATTCCTCGGACAGCGCGGGGAAGGAGGCGCGGATTTCTTTGGCGACGCGGATGATCGCCTGGTCCATCGACTGACCGGCCTCGACGCAGACCAGCATCATGTCGAGCGCGTCCGGGAAACCGTTGGTGATCTCTTCCTGGCGGGCGCCGCGGCGTCGCTCGACCCAGTATTTCGGCAGCATGTACCCGGCGGCGCCGGGGCCGAGGATATACATCAGCGTCTGCTGGGTCGAAGTTTCGCCGCTTGCCTTGAACAGGATGTAGTAGAGCACCCCGAGGAGCAGGAAGCCGATGCCGAGGGCGAACTGGGCGAAGTGGAAATACCGCACCGCGTCGCGGTCGCGATAGCCCGCCTGCATCAGCTTGAGTTTCATGCCCTCGAGTTCTTCCTCGGTCTTGGGTTCGAGGAACTGGGCATATTTTTCGAGCTTTTCGTTACGCTGACGGCCGCGCAGCGCTTCCTTGTTTTCGGTGCTGCGGCCTTTCTTCTGTTGTTTCTTCAGCTTGTCGAGCGGGTCGGCTTCGCGCTTGAGCAGCACCGGCAGCGTGACCAGGACGAGCACCACGCCGAGGAAGCCAGCGGCCATCAGCGGCCCCATCGGGCCCAGCGTGTCGGTGAGCATTTGGTTGATCATTTCCATGGCATTGGCCTCCGATCACACTTTGATGTTGGTCAGCCAGCGCATCACCAGGAGGTTCAGCGAAAGCATGACGCCGACGAAGATACAGGCCGGGATGAAGTAGGGGTGGTCCATCACCTCGTCATAGTAATGCGGGTCCATCACGTTGATAGCGATCAGCGCCGCCACCGGGAAACCCGACAGGAACTTGCCGGACCACTGTGCCTCGGCGGTGATCGCCTTGACGCGGCGGAACAACCGGAAGCGCGAACGGATCACCGCGGCGAGGCCGGCAAGGATCTCGGCCAGGTTACCACCCGACACCTGCTGAATGGTCACGGCCACCGCAAGGAAGCGCAAATCCTGCAGGTCGATGCGTTCGGCCATGTCTTTCAGGGCCTCGCCCATGTCGCGACCATAGGCAGCCTCGTCGGCGATGATGCCGAACTCCGAGGCCAGCGGATCCTTCACCTCCTTCGAGACGATCTGGATCGCCGAGGAGAAGGGGTGGCCGACGCGGAGGCTTCGAACCATAAGTTCAACTGCATCTGGCAGCTGTTCTTCGATCATGCTGATGCGTTTCTTGGCCTTTGAACTGATCCAGAAATAGATCCCGCCGACCCCCATGGCGACGGACATCAGCGCCCGCACCTCGATAGAGGTTTCGGTGCCGACGGTGAGGCCGATGAAGGCCACGACCGAGAGGCCGGCCATGATCATGATCAGCTGGCTGGGGGTGAAGGCGATGGCGGCCTTCTGGGCCTTGTCGGCCAGCAGCGAGTAAAGCGGGACCTTCCGCGATCTCATGTGCTGGCTCATCTCCTTGCGGAGCTTTTCCATCACCTCTTCGCGGGCGGTGCCCTTCTCCAGCATCTCGAGCCGGCGGTTGACCCGCGAGTTCAGCGAGATCGACTTGCCGAACACGGTGAGATACAGGCCCTCGACAAGGACCAGGACGCCGATAAAGATCAACGCGTAGATAAGCGGTTCTGCACTGATTGCCATTACATTTACTCCGCTGCTAGCGTGGGTTCGAAGATCGACGGCGGCAGGTCGTAGCCCCAGAGGCGGAAGCGTTCGGAATAGTGCGAGCGCACGCCGGTGGCCGTGAAGTGACCGATGATCTTGTTATCGGGAGTCAGGCCGACGCGCTGGAAGCGGAACACTTCCTGCATGGAGATGACGTCGCCTTCCATCCCGGTGACTTCGGTAATGGAGGTCATTCTGCGTGATCCGTCCTGAAGGCGGCTGGCCTGCACGATGAGATTCACGGCCGAGGCGATCTGGGAGCGCACGGCCTTGATCGGCATTTCGATCCCGGCCATGGCGATCATGTTTTCCAGACGCGAAATGCCGTCACGCGGGTTGTTGGCGTGGATCGTGGTCATCGAGCCGTCGTGGCCGGTGTTCATGGCCTGCAGCATGTCGATGACTTCCTCGCCGCGCGTTTCGCCGACGATGATCCGGTCAGGACGCATCCGCAGGGCGTTTTTCAAACAGTCGCGCGGGGAAACCTCGCCCTTGCCCTCGACGTTGGGCGGGCGGCTTTCCATCCGGCCGACATGGGTCTGCTGGAGCTGGAGTTCCGCCGTGTCCTCGATGGTGAGAATGCGCTCGGCATTGTCGATGAAGGACGACAGCGCGTTCAGAGTGGTCGTCTTACCGGAACCGGTCCCGCCCGAGACGATGATGTTGAGACGGGTGGCGACGGCGGCCTGCAAGTAGGCGGCCATTTCTTCGGAAAAGGCGCCGAAACGGACAAGATCGTCGATGCCGAGCTTGTCCTTCTTGAATTTACGAATCGACACCAGCGAACCGTCGACCGCGATGGGAGGCACCATGGCGTTGAAACGCGAACCGTCCTGAAGACGGGCGTCAACGTAAGGGTTCGATTCATCGACGCGCCGGCCCACCGCCGAGACGATCTTGTCGATGATCCGCATCAGGTGCCGTTCATCCTTGAAGGTGACGTCGGTCAGTTGCAGCTTACCTTCGCGTTCGACGAAGATCTGCTGTGGGCCGTTCACCAGGATGTCGTTGACGGTTTCATCTTTCAGAAGTGTTTCTAATGGGCCGAGGCCCGTCACTTCGTCGAAGAGTTCCTGGTTGAGTTGGGTTCGGTCTTCACGGTTCAGAACCACAGATTTCTGGTTCAGAACTTCTGTGGTGATCTCGTTGATTTCGGCGCGCAGCTCTTTCTCGGACGCGGATTCCAGTGCGGCGAGGTTAAGATTTTCCAGAAGCTCGCGATGCAGTTCGAGCTTGAGCTCGGCCATCCTTGCCTTGCGTTTCTTTTCCTTATCGCCGCCAGCCGGTTGGGCTGCCGCTTGCTGCGGCGGCTTGCGCAGCGAAGCGGCGGCGGCCGGTTCGGCGTGCGGTGCGGCGCCCGTCTTGGCGGCGGCAAGATTGGTGACTTTGCCCGGCTGCCCCGGAGCAGGTTTTCCGGAAGCGCCCGGTTTCTTGTAACGCGAAAACATGTGCGACTATCCTCTGTTTCAGGCGGCTTCGGCGGCGTCTTGACCGATTTCATGCAACGAATGGGCGAGCTTGGCGATTTCCTTGCGCAGCGGGTTCTTCGATGCGGTTTCAGCCAGGGGCACACCATGGTCGCCCGCCTGCATCACCTGCTTGCCGCCATCCGGCAATTGCAGTTCGATGCCGATATCGAGGCTTTCGCTCAGGCGCTTGACCCGGCTCTTGCCGTTGATGTCGGTGAATTTCGGCGCCCGGTTGAGAACGTAGCGCAGCTTGTCGTAAGGCAGCTCCTCGGACTGCAGCGCGCGCTTGAGACGCAGGGTGTTCTGGGCCGAGCGCATGTCGAGTTCGAGCGTGGCGAAATAGACTTGCGCCGCATTCAGCACGACCTCGGACCATTGCACCAAGGTTGAGGGCATGTCGACGATGACATAGTCGAAGTGGCTCTTGGCCATGTCGAGCACCCGGGTGACGTCGTCGGAGGTGATCAGGTCGAGCGGCAACATTTCGGTTGGGGCCGTCAGCACGCTGAGCTTGTCCTCGTAACCGACCAGCGCCTGCTTGAACATGTCGGCATCCATGCCGTCGGTATCGGTCAGCATCTCGTAGACGGCCTCTCGGCGCGGCAGGTCGAGATAGGTCGAGACCGCGCCGAACTGCAGGTCGAGGTCGACCAGGCAGACCCGCGGCGGATCTTCCTTTTCGACAATGGCAAGCTCCCAGGCCAGGTTGACCGCCAGCGTGGTCGTGCCGGTACCGCCGGCCAATCCGTGGCAGGCGATGAGCACGCCGTTGCGATTGCCGGTGGTGGCGCTCATCGGAGCCATCGGGGCGGCGACCGGGTCATAGGTCTGCGCTGGCGTGCGGATACGTTCGATCGCCGCCTGCAATTCACCTTCGGGAAGCGGGTAGGGGACAAATTCATCCGCGCCCTGGCGCAGCAGCTGGTGCAGCGCGGCGGGGCTGACATCCTCGGCGATCAGGATCACCTTGATGCCTTTCTGTTTCGCGGCCTCGATGATGTCGCCCAGCATGACGAGCTTTTCCTCGTCGCTTTCGTCGATCGCGATGGCGACGAATTCAAGCGCTTCTGCCTCGGCCTGGTTGAAGAAGGCCTTGGCTTCGGCAAACCCGAGATCGCCCCAGTTTTCTCCAAGAACGGTTTCCATGTCTTCGATCAGCAAATCGAAGTTCTGCACGTCGCGACTGATCGTGCAGGCCTGGAGCGGGCTGAGATCCGATTGCTTTAGATCACTCGTCATTGCCTCTCATCCTTTCGGTCTGGACCGTTGTCTCCCTCGCCGTTTCCATGCCTTGCTCGCACGGCGCAGGTCGCAGGCCCAATGCCCGGTTCTGTCGGGCATAGTTTTGCTATTGCAGCCAATCTCATGGAGAACTGGGGCAACATTAGGGCTAAAAAACCGAAATTGTGCGGAATTCTGCGACGGTTTCGACGGCCCTTCGCCAAAGTTTCCGGCCCCCGAACGGCGCGTTCGCGGCCTGCGGGGCTTGGGTTTTTTGGGGCCTAGATCGATCTGGTGGGAGTGAGACACGCCGATAACAAAAAGGCGCCCGAAGGCGCCTTTTCGAAACTCGTGTCCAACCCCGGTTATTCGGAGGTCTTGAAGTCGTCGCCGCTGATTCCCGAAAGCGTCGTCTTGGGGATCGCGCTGTTGACGTATTCGCGATAGATGATCTGGGCGTATTTGCCGTCAAGCACCGACGGGTGATTGCGGACGAACCCGGACACCTCTGTCACCGCGCGGCGGTTGCGACGCTCTTTGCCTTGGGTGTTCACGATCAGCTGCGTCTCGCCGAAGGAGGCGACCGCCTCGAGGCGCGAGCGGCTGATGCCCTGGGAGACCAGGTAGTTCACCGCCGCCTTGGCCCGGCGCAGGCCGAGGCGCTTGTTATAGGCATTGCTGCCCGGCGCGTCGGCATGGCCGTAGACGCGGAAGCGGACCTCGGGGAACTGGCGGATCCACTGGGCCTGCTGGCGCAGCGTATCACGGGCGCCGGCATCCAGATCGGCCCGGTCGAAGGCGAAGTTCACCACCGTCGGCACCTCCTGGGCGAAGCGGTTCGCCAAGCTGTAGACGTAGGACCGTTCGCCCGACATGATCTGGGTATTGTTCATCGTGGCGTTGCCGAAATACCCGCTGTCGAGATTGGCCCCAGCTTCCCGGAAAAAGGATTGCCCGCCGGGGGTGTTGACGGCACAGCCGGACAGCGCCAGCAGGCCGATGGGTAGGAGAAGGAACTTTCTCATTTGTACATACCCCCTTTTCTATCAGTCCATTACATAGCCATAGGAGCCGGTGAAGTCCTGTTTGGCAACTTCGCCGGCTGCGCCCGTTGTGGGCGTGCGTGCGTCGCGGGCGACCTTGCCATTGAGGAACAGGTCCTTCTCGGTCGGCGGACGCACCCGATCGGTCGGCAGGGCGAAGGCCTCGCCGCGGGTCGGTGTCACCAGATGGGCGGTGATGATGATCACCAGCTCGGATTGTTCGCGCCGGTAGTTGGCCGAGCGGAACAGCGCGCCGAGCACCGGCACGTCGCCGAGCCATGGCACCTGGCCGTTGACATCGAGGAAGTCGTCCTGCAGCAGGCCGGCGATGGCGAAGCTTTCGCCGTCTCGCATCTCGACCGTGGTCGAGGTCTCACGGCGGCGGAAGGCGTCGACGCTGAAGGCGTTGAACTCGATGCGGTTGTTCGGGTCGATCGAGCTGACCGCGGCCTCGAGCTCGAGGTTGATCAGGTCGCCATCCACCACGCGCGGGATGAAGTTGAGTTCGACGCCGAAGGGCTTGAACTCGATGGTGACGGTGCCGCCGTCCTGGGCCACCGGGATCGGGTATTCGCCACCGGCCAGGAACTTGGCCTCCTGACCCGACAGGGCAGTCAGGTTCGGTTCCGCCAGTGTGCGGACAACGCCTTTGCTTTCAAGGGCTTCCAGCAGAACACCAACCTCGACCGCGCCGGCGTTGAAGCCGAAGACCATGGCGCCGTTGTTATCGGAGACCGCGGGCACGTTGCCGGCCAGCGAGTTGTTGATGCTGGGCTGGTTGTTGGCGGTGTTGGTGCCGCCGTTCACGCCCAGGCCACCACCGAACATGTTGCCGTTCAGGGCCAGCGAGGTCGACAGAGATTTCGACACGGTGCGCTGCATCTCGGCGAAGCGGACCTTGAGCATCACCTGCTGCACGCCGCCGACGGCCATCAGGTTCGACACCCGGTCCGGCGCGTAGCGCTGGGCCAGATCAAGCGCGCGTTGCAGCCGTGCCGCGGACGAGACCGTGCCCGAGAGCACGATGCCGTCGTTGGCGGTGCGGACCTCGATCTTTTCGCCCGGCAGAATCTGCCGCAGGCGCTCTTTGAATTCGGAAATGTCGGGCGCGACCCGCACGTCGACATTGGTGATGAGCTGGCCGTTGGCGTCCAGCAGGGTGAGTGTGGTCATCCCCGGTGATTTGCCCAGAACATAAATCGTTCGATCGCTGAGCGACGAGATATCGGCAATCTGGGGATTGGCGATACTTAGCTCGGCGAAAGGCGTGTCGCTTTCCACGACCACCGCCCGGTTCATCGGCACACTCAGCGACGATGACGTACCGCGTTTGACCACGCGCAAATCTTCCGCATGTACCTGACCCGGAACGTGCGCAAATGCGAGTGAAAGACCCATTAGGGCCGCTGCAAGAATACTGCTCTTTTTCATTGTGACCTGCCTCTCCGATCACGCCTCGTTGTCGGGTCTTTTGCCCGGATTTTGGAGAACCATGAGGTATTTTCTCTTTTTTTGCAAGAATCAATACCTTCTGTTCGCCAGTTTATGTGGATAACCCGCAACAGCCTGTTACACGTAAGGCGGGAAAAAAGAAAAAAGGGGGCCGTCGCCCCCTTTCGGAACTGATGCAGGTCCGCGTTGTGGCGGGGTCAGTTGGTGCAGGGAATCGGGATCTCGACCACTTCCGCGCCACGACGGGTACGGATGGTGCAGACCTTCTCCTCTTCCTTGACTACCGGAGCCGGCGCTTCGACGCGGGCGATCCCGAGCAGGGTGTCCTGGTCGATCTCGATGTCCTCGGCGACGGTGTCGTCTTCCGTGCCCACCAGCGACAGCGACAGGCGGCCGGTGGATTGTGCCTGCGCCAGGCCCGCCACCTGACGCTGGTTTGCCGACACGGTGACGGTGCGGGCGATGGTGGCTTTGGCGTTGTCGACATCGGCCGACTGGTCGATGGCAACGATCGGCACGCCGGCCTCGATCAGCTTGGTGATTTCCCGCCGATTGCCATCGGCCGCGATAATGTCACCGGTCCAGTAGACGTCGACCCTGTGACCCGGACGCAGGAAACCTGACACGCCCGAGGTCACGTCGACCTTGATGGCGAAAGCGCGCATGCCCGGTTCCAGAAGCGAGGTGATCCCGGCGGTTTCACCCGGTTTGGTCACCTTGACCGCGCTGAGCGGTTCGTTCCTCTCGACGGCACGCAACATCACCCGCGGCTGACCGGGCACGAACAGGACTTCCTGCTTCTCGAAGGCGCCTTCGAGCTTGAGCGCGCGCGGCCACCTGGCGAGGCGCACGTCCTCGGGCTTGATTTCGTCGCCGTATTTCATCGGCTTGTTGGCGACATAGATCTCGATCGTGTCGATCCCGCCTTCGTTGGCGCGGCGGGCCAGCTCGCGTTCGTATGCGGAAAACTGGTTCTTGGCCATATATACGGCAAAGCCGGCCAAGCCGATCCCTACGATCAGAACAAGTCCAAAAACGGCTCGCATGGGTCTACCTTTCCTCAAGTTTTCCGGCCTTGAGGCCGGGCGCTGTTACGCTTGTGAATTCCTTCAAGGGATTACATCCAAATATGGCAGAAACAGGGAGGGGCTGTGTTTCTTCCCCGGCAATTCGCCTGTCGTCCGGTCATGCCGTGGGCCCTGCCCGGCGGTGTGACCGGGGCCCAGGTGCAGACGGATCGGCAAAGGAAAAGGGCCGCCCCAGCCGGGGGCGACCCTCTTTGCAATTCGGAACTGGTCCGGAATTACTGACCGACCTGGATGCCTTCCATGTAGGTCGCGGTGTTGTCGGTCAGGCCGGTTGCGCCTTCGCGGATCGACGAGTAAGCGGCAACGGCGAGGCCCACCACAGCAGCGGTCAGCACAACCCAGTCAACCGTAACGGCGCCGTCTTCGTCTTTGCGGAAGTTTTTGATGAATTTGATCATGGTTCGTCCCTCCAAAGGATCAGTTAGGTTTTACACCTTGGCAGCAACTTGGGAGGGCCGTGTGTCTCTCTCGGTGGCCCGTTGCCGTCTTGGTATGCAGCAATAAAGCCAGTGGATTCGGGCAGGAATTGGGCGCGAATTTAGCAATTCGGGTAAATTTCGTGGGCAGGCGGCAATATTCCATTAACGTATTGTTTTTTAATGGAAAAAAATCTTGAAAAACGGTAAACCCGGGGGCAGGGGCGAGCCGCGGCGTGGTAAATGTGGCATATCGCGCAGCAAAAATGCCAGCCAAACTGGCTTCGACTCGGTTTTTCTGCGATCAATTTCACAACAAAAACATGAGGCAGGACAGATCGCAGCCATGCGACGCAATATTTCAGGGATGGCCGTGGCCTTTTGCGGGCTGCTGTCCATATCCGCGGGCAATGTCGCGGCGAACGAACCGCAACCGTTTCCCGAATTCACCTTCAAGTCGGTAAAACCGCCAAAAAAGGGCAACAGCTCGAAACGGATCACCGTGGCGATCACGCCCGAAGATATGGCGCGGCAGAATCCCCGGCTGGCGAAAAAGCCCGAGCCTGACGCCGGCGGTGACGCCGAGGTGACGCCTGTGGCCGCGTCCCCGAGATCCGCCAGCGCGCGGTATGCCTGGTTCTGGGAGACGGTATCGCCGGCGCTGGAGCAGAGCGCGCCGGGGCGGCTCGATGCCGCGCTCAACCGAATCGCGACCCCGCCAGGCGGGCAGGCGGCGGTTTCGGCGCCGCGGTTGCAGGGATTGCAGGAGATCGCCAGGACGCGCGGCGCCGACATCCTGCGCGCCACCGTCGGCACCGAGGTGTCGCCGGCGCTGGTTCTGGCGGTGATCGCGGTCGAGTCGGCGGGCAAGGCTGATGCGGTCAGCGGCGCCGGAGCGCAGGGGCTGATGCAACTGATGCCGGCCACCGCCGAACGTTTCGGAGTGACCGATGCCAGCGTGCCGGCCGACAACATCAAGGGCGGGGTCGCCTTCCTGAACTTCCTGATGAAAGAGTTCGACAGCGATCCGATCCTGGTGCTGGCGGGCTACAATGCCGGTGAAAACGCGGTGAAGACGCACAAGGGCGTGCCGCCGTATGCCGAGACCCGGGATTACGTACCCAAGGTGCTGGCGGCCTTCGCCACCGCGCGGGGGCTGTGCCTGACACCACCGCAACTGGTGAGCGACGGCTGCGTGTTCAACGTCGATGTGAGCGGGAGCGGCTGATGGGGCCGAAGGAACCGCTGGTGCTGCGGCTGGCCGGGGGCTTTCTGCGCACCGATCCGGCCCTGGAGCGCCGCCTTGATGCGATCACCGGCGACGGCGTGCTGCGCGCCGACCTGCTGCCGGTGTCGTCCGAGGCGCTGGCGCGGATCGAAACCGCCCGGGCCGAGGGCCGCGAGGTGCGCCTGGCCAGCGGCGGCGAGACCGGCCTGGCCGGCGAACTGGCAGCGCATCACGGGCTCGACGGGGTAAGCGACCGCCCGGGCGAGGCGGTGCCGCAGCCCTGGGCGCTGCGTGATCTGGCCCGCGCGCTGCGGCCACATCAATGGGTCAAGAACGTGTTGCTGCTGTTGCCGTTGCTGGCGGCGCACAGTTTCACCTGGGCGGCCTTCGTGCAGGTCCTGCTGGGCATGGTGGCGTTTTCCGCCGCGGCCTCGTCGATCTACGTGGTCAACGATCTGCTGGACCTCGAGGCCGACCGGCTGCATCCGAAAAAATGCAAACGCCCCTTCGCCAGCGGCGCGGTGCCGATCCGGGTCGGCGTGGCGGCGTTTTTCCTGCTGGCGGCGGTCGCGCTGGGGGTGGGTGCCCTGCTGGGCGGGTTGTTCGTGGCCATTACCGTCTTCTATGTCGGGCTTTCGATTGTTTATTCCTTCCGCCTGAAACGGGCACGCTGGGTGGATATCGGGGCGCTCGCCGCGCTCTACACCGTGCGCGTGATCGCCGGTGCGGCAGCGGTGCATGTCGATACCTCGATCTATATGATCATCTTCGTCTTCCCGGTGTTCCTCACGCTCGGCGCAGTCAAGCGGCTGACCGAGCTGACCCTGGCCACCTCCGACGAGCGGCTGCCGGGGCGGGGCTATGGCAAGCCCGACCGCGGAGCGCTTCTCAACTTTGCGATGGCGGGGATGGCGGTGTCGCTGGTGATCTTCTTTCTCTACACCATGTCGGCACAGGCGCAGCGGCTCTATCCGGATCGCTGGTTTTTGTGGCTGGCGATCCTGCCGTTGGCCGGCTGGCTGTTCCGCATGGTGCGGCTGGGGTATTATGGCAAGCAGGATTACGACCCGATCGTCTTTGCCATGCGCGACAAGCGGGGGCTGGGGCTGATCATGATCACCCTGTCGCTGATGTGGTATGCCGCCGGGCTGTGGGCCAAGTGGCTGGGGTTCTGAGGCGGTGAGCGGGGCAGGGGGCGCTGCCCCCTCGGCCGGCGGCCTCACCCCCGGGATATTTCCGGTCAGATGAAGGGGCGGAACGGTCTGTTCTGCGTCAGATCGAGAGTTTCTTGAAGATCGGTTCCGGGATCGAGCGGATGATCAGCATGATGTACCGCCAGAAGAACGGCGTGTAGATCACGTTCTTCTTCCTTTCGACGGCCCGCAGGATGTCCTGCGCAACCTTCTCGGGCGGGGCCACGAGGAACATGCCCTCGATCCCCCAGGTCATCGCCGTGTCGACGAAACCGGGTTTCACCGTCACCACATGTGCGCCCGACCGGCCCAGCCGGTTGCGCAGCCCCGAGAGATAGGTGTGAAAGCCGGCCTTGGCGGCGCCGTAGACATAGTTGCCCACGCGCCCGCGGTCGCCCGCGACCGAGCCGATGCCCACGACTGTTCCACCGCCGCGCGCCTCGATCAAGGGCGCCATCATCTGCAGGAACCGCGCCGGACCGGTGAAGCTGTCGGTAACAGTGCCGTCGATCAGGGAGGGATCTTCGTCGATTGCCGATTGCTCGGGCATGGAGCCGACGAAGACCGCGGCATTGAGCATGCCCTCCTGTTCGGAAAGCTTTTCGATAAGCGGCGTGAATGTGGCGGGCTTGCGGGCGTCGAAGGCAACGGCCTGCGCCCAGGCGGCGCCGCGCGCGTCGCAGTCGGCGGCGAGGCGTTTCATGTCTTCGGTGTCGCGGCCCGCCAGCAACAGTGCGTGGCCCTGCTCGGCCAGCGCCCGCGACAATGCGCGGGCCATCGACGAGGTGGCACCGAGGATGATCCAGGTCTCGGTTGTCGTATGTCCGGGCATGTCAGGTGCTCCTCAGGTCCAGGCGTCGGATCAGATCGGTTTCCAGCAGCCTCTCGGGATCGGCCTTGTCGGCCTCGGCCTGCCACTTGGTCCAGTCGGGATACATCGCCTTGATCGTGGCCCCGTCGGCCAGCGAATCCTTGGCGAGATAGATCCGTCCGCCGGCCTGCGCCGTTTGTTCGCCAAGCGACCGGATCAGGCCTTGGGCCCTGGCCCGGTTGGGGAAGTCGACGGCCAGGGTGTAGCCCTCCATCGGGAAGGACAGGAAGCCGGCGGATTGCGAGCCCAGCCGCTTGAGCACGGCGAGCGGCGAGGCGAGGCCGGAGCGGGCGACGCTGTCGATCATGCCGCGCAACGTTTCGACGGCGTCGGTCGGCACCACGCACTGGAACTGGTGGAAGCCGTGTTTGCCGTAGAGGCGGTTCCAATTCAGCACCCGGTCGAGCGGGAAGAAGAAATCGGACATCGTACGGAGGCGGGTGCGGCCTTCTTCAGGGATGCGGTTGTAGTAACGGGCGTTGAAGGCCTTCACGACCGGTTTCGACAGCGCAAACCGCGGGGCATCGGCCGGGACCGTCTTGGCCTTGCCGTCCCGGGGCGGCAGATCGCCCGAGTGTTCGCCTTCCTCGACGATGCCACGGCCGAGCGCGTCCCCCTTGGCGGTGGCGTCGATCCAGCCGACGGTATAGGGCGCGTCCGAGGCATCGAGCAGAGCGAGATGTTCGTCAAGATCACCGGCGCGGCTTTCGCGCACTTTCATCGCCAGGCCCGGGATCGGCGTCATCTGCAGCCTGGCCGAGACGATCAGCCCGGTCTGCCCCAGCCCGCCCAGCGTGGCCTTGAACAGCATGGCGTTTTTCTCGGGCGTAATGGTTTTGGCTTTGCCCTGATGAATGAGGCGGATTGCCTTGACGTGGTTGCCGAAGGCGCCGTCGCGGTGATGGTTCTTGCCGTGCACGTCCATGCCGATGGCGCCGCCGACCGTGGCGAAGCCGGTGCCGGGCATGACCGTGGGAATCCAGCCCTGCGGTGCGAAGATGCGGGCAAGCTCACCGACGGCGACGCCGGCCTCGGCCTCGACCTCGCCGGATTCGGGGTCGAAGGACAGGATCCGGTCGAGCCGGGTCATGTCGATGGCGCGGCCATCGGAATTCAGGCAGGCATCGCCATAGGAGCGGCGGGCGCCGAAGGCGGGGGTCGGGGGCAGACCCTTGAGCGCCGAGATGCGTTCGGGGCGGGCGAGGTCTCCGTCGGCGCTGAGCGCCCGGCCCCAGCCGGAGTAGGTGTCGGATTTCCAGCGCATCACGGCGCTCCTTGTGAGTCTGTTCGAGTCGATTTCGCTTCGGCATGTGGTAACACCGTCAAGCCGATGATGATGGCGAACCACAGGGTGGTGACGCGGATCACCGCGGTGGCGGGGACGGCGATCTCAGGGCTGACCCCGTCCATATAGAGCAACGCCACCATGGCCGCCTCGGCCCCGCCGACACCGCCGGGGGCGCCGGTGAGCCCGCCGGCCAGGGTGGCGAAGACGAAGATCATGGTGGCGGTCCAGAACCCCAGATCGGCTCCGAACCAGCCCAGCAGCAGGTGGAAGGCATAGCCTTCGGCCAGCCAGCCGACGAAGCCGAGCGCAGCGGCGAACCCCAGGGTCTGCGGATGCGAGAAGGCGCGCAGGGACCGCGCGGCGCGGCGGATGCGGGTCATCAGCCGGGGCAACCGACCGGTGCGGCGATAGAACTGGGTGGCGAGCCCGGCCAGTAGTGCAGGGCGGGTGACGATCACCGCTGCCGTGAGGGCTAAAACCGCGACCGGCAGGGCCAGCGCGATGCCGCCTGCGGCCAGCGCCAGCGACAGCCCGAGGATCAGACCCATTGCGGCGAGGTCGGAGGCGCGGTCGATCAGCACCAGCGGCGCGGTGCGCTCGAAAGCCCAGCCGGTTTCACGGGCGATCCAGCGCATGCGGATCAGTTCGCCGACCCGGCCCGGCGTGACCGACATGGCGAAACCACCGAGGAAATGGCGCAGGTTGGCCGGGAAATCGAGCGGCAGACCGAGACGGGTGGCGAAGATATGCCAGCGGAGTCCGCGGAAGAGATAGTTGACGAGGCTGAGCCCCAGCAGCAGCGCGATCTGCACCGGTCCCAGCTTTGTCAACTGCGCCAGCGTTTCCTCCCAGCCGGTGGCGGCGGCGAGGCTGACCAGCCCGCCGATCACCAGCGCAAACAACCCGCCCAGCAGGGCAAGATCACGCAGGCGGCGCGGGGAGGTGGGCCGTGTGTCGGTGCTGCTCATGGTCATTGCCGTCTCTCTAGAGACAGATTGGGGCAAGAATATGGATTTGTTGCGAGTTCGGAAACAAAAATTCCCGCCCATGGTATCGCCTGCCGGGAGGTTGCGGTGGACGGTGGCAGGCGCGATGTGACGTTGGGGCAAATTCACCCCTGGCATGTGTTTTCGTGCTAAGATCACAAGGCAGCCGCTGGGGGGAGGACCCAGCCGGCCGCGAACCCAAACCAAAGAACGCGGGCCGGCCGACACTGGTCAACACCCGCAAAAGGGAGGAAAACATGACCAAAATGTTCCGCGCGGGCCTGGCCTGCCTTTTTGCCTTTTCCGGTCACATGGCCCTGGCCCAGGACTGCGCCCACTCGAAATGGGGGGCGGAGGACCAGCTGGGCTCGGCCAACCTGGTGACACCGGAGCGCACGATGGCGGCGCTCAAGCTCGTCAAACAGGGCAAGTCGGTGCCGCTGGGTATCGTGATCGATGCCACGACCCCGGCCTTCCCGCCGCGGTCGCTCAATCTTCAGGTGGTGCAGCCCAACCAGCAGGGCGGGCAGAAGCTGACGCAGTTCGGTTATCCGGGCAATTACAATGACGATATCCTGCAGACCTGGGTGGGCATCGGCAGCCAAATCGACGGGCTCGGCCATCTGGGCGAAGCCGGCTATTACTACAACTGCAACGATGAGAAGGAGATCTCGGCCATCACCGGGCTGACCAAGCTGGGCGTGCATGACATCCCGCCGCTGGTCGGACGGGCGGTGATCCTCGACATGGCCAAGCACGCCGGCAAGACGTACCTGGAGGCCGGCGAGCATTTTGGCGAGGCCGAGGTCAAGGCCGCGGCCGAGGCGCAGGGCGTGACCATCGGCGAGGGCGACATCGTGCTGTTTCACACCGGCTGGACCGAGAACATGCTGGAAGCGGAGCCCACCGCATGGGTCTCGGGCGAGCCGGGGATCAACGTCAGCGGCTCGCGCTATCTCGCGTCGCTCGGCGTGATGGCCGTGGGCGCCGACACCTGGGGGATCGAGCCGGTGCCGCCGGCGCCGGGGGACGGGGCTTTCTATGGCCACGTGGTGCTGCTGAAAGAGAACGGCATCTACATCCTCGAGACGATGAACACCGGGCCGGTCCTGCGCGACGGGGTCAACGAATTCATGTTCGTCCTCGGCCAGGCCCGCATCCGCGGCACGGTGCAGATGATCATCAATCCGGTGGCGCTCTACTGAGTGCTGCAGCCGGTTTGCAGAACAGAAAAGGGCGCCTTGCAGGGCGCCCTTTGTCGTCGGGACAGGTCTGGTCAGCCGTCCTTGTCCTCGATTTCCCGGGCGATCCGGCGCAGTGCTGCGGCGTTTAGTTCGGCCGCCTCGAGATCGATCATCGCCCGGGCGATCTGGACCACCAGCGTGGCCTGAGTGCTGGCCGCGTCGCGCCCGAAGGTGTCGAGCACCATACGCTTGGCGCGGTGGACATATTCGGCCGTGCGGGATTCGATCAGGTCGGCGCGTTTCTTGAGGGCGTCTTCGCGGTCCATCCTGGGCTCCCTGCGCTTCGCATCGGGGCCGGGCTGCCTGTGGGGTCGCACGCCCGCGCCGATTGGTTGCAGACAGGTGTGACGCCCGGTTGCGGCGAAGTCAACAATCACGCCGGTCGCAGCGCGTATTTCGCCCGGTGGCGGTTCAGATCAGCCGCACCTGGGTGCCGGTCGGAGCCAACTCGAAAAGCTCAGCGATGTTCTCGTTGAAAAGCCCGATGCAGCCATCCGAGCTGCGCCGCCCGATCTTGCGGGTGTCATGGGTGCCGTGGATGATGTAAGCGGGCCATCCGAGATACATCGCGTGGGTGCCGAGCGGGTTGTCGGGCCCTGGCGGGATCGCTTTCCAGTCGGGAAAACGTTGCAACTGCGACGGCGTGGGGGTCCAGCTGGGTCCGACCTTCTTGCGCACGATCTCGGTATAGCCGCGCTTGGTCAGTTCGTCGGTCTTGGGCACCGAGGTCGGAAAGATGCGATAGGTGCTGCCGTCGCCCGACCAGAAGTGCAGGGCCCGCGACGTGGTGTCGGCGACAATTGTGGCAACCCCCAACGTGTCGAAATGGTCGCGCCAGTCCTGGGTGGTGAAGCTGGAGATATTGTGGCGGGTGACCTCGACGGCGGGGTCGGGTTCGGTGACCTGCTCGGCACGGGCGGCGGCCGGCAGGACGAGCGTGGCGCCGGCGCCGGCCAGAAGGCCGCGGCGGGAGAGGGTCGTCTGTGTCATGGCGTGAGTATCCTGAGCCTGCAAGGATTTGCGGGCAAGCTGCCGCGCGGCACAGGGAAAGGCCAATCACATATGCTTGAAAGCGGATGTGATCGGCGGGCCGCTGCTTGCGGCCCTGGTTCAGCCCGACTTGCGCCTGCGGCCACCCTTGCCCTTCTTCTCGCGCTCGACGATCAGTTCGACGGCCATTTCCATGGTAACGTCTTCGGGCTTCACGTCTTTCGGGATTGTGGCGTTGACCTTGTCCCATTTCACGTAAGGCCCATAGCGGCCATCCATCACGTTGACCGGCCCGCCGCGCTCGGGATGATCGCCCAGGGTTTTGAGCGGTTTGGCGGCAGCGCCGCGGCCGCGGCCGCCCGGATTGGCGCGCTTTTCGGCCAGGATTTCGACGGCTCGGTTCATTCCGATCTCGAACACGTCGGTGGGGTCCTTGAGATTGGCGTAGACCGGTTTGGCCTCGTCGGGCAACTGGTGCATCACGTAAGGCCCGAAGCGCCCGAAATTAGCCGAGATCGTGCCGCCATCGGGGTGTTCGCCAACCTCGCGCGGCAGTTCCAGAAGGCGCAGTGCCTTTTCAAGATCCATGTCGTCCTTCGACCAACCCTTGGGCAGACTGGCACGTGGCGGCTTCTTGTTCTCCGGCGTGGCTTCGCCGCGCTGGACATACGGTCCGAACCGGCCCGACTTGAGCCAGATTTCGTCGCCGGCATCTTCGCCCAGCAGACGCTCGTCGCCCTCGGCGCCCTCTCCGGCGATGGGGCGAGTATAGGTGCATTCGGGGTAGTTGCCGCAGCCGACGAAGCCGCCGGTGCGCGAGGTCTTGAGATGCAGCCTGCCGGTGCCGCATTTCGGGCAGATCCGCGGATCGGAACCATCGGGGCGCGGCGGGTAGAGCTGATCGGCCAGCGCCTCGTCGAGCAAGCTGAGGACCTCGGTGATCCTGAGTTCCGAGGTTTCGGCAATGGCGGCCGAGAAATCTTTCCAGAAGCGCGACAGCACGTTCTTGTAGTCGCGGTTGCCGGCCGAGACATCGTCGAGCTCTTCCTCGAGATGGGCGGTGAATTCATAGCCCACGTATTTGCGGAAGAAGTTCAGCAGGAAGATGGTGACGATCCGGCCCTTGTCCTCGGGGATCAGTCGGCCCTTGTCCTTGCGGACGTATTCGCGCTCCTGGATCGTGGTGACGATCGAGGCATAGGTCGACGGGCGGCCGATGCCCAGCTCTTCCATCCGTTTGACCAGCGTTGCCTCGGTGTAGCGCGGCGGTGGCTGGGTGAAATGTTGTTCCGGTGTGATCTGCTTCTTGCCGGCGGCTTCACCCTGCATGATTTGTGGCAGGCGCTTGTCGTCCTCGTCGACGACCTGGTCGTCGCGGCCTTCTTCATAGACGGCGAGGAAGCCGTCGAACAGCACCACCTGGCCGGTGGCACGCAGGCCGACCTGGCCGTCGGCGCTGGCCACGTCGACGGTGGTGCGCTCCAGCCGCGCGCTTTCCATCTGACAGGCCAGCGTGCGCTTCCAGATCAGGTCGTAAAGCTTGCGCTGATCGGCGTCCTTGAGCTTGAGCGCGGCTGCGTCGGCCTCCATGTCGGTGGGACGGATGCATTCATGCGCTTCCTGCGCGTTCTTGGCCTTGTTCTTGTAGATCCGCGGGCCGCCGGGCACGTATTCGGGGCCATAGCGTTTTTCGATCGCGGCGCGGGCAGCCTGAACCGCCTCGGGCGCCATGTCGATGCCGTCGGTGCGCATATAGGTGATGTGGCCGGCCTCATAGAGGCGCTGGGCCGCCGACATGGTCTGGCGCGCGCCCATGCCGAACTTGCGGCTGGCCTCCTGTTGCAGCGTCGAGGTCATGAACGGCGGGCTGGGGTTGCGCGCGGCCGGCTTGGCCTCGACCGAGGTGACCGTCAGGTCGCGGCTTTCGATCGCCTGCACCGCCAGTTCGGCCTGGGTCGCGTTTTCGATGTCGTAGCGGTCGAGCTTCTTGCCGGCGAGCACGGTGAGGCGGGCTTCGTACTCCTGGCTGCGGGGGGTGCCAAGGATCGCCTTGACGCTCCAGTATTCGCGAGGCGTGAAGGCCTCGATCTCCATCTCGCGTTCGACGATGAGTCGCAGGCAGACCGACTGCACCCGGCCGGCCGATCGGGCGCCGGGCAATTTGCGCCACAACACCGGGCTGAGGTTGAACCCCACCAGATAGTCGAGCGCCCGGCGGGCGAGATAGGCATCGACCAGCGGCTGGTCGATATCGCGCGGGTTCTTCATTGCCTCGGTGACAGCGGATTTGGTGATGGCGTTGAAGACGACCCGGCTGACATGGCTGTCCTTCTTGAGCGCCCGGCGCTTCCTGAGCGCCTCTTCCAGGTGCCACGAGATCGCCTCGCCTTCGCGGTCGGGGTCGGTGGCGAGAATCAGATCGGGGTCATTTTTCAACGCGTCGGCGATGGCCTTGACGTGTCGGCGCGAGTCGGCGGCCACTTCCCAGGTCATGGCAAACTCGTGCTCGGGATCGACCGAGCCATCCTTCGGCGGCAGGTCGCGCACATGGCCATAGGAGGCGAGCACCGTGTAATCCTTGCCAAGGTACTTGTTGATGGTTTTTGCCTTGGCAGGGGATTCGACAACAACAACTGGCATGAAATTCCTTCCGACTCGAGCCTCGCCTTATGGCGGCGGAACATGGGTTGGGACAAGGGGGATTGTCAATGCGCTGTCAAATATCCAATGCTTGCGGTGGGGCCGATGTGCATTTTCAAGCAGAGGAGACAGGGCATGTGGCGGTTGATTTTGGCGGTTTTTCTGGTTGCGGCCAGCGGCGTGCGTGCCGACTATTTCGAGCCCGCGCGCGGCACGGAGCTGCGCCGAACGCTGATGGACGCGCTCAGGCCGCATATCGAATGGCCGTTGGGCGCACCGGTCGAATTCGTGGTCTGGGACCTGCGGGTGGCGGACGATATCGCGTTTTTTTCCGGCATGGCGCAGCGCCCGGGCGGCGGCGTGATCGATATTGCCGATACCCCGGCCGCGCGGTGGGGAGAGCTTGACCCCGAGGTCGGCGACGGTGCCACAGTGCAGGCGCTTTACAAACTGTCGGGGCGGACCTGGGTCGCAGTGCATATCGGCATATCCGCCACCGACGTGTGGTATTCCTGGGAACCGATTTGCCAGGAATACCGGGCGGTCATCCCGGAAGCCTGCCAACAGTTCTGACCTTCGGTATGGACACCGGTCCGAGGCCCGGCATTGAGCCTGTCAGACCGTCTGGCACTTGCCTGTCGGCCTGGCGGTGCTCAGGCTCAGCAATCCACCGGCCTGGCGGGTGATGCGGCCGTCGAGTTCAAGATCGAGCAGCGCCGGGGCGACCGAATTGGCCGACAGCCGCAGATCGCGGATCAACTGGTCTTCGGCCAGCGGGGAGGGGCCGAGGCGGTCGAGGATCTGCTGGTGCAGGCGGGCGGTTTCGCGCAGCGACCGTTGGTCGGGCGGCGGCGACGGCACGAAGGTGTCCGGCGTTTCCAATGCCAGGTCCGCCTGCGCCGGTGCCGGACCGGTCGCCGCGGCGGCGATCGGGCCCATGGCCTCGATCACGTCGTCGGCGCCGCGCACCAGGCGGGCGCCGTCACGGATCAGCATGTTGCATCCGGATGCGCGCGCGTCGAACGGATGCCCGGGCACCGCCAGGACCTCGCGTCCCTGATCGAGCGCGGTGCGCGCGGTGATGAGCGAACCCGATTTCGCCGCCGCCTCGACCACCACGACGGCACGCGCCAGCCCCGAAACCAACCGGTTGCGCCGCGGGAAATGCCGCGCCTGCGGAACAAGCCCGATCGGCTGTTCGGACAGCAGCAGGCCGGACACACCGATTTCGGCACCGAGGCCGGTATTTTCAGCCGGGTAGATCACGTCGATACCGCCGGCCATGACGGCAATCGTGCCGGTCTCCAGCGTTGCCTTGTGGGCCGCGGTGTCGATACCGCGCGCCAGCCCGGAGGCGATGACGAAGCCTGCCTCGGCCAGCTCGCCCGCCAGGCGCCGCGCCATGCGCAGCCCCAGGGACGAGGCGTTGCGCGCGCCGACCAAGGCGATTACCGGTTTCTCCAGGAACTCGGCCCGGCCTTTGAGCCAAAGGAGCGGTGGCGCATCGTCGAGGTCCAGAAGCGCCGCGGGATAACCGGGCTGGCCGATGGCGACCAGCCTTGCACCGGCCTTGGCTCCAGCGGCCATCTCGGACCGCGCGGCGGCTTCGCCAAAGGTTGCATAGTCGTTGATCCCAGCGTCGCGGGCCACGTCGGGCAGGGTGGCCAGCGCGGCCGTGGCGCTGCCGTGTTCGCCCAGGAGGCGGTTGAAGGTTGAAATACCCACCCGGCGGGAACGCAGCAAGCGGAGCCACGACAGCATTTCATCTTCCGTGGTGGGTGGGAGTGGGGGGTGAGAGGAAGAGTGAAACTCTTGCGCCATCGTGACTCCGCCTGCTTGCGGAACCATCTCTATGTGAGAAATGGTTAACGGGCAGTAAATCATAACGCGAATTTTGTCAGCTGATTATCCGCCTGCCGTCAGAACCGCGCCCGGGTTCATGATGCCCAGCGGATCGAGCGCCGCTTTGATCGCCCGCATTGCCGCCAGCCGCGCCGGATCCCCCCAGCGTTCCAGATCGCCTGTCTTGAGCCGCCCGACGCCGTGTTCGGCCGAGAACGACCCACCGCGCGCCACCACCATCTCGTGCACGCGTTCCTGCACACGCGGACCCATACCGGGGTAGTCGGCACGGGTTCTGCCGCGCGCCGGGAAGACGTTGTAGTGCAGGTTGCCGTCGCCGAGATGGCCGAAGCAATTGATGCGGAAATCACCCAGTTGCGCCAGTGCGGCGCGCGCCGCTGCGATGAAGCCGTCGATCTCGCTCAGCGGAAGCGACACGTCGTGGCTCGACACCGAGCCGACGCGGCGGTTGGCCTCTGGGATCTGTTCGCGGATCTCCCACAGGGCGTCGCGCTGGGCGCCGGAATGGGCCAGCACGCCGTCGCTCAGCAACCCAGTTTCCAGCCCCGCGCCGAACAGCCGTTCGAGCGCGGCCTGCGCGCCAGCACCGCCCGACAGGCCCAGTTCGACCAGCACCATCCAGGGCGGTGCCGGGTCGAACGGGCGGCGGATGTCGGGCAGGGTGTCCGCGAGGAAGTCGAAACCCTGGCCGTCGATCAGTTCGAAACTGCTCACCGCCTCGCCGACCTGGTCGCGGGCCAGCGACAGCAGGTCGAGCGCCGCTGCCGGGCCGTTGACCACCAGAAGCGCGGTGCCGGTCTCCTGCGGCCGCGGCGCCAGTTTCAGCGCGGCGGCCGTGATCACCCCCAGGGTGCCCTCGGCGCCGATCAGCAGGTTACGCAGGTCATAGCCGGTGTTGTCTTTCCTCAGCCGTGTCAGCCCGTGCATGATCGATCCGTCAGGCAGAACCGCGTCGATCCCGAGACAGAGATCGCGGGCATTGCCGTAGCGCAAGACGTTGACGCCGCCGGCATTGGTCGAGAGATTGCCACCGATCCGGGCCGAGCCCTTGGCGGCAATGCTGAGCGGAAACAACCGACCGGCCGCCCCGGCCGCTTCGTGGATCTCCTGCAGGATGACACCGGCCTCGGCGACGATGACGTTTTCCTCGGGATAGACGCCGCGGATCGTGTTCATCCGTTCCAGCGACAGGATCATCGGGGCCGGGCCTTCGGGCATGATCTGTGCCCCGACAAGGCCGGTGCCGCCGCCATAGGGGATGACACCGACGCGCGCGTCGCCAGCGGCGCGGATGGCGGCGGCGACCTCCTCGGTATTGGCCGGGGCCACCACGACGCCAGCCTGGCCCTGCCACTTGCCGCGCGGTTCTTCCAGATAACGCGGCTCGACCGTACGGATCGCGGCTTCGGAGATGTGACTGCGGAGTTTCGCGACAAAAGCGTCGTTGGCAGAGTTCAGGTTCATGCCGCCTTCATAGCATTCCCGCGGGGCCTGTCGAATGCGATTTCTGCCGCACCGGGTGGGCCGGACAGATCAATCGTCAGGATCTCGCAGGTATCGCGGATGCAGCACGTGCACGGTGGGCCGCGAGGGCAGGCTCCGCAGCGAGACTTCGAGGCTGGTGGTCTTGTCGTTCACCACGAGGAATTCATCCGCCATTCCGACCAGGAAGGTCTGCAACGTGGTATCGCCGAACCAGTGCATCGGGATCACGACCGAGGAGCGCAGCCGTTTCAGTACCTTGATCATCGTCGGCAGATCAAGCGTGGTGCCGCCGTCGACCGCCGCCATGACCACGTCGAGACGGCCGAGCGCGGCAAATTGCTCGCCGGTGGGTTCGTGATGCAGGTGGCCGAGATGGCCGATGCAGAGCCCGGCCACCTCGAACACGAAGATCGAGTTGCCGGCGGGCTCCACGCCGCCGAAACTGCGGATATCGGTCGGGACGTTGCGCACGGCAAGATCGCCCAGTTCGAGACTGTGCTGGATGCCCTGGCCGAACTTGTCGCCCCAGCCTTTCAGCACGTGCGGGATGGCGGGATCGGGGGCGGAGGTCCAGTGCGTTTCATGGGCGTGGTTCATCGTCACGATGTCGGGAGTCAACGTCGTCCGTCCGATGAAACCGGTATAGTCGGTCACCGCGCTCACGCCGGCAGGGGTCTGGATCAGGAACGAGGCATGCGCGATGTAGGAGATCCGCACCGTGTGATCGGGCAGGGGCTGGCGGAAGCTGGCCTTGTGGAGATACTCGACGCCCGGCGCGGCGTCAGCGATGGCGATGCAGTGACTTGGCCGTCGGCTCTGGGCCTGGGCGGCGGTGGCAAATACGATCAGAACGACGACAAGGCGCAGCATGGCGGGTCTCCTTTCCTGACCGGAAGCCTAGCATGAACGATGCCATTGCGCGCGTCACGGTTGCGTCAGTGGGTGACAGTGGCGGTTACGCCGCTTGCAGGCGCCATGGGCAGCGCGTTCCACGCGATCCCGTCCGCGCCGCCGGGATCATCCCGCTCCGGTTTTGCCGCGGCGGTCGGAACGCAGGGCGGCATAGAGCACGTGAGTGCGCCAGCGGCCGGCGATCTGGAGATAGCTCTGAGCCACGCCTTCGTATTTGAAGCCGGTTTGTTCCAGCAACCCGCGCGAGGCGGCGTTTTCCGGCAGACAGGCGGCTTCGAGCCGGCTGAGGTCCAGGCGGTGGAAGGCATGGTGGACCATCGCCCCGATCGCCTCGCGCATATAGCCCTGGCGGGCAAAGGGCTGGCCGACCCAGTAGCCGAGCGTTCCGGCTTGGGCCGGGCCGCGGCGGATGTTGTCGAGGGTGATGGCGCCGACCAGCACCTCGTCAACGCGCCGGATCATGAAGAGCGGCAGTGCCGTGCCGGCGCCGATCGAGCGCTGGGCCCAATAGACCCGGTTGGTGAAGGCCCGACGCGACAGGTGATCGTCGGCCCAAACGGGCTCCCACGGGGTCAGGAACGCTGCACTCTGGCGGCGCAATCCGGTCCAGGCGTGGAAGTCGGCATGCAGGGGCGCGCGCAGGGTCAGCCGGTCGGTCTCGAGCCGGATCTTCCTGCGCGAACGGGCGAGCATCACGCCGCGCGTCTTTCGTTGAGCGCGCCGAGCGATGGCGCCTTGTCTACGGGTCCGTAAAGCGCAAGCGCGGCGCTGGCCTCGGCCACCGTGGCACCGGCGAAGTCGCGCACCGAGCGCGTGGTGACCGCGTCGATTTTCTCGACGATTTCGTCTGGCGCAGGCACGCGGCTCCAGATCTGCATCATCCGCGCCAGCCGCTCGGCCCGGTTCGACGGGCTTTCCAGCCCCATCAGCAGGCCCGCCTTCATCTGCGCCTTGGCGCGAGCCACCTCGGCCTCGCTCATGTCATCTGCCGCCCGGCGCATCTCGTCGATGGTGATCCCGGCCAGTTCGGGCAGTTCCTCGCCCGAGGTGCCGGCATAGACGGTGATCATGCCGGTGTCGGCATAGGCGCCGGTCTGGGCGAAGATCGTGTAGCAAAGGCCGCGTTTCTCGCGGATTTCCTGAAACAGTCGCGAGGACATGCCGCCACCCAGGGCGTTGGCATAGACCTGGGCGGTATAGATCGCTGGATCACGATAGTCCGGGGCTTCGAAACCGAGCGCGAAATGGGCCTGCTCCAGCGGTTTTTCATGACGGGTTTCGCCGCCCTGAAACAAGGCCGGGTCGGGCGTCTGCAACGGCAGGGCGGCCATGGCTCCGAACAGCGCCTCGGCCTGGCGGACGACGGCCGCGTGATCGAGGGCGCCGGCGGCGGCCAGGATCATGTTGCCTGGTCCGTAATGTTCTCCTACGAAACCTCGCAGATCGGCGCGGGAAAAGCGGCTGACCTGCTCGGGCGGGCCGAGGATGGTGCGGCCCAGGGCCTGGCCGGGATAGGCGCGTTCCTGCAGCCAGTCGAAGATCACGTCGTCGGGGGTGTCGAGCGCCTGGCCGATCTCCTGCAGGATCACGTGGCGTTCGACATCGATCTCGGAGGGTTCGAACAACGGGTTCAGAAGGATGTCGCCGATCACGTCGATGGCGAGGCCCACGTCTTCGCCCAGCACGCGGGCGTAGTAGGCGGTGGTCTCGCGGCTGGTGTAAGCATTCATGTAGCCGCCGACGTCCTCGATCGCCTCGGCAATCTCGAGCGTGCTGCGCTTCGCCGTACCCTTGAACGCCATGTGTTCGAGGAAATGCGCGATGCCGTTCTGGTCGGGGCGTTCGTTGCGGCCGCCGACGGTGACCCAAATGCCGACGCTGGCCGATTGCAGCCCCGGCATGTGCTCGGTGGCGATGCGAAAGCCGTTGGAAAGGGTGGTGATTTCGACGGTCACTTGCGGCGGCGCTCCTCGATCAGGGCCTGGATCTGGCCCAGGTCATTGGCCACCCGGGTCACCCGTTCCGCACGGTCGAACAGGTCGGCCATGCGCGGCGGCAGCGGCGGGCGGATACCGGTGGCCTGTTCCACCGCGTCGGGAAACTTCGCCGGATGCGCCGTCGCCAGCGCCACCATCGGCACCGAGATATTCTGATGCGCCCGCGCCACCTCGATCCCGATGGCGCTGTGCGGGCAGACCAGCTCGCCGAACTGCGCGTGCGACTCCGCGATCTCGGCGCTGGTCTGCTCCTCGCTGGTGCTGCTGGCGTCGAAATGCCGGCGGATATAGTCCTGCGCCGCGTCGGGAATGGTGAACCCGCCGGATTGCCTGAGCCCGTTCATCAGCCCGCTCACCGCCGCCCCGTCGCGCCCCAGCGCATCGAACAGAAGCCGCTCGAAATTGGAACTCACCTGGATATCCATCGACGGGCTGATCGACGGACGCACCTCGCCCACCTCGTAACGGCCGGTCATGATTGCGCGCCGCAGGATGTCGTTCTGGTTGGTGGCGACCACCAGCCGCTCGATATCAAGCCCCATCCGCTTGGCGATGAAACCCGCGTAGATGTCGCCGAAATTGCCGGTCGGCACGGTGAAACTCATCCGCCGCTTGCCGTCTCCCAGCGCCACCGCGGCCCACCAGTAATAGACCACCTGCGCCAGCACCCGCGCCCAGTTGATCGAGTTGACGGCGGCCAGCCGCACCTCGTCGCGGAAGGCGTCGTCGGCGAACATGTCCTTCAGGTGGCGCTGGCAATCGTCGAACGTCCCCTCGACGGCCAGGGCATGGACATTGGCTTCGGACGGGGTGGTCATCTGGCGGCGCTGCACCTCGGACACGCGGCCATGCGGAAAGAGGATGCAGACATCGACATTGTCGAGCCCCCGAAAGGCCTCGATCGCCGCGCTGCCGGTATCGCCCGAGGTGGCGCCGACGATGGTGATCCGCTCGCCCCGCCGCGCCAGCACGGCCTGGAACATCTGGCCGATCAGCTGCATCGCGAAATCCTTGAACGCAAGCGTCGGCCCGTGGAACAGCTCCATCATCCACAGCCCGTGGCGCAGCTGCTTGACCGGTGCCCGCGCGGCATGGCCGAAATCCGCATAGGCGCGGGCGATGATCGCCTTGAACTCGTCATCGGTGAAGGTGTCGCCGATAAAGGGTTTCATGACGTGGAACGCCATGCCCTCGTAATCTTCCCAATGCAGCTTTTCCACCACCTCGGGGGCCAGCACCGGCACCTCTTCGGGGACATAAAGCCCGCCGTCGCGGGCCAGCCCGGTCAGCATCGTATCTTCGAAGTTCAGCACCGGGGCGGTGCCACGGGTCGAGATGTAGTTCATCAGGTCTCTTTCACGCGTCGGCGGTGGAGGAAATAAGCGCTCATTACCACCCAGGTCAGGGCGAGGCCATACCAGGTGAGCACGTATTCGAGATGGCGGTTGGGGATGTCGCTGGTATCAATCGGCAGGGGCGTGATCGCGGGGTCATCCGGCACGGTTTCGCGGGCGATGATCATCACTTCCTCGGTGCCGAGCTGCGCGGCCAGCGGCGGCACATCGCGGGCATACCAGATGTTGGCGGGGAGATCGTTCTCGGGCGTGAAGCGGTCGGTTTCGTCGGGCCAGTAGAGGTTACCGGTGACGGTGATTGGCTCCGTGCCGCGCGCGCGGTTCTTGTCGGTTAGGCGGATGAAGCCGCGGTCGAGCAGCGCCCGGCGGCCCTGCGTCTCGAAGGCCTGGATCACGCGGTAGCCGGCGCCGAAGCCACGGGTCGAGACCAGAACGTGCACTTCGGGGCCGGTCAGCCGGCCGCTGGCGCGCACGGCACGGAAACGGTCGACGTCCGGGTCGGGGTTTGCAGGCAGGAACACCGGCGCGGCGTCGATCATCGCCTCGATTTCGTCGAGATAGGCACGCTTCTCGTTCAGACGCCGAACCTGCCAGTTGCCGAGCGAGACCAGCACGGCCAGCACGACGAGGGAGAAGATCAAGAAGGACAGGTTGCGGCGCACGGGGCAGGCTCTCGTCAAAGGATGCAGCGTCGGGTTTAGGCGGGAAACGGGGGGTGGGGCAAGACCTGTGGTGGTCCGCCTTCTTGCCGTACCCCTGTCCGGCCCGCCGCTTTGTCGCACCGGGGCGGGCGGCACCTATGCCCCGGGTTTGCGGCGATGGCACCGGCCGCGCCATGAGTATTTCAACCAAGAAAGAAAAGCTGACACCGGGACCGGCGGTATGGCGCCGCGGGCATTGCGCCTTTGCCGTGGCAAAAGAAAACGCCCCGCGCATTGCGCAGGGCGTGTCCGACGGTCTCGCGGTTTCAGGTCGCTCAGGCGCCCCAGATGTAGATCGAGGCGAAGAGGAACAGCCAGACCACGTCGACGAAATGCCAGTACCACGCGGCGGCCTCGAAGCCGACGTGGCTTTCCTGCGTGAAGTGCCCGGCTTGGAGCCGCAGCAGGCAGACCAGCAGGAAAATGGTGCCGATGATCACGTGGAAGCCATGGAAGCCCGTGGCCATGAAGAACGACGCGCCGTAGATGTTTCCGGCGAAGCCGAAGCCGGCGTGGCTGTACTCATAGGCCTGCAGGATGGTGAAGAACACGCCCAGAACGACGGCGATGATCAGGCCCCATTTCATGTCTTCGCGGTTGTTCTCATGCGCAATGGCATGGTGGGCCCAGGTGGCGGCCATGCCCGAGCACAGCAGGATCAGCGTGTTGATCAGCGGCAGGTGCCAGGGATCGAAGGTCTCGATCCCCGCCGGCGGCCACTGGCCATCGACCAGCGGGCTTTCCGGGCCCATCGGGTAGAGCGCGTGTTTGAAGAAGGTCCAGAACCAGGCCGAGAAGAACATCACCTCGGAGATGATGAACAGCACCATGCCGTAGCGCAGGCCGATCTGTACGACCGGGGTGTGATCGCCGACATTGCTTTCCTTGACGACGTCGGACCACCAGCCCCACATCACGTAGAAAGTGAACAGGAAGCCGGCGACCATGACCCAGGGGGTCACGTCGTGGAAGTAGAGCACGGCCCCGAACAGCAGGGTGAAGCCCGCCAGAGCGCCCAACAGCGGCCAGGCGGAGGGCTCGAGAATGTGATAGTCGTGGTTTTTTTCGTGCGCCATATTATCCCTCGTTGGAGGCTTGGTTGATGTTCTTGGTTTGCTCGTCGCCGCGTATGGCGGTTTCCGCCTCGGGCATGTCGATTTCGTAGAACGTGTAGCTCAACGTGATGGTGTGGATGAACTTCGCATCCCGGTCTTCGACCAGTTCGGGGTCGACGTAGAAGCTTACCGGCATGTCGATGCGTTCGCCGGGCTGCAGCACCTGCTCGGTGAAGCAGAAGCAGTCCACTTTGGTGAAGAAGGCGCCGGCCTCGTAAGGCGTGACGTTATAGCTGGCCTGGCCGGCAATCGGCTTGTCGGTGGGGTTGTAAGCCTCGTAGAAGGCAAGCCCGGTTTCGCCGATGCGCAGTTCCATTTCCTTCTGCTTGGGCTGGAATTCCCATCCGAAGCCTTTGGCCTTGGAGGCGTCGAAGCGGACCTTGATCGTCTTGTCGAGGATGACATCGCTGCCGGTTTCGGCCGTCTGGGTGACACCGCCGAAGCCAGTGACGCGGCAGAACCAGTCGTACAGCGGCACCGACGCCCAGGCCATCGCGCCCATGAAAACCACCACGCTGACCGTCTGCACCACGGTTTTGGTCTTGGGGTCCATCGCCATCAGTTGCCCTCCTCAGCGCTGGCCGCCGGGGGCTGGGTGTTGAAGTCGCCGCGCTTGGTCTTGACCAGGGTCAGCCCGAACACCAGGGCGACGAAGGCCAGAAGCACCAGCGCGAGACCGACATTGCGGCCCAGCCGGCGGTGATGCAGTTCGTGTTCGACCTTAAGCGCCATGCTCACCAGCCTCCCAGGCCGTAGACCCGCAGAGTCGATTCCACCAGGATGGCGCCGAAATGGCCAAACAGGTACATCAGCGACAGGCCGAAGACCTTCTTCTCGGTGCGGTAACCGTCAGCCTCGGCCTGCGCCTCGTCGCGGCGCCAGATGTCGACTGCGCCTTTCAGGAACAAGAGGTTGAGTACCACCGCGACGGCGAGATAAACCGGTCCGCCGATCGAGGTGACCGAGAGGCCGAGTGCGATCGGCGCCAGAAGCAGGGTGTAGATCAGGATGTGGGCGCGGGTCGCCTTGCGACCGTGAGTCACGGTCAGCATTGGCACCTTGGCCTCGTGGTAGTCGGATTTCATGAACAGCGCCAGGGCCCAGAAATGCGGCGGGGTCCACATGAAGATCAGGGTGAACATCAAGATCGACTCGGTTGAAATGCCGCCAGTGGCGACGGCCCAGCCGATCATCGGCGGGAAGGCCCCGGCCGCACCGCCAATCACGATGTTCTGCGGCGTCGAGCGTTTTAGCCACATGGTGTAAATCGCCACATAGAAGAAGATGGTGAAGGCCAGAATTGCCGCCGCCACCCAGTTGGTCGCCAGCCAAAGCATCACCACCGACAACACCGACAGGAAGGCGCCGAAGCCCAGCGCCTCGCCCTCGGTCACGCGGCCGGCCGGGATCGGGCGGCCGCGGGTGCGTTTCATGATGCGGTCGATATCGGCGTCCCACCACATGTTGAGCGCGCCCGAGGCGCCGCCGCCGAGCGCGATGAACAGGATCGCGACAAACCCGATGAACGGATGCACCGGCTGCGGTGCGGCCAGAAGGCCGACAAAGGCCGTGAACACGACCAGCGACATGACCCGTGGCTTGAGCAGGGCGAAGAAATCGCCGAAGCCGGCGTCGCCCTGCTGAACCTGTGTCTCGAAGCTCGTATCGGTCATGCTTTGGCCCTGTTGCAGCAGGTCCCGCCGGGGCGGGACCCTTGTCGGCTGTCGATCAGTTCAGTTGCGCCACATCGACGTATTCGTCGGCTTCGGTCACCGCTGCGAGCCACTTGTCGTAGGCTTCCTGGCTCACGACCTTGACGGTGATCGGCATATAGGCGTGGTCCTTGCCGCACAGCTCGGAACACTGGCCGAAATAGATGCCTTCCTTCTCGGCCTTGAACCACAGTTGCGCCAGGCGGCCGGGCACGGCGTCCTGCTTCACGCCGAAGGCGGGGATGGTCCACGAGTGGATCACGTCGTCGGCGGTCACGGTCATCACGACGACCTTGTCGACCGGCACCACGACCGACGTGTCGGTGGCCAGCAGGAATTCGTCTTCGTTGAAGCCCGCGTCGACCAGCTTGGCGCGCATCGCGTCGTCCAGCACGTAGGGCGTGACGTCTGCGTCCGCGGGGCGGATCCCCTCGTCGAGACTGGCGGGCTGGCCGATCATGTAGCTGTCGAATTCGAAATCGTTCTCGGTATCGGTATAGGTGTAGGTCCAGTACCACTGGTGGCCGGTCACCTTGATGTTGACCTCACCCTCGGGGATTTCCTGCTGCTTGAACAGCACCGGCAGCGAGAAGGCACCGATGAACACCAGGATCACAATCGGACCGACGGTCCACAGAATTTCAATCGGGGTGTGGTGGGTGAAGCTCGCCGGATTCGGATTGGCGCGGCGGTTGTACCGCACGATCACGATGAAAATGAGCAGCAGCACCAAAGCGGTGATCGCAAAGATGATGTAGTTGATCAAGCCGTCCAGGAATTGCAGGTCGCGGGCCAGTTCGGTCGCGGCGGGTTGGAAGCCCATCAGGCCATCAACCGGTTTGCCGATGGTTTCCAGCGCGTTCTGGGCAAAGGCCGGTGCGGCGGCCAGAGAGGCCAGAAGGGTCAGGAAGGAAGTGATTAGTCGCATATGTCACCCTGATCGGTTTATCGAGTTCATCGTGTCGTTCGGTCCGGGTTTTGCGGCAGGCGCGAGAACCCCGTTGTTTTGCCGCCGACAGAAACCATATTCTCCTTTGAGAAACAAGGATTCCGCTTGCGGCAAACGGACGCTTTTTTTGACATAGATCAAATCGGCGGAGCATGGAAGACAGGAAGAAACACAAATGTCAGACACATCTTTCCGCCCTTTCGAGCAGACGCTGGATCTGGAGAAATCCCTTGATTTGTTGCGTCGTGCAACGGACGGGGCCGACGATGGCGAGCTGTTCCTCGAACGCCGCCGCGGCGAGGCGCTGGTGTTCGATGACGGGCGGGTGAAAACGGCCAGCTATGATGCGTCCGAGGGATTCGGGCTGCGCGCGGTGCGTGGCGAGGTGGCGGGCTATGCCCATTCCACCGAAATATCCGACTCCGCCCTGATCCGGGCGGTGGACACCGCCCGGCTGGCGGTGGGCGAGGGCGGTGGCCGGCTTGCCGACGGGCCGGCGCCCACCAATCGTCGGCTCTATGCCGATACCGATCCGATCTCGGACGCGCCGTTTCCGGTCAAGATCGAGACTCTGCGCGAGATCGACGCCTACCTGCGGGAGCTTGACACGCGGGTGGTGCAAGTGTCGGCGACAATCGCCGCCTCCTGCCAGGAGGTCGAGATCCTGCGGCCCGATGGTCAGCACCTGCGCGACGTTCGGCCGATGACGCGGGTCAATGTCTCGGTCATCGTCGAGCAGAACGGCCGCCGCGAATCTGGCAGTGCCGGCGGGGGTGGGCGCGTCGGTCTTTCGGGGTTGCTCGACCCGGCCGACTGGCAGCAAAAGGCGCGCGAGGCGCTGAGGATCGCGACGGTTAACCTCGAGGCCGAGCCGGCGCCGGCCGGGGTGATGGACGTGGTGCTGGGCCCGGGCTGGCCCGGGATCCTGCTGCACGAGGCCATCGGCCACGGGTTGGAAGGCGATTTCAACCGCAAGGGCAGTTCGGCCTTTGCCGGTCTGATGGGGCAGCGGATCGCGGCGCGGGGGGTGACTGTGGTAGATGACGGCACCCTGCCTGATCGCCGCGGTTCGATCAGCTTCGACGACGAGGGCACGCCCAGTTCGAAGACCACGCTGATCGAGGACGGCATTCTTGTAGGTTTCATGCAGGACCGTCAGAACGCCCGGCTGATGGGGGTGGAACCGACCGGCAACGGGCGGCGCGAAAGTTATTCCCATGCGCCGATGCCGCGGATGACCAATACCTACATGATGGGCGGCGACGCCGATCCGGGTGATCTGGTTGCGTCGATGCAGGACGGTATCTGGGCCGTGGGATTCGGCGGCGGGCAGGTCGATATCACCAACGGCAAGTTCGTGTTCTCCTGCACCGAGGCCTACCGGGTGAAGAACGGCAAGGTCGGCGCACCGGTCAAGGGCGCGACGCTGATCGGTGACGGGGCCACGGCCCTGAACAATATACGCGGCCTGGGCAACGACATGGCCCTCGATCCTGGCATGGGCAATTGTGGCAAGGCCGGGCAATGGGTGCCGGTGGGGGTGGGCCAGCCCACGACGTTGATCGGTGGGTTGACCGTGGGCGGGGCCGCGGCCGGCGCCTGATGTAGACGAGGCGGCAAGGCCGGTCGAAAACCCGTAGCAGACCGCGGTCGAAACCGGTTGTCTCGCAGCATCTAATGCGCGCGGGAAAGCGGTTCAGAACGGATCGTGTTCAGGTGGGGCGGCTTCCGGTGTTGGCCTTGAGCAGCCGTTCATGTCGTCGCCCCCCCGCGCGAACAGCAGCCGCAGGCTGCCGCGCGATCGCCACGCCGTCCCTTGGCCTGGCGATTGGAAGGGTCAGGCGGAACTCTGAAGTTCGAAGCACTTGGCGAGGATAAAGCGCCATGCTGAAACGGCGGGACGCCAGTCCGCGGCCTGGCGAACGCGCGGCCTCCAGGTGATTTCGCGCCGATGGCGCCGCGCGGCCAATACGAGGAGCAATTCCTGCTTGACCGCAGCCGGTGGCGAACGCCGCTCGGCGATTGCCGGGGCAGGGCGACTCTGAGCCTTTCAAGTCGCGGCAAGCAGGGCCGATCCCAATCGCCCCCGGCTTGTCACTGCCAACGAATGCGGTTTTCTTTACGACCCTTCGAAGGCGCAGAGTGCTTCGACCTCGATCCCCATCTTTTCCAGTTTCTCGCGCCCGCCCAGGTCCGGCAGGTCGACGATGAACGAGGTGCCCACGATCTCGCCGCCCAGACGCTCGATCAGCCGAATGCCCGCTGCAGCGGTGCCGCCGGTCGCCAGCAGGTCGTCGACCACCAAAATCTTTTCGCCCGCTTCGATGGCATCGTCGTGGATCTCGACCACCGCCTCGCCGTATTCCAGCGTGTAATCTTCGGAAATTACCGGGCCGGGCAACTTACCTTTCTTGCGCACCGGCACAAACCCTACGGTCAGCTGGTGTGCGATCGCCCCGCCCAGGATGAACCCGCGCGCTTCGAGCCCCACGACCTTGTCAATCTGCATGCCCGCAAATGGGTGCAGCATCTGGTCAATCGCCATGCGGAAGCCTCGCGGATCTGAAAACAGCGTGGTGACATCGCGGAACATGATTCCCTCATGCGGGAAGTCAACGATGGTGCGGATGTATTCCTTGACGGTTTTGTGGTTGGGCATAGGCGTCTCCTGACCGGCTCGTCTTGGTTTGGCCGATACGACGCGCCCGCGCAAGGCCCGCCCATCAGGACGCGCGCTGCAGGCTGGCCGTCATCACCCCCATGCCGATCAATGCTGCGCCCCCGGTGCGTGTCATCCAAGCGATCACCCCCGGCTGCCGGATCGTGCGCCGTAGCCGGTCGGCCAACAGCGCATAGGCCAGCGCGTTCAGCGCCGCCAGACCGACGAAGGTGGCGATCAGCACCGCGAATTGCGGCAGCAGCGGCTGCCCGGCGGTCACGAATTGCGGCACGAAGGCGATGAAGAAGGCGATGGATTTCGGGTTCAGCGCCGTGACTGCCGCCGCGTGCCAGAAGATCCGCCCGGCCTCGATCCCCTCGGGCGCGTCGGGCAACGCCAGCCCGCCTTTCGGCGCCGAGCGCAACAGCTTCACACCGAGCCAGACCAGATAGGCCGCGCCGATCCATTTCAGCACCGTGAACGCGCTTGCCGAGGCCGACACCAGCGCCCCGAGCCCCGCCAGCGACGCGCTCATCGCGACGAAATCGCCCAGCGCCACCCCGGTGGCCGAGGCCACCGCCACCCGCCGCCCCTGGCTCAGCGCATAGCTGAGCACCAGCAGGATGGTCGGGCCGGGAATGATCAGCAGCGCCGTCGAGGCGGCGACGAAGGCAAGCCAAAGCTCGATTGGCATGGCGGGCGGCTCCTTGTTCCGGACCGGCCCACTATGCACCCCGCGCCGGCGGGGACAAGATGTCTCGACCCGGGGTCATCGGCAACGACCTGTTGCTCCCGCCGCCCCGTGTTTGACCCGACCACCGATCTTGCCCTGGTGCCAATCCGGCTTTGTTGGGCCAGCTTCCGGTTCTGGCCTGAAGCGGCCGTTCAATCGTCGCACCTTGGCCCGGAACAAGGCCGCAGGCCGCCGGGCCAGCGGCGGACCGTCCCGGCGGTCTGCCGCTTTGGTGAGGCCAGAGCAAGCCTCTGAGGTCATCCGGATATGTCACGATAAAGCGCGCCGTTCACAACGCCTAGCGGCAGCCCACGGTCCGCCGCTGGCCCGGCTCCGCTCTGCAATTGGCAACGCCCGCCCCAGGCCAGAACCGCACCAATTCCGGCAAGGCCCGATACGCCCTAATTCATAGCAAAAATCGGTGATCGGGTGGCGGGGCGGCGCGCAAGCCGCGTCACAGCTGCAGCCGCGGCACCACTGCCGGATCGAGCATCAGCTCGATCACCACCGGACCGGTGCGGCCGGGCAGGGCGGCCAGCGCCGCCTCCAGTTCGTAGATGCCCGTCACCCGGTGCGCCTCGGCGCCCATTGCACGGCCGATCTCGGCGAAAGAGGGCCACTTGAACTGCGACAGGCCCGGGTCCATCTGCCGGTCTTCGAACTGCACGTATTCCGCGCCGTAAGCCTGATCGTTGCAGATCACGATCACCAGATCCAGCGCCTCGCGCACCGCCGAGCTCAGCTCGGCCGGGTTGCCCAGCATCAGCCCGCCATCGCCGATCACCAGGAGCACGGTCTGATCGGGCCGGGCCAGCGCCGCGCCGATGGCCTGGCCCAGCCCCTGGCCGATGGCCCCGACATTGACGCTCAGCAGCATGTTGCGCGCATCCGACACGCCGATCCGGCTCCAGGCGGAGTTGAGAAAGCGCCCGCCGTCGCTGACGAACACGCGGTCGGCGGGCAAGGCGCGGTCGATGGCGTCCATCGCCACCTCGATGTCAATGGTGCCCGGCGCGGTGGCGCCGGGTTTCGCCGGAGGCAGCGCGCCGGCGGGCAGGAAGGCCTGCGGGTCCAGCGCCTCGGTGAACCGGGACGACTCGATCTCGGCCTCGTCGAGCCAGTGCAGCAGGGTCTCGGCCACCGCGGCGGCATCGCCCAGAAGTGCGGCATCGGCCGGCTGGTGCAGGCCCAGGGCGCCGGGGTCGTCGTCGATCTGGATCAGCCGCGCGCCTTTCAGGTAATCGCCCCGTACCGTGGTATAGCGCCCCAGCGCCGCACCGAAGGCGATCACGCAGTCGGCTCTGGCGATCGCCTCGCCCCCGTTCGGCGTCGAAAGCGTGCCGAACACGCCCAGATCGTGCACCGCACCGCCAAACAGCCCCTTGGCCTTGAGCGTGGTGGAAAGCGGCGCGCCGATCCGCGCGCCCAGCCGCTCCAGCGCTTCGCGCGCGCCGATGGCGCCGCGCCCGGCCAGGATCACCGGCGCGCGGGCCGCGGCGATGATCCCCACCGCATCCTCCAGCGCCTTGCCCATCGCCGGCGGACCGCTGCGCGCGCCGCGCTCGGCCACCACGGGCGCGCCGGCCGCGGGTTCCCACATCATGTCTGTCGGCATGTTCAGCACCACCGGCCGCCGCCCGGTCCAGGCTTGGCGAAAGGCGGTGGCCAGATCGTCAAAAACGGTCGTCGGGCCGCGCAGCCGCACGAAGCCCGCGCCGGTGGCGGCGACCAGCGCTTCCTGCGCCACGCGCTGCGGGTGGTAGGGGTCGGATACCGGGGTGTCGCCGGCCAGTAGCACCAGCGGAATGCGCCCCTTCACCCCCTCGATCAGCGCGGTGACGGCGTTCGACACCGCCGGACCTTGCGTCACCGTCGCCGCGCCCACATCGCCCGTCATCGCCGCGTGGCCCAGCGCCATCAGCACCGCGTTGTCCTCGACCGTCGCGGGCACCAGCCGACCGCCCTCGGCCCGCACGAAGGCATCGGCCATAAACAGGTTGGAATCACCCAAGAGGCCAAAGAGTGTCGTCACGCCCTGCGCCGCCAGCCCTCGTGCCAGCGCGGCATGCACCGTCAAGGTTTGTCCCGTCACGTCGCTCCCTCCGCTTGCGGACTCTATCCCAACACCCGTCCTGCCACCGCATCGAGTTTCGCCACCATCTGCGCGTCGCGCGCCTCGGGCGCGGTCAGGATGGCGTATTCCAGCGCCCGGTCGCAGCCATGCGGGCAGGGCGCGCGCTCGGACCCGAGCAGCGCGGGCAGGCGGCGGACCATCTCGCGGCCCTTGTCGGCATTGCCCATCAAGGTGGCGATGATGTCGCTGACATCGACCTCACCATGTTCGGGGTGCCAGCTGTCATAGTCGGTGACCATCGCGATCGAGGCATAACAAAGCTCGGCTTCGCGTGCGAGCTTGGCCTCGGGCATATTGGTCATGCCGATCACGTCGGCGCCCCAGTTTTCGCGATAGAGCTTCGATTCCGCCAGTGTCGAGAACTGCGGCCCTTCCATCGCGAGATAGGTGCCGCCGTCGTGCATGGCGATGCCGGCCGCGCGCCCGGCCTCGAGACAGGCCGCCGACAGCCGCGGGCAGGTCGGGTGGGCGACGCTGACATGCGCCACCAGCCCGGGGCCGAAGAAGCTTTTCTCGCGGGCGAAGGTGCGGTCGATGAACTGGTCCACCACCACGAAATCGCCGGGCGCCATTGCCTCGCGGAACGAGCCGCAGGCGCTGACGCTGATGACGTCGGTGACACCGAGCCGTTTCAATGCGTCGATATTGGCGCGGTAAGGCACGGAAGACGGCGTATGCATGTGGCCGCGCCCGTGACGCGGCAGGAAGGCCATTTTCACACCCGCCAGAGACCCGGTCAGGATCTCATCCGAAGGTTCACCCCAGGGCGTGTCGACCTTCACCCATTCGGCCCCGTCCAACCCGTCGATATCATAGATGCCCGAGCCGCCGATCACGGCGATCATGGTGTCCAGCATGAATGCCTCCGCTTCGTGTTTCAGGCATTCTTCGCCGCGGTCGCGGCGAAAGGCAAGGCGGGTGGCGGTTGCGCAGATCGAGATGTGTCCGATCTCGGCGCGAGCCATGCCTGCGACGCAAGGCAGCAATCCGGACAAGCGCGGTGGCCAATCGCGTCTGGCTCGGCTAAGCGAGCCCTCTCGCAGGACAACACCGCGACAACAAAAGGACGGCGCCGTGAAATCGAGCTTTCTCTCTGCCTTTGCCAAACTCGAAATGCCCGATCTGCAACTGCGGCCCGAAGAGGGCTGGAGCCTGTCGCGGGTTAGGATCGAGCTCTTGTCGGGGTTGACGGTGGCGCTGGCGCTGGTGCCGGAAGCTGTGGCCTTTGCTTTCGTGGCGGGCGTTCACCCGCTGGTGGGGCTTTACGCGGCCTTTATGGTGGGGTTGATCACGGCGCTGTTCGGCGGGAGGCCGGGGATGATCTCGGGGGCGACGGGCGCGCTGGCGGTGGTGATGGTGGCTCTGGTCGCCGATCACGGCGTCGAATACCTGTTCGCCACGGTGGTGCTGATGGGGATCCTGCAGTTGATCGCGGGGGCGATGCATTGGGGGAAGTTCATCCGGCTGGTGCCGCACCCGGTGATGCTGGGCTTCGTCAACGGGCTGGCCATCGTGATCTTCCTGGCACAGCTGACCCAGTTCAAGGTGCCGGGCAGTATGGAGAACACCGGCCATGGCATGGGCGGCGGCGAGTGGTTGTCGGGCTTGCCGCTGGTGATGATGCTGGGGCTGGTTGCACTGACCATGGGCGTGATCTGGGTGATGCCGAAACTGACCAAGCTGGTGCCGGCGCCGCTGGCGGGCATCGCCGTGGTCGCGGGCGTGGTGATCGCCTTGGGGCTCGACGTGCCGCGGGTCGGTGACCTCGCTTCGATCAAGGGCGGCCTGCCACAATTCCATATCCCGTCGGTGCCCCTGACATGGGAAACCTTCGAGATCATCCTGCCATACGCGATAATCCTGTCCGCCATCGGGTTGATCGAGAGCCTGCTGACGCTGAACCTGGTGGGCGAGATGACCGGCAAGCGCGGTGGCGCCAGCCAGGAATGCCTGGCCCAGGGCGCGTCCAACGTGGTGACCGGTTTCTTCGGTGGCATGGGCGGCTGCGCGATGATCGGCCAGTCGATGATCAACGTCAAATCCGGTGGCCGCACCCGCATCGCGGGCGTCGCAGCGGCGCTGTTCCTGCTGCTATTCATCCTGGTGGCCTCGCCGCTGATCGAACAGATCCCGCTGGCGGCGCTGGTCGGCGTGATGTTCATGGTGGTGATCGGCACCTTCGCCTGGCATTCGATCAAGATCCTCGCCCGGGTGCCTTTGAACGATGCCTTCGTCACCCTGCTGGTGACGGTGGTGACGGTGGCTTACGACCTTGCCATCGCGGTCGTCGTCGGCGTGATCGTCTCGGCGCTGTCCTATGCCTGGAACAACGCCCGCCGCATCCATGCCGATATCTACGAACAGCAGAACGGTACCAAGGTTTACCGGCTGCAGGGGCCGCTGTTCTTCGGATCGTCAGATGGGTTCACCGAGTTGTTCGATGTCGAAAACGACCCCGACGAGGTGGTGGTCGATTTCGCTGACAGCCGGGTGGTCGATCAATCAGCGCTGCAGGCGATCGAGGCGGTGGCCGGTAAATACGAGGCGGCCAGCAAGCGACTGCAACTGCGCCACCTCAGCCGCGACTGCCACAAGCTGCTGGCCAAGGCCGGTCACCTGATCGTCGACAGCGACGATGATCCGGACTACGCGCTGGCAGTGGATTACGAGGTACGCACCGGCATACTCGGCGGGCACTGATGGCGGGCACTTACGGCGGATCGTCGCGGCGACGGCGCGGTCGGGTGCCTCCGGCGGGAGTATTTCGGGCAAGATGAAGGGCGGGGTCAGTTCCGGTCAAAGCCCGGCGTGCCGGTGTCCTCGGGGTGGCGGGCGAGGTGGCGGGCCTTGATCTCTCCGGTCATGGCGCGCGAGCCGTCATGGCTCCAGCCCGGCGGCGCCACCGCATAAGCCAGCCGCTGTCTGAGCGTGAGCCCCGGCCGCGCCATGTCGCGGAACATCGCCAGCCATTCGTGAAACGCCACCCGCAGCGGGTTGAAGGTGCCAAGGTTGTGGACGAGGCCATAATCAGGTTTCTCGCTGTCGAGCTCGGGCACGAAAGTGCCAAACATCCGGTCCCAGACGATCAGAACGCCGGCGTAATTGGCGTCGAGATAGCGGGCGTTGCGGCCGTGATGCACGCGGTGGTGCGACGGCGTGTTCATCACCGCCTCGAACCAGCGCGGCATCCTGCCGATCGCCTCGGTATGGATCCAGAACTGGTAGATCAGGTTCAGCCCGCCGACGAACAGCACCATCGCCGGGTGGAACCCAACAAGCACCAGCGGTGCCCGCAGCAGCCACATGCCGGTGAACGTCCCGGTCCAGCTTTGCCGCAGCGCGGTGGTCAGGTTGTAATGCTGGCTGGAATGGTGGTTCACGTGTTCGGCCCAGACCCAGCGCGCGCGATGGGCGATGCGGTGATACCAGTAGTAGCGCAAGTCATCGAGGATGAAACAGGCCAGTACAACGATCCAGCCGGTGCCGAGATCGAACAGACGGTAGTCCCAGAGCCAGACGTAGACCCCCCAGGCGACAAAGCCCAGCAGGACGCCCGAGGCGACATTGCCCGCCCCCATCAGCAGCGAGGTCAGCGCGTCACGGGTCTCGTAGCGCCCGCCCCGGCGCTTGACGAAAATCCAGACGAGTTCCACCAGGATCGCGGCAATGAACAGCGGCACGGCATAGTTGACGACATCGGGATAGGTGATCTGGTCCGTCATGCGTTGTCTCCGATCAGGTCCGGCCAGCGGGCGGCTTCGCCCGCGTCGAGGTGGAGCTTGATATGCGGGGCAGTGAAATCGGGCAGGTCGATGCGCAGGCCGTCGGCAATCGGGGTCACCCGTGCGCCATCGAGATACCGCGCGGCGGTGTCGGCGCCCATCGCGAAGACGATGCCGGGACGGCCCATCGCGGTCTCGATCAGCGCGGCATGACCGTCGTGGGCCAGTGTCACGGCCCGGGCCGGATCCTCGTTGCCGAACTCTTCGTCCCAGGCGGCGCGGGCCGCAGTGTTATCGGCGAGTGTCACGGTGCGGCTCAGCCCCAGCAGGTGCAGCAGGATCGCGATTCCGGCGATTCCGATCACCACCATCGGCCCGAGAATGCTGAGCGGCATGTGCTGGATCCTCCTCGCCCGGTATTTAGCCCGGCGAGCAAGCGCCCTGTCAAAGGTCGCGTCGCGTCACCCCTCGATCAGTGTCCGGATGATCGCCTTGCCGCTGTCGGAAGCCCATTCGGCGTCGCCCACCATGCGGGCGATCTCGCGGCCCCGGGGATCGAGGATTACTGTAACCGGCAGGCCGAGGATCCCCATCTCGCGCGCCAGCGATTGCGTCGGGTCGCGGTGCAGCGGCAGGTTGTCGACGCCGATCTCATCGAAGAATTTTTTCATCTGGGCCGGGTTGTTGCGGCCGGTGGCGATGGTCAGCACTTCGAAATCGTCACCGCCGAATTCGGCCTGCAATTCGGCCAGCGCCGGCATTTCCTTGCGGCAGGGGGCGCACCAGGTTGCCCAGAAATTCACCAGTACGTAACGGCCCTGGTGGTCCGCCAGGACCGCCTTGCCGCCGGCTGCGGTGTCATAGGCCGCTGTGCCCGCGGTTTTCGCGCTGGCGTGGAAGGCGAGCTTCTTCATCGTGCCGTCGCGCAGCCCTTCCAGCTTGGCGTGGTTCAATGCCGTCTCGGGGATCGGCTGGGCCGGGTCGCGCAGGGCCACGAAAGCCAAGGCGGCAATTGCGATTGCGGCGAGGGCGGTATAGAGCAACGCGGGACGCGACATTCCAAATCCTTCTCACGGGCCAGACGACATGACCGACAAATCCTCGAATGCAATGTGGGGCGGCCGCTTCGCTGCCGGACCGGACGCGATCATGGAGGCGATTAACGCCTCGATCGGCTTCGATCAGCGGATGGCGGCACAGGACATTGCCGGCTCGAGGGCCCATGCCGCCATGCTGGCTGCCACGGGCATCGTGAGTGATAGCGATGCAAGCGCGATGAGGAAAGGGCTGCTCACGGTCTTGTCAGAGATCGAGGCCGGGAGGTTCGAGTTTTCCACCGCGCTCGAGGACATCCATATGAATGTCGAGGCCCGGCTGAAGGCTCTCATTGGCGAACCCGCCGGGCGTCTGCACACAGGGCGTAGCCGGAACGACCAGGTGGCGACCGACTTCAAACTCTGGGTGCGCGACCAGATCGATGCGGCCATCGAAGGCATCGAGGCGCTGATCGCCGCGCTTTTGGATCAGGCGGAGGCCGGCGCCGACTGGGTCATGCCGGGCTTCACCCATCTGCAAACCGCCCAGCCGGTGACCTGGGGCCATCACATGATGGCTTACGTGGAGATGCTGGGCCGCGACCGGTCGCGCTTTTCGGACGCGCGGGCACGGATGAACGAATGCCCGCTCGGCGCGGCGGCGCTGGCCGGGACCTCGTTCCCGATCGACCGCGAGATGACGGCGCGCGAACTGGGTTTCGACCGGCCCGCGGCGAATTCGCTCGACGCGGTCAGCGACCGCGATTTCGCTTTGGAATTCCTGTCGACCGCCTCGATATGCGCCATGCACCTGTCGCGCTTTGCCGAGGAACTGGTGATCTGGTCCTCGGCCCAGTTCCGCTTTGTCACACTCAGCGACCGGTTCTCGACCGGCTCGTCGATCATGCCGCAGAAGAAGAACCCCGACGCGGCCGAGCTGATCCGCGCCAAGATCGGCCGCATCTTCGGCGCCAACGTCGCACTGATGACGGTGATGAAAGGCCTGCCCTTGGCCTATTCAAAGGACATGCAGGAAGACAAGGAGCAGGTCTTCGACGCCGCCGACAACTTGATGCTGGCCCTGGCGGCGATGGAGGGCATGGTGAAAGACATGACCGCCAACCGCGACAACCTCGCGGCGGCGGCGGGCAGCGGCTTTTCCACCGCCACCGACCTGGCCGACTGGCTGGTGCGGGCGCTGGGCATGCCGTTCCGCGACGCCCATCACGTCACCGGCAGCCTTGTCGCGTTGGCTGAATCCCGTGGATGCGATTTGCCCGATCTGACGCTTGACGATATGAAAGGCGTGCATGGCGCGATCACCGACGATGTCTTTTCGGTGCTCGGCGTGCAGAACTCGGTGGCCTCGCGTATGTCTTATGGCGGCACGGCCCCGGATCAGGTGCGCGCCCAGATCGCCCGCTGGCGGGAGCGGATGGCATGAAACGGATCGCGATACTCGGGTTGCTGGCGCTCGGGCTTGCCGGCTGCGGCGCCGATGGTGACCCGATCCCACCGCAATCGACGGCTACGATGCACCTTGTCGATCACGCTGTGTTGCTCTGATCTCAAGACTCGCGGCCGCCGTGGATCGTGTGGTATTCTTCAATTGGACAATTTGTTGTTCGTTCAGATCGCGAAAACAAAGGGTGGTTTTCGCGCTGGTGGTCCTGTGGAATCGAACCCGGGTATCCGGCAGCCATCCGGAGGCAATGTTCAAGAAAGGGAAAAACGGGACCGTTCGACATATCGACAGCATAGCGACGGGGGTGGATGCCAATGCCGCCGGCGACTTGTGGTTTCTGCCCAGCTACTCCATTCTGTCGAAAATGCCGGTGTTCTGGGCTGTGTCACCCTTCGCGGCGGGCACCTCGCAATCGTAGGTGTCATCGACACCGAAGGCGACGGGATTGACTCGGATACGGCGTCAGCAATGCTATCGAAGTGCTGCCGTAAGCAGGCGTCGTTGCAGCCAGCGATGCAGGAGATTTCAATCTTGTCACTCCACCATGCCTGCTAATCTTCGAAACCTGAGAACAAGCTAGGAGAAAAACCATGCCAGTCTTCAATCTGAACACTACGACGGGCGCAGTCGCGACGGCCAGCGACTCGCTTTATGTCGTGGGCGTCAATGCGCAGGTTCTGAACACCGTCGCGGCCTTCGACTTTGCGACATTCACCAACAGCACGCTTGTCGTGAACGGTCTGGTGGCCAGTGCAACGTCGATTGGTGTTTACTCGAGCGGGGCAGCGGCAAACAATCACGTGACCATCACGCAGAGCGGTTCGGTGATTGGCGATACGGATGGGATACGCCTGGCGCAAAACGCGTTCGTCAGCAACGCTGGCACAATCATGGCCTTGACAGACGACGGCATACAAATTGATGGAGCCGGCGGAACGGTCGAAAACACCGGTTCAATACAGGTGGAGGACAACGGCGTCGTGATTAACGGCGACAACGGAACCGTTCTGAATACCGGTTCGATCATCGCTTTGGACCGCGGTGTCTTTTTTGTTGGAAACAATCCGGAAGTCATCAACAGTGGGACGATCATCGGTGGATTTGGCGGCGTCGACCTGAGTTTTCTAGGAGCAGCCGAAATCAGCCAGGTTTCCAACACCGGGGTAATTCAGGGGGCGCAATATTCGATCCAGGGCGGGGCAGGCAACGACACGGTGGTCAATTCCGGCGTCTTGGAAGGTGACGTTCTGCTTGGCGGCGGTGACGACACCTATGACGGCCGCAACGGCACGCTGAATGGCGATGTCTCCGGTGGCGCGGGCAACGACACCTTCATCGTCGACGATGCCGCGACACTCATTGTCGAGAACCCCGGCGAAGGCACCGACGAGGTGCGCGCGACAGTCCGCTACATCCTCGGCGACAATCTCGAGAACCTGACCCTGCTCGGCGCCGACGATATCAACGGCCGCGGCAACGGCCTGGCCAACGTGCTGACCGGCAATGTCGGCGACAACGTGCTCGAAGGCTTCGAAGGCGACGACAGCCTCAATGGCGGCGCCGGGCTCGACTCGCTCTATGGCGGCGAGGGCAACGACTCGCTGCGCGGCGACAACGAGGACGACTACCTCTCCGGCTTCGACGGCAACGATACCGGGCTCGGCGGCAACGGCTTCGACGAGATCCTCGGCGGCCAGGGCGACGACAGCCTGCTGGGCCAGCGCGGCCAGGACACGCTCTACGGCGGCCCCGGCGACGATATCCTCCACGGCGGCCATGCCGACGACTCGCTGAGCGGCGGCAGCGGTTTCGACACCCTGACCGGCTACAGCGGCGACGACACCCTGAGCGGCGGGCTCAACGCCGACCGGTTCGTGTTTTCCGACGCCGGCGGCGGTTTCGGCAACGACGTGATCACCGATTTCGCCGCCACCAACGACGCCGAGAAGATCGACCTTTCCGGCGTGGCGTCGATCATCAGCTTTGCCGATCTTTCCGGCGGCCACATGAGCCAGGTCGGCGCCGACGTGGTGATCGATGCCGGCGGCGGCAACACCATCACGCTGCAAAACGTCAACATCGGCGATCTCGACGCCAACGATTTCATTTTCTGAGGCCGTGGACGCAACTGCGCCCGGTGCGGCGCCGCACCGGGCCGCAGGGTTTCGATTTCAGGTGTTTTCAGCCCGCGCTGTCTCGGCTATGGCTCGCGCAGCCAGGAGAGTGCGCGATGGACCATTTTCTTTACCGCAACGGCGAACTTCATGCCGAAGACGTGCCCGTCCGTGACATTGCGGCGGCAGTCGGTACGCCGTTCTACTGCTATTCCGCGGCCACGCTGGAACGGCATTACAGGTTGTTCGATGAGGCGCTCGACGGCACCGACCACCTGGTCTGCTATGCCATCAAGGCGGCCTCGAACGTGGCCATCCTTAAGCTGCTGGGCGATCTCGGAGCCGGCATGGACGTGGTCTCGGGCGGCGAGTACGCCCGCGCCCGCGCTGCCGGGGTGCCGGGCGAGCGCATCGTGTTCTCCGGCGTCGGTAAGACCCGCGACGAGATGCGGATAGCGCTTATGGGCGGTATCCGCCAGTTCAACCTCGAATCCGAACCCGAGATGGAAGCGTTGAACGCCGTCGCACTGGAGTTGGGCGTGGTCGCCCCCGTAACCATCCGCGTCAACCCCGACGTCGATGCCCAGACCCACGCCAAGATCGCCACCGGCAAGAGCGAGAACAAGTTCGGCATCCCGATCTCGAAGGCCCGCAAGGTCTACGCCGAGGCCGCCGCCCTGCCGGGGCTCGAGGTGGTGGGGATCGACGTACATATCGGCTCGCAGCTGACCCAGCTCGCACCCTTCCGCCAGGCCTATGAAAAGGTTGCGGTGCTGGCGCAGGAGTTGCGGGCCGACGGCCATGACATCCGCCGGCTCGATCTCGGCGGGGGGCTGGGGATACCCTATACCCGTTCGAACGAGGTGCCGCCGCTGCCCAGCGACTATGGCGCGATGATCAAGGAAACTCTAGGCCATCTCGGCTGCGAGATCGAGATCGAGCCCGGGCGGCTGGTGGCGGGCAATGCCGGGATCATGGTCAGCTCGGTGATCTACGTGAAAGAAGGCGAGGGCCGGAATTTCCTGATCCTCGACGCCGCGATGAACGATCTGGTGCGGCCGGCGATGTATGACGCGCATCACGACATCGTACCGGTGGCCGAGCCGGTGCCGGGCGGCGAACCCGCGACCTATGACATCGTCGGCCCGGTCTGCGAGACCGGCGACACCTTCGCCCGCAGCCGCGAGATGACCGCGATGCAACAAGGCGATCTGGTGGCGTTCCGCAGCGCCGGCGCCTACGGGGCGGTGATGGCCAGCGAATACAATTCCCGCCCGCTGATCCCCGAAGTGTTGGTGCGGGGCGATCAATTCGCCGTCATCCGGCCGCGTCCCAGCTTGGAAGAGATGATCGAACGCGATAATATCCCATCGTGGCTCTAGCCCCGTGGTGGGTGCCGGGGCCCCGACGCAAGGAGCCCGGCCGATCGACCCGCGATCCCGAAAAGACGCTCTGAAACGCCTGCGTTGGCCGCTCGGCCTGACGCGGGCGGGGCTTGTTGCGGAACGGGTCACGCATGCCTTCTGGCCGCTCTGGTCGCTCGCCTTCGTGGTGCTGGCGGCGCTGATGCTCGGGGCGCACGAGCGTGTCGCCGTCGAAATCTCCTGGGGGATCGGCGGGATTGCGCTGATCCTCGGGTTCGCGTTCCTGGTTCGCGGCGCGTTGCGGTTCCGCTGGCCGCGCCGAACCGAGGTGCTGGCGCGGCTCGATGCGACCATGCCGGGCCGACCGATCCAGGCGATGCTCGATGCCCAGGCGATCGGCGCCGAGGATGATGCCTCGCGCGCCGTGTGGGCGGCGCACCAAGCGCGGATGCGCGCCCGCAGCGAATCCGCCCGCGCTGTGCCTCCAGACCTGCGGGTGTCGTCGCGCGACCGCTTCGGATTGCGCTATATGGCGCTGCTGGCCTTTGTCGTGGCCCTGCTTTTCGGCTCGTTGTGGCGGGTCGGCACGGTGGCCGAGCTCGCCCCCGGTGCGGGCGCGGCCCAGGCGGCCGCTGGCCCGGCCTGGGAGGGCTGGCTCGAACCGCCCGCCTATACCGGCCTGCCGGTGCTCTATCTGGGCGACCAGCCCGAGGGGGCGCTGGACGCCCCGAAAGGCAGCCGCATCACTCTGCGTCTCTACGGCGACACTGCGGCCTTTGATATCAGCCAATCCGTTTCGGAGGCACCGACAGCGCCCGAACGGGCGAACGCAGATTCCGCCGCGCAGCCGCCCGACATTACCGTGACGCGCTCGGGGCATCTGGCCATCGAGGGCGAGGGCGGGCGGCGCTGGGAAATCGCGATGATCCCCGATGCCGCGCCCGAGATCGAGGCGACCGGACCGGCCGAGGCCAGCGCCGTGGGCGCCTTCACCATGCCGTTCGCGGCCCGCGACGATTACGAGGTTCTGGAGGGGCGCGCCCGGATCGAACTCGACCTGGCGCGGATAGATCGCCGCCACGGGCTTGGTCCCGACCCCGAACCGCGCGCTGCGATCGAGTTGCCACTGCCGATGCCGGTCGCCCGCGACCGGCAGGAGTTCGAGGACGTGCTGATCGAGGATTTCAGCGAGCATCCCTGGGCCAACCTGCCGGTGAAGATCACCCTGTCAGCCATCGATGCGGCCGCAAACGAAGGCATCAGCCCGGTGATCGAAACCGAGCTCGCCGCCCGGCATTTCTTTGACCCGCTCGCGGCAGCGGTGATCGAGCAACGCCGCGATCTCTTGTGGAACCGCGCCAACGCCGGCCGTATCGCCCAGATCCTGCGGGCGGTGTCGCACCGGCCCGACGGGGTTTTCAAGCATGAAACAACCTATCTGCGGCTGCGCGTGATCCTGCGTCGGATCGAGTCGATGGCCGCTTATGGCATGACCGACGCCCAGCAGGCTGAAATCGCCGAGGCGCTGTGGGAGCTGGCACTGCAATTGGAGGAAGGCACACTGGCTGACGCGCTGGAGCGGATGCGCCAGGCGCAGGAGCGTCTCAGCGAGGCGATGAAGAACGGCGCATCGGACGCCGAGATCGCCCGGCTGATGGACGAACTGCGCGAGGCGACACGCGATTATATGGACCAGCTGTCCCGCGAATTCGCGCAACAGAACCGCGGCAACCAATCCGACCAACCCGACCAGGGTCAGCGCGACGAGAATGCGATGACCATGAACATGGATGACATCCAGCGGATGATGGACCGCATCCAGGAACTGATGGAGCAGGGACGCATGGCTGAAGCGCAGCAGGCGCTCGAGGAATTCCAGCAGATGATGGAAAACATGCGAATCACCGAAGGCCAGGGCGGGCAGGGGCAATCGCCGGGGCAGCAGGCTTTGGAAGGTCTGGGCGAGACACTGCGGGAACAGCAGGGACTCTCGGACCAGGCGTTCCGCGATCTCCAGGAACAGTTCAACCCCAACAGTGACGCTGGTCAGTCGCAGGGCAACGAAGGCCGCTCGGGCGGGCTGGGACGCGGCCAGAGCCATGAAGGCCAGGGCCAGGGCCAAGGTCAGGGCGATGGCCAACAACCCGGTCAAGGCCAGGGTCAAGGCCAGCGCGACGGCCAGCCCGGGCAGGGTGGTGACGGCACGGCGCAGGATCTCGGCCAGTCTTTGGCCGACCGACAAAGCGCGCTGCGTCAGCAACTCGACCAGCAGCGCCGGGCGCTGCCGGGGGCAGGCACCGAGGGCGGCGATGCTGCCCGCGACGCGCTGGACCGTGCCGGTCGGGCCATGGACGGTGCCGAGGACGCGCTGCGGCGCGATGATCTGGCCGATGCCATCGACAAACAGGCCGAGGCGATGGAGAACCTGCGCGAAGGCATGCGCAATCTCGGCGAGGCGCTGGCCGAACAGGGGCAACGTCAGCCGGGTCAGGGCGAGAGTCCCGACAATCTCGCCGGCGGCCGCCGCGCCGACCCTCTGGGCCGCAACATGCGCGGCGCACCGGGGGTGGATGACAACATGTTACAGGGCGAAGACGTCTATCGCCGTGCCCGCGACCTGCTCGATGAAATTCGCCGCCGGTCGGGCGAACAGACCCGGCCGGAGCCGGAGCGCAACTATCTCGAACGGCTGCTCGACCGGTTCTGAGGGACAGAGTATTTCGCATCGTTTTTTGCGGGGCAGCCCAGCTTCACCACGACGCCTGGGGCAAGGAGCGAACGCGGCCACTCGGGCCACGATCTAGCACGCGTGTAAACAAAGAGTGAGGACGGACCGGCTGTCGCGTCCTGCCCGGGCCCCGTCGTCTATTCCGAACTCAGCCCGTCGAGGTAGCCGGTCAACTTCAATACCTGCTGGTCGAGCCAGGCCCGTCCGGCATCGACCCAGCCAACATAGCTTTCCAGCACCCCGGCCGCAGCGGGCACCATCTCGGCGATGTTGTCGGCGAACACGTAGAGGAGGATCGCCGCCACCGCCAGAAGCAGGATGCTGCGGAAACCGCTGGAGAAGCCCTTGGCCCGGGCCGGCGCTGGCGCTGCCGCGACATCCGCACCGCCATCGGCCGCTGCGGCACGCTCGGAATCCTTGCGCAGGGTGGAATTGATCTCGTCGATATCGGGCAGAAGATCGCGTCGCGAGGCGTGGGCGGCGAGATCGGCCTCGTCTCCCAAAACCTCTTCCTCGTCGAGCCCGCGCATTCGCGCCATGCGCAGCCGGGCTTCGCGCTCGCGGCGGCTGGTCTCGTCGCCGGGATCCTCGAGCCCGAGATCAGTCTGCATCTCGAGCCCCTCGGCCTCGGCGGCGCGGGCGTGCATTTCCTTCTCGGCCTCCTCGCGCAGAACCTCGCGTACCTCGGGGTCGAGGTCGCGGGCCTGCGGCGCCGGGGCGTTTTCGTCCCTGGGGTCTTCGAAACCATCCCAGTCGGCGCTCACCGTTTCGGGTTCGGGTTCGGGCTCGGGTTCCGGTAAAGGCTCCGGTTCCGGTTCCGGTTCTGGCTCCGGTTCAGGCTCCGGCTCAGGTTCCGCTTCCGGTTCAGGCTCGGGTTCCGGTTCTGGCTCCGCTTCCGGTTCAGGCTCAGGCTCGGATTCCGGCTCCGTGGCGGCCTCGGTTTCCCAATGGGCTTCGTCCAACGGTTGCTCTAGGTCTTCGGCAAGCTCCCGGTCCTGGCTCGGGTGCTTCTGGAACCAGGTGTCACCGCAATTAGAGCATTGCACATCCCGCCCGGAGTCCGGGATCACGTCATCCGGAACTTCGTACTGTGCCCCGCAATTCGGACAGATCAACCGCATCTTGCCCCCAATCACCGCCCTCACTGCCAATCCGGCGGCTTTTACTTTTGTCCTATACCATATGTTGTAACGCCGTTCAGGAAAAGGTCAAAGAATCTGCGCGGCCTCAGCCGCACCGGATTGCAACTTTTCTGCCTCTGAGGCATGACAGGGTCGAAGTCGGGCGCACAAGGCCAGGGAGGCGGGCCGTGATCGAGCTGGAAAACGTGGCCTACAGCTATGGCGGGGGCGAGCTTCTGAGCAGCATCACGCTCGCGCTGCAGCCGGGGTCGTTCCATTTCCTCACCGGACCCTCGGGCGCTGGCAAGACGACTTTTCTCAAGCTCTGTTACGGGGCGCTGGTACCGACCTCGGGCCACGCCCGGCTGTTCGGCGCCGACGTCCGGGGCATGAGTCGCGACGACATCGCGCTGGCCCGGCGCCGGGTCGGTGTAGTGCACCAGGACGTGCAGTTTCTCGATCACCTGCCGGTTGCCGACAACGTGGCGCTGCCCCTGACCGTTTCGGGCCGCAGCTCGATCGACGAGGGGGCCAATCTCAAGGAACTCCTGACCTGGGTCGGTCTGACCGAACGCGCCGACGCGCTGCCACCCGAGCTGTCGGGCGGCGAACGCCAGCGCGCGGCACTGGCCCGCGCCGTGATCATGTCGCCCGACGTGATCCTGGCCGACGAGCCCACCGGCAATGTCGATTGGGAAATGTCGCAGCGGCTGCTGACGCTGCTGATCGAACTCAACCGGATGGGCAAGACGATCATGATTGCCACCCACGACCTGGGGCTGATCCGGGCGGCGAAATCTCATGTTCAGGCACGAGTGCTGCGCATCTCGAACCGACAACTGCACCTGGCGGGAGCGGACCTGTGAAATTCGACCCGGCTCAGCTCCTCCACCTCGTTGTCGGCGATCCGCAGGCCGACCGGGTGGTGCCTCCGTCGGGCTTTACGGCAAAGCTGACGCTTTTTTCGGCCGGGGTGATGGCCTTTCTCGCGGTTTTCGCGCTGGCCTTGTCGCTCGCCTCCGGCCGGCTGGCGGCGCGCTGGAGCGACGAGCTGTCGCGGTCGGCGACGCTGCGGATCTCGGCCCCGTCCGACCAGATCGCAGCCCAGACCGCGGCGGCGCTCAGGGTGCTTGACACCACTGCCGGGGTGGCCTCGGCCCGGGGGCTGACCGCCGAGGAGCAGCGGGCGCTGCTCGAACCCTGGTTCGGGCCCGACATGCCGGTCGATACGCTGCCGATCCCGCAGCTGATCGAGATCATCGAGGACGACAACGGTTATGATCCGCAGGGTCTGCGCCACCGGCTGGCGGCTGAGGTGCCGGGCGCGGTACTGGATGACCACACCCGCTGGCGTCGCCCGTTGGTCGGGGCGGCCTCGCGGCTCAAGACGCTGGGCTGGCTGTCGATCGGGCTCATCTTCGCGGCGATGGCGGCGATGATCACGCTGGCGGCGAATGCAGCGCTGGCGGCCAACGCCCAGGTGATCCAGGTGTTGCGGCTGGTGGGGGCGCGGGACATCTATATCGCACGAGCCTTCGTGCGCCGGTTCACCCTGCGCGCCCTGACAGGCGCCTTTATCGGTACCACGGCAGGTCTGGTTGCCGTGGCGCTGCTGCCTTCGGCGCAGGAGGCCGGCGGATTCCTGACCGGGCTGGGTTTCGCCGGCGTGCACTGGTTGTGGCCGCTGGTCATTCCGCCGCTGGCCGCGGTGGTTGCCTTCGTTGCCACCCGCGCCGCCGCGCAAACCACGCTGAAGGGGTTGCGCTGATGCGGATGGCCTGGCGCTGGGGGATGTCGATACTGTTCGTGGTGGTGAACGCGCTGATGATGCTGTTTCTGGGCCTCGTGTTCCTGCCCTGGGCCGCGCTGTCGCCGCAGGGAGCGCTGGTTGCCTGCAAGGCTTATACCTGGTGGGTGCGCTTCACCTGCTGGGCGTTTGTCGGCATCACCTGGGAGGTGCGCGGCGAGGTGCCCACCGAAGAATGCCTGGTCGTGGCCAAGCACCAGTCATTCCTCGACATCATCATCATCTTCCAGGTCGTTCCGCAGCCGCGCTTCATCATGAAGCGCGAGCTTCTGTGGACCCCGATCATCGGGTTATACGCCTGGCGGCTGGGCTGCGTGCCGGTGGCGCGCGGCAAGCGCGGCACGGCGATCAAGAAGATGATGGCGGATGTGAAATCGGGCCGGGTAGCGCCGGGCCAACTTGTGATCTATCCGCAGGGAACACGCGTGAAGCCAGGTGATTATCGCCCCTACAAGGTGGGCTCGTTCGTGCTCTACGACCAGCTCGATCAATCCTGCGCCCCGGCCGCCACCAATGCCGGTTTGTTTTGGCGCAAGGGTACCATGCTGCGCCATCCGGGGCGCGCGGTGGTCGCGTTCCTGCCGCGCATCGCGCCGGGCGCTGCCCAGGCCGAGTTCATGGGGCGGCTGGAAAACGAGATCGAAACCGCGTCAAACGCGCTGATGCGGGAAGCGGGCTACGCGGGCGAGCTTCCGGAGGTGGGGCCAGCGCAGGGCTGAACCGGCCGCCCGTGTTTCCGGTCGGCGGACCGGCGTCAGCGCCGCCCCAGCATGAGGCTGTGCAGGATCAGCCAGACCATGAGCGCGGCGAACGCCATCCACTCCCAGATCACCGGGGTTGAGCGGGTGACGCCGTCGACCTGTCCGACCAGCGCCAGAAGCACGGCAAAGACCAGGTAAATCACCACCACCGCCAGGCTTGAGATCGCAAGCGCCCGGGGCAGGCGCAGGCGGATTTCTTGCAACCCGACCAGGCCCTGCAACACGACCGTGCCGAAGAAATAGATCATGGCCGAGCCTTCGTGCAGCGCCAGATCGCGCGAGGCGGGAAAGGCCGACATTCCGGCGCTGCCGATCACCACCGGCACGCCGATCAGCAAAAGCGCAACGTTGATCGCCCTGCCACCGCCCATCGCCATGAAGCTCATCACCAGAAGCACCAGAAAGCCATAGCGGATCGGCGCAACCATCAGCATCATGGTGTTGAACGTCACCATCGGCCATGTCGGCGTGTTGCCGATGTCACTGAGATAGGTGGTGAAAAGCGAAAATTCGTGACCCTGGACATAGATCAGCGTGGCAAGCGCGACCCCGCAAAGCCCGAAAGTCGCGGCAGTCAGCCCGACGATCCGCAGCAGGGCGGGCAGGGCGACTGTCGGCACGGAGGGATCTGAGACGCGCATGTGGCTTGCCTAGGTGCGCAGGCATGTATTGTCTTTGATCTCGATCACAGGACCGGAACGCCGCCGACCGGCCGGCGGAACATGCGCACCCACGCTGCCGCGTCAGGGGGCGATCAGCTGTGGATCGGACCGTCGCCGCAGGCCAGCGCCGCCTCGCGCACGGCTTCGGAATAGGTCGGATGCGCGTGGCAGGTCAGCGCCACGTCCTCGGCGCTGGCGCCGAACTCCATCGCCACGCAGAGCTCGTGGATCATGTCGCCCGCCGCCGGGCCGATGATCGCTGCACCGAGGATCCGATCGGTCTCGGGGTGGGCGATGATCTTGACGAAGCCTTCGCCCTGATGCACCGCCTTGGCGCGGGCGTTGCCCATGAACATGAACTTGCCGACCTTGGGCTTGAGCCCGGCCTCTTTCAGCTCGGCCTCGGTCTGGCCGACGGTGGCCACTTCGGGCGTGGTGTAAACCACCCCCGGGATCACCCCGTAGTTAACATGGCCATGCTTTCCCGCGAGCACCTCGGCCACGGCCATGCCTTCATCCTCGGCCTTGTGCGCCAGCATCGGGCCCGGCGTGACGTCGCCGATGGCATAGACGCCGTCGACCGATGTTTTCCAGTGGCTGTCCACCGCGATCTGGCCGCGCTCGGTCATCTGCACGCCCAGCGCGTCCAGCCCCAGCCCCTCGGCATAAGGCTTGCGCCCGGTGGCCACCAGCACGACATCGGCCTCGAGCGTCACGTCGTCACCGCCCTTCTTCGGGGCATAGGTCACCTTGGCTTTGGTCTTCAGCGCCTCGGCCAATTTCACCGCGGCGCCGGTGATGATGTTCAGCCCCTGTTTTTCAAGGATGCGCTTGAAGGTGCGCTGCACATCGGCATCCATGCCGGGGCAGACCGCGTCCATGTATTCGACCACCGTGACCTCAGCGCCCAGCCGTTGATAGACCGAGCCCAGCTCCAGCCCGATCACTCCGGCGCCGATCACGATCATCTTCTTCGGCACCTTGGGCAGCGTCAGTGCGCCGGTCGAACTGACGATCCGGTCCTCGTCGATTTCGACGCCCGGAATGCTGGCCGGTTCCGACCCGCTGGCGATCACGGTGTTCCTGGCCTCGTGGGTGTCGTCGCCGACCTGCACCTTGCCGGCGGCGGGGATGCTGGCCCAGCCCTTGATCCAGTCGATCTTGTTCTTCTTGAACAGGAACTCGATACCGCCGGTGTTCTGGCCGATCACGTCATCCTTGTAGGCCAGCATCTGTTTCCAGTCGACGCTGGGGCTTTTGCCCTTGAGCCCCATGCCGGCAAAGTTGTGCTCGGCCTCGTGCTTGAGATGGGTGGCGTGCAACAGAGCCTTCGACGGGATGCAGCCGACGTTCAGGCAGGTCCCGCCCAGCGTCTCGCGGCCTTCGACCACGGCGGTTTTCAGCCCCAGCTGGGCACAGCGGATGGCGCAGACATAGCCGCCCGGGCCGGCGCCGATGATGATCACGTCGTAACTTGCCATGGTCTTACTCCTTACGGCTGCCGCGTCCGCGGCGGATGGTGCTTTCCGGCACCCGTTTCACGATTTCCCCGCAGTCGGGGCAAAAAAGCCGCCCCGCCCAGAAGGGATGGGTCTCTGTTGCCTCGGCGCGGAAGGGACCGGCGTCGTCGAGGCTTTGGTAAGTCGGCCCTTCGCCCCTGCGCGAAGCCGGACCGATGCCGACGATCCAGATAACCTCGCCGGTTGTGCCGCATTTGCGGCAGGTCAGGGTTTCTGGGTCGCGGTAGGCCATGAATTAGCTCCGAAATTCGTAATCACCCAGCATATCGGATGCGAGTGCCAAATCTTCCGTGGTTAGTAGGTCTAAGTTGTCGTCCACCACCGTTTTCACCGAATAGAACTCATCGTCATCCAATATGTGCCCGCGTTTCAGGATAGACTTCAACCGCGCCATTGGATCGCCCATATCTACGAAAAAGTCGCGGCCGCTGGAGTCCTTGTAAAAGGCGAGAAATTCGCGCGCCGTGTCCTCATTGTGAACGATTGCTCCAGCAAAACCGGTGGCCATCTCGTTAAGCGTGGAACGCATGGCAGTTACCAGTTGACTGGCTGGCGCCTTTCGAGCATCGAATTGTTCCAACAGCAACTCACGCGACGGAAGAAGGCTTTCGGTGTCAAAGTCGCCAAAAGCCCTATCGCGTTCGATTTCAAAGGCGCGAACATGTACCCACACATCCAAAAGCTTGACGTATTCGTCACGAATTTCCGAGCGTGTCCGCCGCCTTCTCACGTTGAAACCTTTCGTCGTAGGGCGGGGTTTCACCCCGCCACCCCTCACAAATCCATCAACAGCCGACGGGGGTCTTCCAGCGCTTCCTTGACCCGAACCAGGAACGTCACCGCGCCCTTGCCGTCGACGATCCGGTGGTCATAGCTCAGCGCCAGGTACATCATCGGGCGGATCACGATCTCGCCGTTGACCACCATCGGCCGGTCCTGGATCTTGTGCATGCCAAGGATGCCCGATTGCGGCGGGTTGAGGATCGGCGAGGACATCAGCGAGCCATAGACGCCGCCGTTCGACAGGGTGAAGGTGCCGCCCTGCATCTCGGCCATGGTCAGCTTGCCGTCGCGGGCGCGTTTGCCCTTCTCGCCGATCTCCTTCTCGATCGCGGCAAAGCTTTTCTCGTGCACGTCGCGGATCACCGGCACGACAAGGCCCTGCGGCGTGCCCGCGGCGACGCCCATGTGGACGAAGTTCTTGTAGACGATGTCGGTGCCGTCGATCTCGGCATTCACTTCCGGCACCTCGTGCAGCGCGTGCACGCAGGCCTTGGTGAAGAACGACATGAAGCCCAGGCGGACGCCGTGCTTCTTCTCGAACTCGGCCTTGTATTCGTTGCGGATCGCCATCACCGCGCTCATGTCGACCTCGTTATAGGTGGTCAGGATCGCGGCGGTGTTCTGCGCGTCCTTGAGGCGGCGGGCGATGGTCTGGCGCAGGCGGGTCATCTTCACCCGCTCTTCGCGGGCGGCGTCCTCGGCCGCGACGGGTGCGCGCGGCACGGCGGCCGGCTCTGCGGGAGGGGCTGCCCGAGCCGGGGCCGGGGCGGCGGCGGGCGCGGCGGCGGGGGCGGAAGCGGCCTTGGCCACGTCTTCCTTCATGACCCGGCCGTCGCGACCCGAGCCCTGTACGGAGCCGGGGTCGATGCCCTTCTCGGCCATCATCTTTTCGGCCGAGGGGGCATTCTTGACGTCCTTGCCACCGCCGACTGTGGTCGAGGGCGCGGCCGGCGCCGGGCTCGCCCCCCCGCCCGCGGCGCCGGCGCTGATCACGGCCAGCTTGGCCGACGCATCTACGGTGGCGCCTTCAGCCGCCACGATCTCGGACAGCACGCCTGCCGCCGGGGCGGGCACCTCGACAGAAACCTTGTCGGTTTCGAGTTCGCACAGCATCTCGTCCTGCGCGACCGTGTCGCCGACCGCCTTGAACCAGGTCGACACGGTTGCCTCGGTGACACTTTCGCCCAGCGTCGGGACCATCACGTCGATGGTGTTTCCGCCGGCGTCGGCGGGCGTTTCGGCCTGTGCCTCGGCCTTGTCGGCGCCGTTGCCCTTGGGCGCCGCTGCAGCGGCTTCAACGCCCTCGGCAATGGTGGCCAGCAGAGCGTTTACCCCCACCGTTTCGCCCTCGGCGGCGACCACCTCGCCCAGGGTGCCGGCAGCGGGCGAGGGCACCTCGACGGTCACCTTGTCGGTTTCCAGCTCGCAGAGCATCTCGTCGACGGCCACGGCATCGCCCGGCTTCTTGAACCAGGTCGCCACCGTCGCTTCGGTAACGCTTTCGCCCAGAGTGGGCACGCGGACTTCGGTTGCCATGGATCGTGTTCCTTACTTGAGGGTCAGCGCGTCGTTGACGAGCGCCTGCTGTTGTGCGGCGTGCTGCTTGGCCAGGCCGGTTGCGGGCGAGGCCGAGGCCGGGCGGCCGGCATAGAGCGGCCTTGTGTGCTTGGCCTTGATGCGTTGCAGCACCCATTCGATATTGGGTTCGATGAAGTTCCAGGCGCCCTGGTTCTTGGGTTCTTCCTGGCACCAGACCATCTCGGCCTGCTTGAAACGTTCCAGTTCCTTCACCAGACTCATCGCCGGGAAGGGATAGAATTGCTCGATCCGAAGCAGGTAGACATCATCAAGTCCGCGGGCATCGCGCTCTTCCAAGAGGTCGAAATAGACCTTGCCCGAACACATCACCACGCGCTTGATGTCCTTGTCAGCCTTGAGCGTTGTGTCCGAATTGCCCTTCTGGGCATCGTCCCATAGCACCCGGTGGAAACTCGACCCGGTTGTGAAGTCCGAGGCCTCCGAGACGCACAGCTTGTGGCGCAGCAGCGATTTCGGCGTCATCAGGATCAGCGGCTTGCGGAAGCTGCGGTGCAGCTGGCGACGCAGGATGTGGAAGTAGTTGGCCGGCGTGGTGCAGTTGGCCACGATCCAGTTGTCACCGCCGCACATCTGCAGGAAGCGCTCCAGCCGGGCCGAGCTGTGTTCCGGCCCCTGGCCCTCGAACCCGTGCGGCAGCAGCACGACAAGGCCCGACATCCGCAGCCATTTCGCCTCGCCGGACGAGATGAACTGGTCGAACATGATCTGGGCGCCGTTGGCGAAATCGCCGAACTGTGCCTCCCACAGCGTCAGGGCGTTTGGCTCGGCGAGGCTATAGCCATACTCGAACCCGAGCACGGCATATTCGCTCAGCATCGAGTCGATGACTTCGTACTGGGCCTGGCCCTCGCGGATGTGGTTGAGCGGATAGTACCGTTCTTCCGTGTCCTGGTTGATGATGCCGGAATGGCGTTGCGAGAAGGTGCCTCGGGTCGAGTCCTGACCTGCCAGGCGCACCGGGTAACCCTCGGTCAGAAGCGACCCGAAGGCCAGTGCCTCGCCGGTGGCCCAGTCGAAGCCGGTGCCGGTGTCGAACATTTCCTTCTTGGTGTCGAGCAGCCGGGCCACGGTGCGGTGCACCGGGAAGCCCTCGGGCAGGCGCGTGAGCGCCTCGCCGACCTGTTTCAGCGTGTCCGGTTTGATGGCGGTTTCTCCGCGCTGATAATCGCCAGCCTCGCGGTCGAGATGGCTCCAGCGGCCGTCCAGCCAGTCGGCCTTGTTGGGCTTGTAGTCCTTGCCGGCTTCGAACTCATCGTTGAGATACGCCTGGAAGGCGGCCTTCATGTCCTCGATCTCGCCTTCCGGGATCAGCCCGTCCTGCACCAGCCGCTCGGTGTAAAGACTGAGCGTCGTCTTGTGCTTCTTGATGCGGTTGTACATCAACGGGTTGGTGAACATCGGCTCGTCACCTTCGTTGTGGCCGAACCGCCTGTAGCAGAAGATGTCGATGACCACGTCCTTGTGGAACTTCTGACGGAACTCGGTGGCCACTTTGGCGGCATGCACCACCGCTTCGGGGTCGTCGCCGTTGACGTGGAAGATCGGCGCCTCAACCATCAGCGCAATATCGGTGGGATAGGGCGACGACCGCGAGAAATGCGGCGCAGTGGTAAAGCCGATCTGGTTGTTGACAATGATGTGGATCGTGCCGCCGGTGCGGTGACCTTTGAGCCCGCTGAGGCCAAAGCATTCGGCGACGACGCCCTGGCCGGCAAATGCCGCGTCACCGTGCAGCAGCACGGGGATAACCGTGGTCCGGTCGGTATCCTTAAACTGGTCTTGCTTGGCCCGCACCTTGCCGATCACCACCGGATTGACCGCCTCGAGGTGGCTCGGGTTGGCGGTCAGCGACAGGTGCACGGAATTGCCGTCGAACTCGCGGTCGCTTGAGGCGCCGAGGTGGTATTTCACGTCGCCCGAGCCGTCCACGTCCTCGGGTTTGAAGCTGCCGCCCTGGAATTCGTTGAAGATGGCGCGATAGGGCTTGGCCATCACATTAGCCAGGATGTTGAGCCGGCCGCGATGCGGCATCCCGATCACGATCTCCTTGGCACCGAGGTTGCCGCCGCGCTTGATGATCTGCTCCATCGCCGGGATCAGCGCCTCGCCGCCATCCAGGCCGAAGCGTTTGGTGCCCATGTATTTCACATGCAGGAACTTCTCGAAGCCCTCAGCCTCGACGAGCTTGTTCAGGATCGCTTTCCGGCCCTCGCGGGTGAAAGCGATTTCCTTGCCATAACCCTCGATCCGCTCTTTCAGCCAGCCGGCCTGCTCGGGATCGGAAATGTGCATGTATTGCAGCGCGAAGGTGCCGCAATAGGTGCGTTTCACGATGTCGAGGATTTGCCGCATCGTGGCGAAGTCGAGCCCCAGAACCTTGTCGATGAAGATCGGCCGGTCCATGTCAGCGTCGGAGAAACCATAGGCTGACGGTTCCAGCTCGGGATGCGGGGTCTTGTTGCTCATCCCCAGCGGGTCGAGATCGGCCACCAGGTGGCCACGGATACGATAGGCGCGGATGATCATCAGCGCCCGGATCGAATCAAGCACCGCCTGCCGGATCGCGTCCTCGCTGGGCTTGGCCCCGGTTTCGACCGCTTTTTCGCGGATCTTCTTTTCGACCGCCTTGGCCTCTTCCGGCGGCGGCGCCGGCCAGTCGCCGGTCAGCGCGCTGGTCAGATCGTCCTGCGGCACCGGCGGCCAGTCGCGCCGCGCCCAGGACGGGCCATGGGCCTCGGCCTTCACGTCGGTTTCGGCATCGCCCATCTGGGCGAAGAACGCCGCCCAGGCCTCGTCGACCGCATTCGGGTCGTTGGCGTAACGCGCATACATCTGTTCGAGGTATTGCGCGTTGTGCCCCTGCATGAAGGACGAGGCCTTGAAGACGTCGTTGGGGGATTGTTCGGTCATTGGACAACCTCACGAGGTTTGGAGATATTCGTTTCGAATTTGGTTGATACGGCAAGCAAAGTGACGCGTGGCAAATCGACGGTTGCCCCCACGGCTGCCATTTTCTCAAGGAGTTCAGTGGTGAAAAATGTCATCGAAACATAGTTAGAATCGTCGTTACCAATTTTCGATGCCATCAATACGCCCACAAATCCGTCATCGTGGTTATTCACGTAAATCGCGTTGGAGATGATTTCCTGTCGCGATTGTTCTGACAACTGAATATGTTTGGTTGCCAGTTTGCATTGGTGTTCGGATTTCACGCCCGGCACGCGTATTTGCGTAACAAGCAAGGCTGGAACGCCTCCAGTGCCGTCGATCGAAAAGAACTCGTGCTCATGCATTCTCGTTTGACCACGCTTCAAGGTGCGTGCGAGTTGCACCGTGTTGGCGCGCAGCCCAGCCTTCCAGTCGTATGGCTGGGAATTGACAGGCGCATTTTCTCCGACAAGCGGCAAGGCAAACAATTGCGCTGCTGCGTCGAGGTCTTGCGGCGCATTCACTGCATGAAATCCTAGTCGCTCCAAACCAGAGCGCAACTGGTCCATTGAAGTTGGAACTGACAAGCAGGTTTTGGCAACGTCTTTCAGGGATTGTGCGTGGGATACGCCGGTGGACAAGGCAATAAGAACGGCAGCTCCAATCGCACCTCCCGCCCGGCCTCTGGGCCGGGCAGCCCCCGACCGCCCCCCCGGGCGGGGGCTTCTCCCCCACCCGCGGCCGGGGGCAGCCCTCAGAGCATGTGACCGGCCTTTCGCCATGGCGCTGGCGAAGACGGTGCGATGCGTTGATATCGGACGACGGTATTTCACTTGCAGTAGGTCGCCTTTTCTCACGCCGCGGGCGGCGGGCCAAATTCGTTTTCACCTTCGTCCGATGGCCGCGTGAGCCACCAGATGAACACGACGACAATCACCAGTTGCACGATCCCGAAAAGCCCCATGAACATCATCTGGCCCATGCCGGGCATGTCCAGCGGCATGCCAGTGGTGGGATCGATCTCGACGCGGCCGCCGAAGAACAGCTGTCCGATAAGCCCCAGCCCCATCGGGATGAAGATGTACCAACCCGGGCGGCCGGTATCCTGCAACCGCCGTGAACCCGCAGCCGCTGCCGGCACGAACAGCGCCAGGCTGAAGATCGTGCTCAGCAGCCACGACCCGAGGAGAGAGATCACCAGACCCATGATCACCGCCGCCAGCACGAACCACCAGTATTCCGAGCGGCTGGCGCGGCCCGAAAACGTGGCGTATTTCTCGGTCAGGCAGGTTTTGACTGCTGTCTGAAAATCCATGTTCTCTCTCCCTTTTTGTTGGTGTCCTGATCTCAGCCGATCGCTTCCAGCATCGCCTCGCCCAGACCGGCGGGGCTTTCGGCCACCACGATGCCGGCGCTGCGCATGGCTTCGATCTTGTCCTCGGCGCCGCCCTTGCCACCGGCGACAATTGCGCCGGCGTGGCCCATGCGGCGGCCCGGAGGGGCGGTGCGCCCGGCGATGAAGCCCGCCACCGGCTTCTTGCGGCCCTTCTTGGCCTCGTCTTTCAGGAACTGTGCCGCTTCTTCCTCGGCGCTACCGCCGATCTCGCCGATCATGATGATCGACTGGGTCTCGTCATCGGCCAGGAACCATTCCAGCACGTCGATATGCTCGGTGCCCTTGATCGGGTCGCCGCCGATGCCGACGCAAGTGCTCTGGCCCAAGCCCACATCGGTGGTCTGCTTCACCGCCTCATAGGTCAGCGTGCCCGAGCGCGAGACCACGCCGCAGGAGCCGCGCTTGTGAATATGGCCCGGCATGATGCCGATCTTGCAGGCATCCGGCGTGATCACCCCGGGGCAGTTCGGCCCGATCAGCACCGATGCGCTGTCCTGCAAGGCGCGCTTGACCTTCATCATGTCCAGCACCGGGATGCCCTCGGTGATCGCCACGATCACTTCCATCTCGGCGTCGATCGCCTCGAGGATCGAATCCGCTGCGAAAGGCGGGGGGACATAGATCACCGTGGCATTGGCGTCGGTCTTGGCCTTGGCTTCGTGCACCGAGTTGAAGACCGGCAGGTTCATATGCTCCATGCCGCCTTTGCCCGGTGTCACGCCGCCGACCATCTTGGTGCCATAGGCGATGGCCTGTTCGGAATGGAAGGTGCCTTGGCTGCCGGTGAAGCCCTGACAGATGACCTTGGTGTTTTCGTCGATGAGGACTGCCATTTGGCGCGCTCCTGTTAGTTTTTCTTAAGAAGTGTGATACCCGTGGTCGGGTCATTTCGGTGGTGTCGCGGAAGCCTGTCCGTCGGGATTGCGCCAAGAGGTTTGACAATCACTTTTGCCGCCACGCCTTTCAGAGAGAAATCGACATAAGTTTTGCGTCCCTTGACGACCACTTTGATGTTCGTCGCCCCGGAACGGCTCAGTGTATTGGCGAGTTCCTGCGCAATACCTTTTGGGTTGGTAAGGTTAAGCACTGCGAAGCAGTAAGTGTCGTTTGCCGCATCGACTGTCGGGTTTATGAAGAAGCCGCCCCCACTCCATGTGTCGTCTCTGGCATTGTGCTTGAGGCCCATTGCCTTGATCGGCTTTTCAATTCCTGAGTAAGTCGGGAAGGTTTTCAGGCAAGTTTTCGAAAAGAATCGGAGTAGCGAAGATTGTTGTTTCGCGTGATCTACCTCGTGCGCTTTCAGCGGTAAAGCTGCAAGCCCGCCGACAAGTCCACATGTGAGAAGAAATCCGCGAAACACGAGCCTTACCCCTTTACCGCCTTCACGATCTTCTCGGCACCGTCCTTGAGGTCATCCGCCGCGATCACGTCCACGTCGCTTTCGTTGATGATCTTCTTGCCCTCTTCCACGTTGGTCCCCTCCAGCCGGACCACCAGCGGCACCTTCAGACCGACCTCTTTCACGGCAGCCACCACGCCCTCGGCGATCACGTCACAGCGCATGATGCCGCCGAAGATGTTCACGAGTATGCCTTTGACCTGCGGGTCCGAGGTGATGATCTTGAACGCCTCGGTGACCTTTTCCTTGGTGGCGCCGCCGCCGACGTCGAGGAAATTGGCCGGCTCGCTGCCATAAAGCTTGATGATGTCCATCGTCGCCATCGCCAGACCGGCGCCGTTGACCATGCAGCCGATCTCGCCGTCTAAAGCGATGTAGTTGAGGTCGTATTTGCTGGCCTCCAGTTCCTTGGGGTCTTCCTCGGTCACGTCACGCAGCTCGGCGATGTCGGCATGGCGATAGATGGCGTTGCCGTCGAAGCCCATCTTGGCGTCGAGGCATTTCAGATCGCCCGCGTCGGTCACGATCAGCGGGTTGATCTCGAGCATCTCCATGTCTTTCTCGACGAACATCTTGTAAAGCGTGCCCATCAGCGCGACGCATTGCTTCACCTGCGCGCCGGTCAGCCCGAGGTTGAAGGCGATGCGGCGGCCATGGAACGGCTGGTAACCGGTGGCCGGGTCGACCGAGAAGGAAAGGATCTTCTCCGGCGTCTTTTCCGCCACTTCCTCGATATCCATGCCGCCTTCGGTCGAGGCGACGTAAGAGATGCGGCTGGTCTGACGGTCGACCAGCAGGGCGAGGTAAAGTTCGCGCTCGATGCCCGAGCCGTCCTCGATATAGATGCGGTTGACCTGTTTGCCGTTGGGGCCGGTCTGTTTCGTCACCAGTGTACGGCCCAGCATGCGTTTGGCTTCCTCGGCGGCCTCTTCCACCGATTTTGCCAGCCGCACGCCGCCCTTGTCGCCGGCGTCGTTCTCTTTGAAGGTGCCCTTGCCGCGGCCGCCGGCGTGGATCTGCGCCTTCACCACCCAGAGCGGCCCGTCCAGCGCGCCGGCGGCGGTCTTGGCCTCTTCCGCGCGGGTGACGACGCGCCCGTCCGAAACCGGAGCGCCATAGGAGCGAAGCAGGGCCTTCGCCTGGTATTCGTGGATGTTCATCGGGCCACCTCGGGATTGCTGCAGTTGCATGGCTACTGACATAAGGTTGCGGCAATGCTAAGCATTATCCACCGCAGACAGGGATTTCGGCCGAATTTTCCGCATTTGTGATCACGGCGTGAAACGGTGTGATCACAATCGGAAAACACATGCAAAAACACGCGTGTAAAAGAATCATGTCGGCACGCGGGGGGCGGGGCTGGACAGCTGCCGGCCGGTCGTGCAAGCCTCCGGCGTGAGAACGGAGGGAGGGCTGATGCCGCTGGCCAGACTTGGCAACAAGCTTGTGTTCTTCGCCCACATTCCCAAGACGGGCGGCACCAGCGTCGAGACCTACCTGCGCTCCAAGGGGCGGCTGGCGCTGCACCACAACCGTTCCGGCGAGTGGCTGAAATGCTCGCCCCAGCATATGCAGGCCGAGGTCTATACCGCGATGTTCGGTTCCGATTTCTGGGATCATGCCTTCGCCGTGATCCGCGACCCGGTGGCGCGGCTGCAAAGCGAATACCGCCATCGTACCCGGCGCGCCGCAGCGCGCGAGCGCGACATCGCACCCTTCGACATATGGGCGCCGCGGGTGCTGCGGCGCGCGCTGGACGATCCCTATCTGCTCGACAACCACCTGCGGCCGCAAGCCGAGTTCGTGTGCGAGGACACGACTCTGTTTCGCCTCGAAGACGGGCTCGAACCGGTGTTCGACTGGATCGACGAGATCAGCGGCGACGCGACGCCAATGCCGCGGGACTGGAAGCGGAACCTCAGCCATGTCGATGTCGGCATGAGTGCCGAGACCGAACTACTGATCCGCGACTTCTATGCTGACGACGAGCGGCTGCTGGCCGGTCTCATGTGACCGGGCCTAGTTGAAGAACAGCGCGAACCCCGCGGCGCGACCATTGGTCAGGCGCTGGAACTGCCGCCAGCTCTGCGCGGTGATGCGCGGGCCCCTGGCGACATGTTCGTAGAGCGCGGCGCCTTGGATCAGCCCCAGCAGATCGAGCGGGGTGGGGTTGTTCTCGTAATGTGTCAGGCTGACGCCATGGCCCAGCGGCAGCAGCGGATGCGGGATCAACAGCCGTCCCTCCAGCACATCCTCGGCATCGTCCAGGATCTTCTGCCAGGCCTCGGCCACCCGCGGCTCGATCGTCAGCGGCAACGCCGCGTCCTGCCGCGCGTTGGGGATCCATTCGCGGGTGTTGTCGGTTTCCTGGTCCAGAAGCGTCCAGAATCGGCGGTTCTCGGAGATCATGCTGCGCCAATTGTCCAGCGCCGCCTGCACATGCGCCGGCTCGGGCTGCTGTTCGAGCGCGGTGATCAGGATGTAGAGCGCGTCGATGATCGGGCGGAAATCTTGCGGCGTGCTGCGGGTCCCGGTGCGCAGTCGCAGTTCCATCTCGGCCTTGCTTTTCTGCTTGCCGATATCCCGCATGCTCTGTTGCGCCGTGTTCTTTTCGCTGACCGCCTCTTTCAGCGCCTGTTTCAACTTCGCCAACTCGGTCTGGATTGCGGCCCTGGAATCGGTGCTCTGTTCGACCTCAAGCGCCTCGCGCAGCGCGATCTGCCGGTCCGTGATGCCCTGCACGTGCTGTTCCGCCTCGCGAAACGTCTTCGTGGCCGCGCGGTAATCGGCATTCAGCTTGTCGACCCGGGCCTGCAGATCCTGCGTCACGTCATTCAACGGCAGCTTGGCCTTGGCGCTTGAGATTTCGTTGCGGATCGTGCGCAGGTTCTGCGAATGCACGCGGCGGTCGGCCCAGAGTTTCTGCTGCTCGGCCTTCAGCTCGGCGCGGCGGGCTTCCAGTTCGTCGCGCTTGGCCTGGTCGTTCTTGACGTCGCGGGTTCTGAGCTGGGCGTTGATGTCGTTGATCTGGTCGCGCAGCTCCTTGTCGCGTTTCCTGGTCTTGTCCTGCGCTTCTTTCTGCACCGCTTCCAGCCGGTCCTGCTCGGCCTCGAGTGCGGCGATCTCGGCGGCGATCTCCTCCGGGTCGTAGATGTTGGGGATATCCGGCGCCTCGGACATCTTCCGGCGACCTTCGGCGACGTTCTCGAATATCGGCGTCGGGTCGAAGGCCATCGCCGCGTGGCCCAGACCCGATAGCATGTGGGTATAGGCCGCGAGCCAGGCCTGGTCGGCGGCGTCGAAACGCACCGTGATCGCCTGGCCATAGTGCCCCGAGGCCTTCCAGTCGCGCATTCCCTGGCGGCCGAAAATGACTGGCGCCAGTACCTCTTCGACGCCTTCGCCATCGTCCTGCATGCCGTTGAGGTTCATGTCGAACCACAGCTCGGTCACGGTCAGCTCGAACGGCTCCGCGCCCGCGGCCTCGGCCTGTTTGACCAGCCGCCGCGCCGCCGACATGTCGGCCACAAAAGTCTCGACCACCTCGCGGAAGGTCTCGGGGGTCGCCTCTCTGGCCGGGGTGACCCGCGGCGCGCCCATCGGCAGACGCAAGAGCGGCAGGCCCAGCGTTCGGTTGTCGATCCCGTATTCGTAACGCGCCTGCACCACTTTCTCGACGGCGCGCAGGGTCGTCAGCATGCCCAGTTCGAAGGGGTTGGCCTCTGCGGCGGCGCTCAGCGCCGCGATCCGCGCCTCCAGCCTCGGCGTGCCATTGCCTTGCGGATTGTTCTGCGCTGCGACGCCCCCGGCCAGAACGGCGGCCAGGCAGGCCGCGATGACTTTGTTCCCGAACATCCGATACCCCTTGTCACTCGTTGTTCCCGAAACGGGTTTTCCCGCCCGCACGGGTCCAAGTGTGCAGGCCGTTTCGGGCGGTTTCAAGGCACGCAGGGTAAGGTATTCCCGACCCGCGGCGGAAGCCGCTCCGGTCCAAACCCAAGAAAAAAGGGCGCCCAAGCCAGACGCCCTCAGAGACTCACGGATTTTCGGCCGCTCAGGCCAGTGCGCCGTCGATCTCCTTGCAGGCCTTGACCAGGCCTTTCACGGCACTGACCGATTTGTCGAACATCGCCTGCTCGTCCTTGTCGAGCTTGATGTCGATCACCCGTTCGACCCCGCCGGCACCGATCACCGTCGGCACGCCGACGTAAAGCCCATCGAGCCCGTAGGCGCCGTCAACATGGGCGGCGCAGGGCAGCACGCGCTTCTGGTCTTTCAGATAGGCCACCGCCATTTCAATGGCCGAGGTGGCGGGCGCGTAATAGGCGCTGCCGGTTTTCAGCAGGCCGACGATCTCGGCGCCGCCGTCGCGCGTGCGCTGCACGATCGCGTCGAGTTTCTCCTGGCTGGTCCAGCCCATCCCGACCAGGTCGGGCAGGGGAATGCCGCCGACGGTGGAATAGCGCGCCAACGGCACCATCGTGTCGCCATGGCCACCCAGCACGAAGGCGGTGACGTCACGCATCGACACGCCGAATTCCTCGGCCAGGAAGTGGCGGAAGCGGGCCGAGTCGAGAACGCCGGCCATGCCGCAGACCATGTTGTGCGGCAGGCCCGAAAACTCGCGCAGCGCCCAGACCATCGCGTCAAGCGGGTTGGTGATGCAGATCACGAACGCGTTCGGGGCATGCGCCTTGATGCCTTCGCCCACCGCCTTCATGACCTTGAGGTTGATTCCCAGCAGGTCGTCGCGGCTCATCCCCGGCTTGCGCGGCACGCCGGCGGTTACGATGCAGACATCGGCACCGGCGATATCGGCATAGTCCTGGGTGCCCTTCAGCGACGCATCGAAACCTTCCGAAGGGCCCGACTCGGCGATATCCAGCGCCTTGCCCTCGGGGATGCCCTCGGCGATGTCGAACAGGACGATGTCGCCCAGTTCTTTCATCGCCGCCATATGGGCAAGGGTGCCGCCGATCATGCCTGCGCCGATCAGTGCGATTTTGGGTCTGGCCATGGGATCTGTCTCCACTTGGGTTAAAATGTCGCGCACGGGGTTAGGCCTTTTGCGTGTCCGGTGCAAGGGTGCCGCGTTGCAGCGAAGTCTGCGCGCGCCGCTGGCGGCATCCATGCTTTAGCGCTAAACCGGTTGCGAAACCGTAACTTAAGGAGCGCGCGCCGGTGCCCGAGCTTGATCTCAGCTTTTTCGCGGTCGCGATTCCGGCGGTCATCTTCGCTGGCGTGTCGAAGGGGGGCTTCGGCTCCGGCGCGGCCTTCGCCGCGGTTGCGATTCTTGCCTTGCTGCTCGAGCCCGGCATGGCGATCGGGATCATGCTGCCACTTCTGATGCTGATCGACGCCGCGACTCTGCGGTCCTACTGGGGGAAATGGGACAAGGACGCCGCCCGCCACCTGGTCCTCGGCGCTGTTCCGGGCGTGGCGCTGGGGGCGGCGCTCTACAAGGTCGCCGACGCCGATGTCTTCCGGGTGCTGATCGGGGGGATCTCGGTCGGTTTCGTGGCCTGGCAGGTCCTCGGCCGCATAGGCCGAATCCCGGTGGCCGAAAAACCCATCCCGCCGGCGGGTGGGATGTTTGCCGGTGCTGTCGCCGGGCTCACTAGCTTTATCAGCCATGCCGGCGGCCCGCCCGCGGCGGTCTACCTCCTGTCGCTCCGGCCCACGAAAACCCAATACCAGGCCACCACCGTGCTGACTTTCTGGGTGATCAACATCCTGAAATTCGTGCCCTATGCCTGGCTCGGAATCTTCACCGTCCAGACAGGACTCGCCGATCTGTTCCTCGCACCGTTTGCGCTGTTAGGGGCTTGGCTCGGCGTCAGGGCGCACTACGTCGTGCCCGAGCGTGCCTTCTTTACGCTCACTTATGTGCTGCTGACACTGACAGGGGCGCGGCTGATCTGGGTCGGCCTGACCTGATCCGAGGCATACGCGCCCGAGCCTTTATCTTGTATCTTGCCGGACAGATTCAGCGGGGTGGCGGCTGAGCCCCCAATCGGTGTCGCAGCCGCGTGGTTCAGGCATCGTTGCCTTTCGCGGGAAGGGTTTCGGCCAGTTCCTCATAAGCCTGTCCCGAAGCCACCAGACAAGTCATGCCGTTCGGCAGGGTCACCGTGATCGTCCAGGTGCCGCTGTCTTCGGAGGCAAACACCTCGACGACCGCATTGTTGGCTCCGAGCCCGACCGATTGCCGGGTTTCGCCGTAGCCTTCCGCCAGACGCTTGACCACGACGTCGCGCGGGGCGCAGGGGCTGCCCGCGGTTTGCGCGGCAACCGCGAAGGGGGCAGTTGCGTGACCCAGCGCGCTGGTTAAAAGGACAGCTATGATCTTCGTTTTCATTGCATCAATCTTTCGTTGTTCCGGCCGTACCTTTTCCGCCGGCATTCCCGGCGGTCGCGGTTCTGTCCTGATCCGACACCGGCGCGCCTGCGTCCCGCCCGCCGACCCGCCCCGTGCGGCCCTGCCGATGCTCCGGCCCGTGACACCAGCCTCACGACAAGGCCTGAAGGTGGGGTTAACGCCACGCGCGATGGCTTGGAGGCGCGATTCATTCTGCAATGCAGCAAGATTTCCCTTGAACGAAAGGCGCGAAAAATGCTCTATCCGCGCAACAATATTTCAAGGGAGACTCGCATGACCCGCCCGTACCGCTCGGTTCTCTACATCCCCGGCTCCAAGGAACGCGCCCTCGAAAAGGCTCGCGGCCTGGCCGTGGACGCGATCATTTTCGATCTCGAGGATGCCGTGACCCCCGACGCCAAGATCGAGGCTCGGGCCATCCTTGCTGCGGCGCTGAAACAGGGCGGCTACGGCAGCCGGGCCAAGATCGTGCGCATCAACGGGCTCGACACGATCTGGGGCCGCGATGATGCGCTGGCGGTGAAGGACATGGAAGCCGATGCCATCCTGCTGCCGAAAGTGAACAACGCGCTCGATGTTCAGGCGCTGGCCGACCTTGTCGGCGACATGCCGATCTGGGCGATGATGGAGACCACTCACGGCATCTGGAATGCGATGGAAGTGGCGGCCCACCCGGCAGTGCAGGGTTTCGTCGCGGGCACAAACGATCTGGCGAAAGAGCTCAACTGTCGCGCTCGCGCCGACCGCCTGCCGATGATGACCTCGCTGCAGCTGATGCTCTTGGCTGCGCGCGCTCATGGCGTGGTCGCGGTCGACGGCGTCTACAACCAGTTCAAGGATGAGGACGGCCTGCGCGTCGAATGTGAACAGGGCCGTGATCTCGGTTTTGACGGCAAGACGCTGATCCACCCGGCACAGGTCGACGTCACCAACGAGGTGTTTTCGCCGTCGGAAGAGGAAATCGACCTCGCCCGTCGCCAGATCGAGGCGTTCGAAGAGGTCGAGCGCACGGGGCAGGGGGTGGCCGTGGTCGACGGCAAGATTGTCGAGAATCTGCACGTCGAGACGGCACAGAAAATCCTCGCCATGGCGTCTGCCATCGCGTCTCTGTAGGGTGCGTGCCAACCCACCATTCCTCCGAGGAGCTATCCCATGACCCTTCTGATCCTCGGCGTGCTGCTCTGGTCGCTCGCCCATCTCTTCAAACGTCTCGCGCCGGGTGTCCGCGAACCGATGGGAGAAAAGGGCAAGGGGCCGGTGGCGCTGGCGCTTCTGCTGTCGATCGTGCTGATGGTTCTGGGCTATCGCGCGGCTGAGGGCGCGGTCTACTGGTCCCGCACGCCGATGCTGGTCGGGATCAACAACCTGCTGGTGCTGTTCTCGATCTACATCTTTGCCGCCGATGGCATGAAGACCCGCGCCAAGGGCTGGTTCCGCAACCCGCAGCTCACCGCCTTCAAGATCTGGGCCATCGCGCATCTGATCGTAAACGGCGACATGCCCTCGTTCGTCCTGTTCGGCGGGCTTCTCGCTTGGGCCGTGGTCGAGGTCATTGTCCTGAACCGCGCCAATCCGCGCCCGCCGAAGCCTGCCCCGGCCCCTTTGGGCAAAGAGATCGCCGCCGTCGCCGGTGCGGTCGTGGTCTTTGGCGTCATCGCCCTGATTCACAGCTGGCTGGGGCCATACCCGTTCGGCTGACCCTTCAAGACCAACCTGGAGCAGAAACATGGCCAAGACCAACCCGGGCCGATTTTTCGAAGACTACAAACTTGGCGAAGTGATCCATCACGCCGTTCCCCGCACCGTCTCGGGCGGCGAACGTGCGCTCTACCATGCGCTTTATCCGGCCCGCCACGCGCTCTATTCCTCGGATGAGTTTGCCCGCGCTAGCGGCTTGCCGGGCAGCCCGATCGACGATCTCGCCGCCTTCCACGTGGTCTTCGGCAAGACGGTGCCGGACATCTCTTTGAACGCGGTGGCCAACCTGGGCTATGCCGAGGGGCGCTGGCTGAAACCGGTCTATCCCGGCGACACCCTGCGCTCGACTTCCGAAGTTATTGGTCTGAAACAGAACTCCAACGGCAAGTCCGGCGTGGTCTATGTCCGGACCCGGGGCCTCAACCAGCTCGACGAGGTGGTGATGGACTATGTCCGCTGGGTCATGGTGCGCAAATCGAATCTCGACGCGCCTGCTCCGGAAACGGTCATTCCAGAACTGAAAGACACCCTGTCTGCCGACGATCTGCTCATCCCCGAAGGTCTCGATTTCTCGGGTTACGATTTCACACTGGCGGGCGAGCCGCACCGCTGGGGGGATTACGAGGTGGGCGAAGTGATCGACCACGTCGATGGCGTCACCATCGAGGAAGCCGAGCACATGATCGCCACGCGGCTGTGGCAGAACACCGCCAAGGTCCATTTCGATGCCACCTTCCGCCCCGACGGTCAGCGCCTGATCTACGGCGGCCACGTCATTTCCATGGCCCGCGCGCTCAGCTTCAACGGCTTGGCCAACGCGCAGATGATCGTCGGCCTCAACGGTGGGGCGCATGCCAACCCATGTTTTACGGGCCTCACCGTCAAGGCCTGGTCCGAGGTGCTCGACAAGGCCGAGACCGCCGCGCCCGGCGTCGGCGCCATCCGGTTGCGGTTGGTGGCCACCTCGGACGGATCGGTGGGCGAATTGAAGGGCGAGGACGGAAAATACCTGCCCGGCGTGCTGCTGGACCTCGATTACTGGGCTTTGATGCCGATGTGATCCGGTTTGTGATCACGTTGCCGCTCCAAGGCGGGAAAAGCCGGTTCGAAACGGCCTGATAGAGCGCTTTCCCGGTGCGACCGCACATCTGCCGGAAGGCCGGTCAAGCGCTCCGGATCAGGGTTTCTCGAAAAGGTCTGCCCTCGCTTGGCGTCAAACGTGATCACGCTGCGGGTGTGGGTGATCACAAACGTGGAATTTGACCGAAAATCCCCAACGGAATCATGCTGCAAATGCGAAACTCACGTGACACAGCCGCCGAAACCGTTATCTAGGGTTCAAAGGAACAGCCCTGACAGGGTGCGTGCCAAGACGAAAGGGGAAAGACCATGCCCGCGCAGAAACCGGTGGAACGTCCGCTCAGCCCGCATATCCAGATCTACCGCTGGCAGGTGCCGATGCTGACGTCGATCCTGACCCGCATCACCGGCAACGCGCTGGTCGTCGCGGCCTTGCTGATCGTCTGGTGGCTGCTCGCCGCTTCGACCTCGCCCGAATATTTTGCCACAGCCGACGCGGTGCTGACCTCGTGGTTCGGCGACCTGGTGCTGTCGCTGTCGGTGCTTGGGGTCTGGTATCACTACCTCACCGGGCTTCGGCATCTCTATTTCGACGCCGGCCACGGGCTCGATATTCCCACCGCCGAGAAACTCGGGCTCGCCTGCCTGATCGGTTCGGTTGTGCTCACCATCATCACGCTGATCATCGTCTGAGGAGGGCCAGATGCGTTACCTGACCGCCCGTAAACGCGCCGAGGGCAAAGGCGCTGCCCACACCGGGGTCGAGCACCATTGGTATATGACGGTCTCTGCCGTCGGGCTCGCCTTCCTGATCCCCACCTTCATCTTCATTTTCGGCCGCGCCCTCGGGCAGGGGCACGAGGCGGTGCTTGCTACCTTTGCGCAACCATTCCCGGCCATCCTCGCCGGCCTCACGATCTATGTCGCGATGATGCATTTCAAGAAGGGCGCCCAGATCATGATCGAGGATTACTGGCAGGGCAGTCTGCGCAAGGGTCTTCTGATGCTGGTGATCGGGCTCAGCTATGTCATCACCGCCACCGGTCTATTTGCGCTCGCCAAAATCGCACTCTGAGGGACACACCATGGCTGCTTACGAATACGAAACCCATGACTATGACGTTGTCGTGGTGGGCGCCGGAGGTGCCGGTCTGCGCGCCACGCTGGGCATGGCCGAGCAGGGGCTCAGGACGGCCTGCGTGACCAAGGTGTTCCCGACGCGCTCGCACACCGTCGCCGCCCAGGGCGGCATCGCCGCATCGCTGTCGAACATGGGCCCCGACCACTGGCAATGGCACATGTATGACACCGTCAAGGGCTCGGACTGGCTGGGCGACACCGACGCGATGGAATACCTCGCCCGCGAGGCGCCCAAGGCGGTCTACGAGCTGGAACATTACGGCGTTCCGTTCAGCCGCACCGAGGAAGGCAAGATCTACCAGCGCCCGTTCGGCGGCCACACTACCGAGTTCGGCGAAGGCCCGCCGGTGCAGCGCACCTGTGCCGCCGCCGACCGCACCGGTCACGCCATCCTGCACACGCTTTACGGTCAAAGCCTCAAGAACAACGCCGAATTCTATATCGAGTATTTCGCCATCGACCTGGTCATGTCCGACGACGGAGTGTGCCAGGGCGTGGTCTGCTGGAAGCTCGATGACGGCACTTTCCACGTCTTCAACGCCAAGATGGTGGTGCTGGCCACCGGTGGCTATGGCCGCGCCTATTTCTCCTGCACCTCGGCCCATACCTGCACCGGCGACGGCGGCGGCATGGTGGCGCGAGCAGGGCTGGCGCTGGAAGACATGGAATTCGTCCAGTTCCACCCCACAGGCATCTATGGCTCCGGCTGCCTGATCACCGAAGGCGCGCGCGGCGAGGGCGGGTATCTGACCAACTCCGAGGGCGAGCGCTTCATGGAGCGCTATGCGCCGCAATACAAGGACCTCGCGCCGCGCGACTACGTCTCCCGCTCGATGACGATGGAAATCCGCGAAGGTCGCGGCGTGGGGGCCGAGGGCGATCACATCCACCTCAACCTTTCCCACCTGCCGGCCGAGGCGCTGGCCGAACGCCTGCCGGGCATTTCCGAATCCGCGAAAATCTTTGCCGGTGTCGATGTCACCAAGGAACCGATCCCGGTCCTGCCCACCGTGCACTACAACATGGGCGGCATCCCGACGAACTATTGGGGTGAGGTGATCAACCCGACCAAGAAGGACCCCAACGCCGTCGTGCCGGGCTTGATGGCCGTGGGCGAGGCCGGCTGCGCCAGTGTGCATGGTGCTAACCGGCTTGGGTCCAATTCGCTCATCGACCTCGTCGTCTTCGGCCGCGCCGCGGCAATTCGCGCCGGCAAAGTGGTGGACGCCGACACGGCCAACCCCGACTTGAACCAGCCCAGCGTCGACAAAGCCTTTGATCGCTTCGACGGCCTGCGCCATGCCAAGGGCAACGTGCCCACGGCCGAGCTCCGGCTGGAAATGCAGAAAACCATGCAGGCCGACGCTGCCGTTTTCCGGACCTCGAAAACGCTGGCCGAAGGGGTCGAGAAGATGACCGCGATCGCCGGCAAGCTTGACGATCTCAAGGTCACCGACACCTCGCTGGTGTGGAACTCCGACCTGATGGAAACGCTGGAACTGACCAACCTGATGCCCAACGCCATGGCCACCATCGTCAGCGCCGAGGCCCGCAAGGAATCCCGCGGCGCCCACGCGCACGAGGATTTCACCACCCGCGACGACAAGAACTGGCGCAAGCACACCATCGCCCATGTCGACGGGCCCAAGGTGACGCTCAGCTATCGCGACGTGATCAAGGACCCGCTCACCACCGAGAAAGAGGGTGGGATTTCCCTCAAGAAAATCGCACCCAAGGCGAGAACATTCTGATGATCAAGCATGTGTGTGTGTCCACTCTGACCCTGGCTCTGACCGCCACGGCGGTCCCGGCCAATGTCATGTTGGAGGCCACGAGGGCGATGACCGAATGCTATCAGGAGGTCGAGAATGGCGGCACGGTTCTGGTATCGATCAGAAAGTCCGGCGACGGCGTGACCCTGCGCTACAAGAAAAGCAAGCAGGCCAGGAAAGACCGGGTCAGCAACAAGGTCTACAACAAGGCCAAGGCCGATGTGGATGTCTGCATGAACAAGAAGCTCGGGAGCAACTGAGATGACGGACCGCGCCCGCAGATCCGGTTTTGCCGCGGCGCTCGCGCTGGGCTTGGCGCTGTTGGCGCTGCCGGGGTGCGACGTGGCCCAGCAGGCCGCCGACGATGTCGCGCGCGGCCAGGCCAAGCGGGCCGTTGACACGGTGGTGGCAGAACGCTTCCCCGGCGTCGACGCCACCCCGGTGACCGATTGCATCGTCGATGCGGCCAGTGCCCAGGAAATCCTGCAGATCGCGGGCAGTTCCGTCACCGGCGCCCAGGCCGAAACAACCGAAATGGTGCTCCAGATCGCCCAGCGCCCCGAGGCCGTCAGCTGCTTCGCAGGGGCCGGCATCTCGCTGCTGAAACTATGAGGATAGAACCATGGTTCAACTGACCCTCCCCAAGAACTCCCGGATGATCACCGGCAAGACCTGGCCCAAGCCCCAGGGCGCCACTAACCTGCGCAAGTTCCAGATTTATCGCTGGACTCCAGATGATGGCCAGAACCCGCGGCTCGACACCTATTTCGTTGATCTCGACGATTGCGGCCCGATGGTTCTCGATGGCCTCATCTACATCAAGAACAAGATCGATCCGACTTTGACCTTCCGCCGGTCGTGCCGCGAGGGCATCTGCGGGTCCTGCGCGATGAACATCGGCGGGATCAACACGCTGGCCTGCATCTACGGCATGGACGAAATCAAAGGCGACACGGTGAAGATCTATCCGCTGCCGCATATGCCCGTGGTCAAGGACCTGATCCCGGATCTCACCCATTTCTATGCCCAGCATGCCAGCATCATGCCGTGGCTCGAGACCAAGACCAACCGTCCGGCAAAAGAGTGGAAACAGTCGATTGAGGACCGCAAGAAGCTCGACGGCCTCTACGAATGCGTGATGTGCGCCTCGTGCTCGACCTCCTGCCCAAGCTACTGGTGGAACTCCGACCGCTATCTCGGCCCGGCGGCGCTCTTGCATGCCTATCGCTGGATCATCGACAGCCGCGACGAGGCCACCGGCGAGCGGCTCGACGATCTCGAAGATCCGTTCAAGCTCTACCGCTGCCATACCATCATGAACTGCGCCAAGACCTGCCCCAAGGGCCTGAACCCGGCCAAGGCGATTGCCGAGATCAAGCGGATGCAGATCAACCGGGTGGTGTGATGGCATAGCCGCCGCCCGCGCTCGTCTTGACGTCGAACGAGGGATTCTGCGCGGCCTGCCGCAAGGTGTCGTTGCGGCTGCTTCACCTCAATCGCACCGCCATGGGCGAACAGAACTCCACCTAGGCGATGGCCGCGTTGCACGACGGGCTCGGCCGTGCCTTCGAAGGCTGTTACGACGATCCCGCTCTCCGCGCCGCCTTCGGCGACGGCCGGGGGCAGGCAGGCTCAGCCGCGAAAAACAGCGGGCCTGTGTTTGCAGCCGGATCCACGACGGTGCGTTACCCTGCGCAAAACCTGCACGACTGCCCGCGGCGGCGCTGCACATCCGCCGCTTATCCCGGTCCCGGTATGCAATCGCAGAAAGGGACAGGCACATGGGTCGTTCACCGGGTCTAAGGTTTTTCATCGTCGGGCTGCTCACGCTGCTCATGGTCATTCCGGTCGTTTTCGTGTCGGAAGCCATCGATGACCGCGCCGACCACAGCCGCCGCACTGTGGAAAGCGTCGGGCGCGACTGGGGCGGGCATCAGGTGATCAGCGGGCCGGTCCTGGTCGTGCCGGTCGAGGCCAGGGTCCGGGTCCGCGAGCGGCAGGAGTTGACCGACCCGAAGACCGGCGAACAGCTGCTTGATGGCAAAGGCAACCCGCGGATCGTCGTCCGCGAGGTCGAAAAGACCGAGACCCGCGCGCCGGTCTACCTCTATCCCGAACGTTTCGAGGTGATGCTCGACGCGCCCACCGAGGAACGTTACCGCGGCATCTTTCGCGTGCCGGTCTATCGTGCCCAGGCCGAAATGGTGTTCGATTTCCCCACCGACGCGGTTGCGGCCCAGCTCGTCGACGGGGAAACCGCGCTCTGGCAGCGGGCGCGCATACGCTTGGGCGTTAGCTCCAACCGGGCACTGCGCGGCACGGCCCGGCTTTCGGCCGGTACCCGTGATTTACCGCTCGAGCCGCTGGCCGGTGCGCAGCAGCAGGCTCAGGGGATCGAGGCTCGCACCGGCGATCCGCGGGATTTTGGTGTCTATACCGCCACGCTGGCGCTGAACGGCGCGCACGCGCTCTCGATCACACCTGCGGGCCGTGAAAGCCGGATCACTCTGCGGAGCGACTGGCCGCACCCGAGCTTTGTCGGCGCCTTCCTGCCGGACGCGCAGCAGGTGACCGAGGCCGGCTTCACCGCGGAATGGACCATTCCCCATCTCGCCCGCGCCGTGCCGCAGGTGTCGCGCGAGGATCACGAGACCGCGGCGCGGCAGGGCGCCGCGTTCGGCGTGCGGTTCTACCAGCCCAACGATGTCTACCAGAAAAGCTATCGTGCGGCGCATTACGGGGTGATGTTCATCGGGCTGACCTTCCTGACGATCTTTCTGCTCGAAGGCGCCGCCGACCGACCGGCCCACGCGGTGCAGTATATCCTCGTCGGTCTCGCCCAGGCGGTATTCTTCGTCCTGCTGCTGGCGCTGGCCGAGCAAATGGGCTTTGGCCCGGCCTATCTGGTCGCGGCCGGGGCCACGGTAGCATTGATCACCGCCTTCGGCGCCGTCGCGCTGCGGCTGGGCCGGCGCACCGGGCTGCTCTTTGTCCTCCAGGTCATTCTCTACGGCGTGCTCTACCTCATCCTGCGCAGCGCCGACTACGCGCTGCTGGCCGGCTCGGTGCTTGCCTTCGCCGCCATTGCCGCGACCATGTTCGCCACCCGCAACGCCGACTGGCACGGCCATGCGCCGGGCCGTGGCGGCGGGCTGTTGAACCGGTGGCGCACCGAGCCGGCCGCGTCCGCCGCCGCGCCGCCGGCGCAAGGCTGACACGGCGCAAGCGCCGGGCGGAGTTGCCCCCGCCCGGCGCCGACTCGTACCCGCCGCTCAGATCACCGACACTGTCATGGTCGAGCGATTGCGGTACTCGTAATCGTCGTCACAGTTGACGATGTTGCGCTTGTAGGCCCTGAGATCGAACACGTAGGCGCAAGGCTGCGGGAAGGCCGCCATGCCGTTGGTGATGGTCAGTCGGAAATGGCCGCCTGTCCACTCGGGTGCAGTGGCGCCCTGGGTCAGCGCGCCGCCATAGCGCGGCCCGATGAAATCGGCCGCCACGTTGGTCACCGTCCCCGCCGCCAGCAGGTTGAGCCCGTTGTTCTCGCCCCAGTTGGCGCGCATCGTGTAGAGTGCCAGGTGCCCGTCCGGGTCCGAGGCCAGGAAGTCGATGACCAGCGGATTGGCCGGGGTGATCGCTTCGCGCTCAATGGTGCCGCAGGGGCCGATGGCCGTGCCGCCCACCGAGATCGAGATGAAATCGGTGTCTGGCTCCAGGGTCTCGAAGTGCACGCCGCCCGGTGGCACCGGATGGCTGGGCGAGGTCGGATGCCCCGACCCCGGACCGACGATCCGGTTGTCGACGGCGACCACGACATAGTTGTCGTCCTGGGTGCCGCAGAGATCGGGAATACCCTGATCGGTTAGCGCGCCGCCGGCTTCGGCGAAGGCCCGCAGCCGCAGGTGATAGACCCCGTCGGGAATAAGCGTCCCGGTCTCCCAGTTGATCAGCCGCATGTAGTCGCCAACCCAGATCCTCGGTCCGTTCACGGCCTCCCAGTGCCCCAGCGATTCCACCACCCATTGGCCATCGACCGTCGAGAAGTTGAACATCACGTGCTGGAACGACACCGTGCCCGGGTCGAAATAGGTTCGCCGCACCCCGCCAGTCGCGCCTGGTGGCAGCGGTGCCCAGGTGGCGCCGCTATCCCCCGAATACTCGAAGGCGTAGTAATCGATCCAGTCGGTACAGGCGCCCTTGATCGGCACCCGGCCGGCATAGGGCCTGTCATAGGCATGGATCCACGACAACGGCAGCGCCGGGCTTGGGCTGCGATAGCCCGCAGGCGTCGCCTGCGCGCCGATATTGCCGCCGATATTGGCGACAAGGTCGTCGCAGACATGGCTCAGCACGATGCAGCCTTCTTCCTCGCATTCCGGCGGCCGCGGCGCGGCACAGCAGGCCAGGTTGTTGGTGACAAGCGTCACGTCCAGCGTGGTCGGCACGTTCCAGCGCGCATCGCCGCAGTCTTCGTCCAGCACGACGACATTGCCCTGGCCGCAATCCTGCGTGGCGCGGAAGATGATGTCGGGCGTGCAGTCGGCCCAGGGATGCCATGGCACCCACGGCCAGATCCGCAGCGCCTGCAACTCGGGCGCGGCTGGCAGCCGGTCCAGCAGCGTCGGGCGCAGGGCTTCGAGCCGTCCCGGATCGGTGATCTTCTCGGCCGGCCGGGTCAGTCCGGCTTCGCCGGAGGTAAAGGCCTCGATCTGGGCGAAATCCGGCACCGGGTCGGGCTTCGGCCGTGGAATGATATCCGGCAGGTCGGGTTGCAGCTTCTCGATTATCCCCAGCACTTTCGGGTCGATCTGCCAGAACCGATGGCGCCACCACCACCACGGCCACCAGCCGCAGCACCAGCGGAAGGTGATGGCGAAAGCGCCGTTCTCGTCGGTGGTGGCGCAGCCCACCTGCTGTTTCGAACACCACCACCAGAACCGGTCGACATCGAAGGCGCAGACCTCGGCCCCCGGCACCGGGCTGCCGTCCGGGCAGATCAGCTTGCCGCGGATGACGAAGGTCCGGCACCAGCGCAGCCACCAGTGCCAATACCACGGATGCACGATCAGCGGCTTCAGCGTCAGCTCGGGCTTGTCGGCCCAGGCCCGCGTGCTGACATCGACCGTCAGGGTCTGCAGGCCCTCCATCTCGTCATCCTCGGCGTCGGGCGGCCCGATGATCACCTGTCCTGCCATCGGCTTGTCGAGTTTGAATTCGGCCACCCCCGTGCCGTCGCGTCCGAGTTTCACGCCAGTTGCGGCAATCACCCCGGATTTGCCGAGAAACACTGCCTTCAGCGCCTTGAGTTCCGACCGGTCCTCGATGCCGCTGGCATCGACTGGAACCTGGAGAACGTAACCACCATACTCATCGGATTTGGAATTCATTATTTCCTCCATTGAAAAAGACATCGGTTAAAAGTGACGTAAGGGTAGCATTCGCTGAAATAGAATCGGGTTCCGAATTTGCCCGTAAAAGAAGATCGGCCATAACTGGCCGTTTTCCGTGGGCTCTCTGGGCGGGATTTCGCCCTCGGTCATGAATCCCTGTCTTGTATCAAGACCCAAAATGCCGTGGCGCGTCAGCTGCGCGGTATTGAAGTGCAGGCACCGCTGGACAGCCGCGCCTCGGTCTCATTGGCGTCGCGGGCGGAAGGGCCCGACCATGACCACGACCCGCGTTCTTATCGGTACCACCAAGGGCGCATACGTGATGACCGTAGCGCAGACCCGGGATGACTGGGATATGTCAGGGCCCTAGTGCGAGGGTTGGGCGATCAATCACGTGGTGGGCGACCCGGCCACCGGACGGCTCTGGGCCGGTGGCGGCAGCGATTGGACCGGTGCCGGCGTCTGGCGGTCTGAAGATGGCGGCGCCAACTGGCAACTGGCCAAGCTGTCCTCGGGATTGGCCGACGAATGGGCGGTGAACGCCCCTGACTTCACCGCGACGAGCGGTTGGCAGGCCGGCGAACCGCCGTTCGGGGACGCGCTGCAGGCGATCTGGTCGCTTCATCCCGCGCCGCAAGGGCTCTATGCCGGCGCGAAACCGGCCGGTCTGTTTCTCAGCCGCGATGGCGGCGCAACGTGGGAGAAGAACGCGGCACTGGCGGATTTCTCCGAACCCTACACGTGGAACCCGGGCGCCGCGGGATTGACGCTGCACACCTTCCTTGGCAACGGCGACAGACTCTGGCTCGGCATCTCCGCCGCCGGGGCTTTTGCGTCAGAGGACGGCGGCGCGAGCTGGGAACGGCGCAACCGTTTGTCGAATGCCGGAGAGCAGAGCCATCCTGACCATCCTGCCGCTCCCTGCGGCGGCGACATCGGCCGTTGCGTGCATAACATGCAAGGCGCTGGCGGCGATCTCATCTACCAGTAGAACCACCACGGCACCTGGCGCAGCCCCGATGGTGGCCGCCATTGGGACGCCATCACGCCGGGCCTGCCGTCGGCCTACGGCTTCGCCATCGGCGTACATCCGCGCGACCCTGACACACTCTGGGTCATGCCACGCAACGGCGACAAGGCCGGACGCTATCCGCCCGGCGCTGCGGCCGCGGTGTGGAAATCCACCGATGGCGGCGCAAGCTGGTCATCCCGCCAAACGGGCCTGCCAGCCGAGAACTGCTACTTCACGGTGCTCCGTCAGGCCATGGCGGTCGACCGGTCCGGTCCGGCGGGCGTCTATTCCGGGACCAATACCGGATCGATTTTCGCCAGCTTCGACGAGGGCGAAACCCGGGATGAAATCGCCCGCCATCTGCCAACGGTTCTTTCGGTCGAGGTGATGGCGCGGAAGAAGCGGCATGGTCGCCCGATACGCGCCCGAGGGTATGGTCCGGCTGCGGTCGGGCGATAGGCGGGCCGCGCCCGAGGCTATTCGGGGCAGGGCGCTTTTCCCCGAACGCCGGGCCCGCCCCGCTGGACAGTCGCACCCGCTCTCCCTTAGCGTGGCCCGAAGGGGAGGACGCGGCATGAGCCAGGATATCATCATCGTGGGTGGCGGACTGGCGGGGCTGGTGGCTGCGAACGAGGCCACGAACCGCGGCAAGTCTGTCCTGCTGATCGACCAGGAGGGTGAGCAGTCGCTCGGCGGTCAGGCCTTCTGGAGCCTCGGTGGCCTCTTCATGATCGACACGCCGGAACAGCGCCGCATGGGTGTCCGCGACAGCCTCGACCTGGCCCGCGCCGACTGGTTGGGTTCTGCCCGGTTCGACCGGCCCGAGGACGAGAACCCGCGCAAGGTAGCCGAAGCCTATCTCGACTATGCCGCCGGCCCGATGCGGTCGGAGCTACAGCAGATCGGCATGCGCTGGTTTCCGGTGGTCGGCTGGGCCGAGCGGGGCGGCGGGCTGGCCACCGGCCACGGCAATTCCGTGCCGCGCTTCCACATCACGTGGGGCGCAGGCGAAGGCATCGTCGCGCCCTATGTCGAGCTGGCCCAGGCCGCTGAATCCGTCGGCACGCTCCGGTTTGCCTTCCGTCACCGCGTCACCGGGCTCGACGTCACAGACGGCCGTGTCACCGGCGTGCGCGGTGAAATGCTGGCCTTCGACCATGCCCGCCGCGGCGCGTCGACCAGCCGCGAGGTGGTGGGTGAATTTGACTATGCCGCCGACAGCGTGATCCTCACCACCGGCGGCATCGGTGGCAACCATGATCTCGTCCGCTCTGTCTGGCCCGAAGAGCGCCTCGGTCCGGCCCCCAAACACATGGTGTCGGGTGTGCCGGACTATGTCGACGGACAGATGGCAGAAATCGCCAAACAAGCCGGTGCAGGGGCGATCAACGAAGACCGGATGTGGCATTACACCGAAGGGCTGAAGAACTGGGATCCGATCTGGCCCAACCACGGCATCCGCGTGCTGCCGGGGCCCAGCTCGATGTGGTTCGACGCGCTGGGCGAGCGGATGGAGGCCCCATGTCTGCCCGGGTTCGACACGCTCGCGACCCTGAAACGCATCCTGCAAACCGGGCACGCACACAGCTGGTTCATCCTGACCCAGAAGATTATCGAGAAGGAATTCGCGCTTTCGGGATCGGAGCAGAACCCCGATTTCGTTTCTGGCAAGCTGTGGGAAGTGCTGAAGGAACGCACCTTCTCGAAAGGGGCGACGAAAGCGGTCGAGGCGTTCAAGCAATATGGTGAGGATTTCGTCGTCGCCGATGACCTAGACACACTTCTCGCCGGCATGAACGCACTAACGCCAAAGGCGCCTCTGGACCCCGCCAGGATCCGGACCCAGATCGAGGCCCGCGACGCCCAGATCGCCAATCCCTTTTCCAAGGACGCTCAGATCACCGCTATCCATGGCGCTCGCGCCTATCGCGGCGACCGGCTGGTGCGCACCGCCAAACCACATCGCCTGCTCGATCCCACCAAGGGCCCGCTCATCGCCGTACGGCTGTCGATCCTCACCCGAAAAAGCCTCGGCGGTTTGCATACCGACCTGCAATCCCGCGTTCTGCGCCCCGACGGCACGGTGTTCGACGGGCTCTATGCCGCCGGTGAGGTGGCAGGCTTCGGCGGGGGCGGCTACCATGGCTACAATGCGCTCGAGGGCACCTTCCTGGGCGGCTGCATCTTTTCGGGCCGCGCCGCCGGCCGCAACGCCTGACCGCCGGAGACCGAATGGCCCAGATCGAGTTTCTCTGCCCGCCCGAGCTTCACGGCCATATCCCAGAGCCACAACCCGCGGCCCGCTTCCTGCCGGAATGGTATCGCGACCTGCCGCGCGAGATGGGGATGCCCGACGCTCACGGCCTGCCCGGCCTCACCGTGCGCGCCTGCCTGCCGGTGGCTGACGTGATGGCGCTGGGCTGGATCATCCCGCTGCCCTTCGATGTCTGGACCGTATTCGATCCGGCTGCCCGGCAGATGGATTTCCGCTGGGATCCGTCCTGCCCCTTCAACCCGATCGAGCCGCATCACCCCGGTCAGATCGGCGCCGACCAGCCGGGGCCGTTCGAGGGCGCACAGCCGCTCAAGTTCCTCAACCCATGGCGGGTCAAGTCGCCGCCGGGTTGGTCGGCCAGCTTTCTCCACCCGGTCAACCATTTCGAGCTGCCATTCCACGCCTTTGCCGGTTCGGTCGATTGCGATGCGCTGGACGTGCCGGTCAACGTCCCCTTCCTCTGGACGGCCCCGCCGCGCGCGTTGCGGCTGCCAGCCGGCACGCCGATGGTGCAGGTCATCCCCTACGAGCGCGCCGCTCAGATCCGCGAGGCTATGGCGCGCCCCGAGACCCCCGACGAGGTTGCCGCGCGCGCCGCCGCATCCTCCCGCAAACACGCCGAGGAGTCGGTCTATGCCCGTGAATGGCGCCGCCGCCACGAGCGCGGGAGCTGAGCCATGCCCACCAAAAAACCCGGTTTCGCCGCACAGGGAGGCGTCTGAATGGTCTTTGCCATCGCCGGCCTGATCGTGGCTTTCCTGCTCATCCTGCTGTTTTCGAACCGCCCCATGCGGCATTGTCGCTGGCGTGCGCAGGGTCGCGGGAACGGTGAAAAATCATGTAAATTCAGATGTATGGCCTGTGGCGCAGAAACCATCACCGCGGATGGCCAGCCGCCGCGCGAATGCCTCCGTCCCGGCCGGCGCCCCTGAACCTGAGAAAAATGTATCCACGCGCATTTTTTCTCTTGAAACGACTCGCGACTTGCCCCAAATGCGCGCTCAAGACGCCAACGCACGCGCCTCTGTACTCACTGGCACACATGCAGCGACGGTAACGTCTCTGATTGCAACCCGTCCGGCTGAAAGATGTCCGGGGTCTCATTTGGAGATGACCATGACCGCTCATGTTACCGAACGCGCCTTTGGCGCGCGCGCCTTTGCCCCTTCCCGTGTCGAAACCTACATCCGCGATCATCAGTTCGATCGTCCGACCCTGGTGCTCGACACTCAGGCCGTCGCCCGCCAATACGACGCGCTGTCGGCCGGTCTGGGCCGCGCCCACATCCACTATGCCGTCAAGGCCAACCCGGCGCCGCAGATCATCGAGACGCTGGTCAATCTCGGCTCGGGCTTCGACGCCGCCTCGCGCGCCGAGATCGAGCTCTGCCTGTCGCAGGGCGCCGATCCCGACCGCATCTCGTTCGGCAACACCGTCAAGAAACCCGTCGACATCGCCTTCGCGCATCACGCCGGCGTCACCCTGTTCGCCGCCGATGCCGAGGAAGAGCTTGAGAAGATCGCCGAGCACGCCCCCGGCGCCCGCGTCTACATCCGCCTGATCGTCGAAGCCTCGCAGGCCGACTGGCCGCTGACCCGCAAGTTCGGCTGCGCCGCCCCCGAGGCGATCGGCCTGATGGACCGCGCCCGCGACCTGGGCCTCGTCCCGGTCGGCCTCAGCTTCCACGTCGGCTCGCAGACCCGGCGGCCGGAAATGTGGTCGCCGATCCTGGGCCAGGTCGCCGCCACCTGGCACGAAGCCCGCGCCGCCGGCCATGATCTGACGCTGCTCAACATCGGCGGCGGCTTCCCGGCCTTCTATGGCGACGTGATCGAGGCGCCGACCCCGTATGCCGCCCGGGTGATGGATCTGGTCGCGTTCTATTTCGGCGATGTCCCGAACGTCATGGCCGAGCCGGGCCGCGGCCTGGTCGCCGAATCCGGTGCCATCGCCGCCGAAGTGCTGCTGGTGTCGAAGAAATCCCACGATGATCTGCATCGCTGGGTCTTCCTCGACATTGGCAAGTTCTCGGGCCTGGCCGAGACCATGGACGAGGCGATCCGCTACCAGTTCCTCACCGCGCGCGACCACGAGCGTATGGGCCCCTGCATCCTCGCCGGCCCGTCCTGCGACAGCGCCGACGTGCTCTACGAAAAGCGCATGATCGACCTGCCGCTGGGCTTGAAAGCGGGCGACAAGCTGATCATCCGCAACTGCGGCGCCTATACCTCGTCCTACGCCTCGGTCGGCTTCAACGGTTTCCCGCCGCTCGACGTCGTGGTGATCTGACGCCGGCGGAATTCGAGGCGAATTCCGGCCCGAGTCCCGACGCGGGACTCGGGTGGCGCCCGTCGCGAGGTTGCGCGCCCGGAAACCGTGGCGGTTTCCGGACCGATTTCCGCGTCGGAAAACGGTCGGGGCTTGCCACCGGGTGCGCCGCGGCGAATGCTGGGGCAAACCCTTGACGGAGCACCCCATGACCGAACCCGCCGACGCCGCCCTTCGCCGCGCCATCGCCCCGGTGATCTGCTATCCCAACGAAACCCTGCCCGTGCCCGACCTTGCGCTTTACCGCGCCGCCCGCGCCACCGCCGTCAAGACCGGCGAGTTTGTCGCCCCGCCGCGCGAGGCCTGCACCTTCCGCGTCCCCGCCGGGCAGTTCTTCCGCATCTCGGCTCCCGATGGCCCGCAGGTGGGCGACCTCAACCTGTGGAACGCGAATGACCTCTCGGAACGGTTCTATTCCGGCAAGACCCGCGCCCTGCACGGCACCCACCTGACCACCGGAGAGCGGATGTGGTCGGCCTTTCCCTACCTGCGCCCGATGGCCACCATCACCGAAGACACGCTTGCCTGGTATGGCATCGACCAGTATGGCGGCTCGGTGCATGACGTGATCGGCACCCGCTGCGACCCCTATACCGGCAATCTGCTCTCGGGCAGCCAGTATCACCATTGCTGCCACTCGAACCTGACCCGGGCGCTGGCGGACGAGACCGGCATGACGCTGGCGCAGGCCGAACCGCATGTCCACGACGTGCTGAATGTCTTCATGTGCACCGGCTTCACCCGCGACACGGGGCAATATTTCATGAAGGCCTCGCCGGTCCGCGCCGGCGATCACCTCGAATTCTTCGCCGAGATCGACCTGCTCGGGGCGCTCTCGGCTTGCCCGGGCGGCGACTGCTCGGCCGAGCATTCCTCCGATACGTCCACCTGCCACCCGCTGCTGGTCGAGGTCTTCGCCCCCGCCGACGGCGCGCTGGCGGGCTGGACCCCGCCGCCGGTCAATGGCTACGATCGCAGCCACGGGCGCTGACCCGGCCTTTCGAAATGCCTAGCGCACGCCTGGTTAACCCGACCCTTGCTTGAATCTTGCGCCACCGCGCGCCAGACAGGCGGCCAGCCAGCTTGCCAGCCAGGCAGCCATACAGCGCAGTTCCGCTAACCGTCGCCGGTTAACCTTCGTGGACGTAGTGGAGACGGTTGAATAAGCCGCGATATCTTGCGGTCGCTTCTGCGATGTCTTCCGGAGCATTCGTCCGCAACGCCGCCGCAATCCGGCGCCCCAGTTCGGGCATGTCGTCCACGCCCATCCCCCACCGCACCAGTTCCGGCGTTCCGATCCGCAAGCCATTGAGATCATTTGGAACTTCTGCTATAGGCAGGCCGATCCCGCAGGCCAGGAACCCCGCCTTGCGCAGCTTTTTCGACGCCGTCTGCCCGCCGCCGAAGCCTTCGGCCAGCACCGCGAACTGATGGCTTTCGGTCGCGCCGCCCTTGCCCTCAAAAACCGGAATCCCCTCGTTTTTCAGAGCCTTGGCCAGCGCCTTTGAGGTATCGATCATGGCCTGCGCATACGCCTTGCCATAGTCTTTCCAGTCCAGCATCGCCATCGCCAGAGCGGCCGATTTCGCCGCGTCGAAATTCGCTGTCATTCCCGGAAAAGCGATGGAATCCAGCCGCTTGGCGATCTCTGCTACATTGGTGACGATCAGACCCGAAGGCGGCCCACCCAGGGATTTGTAGGTGCTCATCGTCATCAGATGGGCGCCCTCGTCGAGCGGGTTCTTCCACGCCCTGCCGGCGATGATGCCGCATTGATGGGCCGCGTCGAACAGTACGTAAGCCCCGGTTTTGTCGGCAATTCTACGGATTTCCCGAACCGGATGCGGGAACAAATTCAATGACCCGCCAATAGTGATCAGGCGCGGTTTCACAGCTTCGGCCAGCCGCGCCAGCCCGTCGAGATCGACCGAATAGCCATCGGCATCGACCGGGGCGGCGTGGCTTTTCAGCCCGTAAAGCCCGGCGCAGCCATCCACGTGATGTGTCACGTGGCCGCCGATTTTTGCAGGTGGCACAATGATTTGGTCGCCGGGTTTGCAGAGCGACATGAACCCGTAGAGATTGGCGATTGCCCCCGACGGCACCCGGATTTCGGCGTATTTCGCTCCGAACACTTCGGCGCAGAGCTCGGCGCAGATCACCTCGATTTCCTCGATGGCTTCAAGGCCCATCTCGTACTTGTCGCCCGGGTATCCCAGCGACGGCCTGGTGCCGATACCCGACGCAAGCAGCGCCTCGGCGCGGGGATTCATCACGTTGGTCGCCGGGTTAAGATTGAAGCAATCTTTTTCGTGGATGATCCGGTTCTCGCGGGCCAGATCCTCGATCCGTCGTGCAATCGTTTCGGTGGTTTCGTCTGCCACGCGGGCGGCGATGGTCTGAACAAGGGTTTCGCTGGGCTCGGGCACCCAATCCCGTCTGGAAAGGTTAACCAAAAGCCGCCTCCAATGCGATCTCCACCATGTCACCGAAGCTGCGCTCCCGGTCTTCGCTCGGCAGCGCCTCATGCGTCAACAAGTGGTCCGAGACCGTCAGCACCGCCAGCGCCCGCACTCCGAAACGTGCGGCGACGGTGTAAAGTTCCGCCGCTTCCATCTCGACCGCCAGGATGCCGTGACGGGTCATCTGCTCGTTGAGATCAGGGCGTTCATCATAGAAGACATCGGCCGAATAGATCCCGCCGACATGGGTTTTGACCTCCCTATGCCGCGCCGCCGCAACCGCTTTTTCAACCAGCCCGAAATCGGCGCAAGGGGCGAAATTCAATTCCCTGAAGACGCCCCGCGACGGGGTCGAAATCGAACTCGCCGTCATCGCGATGACCAGATCGCGTATTCCGACGGTTTCCTGCATCGCCCCGCAGGAGCCGATCCGGATCAGTGTCTTTGCGCCGAAGTCGCTGATCAGCTCATTGGCATAGATGCTGAGGCTCGGCATCCCCATACCCGATCCCTGGATGGTCACGGGATTGCCTTTCCATAATCCGGTGAAACCCAACATCCCTCGGGTTTCATTGACACATTCCAGTTCGTCCAGAAAGGTCGCGGCGGCCCATTTGGCCCGGAGCGGGTCGCCGGGCATCAGAACGGTTTCAGCAATCTTGCCCGGTACGGCCCCAATGTGAATGCTCATAAGGTTCTCCTTCAGCGGCGATAGACGATGAACGGCGTGACATTGGCGATGCGGTCGTACAGTCGCCGCGCCGTGGCGTTGAACTCCTGGGTCAACCAATAAACCGAGGGTTTGCCCGCCGCATCCGCCGCCGTATAGACCGCTTCGATCAGCGCCCGGCCCACGCCGGTGCCGCGCACCTCCGGGTCGGCATAGAGATCCTGAAGATAGCAAACCTCTTCCACCTTCCAGTTGTGCGCATGAAAGATGTAATGCACCAGCCCCACAGGCCGCGCATCCAGCAGCGCGAGGAGTCCGTTCTGATCGGTTTTTTCCTTGTTGCACAATCGCTTGAACGTGGCTGCGTAGACCGCTTCAGGCACGCTCGCCTCATAGAATTCCAGATAGGCCGTCCAAAGCCGGCGCCAGTCGTCCGCGTCGCCGGGCGCGATCGGCCGGATAGTCAGATCGGGCATGGTCCCTCGCAAAGAAAATGGCGCCGAGCCTCAGCCTAGCGCCATTTTCAAGCGATTGGAAAGGGGGGCTTACTCGGCCGCAGCAACCTCTTTATCGGCCAGCGCCACGATGTCCATCATGATGGTGTTGAGCTCGAAATCCTTGGGCGTATAGACCTGCGCCACGCCCAACTCGCGCAGACGCTTAGCATCCTCGTCGGGGATAATGCCGCCCACGATCACCGGCACATGGCCCAGCCCCGCGGCGCGCATCCGCTCCAGCGTCTCTTCTACCAGCGGCATGTGCGACCCTGATAAAATCGACAGGCCCACGACATGTGCGGCCTCGGTTTTCGCCGCCGTTACAACCTCTTCCGGGGTCAGGCGGATGCCCTGATAGTCGATGTCCATGCCGCAGTCGCGGGCGCGGAAGGCGATCTGTTCGGCACCGTTGGAATGGCCGTCGAGCCCCGGCTTACCGATCACGAATTTCAGCCGACGGCCCAGCCGGTCGGAAACGGCATCCACCGCCTGGCGGATGTCGTCCAGCCCCTCCGTCTTGTTCGAGGGTGAGCCGGAAACCCCTGTCGGCCCGCGGTATTCGCCGAAAACGGCACGCATTACGGCGGCCCATTCGCCAGTTGTGGCTCCCGCCTTGGCCGCGGCGACCGACGGGCCCATGACGTTGGCCCCCGTCTTTGCGGCCGTGCGCAGATCGGCGAGCGCCTGCTCGACCGCCGCCTGATCCCGCTCGGCCCGCCAGGTGTTCAGCCGCGCGATCTGTTCAGCCTCGACCGCCGGGTCGACCGTCATGATTCCACCATCGCCGGTCATCAGCGGGCTTGGCTCGCCTTCGGTCCATTTGTTGACGCCGACGACCACGGTTTCCCCGGCCTCGATCCGGCCCAGCCGTTCGGCGTTCGACTCCACCAGCCGCGATTTCATGTATTCGATCGACGCCACCGCCCCGCCCATGGAATCGAGCGTCGCCAGCTCGTGCCGCGCTCCATCTTTCAGCGCCTCGACCTTGGCGTCGACCGCCGGGTTGCCATCGAAAAGGTCTTCGTATTCAAGCAGATCGGTCTCAAACGCCATGATCTGCTGCATCCGCATCGACCATTGCTGATCCCACGGACGGGGCAGGCCGAGTGCCTCGTTCCAGGCCGGCAGCTGCACCGCCCGGGCGCGGGCTTTCTTCGACAGCGTCACCGCCAGCATCTCGATCAGGATGCGATAGACGTTGTTTTCCGGCTGCTGCTCGGTCAGGCCCAGGCTGTTGACCTGCACGCCATAGCGGAAACGGCGGAATTTCGGGTCCTCTACGCCATAACGGTCCTGCAGGATCTCGTCCCACAGATCGACAAAGGCGCGCATCTTGCACATCTCGGTGACGAACCGGATGCCGGCGTTGACGAAGAAGGAAATCCGCCCGCACAGCGCCGGGAAATCTTCTTCCGGCACCTTGTCCTTCAACTCGTCCAGCACCGCTGTTGCCGTGGCCAATGCAAAAGCGAGTTCCTGCTCGGGCGTCGCGCCCGCTTCCTGCAGGTGATAGGAACACACGTTCATCGGGTTCCATTTCGGCACGTTCGTGTAGCAATACTCGGCCACGTCCCCGATCAGTTTCAGTGATGGCTTCGGCGGGCAGACATACGTGCCGCGGCTTAGGTATTCCTTAATGATATCGTTTTGTACTGTGCCCTGAAGTTTCGCGATATCGGCGCCCTGTTCCTCGGCCACTGCGATATAAAGCGCCAACAGCCACGGCGCGGTCGCGTTGATCGTCATCGAGGTGTTCATCTGTTCCAGCGGGATCTGGTCGAACAGCGTGCGCATATCGCCCAGGTGGCAGACCGGCACGCCGACCTTGCCGACCTCGCCGCGGGCCAGCACGTGGTCGCTGTCGTATCCTGTCTGGGTCGGCAGGTCGAAGGCCACCGACAGACCGGTCTGACCCTTGGCCAGGTTCGAGCGATATAGCTCGTTCGAGGCTTTGGCGGTCGAGTGCCCCGAATAGGTGCGGATAATCCAGGGACGGTCTTTCTGCGGTTGCGACATGGGCGGGCCTCGTGAATCGGTTCGGGCAATTTTCTTTCGTCTTGCTGTAGATACTTGGAATTTTGTGGCGCTGTCAATTCGCTGCATTGCGGCATGAGGTGATTTACGCGGGCCGGTTTCCCTGTCACGCTGCCGCCATGTTCTCGCCCGTTCAAATGCCTCTCTGGCTGTTTCTGGTGATCGCCGGCTTCGCGGCTTATGCGGCGCTGGACAAGATCATGCTGCCCTCGGTGCGCTGGTTTTTCCGCCGCCGGATGGAACGCGTGGTGGCTCGGCTGAACCAGAGCCTCGAACGCCCGATCCAGCCGTTCAAGCTTGCCCGTCGCCACGACATGATCCAACGGCTGATCTATGATCCAGAGGTCTCCAAGGCGATCGCCGCACATGCCCAGGAGGAGGGCGTTCCTGAAAACGTGGCCTTCGAGACGGCGCAGCGATATGCCCGTGAAATCGTGCCGTCGTTCAGCGCGTCGCTCTATTTCGGTTTCGCGATCCGACTGGCGAAACTGATCAGCACCACACTCTACCGCGTGCGTCTCGGGCACTATGCCGAAAACAAGCTGTCCGAGATTGACCCCGACGCGACTGTGGTGTTCGTGATGAACCATCGGTCAAATATGGATTACGTTCTGGTAACTTACCTGGCGGCCGAGCGCAGCGCGCTTAGCTATGCCGTCGGTGAATGGGCGCGGGTTTGGCCGCTCAGCCGGCTGATCAAGGCGATGGGGGCCTATTTCATTCGCCGCAAATCCCGCGGGGCGCTTTATCGCAAGGTTCTGGCCCGGTATGTACGGCTGGCGACCGATGGCGGGGTGATGCAGGCGGTATTTCCCGAGGGCGGGTTGTCGCTCGACGGGGCGCTGGCCAAGCCGCGGATGGGGATCCTTAAATACATCGTTGAGGGGCACGATCCCGACGGTCGTGACGTCGTCTTCGTGCCGGTGGCGCTGAACTATGACCGGGTGTTCGAGGACCGCATCCTGGTGGCCGCCGGGCAGGCGGGGGAACGCCGGTTCCGGGCAAAAATATCGGTCTTGGCGAAATTTCTGACGAAGCAGCTCTGGCTGCGGATCCGCGGGAAATATCACCGCTTCGGCTATGCCGCTGTCAGCTTTGGCGCACCGGTATCGCTCCGGGCGTTCAGTACCGCACAGAGTGGCCCGGAGGTTGTCGAACCTTTGGCGCAGGAGTTGATGCGCCGCATTGGTCAGGAAGTACCGGTTCTGCCGGTGCCGCTGGTCGCAACTGCGCTCTTGTGGGCCGAGGCGCCGCTGACGCGTGCGGCTCTGGAAGAGGCGGTTAAGGATCTTGTGGAAGACTTGCACAACGCCCATGTGCACATTCCGCGCGACGATTACAGCTATGCCGTCGAGGTCGGCCTGCGTAACTTGCGCCGCCGGCGCGTCGCGATTGAGCGTGACGGCTGTTTCGCGGTTTCGTCCGAAGATCGTCCTTTGATGGAATACTATGCGGCTTCCATCGGCCATCTCTTTCGCGTACGCGGCGAAGTCGGCTGAAATTTCTGCAACTGCGCGGTTATAAAATTTCAAAATGACCCATAGGAAGCATTGCATTGTTGCGTATGCGCCGATATTTCGGGTGACAACGGCGCGATTCTGCATCGCGGCAAGATGACTAGGGAGCTCGACATGGCACTGGATACCGAAACCGGGATCGCGGCGTACGACGCACCGGAAAAAGACCTCTACGAGATCGGCGAGATGCCGCCGCTGGGCCATGTGCCCAAGAAGATGTACGCTTGGGCGATCCGCCGCGAACGCCACGGCGAGCCCGACAAGTCGTTCCAGGTCGAGGTTGTCGACACGTGGAAAATAGATAGCCACGAAGTGCTGGTCTTGGTGATGGCCGCGGGCGTCAACTACAACGGCGTCTGGGCCGGCCTCGGCAAGCCGATCAGTCCATTCGATGTTCACAAGCAGGACTACCACATCGCCGGGTCGGATGCCTCGGGCATCGTCTGGGCCGTGGGCGACAAGGTGAAGACCTGGAAGGTGGGCGACGAGGTCGTGATCCACTGCAACCAGGACGACGGCGACGACGAGGAATGCAACGGCGGCGACCCAATGTTCTCGCCGACCCAGCGGATCTGGGGGTATGAGACCGGTGACGGCTCTTTTGCCCAATTCGCTCGGGTGCAGGCACAGCAGTTGATGGAACGCCCCAAGCACCTGACCTGGGAAGAAAGCGCTTGTTACACACTGACGCTCGCCACCGCCTATCGGATGTTGTTTGGGCATCACCCGCACGAGCTGAAACCCGGTCAGAACGTCCTGGTCTGGGGCGCCTCGGGGGGCTTGGGCTCCTATGCGATCCAGCTGGCAAACACGGCCGGCGCCAATGCGATCGGGGTTATCTCAGACGAAAGCAAGCGCCAGTTCGTGCTCGACCAGGGCGCCAAAGGCGTAATCAACCGCAAGGACTTCAATTGCTGGGGTCAACTGCCGACCGTGAACAGCCCGGAATATTTCGAGTGGCTGAAAGAGGCCCGCAAGTTCGGTAAGGCGATCTGGGACATCACCGGCAAGGGCGTGAACGTGGACATGGTGTTCGAGCACCCCGGCGAGGCGACCTTCCCGGTTTCGACACTGGTGGTGAAAAAGGGCGGCATGGTTGTGATCTGCGCCGGGACGTCGGGTTTCAACACGACCTTCGACGTGCGTTACATGTGGATGCACCAAAAGCGCCTGCAGGGTTCGCACTTTGCACACCTGAAACAAGCCGCGGCGGCGAACAGGCTGATGGTCGAGCGGCGGCTTGATCCCTGCATGTCCGAGGTCTTCCCGTGGGATGAGATTCCGCGGGCGCATATGAAGATGCTGCGCAACGAGCACAAACCCGGAAACATGGCCGTGCTGGTGCAGGCCCCGAAGACCGGTCTACGTACGGTTGAGGATGTGCTTGAGGCCGCCAGGGGCTGACCCGCCCGGCAATCGCAAAAAGAAAACGACGCCCGCGAATCGGATCGACGATTCGCGGGCTTTTCTTGGCGTCAGGTGTATTCCGGATCGCCCTGAACCGGTGCGTCGCGGCCTCGCCATTTCTGGGGAGAAAAGAACCGCGAATTTCGCGAAATCCAGCCACATGATAAAGTTGTGTTAACACTTCGTTAACTACTAATAAGAGAGAATCGTGATGAAAAACGACTGGATACTGGATGTACTCACCGACCTGAAGGCTTTTGCGAAAGCCAACGGTCTGGTGGCGTTGGCCGAGCAACTCGAGGACGCGTCGCTGGTCGCAGCTGCCGAGATCGCATCCGATGGGGAAGGATCGCGCGTTGACGCAGAGCCGGCAAAAGGGACGGTTGGAAAAGATCCTAGCGGAGTTAGAACGCGCCTCTGAATTCGATCAGTTGCAGAGCGTGTCCGAACAGCTGCGCGACTACTTCGAAATCGATCATCTCGTCTATCACTGGGTGTCGAGTTCGGGTCAGCAATACGGATTCGGCACCTATTCGGACGACTGGGTGCAACGCTATGTTGAAAAGGATTACCTGCGCGTCGATCCGGTGATACAGGGCTGCTACCAGCGGTTTCACCCGGTTGACTGGAAGCGACTGGACTGGACCGGCAAGGCGGCCCGCGCGTTCCAGGCCGAGGCTCAGGGCTTCGGTGTTGGCAATCAGGGTTATTCCGTGCCGATCCGCGGCCCCAACGGGCAGTTCGCGCTGTTCACCGTGTCGCACAACTGCGACGATGCCACCTGGGCCGAGTTCACCGAGAAGAACCGCCGCGAACTGATCCTGATCGCGCATTTCTTCAATCATGCTGCGCTGGAGCTCGAACCGGATCGCGCGCCCGAACAGGCCCAGGCGCTGAGCCCACGCGAAGTTGACGCGATGACCTTTCTGGCGATGGGTTACAGCCGGGCTCAAGTGGCCGAGACGCTGTCGATCTCGGAACACACGTTAAGGGTATATATCGAGTCAGCCCGCTTCAAGCTCGGAGCTGTGAACACGACCCATGCCGTGGCGCGCGCATTGTCGCGCGGTCTGATCGTTATCTGAACGTTTTCGCGGCGGGCGGAGGTGCAGACATCCGTTAACCTCGCGCGCTTTAGGTTACCCCGCTCTGATACGGAAAGGGGCAGCCAATGCTTCGGTTCATCTATGAAAATGACCTCGGTCCATTCCTGAAACTTGCCCATGGCATGTATTGCGACCGCGCCATGCAGTTCCGCGATCGTCTGGGCTGGGACGTGACGGTGAACGCCGCTAGGGAGGAGCGTGATCAGTATGACCGGGAAAACCCACTTTACGTGATTTGGCAGAACCCTGACGGTACCCATGGCGGGTCGCTGCGGCTTTTACCCACCACAGGGCCAACCATGGTCAACGACCATTTCCTGCATCTCACAGGTGGGGTGCGGATCGAAAGCCCGGTTATCTGGGAATGCACCCGGTTCTGCCTGTCGCGAACATCTGGACCGCAGGTGGCGGCGGCGCTGATGCTCGGCGGGGGTGAGATCATGCGCCAGTTTGGGGTGGAGCATTTCGTCGGCATCTTCGACGCGCCAATGGTACGAGTCTATTCCAGAATCGGCGCGTCGCCCGATGTGCTGGGTTCCCAAGGGTCCGGACGGGCAAAGACATCCGTGGGATTGTGGGACTTCACGCCGGAGGCGCATCGGCAGGTGGCACGTCGTGCGGGGATCTCACCGACACTCGTGCGCTTGTGGTTTGCGCGCAGCTTCGGCCATCATGAGCGCGCACATCAAAGCGCCTGAGCGGCGATCATTGTGCATGTGATAGGGGGGCGATAGGGTCGCCCCATGACCCTGCCGGCAATCACCTTCTCTCATGACCAGGCCGAGGCATTCGACCGCATCGCCGAGGCATTTCTGCCGCTGGGTGTGGACCTCGACGAAGGCAGCCTGCTCCCGCCGCGCGAAGGCCAGAGTATGGTCTGGGCGGTTTTGGGCAAGGCCGGGTCGGGTAAGACCCTGCTTCTGAGCGAATTGTTCAAGGCGCTAGAGGATTGCGGAGTCGAGGTGGTCTCGGGCGACTACGAAAGCCGACGTCGGAAGGACCGGCGCAGCGTGGCGGTGCTGGCCCCCACGAACAAGGCCGCGAGCGTTCTCAGGATGCAGGGTGTGCCTGCCACCACCATCCACCGCATTATCTATACTCCCGTCTACGACCCGCAATACGAACGCATCGCCGAGTGGTTGGCAGGCGAGGGCGAGCGACCTGAGATTGAGGCGCTGACCGACGCTGCGCTCGACCGCGCGGCGGCGTTCTACAAAATCAACCGTTCGATCCCTGGGGCGCTGGCGGCGGCAGGGCTGCGCGGGTCGGATTTCATCACCGGCTGGAAACGGCGGGACGAACCTTTGGATATCGGGTTCGTCGACGAGGCTTCGATGCTCGACGACAAGCAGTTCGAGGATCTGCAAGAGATCTTCCCGATCCTCATTCTGTTCGGCGATCCGGCTCAACTTGCCCCGGTGAACCAGTCGGGGGCGATGGTGTTCGATCGGCTTGACGAAGCCGCCAAGTTGGAGCTGCACCGCATCCACCGGCAGGAGGCATCGAGCCCAATCCTTGATCTGGCGCACGCGCTCTCCGATCCGGCGTTGGGCTTCGAGGATTTCGAGCGCCTGGTCGAGGAGACTGCGCAGCGCGACGATCGGGTGGTTTGGGCAAGCCGTGTCGAGGTCGACCTAATGGCACGCAGCCCGGTGCTGGTCTGGCGCAACGCCACACGAATCCGGCTGATCCAGGCCTTCCGCAATGTTCACGGTGCGCCCGAGGACGCGCTTCTGCCCGGCGAGCCGCTGATCTGCGACGGGATTGAATTGCCCTTGAAACACCGCAAGCGGCGGCTCGACCTCGAGGCGCGTGGGCTTATCAAGGGCGCGCAGGTGGTCTATCTCGGTCCGGGGCGCAAACCGGGCTTTTCGCGACTGCATGTTATCGGAGCGCCTGATCCGCAGGTGTCGGCGGCCTCGATCGTGAAGATCGAGAAACCGGACGAGGAGGAACCCTTCATCCCCTTTGCCGCGAGGATGGGCGCAACGTTCCTGCATGGCGCGGCTGTCACTATCCACAAGGCGCAAGGCTCGCAATGGGAGACCGTTCAGGTGTTTGCCCCCGACCTCTACGCCGCGGCCCGGATGGGACGGGTGGAGGCAGGTCAGCCGTTATGGAAGCGCTTGGCCTATGTGGCGATCACGCGGGCGCAGGAACGGCTTTGCTGGGTGGTGCGCAACCGGCTTTCCAAGCCAACCCATCCCCTAACGACTGAGGATCTGGTCGCGCCGGCGGTGCCGCTGGAACTGGCGGCCGAGGAGCCAGATTGAGCCCCGTCAGGTGCGTTGGAAGATACGGAAGAAGGCTGACGCGCCCCAGCCGGCAGCGATGGCTATGGCCAGCGACATCAGTCCATAAATCAGTGGCTTTTCCCGAGACAGATTAAAGAGGAACCGCTCGAGCCCAACCTTTTGCACGTCGATCGTTGTCTCGTAATGCGACACTACCTTGCCATCGCGAGTCAGGAAGACGCGGGTCTTGTAGTGGCCTTCTGTGAGGTTCGACGGCAGCGCGACCGAGGTGCGGAATAGTGTCTGTTCGGCGATCTCGACCTGGTTTTCGAGAATCTGGTACAGCCCGCTTGCGCCTCGGATTCGGATCACCGCATCAGTGAAGGGTTGCGGGTCGGCCACTTCCTCCGTGGCGCCGATCGCTTTGATCGTCTCGGGAATTGAAATGTGGTGACGCTGATCTTCGGTTTCGGTCAGAACCTCTTTCAGCGGGCCGCTGGCGGCGACAGCATAGAAGGCTGGCGCAGAGTCGACGTGCATCGTGTCGGTGTTCACCCAGATGCCGAACTTGCGCTCCTTGCGGCGCACGGTCAGGGCGGCCGACGGTCCTTCGATGGCAACGACGACATCGAGTGGATTGCCTGCCGGGATTGGTCCGTCACGTTTGACCGCGCCGAAGATCAGGATTTCCGAGCCGTCGAAATTGGCGGTGATCGCGATGCGGTTCTGGCTGAGCCCCAGAACGACGTCTTCATTGGCGTGGACAGGCAGGGTGGCGGTGAAAATGAGGATCAGGAGGACGGCCAGACGTTTCATCTCAGTGCCCTCCCGTCACGCCGATGGAATAGAGCTCGGCGGGTTGCACTAGCAGATCGTAGGCCAGCTTGCCGCAAACCATAAGAACCATTGCCGCGAGCAGGATACGCAACTGTTCCGCCTTGAGCTTCACGCCGATGCGGGTGCCGATCTGGGCGCCAATCACGCCGCCAACCAGCAACAGAACCGCCAGCGCCATATCAACCGTATAGTTTGTGGTCGCGTGCAGCAGCGTGGTGAAGGCCGTCACAAAGATGATCTGCAACAACGAGGTTCCGACCACCACCTTTGTCGGCATTCCGAGAATATAGATCATGGCCGGAACCATGATGAAGCCGCCTCCGACCCCCATGATCGCGGCCAGAACGCCCACGGCAACGCCGACGATTGCAGGCGGGATGACGGAAATATAAAGACCGGAGGTGCGGAACCGGGTCTTGAACGGCAGAGCGTGGACCCAGGTGCGCTGCCGCCGCTTCGGCACTGGTGCGCCACCCGATTTCTTGGCTCGGCGGATCGCATTCAGGCTTTCAACGAACATCAGGCCGCCAATAATGCCGAGGAAGACGACATAGCAAAGCTTGACCAACAAATCGACTTGGCCCAGTGATTTCAGATAGTTGAACAGCATCACGCCAAGTGCGGCCCCGATCAGGCCACCGACCAGCAGCACGCCCCCCATCTTGATGTCGACCGTCTTGCGCCTGAGATGCGCCAGCACACCAGAAAACGAAGATGCCACGATCTGGTTCGCCTCGGTCGCCACTGCAACGGCAGGCGGAATGCCGATGAAGAACAGCAGCGGCGTCATCAAAAAACCGCCCCCCACGCCGAACATGCCAGAGAGAACGCCCACCAGCCCGCCAAGACCGAGCAGGAGAAACGCGTTGACCGAAACTTCGGCGATGGGGAGATAGATTTGCATGGGCGTAACTAGCGCCGCTTGATACCGGTGATCAAGCCGGCAGAAATGCCCTTTGGCGGGGCATTTTGGCACAGGTGGAAAAAACATCAGGAATTTCGAATGTTTTTCTGGGGAAAGCCTATCTTTCCTTCACATACGGCTCGCCGCCCGCACGTGGCGGTATGGCCTTGCCAACGAAACCGGCCAGAATCACGACTGTCAGGATATAGGGCAGGGCTTCCATGAACTGCACCGGGATAACGAAGCCGCCGAGGTCAATGTTCTGGAATCGCACCGCGATGGCCTGCAGCAGGCCGAACAGCAGCGTGGCATAAAGCGCGTGCCAGGGCCGCCATTTCGAGAAGATGAGCGCGGCCAGGGCAATGAAGCCGCGGCCCGCAGTCATGTCCTTGACAAAACCCGCCTGCAGGGCGGTCCCGAGATATGCGCCGGCGATGCCGCAAAGCAGACCAGCAATCGCCACGGCGGCAAAACGCAAACCGATGACCGACACACCAGCGGTATCGACCGATTCCGGGTTCTCGCCCACTGCGCGCAGGCGCAGCCCGAAGCGGGTGCGGAAGAGAATCCACCAGGTCAACGGCACTGCGGCGAAGGCGGCATAGACCGGAACGGTGTGACCCGAGACCAGCTCGTGATAGATCGGACCCAGCAGCGGCACGCCGCTCAAGCTTTCGGCGAGCGGCAACTCGATCGGGTTGAAGCGCGAGGCGCCTTCCAGCGATGGCGTGCGCCCGCCTTGCCGGAACCAGCTTTGCGCCACCACTACGGTTACACCGGCAGCCAGGAAATTGATCGCCACGCCCGAGATCAGCTGGTTGCCGCGGAAGGTGATCGAGGCCAATCCGTGGATCGCCGACAGCGCCATCGACGAGGCGATGCCCGCCAGAAGCCCCAGCCAGACATTGCCGGTGGCATAGGCGACGGCGGCCGAAAAGAACGCTGCCATCAGCATCTTGCCTTCGAGCCCGATGTCGAAAATACCCGCGCGTTCCGAAAAAAGCCCTGCCAGGCAGGCCAGAAGCAGCGGCGTGGCCAGCCGCACCGTCGAATCGAGCACCAACAGGAGGGTGGTGAAGTCCATCAACGCGCCTCCTTCCGGCGGAAGGCGAGGAAGAGGCGTTCCAGCGGCATCCGCACCATGTTGTCGAGCGCGCCAGTGAAAAGGATCACCAGCGCCTGGATCACCACGATCAACTCGCGCGGGATATTGGTCCACAGCGCCAGCTCGGCCCCACCCTGGTAGAGGAAGCCGAACAAAAGTGCCGCGATGAAGACGCCGACAGGGTGGTTGCGCCCCATCAGCGCCACGGCGATACCGATGAAGCCCGCACCTTCGGTTGGGTTGAGGATCAGCCGCTCGGCCTCGCCCTGGGTGGTGTTTACGGCCATCAAACCAGCTAACGCCCCCGAGATCAGCATGGTAACGATGGTGATCCTGACGGCCGAGATGCCGGCGTAATTGGCTGCCGTATCGGAATGACCGAATGCGCGGATTTCATATCCCAGCCGGGTTCGCCAGATCAGCAGCCAGACGAAGACGCAGGCGAAAAGCGCCAGGAAGAATGACACATTGGCCGGAGAGCCGCGGAACAGGATCGTGTCGGCGGTCGAAAACATGTCGCGAAAGGTGGGCAGGTGGGTGGCTTCAGGAAACTTCGGCGTGGCTGGGTCCATTGAGCCCTTGGCAATCAGCACGTTGACAAGCAGGTAGTTCAGCACCGAATAGGCAATATAATTGAACATGATCGTGGTGATCACCACGTGGCTGCCGCGCTTGGCTTGCAGATAAGCCGGGGCGAAGGCCCACGCCGCGCCGAAAATCGCACCGCCGATCGAAGCGCCGATGATCGCCAGAGTCCAGTGCGGCCAGGGGATGTAAAGGCAGACCAGCGCTACACCCAGTCCGCCCAGCATTGCTTGGCCCTCGCCGCCGATGTTGAACAGACGGGCGTGGAACGCGACCGACACCGCCAGCCCGGTGAAGATGAAATTGGTGGCATAGTAGAGCGTGTATCCCCATCCCGCGCTGCGCATCAGCGCCCCGTCGACCATCAGCTTGAAAGCCGCCACCGGGTCCTCGCCGATCGCGAAGATCACGATGGCCGAGAGGATCGCAGCCATCAGCAGGCTCAAAAGCGGCACCAGGACGGCGTCGGCCCATTTCGGCATCTTTTCCATTAAGCCGTTCCTCCCTAATCGGTATCCGGATCGATTCCGGCCATCAGCAGGCCGAGTTCGGTCTGGTCGGTCTGGCTGGGTAGGCGTTCGCCCATGATGCGGCCGTCGAACATCACCGCGATCCGGTCCGAAAGCGACATGATCTCGTCCAGTTCGACCGACACCAGCAGGATCGCCTTGCCGGCGTCGCGCAGCGCGATGATCTGCTTGTGGATGAATTCGATGGCGCCGATATCGACGCCACGGGTCGGCTGGCCGACCAGCAACAGGTCGGGGTTGCGCTCGATCTCGCGGGCCAGCACGAGTTTCTGTTGGTTGCCGCCGGAAAAACTCTTGGCGGTGAGCCGCGGGTTGGGCGGTCGCACATCGAACCGTTCCATCTTCCTCGCGGCCAGTTGGGTGACGTCCGAATTGTCCATCAACAGCCGGTTGGCCTGATATTCGGGATCGTGGTGATAGCCGAAAATCAGGTTCTCCCAGGCCGCGAAGTCCATGATCAGGCCTTCGTGCTGACGGTCTTCGGGAACATGCGCGATGCCGCGCGAGCGGCGTGACTGGCCGTCGGAGCGTTTGCCTGTCAGGTCAATGGATTCGCCCTTGATACTGACCTGGCCCGTGGCCGGCCGCATGCCGCCCAGGACTTCCAGCAGCTCGGACTGACCGTTGCCGGCCACGCCCGCAACGCCGAGAATTTCGCCAGCGCGAACCTTGAGCGAGATGCCCTTGAGCCGCTCAACCCCGTCTTCGTCGGTGACGCGAAGGTCATCGACCAAAAGCACCTCAGCCCCCGGTTTGGCCGGCGCCTTGTCGACCCGCAGCAGCACCTTGCGGCCGACCATCAGCTCGGCCAGCTCCTCGGGGCTGGTCTGAGAGGTCTTTACCGTCGCCGTCATCTCTCCGCGGCGCATGACGCTGACGGTGTCGGTGATTTCCATGATCTCACGCAGCTTGTGGGTGATCAGGATGATGGTTTTGCCTTCTGCCTTGAGCCGCGCCAGGATGCGGAACAGCTGATCGGCCTCGGCCGGCGTTAGAACGCCGGTAGGCTCGTCGAGGATCAGGATTTCTGCCTGGCGGTAGAGCGCTTTCAGGATTTCGACCCGCTGCTGCTTGCCCACACCGATCTCTTCGATCAGGGCGTCGGGATCGACCTTGAGACCGTATTCCTTTTCCAGCGCGATCAACGATTTGCGCGCTTTCGCCAGCGACGGCTTCAGTAGGCCGCCGTCTTCTGCCCCAAGGATGATGTTTTCAAGCACGGTGAAATTCTGCACCAGCTTGAAATGCTGAAACACCATGCCGATGCCGGCGCGGATTGCGGCCTGGCTGTCGGGGATCTGGGTCTTTTGACCGTTGATGAAAATCTCACCGGCGTCGGCCTTGTAGAAGCCATAGAGGATCGACATCAGCGTCGACTTGCCGGCGCCGTTTTCGCCGATGATGCCGTGGATCGTGCCCGGCATCACCCGGATCGAGATATCCTTGTTGGCCTGTACCGGGCCGAAGGCCTTGGAAATGCCCCTCAGCTCGATGGCCGGAGCGGCGGTTGCCCGCCGCTCCGTAACTCTGCCCCCCTGCATGCGGCGATTACTCGGCCGGGCAGGAATTGTCGGACATGTAATCGTGCACCTGAAGTTCGCCGCTGGCGATCTTGGCCTTTGCAGCGTCGACGGCGGCCTTCATCGCCTCGTCGACCAGCGCGGCGTTGTGCTCGTCAAGGGCATAGTCGATGCCGCCATTGGCAATACCCATGACGTTGATGCCGGTTTCCAGATCGGTTCCGGACTTCATCGCCTCGTAAACGGCGTTGTCGACGCGCTTCATCATTGAGGTGAGCACCTTGCCGGGGTGCAGGTAATTCTGGTTGCTGTCGACCCCGATCGACAGGATGCCCTCGTCGGCGGTGGTCTGCAGCACACCGACGCCGGTGCCGCCGGCGGCGGCATAGACCACATCGGCACCCTGGCCGATCTGCGCCTTGGTCAACTCGGAACCTTTCACCGGGTCATTCCAAGCCGCGGGCGTGGTGCCGGTCATGTTCTGGATCACGGTGGCGTCGGGGTTGACGGCCTTGACACCCTGAACGTAGCCACAGGCAAATTTGCGGATGAGCGGGATGTCCATGCCGCCGATAAATCCCACAGTGCCGGATTTCGAGGCCATCGCGGCCATCATGCCGACGAGGTAGGAACCTTCGTGTTCGTTGAACACCACCGAGCGCACGTTCGGGGCGTCGACCACCATGTCGATGATGGCGAACTTGGTGTCGGGGTAATCGGGGGCCACCTCGGACAGCACGTTGCCAAAGGCAAAGCCCGTCATCACGATTGGGTTGGAGCCGGCCTCGGCGAAACGGCGGAGGGCCTGCTCGCGCTGGGCCTCGGACTGCAGCTCGATCTCGCGGAACGCGCCGCCGGATTCCTCGGCCCAGCGTTGGGCTCCGCCAAAGGCAGCTTCGTTGAAGGATTTGTCGAACTTCCCGCCGAGATCGAAGATCAGCGCCGGTTCGGCCAGTGCAGCGCCGCCAGACAGGGCAACAGCGGCGGCAGCACCCAGGAATTTCTGCATCAGGGTCATTGGGTTCTCCCTATTGGTTGAAATGGGGCGCAGGTCTTTTGCCCGCGGCCCCTAAAAAAGCAAGCAGATCAGGAAATGATCATCCCCGATTTAGGCCGGGTTTAGACCATCTGGTCAACAGGAAACTGGGTTTCATCCTTCAGGCTTTTGGCCATGATCAGCGCATCTGCGCGCGTGCCGTTGCGTAAACCATAATAGGCCGGTCGCGTCGCCACGGTGTCGTAGCCAGCGCTTTGGTAAAGTGCGATCGCGGCGCTGTTACCATGATCGACTTCGAGAATAGCGCGGGCCGCACCCCGCGCGCGCGCCTGTGTCTCGAACGCGAGCAGGCAGGCGCGGGCATGGCCCTGTCGGCGCCGGTCGGGGTCCGTAGTGATGGTCAGCAACTCGGCCTCGTCCGCCACCGCGCGACCGAGTGCAAAACCATGCGGTCCCGGGCACAGGAAGACGTGATCACTGTTCAGAAGCGCGGCGAATTCCGCGGCCGACCAGGCACGCTGCCGTTTGAAGGCGCGAGCGTGCAGCGTGGCAAGGTTTTCAGGGGTCATCGGCCAGGATCGTCGGTGGCGGCGTGCTGGAGGGTGAGGCATCCGCCGGGCGGACATAGACTGGCGCGGCGGGCACGGTGCCGCCGCCGGCGGCGGCGATCCGGGCGATGTTTTCGGCCAGCACGGCCGGGGCAGGGGGCGGGACCGGGGGCAAACCGTGGCTGTCGACCGAGTCCGCCGCTGCGATCGTCGGGGCCTCGCCGGGGGGGCGCAGGTACAGCTGTCCGCGCGGCGCGGGGACGGTTGGCAGGACGGTTCCCGTCCGACCCAGTTCGGACGCGGAGAACGTGTCCACCCCGCGGGCCGGGATGTTCAGTGCGAGCGCGAGGCCACGGGCCGCAGCCACCGAGATGCGGATACCGGTGAAATTTCCGGGGCCGACGCCGACACCGATCGCCTTGAGATCGGACCAGTTTTTCCCTGAACCGGACAGCATCTCTTCGAGCATCGGCATCAGCCGTTCGGCTTGACCGCGGCCCATGTCCTCGCTGGTTGCGGCAAGAACCCGGTCCCCCAAGAGCAAAGCGGCCGCGCAATGCGCGGCCGATGTGTCGAACCCGAGGACCAGTGCCTCAGACGGCAACCGGGCGCACCTCGGTCACTTCGGGAATATAGTGGCGCAGCAGGTTCTCGATGCCCATCTTCAGCGTCAGGGTCGAGGACGGGCAGCCGGCGCAAGCGCCCTGCATGTGCAGGTAGACCACACCCTTGTCAAAGCCATGGAAGGTGATATCGCCACCATCCTGTGCCACGGCCGGCCGCACGCGGGTATCGAGCAACACCTTGATCTGGTTGATGATCGTGCTGTCGGGGCCGTCATCCTCGGTGTGGCCACCCTCGGCTATGGCACCTTCGGCCATGACCGGGGCGCCGGACTGGAAATGTTCCATGATCGCACCGAGGATGGCCGGTTTGACATGGTCCCACTCCATCTCGGCCGATTTGGTTACGGTGACGAAATCACCTCCCAGGAACACGCCCGCCACGCCGTTGACGCCGAAGATGCGGGCCGCAAGCGGCGACACGTCCTCGCCAATGGGATCAGTGAAGTCGGCAGTGCCGCTTTCCATCACGCGCTGGCCGGGCAGGAATTTCAACGTTGCCGGATTCGGGGTGGATTCGGTCTGAATGAACATAACGGCATATCCTTATCGCTTTGCTCAGATATGCTAACCTGCATCCCGGATGTCAATATTTAGAGGCGTTCTAAATTAAGGTCGGCGGCGCGTGACCTCTCAGGTAATCGCCTCGAGCCGTTCCTTCGACATGTCGCCCGGCACGATGGTCATCGGCACCGGCAGAGTACCGGCCTGACGCAGCAATGCCGTGATGATCGGCCCCGGCCCACTCTTGCCAGCCGCGGCACCCAGCACCAGCACGCCGATTTCGGCACTTTGGTTAATCCGTTCGAGAACCTTGTCGACGATATTGCCTTCGCGGATAACCAGGCGCGGATCGATATCGTGCTTTTCGCGCATCCACTTGGCGAAAACCTCGAAATGAGCGTGGATCCGCTCCTTTGCCTCTTCGCGCATCAACTCGCCGACGCCGAGCCAGTGATTGAACTCTTCCGGCGGGATCACCGAGAGGATTTCGACTTCGCCGCCGGTGTTCTGCGCCCGCATCGCCGCGAACCGCATGGCGTTGAGGCATTCGCGGCTGTCGTCCAGCACCACGAGAAACTTGCGCATTGAGGAGCACTCCTACATTTTGCCGCGATCATGGCGAAAGCCGGCGGTGGGGCAATGGGTCAGAAGCGCGCGGCCTCAGCCGTTGGAGGCGGCCCAGTCCCAGTAGAGCTCGCGGACCCGGCGGGTGACGGGTCCAACCTGGTATTGGGTGTCGTCGAACGCCGTGACCGGTGTGACCTTGGCCATGTTGCCCGACAGGAAAACCTCGTCAGCGTCGTGGAAATCTTCGAAGCCGAGCACGGTTTCGTGCACCTTCATGCCTTCAGCCGCGAGGTTCATGATGTGCCGCGCCCGGGTGATACCGGCGAGGAAGGTGCCGTTGGCGATGGGAGTGAAAATCTCTCCGTCCTTGACCATGAAGACATTCGCAGTGGCGGTTTCGGCCACGTTGCCTACCGCGTCAGCCACCAGCGCGTTGCCGAAGCCCTTGGCGCGGGCCTCCTTGATCATGCGGGCGTTGTTGGGATAGAGGCAGCCGGCCTTGGCGTTGACCACGGCGTCCTCCAGGACCGGACGGCGGAAACGGGTGCGGGTCAGCGTGGTGGTAGCGGTGGCCCGCGCCATCGGCACGGCCTCGAGGCAGATGGCGAAGCCGGTCTCCTCGCCACCGGGGGCGATGGCCGAGAGCGACAGGTCGCCGTCGATCCCCCAATACATCGGACGGATGTAGACGGCCTCGGATTTATCAAACATCTCAAGGCCTTCGCGGATGATCTCGACCATGTCTTCGGTGCTGGTCGTAGGCGTGAGCATCAGTGATTCGGCCGAGCGGTTGACCCGGGCGCAATGGGCGTCGAGATCGGGGGCGAGGCCATCGAACCAGCGCGCTCCGTCGAACACCGTGGTGCCGAGCCAGGCGCCGTGATCGGCGGCGCGCATCACCACCGGGTTGCCGTCGTGCCAGGTGCCGTTGAAATAGGTGCGGATGTTGCTGCTGATCGCCATCTGTCGCTCTCCCTTGCTCCGGGTGCGAAGTTAGGACGCAGCGGCGACAGGGTAAAGGGGAGAGCGTGTTTTGGGGTCACAGTATCGCCCCGTTTGTATGAGAGAACCGGGCCAAACGGTTCGCTGGTATTGGTGAGGCAGGACATGGACGGTTTACCCCCGGAGGACAGATCAGACCTGAAGGCCAAGACGCACGGTGTCGTCCAGCTGTTGCGGTTGGCGGAAGGCGAGGATGCCGTGACGGCCGAAAAACCGCGTGAGCCGTTTCGGGACAAACATGGCAATCTGTTGCCGCCCGAAGATCAGCAGCGTTGTGTCTTGATCCAGCAGAACATGGACGAATTTATTGCCAATTCTCAGGAGCTTAGAGAGGCGCGAACGAACGGTGACCGGAAAAGGATGAAACAGCTCAACGCGCGACAAGATCAACTGTTCGCAGAGCGCGGGGAAATTTCGCGCTATGTCGGGTTCACCGAGGCCGCCGAGAAGCTGCACAAGGCGGACGATTTCGATGCGTTTTGCACGCTGTTGCCGGAGGTGGCGCTGGACCGGACCTATGGCAGCGGGTTGCAGCAGTCGCAATTTCCGCTGATCTGGGCCTTGTCTGCCCGCAGCCGCCCGATGGAACGGGTGCAAGCGATGTTGCGCCATGGGGCGCGGGTTGATTTGCAGGGCTCGCTATGGAACACCGTGCTGCACGAGATGGCCGAGATGAAACGCAAGGCACCGGTGCGGTTGGAGATCCTGCGTTTGCTGGTTCTGAAAGGGGCCGATCTGGAGGCGCGCAACGTGCATGGCCAAACGCCGCTGGAGATTGCATTGGATCGCGGCAGTGTCGAGGATGTCGGGTTCTTTTTGCAGGTTGGCGCCAGGGTTGGGATCGAGGAACTGGAGGCTGTCGCGCAGTATCCAGAGAAGCTGAAAGTCGTTTTGGACTTCATCGAAGGGCATCAGCGTTGCATAGACAAGATCACGAAACTTGGTAGCTACATACGTGGTCAGATCAACGATACCCATGGTTATCTAAAAGACGCCAGGAAACGCAAATGCGGTGTTGACCTTTATTCCAAGCGACTGAAAAACTTTGAGAAATCCTTGGAGATGATCGCTGATCTGGCGGGCTTTTCCGGTGCGCCCGAGGGTCGAAAACTGACCTGGGGGGAGGAGCCTGGTGCGTTTCGGGCGGTCGAGCTGGCCGAGACGTTGGACGAGTATCGTGCGGCTCTGGTGCGGGTGGACATGAAGAGCTATCCGGCGACGCGGGGCGAACACCCGATCTATTGGCCGATCGAGGCGGAAGAGTATCGTTTGCAGCGACTGTGGTCGATGCTGTCGGCGGGGGCGTCGCTAAAGGGATGTGGCAACGGAGAGGCCCTGCATATCCTGGCGCGTCAGCGCCGCAAGGACGCCGAGGAACAGGCGGCGATGGTCAACATGCTGGTGCAGGCTGGTGCGGATCTCGAAGCGGTGGATTACCAAGGTTGGACACCATTGGCCTGTGCGGTGATCAGTGGCGGCCGCAGCGAAACGAATGCCCTGTTGCAGGCCGGGGCGGATGTGAACGCGATCATAAGTTGGCAGCGATGGCCGACCAGAGAACGGCGCAATACGCCGCTGATCTTTGCAGCCGCCGAAGATAAATGGAAATTCAAACGGTTAGTAGAAGCCGGAGCCGATCTATCATTGCGCAAGGGCAGGCGTCTCAGCCTGACGGACTATCTTGAACAGGAACGGGCCAAGGAAGCGGCCGAGTTCAGGGAATACGAACACTGTGGCAATGCCAGCCTCGTGCGACGCATCAACCGCCGCCGTCGCGCGCTGGACGCGGCGATCAAGATTGTGGCCGAGCGGCGACCCTAGCGCACCATGCCGACGATGTCATAGGTGCGCTGCAAGATCGGCGCCGCGATGGCGCGGGCGCGGGCGGCGCCGCCCCTGAGGATGCGGTCGATCTCGGCCTGATCCTGCATCAGGCGTTCCATCTCGCTTGAGATCGGCGCAAGTTTGTTAACCGCCAGCTCGGCCAGCATCGGCTTGAACTCGGAAAACTGCTTGCCGCCGACGTCGCGCAGCACCTCGTCGATACTCGATTCGGACAATGCCGCAAAAATGTTAACAAGGTTGCGCGCTTCCGGACGGTCCTCTAGCCCCTTGGCCTCGGAGGGCAGGGCGTCGGGGTCGGTCTTGGCCTTGCGGATCTTCTTGGCGATAGTGTCTGCGTCGTCGGTCATGTTGATGCGCGAGGCGTCCGAAGGATCGGATTTCGACATTTTTTTTGAGCCGTCACGCAAGGACATCACCCGGGTCGCGGCCCCCTCGATTACCGGTTCGGTGATCGGGAAGAAATCGGTCTTGTAGTCGTGATTGAACTTGAGCGCGATATCGCGGGTCAGCTCGAGATGCTGTTTCTGATCTTCGCCCACGGGCACGTGAGTGGCGTGATAGAGCAGGATATCGGCGGCCATCAGCGACGGGTAGGCGAAGAGCCCCAGCGAGGCGTTCTGCTGGTTCTTGCCGGCCTTGTCCTTCCACTGGGTCATGCGGCTCATCCAGCCCATGCGGGCGACGCAGTTGAAGATCCACGCAAGCTGGGCGTGTTCGGCTACCTGTGATTGATTGAAAAGAATGGATTTTTCCGGGTCAAGCCCGGCGGCGATGTAACCGGCGGCCAGCTCCCGCGTCTGGCGAGGCAGCGCTTCGGGGTCTTGCCAGACGGTGATGGCATGCAGGTCGACCACGCAATAGATCGTCTCGACGCCGGAATCCTGCATCTCGACGAAGCGCTTGATCGCGCCGAGATAGTTGCCGAGCGTCAGCCCGCCCGAGGGCTGGATGCCCGAGAACACGCGGGGCGTGTAGGCCGCCTCTGACATGGAATTTCTCCGTCTGGATTTCTGGCTGCGGGTGGCTTACCCATGGGGGAAAGCGGCGTCAAGGAAACAAGGGCCCCGGCAACAAGAGGCCCTGGGAAAAGGCAATGAGCGACTACGAACCCGCGCCCCGAGGTCCGAACCCGGTCAATCCGATCAGCCCGGTGGTGGTAGTCTTTTTCCTGTTGATGCTGCTGTTAGAGGCGGCCTTTACGCTTGGCAGTCAAGGGTTTGTAGGTGGCCCGGCGGCGGTGGGCTGGCGCGTGGCGGCGATCGAGGACTACGGGTTCAGTGCCGCCGTGTTCAAGCTGATGTGGCAGCACGGGGTCTGGCCGGCGGAACACCTATTGCGCTTCGTCAGCTATCTTTTCGTGCACTGGACCTTCACGCATATGCTGGTTGCGGGCGTGATGTTGCTGGCGCTGGGTAAGTTCGTGGGCGAGGTGTTTGCCTGGTGGGCAGTGGCCATCGTGTTCTTGGGGTCTGGCGTTGGCGGGGCCGTGGTCTGGGCCCTTTTTTCCAGTGAAACCGGTATCTTGGTTGGGGCCTTTCCGGGGATCTACGGGCTGATCGGGGCGTTTTCCTACGTGTTGTGGCTGAAGCTCGGGCAAAGTGGCGACAACCAGGCCCGGGCGTTTACGCTGATCGGTCTGCTGATGGCGATCCAGTTGATATTCGGGATTCTTTTCGGGGCGCAGACCGACTGGATCGCGGATCTGGCCGGATTCGTCTGGGGCTTTTTGTTGTCTTTCGTGGTCAGTCCCGGGGGCTGGTCGCGGCTCAGGTCGAAGCTGCGGCATGAGTAAACCGAATGGTTAAGGCGACCGCACGGTAACAAACTGCCGATACGGCACCCTGGCTGGCAGTCTGGCTGGCACCCTGTCTGGCGCGCGGTGGTGCAAGGATTCGGTAAGGGACGGAGTTAAACGGGCGCGCGGTGCAGCGGCGCCGTGCGATGTCGCTCAGCCACCGCGCCGCAGGGCGTCGCGAAACTCGTGCAGGGCGAAGGCGCCGAGCAGCCGGCCGGCGAGGAAATAGCTGACCATGCCCGACAGCACCAGGACGAGCAGTGCCAGATAGCGCCACCCGGGCGCCACGATCAGCGGCCCGAGCGTCAGGTTCACGCTCCAGAGCACCCCGCCCATGACAGCGGAGGCGGCGACGATCCGCCAGAGGCGACGGCGGAAGCGGGTATCGAAGCGGGCAATTTCACCCATCGGCCGGGCGCCGCGGGCCAGCATCCAGACCATGGCCCAGCCGGCCAGCGTGGTGGCGATGGCGGGGGCGATCCAGCCGATCACCGGGTGCAGGCCTATGGCAACGGCAGCGTTGATCACCATCGCCCAGAGCGCGAACCGGAACGGCGTGCGGGTGTCTTCGCGGGCGAAATAGAGCGGTTGCAAAACCTTCTGCAGCACGAAGGCCGGCAGGCCGAGCCCGTAGATCGCGGTGGCAAGTGCGATGGCCGCGGTATCGTCGGCGGTCTGGGCGCCGCGCTCGAACAGCACCGAGACCAGCGGCAGCGGGATCACCACCAGGGCCACCGCCGAGGGAACGGTGAGCGCCAGTGAAATCTCGCCGGCGCGGGAGTAGGCGTGGCGCGAGCCGTCATGATCGCCGTCGCGCAGACGGCGGGCGAGATCGGGCAGCAGAACGATGCCAACGGCGATGCCGACCACGCCCAGCGGCAATTGGTACAACCGGTCGGCGGCAAACAGCCAGGACACCGCGGACTCGGTGCGCGAGGCGACCTGCTGGCCGACCAGCAGGTTGATCTGCATGACGCCCGAGGACAGCGCCGCCGGCAGGGCGACGGCGACGAGGTGTTTCATCTCGGGGCTCCAGCGCGGCCGGCCCGGGCGGATAGTAATGCCCGCACGCGAGGCGGCGGTCCAGACCAGGGTCAGTTGGGCGATGCCGGCGACGGGGATGGTCCAGACCAGCCAGCGGATCACCTCCTGTCCGAGGAAGGCAGCGGCGGTCATGGCGCAGATGACGAAGATGTTCAGCAGCACCGGCGCGGCGGCGGCGGCGGCGAAGCGGCCGGTGGCGTTGAGCACGCCGGAGAACAGCGCCGAGAGTGACATGAAGAGGATATAGGGGAAGACGACGCGGCCATAGCCAACGGTGAGGTCAAACCGGTCGTCGCCCGAAAAGCCCTCGGCGGTGGCCCACACAAGCGCCGGCATGAAGATCATCGCCAGCGCTGTGAGGATCAGCACGATGAAGCTGAGCCCCGAGAGCGCCTCGCGCGCAAAGCCCGGCGCGTCGTCGCCGGCCTCGTAGCGTTTGGCGAACATCGGCACGAAGGCGGCGTTGAAAGCGCCTTCGGCGAAAAAACGGCGGAACATGTTGGGCAGGCGGAAGGCGGCGACGAAAGCGTCCATCACCGGGCCCGGGCCGATGAAGGCCAGGATCATCATCTCGCGCACGAAGCCGAGGATCCGGCTCATCAGCGTCCAGAAGCCGACGGTGAGAAAGCCGGAGACGAGGCGGATGGGTTTCATGTCTGCGCGTGCCTTTAGGCGGGCCGGAGCCCTTTTGGCGCGTTATAGCGGCTTACGAGCGCGGGGAAAATGGCCGGCAGCACGCGCCAGCCGCGGCCGCGCGGGATTTGCCACAGGCGCGGCTGCGATCAGTCCGCCAGCTGCGCCTCCAGCGCTGCGAGGCGGGCCGTGAGGGTTGCGATGTCGGTGTTCATTGCCGTCATCATCCGGTGCTGGCTTTCGATCAGGTCGCCCTGCCGGCGGTTTTGCGCGCGCTGGGTTTCGAGTTCGTCCTGCTGTTGCGCAATGTAGATATGCGCGTGTTCGAGCTCGTTGAGCATCCGGCCGAGCTTGTCGGTCAGGTTGAAGGGCGCGCCTTCGGGGGTGGGGCCGACATTGGGCAGGTGACCGAGGGAAAACATCTGATCTGTATGTTCGGCAATCGAGGGCAGGTCGTAATCTTGCGAAAACACCCGGTCGCAGCCGCCGCCGCAGGTGGTGCCGCCGGTGGTCAGGCTGCCGGTGAGGACGGCGTCGCCGGTGGGCTGAATCTCGAAAAGCTTGGTTTTCGTAGAAGAGGCGCTGCCGACGGAACCCTGCTTGAGAATGAAGTTGCTACCGGCGCCGAAGCTCCATTCGCCGCCGGTGGAACTATTGCCCATCACGATCTCGGGGCGGCCGTTGTTCTGAAGGTTGAGTAGGGTGCGCGGGCCAGCCGGGGACTCGAATTCCTCGACCCTGATCTGCGCCGTCGCGTCGTTTTTTTGGATGTGAAGCGGCGCCGTCGGCGTCGCGGTTCCAAGTCCGACATTACCCTCGGCGTTGATCCACACCGGATCCAGGCCGGAACTGGTCGTGGCCTTGTTGATGATCAGTCGTGAGGCAAACAGGCCATCACCTTCCTGTCTGATATAGAAATCGCCCGTTCCGCTGTAGCCGATATTGTAGCTCGGGAAGACGTTTGTGCTGTGTTCCAGCTTGATGACCGGATAGCCGCCCACGATGTGCAGCTCGGTCTCCGGAAAGATGGTGCCGAGTCCGACATCTCCTGCGCTGTTGACATAGAGCGCGTTGTCCGGCGCGCCGCCCTCGATGGTGAAGGGAATGGTGTCCTCGTCCAGATCTCTGACCGAGAACCGGTCGAGCCCGCCATTGCCGGGGTCGTTGACGCGCAACTGCCAGTCGCGGGTGGGAAAGCCGGGATTGCCCGAGGTGTCGGTGAAATCGATGGTGGTTGTGGCGGATTTCAGTTGCAGCCCGGTATTCTGGTGCGGCAGCACATTGTCGGCGCAGCCGTTGCCGATGCAGACCTGCCCGTCCAGCACGCTGAAATCCTGCACGAAAAGGTCGGCCACCGCCGGGTCGCTGTCGGAAATGACCACGCCGTTGGTATGGGTGTCCTGCGCGGACAATGGTGCGGCCAGAAGGGCAGGAAATGCAAGGCTGGCGAGCAGGATACGGCCAGGGACATTCATGTCGGGTCTCCTCACAGTTCAGCTCGGGTCAGTCTGCGGCTGCGATACGTGCGGTCAGCGCGGCCAGGTCCTGGCGCAGCGCGGCGATTTCGGTGGCATAGGCGATCTTGAGCGCCTCGATCTCGGCGGCCTGCTGGTCGATGAAGACATGCGCGTGTTCCAGCGCATTGAGCATGCCGCCAAGCTTTTCACTGACGTTGATCGGGGCGCCCTCCGGGGTCGGCCCGACATGCGGCAGGTGACCGTCGCCCCACATCCGCGCGGCATAGTCGGGCGCCGGAATGATCGCGGCTTCGGTGAACACCCGGTCACAGCCGCCGCCGCAGGTGGTGCCGCCGGTGGTGAGCGTGCCGGCGAGGATGGCGTTTCCTGACGGTTGGATTTCAAACAGTTTGGTTTTGGCCGAAGAAGCCGACCCCACGGCCCCCTGTTTGAGGATGAAATTGGTGCCGGCGCCGAAGGACCATTCGCCGCCCGTTCCGGTGTTGCCCATTACGATCTCGGGGCGGCCGTTGTTCTGCAGGTTCATCAGGGTGCGGGGACTGACGGCGGCGCTGGTTTCTTCGACCTTGAGCTGCGCCGTGCCGTTGTCACGGTGGATGTGCAGGCTGGCTGCGGGTTCGTAAATGCCGAGCCCGATTTCACCGCTGTCTTCGATGACCAGCGCATTGCTGATCCCGCCGGTTTCGATCCAGACCGGGATGCTGGAATTGGTTTCATCGCGTATGTGGAAGGCGGTTTCGTGGGCGATCATGTCCCAGATATAAGGCGGGAAGCCCAGCGCGCTGTCCTGCTCGAAGCGAATTGCCGGGGCGTCGCCCGTTCGCAGGTGCAGGTGGCGTTCGGCCACCAAGGTTCCCAGACCGATGGCGCCGGTGTCGCGGATCGTCAGCGCGCTGCTCGGGGCCCCACTCCAGACATTCACGATGGCGTTGTTCGTCGCCACCTCGCGCAGCGTGAAGGAAGACCCGATCTGCTCGTTGCCCAGTATCCAATCCGGTTTCGGGGCGCCGCCGGTAAAGGTTCCGGGGTTGTCGAACAGGATGCGCGGCCCGTCAAAATCCTTCAGTTTCAGGGTCGTCTGGTTCACCGTGAAGTTTTCGGCCGCGGTGCATTCCCGACCGACGCAGAGCCTGCCGTCGATCGAGTGATTACCGGTGAGAAGGGTGGTCTGCGCCGAGGCTGGTGCGGTCAGGGCGGTGGCCGCAAGCATGCCAAGATGCAAGGCGGCTGGAATGATGTTTTTCATGATCTGAGTCCCCAAGTCCTGCCGGGGACCGCGCCGAAGTTGGTCTGTGCCGAGAGGCCGAACCGTGGCCGCGCGACCCCGATATGCAGGCAATTGGAGCACCCGCGCATCAGGGCTGTCAAAGGCGCGGTTTGTCACGCTTGCGCGGCGCGGAAGGCTCAGTTCCGCGGGTGCCAGTCCATGCCCATGTAGCCGTGGCCCTGTTCCAGTTCGGTCAGCATCGACGCGATTCGCTTTTCGCGAGTAACGGGTTTCTTGGCGCGGGCGATCCAGGCCAGCCAGTCGTTGCGCTGATAAGGTGGCCGGGCATCGTAGGCGGCGCGCAGGCCCGCGGCGTCGAGCCGTGCGGCGATGTCGTCGGGCATCGGCTGGATCGGGCGTTTGAGCGTCATTGTGCCGAGGCGCGCTCGACACCCAGTTCAATGGCCTCGCGCAATTTTTTTTCCAGTGCCCGCTGCTTGGCCTCGGAATAAAACTTCAGGCCGAACATGTCCTTGACGTAGAAGCTGTCGACCACCTGTTCGCCGTAGGTCGCGATCACCGCCGAGGCGATGTAGACATTCATGTTGGCCATGGTCCGAGTGAGGTCAAAGAGCAGCCCGGGGCGGTCGCGGGTATCGACCTCGATGATGGTGTAAATCTCCGAACCCTCGTTGTCGAAGGTGATCGAGGTCGGCACCTTGAAGGCCTTTTCGCGCTTCTTGAACTTGTCGCGGGTCTGGATCGCGTCGCGGGCGATGACCTCGCCCTTGAGCGTCTTGTGGATCATCTGTTCCAGCCGCTTGAGCTTGGAGGCCTCGTAGGGGTGTCCTTCGGCATCCTGGATCCAGAAGGCCGCGGTGGCATAGCCGTCCTTGGTGGTGAAGGTGCGGGCATCGACGATATTGGCGCCGACCAGGGCCAGAGCGCCGCACATGCGCGAGAAGATGCCCGGGTGGTCGGTCATGGCGAAACAGGCGCGGGTGGCGTCGCGGTCCTCGTCGGGGTGCAGGTCGATGCGGATCTCGTCGTCGCCGATGTCTTTCAGCAGCCGGGCGAAGACCACGTGAGCGGTGACATGCAGCCCCTGCCAGTAGGGTTCGTAGTGGCGGGCTGTTTCGGTCCTGAGACTTGCCGGATCCCAGTCGGGCAGGGCGTCGCGCAGGTTCTTCTTGGCGTCTGCGCCGCGAACCTCACGCGAGAGCGCTTCGATGCCTTCCTCGAGCACGGTGAGGGTCTGGCGGTAGAGCGCGCGCAATAGCACGGCCTTCCAGTTGTTCCAGACATTGGGGCCGACGCCGCGAATGTCGCACACGGTCAGGATTAGCAGAAGGTCGAGCCGCTTGATCGAGCCCACCGCTTTGGCGAAGTCGCGTACGGTGCGCGGATCGGCGATATCGCGTTTCTGCGCCATGTCGGACATCAGAAGGTGGTAGCGCACCAGCCAATCGACGGTTTCGGATTCCGCCTTGGTGAGACCGAGGCGCGGCGCGACCGTGCGGGCAATCTGGGCACCGAGGACGGAATGGTCGATGTCGCGCCCCTTGCCGATATCATGCAGCAGCATCGCCACCATCAGCACCTTGCGGTTCAGCCGTTTCCTCTTGAGGATTTCGGCCGAGACCGGCAACTCTTCGTCAAGCTCGCCATGTTCGATCTGGTTGAAGTTCGAGATTACCTGGATGGTGTGTTCGTCGACCGTATAGGAATGATACATGTTGAACTGCATCATCGCCACGATCGGTTCGAACTCGGGCAGGAACGCAGCGAGCACCCCAAGCTCGTTCATTCGTCTGAGGGCGCGCTCGGGGTTGCCGTGTTTCAACAGCAGGCCGAGGAAGATGCGGTTGGCTTCCTTGCTCTGACGCATGTCGTCGTCGATGAGGTCGAGATTGGCGGTGACCAGGCGCATGGCGTCGGGATGGATCAGCATCCCCGTCCGCAACCCTTCCTCGAAAAGGCGCAGGATGTTGAGCGGGTCGGAGAGAAACTTCTTTTCGTTGCTGATCGCCAGCCGGCCATGGATCTCGGCATAGCCCTCCCTGACCTTGCGGCGGCGTTTGAAGATCCGCTCCAGCAGGGGCTCGCCTTTGGCGTGGGTGGCTTCGAGCTTAGTCAGGAAGATGCGGGTCAGGTCGCCGACGCGGGTGGCCTGGCGGAAATAGGCCTGCATGAAATGCTCGACCGCGCGGCGGCCGCCCTTGTCGGCATAGCCCATGCGTTCGGCCACCTGGACCTGCATGTCGAAGCTGAGCTGTTCGTTGGCCCGGCCCGAGGCGAGGTGCAGGTGACAGCGCACCGCCCAGAGGAAGTTCTCGGCCTTCTGAAAGGTGGCGAGTTCGTCGGGGCGGAGCATCTTGAGCCGGACCAGATCCTCAACGTCGTCGACATCGTAAGTGTACTTGGCGATCCAGTAGAGTGACTGCAGGTCGCGCAGGCCGCCCTTTCCTTCCTTGACGTTGGGTTCGACCACGTACCGCTCGCCCTGCTTGAGGTGGCGCTGTTCGCGCTCGTGCAGCTTGGCCTCGATGAAGTCGCGTTCGGAGCCTTTGAAGAGATCACGGCGCAGGGTTCTGTGCAGTTCCCGGGCCAGATCGGCATCACCGATGATATGGCGGTGTTCGAGCAGCGCGGTGCGGATGGTGTAGTCCTCGCGCCCGAGCCGCAGGCAATCCTTAACCGTGCGCGAAGCATGGCCGACCTTCAGCCGCAAGTCCCACAGGATATAGAGCATGGATTCGATCACGCTCTCGGCCCAGGGCGTGATCTTGTAGGGCGTCAAGAACAACAGGTCGACATCCGAGAACGGCGCCATCTCGCCGCGTCCATAGCCACCGACCGCAAGCAGCGACAGACGTTCGCCCTCGGTCGGGGCCGGCAGCGGGTGCAGCTTGGTGGTGGCGATGTGGAAGGTGCAGGCGATCAGGCAGTCGGTCAACCAGGTATAGGCGCGGGTGGTGGCGCGGGCCTCGAAGGGTTTCGCGGCGAATCCGTCGGCGATGGCGGCCATGCCCTGATTGCGGGCGGCGCCGAGCACGGTGACGATCTCGCGCCGGAGCGCAGCTTCGCCGTCGGCGCCGTCGCAGGCGGTGCGCAGATCGGCACATATGCGGGTGCGGTCGAAGATCGCGTCCGCCGGGCAGACCAGATCGGCCGGGGGGTCGCCCAGGCCGGGCAGGAGGGGGGCCGCGAGCGCGGCCGGCTCAGAACCCGGCACCGCCGAAGCTGCTCGGGGCCGGATCAACCACGACCACCTGGCGGTCGCGAATCTGGGCCACGGCCAGGCCGCGCTGGTTGGTGCCGTCGGGGCGCAGGCGGAAGATGCCGGTGGCACCCTGGAAACCCGCGCCCTGGGTCAGCGCCGCACCGGTCAGCGCATCGGCCTTGCCGGCTTTCACCAGCGCTCCGATAGCGGCGATGCCATCATAGGCGAGCCCAGCAATCGGCGGTGGGGTTTCGCCAAAGCGTGCCTGGTAGTGTGATGAGAAGGCTTGGGTCTTGCCTGGATCAGGCAGAGCAAACCAGCCGCCCTGGACGCCGGGCAGTTCGAGCGTCTGCGGCGGGATATCCCAGCGCGTCAGTCCGATATACTGGGTGGAGGCCGGCGACAGCCCGGCTTCGGGCAACATCTGCGCAAAGAGCGGCAGCGCACCGGCGGTGTTTGCCGTCATGAAGACGGCATTGGCCTGACCCGTGGTGGCGGCCGATTTCACCCGCGGGATGGCATTGACGACACCCTGTTGGCTGAATTCGTAGGCCACGGTCCCGGCCAGTGTGGCGCCCTGGGCGGCAATGGCGCGTTCGATGGCGGCGCGGCCAAGCTGGCCGGCGACATTGTCGGAATGCAGCACCACGATCCGGGCCTTGCCCTGGCGGCGGGCAAAGGCGGTCAGTCGGTTGGCGGTGGTATCGAAGGTCTGGCCGAGGATGTAGACATTGCCGCCCGCGATGGTCGGGTTGTTGGAGAAGGCCAGCACGTTCACGCCCCGCGGCGCGGCGGCCACGCCGGCGGCATTGGCGGCCTCGGCGAACACCGGCCCGAGGATGATCTTGGCACCTTCGGCCACGGCCTTGGAGGCGGCCTGCTGGGCCTGGGCGGCGTTGCCGGCGGTGGGATAGACTCGCAGGTCGATCCGTACCCCGTCGAGATCCGACACGCCCATGCGCGCGGCGTTCTCGAGCGCCGTGGCGAGGAAGGTATCGCCGCTGCTGGACGAACCATGAGGTACCAGCAGCGCCACCGGCACCGGTGCGGTCGGATTGATCCGGGGGCCGCCACCGCCGCCTACGGCGACCGGCTGACAGGCGGCAAGCCAGAGGACCGAGGTCAACGCCAGCAGCCGGGCGGCACTCTTGCGGATCGGGGACAAAACGGCAAACATGGACACTTCTCACTCCCTAGGATGACGCGACGCCGGGCCGACGGCGGCTTCCTGGGGAATAATAATCGACCAGCATTCGGGGTCTAGGGGTGAATCGGACACGCGACGAAGTGACGGCAGGGGCAGGGGCAGGCGGCGGTCTGGCGCCGGGGCTCTGGCTGGTGGCCACGCCGATCGGGGCGGCGCGGGACATCACGCTGCGGGCACTCGATATCCTGGCTGTGGCGGATGTGCTGGCGGCCGAGGACACCCGCAGCCTGCGGCGGTTGATGGAGATCCACGGGCTAGCGCTGTCGGGTCGCCCGCTGATCGCCTATCACGAACACAGCGGCGAAAAGGTTAGGGCCAAGCTGTTGCAGGCGCTGGCCGAGGGCAAATCGGTGGCCTATGCGCCCGAAGCCGGCACGGCGATGATTTCCGACCCGGGCTTCGACCTGGCGCGGGCGGCGCGGGCGGCGGGGCACGCCGTGCACGCCGCGCCGGGCGCCTCGGCGGCGATCACGGCGCTGACGCTGTCGGGTTTGCCCACGGACCGGTTTCTGTTCGCCGGTTTCCTGCCGGCGACGGGCGCCAAGCGGAAAACCGCTCTTGCCGAGCTCGCCGACGTACCGGCGACGCTGATCTTCTACGAATCGCCCCGCCGCATCGCCGCGACGCTGAAGGATGCCGCCGAGGTGCTGGGCGGCGCGCGCCGGGCGGCGCTCTGCCGCGAGTTGACCAAGAAATTCGAGGAGGTGGTGAGCGGCACGCTCGACGAGCTGGCCGAGCATGCTGCCGCGAAGGTCCTGAAGGGCGAGATCGTCTTTCTGGTGGACCGTGGAAGTTCATTGAAAATTAAGGAAATAGATGTCGACTCGGCGATACGCGACGCGCTCAGGACGGAGTCGGTGCGCGATGCGGCGGACCGGGTGGCCCGGGAAACCGGGCGAAAACGGCGCGAGATCTATCAGCGGGCTTTGGTGCTTGTGAAGGAAGACGGCGAATGACGGCGCGAAATTCTCAGGTCGGGTCTGCCCGGCAATCGGTTGCCGAGCCGGGGGATGGACTGTCCGCGACGCCTGATGGTGCCCGGCGGCGGCGCGGACAGCAGGCCTTTTTGTCGGGCCTCGCCGCGGAAGACAGCGTGGTGCGCGATTATGTCCGGCGCGGGTTGATCGAGGAGCGGCGGCGCTTTCGCGGGCAGCAGGGGGAGATCGACCTCGTGATGCGCGATGGCGACGCGCTGGTTTTCGTCGAAGTCAAGAAGAGCGCGAGTTTCGCGCGGGCGGCCGAAAGCCTGAGCGCGCGGCAGATGGCGCGGATCTATGGCGCGGCGGAGGAATACCTGGCATCGGCGCCGGCGGGGCTGCTGACCGACGTGCGGTTCGACGTGGCGCTGGTCGATGCGGCCGGCGCGGTCAGGATTGTCGAGAACGCATTCGGCGACATGTAGCCTGGTCCCCGTCCGGCCGGCGTCTCGATGACATGCCGCCAGGAAACCATCTGCGACGGATTGCACCGGCGGTTCGGCTGGGCCATGTAAGAGGCGACGATCTAGAAAAGAGCGAGCCTCATGAGAATTGCCATCCAGATGGACCCGATTGGCCCGATCAACATCGACGCCGACAGTACGTTTCGCCTCGCCGAGGAAGCCCAGGCGCGCGGTCACGAACTGTTCTACTACACGCCCGAACATCTGTCGTTCCGCGACGGCCGGGTGATGGCGCGGGGCTGGCCGCTGGCGGTGCGGCGTGTCGAGGGCGACCATTACACCTTGGGAGAGCGGCGCGACGTAGACCTGTCCGAGTTCGACGTGGTCTGGCTTCGCCAGGATCCGCCCTTCGACATGTTCTACATCACGACAACGCATTTGCTGCAGCGCATCCATCCGCAGACGCTGGTGGTGAACGATCCGTTCTGGGTGCGCAACTATCCCGAAAAGCTGTTGGTGCTGGACTTCCCCGACCTGACGCCGCCCACCACCATCGCCCGCGATCTCGACACCATCCGGGAGTTCAAAGACGCACACGGTGATATCATCCTCAAGCCGCTTTACGGCAATGGTGGCGCCGGCGTTTTCCGCCTGACCGAGAGCGACCGCAACCTGGCCTCGCTGCACGAGATGTTCACCGGGTTTTCGCGCGAACCGCTGATCGCGCAAAAATTCCTGCCCGATGTCAGCAACGGCGACAAGCGCATCATCCTAGTCAATGGTGATCCGGTGGGCGCGGTCAACCGGGTGCCGGCCGAGGGCGAGACGCGGTCGAACATGCATGTCGGCGGCCGGCCCGAGAAGATCGGACTCAGCGACAGGGACCGGGAAATCTGCGCCGCCATCGGCCCGCTTCTGCGCGAGAAGGGGCAGGTGTTCGTCGGGATCGACGTGATCGGCGATTACCTGACCGAGATCAACGTGACCTCGCCCACCGGCATCCAGGAGCTGGAGCGGTTCGATGGCGTCAACGTGGCGGCGCAGATCTGGGAGGCGATCGAGGCGAAGCGGGCATGACCCGGGCCGCGACGAACCGGCCCAGCGTCAGGGCGCGGGCGCTGAACGGCGTGCTGCGGCTCATCGAGAAGCGACGGCTGGCACGGATCGAGCATCCCGAGGAGCTGCGGCAGAGTTTCGAGCGCAGCGCGCGGCTTATGTTCCACGGTCCCCGCGGCAGCCGCTACGTCCCGGACAGGCTGGAAAACGTACCGGCGCTGAAGGTGCGGGGGCCGGGGGCGGACGACCGGGAACTCCTCCTCTATTTCCACGGCGGCGGCTATGTGATGGGCTCGCCCGCCACGCACCGGGCGATGCTGGCGCGGATCTCGGCGCTGACCGGGCGGGTCGCGGTGATGCCGGACTACCGCAAGGCGCCGGAACATCCGTTCCCGGCGGCGATCGACGACGCGCTGGCCGCTTATGGCGCGCTGATCGCGGCCGGGCCGTCGCGGCGGATCGTGTTGGGTGGCGACAGCGCCGGCGGTGGCATCGCGTTGGCACTGCTGGGCCAGATCTGCCGTCTCGGGCTGCCGCAGCCGGCGGCGACCTTCGCCTTTTCGCCGCTCACTGACATGACCTTCTCCGGCGACTCGTTTCGCGACAATGCTGTCGTCGAGGCGATGTTGCCGACCTCGCGGGCGAAGGACTTGGAGGTCATGTATCTCAATGGTGCCGATCCGCGCGATCCGCGGGCCTCGCCGCTGTTCGCCGATTTCGCGGGGGTCGGACCGGTCTGGATGTGTGTCGGGGACACCGAGATCCTGCGCGACGATACCCTGCGAATGGCCGCGGTTCTGCGCCGGCAAGGGGTGGAGGTCAACGAGGTCATTGCCCGCGACCTGCCGCATGTCTGGCCGATCTTCCAGCGAATCATCCCCGAGGCGGAGGCTACGCTGACCCAGGTGTCGGGCTGGATCAGGTCTCTTTGAGGGTCATCAGCCGGTAGCCCACTGCCTCGGCCACATGCGGCTGACGCACCGCCTGAGAGCCGTCGAGATCGGCGATGGTGCGGGCGACGCGCAAGACACGATGATAGCCGCGGGCCGACAGGCCGAACCGTTCAGCCACCTTGACCAGCAGGGCGCGGCCGTCCTCGTCGGGTGTGGCGATGTCTTCCAGCAATGCGCCTTCGGCATCGGCGTTGAGCCGCATGCCGGGGCTGTCCGCGAAGCGCGCGGCCTGGATGTCGCGGGCCTGCGCCACGCGGGCGGCGACCTCGGCCGAGCTGGCGCCGGCCGCGGGCAGATCGAGATCGGCGTAGGCGACCGGGGGCACCTCGATCCGCAGATCGAAGCGGTCCATCAGCGGACCGGAGATGCGGCCGAGATAATCTTCGCCGCAGTGGGGTACGCGGGAACAGGCGCGGGCGGGGTCGGAGAGATAGCCGCATTTGCACGGGTTGGCGGCGGCCAGAAGCAGGAAGCGGCAGGGGTACCGCACATGGGCATTGGCGCGGGAGACGACGACTTCGCCGGTCTCGATCGGCTGGCGCAGGGTTTCCAGCACCTGTCGCGGGAACTCCGGGAATTCGTCCATGAACAGCACGCCATTGTGAGCGAGGCTGATCTCGCCTGGTTTCGCGCCGCGGCCGCCACCGACGATGGCGGCCATCGAGGCGGTATGGTGCGGCTCGCGAAAGGGTCGGGTGCGGGAAATGCCGCCTTCGTCGAGCAGGCCCGAAAGCGAGTGGATCATCGAGGTTTCCAGCGCCTCGGCCGGGGTCAGCGGCGGCAGGATGCCGGGCAGCCGCGCCGCGAGCATGGATTTGCCCGAGCCCGGTGTGCCCACCATGATCATGTGATGGCGTCCGGCGGCGGCGATTTCGAGCGCACGCTTGGCGCGTTCCTGACCCTTGACGTCGCCCAGGTCGCGGACCTGGGCGACGTCGGCAACCTCGCCGGGTTCGGCGGGCGGCAACGGGGACTGGCCGGTGAAATGGCGTACCGCATCGGCCAGCGTCTTCGGGGCCAGCACCCGCGCGGCGCCGACCCAGGCGGCCTCGGCCCCCGAAGCGCTGGGGCAGATCAGTGTGCGGTGGCCCTCAGCCGCACTCATCGCCGCGGGCAGCGCGCCGGTGACGGGCACGAGCGAGCCGTCGAGTGACAGTTCGCCCAGCGCGGTGGTGGCCTCGGTCGCATCGGACGGGATGATCTCGAGCGCGGCGAGGAGCGCCAGTGCAATAGGCAGGTCGTAGTGGCTGCCTTCCTTCGGCATGTCGGCCGGCGAGAGGTTGATGGTGATGCGTTTCGAGGGCAGGGCGATGGAGAGTGACGACAATGCGGTGCGCACCCGGTCGCGCGCCTCGGAAACCGATTTGTCCGGCAGTCCGACGATGGAAAAGCCGGGCAGGCCGGGGGTGACGGCGCATTGCACCTCGACGGTGCGGGCCTCCACGCCTTCGAAGGCGACCGTATAGGCGCGGGCGACCATCTCAGCGCTCCGGGTGTGGTTAACGTTGGTTAATCAATAGCGCGGGGATAGTTGAGGAATGGTTAACGCCGCGGGGATTGGACCGCCCCCGTCAGAGCGTTTCCACCCTAATTGCCGAGTGACGGCGGGGTTGTCGCACCTGCACCGCCGGCGCGATCACCGGGTCAGAGCAGCGCGGTGAAGGCGGGCCAGGCCTCGGGGTCCTGCACGGTCTTGTCGCGGCAGAAGGCGTTGCAAAAGCCGAAGGTGTGGCCCTGGAGTTCCATGAAATGGGTGACGGGCAAGCCGGAATAGGGACAGGCGGCGTTTTCCGAGGGGCCCGCGTCGACGGCGCGGGCCGGCAACGGTGTGGGGCCGGGCCAGGGTTGCGTCGGCAGGTCGATGGCATAGGGCACCGGGTCGTAGCTCTTGGTCAGCCCCATGGCGCGCCACCGGCGGATGGCAGGGGCGGCGAGGGTTTGGGCGACATATGCCGTCGCGTCGGCGCCCACCGGTAGAGCGTAACCGGCGATCCGAGCGGCGACGGGGGCGTAGAACACATCGGCCAGGCTGTAGGCGCCGAAAAGCCACGGGCCGGATGCGCCGTGGCGGTCACGGGCCAGCACCCAAAGGGTTTCGATGCGATCAAGGTCGGCGCGAACAGCATCGGATGGGACAAAGCCTTGGTATTGATGCAGAAGCTGCATCGGGCAGTCGGAGCGAAGCGCGGTGAACCCCGAATGCATTTCGGCGACCATCCAGCGCGCCAGCGCCCGGGCGGCGGGATCGGAAGGCCAGAGCCCGGCTTGGGCATGACGTTCGGCCAGGGTTTCGGCCATGGCGAGGCTATCGCCCACCACGATACCGTCCGCGTCGCGCATCACCGGCACAAACCGCGCCGGGGCGAGGTCGGCAAGGTCTTCGGCCATGGTGCCGTCGTAGAGTCCGACCATGTGGGTGCGGACCGGCAGATTGAACTGCTCGAACATCAGCCAGCCGCGGAGCGACCAGCTGGAGAAGGCGCGGTCAGCGACGAAAAGATCATAGGTCATGGAGGCAGGTTAGGCGCGCCGGAGTTCGCGGCAAAATGATGTTTTGAGAGCAGATCATCACGGACAGTGATTGAAGCGCTCGGCGTGCCAGCCGGTGCCGCGGCGATGCAGTTCTGTGACCGAAAGGTTGTCGATGCGGTGGGAGAAGGCCTCGTAGGGGGTGAGGCGGAGCGCCTGTTGCAGCTGGCTGAGAATGGCGCCGAAATGTGCCACGGCGATGATGTCGGCGTCCGGGTTCTCGGCTATCAGCCGCGCGACGGCACCGTCGACCCGGGCGGTGAGCTCGTGCCAACTCTCGCCGCCGGGAGGGCGGATGTCGCCGGGCTGTTCCCAGAAGCGGCGGGCGTGGGCCTGATCCTCGATCTCGGCATGGCGCTTGAGTTCCCAGTCGCCGAAATGCATCTCGCGCAGGGCCGGGTCATGGGGCAGGCGTTGGCGCGGGCCGGAGATCGCATCGGCGGTGGTCACGGCACGGCTGAGGTCGGAAGAGACGACAAGCGCGTCACCGGGCAGGAAGGCTGTCAGCCGGGACAGACGGGCGGTGTCGGAAAGATCGGCGGGCAGGTCGGACCAGCCGACCATCGTTTTGGCATGGGTGGGGCCGTGTCGGACCCAGAAAACCCGGCTCATCTTGCCCCCTTGAGGGTTTGCGCCAGTCCGGCGGTGACGAGATCGACGCGGTCTGCGGCGGCGGCGAGCCCCCGGTTGAGGGTGCCCTGCGCATTGGCGAATCGGCGGGCGAGGGCGTTTTCAGGCACGCCGGCGAGGCCGACCTCGTTGGAGACGATCACCAGGTCCGAGGAGCAGGCGGCGAGGGCATCGAGCAATCCGGCCTGTTCGGCGGCGAGATCATGATCGGCCAGCAAGTGGTTGGTCAGCCACATGGTGGCACAGTCGAACAGGATCGCGTGCTGCGCCGGTGCGTCCCGGAGGCGTTTGGCGACGGCGAGCGGCTCTTCGATGGTATCCCATCCTGCCCCCCGGGCGGTCCGGTGGCGGGAAATCTTGGCCTGCATCTCGGCATCGCCGGGCTCGGCCGTGGCGAGGTAGATCATCGGCTTGCCGACGGCCCGCACCAGCCCTTCAGCATGGGCGGATTTGCCGGACGCGATGCCGCCGAGAACCAGGGTGAGTTGCGCTGCCATGGTGCCGTCCTTATCTGCGAAGGAGGCGTAGCAGGTTGCGGACAGGGAGAAAAGCATGGGCAGGATTCTGGCGGCTTTGTGGCTGGTGACGGCAGGCGCGGTGCAGGCGGCCGAGCTGCCCTCGGGAATGTCCGAGGCAGAGGTGGTGTTTCTGGGCGAAGTTCATGACAATGCCGAGGCGCATGCGCGGCAGGCCGAGCTGGTAGCGGCGCTTGCGCCGACAGCGCTGGTCTTCGAAATGCTGACGCCGGGGCTGGCGGAGCGGGTTACCCCGGAGCTGCGCGGCGATGAAACGGCGCTGGGCGAGGCGCTGGATTGGCAGCACCTGGGCTGGCCCGATTTCGCGATGTATTACCCGATCTTTGCTGCCGCGCCGCAGGCGGCGATCTATGGCGCTGGGGTGCCGCGGGAGGAGACGCGGGCGGCGATGGAGACCGGGGTCGTCGAAAATTTCGGGCCCGATGCTGAGGCTTATGGCCTGACGGAGCCCTTGCCCGAGAGCCTGCAGGCGGTGCGGGAGCAGTTCCAGTTCGAGGCGCATTGCGAGGCGTTGCCGGAGGAGATGCTGCCGGGGATCGTCGAGTTGCAGAGGTTGCGCGACGCGGTGCTGGCGCGCACGGCGGTCGCGGCGCTACGCGACACCGGCGGGCCAGTGGTGGTGATCACCGGTAATGGCCATGCCCGCAGGGACTGGGGCGCGCCGGTCTATCTGGCGCGGGTCAGCGATGCGGCGGTGTTTTCGCTGGGACTCGTCGAGCCGGGTGGCGAAGACGGGGCGTTCGACGCGGTCGAGACCGTACCGGAGGCCGAGCGCGACGATCCCTGTGCGATGTTTGAGAACGGCAAAGAGGCGGAGTGAGCCAGTTTTTCCGGGGATCGCGCGGTCCTGCAGGCGACGGCGGACCGGGAGTTGCGGTCGGAGTCATTGTTTTCCGCGAGGATGCACCGTAACAATCGGATCGAAGCTTTCGCGGAGGCCGAGATGCTGGCGGGCAAACGCATTCTTCTGATCATCGGCGGCGGGATCGCCGCGTACAAATGCCTGGACCTGATCCGGCGGCTGCGTGAACGCGGGGCGGCGGTCACGCCGGTGCTGACACGCGCAGCGCAGGAATTCGTCACGCCGCTCAGCGTGGCCGCGCTGGCCGGCGAGAAGGCCTATACCGATCTTTTCGACCTGACCGACGAGGCCGAGATGGGGCATATCCAGCTTAGCCGCGTCGCCGATTTGGTGGTGGTGGCGCCGGCGACGGCGGACCTGCTGGCCAAGATGGCGGGGGGGCATGCCGATGATCTGGCCTCGACGCTGTTGATGGCGACCGACACGCCGGTTCTGGCAGCCCCGGCGATGAATGTGCGGATGTACGACCACGCCGCCACCCAGCGCAATCTTGCGACGCTCAAGGGCGACGGCGTGGGATTTGTCGGACCGAATGACGGCGACATGGCCTGCGGCGAATTCGGTCCCGGGCGGATGGCTGAACCGCTGGAGATCGTCGACGCCGTCGGGCTGGCCCTGGCCGGCGGGCCGCTGGCCGGCAAGCGGGTGCTGGTGACCTCGGGGCCCACGCATGAGCCAATCGACCCGGTGCGCTATATCGCCAATCGCTCGTCGGGCGCACAGGGCACGGCGATCGCCGAAGCGCTGCGCGATTTCGGGGCCGAGGTGGTGTTCGTGACTGGCCCGGCGGATGCAGCACGGCCCGGCGGTATGGAGGTCGTCGAGGTCGAGAGCGCGACTGAGATGTTGGCAGCTGTCGAGGCGGCGCTGCCGGTGCATGCCGCGGTCTTTGCCGCCGCGGTGGCGGATTGGCGAGTGACCTCGGCCGCGACGTCGAAGATCAAGAAGGTGGGTGGCAAGCTTCCGGTGCTGGAGTTCGCCGAGAACCCGGATATCCTGGCGACGGTGAGCCGAATGAAGACGGGCCGGCCGGACCTCGTGGTGGGCTTTGCCGCCGAGACCGACGATGTGATCGAGAACGCAAGCGCCAAGCGGCTGCGCAAGGGCTGCGACTGGATCGTGGCCAATGACGTGCGTCCCGAAACCGGCATCATGGGCGGCGACGAGAACGCGGTGCACCTGATCATGGAGGATGGCGTCGAGGACTGGCCGCGGATGGGCAAGGCCGAGGTTGCCAAACGGCTGGCCGAGCGCATCGCCGAGGCGCTGGCTTGAGTATTTTCGGAAAGACGAAAGGGCAGGCGTGGTGCGGATCAGGCTGAGTTGGGTCGGCGGCGCCGACCGGGCGGTGGCGCTGCCATCTTACGAGACGCGGGGTGCGGCCGGGGCGGATGTGCGGGCGAACCTGCCGGACCGGAGGGAGGTGGTGCTGGCGCCTGGGGAACGGGCGCTGGTGCCGACCGGGCTGCGGCTGGAGATACCGCACGGCTTCGAGGTGCAGGTGCGGCCGCGCTCGGGGTTGGCTCTGAAGCACGGGATCACCTTGCCCAACAGCCCCGGCACGATCGACAGCGACTACCGCGGCGAGCTGGGCGTGATCGTTCTCAATGCAGGCACCGAGCCGTTCACAGTGACGCATGGTGAGCGGATCGCTCAACTGGTGGTGGCGCCGGTGGTTCAGGCGGGGTTCGACATGGCTGAGGAACTGAGCGACACGGCGCGCGGTGCGGGCGGGTTCGGCTCGACCGGGCGCGTGTAGGGGGCGCGGCGGATGCTGCTGGTTTTCGGTCTCGCGGCGATGATCTGGGGTCTGGGGCGGCTGATGCGCTGGCCCGTGGGCATGGTCTGGGGACTGATCGGGCTGTTGTGGCTGGCGGTCTTTGTCATGCATCTGGTTCTGCCCGACGGCCATGCCCTGCGGATGGCGACGGGAGAAAGCCCGGTGCTGTGGGGGATGATCGGGGTGTTTGCCGTGGCGGCGACGGGATATGCTCGCGGTCTTGGCTGGCTGAAGGCGCGGGCGCAGGCGCCGGCGGTGGCCGGGGGTGAAGCGGCGCCGGGAGCGTTTTCGGAAACCGAACTGAGCCGTTATGCCCGCCATATCGTGCTGCGCGAACTGGGCGGGCCGGGGCAGAAACGGTTGAAACAGGCGAAGGTGCTGGTGATCGGCGCGGGGGGCTTGGGGTCGCCGGTACTGCTCTACCTCGCGGCGGCGGGGGTGGGCACGATCGGCGTTGTCGATGACGATGAGGTCGACGGCTCGAACCTGCAGCGGCAGGTCATCCATTCCGATGAGACCATCGGGATGTCCAAGGTATTTTCCGCGGCGGAGCGGATGCGGGCGCTGAACCCGTTTGTCGTCGTGAAGCCCTATCAGCGGCGTCTGAACGAGGAAATCGCCGGGGAGCTGTTTGGCGAGTATGACGTGATCATCGACGGGACGGACAATTTCGACACCCGTTACCTGGCCAATCGGGCCGCGGTTTCGGTCGGCAAGCCTTTGATTTCCGGAGCGATTACCCAATGGGAGGGGCAGCTTTCGGTGTTCGATGCGGGCGGCGGTGCTCCGTGCTATCAATGTGTCTTCCCTGAGGCGCCTGCGCCGGGGTTGGCGCCGAGTTGCTCCGAGGCGGGCGTGGTCGGGCCACTGCCAGGCGTGATCGGCGCGATGATGGCGCTGGAGGCGGTGAAGCTGATCGCCGGGGCGGGGCATGTATTGAAAGGTGAGATGCTGATCTATGACGGGCTGTGGGGCGAAAGCCGCAAGATCACGGTAAAACGGCGCGCCGATTGCCCGGTTTGCGGCGGAGCGCGCGGCGGGTAGTCTGAGGCACGTCATTTGCGGAGTTGCCACGATGAAAGCCGTGATCTGCGATCGCTACGGCCCACCCGAGAGCCTACACCTTGCCGACGTTTCAGTGCCGGACCCAGGGGCGGGGGAGGTTCTGGTGCGGGTGCATTGCAGCACGGTGAACCGGACCGATACCGCCACCCTGCGCGGGCATCCTTTCTTTGCCAGGGCGATGACGGGCTGGTGGCGGCCGCGCCACCGGATCACGGGGATGGATTTCGCGGGTGTGGTAGAGCGCTGCGGCGCCGGGGTGGAGCGGTTTGCACCAGGTAACCGGGTGTTCGGGATGTCCCCCGAGCGGTTCGGGGCGCATGCAGAATTTATCTGCGTGCCGCAGAACGGCGCCGTGGCGGTCATCCCTGACCCGGTACCGATGGACGAGGCAGTGATCTGCGAGGGCGCGTGGTATGCCAGTTCCACTGTCAAGCGACTGGCGCGCGGGCAATCGATCCTGATTTACGGCGCGTCGGGCGCGATCGGCACAGCCGCGGTGCAGCTGGCCCGGGCGCGGGGGGCGCATGTGACCGCGGTTGTCGGGCCGCGGCACCTGAGCCTGGCACGGGATCTGGGGGCGGGGCAGGTTCTCGACTACACGGTCGAGGACTTCACGGCGATCGGCGAGACCTTTGACGTGGTGATGGACGCGGTCGGGCATACGTCGTATTTCGCCTGCCGCAGTTTGCTGAAGCCTGGCGGGCTGTATTGCGCCACCGATCTGGGGCCCGTCTGGTCGAACATCTGGCTGGCCGCGTTGCGCGGCGGACGGGTGGGCGTGCCGTTTCCGACCGATGCGCCCGGGTTCGTCCAGGACCTGGCCGGTCTAATGCAGTCCGGGCAGGTCAAGGGCGTGTTCGACCGGCGCTTTGCGGTGGACGATGTCATCGAGGCCTTCCGCTTCGTCGAAACCGGGCACAAGACAGGCATTGTGCGGCTTGATCTGGCCGCTTGAACCGCGGTGTCCGGATTGTGGCGGCCGGCGTCATACCCTATGTCTGTGCGGCAGCGAAACTGGAGAAACCCGAGATGACGAACCCGCTTTTGGCCGATTGGCAGACACCGTTCGGGATTGCCCCGTTCGACGCGATCTCGGATGCCGATTTCGCGCCGGCGCTGGAGCAGGCGCTCGCGGTGCATGAGGCCGAAATCGCGGCCATTGCCGAAGATGCCCGCCAGGCCGATTTCGACACCGTGATCGGGGCGCTGGAAGCCGCGGGCGAGGCGCTCGACAAGGTGCTCGCGGTGTTCTTCAGCGTCGCCGGGGCCGACAGCAACCCCGAGCGCGAGGCCTTGCAGCGGGCATTTTCGCCGAAGCTGGCGCGGCATTTCGCGGCAATTACCGCCAACAAGGCGCTGTTTCGGCGGATCGAGACGATTTGGGAGCGGCGTGAGCAGCTGGGTCTGACCGACGAGCAGGCCCGCGTGCTGATGCTGACCCGGCGCAATTTCGTGCGCTCGGGCGCGGCGCTCTCCGGTGCGGACGAGGCGCGGATGAAGGAGATCAAGGCACGGTTGGCCGAACTTGGCACCGCTTTCACCCAAAACCTTCTGGCCGACGAGCGTGACTGGTTCATGGAACTTGGTGAGGAAGACCTCGAAGGGCTGCCCGGCTTCGTCGTGGCTGCTGCCCGCGAGGCCGGTCGCGAGAAGGGGGTCGACGGCCCGGTGGTGACGTTGAACCGATCGCTGATCGTGCCGTTCCTGGAAAGCTCGCCGCGGCGTGATCTGCGGGAAAAGGCATTCCGGGCCTGGGCGGCGCGGGGGGCCAATGGCGGCGCGACCGACAATCGCGAGATCGCGCGCGAAATCCTCGCGCTACGCGAGGAACGGGCGAAGCTGCTGGGGTACGGAAATTTCGCCGAGTTCAAGTTGGAAACCGAGATGGCGAAGACGCCGGACGCGGTGCGCGAGTTGCTGGTGGCGGTGTGGGCACCGGCCAGGGCGCGGGCCGAAGCCGATGCCGCAATTCTGGAAGGGATGATGCATGACGATGGTCTTAACGGCCGGCTGGAACCTTGGGACTGGCGTTACTACGCGGCGCGGCGGCGCCGTGCCGAGCATGATCTGGATGATGCCGCGTTGAAGCCTTTTCTGCCGCTGGAGGGGATGATTGCGGCGGCATTTTCCTGCGCCAACAGGTTGTTCGGGTTGGAGTTTTCACCTTTGGACGTGCCGCTCTACCACCCCGATTGCCGGGCGTGGGAGGTGACGCGGAACGGACGGCACGTGGCGGTGTTCATCGCGGATTATTTCGCGCGGGGCTCAAAACGCTCGGGCGCGTGGTGTTCGGCGATGCGATCTCAGGCCAAGTGGCCAAAGGAACAGGCGCCGGTGGTAATCAATGTGTGCAACTTCGCCAAGGGCGATCCGGCGTTGCTTTCCTATGACGATGCGCGAACGCTGTTTCACGAGTTCGGCCACGCGCTGCACCAGATGCTGTCGGACGTGACCTATGAGAGCGTGTCGGGCACGTCGGTGGCGCGGGATTTCGTGGAACTGCCGTCGCAGCTTTACGAGCATTGGCTGGAGGTGCCGGAGGTGCTGCGCGAGTTTGCGCGACACGTCGAGACCGGCGAGGCGATGCCGGACGCGATGCTGGAGAAAGTGCTTGAGGCGGCGAATTTCGATCAGGGGTTCCAGACTGTGGAGTTCGTGGCCTCGGCGATGGTCGATCTCGAATTTCATGACGGACCGGCGCCGGTGGACGTGATGGATCGGCAGGCGGAGGTGTTGGCGGGGATCGGGATGCCGGATGCGATCGTGATGCGGCATGCAACGCCGCACTTCGCGCATGTGTTTTCCGGTGACGGCTATTCCTCGGGTTATTATTCCTACATGTGGTCCGAGGTGATGGACGCCGACGCGTTCGCCGCTTTCGAGGAAGCTGGCGGTGCGTTCGATCCGGAGGTCGCCAAGGGTCTGGAGACGAACATTCTGTCAACCGGTGGGTCGGTCGATGCGGGCGAGCTTTACACCCGGTTCCGCGGGCGGTTGCCAGGGGTCGAGGCGCTGCTGAAAGGCCGGGGGCTGGTTCCCGCTGGCTGAGCCCGCAAGCGGTCACACGCCAGGCAGGTGGCGATCACATGCCGAGCCGGCGTTGTGTCTGTTGCACCTGCTGTTGCAGCTTGTACCCGCGCACGAGAGCGCCGGAGCCGTCGAGCGGCCACCACTCGGCGGAACCGGGCCAATTGCGCCACAGCTTGCCCCACCGGTCGACCACGTGTGAAACGCAGGTCTTGCCCCCCGGAGACGCGCCGGCACGCGCCCCGTTTGGCCAATACCAGGTCAGGTCATGACAGACGAGACCGCCGGGTTCGACAGACCACCGCCCGGCCCCGAAGTTTTCGCTGGTGTCGGCGCACCATGCCCGGGCCTGCCAGTTCGGCGCGAAGTAGATGCCACCGTTGCAGTTGTCGCCCCAGAGCTCGGTCTTGCCGGCATAGGCGGTAGCGATCTTTTCATAGCTTGCCGGTTGGGCGCCACGAGGTTTGGAATCGGCAGCGGACCAGCCCGGCAGTGCGACAAGCAGGGCCGCCGTGAGTAGCTGGAATTTCGATGGCGTCATTATCGCCCCTCAAAAAAGGTCAATACAAAGTAATACAGTCGCCATCTGGAGCAGAACGGTCAAGGCGCTTACCGTTGACAAACTGTTTCCAGAAATCGGTCTGTGGTTGTTGCGGGGCGGGCGGCGTCAGATCGTCTGGTCATAGTCCCCGACGCCGGGCTCGGTGCGGATGACCGCGTCGATATCGGCGAAGATGGCGCGCATTTCGGCCTCGGAGTCGCTGCTTTCGCAGACGACCACGAGATTGGGGGTGTTGGACGACGCGCGCACCAGGCCCCAGGAGCCGTTGTCGAGGATGACGCGGGCGCCGTTGACGGTGACAACCTCTTTTATAGTTCGGCCGGCGAAGGTTTCGCCGGCGTTGTATTTGGCGACCAGCTTTTGCACCAAGCGGTCGAGGATATCGTATTTCTCGGTGTCGGCGGCATAGGGCGACATGGTGGGGGTGGACCAGGTCTTCGGCAGCGCCTTGCGCAGGTCGGACATCGACTGGCCCGGGTTGCGGTCCATCAGTTTGCAGATCTCGACCGCGACGCGCATGCCGCAATCGTAGCCGCGGCCGATCGGCTCGGCGAGGAAATAGTGCCCGGATTTCTCGAATCCCGCCAGCGCGCCAATCTCTTTCACCCGGCGCTTCATGTGGCTGTGGCCGGTCTTCCAGTAATCGGCGGTGACGCCGTTCCTTTGCAGCTCGGGGTCCGAGGCGAAGAGGCCGGTGGACTTGACGTCGGCAACGAAGGTCGAGCCGGGATAGAGCTTCGACAGGTCGCGGGCCATGATGACTCCGACCTTGTCGGCGAAAATCTCCTCGCCCTCGTCGTCCACGACACCGCAGCGGTCGCCATCGCCGTCGAAGCCAAGCGCCATGTCGGCACCGTGAGCCTTCACGCTGTCGGCCATGTCGTGCAGCATCTCCATGGCTTCGGGGTTGGGGTTGTAGTTGGGGAAGGTGTAGTCGAGTTCGTTATGCGAGGGGATCACCTCGACGCCGAGGCGTTCGAACAACTCGGGGGCAAAGGCCGAGGCGGTGCCGTTTCCGGTGGCGCAGACGATGCGCAGCTTGCGGGTCATGCGGAAGTCGCCGACGAGGTCATCGAGATAGGCCTCGCGCACGCCGTCAACGAATTCGTAGGACCCACCGGCTGCGGGTTGGCCTTCGCCGTTCAGCACGATATCGCGCAGCTCGGCCATCTCGTCGGGACCGTGGGTCAGTGGGCGCTCGAATCCCATCTTGACACCGGTCCAGCCGTTCGGATTGTGGCTGGCGGTCACCATGGCGACCGCTGGCACGTCGAGGTGGAACTGGGCGAAATAGGCCATCGGGCTGAGCGCGGGGCCGATATCCTTGACCGCGATGCCGGCTTGAACCAGCCCAACGATCAGCGCGTTTTTGATCGACAGCGAGTAGTCGCGATAATCGTTGCCGACCGCGATCACCGGGGCGATGCCGCGACGGCGCATCTGGGTGCCGAGGCCGAGACCCAGGGACGTCATGCCGGGCAGGTTGATCTCGTCGGGATATTTCCAGCGGGCATCGTATTCGCGGAAACCGGTGGGCGCGATCATCGGGTCGCGCAGAAACTCCCAAGTGTTGGGCGTGACGGTGGCAAGCGGTTTCATTGCGATGCGGATTCCTCGTGTCGTCCTGATCGGGGGGACATTACATGACAGCCTTTTGCACGCAAGGCGCGACTGTGTTCACGACGAGACCTGTTCGCGCAGGATCGACGAGGTCAGCGAGATCATCAGGTAGATGCCGGCGAAGATCAGGAAGGCCAGAACCGTGTTCTCGAAGGCGCGCGGATAGGAGGGTTCCTGCGCCGCGATCGGTTGTACCGGGACGGTGAGATAGCGCACCTGCTTGCTGGCTTCGGCCTCGGCCGCCTTGGCAGCCTCGAGTGCCGATTGCAGGAACAGGTCGGCGGACTGAAGGTCGGCCTGGGCGATGGCGATCTTGGCGGCACGGGCGGCAAGCGAGCCCTGGCCGTTCGATTCCTCGGTCATCTTGGCGTTCAGAGTTTCGAGCAGGGCGGTCAGCCGGCGCACGTCGCCCTGCGTGCCGTCGACCTTGGCGCGGTTGGGGCGCGGGTTGTCGAGCAGCGCGGCGAGATGGAGCTTCTTCTCCAGCAGCTCGGCCTCGTAGCCGGCGATCTGTTGGCGCAGAACGGCGAGCTGTTCGGCGGGATCGACGCCCTCGGTTTCCTGCAGCCGGATGAGTGCCTCCTGCGCGGCGCGGCGTTCGGCCTTGGCCTCTTCCAGGCGCTCGTCGGCCAGGCGCATCGAATCCTCACGCTTCTGGCGCGACAGTTCGTCGACGCGTTCCTCGGCGAATTTCACCAGCAGTGAGGCGTAGTTGAAGGCGACTTCAGGATTGGCGGCGACCACCTCCATCCGGACCACGCCTTCGGTGGGGTCGTAGCCGATCTTGACGTTCTTCTTATAGAGCTTGTGCATCGCCTCGTTCGAGGCATCGGGGTCGAGCCGCTGGATTGGGTCGATGGAGGAGGCCGAGAAATGCGCGCGGTAACCGTATTCGGCATCGAGCCTGAGCATCGCGTCCTTGGATTGCAGATAGGATTGCACGGCGATGCTGTCCTGGCTTGTGGCATAGTTGGACGGCAGAAGCCCGCGCATGCCGCCACCGCCGCCACCATCGGCCTGGAGGATCAGGAATTCGGTATGGGTGGCATACATCGGCGTTGCCAGCACGAAATAGTACCAGCCGGCGATAATGGTCGGGACAAAGACAAAGGCCGAGAGCCGGCTGAACAGCAGGAACAGCTTGCGGCGGCGGCGCCGGGCGATGTCGCGTTGTATTTCGGTGATCTCGGCGGCGCGGCGCTCGGCCGGGGACATCGTATCGGTCGAGGGCAGCCCGGCCTTGCCGAGCTGCACGGTCTGGGGCAATTGCACCCGGCCGGGATCGGGCGGGTTGCCGCCGGTATCGACCGGCAGCGGCGGGTCACCGCCGTCATGGCCACCGCCTTGACCGGCCTCGGTCGGAACCACCAGTTCGAGCATGTTGGCGCGCTGGAACGGGTCGATGCCGCGCAGGCGCAACTGGCGCACGGCGTCGAAATCCGAGATCGGCGCCAGACCGTGTTTCTGTGCCACGCGTCGGGCCATGCGCAACTGACGGCCGGTGAGGCCTTCGCGGCGGATCGAGTCGATATTGGTTTCGGCCCTGGTTTCGCGTGCCGAAGCGATGTCGGTGCTCCGGGGTGCGGGCCCGGCCTGTTCGGGGGCGGGCTGTTGTGTCGCCCGGGGCTCGGGCTGCCTTGCCTGATGCGTCGCGTTCGAAGCGGTGGCTGCCTGGTTCGCCGGGCGGGACGACGCGGTCGGGCGGGTCAGGGTGGTGGCGGTCACCGGCTGCGACGGTTTCGTCGTCGCGTCCGGGCTGCTGCCGGCCGCGGATGCCATGCCTGCGCCATCCGCTGGCGTGGTGCGTCGGATGCGGAATTTCCTAGCCTTGGGTTTGGTAGTCATAGAGATGTTTCGCTTCTTCCAAGGTGTCGAACATGTGCAGTTTGCCGTCGAGCAGCACGGCGGCCGAACTGGCGAACTGTTCGAGTGTCTGCGGGCTGTGCGAGACGATCACAACGGTGGTGGTGCGCAGCCGATCGCGCAAAATGTCGCCGGCTTTCCTGTTGAATTCGACATCGGTCGAACCGGGCATGCCTTCATCGATCAGGTACATGTCAAAATCGAGCGCCAGCATCAGCGCAAACGAGAACCGCGCCCGCATCCCCGAGGAATAGGTGCCCAGCGGCTGGTCGAAATATTCGCCCAGCCCGCAGAGCCAGCGGCAGTAGGCTTCGACATAATCGGGATCGAGCCCATAGAGACGCGCGATGTAGCGCGAGTTTTCGACCGCCGAATGCTTGCCGACGACGCCGCCCATGAAGCCCAGCGGGAAGGAGATGCGGCAACCACGGCGGATCTCGCCCTCGTCGGGTTTTTCGAGCCCGGCCATCATGTTGATGAGCGTGGTCTTGCCGGTGCCATTGGGCGCCAGAATCCCGATAGAGCGGCCAAGCTCGACGCGGAAGGAAACCCGGTCAAGGATCACCTTGCGCTGCGAGCCCGTCCAGAAGGACTTGCTGACATTTTCAAACTCGAGCATTTCGTGCTCCGGCTCTGCTCTGCCACCCTCTTTAGCGGGGTTTCCTTAAGGCAAGATTTGCCTCGGTTCCAATCATTATGACGGAATGGGTCCTCTTATTACAACGGGATACGGCAAAATTGTGTCTTGGCCGTTGAAAAATGGCCCAGAGGGACCGGTGTAGCGATTGCCACGGCGGTGGCAGACGCCGCGATGCGGCGAGCATGGCTGGCAAAAGCCGAGCACCGGTTGTTGTCTTCCGGTGCCGCCGCGTGTACCAAAACCTGTAAAGAAAGAACGGGGACACAGCGGGTTCCGGCGCCGAGCGCCGCCCGCCCAACAGGGAGCTGATATTGCGGATCATCGGCGCATTTGTCGTTCTTGTCGTGCTATGGCTGCTGCTGTCGGGCATCTACACACCGATGATCGTCGGACTTGGCGTGGCCTCGGCCGGGCTTGCGGTACTGGTGGTGCGGCGGATGGACCTGGTAGACAGCGACCCGGTTGAGCTGGCGCTCAAGCCGCTGGGTTTTCCACTGTATCTTTTTTGGCTTCTGGGCGAAATCGCCAAGGCCAACTGGGCGGTCACGCGGATCATCCTGGCGGCGCAGATGCCGATCAGGCAGCATCTGTTCGCGGTTCAGGTGACCCAGAAGACCGATCTGGGGCAAGTGATCTTTGCCAATTCGATCACGCTGACGCCGGGTACGATCACGGTCGAAACCGAGCCCGAGCGGTTCCTGGTGCATGCCGTGGCCTATACGCCTGGCACGATCGGAGAACTGACCGAGATGGATCGGCGCGTCAGCGCGGCGGAGGCCGTGTGATGTTCGTTGTCGCCACTATCATGATCATACTGGGGATGGTGCTGACGCTGATGCGGTTGTTCGGCGGCCCCACGGTGTATGACCGGGTGCTGGCGGTGAACCTGTTCGGCACGCTGACGGTGCTCCTGATCGCGGTGAAGGGGTTCCTGTCGGGACGGCCGGATTTCCTTGATATCGCTTTGCTTTACGCTTTGATCAACTTCGTCGGCACGATCGCGGTGCTGAAGTTCTTCCGCTATCGCGCGATCGGCGATTACGCCCGCACGCGGGATGACGAGGAGGAGCAGTCATGAGCACCGCGGCGCTGATCCAGGAAGTGCTGAGCTGGGTGCTGGTCGTGAGCGGTGCGTTCTTCGCACTGGTCGGCGCCTTCGGGACCTGGCGGCTTCCCGATTTCTGGTCGCGGCTACATGCCGCTTCGGTCACCGACAGCGCCGGGATGATCCTGTTGATCGCGGGCATGTGCCTGCAGTCGGGATTGACGCTGGTGACGGTCAAGCTGATCGTGATCGGCATTTTCCTGTTCATCACCGGGCCGACGGCGACCCACGCGGTGGCCAACGCGGCGCTGGTCTCTGGGCTGCGCCCGCGCGAGGCCGAAGGGCTGATCGCCGCCGAGCCGGAGCCGCTGACCGTGGCGGGCGGCGCGGAAGGTGACGCCGAGGGCACGAGAAAAGAAACGGCAGGTGCGGCATAGAGACTTTCATCGATATCGCGCTGTTCACCATGCTGGTGATGACCGCGCTGGCGATCGTCCGGACCCGGCGGCTGTTCGCCACGGCGATGCTGTCGGGTGTGTTCAGCCTGCTGTCGGCACAGCTTTTCGTGGTGCTCGACGCGGTCGATGTGGCCTTTACCGAGGCGGCGGTCGGAGCAGGTATTTCGACCGTGCTGATGCTGGGCACGCTGGCCTTGACCGGCCGGGTCGAGAAACGCTCGACCCATTCGCCTTTCCTGCCGCTGCTGGTGGTCGGGATGACCGGGGCGGTGCTGATCTACGGCACGCTGGACATGCCCAATTTCGGTGCTGCGGACGCGCCGGCGCAGACCCATGTGTCGCCTGATTATCTCGAGCGCAGCCCACACGAGATTGGCGTGCCCAATGTGGTGACGGCAGTGCTGGCGAGCTACCGCGGCTTTGACACGCTGGGTGAGACGGCGGTGGTGTTCACTGCCGGGATCGGGGTGCTGTTCCTGATCAGCGCGCTGCGCCGGCGGCGCGAGACGGGCGACAGCGGAAACGACAGGAAAGGGGCGTGAGATGCGGCACCACCTGATCCTGCGGGTCGTGACCAAGCTGCTGGTCGGCGCGATCATCCTGTTCGCCCTTTACGTCCAGTTCCACGGCGATTTCTCGCCGGGCGGCGGGTTCCAGGCGGGGGTGATCATGGCAGTGGCTTTCATCATCTATGGAGTGGTGTTCAGCCTGCGTCAGGCACAACGCGTGTTCCCGCCCTGGCTGGTGCACAAGTTGCTGGCGCTGGGCGTGCTGATCTATGCCTTCACCGGTTTGGTCAGCATGGCGCTGGGCTATGAATACCTGAACTACGGCGCCTTTACTCCGCATCATCCCGAGCACGGCCAGCACTGGGGTATCTTGATCGTCGAACTGGGCGTTGGCGTCACCGTGACCGGCGTGATGGTGGCGATCTACTATGCGTTTGCCGCGCGGCCCCCGACGATCAGCGACAAGGATTGGTGAGCATGGCTGCCTTCACGCTTGAATTCATTGTTGGTCACGTCAACTACTGGCTGTTTACGGTCCTGATGATGACCGGGCTCTATATCGTCGTGGCCAAGGGCAATCTGGTGAAGAAGATCGTTGGGCTCAACGTGTTCCAGACCTCGGTCTTCATGCTCTACATCTCGATGGGCAAGGTCACCGGGGGCACTGCGCCGATCTTCCCGACAGACATGCAGATCGACCCGGATACGGTCTATTCCAACCCGCTGCCGCATGTGTTGATCCTAACGGCGATCGTGGTGGGGGTCGCCACCACCTCGTTGGGGCTGGCGCTGATCGTGCGGATCCAGGAGCAGTTCGGCACCATCGAGGAGGACGAACTCCTGGAGATCGAAAAGGCGATGGCGGCCGAGGACACCCGCCTGCACGGCGAAGCCATGGGCGGACTGGCCTGATGGCGGCGGGCAGAGCGACCAACGCGGCGGAACCGGGGGCGGCGCAGGACGCCGGTCATGCGGTCGAGCATGTGGCGCTGACGCTGGCCGACCAGTTGCCGATGCTGCTGATCCTGGTGCCGTTGGTGGCGGCGCCGCTGATCGTGCTGCTGGGGTCGCGCCGGCTGGCCTGGCCGCTGGCCTATGGCGCGGCGACGGCCAGTTTCGTGATGGCGGTTTTTCTCTTGATGCGGGTTATCGGCGGCGAGGTGATCTCGTACCACATCGGCGGCTGGGCGCCGCCGTTGGGGATCGAATACCGGGTCGATTCCGCCAACGCCTTCGTGCTCTTCCTGGTGACCGGAATCGCTACGGTGGTGCTGCCTTACGCCCGCACCAGCGTCGCGGCCGAGGTCGACGGGCAGCACGGAACGCTGTTCTATGCCATGTTCCTGTTGTGCTTCACCGGACTTCTGGGCGTGGTGATCACCGGCGATGCATTCAACGTCTTCGTCTTTCTCGAGATCTCGTCGCTCAGTACCTATGTGCTGATCGCCGCCGGCGCGGTGCGCGATCGCCGGGCGCTGACGGCAGCCTATGACTATCTGATCATGGGCACGATCGGTGCGACGTTCTTCGTCATCGGCCTGGGTCTGTTGTACATGGCCACGGGCACGCTCAACATGGCTGACATCGCCGAGCGGATCGCGGATCAGACCGGTAACCGCACGGTGCGGGCGGCCTTCGCCTTCATCGTGGTCGGCGTCGGGCTCAAGGCGGCGATCTATCCGCTGCACCTGTGGCTGCCCAACGCCTATACCTATGCGCCCTCGGCGGTGACCGCCTTCCTGGCGGCGACCGCCACCAAGGTGGCGATCTACGTGCTCATGCGGTTCATGTTTTCGGTGTTCCAGCCGCTCTATCTGGTCGAAGTCAAGACGCTGGAATTCATCATCATTCCGCTGGCTCTGCTGGCGATGTTCGCGGCTTCGGTCATCGCCATCTTCCAGACCGACCTGAAGCGGCTGCTGGCCTATTCCAGCCTGGCGCAGATCGGTTACATGCTGCTGGGGATAGGATTTTTGAGCGAGACTGGGCTGACGGCGGCGATCGCACATCTGTTCAACCACGGCATCACCAAGGCGGCGTTGTTCATGGGCGTGGGCGCCCTGGTGCTGCGGTTCGGCAATTCCTATTGCGACGGGGTGGCCGGGGCGGGCCGCACCATGCCCTGGACCTCGGCCGCGATGGTGATCGGGGGGCTGAGCCTGATCGGGGTGCCGGGCACGGCCGGGTTCATATCGAAATGGGTACTGGTGCAGGGCGCGCTGGAGGCCGGCTGGTGGCCGGTGGCGATGCTGATCGTACTCAGCTCGTTGCTGGCGGTGGTCTATGTCTGGCGCATGATCGAAACCCTCTACCTGCAGCCGGCGCCGGAGCGGGCAGCGGCGGGCGAAGCGCCGCTGTCGATGCTGGTGCCGATGTGGCTGATGGCCTTGGCCTGCATCTGGTTCGGGCTCAATACCGAACTTACGCTGGGTGCGTCGCTGAGCGCGGCCAAGGGGTTCATGGCCGGCTCGCCGGGCCTGATACTGGCGGGGCACTGAAATGGATACCTGGACGGCCATAGCGCTTTCGATGCTGATCCCAACGGCGGCGATGGTGCTGAACCTGCTGCTGCGCGACCGGCCCAACCTGCGTGACGGCATGACGCTCGCGGCCGCAGTGCTGACCTTCCTCTGCGTGCTGGTCGTGCTGGGTAACGAAGGCAGCGGCACGACCGAAAAAATGGTGCTGAGCGAGGTGATGCCGGGGATCGAGCTTGCCTTCCATGTCGAGCCGCTGGGCCTGATGTTCGCGCTGATCGCATCGGGCTTGTGGATCGTCACGCATCTCTACGGTATCGGCTACATGCGCGGCAATTCGGAGAAGAACCACGCCCGGTTCTTCGCGGCGTTTTCACTGGCGATCGCCAGCACTATGGGCGTGGCCTTTTCAGCCAACATGTTCACGTTGTTCCTGTTCTATGAACTGCTGACGGTATCGACCTACCCGCTGGTCGCGCACAAGGGTACGCCCGAGGCCATTCGCGGGGCGCGGACCTATCTGGGGATTCTCATCGGCACGTCGATCGGGTTGCAGCTGGTGGCGGTGATCTGGACCTGGAATTTGACCGGGACGCTGGACTTCGAGCTGGGCGGCATTCTCGAAGGTCACGTGGCAGGGATGATGGTGCCGGTTCTGCTGGGGCTCTACGCCTTCGGCATCGGCAAGGCGGCGTTGATGCCGTTCCACCGCTGGCTGCCGGCGGCGATGGTGGCACCGACGCCGGTATCGGCGCTGCTGCACGCTGTGGCGGTGGTGAAGGCCGGGGTTTTCACCATGCTGAAGGTCGGCGTCTATGTCTTCGGAATCGACTTCCTGGCCGAGACGGGGGCCAGCGACTGGCTGATGTGGCTGGCCGCGTTCTCGATTGTCGCCGCCTCGGTGGTGGCGCTGACCAAGGATAACCTCAAGGCGCGGCTGGCCTATTCGACGGTCAGCCAGCTGAGTTACATCACGCTGGGCATGGCGCTGGCAACGTCGATGGGGGTGATCGGCGGTGGCATGCATATCGCGATGCACGCGATGGGCAAGATCACTTTGTTCATGTGCGCGGGCTCGATCTATGTCGCCACGCATCGCACCGAGATCAGCCAGATGACCGGGCTGGGCCGGGCGATGCCGGTGACGTTCTTCGCCTTCCTGATCGGGGCCCTGTCGATCATCGGCCTGCCGCCGCTGGGAGGGTCGTGGAGCAAGTGGCTGTTGATCATGGGGGCCGCCGATACCCAGGAGTGGGTGATGATCGGGGTGCTGATGGTGTCGTCTCTGCTGAACGTGGCTTACCTGCTGCCGCTGGTGGGCAAGGGCTTCTTCCTGCGCGGAAACGAGACGCAGGACCAATGGGGCGAGGCCGGGTTGCTGGTCTGGCTGCCGCCCTTGATCACCGCGCTGGGTTGTCTGGTGCTGTTTTTCTATGCCGGCGCGCTTCAGGCGTTCCTGATGCCGCTGGTGACGAAATGACGGAGGGGGAAATGAGCCAAGACAAGCATGAAGACACCGACGCCTTTCCCTGGCTCGGGCGGCGACTGCTCTGGCTGGATAACCGGCGCAACGTGAACCGTATCGTTTATGCGCTTTATGGTCTGTGCGCGGCGCTGTTCCTGGCCGACTTCTTCTACCACAAGCATGTCTATCTGGGCGTCGAGGAACTGCCCGGGTTCTATGCCGTCTATGGCTTTGTCATGTGTGCGATGCTGGTGATCTGTGCCAAGGCGATGCGGGTGATCCTGATGCGGCGCGAGGATTACTATGCGCCGCGCGATGTCGAGGCCGAGGAATACCCCGAGGACCAACTGGACAGGGCCGAGCACGATGCCTGAGATGATGCCCACCGCCCTGCTGTTTTTCCTTGCAGCAGCGATCCTTCCGGTCCTGCCGCAGTACTTGCGCGCCCTTCTGCTGCTGGCGGTTCCGGTGCTGGCGGGCATCATCCTCTGGAACATACCGGAGGGCATGCTGGCGCAGGTTGGTTTCATGGGGCTCGAGCTTGAGTTCATGCGCATCGACAGCCTCAGCCGCATCTTCGCGTTGATCTTCTGCCTCGCTGCCTTTCTCGGCAATCTCTATGCTTGGCATGTCCGCGACCGGGTGCAGCAGGTGGCCGGGCTGATCTATTCCGGATCGGCTATCGGTGCCGTCCTGGCGGGCGATCTGATCACGCTCTTCTTGTTCTGGGAAGGCACGGCGATCGCCTCGGTCTTCCTGATCTGGGCGCGGCGCACGGAAGGAGCTTATCACACCGGCCTGAGGTATCTGATCATCCAGATCGGATCGGGCGTGATCCTGCTGGCGGGCGCCGTGCTCTACCACGCCGAAACCGGAAACTTTGTTTTCGAACGTATGCAACTGGGGTCGCCCGCCACATGGCTGATCTTCCTGAGCTTCGGGATCAAATGCGCCTTCCCGCTGCTACATAACTGGTTGCAGGATGCCTATCCCGCGGCCACCGTTACCGGCACGGTGATCCTGTCGGCCTTTACCACCAAGTTGGCGGTCTATGCGTTGGCCCGTGGTTTTGCCGGCACTGAGATCCTGATCTATATCGGGGCGGCGATGACGCTGTTCCCGATCTTCTATGCGGTGATCGAGAACGACCTGCGCCGAGTTCTGGCCTACAGCCTGAACAACCAGCTGGGGTTCATGGTGGTCGGCGTGGGCATCGGCACCGAACTGGCCCTCAATGGCACGGCGGCGCATGCCTTCGCCCATATTCTCTACAAGGCGCTTTTGTTCATGAGTGTCGGCGCCGTGCTGTTCCGCACCGGCACCGCCAAGGGCTCGGAACTGGGTGGGCTTTACAAGACCATGCCGCTGACCATGGTTTTCTGCGTTGTCGGCGCGGCCTCGATCAGCGCCTTCCCGCTGTTCTCAGGCTTCATCTCGAAGTCGCTGATCCTGTCGGCTTCGGTCAAAGAGCATTACTATATTGTCTGGGCGGTGCTGCTGTTCGCCTCGGCCGGGGTGTTCCACCATTCGGGCATCAAGATCCCCTATTTCGCTTTCTTCGCCCATGACAGCGGCAAGCGCCCCAAGGAGGCGCCGCCGCATATGCTGCTGGCGATGGCGATCACGGCTTTTTTCTGCGTCTATATCGGGGTCAACCCGGAACCGCTTTACGCGCTGCTGCCCTATGAGGTGAAATACGAGCCCTATACCACCACCCACGTTGTCACCCAGCTGCAGCTCCTGTTCTTCTCGGCGCTGGCCTTTACCGTGCTGATGCGCACCGGGATCTATCCGCCCGAGCTGAAATCGGTGAACCTCGATTTCGACTGGACCTACCGCAAGGCCGGCCCGGCCATCCTGCGCTATCTGCGCGCCGTGGCTGGAGCGAGCGGCGCCTATCTGGGATCGGTGCTGAGCGGTTGGGCGATCGGCATCTTCCACCGCTTCCAGCATTCCACCGGTCCCGAGGGCCGGCTGGCGCAAAGCTGGCCAACCGGCGCGATGGTGCTGTGGATCGCCATCCTGCTGGGCGTGACGCTGGTGGTGAGTTTCCTCAGCTGAGCACTGCTCAGACCCAGGCGCCCCAGGCCAGCCCGGCCAGCACCGCTCCCAGTACGGCATAGCCGATATAAGCGGCGAAGACCCGCGGTTTGACCAGGGCCCAGACGGCGACGGCGGCGGGGATGCAGCTGACACCACCGGCGATCACGAAACTCATCGCCGCGCCGGGCGCCATGCCTTGTTCCAGGAGCCCCGCGACCAGCGGCACGGCGGCGTAGCCGTTGAGATAAGCCGGTGCGCCGACAATGGCGCCGAGGAAGATGGGTTTCAATCCTTCGCCGCCCAGCACGCCCGCGATCATGTCGGCAGGGATGTAGTGGATCATGATCGCTTCGATCACATAGGCCAGAGCCAACCATTTCAGAAGGAAAACAGCATTTTCGATGAAGCTGTCGCGGAAGGCGGTGCGGCGTTCGCTCTCGTCCCAGAACTGCCATCGAGGCTGGCCGGAGAACGGTTTCTTGACGCCGCAGCAACCACCTACGGCTGGCTTTTCGCGCAGCGGGTCGACGAAGACGGGGGAGGATTTCAGGGCCATCGTGCCAAAGCCTCCCAAGGCGCCGATGCCAATGGCGGCAAGGGTCTTGGCGGTGGCGAATTCCAGACCCAGCGTGCCGGAGGTGATGGCGAACATCGCCGGGTCCATCAGCGGCGAGGCCAGCCAGAACGCCATCACGGCCGAAAGCGGCGCGCCGACGGCAAGCAAGGCGGCAATGAAGGGAATGACCTCGCACGAGCAGAAGGGCGACAGCCCGCCGAGCAGCGCTGCCATCACGATCATACGCGCCTCGCGGCCCTCAAACGCCTTGGCAAGCAGGTTCTCGGCACCGGTTGCCTTGAGATAAGCCACTGCCAGGACGGCAAAACCGATGAAGGGAGCGGTGTGCAGCAATGCGCCGAGGCCGAAGCTGACTGTCGGCAGGAACTGCGGCGGGTCGAGCACCAAGACGGCCAGCAGGATCAGCCCCAGGGCGAGCCAGGCCTTGTCGATCTTTCTCAGTGTAAATTTCTGCGGTGATTGGGAAATGTCAGTCATGGTCGTGGCCCTTGTCGCAGGTGTCGGCATCGGCGCAGCATTCGCGCAGCAAGAACTGTGACAACGCCTTGAGCTCGTCATAAGCCACGGCGGCGCAGATGATCTGGCGGCCTTGGCGGGTCTGGGTGACGAGCCCGGCCTGGGTGAGGATTTTCATGTGATGCGTGAGTGTCGAACCGGTGACTCCGGTGCGCTGGCCAAGCTCACCAATGGTCAGCCCGTCGGGTCCGGCGCGGACCAGACGGCGCAGCACCGACAGGCGCTGTTCGGAACCGAGCGCGGCGAAGGTCGAGGCCGCGAGAGCGAGGCTGAGATCGGTGGGGTCAGATTGTTTCATGTTTCGAGAAATATGGAAATGTTCGGTATCTGTCCAGTCATTTCGAGAATTTTTGAAATATTGGGTTCCGTGCCGGTCTGGGGTAGGTTGCCGTCATGCAGGACCTGACCGAGGACATCCGGGCCTGCCGGCTCTGCGCCGGTGATTTTGCCCGCACCAAAACCGCGCATTTGCCACGACCGGTGGTGTGGTTCTCGCCCGACTCGCGGGTGCTGGTCGCGGGCCAGGCGCCGGGGATGCGGGTGCATGAGACGGGTCTGCCGTTCAACGACGCCTCGGGCGACCGGTTGCGCGCCTGGATGGGGGTGGACCGCACGGCATTCTATGACCGGAAACGTTTCGCAGTGGTTCCCATGGCGTTCTGTTTTCCGGGCTATGATTCGAACGGCAGCGACCTGCCGCCGCCGCGGCGTTGTTCGGAGACCTGGCATCCCCGCGTGATGCAGGCGTTGTCTAAACTGCGGCTGAAGATCCTGGTGGGCGGCTATGCCCATCGTTGGCATCTCGGGGTCAAAACCGGGGTGTCGGAGACGGTGCAGCGATGGCGCGCCCTGCCGGAAGGCGTTTTCGCCTTGCCGCATCCCTCGTGGCGCAATACCGGGTGGCTGAAGAAAAACCCGTGGTTCGAGGCAGAGGTGGTCCCGGCGCTGCGGCAGGCAATCGAAGAGGCGCTGGCATGAGCGAAACGCCGTTGGACATGGCGCATGGCGCGATGACGGCCGCACCGGACAATGATGCGGAGCGGCTGCGGTTCTACGATGCGCTGGCCGACGCCACGCTGTTTCTGCTGCTGGAGTGTGAACCGGAGGGCGAGGCGGTCGAACCGCGAACCCTCGAGGTGGAAGGCGCGACGTTCGTGCTGGCCTTCGACAGTGAGGAGCGGTTGGTGGATTTCGCCGCACAGACAGCACCTTACGCGGCGTTGTCGGGGCGGGCACTGGCCGGGATGCTGAGCGGACAGGCGCTGGGGTTGGGACTCAACCTCGATGTCGCCCCGTCTTCGGTGCTGTTACCGGCGGCGGCGATGGACTGGCTGGCGCAGATGCTGGAGACGAGCCCGGACGAGGATCGGGCCGGGGTCAGGGCGTTGGTGCCACCGGACTTGCCCGAAACGCTGGTCACAGCGCTGGAGGCCAAGCTGGCGCGGGCGGGTGGTCTGGCACGGCAGGCCTGGCTGGTCGGGGCGCGATACGTGGACGGGCGCGCGGGCCATTTGCTGGCCGTGCTGGACGCGACGCCGGGGGCTCAGGCGGCGTTGGCCAAGGCGGTCGGTGAGGCGCTGGTGTTCTCGGGGGCCGAAGCGGGCACGCTGGACGTGACCTTCTGGCCGGAGGACAGCATGATCGCAGCGCGGCTGGCGGACGTCGGTCTGCGATTCGACCTGCCCGTACCGGAGGCGGAGGACGCGGTGCAGGTGCCGGGGGCCGCACCGGGGATGGACCCGAGTAAACCGCCGAAGCTTAAATGACGGGTTAACGGACCGGTCCGCGCGGCGGGCCATGCCGGGCGCTGTCCGTGCTGCGATGCGGCGATGGACCGAAGGCGGGGCCCGCGTCGCAGGGTGGCGCCGCCGGGGTGTTCATCGGGTCGCCGGCCGGGCGGCGCTCAATAGCCGGCGTCGCGATCGACGAGATGCAGGAACGGTTCGCCCGCCTCGCCGCGGCGGATGTTCTCGGCGATGACCTCGGAGGCCGGGCCAGGGCGGGTTTCACTGGCGATATGAGGGGTTACGGTGACACGTTCATGCGCCCAGAACGGGTGATCAGCGGGCAGCGGTTCGGTGCGGAAGACGTCGAGCGTGGCGTGAGCGATGTGGCCGGCATCGAGGGCGGCGAGGAGCGCGTCGTCGTCAATCAGCGTTCCACGGCCAGGGTTGATGACGAAGCTCCCGGGCGCCATGAAGGCAAGAGTGTCGGCGTTCAGTACGTTCTCGGTGGCAGGCGTGTTGGGTAGCAGAAGGATCACGATTTCAGCGCCTTGCAGAGCGGTTTTGAGGCCGTCATGGCCATGGTGGCATGTGATATCCGCAACCACTTTCGGTGTGCGCGACCAGCCGGAGACGGCGAAGCCGAGATTGGTCAGGGCGCAGCCGCAGGCGAGGCCCAGCTCGCCCAGGCCGAGGATGGTGACGGGACGGTCCGCCGCCATCGGCGGGACCTTGGGATCCCAGCGATTTGAAGGGTTTACGATATGGGCGTCGATGCCGAGATGGTGGCGCAGGGTGTGGCCGGTGACCCATTCGACCATGCCTTCGGTCAGACCGCCACCGACCATGCGGGCCAGCGGAATCCTGAGGGTCGGGTTCGGGGCGACATGCTCGACCCCGGCCCAGAGATTGAGGACCGCTTTGGCGCGGGCGTAGGGGGTGAAGTCCTGCAGTTCGGAATTCGGTGCATAGACGATGTAGTCGACCTCTTCCGGTGCAATTTCCGTTGTGAGACAGAACTTTAGGCCGGTTTTTTCAAGTGCAGCGCCGAGTGGGGCTTGGTATTCGGCCCAGCGATCGGGTTGGGCAGCAAAGAGAATGTTGACGGTCATGTCGGGCCTTCCGGATGGGATGTTGCGGCGCAGAGTGGCCTGCCGTTAACGGAGTTTCAAGCCACCGGTTGAGACGGTTAACGGCGCTGCACCGCGGAATAACCACGGTATGGCAGCCTGGCTGGCAGGTTGGCTGGCAACCTGTCTGGCGCCGCGGTGTGGCAATTCTTAAGGGAAATTTAGTCAATGCAGCGTGCGGTCACGGCGAAGGGGGCCATTGCGAGGCAGCTCGGTGGCGGTGCGGGATAGCCACGGAGTGATCGGAGCCGATACCTGACCAGCTTCGGATGGCACTCCGCAGCGCGTTCGATGCCGCCACTCTCCCCAGGACCCACCCGGTCGTAGGGGCAGAGGCCTCCCTGTCGATCCGGCCTCTGCCGGACCGGGCCGGGTGATGGCGGAGGCTGTCGCGTCGCGCGCGCTGCAGAGAGGCGGGTTCAGTCCTCTCTCAGGGTTTCCGCCACCAGCTCGCCCAGGCCGATTACTTCGTAGTCGGATTCGTACTCGTCGAGCCCGTCCTCGAACACCCCGCGGCAGTTGGCGCAGGGAATAACGATGGTCTCGATATCGCCGATATCGTCGATCTGCTTGAGCTTCTGTTCGAACGCCTTGAGCCGAAGTTCTTCGGCCCGCTCGTTGGCGGAGACGCCGCCGCCGCCGCCGCAACAGAGGTTGGCGATGCCGGCGCCTTTCATCTCGACGAAATTCGACGCGCTGTCGGAGAGCAGCCGGCGCGGTTCCTTCAGCACGCCACCGCGGCGGATGAGCTGACAGGGGTCGTGCAGGGTCATCTTGCGGCTGTCTTTCTTGCCCGGGGGGATCTTGCCTTCGCGGCGCAGCTTGTCGAGTAGTTCGACGATGTGGATGACCTCGAACTTGAAGGGGCGGCCGATCAGGTTGGGCCCGGCCCAGCGGATGGCGCCATAGGCATGGCCGCATTCCGGGGCGATCACGTATTTCACGCCCAGGCGTTCGGCCTCGTCGACAATGCGTTTCACCAGGTCGCGCGCCAGCGGGCCGAAGCCGATCTGGACACCGACATTGGTGGCCTCGTAGGCCGCGGTCGACAGGGTCCAGGTGACACCCGCCTTCTTGAAGATCTTGGCGTAACCGCCGATGATTTCAGGCGAAGCCATGATCTCGTGCGAGGAGAAGATTGCCAGGTAGTCGACGCCGTCCTGATCGACCGGGATCTCGAGCCCGGTTTCGGCTTTCTGGCGTTTGACCTGCGCCAGCAGCGCCTTGGCGGTCACGCCCATCGGGCTGGAGGTGCGTTCGACATTCTCGCGCGCCCGGGTCAGGCCTTCGGGCACGATGCCGGCGGCGGCATAGCCTTCGCGCATCTTGCGGATGGTGCCGGCGATGTCGATGCCCATCGGGCAGACCAGCGTGCAGCGGCCGCACATGGTGCAGCTGTCATAGACCAGCGGCTCCCACTCGCGCAGTTCGTCCTCGGTCACTTCCGGCGGGGTGAGGCCGAGGATCGACAGAACCCCGCGCAACGGCGCCTTGTGGCGCTTGTAGGCCTTGACCAGCGGTTGCAGCTTGTAGGTCGGCGTGTGTTTCGGGTCCTTCGTGGCCTGGTAGAAATGGCAGGCCTCGGCGCATTCGCCGCAATGGACGCAGGCCTCGAGATAGGAGGCGATGTCGCTGTCGGTCTGCGCCAGAAGGGTGTTGACGGCGGTGGTGGCTGCTTCGGTCATGGGTTCATGCCTTTCCGGCCGTATACGGCGCCGGTGGCCCCGCGGGAGAGGAAGAAGGTGAAGCTGTGCATCAGGCGGCTGAACGGGAAGTAGATCAGCCAGATGTTCACCAGCCCCATATGCAGGATGCGCAGGCTGTCATGGGCCTCTTGCAGGGCAAGGCAGCCCGACAGCATCACCAGGAAGGTGAGCCAGCTGCCGACATGGTCGTCCCAGTCGGAAATCAGCCGCATCACCGGGTCGGAGAAGCGACGCACCCAGAGGACGATGAGGCCGGCGAAGCTGATCTCGGCCGCGATGATGAACGCCCAGCGGGGCATGGCGGGCCACAGCTCGATGCCGAACAGACGCTCGGCAAAGGCGATGTGCGGCGCCGCAAACAAGAGCAGCGCGAACAGACCGAGGTGAAAGCCGTAGCCGCCCAGCAGGTGCATCCAGGTGCGCTGGGCAAACAGGCCGCGCGGGAAGAAGTGGCGCAGGTTGCCTTTGAAAAAACCGGTGACGGCCGAGCCGCGGGCAGGGGCGATATCCTTCTTCCGGCCAATGCGGATGATACCGACGAGGCGCCAGAGGGCGGCGACGATGAAGACCGCTGCCGAGAAGTAGAAGAACGGGCCTTCGACGAATTCGAGAAGTGTCATTCTGCGGCCTCCGGGTTTGCCTGTGCGATTGCGCCGGTCTTATGGTCGACCTTCTTGCCGGTCACTTCCTCGTACCAGAGATCATGGTGTTCCTTGGCCCAGTTCTCGTCGACCTCGCCGCGCAGCATCGAGTCGATCGAGCCTTCCATGCCGATCGAGCCGACATAGGCGTGGCCCAGGGCGATGGCGATCAGCAGGATCGCGCCGCCGGCGTGCAGCACGGTGGAAATCTGGTGCCAGGCGAGCACGTCGGTGACCCAGGGGAACAGCAGCAGCATGCCGGTGGCGCTCATGATCAGACCGACGATGACGACGATCCAATACCAGGTCTTTTCACCGAAATTGTAGTGGTTCGAGCTGGCATGGCCGCCCAGCAGGCCGCCCCCTTTGAGGATCCATTTCAGATCCGCCCACTGGAAAAAATTGCCCTTCATGAAGCGGAAAATCATGATCAGCAGCGCCAGGATGAACACCGGCCCGAACAGGTTGTGGCCCTGCAGCGAGGCGCTGGCCATGATGGCGGTGGCGTCCTTGCCGATGTAAGGGGCCAGCAGCGGGCGGCCGAGCAGGATGATCAGCCCGGTGATCGCCATGATGATGAAGCTCGCGGCGAGATACCAATGGGCGATGCGGTGCGCCATCGAGAAGCGGGGGATATACTTGCCGCTTCGGCCGGCCTCGATCCTGATCTTGCCGCGGATGAGGCGGAACACGACCAAAAGCCCGAGCACGCCGGCGAGCACCCAGCCGGCATAGGGCAGGATGTAGTCGCGGCGGATGTGGCGCCAGTCTTCGCCCAGCATCTGGATGAGGCGCGAGTTGGCCGCGGTTGAGGACGTGCCGCCGGCGATCCCGCCTTGCAGTTCGCGCATGAGGTCTTCGTAGAGCGGCACGTTGCGACCGGGGGCAGCGGGCAGGTCGGGGCCGCCCATGTCCTCGGCACCGCGGATCTGACGCCAGATATCGGCATCGGACGCGCCGCCCAGCGCGTTCGAGGGGCCGCTGTCTTCTTCAAGTGGGGCGGCCTGGCCCGGTGGGCGCACCGAGCTCTGGGCCTGTGCGGCATCGGCCAGCAGCAGGCCGGAAAGCATCAGGACCCCGGTCAGCAGAACTGCGGTGCGAATGAAGCGTCGGAAATTTTTCACTGTCTTTTTCCCTGATTGTCTCAGGTGTGCAGGATGCGGGCCGCGTCGATGCGGCCCGCCCCGTCAGGCTTGCTCAGATGGCGGGATCAGCCGCCGCTTTTCTGGCCATATGCCGTGCCCCAGCCCCAGGCACCCGAGCCGAAGCCGCGGGCGACCACGCGCTCGCGGTAGACATCCGACACGTCGTCGGCGTCGCCCGCCAGCAGGGCCTTGGTGGCGCACATCTCGGCGCAGATCGGCAGCTTGCCTTCGGCAAGACGGTTGCGCCCGTATTTCTGGAATTCGGCTTGGGAGCCGTCTTCCTCGGGGCCACCGGCGCAGAAGGTGCACTTGTCCATCTTGCCGCGAGAGCCGAAGTTGCCGGCCTGCGGGTACTGCGGCGCCCCGAAGGGGCAGGCGTAGAAGCAGTAGCCGCAGCCGATGCAAAGGTCCTTGGAGTGCAGCACCACACCGTCTTCGGTGGAGTAGAAGCAGTCCACGGGACACACCGCCATGCAGGGCGCGTCCGAACAATGCATGCAGGCCACCGAGATCGAGCGTTCGCCCGGGGTGCCGTCATTGATCGTCACGACCCGGCGACGGTTGATGCCCCAGGGCACTTCGTGCTCGTTCTTGCACGCCGTGACACAGCCGTTGCATTCGATGCAGCGTTCGGCGTCACAGAGGAATTTTACTCGTGCCATATCTTGGTCCTCCCTCTCTTATGCCGCGCTGATCTTGCAGAGGGTCACTTTCGACTCCTGCATCTGCGTGACTGAATCATAGCCATAGGTGAAGGCCGTGTTGGCGGATTCACCCAGGACGTAGGGGTCGGCGCCGGAGGGGTACTTGTCCCTCAGGTCCTTGCCCTGGAACTGGCCACCGAAGTGGAAGGGCATGAAGGCGACGCCTTCACCCACCCGTTCGGTGACCATGGCCGCCACCTTGACCTTGGCGCCTTCGGCACCTTCGACCCAGACCTGTTGCCCGTCGCGGATACCGAGGTTGTTGGCATCGCGCGGGTTAACCTCGACGAACATTTCCTGCTGGAGTTCGGCGAGCCAGGGGTTCGACCGGGACTCGTCGCCGCCGCCTTCGTATTCGACAAGGCGGCCCGAGGTCAGGATCATCGGGTAATCCTTTGAGAAGTCCTGCTTCTGGATCGACGCATAGAGCGTCGGCAGACGGTAGAACTGCTTGTCCTCGTAGGTCGGGTAATCCTCGACCAGGTCGCGGCGGTTGGTGTAGAGCGGCTCGCGGTGAACCGGGATCGGGTCGGGGAAGGTCCACACCAGTGCCCGCGCCTTGGCGTTGCCGAAGGGCGCGCATTCGTGCTTGATCGCGACCCGCTGGATGCCGCCCGACAGGTCGGTTTTCCAGTTGGTCTTGGGACCTGCCACCGCGTCGATCGCGGCACGTTCCTCGTCGGTCAGGTCGCTGTCCCATCCGAGATCCATCAGCATCTGCATGGTGAATTCGGGATAGCCGTCCTGAATTTCCGACCCGACCGAGTAGACCCCGTCGGCGAGGATGTTGTTGCCGTCATGTTCAACGCCGTAGCGGGCGCGGAAGGTCAGGCCGCCTTTCGACACGGGTTTGGACATGTCGTAAAGGTTGGGTGTGCCCGGGTGGCCCATTTCGGCGGTGCCCCAGCAGGGCCACGGCAGGCCATAGTAATCCCCGTCGCACGGGCCGCCCACGGCTTGCAGCGTCGTCCGGTCGAACGTGTGCTGGTTTTCCATGTGCAGCTTGAGCCGCTCGGGCGATTGGCCGGTGTAGCCGATGGTCCAGAGACCCGAGTTCCACTCGCGCGTGGTGTCTTCCACCGACGGCGAGCCCGCGTCATCCCGCGAAATGTTGCGGAAGAAGCGGTCGGCGAAACCGAACTTGTCGGCGAACATCGCAATGATGTCCTGATCCGGCTTGGCTTCGAACAGCGGCTCGAACACTTTTTCGCGCCATTGCAGCGAGCGGTTCGACGCGGTGCAGGACCCGTAGGTTTCGAACTGCGTCGCCGCCGGCAACAGGTAGACCCCGTCCTTGCGGTCGGAAAGCACGGCAGAGACGGTCGGATAGGGGTCGATCACGACCATCAGGTCGAGCTTCTCCATCGCGTCCTTCATCTCGGCCATACGGGTCTGCGAGTTGGGGGCATGGCCCCAGAACACCATCGCCTTGAGGTTTTCCGGCTGGTCGATGTTGTCCTTGGCTTCCAGCACGCCGTCGATCCAGCGCGACACCGGGATGCCGCTGGAGTTCATCAGCGCCTTGTCCTTGCCGTCCTTGCCCTGGATGGTGGCGAACCGGCCCTTGAGCCAGTCGAGATCTTCGCCCCAGACCCGGGCCCAGTGCGCCCAGCTGCCCGCGGCGAGGCCGTAGTAGCCCGGCAGCGAATGCGACAGGATGCACATGTCGGTGGCGCCCTGCACGTTATCGTGGCCGCGGAAGATGTTGGTGCCGCCACCCGAGGTGCCCATGTTGCCAAGGGCCAGCTGCAGGATGCAGTAGGCGCGGGTGTTGTTGTTACCGTTGGTGTGCTGGGTGCCGCCCATGCACCAGATCACGGTGCCGGGACGGTTGTTGACCAGCGTCCGGGCGACGCGTTCGAGTTGGCTGCCCGGCGTGCCGGTAACGCGTTCGACTTCCTCGGGCGTCCATTTCGCCACCTCGTCGCGGACATGGTCCATGCCATAGACGCGGGTGCGGATGAACTCCTTGTCCTCCCAGCCGTTTTCGAAGATGTGCCAGAGGATGCCCCAGACCAGCGCCACGTCGGAGCCGGGACGGAAGCGGACATATTCATCGGCATGCGCGGCGGTGCGGGTGAACCGCGGGTCGCAGACGATCAGCGGCGCGTTGTTCTGCTCTTTCGCGCGCAGCACGTGCAGGAGCGAGACCGGGTGCGCCTCGGCGGGGTTGCCGCCGATGATGAAGATGGCCTTGGAATTGTGGATGTCGTTGTAGGAGTTGGTCATGGCGCCGTAGCCCCATGTGTTGGCAACGCCCGCAACGGTGGTCGAGTGGCAGATTCGCGCCTGGTGGTCGACGTTGTTAGTGCCCCAGTAGCCCGCGAACTTGCGGAACAGGTAAGCCTGTTCGTTCGAGAATTTGGCCGAACCCAGCCAGTAGACCGAGTCGGGGCCGGATTTCTCGCGGATGTCGAGCATCTGGTCGCCGATCTCGTTGATGGCGGTTTCCCAGCTGACGCGGGTCCATTCGCCGTCGACGAGTTTCATCGGATACTTGAGGCGGCGTTCGCCGTGGGCGTGTTCGCGCACCGAAGCGCCCTTGGCGCAGTGGGCGCCCAGGTTGAACGGGCTGTCCCAGGCCGGCTCCTGGCCGGTCCAGACGCCGTTTTGCACTTCCGCCAGGACGGTACAGCCGACCGAGCAGTGGGTGCAGACGGTTTTCTTGATATCGACCGCCTCTTTGGGGCTGGCCGCTGCGGCCTGCGCCTGGCTGACGCGGCCGGTGGTGGTTGCCAGCGCGGCCATTCCGCCGATGGCGAGGCCCGAGCCCCGCAGGAATGAGCGCCGGTCGACCTTGGCCGAGGCGGCCTTGGTCAGGACCTGAGCGGACCGGGAGCCTCTCGCAATCCCGCCGTTCTTCTTCCTAAGCATGGTTTTCTCCCTATGTGCTCCGGGCGAGCGCCCGGACAGTTCCGGCTCGGGTCTGGGGTCAGGGCCTCACGCAACCGTCTCCCTCGTCGTGCCGGTTTGCCGTTCCGTCCGAAGTCAGAACCGCGCTGTCTCCAGGTATTTCCTGGTGTGCGGGGTGTCTTGCAGCCCGCTTTTCGCGGCTTCAGGCGTCTCGCTTGCGTCCACCGGGCTGCCCGTGGCCGCCGCAAGGGCGACAGCGGGCGCGGCCATGCCGCCCAGCTTCAGGAAGTTACGACGGCTGGTGCCTTCGTTTTTGTCAGACATGGTGTCCGTCCTCCTTTCAATTCGTCACGCGGGCCCCGCGGGGCCCGGCGTCAGCTTTCCATCCGGAAGGCCTGGTCTTCGATTTCCATGAAGATCCGGCCGATGCGTCCCACCGGGACGTAGAGTGCCGACCCCTTGGCCTTCTCCAGATCCGAGAAGAAGTGTTCCGCCCAGGGTTTGAGATGGGCGGTGAAAAATTCTTTCTGCACGTTCAGGCAGATCGGTGCCGCGAACTGGCCGCGAATGAGACCGGCCATGATTTCCAGCAGCGTCGCGATGTGATCTTCCGGTTCGGAATGGTCGCCCGATTTCTCGATGCCGAGACGGGTCATGTCCTGGCGCAACACCGCCAGCGGTTTTTCGTTCAGGAACCCGGTCAGGTAGTAGCTGGCAAAGGGCAGCAACTCGCCCCGAGTGAGGCCGATAAAGAGAGCGTTGTATTCCCGCTCGGCGTCCCGCGGGGTGATATTGCCGGCCATCCGGGCCAGCAGCGCGATGTTCTGACCAAGCTCGGACTCGTCACCCTGAATCCCGGCCAACTGATCGAGGGTGGCCGCGTCGGGCGGGGCGGACAGAAGGCCCGACAGCAGAGCATAGAGATCGGCGCGAAGATGGTCTTCTTCTCCGATTTCGGCTTCGGCTGTCATTTCATGCGCGTTCTGCAAATCTCTCCCCTGCGTTTTTCTTGAAGCCGCTCTTGCCGTGACAACGTACGCCTAAATTCAGCCTAAGCCGATTCCCCGGCGTCTGTCCAAACATATGCAACACTTTGTGCCGTTACCCTAGGTCATCACCTTGATCAGGATCAACCTTTTTGCCAATTTTTCCCGACTGGACGTGCCGTCATCCGTCGTCGGTAAACACCATCCGTCCGGGCGGCGGCAGCGGGCGATCCTCGCGGTCACGTGCGGTACGATCTGTGCCGGCTTCCCTGTCCGGTAGTGGCGCGGCTGCGGCCGATTCCGTCTGTGTGTCCGGCTTGGCTGGGGGAGAATCAGACAGATCGTCCGGCACGGCTGCGGTGGCGGGCGCCTGTTCCGGGCCGTCGTCGACCGGGGCGGCGGCGGGCGTTTCCGCGGCCTCGGGGTCTTCCTCGGTCTTGTCCTTGAGGAAGCCGCGGCCAACGCGATAGGCGGTCTGGATGACGCCGGTGATGTCGCCCGAGCGGAAATCCTCGCCGTAGTCCACCAACCCGTCGAGCACCGCGAGGTCGGGATTCGAGCGCCAGAGCACCCGCAGGGCGCGTTGGCGCAGGAAGGCGGGCACCTCATTTGACATGAACCGGGAAAAGTCGTCGCCGGGCGCGAGGCTTTCGGGGACGGGCAGGTCGAGACGGGCGAGCAGCGCGGCTTCGTCCTCTTCGCTCTCGGGGGGCGCCAGATCCTCGGCCTGCTCTGGCTCGGACGCCGGCGCGGGTTGTGGCGCCGACGGTTCTGCCGGTCGGCTGCGCTTGAGGCGCGACCAGCGTGAGAACAGGCCTTCTTCCTCGTCGTCACGGTTCTTCAATGTAGACGCCCCGGCTTCATTGCGGACGGCGAGCGGTAGACATCGGCGTCCTGACGGATGCGGGCATCGCCGACGCCGTCTTCCTTGAGATCGACGCGTTTCTTGTCGCGCCGGCGTTTCTTGAAGGGTGTTTCCTCGCCCTGCGCGGCGCAGAAACTGGCGAGCCAGTCGACCAGCGCGTCCGGCAAGCGCACGGGTTCGACGATATCCTCGCTGGTATCGAGGTAGTCCTGCGCTTCGTAGGCCGAGACCGTCAGGGTCAGCACGCCCATCCCGTCCGGGCCGCTGCCCTCGCCGTCGCGCATGACGACAAACGCCGAAGGCACGTTCATCGCCAGAGTGACGCGGTAGGATTCGGTTTCGGCGCGGTGCAGCTCGAGCGGCAGGGTGACGGCATGGTATTCGATGGCGCCGTCCTCCTCGCGCAGGACTTTCCAGTCGGCGGGGGCGGCGCCGGGAATCAACCCGGCGGGCTCCCACACCCATTTCGCCCAGCGGGTGACGCCGGGACGACGCCGCAGGACCACGCCGACCATGATCGAGGCGCGGCGCGGGCCGGTTTTCGGTTCGGGGGATTCGCACGTTTTCATGCGGTGAGTTTATCGACGCGCGGGGACAAGTCAAAAGCCTCTGGCAATCGCGGGCGGATTGGGTTTGGATTGCCGCGAACGGAGGGAACGCGGATGACGAAAACGACCAGCTTGCTGCTGTGCGATTGTGCTGGAACGATGCGGCTCGATGCCGACAGCGCCGGGGCGGCGGTGGGAGCGGAGCGGGTGAAAACCTGTTCGCGGCTCTGCACCGGTGACGTCGATCTGGCCCAGACGGCGCTGGAGGGCGATGGCCGGGTGATGATCGCCTGCGGCCAGGAGGCGCCGCGCTTTGCCGAGCTGTGGGAGGCACTGGAGAGCGACGCCCGGCTTGTCACCTGCGATATCCGTGACCGGGCGGGTTGGACCGGGGACGGTACGGCCTTCGCCAAGCAGGCCGCGCTGTTGGCCGAGGCGGCGCTGGAACCGCCGGAGATGCCGGTGAAGGAGGTTGAGTCGCGCGGTACGCTGCTGATCCTCGGCAGCGGAGAAGCGGCGGTGCATGCTGCGCGACGCCTGGCGGACGTCATGGCCGTGACCTGTCTGATCGATGGCGCCGCCGAGGTGCTGGCGCCCGAACCGGGATTCGATCTGGCATCGGGGCGACTGGTGTCGGGCAGCGGCGCGCTGGGCGGTTTCAGTGTCAAGGTCGCGGGATTTGCCCTGGCCGAGCCGGGCGGCCGCGGTGCGCCCGGGTTCGGGCCGGCGCGGGACAATGTGCGCTCGGAATGCGATGTGATCCTGGACCTGCGCAAGGGAGCGGCACCGCTATTTCCGGCGCCGTCGAAGCGCGAGGGGTATCTGCGGGCCGATCCCGGTGACCGGGCGGCGGTGGAGGCGGCGGTTTTCGAGGCCTCGCAGCTTGTGGGCGTGTTCGAGAAGCCGATCTATGTCCGTTTCGACCCGCTGATCTGCGCCCATTCGCGCGCCAGCCAGACCGGATGTTCGCGCTGTCTCGACATTTGCCCGACCGGCGCGATCACCCCGTCCGGGGATCACGTGGAGATCGACCCTGATGTCTGCGCCGGCTGCGGTGGCTGCGCCGCGGTCTGCCCGTCGGGGGCGGCGAGTTACGACAACCCGGATGTCGGTTTCCTGTTCCGGCGGTTGGCGACGCTGGCGGATGCTTTTCGTGCAGCCGGCGGTGCGCGGCCGCGGCTGCTGGTGCATGATGAAGACTTCGGGGCTGAACTGATCGCGCTGTCGGCGCGGCATGGTCGCGGTCTGCCGGCGGATGTGATCCCGTTTGAGGTCTACAATGTCGAGGGTTTCGGCCATGCCGAGATGCTGGCGGCGCTGGGCGTGGGGTTTGCCGAGGTCATGCTGCTGACCGGACCGCGCACCGAGATGACGGTGCCCGATGCGCAGCTCGAATTGGCCCGCGCCATCGTCGAGGGAACCGGGCATGCCGCGACGCGACTGCGCGCCATCGCGCCATCCGACCCGGACGCGCTGGAGGCGACCCTGGCCGGCGAGGCGCCGGACCCGGCGGTGCCGCAGCCGATCCTGCCGATGGGCGGGCGGCGCGAGGTGACGCGGCTGGCCGCCGCCGCGCTGGCTGGCGGCAAGACCGATCCTATCCCGCTGCCCGATGGTGCGGTCTATGGCACGGTCGAGGTCAATACCGATGCCTGCACGCTGTGCCTCGCCTGTGTCTCGCTGTGTCCGTCGGGGGCGGTGATGGATAACCCCGACAAGCCGCAACTGTCGGTGCAGGAGGCAGCCTGCCTGCAATGCGGTATCTGCGTGAACACCTGCCCGGAGGACGCGATTTCGCTCCTGCCGCGGCTCAATCCCGGCGCCGACGCGCTGGCGCCGGTTGTTCTGAACGAGGAAGAACCGTTCGCCTGCATCTCCTGCGGCAAACCGTTCGGGGTGCGCTCGACCATCGAGCGGATTGTGGCCAAACTCGAGGGAGCACACCCGCTGTTCACCGGGTCGAACAATGCCGATCTGATCCGGATGTGCGATGATTGCCGGGTCAAGGCGCAGTTCCACAGCCAGGCCGCGCCGTTCGCCGGCACGAGCCGCCCGCCGGTACGCACGACCGAGCATTACACGAAAAACGGCGGCGGATCGGACGAGGGTGAGGCCTGAGCCTCTGCTTGCCGCGCCGATTTGAAGCATAGATCCGCGGCGAATCCGGGTTTCGTTTGCGGGACCGTCATGCCAGCATGGCAGCGGTTCTGGGAAACCGGGGGAACGACGGGATGAGCGCAGATCAGCGAGACCCGAACGGCGATATCGGATCGAGCCCGATGGCCCGGGTTCTGGAGGCGGAGAAGCACGCTGCCAGCCGGATCGCGGCGGCACGGGCCGAAGCGGCGGATATCGTTGCCGCGGCCAAACTGGCAGCGCGGCGGGAAGCCGAGCGGGCCGACCGGCGGATCCTTGCACTGCACGACTGTGTCCGAAAGGCATTGAAGGCCAAGCAATCCGAGGTCGATGCCGAGTTTCGCCGAATGGCGGACACGACCAGCGCCGAACTGAGCGACGACGAGGTCGACGCGTTGGTGGCACGGATGGCACGCCGGCTGACGGGCCAGGTAGAATGACGGATCGAGCAGCATGAGGAGGCGGGCCGGATGATGGCGGAATCGGGTTTTGCCTATGCTTTGGCACGGCTGCATGCCCGGCTGGCGGTGCGCATGGGCGAGCCCGACTGGCAGCAACTGGAGGCGAGCCTCGATCTTGCGCACGCGCTGGAACTGGCCGGACGGATGCCGGTGGTACGCGTCACCCGGCAGCTCAGTCGCGCCAGCGGGGTGCATGCGATCGAAGCGGCGCTGCGGCAGGCCCTTTCAGACGATATCGCCGAGGTTGCGGGGTGGCTGCCGCCGCGCTGGCTGGCGGTGGCCGACTGGTTTGCCGGGCTGTCGGATCTGCGGCGCAGGGACTTCGCCGCACGGGAGGCACCGCGGCCCGAGTGGTTCGATGAGAGCGAGGAGGGATGGGAGAGCGCAGCCGTGCAATGGCGGTCTGAATGGACGAAACGGATTCGCGCCGCCGGTGGCGCCAAAGGGCTCGATGTCGCTCTGGCGCCGATGCTTTCGCGGTTCCTCTGGTCTGGCGGCGCGGGCGCCGTGCCGGCACCGATCCTGTCCTGGGGCGCTCTGGAGGCGCATTTCATCAAGGCTTTCCGCACGGCGGGCAACGGACCGGTGGCGGTGTTTGCCGTCCTCAGCCTGATGCTGCTGGACAATGAACGGCTGCGCGGCCTGCTGGTGAGCCGGGCGGTCTTTGCGGGAGGGCCGTGATGCTGCGTGCCCGCGCCACCCACTGGTTCGAGATCATCACCACCCAGCGCGACATGGCGGCGGTGATGCAGGTGCTGGCCGAAACCGGGGCGGTGGAGCTCGAGGCGCACCCGCTGCAGGGCGTGCAGCCGGTGTTGCCGCAGCTCGATGCTTTCTTCGAGGAATTCGCGGCGCTGGAGAAGAAATACGGCCGCTACTGGCCGCCGCGCGAGGCATCGGTGAAATGGCGCGACGAGGAGCCGGCGGCGCTGTTGGAGCGGATTCTGGAAAATCTGCGGGTCTGGGTGAAGCAGGCAGGGCCGGCGATCGAAGACAGCCAACGCTTCGAAACCCGGGCGGGCGAGCTGAAAATGCTGCGCGACCTGGTCGAGGCGGCCGGGGGCTTTCCCTTTGCCGGGTTGCCGGCGGACGGGGCGGGGATCCTGGCACGCGCGATTTACCACGTGAAGGCCGAAACGCCTGCCGTTACGGCGCCCGGTGGCCTGCTGGTTCAGGGCTTTCCGGCCCGGGACGGCGAGTTCCTGGTGGCGATCGGTGAAGCCCGGGACATGGCGACGTTCCGCGGCGAGATGGCGGCGTTGCGGGCGCGCGAGTTGCATCTGCCGGAGGTGGTGGCCGACGACAGGGCCAAAGCCGACGCGGACCCGCTGGCCGGATTGGACGCCGCTCTGGCCGAGAATGCGGCAGAAGAGCGCGCCGCGCGGGATCGGATCGAAGTCGTGTCGCGGGCGCTGGGTCTCGGCGACATGCTGGCACGCGTGGCGCTGTTTCGCTGGCTGCGTGAGCACCGTGCCAATCTGCAGGGGACCGACTGGACGTTGCGGATCACCGGCTGGATCGACCCTGACCAGGCGCGCGCGGTCGAGGCGGCGCTGGATGCGGCCGGGGTCGATACGGTGCTGTCGCTGGGCGATGCCAACGCGGGGCAGGCGCCGATGTTGCTGAGCAATCCCGGCTGGCTAAAGCCTTTCGAGTTCTTCCCCCGCCTTCTGGGCATGCCCGGCGCCGGCGAGGCCGACCCGAGCCTCGTTACCGCACTGATCGCACCACTGATGTTCGGGTATATGTTCGGCGACGTCGGCCAGGGGGCGGTGCTTCTGGCCATCGGGCTGTGGGGCCGCAAGCAGTATCCGCTGCTGGCGCTGCTGGTGCCGGGCGGCGTCATGGCGATGGTGTTCGGGCTGCTGTTCGGGTCGGTCTTCAGCCGCGAGGACATTCTGCCCGCCCTGTGGTTGCATCCGCTGCAAGAACCGCTGACCGTGCTGGGCGTGGCGCTGGCCATGGGGATCGTGTTTCTGCTGGGCGGAGTGCTGCTCGATGCGGTGCAGGCGGTGTGGACCGGCCGACTGAAATCCTGGCTCTATGCCAATACCGGCATCATGCTGGCCTACCTTGCGGTGCTGGCGGCCTTTTTCGAACCCGCGCTGATCTGGGGCGTGCCGCTGGGGCTGGTGCTGGCGGTCGCGGGCGCGCGCGACGAGACCGGGCAGATGACGGCGGGCGCGGTGGCCAGGGCGCTGGGGGAGTACCTGGAATCCCTTATGCGGCTGCTGGTCTCGAGCGTGTCGTTTTCGCGGGTCGGAGCCTTTGCACTGGCCCATGCCGGCCTGTCGGCGGCGATCGTCGGTATGGCAGATGCCGCCGCGGGCGCAGTGGGTCTGGTCGTTCTGGTGTTGGGCAACGTGCTGATCATCGCGCTCGAAGGGCTGGTGACCGGTATCCAGATCACGCGGCTGGTCCTGTTCGAATTCTTCACCCGGTTTTTCAAGGCCGGCGGGCGGGAGTTCCACCCGCTGAGCTTTCCCGATCATGACTTCTCAGCAAAGAATGGAGATGCAACGTGAAACCTATCAACGTCCCGGTTGCCGGGTTCATCCTGTGGAACATCGTGCTGGCTCTTGGGGCCTGGTACCTGCTGTCGGGTCCCGCCCTTGCAGCGACCGACGCCGCTGACGCCGCCGCGGGCGGGGTTGCCGAGCATGCCGGTTGGGCAATGATTGGCGCCGCCCTTTCGGCAGGGCTGGCCGCGCTGGGCGCTGCCTATGCCGTAGCCGTGGTCGGCAGTGCCGCGGTCGGGTCGATGACCGAAAAGCCCGAGCTGATGGGCCGGCTGCTGATCTTTGTCGGGCTGGCCGAAGGGATCGCGATTTACGGCCTGATCGTGGCTGTTCTGATCCTGAACACGGTTTAGGGCCGGGATCCGCGGGGCGATGCAGGAGATCCTGTTCATCGGCGACGAGGTGACCGCGGCGGGGTTCCGGCTTGCCGGGGTCGACACCCGCGTCGCCGCGCCGGGTGAGGCGGCTGAGTTGGTGACCGCCGAGATGCCGCAGCGGCGGGTGATCCTGCTGACGACCGAGCTGGGGCAGGCGTTGCCCAAGGCGGTGATGGACCGGCTGCAGCAATCGGCGGAGCCGGTGGTGGTTTTCCTGCCCGATCTGCCGGGGCGGGCCGGGGCGCTGGATTTGGAAGCCCGGGTGCGGCGCGAACTAGGGATCGAGGGAGACGGATGAGCGAACAGAGTCAGGACGAGAACGCGGCCCGGCTGATCGCCCGGATCGAGGCCGAGGCCGAGGCGGCTTGCGCGCGGATCCTTGAGGCGGCGCGCGACGAGGCGGCCGGCCTGCGCGCGGTGGCCCGGGCGCAGGCGCGGGCCCGGCTGCGCGACGAGGTGGCGGCTTTGCGGCGCGATGGCACACTGGCGGTGGCAAAGATGCATGCACGGATGTGCAATTCAAAGCGGCAGGTGCAGCAGGCGCGCGGAGCCAAGGCGCAGGAGCGGGCCCTGAGCCGGCTTTGCGCCGGGGTTGACGCGTTGTGGCAGGAAGAAGCCGCGCGCGCGACCTGGGTCGGCCAGGTTCTGGACGAAGCCATGACGAACCTGCTGCCGGGTTCTTGGCGGATCGAACACCCCGCGGACTGGGCGAAGACGGAACGGACGGCTTTTGCTGAGGCGGTCGAGGCACATACGGGCGAAGTTCCCGAGATGAACGCCCGGCCGGGGATGCGCTCGGGCTTGGTGGTGCGGGCCGACACGGCACGGATCGACGCCACCGGCCCGGCGCTGTGTCGCGACAGCGTGCGGCTCAGGGCGCTGATGCAGAGCGAGCTTGAGGCAATGATGATGAGCGAGGCGACGCCATGACCACTGCGACCATCCAGTCGGTTTCTGGGCCGGTGGTGAAAGCCGAGCGTCACGGTCCGCTCAGCGTGGGCGAGGCGGTGTCGGTGGGGCCGATGCGGCTGCTTGGCGAGGTCGTGCGGGTGAGTGCCGGTCATTGCACGATCCAGGTTTACGAGGAGACCACCGGTCTGCGCTTCGGTGACGCCATCGAGGGCAGCGGTTTGCCGCTATCGGTGAAGCTGGGACCGGGCCTGTTGGGCAATATCTTCGACGGGTTGCTGCGGCCGCTGCGTGACGGCGGCGATGCGGTGCATTACCGCGTGAAACCGCTGGTCGAGCCGGGCGCGACGGTCACGGCGGGACAGCGTATTGCCGAGATCGAGGGGCTGGCCAAGGCGCAATTCGCGTTGGCGCCGCAAAACCTGAGCGACGCCGAGCTGATCTGGATCGAGACTGGCGAGGTGACCGAGAGCGATCCGATCGCGCGGGTGAAAACCGATGACGGGCAGGAGCGCGAAATCGGGCTAGTGCAGCACTGGCCGGTGCGAGAACCGCGGCCGGTGCGCCGGCGGCTGGCACCGAACAAGATGATGGTGACCGGCCAGCGCATTCTCGACAGCCTGTTCCCGGTGGCGCGGGGCGGTCGGGCCGCCATCCCGGGCGGTTTCGGCACCGGCAAGACGGTGCTGCAGGAGACGCTGGCGAAATGGTGCGATGCTGACGTCATCGTCTATGTCGGCTGTGGCGAGCGCGGCAACGAGATGGCCGAGGTGCTGCACGAGTTTCCCGAACTGGAAGACCCGCGCACCGGGCGGCCGCTGATGCAGCGCACGGTGGTGATCGCTAACACCTCGAACATGCCGGTCGCGGCGCGCGAGGCCTCGATCTATACCGGCGTGACGGTGGGCGAGTACTTCCGCGACATGGGGTTCAACGTGACGTTGATGGCGGATTCGACCTCGCGCTGGGCCGAGGCGTTGCGCGAAGTGTCGGGGCGACTGGGCGAATTGCCGTCGGAATCGGGCTATCCTGCCTATCTCAGTTCGCGGCTGTCGGAATTCTACGAACGCGCGGCGCGGGTCGAGACGCTGTCGGGCCAGAAGGCCTCGCTCACGCTGATCGGTGCGGTCAGCCCTCCGGCGGGGGACTTTTCGGAGCCGGTCACCAGCCACACCAAGCGCTATGTCCGCTGTTTCTGGGGGCTCGACCGGGGGCGGGCGCAGGCGCGGTTCTATCCGGCGATCCACCCGCTTCAGAGCTATTCCGAGGATGCCGCCAACCTGGCCGCCTGGTGGACCAAGCGGGGCAATCCCAACTGGCGCGCTTGGCGCGAACGTTTGCTGGTGCTGCTGGAAGAGCAGGCCAACCTGGAACGCATGGCGCGGATCGTGGGCAAGGATGCGCTGCCGCCGGGGCAGCAGGTGAAACTGCTCTGCGCCGATCTGGTCGGCAACGCTTTCCTGCGGCAATCGGCTTTCTCGGAAGTGGACCGCTACTGCTCGCCCGAGCGGCAGATGGCGATGCTGGGGGCGATCATCCAATTCTTCGACATGGCGGAGGAGGCGGTGGCGCAGGGCGTGTCGCCTGACGACATTGCCAGCGCCGAGTTCTATCGCCGGATGTCGCGGATGAGCGAGGAGATCGGCGAGGGCGAGTTGGAGAAATTCCAGGACCTGCTGGGACAGATGGAGCGCGAGATGGCCGCGCTGGAAAGGAGCGGGGCCGATGCTGTTTGATCTCTGTGTCGAAGACGTGGTGACGGCGATCGAGGGGCCGCTCTTGTTCCTGCGGCGCAACGTCAACGTGGGACTGGGCGACGCGGTCGAGGTCACCGGCGCCAGCGGGCGCACCCGGATCGGGCGCGTGGTGGCGATCGACGGCGACCAGGTGGTGGTGGAACTGCTGGAGGACACCACGGGCCTTGGCGTCGAGAATGTGCGCGTGCGTTTTCACGGTGAGCCGATGCTGATGCCGCTGGGTCCGGGCCTGCTGGGCCGGGTGTTCGACGGTCTGGGGCGGCCGCGCGACGGCGGCGCGCCGGTGGCGGCGACGGTGGAACGGCGGATCGACGCGGGGGTGATCAACCCGGCTGAACGCGGCTTGCCGCAGGATTTCATCCTGACCGGGGTGTCGGCCATCGACGTGCTGAATTCGCTGGTCCGCGGACAGAAGCTGCCGATCTTTTCGGCCGGCGGGCTGCCGCATGACCGGCTGGCGACCTCGATCGCCCAGTCGGCGCGGCTCTTGAAGGATGACGGGCTGGAATTCGCGGTAGTGTTCTGTGGGATTGGTGTCAGCCATGACAGTGCCGAGGCCTTCCGTTCGGCGATGGAGGCGAGCGGCGCGCTGGAGCATACGGCGATGTTCCTGAACCTGGCCAGCGAACCCACGGCGCAGCGGCTGCTGACGCCGCGCTTTGCGCTGACGGCGGCGGAATACCTCGCCTTCGACGAGGGCCGGCACGTGCTGGTGATCCTGACAGACATGACCAACTACTGCGAGGCGCTGCGCGAGGTCAGCGCCAGCCATGGCGAGATCCCGTCGCGCAAGGGCTATCCGGGTTACATGTATTCCGACCTTGCTACGATCTATGAACGCGCCGGCTGGGTCGAAGGCGGGCAGGGGACGGTGACGCAATTGCCGATCCTGACCATGCCGGCGGACGATATCAGCCACCCGATCCCGGATATCACCGGTTATATCACCGAGGGCCAAGTGGTGCTTGACCGCGGGCTCGATCACAAGGGGATCTACCCGCCGATCGAGGTGCGCTCGTCACTGTCGCGGCTGATGGATCAGGGTATCGGCGCAGGCTTCACCGATCCCGACCATCCGGCGCTGGCGGCGCAACTCTTTGCCTCCTACGCCCGGGCGGCGCAGGTGCGGATCCTGTCGAGCGTGGTCGGGCGCGAGGGCCTGACGGCGACCGACCGGCTTTACCTGGATTTCGGCGACCGCTTCGAGGCGGAGTTTGTGCAACATGCCGATATGCGCGAGTTGGAGCAGAGCATGGCCATCGGCTGGCAGGTGTTGAGCCTGTTGCCGGCGGCGGAGTTGACCCGGTTGTCGGATGCCCAGATCGCGGCGCACATCCGCACCGAAGGCGGTGACGATGGCTGACATTACCCCCACCCGTGGCGCGGCGCTGGTGCTGGCTGAAGAGAAGACGTTTCTTGAGACCGGTTTCGGGTTTCTCGATGAAAAGCGGATGTTGCTCGCGGCGACGCTGCTGAAGGAACTGGAAGCGTGGAAGGCGCTGCGCGACGATTACGCGGCGCAGCAGGCTCGGGCGGTGGCGGCGATGAAGGCAGCAATGGCCCGGCATGGGTTGGAGAACCTGCAGCTTTATCCGGTGGTGGAGGCGGCGCATGCGCTGCCGCAGCTGAATCGTGCGCCGCTTCTGGGGTTGGGGCTGTTTCGGGACAGCCCGGATTTCAATTGGCCGGTGTTCAGGGTGGACGAGGGCGTGGACCTGTCGGACGAGGCCGAAGCTTTCCGCGCCGAGGCGGCGAAGCTGGTTCCGTTGGCGGTGCGGCTGGGCCTCAGGCAGTCGAATGTCTGCCGATTGCTGGCCGACTACCGCCGCACCGAGCGCCGGGCGCGGGCGCTGGAGAATGTGCTGATGCCCGAGGCACGGGCGCAGCTGGCGGCGATCACCGAGTATCTCGACGAGTTCGACCAGGAAGAGGCGGTGCGTATCCGCAACGCGGCCAGGTGAGAGTCGGTTCGTTGCCCGGGTAAGTGGTGCGGGCTCGGGTCGTGACGGTGCGGGCGATGCGCGGCGGCGATCTGTCGGGCACGGACCTCGAGGGGGAGCGTTCAGTAACCGGCTCAGGCCGGTCTTGATCCAACACAGGTCGGGCCCGGGTCGTTGCCTAGCGAGGCTTGTGAACATGCGCCGATTGCACCAGGCCGAAGGCGGCCATCAGCACAAGCATGGCCGAACCGCCGTAGCTGACCAGCGGCAGGGGAACGCCGACGACCGGCAAGAGCCCCATCACCATCGACATGTTGACGGCGAAGAAGAAAAAGAACGTGGTGGCGATGCCGAGCGTCAGCAGGGCAGCGAACCGGTTGGGGTTCGACAAGGCCGAGACGATGCAGAAGAAGATGATCAGTGCGTAGAGCCCAAGCAGAGACACCGCGCCGAGAAAGCCGAATTCCTCGGCCAGCGTGGTGAAGATGAAGTCGGTATGTTTCTCGGGCAGGAAGTTGAGGCGGCTCTGGGTGCCCTGCATGAAGCCGCGCCCGGTCCAGCCACCGGAGCCAAGCGCGATCTTCGACTGGGTTATGTGATACCCTGCGCCGAGCGGGTCGGCGGAGGGATCGAGGAACGTGTCGATGCGGCGATACTGGTAGTCGTTCAGAAGCTGCCAGCCGGTGCCGCGCGAGCGGAACACGGCAGCGACGAGGCCGGCGCTGGCGGTGAGGACAGCGGCGAAATAGGCCCAGTGCACCCCGGCGATGAACATCACCGCCCCGCCTCCCAGCAGCAGCAGGATCGAGGTGCCGAGGTCGGGCTGCTGCAGTACCAGCGCGGTCGGGATCAGAATCAATATCACCGGCAGCGCGACCCAGATCGGGTGCGAGACCTTCGACATCGGCAGCCAGTCGTAGTAGGCGGCGAGCAGCATCACCAGCGCGATCTTCATCAGCTCGGAAGGTTGCAGGCGCATGATGCCAAGATCGATCCAGCGCTGCGCTCCCATGCCGACATCGCCAAAGAACGGCACCAGCGCCAGCAAAGCCAGCGTGCCGAGATAGGCCACCAGCGCGATGTTGCGCCAGAACCAGATCGGGACCAGGGCAATCCCGAGCATCAACACCAGCCCAACGGCGAAGCGTTTCATCTGCGGCTCGGCCCAGGGGGTATAGGAGCCACCGGCCACCGAGTAGAGCATCAGGAAACCCAGCGCCGCCACGGCGACCAGCAGGAGCGTGATCGGCCAGTGGACATAGAGGACCTTGCGCGGGCCCGCTGGCACGTATTTGACTGTATGTTCGAGGTAGCTCATGCGCGGGTCGGCCTGTCTTCGGGCGGGGGCGGGCGCAGTTGCCGCAGCCGGGCCTGCTGAGCCTTGATGCGGGCGCGGTCCTTGGCCGGGTAGGCGGCCAAGGGCGGGTCGTCACCGTAGAGCGCCTGAAGCGTGATGTCGCGGGCGATGGGGGCCGCCGCGGTCGAGCCGCCGCCGCCATGTTCGACCACCACGGCAACCGCGATCTTGGGATCATCGAACGGCGCGAAATCGACGAACAGGGCGTGGTCACGGCGCTCCCATGGCAGATCCTCGTTGCGGCTGACGCCGCGGCGACGTTCAGCCTCGGTGATGCGGCGGACCTGGGAGGTGCCGGTCTTGCCAGCCATGCGGAACCCGGGTGCGACGATGCGCGAGGAAAAGGCGGTGCCGCGGGTGTGGTTGGAGACGTCGAACATTGCCTTGCGCACCGTGCGCAGGTGGTTTTCGTTGAGGCCAAGCGGCTGGCCGGCGCCAGAAGGCTGTTCGACGCCGTCGACGGATTTCAGCAGCCGCGGGGTGATCGCGCGGCCGCTTGCGATACGAGCGGTCATCACTGCCAGTTCCAGCGGCGAGGCCAGCACGAAGCCCTGGCCGATGGCGGCGTTGACGCTGTCGCCGACCACCCATTCGGCGCCCTTGGTGCGGAGTTTCCAGGACTTGGTTGGAGCGACCCCGGCCTTGACCGCGGACATCGGGATGTCATAGCCCGCACCGATGCCGAGCTGGCGCGCCATGGCCGAAATGTTCTCGATGCCGGTTTCCAGCGCCAGTTCGTAATAGAAGACGTCGCAGCTTTCGCGCAGGCTGCGGGCGAGGTTGACGTTGCCGTGGCCGGCGCGTTTCCAGCAGTGGAAACGGTTGGAATGGACCTCGAGAAAGCCCTTGCAGTTGTAGGTGTCCTCGGTGGTGATGATGTCGTTGTCGAGGGCGGCGAGCGCGGTGACCATCTTGAAGGTCGAGCCGGGCGGATAGAGGCCCTGCACTGACTTGGCCACCAGTGGCCGGTGGTCGTTTTCCAGCAGCGCGTTGTAGTCGGTGGTCGAGATGCCGTTGACAAACAGGTTGGGATCGAACGTAGGCGACGAGGCGATGGCCAGAAGATCGCCGGTTTCGGTATCAATCACCACCGCGGCGGCGCTTTCCTCGCCAAGCCGCGCCTGGACGTAGTTCTGCAGCATGTGGTCGATGGTGAGCTGCAGGTCGGAGCCGGGGTTGCCTTCCTTGCGGTCGAGTTCGCGCATCACCCGGCCGGCAGCATTCACCTCGACCCGCTTGACGCCGGCCTTGCCACGCAGGCGCGCCTCTTCGCGGGCCTCGACCCCGACCTTGCCGATCTGGAAGCGTGGCAGGCGAAGGAGCTGGTCGGGATTTTCGATGCGGTTGAGGTCGTAATCCGAGACCGGTCCGACGTAACCGACGACATGGGTGAAATCGAGGCCCAGCGGGTAGGCACGCGACAGGCCCACTTCGGGGGTGACGCCGGGCAGCGCCGGGGCGTTGACGGCGACGCGCGAGAGTTCTTCCCAAGTGATACGCTCGGCGACGGTAACCGGCGTATCGCCGCGGCGGCGGCGCATTTCTTCGAGCGCGGCTGCGGTCTCTTCGGGATCGAGCGTGACGATCTGCGCCAGCCGGGTCAGCACCGTCTCGGGGTCTCCGGCCTCTTCACGGGTCATGGTGATGCGGTAGGAGGGCACGTTGCGGGCGATAATCCGGCCGGTGCGGTCGAAGATCTCGCCGCGGGCCGGCGGGATCAGGCGGATGTTGATGCGGTTTTCTTCGGCCAGAAAGCGGAACTGGTCGGCCTGTTGAACCTGCAGGAAACGCATCCGCAGTGCCAACCCGCCGAGGATCGCGGCCTGGACGCCGGCGGTGAGCAGGCCGCGCCGGGTGAGGTGCCGTTGTGACAGGGCGTTATCGCGGGGCGAGCGGCGCATGGTCTATTGCCTCTGCCCGAGCGCGTTGACCTCGCCCAGTCCTGGTGCCCGCAGTCTGAACACGAACCGGGCGATGGCGGCGATGAGCGGATAGGCGAGGATCGTCATTGTCATCTGGATGAGCTGTAACCCGAGCCCCGGCAAATCGACCAGCAGAAGCGCCAGGATCAGGCGGTGGCCCAGCATCACCGCGGCGATGGCGAGGCTGACTGTGACCCATTCGACGGTAAACGGCATGCCGCGCAGATCGGCGGTGCGGCGGCGTAGGTTCGAGAAAGCGATCAGCGTCAGCGCAGCATAGAGCCCGGGCGGGCGACCGAGCAGCAGATCGGCGACCAACAGCAGCGCCGCGGTGAGGCCGATGGGCGTGTATTCGGGCCGCCGAAGCGCCCAGGCGAAGGTGAAACCGATCACCAGATCGGGCCCGGCAAATCGGCGCGGCGTGGTCTCCAGCGGCAGCATCTGAAAGAACAGGATGCCGAGGATCAGAGCGGCGAAGCCCGCGCGCATCAGCCAAAGTCGAGTGAGCGAGACCTCATCCATCGGCGCCTCCCCCAGTCGCGGGGACGGTGGCGGCGGCCTCGGGCGTGGTGTCGGGCAGGATCAGGTTGCCGGGGTCGAGAATCCGTTCACGGCCATGGTGGCGCAGCACGCGCAGGAATTCGAGCCGTTCGTAATCGGCCGCGAGCCGTACCCGCATGCGCCCGCCGGGATCGAGTGCGATCTCGCCGATCAGGATCCCGGAAGGGAAGACGCCGCCATCGCCTGAGCTGACCACACGGTCGCCGGGGCGCACCGCGTCGGCGTTTTCCAGAAAGTCGATCACCGGGGCGAGGGTGTTGTCGCCGATCAGGAGACCCTGCTGGCCCGAGGGCTGCACCGTGACCGGCACGCGGGAGGTGGCATCGGTGAGCAGGATTATGCGCGAGGTGTTCTCGCCCACACCCGAGATGCGGCCGACGAGCCCCAACCCGTCCATCGCCGCCCAGCCGTCGAGGATGCCGTCGCGGGCACCGATATTGATCACCACCGATTGCCGGAAGGGCGAGCCCGAGTCGGCCATCACAACGCCGGTGATGAAGGTCAGCCGCGGGTCGAGCCGGACCTTGTTGAGATCGAGCAGGCGGGCGTTTTCCTGGCCCAGCTGCACCGCCGCCTCTTTCCACTTGCGCATCTTCTGAAGCTCGCGCTTGAGCTCCTGGTTCTGCTCGTAAAGGCTTTGATAGCTTTGGAAATCGCGGATCAGGGTGATCGTGGCGGTGACCGGCGCCATGGCCCATTCGAAATTCGGCACGACCTTGTCGACCACCTGGGCGCGGAACCGTTCGACCCGTGGGCTGTCGATACGCCAGACTACGAAGATGGCAATGAGCACAAGCACAAGCACTGACGCCAGCAGCCGCTTGAGCGGGCCGGTATAGTCGTCGGATTGTGAGCGGTCGCGTGCCATGGCGGAGTGTATATCATGGCCGCTGGCCGGGGTTGAGGGGGAAAAGGGTCACGCGCAAATAGTGAGCGAATGGCCGAAGTGAGCCCGGAGCGGACGGTATCAGCGGCCCTTCACTGAGCGAGACAAACCTCTAAGCCGCCTCAGAAGATGAAATCGTTGGCATCGAGATTGGCGATGTTGACGTTTTGCAGCGTGATGGTGTTGCCGCCGCCGGCATCGATCACCAC
>NZ_JANHAX010000008.1 GCF_030848945.1 Marimonas arenosa
CTGGCTGTCGACCACCAGCGCATTCGACCGGGCCCCGGCGAAGACGCGGAACACGTAGCGGCCGGCGGTGGCATCCGCGAGTGAGAAATGGTCATCGCCGCCGTCGCTGGTGTCATTCAAGGCGAAACGCCAGTCATTGTTCGGAAAGGTTGCCGTGCTCGACGTATCATCGAAGAACAGGCGCAGGTTGTTTTCCTTGAGGATCTGGGTGTCGAACCCGAAGGCCTGGCCGTTGACACAGTCATTCCCCACGCAGAGCGACCCGTCGATATACAGGTTTCCGATGATCTCATCCGCCTGCGAAGGTCCCGCGGCCAAGCCGAGAGCGAGCAGGGAGGTCAGGGTGATGGAGTTGATGCGGGACATGTGACGTCTCCTTCTTTGAAAACCCGTGGTGGCAAACCGCGTGACAGATGCCCTCGCTGAGGCAGCTTGGGGCGATGGGTCACACACTGCCCTTGCTGTCTTCATAAGACAATGGCTCTGGGATTTCTAAGGGTTTTCTGGAAACCGGTTGTTTCCACGAAAGATGCCCGCCCGGGCTATATCCCGGGCGGGGTAGAGCGCAAGAAATGACGACGGCGTCAATTCTGATCGAGAAGCGCCTGCAGTGCTTTCACGGTTTCGCTCAAATCAGCGATCTGTGCGTCCTGTCGCGCGATCCGGTCGTCCTGCTGCGACAGCCGCTCGTCCTGCTGGGCGATGTAGATATGGGCGTGCTCGAGTTCGTTGAGCATGCGGCCGAGCTTGTCGGAGACATTGATCGGCGCGTTCTCGATCGTCGGGCCGACATTGGGCAGATGGCCCAGCGCGAACATCTTCTCTGCATGCTCCTGGACCGATGGCAGGTCGTAGTCGTCGCTGAACACCAGGTCGCAACCGCCGCCGCAGGTGGTGCCGCCGGTGGTCAGCGTGCCGGTCAGGGTCGCATCGCCGTCTTCGAACAGGGTGAAGCGCGTGGTTTTCGAACCGGGATCAGACCCGAGCGCACCGGATTTGAACACCATGTTGGTGCCGCCGCCGATCGACCATTCCTTCGAGGTCGAGGTATTGGCGAGCACCATGTCGGGCCGGCCGTTGTTGATGAACTCGGCCACGGTGCGGGCGCCTGAGGTGCCGGAGGTTTCTTCAACCCGCAGCTTGGTCGTGCCATCCGAGCCTTCGACATCGAGCGAGGCGTCGGGGCTGGAATCTCCCAGGCCGACATCGCCGTCGGTGTCGATGAAGATCGAGCTGGTCGGCGCACCGGGACGGATACGGAACGGTAGTGTCGAGCCGTTGGTCACGTCGCGGATGAAGAAGTTGGTTTCGTTGCCGGCGACATCCCAGGTTTGCGGCGCGAAGCCCGAGGAACCATCCTGCTGCAGCCGGAGGGTCGGGGTGTCGCCATCGACCGTGTGGATCTCGGTCGAGGGAGTCGAAGTGCGGCTGCCGATCCGGCCGCCATCGTCGACATAAAGCGCGTGCGACCGCGCGTTGGCCTCGATGGTGAAGGGCGTGCGGTTGCCGGAGATATCGTCGATCGAGAACTTGTTGGCACCGCCATTGGCGCTGTCGTTGGCCGTCAGCTGCCAGTCGTTGCGCGGGTAGCTGGCCGCCGTCGAAGTATCGTCGAACTTGATGCGCAGGTTGTTTTCCTTGAGCCGGATGGTGTCGAAGCCGAAGGATTCGCCGTTGACGCAGTCGAAGCCGACGCAGAGCGAGCCGTCGACGATCACGTCATCAAGGAAAACCTGATCCGCCTGGGCTGCCCCTGCGGCAAGGCCGATCATTGCGGTAGAACTGAAGAGTATGCGGGTGAAATATGTCATGAGCCGTGACCTTTCTGAGTTTCTCAGGACCGGTCGCGACGAGCAAACAACTTGAACACAAACACCGGCCGACCGGCCCGAAAATGTTCTCCCGACAAGCGCGTTGCCGAGACTTGAATGCACAAATACAATTTTAGCAGAAACCCGGTAAAATTGCAAAGATCGTTTCCCGGTTTCCCGTTTCGCGGAATAGGAAAACCCACCCAGGCGTTGGCCCGGGTGGGTGGGTCACTGCGCCCAGTGCGGCCGCGGCGTCTTACTCGCTGTCGAGGCGCGCCTGGAGCGTCTGAAGACTCGCCGTCAGTTCGGCGATCTGGGCGTCCTGACGCGTCAGCCGCTCGTCCTGCTGGGCGATGAAGATATGTGCGTGCTCGAGTTCATTGAGCATGCGGCCGAGCTTGTCGGAGAGGTTGATCGGCTGGTTCTCGATCGTCGGGCCGACATTCGGCAGGTAGCCCAGCGCGAACATCTTCTCTGCGTGCTCCTTGACCGACGGCAGGTCGTAGTCGTCGGTGAACACCAGATCGCAACCGCCGCCGCAGGTGGTGCCGCCGGTGGTCAGCGTGCCGGTGATGGTGAGATCGCCCGAATTGGTCAGGGTGAAATGGGTGGTCTTGCTGCCGGGGGTCGAACCCAGCGCCCCGGCTTTCATCACGATATTGGTGCCGCCGCCGATCGACCATTCATTGCTGGTGGACGAGTTGGCCAGCACCAGGTCGGGCCGACCGTTGTTGATGAACTCGGCCACGGTACGGGCCGCCGAGCTGGCGTTGGTTTCCTCGAGCCGCAACTTGGTGTCGCCGCCCGATCCCTGGATATCGACCGAGGCGTCGGGGCTGGAATCGCCGAAGCCGACATCGCCGTCGGTATCGATGTAGATCGCGTTTGACGGTGAGCCGGGACGAATGCGGAACGGCAGGGTGCTGCCGTTGGACGCGTCGCGGATGAAGAAGTTGGTCTCGTTGCCGGCCAGGTCCCAGGTCTGCGAGGCGAAGCCCGAGGAGCCATCCTGGGCCAGTCGCAACGTGGGCGTGTTGCCGCTGACCGAATGGAGATCGACAGCCGGGGTCGAGGTGCCGAAACCGATCCGGCCGCCATCATCGACATAGAGCGAATGGCTGGGGGCGGCAGCCTCGATGGTGAACGGGGTCCGGTTGCCGGTGACGTCGTCGATCGAGAATTTGTTGGCGCCACCATTGGCGCTGTCATTGGCGGTCAACTGCCAGTCGCGGTTGGGAAAGCTGGCCGAGGCCGAGGTGTCGTCGAACTTGATGCGAACGTTGTTTTCTTTGAGCCGGATGGTGTCGAAACCGAAGGATTCGCCGTTAACGCAGTCGAAACCGACGCAGAGCGAGCCGTCGACGATCACGTCATCGTTGAAAACCTGATCGGCCTGAGCCAGTCCGGCACCAAGACCGAGCGCGGCAACGGTCGAAAGTAAACGCGTAAGTCGAGTATTCATGTCAATATTCCTTTCTTAAAAATGACAGGGGCCGGCGGGATGCCGGCCCTGGACTGGTTTCAGCCCTCCTCCTCCTTGACTTCTTCCGGAGTGATGATCACGCCGCGTTCAACGACGAAATGGCCTGTCGTGTAATAAGGCACGGCGCGTGTATCGGGCTGTTCGCCCTCGCGTCCCGTATCGATCGGGTTGACGATCTTGACGCGTTTGTCGGTCGCGGCCGACAGCTCGTAGCGGTAGACACCGTCCTGCACCTCGCCCTTGAGTTGGTACACCGGCGTACCGTCCTCGGCATAGATCTTGACGATGTGGCCATTGGGTTCGGCCACGGTAAGGGTCGCATTCGACAGTCCGATCCAGTTGACGAACCAGAAGGCGTTGGAATTGTGTTGTTCAACCGGTTCGGCGGCCTGAACGGCCGGGGCCGTGGCGCAGGCAAGGGCAAGGCTGACGAGAGTAGGCTTCAGAAGTTTCATCATATTTCGATCCTGCAATAACTCTTTTCCGAGGATGCGCGGGACATCAGGAAAAAACTAGTACGGAAAACCAGTCTTACTGCAAGGCACTGCCTGCGACAAAATGTAACTGTCATTTAAACAGAGTCGCGCTCGCGTGCAAAGCGGTATTTTGGACAACCGGCGGAGGAAAAGCCCGTTCGTCTGCGGTCCGCGCGGGCGGGATCAGTCTGAATCGATCTCCGTCAGCCGCGCGGCCAGCGCCGCGATCTCTGCCTTTTGTTCGGCGCGCAGGGCGGCGAGTTGGGCTGCAAGCGTTGCAATCCGGTCTTCCTGCTGCGCGATGTAGATATGCGCGTGTTCCAGTTCGTTGAGGACTCGGCCGAGCTTGTCGGTGACGTCGACCGGCGCCCCCTCCGGCGTGGGACCGACATTGGGCAGGTGGCCAAGCGCGAACATCTGTTCGGCGTGGTCGGTGATCGACGGAAGGTCGTAGTTGTCGGAAAAGACCGCGTCACAACCGCCACCGCAGGTGCTGCCGCCGGTGGTCAGGGTGCCGGACAGGGTGGCATTTCCCGCGGGATCGATCATGAATAGCCGGGTCTTGGCTGAGCCTGGTGTGCCGACGGGGCCTTGTTTCAGAATGAAATTGGTGCCCGCGCCAAAGCTCCATTCGCCGTTCGTGTCGGTGTTGCCCAAGAGGATTTCAGGGCGGCCGTTGTTCTGCAAGCTGAGCAGCGGGCGCGGCGCGGTGGTGGACGACACTTCGTGGACCAGCACCTGTGCCTTTCCGAGATAACCGTGGATATGCAACGAAGCTTCGGGACTGCCGGTGCCGAAACCGATCTTGCGGTCGCGATGGACGTAGAGTGAGTATTCCGGGGCATTCGACTCGATGACAAACGGGTTTTTTGCGTTGGTGGCGTCCTTTACGATGAAGGCATTTTCATAGGTCAGGATATCCCAGGTTGCCGGCGTTTCGCCGAGCGAGCCGTCCTGTTCGAAGCGGATCGTTGGCCGGTAGCCATCGACAATGTGCAGGTGCTTGAAAGGCATCTGTGTCCCGACGCCGACATAGCCCAGGTTGTCGACGACGAGCGCATTGCTGCGCGCGCCTCCTTCGACCCGGAAAGGCGTCCAGCCCGTGTCCATGTCCTTCACGGAAAAGTGCGATTCCCCAAGGTATCCGGCATCGTTGGCGGTCAACATCCAGTCTGTCGTCGGAAATCCCACCGATGTCGACGTGTCCTCGAAGAGCAGATCGGTGAAATTTTCTTTCAGCTTCAACTCTTCGTCGCCGAAGCTCTCGCCCGCGGCACAATCGCCGCCGGCGCACAGCACGCCGCTGACGATTATATTCTCGGAAAAGACCTGTTCGGCGGCAATGGGCGGAGCGATTGCCGTCAGTAGGGCAACAAGGCAGGCATGTTTCATTGAATGCACCTTTCAGCCATGCAAGAAAAAATCCTTGTCATTTAAACATGCATCGAGGCGTCGGGTCAGTCCACTTAAGGTCGCGCCGGATTGGCCGGGGATTGGCGGTGTGTCGATCTATTGGCGCAGACGCGCGGCAGCCCGGGCTTGGGCCTCGTTGATCTGGGCCGCAGTCATGACATCGGAATAGCGCAGGCCAAGCTCGGCCGCACCTTTCTGTCCCGCCGCTTCGGCCAGGGTCAGCCACATCTGGCCCTGCACATAGTCCTGCAGAACGCCGCGGCCATCGAAATGCATCAGCCCGAGATTGACCATCGCCGGGCCGTAGCCACGCTCGGCCGCGGTGCGGAACAGCGCGGCGGCTTGGGTGAGGGCGGAATAGGGCGCGTTGTCGGGACGGGCCAGCAGCCAGCCGAGCTGGAACATCGCCACCGGATCGCCGCCGCGTACCTGGGCCTGAAGCACCGCCATCGCGTCGTCGCCCTCGGCGGGTGGGGCAAGGCGCGGGTCATAGACCAGCCGGGGCAGGACCTCGCCGGTGCCGTCGGAGCGGCCGGTCTGGCCGCCGAGGCGGTAGAGCTCTTGCGCGCGCGCCTCGTCAAGCTCTACGCCGAAGCCGTTTTCGTACATCACGCCGAGATTGGTCAGCGCCTGCGGCATGCCCTGCTCGGCGGCCTGGGCGAACAGTGCGGCGGCGCGGGCATAATCCTGTGGCACGCCGTGACCGCGAACGTAGAGCAGCCCGAGATTGTTCCGGGCCCGGGCATTGCCGGCCTCGGCCGCTTCGGCATAGAGGGCGCGGGCCCGGTTGTAATCCTGATCGACGCCGGTCCCGTTCTGGAAGAGCACGCCGAGGCTGACCTTGGATTCGAGATGGCCCAGATTGGCGGCGGCAGTATAGAAATCGGCCGCGCCGGCCGGATCGGACGAGCCATCGGCCCCGTTCTCCAGGGCCCGGGCCAGATCGTGCAGGTATTGCGGCTCGCCCGCCTGCGCCGCCGCGGCCAGCCATTTCAACGCCTGCGCCTGGTCTTTGTCGACGCCGTACCCTGCGTGATAGTATCGCCCGAGATGGTTCTGTGCCGCCGGATGGCCAAGGTCTGCGGCCTTTGCAAACCATTCCGCGGCGGCGGCGAAGCTTTGCGGTACGCCATCGCCGGCATGGTAGCGCAGGCCTTCGGCGAAGAGCGCTTCGGGCGTCTTGGCTTGTGTCGGCGCTGTCGCGTCTGGCTGCGGCATTGGCGTGGCGGTGGTCTGCGCCGTGGCCGGGCCGGACAGCATCGCGGCAAGCAGCGCTGCCACGGCACCGGTGTGAGCGCGACGACGCTCAGTCATTGCTACGCTTGCCGGTGGAGACGTCGATTTCGCTCTGTTCGGTCTGCGGCACGCGGGAGGCTTCCTGGTCGAACCACTCGCGGGCCAGCGCCTGGGCCTGGGCGATCTGTTCCGGCGTCATCAGCTTGCTGACGGTGTCGCGCTGCGTGCCGGCCTCGGAACTGCCCTGCGCCGCGGCGACGTTGAGCCATTTGTGCGCCTGAACATAGTCGAGGTCGACCCCGGTACCGGTGGTATAGGCTTCGCCCAGCTTGAACTGCGCCAGAACGTCGCCCTGTTCGGCGGCGGCGGCGAAAAGGTTTGCGGCGCGGGCTTCCTGGCCGTCCTGCTTGATCAAGTAGAGGCCGAGGCCAGTGCGGGCCGGGCGGTTGTCGGTCTTAGCCTGCTGTTCCAGCCAAGCCAGTGCGCCGGCATGGCCCTGCTCGGCGGCGAGCACCGCCCACGGCACGGCGTTCTGCGGCGCCACCAGCCCGTCGAGCTTGCCCTCTCCGGCCAACTGACCCAGCTGCAGCGCCGCGCCCGGGTAACCGGTGTCGCGCAGCGCGCGGCGCAGCAGGTCGACGGCGGCCGGCAGGTTCTGGTCCATGCCACGGCCGGCGGCCTGCATCTCGGCCAGCGCCACCATGCCCTGCGGCGAGGTCTGTGCGGCGGCCTTGCTGTACCAGAAGACCGCCTGCTCGTCGCTTTGCGCAACGCCCCATTTCTCGCCCTCGGCGAAGACCACACCGAGATTGACCTGGGCCCCTGCCTCGCCGGCCTGGGCAGCCGAGGTCAGCCAGCGAAGCCCTTCCTCGGCGTTTGCCTCGCCGCCAATGCCCTGGAGGTAGCGCATTCCGAGCTCGCGCTGGGCGACCAGTTGCCCGGCCTCGGCGGCGCGGCGGAACCAAGCCAGTGCCGCGACACGGTCCTGGGTCACGCCGCGGCCCTGGTCGAGCGCCACGGCGAGGTTGAATTGTGCCGAGACATGACCGTTGCCGGCAGCCTCGGTCAGCCAGCGTTCGGCCTCGGCATTGTTCTGCGCCACGCCCTCGCCTCGGGAATAGGCCCGCGCCAGTTCGTATTGCGACTCGACAAAGCCCAGTTCGGCAGAGGCCAGAAGCCAGTTGAAGCTTTTCGACAGGTCCTTTTCGACCCCGCGGCCCGAGCGGTAGAGCAGGCCGAGATAGTATTGCGCCTCGGCATGGCCGCGCGCTGCAGCCCGTTCCAGCAATCCGCCCGCGGCTTGTGCCGCCTCGTCGTTCTTGGTGCTGAGATAGATCCGCGCCAGCAGCACGGCGGCGTCGTTGTTGTTCTGCTCGACCGCCTTTTCCAGCCATCCGGCGGCGGCTTCGATGTCGCGCGGGCCGCCGCGGCCCTCGGCCAGCACCCGGCCATAGCGGTACTGCGCCAGCGCCGAGCCTTCGGTTTCGGCCAGGATCTTCAGCCCGTCGCGCACCGTCACGAAATCGCCGGCGCGCCAGGCCTGTTCGATGTCGGCCATCGTGGGCATGGGTGCGGGCGTGGTGCCGGGGCTGGGCGCAATGGCGGTGCCGGAGGCATCATCGCTCTGGGCAAGGGCCGGCGTGGACATCGCCAGCGAGGTCGACAGCAGCAAAAGGGGAAGCCGGAACGTGTGAGGAGTCATTTGGAACAATCTGTTTTGAGGTCAAGTTTCAAACAGAAAGCTTATGCGCGCGATGGGGCGGGGTCAAACCGGCAATCGCAGGGCGATCCAGAGGATTGCAGCGGCGGCGGACAGCGCGGCGCCGAAGGGCAGGGCATGGGCGGCGTCCAGAGTGCGGCGGCCGCTCCGGGCGGCCTGGGCCACCGCTGCGGCGAGGGCCGCCAGCGCGGCAAACAGCACCATATGTGCCAACATCTCCGGTCCGATCGCGGCTCCGAGCCCGGCCATCAGCTTGACATCCCCCATACCCAGGCCTTCGCGCCCGCGCAGCCACTGGTAGCCCAACCGTAGCAAAAGAAAGCTGCCGAGTCCGATGGCGGCGCCCCAGAGCGCCTCGGGCAGCGACGGCCGGCCGCTGATCCAGGCCAGTGCCATGGCCGTCAGAAACAGCCCGCCGGTCAGCAGATCGGGCAAGCGGAAATGCCTCAGATCCGCCGCCGCCAGCGCCATCAGCAGCCACAGCAACAGTGCCCCTGCCCAGGCCTCGGCTGGACTGGTGGCGAGCAGGGCGGCGATCAGACCGAGGCCGGTGGCGAGAATCTCGACATAGAGCAGCCAGGCCGGGATCGGCGCACCGCAATGCCGGCACCGTCCGTGGGAGAGAACGAAGGACAGGATCGGCACCAGGTCGCGCGGTCCCAGCGATATGCCGCAGGCGCGGCAGTGCGAGCGCGGCGCAACGATGCTCTCGTCGCGCGGCAGTCGATCAGCCGCGAGCCCGAAGAACGAGCCGGCCACCGGGCCGGCCAGTATCAGCAGAAGTGTGTTGGGATCAGAGATATCCATGCCGCTTGATACGGGGTGGAACGGCGATTGTCAGCCCGTCGCGGGGCCGGTAGAGTGAGGCCATTGTGATGACAGGGCGCCATTCGCAAAGGACAATTGGTCATGAATTCCAAGCACCTACCGGAAGCATCATCTAAGGGCGTGCGCCGCGGTGACGAGGGCTTTTCGTTGCTCGAACTGATGGTCGTGGTGGTGATCCTGTCGATTCTGGCGCTGGTGATCGTGCCGCGGGTGATCGACCGTCCCGACCAGGCCCGGGCGGCCCGGGCGCAGTCCGATATCGCCAGCATTGCCCAGGCAGTGAACCTCTACCGGCTGGACAATTTCCGCTATCCCACAACTGAGCAGGGTCTGCAGGCGTTGGTCAGCCAGCCCACCACCGCGCCCGTGCCCGAAAACTGGAGCCAGTATCTCGACCGCGTGCCGGTGGATCCGTGGGGCAAGCCCTATCAGTACCTGCAACCCGGCGTGCATGGCGATTTCGACATCTTCACATATGGCGCCGATGGCGTGGCGGGCGGCAGCGGCGCGGATGCGGATATCGGCTCATGGGCGGGGAGCTGAGGCAGAGCGACGGCAGCGGGACCGGCGGGTTCAGCCTGATTGAACTGATGATCGTGGTCGCGATCGTCTCGACCCTGGCAGTCGGGGTCACGCTGAGCGTCGGCCGCGGCAGCGGCGGGGACGGCGACCTGGACCGGTTCCGCGCGGCCTGGGCGCTGCAGCAGGCGCTGGCGATCGAAGGCCGCGAGATGCGCGGGCTGCGGCTGTCGCCCAAGGGAATGGAGGTGATGGTCTGGCGCCTGGGCGAGATGGGCGGGGCGTGGCAGGCGCAGGGTGACCTGCGGCCATGGCAGGGCCGGGTGGCGGTCTCGGTGGACCGACCCACCCCGCCCGGTGCGCCGGACATCGTGTTTCTGCCCGACGGACGCGGAAGCGCCTTTTCGGTGGCGTTCGCGGTCGGCAGCGCGCGTTGCGAAAGCGACGGCTGGGCGGAGCTGACATGCGGATGAGACGCGCTGGCGGAACCCGGGGTTTCACTTTGGTCGAACTGGCGGTGGCGATCCTGGTGCTGTCGGTCGGGGCGATAGCCGCGATCCGCGCGGGCGACCGGGCGCAGACGGCGCTGGGCACCATGGAATCGCGCATCCTGGCCCGGATCGTGGCCGAGAACCGGGCTGAGGAGTTACAGCTTTTCGGGGCCGGCGCGGTGCTGCCCGAGCAGGTGCGGATGGGCGGGCAGGATTTCCGCGTCGCGGTTGCGCAGGAGGCCACCACCGGTGGTCTGGTGCAGGCTACCATCGTGGTGCGCTCCGAGCTCGGGCCCGGTGCGCAGTTGGTAGCCTATGTCCGGCGCCGGGGGCTGGGGCAATGAGCCGGCAGCGAAACACGCGCGGGTTGACGCTGATCGAGCTTGTGGTGGCGATGTCGGTCTTCGCGCTGGTGGCGGTGATGGGGCTGCAAGGGTTGAGCGGTATGTTGCGCCAGCGCGACCGGGCTGCCACTTTTGCCGAGGACAGCGCCGCGCTCGGCCGCGCGGCGGGGCTTATCCGACATGACCTGTCGGCGATGCTGCCGGTGCTGTTCTATCCCCCCGAGGGACGTGCCCAATCGGCACTGCGGGAGTTGGCGAGCGCAGGCGGCTTCGCGGTGAGTGTGGCCAACACCCGCCCTTATCCGCCTCTTGGCGAAAGTGGGCTGGCCAGACGGGTGGAATACCGGTTCGATCCGGAGGCCGGGCGATTGCTGCGCCGGGCCTGGAGCACGGCCTGGCCCGCGGACGCCACGGCGCAGGGCCCCGAGCAGGTGGTGCTTGAAGGTGTAACGGACCTGCGCCTGCGCAGCTACTGGACCGGGATCGGCTGGATCGACGGGTTGCGCTTCGCCGCCCTAGACGAGGCGCGGCGCAACGCGCAAGCGGCGGGACAGGACGAGGCCGCGGCGGGCCCCGAGGTTTATTCCGACCAGTTGCCGCAGGCGGTTGAGATCACGCTGGTCAGCCGCGCGTTCGGCGAGATCGTGCTGCTGGAGAGCCCGCAATGAAAGGCGCGCGCGGCTTTGTCCTGGTCAACGCGCTGGTGCTGGTCGCCGCGCTGGCGGCGGTGGCGGTGTTCATGCTGGGCCGGGCCGAGACGGCTCGGTTTCGCGCCGGGGCGGCGCTCGAGGCGGCGCAGTTGAAGCTCAACCTCGATGCCTTCGAGGCGCTGGCCCGCGAGGTGCTGGAACAGGATGCCGGCACCGGTCTGCCGGCCGATCATCCCGGCGAGGCCTGGGCACGGGCCGTGCCGCCGGTGGCGCTTGAGCGCGGGCAGGTGACCGGGCGGATCGCCGACCTGCAGGGGCGGTTCAACCTCAACCGGCTGGCCAATCCGGAGGATGTCTTTGCCCGCGAAAGCTTCGACCGGCTGGCGCTGCGGCTGGGGATGTCGCGCCAGCGGGTCGACGACATCGTCGAGTTCCTTTCGCCCGGCGGGCCGCGGATCGCCAACGACTACGCCCGTGCCCAACCGCCGCTGCGGCCGGTGGGCGGCGCGGCGCTGATGCGCGAGCAATTGCGGCAGATTCCGGGCCTGTCGGAGCGCGACTATGCCCGCTTGGCGCCGCATGTCGCGATGCTGCCGGGGCGCACGACGATCAATGTCAACACCGTCTCGGGAGAGGTGCTGGCGAGCCTGTTTCCCAATGCCAACGCCGCGGCGATGGAGGCGCTGGTACAAAGCGCGCGGCGGCAGCCGTTCCAGGCGGTAGACGGGTTCATTACCGAGCTTTTACGGGTGATGCCGGAAGAGGATGTGGCGGCGCTGCCGGAAGGGCTGCTGGGGGTCGGGTCGACCTGGTTCGAGGTCGAGATCACCGCCGAGCTTGACGGCCGGGTGGCCATGCGGCGGGCGGTGATCCGGCGTTTGCCGCTTCCCCAGCCGGCGCTCGTGGCCTATCGTTTGGACGAATGGAACTGAACGGGGCCGCAGGTCGGGTGCACAACAGGTGACGACGCAGGGCAAGATCGCAGCCACAGACGGACCGTTCGATCCCAAGAGGTTCGGGCGGTTACAGGCCGATGCCTCCCGTCCCGGGGCGAAGCAGGTGGCGCTGGTACCCGGCGCCCGCGTAACGGTAATGCCGCTCGATCTGCCCAAGGGCCTGCAAGGGGCGGCGCGCGAAAAGGTAGCGCGGCGGCAGGTCGGCGACCTGACCGGGCAACCGGCCGAGGCGCTCGACGTGCGCCCGTTCCACGCGCCCGGCGAGGCGCGGCAATGGTCAAAGGTGCTGGTGGCCGATGCCGCCGAGGTCGCCGCCTGGCGCGGTCAGGCCGGCACCGCCTGCCGTGCGGTGCTGCCCGACTATCTGGGCCTGCCGGCGGCCGACGGTCTCTGGACCGTGGCCATCGAGGCCGACATGGCCGTCGTCCGGCTGGGTTTGGCAGACGGGTTTTCGGCGCCGCTGGAGCTGGCCTCGACCCTGCTGGAGAGGGCTTGGGACGAGGCGGACGAGACGGCGCGGCCCAAGGCGATTTTTCTTCTCGGAGACGAGATTGCCGGTCTCAGCGACTGGGCGGCGGCGCGGCGTGTCCCGACGGTCCGCGATGCGGCCGGGGTGAGCGCGCTGGGCCTGTCGCCGCCGAAGGCGCTGGCCCATGGTGAACTCTCTTTCGACCTGCGCCGCGACCCGCAGGCCGCTCGGGCGAAGCTGCGAGCGCGGGTGTTGCCGTGGCGCTGGCCGGCGCTGGCAGGGCTGGTCGCGGCCGGGCTATGGGCGACTGGGCAGATCCTGGCGACCCAGCGGCTGGACGAACAACGACATGAGCTGATGGCTGCAACGACGGCGCTGGTGCGCACGCATTTCGTGCCGCAGGGGCCGATCCTCGACGTGCGAACCCAGGTGAGCCGGGCGCTAGCAGCGCGCCAGGCCGGCAGTGGCACCGGGGCGGGCGAGGCCGGGGTGTTGGACGTCTTCGGCGCTGCCGCGGGCGTTCTGGCCGAGCACCGGGCCCGGATCGGTCTGGTGAGCTATGGCGCGGCTCAGGGCCTGGAACTGGTTGTCACGGTTGAGGATTTTTCGGCTCTGGACGATCTGGCCGCGGCTTTGGATGCTGCCGGATTGCGGGTTGAGATCGCGCAATCGCGCAACGTGGCCGAGGGGGCGGAGGCGCGGGTGAAGCTGGCGCCGGCGCCGGGCGGCGGGGAAGACAGGCCATGAATCTGGTTGATTGGTTGGCAGAACGGTCGGGTCGCGAGCGGGTGCTGCTGGCGCTGCTCACCGGGCTGTTGCTGCCACTGGCGGTCGTGCTCGGGTTGCTGGTGCCGCTGGCCGAGAAGCGGGCGGCGGCGGAACAGGCGCTCGAGGAGGCGCAGCTGCTCAACGCCTGGGTTGCTGCCCGGGCGGCGGAGGCGGCGAAGCTGGCGCCGGTCCGGGAAGAGCCGGATCAAACCTTTGACCCGATTGGCGTTTCCGCGCTGGAGCAGGGGCTGAAACAGGCCCGTCTCTGGCCTTATGTCGCGCGGCTGGAGGCGCGCAGCCAGGGCGGCATCGCCCTCGATTTCGAGGTCGTGGAGTTCACCGATCTGATGCGCTGGCTCGAGGCGGCGCACCCGCGCTGGGGTTATGCGTTCGACACTTTCCGCATCGAGCCGCGGCTCGAGTCGGCGATGGTGAAGGCGACGATCGTGCTGCGGGCAGCCGGCGACAGTTGACAGATTCTAACCATACCGTCGCGTAGGGTTAAAGCCGTCGGCAGCCGGAAAACCGGCGTCTGGCAGCGCAGCAGGCGGGCTGGCTGCGACGTGTATGGCATACGGGAGCGTATGGCATTTACCGGAAATTGATCAATGCACCGTGCGTTGCCGGGGCCAGCACCCGTGCCGGCGGCGATTGGGGACCGGGTTTCCGGGCCAGGCTCACCCCGCGACCACAGCCTGGAGATCGAAGATCGGCAGCAGAACCGAAAGCACGATGGTCAGCACGAAGGCGCCGACCAGCATCATCAGCATCGGTTCGAGAAGCGCGGCGATGCGGCGGCGTTCGGTCGACAGGGCGTTCTCGACCATCATCGCCGCCCGTTCGGTCATCCGTGCCAGCCGCACAGAGGCTTCGCCTGCCGAAATCAGCTGCCGTGCCACCGGCGGGATGATCGACAGCTGTTCGAGGGCGGAGGACAGGGTTTCGCCTTCGCGTACGGCGTTCGTCACCTGGCCGGCCTCCTTGGAAAAGCGGTCGATGGAGAGAACCTGGGCGGCGCTTTCGGTAGCGCCCACTACCGGCTGGCGGCTGGCCAGCACCAGCGCCAGCGTCCGCAGGTATTGCACTGCCGCCGCCCGGCGCATCAGCCGGCCGACCAGCGGCAGGCGCAGGAAGACCCGTGCCCGGGCCTGACGCCAGGCGGGGATGGCCGACGAGGCGATCCAGAGCGCCAACAGTCCGACTGCTCCCGCGGCGAGCCAGAGCCGGTGGGAGGTGATCCAGTCGGTGATACCCAGCATGATCTGGGTCAGCCGCGGTAGGGGACGGCCGGAGAGGTCGAACATCGCCACGATCTCGGGGGCCACGGTCGTCATCAGGATGCCGCAGACCAGCAACGACACGGCGGCGACGAAGGCCGGGTAAACCAGCGCGGTGGAGATCTGCGCCTTGTCGGTGCCCAGCGTTTCGAGATGGTCGGCCAGCTCGCCCATCACCGTGGCGGTGTCGCCGGCATTTTCGCCGGCGCGCACGGACGCGATGTAGTAGGCAGGCCAGCCGGCGCCGGTGCGGTCGAGCGCCTCGGACAGGGCCGCACCTTCCATCAGATCGGCGCGGGCGCGGGCGGCGACCGCATCGAGCGCCGGATGGCCGCCCTGGCGGACGGCCTCCAGCGCCGCTTCGGTGGGCATGTCGGCGGCCAGAAGCACAGCCATCTGGCGGGTGAAGACCGATTGCAGCTCGGGCGAGAGGCGGGTACGCCGCTGAGCCAGGCTGAGGTTGACGCCTGGTTTGCGGGCCCGCGCGTCGAGCTCGGAGACGAACAGGCCCTGGGCCTTGAGTTCGGCGGCAGCCTGGGCTTCGGTGTCTGCGAGTACGGTGCCGGTCTTGCGCCGGCCGGCATTGGTATAGGCGGTGTAGGCATAGGCCTTCATGCCACGTCCCCGACGACGCGCAGGGTCTCGGCCAGGCTGGTCTCGCCGAGGGCGACCTGTTTCAGGCCCTGGCCGATCAGGCTTTCGCCGGCGCCGAGGGCGATGGCCTTCATTTCCGATTCCGGGGCACCGCGGTCGATGGCTTCGCGCAGGGATTCGCCAACCTCGACCATTTCGAAAATGCCGAGGCGCCCGGCATAGCCGATGCCGTTACACGCATCACAACCGGTGGCGTCGTAAAGCTGCAACGGCAGCGGGATGCGGTGGTTGTCGAAATGCTGTATCTCGGCGGCGGTTGGCGGGTGCGGCTGCCTGCAGTGCGGGCAGAGGCGGCGCAGCAGGCGCTGGGCGATCAGCCCGCGTAGGGTGGCGGCAATGAGAAAGTTGTCGAGCCCCAGGTCGCGCAGCCGCACCACCGCACCGACCGAGCCGTTGGCGTGCAGCGAGGAGAACACCAGGTGGCCGGTCAGCGCAGCCTGGGCGGCGGTGGTGGCGGTTTCGGCGTCGCGGATCTCGCCCACAAGGATGACGTCGGGGTCCTGGCGCAGGGTGGCGCGCAGGCCGGCGGCGAAGGTCATGCCGATCTCGGCGTTGATCTGGGATTGCGAGATGCCGGGCAGGTCGTATTCGATCGGGTCCTCGACGGTGACGATGTTGCGCTCGTCCCGGTTGGCGAGTTTCAGCAGCGAGTAGAGCGTGGTGGTTTTCCCTGAGCCGGTGGGGCCGGTGGCGAGGATGATGCCGTTGGGCAGCGCCGAGAGCCGTTCGAGCAGCGTCTCCTGCGTCTCGGAAAGACCGAGGGCGGTCAGGGGCATCAGACCGGCGGAGCGGTCGAGGATCCGCAGCACGATGCGTTCGCCGTAATTGCCGGGCAGCGAGGAGACGCGGGTGTCAATCGAGCGGCCCCCGAGCGACAGCGGGATGCGGCCGTCCTGCGGCAGGCGAGTCTCGGAAATGTCGAGACCGGCCATGACCTTGAGGCGGCTGACCACGCGTTTCACCGGCACGTCGGCGCGGTCCATCACCGTCTGCAGAAAGCCGTCGATCCGCATCCGGACACGGAGCCCGCCCTCATAGGGTTCGACATGCAGGTCCGAGGCCCCGGCGGTGACGGCGCGTTTCAGAAGTGAGTTGACCAGTTGAATGACCGGGGCATCGGTGGCCTCTTCCAGCAGATCCCGGCCGCGGGCCGAGGCCGGCAGGTTTTCGAGATCAAAGGTGAGCTCGTCAGAGGGGGCCCCGCCGGACTGGTAGACCCGGGTCAGGGCGGTTTCGAATTCGGCGGCGGTTTCCTCCACGAGCGTCAGGGGCCCGGGGGCGGCGCGGCGCTGGGCCTCGCGCAGGCCGAGCGAGGTGGCCTCGGGCCCGACGATGATGGCACGGTCGGCCAGAATGACCTGATTGTCGCGGGCAAAGGCGAAAGGCAGGCGCGCGGGTTTGAGCGTATCAAGATCTGGTTCAGACGGCGACATTGGGGGCAATCGGGTCAAGTGAATTGGTCCGGGCTGCGGGCAACGGAACATGCGGCGGTTGCGCAGAGTTTCCATCATCGCATGGGGGGATGGCAAGAGGCGGTCGTCGGGGTGCAGTTTGAGAGAGATCGGGGTTGGCCTGCAGGGGACGTTCCTTGAAGTAAATCTGAACCCTACTCATCAACGTCCCGGATCGCTTGCGATCCGGTTCGCGCCCGACCCCGCCCCCCGGGACGGGCGCGAACCTCGGTTGCGCTTGCGTCCGGTTTAAGACGTTTTCGGGCCGGAACCGGCCAACCGGCCGGGATCGCACGCGGAACCTGTTGCCCTCTGTCAGTTGCCACTGCGGAACTGCAGCCGCGTCGGCAGGGGCGGGAAATTGCGGCTTTGCGCGATGTCGTCGACGAAGCCGGCGTCGAACGGCTGGTTCAGATCGGCACCGTCGAAGGGGAAGCTGCCTTGCGGCGTGCGCGGGTAGGCGCCGTCGTCCAGGGGCGCGACGGCGAGGCTCGCGGCCTTGGCCTCGCGGGCAAGGGCGCGGGTCAGTTTCTTGGCTTCGGCGTCGGAGGACACCACCTGCGGTCGCAACAGCACCAGCAGCACGCGCTGGTTCTTCGAGGCGTTCTTGCCGCGGAAGAGGCCGCCGATCAGCGGGATCTTCGACAGGCCGGGCACCCGCTGGGCGGCCGAGCCGGATCCGTTCTCCAGAAGCCCGCCCAGCATCACCACGTTGCCGTCGCGCACCAGCACGGTGGTCGAGATCGCCCGTTTCGACGTGATCTCGCCGCCCGAGGCCGAGGTGTTGCGGGTGAGGTTCGAGACCTCCTGGCTGATCACCATCTTAACGGTGCGGTCGGCGTTGATCTGCGGCGTGACCGCAAGCGTCAGGCCGACGTCCTGGCGCTCGACCGTCTGGAACGGGTTTTCCGGGGCCGAGCCGTCGCCGGTCGAGGTATAGGAGCCGGTGACGAAGGGCACGTTCTGGGCCACGACGATCTCGGCTTCCCGGTTGTTGAGCGTCATGATCGAGGGAGTCGAGAGCAGCCGGGTCGATTGCTGTGTGGCGACGGCGGCGAGGAAGCCGGCGATGCCGTGATCGCCGTTTCGGGGCACCCCAGCGACGATGCCGCCATTGCCGGCGTCGATTACCTCGCCGTTGACGATGGACGAGACCAGGCTGGTGAGGTTGGGCCGGCCCTGCAGCGTGAATTGCGCGCCGCCGACGATGGCCTGGTTCATGATGCCGCCGAACTGGGCGGTCAGGTCGGAGAAGCCCTCGACCGTCATTTCGAAGATGACTGCCTCGACCAGCACCTGAGTCGGGCGGCGGTCGAGATAGCGGACCATACCCTGGATATCGTCGATCCGGTCCTGTGGCGCGGTGATTAACAGCGAGTTGGTCTGCGGTTCGGGCACGATATGGATCTGGCCCTGCGCTTCGGTGGGGGTTTCGCTTTGCAGGGAGCGCAGGATGATGTCGGCCAGGGCTGTCGCTTCGGCATAGTTGAGGCCGATGGCGGTCGAGACGGTCGAGTTCTGTTGCGCGTCGAGCCGCCCGGCCAACGTGCGAACCTGTTGGCGCAAGTCCTCTGGGCCGGAGATGACGAGCGCGTTGGAACGGCGGTCGACGGTGACCGAGGCGCCTTCGGGCACGATGTTCATCGCCTGCACCACCTGCAGCACCTCGGCTGCCTGAGCGTTGCGCAGGCGGATCATCTCGATCGGGTTGTCGGCGGGCTTGTCGAGGCGGCGGATCAGCGCCGCGATCCGACGGTGGTTCTGGCCGCGGTCGCTGAGGATGATCAGGTTCGAGCCGGGCACCACCGAGATCACCGCCTCGGCCGGCAGCAGCGGGCGCACGACTTCGAGCACCTCCTGCGGCTGGATGTTCTTCAACTCGATGATGCGGGTCTCGTAGGCGGCGTCGGCATTGCCGAGCGGGGTGCCGGGAGCCAGTTCTCGGGCATTGTTCATATTGACGATCCGGTCGGAACCGACGCCTTCGATGATGGTCAGGCGGTTCAACTCGAGCACCGACAGGAACACTTCGTATAGTTCGTCCGGGGTCAACTCGCCCGGGGCCAGCACGGTGACGGTGCCGCGCACCGCCGGATCGAGCACGTAGTTTCGACCGGTCGCTTCGGCCACGATTTCGACGAAGCTGCGCAGATCGGCGTCGCGCAGATCGAGCCTGACCTGGGCCTGCGTGTGCTGCGGAAGGGTCAGCGCCAGCCCCAATGCCACGACAAGGGCAACGGCCCAAGCCTTTGCTTTCGCGAGCTTTTTCATAACCTGCTCTCTGCCTGTTTGCCTGCAAGCGCCCGGCTTTTTGGTGCCGTGGTTCGCGAGAGGCGGCCTCAGTATTTTCGTCAGTTTACCCGATTGCGCCAAAAAAGACAGGATTTCGTTGCGGGGTGCCCGGATCGGCGCGGATTTGCGACGTGGGCGTGGCAAAGCGGCGACGGTGACGTCGCGGGCCGCCGAAAGGGCAAGGCCAGCCCACCTCGGCAACGCCTGTTGCGCACCTATCCGAAGGCGGCGGCGTTATTCCCGGAAGCCCAGCAGCGTCGGCTCGGCGGCACCGTCGGTGACCCAGATACCGGCGCTGTCGATGCGATCGATCCGGTAGCCCAATTCGAGTTCTTCGCCCGGGCGTAGCACGCGCTCGCCGGCCGGGTGCGAGACCAGGGCCCAGATTGCGCCTTCGGTGCGCACCAGGCCCTTGAGTTCGTAGCCGAGGCTTTCGAGCGGCGGCATCTGCGGTTTCGGCGGCGCGGCCATCACCGGCGCGGGCGGTTGCGGCTCGGATTGTGGCGGCATCGGTGGCATCGGTTCGCCGAACAGCGCCGGCCACACCCGCGGCGACAGCGCCGCGGCGGGGGGCTGAGGGTCGCCCTCGGCGGCGACGGTCGCCGGGATGACGGCGGCGGGCGGATCTTTCACTTCCTGCCACAGGCCCTGGCCGGCAATCGCGGCGGCCGTGAGACCGATCAGGGTGAGCAAAGCAGCAACAAAGCGCATCCGAAATCCTGTGGCGGCTTGAAAAACTTGGACCGGTTGAATCCGATATGTTAATTCTCAGTGAATAATACAACAAAAACACAAGAGAAAACAATGCAGGCAGGACGAACCGCGAGAGCCGGGCTCTTCGGCGTGGCAGTTGTCGCGCTGGTGGCATGTGAAGAAGGCGCGCCTTTCGGGCACCAGACCTTCCGGGCACAATACGCCGTGGCCCGCGATGCCCTTGAAAACGGACATTACGAGAAAGCCGGCCGCAGTTATCAGCGGCTGATGGAGCAGGCCGGGCCGTTCGCCCCGCGCATCCGGCTGGAATATGCGCATACGCTGTTGCGCAAGGGCGACTACGCCCAGGCCGCGGCCCAAGCCGGGACGCTGGTGCAGGGCGAGAAAGGCGCGGCGCGGGCGGCGGCGCTGGCGGTGAAGGCCACCGCCGAGCACGAGATCGCGCTGCAAATGCTGGCCGCCGGCAACCGCAACGAGGGCAAAAGTTACCTCGAAAGCGCCGACAGGGGGATGGCCGAGGTGTTGAAGACGCATCCCGAGCTTGATCCGATCGGCAGTCTGGCGGCGCGGCGGGCGAGCATCAAGGTGCGCAAATCCGCCCTGTGACCCGGTTATCAGCGGACATCGCTCGTGTCTCGGTCGCCCCGCTGTTGGCCAGGGCGGTCTGGTGTACCGTGTGGCGTTCGTCCGGGTTGATGCGCGGGCCGGGAGCAACCGCCCGAGCAGCGGCGTTTACGATCCGGAGTCCAGGGTCGAGATGTCGCTGAGCCCGTCGCCTTTCCAGAAGGCCATGGCCAACAGCGGCGCGGCGCGCATGCTGAAGCCGTGCGACTGGTTCGGCGCGTGGTGCACCAGCGTGCCGGGCGCAGCCTCGATCGGAGCCCGGCCAGCACTGTCGAAGCGGGCGCCGCCGGCGAGCACGCAGTAGATCTCTTCGGGCGCGTGGTGGTGTTGCGGATAGCTCAGGCCCTGTTCCCAGTAACCGACCGAGACGCGCAGGGCGTCGGTGGCGTATGGGCCGTCGGGCGCCACAAGGTTGAACCAGCCGTAATTGGCCAGGTAATGCGCCCCGACCTGGTCCTCGGAATAGCTTTGCTGCCAGCAAAGATGCGGGGCGGCGGCGAGCACGGAGAAGGTGAGTTCGATCGTCTGCGGTCCTGCCAAGGACATCAGCGCCGGCAGGCGGTCGGTCACCGGCAGGGCGCGCGGCTCGGGGCGGTTGTAATCAAGCCGCTCGAGCCTGTCGCCGACGAAGGCACCGAGCGCCGGTGTCGCGGAGACGAGGGTGCGGGTGGCCAGCAGCAGGGTGGCAAGCGCGTCGTCGGGGGTCATGGGATCACCACAAGGTTGCCGGTGTGTGTCTTGGCGATGAAGGCGGCCTGGGCGTCGCGCAGGTCTTCCAGCCGGTAGGTGGCGGCGAGCGCCGGCTTGACCGCGCCGCTTTCGATATACCGCACCAGCCGCGGCATGACTTCGGTATCGAGCACGGTCGAGCCGTAGAAGGTGAGGTCGCGCAGGTACAGGGTGCGCAGGTCGAGCGTGACCATTGGCCCGGCGATGGCGCCCGAACAGGTATAGCGGCCGCCGGGCTCGAGGATGTCGATCAGGGCCGGCCAGACCGGCCCGCCGACGATATCGGCGACGACGGTGATCTTTTCGTCGCCCAGTGCTGCGCGGAGGTCTTCCGGCGCGCGCGCCAGGATGCGGTCGGGGCCGAGCCTGGCGACGCTTTCATGCTTGGCCTCGGAAGCCATGGCGATCACCCGGGCGCCGCGGCGTTTGGCGAGCTGCACCAGGGCCCCGCCGACACCGCCCGAAGCGCCGGGGACGAGAACGGTGTCGTGGTCCGTCACCCCGGCCCGGGTGAGCATGCCTTCGGCGGTCGAGTAGGAGCAGGAGAAGGTGGCGAGTTCCGCGTCGCTCAGGTCACTGTTCACGGCGAGGGCATTTGGCGACGGGATCGCGGTGTATTCGGCAAAACCGCCGTCGCGTTCCGAGCCGTAGTAGCCGGCCTTGGCTGCGTTGTCGGGATCATCGGCGTCGCGCAGCCAGTTGTCGGTGATGACGCGTTCGCCGATCCGGGACGGGGCGACGGCGTCGCCGACCGACACGATCGTGCCGCAGACATCGGCGCCTTGAATGCGGGGGAACGACAGCGGCCGGCCGCCCCAGGACGGGTCTTGGCTGCCGACGTCCTCATGGGCGTCGCCGGTTGTGGCCTCGTCCACCGACTTGGAATACCAGCCCGAGCGCGTATTGACGTCGGTGTTGTTCAGGCCGCAGGCTCCGACCCGGATCAGCACCTCGCCGCGGCCCGGTTGCGGAGTCGGCCAGTCAACATGCCACTGATACTTGTCGAGGCCGCCGTGGCCGGTGAGGACCATTGCCTTCATGGTCTTCGGGATGGTCATGGGTACCTCGTGTCTTCTTGGCGCGCGGTTTCGGGAAGACCCTCGGCGGGTACGCCCGAAAGGACTTGGGTCCGGCGCCACAGGCGCTAGAGTTGGAGGATAAACCGAAGCACGGTTTGCCATCGGGGGTCAATCCGACATGAAACGCTATGGGTTCTACTACCATCCGATCCCGTTTCGCGGACATTTCATCCGCTATGTCCTGGCAGAGGCCGGACAGGAGTGGGACGAGCCGGGTCACGACGAGGTGATGCGGCTGAAAGCACTGCCGGTGGCGGAGCAGCCGGTGCCGTTCATGGCGCCGCCGGTGCTGCATGACCGGGACCGCGATCTGTGGCTGCCGCAGATGCCCGCCATCGTCATGCATCTGGGCCGCGAGCATGGGCTGAGCCGGGATGCCGACCTCGAGCTGCGGTTGTTGTGCGATGCATCGGACATCCTGTTCGAGATCACCCGCTGGCATGGAGCGCAGATGTGGGAGGCCAAAAGCTGGGCGGCGTTCACTGGCGGACGATTGCCGCGCTGGATGCGGATGCACGAGCGTCTTGCAGGGTCGGCTGAGGGGCTGGCCGATCTGGTGCTGGCGGCGCTGTGGCATACGATGGTGGACCGGCTGCCGGGACTGCGGGCCCTGTTGCACGACACCGCGCCCCGGCTGGAGGCGCGGGTGGACGCGGTGGCGGCGTCGCCGCGCGTGGCGGCGATGCTGGAGACATGGAGCGGGCGCGAACCGCGGTATTGCGCGGGGCAGATCGAGGCCTCGCTGCTGGACATGCTGGAGAAAGGACCTGAGGCATGAGCACATTCGACGAAGATCTGTTCCTGAAGGGGTTGGAGCAACGCAAGGGCACGCTGGGGGCGGCCTATGTCGAGAACAACCTCGCAGCCGCCGATGACTTTTCCCGGCCGTTCCAAGAGGCGATGACAGCATGGTGCTGGGGCTTCGGCTGGGGCGACGAGGTGATCGAACCCAAGACGCGCAGCATGATGAACCTCGCCATGATCGGGGCGCTGGGCAAGATGTATGAATGGGAAATCCATTGCCGTGGGGCGCTGAACAACGGGGTCTCCAAGGAAGAGATCCGCGCCATCGTGCACGTGGTGGGCATCTATTGTGGGGTGCCGCAGGCGCTGGAATGCTTCCGGGTGGCGCGCAAGGTGCTGACCGAAGAAGGATTGCTGTGAGGGTGGCCAGGGCGTTGCCGCGGTTCGTGCCAGTGTGTCACTGGCGGCGTCTGTCCAAATCGAGACCGGCCGTGGTGCTTCTACGTCTGGCGCGCGTGCACGTGGTTGATCACGTCGAGCGCCATGGCGTCTGAAAAGCTGACATGGGCGATCATCAGGATGCGGGCGGTGTCGCCGTCATGGTCGAGCACCGCGCGGCAGATCGCGTCGTGGTCTTGGGCCGAGCGGCCGGGTTCGCCCGGCAGCGCGTGACGCGCCGCGAGATAGCCGACGAGACGGTTGGCGGTCTGAAAGACGGCCTGTTCGAGAAATTCGTTGCCGGCGGCGTCGATCAGGGCGCGGTGAAAGGCGAGATTGAGGTCGAAATAATCGTCATTACCGGGTCGGGGCGACGGGGCGAAGTCGAGACAGGCGCGGGTGGCGGCCTGAAGCCGTGTGGCTTGATCGGGGGTGATGCGGCGGGCGGCGCGGAAGGCGACGGCGCCTTCGGTCTCGGCCTGCACCTCGATCATCTTCATCAGTCCTTCTAGGTCGAGCGACATGATGCGGGCGCCGCCACGCGGCCGGCGTTCGATCACGCCGGTGGCTTCGAGCGAAATCAGCGCCTCGCGCACCGGCGTGCCCGAGAGGTGCAGCCGGTCGCGCAGATCGGCCTCGTCGATGCGGTCGCCGGGCATCAGGTCGCGCGACAGCACGCGGGACAGGATGTCGTGGCGAACCTGGTCTGCTTGTGCGCCCATGGTGTTCCTTTGGTCCGATCTCGTGCAAGTCCTGCCAGTGAAGCTTATCACAGCTCTAAATACTAGTATGAAGTTTATAATTATAATTATAGATTGACTAAATGCAATAATTGCATCAACTTTCCTCCTGACTGGTGATAGCCGGGCGCTGATTCTGCGAACCCGCCTGCGAAAGGTACCACGATGATTGAACAGGACTTCCCCGCATTTTCTGGCCCGGAGCTTTGCCGGATGGAGGCGCATGAGGTCGTGGCGCTGTTACGTAAGCGCGAGCTGTCACCCAGCGAAGTGCTGGCGGCGGCGCGTGCACGGGTCGCGGCGGTGGACGGGGTGGTCAATGCGATGCCCGTGACCTGTTGGGAGCGGGCCGAGGCCGCGGCCGGTCGGCTGGAAGGCGGCGAAATTGGCAATCCCGGCTGGCTGGCCGGGCTGCCCATCGCGATCAAGGACCTGACCGAAGTGGCGGGTGTGCGCACCACGTTCGGCACCAGGGCGCTGGCGGACAACGTGCCGGAGACCAGCGATCCGCTGGTCGAACGGCTGGAGGCGCGCGGCGGGATCGTCGTGGGCAAGACCAACACGCCGGAATTCGGCGCTGGCGGCAATACCTTCAACGACGTGTTCGGCCCGACCTTCAACCCGTGGCACACGGCCCTGAACGCGGGCGGCTCGTCTGGCGGGGCGGCGGCGTCGCTGGCCACCGGCGAGGTCTGGCTGAGCCATGGGTCGGACCATGGCGGCAGCCTGCGCACGCCGGCGAGTTTCTGCGGCGTGGTCGGGCTGCGTCCCAGCCCGGGGCGCGCCGGGGGCGCGTCGCGCGATGCGGGGTTCTTCATCGAGGGGGTGCAGGGGCCAATGGCACGCTCGGTGATGGATTGTGCGCTGTTCCTTGACGCGATGGCGGGGTTCGAGCCGCGCTTTCCGATCTCGTACCCCGCGCCGGAGCGGCCGTTTCAGGAGGCGGTGGCGCAGGCAAGCGATGGCGGGGGATTGCGGATTGCCTTTACGCCCGATCTGAACGGTTTTTCGCCGGTGGATGGCGAGGTGGCGGAGCATCTCGCAGGGGTGATGTCACGGTTGGAGCGCAACGGCGCCACGGTCGAGGAGACCTGCCCGGAGTTGCCAGAACTGGAACGGACCTATCACACGTTGCGCGGACTGATGTGGGCGACGACGGGACGGCGGATCGCGCCGGCGACACGCCGCCATTTCAAGGCGACGCTGGAAGAAAACATGGCCTTCGGCGAGGCGCTGAGCGTGGGTGATCTGTGTGACGCGCAGCTGAACCGCTCGGCCATCTTCAACAACATGCTCGCGCTGTTCGACCGTTTCGACGTGCTGGCGCTGCCGACGGTGGGCTGCCTGCCGCATGATCAGTCCGAGGAATGGGTGCACGAGATCGGCGGGCGTGAGCTTGGCGGCTATATGGACTGGTTGCGCTTTGCGTTTCTGTCTACGGTGACGGGGCTGCCGGCGATCTCGGTGCCGGCCGGGCTGGGGCCGCGGGGGCTGCCGGTGGGGCTGCAGCTGATCGGGCGGCCGCGCGGCGAGGCGGCGCTGCTGGCGGCGGCACGGTCGGTGGAACTGACGGTCGGCGGGCCGCTGGGCCCGATCGATCCGGTGACGAGGAAAGGCTGAGGCTGAGATGCCGGAGAGACGGTTCCTGAGCGATATCCTGCGCCGCGTCGCCTTCGGCGCCTGGCCGGGCGCGCGACATGGCGGCGACCTGCCTGAGATGTGCCACGAGCTGCTGGGCGAGCGCAGCGAAGCCTCGGGCCTGGTGCTGGGACGAGAGATCCTCGATGTCTATGAAGCCGCCGATGCCGAGGCGCGCGCGTCCTTCTTCGAGGCGCTGGCGCAGGCATTCGGGGTGGACGAGGCGGCGCTTGAAGCCGCGATAACGGCTTGGCGGCCGGGCGACGGCGAAGCCGCGCGAAGGCTGCACGCGGCGGCTGAGCCGAGAAGCCAGGAGTTGATCCGGGTGCTGAACCGCGTGCCGGGGGCCACCGCACGGCTGGTGCGGATGCGGGCCGATCTGCTGGGTCTGATCAAGGCGCGACCGCATCTGAGGGGGCTGGACGGGGATTTCCGCCATCTGTTCGCGTCGTGGTTCAATCGCGGCTTCCTCGAACTGCGCCGGGTCGACTGGTCGACGCCGGCGGCGGTGCTGGAGAAGATCATCGCCTATGAGGCGGTGCATGCGATTTCAGGCTGGGACGATCTGCGTGCCCGCGTGGCCGACCCGGACCGGCGGCTTTTCGGATTTTTTCATCCGGCGATGCCGGGCGAGCCGCTGATTTTCGTCGAGGTGGCGCTGATGGACCGGGTGCCGGGAGCGATTGCCGAGATCCTCGCGGAGGGACGCGAACCGCTTGACCCGGGCGCGGCGAAGGTGGCGGTGTTCTACTCGATTTCTAACTGCCAGAAGGGGCTCAAAGGCATTTCCTTCGGCAATTTCCTGATCAAGCAGGTGGTGGCCGAGCTGTCGGCCGAACTGCCGGGGCTGGAGACCTTCGTGACGCTGTCGCCGGTGCCGGGGCTGCGCGCCTTTGTCGACGCCGCCGGACCGGACGACCCGGTACTGGCCGGAGTCAATCTTCCAGCGGACGCTGCGCCCGACGATGAAACGACGCGCCGGTTGGCGGCGCGCTACCTGACGCAGGCGCGGCGCGACGGGGGCACGGCCTTCGATCCGGTGGCGCATTTTCACCTCTCGAACGGGGCCGAACTGTACGACATTCACGGCGCGGGCGATCTTTCGGACGCCGGACGGCGCAATGCCTGGGGCGTGATGGTGAACTACCTGTACGATCCGGTAAAGACCGAAGCCAACCACCGGAGCTATGCCCATGACGGGGCGGTGGCGATGTCGTCGAAAGTCCGGGCGTTGGCGAAGAAATAGGGAGACGGGTGATGTATCAGGGCAACCATCTGGGCGAGGCGATCTCGCGGGCGTCGGACGGGCGGCGGGACGCCCTGTTCCTGGAGCACGGGATCACCGGAGAACGGGTGAGCTATGGCGATTTCTGGGCCGGGGCCGAGCGGATGGCTGCCGCGTTGCTGCGAGCCGGGCTCGAGCCGGGCGACCGGGTCGCAGTCCAGGCGGACAAGACCGTGGCGATGCTGGAGCTTTACGTCGGTTGCGTGCTGGCGGGCGGCGTGTTTCTGCCGCTCAACACCGCCTATACGCCGGCCGAGATCGAATATTTCCTGACCGATGCCGCGCCGCGGGTTTTCGTCTGCGACCCGGGCAAGCTGGAGGCCCTGACGCCAATTGCCGAAACCGCCGGTGTCACGCGGGTCTTCACCCTGGCCGGCGACGAGACCGGCACCCTGGCGCAGGCGCGCGACGCCGAGGCGCCGGGCCTTGCCGCCGTGCCGCGCAGCGGCGATGATCTTGCGGCGATCCTTTATACCTCCGGTACGACCGGGAGGTCGAAGGGGGCGATGCTGACGCATCGGGCGCTGGCGTCGAATTCCGAGGCGCTGCGGGACTACTGGCGGTTTACCGACAAAGACGTACTGATCCATGCGCTGCCGATCTTTCATACCCATGGCCTTTTCGTTGCCACCAACGTGACGTTGATGGCGGGCGGCGCCTGCCTGTTCCTGCCCGGATTCGATGCCGCGAAGATCATCGAGCTGATGCCGCGGGCGACAGCGCTGATGGGAGTGCCGACCTTCTATGTCCGGCTGCTGGACCAGCCGGAGCTGGCGCAGGCGGCGAAGGGGATGCGGCTTTTCATTTCCGGATCGGCGCCGCTTTTGGCGGAGACGCACGAGAAATGGCGCGAAGCCACCGGGCACGCGATCCTAGAGCGCTATGGCATGACCGAGACCAACATGAACGCGTCGAATCCTTACGATGGCGAGCGGCGGCCGGGCACGGTCGGGTTCCCGCTGCCGGGCGTGGAGCTGAAGGTGTGCAATGCCGAGACCGGCGCCGAGGTGGCGCAAGGCGACATCGGGGTGATCGAGGTGCGCGGACCGAACGTATTCGCCGGCTACTGGCAGATGCCCGAGAAGACGGCCGAGGAACTGCGGGCGGATGGTTGGTTCATCACCGGCGACCTCGGCAAGATCGACGGGGACGGATATGTGCATATCGTCGGGCGCGGCAAGGACCTGATCATCTCGGGCGGTTTCAATGTCTATCCCAAGGAGGTGGAAGAGGCGATCGACGATCTGCCGGGAGTGAACGAAAGCGCGGTGATCGGTGTGCCGCATCCCGATTTCGGCGAGGGCGTGGTGGCGGTGGTGGTGCCCGAGCCCGGGGCGAAGTTGACCGCGGAGGGCGTGTTGGCGGGGATTGCCGACCGTCTGGCCAAGTTCAAGCGACCCAAGCGGGTGCTGATCATCGACGCCCTGCCGCGCAACACAATGGGCAAGGTGCAGAAGAACCTTCTGCGCGAGGAGTATGCGGGCCTGCTGAGCTGAGGTGGCGCGCTGCGTTGGTGCCGCCGAATGGCCCGCCGTCAATGATCGCGTGTCAATGCGGGCGGAGTGGCCTGAAAGCCGCGTTTGCCCGGAGTAATCTGCCAGTGTTTCACCGGGGCGGTGCGGGCGCGCAGGCGGGTCAGCGTCCAGGCCCGGGCCTCGGCAGTGTGGGCGGGCTGCATCCGCCAGCGGCTTTCCACCCCCGGCGCGCCGCCGTCGCCGGGGGTGAGGATCAGCCCCAGCGGCGCGACGGGACCCTCCTGCGCGCCGGTCTCGGCGGCGAGGTGCAGCCGCCTTATGGGGGTGAGGCCGGGCGGTTTGGGCAGGTCGGCCACGACGAGCGGCACGAGGCCGGTGCGCAGGCTTTCTTCCATGCACCACAGGATGTCGATCGGCCGTTCGGGGGCGATGAAGGTGAACCGACCCGGCTGGGCGATATCGGCGAGTCCTTCGGGGTTGAGCTGGGCCGGCTCCCATTTCAGGGAAATCCAGAACACCGGCCCCTCTGTCCGTGCCGCGAGCCACGCGGCGAAGCTGCGCCGTGCCGCGCCGCAGGCCTCGTGCAGGCGGGCGGGCGCGAGGGTGATGTCGGGCGCGTTGTCCGGGGTCAGCGCGAGTCCGGGAGTATCGCGATGCGGCCGGCGCGACAGTAAGGGATGGGCGTGGAGCGTCATGGCGGCAGAATATGATGTTCATGATTTGTTCGCAATGCTGATCGTGACGGTGATCACCTGGGCGTACTCTCGGGCGGCAAAGAAAACCCTTGCCAGATCACAAATTCGCATATGACTATGTTCGCATAAAAAGGGAGGACCAAAATGCAACTGTCCAAGAAATGGGCAGCGCTTGTCGCTGCTATCGCAATGTTTTTCGCCGCACCGGTTCTGGCGCATGATCTGCCGACGGATCACGAGACCCACCGCATCGCCATCCAGGTGAGCGACAACAACCCCGGCACCTTTCAGAAGGCGCTGAACAACGCTGCCAACATGTCGAAGTTTTTCCTTGCCCGGGGCGAGGATTACGAGATCGAGATCGTCGCTTACAACGCGGGCCTGCACCTGTTGCGCAGCGATACCTCGCCGGTGGCCGACCGCGTCAAGAACTTTTCGCAAAGCGTGCCGAACGTGACCTTCTCGGCCTGTGGCAACACCATCAAGGGGATGACCAAGAAGGACGGCAAGGAACCGCAGCTTGTGGAGAATGCCCGGGTCGTGCCCGGCGGCGTGATCCGCCTGATGGAGCTGAGTGACCAGGGCTATTTCATGATCCGGCCCTGAGCGGGCCAGCGGGGGGTTGCGCCCCCGGGTTTTGATCGCCAGTGTGCCCCCTGTTGCGGAACAGGGGGTTTTTTCATGCGCAGGATCAAGCTGGCCGGCGGGGCGCTGGAAGTGTCGGAGCTGTGCCTGGGGTCGATGACCTGGGGCACGCAGAACACGGCCGGTGAAGCCTTCGGACAGATCGACCGGGCGCTGGATGCCGGCGTCGATTTCATCGACACCGCCGAGATGTACCCGGTCAACCCGATCAGCGCCGAAACCCAAGGGGCAAGCGAGGCAATCATCGGCCAATGGCTGGCGAGGACCGGCCGGCGCGGCGACGTGGTGCTGGCCACCAAGATCACCGGCGACGGCCACAAGCATATCCGCGACGGCCGCGGTTTCACCGCTGACGACGTGGCACCGGCGGTGGAGGGCAGCCTGAAACGGCTGCAGAGCGACCATATCGACCTTTACCAGCTGCACTGGCCCAACCGCGGCTCCTACATGTTCCGCAAGAACTGGACCTACGACCCGTCGCGCCAAGACCGGGCGGCGACGATCCAGCACATGGAGGACATGCTGGGTGCGCTGGGCCGCGAGGTCGAGAAAGGCCGGATCCGCACCTTCGGCCTGTCGAACGAAAGCGCCTGGGGCACCGCGCAATGGCTGGCCATGGCCGAGCGGACGGGCGGGCCGCGCGTCGCCTCGGTGCAGAACGAATATTCGTTGCTGTGTCGCCTGTTCGATACCGACATGGCCGAACTCAGCGTCAACGAGGATGTGCCGCTGTTAGCGTTTTCGCCGCTAGCGACGGGGCTGCTGACCGGAAAGTACCAGCATGGCGCGGTGCCAGAGGGCTCGCGCATGACGCTCAATCCCAAGCTGGGAGGGCGCAAGACCGAGCGGGTTTTCGGGGCGGTGGAGGCTTATCTCGAGATCGCCGGTGCGCACGGACTGGAGCCGGTGCAGATGGCGTTGGCCTGGCATCGGACCCGGCCGTTCACCTCGATCCCGATCTTCGGGGCGACGCGCCCTGACCAGTTGGAGCTGGCGCTGGGGTCGGCGGAGGTGGCGCTGCCGCCGGAGGTGGTGGAGGCCATCGACGCCGCGCACCGGGCTCACCCGATGCCCTATTGACCGGCGCTGGCAGCGGGATCAGTCGGCCACCTGTCCGCCCAGCAGGACCTCGAGCCGGCGGACGCGCATTTCCAGCGCATCGCGGTCGGCCTCGAGTGCGGGGATACGGCGAACTTGCCGTTCCAGTTCGGCAATGTAGATATGCGCGTGTTCGAGCTCGTTGAGCATCCGGCCGAGCTTGTCGGTCAGGTTGAAGGGCGCGCCTTCCGGGGTGGGCCCGACATTGGGCAGGTGACCGAGGGAAAACATACGATCCGCATGCTCGGCAATCGAGGGCAGGTCGTAATCTTGCGAAAACACCCGGTCGCAGCCGCCGCCGCAGGTGGTGCCGCCGGTGGTCAGGCTGCCAGTGAGGACGGCGTCGCCAGTGGGCTGAATCTCGAAAAGCTTGGTCTTGGCTGAGGAGGCCGAGCCGACAGCGCCCTGCTTGAGGATGAAGTTGGTACCGGCGCCGAACGACCATTCGCCGCCGGTATCGTTATTGGCCATGACGATTTCCGGGCGACCGTTGTTCTGCAATTCGAGCAGGGTGCGGGGCGCAGTTGCCGAATTTTCTTCGACCAGGATCTTGGCGCTGCCGTTCAAGCGGCGGATATGCAGCGCGCTGTTGGGGCTGGACGTGCCCATCCCTATATCGCTGTCGTTTTCGATATAGATCGCGTTCGTAGGCGCACCTGTCTCTATGCGGAAAGGCATGGTCGACCCGTTGGTGGCATCCATGACAAAGAAACTGGCCTCGTTGCCGGCGATGTCCCAGGTTTGCACGGAAAAGCCGTAGGAGCCATCCTGTTCCAGCCGCAGAGTGGCAGTGTTTCCATCAACGACATGAAGCTCTGCACTTGGTTCGGACGTCCCGAGGCCGATCCTCCCGTCAAAGTCGACATAAAGCGCGTTGGTGGGAGCGGTGCCTTCGATGGTGAACGGGATGGTGTTCGAGTCCCTGTCCTGGACTGCGAACCGCTCGGGCCCGCCGGCGGTGGTGTCGTTGATGAGAAGACTCCAATCGCGGTCGGGATAAGAGACGCTGGATGTGTCGAAAAATTCGATCGTCGGGTTGGCCGCCCGAAGTTTCAAAAGGGTCTGGTTTTCGAAGGTTTCGGCGTCGACACAGCCGTTGCCGATGCAGACCTTGCCGTCGAGCACACTGACATCGGTGACGAAGAGGTCGGCTGAGGTGGTATCGCCGCCGTCATTGATGTTGACGCCGGTCGAGAAGGTGTCGAGCGCATAGGCAGGGGTGACCGGGTAGTTCAATGCGCCCGCTGCAGCCAGGGCAACGAGGACCGTGCGGAAAGCATGAGAGCGAAAGCAGATCTTCATGAGGGGCGTCCTCCCAGGATTTGGCGCAACCGGGTACCGGTGCTTTTCCGCCGGTCGGGTTGCCGGCGGGCTCCGGTCGAAGGTTACGACAGAACGCGGCGGTTCGCATACCCCAAACGAGGTATGCGGGTGACGAACGCTTTGTCCCGGAAAGAAAAAACCCCGGCTCAATTGAGCCGGGGCCGTTCATTCGCAGGTAGGCGCTTGCGCGGTTCGCACGTCAGCCGATTGCAGCCGCCTTCACGTCATCGTCGATGTAGGGCACGTACTGCTCGAAATTTTCTGAGAACATCCCCACCAACTTGGTTGCGGCGGCGTCATAGGCGTCCTTGTCGGCCCAGGTCGAACGCGGGTCGAGCAGGCCGGCGTCGACGCCGGGCACGGTGACCGGGACGTCGAAACCGAAATTCGGGTCCTTGCGGAAGGTGGCCTCATTGAGCGAGCCGTCGAGCGCTGCGGTCAGAAGCGCGCGGGTGGCCTTGATTGGCATCCGCGAGCCGGTGCCGTAGGCGCCGCCGGTCCAGCCGGTGTTGACCAGCCAGCAGGTGGCGCCATGCTTGGCGATCTTTTCACGCAGGAGGTTGCCGTAAGCCTCGGGGCGGCGCGGCATGAAGGGGGCGCCGAAGCAGGTGCTGAACGTCGGTTCGGGTTCGGTCACGCCGCGTTCGGTGCCGGCAACCTTCGAGGTGAAGCCAGAGAGGAAGTGATACATCGCCTGCGCCGGGGTCAGCCGGGCGATCGGCGGCAGAACCCCGAAGGCGTCGCAGGTGAGCATGATCACGTTCTTCGGGTGGCCGCCAAGCGCGCTGTCGGAGGCATTCGGAATATAGTCGAGCGGATAGGCGCAGCGCATGTTCGCGGTCAGGCTGTCGTCGTTGAAATCTAGCTCCTTGGTCTCTTCGTCATAGACCATGTTCTCGATCACGGTGCCGAACATCGAGCAGGTGTTATAGATCTCGGGCTCGGCTTCCGGATCCAGGCCGATGGTCTTGGCATAGCAGCCGCCTTCGAAATTGAACGTGCCGCGATCCGACCAGCCGTGTTCGTCATCGCCGATCAGCGTGCGCGCGGGGTCGGCCGAGAGCGTGGTCTTGCCGGTGCCGGACAGACCGAAGAACACGGCGGTGTCGACCGGGTTGCCGTTGGCGTGGTTGGCCGAGCAGTGCATCGGCATGATGCCTTTTTCCGGCAGCAAGTAGTTGAGCAGGGTGAAGACAGATTTCTTGTTTTCGCCGGCATACTCGGTGTTGGCGATCAGGATCAGCTTGCGGTCGAAATTGAGCGCGATGACGGTGTCCGAACGGCAGTCATGGCGTTCGGGGTCGGCCTTGAAGCTGGGGCAGTTGATGACAGTGAAATCGGCGGTGAACCCATCGAGTGCGGCGCGGTCGGGGCGGCGCAGCATGTGGCGGATGAAAAGCCCGTGCCAGGCCAGTTCGGTGACCATGCGGACGTTGATTGCGTGCGCCGGGTCGGCGCCGCCGACCAGGTCCTGCACGTGATAGTCGCGGCCCTTCATGTGGTCGAGCATGTCATCGTAGAGGCGGTCGAAACCCTCCGGCGACATCGCGGCGTTGTTGTCCCACCAGATGCTGGCTTCGACCGAAGGGGTTTTCACCACGTGCTTGTCCTTGGGTGAGCGACCGGTGAATTTGCCGGTGGAGACGAGAAAGGTGCCGCCCTGGCCGAGATGGCCTTCGCCGGCCTTGAGCGCGGCTTCGATCAGCGCGGGCTCCATGAGGTTGTACCAGACATTGCCCAGCCCGCTGATACCTTGGTCTTCGAGCCGGAAGTTCGGGTTGACCCGTCCTGATGTCATGTTTCAATCGCTCCTGATTACGCGCCGAGTTCACCGCGGAATTTCTTGTCTTGCGTGGCCGCCGCATGAACAGCAACCGCCGGTCCGAAGGGGCCGGTGCGCGCGTCTTAACATGGGGAAATCGCGGGAGAACAGGCAGGTTTGCCACAGTTAGCGCAACCAGAGGCGGGTTAGCGCAACCAATGGCGGGATCGTGCCGCCAGATTTCCGATATGAAACAGATTGTGAGGGCAGCTAGCCGCTTGTTAGCCGCTTTTAAGCGTTTTTCGAGACACAATCGTGCGGAAAACGCGGCTGATTCGCAGTTTGGGATTGATTGTAAAGGTCAAAATGGTGATTGTGCCTGAAAAAAGCAGGCGTAACGAGCAGAATAAGGACGTCACACATGTCTAAAATCGCCCTTGTGGACGATGACAGGAACATCCTGACATCGGTGGCCATGACCCTTGAGGCAGAGGGATTCGAGGTCGAAACCTATCACGACGGCCAGCAGGCGCTGGACGCGTTCAACCGCAAACTGCCGGACATGGCCGTGCTGGACATCAAGATGCCGCGCATGGACGGCATGGACCTGTTGCAGCGGCTGCGGCAGAAGACCTCGATGCCGGTGATCTTCCTGACCTCGAAGGATGACGAGATCGACGAGGTTCTGGGCCTGCGTATGGGCGCCGACGATTACGTGAAAAAACCGTTCTCGCAGCGGTTGCTGGTCGAGCGGATCCGCGCGCTGCTGCGCCGCCAGGAGGCGGTCGAGGGCGACGTGGTCGGCGACACCGAGGAAACCAAGGTGATGGAGCGCGGTCATCTGCGGATGGACCCGCTGCGCCACGCGGTCGCCTGGAAAGGCGATGACGTGTCGCTGACGGTGACCGAGTTCCTGCTGCTGCAGGCGCTGGCGCAACGGCCGGGTTTCGTGAAGAGCCGTGACCAGCTGATGGACGTGGCCTACGACGACCAGGTCTATGTCGACGACCGCACGATCGACAGCCACATCAAGCGGTTGCGCAAGAAAATGCGGTCGGTCGATTCCGAGTTTTCGGCCATCGAGACGCTTTATGGGATCGGCTATCGCTACAACGAGGAATAGGTCTGTCTTTTTCGGCGGGCCCGAGCAGAACCGGACCGCCAGAAGGCGGTCCATGATCCGAAAGGACCGACGTGCGCGACATGGCGCCTGAACGCGACGGGGACATTGTTCTGGGTGACGATTTCGTCGCCCCGAATGCCACTGTCGACGACGAGCTCAGGGTTACCCGCGAAAAACGCGGGCTGTTAGCGTTGCGCCGCTCACCGCTGGCGCGCAAGATCGTCACCTTCAACCTGATCGCGCTCAACATCCTGGTCGCGGGCATCCTCTATCTCAACTCGTCGCGCGACGGGCTGGCGCTGCAGCGTGCCCGGGGCCTCGTCAGCGAGGCGGAACTCATCGCCGACGTGTTCGAGGCGCAGATGGACGCCGCTGCGGTGGATCTGGCCGCGGGCGACAGCATCGACGTCAATGGCACGCTGCGCGGGCTCGACATGCGCATTGGCGTGCAGGTTTTCCTGTTCGACGCTGACGGCACGCTGATCGGCACCACCGGCGGACGCGGTATCGCGTCGCCGATGGAAGAGGAGCGCGGCAACGAACCGACGGTGCTGACGGATGGTTTGACCTGGCTTTGGGACAAGGTGGCCGGGTTTTTCACTGGTCAGCGTCCCGGCAAGCCCCTGATTGCGGTCGAGGATCAGGCCAGAGCGCTGGTCGCCGGCACCCTGCGCGGCGGCGCGCAGCTGGCCCCGGGCAGCGAGGGAGAGGGCCGGGTCTATATGGTGGCCACGCCGGTCGAGCATCAGGGCCGCGCCGTGGGCGTCGTGGCGCTGGCCTCGACCTCGGGCGAGATCGACCACCTGGTGCGATTGGAACGCGAGCGGGTACTGCAGATGTTCGTGGTCGGAACGCTGGTGTCGATCGGGCTCAGCCTGGTGCTGGCGTCGACCATCGCCAACCCGCTGTCCGACCTGTCCGCCGCGGCCGAGATCGGCCGCGACCGCGACAACCGGGGCCAAAAGACCGCGGGCGGGCGGATCCGCATCCCCGACCTGACCGCCCGGCCGGACGAGATTGGTCGTTTGTCCGGTGCGCTCAGGGGCATGGTCAGCGCGCTTTACGACCGGATCGAGGGCAACGAGCAGTTCGCCGCCGATGTGGCGCATGAGATCAAGAACCCGCTGGCCAGCCTGCGCTCGGCCGTGGGTTCGCTGCGCATGGTCAAGAAGGACGAGCAGCGGGCCAAGCTGCTCGACGTGATCGAGCATGACGTACGCCGGCTCGACCGGCTGGTGAGCGATATCTCCAACGCCTCGCGGCTTGACAGCGAACTGGTCAAGGAAGAGCAGGAAGCCTTCGACCTGATGAAGATGCTGGGCAATCTCTGCCAGTTCCTCGGCGAGGATGCGAAATCGAAGGGCATCGACTTTATCACCGACCTGCCGGACGGTGCGGTGGTGATCAGCGGGCTTGAGGCGCGGCTGGCACAGGTCTTCGTCAACCTGATTACCAACGCGATCTCGTTCTGCGAGGACGGCGACGCCATCCGCGTCTGGGCACGGCAACGGCAGAACCGGGTGCTGGTGGTCGTCGAAGACACCGGGCCGGGCATTCCCGAAGAGGCGCTGGAGAAGGTCTTCAAGCGGTTCTATTCCGAGCGCCCCGAGGGCCAGTTCGGCAATAACTCGGGTCTCGGCCTGGCGATCTCGAAACAGATCGTCGAGGCGCATGACGGTGTGATCTGGGCCGAGAACATCCGCCCGACCGATGCCGACATCACCTCTGAACCGCTGGGTGCGCGTTTTGTCGTGGGTCTGCCGGTCTGATCCCATGCCGCGCGCCCATGCGCGACGGGCCGATGAGAGTGTCCGATGACCGAGGAAATCTTGCATGCCTCCTGTGTGGCTATCGACGGCCGGGCGGTGCTGATCCTCGGGCGTTCCGGTCGTGGCAAATCGGCGCTGGCGCTGGAACTGATGGCGCTGGGCGCGGCACTGGTCGCCGATGACCGGGTGGAGCTACGCCGCGTGGGCGAGGCGGTAATCGCCAGTGCCCCCGAGCCGATCGCCGGGTCGATCGAGGCCCGCTTCGTCGGTATTCTCAACGCCGAGGCCGCCGGGCCCGCGCCGGTGGCGCTGGTCGTCGATCTCGATGCGGACGAGACGCAGCGGCTGCCGCCGCAGCGCAGCAAAAACCTGCTGGGACTCGCCTTGCCCCTGCTTCACAATAGTGAGACCAGACATTTCCCGGCGGCGATTCTGCAATATCTCAAGGCCGGGCGCAGTGCGTGACGAGATGGAGGTGAGCACACCCATGGCCGAGGCCGGCATGGACAGGATGGCAACGCTGCCGCGATGCGTGATGGTCACCGGGCCGTCGGGCGCCGGACGTTCGACCGCGATCCGGGTGCTCGAGGACCTCGGCTTCGAGGCGATCGACAACCTGCCGCTGAGCCTGCTGCCGCGGCTGCTGGAAGGTCCCGGCCACGGCCGGCCGATGGCGCTGGGGATCGACGCACGCAACCGCGAGTTTTCCGCCAGTGGCCTGATCGAGGTGATCGACGGCTTTTCCCGCACCTATGGCCGGCCGTTGGACCTGCTCTATCTCGACTGCCGCGAGGACGTGTTGATCCGCCGCTTTTCCGAAACCCGCCGCCGCCACCCGATGGCGCCGGCGGAAAGCCCGGCCGAAGGTATCGCCCGCGAATTCGACCTGCTGGTACCGATCCGCGCCCGGGCCGACATTCTGATCGATACTTCCGAACTGACCCCGCACGACCTGCGCGCCGAGGTCGAACGCTGGTTCGCCGTCGACGCGGGACGCGGTCTAGCGGTGAGCGTGAACTCATTTTCCTACAAGCGCGGCCTGCCGCGGGGGATCGACATGGTGTTCGACTGCCGCTTCCTGGCGAACCCCTATTGGGACGAGGCCTTGCGCGGGCTCGACGGCACCGACGCGCGGGTTCAGAGTTATGTCGCCGGCGATCCGCGCTACGAGGCGTTTTTCGGCAAGGTACGGGAACTGACCGAGATGCTGTTGCCGGCCTATTCCGAGGAAGGCAAGGCGCATTTGTCGATCGGCTTTGGCTGCACCGGCGGACAGCACCGTTCCGTCACACTGGCGGAAAACCTGTCCAAGGCCCTTGCAGATGCCGGCTGGCAGGTGTCAATTAGACACCGCGAACTGGAGCGGCGTCAGGTCAAGACGCCGCCCTCCGCCGAGGCGACGGCGGACCAGGGCGCGGGCGAAACCGGAGGGTCACCGGCTTGATCGGCATCGTGATCGTGGCACATGGTGGGCTGGCAGGCGAATACCTGGCCGCGATGGAACACGTGGTCGGCCGCCAGCAGGGCGTGCGGGCGGTGGCGATTGCGGCCGACTGCGACCGCGGTGAGAAACAGGCTGAAATTTGCCGCGCGGCGGATGAGGTCGACCGAGGTGACGGGGTGATCGTCGTGGTCGACATGTTCGGTGGCTCGCCCTCGAACCTGTCGTTGATGGCCTGCGCCCATGAAAACCGCCGCATCCTCTACGGGGCCAACTTGCCGATGCTGATAAAGCTTGCGAAATCTCGCCATCTGAGCGTATCCGAAGCGGCGCGCTTGGCGATGGATGCCGGGCGCAAGTATATTGACAGCCAGACCATCAGCGCCGAATCCTGAGGCCCCATGACCGAGACCACGCTGCGCCAGCTGAAGATCATCAATGAAAAAGGCCTGCATGCCCGGGCATCAGCCAAGCTGGTCGAAGTGGTGGAAGGCTTCGACGCCCATGCCGAGATCAGCCGTGACGGTGTCAGCGCCAGCGGCGACAGCATCATGGGGCTTTTGATGTTGGCAGCGCCAAAAGGAAGCACTATTGACGTTCAGACGTCCGGACCGGACGCCGAGGCGCTGGCGGAGGCCTTGGAAGCCCTGGTGGCCGACCGGTTCGGAGAAGACAGCTGACGGCGTGCCACATGCGGGCACGCATGCGAGAAGCGGGGTGAGTCCGGGTGGTGGACAGTTACCGTGAGACGACGAAGATCCAGCCGGCGCTCGGTGCCGAGCCCACAGGCGTGTCGGGCGCTGCCGGGCCGATCCGGCATGATCGGCGCGCGCTGACCTACGCCAATTCTTTCGACAGCCCGCTGAAATCGACCGCCATCCGGACCCTCGAATGGATGACCGGCAAGTTGACGATCATCCGCATGGTGCGCGAATTCGAACGCCGCGGTGCGCCGCGTGGCCAGGCCTTCTGGTCCGCCGCGCTGGATGTGATGGGCATCGACCGGATGACCCCGCGCGAGCAGCTTGCGCGTATCCCGAAAGAGGGGCCGGTGGTGGTCGTCGCCAACCATCCGCATGGGCTGACCGACGGGATGATCCTGGCCGATCTGATCGGTCGGGTGCGGGACGACTACCGCATCCTCACCCGGGCACTGCTGACCGGCATCGACGAGGTCGCGTCGTCCTACATGATCCCGGTGCCATTTCCCTATGAACCTGACGCGCAGCAGAAATTCGTCGAAATGCGGCGCCAGGCGATGGCGCATCTGAAGCAGGGCGGGTTGGTGACGCTGTTCCCCTCGGGCGTGGTGGCCTCGTCCGACTCGATGTTCGGACCCGTCATCGAGCGCGAGTGGAATGTGTTCACCGCCCAGATGATCCGCCGTTCGGGCGCGCAGGTGGTGCCGGTACGCTTTACCGGGGCGAATACCCGCGCCTACCAGATCGCCAACCGGGTGTCGGCGACGCTGCGCCAGGGGTTGCTGCTGCATGAAATCGTGAAAAGCTGCAACAGGCCGCACGCGCCGGTGGTGGGTCATCCGATCGGGTCGGAGCGGCACGCGATGCTGGAAAGCGATCCGCGCGGCTTCATGGCCTGGCTGAGAGAGCACACGCTGTCGCTGGACGGCTGAGCCGGGGCGGCGCGGCGTATTTTTTTTCATGTGGATCGGCGGCGCCTTTTGCCAGCGGTTGGACCGTTGGTTGAGGAAGGACGCCTTCGGTGAGGATTTTTTGGCAAGATGAAGAGATCTTGTGTCGCATTCGGGCGAAAAATCCGGTGAAACTCGGGGCAGAGTTGCCGGGAATACGACGGAGGGGAGAGCCATGCCGCTGACCATGAACCGCGAGGTCTTCATCACGTGTGCCGTAACCGGATCGGGTGGCACGCAGGACCGCAGCCCGCACGTGCCGCGGTCCCCCAAGGAGATCGCCGAGAGCGCCATCGACGCCGCCCGCGCCGGTGCCGCCGTGGTGCATTGTCATGTCCGCGATCCCGAGACCGGGGCACCGTCGCGCCGGCTTGATCATTACCGCGAAGTGACCGAGCGCATCCGCGAGGCCGAGGTCGACGTGGTGCTGAACCTGACCGCGGGCATGGGCGGCGACATGGTCTTTGGATCACCCGAGAGCCCGCTGCCATTGCGTGACGACGGTACCGACATGATCGGCGCGGCCGAGCGAGTGGAGCATGTCAAGCAATGCCTGCCCGAGATCTGCACGCTGGATTGCGGCACGATGAATTTCGCCGAAGCCGACTACGTGATGACCAACACGCCCGGCATGCTGCAGGCGATGGGGCGGATGATGACGCATCTGGGCGTGAAACCCGAGATCGAGGCGTTCGACACCGGCCACCTGTGGTATGCCAAGCAGCTGGTGAAAGACGGGGTGCTGGACAGCCCGGCGCTGGTGCAGCTCTGCATGGGGGTGCCCTGGGGCGCGCCGGATGATCTCAACACGTTCATGGCGATGGTCAACAACGTGCCCGACGACTGGACGTTTTCGGCGTTTTCGCTGGGGCGCAACCAGATGGCCTATGTCGCGGCCTCGGTTCTGGCCGGCGGTAACGTGCGGGTGGGGCTCGAGGACAACCTGTGGCTCGACAAAGGGGTTCTGGCGACCAATGCCCAACTGGTCGACCGCGCCGTGGGCATCATCGAAGGCATGGGCGCGCGGGTGATCGGGCCCGAGGAGGCAAGGGCCAAGCTGGGGCTGACCAAGCGGGCGCCGGAGGCGGCATGAAAACGGCCTTCGCGGCGGCCATGCTGGCGTTTCTGGCAGCCTGCGTGCCGGTCGGGAACAGCAACACCGCACGGGACAGGACGGTGCCGATGGCCAGTCAGGTCGACGCCACGGCGGTTCGGCTCAGCGGCGATTGGGTGGTGCGGACAAGTTTTTCCGAAACCGCCCGCCCAGGCGAGCGCTTGCGTCTGCGACGGGGCCAGGGCGGGGCGCTGTGGCTGGACGACATCGCCCTGCCGGCACGGGGGCAGGGGCGGTTTGGCGGCGCGGGCGGCAGTCCGGAGTGGTGGGTGTTGTGGCTTGATGCCGACAACCGCACCGCCGCCATTGGCACGCCGGGAGGCGAGTTCGGCTGGATCATGGACCGCAAGGCCAGGGGCGGCATGGACCGGATCAGGGCGGCCAAGGAGATCATGCAATGGTCGGGCTATGATATGGCCCGCGCAACGGAGTGATGCGAATGGGACAGGTTGCGGCGATCATCGGCGGCGGCGTGATCGGGGGCGGCTGGGCGGCGCGGTTTGCGCTCAATGGCTGGGCGGTGCGGGTGTTCGACCCGGACCCCGAGGCAAGCCGGAAGATCGGCGAGGTGTTGGAGAATGCCCGGCGCTCGCTGCCGGGGCTGGGCAACGTAGCGCTGCCGCAGGAGGGCGTCATCAGCTTCCATCCGACCGTGGCCGAGGCAGTCGCGGGCGCGGCCTGGGTGCAGGAAAGCGTGCCCGAGCGGCTGGAGTCGAAACAGAAGGTTTATGCCGAGATCATGGCGCATGTGGGCGACGAGACCATCGTCGGGTCGTCGACCTCGGGCTACAAGCCCAGCGAATTGCAGGCCGGGCAGCCGCGGGCCGAGCAGATCGTGGTGACACACCCGTTCAACCCGGTCTATCTCCTGCCGCTGGTGGAGTTGGTGACGACACCGATCAACCACGATGTCCTGATCGCGCGGGCCAAGGACATCCTGACCACGCTGGGCATGTTCCCGTTGCATCTGAAACACGAGATCGACGCGCATGTCGCCGACCGGTTCCTCGAGGCGGTTTGGCGCGAGGCGCTGTGGCTGGTCAAGGACGGCATCGCCACCACCGAAGAAATCGACAATGCCATCCGCTATGGCTTTGGCCTGCGCTGGGCGCAGATGGGATTGTTCGAGACCTATCGGATCGCCGGGGGCGAGGCCGGGATGCGGCATTTCATTTCGCAATTCGGCCCGGCGCTGCAATGGCCCTGGACCAAGCTGATGGATGTACCCGAGCTGACCGACGAGCTGATCGACATGATCGCCGAGCAGTCGGATGCGCAGTCGGGGCATTATTCGATCCGCGAGTTGGAACGGATCCGCGACGCCAACCTGGTCAGCAAGATCCGCGGGCTCTATCGTACCGACTGGGGTGCGGGGGCGATCCAGCGCAAGCATGACCGGGTGATCGAGACGGCGGCCGGGCTGAAGCGCCACGTCGATGAGCTCGACGACCTGAGCCAGCCGGTGCTGACGGCGCACCGGGCGGTGCCGCTGGAGTGGCTCGACTATAATGGCCACATGACCGAGAGCCGGTACCTGGAAGCCTTTGCGGATGCCACCGACCGGTTCATGCTTATGATTGGTTGCGACGAGCAGTACATCGCCCATGGCGGCAGCTATTTCACCGCCGAGACTCATATACGTCATATTGACGAGGCTCATGCCGGCGCAATCATCATCATCCGCACCCAGGTGCTCCAGGGCGAGGGCAAGAAGATGCACCTGTTCCACGAGATGCGCGAGGGCACGCGGCTGGTGGCGACCGGCGAGCATTTCCTGCTGCATGTCAGCCTTGAGAGCCGCCGGTCGGAGCCGCCGGCGCCGCATGTCGAGGCCGCGCTGATCAAGGTGGCCGAGGCCCACGCCGCGCTGCCGCGACCGGAGGGCGCAGGGCAGTCGATCGGCGCCAAGACATGACCCGGGTGCTGGTTACCGGCGGCGGTTCGGGCATCGGTCGGGCGATTGCCGAGCGTTTCGATGCGGGTGGCTGGGAGGTGTGGGTCACGGATATCGACGCGGACCTGCTGGAGGGGGCGCCCAGGCACTGGGTGACGCATGTCTGTGATGCTGCAGATGAGGCCGGGATGCGGGATGTTTTCGCGGCGGTGGAAGCGGCCGGGGGCCTTGAAACGCTTTGTGCCAATGCCGGAATCGCCGGGCCCACCGCCCTGATCGAGAAGGTCGATCTCGAGGACTGGCGCAGATGCGTCAGCGTCAACCTTGAAGGGGCGTTTCTGGCGGCGAAATACGCCGCGCCGCTGATGAAGGCGGCGGGTCGCGGCAGTGTCTGCCTCACCTCGTCGACCGCGGGCCAGCATGGCTATCCCAACCGCGCGCCCTATGCCGCGGCGAAATGGGCGGTCATCGGCCTGATGAAGACGCTGGCGATGGAGCTTGGCCCACATGGGGTCCGTGCCAATGCGATCTGTCCGGGCGCGGTGGACGGCCCGCGGATGGAGGGCGTGCTGGCGCGCGAGGCCGCAGCCAAGGGGATGACGCGTGAGGCGGTCTATGCCGGCTACGCCGCGGGCACTTCGATGCGGACCTGGGTCGAGGCTCGCGATATCGGCGAGATGGCGTTTTTCCTGGCCTCGACGGCAGCGCGCTATGTCTCGGGGCAGGTGATCGCCGTCGATGGCCATACCGAGAACCCTGACCCGAAGCCGTGATCCGGTAACGGGGGACAACAAGTTCCTGTTGTGTCAGGGGCGGTGCGGTGTCTTGGGTTTGGTCCGGCCACCGGCTCCCCGGATTGGCGACGCAGCCTGGCGAGCACTCGTGTGTTGGGGCACAACCTTCCGTCAACTACGTGAAGCCTGCGCCGCGCTCAGTTGGAAAGCGACGCCGCAAGCCGGGAGATGTAAGTCGGGACGTCGCGGGCCGGGACCGTCGCTTCGCGTACCAGCTGGTCGAAATGGGTGGTGAAGGCCGATATCCGCTCGGTATCGCGGAAGGCGAGGTAGTAGCGGCCCATGTAGAGCACGGCGAGGCGGGGGCCAAAGACCGAAAGCGCGGCGGAAAACAACCGGCGCGCGTCGAACAGATAGAGGCGGAGGCGCGGGTAGAGCTGATCGTGCAGCGCCGCCATGCGCGAGAGCTGGTCGCGGCGCAGGTCGGGCGAGAGACCGCGATAGTAGCCGTCGGCCGCGGCGAAGCTGTCGAGCTCGTGTAGCGGCAGGGCGATTTCGTAGTCCGACTGTGACTGGCGCATCCAGGTCAGCCGGTCTTCGGAGGCGTTGATTGCCTGGGTGGTGGTACGGCCGAGATGCGGCGAATACTCCCATTCCAGCATCGCACGGGTCTTCAGCATGTCAGGCAGTGCCGCCGGAACGTGGCGGATCTTCATGCCGTCGCTCTCTTCATGCCAGTCGAAGATCTGTTCGTCGACCAGCGCGCGTGGCGCCTCGGTCAGGGTCAGAGCGTTGGCCAGAAGGTTGGCCGCGGTTTCCGGGCGGTCCGACAGCGACAGGAGCCAATCGGCCGATACGCCCAACGCCGAGGCGCATTCTCCGACCACTTGGGCATTAGGCAGGCGTGCGCCCACGTCCTTGAGAAGCTGGGAGACGGTCGAGCGGTCGACGCCGATGGCGCGGGCCAGCGCGCTTTGACTGATACCGGTGCGGGCCATTGCCGCGGACAGGCGGGTGCGGAACTGGGCGGCGCGGGTGCGTTTGTCGAGTTTATGTGGCATATGGTGATAAATATCACGATTGCAGAGAATTGTTAATCATATCCGCAATGGGCGGACGGCGCAGGAGGATGTAACGGTTTCGTGATGTCAAAGGGAAACGGATGACAAGACGTCGGATCGAGTGGCCGACATGGGGGATGCTGGTGGCGACCTATATCGCCTGGGCGTTTGCCACGAGTTGGGGCGCGGCGCTGTGGCTGCCGCTGGGCATGGCGCTGGTGACGCTTTCAGCGGCGATGCACAGCTCGCTGACCCACGAGGCGGTGCATAGCCACCCCACCCGGTTTGCGCGGCTGAACGAGGCGCTGCTTTTTCCGGCGCTGAGCCTGTGCATTCCCTATGGGCGGTTCCGCGACACCCATCTGGCGCATCACAGGGACGAGATCCTGACCGATCCCTATGACGATCCCGAGAGCAATTATCTCGATCCGGAGGTCTGGACACGCCTGCCGGTCTGGATCCGAAAGGTGCTGCGGTTCAACAACACGCTTCTGGGCCGTCTCCTGATCGGGCCGCTGATCGGGCAGATCGCTTTCATGCGCGCGGACTGGCGGCTGATCCGTGGCGGCGACCGGCCGGTTCTGTCGGCCTGGGCCTGGCATATTCCGGCGCTGGGTCTGGTGATCTGGTGGCTGGTGGCAGTGGGGCAGATGCCAGTGTGGGCCTTTCTAACAGCCAGTTATGCGGCGCTGTCGATCCTGAAGATCCGTACCTTCCTCGAACACCGCGCCCATGAACGGGCGCGCGGCCGCACGGTGATCGTCGAGGATCGCGGGCCGCTGGCGTTGATCTTTCTCAACAACAACTACCACGTCGTGCATCACTGCCACCCGACCCTGGCGTGGTATGACTTGCCGGCCAGGTTTGCCGCCAACCGCGACCGGTATCTGCAGCGCAACGAGAGCTACTACTACCGCTCCTACGGCGAAGTCTTCCGGCGCCATTTCTGGCGCGCCAAGGACCCGGTGCCGCATCCGCTCTTCCACCGTGACTGACGCCGTGCCATAGGGCGGTCATGGCCTGGGTTGTTCTCTCGATCACAGCAGCGGCGTTCCAGACGCTGCGCTTCATGCTGCAGAAGGCGCTGAGCACCGGCCGGCTGTCGGCCGGGGGGGCGACGCTGGCGCGGTTTTTCTATTCGGCGCCCATCGTGACCGCGCTTGCGCTTGGCTACTGGCAGTGGAGTGGGGCGGAATGGCCGGGTTATTCCGGCGTATTCTGGGGCTATGCCCTGATCGGGGGGCTGGCGCAGGTATTGGCGACCTGGTGCGTGGTGGCGCTGTTCGCGCATCGAAATTTCGCTGTCGGGATCACCTTCAAGAAAACCGAAGTGGTGCAGACCGCGATTGTCGGCTTTGCGCTTCTGGGGGACACCGTGTCGACTGGCGGGCTGGTGGCGATCGTGGTCGGGCTGGTAGGCGTGCTGGTGCTCTCGGACGCGCCGGGTGGGGCCGGTTTGGCGCGGTTTTTCAACCGCGCGGCCGGGCTCGGGCTGTTGTCGGGGGCGTTCTTTGCGGTTTCGGCGGTGTGCTATCGCGGCGCAACGCTGGAGGTGGCGAGCGACGACCCGTTCCTGCGTGCCGCGCTGACGCTGATGGTGGTGACACTGTCGCAGACGCTGGGCCTGTCGGCCTGGATCGGTTGGTGGGAACGCGGCGAGATCGGCCGGTTGCTAGCGGCCTGGAAAACGGCGGTGTGGATGGGGTTGACCGGCATGGCCGGATCGCTGTGTTGGTTCACAGCCTTCACGCTTCAGAACGCGGCCTATGTTTTTGCCGTGGGGCAGATCGAGGTGATCTTTTCCATCGCCGCCTCGGTCCTGTTTTTCGGCGAGAAGATGGCCGGCCGGGAACTGGCGGGCATCGGCCTGCTGACGGTCAGCATTCTGGGTCTTGTGCTGATGGGTTGAACCCGCCGCGGCGGCTCACTCGGACTGGTCGATCCGCTTGCCTGACAGAGGTCCGCGCCCCTTGAGCCGCTGGAACAGGCTTTCTTCCCTGGAATTGTTGAAGAACGGCACGTTGTCGGGCGGTGAGAGATCATGGGCGCGGGCGGCGACTTCGGCCAGTACCACCTCGGTGATGAACGGTAGGTCGAACTCGCGTACCTTCTGCAACGGGATCCACTGCAGGTGGCTGAGTTCGTCATGCGCGGCCGAGAAATCGTCGAGGTCGTTGGCAATCTCGTCCGCGTCGACCAGGAAGAACCGGGCATCGAAGCGGCGCGGGCGGCCCGGCGGGGTGATGGCGCGGAAGACGAATTGCAGTGGATGCGCGTCCGGCAGGTAACCGGCGGCGGCGAAGTCGGCCCAGTCTTCGGGGGGCTCGACCCACCAGTTTCCAGGCTGGCCGATGATCAGGCCGGTTTCCTCCCAAAGCTCGCGGATCGCGGCGGTGGCGAGGGCATGTGTGAAATCCTCGGGCGCGTCTTCCAGCAGCCGCTCGCGGCAGACCTGCGGCATCCGGCGGGCGAGCGGCACGCCGGCATCGTCGGGGTCGACCGCACCGCCGGGAAAGACGAACTTGTTGGGCATGAAGGCCGCCTGTGCGCCGCGCTGACCCATCAGCACCTTCGGCTCGTCCAGCCGGTCACGCAGAACGATCACGGTGGCGGCGTTGCGCACCGCGGTCTTGTCGGTGGTGGTGGCGCCCAGGGCGTCGCTGCTCATGCCGATCCTCGCTTGCCTGCGGTGAAACGGGCGTCAGGCGAGCCCTTCGTCGTCGACGAGGCCGAACCCATGCATCCTGCGGGCCCACTGGAACCCGATCACCGCTCCCTTAAGTCTGGGCAGAAGGTATAGCGAGAGCGTGACACAGCCAATAGCGAAGATGGTGAACAGCACCAGCGGTTCGGGGCGCCAGGTGGTGAAAACGATATGCAGCAGCGGTGCCATCAGGTGGCCGACGAACAGGATCGTAAGATAGGCCGGGCCATCATCGGCGCGCTGGTGGTGCAACTCTTCGCGGCAGACCGTGCATTCGTCATGCACCTTGAGATAGCCCTTGAGCAGCGGTCCGTTGCCGCAATTGGGACAACGTCGGCGCCAACCGTTGCGCAGGGCCGGGCCCAGCGCGCGTGGCGGTTCTTCGTTTTCGGGAAGGTATGGGTCGACAGAGTTGTCGGACATTGATGGCCTCGCGTTTCCAAGCTTTCATGCCGGGAAATGCCTGGGCTTTGAAGATCGCGGATTGTCCTTGCGTCGTGATGTCGCAAAACTCTGCGTGACAATGATGGAAAAACAGACGTCGACGCCGACGGAAATCATCGCGTGCGGCGTATGACACTCTGCAAACGGGCAGAAGGCCCGGCCTCGGACAGTGAGGTATGAACCTGGAAACTCTGATGGAGAAACGCAGATGAAACGCAATGTTGTGATCGCAGGTGTAGCCGCTCTGGGTCTGGTGGCAGGTGCCGGGATGGTTCTGGCGCACGGCAAGAAGATGGGGGGTGAAGGCATGATGGGTGGCATGCGCGGCGGCCCGGTGATGAATTTCGACGAGATCGATGCCGACAAGGACGGCAAGATCACCCAGGCCGAGATGCAGGCCCATGCCAAGGCCCGGTTCGACGCCGCCGACGGCGATGGTGACGGCAAGCTGTCGGCCGAGGAAATGAAGGCGGCGGCCGAGCGACGCGCTGCCGAATGGCGCGCGCAGCGAGCCGAGCGGATGGTTGCAAGGATGCTTGAACGGCTCGATGCCGATGCGGATGGCGCGCTGAGCTTTGACGAGATGCCAGGTCAGAAGACCCATGCCGCGCGGATGTTCGAGCGGGCCGACAGCGATGGCGACGGCGCGATCAGCAAGGCAGAGATGGACGAGGCCCGGGCGCGGTTCGAAGAGCATCGCGGCAAGCGCCATGACCGTCACGGTGACGGCTATCACGGCAAGCGCTGGATGGAGTGAGACCCGCAAGGCCGGGCTCGCGGTTTCGCGCGGGTCCGGCCTATGGCGCGCCCCGCTCCGCGGCGGATTGCCAGGGCGTAGGCAAGGCGATAGGCCACGAACAGGATGACGATGCCGCTCGACGATCTTGCCCAGGCGCCGGACGAGGCCTTGCTGCTGCTCTTCGCCCGAGGCGATGTGGCCGCGGCCCGGGCTTTGACGGCGCGGCTGACACCGGCTGTCATAGCCCATGCCCATCGCCTTCTCGGCGACCGGGCCGAGGCCGAAGACGTCACGCAGGAGGCGATGTTGCGGCTATGGAAGATTGCCGCCGAGTGGCGCCAGGGCGAGGCCAAGGTCACGACCTGGCTCTATCGGGTGGTGGCCAACCTGGCGACCGACCGGCTGCGCCGGCGGCGCCGTGATGGGCCGGCGCTGGACCAAGTTCCCGAAACGGCGGACGAGGCCGCGGGACCGGTCGCACGCCTGCAGGCCCGCGCCCGCGCGGACGCGTTGCAGGCGGCGCTGGACGCGCTGCCCGAGCGGCAGCGACAGGCGGTGGTGCTCCGGCATATTGAAGGGTTCGGCAATCCCGAGATTGCCGCGATCATGGAAATCAGCACCGAGGCGGTGGAAAGTCTGACGGCTCGGGGCAAGCGGGCGCTGCGCGCGGCACTGGCCGGGCGGCGCGAAGAACTGGGGTATGGCGATGACGGATAGCGATCGCAACGACGAGATGGAGCTCGAGGCATTTTTCACGGCGGCGCGGCAAATGCCGGCACCGGCCTCCGAGGCGCTGATGGCGCGGGTGCTCGGGGACGCGCTAGCGGTGCAGACAGCGGCTGCGGGCGGGTTCGCGACGGAACGGGAGCGGCCGGGGTTCCTGGCGGGGCTGTTTTCGACCTTGGGTGGCTGGCCGGCGGTGTCGGGGCTGGCCACAGCGGCAGCGACGGGCCTGTGGATCGGGTTCAGCCCATCGCTGGGGGTCGGTGACGCGATGGTCGGCGCCCTTGGCGTCGAAACGGCGATCGAGATTTATCCGGTCGACTATGCCACAGGTTATGAATTTGCCTTCGAGGAAGGAGATGCGGGATGAACGAAGTCGAGGGAGTGCAACCGCGAACGCGACGTAGCGTGAAGATTGTCTTGTTCCTGTCGCTGGCGCTGAACCTTTTGGTGTTGGGCCTGGTGATCGGGGCGATGGCCGGCCACCGGTTCGATCACGATCGCCGGTCGGTTTATCACGACCGGGCTGGCGGGCCGCTGACCGCGGCGCTGAGCCCGGCCGACCGGCGCGCCATCGGCAAGGCGCTGCGTGAGGCGGCCCGGGAAACGCGGCCGTCGCGCGCCCGAACTCGGGCCGAATACCAGGCGGTGGTCGCGGCGCTGACCGCCGAGCCTTATGACGGTGCGGCGGTACGCGCGGCGGTCGAGCGCCAGTTGCAAGGGCTCGGCCAGCGTGCCGAGCTGGGCAAGGAAATGCTGCTGAGGCAACTCGATGCGATGAGCGCTGCCGACCGGGCGGCATATGCGGAACGGCTTGAACGGGTGCTTGCCCGCGGAGCACCAGGCGCACCGAAAGGGCGGCGGTACATGCGGTCCGGCCAACTCCGCAATGGGCTGTGGCATTGAGCGCGACACGTCGGTCGCCGCGCGCTTAGGCGGCCGAGCGGGTGTTGCACAAGGTGACCCTGTTGCGGCCGTGGGCTTTGGCACCGTAAAGCGCCTTGTCGGCCTGATCGAGCAGGACCTGGTGCAACGGACGGGCCGACGGAGTCGCATCGTCCGTGTTTGGGGGCAGGGGCTGGTCGTACGCCTGCCTCGCCGCCAGCGCATCCGACAGGAAGGCGACGCCGATGCTGACCGTCACCTGCAGCGGTCGCCGGTGGCCGGGTGCGTGAAACGGCGTTTCACGCACCGTTTTGCAGATCCTCCTGGCCGTCATCTGGGCCGCGGTGCGGCTGGCATCGGGCAGCACGACGAGAAACTCCTCGCCGCCGATCCGGGCCAGCAGATCGCCATCCCCGAGCGTGCCGCGCAAAACCGCGGCCAGCCGCGTCAGGACGCCGTCACCGGCGGTGTGGCCAAAACGATCATTGATCATTTTGAAGAAGTCGACGTCGATGATCATGGCGGCGAAATCGCCGCCGCCGCGCGCCGAGGCCGCGGCCAAGTCGGCAAGCCGCGGCATCGCGTATCGACGGTTGAACAGCCCGGTCAGCGGATCGGTCAGTGCCGCGCGCAGCCCGTTGCGCATGTCGGCGCGGAGGCGGTCGATGGTCTGCTTGCGGATGATCTGGCGGCTGAGGCGCAGCGCGATCTCGCGGGCCGAAACGCCGCCAGTGATCACATCGCTGGCGCCGCGGTCGAGCGCGTCGGCGGCAAGTCGCTGGGCTGCGGCGCTGTCGATCAGCACAAGCACCCCGGCATCGCGGGTTTCGGGCTTGGCCCGCAGATCGGCTAAAAGCTGTAACCCGGATTCAGCTGTGGTGTCAGTCAGGACCATAGCGATCACGTCGGGGGGCGCGCCGGTAACGATGCGGCGTATCGCCTCTGTCGCGGCATGGGCGGCGATATCCGCGCTCAGACGTCCGCTAAGCCGGTCGCGCCATTCCGCCGCGGCTTCCGCGGTCGGCGCCACCAGCGCAACCCGTCCGTGACCAGTGAAGCCGGCGGGTTCTTCCGACAGGCCCAGCGCCCGGTGCGCCCCTTCACGAAGATTGAGTTCTTCGGCAGTTTCGCGCACGCGCAGCAGGCTGCGCAACCGCGCCAGCAGCAGGCGATCCTCATAGGGTTTGTTCAGGATGTCATCGGCCCCGGCGGCCAGCAGGTCGTAGCGGAAATCCACGCCCGGTTCGACCGTTTCCACCACCAACGGTATCGACTGCGTCTGCGGCGCCTGGCGCAGTGACTGGGCGAAGGCCGCCGGCGTCATGTCGGGTAGAGCGGCCGCGCACAGGATCAGATCGGGCCGCGACAGGCGCGCCACGGCCAGCCCTTCGGCCCCGTCCACCGCCTGTGCCACCTGATAGCAGGCTTCGGTCAGCTTGACCTTCCTCACGATGCGATTTGTCGCGATGGGGTCGACGATGAGGATATTGCCGGGCACGGATTGTCGCCCTCCGCATTAGTCTCTTGTGTCCCTCGGATCATTCGCCCAGACTGGTTAACAAATCCTTTCCGGAACCCTTGAATATGTCGATGTCGCAGGAATCCGCCGAAACCATCGCCCTCCAGGCCCTGGCCTGGCTGGCGGCGAACGAGGATCTGCTGCCGGTCTTCCTTGGCTCGACCGGGACCGTCGCGCAGGATCTGCGCGAGCGCGCCAAGGATGCCGATTTCCTCGGCTCGATTCTCGATTTCCTGCTGATGGACGATGCCTGGGTGGTCGCCTTCTGCGACACCGCCGGACTCAGCTATGAAAAACCGATGCTGGCCCGCGCCGCCTTGCCAGGCGGCAAGCAGGTCTATTGGACCTAAGCGGAGACCGCCGCAGGATGCCGGACAACAGGGAGCGGGTGCTTCAGATCGACGGGCTGATCTTCGACAAAGACGGCACGCTGTTCGATTTCGCCGCTACCTGGGAGGCTTGGGCGGTGGCCTTCCTGACCCGGATCACCGAAGGCGACCGTTCCCGCGCTGTGGCGCTGGGGAAGATGGTCGGGTTCAATTTGGAAGATCAACGCTTTGCGCCGGACAGCATCGTCATTGCCGGCACCCCGGGCGAGGTCGCGGACGTGCTGCTGCCGGCCCTGCCCGGGCTGAATCGCGCGGCGCTGATTTCCGTGCTGAATGCCGAGGCGGCGAAGGCGCCGCAGGCCGAGGCGGTGCCGCTGGTGCCTTTTCTGGCGCAGCTGCGCGGCGCCGGGCTGCGGCTGGGCGTGGCCACCAACGACGCCGAAGGTCCGGCACTGGCGCATCTGAACACGGCGGGCGTGGCGGCGCATTTCGACTTTATCGCCGGCTTCGACAGCGGGTGGGGTGGCAAGCCCGCGCCGGGCCAACTCAACGCCTTTCTCGAGGCCACCGGTCTTGTCCCCGAGCGGGTGGCGATGGTGGGCGACAGTACCCACGATCTCGAGGCCGGACGGCGCGCGGGGATGCACACGATCGGGGTGCTGACCGGCATGGCCGAGGCGGCGGAGCTGGAGGCGCTGGCCGACGTGATCTTGCCTGATATCGGCCATATCACGTCGCTGCTGGGGCTCGACTGACCCAACGCCCTGCGGTGCCAACCAGCCCGTGCCGGAAACGGCGGCCGTTACCACGCCCCGGCCGGCTTCCTGTCTGCCTTGTGCCTGGCGCCGCGGCGGGCATTTCGTGAACGGAAATCAAACTGCCGCAGCGTGCGAGCCGGCTGATGCACCGTTGCAAACCTCGGTGGTTCGGACGGTGAATTGATATGCATCGATTTGGTTCGCGCGTCATGTGTCATACTATATTGGCGATGCCGGAAAAACGATGTTGTGCGGCGTCCGCCTTGAAACGAGGGGAGGGACTCATGTTCCAACAAGCCGGTTTCCTTCTGGGTGTGTTCGTTTTCTCACTTCTTTTCGGAACTGGTGCTCTGGTCGCAGAGCCCAGATGGCTGGAATACGAAAACGTTGACACCTGCGAATGCGAAAACAACCCGCTCTGCTTGATGGCGGTCAAGAAAGGCAACAACTGTCGCCTGTTGTGGGCTGCCAACCGTCCCGAGGCCGACAAGTTGCGGCCGACGATGAACACGATCCGGCGCGAAGCTGCTTGCGAGGCGAAGGGGCAGTCCGGGTTCGAGATCAACGGTCAATGCCTCGACGTCAGCCGTGACGAGGTGATGAAGCACGAACGGATGATCCAGCTTCAGAGAGAGAAAGCGCGTGCGGATTGCATCGCCCGGGGCGCGGAGGGGTATCAGGACACTGTGACCTGGCTTGGTTTGCTGACCTATGAATGTGTTTTCGGCAGTGGGGGTGACGATAACGGCATGATCACCTGCGATCCGGGGCAATGCTATGACCCGTCGGCGATGTTCGGCATGCAGTGCCGGGAGGCGCCGGGTTGCCCCGGCGGCACGGCAGTGTGCGGGTCGCCCGGGTGCTGACCGGAAGGGGTCAATTGTCATGGGGATCACTCCCGACATCTTGCACCGGGGGGCAAAATTCGACGCATGATGGGACGCGAGGATAGAGCAATGTGGGTGAGACTGGCGGTGATGGTTTTAGCCTTGGCGGTCTTCAATGGCGGACCGACGCGCGCGGATGATCTTCCCGCAACCATTGCGGATCCGTCGTTCCTGCCGGACTGGATGCCAGAGTTTCCGGAAGAAGGCGAAGCCAAGACCGGAGTGTCCAGTTCCGGCTGCGACGCAATCGTCGGGCGCTGGCAATGGGCGAACGGCAACGTGTTCACCTTTACCACCGACCAGCGCTGGCAACGGCCGGATGCGCCATATCAGGGCAACTGGGCTTGTCAGGTCAACAGCAGTGGCCAGAACGAGGTCCGGATCACGCCGGACCAGGGCAGTTGGTGGACGGTCGTGCAGATCGCCCCGGACGGAATGCGCATGTCGGGCATTGGCGACAACGGCTATCCGGCGGATGCGGTGCGTCTGCCCGAGACCGATCCGGAGCTGCAACGGCTTGTCGGCACGATTGTCGAGGGCGCGTTTCCGCTCGACGGGTGGCAGGACATGGGCGGCGGCCTGCTGGAAGAGCCGGTCTGGTTCAGCCACTATCGCAGACCCGACCGGGCGCAGCTTGTGCTGGTGCAGTGGATGTTGCCGCGGCGATCTGGAACCCAGCAGGCCACGTTCCAGATCACCGATGTTCTGGTGACACCGGCCTTGCCGAAGGACAGCGAGCTTGCCTTTTACTGCCGCGAGGCACAGCCGAACGTGACCCGCAAGATCATCGCCGTGGTCCGGCCCGACATGAAGCAGGAATGGTGGCGGGATGTCCGGCAGGCCTGGGCCGTTGATCTCGGCTCGGGACGCATCCAGACGTTCGCCCCGCAGGGGATCGAGTGCGTCAACGAGGGCTGGGGTAACTGACGCAGGAGGGGCGCAGACCGGCCCGGCATCGACCGCCCGGATGAGTCAGTCGGCGGCCATGTCCTGCTGCGCGCTGTCGGCCATGACCAGCATTTCAAGCCGCGCGATGCGGGCGTTCTGATCGGCGATACGTTTCTCTTGCTCGGCGATGTAGATATGGGCGTGCTCGAGCTCGTTCAGCATCCGGCCCAGTTTGTCGGTGACGTTGAGCGGTTCGCCTTCGGGCGTCGGGCCGACATTCGGCAGGTGGCCGAGGGCGAACATCGCGGCGGCATGCTCCGCGATGCTGGGCAGGTCGTAGTCGTCGGAGAACACCCGGTCGCAGCCGCCGCCGCAGGCGGTGCCGCCGGTGATGAGGCTTCCGGCGAGCGTGGCATCGCCGTTCGGGCGGATTTCAAAGAGCTTGGTCTTTGCCGAGGAAGCGGAGCCGACGGCGCCCTGTTTGAGGATGAAATTGGTGCCGGCGCCGAAGCTCCATTCGCCGCCGGTACCGGTGTTGCCCATGATAATCTCGGGGCGTCCGTTGTTTTGCAGGTTCATCATCGTCCGAGGCGTCGTGGTAGCGCTCGTCTCTTCAACCCTGATTTGTGCTGCGCCCTGATCGCCGGTGACATGCAGTTGTGCCTGAGGGCTGTAGGTGCCCATGCCGATCTCTCCGTTGCCGGCAATTGTGAGCGCGCCTTCGTTGCCGGTGCCGGGATAGATGTAGAACGGGCTGACGCCATTGGTCTGGTCGGCGATGCGGATCTGGACCTCGTTTGCGATCAGGTCCCAAGTGTGAGGCGTGTTGCCACCAGAGCCATCCTGTTCGAAGCGGACGCGGGGTGTGTCACCGCGGGTGATGGTGAGCGCGGCGGTGTTGGACCCGGTGCTGCCAAACCCGATATTGCCGTTTGCCCTGACGTTGATCGAGCGTGTCGGGGCGCCTCCGTCCATGATAAACGGGAACGTACCGGCTTCATGATCGTAGATCAGGAAAAACTCGAACGTGTCGTCATTGACCTGGAATGAATAATCACGGTCGGTGTCGCCGCCGCCCGGGTTTGTTACGTTCGAATTATCCGCAATCATGACGCGCGGGTTTTCGGCTGACACGATCATGTCAAAACCGAAGAAATCCATTCCGTCAGTGCAAGTCGTGCCGACGCAGAGATCGCCCTGTACGATCAGATCGTCGGCAATCACCTGATCGGCCCTTGCCGCCGGAATAGCGAGCATTGTGGCCATGATGGCGGCGAGCGGCGGGATGCGGAAAAAGCGGTTCATTTGTGCCATGACGGTACCCCCAGTATTCAAATGGCTTAGCAGTAAAGACGGCGCTCGCCCCGCGTAGAGCGGGGAGGTGCGCCGTCCCCCAATGTGCTCAGCGTAGTCACGCAGGTCGTTTCAGGCAACAGGCGCAACCATGGGGTGAAACCCGCTGCGGCTTCAATCTCCGCGTTGCAGGAGCAGCCATTGCAGGCGGTCGATGAGCGCGTCCTGTTTGGTGATCAGCTTCGTCTGGGCGCGGAGGCGATCGTTCTGCCGTCCTGCCGGGCGATGTAGATTTGCGGATGCTTGAGCTCGTTCAGCACCTGAGCCAGCTTGTCGGAGACATCGATTGGCGGGCCCTTTGCCGTGGACGCAACATTAGACAGTGGTCGAGGGCGAACATCTGAGCGGTAGGGTTCTGGACCGAGGGCAGATCGTGGTCGCGGGAGAAACAGCGTCGCACTGGGATGTGGCGGGGCGGGAACGGGACGGACTTGCCCGTTTCCGACAGTCGCTGTCGCCATTGGGCAGGCGCGGCGCCTTGCAGCCAAGAATGATCGGGGGCAGGCGATCAGGGAGGATATCCGATGGCGGACGGGGCAACACGGCGGCGCGGCGGCGGCCGGGCGGGCAAGAGTGCGCGGCGCGGGTCGGCGGTGATCGAACAGATGCCGTGGCGGCTGCCGGTCAACCACGACAAGCCGACCGAGCCGCTGAGCGAAGAGGGCGTCGCAGCCATTCACGAAGGCGCGATGCGTATTCTCGAGGAGATCGGGATCGAGATCCTCAATGCCGAGGCGCTGGAGATCTTCCGTGGGGTGGGTGCCATCATCGACGGCACAAACGTGCGGCTGGGGCGCGACTTCATCATGGAGATGGTCGCCAAGGCACCGGCAAGCTGGCGGATGACGCCGCGCAACACCGAGCGCGAGCTGGTGATCGGTGAGAACCATATCCTGTTCGGCAATGTCAGTTCGCCACCGAATTTCTGGTCGCTGGAGACCGGGCGCAAGATGCCGGGAACCCGGGTGCAGTGCGCCGAGCTGATCAAGCTGTCACAGTATTTCAACTGCATCCATTTCTGCGGCGGTTACCCGGTCGAACCGCAGGATATCCATGCCAGCATCCGGCATCTCGACGTGCTCTATGACAAGCTGACACTGACCGACAAGGTGGTGCATACCTACAGCCTCGGCAAGGAACGGGTCGAGGATGCCATGGAGATGGTGCGCATCGCCGGAGGCCATAGCCGCGAGGAGTTCGAGGCCTCACCGAAGTTCTATACCAACATCAATTCGACCTCGCCCTTGAAGCATGACGAGCCGATGCTGGATGGCTGGATGCGGATGGCACGGGCGAACCAGGGGCTGGTGGTGACGCCGTTCACGCTGGCCGGCGCGATGGCGCCGGTGACGCTGGCCGGCGCGGTAGCGCAGAGCCTGGCCGAAGGGTTGATCGCGATTGCGCTGGCGCAGGTGATCCGGCCCGGGGCCGCCTGTGCGATCGGGACCTTCACCTCGAACGTGGATATGAAGAGCGGCGCGCCGGCCTTCGGTACGCCGGAATACATGCGCGCCACCCAGATGACCGGGCAGATGGCGCGGTTCTACCGTCTGCCGATGCGGGCTTCGGGGGTCTGTGCCGCCAACGTGCCCGATGGGCAGGCGATGTGGGAGACCTCGAACAGCCTTTGGTCGGCGGTGCAGTCGGGCACCAACATGGTCTATCATGCCGCCGGCTGGCTGGAGGGCGGGCTGATCGCATCCCCGGAAAAATTCGTGATGGATTGCGAAGTGCTGCAGATGATCCAGCGCTATCTGGAGCCCGAGCTGTGGGCAACGGGGCCCGACGAGATCGCGCTCGACGCCATAGCCGAGGTCGGCGCGCAGGGGCATTTCTTCGGGCTGCAGCACACCCAGGACCGATATACCACCGCCTTCTACCAGCCCTTCGTCAGCGACTGGCGCAATTTCGAGGCCTGGGACCAGGCCGGCGGGGTCTGGACGGCGGAGCGGGCGCACGGGCTCTACAAGCGGATCATCGAAAGCTTCGAGCCGCCGCCGATGGACGAAGGTATCCGCGAGGAACTGGCGGCTTTCGTTGCCCGCCGCAAGGAAGAGGGTGGGGCGCCCACGGATTTCTGACCTGGCGGCGTCGGGTGCCCTGATTCGGAGAGCGGACCGGTTCCTCGGAGTGCGGGCGCACGCAGGTTGGTTTGCGCTCAGGCCACGTAGGCCTTTGGGGGGTCTGCCCGCAAACCCCTGGGATATTTCTGGCAAGAAGAACACGCGAAAAGTCCGGCGCGGCCTGCGGCCGTTGCCCGCTGCGAGGGCCATGGTCAAGATAGGCGTTCTGTCATAAAACTGTCATTAAAGGCAGGACCGGCAGGACCAAAAGATGGGAGAGACAAGCGGAGTTCTGACGGCACTGGGCGGGGTCGGCCTGTTCCTTCTCGGTATGGTGCTGATGACTGAGGGGCTGCAAGGCCTGGCCGGGCAATCGCTGCGGCGGATCCTGCGACGGTTCACCAGCACGCCGCTGCGGGGGGTTGGGGCCGGCACGCTGGTCACGGCGATCCTGCAAAGCTCGTCAGCGACGACGGTGACGGTAATCGGCTTCGTTAGCGCCGGGCTTTTGAGTTTCAGCCAGGGTCTGGGCATCGTTTTCGGCGCCAATATCGGCACCACCTTCACCGGCTGGCTGGTGGCGCTGCTGGGGTTCAAGCTGGAGCTTGAGATCGCGGCGCTGCCGATCGTGTTCATCGGTGGGCTGATGCGGCTGTTCGGCGGTCGGAAGATGGATCTTCTGGGGCAGGCGATATCTGGATTTGCCCTGCTGTTTCTCGGCATTGCGCTGATGCAGGAGGGCATGGCGGGCTTAAGCGGCGTGCTGACGCCGGCGGAATTGCCGGGCGACACCTTCTGGGGCCGGGCGAAACTGGTGGCGATCGGCGCGGCGATCACGGCGGTGACGCAGTCGTCAAGTGCCGGGGTGGCGGCGGCGCTGGTGGCGCTCGATGCCGGCGCCATCGGCTTTGGCCAGGCGGCGGTGATGGTGATCGGGATGAACATCGGCACCACGGTCACGGCGCTGCTGGCTACGCTGGGCGGGTCGGTGGCGGCGCGGCAGACCGGCATAGCGCATCTGCTTTTCAACATCTTGACCGGCGTGCTGGCGTTTGTCCTGTTGACCTTCGCGGCCGGTTATGCCGAAACGCGGATCGCCGGCGGCGGCGTCGAGGCGGCGCGGTACGGGCTGGTGATCTTCCACACCGTCTTCAACATCGCCGGCGTTGTGATCATTCTTCTTCTGCTTGACCCGTTCATTGCTCTGGTGCGCCGGTTGGTGCCGGAGACGCGCGAGCCGCTGGTAGCGCGGCTCGACAAGGCGCTGCTGGCGCAGCCGGGGGCGGCGGTCGATGCCTCGGGGGCCACCGTCGAGGCCATCACCCGGCACATGTACGGGCTTCTGGCGGCGCGGCTGTCGCCCGGCGGATCGGCGGGCGGCGATGGCAGCCAGCTGCGTCAGGGGATCCGGGCGCTGGACGCGACCCGGGCTTACCTGGAGGCGATCAACGCCGCCTCGCTGACCGGGCCTGTACTGGCACGCTATCTGGATATCCTGCACATTCTCGATCATCTAGCGAGGCTTGGTTATCGCATCAGCCAGGAGGAACGTGCGGCCACGACCCAGAGCGAGCGCCGGTTGAAGCGACTGGCGCGGGTGCTGCGGCGCGGGCTGACCCAAAGCCTGCAGGCGCCGGCGCTGGGTGGCCAGGCGGCGTGGTTCGACCATCTGCAGGAAATCATGCGCGGCCATCAGCTGCGATTCCGTGCAGCTATTCTCGAAGGGGCGGGCGTTAAGGGTCTGGCGCCGGGGCGGGCGATGCAGATGATGGATGCGGCACGATGGTTGCACCGTGTCGCCTATCACGCCTGGCGGATCGAGCATCACCTCGAGCGGATCGTGCGGTCGCGCGAGGAGGTGATGGAGAGTGGCGCCCGCAGCGAGGCGCTGGAGGATGTGCGCGCCGACTGAGGCGCGGGCTCCGGCGGCGATGGCGAAGGCACTCCGCCCCTGATCCGTTCGAAGGTGAAGACCGCGACTGCCCTTCGGTCTGAAGAGGGTGCCGGCGGAGGCCGGGCGGCGCAACGCCGCGGCCGCCGGGCGCATCCGGCCCTTGTGAGCGGCCTGTGCCAAGCCTAAGCTTTGCCGGACGTCAGAAGGAATGCCGCGATGACCGGGGACGAGGAAAGAAGGGTTGCACTCGATCGGGCCGCGATGGCGCTTTTGGGCGGTGCGGCGGGGCTGGCGCTTTATGTCTTCGTCGATGTTTTGCCCGACCGGCTCGACGATCTACGGTGGCTGCTTTTCGGTGCCGCGCTGGTGATGGGGGCATTCATCGTGGTCCTGGCGCTGACCGGGCCGGTGCGGCTGATCCGGGCCATTTCAGGGGCGCTGGCGGTGGCGGCGCCGGCGGCGGTGCTGCTGCTCTGGGCCTCGTTCCGCTATCCGAGGATGGAAGGGTTCCTTGATGCCGGCCACGGCGTGCTGGCCTGGGGGGCGATCCTGTTTCTCGGCACGCCGTTCGTGGCCGCGGCGCTGCAGAGTCCGGGCGGCTGGCGTGACTATGAGCGGCTGTTCGACAACGCCTGGACGATCGTGGTGCGCTATGCCGCGGCCTGGCTGTTCGTGGCGCTGTTCTGGGCAGTCGTGATGCTGTCGGACCAACTGCTGCAGCTGGTGGGTCTGGATGTCATCGAGCAGCTTCTCCGCGTCGACCCCGTGCCCTACGCGCTGAGCGGACTGGTGCTGGGATTGGCGCTGGCCGTAATCTACGAACTGCGCGACTATGTTTCGCCGTTTCTCATCCACCGTTTGTTGCGGTTGCTGTTGCCAATGTTCCTGCCGGTGGTGGCCGTGTTCATCCTGGCGCTGCCGGTGCGGGGGCTGGGCGGGCTGTTCGGCAGCTTCTCGGCAGCGGCGACGCTTATGGGGGTGGCGATCGCCGGGATCACGCTGATTTCCACCGCGCTCGACCGCAGCGATGCAGATGCGGCGCAAGCCCCGGTGATGGTGTGGGCGGCGCGGATCTTCTCGCTGGCCCTGCCGATTCTTTCGGGGCTGGCGATCTATGCGGTTTGGCTGCGGGTGGCACAATATGGCTGGACGCCGCCGCGGCTGATGGCAGCTCTGTCAGGAGCCTTCCTGATGGTCTATGGCCTGCTTTATGCCGCCTTGGTGCTGCGCGGTGGTGAGTTTTGGATGGCGCGCATTCGCGAAGCCAACCGGCTGATGGCGATGGCTCTGGTGGCGGTGTCGATGCTTTGGCTGACGCCGGTGCTGAACGCTGAGAAGGTGGCCGCCCGGAGCCAGTTTGAGCGGGCGCTGACGATCATGGACAGCCCACAGACCATGGCGCTTTGGGAACTGGCGCAGGGTTGGGGCCATGCCGGGACCGACGCACTGGTGTCACTGGAAGCAGAAGCCAAGGCAGTTGGGGCCGATACAGTGCTCGCGGCGATTGGGCGGGCGCGGACCGCTGGCTCGCGCTATGCCTATGATCGCCAAATCGATGCGGGCGATCTGGCACCGCATATCGCCGAGCTGGCGCGGCTGATGCCGCTGCGACCGGAAGGCGCCACGCTGCCCGAAAATGCCTTTAGTGGTCTGCCGGCGCCGATCATCGACCTCTGGCTCAAGAGCTGTCGCACCCGGCTGCGCGACGGGCGCGCGGGCTGCGTGTTGGTGCTGGGCGATTTTCGCCCCGGGCTTGGGGTGCCCAACGGTTACGTGCTTCTCAACCGTGGCGGACGGTTTGTCGACATCGCGGGCGTTGCCCTGCGGGACGGACGGTTGGAATCGTTCGGGGCCGCCCGAGCGGTTGCCAGCCTTGCCAGCGCCCAGCGGGTTAGCCCGGGCCTGACAGAGGAGAATCTCGCCGCGGTGCTCGATGGCGCCTACGAGATCGTGCCGACCGGGCTCAAGGCGCTGAAAATTGGCGATCGGGTAATAATTCCGGACAATTGAATTTGTTGAGTCTTTGTTAACAGCCGCCGAGTCATCCTGCCTAAGGAGCAAGGTGACAAAGGTGGAAAAGGGCAGATGCACGGGCTGGTCAACAGGACGATACAGCAGTTCGTGAGCGATACCTATGGCGCGGAGCGCTGGTCCGAGGTGGCGCTGGCCGCCGATCTGACCTTCGCCGAGTTCGAAGCGATGCTGGTATACGAAGAGGCGTTGACACGGCGTGTGCTTGAGGCCGTCTGCACGGTGTTGGACAAGCCGCGCGCCGAAGTGCTGGAGGATATCGGCACCTATCTGGTCAGCCACCCCAATGCTGAAGCCGTGCGGCGGCTGCTGCGCTTCGGCGGCGAGGATTTCGTGGAATTCCTGCATTCGCTGGACGACCTGCCCGACCGGGCACGGCTGGCCGTATCCGACCTCGAGCTGCCGCAGCTGGAACTGCGGGAACACGCCGCCGACCGCTTCAGTCTGACGGTGAATGCCCGGATCGACGGGTTCGGGCAGGTGATGATCGGTATGCTGCGCAGTCTGGCCGACGATTATGGCGCGCTAGCGCTGCTCGAGCATCGCGGCGGCCAGCGCGGGTTCGAAGTGGTGGACATCACCTTGATCGAGGCGGGTTTTGCCCAAGGCCGCAGCTTCGACCTGGGTGCCACGGCCGATCGGGCGGCGGAGGCGACAAGCGCATCTGGTGCCCTGGTTGCTCCAGGACACGGAAATTGAGCGATGACCGATCCCGACGCGATGGTTCCGATCCTCGACGTTCTTTGCCCGATGCATCTGGTCATTGATGCCTCGGGCCATATCCGGCATGCCGGGCCCACCCTTCAAAAGCTGCGCCCCGAGTCGCCACTGGCCGGCCAGCGGTTTCTGGAGCTGTTCGAGTTGCGCCGACCACGCAATGTGCGCAGCATGGCCGACCTTCTGGCCTCGAGCCGGGTGAAGCTGCACATGCGGTTCCGAGATGGAATCCAGACTGCGCTCAAGGGCGTGTTGATGCCATTGTCGACCGAGTGCCGGGAGGCGCCGGCTGGCGCGGTGGTTAACCTGTCCTTCGGCATCTCGATCCTCGACGCGGTGCGCGATTATGACCTGTTAGCCGGCGATTTCCCGGCCACCGACCTGACCATCGAAATGCTCTATCTGGTCGAGGCGAAATCGGCGGCGATGGCGGCCTCGCGCAAGCTGAACCGACAGTTGCAGAGCGCCAAGGTCGCCGCCGAGGAACAGGCGTTTACCGACACGCTGACAGGGTTGAAGAATCGCCGTGCGATGGACCATGTGCTCGACCGGCTGATCGCAGGCGGGCGGCCTTTCGCGCTGATGCATGTCGACCTCGATTTCTTCAAGGCAGTGAACGACACGCTGGGCCACGCGGCAGGCGATCATGTTCTGCAACAGGTGGCGCAGATCATGGTCGAGCAGACCCGCAGCGGTGATACCATCGCGCGGGTCGGCGGCGACGAGTTCGTGCTGCTGTTCGATGGGCTGGTGGATGCGCGGCGGCTCGAGTCCGTGGCCACGCGGATTATCGGCGAGTTGGAACGGCCGATCCCCTTCGGTGACCAACTGGCGCAGATTTCGGCCAGTGCCGGCACGGTGCTGTCGCTCGACTATCCTCGGCCCGAGGCGGCGCAGATGCTGGCTGATGCCGATCTCGCGCTCTATGCCTCGAAGCACAAGGGACGGGCGCAACACAGCTTCTTTTCACCGGAGATGCGGGATCCGGCTCCGGCTGAAAACCCAAGCCTGGGCCAGGCGGCGGACATGGGAGGAGAAGGTGCGGCGGCGGGCTGAGCCCGCCAGCGCAGGCGATCAGAAGTCGACCTCGATCGCGCTGCCGGCGGCGCGGGCCAGGTCCACAACACTGGCGGCGACGGCGAGATCCTGCAGACCCACCCCGGTTCCGTCGAACAGCGTGAGCTGGTCATCGTCGGTCCGCCCGGGATGATCGCCATTGATCACCTTGCCGATCTCGGTGATGTCGCTTTCGCCGATCAGCCCTGCTGCCACGGCATGCTGTGCTTCGCCGAGGGTGACAGACTGCGCCAACTCGTCGGTGAAAACCGTGGCGCGGGCGAGGAGCGCCGGCTCGACCTCCTGCTTGCCGACCGTATCCGTGCCCATACAGGCGAGATGGGTACCGGGGGCAACGTGTGCGTCCATCAGCGAGGCGGCGGGCGAGGACGTGATCGTGATAATCACGGCCGCCTCGACCATCCGGTCAAGCGCGACCGCTTCGAAGGGCAGCCCGATCTCGGCTGCCACTTCGCCCAGCTTTGGCAGCATCTCGGGATGGTAGTTCCAGGCGATCACCTTCTCGAAGCCGCGCACCATCGCCGCCGCGCGGAGTTGGAAGGCGGATTGATGTCCGGCGCCGACGATGCCCAGCACCTTGGCGTCCTTGCGCGCCAGCCGGTCGATCGAAATCGCCGCCGCCGCGGCGGTGCGCAGCGCGGTCAACAGGTTGCCGCCCACCACCGCAGTGGGTTTGCCGCTGTCGGGATCGAACAGATAGACCGTGGATTGGTGGTTTGGGATGCCGCGCCCGGCGTTGCCGGGGAAATAACCGCCGGCCTTGACGCCCAGCACGGCGCCCACCCGGTCAAGGCCGGACTTGAACCCGTATTGCCGGCCCTCGCCCAGCGCTTCGCGCACCACTGGGAAGTTGTAGGCATCCCCCCGCGCCATGGCGCCGAAAACCTTTTCGACGGCTTCGAAAGCTGCTTGCGGGGTCATCAGCCCGGCGATCTCCTTTTCTGGCACGATGATCATATGCTGCACGCTCCTTGGGTTCTGTGGTCGGTGGTGGATAAAGATCGGAGTGGGCGCGCAGGGGGCAGACCCCCCGCGCGCGATCTCAAAAGGCCTTGCCGCGGGCCGAGACCGGCCAGAGGGTTTCGACCTTGCCGTTGCGTACACCGACATACCAGTCGTGGACGTTGGCGGTGGGGTCGCAATGGCCGGGCACGAGGCGCAGCTTGTCGCCCACTTTCAGAACGCCGTCCGGATCTTCGACCACGCCGTGCTCGTCCGAGCACTTGATGTATTTGACATCAGTGCGGCCATAGACGACCGGCAACCCGCTGTCGACCGACTGCGCCTTGAGACCGGCATCGACGATCGCCTTGTCCGCCTTGGCGTGGCTCATCACCGAGGTCAGGATGAAGAAGGCGTTTTCCCATTCGCCCTGGTCGATGCGTTTGCCGTCCTTGTCCAGAATCCGCCCGTAGTCCGCATCCATGAAGGCGTAGGAACCGCATTGCAGCTCGTTGTAAACGCCCGAGTTCGACTCGAAGTAGTAAGAGCCGGTGCCGCCGCCGGAGACCAGCTCGCAGTCGATACCTTCAGCCTTGAGCCCGTCAACAGCGTCTTTCACCTGAGCGATGGCGGTGTCGAGCTTGGCCTCGCGATCTTCGTAGGAGTCGAGGTGTTGCATGGCGCCCTGATAGGCCTGGATGCCGGTGAATTTCAGGTTCGGCGCAGCTTGAGCTGCCTTGGCGATCGCCACCACGTCCTCGGTCGTGGTCACGCCACAGCGGCCGGCGCCGCAGTCGATCTCGACCAGAATCTCGATCTCGGTGCCATGTTTCTGCGCGGCCTGCGAAAGCTCTTCGACGTTGGCGATGTCGTCGACACAGACGATAGTGCGGGCGCCGAGTTTCGGGAGTTGCGCCAGACGGTCGAGTTTCAGCGGATCGCGCACCTGGTTGGACACGAGGATATCCTTGATGCCGCCGCGGGCGAAGACCTCGGCCTCGCTGACTTTCTGGCAGCAGACGCCGACCGCGCCGCCCAGTTTCTCTTGCAGCTTCGCCACGTCGACCGATTTGTGCATCTTACCATGGACGCGGTGGCGCATGCCGTGAGCGCGGGCATAGTCGCCCATCTTCTTGATGTTGCGCTCGAGCGCATCGAGATCGAGCACCAGTGCGGGCGTCTGGATGTCGGCTTCGTCCATCCCGGGCAGGGCGGGGATGTCGTAGCCGACTTCGTAATCTTGCAGGTCTTTCATAGGGTAACTCCTTAACTGGGCATCCAGGGAAGGCGGTCGAGATCGACATTGCCGCCGGTGATGATGACGCCGACGCGCTTGCCGGCGAAGGTGTCGGGGTTCTTCAGGATGGTGGCGAGCGGGACGGCGCTCGAGGGCTCCATCACCACGCGCAGATGTTTCCAGGTCAGTTTCATCGCGTCGACGATCTCTTGGTCGGACACGGTGAGAATGTCGGTGACATGGTTCTTGACGAAATGCCAGGTCAGGTCCTTGAGCGGTACCAGCAGGCCATCGGCGATGGTCTTGGGGGCGTCGTCGGCGATGATATGCCCGGCCTTGAAGCTGCGATAGGCGTCGTCGGCCTGTTCAGGCTCGGCAGCGTAGATTTCCGTCTCGGGCGCCAGGGTCGACAGCGTCAGGCAGGTGCCCGAGACCATGCCGCCGCCTCCGATCGGCGCGACCACGGCATCGAGCCCGTCGGTCTGCTCCATGAACTCCTTGGAGCAGGTGCCCTGACCAGCAATCACGCGCGGATCATTGTAGGGGTGCACGAAGTCGCCGCCGGTTTCCGCCTGCACCTTGGCAAAGGTTTCTTCGCGGGACGACGTCGAGGGCTCACATTCCGTGATCTTTCCGCCGTAACGGCGCACCGTATCCTTTTTGGCCTGCGGCGCGGTGCGCGGCATGACGACGTTGCACGGGATGCCGCGCAGCATAGCCGCATAGCTGAGACACGAGGCGTGGTTGCCGGACGAGTGCGTGGCCACACCCTTCTTCGCCTGCTCGTCGTCCAGCCCGAACACCGCGTTGGTGGCACCGCGCACCTTGAACGCGCCCGGTTCCTGGAAGTTTTCGCATTTGAAGAATAGCTGTGCCCCGGTCAGTTCGTTCAGGTAGTCCGAGGTGCGGATCTGGGTGCGGCGGATATGCGGTTTGATCCGCTCATGCGCGGCCAGCATGTCATCGTATGTTGGGATATACATGAGGTTCATCCGTTCTTGCAAAAATAGGTTTGGGCGGCAGCCGTACCCGCGCCGGGTGTCACGCCGATACCCATATCGGCCATAGCCATTTCTGCAGTGGCGATGCCGGCCAGTGCCTGCACCTCGGTCAGCACGCCGAGATGGCCGATGCGGAAGACCTTGCCGGCCACGTCTCCCAGGCCCGCGCCGAATGAGGTATCATAGCGGGTCTCGGCATGGGCGACGAGGGCGTTACCGTCGATACCGTTGGGCACCACGATGGCGGTGACGGTGTCCGAATAGAGGTCGGGCGAGGCCGCGCAGATCGGCAGATGCCAGGCGCGGACGGCCGCGCGCACGCCTTCCGCGATATAAGCATGGCGGGCGAAGACGTTTTCCAGGCCCTCGGCCTCGAGCATGTCGATGGCGGTTTTGAGGCCGTTCAGCAGCCCGACCGAAGGTGTGTATGGGTAGCCTGCCGAGGGGTTCATTGCCAGCATGTCGCGGAAGTCGAAATAGAAGCGCGGCAGCTTCGCGGTTTCCATTGCAGAGATGGCTTTCTGGCTGATGCCGACGATGGCGAGACCGGCGGGCAGCATGAAGCCTTTCTGGCTGCCGGTGACGGCAACGTCGACGCCCCATTCGTCCATGCGGAAATCCATGGAGGCGATCGAACTTACGCCGTCGACCAGCAAGAGCGCCGGGTGGCCAGCCGCATCCATAGCCGCGCGCAGCGCAGCGATGTCGGAGCGGACGCCGGTAGCGGTCTCGTTGTGGGTGGCGAGCACGGCCTTGATCTCGTGGGTGGTGTCGGCCGCGAGGATCGTGGCGAAGTCGTCGACCGGCAGGCCCTGGCCCCAAGGTGCGGTAACAACCTGGAGGTCGAGGCCATGGCGGTTACACATGTCGATCCACTTGCGCGAGAACATGCCGAAATCGGAAGCCAGCACCTTGTCGCCGGGGCTCAGGCAGTTGGAAATGGCCGCTTCCCAGCCGCCGGTGCCAGAACCGGGAAAGATCACGGCCTCGCCAGTCTCGGTCTTAAGGATACGCTTCACGCCCGCGAGGGCGGGCGGCAGGATTTCCTTGAAGGCTGTCGAGCGGTGATCGAGCGTAGGCATGTCGCAGGCCTTGCGGATGCGCTCGGGGATGTTGGTGGGGCCAGGGATGAAAACGGGGTTGGTCATGTCTGCCTCGGGTTGTTTGCAACGCTTGTATCCCGCGGGCCCAGAGGTCACAATTTTTTCGGAAAAGTTTTTCATTTTTGTGCAAAAAACGAAAAAACGTGTCTTTACAAAGCAGTAGAGTTTTTCATATGTGAGGGGAGATTTTCGCCTGTTGAAAAAAGAGGTGTAGCATGGACAAGAAATCCACCGAATCCGCCCCAAGGAAACGTGCCCGGGGGCGGCCTCGGGCGTTTCGTGCGGATGAGGAGGCGAAGACGATTCAGTCGCTGGATCGGGCATTGGGGATCCTTAAGGCGCTGGCCGAGGACGACGGCGCGACTCTAACGGAACTGTCCGAGCGGGCGGAGCAGGCGGCGACGACGACCTATCGGGCATTGTCGACGTTTCAGCGTCACGGGATCGTCGAGTTCGAGGAAGACGGTCAGATCTGGAAGATCGGGCCGCAAGCGTTTCGCATCGGTAGCGTGTTCCTGAACCGGACGAATATCCTGGCGGCAACGCGGCCGATCATGCGGCGGCTGATGCGTGAGACCGGCGAGACGGCCAACCTGGGCGTCGAGCGGGGCGAGAAAGTGATGTTCATCAGCCAGGTCGAGACGCCACAGACGATCCGGGCGTTTTTCCCGCCGGGGACGCTGAGCAACATGCATGGCTCGGGCATCGGCAAGGCGCTTCTGGCACATTTCGCAGCCGACCGGGCCGAGACCATTCTGAAACGTCAGGGCATGGACCGGATGACAGAGCACACCATCACCGATCTGGGCGCGATGCGGGCCGAGTTCGAGCGCATCCGGCAGCAGGGCTACAGTGTCGATGACGAAGAGGCGGTCGAAGGCATGCGTTGCGTCGCGGCACCGGTGATGAACGCCTGGGGCGAACCTGTGGCCGGGCTGTCGGTGTCGGGGCCGGCCTTTCGCCTGACGCGCGAGCGGCTGGGCACGGTCGGGCGGATCGTGCGCGACATGGCGGGCGAAGCGACCCGGGCCATGGGCGGATAATCCCGGCTGCCGGGAGCTTGTGCATGGTGTCTGCGCGACGTAAGACGGATCGGCGCGCGCTGGAGGAGAGCTACGATGGCGACGGCGACGATCCGTGATCTATTGGGAAACCGGCCAGTTTTAAGCTTGGCGCCGACAGCATCACTGCGCGCGGCGGCAAAACTGATGGCCGAACATCAGGTCGGGGCGCTGGCGGTGATTGACGGTGCGCGGTTGGCCGGTATCCTGTCGGAGCCCGACATCGTATTCCGAGCCTTAGCACGGGACCATGATGCAGACGCCACGCAGGTGGCCGAGGTGATGACGGCGGATCCGGTGACGGTGGACCTCGGCGACGCGATTTCCGACGTGCTGGTCGCCAAGCTGGGCGATGCTTTCCGCCACCTGCCGGTGATGGAGGCGGGTCCGGTCGTGGGCCTACTGTCCTATCGCGATGTCCCGGCGCAATATGTCATGATGTTCGAGCATTTCCGCGAGATGAGCACGTCGCGCGCCGACGACGGGGCCTGATCCTCTACGCATCGGGGCGGGGATTTGTCTGCCGCGTCAGCCGGATTTGCTGCCTCGGAACAGGTTCATCGTCTTGCGCAACGGCTTGGTTGCCCGCCAGATCGTGCTGTTGGCAATTTTCTGACGCTGATCTTCGATCCGGGCCACAAGCGCGTGCAGCTCGCCGTTTTCCCGCTCAAGTACCTGCCGCTGGTCTTCGACCTTCGCCACCAGCGCGTGCAGTTCGCCGTTCTCGTTTTCCAATGTCTGGCGCTGGCCTTCGACACGAGCCACCAGCGCGTGCAGTTCTCCGTTTTCGTTCTCCAGCGCCTTGCGTTGGCCTTCGACGCGGGCGACGAGGGCGTGCAACTCGCCGTTTTCCCGCTCCAGCGCCTCGGCTCTCTGCCGAACGTCGTCCTGCTCGCTGATCAGCGCGGATTTTTCAGCCGCCAGTTCGTCTTTCTGCCGGGACAAGGAGGCCAGCGTGTCGGAAAGCTTGTGGCTTAGCCGGGTCTGTTCGGCAAGGCGCGTTTCCAGATCGTCGGCGATGTCCTCGGCCTGGGTAACCATCTGCCCGAGCGAGGCGAGTTCACGGTCGCGCTGTTCGATGCATGTCCCGAGCTCGGCAATCTTGGCGGACTTTTTCGCGATCTTGTCCTGGTTTTCCTCTGTGCTCTTGCGCAGGGCGAGGTTCGCCTCCTGCAGCGAGGCGGCCAGCTTGATCAGCTCGGGTTTCGTCATCTTTTTCATGTTGACGACCTCTTGTGTCGCGTCCGTCTCTACTGTGCCGATATGGTCCAGCGCGCGCGACAGGCTGTCAGTATCTCCGTCCGGGCTTTCGGCGAGCAGCGCGAAATAGGCAGCGCGCGCCAGGTCCAGAGCGATTCGACCGCGTTTGTCTTCGCCGCTCTTTTCCCAGCGTTCAAGTGTTTCGAGCACATCACGTATGAGGCGGGGCAGCTCGGCATCCGGGTCGGCTGCGTAGTGGCGGAGGCCGGAGTCGAGAAAGGCCTTAAGGTCGTCGCGGGCGTCGGCTGGCGTTCTTGCAAAGCGCAGTGGCAGACGGGATTCGATCCGTTCGAGCGTTCCGACGGGATCCCGCAACAGGTGGGTGAAACTGACGAAGCAGCGCGGCAGGCCGCGACTGTCGACTTCGGCCTGAAGCACATGGGTCATCCACAGCAGATAACCGTAAGACACAGTCATCTGGTTGCGCGTCTCAAGCGAACGCGCGACCTCGTGCGGTGAGCGGTGGATATGCACAACGACCGGCGCAATGTCGCTGGCCTCGAACGCCTTCAGCCAGAACGGCAACAACCGGCACATGCGCGGATCCTTGAGCGCGAAGACCGGCGCGGAGCCGAATTCGGCGCTGAGAAGTGTCTTGGCGTGTTCAAGGAATTCGGTTTCGAGACTGTTTGGCAGTCGCATCTCGGGCGGCGCGGTCCAGTCGCGCCATTTCTGCCCTGACGCCGCCAGTATCCGGTCGTTCAGTTCCACGATCGGGACGGATTCGAAAAAGCCCTTGGGGTTTTGCTCGTGCGGTGCCATCTCGTGGGCGGGCGCGCTGCAGCCCAAGAGCTGGAGGCTGCCGGTCAGGGCTGACGTGCCGGAGCGGTGCATGCCGAGCACGATCAGGGCATGGCGGGCTGCCGAGGTCGTCTTCTCCGCAGGCGCGATCCGGTCTTTGGACTCGTGCATCGGCTCGGCAACGTTCATCGCCCGGCCTCCGCCAGGTTGGGAGCGTCCGGCCGGTTGGCGCGGGGGCCCCGTGACGACAGAATGCGGCGCTCGATAATGGCAAAAGCATTGTTCCAGTCGAGCCCCAGCACGGTGTCGCGCCCCTTGGCCACGAGCTGAGCCCGGCGGGGCGCATCGCCAAGGATATCAACCATCCGGTTCGCAGCGATATCTGGGATCGGTTCGACCAAAAGTGCATTCTCCCGGTTCAGAAGCCACTGGTTGGCCTCATTGATATTCGTCACCGTGAGGCAGCCGCAAGCCATGTATTCCAAGGGTTGATAAGAAGGATGTGGAGTCGCCATAAAGACGAGGCCAAGATCGCAGGAGCGGTAGAGATCGGCGACTTCCTTGATCGTTTTCAGCAGACCGAGGTTGTTGACGACCCCATCGAGCCCGTATTGCGACGGCTCCCATTCCGCGCCCGCGGACAGGATTTCGATCCGGTCGCCCATCTTTGCTTTCAGAGATTTCAGGATGTCGGTGCCGAGGAAGAAGCCGTTGCGGGCATTTTCGGGCCGGCCGTAGAACACGGCGCGAAAGGGGCCACCGGTCGGGCGCGGCGTGTCGGAGGGGTAGAACACCGAATGGTCGATCCCAGGCAGGAAACTGACCATGTCGTCACTGTATTGCAGATATTTCCGCCCCACGCCGGGGGTGTTGGCGATACAGGAATAGCCGAAGCGGTAGGTCTGTTCGATCATCATGTAGAGATCGCCGCCGGCATAGAACATCGGCTCGAAATCCTGCATGAAATAGAATTTACGCCGAGTCTGGTTGTAGCGCAGCATGACGTAGGCAGTGGTCCAGAGCGTGCAGAAGGCGATGTCAGAGGCCGGCAGGTCCTCGGCCCGGTCGATGTTGCGGCGAAAGACGCGGACCACGAAATTAAGTCGGGGGAAGTTTTCGCGCAGTGACGCGACCAGACCGCTGGTGTCGAAGTCGCGGCCATTGAAGGAATAGATGACGAAAACACTTTGCGTGCCGTGGCGGATCGACATGTGCTCGGAGAAGGCAAACACCGTGCGCACCCCGCCCTTGAGCGCGTGTGGCACCAGCGGCAGGAACCAGATCATCGTATAAGGTGTGGTGATGTTCTCGGCCTCGCCACGTTCGATGGCATCGAAATTGGCTTGCAGATCTGCTGCAGTCGCCTGAGCCAGATCCATCAGCCCGTCGCGTTCAGGCATGCTTGCGCCTTTCCTCGGCCAACGTGGCGGGATCGACGAGCTGGGATCCGGGAATGCTGACCGGGGTGTAGCCGGAATTGCCGCCATGGCCGAAATAGGCAAATTCCGGTTCAGTCCTAAGATTCTTGCCTTCCGACATCAGCGGCATCCAGTCGAGCCCAAGTTTCCAAAGGGCGTAGTTCAAGCTGAGCTGGTCGCGGTGGGTCTGCGAAGTGATCTGTTCGCGCCACAGAGCAAAGAGTTTTTCGATTTCCGGATGGCGCAGGTTGAACATCAGCAGGTTGGACTCGATCAGGCCGTTCTGTTTGGGATAGCCGTCTTTGGCGTAAAGGTCCATCTGCGCGCGCACCTTGGCCGGGTCAGCCTTATTGTAGTCGGAGACGGTTTTGGCCTCGTCGAAAATGCAGCGGCGATGCGGGTGGGGGATGCCGAAGATCGGGATGTCCGGGTTGGCGCGCACCATTTCGAGGTAGCGGTCGAGCGGGCTGCGGATCAGCACGTTGGCGTCGATCCAGATGCCGATGTCGCAGTCGCCCAAGAAAGGAAATGGGTTGGTCTTGACCGCCCGAGCTTTGTCGGTGCCGTTACTTCCGGTCTCGGTCATCGGGTGGATGATCCAGAAGCCTTTGTCTTCGGTCGGCTGGTCGACCACGAGGTGGTAGTCGATGCCGGGGTCGAGGTGTTCATGCACCACGGTCGCATCGTAGCCGCCGGCATTGGCGCAGAGCAGGCCGATGCGGGCATGGCCGGGGACATGGGCCGCGCGGTATTCGGCGACGACCGTCGCGAGTTCGGCGGCGGACTTGTCATGAAAGGGCCATTGCGCGGTGTAGTAGCTCAGCAGGTCGTGCGGTTTGGAGCTGCGCACCTGTTGCAGCTTGTACCCTGCCTGGACCACGATCGTGCCAAGCAGCCGCTCGACCGCGTGGGCAACGGTACCGTCGACCTGCGCGGCTTCTTCGGGGAAGTCCTCGAAGCTCAGGTCGAGGGCAAACAGGTTTGCGAGTGCGGCGCCGCGCGCCCAGAACATCGAGCCGGCGGGAAAGAGATCGAGATGATCGGGCGAAATCGAAATCCCCAGTGTCTTGGCCAGCGGCACACAGGCGTCGAAATTCGTGCCCCAGCTGATCTGTTCTGCAAGCGACCAGTGGTATTCGGGGAAGACCATGCCGAGATGGGGGTTGTATTCGAACAGGCGGAAGATTTCAGATACGATCGCGCGCGAGCCCATCAGGTTGGTCATCAACTGCGCCCGCCAGTCCTGCTTCGCCGGGTTGTGCGGGCTGCGTTTGGAGTGGATGTGGCAGACATAGTCGTGCTGCGCCAAGTCGCGGCCGAAGCCGGCGAGAAACGGCCCGATGTCGCGGCCGCGGTTTTCGAAGTTCTTCACCTTCACCGTGGCCTTTGGCAGGGCGGTACGCAGAGCGGCGGCGGTGGGGTTTACATGCTCGGGGGCTGGCACCGAGACATAGAGGTGGAACGGCCCCGGCACGTTGCGCAGGTAGTGGGTGAACTCGGGCAGCAGGTCGACGTAGTGCAGATGAAGCTGGATACCCACGTTCATTGAGGGCAACGGTTGCGGGCGGCTGTGCGCCTCGTAGGGCAGCACCAGCGCCGGGCTCGAGGGGTCGAGTTCGAGCTGATAGCCCTTCTCGGCGAACGCTGGGAGCGGGAAACGGCTGAGATCCTCGGGCGACTGGGCCGCTGACAGCGCGGTGGTGGTCGCGTTGTCGGCCGCGGTCTCCGGCTCGGGGGCGTCTCGGCGGTCGCGGCGGGCGGCCAACTCCTGTGCGAAGAGGGTGAGTTCGCTGAGCGCGGCCCGATTGGCGGTATAGCCCGCGGCGGTGTGCAGCGCCGAGAGACGCATCCGGGCCAGCCGGTCACGGTCTTTGACCAAGGCGGCGATGGCGTCGCCGCAGGCGTTGGGATCGAGACTGTCCACCACCAGAGCATTGACGCCGTCGACAGCATACTCGCCGCAGCCACCAGCCCGCGGCACCACCGCCGCTGCGCCGCAGGCCATCGCCTCGAGCCCCGTGCGACCGAAGGCCTGGTAATCAGAAAGATCGACATGAACATCGGTGACCTGCAGCATTGTTGCCACCTGCGGTCGGGTCAGCACGCCGCGGTTTTCGAAGGCGAAATCGGTTTTCAGGCCTTCGAAGGCGGGGTCGTCAGCGGCGCAGCCGTAAATGGTGATCGCGACACCTTCGCCGAAACGCTGTTTCAGGCCGGCCAGCACTTCCATCGTACGCCCGGCACCGCGGCGCGGGGTGCTTGGCCGGATCATTGCGGCGATACGAATGCAGCCGGGATCGAATAGCGGCCGACCGCCCGGCGGGTGGAACAGCGCCTCATCTATGCTTGGGGCGACCTTGTGCACTGGCGTGTCATGGTTGGTTTCGATTTGGTGGCAGATCCAGTCGGTCTTGGCGAAAACCAAGCAGCCCGGCACGGTCGTGTAGGAGGCCAGTGCCGCCTCGCGCTCGGTGCTGCCGTCGTCATAGAACAGCGGTTCGTAGTCCTGGGCGTAGTAAGCTGGCAGAATATGGGGGTGGGCGGCTACGATGCGTTCGAGCCGGGGCACCGAACTGTGGAAGGTTGCAATCACGACATCAAAAGGCGCTGCGAGATCGACCAGGGTTTCATCCTGCATGGTGACGAACAGGTTTGCCACGCTATCGACATCGGCGTACTGTTGCTGGTAGCCGTCGAAATCCTGAACGAAGACGGCAATCCTGGCATCGACGCCAATCCGGCGCATCGCCGCAGCCTCCTGAACCACCGAATTGGCGCCGCCACCACCACCGCCAACCGGCATCAGGAACAGAACCTTCTGCGATGTCGTCAGGTCGGCCGCGCGAGCCGTCTGGGTCATCTGGAAGTGGCCAAGATAGCGCCGGATGCGTCGGCGCACCGCGTCCATGACCTCGGTGCGCGCGACCTGCTCGACCAGATCACGGAATTTTTCAGCGCTGTGCTTGGCGCGCAGCGCCTCGCCGCCGGCCTTGGACAATTCTTCACGCCGCGTGCTGCCGAAGCTCTTGGATTTGGCGTGGAACACATAGGTATCGTCGGCGATGGCCAGCGCGAAGCCGGCGTCCTGTGCCCGGATGCAGAAATCGTTTTCCTCACCATAACCGGTGGGAAAGGCCGCTTCGTCCATGTAGCCTATTGCATCGAGCACCTCGCGACGGATCATGAAACAGAAGCCGTTGAGGAAGGTGCTGCGTGGATAGACGCGCTGGCTGGACTGAAGGATGACCGCGGCCATGTCGTCGGGCTGAATGCCTTCGGGCAACGCGTTGATCGCAAAGCCGCCGTCCGGACCGCGCAACTCGGGAACATTCTGCCAACTGGCCGCGTTGGAGAGTGGGCCAGTGATGCCGATGTCCGGAGCCGAGTTCATACAGCGCACCAACCCGTCGAGCCAGTGAGGTGTGACGATGGTATCGCTGTTGAGGGTCACCACGTAGGGCGCGTCCGAGGCAAGCAGCCCGGTATTGACCGCCTTGGTGTAACCTTTGTTATGGTTGTGCTCGATCAGCTCGAACCGGGCCGTTCGAGTGTCGAGCGTACTGCAGGCGCTGCGCAGCCAGTCGGTGGTCGGGGCGTCGGAGCCGTCATTTACAACCAGAACGCGCAGGTCGAAGCCGGTGGGGCAGTGGGCCAGAGACTCGAGGCAGGCGCGGACATCATCAAGCGCGTTATAGACCGGCACAACTACGTCGACGCGGGCCAGGCCACCACGTCCGCCCGTCGCCGGTGGGCGAGGCTTGGGGCGCGGGTTGCGCCGTTCGCCGCGGCCATGCCGCTCGAAATGGACCAGCGGGTTTTCGCCCCGGGCGGCCACATCGAGATAGGTCCGCAGGTAGCCGGCGGTGCTAAAATCCGGACCGGGGTCGCGGCCAAGCTGGGCGCCGATTGACAGGTAGTGGCGAACCGGGTCGATTCCAGAGAGGCGGACATCGGGGTAGCGGTTTCTATACCAGTCGGAATCGAACAACTGCGATTTGACTGAGATGTCCCGTTCGTCCTGCCGCAATGTCATGTTCAAATCCTGCCACATCAAACCGGTGCCGGGGCCCATTTGAACTTTGAACCAGGCGCGTCCAACATGACGCCCGGCGTCGTCTCATCTTGGCTTTGAAGGGTTCCGACGCAATTCAGCATGTCTCATACAATCACAGGTAAAGCAAGGGACGCGCCCGGCGGAAAACCTCACTTGTCGGGCGTTGCGCCTTTTTTGAGCAAGGCGGCGATTCGGCGGTGCATCTGCATCAGAAGGTAAGCCTGCACCTGATCGGTTGAGACCGACGCCTGCGCCGATGTTGCGCTTTTTGAGTCGTCGGGCAGAGGTTCCCGGAACAGCACTCCATCAGCGCGGCCGAGGAAGTCGCGGGCGATCCGGGCGTATTTCGGTTCGTTTTCAGCCTCGATGCGCCGCTGTTCGTCGGCATCGAGCATGGCGTGAGAGACGAAGACGCTGCGACTGTCCTGGCTGACGAGGTCAGAATAGGCCTGCAGGTCGCGCTGGAGGGCGCGAAGTTCCCTGGTGCTCTCGGCGTAGCGGTTCATCTGACGCTTGAGTTCGAGAGCATCGCCGGCGAGCCGTGGGTTCGGGTTGCCTTCGGGAATGGTGAAGGCGTCGTCCCAGTCGATCCCGATGGCGGCGCAGAAATCGCGTTGGATGTTGCCGCCTTGGAACTGGCCGCGCTCGAACGGACGCACGATCACGTTGTCAGCGCCGAAAATCTCGGCGAAGTCAAAAATCTGATCGGCCGGGTTGCGGGTGTAACGGTGGGCGAAGTCAGAGAAAGTCTCGGACAACAGATGTCCCTTGACCCATTGGGCGTAGACGCTTTGCAGCCACTGGCTCTGGCGGCGGAGATAGAACACGATGCGGATGTCCCAATCGCAAAGTATCTGTGCGACCGCGCTGAAAAATGCCCGCCCCGCCACACCGGGCACCCTGTTGTGGAAGTATTCTGACGATAGCGCGACGCGCGGGCCTTCGTAAGCGGCGACCTGACGCCACAGGTCGAGCACGTCTTCGGGATCGGGTTGCTGGTGGGGGCCATGGTTCGAGAGACCGTGATGGGCAAAACTGTCACCTGTGAGGACACGACCCTCTTGTGGGGAGTGCACGCCCTTTTCAGCCAGCCGGGCCTCGTTGGCGAAGAGAAACGCCTGAAGCGCCGAGGTGCCGGTCTTGCCGGCGCCGACATGGATGAACATTTGCTTACGCACGCAAACCTCCGTGGTCGCATTCCGCATAGTTATCCCCCAATCCGAGCGCAATTGGCATTTTGAGGTCGGCCCCGGGCCTCCACTCGCAGAGTGCCCCGCCTAGGGCGTCTTGGTTTTCAGCTTTCGGCGCAAGCGTTCGATCCGGTGGTGAATCTGCATCAGGAGATAGACCCGTACCTGATCGGTGGCGACCGCCCCCTCATCCGCCTCGGCGGTTTCCGGCGCTTGGGGCAGCGGGTCGCGAAACAGAACGCCGTCGGCGCGGCCAAGGAAGTCACGCGCGATACGGGCGTATTTCGGTTCGTTCTCGTTTTCGATGCGCTGCTGTTCGGTGCGGTCCAGCATCGCGTGTGAGACGAAGACACTGCGGCTGTCCCGGCCGACCAGATCGGAATAGGCCTGCAGGTCGCGCTGGATGGCGCGCAGTTCCCTGGCGGTTCCGGCAAACCGGTTGATCTGCCTTTTAAGTTCAAGCGCGTCGCCGGCAAACCGAGGGTTGGGGTTGCCCTCGGGGAGGACGAAGGCGTCGTCCCAGTTGATCCCGATGGCGGCGCAGAAATCGCGCTGGATGCTGCCACCCGCGAACTGGCCGCGCTCGAAAGGCCGCACGATCATCGCCTCGGACCCGAAGACTTCGGCATAGGCGAAGACCTGGTCAACGGGGTTGTGGGCGAAGCTGCGGACGAATTTCTGGAAGGTGCGGCTTTGCAGGTTGTTCTTGACCCATTGCGCATAGGCGCTTTGTAGCCATTGGCTCTGACGACGGAGGTAGAACACGATCCGGATGTCGGTATCGTGGAACATCTCTTTCAGCTTTTCGAAGAACGCGGGGCCATCTGGGTCGGTGACCTTGCCATGGAAAAACTCGGATGACACCACGAGGCGTGGCTGCTCCAACGCGGCGATCTCCCGCCACAGGGCGAGGACATCGGCTTCCTCTCCGAGCCGGAAGCGACCGCGCCAAGCCAGCGGATGGTGGGCAATCGAGATCTTGTTGGGCGAGCGGCCATGCTTGGGGAAGACCACGCCCTTCTGCGCTAGACGCTCTTCGTTGGCGAAGAAGAAATCCTGCAACGCCGACGTGCCGGTTTTTCCGGCGCCGACATGGATGAACAACTTTCTCCGCACGCACTCCTCCGTGACTGCCTGTCGCATAGCCATCCGCCCGCCCGAGCGCAATTGGCTTTTCGCGGGCCGGGGGTTGGAGGCTCAGTTGTTCAGCTTCCCGATCCGCCGGCGAAGTCTTTCTAGGCGCTGGTGCATCTGCATCAGCATATAGAGCTGCACCTGGTCGGTCGAGACTGGCGCCTGCGAAGCCGCAGACCCCGAGAGCGCTTTCGGTAACGGGTCGCGGAACAGCACGCCATCGACGCGGCCGAGTAAGTCGCGGGCGATGCGGGCGTATTTCGGTGCGTTCTCGGTCTCGATACGCTGTGCTTCGGCAGGATCGAGCATCGCGTGCGCAACGAAGGTGCTGCGGCTGTCCTGATTGACGTGGTCGGAATAGGCCTGCAGGTCGCGCTGGATGGCACGCAACTCGTCAGGACTTTCAGCCAGGCTGTTCATCTGCCGTTTGAGTTCGAGCGCGTCGCCAGTGAGCCGTGGGTTAGGGTTGCCCTCGGGCAGGACGAAGGCGTCGTCCCAGTCGATCCCGATGGCGGCGCAGAAATCGCGCTGGATATTGCCGCCGTCGAACTGGCCGCGCTCGTAGGGCCGAACGATCATGTTTTCAGCCCCGAAGATACCGGCGAACAGGAAGACCTGATCGACCGGGTTCTTGTTGAAATCACGCACGAAGTCCGGGAACGGTTTGCTCAGCAGGTTGACCTTGACCCATTGCGCATAGGCGCTTTGCAGCCATTGGCTCTGTCGGCGCAGATAGAATACGATGCGGACATCGTGCGGCGCGAGAATGCGCGCGATTTCCTTGAAGAAGGCCGGACCGTTGGACGCCGCGATGCTGCTGTGCAGGTATTCCGAGGTGATGACGATCCTAGGACTGTCCGTGGCCGCGATATCGCGCCACATCGCGTGGGTGTCGGCGGGCGTCTCGGTTCGGTGCACGCCGTGCCAGGAGAGCCCATGGTGGGTGAGTTGCGCGTTTGAGACCACCCGCCCGATCTGGGGGAAGTGCACCCCCTTTTGCGTGAACCTGCTTTCGTTCGCGAAGAAGAACGCCTGGAGGGCAGTGGTGCCGGTCTTGCCGGCGCCGACATGGATGAAAATTTCCTTCCGCACGCATTCCTCCGGGGTTTCGCGCCTTCGTGCGACCGGACTGCCTCATCCGCGGTCCCGTTTTTGCGCCGGTCGCGGCACGGCGTGAAGTCTTGTCGCGCCGTGGCCGGACACCGGGCGCAAACCGGCGCATCTCTAGCCGGTTCTCCGTTGAAGGTAAAGGCACAGTTGCCGGCTTGGGCCGAATGGTGCCGCGCAGAGGTCGGACGGACGGGTGTGCGGTTGATGTCCGGCAGCACAGGCGGCGAGCAAGCGGGTTAAACCGGAACGACAGCAGCAATTTTGCCGGCGGTTCTCGCGCTCAAGGCGGGTTCGGGCTGGCCTAACATCCGCCGCCATGCTCAAATCCTCTCCGATGTTGCACGGAGGAGCGCGCCATGACCAGAAAGAAGCCCGCAGACCTGCGCTCGGCGCGATGGTTCGCCCCTGACGACCTGCGTTCAATGGGCCACCGCTCGCGCGCCATGCAGATGGGGCTCGATAGGGCGGACTGGGACGGCAAGCCGGTGATCGCCGTGATCAACACCTGGTCCGATTTGTCGCCCTGTCACCATCACCTGCGCGACCGGGCCGAGCAAGTGAAGCGCGGCGTCTGGCAGGCTGGTGGGATGCCGGTCGAAATGCCGGTGCATTCCTTCTCGGAACAGTTCCTCAAACCCACCTCAATGCTTTATCGCAACATGGGCGCGCTCGAGGCCGAGGAGACGCTGCGCGCCCACCCGATTGACGGCGCGGTGCTGTTAGGCGGCTGCGACAAGTCCACGCCCGCGCTGGTGATGGGGGCGGTGAGCATGGGGTTGCCGTTCATCTTCCTGCCGGCAGGCGCGATGCTGCGCGGCAATTATGCGGGCGAAAAGCTGGGTTCGGGCACCGATGTCTGGAAATACTGGGATGAACGCCGCGCCGGCACCATTTCGAAGGAGCAATGGGACGGCGTACAGGGCGGGATCGCGCGCAGCTATGGCACCTGCATGACAATGGGCACTGCTAGTACGATGATGTCTATTGCCGAAGCTTGGGGGCTGACATTGCCCGGGGCCTCGGCGATTCCGGCTCCCGATGCCGGACACAAGCGCATGGCCGCGGCCTGCGGCCGCCGCATCGTGGAGATGGTGTGGGAAGATCTGACCCCAGGCAAAGTGATGACACGCGCCAGCACCCGCAACGCGGTGACGGTGGCGATGGCGACGGGCTGTTCCACCAACGCCATCATCCACCTGATCGCGATGGCGCGGCGGGCGGGTATACCGCTGACACTCGACGATCTCGACGCCATCGGCCGCACCACCCCGGTCATCGCCAATATCCGTCCGTCGGGGAAAGACTACCTGATGGAGGATTTCTTCTATGCCGGCGGGTTGCCCGCGTTGATGAAGGAGTTGAGCGACAAGCTGGACCTTGGGGTGCTGACAGTGAGCGGCCGAACCCTGGGCGAAAACATCGCGTCGGCGGTCAACTACAACCCGGACGTGATCCGGACGCTTGACAACCCGGTCTATCACGAAGGGTCGCTGGCGGTGCTGAAGGGCAACCTTGCTCCCGACGGCGCAGTGATCAAGCCCGCGGCAATGGACCCGCGATTCCAGGTCCATGCCGGCCCGGCCATCGTCGCTGACAGCTATCCCGAGTTGAAGACGATCATCACCGACCCCGATTACCCGATGACGCCGGATCACGTTCTGATCCTGCGCAATGCCGGACCGCAGGGCGGGCCGGGGATGCCGGAGTGGGGGATGATCCCGATGCCGCAGGCGCTGCTGAACCAGGGTCATCGCGACATGGTGCGGCTGTCGGATGCGCGGATGTCGGGCACCTCCTATGGTGCCTGTGTGCTGCATGTGGCGCCCGAGGCCTTCGTCGGCGGGCCGCTGGCGCTGGTCGAGACCGGCGACATCATCGAGCTTGACGTGCCGAACCGGTCTCTGAACCTTAGGGTGCCGGAGGCCGAACTGGCACGCCGGCGGGCGGCTTGGACGCCACCGGCGCCACGCTACGCGCGCGGTTATGGCTGGATGTTTTCGCGCCATATCGAACAGGCCGACAAAGGCTGCGACTTCGATTTCCTCGGCAGCGAATTCGGCGCCCCGGTGCGGGAGCCGGACATTTTTTGATGTACGATCCTGCGCCGGCCGGGTGTGCCGAGGGGCATGATCGCACCGTTGCCCGAAAAAGCGGAAGGTCGGGATCCGGACTTCATGCGCTTGAGGGACACGGTGCGTTCGGCGCAGAGCAGATCTCCGTCATCAAAATTTCGGTTACGTCTGCTGGCGCCGCGCAGGACAACGGGAATCTTATGCCGAAGGAATTCTGGGCGCCGTCGAGTTGGGATGTGTGGTTGAAGAGCTTTTCAACGGCATGATCGTTCGTCTTGCAGGCGTTTCGGTTGCTTCGGTAAACTCCAGATATCCGTGCCCAAGATGGGAGCGCATAGGTGAACACGTTGGCTCTGGTTTTCCTTTATGCCGCGTTTGCCATTATCGCAACGCTGGTCAATCTTGGCGCGCAACGGGTTGTTCTTGCGCTCGATAGCGATTGGTTCTTCCTTGCCATGTTGGCAGGAACCGCAGTGGGGCTTGTCACCAAATACGTGCTCGATAAACGTTGGATTTTCTCCGATGCGTTGCGCCCGGCCCGCAAAGAGGTCCGACTGTTCACCCTTTACACGATCACGGGAATCGGCACGACGCTGGTTTTCTGGGGCAGCGAAACTGCTTTCTGGCTGATCTGGCAAACCCATGAGATGCGCGAGGTCGGTGCCGTGATCGGACTGACCGTCGGTTATGTGTTGAAGTTCAATCTGGACCGCCGGTTCGTTTTCAGAAAACTGGTCGGATGCGCGCAAGCCGGGTCAGATCGCCAGCACGATCAGGGCGATGCCTGATGCTGCGATCGCCAGCCCGGTACCGTCACGCAGAACGAAACTGACCGGGTCATAGTCTTCCCGCCCCTGAATGCTGAGCTGAACGATACGATAGAGCCAGACGACCAATGGCACGACGGCAAACGAGAGAACGGCTCGTTTTTCGTATAGATCGCCGGCCTCGAACCCGAAACTGTAGGCGATAAAAATCGCGGCGGTCACGATGATGGATACGTAGGCCGCCCATTCGAGTTTGAGAAGATCGGACGGCCGATACCCCCGTCCGGGCAAGTGGCCGTGCACCTGTAGCCGGCTTAGAGCGGTTATCCGCTTGACGCATGCCAATACGAAAAACACGGTGAATCCGAGTGCCAACAGGATCGGTGGGATTTGCACGCCTGCGGCGACGGCTCCGGCCACCACACGTAAAAGGAAAAGGCAGGCCAGCGCGACAACATCGAGCCAGCGGCGTTTCTTCAGCCACAGGGAATAGCCCAGACTGCCCAGCATGTAGATCAATGTCAGCCCCGCGACCGGCGGGCCGACCGCCAGGGCCAGTGTCAGCGCGAGCGCGGCGAGTGTTGCGCTGGCCATCACCGCCACGGGAATCGGCAACATCCCAGAGGCAATCGGACGGTGTCGTTTTTCCGGATGGTGGCGGTCTGCATCGAGATCAAAGAGATCGTTGAGGACATAGGTCGACGACGCGCCGAGGCTGAAGGCCATTACGGCCAGTAGCACTTGCAGCACGGCGGCAGGCGTGAACTGGTGCGCGGCCAGAAGCGGTACAAACAGCAGCAGGTTCTTGACCCACTGATGTGGCCGAAGTTCGCGGACCAGTGTGAGCAAATGCCATTTTTCTGATATGATTTCAGTGGGTTTTCCGAGGTTCAGCAGTTTGCCGTGTTGGCGCGCGGGGGGTGCGATCGCGATCACATTGCGCGCGTGTTCCCACGCATGGTCGTTGTTCGTGACGCGGCCCGCGTAATCGAAGCCCCCCGCTCCGAACCGCTTCACCAGGAAGGCCGCCTTGCCTGCACCGGTCAGATCTTGATCCGGGCCGGAGCCAAAATGCGGCCCTGGCAGGTCCAGTCGAAGTGCCAAGGCATCGACCGAGGCCTGGTCCAGACCGGACACGAGGTGCACAGGCCGACCCTTTGCCAGCGCGGCATGCGCAAGCGTAAGAACGCTTTCGCGCACTGGTAGACGGTCGATCGTGATCGCCGCGATCTCGGAAAGTGCGCGGGCACGCCGTGCTGGCGACTGAATATTGCCAGCGACCGCCGAAAAAGCGGCGAACGGATCGCGGCCGAATGCGGACCAGAAACGTTCATAGCGCAGGTCAGTGCGTAGCAAGGCTTTTTCCACATCCAGCACGAGCGGCCCTGTGACCGCGACTTGATCTGGCTCCTGTGAAAGCTTGTGATGCTGCATAAAGTCGTGCCGTTTCTGCGGCGCAGGTTTTCCCCGGCGTTGGTATGAGCTTAGTCACTCGACGGCACTTTTCCAAGGATCGGCCCGCGGACCCTTGACCTAGATCATGTCCCGTCAACGATGTGTGTTTCATAGTTTCTGATGTTTCATCGGGTTCGTTGTCGGAGGAGTGCTGCGCGCTGCGAAAGGCGTCGCCAAAAGGGTTGGGGATGACGAAAAAGCGATTTCTGGTCACCGGCGGGGCCGGGTTCATGGGCATTAACCTGATACGTGGCCTATTGGAGCGCGGGCATGAGGTGCGGAGTATTGACACCGCGCCCTTCGCCTATCCCGAGGCAGACAGGATATCCGTAGTGCAGGGGGATATCCGAAACCGGGCCCTTTTTGATGCCGCTTTTCAGGATGTCGATATCGTGGTGCATTGCGCCGCGGCTTTGCCATTGGCTACCCCGGGTGAGATCCGTTCCACCAATGTCGAGGGAACACGGATGATGCTGGAGGCCGCGCGTGAAAGGGACATCGATCGGTTCATCCACATTTCCTCAACCGCAGTCTATGGCATTCCCGACCACCATCCGCTGGTTGAAAGCGACGGGTTGATGGGCGTTGGGGCCTATGGCGAGTCGAAGGTTCGGGCCGAGGCTGTTTGCGCCGAGTTTCGCGAAAAGGGGATGATCCTGCCGGTGTTGCGCCCAAAGAGTTTTGTTGGGCCGGAACGGTTGGGTGCCTTCGAGTTGCTTTACAGTTTTGCCGCCGAAGGGCACAATTTCCCGGTGCTGGGGTCGGGCAACAACCTCTACCAGTTACTTGATGTCGATGATCTGACCCAAGCGGTGCTGTTGTGCGCCCATGAAGAGGCAGGTCTGGTCAACGACACGTTCAATATTGGGGCCGAGACATTCGGATCGCTGCGCCAGAGTTTTCAGGCGGTGCTGGACCGCGCTGGTTTCGGTAAGCGCATCATTAGCGTTCCGGCGGCCCCGGCCATCTGGACGCTACGGGCACTGGAGATGATGAACCTCTCACCGCTCTACAAATGGATTTACGAAACCGCGAACAAGGACAGTTTCGTCAGTATCGAACGCGCCAGGGACCGGCTTGGGTTCAAGCCTGTCTATTCCAACGAAGCGGCGCTGATCCGAAACTACGAATGGTATTTGCAGAACCGCAACCGCATCTCGGCGCAGCCGGGCGTGTCTCACCGCGTGCCATGGAAAAAAGGCGCGCTGACGCTGTTGCGTTGGGTAATGTGACGGAAAAATCCGGGGAGAATGACATGGCAGTCAAAGTGAAACGCGGGATCGCCGGGCTGGCCACGGTGTTTGTCCTGCTGGCAGGTGCCACCACAGCGCAGGACGCCGAAACGCTGAAGCGGCAGCGCGCGGCCTATGAGGCCGTGCAGGCAAAGTCGGTGCTCGACCTGCAACCGTTCCGCGACACGGTGTCGGCGACCGATGCGGTAACCGGCCTGCATGTGACGTTGGTCTCACTCAATCCTGCGACCGACGCCTGGTTTCTGCTGCAGCTTCGGGACAATGCCGAGGCCGAAGCAAGAAGCTTCCACCTGGAAAACCCGGATCCGGCCGCTCAGAACGTGGTTCTGACATCGTCCAATCCGCCGGCGCTGAGCATCACCACGGCCGCGGGCGAGACAACCTGCACCCCCTGGGCCAACAGTGCCGAAGCGCTGAACCAGGCGCGCAAAAGCGGGTTGGCTTATGCGCCGATCTGCGACGGCAGGCTGTTTCTGCGCAACCGGGTGACCGGGGCTAAGACCAATATTGAGGCCACAACCGATTTCCTGCGCGACCATGTCTGGGGCGGCGAGTCGATCGTGCGTTTCGTCAAGAAGAACTTTTTCAAGGATTCCGAACTGGAAACCAGCGAAACGGTCGGCACCGGCGGGCAAAGCGGCGCGCAAACCGGCCCCGCGCCTATGAAGGGCCGCGTGCCGCCGCAAGAGCAGCCGGTGATCTCCACCTTGCTCGACGTCGCGCTTGAAGGCACTGACCCCACCCGCATGACCATCGGGCAATGGTACCCGGTGGCCGGTCTCGAGGGCGTCTTCGCCAGTGCGTTCCAGCCGCGGGCCATCAGCCCCGAGGTTTTCGAGATCCCCGGGGCCAACCGGCTCGACAACATCGAATCGAACGCGACCGGCTACATGATCGCCTTCGATCTGGCACTCTACGATTTCGGTTACGCGGTCGGCACCGATCACCCCGCCCTGGGATGGTCGGGCCGCCCGCCCCGGTCGATCCGCCCGCGCGGCCTGCCCGGCCCCGACGGGATTGACACCGCCAATCCGCTGGTCACGCTGGGCATGGTCAACCCGGTGATCGCCAGCCGGGCGGTGGCGACCTTCGCCGGCGGCTTCAAGCGCCACCACGGCGCCTTCAAATTCGGCGACATGGCAACCTTCAATCTGGGTCATCACTATGGTTTCATCGAAAAGGGCGTGATCCTCAGCAAGCTGCAGCCCAGCTTGTCGACGCTCTTTGGCCTGACCGACGGCACGGTGGTGATGAAAACCTGGGAGCAAGCCGACAACGCTCTTCTGCCGCAGATCGAATTTGCCCGTCAGAACGGCGTGCCCCTAGTCGTCACCAATCCCGAAACCGGCCAGCCCGTCCCGGGGGACCGGGTCACCCAATGGGGCGGCGGCAACTGGTCGGGGTCGGCCAAGGCGGAATTGCGCACGCTGCGTGCGGGCGCTTGCATGGCCGCGTCGGGCGATCGCAACTACCTGATCTACGGCTATTTCTCCACCGCCACGCCGTCGGCCATGGCCCGTACCTTCCAGGCCTATGGCTGCAGCTATGCCATGCTGCTTGACATGAACGCGATCGAACTCACCTATCTGGCGCTTTACGTGCCCCGCGGCGGGTCGATCCATGTCGCCCATATGGTACCGGGCATGGCGCTGATCGAGAAGAAGACCCGCGGCGGCACGATCATCCCCCGGTTCATCGGCTTTGCCGATAATCGCGACCTGTTCTACGTCACCCGGAAAGGGAAAACGCCATGAGCGCCCGCTTCGTCCTGGCCCTGGTCTGGGGCGCGCTGATCCTGCCCGCCACCGTTGACGCCCAGACCACGCGGCAACAGACCAACAACACGTTGTTCGAACAGCTGAAAACGGTGCACGCGTTGAGCGCTGCGCAGATGCAGCGGCTGAAAACGATCTTTGCCGGATCGTCGGTGATGGGGCAGGGCAATCCGGCGATCACCCGCCATCCGATGACCCCCGAGGAATGCAAAGCGCGGATATCGGGTGGGGTCGGCAGCTATGACAATCCGCGCAACACGCGGATCTGCGGCAACCGCTTCATGGCGCCGCTTTATGACCCGCGCTCGGAAAGCCCGGACGATGCGAAAGCCTGTATCGACATATTCGAGTTTCCCAATATTCCCTGCACCTATCCGGTGGTCTGGACCAAGGCCCGGGAGGCGGCGGAGATCTGTGCGGCGGTGGGCAAGCGGTTGTGCGACGCACATGAATGGGAGGGCGCCTGCGCCGGAGCGTTGGAGCCGCCCGACTACTTCTTCGGCTATGGATCGGTCGAAGCGATGCGCAAGGTCCACAATCGCAAATATGCCCCTACAAAGCGCTGGGCCTACGGGCCGAGTTTCCAACGCGGCGTTTGTGCGCAGAACAGCGAGAAAAGCGCAACCTGCGGCGGCGGCGGGTACCGCAGCTGCGGCTCGAACACCTATCCGACCGGGGCATTTCCGGACTGCAAAAGCGAGTTGGGCGTCTATGACCAGCACGGCAACGCGGCCGAACACATGAACCTGCCGATGACACCGGACCAGATGGCCAGTCGCGGCAGCAGAAAGCTGGGCGTGACCGAAATGAAGGGCAGCTGGTTCATCTGGGACAAGTACCGCGCCCATCCCGACTGGTGCCGCTGGCGCGCGCCGTACTGGCACGGCTCGCGGGTGATGAGCAAGGAGAGCCACGAGAATTACCACCTCGGCTTCCGCTGCTGCAAAACGATCGACTAAGACATGGGGCTGCGGCCCCTGTCATATCAGTATTGTTTGGCCAGAAGCCGTTCCGGGTCCGCGATCGGACCTTCGTTGCTGACGATGGGGGCCAGTTCGCGATCCTGCATGATCTCGGCCAGATCCCGCTGAACGCCGTTGACGAAGGCCTGACGACTGACAAGGCGCACGCCGTGGCTGTAATCGGCATAGGCTGCGCCGTGCACGGTGCTGAGCGGTTGAATCGGTTTGCCATTTGTCCGGTGCCAGCCATAGATCGCGACGCGCCCCGGCTTGCTGAGCAAGCGCTTCGTGAGCACGATGTCCTTTTTCTGTCCGGCGGTCAGATCGGTCAGACTGCCGCCGGTTTCCGCTCTCTGGGCGTCCAGCGTCCTGTCATGTTCCACGAGGTAGTCGGTGGATTCCATCTGCGCCGTCGGCTTCATCGGCTTGGGGGCCAGACGGACTCGCGCCTGAGCGTAGATGGCGTCTACCATCTTAGGCGTAGGAAGAAGGAAGCCCAGTTCATTCGCGACCCGCGCCGCAGCGGCCAGCCCCATTGGTACGCGGACGAAATCACTGTCGCTGCCCACCGCCAAGTATTCCGGCGTCACGCAAACTGTCACGCGCACCTGTTCTCCGTTCGCGCGCGTGCCGGTGAGATCGACCGGCGTCAGTTGCCTGAGAAAGGTCGGCACGTTCCCGGACAGCACCTGGTCGATCACTTCGGCGTCCCGCTTGCTGCCGCGCGCTTTTTTCAGGTGCACCATGACTTCGCTGCCAGACGGGGCTAGAGACACGCGCTCGGGCATGCCGCTCGCCTGAGGTCCGGGACATTTGACGGCCGCTTGCGCCGCACAGGCCCCGAAAACGGTGATGGCAAACGAGACGAACGCGCCTACAGCGCGAACAGAGTTTCGACTGTTCGACATGTATCCCCACGGATCTGAAATATTGCGCGGCTTGATCGCAAATGCGTGAACGCAAATCAAGGACCGGATCGGCCGGTGCGCGGCTATCTGCCGAGGGAGAGGCCGCCGTGGTCTCGCAGCGTCAGCTTTTCCGCCATTTCGTTCGACGAACATCACTGGACCGTCAGACGGGATATGGCCATACGCGGCGGTTTGCACCAACGGCAGCGAGGCGGAACGAATCTGCAGTTTTGCTTTTCAGCGTTTTTTCCCCGCGATGGGATAGAAGCCGACATTGCAGGGCGCGCCATGCCCGCGTGCTTTTGCCCAAGCCACAGGCTGCCCCCAGATTTGATGAACACAGGTTCTTGGCGTATGCCAGAAACGCATGGAAATACCCGATTCAACGATAGAGAAGAAAAAGCTGGTGGCCGTTTCGATCAACAGGCATTTGGGGTGGGGTTTTGCCCTCGTACAATTGGAGGCATTCGTTTGAAGTTCGCCGGCAAGTTTTTGACGGCTGTCACGCTGTCGGCCGCGCTCCTCTTGGTTCTCGGGCTGGTCCTGTACGACTTCGGGCGTCCTGGCCCGGCTGAGTTCGTGCGCGCGCAGGGTCGCCATCTGGTGCGGAACGGAGAACCAATTCGATTCAAGTCTGTGAGTTTCTCGAATTACTACTCCTACCGACTTGGTGAGGCGGGTTTCGATCTTGAAAAATCGAAGCACCACTCAGAGATCGATTTTGAACGGGTGCGTGACCTGGGTTTCAACAGTATTCGTTTCGCTTTCAATGGAAACTGGTACAGGTCGAATCCGGACGCCTTTTGGCGGTGGCTTGATCAGAATGTTGGTTGGGCTGAAAAACACGGGCTTCTTTTGACACTGGACCTGCATGTCCCGATTGGAGGGTTCTGGCTCGACCCAACCGACGACAAGGTCGATTTCGGAATCTGGAACGACGAGTACACGCGCGCTCAAAATGTCGAACTTTGGCGTCTGATAGCCAAAAGGTACAGAAACGAAACAGCGGTAGGAGCTTACGAGCTTCTGAATGAAGCGGTTACGCAGGATGCGTCGGGGGACCAATGGCGCGAATTGGCGAGTGACCTGGTCAAAGCGATACGGGAAGTCGATCCGAACCATCTACTGATCGTAGGGGCGCTCTATGGAACTAACCGTCGGTATTCGGAAATGAACGCAGACTCTCAGTTTTTGGTCGATGACCCGAACGTGATGTACGATTTCCATTTCTATGAACCAATCGCATTCACGCATCAGTCGGCCTCTTGGCTTGAAAGACCAATATCCGATGGCGGGATATATCCTGACGACGAAACACCTATTCCGACGGGCAAAGAGGTCCTGCTTCCTGACAGCGGAATCGGCAGTCAAAACGTAGCAGAGGGAAGTTCGGGCTGGGCGAAATACGACAGCGGTTGGGCAGAGCTGCGTGACCCTGAGGCAATAGCGGGGCTACCGGTTGTGACCATGCGTTTCGGTGCGCGAGGAAGCGTGGATTTCGACGACCTGAACGTTTTCGAATTCGACACTAAAAGGGGAATTGCCAGGAAACTCCTCAGCGCGCCGCTTTCTGAGAGCAGCATCTGGCAATGGTGGGGATGGGGCAATGTTGATACGGCCGCGCGCCAGCCAGTATTCACCAGGTCGGAGACGGACGGTGCCAACGACCGGTACAGTCTGAGAATTGAAGGGATCACCACACATGATGAATACTTGGGATGGAGCAGTGACAGTCTTTGGTTCCAGGCAGTTCCCGGAAACCTTTACAAAATCACCGGTTATATGAAGGGAAAAGACGTCTCCTATCCTGTCTCTGACGGAGAGCCCCAGGAGTTTGTCGGTCTGGAACTGAGTTTCTACGGAAACCCGAAGGGAGAAGACAGCGAAGGCTTTGTTTTCCGAAATCACGAATACCTCGAGGCGCAGTTCTTGAAACGGTACCGGTTCGGAATTGAAAACGACGTGCCGATGTCCGTGATGGAATTTGGCACGATAGGCCGCACGTTCGAAATTGCAGGCAAAGGCGGCGGTAATTGGGTTAGAGACCTATTGGGCATTTTCAGCAAATACGAAACCAGTTTCTCGCTGTGGAATTACCATGGCTCGTCGATGGGTGTTTACCGCAGCGGAATGGGGTCGGAGCCGGCGGAGCCAAATGAGGAACTGATCGAAATCCTTCAGAAGAACCTGTCCAAGACCCAGCATTGAAGGCGCTCGTCCAAATCCTTTGACTTATGCCGATTGCGCTGATGAATAGTTGAGTAAGCGCCCAGTCGCATTGAGACCAACGCGGCGGAATTCTCCGGCCGGATCATCCCAAGCCAGGTGGCAGCTGACTGCCACCAGTCCTATGCAACTGGTAAAACTGAAGACCCGTCATGCACTGGCGTTCAAGCCGCCCCACCCGACGGGGGCAGCCCATCTGGTGCGAGTTTGCGATTTGCCAAACGGTGCCGAAGTGCATTCACCAGTGGCAACACAAAGAAGAAAGCCGCGATGGCAAGGAACAGGCCGGAAAGCGGGCGTTCCACAAAGGCGAACATGTTGCCCTGTTCGGCGATCAGCGTCTGGCGGAAGCTTTTTTCCATCAACGGGCCGAGCACCAGCGCCAGCACCAGAGGCGCGAGCGGATAGTCCGCCTTGCGCAGCAGGTAGCCCACGACGCCGAAACCGAGGATCAGCCAGACGTCGTGCATCTTCTGGCTGGGCGCGTAGCCGCCGACAATGCAGAGCACCAGAACCAGGGTACAGAGCACAGTGAACGGCATGCGCAACGCCCAGACGAAAAGCGGGATCAGCGCGATGTTGATCACCACCGCCGCGAAATTCGCGGTGTAGAGCGACGAAATCAGACCCCAGACGAAATCGGGCTGTTCGATGAACAGCATCGGTCCCGGTACCAGCCCCCACATCACCATGCCGCCCAGGAGAAGCGCCGTCGTGGGCGAGCCGGGGATGCCGAGGGTGAGCATCGGCAACAGCGAGCCAGTAGAGGCGGCATTGTTGGCGGTCTCGGGCGCGGCGACGCCTTCAATATTGCCCTTGCCGAAGGTTTCCGGGTGTTTTGATGTGCTTTTGGCAATGCCATAGGCCATCAGCGAAGCCGGGGTGGCGCCGGCGGCCGGCAACATGCCGACGAAAAACCCGAGGAACGAGCCCACGGACATCGTTTTCCACAGGCGAGCCATGGCCTTCATCCCCTCGACCAGCTCACGAAGCGACAGCCGGGCAGGCGTGACCTGCTGTCTCTTGTGCGAGGTTTCGATGGTGAACAGCACTTCTCCGACACCGTAGACGCCGATGGCCAGGACCAGGAAGGAAATGCCGGAATAGAAGCCGGGCTGATCGAAGAAGATCAGCCGCGGTTGTCCGGAAATGAGATCGAGTCCGACCGAGGACAGGACAAGGCCGAGGCAGATCATGATGATTGTCTTGAGCACATCGTCACCGCCGAGCCCGACGAAGGTGGTGAAGGCGAGAAGAACCAGTGCGAATTCTTCCGCGGGCCCGAATGCCAGAGCCAGATCGGCCAGAGGCACGGCAAACACGGTGAACAGGATGACCGATATCGTGCCGCCGACGAAAGAGGCGACCGCCGCCGCGATCAGCGCCAGGCCAGCCTTGCCTTGCTGGGCCATCGGGCGCCCGTCGAAGGTTGTCGCAACCGCTGTCGAGGCGCCGGGGATTCCCAGCAGAACAGAGCTGATCGCCCCGCCATACATGGCGCCGTAGTAGATAGCCGCCAGCAAGATGATCGCCGAGGAGGGCGGCACGATGAAGGTCAGCGGCAAGACGATTGCCACGCCGTTGACCGAGCCCAGCCCGGGCATCGCGCCGATGAACAACCCGGCGGTCACGCCCAACAGGACAATCATGAGGTTGACGGGAGAAAGCGAAGTGGCGAACCCGTCGCCGAGGAGCGTAAGAATTTCCATTGTTGCGCTCCCTCAGAAAAACTTGCTGTAAAGGGGAATGAAAAACGGCTCGGTCCATCCTTTGGGCAGCAGGATCTTCAGCGTTACCTCGAAGAAGAAGAACAGAAAGACCGGGGTCGCAATCGTCAGGATTGAGGTCAGGACCCAACCATGCCCGCCAAAAATCCTGAGATACCAGAGCATGAATAGAACCAAAGCGACGTAAGCTCCGACCAGCGGCATCAGAGCAATGGCGCAAAACAAGGCAAGGGTCACCGCGACAACTGGCCGGACCGCCCTGTCATGGAAAAACCTGCCATGCGTCGGCTCTTTCATAAAGCTGCGGGCGAGAATGCCAAGCGCCGACAGGGCCATAACGAGCGAAAGCCAGAATGGGAACGCCCCGGCACCTGGGCCGCCGGTTTCACCGGACCAGCCGATGGGCAGGGTGGCTGCGTGGGTCATGAAATATAAACTCATCGCGATTATCGCGATCGCGATTATCCTGTCGGCCGCCAGCATGTTTCTTCCTGTTGTTCGCCCTGTCACGCGGAGGCGGGCCATCACGGGTGGCCCGCCATCTCAATTTTGTGAAACGATCAGGAGCCTTCGCCCATCGCCTCGAGGATCTCGGCGTGCTTGCCGCGCTCTTCGAGGAAATAGGCCTGAAGCGCATCGCCGGACAGGAAATCCGAGATCAGGGATTTCTCCTTCGTGTAGGTCTGCCACTCTTCTGTTTCCGAGAGCTTGCGAAACATCTCGGTGTAGTAGGCCACGGCTTCGGGCGGCATGTCCTTGGGGCCGACGAACGAACGTTGCATCCAGTAGACGATGTCATGGCCAAGCTCGCGTGCGGTGGGAACATCGGGGAATGCCTCGAGCCGTTCGGGTGTGAAGGCCACGATAGGACGCGACTTGCCGGCCTGGTAGAAGCCCATTTGTTCGGAGGGGTTGTTCACCGTCGAGTCGATATGACCGCCAACCAGGTTCTTGGCTACGGTGCCACCACCTTTGAAGGGAACATAGGTGATTTCGAGGCCGAATTCTTTCTGAAGCATCGCGGTGACCAGGCTGTCCTCCTGACCGGTGCCGGTGCCCCCCATCTTCCATTTGCCATCAGCGGCCTTAACGGCGGCAACGTAGTCGTCGAGGGTTTTGATGTCGCTGTCGGCGTTGACCCACAGAACGAAGGTGTCGAGCGCCATGCGCGCGAGCGGTGTGAATTCGGCGATGTCCACGCCGATCTCAGTGCGCAACGGGGTGGTGTAATAGCTGTTCAGCGTTGCCATGACCTTGTGCGCATCGCCGGCGTTGTCCTTGAGATAGCGCAGAGCTTCGGCGCCCGATCCGCCGCCTTTGTTGACCGGCAAGACCGGCATGGATGCCAGGCCTTCCTTTTGGATGATCGACTGGAACAGCCGCGCGATACGGTCGGCACCGCCGCCCTGACCAGCCATGATGACCATTTCAATCGGCTTGATCGGCTTCCAGTCCGATGCCGTCGCCGGCAGGCCCGTGCCGAGCGTCAGTACCGCAGATGCAGCCATCGCGACAAAGCTGCGCTTAGTAAATTTGTATTGCATGTATTCTCCTCCCAGAGTTCGGGCGAACCCCTTGAAGTCGATTCGCTGCCGGAAACCTGTGTGGCATAGGGGTAGATTTTTAAATATGCGACAAATTATTCCTACATCCCGGGGAATTTTTGTGAAATATTAGTTTTACAAACAGTGTATAAGTAAAGTTGTAAACATGAAGAAGACGCTCGTCGGATCGCAGCTACGTCAATTACGAAAGTCGCAGGGCGAAACACAGGCTCAGATGGCTGCCCGACTCGGGATCAGTCCGGCCTATGTCAACCTGCTGGAAAGCAATCAGAGGTCGCTCTCGGTGCAGGTTCTGGTTGCCATTACCGAGGCCTATGGCGTCGATTGGCGCGACCTGGTCGGAGACGGTGATGAAAAGCGCATTCCCGAATTGCGCGCGGCCATGCGCGACCCGATTTTTTCCGGGGATGCTCCTGACCTTCAGGAATTGCGCGCAGCAATCGAGCATGCCCCTCGTTTCGTTTCACGCTTTTTGCAGATCTATGACAGTCACCATAATTTGACGGACCGTTTGAGCCGTCAGGCCGGTACTGGACATGCCGACGATCTTCTGTCCACCACGCCTGGCACGGCAATCCATGATTTCTTCCGCGACCACGAGAACTATTTCGACGAGCTCGATCGCGCGGCTGGGGACTGCCGCAACAGGATCGGCGGTGCCGCCGATGACATGTATGCTTCGCTCAAAAGATTTCTGCGCGTCGAACACGGGGTAAGCGCGCGGTTGGTTTCATTGGTGGACATGCGAGACACTTTGCGCGTGTTTGACCGGACCGAGGGGGAGGTGCGGCTGTCCGAGGCGCTCGACCATCCCAACCGGGTGTTCCAGCTTGCGCATGTGGTCGGGCTTCTGACCTGCCAGGACATCGTGGACCAGCTCGTCGAGAGTGCAGGCCTTGCCGACGAGGACGGGCGCGCACGGCTTGGCGTCGAATTGATGAACTATTTTGCCGGGGCACTGCTGATGCCCTATGAGAGCATGGTCGAAACGGCCGAGTTTGCGCGTTATGACATTGACCGGCTCGCTTCGGCATTCAGCGTGAGTTTCGAGCAGGTTTGTCACCGCCTGACGACGCTTCAGCGGGACGGGCGGCGCGGCGTCCCTTTCTTTTTCCTGCGGGTTGACCGCGCAGGTAATGTGACCAAGCGATTCAATGCAACGCCTTTCACCTTGGCGGAGCAGGGCGGATCCTGCCCGGTGTGGAATATTCACGCGGCTTTTGGCCGTCCCGGGGTCGTGGTGCCACAATTTGTTGAGCTCCCCGGGGGGGGGCGATTCTTCACGTTGTCCCGTACGACCGACCGGCCGGTCTTCGATAGGAATACGCAGGATCGGCGCCTTGTCATCGCGTTGGGGTGTGAAAGCGAACAGGCAGACCGTGTGTGTTATGCGGAGCCGTTGAATACAGAGGACCGGGGAATGTTCACGCAAATCGGGATTTCCTGCCACGTCTGCCCACGCCAGGCCTGCTCGCAACGTGCGCATCAGCCGCTCAATATCCGGTTGCGCATTCACGCAGACCGACGAGGAAGCACTCGTTACGAAAGTTGAGCCTGGGGAGAAGTTGGAGCAGGGAGCGGCTTGTCCTGAGACCGATTGTCGCCCCAAGCTGGCTTGACCAGGGGAAGCGGTAAATCTAGAGATGGTTGGACCAATTTTGATATTGGTTGGATCAAATCTCATGGCGGACACTGCAATGATGGCCAAGACAGAGGCGAAAGACACGCAGTCGCAGGGGACTGCCGTAGGCCCCGCCTATCTGTCTGTGGCGCAACGCCTGCGCAGTTTCATTGTCGATGAACGGCTAAAGATCGGTGACAGCCTGCCAACGGAACGCCAGCTCGCGGAACGCTTCGTGGTGTCGCGCCATTCACTGCGCGAAGCTTTGCGCGTCTTGCAGGAACAGGGAATTTTAGCGCCGCAGCAGGGCAGCGGAAACTATATCGCATCGACCGATATCGATCTTCTGGAAGACCACCTGCGCCGCGAAACTCCGTCAGACGCGACCCATCAAAACCAGGATATCTTCGAGTTCCGCGCGATGATGGAACCCGAGATCGCGGCACTGGCTGCGGAGCGGATCAGTGATCGAGAGCTGCGCGGTTTGACGGACATCGTAACCCAGCAGGGGGGTGAAAGGAACCCGCGTACGCTGCGTCTGCTGGACGATGCATTCCACCTCGGCATTGCCCGAGCCGCTGGCAACCACGTGGTGTCGAGTGTGATCCGCTCGATCAATTCCGTCGTAGGCCAGGTGCGTGGCGAGGTCTATCAAGGGCCTACCCGGCACCGTGTTTCCCTGGCGGGCCACCAGGAAATTCTTGAAGCCTTGGCCGCTCGCGATTCCGGGGCCGCCAGGCGTGCAATGCAATCGCATATTGCCCGCATCCGCGGGTTCGTGATGGATGACGACTGATAAGGAAGAACCATGACCGAAAGAACGACCCTCAGCCAGCTATTGGCCTCGGCTCCGGCCGGCAATGCCGCACTCACCGCGCCGGACCGTCCCGACCTGAGCTACGAGGCCTTGGCGCGTTTCGTTGAGGCCACCGGCGGCAAACTCCGGGCGGCAGGCGTTGGCCGCGCCGACAAGGTGGCAATCGTGTTGCCGAACGGGCCGGAAATGGCTTCGGCTTTCCTGGCTGTCGCCAATGCTGCCGTAGCGGCGCCGCTGAACCCGAACTACAAGAAGGACGAATTTTCCTTCTACATGGACGACCTCAGCGCCGGGCTTCTGATCTGCGACGACGCCGAAGGCCCAGCCGCTCAGGCGGCGAAAGATCTGGGTATCCGGGTTGCCGTCGCGTCCACCGGCCAAAACGATCCGGCGGGTAAATTCGCATTGAACATTGATGACGGCGATGGCGTCTGCCCGCTGAGCGAGGCGCAGCCTGACGACCCTTGTCTTGTGCTCCACACCTCGGGGACCACCTCGAGGCCCAAGATCGTGCCGTTGTCGCAACTCAACGTCGCCACGTCCGCGCAGAATATTGCCAGCACGCTGGCGCTGACCGAAGCGGATGTCTGCATGAACATCATGCCGCTTTTCCACATTCACGGTCTGATTGCGGCGGTGTCGGCGACTATGGCGGCAGGCGCGCAGATCTATTGTACCCCAGGATTCAACGCGCTGAAGGTCTTTGCCTGGATCGAGGATTGCGAGCCGAGTTGGTACACGGCGGTGCCGACCATGCATCAGGCCATTCTCGGACGGGCCGCGCGCAATTCCGAAATCGTTGCGAAAACCAAGCTGCGTTTCATCCGGTCGTCTTCGTCGTCGCTGCCGCCGACGGTGATGGCCGAACTGGAAGAAACCTTTGGCTGCCCGGTGGTCGAGGCCTATGGCATGACCGAAGCCACGCACCAGATGGCATCGAATCCGATTGCGCGCGGCGAACAGGTGCCCGGCTCAGTCGGCAAGGCGGCCGGGCCCAAGGTGTCGATCCACACCCGCGACGGGCTCACCACCGAGGCCGACGCAATTGGCGAGATCTGTATCTCGGGGGCCAATGTGACGGCAGGCTATGAAAGCAACCCCAAGGCCAATGAGGAAAATTTCTTCATGGACGGCGACGAACGCTGGTTCCGCACCGGCGACCAGGGTCGGTTCGATACCGAGGGATACCTCTATATAACCGGGCGGCTGAAGGAGATCATCAACCGCGGCGGCGAGAAGATTTCCCCGCGCGAGGTCGACGAGGTGCTGATGGAGCACCCGGCGGTGAACCAGGCTGTCACCTTTGCCGTCAAGCATCCGCAACTGGGCGAAGACGTCGCAGCGGCGGTCGTGCTGAATGACGGCGCAGACGCCGATGCAGGTGACATTCGCAGCTTTGTCGCGGAAAAGCTGGCAGGCTTCAAGGTGCCGCGCAAGGTTCTGATATTGGACGAGATTCCCAAGGGTGCGACGGGCAAGCTGCAACGGATCGGGCTGGCCAAGGTCTTGGGGCTGGAGGACTGAACAATGACCAAGATTTGTATCTTCGGAGCCGGGGCGATTGGCGGCATGATGGCGCACGCACTGCACAAGGCGGGGGCCGAGGTCAGCCTTGTCGCACGAGGTCCGCATCTGGCAGCCATTCAGGAAAAAGGCCTGACCTTCATCAAGGACGGGGTCAGCGAAACCATCGATGTGAAAGCCAGCGACAACCCGGCTGACTTGGGTGTGCAGGATTATGTGATCATCACCTTGAAAGCGCATTCGGTGCCGCCCATCGTCGACCAGTTCGCACCGCTTCTGGGGCCGGACACGGCGATCGTTTCGGCGGTGAACGGGGTGCCGTGGTGGTACTTCCACAAGGCCAATTCCGGTACCGATCTGGACGAGAAGCCGGTTGAAACGACGGATCCGGGCGGCGCCCAGTGGTATGCTTTTGGGCCCGAACGGGCCATTGGCTGCGTCGTCTACCCAGCCTGCGAAGTGACTGAACCCGGCGTGGTGCTGCACCGCTCGGGCGACCGTTTCACCCTCGGCGAGCCATCTGGCGAGCGGACCGAGCGGGCCATGGCCCTGTCGCGCCTTCTGAGCGCGGGTGGGTTGCGCGCCCCGGTCAAGCCGCGGATCCGCGACGAGCTATGGATCAAGCTGTGGGGTAATTGTTCGTTCAACCCGGTCTCGGCGCTGACTGGCGCGAGCCTTGACCTGATCGGGGCGGATGCGGCCTGTCGCACGGTGATCCGGGAAATGATGACCGAGGCACGTCAAGTCGGCGAGGCGATCGGCGCCCGCTTCACCGTCGGCATCGAACGGCGCATTCAGGGTGGTGCCGATATCATCGGGCACAAGCCTTCGACGCGGCATGATGTCGAGGCCGGGCGGCCGATGGAGCTTGACGCGCTGGTGGCGTCGGTTCAGGAACTCGCGCGGCGTTTGGACATCCCGACCCCCACGCTGGATACGGTTTCGGCACTGGTGCGGATGCAGGGGCAGGTCATGGGGCTCTACCATCGCCGCCCAGATCTGGAGGCGATCATCGCAGGAGAATATCAGCCGGCCGACTGATCCACCGGCGCGAAAGCAATCTCGCGAACAGCGACACAAGCAAGAGGCGTTTGTTGCGACGTTACGGCCGCGCATATGTTGTCGGGCAAGAGATGGAGCCGGTAAGCGTTTGTCAAAATGCCGTCTGATGCATGGGTATGAAGTCAGTCAAGCGGCTTCCACGCTCGTAATAAAACCCGGCCCGCGGTTGTCGAATACGCCAAGACAAATTGTTGGCTTCCCGGAAAACTTCCGGAGCCATTCACGAATGGCAACCAATGATCGCACAGAGCCTGAGGCTGCTGCCCGCCGCGCCATCCGGACAGGTCTGGTAACAGCCGAAAACTGGCCGCCGCAATATTGGGGGTGAGAGGCGGCTTGGCGGGACAAGGCGAGCTTTCGACATGCGCGATTATTTACGGTGACTTGCCGGTTTTTGCCACCACAGTGAAAGCTAGTACGACATGGCCGGATCTTTGCTGGACGCATTCGAATCAACACGTAGGTCAGAAAAACGTTGATCAGCCAACCTCCGTCAAGGCAGTCATCGGATCCGGAGCCTTTCATCTAGCCTGGCTATCCGGGGGTTTGGCATCTGTCCGGGCGGGCGGAGGCCCAAGGTCTAGTCGCCTGGCCGAGCTATTCCAACCCAGCCGATGCAGCATCATAGGCTTTTACCAGTGCGTTGGCCCTCTCCTTGACCTCGTCTGCCGTCTGGCCCGGCCGATACAGCGAGGTTCCGATGCCGAAACCAGCTGCGCCGGCATTCAGGTAAGCCGAGAAATTCGCGGGTCCGACCCCGCCAACCATCAAGAGTTCCGTTTCCTCGGGCAACACGGCCCGAATTGCCTTGAGCCCCTCGGTGCCGAGAATGAACGAAGGGAACAGTTTCAGTGTGGTCGCTCCGGCCCGAAGGGCCGTGACGCACTCGCTCGGTGTCAGTGCGCCTGGAATGCTCTGCATCCCCAACCGGATCGTTTCACGGATTACGTCGACATCGGCGTTGGGAGACACGATCATCTTCCCGCCTGCATCAGCCACACGGGCCACGGCCGCCGCATCCAAAACCGTTCCCGCGCCGATCAGGGCGCCTGTCTGCATTTTCGCGAGGCGCTCGATACTATCGAAAGCTCTCGGCGAATTTAGTGGCACCTCAATGCGGTCGATCCCTGAATTGACAAGCGCTTCCGCGACACCTGCGACTTCGTCTGGGGTGATGCCACGCAGTATGGCGATCAGATTACGAGTCATGTCCTGTCCCCTTTCATTGTCGAGCGTGCCGCGCACAACCCGAGTAGCGTGGCCTTTTTCGCTTCAACCACCGAAGGCTCGATGCCAATGAGCTTGAACGCGTCTCGATAGATGATGGCCAGCGGCTCATCTCCGATGATCGTGATGGGCGCATCGGCGGCTGCGACTCCTGCTGCCGCGAATTCGGCGCCGACAAGCATGCCAGACAACCGGGCTCGCGCAACCCCGGGCGCCGTGTCGGCCAAAAGAGCTTGCGCCCGGATTGAAAAAAAGTTGGCCCAAAGTGACGCAGGATTAGCCAGTGTTGCGCGGAACTCAAAGATGAAAGCCTCGGTGTCCCAACCAGTGTCAGTGATCGAATGGCGCAGTACCGAGCCTTTCGACATCAGCTCGAACACCTCCCCAGTCATGAATGTTTGAAAACCCTGCACTATGCCGGTGTTGAGATGAACCCATTTCGAATGAGTGCCGGGCAGGCAAACAATACCGCTGTATCCCGGTTGTTCCAGAACAAGACCGGCGATTTGGGTTTCTTCCCCACGCATGACGTCCGGCGGGTTAGCCTGGCACAGTCCCGGCAGGATGCGAACTTCGATCCTGCCGTCTCTCACGGGTGCATTCACGGCAGCCCCCGGACTCCCTGGCGCCGTCGGAGTCGCCATGTAGGGCGTTTCGATCCAGCCCTGCCTGGCGCCGACCATTCCGCAAACCAGAACCTCTACATTTTCCCGCCCGGCGAGCCAAGGTTCGATGAGCTCCAGCAAAGCGGGTTCGAAGTCGGCGGGCCGCAATTTTCCCATGCCGCGGTCGGATTTCAATTCGGCGACTACCGTTGCGCCCGACATCATCCAAGCGCGTAGATACGTCGTGCCCCAATCTGCCGCGATCCAGAAATCCGCGTCCATGGCCAACGGTTTACCGCAGGTCGCCGGGCAGCAGGTCATCAGGCATGTTCTGGTAACACACCGGGCGCAGGAAGCGGCGGATTGAAAGGGTGCCGACCGAGGTGGCGCCGAAGTTTGTCGAGGCCGGATAGGGCCCGCCATGGACCATGGCGTCGCAGACCTCGACTCCGGTAGGATAGCCATTGGCCAACACGCGGCCTGCCTTGCGCTCCAGAATCGGCATCAGGCTTTGCGCCATGTCAGAATCGGCGGAATCCATATGCAGGGTGCAGGTCAACTGGCCTTGAAGGCTTTGGGCCACCGTAAGCATTTCCGCCTCATCGGTCACCCGGACGATCAGGCCGAGCGGGCCGAACACCTCTTCCCCCAGTATCTCGTTGGCCAACCATTCCTTGCCGGTGGTGGCAAACAGATAGGGCGTGGCATTGCGCAGGTCGCAGACCGAGGTCAGAACCTCTCGCACCCCGGTGGTGCCCGCCACACGGTCGCGCCCACCACGATAAGCCGCCGCGATTCCGTCGGTCAGCATGGTCTGGGCGCCAACGGGTTCCAGCGCTTTAGTTACCGCCTCTATGAAAGCGTCCGCCTCAGCGCCGTCGATCACAACGGCGATGCCAGGATTGGTGCAAAACTGTCCCGCGCCCATGGTCAGCGATCCGGCCCAGCCGTCGGCGATGGCTCCGCCGCGCACCTTCAGTGCTTCGGGCAGCAGGAACATCGGATTGACCGACCCCAATTCGCCGAAGAACGGAATCGGGTTATCACGCTGCGCACATAGGTCAAACAGAGCCCGTCCACCCGCAAGGCTACCGGTGAAGCCAACGGCGTTGATCAGCGGGTGCTGCACCAGCGCCTGACCGACATCGCGTTTGCCTCCCTGGATCAGGCTGAAAACACCTGGAGGAACACCGCATGTCGCAATTGCCGAATGGATAGCCTCGGCCACGATTTCGCCGGTGCCGGGGTGGGCGCTGTGTCCCTTGACCACAACCGGGCAGCCCGCGGCCAATGCCGCCGCCGTGTCCCCGCCTGCCGTCGAGAAGGCCAGCGGAAAGTTTGATGCACCGAACACCGCAACGGGGCCGATCGGACGCTGGACCATCTTGATGTCCGGGCGCGGCAAAGGCCGACGGTCCGGTTGGGCCTCGTCGTGGCGTCGATCAAGGTAGTCACCGGTAAGGATGTGGCTGGCGAACAGGCGAAGCTGACCCGTTGTGCGCCCGCGTTCACCTTCGAGCCGCGCATCGGGGAGTCCGGTTTCCGAGGTGCCGATTTCAGTGATTGCATCACGCCGTGCCTCGATCTCGTCGGCAATTGCATTCAGGAAAGCCGCACGGTCCTCGCGCGACGAATAACCGAAGCTCCAGAATGCCTCCTCGGCGGATTTGCAGGCGCGGTTCACCAGATCGGGCGTACCGACCGAAAACTCATTCGCCGGCCCATGCGCCGGTTCTGATGTGAATTTGTTCTCGCCTGCGACCCAGTCGCCCGCGATTAGGTGTTTGCCATGAGGCGTGAAGATCATGCTCCCGTTCTCCAGTTTTTCAGCCCGTGATCGCTGGGCCCTTCCTGGCTGGTGCGATCGACAAATGGCTTGACTCAATGTGGTTTGGTATACCATTACCTTAAGTAATATTGTAGTAGTAATGCAAAGTTGGTCCTGCATTTATTTACTGCAAAATGGGGGTCACATGCGTATCAGCCGCTCATTTGGCCGGAGGAACATCCACCAGCAGATCGTGCGTGAGCTGGCCATGCGGATTCTTTCTGGTCGCGTCGCACCGGGCGAGCTGCTGCCCAATGAAGATGTCGCGTCCTCCGAAATGGATGTCAGCCGCACAGTCTATCGCGAAGCGATTAAAGTCCTCACCGCAAAAGGGCTTCTGGTATCGCGTCCCAAGGTTGGAACGCGGGTGCGTGATCGAACCAGCTGGAATATCCTCGACCCTGAGATCATCGCCTGGCGATCCGAAACCGAAACCACCCGGCAATTCGTCGAGGAGCTGTTCGAGTTCCGCCAGATCATTGAGCCGGAAGCGGCGCGACTGGCCGCAGAAAATGCCGGCCCGCAAGACATCCGTCGGATTCGCGCCGCGGTGCGTCGTATGGCGGAGACGAATGCGTCAACCAGCGAAAACTTCGAAGCCGACCTTGCCTTTCACACTGGAGTTCTGCGGGCCTCCGGGAACGAACTGCTCGCCTCTCTGGGTCACGTGGTAGAGGCATTGCTGTTGAAAAGTTTCGAACTCTCGTCACATCGGGCCGGTGCGCGAGAAGAGTCCGTGCCGTTTCACATGGAGGTCGTGACTCAGATTGAAAAAGGTGACAGCAGGAAGGCAAGAGAAACAATGATCGAGCTTCTGAAAAGTGCGCGAGCCGACCTCGATGCCGTGCTGGCGCGTGAAGGAGCCGATCAGGAAGCGGCAAACTGGGAGAAAGCACATTGAACGCGGGCGCAAGGGGCCGAACTCTGGTCCCGAAACGCGCCGGACGTTTGCATAGCTAACCAAATTCAACATCAAAGGAGGAGAGAATGTTGAAGAAAGCACTTATGGGAGCGACACTACTTGCGGCCACGTTGAACGGGGGACTCGCCCTTGCAGACACGTCGGCAAAACGTATTGCGCTGTCGAATAACTACGCCGGGAATTCGTGGCGGCAGGCGATGCTGGCCAGTTGGGACAAGGTGACCAGCCAGGCGGTTGCTGACGGCGTGGTGGCAGAAGCCCCCGCGTTCACCACGGCTGAAAACCAGGTGACCGAACAGGCTGCGCAGATCCAGAACATGATCCTGCAAGGCTACGACGCCATCGTGATCAACGCCGCGTCGCCGGACGCGCTGAACGGTGCCGTCAAGCAGGCCTGTGACGCGGGCATCGTCGTGGTGTCGTTTGACGGCATCGTGACCGAGCCCTGCGCCTATCGGATTGCGGTGGACTTCAAGGCCATGGGTAAAGTTGAGGTGGAATATCTGGCAACCCGGCTTGACGGAGGCAACCTCCTGGAAATCCGTGGCCTGGCTGGTGTTTTTGTCGATGACGAAATCAGCGCCGGGATCCACGAGGGCGTAGAAGAGAATCCGCAGTTCGAAATTGTCGGTTCGGTGCACGGCGATTGGGCCCAGGACGTGGCACAGAAGGCTGTGGCGGGCATTTTGCCGTCGTTGCCCGAGATCGCCGCAGTCGTCACCCAAGGCGGTGACGGCTATGGAGCCGCTCAGGCTTTCGCCGCGGCTGGCCGCCCCACGCCGCTGATCGTTATGGGCAACCGCTATGACGAAATGCTGTGGTGGAAAGAGCAGAAAGACGCCAACGGCTACGCAACGATGTCGGTTTCGATCGCGCCAGGCGTGGGCACTTTGGCCTTCTGGGTCGCGCAGATGATCCTGGACGGAAAGCAAGTTCCGCAGGATCTGACTGTGCCCTTCCTGACCATCACCCAGGACACGCTGGAGGAAAGCCTCGCGAATACACAGCCCGGCGGCGTTGCCAACGTGGAATACTCTCTGGAAGATGCAATGGCGGTTGTAACCGGCGAGTAAGGCGGTCTGACAGAACGCGACAGGGGCAAGGCAGATGAACGCGTCGCAATCTCATATCGTGACGCTTGAGAACGTGACCAAACACTTCGGTGCGGTACGAGCTCTCGGCGGAGTCGATCTGAAGGTGCATGCGGGAGAGTGCCTTGGCCTTGTTGGCCATAATGGTGCCGGTAAGTCGACGCTTATGAATGTGCTTGCCGGCACGCTTTCGCCCGACCATGGTATCCTAGGTATTCACGGGGCCGATCTTTCAGGCCGTTACAACGTGAAAGCCGCCGGGGAAAACGGCATTCGCTGTGTGTTTCAGGAATTGTCCCTTTGCCCAAATCTGACAGTTGCAGAAAACGCGCGGATATTTCATCCGACACTGACCGGCTTCGGATGGAAACGCCGCGCAGGCAACATGATAAGAGAAAAACTCGACGAAATTTTCCCCGGTCACGGTGTTCATCCGGATAACGTGATCGGAGACCTTTCCATCGGCAAGCGGCAAATGGTCGAAATCGCCCGCGCTTTCACATCGACCGGCGCGCCTCTGCATCTCGTCATTCTAGATGAGCCCACTTCGTCGCTAGACGCCGTCACCTCCGGGCAGTTGCTCGATTTCGTGCGAAAAGTCGTCAATCAGGGGCTCAGCTGCATTCTTATTTCCCATGTTCTTGGAGAAGTGCTGAGTTATTGCGACCGCATCGTCGTGATGAAGGACGGTCTAGTTGTCGAGACAAGACCCGGCGCCGATTTCACCCGCGACACGCTCGTGGCGGCAATGGGCAATGTCGTCGAACAGGAAGAAATCGAAGAACACGAGCGACGAGAAATCCAGCGGGGCACGACCCCAATCGTAGTCGAGGCGCGGTCAGACGCGCAGCGCGACGGCGCCGCTTTGGTGGCTCATCGTGGAGAGATTATCGGGCTGGCTGGGCTGGCTGGACACGGCCAGACACGAATGCTGCTAAAGGTATACGACGCAGCCATGCGAAAAAGGAAATCCCTGAAGGTGGACGGTCCGGTTGCTCTGGTGGCGGGTGACCGACAGACCGACGGGATATTTCATCTCTGGTCGATTTCTCAAAACGTCGGCGTCCGCAGCCTGCAATCAATGATCCGCCACGGCCTGATCGACCCGGACGCCGAAGCCGCCCTGGGGCGCGCGTGGCAGGCACGCATCAAGATCAGGACCCCGGACATGAATGACAACATCCTGTCTCTTTCCGGCGGCAACCAGCAAAAGGCGTTGTTCGCCAGGGCATTGGCATCGGACGCAGAAATCATTCTGATGGACGATCCGATGCGCGGGGTTGATGTCGGGACGAAACTGGAGGTGTACGACCTGATCCGGGAAGAGGCGGAAAAAGGCCGGACTTTCCTGTGGTACACAACCGAAACGGACGAGCTTTACAATTGCGACCACACCTACGTGTTTCGTGACGGCGTGATCGTCGCCGACCTGCCGCGTGATCAACTCTCCGAAGAAAAGATCCTGCATTCATCGTTCAAGGAGAGCGCCTGACATGCTGGCCCAGTTGAGTTCGCCGAAATTCCTGCGCGCTGCCCTTCCCGCTGCGAGCTTTACCGTCCTGTTGGCGGCAATTTTCTACGTCCAGCCGCGGGCAATGAGCTACTTCGGAATGAACCTTATGCTGCAATACACGGTGCCTATCGCGCTGGCGACCATCGCACAGATGTTCATCATTACGGTGAACGACCTTGATCTTTCGATCGGTGCCTTTGTTGGGCTGACCGCGTGTATCGGAGCTACGCTGCTGGCAGACACACCGCTGCTGGGAACGCTTGCACTTGCTGCCTGCGTGGCCGCCTATGCCGGACTGGGTGCGCTGATCCACTGGCGCAACCTGCCCTCAATCGTTGTGACGTTAGGCATGTCCTTCGTTTGGCTCGGGATCGCGGTGCTGATCCTGCCGACTCCCGGCGGCACGGCGCCGGGCTGGGTCAAGGCGCTCATGGGACTGAAGGTGCCTTACGTGCCCTTCCCGATTATTGCCGCCATTGTCATCGGGCTTGTCGTACATGTCGCCCTGATGAGGTCAAGCTACGGCGCGGTTCTGCGCGGTGTTGGCGGCAACCCTAAAGCCGTTGGTCGCGCCGGCTGGTCGCTTTTGAAAGCCAAAATGACTATGTACGCTGCCGCGGGTTTTTTCGGCGTGTTGTCCGGCTTGTCTCTGATCGGCCTGACTTCAGCTGCCGATGCGCATATTGCCGACCGCTATACCCTTTATGCCATTGCCGGCGTCATCCTGGGCGGTGGTGAATTCACCGGCGGACGAGTTTCGCCGGTCGGGGCGGTGATCGGCGCGCTCACATTGGCGTTAACCGGGTCTTTCCTAACCTTTCTGCGCATTTCACCGGACTGGCAGATTGGCGCGCAAGGCGGCATCCTGATCATTGTCCTGGCGTTAAGAGCGCTCATCAACCGGCGGGAGGCATAAGTCATGACCTTCGTCACGCAACTCTCGCAGAAGGCATGGATCTGGTCTTTTGTGGGCATGTTCATGGTGTGGCTCGCCACTGCCGTCTACACCGGCGGCAAGGGCAGCGCCGATGTGATCAGCGCCGCGTTGTCCTTCGCGACTTTCACCGTCATCGTGGGCATTGGTCAGATGTTCGTCATCACCACGGGGCCAGGCAACGTCGATCTGTCGATACCGTCGACGATCTCACTCTCGGGAGCCGTTGCAATGAAGATCATGGATGGATCAAACGGAATGCTGGTCGTTGGCTTCGCGATTTCGATGGCCTGTGGATTGGCAGTTGGGCTGTTCAACTACACACTGATCCGGGTGCTCAGGATCCCGCCGATTATTGCGACGCTCAGTTCCAGTTTCCTGATCCTGTCCACGGCGATCGCGTACGGGCGAGGCCTGAAAATCAAGCCGCCTCCGCTTCTGGCCGAGTTCACAACTGCGCAAATCCTGGGAGTGCCAGTGCTGGCCATTGTGATCATCATGTTCGCGGCTGTGATGAGCATCGTGTTGCACCGCACGTTCTATGGCCGGGCCGTTCTTGCCATTGGTCAGAACGCGCGCGCTGCCTGGTTGGCCGGAATCAACGTCGAACGCATCCGGTTCATGACCTACGTGCTGAGCGCGCTTCTGGCTGCGCTGTGTGGCTTTTTCTTGTCGGGTTTTTCTGGCGGCGCCTCTCTGAACATGGGGCAGGAATACTTGTTGGCATCGATTGCGGTCGTGGTCATCGGGGGCACCTCGGTAGCGGGTGGCAAGTCCAATGTACCCGGCATCTGGGGCGCGGCGATGTTCATGTTCCTGCTGGTCACCATGCTCAACACATTCGGGGCGAGTGCAGGCATCAGGCTGATCATGACCGGGCTCATCATTGTGGCCGTCATTACCATCGCAGGCGGCGAAGAAGCATAGAAAACGGGGATCGACATGGCGCTGGTTGGCGACAGCTATGAATATTACGACAAACGTTTCTACGACCTCACCGTGCCGATTGCCGAGGTTGAAGAACTCTATGACGGATGCCGCTGGGCCGAAGGCCCGGTGTGGTTCAATGAGCATGCCACGCTGGTTTGGAGCGACATCCCAAACCAGCGACTGCTACGCTGGACCGAGGGTGTCGGTGTTTCCGTGTTTCGCAGCCGTTCTAACTTCGCCAACGGCAATACCCGAGACCGGCAGGGGCGACTGATCAGTTGCGAACATGGCGGTCGACGCGTGACGCGGACCGAGCCAGATGGCTCGTTTACGGTGATTGCCGACAGCTACGGTGGAAAGCGACTTAATTCGCCCAACGACGTCGTCGTGAAATCGGATGGGACTATTTGGTTTACCGATCCGAACTACGGAATCATGTCGGACTATGAAGGTTACAAGGCCGAAATGGAGCAATCGGGCTGTTATGTATTCTGCGCCGATCCGGAAACCGGAGACGTGAAGGTGGTTGCAGACGACTTCGTGAAGCCGAACGGATTGTGCTTCAATGCGGATGAAAGCCGGCTCTATGTTGCTGACAGCGGGCGCAGCCACGATCCGGACGGGCCGCACCATATCAGGGTGTTCGACGTGACAGACGCTAACGTCCTGGCAAACAGTCGTATCTTCTGTGACGTTGATCCTGGCGTGCCGGATGGTTTCCGGTTGGACGTCGACGAAAATGTCTGGACGTCATGCCAGGACGGGGTGATCTGTTTTGATCGTCGCGGCGCGGCGCTGGGGAAGATCAGGATCCCGACCATGGTCGCGAACCTCACTTTCGGCGGACCGAAACGGAATCGGCTGTTCATCACTGCGACTAAGTCCGTTTTTGCGGTCTACCTGGCCACGACCGGTATTCAGACACCCTGAGGACTTGGAAGAAAACCAACCGAGGGGCTGAACGGCATCGAGAGCTTCACTGCCGCCAAAGCAGCCCTTTAACCAGGTCGTACCGAATGGCAGGTTTGGGCCAAAGAGCTTTCAGTTGCAGTACATGTCAACAATGCCAGCTTCGGCCCTAAAGGCGCTTTTTAAAAGACCGTGCCAACCAGTAGGTATCAGTGGAAGTAAAAAACTTGATCAACTCTGTCCCGCCATTTCTTCGATTGGCGGCACAGCGTCATCGGGCAAGGGGCTGATATACCCCTGAGGTCCGATGCGCGCCTCCAGATCCGACTTGGCCCGGGCACGCAAATCGGCGTCGAGAATGACGTCGACGCCTGTTGCTGCCATGACTTGGGCGGCATGTGTCATGCCTTTGATGGCGGGTTCCGATTTACCTTGAGCCACCATCTGCCAAGTGTGAAAGGGCGTACCGATGGCATAATTGGCGCCCCACATTTGCACAGTCGGGACAACCCAGCTGACGTCGCCCACATCGGTTGAGCCGGGCAGATCGACAATCGGCGCCGTGGGCGGCACGGTGAAATCGGCCAAGGACTTGTCTTCGGTCTTTTTCAGGCCTGTCATGCCATAGCAGGCAGACACATCCTCTTCGGTCATCGTAGCCTGCATCTTCGCGGCGTAGGCATGGTCGTCTGAGTTGAAAGGCGGCGGTCCGAGCCGGTCGAGGTTCTTCTGCATCGCTTCTATTAGCGGGCCGTTCGGCACCAATTCGGAGGACACGGTCACCAGTTTGGCCTCCATTTTGGTCTCCGACATCAATGCGGCGCCTTCGGCCACCTTTTTCACGCGCTCGATAAGAGACTTCATTTCGCGGGTGCGGGGTTCTCTGATTACGTAGCGCACCTTGGCGGAAGCCTGAACGACATTGGGGCTGATGCCGCCGGCATCGAGATAAGCGTAGTGGATGCGGGCCTGATCGGACATGTGCTCGCGAAGGTAGTTGACACCGACACTCATCAGTTCAACCGCATCAAGCGCTGAACGCCCGAGTTGCGGCGAAGCCGCGGCGTGACTGGCTCTACCGGTGAATGTGAAATCGACGCGGGCGGCGGCAAGCGAGCTCGAGCGCATCACACTGGCAATCGACGCTGGGTGCCAGGTGATGACGATGTCGACATCGTTGAAAACGCCCGCCTTGACCATGAACGCTTTTGCGCTACCGCCCTCTTCGGCTGGGCAACCGTAGTAGCGCACGCGGCCTTCTGTTCCGGTTTCGCGCAACCAGTCGCGCACGGCGGTCGCCGCCAGCATGGCGGCAGAGCCAAGCAAGTTATGACCGCAACCATGGCCATTGGCACCCTCTTCCAAAGGTTTGAATTCGGCCACATCGGCCTCTTGCGAGAGAGCCGCAAGGGCATCGTATTCGCCCAGGAAGGCAACAAGCGGGCCGCTGTCACCCCATTCCCCTATGACAGCCGTTGGAATATCGGCAACATTTCTTGTGATGCGAAATCCCTGGTGCTCGAGTTCCTTGATGTGGAGTGCGGCCGATTTTCGCTCGGCATAGCACGTTTCGGGCACAGCCCAGACCGCATCCGAGAGCGCGCGGAAACGGGGTTGTTGTTCGTCGACGAAGGGCCAGACAGGATGTTGGTTCATGAAAGATGGCTCGTTTGTTCGATCGTGTTGTGGAAAAGTGTAGCCTTTACATGCATTTGTGTCGATAGCGCGCAGAAAGGCAATACGTAGTTGAAACCGGCGGTGGACACGCGTACGGGTCCAATCGCTGCACGTCTTCTCGAGAAGGCGGTGGAGCGTGGGCGGGATATTGAGCACATACCGACGATGTGATGAGCTTCCTAATGGGAATGGATCAAGAGGAGGCCCAAGGGCAGGCTATCTTCGCTACATATCGAAAGGATGGATGTGAAAAACCGTTTCATGAATTTCTGCGTGACCGGAACGATTTGGGCAGGCTTCGCCGCGCTGGTGTATTTGGTCAACGCGCCGATCGGCCACGCAGGCGAGTTGCATCGCGCTGCGAAAAGCGGTGATCTCAAAAAGTTATCGACACTCATCGAGGCAGGAGCGGAAATCGATGAAACCGACGGCGAGAACGAAACGGCACTTCATAAAGCGGCGAAGGGCAATCACGCCGAAGCCGTCGCTTTGCTGCTGGAGGCGGGGGCCGACCCCTACATCAGCGGCCAAAGCGCGTTTGGGTCGACCGGCACGCCCCTGCATGCCGCCGCCAAAATGGGGCGAATTCAAGCGCTGCAGGTGCTGCTGGAAGCCGGTATCGATCCAAACCTGAACGACCCGGGCGCGGGTCCGCCGCTTCACTATGCGGTGCTTTATCGCCGGCGTGCCGCGGTCGACCTGCTTGAATCATATGGCGCGGGTCCGGTTTCTGCTGCGTCGGTCGCCAATCGTCTCGCTTTGGCCGATCCCGAAGAGGGCAAGGAGGTCGCCAACACCTGTCGGCTTTGCCATCTGTTTCAGAGGGGGGATGACGGCCGACCGCGTGCGGGCCCCACGCTGTGGAACATTCTTGGCAGGCCAAAAGGCTCGGTGGTCGATTACGCGTATTCCGATGCGATGCGTGCAGCGGGTGGGGTTTGGACCTACGACGACCTGAACAGCTATGTCGTGAACCCGAAAGGGTTCGTTCCGGGAACCAAAATGCAGACGGTGCAAGGGATTTCTTCCCCGGAGCGGCGCGCTGCATTGATCCGTTTCCTAAGGGAGTTGTCCGATGCGCCCAAAGCGCTTCCTGAATAGGGAAAGGTGCGGCCTCTGCACCGCAGGAGAGACGGTACCGCCGTAAAGCCAGAGCCATCCGGGAGCGGCCAAAGAAAAAATGGTGTGCACACGTTGGTTTACACATCGCGATGCACAATCTCGCGTTGCTCGCCATGTTTCAGAGAAGACTTGGAGGCGAGTACCGGAATCGAACCGGTGTACACGGATTTGCAATGCAATGCGTGTCAAATATTCATTTAAATACAATGGCTTGCGTTAACGAATAGGAGGTGTGTATGAAAGTGCGCACGAAGTGTAAGCGGATTTTGTGTAAAACGCTGTGTTGAACACAGTAACCTGAAACGTGGTGTTAAACACAGTGTCGGCAAACACTTACGGAAACACAAGAGTTGGGCGGACGTCGACAGCTGGTGTGAAGGCCAAAGCTAAAGTCTTTTGCGAAAATGACGGACAATCGGACTTCCATAACTAACGCCGATCCATTGACCCATCAATTCGGTCTCTGCTGACCATCCTGGATAGACAAGGCTTCCGCTGGATTTCGTTCCATGCCCGGCGCGCGTTCTAGTGGTGGCATAGGGTCCACTAATTGACACTTGGGGCGAAGAGTGCCCTGTTCCTCATATACGACGCAGATTCCGGGTATAGGCATGATTGGCTTCTTCAGAAAGCTGTTCGGCGAAGCGAATACCGCCGATGTCGAGGAAAATCTCGAGATTGCGAGGCCGCAATCGCTATCCAGCAATGACAAAAGCGGTTCGCATGAGAGGGACCCTTTTGAAGAAATGGAACGAGAGGCTAGGGAGCGCTTTGAGAGCATGTCTAGCACTTTGCCTGGAGGCGACTACTTCGAGTTGCTCGAGGCACTACAGCGAGCAATTGCGGATCGTAGATACTCGGATGCGGCGGAGGCTGCCTACAAGAGCATTTCACCCCTGCGAAAGTGGCTTAGTGACCCTCGCAGAGACTGGGAACGGGATCAAATCACCATTCCGGCGCTCCAGCAGGGTGGGACCATGATGGCTATCATTGGAAACCAGAAAGGGCTCGAAGAACTCCGTGATATAGTCAATGAGTTCGATCATCTCGCGGAGTATCGACCCGACGCAGAGAAACATTTCAAATCTTTACTACTCTTCGATCGTATCAGGCGGGCCGTCTCAGAAAAGCCAGGCATTCTACAAAACAAGATGAAGGCTGAACTGGGCGAAGAAGATGGTCGTCTGGTCAGCAACCTAATTTCCTGGTTGGAGAAAGCTGGAGAGATTACCCGAGCAAAGAGCGGCAAAACGTACGCGCTCTACATGGCTGGGGCTCAGATGACCGAAGAAGATGCTTCGGCGATATATACTGAGCCACCGCGACCTAGCTCTCACCAAAAAGAGCGGCAGGCGGCAAGAGCGCTTGAACTTGACCTGGACAAACTGGACTTGGTTCCTCTGCCACCATCTCCGTATACTTGGTCCAAGACCGAAGAGTTGCCGACAACTTCGGAAACTTTCTCTGATCCAGCAGGCTCCTGGCGAAATGTCACGATTGAGGCGATAGCGCCACCGGATCGTCCGGACCCCGCTTTTCGAAAGCATTTCACGACAAGTGGGGGTGTTCTTTCCTTCGATGATCTTGCTAAGTCTGAAGAAAGCCGCGGAGCTGCAGGGGCAGTCATGTTCACGCCGGAGGTTGGCGGAGAACCAATCATCCGAAGTCTTAAGCGACCTCCATATTACTTGGATGTCCACCCAGAAGGAAAAGGCTTTGCTTCGCGATCGAAGGCCAACATCCTAACGGTCTATGACGAGAGGCTCGAGGTTGACTTCGAGACAGACCTCTCAACGACACCCGAGGTTCAAGAGAACCGGAAACGATTTGATCTTGATGGAGCTGGAGCGGGAGCAGTGCTCTGGGGTGAGCCGCACCTAGCTCTGAACTGCATCGCCCTGAGCCCCCGACGAGATCGCTATGTTTATTCCCATGTTGACGAGGCTTGGTGCATTGATCGCGATGGCAAGAGGCTTTGGGGGATCAGAATGCCCGAAAGACCAGTGGAAACCCACAGCCAGACTTTCGATGTCGGCGGGATCGGAGGTCAAGTCGGGACGGCTTTGGAAATCGAGCAGGCTCTTGACGAAATGAACCTCAAGATGCCGGTCACGCCCGAAGAAATTCGGCAGCGGTATCGGACGCTGGTACGGGAACTTCACCCGGATATTAATCCTGGTGGCGAAGACCGGATGAAGGTGGTGAACACGGCCTACGAGACCTTAACTGGAGCCAGTCAAGATGAACTCCAAGGAAATGAGCGAGCCGACGACCTTCTCAGCTTGTCCGCCACAATAACCTTCACTTTTGGCGGAGGGCCTGACCGAATACAAGCAGCAGCCTTCTCTGGAAGCGGCGACACCGTACTGCTAGGAACAGATGAAGGCCGCGTTCTGCGCATCGACAGTGCCGGTCGACCAATTGCCCTCTATGACGTCGGCTCGGCTCCTGAGCGAATATTGGAGACGGACAACTACCTCTACATCCAAACTTTCACTCGGCTCTATGTCCTGGACGGTGATCGTCTTGTGGGCCTTCAGGACTGCACGACGAAGAGTGACCTGCTGGTGGACGAGGGAATGGTTCTACTGGTCGAGAACAAGGGCGTGCGTGTTCTGTCCGAAACTGGTCGTGCTTTGGCGACAGTACTGACCAAGGCGCCGATCCGACGAGCCGGGATCGAGAAAGGCGAGCTCGTGATCGAGACACGTACGCACCGAGGGCGGTTCAGCGGGCTTGGCAACTAGGCAGAGTGTTTCTTTTGACCATCGGATGGACATCGCACGCCAGGAGGTCGCTGAAAGCATCCAAAGTATATGACACTGAAAACAGAAGTTTCTCTAGTTTCGAAAAGACCTCTCGGGAGATATTTTGTGCGACCAAGAAACAAAGAAAATTTGATTTTCCAAACTGTTCCGAGCGGGAAAATCATAAGACAAGAAGTTCGGACGGTTGTTGTTCGAGATGGTGCCGTCATTGAAGAACGTTTCGAACGGGTTTTCTTTGATGATGAACTTTCGGAGTACAGTGATTCAAGGTCGACAATACCGCTGACAAAGTAGGTGTTTGATCCCACGATTTGATGGCGTGATCCTTTCACATGATTGGAAGGAAGCACTATGGGACGAGTTCGTCAGTGTCGGCAAACACTTACGGAAACACTGCTGATCTACGTTGTCTTGTAGAACTCCATTTCACAAGTTGTACATTTCCAGCTTGGCTGGCTTCCATCCATCTCAATCACGCAACCACCAAACACCACCTCGCCGCGTCGTTCTTTTTCCATCAGCTCGTGTGACAAACTCGGCATGCCGTACATGATACTTGCAACGGGAGATGCGCCGCAGTTCGGGCACTTCCGGGGCTTCCTTGCGTATGTAGGTTTTGTCGGAGGTGGAGCAGTTGCTGCGGCACGTTCGATCACCTCTTGCACAGCATCGAATGTCTCCGGATAGGCGTTCATCCCAGAGCTCTGGATGTTGAGCTCCTTGGAGCAGATGGAAAGCGACCACCCACTCCCGTCCATTATGGAAGGGTCATGGTACTCTGCGACCCATTTGTCGACACTAAGGTCTACCAAGTTTCGTATCACATCGGCCCAAGCTTTGTTTTTGGAGGTCAGGATGATTGGCTCGGGCGGCGGCCCAGGCATATCGAAAGTCTCAAACTTAATGATTTGAGGTTTTGTTTTGTGGGACTTGCTTGAAGATTTTGATTTCTTCGTCACTTGGCTACCCAATCAATTGCTCGGTGTGTGGTGCTTACAGAACACCATCGGCTCAAATTTCATGGATCATTGCGCTGTCTCCGCACACGTCTTTCGCGAGCTCAACAACGTGCTCATGGTGTGTGAAATACAGCGCCTGTCCCTGCATCGAAATCTCTCGTAACAGCCCAAGCGCAGCGGCAGTTCGTGTGTTGTCGAAGGTTTCCATGATGTCATCAGCGACGAATGGGAGCGTGGTGCCGCTTGCGCTGTACTGCCGATACCCTGCAAGGCGCAGGGCAAGGTAGAGCTGGAACCGTGTGCCCTTAGACATCTCAGCAACCGTAATTGAGCGACCGTCACGTTTTCGGAGGGCGAGAAGTACTTCGTGCTGACCATCGGACTGTGTCCGCAATTCGGAATATTCGCCTGCTGTCAAAGTGCGGAAAGCGGCTTCAGTATCCGCCAGCATCTTGCTGCGGTGATCGTCTCGGTAGTTTGAGAGAGCTTGTTCCGCCGCAAGAACTCCTAGCTTGAGCCGGAGCACGGTCTTCGCCCGTTCTTCAAGATCGATCAGCAGGGTTTGACGCTTCTCCTCGAGTTGGGCTGGCGCATTGTCTCCCCCCACTTTCTCAAGCGCGTCTTTTGCAGCGCGCAAATCCCCGACCTTTTGCGCATAGTCTGTCTCGGCATCCTGAAGGTCTATGTCGATCCCTTCTCGACGCGCTTCCAGGTCCAGCACACTCTGATCAGCAAGCAGGCCTTGAGCTTCCGACACATCCTCCACACCCAAGCGCGCCACAATACGGTTGCGTAACTCGGCCGCATCCTTTTTCGCTCGATCTGCTTCGGACGCATTCTTTAGCGCCGCCGAGAGGTCATCCAGGTTTTCAACGGCGTGAACATCTGCAAACGGCTCAGCCATTTGCGTCAAACGTTCAGTGATTGCGTTTAGCGCCGCCTGAGCTTCTCGTGCTGTTTCTTGGGCGTCCTCGATCTTTGAAGTGAGGTCGTCATAAAGCTCTCGAGTGGTTTCTGCTTGCTCGAGGCGGCGCTTCAGACGCTCTGCTAGAACGAGGGGTTTTGCATCTTTGGGTTCGTTTACGGTTTCAGCAATTTTTTCGATCTCTTCCACGAAACGCTGATGATCTTGCTCCATGGCTTGGATGCGACGCTCTAGCTGACGCTTGTCTCGGTCCTTTGCAGCCAGGCTTCGCAAGGTCGAAACCTTCCAGCGAAACTGCTCCAGGTCTTGTAGGGCAGGGGGAAACTCCGCAACTTCGCGATCCCAGCTCGTCGTTATTTCCGATAGCGCCTCGGACAGCTCTGTGACGCCCGTTTCTCTGTTTTGGACGTCCTTCTGTGCTTTCTCGAGCGCACGCTGGTGGGCCTCGATTTGCGTCTGCGCCTTTGTAATCTGAATGACTTTCGCACGCGCTCGATTGCTGAGTTCCTTAAGGCCCAGCGCATCATCTGTCATGCCAAGCGCGCTCTTTAATCTGGCCTCTGCATTGGTAACGGCCTCTTGGGCATCCTTGGTAGCAGTCTTCTTGGCATTTAAGTCTAACAGGGAGTGCTGAGCTACTGAGAGAAGAGACTGCCAAGCAGGTAAGTCTCTTGGATCGAAACTATCTGGCAGGTGGAGCGAGTCTAACAAAGATGCCGTGCCCTCGGCCTCCTCCGTCAGTGCTGCTTCCGCAGCTTCCAAGTGACGTGTTCGGGTTGCTAAGGTGGTTTTGGCTGCCGCTACGTCGACCTCCACCTCTTTGAGGCGCGCCAATTTCTCTGCGAAACCAAGTCGAGCTTCTTGGAGAGCATCGTCTTTCGACATGGCATTCTCAAAAGAGAGCGCAGAACTTTCTGTCAAATCCTCTCGGTGCTTGGCCCAAAGATCATCTCGCTCAGCGCGCGCATGTTTAGCATCATCGTCGACTGTAGCAGCGTCACCGGTTTCAAGTGTTTGCAGTCTCGCAAACCGTTGATCGTACTCTACCTCAGCGTCTTCCTGCGCGGCCTTTGCTTTGTCGAGCTTGCCGAGAAGGGCATCGTACCTCTCCGCTGCCCGCTTCGCCTCGCGTTCCGAGAAACTCAGCGAGCTAAGATCGGACAATTCGCCCTGCCACGGAACAAGTTTGGCTAATGCGGCGTTCAGGGCCGTTTCTGCCGAAGAAAGCTCTCTATTCGCTGTCTCCTGATCTGAAATCAGGCGCTCGGGTTCGATGTCCTCAAGCAGTTGTTCCAGGTTTTCATCGATTGATGCGGCATCAAGTGTCGGCGCATCCTCATTTGTGAGGTCTTCCAGGTTCTGCTGGGCAGTAGTGACCTCTTTGTTCGCAGTCGCAAGACGTGCTTGAACATCTGAATATTGTCCGGCGATGTCTTCAAGCTGCGACAAAAGCACTTCGGAAAGCACGCCATCGTCTGCGCGTTCAAGTTTTAGTTCCGTGGCAAGATCAGCAATCTCTTCCTCTAAACTAGTTTTCTCGGCCTCTCGCTTTGGAAGATCCTCTTCGGCAGTCTGGGCGCGGGATTTTGGCGCATCCAATAGGATCGTCAGCGCGTCAGCCGCATTCGAGATTGTGTCATCAATCTTAAGGCCATCTCGCTTTTCTTGCTCTGCTTCCAGCCGAAGAGTCGCTTGCCGAAGTTCGGTTTGGGCCTCGACTTGCTTCAGCTTCAAATCCTGAGCTTCATCTACCCAAGTTTCTGGAACGCTGGGGTAGGCCGCCGTATTGGCAAGCGTATCTTCATGATCTTGGAGGGAACGCATGAGAGGGATGCATTCGATCATCGCCTCTACGCGTTGCTTTTCATTTAGCAGCCCATCCCGTGTTGTTTTGGCCGCTTCCATGAGCTTTTGCGCACTATCACGCTCATCTTTCAGTCTTCGAAAGCTGCTCGCAGGCACATCAAGTTCTCGGATTTCATCATGCAGTTCTTTAAGAGCGCGTTTTGCGTCAGCAAGTTCTGTCTTTCTGGCGCGCTTCTTGTAGAAGAGGTCCACTTCGGCCCGGGCAGTCTCAAGAACTGACCCGAGATCAGAAAGCCCGGCAGCAGCCGAAAACAGTAGTTCGCCAAGGTTCCCTTGGCTCGCGAGTATATCGTCGCCACCAGCTTCAATGGTCTCGTCGTCTAGTGAGAACATTGCCTGGTATTGATCGCGATCGATGCCATCGAGCGCATGCAGAAGTACGGCGGGGTTGGCTAAGTCTCCTGAAGGCGTGATCAGATCATTCTTGTTGCGCTTGATCCGAACGAGTTCAGTCGGCGCTCCTTCGATCTCGAGCACAGCGCCGACCCGCATGTTCTCGTAGTCATGCAGGAAGTTGTATTTGCTCCTCGCGGGGATGCCGAAGAGGAGGTCAAGATAGCCCTCAAATGATGTCGTCTTGCCTGCTTCGTTTGGTCCAAAAATGATATGCAGGTCTGACTTGCCCTCTTCGCGCGGACCAAAATCGAGCGAGAAGTCGGTAAAATGACCGAACCGGGTTAAATCGAGCCGACGCAGCCTCATGATGGGGCCTCGACATCGCCCGCCATCATCCGGGCCGTAATGTCTTTGATACCCTCTTTGAGGAGTTCACGAACAACATCGGTCTGCTCAGCTTCGCTATCGCCAAAAGCCTGCCGGAGCTCCGGGGGAAGGTCGGCGATAAGCTCTTCAGCATTTTGCTCCGCGCGCATCAGGAAAGTGGCGTTGTCTGTCAGCGCGTCCATCAAGTTTGAGAGTTCTCGCCGTGGATCATCACCGGTCACAGGCGTGGTCGGCGGAGTAAGGTGATTGACGATTTTGTCGATCCAAACCGATCCCTGCGCGCGGGCGAGGTTTGATACTTGTTCTAACAGCAAATCGTGGTCTCGCCGCAGACGCCATGCAAGTGGCGACGCGCCAATGAGTTCAAGCCGCAAAACCGAATGGTCCGAGGGTGTCATAGCGGCCGATCTCAACTCCGCATCGATCACCTCGAGAGCATCTCTCCAATCGTCAACAGCGTCGAGACTGATATCCCTGCGCGCGAATTCCACGGTTGAAGTGAAGCGCTCTTCTAAAGACACATGGCCGTCATTGACGCTCACCAGAGTGACGGATTTTGAACCAGCTTCTCCAATGTCTCGACCCTGCGGCATTCCAGGCATGACAATGTGCGGAGCCTCAGAATGAACTTGTCGGATATGGACATGACCGAGCGCCCAGTAGTCAAAACCATGCGACTGCAGGTCATTGATGCTGCAAGGCGCGTAGGTGTCGTGCCCGGCCGCACCAGCCAAGCTCGTGTGCAGCATCCCAATGTTGAATAGGCCGGATATGGGTGCCTTGTATTTGGGAAGAAGGCTTTCGGGAGCATGTGGTTTGGCAAAGCTGACGCCGTGGATCGCTGCGCCTTGGTCACTGAGTTCAACAGTGCCTCCGTGCCCTGTGAAGACGTGAACGTTAGGCGGCAGCTCAAGCTCGCGGGTCAGTACACTTTCAGCATCGTGATTGCCTCGGATCATGAAAACTGAAACGCCAGCTCTATGCAGACGCTCCATTTCGCTCACCAGAAACGCAGCGGTTTTCATGCTCCTCATGTCGCCATCATAGAGATCGCCCGCGATCAGTAGGGCGTCGACATTTTCCTCTAAACAAAGGTCCACTATGCGCTCCAGAGAGCGCCTTGTTGCGTTGCCAACAAGATCGGCGAGGTCTTCATCCTTCAGCGCGAGGCTGCGAAGTGGGGCATCAAGGTGGAGATCGGCGGTATGAATAAAGCGGAACATGTCACTCGGTAGCCCATCACAATTGGACGACGTATTACAAGCAGCATTTAGAAGCTAACCGTTCTGTACCCGTCGACGATGTCGCAAAGCTCTAAGCTGACCCAATAAACATTGGCGAAAAATGCATCAGTCAAAGTTGAAGAACAGGATATCCTCATAAGTCCCATCAGCGATTTTTTTGCTCATCGACTTCATGCGCTCTTCAGACTTCTCCTTGAAATCATTCAAAATCCACTCATCGTCTGAATACGCTCCTAAACACAGGTTGCGACGGCCTAAGGCCATGATCTCTTCTTTCGGCAAGCCTTCAAGCAACAACACAAGGTCCATCGGCTTCTTTTCGTTTTTGTCTGAAATTTTGCCCAAAGCGATCATCGCGCAGTAGAAAAAGTGCTTCTCTGGTGTGTGCTTCATGTTGAGATGTTGTGAGCAAACGATTGCCTGCAGTATAGCATCTTCATTGTTGATTGTAGCTTCGTCCAATAATGCCTGCGCGTCACGGTCTGCATGCTTGAGATAATTGTATGCACGCCGTCGATCAGACCAATATGCGCGTCGCTCTTCAGCAGGCGAATCACTGGAAATCTGATCGAAGTGAAGTTCCGGATCGTCCTCGAAGAGCTTCTTATATTGCTGAACCAATTCAAGCGCGCCGTCGCCCCATTTTCGAATGTCGTCCTCTGTAATTTCTCCTGAATGTAGATCCTTTGCCGCACGAAAAAATCCGTAGACCACACCATGCACCGAGGCATCTTTACCTCGCTCCTGCAAAAGGTCCGCAAGAACGTTATGTGCAGCTGAACTGACTGTGTGAATTGCTAGAGGGTCCAACTCGAGGAAATACATCTGGATAGCGGCAGCCAGTTGGCGCTCCCCGACTGAAAGCTTGTTTATGAAGCGCCTGCCTTTCTCCTGCTCGCTCTTAATGATTTCCATTGTCTACCTCATCCAAACATAGTCCGTTGAAGCCTAACGGTGCCTTCTTGTCATGTCAGCACTAAGGTGGCTTTTGCGCTTATCGTTGCAATCCATCTACGGACAGCCTTCGGGAATGTTTGTTGCGACGCGACAACTAGGTTGGTGGCCTTGCGGAAATGCAGCCGATTTTCGCGGAAGAATGGGAGTGCAGATACTTCGAGTTTTTCAACAAGTCGGGTACTGTGGGGATGTGGAAGACCTAACCGCTCGCCGCAAAGGAAAGGCTGTGAAAACCGTAAACGCTCTTCTGAATGCACCCCGGCAAGAACAAAGCGCCTGGATTCGAGAAAAATTCCCCGATTTTGGAGAGATGGCTCATGAACCAAGCACTTGCCTGGGTATTTTCTACCCGGAAGATAGGATCGATTTGTCTGAGTATGAGAGTTATCCGGAAGATTATGACACAATAGGGATATTACGCCAGAGCTTGAGAGAATTTACAGACGAACGAGAGACACAAATACTGAATGGTTCACCACTTACGAATGCGGAAGCTCTTGCACTAAAACATCACGTTGCTGACGCGGACTCTGACGGATGGGTTGGTGTGCACAGCTGGGAAGCGCAGGCAATTGACGGGGCAGTATTTGTCGTAGCCTTGGGATATTCAGAAGGGCAAGGCGGCATTCGTTTGGACGACCCTTGGCTAGTTGAGAGTCGTGACGAGGCGCGAGCGTGGCTGAAGAAGCACAAAATCTGGAGTCGACTGTAATCTTGGCCGCGTATGCTAATGGTGGCCTTAAGCTAAACTTTGCTCAACTCAGATTGGCAGACCGGGATGGAATTCATCGCTTCTCATGGCTCTCATTCGAAGTTTGAGACGCGAGCGTCATAGCTTCGCCGTTTGTAAAACTCTGTGCCACAAGTGGTGCACCTCCAGTCTGGCTGGCTTCCATCGAGCTCAATCACGCAGCCGCCAAACACCACCTCGCCCCGTTCTTCTTTCTCCATCAGCTCGGTCGAGAAATGCGGCATGCCGTAGTCGATTAAGCGTCATGCTGATGCGTTAACAGAAGTCTTGGTCCACCGCCCTCTACGTCACTTCAAGGTTTCGAAATGCTGACAAAAATGCCCAGTCAAACCAACAAGCGGCAATCGAGAAGTGGAGAGCTTAAAAGCCCCTTCGTTTCCTTGCTTAACAAGGGCTTGCGTCATAGTGTGCCGAGATGAAGGGCGGTTATTTTGATGGCGAGCGAACGAACGACAGGCAATTTCCAGTTTCTACAGCCGATTAGCTCCCAGCTCGTAAAGTTGGGCACTCTCGCCGAGCACTATTTTCACGCCGATCCGAGCACGTCGCTGATCAAGCTGCGGCAGTTCTCGGAAACCCTAACCCAGCTCCACGCAGCGCATGCTGGCCTGCTTCCGGAGCCTGCAGAGACCCAATCGGACTTACTGCGGCGACTGAAGTTCGAGCGAGCAATCCCCGACAAGGTACTCGATGTGCTCCACCACATTCGGAAGACAGGCAACTTAGCTGTCCATGAAGGTGCTGGCGACCATCGGCAAGCGCTCACGGCGCTTAAGATGTCGGTTCAGCTTGGCATTTGGCACTACCGGGTCGTTCGGAGTGACCCAAAGTTTTCTCCTGGTCCTTTCGTGCCGCCAGAAAACCCGGCTTCCGCAGCAGAAGAACTCCAGCAAGAGCTTGCTCGCCTTCGCCGAGAGCGGGACGCAGCACTTAACGAGGCTCAGCTTGCCCAAGAGGCTGCCGAAGCAGCTCAGCGTGAGGCGGAGACAGCGTCCGAACGCGAACAGCGCGAGAAAGAAGAACGTGCTCAGTGGGAAGCCTTGGCGCAGGAAGTCGAGCAAGATCGATCCGTGCTTCAAAGGCACCTCCGAGAGCTACAGGAAACAGCAACCGCTCAGCCCGCGAACACCCGTACAGAGTTTGTTCAAGCAGCGCAGGCCGCTTCGTCCACAATTGATCTCGATGAGACAGCCACACGCGACCTGATCGACCAGCAATTGCGGGACTGGGGTTGGGAGGCTGACAGTGTCAATCTGCGCCACTCCAAAGGCACACGTCCCGCTAAGGGACGATCTATGGCAATTGCGGAATGGCCGTCAAAGAGTGGTCCAGCTGACTACGCCCTGTTTGTGGGGGAGCGCTGTCTCGGGATCGTTGAGGCCAAACGTTACAGAAAGAACGTGTCGGCTGCGATTGATCAGTCAGAGCGTTACTCAATGGATTTCGACCACGAGAGTGCGATCGGCACTTGGGACGGCGGGTATCGCGTTCCGTTTGTCTTCGCGACGAATGGTCGGCCCTACCTAAAGCAGATCGAAACCGAGAGCGGCATCTGGTTTCGCGATGTGCGCTTGGCGACAAACCACCGGCGAGCGCTTGTCGAATGGCCCACACCTGAAGGTCTCGAAGCGAAGTTCGATACAGACAGGGAAACAGCGCAGAAGGCGCTTGAGACACGTCCGTTCGATTTCGGCTTTCAGCTCAGGCCCTACCAGAAAGCCGCGATTGAGGCGGTTGAAGACACCCTGTCCACAGAGCAGCGTGAGATGCTCGTTGCGATGGCAACCGGCACCGGAAAAACGAAGCTCGCTATTGCGATGCTCTACCGCCTTTTGTCCACCAAGCGCTTCCGCCGCATCTGCTTCGTCGTGGACCGCTCAGCGCTCGGCAACCAGACCGGCGATGAGTTCATGAGCACACCCATCGAAGGCCCAAAGACCTTCGGCCAGCTCTTCGACATCAAAGGCCTTGAGGACGTGAAGCCCGATCTCGAAACGCGGGTTCATATCTGTACGATCCAAGGTCTTGTGAAGCGTGTGCTCTACACCGACGACCCGCAAGAAACGCCGCCGATTGATCAGTACGATTTGATGGTAATCGACGAATGCCATCGTGGCTACTTGCTTGATCGGGAAATGTCAGACGCAGAGCTGAGCTTCAGAGGGCAGGACGACTACATCTCAAAATACCGTCGAGTGCTTGAGTACTTCGACGCTGTGAAAATCGGCCTGACCGCGACACCAGCGCTCCACACAGCGCAAATCTTCGGTGATCCGATCTACACCTACACTTATCGAGAAGCCGTGGTTGATGGTTGGCTGATCGACCACGAACCGCCTGTTCGCATTGAGACCGCGCTCAGTTCTGACGGCATCAAGTTCGAAAAAGGCGAGGAGTTTGAAGCTGTCGACACGAGAACTGGTGAAGTCGACCAAGTCTCAGCGCCTGACGAGATCAACTTCGAGGTCGAAGCCTTCAACCGCAAAGTCATCACAGTTCCATTCAACCGCGTGGTGGCGCAAGAACTGGCAACACATATCGACCCGTCACTGCCCGGCAAGACACTCGTCTACGCCGTGAACGATGCCCATGCCGACATTGTCGTGGATGAGCTCAAGAAGGCGTTCAAAGAGCAGTATGGCGAGATCGAAGATGCCGCCGTCCGCAAGATCACTGGCAGCGTTGAGAACGGCAATTCCGCTCGGATCAACAAGCTGATCCGTTCCTACCGCAATGACGCTTTCCCCAAGATCGCGGTTACTGTGGACCTGCTGACAACTGGCGTCGATGTTCCAGCGATTACGAACCTTGTGTTCATTCGTCGTGTGAACAGCCGCATTCTCTACGAGCAGATGCTTGGACGTGCGACACGGCGTTGCGACGACATTGGCAAGGAAGTGTTCCGTATCTTCGATGCAGTCGACCTCTACGCCACCCTCCAAGACCTCACGCAGATGAAGCCGGTCGCAAGCAACCCGTCGCTGACCTTTGAACAGCTGTTCGGCGAGCTCGCATCCGTTGAGGAAGAGGATCAACGCGAGATCATCAGGGACCAAATCCTTGCTAAGCTTCACAGGAAGATCAGAAAGCTGCCCTCGAAGGTCGAAGAAGCAGTGCGCGATCTGACCGGTGAGAGCGCAGAAGAGCTAAGGGACCGCTTAAAGCAGAACTCGCTTCAGCATGCGTCTGAATGGGCGAAGAAGTATGCCGGGATCGGGAAAATCCTAGATTGGAACCCGGATGGCAGAGGACCAAATCTGATCCCGATTTCCACGCAGGAAGACGAGATACGGACTGTCACCCGCGGCTATGGCGACGCCGAAAAGCCCGAGGACTTCTTGGACACCTTCCAGTCCTTCGTGCGGAACAATCAAAACAAGATCGCGGCGCTCTCGGTGGTCGTTCAGCGTCCGCGAGAGCTGACACGCCAAGAGCTTCGTAACCTTCGGCTTGAGCTCGACAAGATGGGCTTCTCAGAAGCCAATCTGCGCCGGGCTTGGAGCGATGCGTCCAACGAAGACATCGCCGCCTCAATCATCGGCTTTGTCCGACAAGCTGCTATCGGTGACCCATTGGTGCCGTTCCAAGACCGTGTGCGCGACGCAACGAAGAGGATTTTGTCCAAAGGCCAATGGACCGATCCGCAGAAGACGTGGCTGCGTCGGATCGCAGAACAGATTGAAAAAGAGATTGTTGTCGACCGACCCTCATTGGACGAAGGCACATTCAAGAACCACGGCGGCTTCAACCGCCTCAACAAAGTCTTTAACGGTCAGCTTGAGAGTATCCTCAGCGACTTCAACGAAGAACTCTGGAAAGTGAGCGCATGAACCCGAATACAGCTGAAATCGTCGCAAAGCTTTGGAAGGAGTGTAAAACGCTCCAGTCCGCAGGCGTGTCCTACAGCAACTACGTGAACGAGCTTACATACCTGCTGTTCCTCAAGATGCTGGAAGAAACTGGACAGGAAAGCCGCTTGCCCAACGGACACTGCTGGTCACGTTTGGCAGGCATGGAGGGCGGCGATCAGCTTGAGTACTACAAGAAGATGCTGCTGGAGTTGGGCAACCCCAAGGAAACCCATGATCCGGTGGTCTTGGCGATTTTCACGGATGCCATGACGCATCTGCGACTGCCGAAAGACCTCAAGACGCTCACCACAAACATCGACAAACTGGATTGGTTCACGGCGCGAGAGGATGGCCTTGGCGATCTCTACGAAGGGCTGCTTGAGAAGACGACATCGGCGACCAAATCAAAGGCCGGCCAGTACTTCACGCCCCGCGCCCTGATCGACAGCATCATTCGCCTCGTTAAACCGCAGCCAGGTGAAGTCGTTCAAGACCCAGCAGCAGGCACGGGCGGTTTCCTGATTGCTGCGGATCGTTACATCAAGGACCACACAGACGAGCTCTTCTCCCTCTCCGAAGCGGAAGGGCATTTCCAACGACGCCAAGCGTTCATCGGTCATGAATGGGTGCCAGACACCCACCGGCTTTGCGTGATGAATATGATCTTACACGGGATAGAAAGTCTTGTGGGCTGCGAAGACAGCTGTGCCCCGCAAGGCGAGAATATGGGTAAGGCCAATCTGATCCTTACTAATCCGCCCTTCAACAAGATGTCGGGCAACGTGAACCGGCCTGACTTCTCGATCACAGCGGGCGAACGTGTCGGCCCAATGCCCTTCTTGGAACATGCCGTTCGTTCCCTAAAACCCGGTGGCCGCTGCGCCATCGTCATGCCGGACAACATCCTGTTCGGTGACGGCACCGGGACAGAGCTGCGCCGCTTCCTGATGGTCAACTGTAACCTTCACACCATCCTCAGACTGCCGACCGGCATCTTCTATGCGCAAGGCGTTAAAACCAACGTCATGTTCTTCACGCGGGTTACGAATGAAATCCTACCTGCGAACCACGACCACTCAGAAACCGAGAAAGTGTGGTTCTACGACCTGCGCACGAACATGCCGTCTTTCGGCAAGACCAATGCTCTCACGGCCAAGCACTTTGAAGAATTCGAGGAGCTGTTCGGGGATGATCCGCAAGGCAATGCGCCCCGTTCCGAACAAGGCGAGGACAGCCGTTGGCGCTGCCTGACCCGCGACCAGATCGCTGAACGTGGTGATAATCTCGACTGGACGTGGCTGCGCGATGAAAGTGGCGACCCGGAAGATGAGATGACCGAACCCGACGAAATAGCAGCTGCGATTGTAGGGCATCTACGGGCCGCCCTCGACGAGATCGAAGCCCTCAGCGAAGAGCTTGAAGATGCCCCAGCCGTAGAGGCTGCGGAATGACCACGGGCGATACCTTTGGGCGTACGATCCAACTCTTTCTTGTCGACGGTAAACCTACTGGCCTGCGCAAAGCGACGATCCACGGTTGGACCGGCGTCGTATTTGTGTCCAGCCAATCCACCTTCGCCAAGCTTACCGAACGCGATGAGGTGGATAGAACCGGCATCTATATTTTGACGGGCCCCGATCCCGAAAAAGAAGGAATGACCCGCGTCTACATTGGCTCTGCCAACTCCGTACGCGAGCGCATCAAGCAAAGTGCCGAGAAGCGTGAGTTTTGGGAAACCGCAATCGCCGTCACAACAAGCGATGATGACCTGTCGAAAGGACACGCCGAATACCTTGAAGCGCGGCTCATCCAAATCACTGCGCAAGCAGGCCGCGTTACCCTCGACAATGGAACCCAGCCAGACACCAGCCGTCGCAGGCTGCCTGAAGCTGATGTCGCGAATATGGAGCAGTTCCTTGCCAATCTGCGGATCATCCTGCCCGTTGTCGGATTGGACATGCTCAAGCCACAGCCTCGCGCAGTGACACAGACAGCCAAGCCGGTCGATGAACGCACCACGGGCGAAGTTCAGTTTGAAATCCGGCACAAGAGCGGGGTTCAGGCGACGGCAGTCGAGGAAGACGGTGAATTCATCGTGCTGGAAGGGTCTGAAGCACTGATCGACACGGGCTATGTCCAACACCATACGGCGAAGTCCACGAAAGAACGTCTGCTCACTGAAGGCGTGCTTACAAAAGAGGGCGTTGGCGATGGTGAAAATAAGCTTAGGTTCGCCAAGCCTTGGACGTTCTCGAGCCCATCTGCTGCGGCTGCGGTGATCTTAGATCGTCACAGCAACGGGCGGATTGAGTGGAAAGTCAAAGGCTCCAAGCAGAGCTATCACGACTGGCAACAGGTTCAGGCAGCAAAGCAGGAGGCTGCAGAATGAGCGAGCTTCCAAAGACTTGGACAGAAGCTGAAATCGGTGAGCTTTGTGACCTGATCAATGGACGTGCGTTCAAGCCCTCCGACTGGACAGAAGATGGACTTCCCATTGTACGTATTCAGAACCTCAACAACCCGGATAAGCCATTCAATAGATTTGACGGTGAGGTTCGCGAGCGCTTCTTGATAGAAAGCGGTGATCTGCTGTTCGCTTGGTCAGGAACGCCGGGGACGTCTTTTGGGGCGCATGTGTGGAACGGTGGACCTGCTGTCCTGAACCAGCACATCTTCAACGTGAAGTTCAACCGTGAGAACTTGGATCGAGACTTCTTTCGGCACGCGATCAATCAGAAACTCAACGAGCTGATCGACAAAGCGCACGGCGGAGTGGGCTTGCGGCACGTCACGAAAGGCAAGTTTGAAGAAACGAAGATTTCGCTCCCCCCACTCCCTGAGCAACGTCGGATTGTGAGGAAGCTCGACACCCTCAGCGCCCGCACCACCACCGCCCGCACTCACCTCAGCGCCATCGCAAAGCTGGTGGGTAAGTACAAGAAGGGTGTGCTGGAAGCAGCGTTTTCAAATCATGGACCGCTTGTCACGATAGGCAGTCTGATCGACGGAATAAAAGCTGGAAAGAACCTCAAGTGTGATGAGCGACCGCCAAGGGAAGGCGAACAGGGAACCGTTAAGGTGAGCGCCGTTTCTTGGGGGGAATTTCGACCAGATCAGTCCAAGACGTTCCCTTCGCATTTTGAGCCTGACCCAGATACAGCAATCAAACCCGGAGACTTCCTGTTTTCGCGAGCAAACACGATTGAGTTGGTGGGGGCGGTGGTCATCGTTGACACAACACCGGACAACTTGTTTCTGAGCGATAAGGTGCTTCGATTAGATATGGCCAGTCATCTGAAGCCCTGGCTTTTGTGGTTTCTTCGTAGTCCCCAAGGGCGAAAGCAATTGGAAGAAGTCTCTTCTGGCAATCAAATGTCGATGAGGAATATCGGCCAAGCGAAGCTCAAGTCCTTGCTTTTGCCTTTGCCTAATGAGGCTGAGAGAGACAAGATCTTGAGACAGATCGAAGCCAATTTCGCAAAGATCGACCTTCTTGCTGCTGAAGCCGAAAAAGCGCTGAAGCTCACAGATCGTCTTGATCAACGCATTCTCGCCAAAGCCTTCGCAGGCGAGCTTGTCCCACAAGACCCAACCGACGAACCCGCCAGTATCTTGTTGGACCGTATCCGTGCCGAGCGAGCATCTGCCCCCAAGCCAAAGCGCGGACGCAGAAAGAAGGCCGATGCCGCGACATAGAGCTGACAGCGCGATACCTACTGCCAGCCTCTCGCCGGTGCCGCATTTGCGCTATGCCTCTCCATCAGGTGGTCAACCAAAATTCAAACTACGTTGCCTTGACGCAATCTGCGACGATACCGCTCAAATCTGCACGTACAGCGCTGACGCCCGCTGGCCGCTACACTGGGTGCGGACAGAGCGTGAAGACGTTTTTAGGTCAGCACAACAAGTCTGTGCTGTCAGCGTGTTTCAGGCCCCAACAAGCTTGATGCGTGCCGCTTCGAGAATTCGAATGAAATCCTCTACGCAAAAGCGCCAGAAGCCTTCATCCAGGCGAATATCAGAATTTTGGGGTTCTTTCTCCGACTTGGGTTTCTCGCCACCTTCCAAGCCGAGAAGCCCAAGCTCATCAGGCGTAAGTTGGCATCGGGCAAAGACTGCCTTGTTCTCCGGTTGCCAAGCCAAGGTTGCGAAGATTTGTTTCTTATCCGCGCCGCGAGACGATGTCCAATGAGCCCAAAGGCGCATGTCACCGCCGTTGGTCGCGCTATACTTAACTGAAGTGTCATTCCTGCGTTCAAAGTGGTTTGCAACAGTTTCGAAAAAACCCTTCGCGCCATGCGGCGCATCCTTGAGGCGTCGAATGAATTTTTCCCGTTTCTCTTCGTCAGTCACGATGCTCTCCCTAAAGTCGGTTCTTCCTGCAAGATATTTTCGTGTTTTCCAACGACAAGATGTCTTCGACGTCAGCTGAGCTCTTCAGGCTTCTGCCTGTTGAAGGGGGCAGGTTGTTTTCGCTTTTTGGGCTTGGCGCGCTGCTTCGGCTTGGTTGGGCCGGGGATCGGCAGCGGTTTGGGCTTGGGATATCGTTTCCATGCTGTCTCGCCCACCACCTCACTCACGAGCATAGATGGCTCCTAGCAAGACGGGGTGATGCAAAATCACCAGGCTGAATTGACAAGTACTTCCCTGCTGAAAACCGCGCGCCTGATTTTTCGGAGCGCAGAACCCATTTCGAAGACATCATCACACAGACATCCTCTCTGGCGCTCGCCACACAGCCTGAGCCTGTCGCGCGATAGCTTGGTCACACAAGACCTTGAGACGATCAAAACGATCTATCCAAGCTTGATGGTCGGCGCTATCGCTTCCTCGCAACCGGTCCGCATAGTACCCAAGCTTGTTGCTACACACGGCTAGTGTTTCGACGCTTGGCTCGATTTGATGATAACGCAACGTTCTGATGTAGCCTTCGCTTCGACCCAGCCAGCAGCGGCAGAACTCCGGCGTGTTCTGTACTGCGCCTGATTGGATCAACTCGTCGCGCAGGTGTTCAAGTAGTGTGATGCTCATAGCGTCTCCCCCATATATCTCATGCTTACAGATATTTATCTCTGCAGAGACGCCATCTTCGGTTGCTCTGAGTTGGGATCAGACCTTAGCGTTTGGAAAATGGAGCCGCTGATGCCGACCTACTCGCCTAACATGAAGCTGTGCGCCACATGCGCTCATTGGGGTGGCACTCGCAAAATCGATCCGACCCGCAGCTTTGTTTCGACAGCATCCCGCAATGAACGCGGCGAATGCCTTGGCGGAGGTCACAACACGCAGCAGACACCGGCCACCGGCACCTGCGCGTCTTTCAGCAAATGGCCTACACTGCGCAGATGAGGTGCTTGTCTTACATACGTTTTTCGCCTGCGTTGATCGTAACGAGTTTTTCAAAAGTGATGCCAAACGTTGTGTTTACGGACGTGTTTCATAACACAGTGTTTGAGCTTGGTTTTTGGAACCAAAAAAACGGCGCGCGTTTCTTAGCCGTCAGCATATAAACGGTTCAAGCGCGCGATCTCCTTGTCCTGCCATTTGTTGCGCCGGTGGATGCGCTGTCTGAGCTCCCTAAAGTCAAATTCAAGGGCGTGTGGACACTTCTCGTGCGTTGGGAACCGACCACGTGCTGCATTCTCTGCAATCATCCTAGCGCGCAGTAGGGCACGGCTGGCGATGATGGTCAGCATTTCCCGATCGTAACGATCAGCATCGCTGATCTTATCAGTATTGGGATCAAGCACGGGGCTGTAGGTCGTGCTGATCTTCGCGTGAGCTCCAACGCGCCAAAGTGAGCGACGATGCCAAGCACTGCGGAACCACACCATTCGGAGATAACGCATTAATGCATCACGATGATGACGCTGCCCTACAAGGGGGTACTTGACCACCGGCTCAATCAGTTTGCGACGTTCGGCTTTCACCTTCGCCAACTGCTTCTTGATCTGCCGATTGATCTTTCCTTCCGGAAGACCAACGGGGATCGCCAATAGCAAGGTTCGCTGCCGTCCTTGCTCAACCCAGCCTTCTTCAAAGAACTGTTCAACATCTGCGCTTAGGTCAGGTGTGCCCTGAACTTGATGTTTTGCGTAGCCAATACGGGTCACTTCAGGCGGGATGCCTTGGTGTCCGAAGTGCTTAAGACCGACATCTTTCCACCAAAGGCGGAATAAGGCTTTCTGCACGTCACCCAGATCATCATGAACAGCAAGAACGCGATCAAAATCGGCAGGCAGAATGTCGGTTTCGATGTTTTCGCCAGACCTATGCCGTCGCGCCAGTTCGTAGCTTGGGCTGATCGCAAGGAACTCGAACCAAAGCAGATACAGGCCGATCTCGCTGACCCACAGTCCACCGCTGCGGCGGTCTTTAGACGTAAGTTCTCCAATGGTGTTTGGTAGGCGAGAGCGCATGTGGTGGTCATAACATGCTCAGCCAAACCTTAACAGCTAAGCTTCAAGATTTGGGTGTTATCCATCCAGCCTGTTTATCTCGTTTACCTCTCTCTTCGTCGCAATCGCGACGTCAACTCAACTTAACAAAAGAGAGACTAAACATGACCAAGCAAAGCAAATCTAAATCCAAATCCAATACCCTCATGCTGCGTGCTGCAATCCAACGCCTGCACGATAAGCGCATCGTGTGGCAAGACGGTGTTTACAAGCGTAGCAACGAGGCGCTCTACGAAATCCTTGAAGGCTGCCACAAGCTGCTTGTGCAGCTGCGCGCCGAAATCAACTTGCGCAAACAGCTAAATGCAGCGCTTGAGGCTGAAGGCGTTTCAGTACGCAGCAACACCAGCATTGAGCTTAAAGTTGTGCGTGCTGTCTTCGGTGTCGAAAACAATCGCACACACGCATACGTCCGCGTCTTGCAGGTTGCGAAAAAAGAGCTCCCAGTCGACTGGACGCTGACCGAGTGGATCGAAGAGCGGGGTGGGGTCGAAGAAGTGCGCCGTACGCCCAAAGCAGGCCCGACTGCGGCGGACAAAGCAAAGCAGCAACGCACAAACGCCGAAACAGTTCTTTATGACGCTGACGCGATCGGCCCGCGCTTCAAGCCGAGCGCAGATTTGAAGCCACTAGAAGGCGGCGACTACGCCTTTGCAGTTGCACTTGTCCGTGTCGACGGCGACGGCAAAGCATCTATCGTCTTCGGCTCAAACAAGAATGCACTTGTTAAGGCTGTGCTGACCGAAGCAGGCAAGCAGTTCGCTGACGACGCCGACAAAGATGAAGTCCCAGCAAAACAAACCACAAAGCGCAAAAACCGCGATGCCGTGCTCGATGCTGATGATGACGAATTCGACGACGACATCGATCTCGCAGCTTAACAATTCAGCAACATGAGCGGCTGCCTGCCGCTCATGTCCTCCCTCAAAGTATCATCTAACAGGAGAAACGATATGATGATTTTTCAGCAAAAATATGCGCCTCGCATCTTCGGCGATCTGATCTTTCCCGACACTAACACGCGCCAACGCCTCAAAGAATTCGCGTGTAACCAACGCCATGGAAGTTTGATCTTCCATGGTCCTTACGGAACCGCCAAAACAACTACGGCCAAGATGCTCGTAGAGTTGCGGTCGACGGGTCTCGATTACGGCGGCGTCGACTTTTATCGCGCTTCCGATATGAACCATGCAGCATTTGATGTCATATCGAATACGCAAAGCATGCAAAAAATGTGCGGCGTTCAGGTGCCGGTTACCATAATCGATGAGATCGACCAGGTTGATGACAAGCTACAGTACAAATTGCGCTGGGAGCTTGATCTGCGGTCAGGCAACGGATGCTTCATCTTCACAACCAATAATCTGCACCGTGTCGATCCAGGTTTGGTGGACCGGTGTGATGTCGTTGAGCTTCCAGCCGCAAATAGTCAGCACTGGTTCAACAGAGCCCGTTGGATTCTCAATCAGGAGGGTGTGACCATGTCTGACGCCAAGCTTCGAGCTTTGCTGAACACTTGCGATGGCAGCATTCGCGACCTCATGCGCGCCCTCGAAGATGCAGTGCTACGGCAACCGGCTAACACGCCGACGCCACCAAAGCCTCAGCTTCGGGTCGTCTCGTCCAAATAAGCGCACCAATCAAAAGGGGCAGGCAGCAATGTCTGCCCTTTCTAGTTGTCCAGAAGCTCGCGTCAGAAATAGCCGGGTTCTTGCTCCTCGTAGATAAATACACGCGAAGGAGATTTGACGATGATGGTGAAGCGGAAACTTGAGCGGAAAGAACTGATAGCGGACTTGCTCGCACAAGACTGGAACGTGTTTGGAACGCTTAAGTTCATCAATGGCCGAACCATCGGTCGGTATGGGGCAAACAAACTGCTGCGCAGCTATTGGAACAAGATCGACCGCGTGTTCTTTGGCAAAGCAGCTGAGCGGCAGAATGTACGGGTTCCGCGCTGGTGCTTTGCGCATGAGGGCTCAGGCAGCGAAAACTTCCACATACATTTTGTTCTGCTAGCGCCAATTGCCGACGCAGAACTGACCTGCTGCATTCTCAACTCAGTTTGGGAGCAACATCATTGGCAGACAGCCCCTCTGGCAAAGAACTGGATAACACCCGTTTGGGATCGACCCGAAGTCGTCAGCTACGTCACAAAGGAATACTGGCGCATGGGCAGCGCCACACTGCTGGACAATCTGTGTTGGAACCGAACTTCAGCAGACACGATGGTGCACTACGAACACGAACAACAGCAGGCACGCATACAACGGGCAGCCAGCCCAATCTGGTTAAGGCAAGCAAGACAGGCACTCGATGAGCAAAAGGCACATTACTGGGAAAAGAACGCATTGTTTGAGTGGGAGCGTGGCTAAGCCCCTTCGCTCAACCCAATGCAGACAAGACGCACCGGGATCATGTCGTAGGAAAAACCTAGGCACATCCTTGCTCAGTGGCAGCTGCTCGAACAGCAAACATCAAAGCAGATGGCTTCAAGCAACAAGCGAAGAAGAGCTCAGCGAGCAAAGATGATTTGAGCCAGAGGGAGCAAGACAAAGACAAGTAGAGCGTCGGCAGCTTAGGCTGTGCGGCGCTTTTTTTATGAGCGTTTATAGAGCCTTAAGGCTCCTTCGATGACGTCTTTTCGGTCGTCCTGCGTGAAGTCTGACCATACGCTTCTGCTGTCAAAGAACAGTAAGGAGCGACCAATGACACATCTCGCAAAGCTGACATTCAAGTCGGTGACACGCAGCACCAAACGCGATCCCATTAATGATCGACGTGAAAAACTCGTGGCGGCATTGAAAGAACAAAAGCTGGTTCATGCAGCAGCACTCAAGGGCGAAGATCATCGCGTTGATCGATCCAAATGGATGACCAACGAGCAAGGCGAGCGCGTGTTGGTCAAAACGCATCGTCGTGTGCGCCCGTGGTTCTTTGAGCAAGACGGCGGCTGGTATTTGCAGTGCCGTTACGGGGCGCGGGTGATTGCCGTTGATGGCACCAACAATGCTGTATTCGTCAAAACCCTCAAAGACGTGGGCCCTGTGCTCGATGCGTTCGTTGCAGCAGCTCAAGCAGGCGAACTCGACGAGACCATCAGCAAAGCAGCGGAGCGCAAGCCTCGTGCAAAGCCGGGTACTGCGCGGGCGGCGGCGAATGCATGACGACAACGCTGCTAAAATAAGAGCACTTAATGATCGGGCTCGGCAGACCTTCACGAGTTGTCGGGTCGCGATCACGCAAGGCATTCAGGCACTGGGCGAGGATGCCTTGCGCGCGATCTTGCAGGCTGTTCAGCAGTACGACGCTTTCACACCGGACAATGATCCGTTTGGCGAGCACGACTTCGGTTCATTCCACTACGCCGAACACCAAGTCTTCTGGAAATTCGACTACTACGACTTGGACGTAACCATGCATTCGCCCGACCCAAGTGATCCCTCAGTCACTGCGCGGGTACTGACGGTCATGTTGGCGGACGAATACTGAAAAGCATTGGGGTTGGCAGCATCGTCCCAATCATGCCAGCAATGGAGAAGTTGGCAATTCAGCCCATTGGCATGGCAGGTCGGAAAACACGATGCTCAAATACAAACCCGGTGACGATGTTGGGGAGCTAGAGGATTGGCCCTTCGACAACCCTCTGAGTGACTATCAAATCAAAGAGGGCAGTCCACGAGCATCGGGACGCATGGATGCAGGCGGACCCGGGCAAACGACCCGCACCGGCATCTGGCGATGCACGAAGGGCGTATTTGAGTGCACCGAACAGGGCGATGAACTTATGACCATCCTGTCGGGTCGATGTCGATTGATCGACATGACCACTGGTCAGATCAGCGAGCTAGAACCTGGCGATAGCTTGTTCGTGCGCAATGGCAGCCGCGTGACGTGGGACATCTTCGAAGACGTCACAAAGGTTTTCTTCGGTCACAAATCAGACGGGTTTTGAGCTCTCAGAAACACAGCATTTTATTGTTCGATTGGGCATGTCATGCAGATTTCAAAGACAGATTTTATCCACTACCTAAACTGCCCAAAGTCCCTTTGGCTGCTAAAGCACAAGCCAGATGAATACCCGCACGGCGAATTTTCAGACTACATGAAAAAGCTGACAGCAGAGGGTTATGAGGTCGAGGGCTTCTTTCGATCACTGCTGCAGTCTCAGGCCGATGCAGATAGCTATTCCTTTCAATCGGTCTTCCAAACCAGACGCGGCCTCTACGCGAAAGCAGACGCGATACGAGAGAACGGCGATGGCACGATAAATCTCTACGAGGTCAAATCTTCAACAAGCGTGAAGAGAAACGGACAGCATAATCAGATCAAGGATGCGGCGTTTCAGAAGATCGCAGCGGAGGAAACAAGCTTAAGGGTATCAAAGGTCTTCATCGTTCACCTCAACAAGGACTATGTTCGGCAGGGCGACATTGACCCAGAACAGCTGCTCATATTTGCAGATGTTACGAGTGAAGTCGCAGAAGCGGAACCTAGCACACGAGCAGAAATCGATGCAGCCGTTGCACTTTTGGGGCAGCACGAAATTGATGAAAGCTCTTGCTCGTGCCTGTGCCAGACGAAACCAAACCACTGCGACAGCTTCAGCTACTTCA
>NZ_JANHAX010000009.1 GCF_030848945.1 Marimonas arenosa
TGTTGTTTGCAGCAAAGGATTAGATTTTCGGAGGTCCTGCCATGCGCCAAGCTCAGACATTGAACGAAGCTCAACTGCGTCGCGTTTTACACTACTGCCGCAGTCGTCGTCATCCGGTCAGAGACCAAACGATAATAATGGTCAGCTTCTACGCAGGGCTGCGGGCCAAGGAGATCGCAGCGCTGACGGTGGGCGACGTGTTTGACGATGAAGGCGCTGTGCGTGAGCAGTTCGTGCTTCGCGCGACGCAAAGCAAGGGTGGCAAGACACGCACTGTATATCTGAGCCAGCGTCTGCGCCGGTCGCTCAGCGAATACGGCGACACGATCCGCCTGAACGATCCAGCTCATCCTCTTTTCGAGAGCCAAAAGGGCGGGCACTTCTCAGCTAACACCATGTGTCAGCTGTTCCTCGACATCTACAAAGCTTGTGGGTTCAAGGACGCCAGCAGTCACAGCGGTCGCCGGACGTACATCACAAGGCTTGCGAACAAGGGTGTCGGCGTGCGTTTGCTGGCTGAGCTAGCGGGTCATAGCCATATAAGCACGACACAGCGCTACATTGACGTGAATGCAGAGCAGCTAGCCCAAGCCGTAGAGCTACTATAACGTTAAGTCAGGCAAGACAATGCCTTTGCGCAAGGTCGCTATTGATGTTTCCAGTCGATCAAATCCACTTTTTCGTTTACCGACATATGCTTGAGAGACATTAGCTCGTAGGAAAAACACTAGAGTAAAGAAGGGCTTCGCTCTATCTTACACTTGTAGATCTCTTGATCTAATGAGGGTGAGCAGTGATGAGATTGAGCCCGGCGTGAAACGCCAGGTTACAGACTGATGGCAATTACCACCGAGAGAATTCTTTCAAGCCTCGAGGATGAGCGCACGGCTGCTCAACGTGGTTTGTCGTTCAAGGTACTTTCTGCTCGGCGCCAAGGCCTCTTGGCAATCTTAACAGTTGAGCCAAGCCGCGAGGGCGGAAAGAGCTCAGCGCTGGATGAAAGCCTTGAGGGCTCAAAAGCCGTTTGGTTCGGTGAGACTGGCGGTCGAGGCGAGGTTGTCGTCGTTGATCCAGAGCGAGGTGAATTCACCTTGCGCTTCGTGCAAGGTCAGCTTCCAGACGCTAACGATTATATGATGCTGTATCCGCAAGATTTTCTGACGCCGTTAATTGAGCTTTGGCAAGACAAAAACATGCGGAAGAAAGCTGCTGCGGTCATGAGACGTGGCGCAAGGGAGGCTGTGGCCGAGCCTAGGTCACTCGGAAATTCCTTCTCTGTCCTAAGGAAACGCCAGGCGGAGGCAATCTCGCTTCCGCTAGATCGCATTGGTCTACTTCATGGTCCGCCAGGGACGGGGAAGACCTTCACGATTGGCGCGATGATTGCCTACCTTCTTGTAAGGTTCCGGAACTCGAAGGTGCTTATTACTGGGCCTACAAACACAGCGGTAGACTCAGCACTTATTTCTGCAGACGAATGGCTTGCTCGCATCGGAGAGGATGATCTTCGTGTCACCATGAAGCGGGTAGGTTCAAGGTTCGAAACGAAAAAGTTTCGGGGGCGGGATCACCTTCTGGCTAAGGGGATTTATGAAGCTTCTCTTAAAGTGTCTATGCTTGAACTGGAGGAACCATCTAAGACTGACATTGAAAAGTATGTGGCCTGGAAGGAAAAAATCGAAGCTGCTCGTGCCAATCTGAAGACAGATGTTGCGACCATAGCTGCTTCTTCTCGGGTCGTGGCTGCTACTACACATACCTTATTTCTACACTTCGACAGTTTCGCGCGGCCGGGAGGACAACGTTGGCACTTCGCTATCGCCGACGAAGCTAGTCAAATAATGCTACCGGCTGCACTTATGGCAGCAAGTTTAGCGCAATGTGCAACGTTTGCAGGTGACCCAAACCAGCTTGCTCCGATAGTTCAAAGCAATGATCCATCGGTTGAAGCTGTTCTTGGCAAGACCGCGTTTGACGTTTTTAAAGATGCACCAAACGTCTTCTTGAACGAGCAGTCGCGGATGTGTGCTGGCGTGTGTGACGTCGTCTCCCACACTTTCTACGAGGATCGGCTTGTTGTCTGCCGGAAGGCAAAGTGCGAAGAGGAGTGGAGGCGGGGTCGTTCTCCTTGGTACTTAGACGGGCGAGAAATTCCTCGGGTTCTGGTAGATGACCGCGCGGGCGATGCAACCTGGTCGAAGAAATATAATGGCAAGATACGATTTCAGTCTGCACAGCTTGTTTCTGCATACGTCAATGAGTTGTTGAGTTCCTACGTGGAAGCCGACGACATTTTGGTGCTCACGCCATTTCGCGCTCAGAGGGCGCTAATCAGATCCATGCTTGGTAGAGATGGGCGGAGGGACATACGCGTCAGTACGGTTCACCGTGCGCAAGGTAGTGAAAGGAAGATCGTGATATTCGATCCAGTCGACGCCGGAAGCCCATTTTTGAACAGCGACACTGGAGGACGCTTGATAAATGTCGCTGCCTCTCGTGCGCAGGCGCATCTCATAATACTCGTAGGAGCCGCCGACCTACGAAACCCACATCTCAGTGCCATAGCTCAACGAGCAAAGCGTCTTTGGGATCATAAGGGCGACTACTCGAGTCCCGTTCGTGTACGCCTGCCCGAAACGTAAGAATTCTCGAACTGAACAACACGTATGACGTCCGCCCAACGCAAGGTTATTTCGACGTGAACGCCTAGCAGCTCAGCCAGGCGGTTGAGTTATTGTAGTAAACGCTTACGCCAATTTGGTTTTAGACGAAGATATGAACGACTTCGCCCATGTCTCGGGCGGCTTTGCGCGCTTCTTCTATCGAGTGATAGGCGCTGACCAGCGCAGGATCATCAAAACCTTCAATTCTGCCGCAGTCGAAGACGGCATATCCTGCTACGACGGAACCCACTGAGACTGGAACAATAAAGCCTGTGCGTGCGTCATCATAACCTTGCTCAAGCTGCCAGCGTGCGACTGTTTTTCTTAGTTTGGAAAGCTCTTCTGGGCTCGGCTCGTCCTCACCATTTGAGATTTGAGCCAGCCGCTGGTTGTCAAAATCAGTGAAGAAGTCTTGGCCATAATCAGCGACTTCAATTTCTAAGTCCTCGAGATCATCTGTCGTGTAATACCAAAACTCCTGATTGCCCTCAGTCCTGAAAAGATAGGACCACTGCTCTTCATCATTCTGAGTGGCGTAGAGGCATTTGGCAGCAGTTTCTTCCAAAAGTATGATTGGTACGTGCATGTTTTGCAGGCTAATCGCCGCAGCCGTGCGAAATCAACTTCTTAAGCTCAGATATTGCGGCTGATCTTGCTGGTACCTCGAGTCCTTCTTCTTCACAGGTCTGAGTAACGAAGTCCCAAACCGCCTCAATGAGTTCTGGTGCGTGTTCAGGGAGAAACTGTTCATCGCTCATTTCAATACCGTCAAAGGCGCAAAGTGCTGCCCACTCGGCTTCGCGACCCTTAAACCTGTCGATTGTATCATCTATTCCCATCTAAGTTTCTCCTTCTGCGCAGTGCAAATGGCCAATCAGTCAGCCGTCTAGCACCTTGATCAGCCCATCCTCACTCAGCCGCTCTTCCTCAAATGCAGACAGCGCCCGCACTCGCAGAGCTTCCTCTAGCTCATACCCATCACGCCCTACACCGAGCGCGACGAGCAGAGCAGGTTCAGAAAGTTTGCCTGCGTCAAACAGGTCGAAAGCTTTTTCGGCAGCGGATAGGGTAGTGGTTTCTGGCGTTTCAACGGCGTTTGCGGAAGTGTTTTCAACCACAGTGTTTTCGTCGCTGGCCTTTGCATCTGCCTTCACTGCGTCCCGCAATGCCTGATCTGCGCGTCCAGAATGTTGTGCGGCATTCATGAAAGGGGAAAGCTTGCTGTAGAAGCGGTCAATCACGCCGGTGCCGCTGCCCATTTGTCGGCTTAGCGCGTGCGTACTGACACCACGCTGTAGGTCCAGCGTGGCATAGAAGTGCCTCCAGCTGTACAGAGTGCGCTTCTTGCCGTCTGCGCCGTGCGTGAGCTTGTTTGCCTCCAAGAAACTTTCGAAGTTTCTGGAAAGATTTGCTCGAGCAGCCCGTTCGCCATCACGTGTTTTGAACACGTAATCGTCGATCTTGGCGTCAATCACTTCGCCCAAGTTCATGCCCGTTAATTGCGGGTTCAACTCGATCTGGCGTTCAAGTGGGCGGATTGCGCGATCTCGCGCAATCAAAGGTCGTTTGCCAGTTTTGCCGTCAACATAGATGCCTAAATAGATGTCCTTGCCATCGTTGACCCAAAGGAGGTTGCTCCACTTGAGGTTCAACGCCTCGGTCCCGTGCCGCATCCCGGTATTGGCGAGGATCAGCACATAGTTGCGCAGCACCTCTCGTGTGGCTGCGGTTTTCTCGTTGCTGGTTGCTTTGTGCCAAGAGCGCAGGCCTGTGTAGATCGTTTTGTACTCTTCAGGTGTAAAGCTGCCACGGCTTTCGGTTTTTGTGCCGTCGTTGATTGGCTTGGGGCGTATAGAATGCGTGATCCAGCCGCGCTCCTGCGCTTCATCCAACACACGGTTCAGGGCTGTGTTGTGCGTGTTAATGGTGCTGTGGTGTGCTTTTCGACCCAGCTCTTGAGTGCGCCATTTGCCAAACTCGATCAGCGCCTTGGTATCGATATTCGCAACATCATAGTTGCCGAAGAAGGGCACCAGGTACTTGTCGATGGCGGTGATGTAATCCTTGAAGACGATGTTGCCGCCACCCGCATCCAGCTCCGCCTGCATCCGATCTCGTGCAAACTCGGCCACACGGCGAAACTTCCGGGTGCTTTGGGGCAGGTTGTTCTTCAGCCGGTCCTCGGCAGTGTAGAAGAACTTCATCGCCACTTCTGTGGCCTTGTCCTGATCTTCAGTCTTGGTGGAGAAACGGTGCCACGTGCCGTCTGCCAGCTTCACGCGAGCCTGCCACTTTGAGCTGCGCTCGCGCTTGTCCAGGCGAACGCGTTCGTTGATGCGGATAGTTTTCGTGCCCTGCGACATGCCTTTCTGCTCTCTTTGTCCGTAGCTTACGATCTAGTAGTGTGTAAGCAAACCGCTATCCCATGGTTTGTCTTTTGGTTCTCCGGTGTGCGAAATGGTTGCGGAGAGATCGTTCACACCACTACTCGGTGCGATTAGGAAGCAAGGAGATTGGGATGATTGATGGATACGAAGCGGCACTTACGAATTATCGACCGCTTAGGTATTCACATATCTCCATACCGCCAGGTGCCGACTATGCGCTTACTGCTGATCCGTGGTCCTATACGCACAGTTTTTTGTTGAGAGGTCACGACAAACGACGCGGCAAGAACAAGAAGAATTTTGACCGAGCAATCTTTTTCCTTGAGCTGGCTCAGAACTTTTACAATGCGGCAGATGCCGCTGATCTGCCCGCTAAGGCGACACTGCTGTACTATGGCATGCTCAATATGGCCAAAGTAGTTTTGTCCATCTCTGGAGTAGAGCTTGAAAGAACATACGAGCATCACGGCCTTACGCTACCTTTGGGTACTAAGAGAAAAGTCAAAGTATCGAACCCTGGCGCTGGTCAAGTTTCGATTTTCGCCGAGTTTGCACGCCTTCTCGGTACTCCGGTAGCTGCTGAAACAAGCGTCTCAGTGGAAGATGCAATTGCAGGAGTCCCAGAGTTGCACTCTGCTCGCAAGTCGTTTGCGCCGGATGAGAAAAATAGGTTCCTCGCAATCGACGTCAAATTTTTGACGGACTCAAGTCATCGACGATTACTGACTGCTATGGTGTACGACAAGAAAGCGGAGGGTTTAGTCACACATGGCAGAATTTTCAAAGGCAAAAGGAAGCAATACTTTCGGCCTCCCGAGGCGCATAACGGGCAAGTTTGGCTTGTCTGCCAAAGGACGCGGACACCTGCCAATTGGAGGAACCTAACCAGAGCTTACAATTCTATACTTGCCGAGTATGAGGATTTTGACATCTGTTCCATACTTACTCGCAATGGCTACCAATATTACCTAGACCTTTCACCAAGCGCATATCACCACCTCTGCAACGCGCTGATTGTAATGTACTATCTGGGTACTGCGGCAAGGTATCGCCCAACTGAAATCAGCGATGTGCTTGCGGGCGACCTTCGTCAGTCCGTGACAGAGGCTTGCGCGCTTTGTCCACGCCAGTTTCTCTATCAAATTGCCAGCCGAATTACTGGCTCGCTGTGTGTAATACCTTATGCGCGTATTTGATCCTCGAAATAGCAAGTCCCTACGAACGGAGTAATGCTAGCAAAACGGTTCACTGGCCGGAGTAAGACTGCAATCTCAGCCGGGGTCAGGCAAACCAGGCCCTTGACCTAGGGTCAGGACTCATAGCCAAAAGATGACGGTTGCAGCAAGGGCGATGGCTGAGAGGAAGACCTTGGGGCATCTGTCGTATCGCGTTGCCACGCGTCGCCAGTCTTTCAGCCTGCCGAACATGATCTCGATCCGGTTGCGGCGTTTGTAGCGGCGCTCGTCGTACTTCACCGGTTTCTTCCGCTGTTTCCGGCCGGGGATGCAGGCGCGTATCCCTCTGTCTTTCAATGTTTCTCTGAACCAGTCGGCATCATATCCTCGGTCTCCCAGCAGCCATTCCACCTTTGGCAAACTGCCCACCAAAGCGCGGGCGCCGATGTAAACGCTGACTTGTCCTGCCGTGACGAAGAGTTTGAGCGGTCGGCCCTGGCTGTCGCAGACGGCGTGCAGTTTGGTATTCATCCCGCCCTTGGTCCGACCGATCAGGCGTCCACGCCCCCTTTTTTCACGCCCATGCTGGTCGCTGTTCGGTGGGCCTTGAGATAGGTCGCGTCGATCATGACGGTCTTTTCTTCGTCGTGCTCGGCAGCCAGACCCACCATCATCCGGGCAAAGACGCCCTTGTCGCTCCACCGCTTCCAACGGTTGTACAGCGTCTTGTGTGGGCCATAAGCGGCGGGTGCATCACGCCACCGTAAGCCATTGCGATTGATGAAGATAATCCCACTCAGGACGCGCCGATCATCGACGCGAGGCTTGCCGTGGGATTTAGGAAAGAAAGGCGCAAGGCGCGCCATCTGCGCGTCGCTCAACCAGAAAAGATCAGACATGTTCACCGCTCGCTTTTCGAACCGTGAATCACGCTGCCAGTCAGAAATCAATGGGTCCTGACCCTAGGGTTTTGTTGGGAAAGCACCCCAATACAGAAACTGAAAGCAGCTTAGGTTCTACTGAAGCGCCCCTCGAAAAATGGGGGAATTACCCCAAGGCTTCGTAAGGTGATCCTCATTATGAAGGTAGTTGATCATATGCTGACGGTAACGTCGAGATCGTTGACTATGAACTTACCGTTGGCAATAAGAAACCGAAGAACACGATTGGACTTGACGACATCGTAGTCGTGATATTCTCCAAATCGGTCATTGCTAAGGATAAAGGCGCCTTTATTGGTTCCGGCAAGCTTCATTAGATATTCGTCTGCTTGGTCTTTTGTTGGTACGATGTGGGTCGTCACCGATGGGCCCAGTATCTGCTCAACGCCTTGGTTATCCATCTTGAGCATAGCGCGAATTGATGCATCGAAAACAACGGTGACTTCGAACCGGTCACCCAATCCCTTGAGGAGCGCAGAAATCCCGCGTAGTTCGATAAAAGTCTGCCCTTCATAGCACGCATTGTTGCCGTCGATTAGAAGGTGAGTAATCTTTCTATCCAGTTTGCGAAGTTCATCTCGAAGCCGTCGTTCTAGTTTAGGGATATTGTTTTCAAGCCGCCGAATTTTTCCTCTGCGGTCTTTGATAACCTGCTTTGGGCTACCCGTACCAAATTCTGCCTCACAGTCTTGGTGGATCATTGCCCTTTCATAACTGTTGGCCGCAGAGGCTAGTTTTTGATCAAAACGATCGGCTCTTGCAATGTCTGCATTGAGTTCGCGAAGTTCGGATTTCAGACTGTCGAGTTTCTGAGTGTGCGGACTTATCTTTGCTTCAATCTCTTTAAGTTCGCTTCTCGCTTCAGCTAGATCACTGCCGGTGCTCTGTAGTTGCGTCTGGACTGATCCAAGTCTCGTTTCCGCGTCTTTGAGATCAAAGGTTTCATGCTCTGAAATGCGCCTTTGGGCGTGCCTTATGTCAGAGCGCGCTTTTTGCAGTGCGTTTTCGTTGCTGGACAGTTCCTGCTCAACTTTAGAAACCTTGTCCGCGAGCCGTTTTGCTTCCGCACGTAGTTGTTTCTGTTCTGCTTTGAAAAACTTCCAAAAAACTATCGGATTTGCCTTGGCATCCAGTGCGATCTGAAGGCGGCGTTCTAAGTTAGCATGATTGACTTTTTGGTCAGAGATCTTTCGTGAAAGATCTGCTGCACTTTGTTCGAGACGCTCGATGGTACCCTTTTGCACATCTGGCTCAAAGGCTTTGAAGCTCTCAATAGTCTTCTGGAGGTTCTCCTGCGCCCCCTGCAGTGACCTAACTTGATCAGCGAGCTTCGCTACTCTAGTGCGCCGTGTCTCAAGCGGCTCAAGAGGGTTGTTCGAACTCATATGCATTAAAAGGTTACGTCGCAGCGAGAAATGGTATTTTCAACTTTTGAAAAGTCAGTCGATTTGTTTCCAGCGAAACCGACCTCTGGGGTGTCATATTGGTAGTGGGTCGCCACTCTGCGGTTCATCACCAGGCTTAACAAGATAAATGCGGACGAACCGCCCGAGACGTGTAACGTAACCGATCTCTTCCGACCCATCTTTGTTGATCCGGTATCTCAACCTTTCGATCGAATAGACTTGGCCTAAAATCTGTACATCGTCGCCGTCGATCTGAATATCGGTGCCCTGCTGTGCAAGTGCCTCAAGTACTCGTCGCTTCGCGTCACCTTCAAACTTTTGAACTTCACTAACGATCTGACGAACCGTGATGGGGCCCAGCCCACCCTTTACTCGCTCATCGTTGAGTTTCTTCATAAAGCGCCGAGAGAATATTGCGCCCAGCACCGCGACAACTGCAGCCATACCGATCGCGGCCCACCCCGCTGGCGTCAGACCGAGGAAAGTTACTGTAGGTGCGATGCCCAACCATGAGGCAACTCCACCAAGCCCCACGGCAGTAAGTGCTTTTCCAAGACCCGCTGCAGCGGAAGCTCCAAATCCTGCGAGAGCTCCAGATGCAGCAGCAAAACCCGCACCGGAAACGAGGCCCACACTAGCCAGCAGCGAGGAGTTTCCTAGAATGAAGGCACCAATCCATGTAGCGGAAAGCGTGTTTGCGACGTATCCGGCACCGGCATAGGCGATCCATTGGCCAGAGGAGTGAAGGACGGGATATGCAAGTAAAGGCAAGGGCATCTCAAGCTCTCCAGGCTGCGCAGCTGTCAACAAACATGGACACACGCACAAGTCTTTTCAAGTTCGCGTGATGTTTCCGACGCGCCTTTAGTGCGCCTACACCCAAGCGTCTCTTTCAACGCCGCTCGTCAACCGTGTTCGCAAATACGTTCTTAAACAATGAGTTGGGGAAAGCTGTGTTTGCGGCAGTGTTCCAAAACACTGTGTTCAACACAGTGATTCAGCCTCATAGACGCAAAGCAGCACACTAGCAAAAGTGTGCATTAGGTGTGTATCGGGATTTTGAGGGCAAAAATGACGCTAAGTCATTGGTTTTATTGGAGGCGAGTACCGGAATCGAACCGGTGTACACGGATTTGCAATCCGCTGCGTCACCACTCCGCCAACTCGCCGCCGTGGTGTGAGCCTGCCTTATTGCCGGTTTTGCCAGGCTTGTCCAGATAGTCCGGTCATTCGAGATGCCGTTTCAGAAAGGCCGCGGTGCGCAGGGTTGCGTCGCGGGTGGCGAGGTCGTCGGCGAAGGTGCGGACATTTGGCGGACGGAAGTCGAAACCACGCCCGACGCCGGGGTAGACGATGAGCCGCACGTCACGTCCCGCCTCCTTCATGAAGCGCACCGCGGTCTCGATCGAGCGGCGGCGCTGGTATTGTTCGTATTCACCGATGAAGACCATTGTGGGGATCTCCAGCCGGTCGAGATCGGAGTGGTAACGGTAGACCTGCAATGGCTCGACCGCATTGGGATCCTGCCAGTGCGGATAGAACGAGACATAGCAGGCCACGTCGGTGTTTTGGCGGGCGAACTCGACCGCGACGCGCAGCGTATAGTAGCCGCCCCGGGTATGGGAGTAGAGGCAGATGCGGTCGCCCTTTAGGTCGGGGTGCGACAGCAGGAAATCGACACCGGCATCGACGTCGCCCTCGGTTGCCGGGTCGTGTTCGAGCGGAAAGACTTCGATGAAACGCGCCTCATAGACATCCGGGGCCAGCACCAGGAAGCCGCGGGCGGCCATGCGTCGGGCTAGGCGTTGGACATAGACGTCAAGCCCGCGTCGGCCATGCTGGAACAGCACGCCGGGGAACGGGCCGTCACCTTCCGGACGGTAGAGAATCGCCGGCACTTCGGTGCCGTCGGCAGGATTGGTGTAGCTGACCCGTGTTTCGGTGACGGCGAAGTTGTCGGGCACCTCGATCACGCCGCGATCATACCAGTCGTCGGACCACCAGAATTTCTCGGCTATTGGTCGGGAGTTCACCGGCGCATCGAAGGTGCGGCCGGTCACCGTATCGGCGGCCGGGGCCGTCTCGTCCTGCGCTGCGACCGGTGGTGCTCCGGCGGTAAGGACCATGAGCGCGGCCCAAGCGACATGGCGGATCGTGCGGGTGGAAAGAATTCGGATCATGTGCGGCCCTCCCCTGGCTGAGTGCATGTCGGCAATCCCAAGCAAGCGGTTTCGCTGCCATCCGTCAACTGGTTTTGCCGGCAATTTCAGCTGATCGGATATGCCTGCCATAGCCGCGCGGACGGTTGAACCGACCGGATGCAGCCCCGCAAGGGTGCACCAGACATTGCCGCTGCCCGGTAGATATGCGAAAGAGAGGCCACAGGATTCTGCTCAGAACAACAGGCCTTTCCCATGACCGATTTTCCCGCACGCCGGACGATGATGGTGGACACGCAGGTCCGCCCCTCGGACGTGACCAAATTCCCAGTGATAGACGCGATGCTGTCGGTCCCGCGCGAGGCCTTCGTTCCAGAGGAGCGGCGCGAAGCGGCCTATGTCGGGGAAAACCTCGATCTTGGAGGCGGGCGCGTAGTTCTGGAACCGCGGACGCTGGCCAAGATGCTCGATGCGCTCGACGTCCAGGGCGACGAGCTTGTGCTCGATATCGGGTCTGCGTTGGGCTATTCCGCCGCGGTGATCGCGCGCATGGCAGAGGCTGTCGTGGCAGTCGAGGAGAACGAAGCTTGGGCAGAGGATGCGCAAACCGTGTTGGCCGAGCACGGGGCGGACAACGTCGCCGTGCATAAAGCGGCGCTGGCAGAAGGTGCGGCGCAGCACGGGCCATATGACGTGATCTGCATCGAGGGCGCCGTGGAGCATCTTCCGCAAGCTCTTACCGACCAGCTCAAGGATGGTGGCCGTATGGCGGCGCTGTTCGCCGAAGGGGCGCTGGGCGTTGTGCGGATCGGCTACAAGATCGACGGAAAGATGAACTGGCGCTTTGCCTTCAATGCGGGCGCGCCCGTGCTGCCGGGGTTCGAACGCCACAAGGCTTTCACCCTGTGAGCGGTGGCGGTACTGCCGCGAGAGGATGACAGGAGCAGGACATGGTTTTTGCGCGAATGAAGGCGAAACTGGCGGTGGCGGGGCTGGCGATGGCGATGGCCTTGGGCCCGGTCAAGGCCACGGCCGAAACGCTGGCCGACGCCATGGCCTCGGCCTATGAGCACAACGGGCTCGTCGACCAGAACCGGGCATTGCTGCGGGTGGCCGACGAAGACGTGGCGCAGGCGGTTTCCGCGCTCAAGCCGATCCTAAACTGGTCGGCTGATATCACCCGCAGTTGGGGACGGGCCTATGTCAGCACGCTTGCGGCTTCGCGGGGTAACGCAAGCTGGGATGCATCGGTCGGGATCCTTGCCGAATTGCTGCTATATGATTTCGGCACCAGCCGCATCAAGATCGACATCGCCAAGGAAAGCGTGTTGGCTACGCGCCAGGCTCTTTTGTCGGCCGAACAGTCGGTGCTGCTGCGCGCGGCGCAGGCCTACCTCGAGATCCTGCGTAATCAGGAATTCGTTAACCTGCGGCAAAACAACGTGCGTGTGATCACCGTGGAATTGCGTGCCGCACGCGATCGCTTCGAGGTGGGGGAGGTGACCCGCACCGATGTGTCGATTGCTGAGGCACGGCTGGCCGGTGCGCGGGCGTCGTTGGCCGCCGCCCAAGGTGGGCTGGCCGCGGCAATTGAGGAATTCCGTGCCGCGGTCGGGCGCAAGCCGGGGCGGTTGTCGCGGCTGCCGCGGGTGCCACAGACCGCAAAATCGGTCGAGGCCGCAAAGGCGACGGCGCTGGCTAACCATCCCGAGATGATCAAGGTTCAGCATGAGGTGACGGCGGCCGAGTTGGGTATTCTGGCCGCCAAGGGTGCGGTCAACCCGAGCATCAAGCTGACCGGCCGCTATGGGGTGTCGACGCAATTGGATGGCCCGTCCTATTCCAATGGTGGCTCGATCGGAATTGAAGCGTCTGGGCCGATCTACCAGGGTGGCAAACTGGCCTCGATCGCCCGCCAGGCCGTGGCGCGGCGCGATGCGGCGCGGGCGGGTTTGCATATCGTGCGCCACACGTTGGCACAGAACGTGGGCAATGCCTGGGCGCAGCTGCAGGTTGCCCGGGCAAGTCGCCAAGCCAGTGAGCGCCAGGTCCGTGCCAGCACGGTCGCTTTCCGCGGTGTGCGTGAAGAGGCGACTCTGGGCGCGCGCACTACGCTCGACGTGCTCGATGCCGAGCAAGAGCTTTTGGATGCCAAGGCCAACCTGATCTCGGCCACGATCGATGAGCATACGGCCGCCTATCAGTTGTTGGCGGCGATGGGTCTGCTGACCGCCGAGCGTATGAAGCTGAAAGTGCCGCAGTACGATCCGGCGGCCTATTACAACATGGTCAAGGATGCGCCGGCGCTTCACAGCGAGCAGGGTCGAAAACTCGACAGTGTTCTTAAAGCGTTGGGCAAAGAGTAGAGTTTTCCCTTCCTGTTGTGAGAATCCCGGTGCCTTGTTACACTTGTTGGGAGGCAAGTAGTGGTATTCATTTATGTCTGATCCCGTGACAAATGTCGAAATCGAGGACGTGCTGTCGTCAATCCGCCGTCTCGTGTCGGAAAACGCGCGAAGCGAGGCGCGGGCAGTGGTGCGTCGTCCGGAGCGGGACGCGGAGGAGTCCGAAACTGCCGAGGACGCGGCACCGCGTCAGGAGAGCGGCGACGCGAAAGGCGGCGCCGGTGATGCCGCAGGCATGCTTTTGTTGACACCCGAGCAACTTGTCCCCGTCGCCGAAGACGCGGACGATGCCACACCTGCCGACATGTTGCGACAACCCGAGATCTTGCCGGAAGAAAGTCATCATTGGGCTGATGACGGGGCCGAGACGGTGGTCGAAGAGGCCGCTGAAATGGCCGAGATCGCAGACCTGAGCGAGAACGACACCGGCAGGACACTGAAGGGTATTGTCGCCGATGCTGTCGATGAGGCAACGGCAGATATTTTCGGTGAAGCGGATGCGGCCGAGGATGAGGCGGGGGTTGAAGAGGCCGGGTTCCTGGCGGCCGACGAGGCAGACGCGGAAAAGGCCGAAGAAGATGCCGAGGAAGAAGAAGCGACGGAGGCGCTGTTCACGGCGCTTAAGTTCTCCCATTCCGAACCTGAGCCGGAGGATGACCGCGACGAGGCCGGGAGCACCTCACTCGCCAGCCGGATTGCCGAACTGGAGGATGCGGTTGCGGCTCGCGACGATCACTGGGACCCCGATGGTGACGGCGAGGGTGAGAATGCCGGCGCGCCGGTCGAAGCACTAAATTGGGAAGACGACGTCAGCGATCAAACCGGCCATAGCCATGCTTGGGGCGCCGATCGGCTTGACGCGATGAAAAAGTCCGACAGCCTGTCCACGGCCGAGCCAGCCGAAGCAGGCGCTGCGCTGACCGAGGAAAAGGTTGCACCCGAGACGGATGGTGCGCGTGGTGTCGAGACTGCCGATCAGTCGCAGCTGGATATCGCGGCGGAGCCAGTGGACGAAACGGCAGGCGGGGAAGCGTCTGTAGCCAATGTTACGTTTGCACAGGATCTTGGCCCCGACGAATTCGACCTGTTGACGGACCAAGCGTCGGTAATCGACGAGGACGCACTGCGTGAATTGGTGGCGGAGATTGTGCGCCGCGAATTGCAGGGCGTGCTGGGTGAGCGGATCACACGCAACGTCCGCAAGCTGGTGCGGCGCGAAATCCACAGGGCGCTGGCCGCGCGAGAATTCGACTGATCGTCTCGGGGTTTTCGGAAATCGGTCAGATAAGCGGTGCCGATTCGGCGTTTTGTCGGATTTCAGATCTGATGTCAGATCTCCTGTGACAGCTCCAGCAGCAGGTCGAGATCGAAATGGGTGGCAACATGCGCGCCCAGCCGGTCGAGTACGGCGTCGGTTTCAGCGGCGTACGCGATGGTTACGCTGGTCCCGAACCGGGCCAGGAAATCGCTGCGGAATCCGTCGGCCCGGAAAAGCCCGTGCAGATAGCACCCCAGCACCCGGCCATCCGGTGATGCCGCGCCCTGCGGCTGTTCCCCAATCATGAGCCAAGGGCGGGCACAATCGGGGCCTGTGGTTTCACCGATATGAATCTCGTAGCCTTCGACCGCCGCTGCGGTTGGCAGATAGCGTGCCTGTTGCAGGGTCAGATGCTTCTCGGGTGTCATCACCGTCTCGATATCGAGCAACCCGAGGCCCTCGACCACTCCCGGCGGGCCTTCGATGCCCTCGGGGTCGGCGATGCTGCGGCCGAGCATCTGGTAACCGCCGCAGATGCCCAGAACGTGACCGCCACGACGTAGGTGTGCTGCAAGGTCGATATCCCAACCCTGAGCGCGGAAAAACGCCAGGTCCGAAATCGTCGACTTCGACCCGGGGATCAGGACCAGAGTGGCATCGCCGGGCAGGGGGTGGCCGGATTCGATGATCTCGACGCTGACGCCCGGCTCGGCGGAAAGCGGATCGAGATCGTCGAAGTTGGCGATCCGGGCGAGCCGTGGCACGGCGATCTTCAATCCGTCCCGCTTCGGCGCCGAGGCGATGTCCATCACGTCCTCGGCAGGCAGGCGCCAGGCCTCGTCGAACCAGGGCAGAACGCCAAGCGAAGGCCAGCCAGTGTGATCAGTAATCGCCGTCAGGCCATCGTCGAACAGCCTTACGTCGCCGCGAAACTTGTTGACCGCGAAGCCCTTGATCCGGGCTGCATCCGCGGACGACAACACGGACTTGGTGCCGACGATCTGGGCGATTACACCGCCGCGGTCGATGTCGCCGACCAGGATCGCCGGTACGCCGGCGGCCTCGGCAAAGCCCATATTGGCGATATCGCCGGCGCGCAGGTTGATCTCGGCTGGCGAGCCGGCGCCCTCGACCAGTATTACATCCGCCGATGCCGCCAACCTGCGGAAACTTTCCAGCACCGGGGCGAGGAGGCTAGGTTTAGCGCGGGCATAGTCGCGCGCCTTCAGCGTCGCCACCCTCTTGCCCTGCACGATCACCTGTGCGCCGATATCGCTTTCGGGTTTGAGCAGGACCGGGTTCATGTCGACGACCGGATCGCGCCGCGCGGCCCAGGCCTGCACCGCCTGCGCGCGACCGATCTCGCCACCGTCGACGGTGACGGCGGCGTTGTTTGACATGTTCTGGGGCTTGAACGGGGCGACCGACAGGCCACGGTTGACCAGCGCCCGGGCAATGCCTGCCACAAGAATCGACTTGCCGACATTCGAGCCGGCCCCTTGGATCATGATCGCGCGAGTCACTTTTCCCCCGAACCTGTGCCAAGCTGTTCATACGAATTCAGCGTGACAAGGAAAAGCGTTCTAACCGCGGCAGCGCCTCGACGAAGTGGCTTTCGGCGTCGATTGGATTCATTTCACAACGGTGCCGGCGGCAAGTGAGCTGGTGGGCATGCAGGACTGCAAAACCCCGCCTGCCGGGCGGCAGACGGGGTTGGCAGACCCGGATTGGGCCGAATAACTAGGAATAGGTTAGGCGGCTTCTGCCTGCTGCGCGGCTGCGTTGCGCCGTTCGCTTTCCTCGCGCGACAGTGCGACGGAGGTACGCACGCCCTTGGCGACAAATTCCATCAGCCCCTTGACGACACGTTCGTTGGGGTCGATTCCGGCACAGCTCAGAACCTCGCGCCCATCGCGCGACCGGGCCCAGCGGGCGATCTGTTCCGGCCCGTTGCCGTACTTTTTGTCGTCTGCAATCGCGTCATCCAGCGCAGCCAGCACAACGGCTGCAAAAAGTTTACGCGCACGGTTGCCTTGTTCGTTATTGAAGGCCGTGCCGTCAACGAAATCCTTCATGTTTCGTCCTTTGTTATTGCTCTTGTAATTCTGACGTGGGGACCCTTATGACGAGTTTTCGCCGATTCGGATAGCCCGACAGTGCATAGCTTTCATGCAAGAAGCGCATGGCTTTGCCGGTCCATGAGCGAGATATCGTCGTCTTGCCCTCTTAGAGAACCCCAGATATAGGTGCCGCCAAATCATGATCAACCTTTTGCCACGGTTTTGACACAATGCCCAAAATTAACGGAAACGAGATTCGCCCCGGCAACGTTCTGGAGCACAATGGCGGCCTGTGGGCCGCGGTGAAGGTCGAGCACGTCAAGCCCGGCAAGGGCGGTGCGTTCGCGCAGGTCGAACTGCGAAACCTGCGTAACGGCTCCAAACTGAACGAACGGTTCCGCAGCGCCGACAAGGTCGAACGTGTGCGGCTCGAGCAGAAAGACCAGCAATTCCTCTACGAAAACGATGGCATGCTGGTGTTTATGGACACCGAAACTTATGACCAGATCGAGCTCCCGGCTGAACTGCTTGGGGATCGCCGGCCGTTTCTTCAGGACGGTATGACCATTGTCGTTGAGTTCTACGAGAACGAGGCGCTCAACGCCACGCTGCCGCAGAAGGTGACGTGCACGGTCGAGGAGACCGAGCCGGTGGTGAAGGGCCAGACCGCGGCGAACAGTTTCAAGCCGGCGTTGCTCGACAACGGGGTAAAGGTCATGGTGCCACCATTCGTGGGCCCGGGCGAAGCCATCGTGGTCAACACCGAGACCATGGAATACTCCGAACGTGCCTGATCGCGGCAGCCCGGTGTCTCCTGTGGCGAAACGTCGCCCCGGCTGACCGCTCGGTGTTTACCGCCCCCGTGACGTGGTGCGCGGCTATTCCTGGCCCGGCCAGGTGACGTCGGTGACGACCAGTTGTCCGCGACGGTTGTTATAGCAGTTGACCTCGAAATGCCGGCCATAGTGCATCGCATTCAGCAACCGGCTGAGCGTGCCGGCTGGCTGATCGGTGACATACATTATCCGCGCGAGAATCCCCGTGCCGGTGTTGCGCGGAATGTTGACGCCCGGCGCGCCGGTGTGGGCTCCGAAAGTGACGCGTCCGACGGATCTGTCGTGCGGGTCGAATTGCCAGAGCAGCACATAGGGCTCGTCGCCCTGCAACGGCCGGTCTATCCAGGCGCAGCGGCCAGGCTCGGGCCAGCCGTTGCCGGCGGCGCGCCCGGAGCGTGAGAACCGGACCGACAGGCTGTGCACATCGGCGCCGGGCGCGTAGTGTACCGCCATCTGGCCACCGCCGGTGCAGCGCAGGCGATAGCTGCGCGGGTGCCTGGATTTGTCGGGCGGGTTGTATGTTAGCCCGTGCTGGCTGCTTCCGATGTTGCCGCTTCCACCCGGACTGCCGCTGCTGGCGGTCGTTGTGGCGGCCTTTGCCTGCTCATAGGCACGTTGGTACCAGTCTTGCATGGCGGTCTTGAAACCCGCGTCCTGCAGCTCGCTCGGGTTACGCTGAAAATACGCCTCGAGATAGCCGTAGCTGCGCACGTAATCACGATTGTTCCAGGCATTTCGGGCGGCACTGTAGAGTTGATCGTTGCTCAGAACTGGCTGCGCCATGGTTTGACCGGACGAAAAGGTGATCCAGGCGATCAGAGCAAGGAACAATTTGGCGGCACTGGCACAGACGGCCCGTCGCGAGCGATCGAAAATTTTGTACATCTGGGCCTCCCTGGTTCGGAGTGCTGATCTGCCGCGGATGGCTTGGCCGCTTGGGGCTGGTTTCACGGTTGCGATGGCAGGTTCGGCACGGTGAATTCGGTTCCGGCGCTGCCGGAACCGGCGAAGGGCGCATAAAGGGCGCCGTCGGTAACAGTGCTGGTATTCTGCGACAGCACGGCAATGGTCATCATCAGGCAGCCGAGCACGACCAGGATCAGACCGGGCGAGGCGCTGGCCATCGCCAGCTTGAAGTTCTGGTATTCGCCACTGATTTCGCTGCGGCCCGGGGTTCGGACCCGGGCCAGGATGAAAACCGAGCCAATCACCGCCATGATCATGCCCGTCACCGATCCGAGATAGCGGATCCAGAGATGCCCCATCTGGGTGACGTGCGCGTTCTCGTGGCGCCGGACGATGGCTTCGCTTTCCAGGAGCGATGCCACGGCGAGCTTCTGTCGGGCGATGTCACCGGGATCGGGAGCGTTGAGGATCCGTTCGGCGAACCCCGGAACGCCGCTGGGCAAGGTCTTCTGCAGGGTCCAGTGCAGGTAACTCAGCTGCACCAGCGACACCAGGAAGAAGAAGACGGCAAGCACCAGAACGGTCTTGACCGCCAGCGACACGAGGCGGCTGTCAGGTGCGGGAACTGCGTCGGTTCCGGGGGGCGGTGCTTGAGCCGTGTCTTCAGTCATGGCGTTACCTCCCCTGGTTGGAAGCTCTGAGTTGAGTGGAATTCTATCAGCATTTGTGAAAGGCGCAAATCAAGCGGAATGCGGGTGCGCGTTGCGATCATGCTCGTCAAAGTTGATGGGAAAGGCCGGGAAAATTTCCCCTGCCGCGGCCTCGGACAATTTTGCCATAAACGGGACACCTGATGCCCCGCAGCGACATCCGGCCCCCCTTGGGGAAGTAGTGAGTATTATGGTCCCGCCGGACTGTTGCAGACGATGCGGGGAGACACAGGTTTCGTGGGAAATAGACCAGTAACAATCGGTTCACGTGCGCCACGAAGGGGCGGGGTCGGACGCATCCGGCCCCGTTCCTTTTCAGACCACATCACGCTCCCATTCCACAACCACGTCACCAGCCATGAGACCGTCGCTGGCGCGGTCATACCGTAGATAGGCAATGGCGTGGTCGCCCGACACGGTATGGACCGTACCCGCCATTTTGCCGCCCGATGTAAGTTCGGTCCCCGGGGTGACAGGAGCTGAAAGGCGGATGCGACCAAGGCCCTTGCGCAGCTCGGCCTTATGCTTCATTCGCGCCGTCACCTCTTGACCGACATAGCAGCCCTTGCGGAAATCAACCCCGTGCAGGCGTTCGAAGCCGGCTTCGAGAATGAACGTGTCGGGGGTGAGCTCCTCTCCGGTTTCCGGGATAACATGCGCGACGTGGATCGCGTCCCAGTCGGGCGCCTCGTCCGACTTCCGCGGGGCCGCTTCGCGATAGGCGCGCCAACCGAGCGCCGGATGGCGGGGATCAGAGAAGCCGTCTTCGGGGGCCTCGCCCAGCCCGCGGTGAAGATAAAGCCGGGTTTCTTCGATCTCAACATCGGCCCGAAGCTTGTACATCGACAACCGTTGTATTGTCGCCGGCGCGATCTCGGCGGCGATGTCGACCAGGATGGCGTCACCCGCAGGCACCAGGAAAAAATCGGCAAGGTATTTTCCTTGTGGCGTAAGTAGCGCGGCATAGACCAGCCCGTCTTTCAGTTTGTTCACGTCGTTCGATACCAGCCCCTGCAGAAAACTTACCCGGTCGGCCCCGGTGATGCGATAGATCGCGCGCGTCATATACCTCTCCCGTCCTGTACGTGCGTGTAATATAGAGAGAGCGCGTCGGGACAAAAGGGGGAAGGACATGCGGGCAGCGGTATCGGTCGTGATCCCGACCTTGAATGCCGGTGAGACCTTGCCCGGTTGCCTGGCCGCCTTGATGGAAGGGGTCGAGACCGGGGTGATCCGCGAACTGGTGATCGCGGACGGCGGTTCGGAGGATGCCACGCGAGCCATCGCCGAGGAAGTGGGGGCGGTGGTGATCGACAGCGCCCCGTCGCGCGGCGGGCAGCTTCGGCGGGGTGCGGCGGCGGCGCAGGGCGAATGGTTCCTGGTCCTGCATGCCGACACGCAGCTCGAACCGGGCTGGAGCAGAGCGGTTCTTGAGCATCTGGCAACCACGCCGGAGCGGGCGGGGGTCTTCCGCCTGGGCTTCGATGTCTGCGGCGCCCGGCCGCGATTTGTGGCCGGCTGGGCCAATGTGCGCACGTGGGTTCTGGGCCTGCCGTTCGGCGATCAGGGCCTGCTGATCAGCCGGGCGCTCTATGACTCGGTTGGCGGATTTCGAGATATCCCGCTGATGGAGGACGTGGCCATGGCCCGCGCGCTTGGGCGCGGGCGGCTGGCGATGTTGCCGGTCACTGCCCGAACCAGCGCCCGAAAATACGCGACAGAAGGTTGGTTCCGTCGCGGGGGGCGGAATCTGCGTCTCCAGCTCCGTTTCCTCGCCGGCGCGTCTCCTGAGCGGCTAGTGCAACGCTATCGGCAGTTGGACCCTCGGTCTTGAACTGAAGGCTGTACAGCCGGGCATAGAGCCCGCCGCGCGCCAGCAACTCTTCGTGGCGGCCTTCGTCGACGACCTTGCCGCGGTCCATCACCACGATCTTGTCGGCATTGCGGACGGTGCTGAGCCGGTGCGCGATCACCAAGGTCGTGCGGCCCTTGGATAGTCGGTCGAGCGCCTCTTGGACGACGGCCTCGGATTCAGCGTCGAGCGCAGAGGTTGCCTCGTCGAGCAGCAGGATCGGTGTGTCGCGCAGCAACGCGCGGGCGATGGCAACGCGCTGGCGCTGGCCACCCGAAAGCGCCGAGCCGCGCGGGCCGACCGGTGTGTCGAGCCCATGTTCGAGCTTAGGCAAAAAATCGGTGACATGGGCGGCCTTGAGCGCGTCGCGGAGCTTGGTCTCGCTGACATCCGTGCGGCCGAGAAGAATGTTCTCGCGCAGGGTCTCGTCGAACAGGGCTGCGTCCTGGCTGACCACCGAAAACAGATCGCGCAGGTCTTCCAGCCGCATCCTGCTCGCCGCCACGCCACCGATCTCGACACGGCCCGATTGCGGGTCGATCAAACGGGTGAGCAGGTTGAAGATGGTCGATTTTCCCGCGCCCGACGGCCCGACCAGCGCGGTGGTCTGGCCAGGCTCGGCGACGAGCGTGGTGCGGTTCAGCACAACGGTATCGCCATAGGCAAGCGTGACATCCGACAGCGCGACGCCCGGCACGCCTTTTGGCGGCGCAACCGGTTTGGGGGGCGAGACCAGCTTCGGTTCGGCATCGAGCAGCGCCTTGACCCGTTCGATCCCCGAAGCGCAGACCTGCCACTGACCGGCGAGCGCGCCGAGGCGGCGCAGCGGTTCAAAGGCGAAGCCGATGGCGGTGAAGAAGGACATGAACTCGCCCACGGTCTTTTCGCCCGAGATGATCTCTCCGCCGCCGAACCAGAGCACGCCGATAAAGCCCAGCCCGGCCATGATGTCGACCAGACCCGGGATCGATGCCGCCCCGGCGGTCGCCCGTACTTCGGCGCGGACCAGTTCGTCGCTGAGGGCGCGATAGCGGTCATTCTGGTAGTGTTCGAGCCGGTTGAGCTTGACCGGGATAATGCCATGGAAAACCTCGTCCAGCCGCGTCGAGAGCCGGGCGCCAAGATCGCGGGCCTCGCGGGCGCGGGCGCGCACGAAGCGTTGCACGATTTGGGAGGGCGCAACCAACAGCGGCGCGCCGACCAGCGCCACCAGGGTCCAGATCCAGTCGACCGACACCGCCACGGCCATCAGCATGATCACCGACAGCAAATCGCGCCCCACACCGTTGAGAATGCCCAGAACAGCGAGGTTGATCGTCGCCACGTCGGACTGCACCCGCTGAATCAACAGCCCCGGCGGGTGGAGCTGGTGAAAGCTGCCGTCCTGCCGCATCATCCGATCAAGCAGGTCGAGCCGCATGTCGGCGTTGGCGCGCTGGGAAATGCGCATCAGCAGGATTTTTTGCCCCATACCTGACAGCGCCCGAAGCGTAAAAATCGCGAACACGCCGAGGCCGACCCAGATGAGCAGGTTGCGGTCGCCGGCCAGGAATACCTCGTCGAACATTGGCTGCATCATCAGCGCCATCGCGCCCTGCATGCTGCCCTCGAGCGCCATCAGCACAAAGGCCGCCGCGATTAGGCCGATATGGCGGCGCAGATAGCGGCGCCAGTGCCACGTGACCAGCGCGCGGCTGTTTTCAGTGATCTCGGCTGCGCTGCCGCTCATGTCCGGCCCTGTTTGGTTTGTGGCTGGGTCGTGAGAAAGCCGCGCGGGCGCCCATCGCCGAAGTGGTCGTGGGCGCGAATGGGTCGCTCTTGGCGCAGATCGCGCTCCCAGGCGTTCAGTTTGGCGGTCGACGTCATTCGGGCGGCCAGGTGCTGTTGCGACGTTGTCCCCATGTAGAGAAGCCCGTGGCCGCTGGCAAGCGTGCGCGCTGGCCAGAGCGATGCGGCGGGATTGACGCGGGCTGGCGGCGGGCTAGGGTCAGCGGACGCATCGGATCAGGAGAATCGCATATGGGACTGTCAGGCGGCAGGGAGTATCTGGCCATTCCCGGGCCCTCGGTGATGCCGGAGGAGGTGTTGCGCGCCATGCATCGCGCGGCACCCAACATTTACGAGGGCGAGCTGCACGAACTGACCCATTCGCTGATACCCGATCTGAAATACGTTGCCCAGACCGAGGGTCACGCTACGATCTATATCGCCAACGGCCACGGCGCCTGGGAGGCGGCTCTGGCCAATGTCGCCGGGCCGGACGACCGGTTGCTGATGCCGGCGACGGGGCGGTTTGGCCATGGCTGGGCCGAAATGGCCGAGGGGCTGGGCGCTGATGTGGAACTGATCGATTTCGGCCGCGCGGCCCCGCTCGATCCGGACCGCGTCGAGGAGGCGCTGCGCGCCGACAAGGACCGGAAAATCAAGGCCGTGATCGCGACCCATGTCGACACGTCTTCGAGCGTTCTCAACGACATGGCCGGGCTGCGTGCCGCGATTGACGCGGCTGGCCATCCGGCGCTGCTGATGGCCGACTGCATTGCTTCAATGGGCTGCGACCGGTTCGAGATGGATGCCTGGGGGGTCGATGTGGCAGTGGCCGCCAGCCAGAAGGGGCTGATGGTGCCACCGGGCCTGGGGCTGGTCTTTTTCAACGACCGTGCCGCCGAGGTGCGCAAGAACATGCAGCGGGTCAGCCGCTATTGGGACTGGCTGCCGCGCGCCAATCCCGAGATCTATTATCAATATTTCGGCGGCACCGCGCCGACGCATCACCTCTACGGGCTGCGCGCCGCGCTCGACATGATCCGCGCCGAAGGCATCGAACCGATCTGGGCCCGGCACGAGCGCCATGCCCGCGCCATCTGGGCGGCATGCGAGGCCTGGGGGCAGGGGGGACCGTTGCGCTTGAACATTGCGGACCGGGCCCACCGATCCCGGGCCGTCACCTCTTTGCGCATCGGTTTGCCGCACGGGCCGCGGCTGCGCAAATGGGTCGAAAAACACGCCGGACTGACGCTGGGCATTGGGCTCGGCATGTCGGAGGAGGGCGATCCCTCGGGCGGCGGGTTCTTCCGTCTCGGCCATATGGGGCATGTCAACGCGCAGATGATCATGGGGCTGCTGGGCGGGATCGAGACTGCCTTCGTGGCGCTGGACGTGCCGCATGGCAAGGGCGCGCTGGAAGCGGCGGCGGTGGAACTCGCGGCAGTGTGACGCGCGTTGGCCTGGGTTGGCTGTGTTCGATATTCTTTGCGGGGGGGGGGGGCGTGTGGTGAAGCCGGGGTCAGCCACCTGGCGAGGGCGGACGTGACGGGCTTTTGGCGACGCGGCGTCGGTATCGGTCGAGCCGCATGATCAGATAGTCAACGAAAACCGCCGCGACCAAGGCCGCGGGCAGGCCCAGTGTCGCCCAGATCAGCAGAAGGCTCCACATCAGGTTGACGAAGCCCATCACGAGGACGGCATTGGTGTAATTCGGTGCGGCCTTGCGGTCACGGTCCCGCATTGGTGGCTCTCCTTGGCTTTTGCGCAGGATAGCCCGAAATTAGCAAATAATACGTAAAGACAACGTGAAGTCAGCCGCGCGCCGCCTGCAATACCCCTGGCAAAGCCGAAGCGAACAGCGCGAGATCGCGGTCGGGTCCGCAGCTGAGGCGGATGCAGCGGTTACCCGGCGCGGCGAACGGCATGCGCACGAAGATGCCGCGCGCGACCAGCGCATCGAGCACCGCCTTGGCGAGGGTCTCGTCGCCACCGCAGTCGATAGCCACGAAATTGGTCGCCGAGGGCAGCGCCGTTAGCCCGTTCTCGGCGGCGATGCGGTTGATCTGTTCACGCGCGGCAGCAACCCTGGCAATGTTTTCGGCTAGGTATTGCTGGTCGGCCAGCGCCGCCAGGGCGCCTGCCTGGGCGGCGCGGTTCATGCCGAAATGGTTGCGGATCTTGTTGAAGGCGGTGATCAGCGGTTCCGCCGCCATGGCATAGCCGACCCGCGCCCCTGCCATGCCGTAAGCCTTTGAAAAGGTGCGCATCCGGATCACGCGCGGGTCGTCGATGTCAATCTGCGGCGCGGTGCCCAGGGGCGCGAATTCGACATAGGCCTCGTCAAGGATCAGCACTGTGCCATCAGGGATATCGTCGAGCGCGGCCTCGATCTCAGCCCCGGTCAGCCAGCTTCCCATCGGGTTGTCGGGGTTGGCGAAATAGACCAGTTTGGCATCGACCTCGGCGGCTCGGGCGAGGAGCGCCGGCAGGTCTTCGCGGTCGTCGCGGTAAGGCAGTTTTTCGAGCACGCCGCCGAAACCGGCGACATGGTAGTTGAAGGTGGGGTAGGCGCCGTCGGAGGTGACCACCGTATCGCCGGGACCGACGGTGAGACGGGCAAGATAGCCCAGCAGCCCGTCGATGCCTTCGCCGACCATGATGTTTTCTGGGTTCACGCCATGATGCGCCGCCAGCGCGTGGCGCAGGTCGTGGCTTTCCGGGTCACCATACATCCAGATGTCGCGCGCCGCCCGTTCCATCGCGTCGATCGCCTTGGGTGAGGGCCCGAAAACGTTCTCGTTGGCGCCCAATCGCGCTTTGAATTCAAATCCTTGGATGCGTTCCTGCGCCTCAGGGCCGACGAAGGGAACGGAGGCGGGCAACGATTCGGCGAGGGCGGTCAGGCGGGGACCGTGTCTGCGGTTCTGTGTCATGGGCGCGAGTTAACCGCGAAGGGGTTGGCACGGCAAGGGATTGAATAGCTGAGCCGACTGCTCGACGTCACCATGACCCGCGAGCGGAGAAGCAGAGATGGTCAACCTGACAAGCCGCAGCTTTGTCGCGGAGACATGGGCCGCGGGCGTGGTGCCGCATGGGTCGCGGACCGTGGGGAAATCCGGCGACAGGCGGACACAGGCGGACTCTGACGCAAGTTTGTGACCAATCCCTTACGGCAAGGTGCGGCGGGGAACCGGCCCTGCCATCACCCCCGGCTGTGCCGCAGGGTCAGGGGTTTTCGCCGGTGCCCGGGTCGGGCAATCTTGTTTCAACAGAAAGAGGAGGATCCGATGGCCCGCGTTAGCACCGAAATCCGCGATCACGTCGCCCATGTGACGCTGACGCGGGGCGACAAGATGAACGGCGTCGACCAGGCGATGGCCGAGGCCATCGTGGCGGCCGGTGAGGCGCTGGTCGGTAACGACGATATCCGCGCCGTGGTGCTGTCAGGCGCGGGACGGGCGTTTTGCGCCGGGCTCGACGTGGCGAGCTTTGCGCAGCTCGCGGCAGGCGATCCGCACGCCCGGATCATGTCGCGATTGGAAGGAAAGAATACCAATCTTTTTCAAGAAGTTGCAATGGTCTGGCGGCGGGTGCCGGTGCCGGTGATCGCGGCCCTGCACGGGGTCGTTTTCGGGGCGGGGTTCCAGCTGGCGCTGGGGGCGGATATCCGCATTGCCCATCCTGAGACGCAGCTGTCGGTAATGGAGATGAAATGGGGGCTGGTGCCCGACATGGGCGGCATGGTGCTGATGCCGCGGCTGATGCGCTCGGACGTGATCCGGCGAATGACATACACCGCAGAGCCGGTGAAGGCAGCGCAGGGGATGGACTGGGGGTTCGTCACCGAGCTGGCCGAAGACCCATTGGTGGCCGCTGGCCAACTGGCTGAAATCATTGCGAAAAAAAGCCCCAGCGCGGTGCGGGCGGCAAAACGGCTGATCGCCGTGGCCGAGAGCGGCACGGACGAGACCGAGGTGTTGCTGGCGGAAAGCCGGGAGCAGGCGGATCTGATCGGAAAACCGCACCAGATGGAGGTGATCGCTGCCAATATGCAAAAGCGCGCGCCGGATTTCGGTTGAGACTAAGCGACAGCGTACGGTCAGGTTAACGACGCCGCGGTGCAGAAAGCCGGGGTGTATGGCAACCCGGCTGGCCGGCTGGCTGGCACGCTGTATGGCGCTGCGCCGCGGCATTTCTTAACCGGATATTGAGTAAATGCGCCGCACGGTCGTCATGGCAGGCGACATGCGAGGCTGAAAAAGGCGACGTCCGATACCGCGTGGCTGTCGACCCGCGGGCCGCTCGCGGACTCAGTCAAGGAATTTGCGGCGGGCCTCGACCGCGATGTTGTAAGCCAGGTCCAGCCGGGCGATTTCGGCCATCAGGCGCTTTTTCTCGGCCGGGTCCGTGGCGGCCTGCCAGGCGTCGCGGGCGGCGGCGAGCTCTTTCTTGAGCTTGATCTCCTCCGGCAGCGCGCCGTGCTCGGCCATGATGCGGTGGCCGATGGCGGTGCCGGGATCGATCAGCGCGTCGCCGGGGCGATGGGGCAGGGGTTTGCCTTCGCCCTCGAGGTGATCGAGCTTGCCCTGGGCCTGGGCTTTCCTGATCTGGGCTTCGGTGAGATTGCGCAAAGAACGGGACATCGGCGCAGTATAGGCGCAGAAAGCGCCGGGCTGAAGCCCGGCCAACATTGGCGCGCCGGGCGGGCTTCCGCCCGCCACCCGGTGACGCGGCCAAAATGAGCGACGCGCCCTCGGCGAGGGCAGGAGCGGGGGCCAGCCCCCGCACCCCCGGGATATTTCTGGCAAGAGGAAGAAAGGGGTCAGCCCATGTCTTCGAGCCGTTGCATCGCCGCCTTGAGCGTGGCCTCTTCCTCTTCCCGGGCATTGAGGTTGTCCTGCGCCTCGGCCACCACCTCTTCCGGGGCGTTTTCGGCGAATTTTGGATTGTTCAGCCGGCCCTTCAACCCGCCGATTTCCTTCGCCAGCTTGTCGAGGGTTTTCTGCAGGCGGGCCTTTTCCTCTTCGACATCAATGATGTCGGCCAGCGGCAGGCCGAACTCGCCGCCCTCGACGGCGATGGTTACGGTGCCTTTCGGGAACTCTGCCATCTCGGTGAGGCTGTCGATGCGGGCGAGACGCTTGATCATCACCTCGTTGTTGGTCCAGGCGGTCTGGCCGGCGGTATCGAGGGTGCGTTGCAGCATCGGCAGGTGCAGGCCCGCCGGCACGTGCATCTGGGCGCGGGCAGAGCGAATCTCTTCGATCAGGCCGATTACCCAGTTCATCTCACGGTCGGCGGCGGGGTCGATGAGATCGCTGCCGTAGTCGGGCCAGTCGGTCAGCATCAGGAAATCGTCGCGCTGCGCAGTGGTCTGCCACAGCTCTTCGGTGATGAACGGCATGATCGGGTGCAGCAGGATCAGCGCCTGGTCGAGCACCCAGCGCATGGTAGCCTGGGTTTCGAGCTTGGCGGCTTCATCCTCGCCCTGCAGGAGCGGCTTGGAAAACTCGAGATACCAGTCGCAGACCTTGCCCCAGGTGAAGGCGTAAAGCGCGTTGGCGGCGTCGTTGAACCGGTAGTCCGTCAGGGCCGCATCGACGGTTTCGCGGACGCGGGCGGTCTCGCCGATGATCCATTTGTTCACCGTGGCCTCTGCCTGCGGGATGCCGTCGGGCGCGGCGATGTCGTAGACGCCGTTCATCTCGGCGAAGCGGATGGCGTTCCAGATCTTGGTGCCGAAGTTGCGGTAGCCCTTGATGCGGTCGGTCGAGAGTTTCAGCACCCCGCCGATCGCCGCCATCTGGGCCATGGTGAAGCGCAGCGCATCGGCGCCGTAGTCGGCGACGATCTCCAGCGGGTCGACCACGTTGCCCTTAGTTTTCGACATTTTCTGGCCCTTCTCGTCGCGCACCAGCTGGTGCAGATAGACGGTGTGGAAGGGTTCCTCGTAGCCCAGGGCCAGCTGCTGCATCATCATCCGGGCGACCCAGAAGAACAGGATGTCGAAGCCGGTGATCAGCACGTCAGTGGGGTAATATTTTTCCAGTTCAGGCGTCTTTTCGGGCCAGCCCAGCGTGCCAAGCGGCCAGAGGCCGGAGGAAAACCAGGTGTCGAGCACGTCGGGGTCGCGCCAGACCGGGTAGACGAGCCGGGTCGGGTCCTGGCTTGTCTCGTAGGCGGCGAGGCTTTCGGCGAAGGCCTGGATCGCGGCCTTGCGGTCCTCGACCTCGATGATACGGCAATGGTCGAGCGGGGTCGGCAGGCTGACCAGAACGTCCTTGAAGCCGGTCTTGACCGATGTGAAATCCGGCGCGGCGTGATGGCGTTCGTCGCCCACGAGCATGTGCTGGCTGGTGAGGAAGCGGCCCATTTCGACGAGATCGAGCACGCCGTCGCCTTCGTCGTCCTTGAAGCCGTGTGCGGCGAGGTCCAGCCCGTACCAGACCGGGATCTGGTGGCCCCACCAGAGCTGGCGCGAGATGCACCACGGCTCGATATTCTCGAGCCAGTGGTAATAGGTTTTTTCGCCGGACTCGGGGATGATCTTGGTGCGGCCTTCGCGGACGGCCTCCAGCGCGGGGCCGACCACTTTTTCGGCATCGACGAACCATTGGTCGGTCAGCATCGGCTCGATCACCACCTGCGAGCGGTCGCCGAAAGGCTGCATGATCGGCTTCGATTCGACCAGCGGCACGATGGCGTCGGCGCCCTCGGCGCCCGGTTTCAGGGCGGTTTGCCCCAGACGCGGGTCGTCGGCGCGGCAGGTCACGGCGAGGCCTTCGGCGGTGATCTGCTCGACCACCTCGGCGCGGGCCTCGAACCGGTGGAGGCCGCGCAGGTCGTCCGGGACGAGGTTGATGGCGTCGATCTCGTTTTCGGTGAACGGTTTGCCGCGGGCGTAGTCCTGGGCTGCGGCGGCCTCGTCGGCGTAGGCGCGGCCGTCGGCGCGCATGTGGCCGCTTGTGTCCATCAGGCGGTAGCAGGGGATGCCGCCGCGGCGGGCCACGGCATAGTCGTTGAAATCATGCGCGCCGGTGATCTTCACCGCGCCGGAGCCGAAGTCGGGGTCGGGATACTCGTCGGTGATGATCGGGATCTGGCGGCGGTGCTCTTTCGGGCCGACGGGAATTTCGCAGAGCTTGCCGACGATCGGGGCATAGCGTGTGTCCGACGGGTGCACCGCAACCGCGCCGTCGCCCAGCATGGTTTCAGGCCGGGTGGTGGCGATGGAAATGTAGTCGCGAGTCTCCTCGAGGACGACATTGCCGTCTTCGTCCTTTTCAACATAGGTGTAGGTTTCACCGCCGGCGAGCGGGTATTTGAAATGCCACATATGGCCGGCGACCTCGATATTCTCGACCTCAAGGTCGGAGATCGCGGTCTCGAAATGCGGGTCCCAGTTCACCAGCCGCTTACCGCGGTAGATCATGCCCTTCTCGTACATGTCGACGAAGAATTTGATCACCGCGTCGTGGAAGTTGGGGCTGCTCTCGTGGCCGGTGCGCGGGTCGCCGGGCGCGCCGGCCATGGTGAAGGCGTTGCGGCTCCAATCGCAGGAGCAGCCCAGGCGTTTCAGCTGCTCGACGATGGTGCCGCCATACTGGCCCTTCCATTCCCAGACTTTTTCGAGGAATTTCTCGCGGCCCATTTCGCGGCGGCTTTCGTTACCTTGCGCCGCCAGCTGCTTTTCGACCTGAAGCTGGGTGGCGATGCCGGCATGGTCCTGCCCGGGTTGCCACAGCGTGTCGAAGCCGCGCATGCGGTGCCAGCGGATCAGCACGTCCTGCAGCGTGTTGTTAAAGGCGTGACCGACGTGCAGCGCTCCGGTGACGTTGGGCGGCGGGATCATGATGCAGAAGGTGTCGTCGCGTTTGGCGTGGGCGCCGGCCTTGAAGGCGCCGGCCTCTTCCCAGGCCTTGTAGATCCGGCCTTCGGCCTCGGATGCGTCGAATGTCTTGTCCATCGCCATTTTCAAGGGTCCTGCTTGATCCGCGTTGCGTTTCGGGTTCCTCTACCCAATGAGGGCGGAAAGGAAAAGCGGCAACGCCGGTTTTTCGGCATCCGAAGAGAGGACGTCATGAGCGAAAGCAGGGCATTCCGGCTGAATGGCCAGGGTGCGGCCGAAGAAATAGCGGTGCCCGACGGGGCGCCGGAGCAACCTGGGACGGGATTTGTCTGGGTGCATCTGTCGGGCAAACCCGAGGAGATCGACGCCTGGTTCGAGCGCGCGGATCTCGATCCGCTGGCGGTCGAAGCGCTGACGGCGGACGAGACCCGGCCGCGCTGCACCGTGCATGATGGCACGATCCTGTTGAACCTGCGGGGCGTGAACCTGACCCCCGGAGCCGAGCCGGAGGACATGGTCTCGCTCCGGACCTACCTGTCGGAGTGGCTGGTCGTTACGCTGCAGCGGCGGCCGCTCTACGCCGTGCGTGACGTGATCATCGAGAGCCTGGCCGGGCAGGCCGCGGTGTCTCCGGGCGAGTTGATCGCGCGGATTGCGCTCAGGCTTGCCGACCGCGCCGAGCCGGTGGTGATGTCCCTCAACGAGCGGATCGACGATCTGGAGGACCAGGTTCTTGAAGGTGCCGGTTCGGTGCGGCGCGGCGACCTGGCCGACGTGCGGCGCATGGCGATCGTGCTGCGCCGCTACATGGCGCCGCAGCGCGATGCGCTGACCACGCTGGAAATCGAGGAGACCGGCTGGCTGCACGGGCCTGACCGGTCGCGGCTGCGCGAGGCGGCGGAACGGGTGACGCGGCTGGCCGAGGAGCTTGATGCGATCCGCGACCGGGCACAGGTGGTGCATGACCAGATCATGGACATGCGGTCGGAGGCAATGAACAAACAAATGCTGGTGTTGTCGGTGGTCGCGGCGCTGTTCCTGCCGCTGGGGCTGATCACCGGTCTGCTTGGGATTAACGTCGGTGGTATTCCGGGGGCGGAGGTGGGCTGGGCGTTCTGGGGTGTGTGCGGGCTGCTGCTGGTCGTCGTCGCATTCCAGCTGTGGCTGTTCAGGCGGATGGGGCTGATCGGCAAGAGGTGAAGCGGGTCGTGCCGAAAGCTCGGCCTACGCGGTGCGCCCGAGGCCGAGCCGGGCGGCGAGATAGTCTTCCATCCGCACATAGGCCGGTTCGTGGAAATGCACGGTCAGAAGCGCGTGTTTGCGACCTTCAAATTCCACGGTCTCGAGATGGTCACCGAAGGCGCGTTCGAGGGCGGTCCGGTGGCGGGCGGTCGAAATCCGGTCCCCCTTGTAGCGCATCGCGAGGCCGGGTCCCTTTTTGGCCATGCCGACGCGGGCGGTTTCAATCTGGTCCGGTCCCATGTGCAACGCGTCGCCAGCCATCACCGGCAGCGATGGCTGCGAGGCGACGCCGCCCGCGACTGACGGCTCGGACATCAGCGCGAGCGCGAACTCGCCGGTAAGGCACATGCCGATCACCCCCACCCGTGCGCCGTTTTCGCGGGCGGAGACTTCGGCCACCAGCGCCCGGAACCAGGCGCCGATCGGACTTTCACGGCCGCGGGCGAAAATGTGGAACTCGCGCCGGATACAGAGAACGCGGCACGTGTTGCCGAAGAAGCTGAGCCGTCCGAAGGGCCCGAGGAAATGGGCGAGATAGACACGAAAGCCGCGTGCGGCCAGCCTGTCGGCCAGCGACAGGGTTTGCGGGCCGATACCGGGCAGTTCCTGCAGGATCAGGACCGGCGGGCCGTCGCCTTTTACATAGACGTCATGGGTCGTCCTGCCACCGCCATGCAGCGGGCCGGTGAAGGCGAATTTGTTGTGGTGGGGCCAGTCGGTCATGCGGCGGATGCTACCCGCGGCCAACCGGGTTGCCAATTGGTGGAGGATTCGCAAACGGGTGCGCAAGGCAACCCTGTTTGACCCTGCGCCCAATGCGAGGAGGTTTCATTGTCGCATCGCCAGACCAGTCACAAGCGCGGCCAAGAAAATGAGAGTCAGTGGAATCCATGTGCCAAGCGGGCTCGCAAACATCGCGAAGCTGCGTTCGATCAGCATGGCAACAACGAAAACGTCCAAGAGCACCGCCGTGACAAGAAAAGCCAGGGCCACCGCAAGCGGCGTGAAAGATCCGAAAAACCGGAAATATGTCCAAGCGGCCACCACGGCTCCGATTGGCGCGCCGGTGGCGTGAAGGACCAATGTTGCATCCATGCTCATGATAAGTTGTCCGGCGGCGATCAGGCTCCCGCAAAACGCCCACAAAGCAAACGAAAACGCTAAAAGCACCAAGCCTTGCGACAGACGGCTCATGTTTCCCCCTTTTCCTGTCACCGCATGTCTTGATCAGGCCTCGGATCAGCGACGCGCAACGGCGACATTCTCGACGACCAGCGGTTCCCGGGCGCCGGGGCGGATCACTTCCGGGTCATAGGGTTTGCGGGCGAAGACCTCGCGCACCATACCGACAAAGAAATCGAGCGAAAGGTCGTCGTAATCGGGGTCGAAGCTCGCCTGGTCCCAGCGCTCGCAGAACTCGGCGCAATCGTCGAAATAGGGGTGGCCCTTGTGGCGGTCGCGCTTGTGCTGGTTGCCGCCGGGGATCTTGTCGCCGTAGTAGAGCATCTGGAAATCGCCGTGGGTCTGGACGCACCAGGCGACCTGCTCGCGCACGAAGGGGCGCAGGATGGCGGCGGCGTATTCGTCGTGATTGTAGGGCGCGTAGATGTCGCCGATATCGTGCAGCAGCGCACCCACCACCCAGTCGATATCGGCGCCGTCGCGCCAGGCGCGGGTGGCCGATTGCACCGAATGGCCGAGACGGGTGATCTGGTAGCCGCTGAGCGATTCATCGAGCTCGACCAAGGCCTTCAGCAGCCGGTCGGCGGTGTGGCTGGCGTATTCGGTTTCGTGCTCGGTGAGAAAGGCGTATTCCTCGGCCGTGCCGTCCTTCATCTGGGTGAAGTTGACCTTGTCCATCATGCGCAGAGCCCTTTCGCGTTTCTTGTGCCCTTCATCATAACCTTGGCCTGAGCCGAGCGGATTTCATCGTGAAGTGCAAGGCTTTCAGAGGTGAAATTGCCCCGCGGCGGGGCGAAATCGGTGAAATGCCCTGGCCGGTCGATGCTGCGCACCGGCATGGCATCGTCTTTTTCGCCGACCTCCTGCGCCACGTCGGTGTCGACATAGCGGATGACGCAGGCGATGCGACGGTCCCCGGTCGTGTTGGGACCCGAGCCGCGGATGGTGCGCCCGTGGTGCGGGCGGATCTGGCCGGAATGAATCTCGATCGGCACCTTGTCGTCGGCGGCGACGTCGATGCGGATTTTCTGGCCGCGGGAGAGCAGATTGTTGTCGTCGAACCTGTCCTCGTGCGATCCGCGCGCGAATTCAATGCAGCCCGAAGCGGGGCGGACCTGCCCCGCTTCGGACCAGCCGTTGCTGTGGACGCTGGAAATGGCGACGGGGGGCTGCCCGGGTTTTACGCCGGCACCCCGATATCGTCCTGACTCTGTCGATGGGCAATGCGCTCGCGGATTTCGCGCAGGGGTTTCACGACCTGATGGTGATCTTCCGTAACCCCTAGGTTTTTTGCATCGAAAGCGACCTGCCGAAGGGTGCGGTTTCTGTTTGCCGGCAGCACGATCATGGCGGCGGCGCTGGCGTCGGAGGGACAGGGGACGGTGCTGCCCGGGCACTGGCGTCGGACAAGGTGATATGAGACGCCGGGTTGGTGGACTGCCTGCGGGGTTCCGGGTTGACGGGGCCGAGGCCGATCGCCTGGTCTATGATGACCGCACAGCGTCAAGGGCCGCGGCGCGGGTGCTCTGGGAATAGCCTTTGCGCTACGTGGCAATGTCAGCGCCGGCGACAGGCCAGCTTAAAGGGCTTCGGCCGCCGTGCCCGGCCACAGGCCGCCTGATCCGACCGTGTCGCGCGATAGCGGCGGCGCGCCCCGTTGCGCCGCACCTTACGGCTGATCGTCGAAGGCGCCCGCTTCGGCGGCCGCGCAATCTTGCACGGCGACAACTCTGCTCGAAGGTCCCGGGAAATTTCCTCGCGTTCGGCTAATGTCAGAGACAGCCGCAACCGCCTCTGCTCCGGAGGAAATACACCACCCGTCCGCGCAAGCAACGGGTAGATCGACGACGAGTTGCGATCAAACAAACGATCGAACTCATCGACTCCCCATGCTGCCAGCGATCCCAAATCTCAGCCTTCTGCTTCTGCGTGAAGTAGACCGGTCGGCATATCCCATGTTGAACGCTCCTTCTGTCGCTAAAAAGTGAAGTGTTGCGCCCGCCGATGAATCGATCCCCAAAATCGGACCTATCGCAAAACCGACAGGCGAACTAATCTGGGACTTGTGATTGACATACCTGAAGGTGGAGCGTTTGGTCGTGGTGGGCGACTACGAAAGCCCTCCAGCGGAAACCGGCTATGTTCCTCTGACAGGAGCGTTCCCGGAAGCCCTGAACCGTGATTGACATCGATGTGGGGGGCGATTTTCCCTACCCGGTAGAGAATGCCATTCAGGAAAGAGTGATCGCGATGCGGGATCAGGCCAGAGTCGTCATCATCGGGGGCGGGATCGCCGGCTGCTCGGCACTCTACCATCTTACGCTTGAGGGCTGGACGGATGTCATGCTGATCGAGCGTGACGAGCTGACCTCGGGTTCTACCTGGCATTCTGCTGCCCAAGTCACCAATTTCGGTATGACCCAGACCATGGTTGGCCTGAAGAGCCATTCCATCGCGCTTTACCAGGAGCTGCGGGACGATCCGGACTATCCTGTCGGTTACAATTACGGTGATGGCGGAATCCGGCTTGCCAATACAGAGGCGCAGATGGACGGCTATCGTCACTTCGCCTCCATGGCCGCCGGTATCGGGGTCGAACTCGAGGTGATCGACGCCGCGGAATGCGCCCGCCGCCACCCTCTGATATCGACCGAGAACCTTCTCGGCGGGCTGTGGGATCCGAGTGACGGCCATATCGACCCGGCGCAGCTGTGTCAGGCGCTGGCCCGGCGAGCACGGCTGGCCGGCGCCGAAGTCAACCGGCATACGCCTGTCACCGGGCTGACCCAGCATGCCGATTACAGCTGGACCGTGCACACCGAAAAAGGCGACGTGAGAGCCGAGATCGTGGTCAATGCCGGCGGCTATCGCTGCAACGAGATCGGCGCGATGATGGGGGTTCAACACCCCGTCGTCTCGATGGAACACCAGTATTTCCTGACAGAGGACATCCCCGCCATCGCCGAGGCTGGGCATCGCATACCGCTGTTGCGCTGTCCGATCAGCGACTACTATTGCCGGCAGGAAAAAGGCGGGCTGCTGCTCGGCTTCTACGAGCAGGACTGCCGGACCTGGGGGCTGGACGGGATCGATCCCAAGTTCTCCAACGACCTCTGCCCCGACGATCTGGACCGTGTCACTGATGTGCTGGAAGGGGCATTCGCCCGGATGCCCGTGCTGATGACAACCGGCATTCGCGAGGTAGTGAACGGCCCGATCACCTATACGATCGACGGCGCGCCGCTGGTCGGGCCGATCCCCGGCAAGCGCAATGCCTTCTGCATCATCGGGCTCCGGGCCGGGCTGGGTGAAGGCGGCGGCCATGGCTGGCTTTTGGCGCAGCAGATCGTGCACGGCGAGGCGGAGTATGACACCTGGGTGATCGACCCGCGCCGCTTTACCGGCCATGCGACGGTGGAACTGACCGCGCTCAAGGCGATCGAGGATTACCGCAACGAGTTCCGCTTCCACTTCCCGCACGAGCACCGCCCTGCCGGGCGCCCGATGAAGACAACGCCGCTCACCCCGATCCTCGCGGCCGAGGGTGCCGAATTCGGCACCGTAAATGGGTGGGAGAGGATCGACTATGTCAAACCGACACCGGACTTCACCGAAACCCTCGGCTTCCGTTTCAACGAGGTTCACGCCGTCGTGGCAGACGAGGTAAATACGGTTGCCACCGCAGTTGGCCTGACCGAGGTTTCGGGGTTCAACCGGTTCGAATTGACCGGCAGGGACGTGCACAGCTTCCTCGATCGCATGATCTGTGGGCGGGTGCAGAAACGCCCGGGCCGGGTCGGACTGGGCTACCTGCTGAACCATCACGGCATGGTCAAGTCCGAGGCGACGATCGCCAATATCCCGGCGTCGGATCGGGGCGGGAGCCGCGTCTGGTACGGCTCGGCAGCAGCTTCGGAATTTCACGACATGGACTGGCTGACGGCGCATCTGCACGATGACGAGGACGTGACCATCCGTTCCCTGACAAACGCGCAGACCATCCTGGTGCTGGCCGGCCCCAAATCCCGCGCGGTACTGTCGCAAGCGTCGCGCGGGGATTGGTCGCGCGAGTCTTTCCCCTGGCTATCGGTGCGCGAGGCCCTTGTCGGCATCGCGCCCGCGACGGTTCTAGGAGTCAGTTTCTCGGGTGAGCTGGCTTATGAAATCCATGTGCCGAACGAAAGTCTGCAGGCGGCCTATACCGCGCTGCGCAAGGCGGGCGAAGCGCATGGCCTGCGCTTGTTCGGGGCGCGGGCTGTCGACTCGATGCGGCTTGAAAAAGGATTCCTGCATTGGAAAGCGGACATCCTGACCGAGTTCGATCCGTTCGAATCCGGGCTCGACCGGTTTGTCACCTTCGATAAAGGCGATTTCATCGGCAAGGCGGCCCTGCTGGAACGTCAGAAGACCGGCCCCGCACGGAAGCTGGTAACATTGGCGATCGGTACGTCAGGGGCGCCCGCACCGGCCGGGGCCTCGGTGCGAGGCTCAGGCGGTATCGTCGGAACCGTGACCTCCGGCGACTGGGGGCACCGAACCGGCTTGAACCTTGCCTATGCTTATGTCCAGCCGTTCTGTGCTCGGGACAGTTCAGAGGTCACAATAGACATCCTTGGCGCCCCGGTCCCAGCGCGTGTGATGCCGATGTCACCTTATGATCCGGATCATGAGAAAATGCGGGCGTGATTTCAGGCGAGGCGAAATTCTGGAACGGCAAACCGCGCCGCAGCATTTCGATGAAAGCCCAATGTGTTCAAACGGCCATTTGTGCTTTTCGAAACCGATCGAACGAAACTCCGGAAAGTCCCGCGCAGCTGTCATCGAAGTCAAGCGTGACGTAAACTCTCTCCAGGCCAAAAGCGCCACGGCTGCGACCTGCCTCGTCTGTTGGCGGACCATGCCCGCGCGAAGACGCTTGTCCCGCCAGCCACCTGCCGGCGTGACGTTTCGGCAGGTTCCGGTTTGCGGGTGAAATCCGCTTGGCATGGTCCAGCGCGGCATGTTCAACTTGGCACAAAGGGAGGTCGGACATGCACGAGATCATCACCTGGAGCGCCGTTGAGACGGCGCAGCGCCTGGCCCGCGGCGAGGTCAAGGTGGCCGAGGTCACACGGGCGCATCTTGACCGCGTTGCTAACTGTGAGCCGGTGCTGCGGGCGGTGGTCGAGCCGCTGGACGACGCGGCGATGGCGCAGGCCGAAGCGATGGATGCCAATCGACCGGCCGATCCGCCCCCGCTCTGGGGGGTGCCGGTCACGATCAAGATCAACGTCGATTTCAGAGGGTTGCCGAACTCGAACGGGCTGCCGGGGCTGAACGAGATCGTTTGTGCAGAGGATGCGCCGGTGGTGCGCAACATCCGCGCGGGCGGAGGCGTGGTGATCGGGCGGACGTCGACACCGGAATTCAGCCTGCGCTTTTTCACCTCGAACCCGATCTATGGCCGCACGCTGAATCCGTGGGACTCGGCGCTGACCTCGGGCGGGTCTTCTGGTGGAGCTTCCTCGGCAGTGGCCAGCGGCATGGGCGTGCTGGGCCATGGCAACGATCTGGGCGGGTCATTGCGTTATCCGGCCTATTGTTGCGGACTGGCGACGCTGCGCCCGTCCATGGGGCGGGTGCCGGCTTTCAACCGCTCGGCCCCGGCCGAGCGGCCGATGACCACTAACATGATGAGCGTGCAGGGCATGATCGCCCGCGAAGTCGGGGATATCCGGCTGGCGCATGACGTGCTGCGGATGCGCTCGTCGGACGACCCGTTGTGGTGCGCCGCGCCCGACAGCGGTCGCAATAGGGAGGGGCGCAGATTGCGGGTCGGCTGGTGCATCGATGCCTTCGGGGACGGCAAGGTGCAGGCCGAGGTGACGCGGGCGGTCGAGGCGGCGGTGGGCGCGGCGCAGCAGGCCGGAATGGAGTTGGTCGAGATCGCCCCGCCGATGGCAGCGGAGGCGGCGCAGACCTGGGGCGAACTGTTGAACGCCGAGACTGCGGTGATGATGCTGGACGCGATCCGCAAGTTGGGCTCGCCGGCGGCGCAGGGGGTGATCGACGGCTATGCCAAGATCTTCGGCGTGCCGGACATGGCCGGCTTCATGGCGGCACAGGCGCGGCGGATGTCGATCCTGCGCGAATGGGGACGGATGTTCGACGATATCGATGCGCTGATCCTGCCGGTCTCGGGCCAACCGCCCTTCCGTGCCGACCAGGACATCGAACAGCCGGCGACATTGCCCGAGATCATGGCAGCACAGCGGTTTCTCTACATCGTCAATGTCCTGGGCCTGCCGTCCGCCACGGTGCGTACACTCGACAGCAAGCCCATTCCGCTGGGAGTCCAGGTGATCGGCGACCGGATGGACGATCTGGTCTGTCTCGAGGTGGCAGGGGCGATCGAGAACGAACTGGGCTTCGACCTGCGGCCGATTGATCCGCGCTGAAGCGGCAGCCGAGCCGAAGGTGACTGTGTTCGGTTCACCGGCCCGGGCGCTCATTCGCCGGCCATTGCCGCAAGGTTCAATCGCGTCAGTCCACCGGCGGCGGTCAGGCTGGCGGGAGCGGCGCCCAAACCCTGACCATGCGACGGCGTAACGCGGCGTTTTTTCAAGTATTTTGGACAAGATAAGGGGCGGGGCATTGCCTGCGTCGTCCGGGCAGCTAAACTCTTGCGGCGCGTGAATAAGGTGAGGAAGCAGGCATGGAAAAATTCGGACGGTCGCAGCCGGTGAAACGGGTCGAGGATCTGCGGTTTCTGCGCGGCGAAGGGCGCTATGTCGACGATATCGTGCCGGAAGGGGCGCTTTACGCATACTTCGTGCGTTCGGATATGGCGCATGGCACGCTGTCGGCTCTCGATCTGGACGAGGCGCGGGAGATGGAGGGCGTGCACCTGGTGCTGGACGCGGCCGCCCTGGCCGAGGCCGGGGTGACCAAGGGTTTGCCGGCGGTGCAGATCGACAACCGCGACGGGTCGAAGGCGGCGATGCCGAAACGGCCTTTGCTGGCCAAGGGCCGGGTGCGCTATGTCGGCGAGCCGATCGTGATGATCGTGGCCGAGAGTCTGAACCAGGCGCGCGACGCGGCCGAGACGATCTGGCCCGAGATCGAGGAGTTGCCGGCACAGATGGCGCGTGGCCGCAGCGAGGTCGACTTGCATGACGAGGCGCCGGGCAACCATGCCTTCGACTGGGGGCTGGGCGACGAAGCCGCGACCGAACAGGCCTTTGCCGAGGCGGCGCATGTGGTCGAGATGGAGGTCGAGGACAACCGCGTCATCGTCGCCTCGCTGGAGCCGCGCGGCTGTTATGCCGAGCCGATCGAGGGCGGACGGCTGCATCTCGCGGTGAACGCGCAGGGCGTGTGGGTGCCGAAGCGGACGCTGGCCGAGGTGCTGGACATGGATGCGGAGATGATCCGCGTCACCAACCCCGACACCGGCGGCGGGTTTGGCATGAAGGGCCAGCCGCACCCCGAGCAGATCCTGGTGGCGCAGGCGGCGCGGATGTTGGACCGGCCGGTGCGCTGGATGAGCACCCGGTCCGAGGCGATGGTGTCGGATGCCAATGGCCGCGACCTGAACCATGTGGCGGCCTTCGCCTTTGACGAGAACCTGAAGATCACCGGCTATCGGGTACATACCGACTGCAACCTCGGCGCCTACAACTCGCAATTTGCCCAAATCATCCAGACCCGGTTGTTTTCCCGGGTATTGCAGGGGGTCTATGACATCGGTGCGGCGTGGCTGCAGGTGAATGGCTGGTTCTCGAACACCGTGCCGGTCGATGCCTATCGCGGCGCCGGGCGGCCCGAGGCGATTTACCTGATCGAGCGGCTGATGGACCGTGCCGCGCGCGAGCTGGACGTCGATCCGCTGGAGCTGCGCCGGCGCAACTTCATCCGGCCGGATCAGTTCCCCTACAAGACGTTGAGCGACGAGACCATCGACGTCGGTGATTTCGGCCGGGTGCTGGCCCATGCCGAGCGTTTCGCCGATATCGACGGCTTCGCCGCGCGCCGCGCCGAGAGCGAAAATCGCGGGAAGAAACGCGGGCTCGGGCTCTGTTACTATATCGAAAGCATTTTGGGCGATCCTTCCGAGGGTGCGAAGGTCGTGTTTAACGAGGATGGCAGTGTGACGATTTACGTCGGCACCCAGTCGAACGGGCAGGGGCACGAGACGGTCTATGCTCAGTTCCTGTCGGATCAGACCGGTATTCCGGCGGAGGTTATTGAGGTCGTGCAGGGTGACAGCGACCTGATCGCACAGGGTGGTGGCACCGGGGGCTCCCGGTCTGTCACCACCCAATCCCACGCCACGCTGGCCACCGTCGAGGTGATGATCGCCGCGATGAAGCCTTATTTGGCGGACAAGATGGGCGTGAAGGAGGAGGAGATCGTGTTCGATGACGAGACCTTCCGCGCGCCGGGCTCGAACCTGACGCCGACCCTGCTGGAAGTGGCCGAGATGGCGCGCGCCGATGGGCGCGCCGATCTGTTGAGCCATGAAAAGCGGGCAACGCTGCCGGGCCGGTCCTTCCCCAACGGGGCGCATGTCGCGGAGGTCGAGGTCGACCCCGAGACCGGCAAGGTCGAGTTGGTCCGCTATGACGTGGTCGACGATTTCGGCAACCTGATCAACCCGATGCTGGCCGAGGGCCAGGTGCATGGCGGGGTGGCGCAGGGCGCGGGTCAGGCACTGATGGAGCGGGTGGTCCATGACGAGGACGGCCAGTTGCTCACGGCAAGTTTCATGGACTATGCCTTGCCGCGCGCCGATGATCTGCCCATGTTTGGTTTCGAGACCGAGCCGGTGCCGTCGACCGCCAACCCGATGGGAATGAAGGGCTGCGGAGAAGCCGGCACGGTGGGCGCGATGGCTGCCGTGGCAAATGCAGTGGGTGACGCGCTGTGGGAGATGGGAGTGCGACAGGCGGACATGCCCTTCACTCCGGAACGCGTGTGGAAGATGATTCAGGATGTGGAGGAACGTCGGTAAACAGGTCTTTAACTGGCTCCGACCATGGCAGCTCGGGTCGAAACCGCAGCTGGCACGTGGCCGGGGGGCGATGACCCACGTGATCATCCTCGACGGCACCATGTCCTCTCTGCGGCCCGGCTGCGAAACCAATGCCGGGCTTGCCTACAAGTTGCTGAGCCGCATCGGCGCGCCGGTGTCCTGCTACTATGAAGCAGGTGTGCAGTGGTGCGACTGGCGCTCAGCCGGGGACGTGATCACCGGGCGCGGCATCAACCGGCAGATCCGCCGCGCCTATGGCTATCTCGCGTCGCGCTACCGTCCCGGCGACCGGATCTTCCTGATGGGCTATTCCCGAGGCGCCTTCGCGGTGCGCTCTCTGGCCGGTGTGATTGACCAGGTCGGCCTGCTCCGGGCCGATTGCGCGACCGAGCGCAACGTGCTGACCGCCTATCGTCATTACCAGTCACCGCCGGGCAGCCCCGCGGCGCGCGCCTTCCGCCAGGCCTATTGCCACGCCTGGGTCGAGATCGAGGTGGTGGGCGTGTGGGACACGGTGAAGGCGCTGGGCCTGCGCCTGCCGATCCTTTGGCGCTGGTCGGAGCCGGCGCACGAATTCCACACTCACCAAATCGGCGCCACGGTCCGACACGGGTTCCACGCACTGGCGCTGGATGAAACCCGATCCGCCTTCGCGCCGGTCCTGTGGGATACGCCGGAAGAGCTCGAGGCGCGGGTCGAACAGGTCTGGTTCCCCGGTGCGCATGGCGATGTCGGCGGGCAACTGGGCGGGCACGCGGCGGCGCGGCCGCTGTCGAATATCCCACTGGTCTGGATGTTGGACAAGCTTTCCCGCTGTGGCATGCCGCTGCCATCGGGGTGGCAGGCCGAGTTCCCGACCGATCCGAGCGCGCCTCCGGTCGGAACGTGGATGAGCTGGGGCAAGCTGTTCCTGTTGCGCAAACGCCGGGTCGTGGGTCGCGACCGGTCCGAGCGGCTGCATGACAGCGTCGGTCAGCGCGACATGGCCGTCGCCGAGGCAAAGCAAGTCGCCTGAATCGGCTTATTTCGTCAATCGGTCAGTTCGCGGGGGATCACGAAATCAACCGCCGTGCCGGTGTGGAAGGCCACATCTTCCCAATTGTCAGCGGACAGATCCACGACCAGCGTCGCACCGGTGGGATAGTCGAAGAAGCGGTCATGCTTGACCGGCTCGGTCACGATTCGGTCGGCGAAATCGGCGCAGCCGGGATTGTGGGTCACGATCAGCACGCATTTGCCGGCGCCCTTGTCGCGCAAAGTGTCGAGGATCACGCCGGTCGAGGCATGATAGATTTCCTTGAGGTATTTCACCGGCAGAACGCCGAGACCCAGACGTTCGAAGGTTTCGCGGGTGCGGACGGCGTCGGAGCAGAGCACGGTATCGGGCAGATAGCCCTTGTCCTGCAGCCATTTGCCCAGTGCCACCGCGGAGCGGCGGCCGCGGCCGTTGAGCGGGCGGTCGTGATCGTCGAGCGAGGCATCGTCCCAGCTCGACTTGGCGTGGCGCATTAGGATCAGGCGGAGGCTCATCGGAAGGCCCTCATGTGAAAAGCGGATTGCTCCGGCAGCCTGCCATAGGAGCGTGAGACCGGGCAAGCGCGCCGAACAGCGCACCCCTGCGCCCTGCAGTCCCGGCCTTCGGCTGTCTCCAGATGGGCGCGGCAGGCGTCGACCCGGTAAGGTCCGGGGCCGAGGGCGCCGACCGGGCAGGCCGACAGGCAGGGCTTGTCGGGGCAGGTCCGGCAAGGATCGGGCTTGGCGGCGGGCAAGGGCAGGCGGCGGCCGGCGAGGCGCACCGCGCCGCGGAAGCTGACCATCAACCCGGCCTGCGCCTGCACCAGCATCCCCACCGGTGAGGTCCAGGCCTGCCCCGAGCGTAGCGCCCAGTCCTGGAACGGGGCGTAGGGAGGGCCGTCGGACGGAAAGATCGCGGTGCCATTCCAGTCGGCGGCGAGCCCCCCGATCGCCCGCTTCGACCAGCGGTCGAGCGGGTCGGGCCGTCCGTCGCGGTATTCTGGCTGGGCGGTGAAATGCGCCCAGAAGCCCGGCTCGTGCGGGCCGAGCAAAACGATGGTGTCGCCGGCGTCGTGCAGGGCGCCCATCACCATGAGCGCGTGGGTTTCGGGGGCGGGGGCGAGTTTCATTTCTCGCGGAACGGCAGCGTCAGGCTCCAGCCCAGTTTCGAGGGATTGTCATCGCGCCACCGCAGGCCGATGTCCATCCCCTCGTGGCCCTGGTCAGGCTGCGGGACATAGGTGCCGAAGATCCGGTCCCAGATCGACAGAGCAAAGCCGTAGTTGCTGTCATGTTCGTGTCTTTGCACCGAATGGTGGACGCGGTGCATGTCGGGCGTGACCAGCACCAGCCGCAGCCAGCGGTCGAGCCAGAGCGGCAGTTTCATGTTGGCGTGGTTGAACATGGCGGTGCCGTTGAGGATGATCTCGAACAGGATGATGGCAAGGGCGGCCGGGCCGATCAGGTAGACCAGCCCGATCTTCAACAGCATCGACAGCGCGATCTCGATCGGGTGGAAGCGGATCGCGGTGGTCACGTCGATGTCGCGGTCGGCGTGGTGGACCTGGTGCAGCCGCCACAGCAGTGGCACCTTGTGGGTGATCAGGTGCTGCGCCCAGATGGCGAAGTCGAAAAACAGCACGGCGGCCGTGATCTCGAGCCAGACAGGCCCGTCGATCCGATTGAGCAATCCCCAGCCATTGGCAGCGGCGTCGATCGCTGCGCCCACCGCCAGAAGCGGCAGGCCGATGGCCAGCGCCCTCAGCACCAACGTGTTTAGGATGGTGATCGCCCAGTTCGTCGTCCAGCGGGTCTGCCGCGGCTGGGTACGCCGGCGGCGCGGGACCCAGGCTTCGACCGCGGCGAACAGGGAGAAGAGACCGAGGAAGATGGCAAGGCGAATGACGGTTTCGTGTTCCATGGCGGATTACATAGGCGTTTTCGTGACGATGCCAAATCAATAAAGTGTCGCGCAACCGACCCCAGGGGCGGGACCATGGAAAAACCACCGGTCGTGCTGGGAAAAGGCGCGGCGGTTTCGCTTTGGAGCCATTAGGATTGCGGCGGTCGCGTTGTCTGTTGTTGGTCTGGAGGGGTCATTGGTTTCGAATTGGCTTCGCCACTCCGACCGACTGGGGGGCCAGCCCCCCAGTCCCCCCGGGATATTTCGAGAAAGAGGAAGACAAGCGTGTTTTCCTTCATCTGACCTGAAATATCCCGGAGGGGGTGCGGGGGAGGCAGCGCCTCCCCCGCCTCGTTCGGATCGCGGCTCGCGATCCGAACAGGCAACGTCCCCTCCAGGCCAGTAGCAGTCATGTTTTCAGCTTGGCTCGTTTGGCTCGGGCGCCAGCGGCAAGCCAGGTTGGTGACCCCACTTCCTCAGAACCAGCTGACGTATTTCGAATTGCGCGCGATGGCGACTTGCCAGCCTTGCAGACGGATGCCGCCGCAGTTCGGATTGGCCAGGTTGGTGGCATCGCAGCAATGCCACAGCCCGACCTTGTGGCCGACCTCGTGCGGGATGCAGACCGGGTTGTTGCCTTCGACCGTCAGGTAATCGTTGAGCGGCCCCAGCGCGCAGCCGGCGGTGGTGCCGGGAATCTCACGCACGGCGAAGACTACGATTTGCGGCCGTACCGGCCCGATCCGCGAGGTTGCGCCCAGCGGACAGTTCAGCATCGCCGTCCACAGGAAATAGCTGCCGGGCAGCCAGAGATCCTCGAGAAAGGCATCGGCGTTGCAGCCGACATCGAGCGCGTAGGTGGGCGAGGCGTTTTCCACCGTGTGGATGCCGGCGATATGGACATGGATATTGGCCTCGCGCCGGAAGGTGTCGACGGTCTCGTCAAGAAACGGCCGTAGCGTGGCCTCGTCCGAGACCGGATTGCCGTCTTCGTCGCGCAGGATGATGACGCAAAGCTGCATTCGCTTCAGAGGCCGGATGCCGATCAGGTCGAGGATCGCCGTGGGCAGGTCGATCAGCCGCTTGATGATGGTGTTGATCAGGTTGATCACCATGTCGATCAGCCGGCCGATGATCGGGATCGAGGAGATCACCTCGACGATCCAGGCGATGGGCAGGAGGATGACCTCGATCACCGCCCAGAGCACGCAGACCGTGGTGGTGATGAGCGTCCAGGCGACGCAAACGAGGTTGGAAACCCAGACCCAGGCGACGCAGACGAGGTTGGAAACCCAGACCCAACCGACACAGACCCAGGTGATAAGCTTGCAGCCCCAGGAACAGGGCCACCAGTCGCAGCAGCGGTCGTCCCAATCGTCGCAGGATTCATAGCCCTGATCCACCCATTCGTCGCAGGTCTCGTATCCCTGGTCTTCCCATTCCGAGCATTCCTCGAATTGTTCGATGGCGGTTTCGACGCAGATTCTCATCGCACCGCCTCCTCAAGTGCCATGCACCGCGCAGCGCGCGGTGGGTTTTTCGGGCGGCAGTTCCTCGGGGCCGAAATGCTGACGCAGTTCCTCGACGGCGCGGGAAAGCCGGGCACGGGCGATGGACTTGCCGATCAGCTTGCCCGTGGCCACGCCCAGAGTGAAACCGCCAAGAGTGTAACCGAGGGCGGCAAGCCAGGCGTCGGGGATCAGCCCGGCCGCCCAAGCATAGCCGGCACCAACAACAAGACCGACCAGGCCGAGCGCCGTGGCTTCGCCACAGCCGCAGACGGCATAGTTGCGATTAAGCGCCAGCGAGAGGCGATTCTGTGTGCTGTCGTCCATGCCGGGAATGTCGAGTTGCAGCCGCCCCACCCGTCGGCGTTTGAAGCTGCGCAGATCAAGTTCGAGCGCAGCAACATCTTCGGAGGTTGATATCCGTGTGGTTCGTTTTTCCTTGTCCATGTGTCAAATCCTTGAAAAATATGTCTGAAATGGGCCGCGAAGACGCAGCCTGAAGGTTGGAAATCACCAAGCAGGAGACACGAAAAATCGCGTGCCGCTCTGCGTTCAGTATAGCGGAGATCAACTCTCGCGAGAGGTCAGGTATTCCACCATGTCTGACGCGGGTGGGCGTCAGCCCTCGAGGGGGATCAGCGGCCGAGGCGGATGATCGACCCGGCGCCGTGTTCGGTGAAAAGCTCGAGCAGGACCGCGTGCGGGGCCCGGCCGTCGAGGATGACCACCGCGCGCGCGCCGCCTTCGAGCGCGCCGAGCGCGGTCTCGGTCTTGGGGATCATGCCACCGGCGATGGTGCCGTCCTTGATCATCGCGTGGATCTGCGCCGCCTCGAGATCGGTCAGAAGTGTGCCGGATTTGTCCTTGACGCCTTCGACATCGGTCAGCAGCAAGAGCCGGTCGGCCTTGAGCGCGGCGGCGATGGCGCCGGCCATGGTGTCGCCGTTGATGTTGAAGGTCTGGCCGGCCTCGCCGCCGCCCAGCGGCGCGATCACGGGGATGGCGCCTGCGTCGAACAGCGTCTGGAGGATTCCAGGGTCAACCTTCGACGGTGTGCCGACGAGACCGAGCCGTGGGTCGGTGGCGACGCAGGTCACCAGCCGGGCATCCTTGCCCGACAGCCCGACGGCGCGGCCGCCCTGATCGTTGATCGCCTGCACGATGCGCTTGTTGACCTGGCCCGAGAGCACCATCTCGACCACCTCCATGGTGGCGGCGTCGGTGACGCGCTTGCCGTCGACGAATTCGGACTGGATGTCGAGTTTTTTCAGGAGTTCGTTGATCATCGGGCCGCCGCCATGGACGACCACCGGGTTGACCCCAACCTGGCGCAGCAGCACCACGTCACGCGCAAACAACTCCATCGCCTCGTCCGAGCCCATGGCGTGGCCACCGAGTTTGATCACCACGACGGCGCCGGTGTAGCGCTGAAGATAGGGCAATGCCTCGGAAAGGGTGCGGGCGGTGGCAATCCAGTCGCGGTTCATGGTCTGCGTTCTCATCGGCGTTGACAGGTCCTTGTAAGCCCGTTCGGTTTACGCCTTTCAACCCGCGCTGCCAAGGCGCCCATTGCCGCGCCGCCCGGCAGTGGTAAAGTCGCTGCAGAGCAAGAGCGGGAACGGATCCATGACGCAAAAAACGCTTCTTCTGACCGGGGCCAGCCGCGGCATCGGCCATGCCACCGTGCGGCGCTTCAACCGCGAGGGCTGGCGGGTGATCACCTGTTCGCGCCATCCCTTCCCGGCCGAATGCCCCTGGGGCGGCGGCGCCGAAAACCATGTGCAGATCGATCTGGGCGATCCCAAGGACACGATGCGCGCGGTCGAGGACATCCGCGGGCGGCTCGACGGCCGGCTGGACGCGCTGGTCAACAACGCCGGCATTTCTCCGAAAGGACCCGAGGGCGAGAGGTTGTCGACCCTGACCACCGATCTGGCCGCTTGGGGCAAGGTGTTTCACGTCAATTTCTTCGCCAGCGTCGTGCTGGCGCGCGGGCTGAAGCAGGAACTGGCGGCGGCGAAAGGCGCGGTCGTCAACGTGACCTCGATCGCCGGCAACCAGGTGCATCCCTTTGCCGGCGCCGCCTATGCCACGTCGAAGGCGGCGCTGAAGGCCTTGACCCGTGAGATGGCAAATGACTTCGGCCCGATGGGGGTGCGCGTCAACGCCATCGCCCCTGGCGAGATCGAAACCGCGATTCTGTCGCCGGGAACGGAAAAGCTGGTCGAGCAGATCCCGCTGCGCCGCCTTGGCCAGACCGAGGAGGTGGCGGCGACGATTTTTTTCCTCTGTTCGGACGAAAGCTCCTACATCACCGGCACCGAAATCGAAATCAACGGCGGGCAGCACGTCTGATGCAAGACGCGAGGGGCCAGCCCCTCGCGCTCCCCGGGATATTTCGGGTCAGATGAAGTTTTGGATCCAGAAAAAGGTTCGGCCCCTCGCCGACGACGAGGGGCCTTCACCTGACGCGGCCATCGGCGTCCCCGCCTGTACCGCGAAGATGACAGTAGGCGGACAAGGTTAATAAACCCTTGCTTCATCTGACCGGAAATATCCCAGGGGGTCTGGGGGACTGGTCCCCCAGGGCCTGCGTGGCCCGAACGCAAAAGCGACCTGCGCGCGCCAGCGCACCGCTTGATCAGACCAGCCCGGCGATGATCGCCCTGAGCGTTTCGATGCCGTCGCCCTTTTCCGACGAGGTCAGCACCAGTTCGGGGAAGGCGGCGGGATGGGTCGACAGCTTCTCGCGCACCTGTGCCAGAACCCGGTCGCGGTCCTGCGCCTTCACCTTGTCAGCCTTGGTCAGCACGCCCTGGAAGGTGACGGCTGCGCTGTCGAGCAACGCCATGATCTCTTCGTCCACCGGCTTGATACCGTGGCGGGCGTCGATCAGCACGAAAGCGCGGCGCAGGCTGGGCCGGCCCGAGAGATACTGTTTCAGGAGTCGCTGCCATTTCTCGACCTTGGCCAGCGGCGCGTTGGCATAGCCGTAGCCGGGCAGGTCGACGAGGTAGTGTTCAGGCCCGACGGTGAAGAAGTTGATCTCCTGGGTGCGGCCGGGCGTGTTCGACGCCCGCGCCAGCCCCTTGCGCCCGGTCAGAGCATTGATCAGCGAGGATTTGCCGACGTTGGAGCGGCCGGCGAAGCAGATCTCGATGCGGTCGGCGGGCGGCAGGCCCGACATGGCGACCACGCCCTTGAGAAACTCGGCCCCGCCGGCGAACAGCCTGCGGCCGGCTTCGCGCGCCGCGTCGTCCGGGTCCGGAGCCAAGGGAAAGGCGAGTTGCATCAGCCCAGCACCTCGAAACTCATGCCTTCCATGATCTCGCCGCCCTTGGTCACCTTCAGGTAGACGCCGCAATTCTGGTGTCCGAACCCTTCGGATAGGCCGCGCAGGGTGTCGGCGTCGCGCCGGCCGGTTTCGGGGTTGGCTTCGGTCATGCGGCAGCGCTGGATCGGTTCGACCACTTCGAATTCAGCATCCCCCAGCCGAAGAGTCTTGCCAACCCAGTCGAGCTCTTCCCAGGCCGCCATGCCTTCGACCAGGAAATTGCCGCGCCAACGCAGTTCGGACAGGTCCTGGCCGAGGTGTTCGGCAAGGGCCCGGTGCGAGGCGAGGTTGATCAGCGAGATCGACTGGTAACCGGTGTCGGTCATCGCCTCGTCAGGCGCGCGCACGAAGCGCGACGGCAGCAGCTTGGCGCCGAGCGAGATCGGCATCACCCATTGGATGAATTCACAGCCGTCGCCGTGGTCATGCGGGTTGATGGAGATCGAAGGCCGGTCGGGATGAAAGAAGGTGATGCTGCGATAGGCCGGGTCGGAGAAGCATTCGATCTGCTGCAGCCGGGGCGAGGAGGCGCCGCGCGAGAAATCGCCGGGCGGCGCCCAGGACGGGCGCTCAACGTCGAAGCAGGACCGCTCATGCGCCACCGCCCAGACCCTGTCCCAGGGCAGAGCCTTGCCCACTTCCAGCGTTGCCATGTCGATGCGTTCGCGGCCGTGCGCCTTGACAGGGTGGCGCCAGATCTGCGCCAGCCGCGCCGTCACGTTTCGTCCCCGCCGCCGCGCTTGAAGCTCGAGCGGATATTGCCGAACACGTCCGGGTTGTAGCCGTGGCTGCGCATGATCGTATATTGCTGGATAAAGGTGATGGTGTTGTTGGCAATCCAGTAGAGCACTAGGCCCGAGGCAAAGCTGCCCAGCATGAACATGAACACCCAGGGCATCCAGGCGAAGATCATCTTCTGGGTCGGGTCGGTGGGGGCAGGGTTCAGCTTCTGCTGCAGCCACATCGAAACTCCCAAGAGGATCGGCATGATCCCGAGAAAGACGAGCGCCAGGATCGAGCCTTGCGGTGGGCCGTCCCACGGCAGCAGGCCGAACAGGTTGAAAAGTGAACTCGGGTCAGGGACCGAAAGGTCGCGGATCCAGCCGATCCAGGGGGCGTGGCGCAGTTCGAGCGTAACGAAGATCACCTTGTAGAGTGAGAAGAAGATCGGGATCTGTAGCAGGATCGGAAGGCAGCCCGAGGCCGGGTTGACCTTTTCACGCTTGTAGAGCGCCATCATTTCCTGCTGCATCTTCTGGCGGTCGTCACCGCATTGTTCCTTGAGCGCCTCCATCTGCGGCTGCAGTTCGCGCATCTTGGCCATCGAGGCATAGGATTTGTAGGCCAGCGGGAACAGGATGATCTTGATCACGATGGTCAGCCCGATGATGGCCCAGCCCATGTTGCCGATGATGGCGTTGAGCCAGTGCAGCACCGCGAACATCGGCTTGGTGATAAAGAAGAACCAGCCCCAGTCGATCGAATCGAGGAATTTGTCGACGCTGCCCTCGTTCTGGTAGGCGCGGATCGTCGCCCATTCCTTGGCGCCGGCAAAGAGCCGGGCGCTCATTTCGGTGCTGCCGCCGGGTTCGAGGCTCTGGGTCTTCATGACCGCTTCGGTCTGATAGATGTCGCGCCGGTCGTCGTATTTGGCAACGGATTTGAATGCGCCCTTGCCGGGGATCAGCGTGGTCATCCAGTAGTGGTCGGTGAAACCGATCCAGCCGTTGCCTTGGACCCGGGTGACCTGCGCCTTGGCGCCTTCGTTGGGATCGAAAGCGAAATCGGTCATATCCCCGTAGTCGACCTCGGCCAGTTGGCCGTCGGCCATGGCGACGACGCCTTCGTGCAGGATGAAGAAGTTTTTCAGCTCGGCCGGTTCGCCGTGGCGCGCCAGGATACCGTAGGGCGCGAGCGTCACGGTGCCGTCCGAGTCGTTTTGTACCGCCTGGCGGATGGTGAACATGAACTCTTCGTCGATCGAAATCGTGCGGCGGAAGGTCAGGCCCTTGCCGTTCTGCCAGCGGAGCACCACTGGGGCGCCGGGGGCGAGCGTGCCGCCGCTTTCCTGAGTCCAGAGCGAGTTGGGACCGGGCACGTCTTCGGGCGCGAGCCCGGCGCCGGGGGCCCAGCCGAACAGGGCGTAATACGCGCCGTCACCACCCTGCGGGCTCAGCAGGGTGACGATGTCCGAGCCCTCGTTCAGCGTGTCGCGGTAATTCTTCAGTGCGAGGTCGTCGATACGACCGCCCAGCAGCGAGATTGAGCCTTTGACGCTGGGCGTGTCGATGGTGATGCGCGGTGCCTCGGCCAGCGCGCTGGCGCTGGCTTCGGTGGTTGCGGCGGCACCGCCCGTGGCGGTATCGACCACCGGGCCGCCGGTCGCGGGGCTGTCGGCGCTGGGCGTCGCGGTCGCGGTGACCTCGGTGCCGGGGGCCTCCTGCGGCGGTTCCGGCGGTGGGAAGATGATCGACCAGGCGAGGATCACCAGCATCGAAAGAGTCACGGCAAGGATGAGGTTCTTGTTCTGATCGTCCATCGTCGGCCCACACGCGTCCTGGAAAGGTGGGGCAGGTTCAACAGAGTGTATGGCAAAAGGTCAAGCCGATATTGATCGATTGAGGCTATTTGCGCCTCTTTCGGTTGGCGGGCAGGCGCCGTCGGCGGCGCGCAAATGCACAGTGCATGGCCGTCAGCCTGATTTGCGCCCGATGACGGGCGGCCGGGCGAGTTTGGCTTCGTGGTCGCGAATCCACTCGACGGTCTGCTCGAACGGCATCGGCCGGGCGATGCCGAAGCCCTGCACGTGGCGGCAACCAAGCTGCGCCAGCATGGCGTGTTCGCTGGCGGTCTCGACCCCTTCGGCGAGCGTTTCCAACCCCAACCGCTCGGCCATGGTGAGGATCGCCGAGACCATGCGCTGCTGCTCGGCATCCTCGTCGACATGGGTGATGAAGCTGCGGTCAATCTTGATCCGTTCGATGGCGAAGCGGCGCAGCGCGGCGATCGAGGCATTGCCGGTGCCGAAATCGTCCAGGTCGATTCGGCAGCCCATTTCGGCCAGCCGGGTGATGTTGCGGGTGGCGGTATCGTCCGGCGGGCCGACCATCACGGTTTCCAGCACCTCTACCGTCAAACGGTCGGGGGTAAGTTCGAAACGGTCGATATCCCAGCGGATCTTGTCGGCCAGCCTGGGGTTGTGCAGCTCGTCACCGGTGAAATTCACCGCCACACAGGGCACTTGCAGCCCGGTCGCATCCCAGGCGGCGACTGCCTTTAGCGCGCCGTAAAGGATAACCTCGCCCAGCCGTTCCATCTGGCCAGCCTGCTCGAGACTGGCCAGGAAGTCCGGCGGTGGTATGACGCCGCGGTCGGGGTGGACCCAGCGCGCCAGCGCTTCGAACCCGGTGACCCGACCGGTGTCGGTTGAAATCTGCGGTTGGAACCAGGGCACGATCTGGCCATTTTCCAACGCCGAGAGGGCGTCGTGCTGCACGGCCTGGCGGGTCTGGCCGGTGCGGACCATCTCGGGTGAGTAGACGCGGATCGCCGAGGGACCGTGATGCAGGGCCTCGTCCAGCGCAACCTGCGCGGCCTGAATCATCCCCTGCCCGGTCCCGTCGGGGCAACGGTTGGACAGGCTGAAGCCAATCCCCGCCGAAACATAGACCGCGGTGCCGTCGAGCACGACCGGCTCTTCGGCCGCGGCCTGCACCCGCGCGGCAATCTGGATCGCGGATTCGAGATCGAGATTGGCGATCGCCCGCAGCCCGATGCCGAACCGCACGGCCCCGGGGCCGGCGCCCCCGATCCACGCGAGATGGTCGCCGCTGCGCAGCGCACCGGCAATCCGGCGGGCGCAGTGTTCCAAAAGTGCGTCGCCTGCTGTAAGGCCATGGCGGGTCACGAAGGTGTCGAACTCTTCGATTTGCAGGATCAGGCAGGCGGTTTTCAGGCCACGGTGCCGGGTCTGCATCAGGGCATGTTCAAGATGATCCTCGAGCGCGGCACCGAGTGGCAGGCCGTTGGTGGAATCGCGCGGCCCGCCGGGTATGTCCGACAGCGGTGCGAACCCGCCCGATAGCAGCACCAGCAGCGGCGTGCCCAGTGCCACCGCCACCAGCGCGCCTTCACCGGCTGTCCAGAAGGCCCCGAGCGCCAGCGCGGGCAGAAAAGCCAGCATCTGCGGGCCAGTCAGTATCCGGCGCAGCACGGTACGGAGCGGAAAAAGCGAGTTACCCGGGCGAAGGGCCATGGCAGCGATCCCTTGTTCAGAACAGGATCACGCTAGCGCCCGGTCTCTCAACATCGGTTTAACGCCACTGCCGCAAGCCGAAGGAAATTTCAGTCAAATTCGACCGATCCCAGATCGGGCGCGCTTGGGTCGCCGGCGCGCGCGTCTCCGCGCTGCAACCCGGCAAAATCGAACAGCCTCGGGTCGAGCAGGTGGCTGGGCCGCGCGTTCATCAAGGCCCGGAACATCACCTGTCGTCGGCCGGGGGCGTTCTTCTCCCAGCCGTCGAGGATGGCTTTGACCTGCTGGCGCTGCAGCCCGTCCTGGCTGCCGCAGAGATCGCAGGGAATGATGGGATAGCCCATCGCCCGGGCAAAGCGGTCGCAATCGGCTTCGGCGACGAAGGCCAGCGGGCGGTAGACGAACAGATCGCCCTCTTCATTGACCAGCTTGGGCGGCATCGTGGCCAAGCGCCCGCCGTGGAACAGGTTCATGAAAAAGGTTTCCAGAATATCGTCGCGGTGATGGCCCAGCACCACCGCCGAGCAGCCTTCTTCACGGGCGATGCGATAGAGATTTCCGCGCCGCAGCCGCGAGCACAATGCGCAATAGGTCCGGCCCTGCGGCACCTTCTCTTTCACGATCGAATAGGTGTCCTCGTATTCGATCCGGTGCGGCACCTGCCGCTCTTCGAGGAAGTCCGGCAGCACGGTCGCGGGAAAGCCGGGCTGACCCTGGTCGAGATTGCAGGCCAGCAACTCGACGGGCAACAGCCCGCGCCATTGCAGTTCGTGCAGAATCGCCAGCATCGTGTAGCTGTCCTTGCCGCCCGACAGGCAGACGAGCCATTTCGCCCCTGGCTCGACCATGCCGTACCGGTCGACAGCCTCGCGCACGTTCTGGACCAGCCGCTTGCGCAGCTTCTTGAACCCGGTCGTTTTCGGCGCCCCGGCAAAGAGCGGATGGATGTCATCGATCTCGTCGCGCATGGCGCGTCATATCGCATGTGTGCGGCATTTGGGAAAGGGGCCACGTGCCGGCATCGAAACGGAACGCTCGACGGGTGACAGAACCATTCGAATCCAGTATTGAGGCAAAAAGTTCACATATCGGAGCACGAAAATGGCCGAACACAAGCATGGCGAAATGAATACCTTTGTCCAGGAAAAGACCTTCGAGGGCTTTGTCAAGTTCGTGACCCGGACGATCATCGTGATCGTCCTGATCCTGGCCTTCCTGGCGCTGGTCGGCGCCTGATTTCGCGCTGCGCCCGGTGGGGCACCGGGTGCAGACAGCGGGGCCCAGTATTCGGTTTCGGGAGTTGGGGGAACATGCGCAAGGCGGTGTTTGCACTCGTGGCGCTTTTTGCCATGGCCGGCTGTGGGGCTGAGCCCGTCTGGGCGCCGCAGAGCGACATCGAGCAGGTCCAGTACCGCGACCCGACTCCATCGCGGCTAACGCTGTTTACCATGATCAGCAATGAAACGGGCGCCGGTGGCCATACCTCTCTGATGGTCAACGCTTCGCAGCGGGTGATCTTCGATCCTTCGGGCAGCTTCGTGCATCCGCTGGTTCCGGAACGCAACGATGTGCTATATGGCATCACCCCCAAGATCGCCGATGTCTATACGCGCTACCATGCCCGCAAGACCTGGCACGTGATCGTGCAGGAACTCGACGTCAGCCCCGAGGTCGCCGAGACCGCGCTGAAGCTGATCGAGGAAAACGGCGCGGTGCCAAATGCCTATTGCGCCAGCGCCACGAGCGGCATCCTGCGGCGGTTGCCGGGGTTGGCGAACATCCGGCAGGGCATGTACCCGGTCAAGTTGGCCGAGCAGTTCCGCAGGGTTCCGGGTGTCCGCGAGGCGACGCTGCACGAGTATGACGACGACGACAATACCAAGCTGCTCGAGCAATGGGATCCGGAACGGTTCGCCACCACAAAAGCCGGCGCGAAGACGACGCCCAGGAAAACCCCCTGACCGATCGCGGCCCGCGCCCGGGCGGGGTCACGCCAGATAGAGCAAACCGAATAGCGTCGCGCCGCCGGCGAGGATGGCGGCCAGCACGTTGCGGCTGATCAGCCCGACTGCTAGGGTGACCGTCGCCGCGGCCAGGCGTGCCGGATCAGGCGTGCCGCCGGTGGCCTGCGGCCACAGCACCATCGGCGCGACCAGGGCCGGAATCACCGCCACGGCGGTGTAGCGCAGATGCCGCAGCACCCAGGCCGGCAGCGGACGGTTGCCGACCAGCCCGAGAAACAGAAACCGCAATCCGAAACTGCCGAGACCCAGCCCGGCGATCACCAGCCAAAGCGTGGTCTTTTCGATCATGTGCCGTGCCCTTCGCCGATCACGCGGCGCTCGACCCTCAGTTCGATTTGCGCCCCGGCAACCATGCCGGCGAACCCGGCGACCAGCAGGCCGAGATTATAGGGCAGCCAAGCCAGCACCAGCGCCATCGTCACCGCCGTGAGCGCCGCCGCGACATGCGCCAGCGTGCGTAGCATCGGCGCGATCATTGCCAGAAAGGTGATTGGCACGGCGAAATCGAGCGCGAAGTCCGGCGGGATGTGCTGGCCGGCAAGTGCGCCGGCGATCGTGGCGGCCAGCCAGGCCGGCAGCACCGGAGTGCAGGCGCCGAAAAAGAAGGCTGTTTTCTGCCCCAGCCGCCAATGCGGGTGGCGATCATAGGCGGCAATCGAGGTGGTGAAGCTTTGATCAACGGTCATATAGGCGACGAAGGCGCGCTGCCACAGCGGAGCGGCCCCAAGATGCGGTGTCAGCGCCGCCGAATACATCGCCAGCCGCAGGTTAACCGCCAGCGCCGAGATCAGCACCACCAGCACCGGCGCCTGCTCCTGCATCAACTGCAGCGCCGTGAACTGCGCTGCCCCGGCCACAACCGCAAAAGAAAAACCAAGCGTTTCCAAAAGGTTAAGGCCGGCCTCTGTGGCAACCAGACCGAACAGCGCGGCAAAGGGAACCACAACAAGGATGAACGGGGCGCCGGCGCGCACGCCCATCCAGAAGGGGGATTTTGCGGTGGCAGGTGGCATGGTAAGGCCGTAAAATCGGAAACGTGTGATGCTATTTAGCATCGCTACCCGTTTTGGGAGAGGGAAACAATCTGTGACTCGCCTTGACGTAGGGGAATACATTATCGCGCCCGACCCCGGCGCGGCACGCCTGACGCGGGCGGTCACCGGCACCGATCACCTGGGGCAGCCGACTGATATCCGCGTGGTGGAAGAGCGGCCGCTGACTATCTTCCTCAATTCCCGCGAGATCGTCACGGCGATGACGATCGGGGATTATCCGGACTATCTGGCGCTGGGTTTCCTGCGCAACCAGGGGATGCTCGGGCCGGAGGAGGAGGTGACCGGCGTCGATTTCGACGACGAGCTTGACACCGTGGTGGTGCGCACCGTGCGCGAAACCTCCTTTGAGGACAAGCTCTCGCGCAAAACTCGCACTTCGGGTTGCGCCGTCGGCACGGTGTTTGGCGACATGATGGAAGGTCTGGACAGGGTGAAACTACCGGCGACCCGGGTGAAAACCTCGGAGCTCTACGCGCTGGCGCACAAGATCAACCGCACGCCGTCGCTTTATCTTGAGGCCGGCGCGATTCATGGCACGGTGCTGTGCCAGGGCGACCGCCCGCTGGTCTATATGGAGGACGTCGGACGCCATAACGCCGTCGACAAGATCGCCGGCTGGATGTTTTCCGAACGCGTCGCAGCGGGCGACAAGCTGCTCTACACCACCGGGCGGCTGACCTCGGAAATGGTGATCAAAACGGCGCTGATGGGCATTCCGGTGCTGGCCTCGCGCTCGGGCTTCACCGCCTGGGGGGTCGAGATCGCCCGCCAAGTCGGCCTGACCCTGATCGGCCGGATGCGCGGCCAGCGCTTCGTCTGCCTGAGCGGCGAGGAGCGGCTGGTGCGGGATGCGGATGTGGCCGCGGTGCCCGAGGAGGACGGCAGGTACCGGCGGAAGGGGGCGGGGGGTGCATGACGGAGGGAGATTTCATCTTTGACAGGCCGGTCAGCCTTGCGGAGATGTCCGAAGGCAGCCGCATCGCAGCGCGCCTGGTCTGTTCGGGCCCTTGGCGCCTGCTGGGCTTTGTCGAAACTCTTGCCATGCTAGTGATCTTGGTGACTAGTCTGGGGCTGGCGCTGGTAGGCGGGTGGATCGTGCTGACTGGGAAAGCACCCGAAAACGGCGTCGCCGTGGCCTATCTGCCGTTCCTTATCGTCGCGGGCTATATCGGCCTGCGCCATTTGCGCCTACGGCATTTTCTTTCGGTGACCCTGCAATCGCCGCTGGCTGGCGATGTGGTCACGACCGTGTCGAAAGACGGGTTGATCCAAGAGACTGAAAGCAGCCGCCTGCACTTCGGATGGCCGGATATCGACCGTTTCGCACAGGGGAAAAAGACTTTCGTTTTTACTGCCGCCAATGGTGCAATCATCCTTCCCAAGGTGAGGCTGCGCGGTGGAAATTTGGACGGTTTTCCAGCCCAAATAGCGCGCTGGCGTGGCGAGGGCGGAGCATGAGTTTTCTACGGCGGACAATATTCTTCGAAGAACTTTACCAACAATTTTCGAAAATTCTTGTGTGCCGTTGCGTCGGGCGCACACGATGACCCGCCCGCTTGGCATCATCCTCGCCGGGGGCCTTGCCACAAGGATGGGGGGCGGTGACAAGGCGTTGCTGCCGTTGGGGCAGGGCACGCTTCTGTCCCACGTGATCGAGCGGCTGAGGCCACAGGTGGCGGGGCTGGCGCTGAATGCCAATGGCGATGCGGCGCGGTTTGAAGGGTTCGGCCTGCCGGTGCTGCCCGACACGATCGAGGGTTTCCCGGGCCCCTTGGCGGGCGTGCTGGCCGGGCTCGACTGGGCGGCGGAGCAAGGCGCGGAAACCGTCGTCACCGCCGCCGCCGACACACCCTTCCTGCCGCGCGATCTGGTGGCGCGGCTGACGGACGCCGCGCAGGGCATGGCGCAGCCGCTGGTTCTGGCTGCGACGCCGCGCGATGAAGAAGCCGAGACTCGCTCGAAGACCCGCTCGGGCCTGGTACGGCACCCGACGTTTGGTCTCTGGCCCGTGGCGCTGCGCCATGACCTGCGCGCGGCGCTGGAGGGCGGCTTGCGCAAGGTCGTGCTCTGGACCGATGCCCATGGCGGGCGCGAGGCGCTTTTTCCCGATGCCGATCCCGCGCCGTTTTTCAACGTCAACACGCCCGACGATCTGGACATCGCCCGGGGCTATCTGGAGAGCGCCACGTGAAGATATTCGGGGTCGTCGGCTGGAAGAACTCGGGCAAGACCGGGCTGATGGAGCGGCTGGTGGCCGACCTGACCGCACGCGGGCTGAAAGTATCGACCATCAAACATGCGCATCACGCCTTTGACGTCGACCAGCCGGGCCGCGACAGCCACCGCCACCGGGTCGCCGGGGCGGGGCAGGTTCTGTTGGCGTCGCGCATGCGCTGGGCGCTGATGACCGAGCTGGGCGACGCGCCCGAGCCGCCGCTGTCTGAACTTCTGGGCAAGCTGGATCCGTGCGACCTGGTGTTGATCGAAGGCTATAAGCGCGATGGTCATGCCAAGTTAGAGGCACACCGGGCCGAGACCGGGCAGCCGCTGATCGCGCCGGACGATCCGACCGTGCGGGCGGTCGCGTCGGACGCGCCGCTAAGCCTCGATCGGCCGGTCTTCGATCTCGACGATACCCGGGGGATCGCGGATTTCATTTTGGCGGAGTTGGGGTTGTGAGCGAGTTCGACACCATCATCATGGCCGACTGGTCCGGTGGCAATGATCGCGGGCCGACGCCCAAGGCGGATGCGATCTGGACCTGTGTCGCGGGGGAAGCGCCGCTCTATCATCGCAACCGGCAGGCGGCCGAAGATTGGCTGACCGCGCGGATCGGTGACGAAATCGACGCCGGGCGGCGGGTGCTGGCCGGGTTCGATTTCCCCTTCGGCTATCCGGCGGGGTTGGCGCGTGCGCTGGTCGGCGAAGACGATCCGCTGATCCTCTGGCGCTGGTTCGCCGAGCGGATCGAGGACGCGCCCAAGGCCAACAACCGGTTTGATGTCGCGGGTGAGATCAACCGGCTGTTCTCGGGCACCGGGCCGTTCTGGGGCAACGGTCTCAAGCGCGACATCCACGATCTGCCGCGCAAGGGGCGGGCGCGGGATTTCGATGCGGTGCCGGAATGGCGCGTGGCCGAGCGCCGCGCCAAGGGGGCGTTTCCCTGCTGGCAGATGACGGGCGCGGGCGCGGTCGGCGGCCAGGTCATGATGGGGCTGCCCATGTTGTGGCGGCTGCGTGACCGCTTCGGCGCGGCGGCCTGGCCGTTCGAACCGTTGGAGGACAAGCCGCTGGCTCTGGTCGAGGTCTGGCCGTCACTGATCCGCAAGGTTGTGGCCGAGGCGCAGCGCGCCGACGAGGTTCGTGATGCGGCCCAGGTCCGGGTGCTGGCCGCGGCGGTGGCCGCTTTGCCGCCCGACCGGCTGGCCAAGATGCTGTCGGTGGAGGCCCCGGAGGCGGCCGCGGAAGGCTGGATCTTCGGATTGGGGCACGAAGACACGTTGGCGGATGCCGCACGGGCGGCGACGGCGCTGAAACCGCCGGCGCTCCAGAACGATTGCTTTGCATTGCCGCCGGGCGTTGAGTGGACGCCGGTGGATGCCGCGCTGGCGCTGCTGCGCGATCGTCTGGAACCGGTGACGGCGACCGAGACGGTGCCGCTCGGCGATGCGCTGGGTCGGGTGCTGGCGGACCCGGTGGTCGCGCGGCGGTCGAACCCGCCGCTGCCGAATTCCGCGGTTGATGGCTATGGCTTCGCTTGTGCCGACCTGCCTGTCGGCGATCCGGTGCTGCCGCTGGTGGCGGGCCGCGCGGCGGCAGGGCTGAGATACGAGGGCACGGTGCCGCCGGGCCATGCGATCCGGGTGCTGACCGGGGCGGCGTTGCCAGACGGAGTCGATACGGTGGTGATGCAGGAGGACGTCGAACTTGGCGCTGGCGAAGTGGCCTTCAGGGCCGGGGTGAAAGCCGGCGCCAATGTTCGCCGGGCGGGCGAGGACGTGACCGCCGGAGACGAAGTGCTGGCCGCGGGCCGAGTGGTCACGCCGGCCGACCTGGCGCTTTGCGCCGCGGTGGGCGTGGACCGACTGACGGTGCGCAAGCCACTGCGGGTCGCCGTGATTTCAACCGGCGACGAGTTGGTCGAGCCGGGAAAAGCGGCGGAGCCGGGGCAGATATACGATGCCAACCGGCCGATGCTGCTGGCGCTGATCGAACGCGCCGGTCATGTGCCGGTGGATTTGGGGCGCATCGCGGATGATCGCGTGCGCCTGCGCGCCGCGTTCGACGCCGCGGCGGCGCAGGCCGATGCGGTGCTGACCTCGGGCGGAGCGTCGGCTGGCGACGAGGATCATGTCTCGGCCTTGCTGCAACAGGCCGGCGCAATGTCGCTGTGGCGTATGGCGATCAAGCCGGGGCGGCCGCTGGCGCTGGGGATGTGGCAGGGGGTGCCGGTCTTTGGTCTGCCCGGCAACCCGGTGGCGGCGATTGTGACGGCCTGCGTCTTCGCTCTGCCAGCGTTGGGGCTGCTGGCGGGACGCGGCTGGCGGGTGCCGCAGGGTTTCGACTTGCCGGCAGCTTTTTCCAAGCGCAAGAAAGCGGGGCGGAGGGAGTTCCTGCGCGCCCGCATTCGCGATGGTCGGGCCGAGGTGTTCCGCTCGGAAGGATCAGGGCTTATCAGCGGGTTGAGCTGGGCCGAGGGGCTGGTTGATTTGCCTGAGGATACAGCGGAGATTTCCGAAGGCGACGCGGTGCGTTTCATTCCCTGGAGCGGCTTCGGGCTTTGACCGACGTAGAGGTCCGGTGTCGAATCCGGCTCAAGACCCGGGGGAAATTGCGTTGCTCATGTGTCTTAGCGGGCGCATTTTCCTCGCGAGTACCGGGTTAGTCGAAGGTTCCCGCCACGCGGCCCAACAGCATGAAGGCCCGTGCTGTGCGGGTGTCGGCCAACTCGGATATCTCGCTGTCCGAGGCGGCGTCGGCAAACTCGGTGAACATCTGGTCGAACTTGCGCAGGAAATGATGCACCGCGTCGCGGAAGATGGGATCCTGCCGCATCCGCCCTGCCGTCAGCGCCAGCGAGGACCGGTCGCGCACGCCACCGAGCGCGGCCACCGGGCGGCCGCGCTGGCCGGCGGCGAATTTGCGCCAGATCTCGGGCCGGGCCATGTCAGGGCGCAGGTCGTCCATGTAGATGCCGTCCTGACTCAGCAGCGTCAGCACGTCCTGGCTGGCGCGGATCAGCTGGCTGGCATGCCGGTCCTTGAGCGCCTTGCGCAGTGCGGCGAAGCCGTCCAAGTCCTCGGCGGTTTCGGGGAAATTCATCGCGCGGATGAAATCGGCGCGCGAAAGCGGCGGCGTCATGTCCTCGGCGCGGGTGCCGAGCGGCAGCGCCACCTGCTCTTCGGCGCCCGGTGGGGGCGGTGCCGGTTCGGGCGGCCGGACGGTGCCGGCATCGCGCGAGGAATGGAAGGTCGCGAGCGCGGTTTCGGTCTTTTTCTGAGCCGCCGCGATCTCGTCAAGCTTCTTGGCCACCGATTGGTCCATCACCGCACCGCGGCTCTGGGCCTGGGCGACATAGGCCTGGCGAATGGCGTCGATCGCGCCTTGCAGTCGGTGACTTTCCTCACGCATCACCTTTGAGGCCCGTGCCGCGGTGGCCGCGACCCAGATCATCGCCACGGGCATGAAGATCGCCAGCATGGTCATGATGAAGCGCAGCCCTTCGAGGCTGCCTTCGCCGGCGCCGTAGGTGGGGCTGTCCGCCGGACCGAGGGTGAGGAAGAACACTGCGGCCCCCGCCAGCCACAGTACCGACAGAGCCAGCGCGATCACCTCGATGGCGGTGATGTACGGCTGGCTCGGACGGTCATAGATCCCGAGCGGAGTCGGGCGGCTCTCGGTTGGTTCGACCATGCGCGGCCCCCCTCGGGACGGGTCAGACATATTCGATCTTGAGCACTTCGTAGGCGCGGTCGCCGCCGGGCGTGCGCACCTCGACGCTGTCGCCCTCTTCCTTGCCGATCAGCGCTCGGGCGATCGGGGACTTGATGTTGAGCAGCCCCTTTTCGATGTTGGCCTCGTGTTCGCCGACGATCTGCCAGGTCTTTTCTTCGTCGGTGTCCTCGTCCACCAGCGTCACGGTGGCGCCGAACTTGATCGCGCCCGACAGTTTGGTGGGGTCGATCACCTCGGCCAGGCCGAGCACCCCTTCGAGCTCCTTGATCCGGCCTTCTATGAAGCTCTGTTTTTCGCGCGCCGAGTGGTATTCGGCGTTTTCGCTTAGATCGCCATGCTCGCGCGCCTCAGCGATCGCCTTGATGATGGCGGGGCGCTCTTCGGACTTGAGTTTCTTCAACTCGGCTTCGAGCGCGGCAAAGCCGGCGCGGGTCATCGGGATCTTTTCCATGGCTCCTGGTCCACCGTCAAAATAAACGCGGCGCGTTCTTCCGCGCGCCGTCTCATGCTGCATGTCACACTGCCCAAAGGCGTGAGGCCATGCAATAGAGTATGGCTGTGAGCAGTGCAATTCCGCGCATCTTGGCCGGGAAAACCGCAGAAAGGACGCGTTAACGTCGTGTCGCGATTGACGCAGTGCAGCGTGAAGCGCTAATCAGCGTTGAAATTTTGTTGCCCGTTAGGTGCCAAGGGGAGGACGCGCATGTCCGAGATCGAACGCGAAGCGATGGAATACGATGTGGTGATCGTTGGCGCAGGCCCGGCGGGCTTGTCGGCGGCGATCCGGCTCAAGCAGCTCGACCCGGATCTGAGCGTCGTGGTGCTCGAGAAGGGCTCGGAAGTGGGTGCGCACATCCTGTCGGGTGCAGTGCTTGATCCCTGCGGGCTCGACGCGCTGATCCCCGACTGGAAGGACAAGGGCGCGCCGCTGAACGTTCCGGTCAAGGAAGACAATTTCTACATGCTGGGTGAGGCAGGTGATATCCGCATCCCCAACTGGCCGATGCCGCCACTGATGTCGAACCACGGCAAATACATCGTCTCGATGGGCAATGTCTGCCGCTGGATGGCCGAGCAGGCCGAGGAGATGGGCGTCGAGATCTTCCCCGGCATGGCTTGCTCCGAGCTGGTTTACGATGGCGACCGGGTAAAGGGCGTGGTGGCCGGTGTGTTCGGTCTTGAGCCTGACGGGTCGATCGGGCCGGACACCGAGCCGGGCATGGAGTTGCATGGCAAGTACGTGTTCCTGTCGGAAGGCGTGCGCGGCTCGCTGGCGAAAGAGGTGATTGCCAAATACGACCTGTCGAAAGGCAAAGAGCCGCAGAAATTCGGCATCGGAATGAAGGAAATCTGGGAGATCGATCCGGCCAAGCACAATGAAGGCGAAGTCACCCACACGATGGGCTGGCCGCTCGGCGGCAATGCCGGGGGCGGGTCGTTCATCTATCACCTCGAGAACAACCAGGTCTATGTCGGTTTCGTGGTGCACCTGAACTATGCCAACCCGCATCTCTTCCCCTACATGGAGTTCCAGCGGTTCAAGCATCACCCGAAGGTCGCCGAGTTGCTGGAAGGCGGCAAGCGCGTGGCTTATGGCGCAAGGGCGATCAGCGAGGGCGGCTTTCAGTCGATGCCAAAGATGGTGGCGCCGGGTGTGGCACTGCTGGGTTGTTCGGTCGGCATGGTCAACGTGCCGCGGATCAAGGGCAACCACAACGCCATGCTCTCGGGCAAGGCCGCAGCTGAGGCCGCCTACGAGGCGATCCAGGCCGGCCGTGAAGGCGATGAGCTGGCTGCCTACGAGACCGAAGTGCGGACCGGACCGATCGGCAAGGACCTCAAGAAAGTGCGCAACGTCAAGCCGATGTGGTCGAAATGGGGGATGCTGCCGAGTCTCGCGCTGGGCGGATTCGATATGTGGTGCAACACCCTTGGCTTCTCGCTGTTCGGCACGTTGAAGCACGGAAAGACCGATGCGGCAGCGACCGAGCCCGCGGACAAGCACAAACCGATCGACTATCCCAAGCCCGACGGCAAGCTGAGCTTCGACCGGCTGACCAACGTCAGCTTCTCGTTCACCAACCACGAGGAAAGTCAGCCGGCGCACCTTCACCTCGACGATCCGGACCTGCCGATCAAGGTCAACCTGCCGAAATACGCCGAACCGGCGCAGCGCTATTGCCCGGCCGGTGTCTATGAGGTGGTCGAGGAAGAGGGCCAGGCCCCGCGTTTCGTGGTCAATTTCCAGAACTGCGTGCACTGCAAGACCTGCGATATCAAGGACCCCAGCCAGAACATCAACTGGGTCACCCCGCAGGGCGGCGACGGGCCGAACTATCCCAATATGTAATGCTGAAGCGGGGCGGGTGGTTACCCGCCCCGGCTTTTCAGCTTATTCCGCCGCAACGACGGCGTACTGGTCAGTCACCACGTATTTGCAGGCGGTGCAGGCCGCGCCGCTGCGTTCGGAATACCAGCGACAGGAGGCGCGGATCACGCAGGGCTGCAGATCGTCCTGCGGCAACCCGCCCTGGGCCTCGATCGCGGCCAGCACCTTGCGCACCACGCCGCAGCCGTCGCCCGTCCACTGCGCGCAGTTACCTTCCTGGCAGGGTGAGGCAAAACGCATGCGGGCCTCGGGCGGGCCGTGGTTCCGCGCCACGGCGACGAAATCGCCGTCGATCTGCATCGGTGTGCGCAGGTAGCTGAGCACACCGTCCCGTCCCATCGTCCCCAAAAGCGTTGCGCCAGGGGCGCAGGGCGCGGAGGGGCAGGTGAGTTCGGGCGCGTCTTTTCTCATCCGAACTGCCTTTCGAATTCGGCGACCTGTTTTTCGACCTTTAGGATGTCGTCGAACCGTTCGCGCAGGATGAGCCCCAGCCATTCGCGGGGGAAGCGGATGGCGAAGGGCTGTTCTACAATCTTGCCTGCGCCGGCGGCGGCCACCTTGCCGAGCGCGACCTTCTGCAGGTCGGAGGCGAGCTCCTGTTCGGCATCGCGGCTGAGTTCCACGTTGCCGAGGTCGATTACAAAACGTGCCATGGGAATAATCCTTTCTGTTGACAAAGAAGTTGCGTGAAATAGCGCTAAGTCACGGGAAAGATGTTATGCGAATCCCCTTTTGATTGAAATTGGCTCGCAGGTCGGGAAAACCTGACCACGGCGGAAATCGGCCGGTGCGGCCTGACGCGGTGCCCGGTCAAAAAGGAAACGGGCCCCGCGGAAGACGGGGCCCGTGTCGCGAAAACTCCTGTCAAACGGGTTATTGCGGAATCTCGCCCTCGATGCCTTCGACATAGAAGTTCATGCCGGCCAGCGTACCGTCATCGGCGGTCTCGCCGTCAGCTAGCCAGGGCGAGCCGTCCTGCTTGTTAAGCGGGCCGGTGAAGGGGTGGTATTCGCCCTTGGCGATCGCATCTTTCAGAGCCAGTGCCTCGGCTTTTACCTCGGCCGGCACGACGTCGGTGATTTCCCCGATGCCCACCATGCCCGGGCCGATGCCGTCCCACGTGTTGTCGCTTTCCCAGGTGCCGTCCATCACGGCCTGGGTGCGAGCGATGTAGTAGGGCGCCCAGTTGTCGATGATCGAACTGATGCGCGGCATCGGCGAAAACTCGGCCATGTCGGACGCCTGACCGAAGGTATAGACGTTGCCGGCGGCCTGCGCGGCGGCCTGCGGCGCCTTCGAGTCGGTATGCTGCAGGATCACGTCGGCGCCCTGTTCGATCAGCACCTTGGCGGCGTCAGCCTCTTTCGCCGGGTCGAACCAAGTATAGGCCCAAACAATCTTGAACTGCACATCCGGGTTAACCTTCTTGGCGTGGATATAGGCGCTGTTGATGCCGCGGATGACCTCGGGGATCGGGAAGGAGGCGATGTAGCCGATCACGTTTGATTGCGTCATGTGTCCGGCGATGGTGCCCTGGATGGCGCGGCCTTCGTAGAAGCGGGCCGAGTAGACGCCGACGTTTTCGGCGGTCTTGTAGCCGGTGGCGTGTTCAAATTTCACGTTCGGGAACTTCTTGGCGACGTTGATGGTGGGATCCATGTAGCCGAACGAGGTGGTGAAGATCAGGTTGGCGCCCTGCAGGGCCATCTGGGTCATGACGCGCTCGGCATCGGCGCCTTCGGGTACGTTTTCGACATAGGTGGTTTCGACCTTATCGCCGAAATGCGCCTCGACCGCGAGGCGGCCCTGATCGTGTTCGTAGGTCCAGCCACCGTCGCCGACGGGGCCGACATAGACGAAGCCGACCTTGGTCTTGTCCTGGGCCACGGCGCTGGTGGCGAGGCCCAGCGCCAGCGCGGCGCCGGCGAGAAGCTTGGTGATTGTCATGAGTGCTCTCCCTGTTGTTTCGTTAGGTACGTTCGGCAGCGGCCCCGGCTTCAGCCTGAGGCGTGGAAGACGCGGCCAAGCGAGCCGGGAGCCCGGCTGCGGTCGGCCGACATGATGACCAGCACGAGGATGGTAATCAGATAGGGTGACATGGACAGGTATTCGACGGGAATGGCAAGCCCCGCAGCCTGCAAATTGAGCTGCAGCACGGTGACACCGCCGAAAAGATAGGCGCCGAGCAGCACCCGCCAGGGCTTCCAGCTGGCGAACACCACCAGTGCCAGCGCGATCCAGCCGGCGCCCGCGGTCATGCCCTCGGTCCATTGGGGCACGCGGATCAGGCTGATATAGGCGCCGCCCAGGCCGGCGCAGGCGCCGCCGAACATGATGGCCAACACACGAATGCGCACCACCTTGTAGCCCAGCGCATGGGCGGCATCATGGTTTTCGCCCACCGCCCGCAGCACAAGGCCGACGCGGGTGTATTTCAACACCGCCCAGACCGCGGCGACCAGCGCAAGCCCGAAATAGACCATCACGTCGTGCGAGAAGAGCACGGTGCCGAGGAACGGCAGGTCGCTGAGAAGCGGGATATGGAGATCGGGTGTCTGCGCCGGTTTCAGGCCGACATACTCCTGCCCCAGAAGCGAGCTGAGCCCCAGCCCGAAGAGCGTGAGCGCAAGACCCGAGGCCACCTGGTTGGCCAGGGCGAACTGGGTGAGGATGGCGAAGAGCAGCGACAGAAGCGCCCCGCCCACGGCGGCGGCGACAAAACCCACGGCTGGTGAGCCGGTTTCGATGGTGATGGCGAAGCCGCAGATCGCGCCGGTGATCATCATGCCCTCGACCCCGAGGTTGAGAACGCCGGCACGCTCGACCACCAGCTCGCCGATACCGGCGATCAGGATCGGCGTAGCCGCAACCATGAGCGAGGCCAGAAGAAGAGCGGGGGAAATGGCGGAGAGGTCCATCAGGCTTTCTCGCGTTTGACGAAGCGGATGCGGTAGTTGGTCAGCAGGTCCACAGCGAGCAGGAAGAACAGCAGCATGCCCTGGAACAGCTGGATCGCGGCCGAGGGCAGGCTGAGCATGAGCTGGGCCAGCTCACCGCCGATATAGGTCAGCGCCATCAGCAGGCCGGCCAGAAGGATACCCACCGGATGCAGCCGCCCGAGGAAGGCCACGATGATCGCCGTGAACCCGTATCCGGTGTTGAAATCGATGCTGATCTGGCCTGAGGGGCCGGAAACCTCGAACAGACCGGCCAGCCCGGCCATCAGCCCCGACATGCCGAGGCAGAACAGGATCAGCAGGTTGGGATTGACGCCCGAGAAGCGCGCCGCGCGCGGCGCCTCGCCGGTGAGGCGGATGGAAAAGCCCAGCATGTGGCGGTTGAGCAGTATATAGGCAAAGATCACGGCCAGGAACGCGGTCAGAACGCCCCAGTGCATGCCGGTTCCGGCGATCAGTTCGTCATTGAAGGCGGACGGATAGTCCTTGAGGTTGCGCGAACCGGGAAAGCCCAGGCCCTCGGGGTTTTTCAGGAGCCCCAGCGACATCGAGGCCAGGAGCTGTTCGCCGACGTAGACAAGCATCAGCGAGACCAGGATCTCGTTGGTGCCGAACTTCACCTTCAGAAGTGCCGGGATCATCGCCCAGAGCCAGCCGCCCAAGGCGCCCCCGATCACCATCAGCGGGAAGACATACCACGCGTCGAGAGGATAGAAGGCGAGGCCGACGCCGGCGCCGACGATCGCGCCGAGGATATACTGGCCTTCCGCCCCGATGTTCCAGATGCCGGCGCGGAAACCCAGCGAAAGCCCGATGGCAATCAGAATCAGCGGCCCCGCCTTGACCAGAAGCTGCGGCCGGGAATACGAGGCGAACTGTTCGTTGAACAAAGGATCCCAGAATATCACCCTGATCGCCTCGACCGGGTTCTTGCCCAGCATCGCGAACAGGATGCCGCCCGCGATCATCGTCAGCACCACCGCCATCAGCGGTGTCAGCCAAGCAAAGACCCTGGACGGCTGCGGGCGTTTCTCAAGCTTCAGCATGGGCCACCTCCATACCGTGGGCGCCACCCATCATTAGGCCGATCTCGTCGACCGTCAGGCCCTTGGTCGGGCGTTTCGCTGTAAGCCGGCCTTCGTTCAGCGCGGCGAAATGGTCGGACACTTCCATCAGTTCGTCGAGGTCCTGGCTGATCACCACCACGCCCGCGCCGCCCGCAGCCAGATCCAGCAGGGCCTGGCGAATGGCGGCGGCGGCCAAGGCATCGACGCCCCAGGTGGGCTGGTTCACCACCAGAACATAGGGTTTTTGCAGCACTTCGCGGCCGATCACGAATTTCTGCAGGTTGCCGCCCGAGAGCGAGCGTGCAGCATTTTCCGGGCCTGGCGTGCGGACATCGAATTTCTTGATGATTTCCTCGGCAAATTCGCGTGCCTGGCCCCAGCGCAGGAAGCCCCGGTTGGCCAGATCGCGGCGCACCGCGCCGGTCAGGAGGGCATTTTCCGTCAGGCTCATGTTTGGCGCCGCGGCATGGCCGAGCCGTTCCTCGGGGGCACACAGGAGGCCTGCGGCGCGCCGGGCGTTGGGACCGAGCTTGCCGATCGGCCGGCCGCCAAGCCTGATCGCGTCCGACGGCACACGCTCTTCGCCCGAGAGCGCAAGCAGCAGCTCGTCCTGGCCGTTGCCCGCAACCCCGCCGATACCCAGAATCTCGCCGCGGTGGAGCTCAAGATGGATGTTTTTCAGCGCGGTGCCGAACTGGCCGGGCGAGGGCATGGACAGGCCCGAGATATCGAGCGCGATATCACCCAGCTTCGCACCCGCAGATTTCGGGGTCTGCAATTCGGAGCCGACCATCATTTCGGCCATGTCGCGGGCGGTGGTCTCGCGCGGCACGCAGGTGCCGACGTTCTTGCCCAGCCGCAGGATCGTGGCGGTGTCGCAGAGCGCGCGGATCTCTTCCAGCTTGTGCGAGATATAGAGGATCGAAGTACCTTCGGCGCGCAGCTTGTTCAGCGTCTGGAACAGGATTTCGACCTCTTGCGGGGTCAGAACGCTGGTCGGTTCGTCCATGATCAGCAGTCTGGGATCCTGCAAAAGGCAGCGGATGATCTCGACCCGCTGGCGTTCGCCCGCCGAGAGATCACCCACCGTGCGATAGGGATCGAGCGGCAGACCATATTCTTCCGAAACGCTGCGGATCCGCGCGGCGAGGTCGCGCATCGGCGGCGGGTCTTCCATGCCCAGAGCGATGTTCTCGGCCACGTCGAGCGCGTCGAACAGCGAGAAATGCTGGAACACCATCGCCACGCCCGCGGCGCGGGCGGCACGGGGTTCGGGCGGGGCAAAGGGTTCGCCGCGCATCTGCATCGTGCCGCTGTCGGGTTTCACGAGCCCGTAGATCATTTTAACCAGCGTGGATTTGCCGGCGCCGTTTTCGCCCAGAAGCGCATGGATCTCGCCTTCGCCGATCTCGAACGAGACGGAGTCGTTCGCCACGACGCCGGGATAGGCCTTGGTCAGCCCGTCGATCTTCAAGAGTGGTTGCGTCACACGCGCCCCCGGCTTTCTTGTTGGTTCGGGCGCAAGGCCCCCCTGTCGGACACCATGAAAGCGGGCAAGCCGCCGATCTGGCAAGCAAGGAATCCGTCTCCGGCGTTGAAAGTCTTTCAGGGAATGCAGGATAATCAAGCTGTTTATTCTGGAAAGCTGAAAGAAATTTGAGGCAACGGCGGGTTGTCGGGTACGGTTGCCCGATTTCGTGGCAGAGTGAGGACGGCAACGCAGGAGGGTCGAATGCGGTGGGCTTTGACAATACTAGGCGCGCTGGTGCTGGTGATCTGGGCGGCACATCTGCTGAGTGCCTGGCAGTTCCGTCGGCTTGCCGCCGGGTTGGTGGCGGAGATCGGGCAGGGCGGTACGGCAGTGCCGCGCGAGGATCTGCCTGCGGCCGTGCGCGCGTTCGCCCGGCGCGGCCTGTCCGGGCAGGCACCGTTGGCGGGACGGATCAGGTTGGAGCAGGCGGCCGAAATGGAGCTGCAGCCGGGGGGTGGCTGGCAGGCTATCACCGCGCGGCAGACGATCGGGGTGAGCGAGACGGGGTTTGTCTGGGAGGCGTGGCAGAGCAAAGGCCCGCTGCTGCTGGTTCGGGTGATCGATGCTTTTACCGCCGGGCATGGACGGTTGCAGGTACGGTTGCTGGGCTCGGTCCCGGTGGCGCGTGCCGCGGGGCCCGAGGTGGATCGGGGGGAGGCGATGCGATATCTCGCCGAATTGCCCTGGGCGCCCGATGCCATTTTGCTCAACCGGGATCTGCGCTGGCGGGTGCTGGAGAGCGGCGAAATCGAAGTGTTGTTGAAAATTGGGCCGTCCGATGCGGTGGTGCGATTTGAGTTGGACGCATCCGGCGATCTGGCGGTGATGCGGGCCGAAGCGCGCTATGCCGGCGAGGTCGGCGGCGCTGCGCTCTACAAGGACTGGGAGGGCCGTTTCACTGACTATGGTGAGATCGGCGGGCGGCGGATTCCGCGCCGGGGCGAGGTGGGTTACATGGTGGATGGGGTTTACCAGCCCTACTGGCGCGGGCGGATCACCGGGTATCGGGTGGAATGACAGGCACGCCGGAGGCGGCGGTTTTTTTCGGGGGCTTTGCCCCCGCACCCCCGAGGTATTTCGAAAACAGAAGAAGTGGGGTTTCCGACTTCCGCGTCGGCCGCGGCGCGGCTAGTCTCTGCCCATGAGCAGCGATCCCCGATTCATTCATCTCAGAGTTCATACCGAATATTCGCTTTTGGAAGGCGCCGTGCGGCTGAAAAAGCTGGCGGGGCTGTGCGAGAAGCTGGGTATGCCGGCGGTGGCGGTGACCGACACCAACAACATGTTTGCCGCGCTGGAGTTCTCCGTGACGGCGAGCGGGGCTGGGGTGCAGCCGATCATCGGTTGCCAGGTGGATGTGGAATATGTCGCCGCTGCGCCGGGCGAGCGGACGAAACCTCCGGCGCCAGTGGTCCTGCTGGCCCAGAGCGAGGCCGGCTACGAGAACCTGATGAAGCTCAACTCGTGCCTCTACCTGCGTGGCGATGGGACTTTGCCGCATGTCACGCTTGAGGAACTGGAGCGCCATGCCGAGGGGGTGATCTGCCTGTCGGGGGGGGCTGACGGACCGGTGGGACGGCTGTTGCAGGCGGGACAGCGCCCGACGGCCGAGGCGTTGATGCAGCGACTGCATAGGCTCTATGGCGACCGATTATATGTCGAATTGCAGCGCCACCCGCGCGACGATGGCAGCGTGCCTGAAGCCGAACGGTTGACCGAGCGCGGCTTTGTCGAGATGGCCTATGACATGGGCCTGCCACTGGTAGCCACGAACGATGTCTATTTCCCGGGTGAGGAGATGTACGAGGCACATGATGCGCTGATCTGCATTGCGGATGGCGCTTACGTCGATCAGCAGGAGCCGCGCCGCAGGCTGACGCCGCAGCACTATTTCAAGAGCTCACAGGAGATGGCGGTTCTGTTCGCAGACCTTCCGGAGGCGGTCGAAAATACGGTGGAGATCGCGAAACGCTGCGCCTTCATAGCCTATCGCCGCGATCCGATCCTGCCGAAATTTGCCGACGATGAGGTCGAGGAGTTGCGCCGCCAGGCCAACGAGGGCCTGAAGGCGCGGCTGGCCGTCATCCCACATGCGGTCTCGGTCGAGGAGTATCACGAGCGGCTCGATTTCGAGTTGGGCATCATCGAGGGAATGGGGTTTCCCGGCTACTTCCTGATCGTGGCCGATTTCATCAAATGGGCCAAGGATCATGACATTCCCGTCGGGCCAGGGCGGGGTTCGGGTGCGGGCAGTCTGGTGGCCTATGCGCTGACCATCACCGACCTCGATCCGCTGCGTTACAGCCTGCTGTTCGAACGGTTTCTGAACCCCGAGCGGGTCAGCATGCCCGACTTCGATATCGATTTCTGCATGGATCGCCGCGAAGAGGTAATCCAGTACGTGCAGGAGAAATACGGCCGCGACAAGGTGGCCCAGATCATCACCTTCGGCGCGCTTCTCAGTAAGGCGGCGGTGCGCGACGTGGGCCGGGTGTTGCAGATGCCCTACGGCCAGGTGGACCGGTTGTCGAAAATGATCCCGGTTGAAGGGGTGAAGCCGGTCAGCATCGAGCAGGCGCTGGCGCAGGAGGAGCGGCTGCGCGCCGAGGCCAAGAGCGAAGAGGTGGTGGAGCGGCTGCTGAATTACGGGATGCAGGTCGAGGGTTTGCTCAGGAACGCGTCGACCCACGCCGCCGGTGTGGTGATCGGCGACCGGCCCCTGGACGAGCTGGTGCCTTTGTATCAGGACCCGCGCTCGGACATGCCGGCGACGCAGTTCAACATGAAATGGGTCGAACAGGCCGGGCTGGTGAAGTTCGACTTCCTGGGCCTGAAGACGCTGACCGTCATTCAGAACGCGGTCGATCTGATCCATGCCGAGGGGCGCGACCTGCATGTCGCCGCCGACGGCGCCCGGCTTTTCGAGCCCGCCGAGGGGGCGGACAACCAGATCAACGCCATCCCGCTCGATGACGCGAAATCCTATGAGCTTTACGCCAAGGCCAAAACGGTAGCGGTGTTCCAGGTGGAAAGCTCGGGCATGATGGATGCGCTCAAGCGGATGAAGCCCACCTGCATCGAGGATATCGTGGCGCTGGTGGCCTTGTATCGCCCGGGCCCGATGGAGAACATCCCGACCTATTGCGAGGTCAAGAACGGCCTGCGCGAGATCGAAAGCGTGCATCCTCTGATCGACCACATCCTGGAGGAGACGCAGGGCATCATTGTCTACCAGGAGCAGGTGATGCAGATCGCCCAGGTGATGGCCGGGTATTCACTGGGCGGCGCCGATCTGCTGCGCCGCGCGATGGGCAAGAAGATCAAGGAGGCGATGGACGCTGAACGGCCGAAATTCGAGGCTGGCGCGGCCGAAAACGGGGTCGACAAGAAGAAGGCCTCCGAGGTCTTCGACCTGCTGGAGAAATTCGCCAATTACGGTTTCAACAAGTCGCACGCGGCGGCTTACGCGGTGGTCAGCTACCAGACGGCATGGCTGAAGGCCAATCACCCGGTCGAGTTCATGGCTGGCGTGATGAACTGCGACATTCACCTGACCGACAAGCTGGGCGTCTATTTCGAGGAGGTGAAGAAGGGGCTGGAGCTGACTTGGTTCCCACCCTGCGTGAACCGGTCGGAGGCGAGGTTCACGGTGAAGGAGCAGGTGCTGCATTTCGCGCTGGGGGCGCTGAAAAACGTCGGTGTCGAGGCAATGCGGCTGGTGACCGAGGGGCGCAAGGTTGACGGTGTGGACAAGCCCTTTGCGACGCTGTTCGATTTCGCCCGGCGGGTCGATTTGAAGCGGGTCGGCAAGCGGCCGTTGGAGATGCTGGCCCGGTCCGGCGCCTTCGACGCGCTCGATGGCAACCGACGGCGGGTTTTCGACAGCATCGAGGCGCTGATGAATTATTCCGCGGCCGTGCATGACCAGAAGAATTCCAATCAAGTGTCGCTGTTCGGCGAGGCGGGGGACGACCTGCCCGAGCCGCGGTTGGCGCCGGTGAATGACTGGTTGCCCGCGGAACGGTTGGCGGAAGAGTTCAAGGCGGTGGGATTCTACCTGTCGGGCCATCCGCTGGACGACTATATGGTACCCTTGAAGCGCAAGGATGTGCTGACGCTCGACGAGGTGGCGGCACGGGCGCAGGCAGGGCCGCTGGTGGCCAAGCTGGCCGGTGTGGTGGCGGGCCGGCAGGAACGAAAATCGGCGCGCGGCAACCGCTTTGCCTTTGTCCAGCTCTCGGACACGACGGGCGGCTACGAGGTGACGCTGTTTTCCGAAACACTGGAAAAATCGCGCGATTTTCTGGAGACCGGCGAAAAGGTGGTGGTCACGGTCGAGGCGACACTGGAGGCCGACCAGCTGAAACTGCTGGGCCGGTCGGTGGCGCCGATCGACGGGATCGTGGCCGATGCCGGGGGTGTCGGGCTGAAGGTGTTCGTCGAGGAACAGGCGGCAATTCGGGCGGTGGCGCAGGTGCTGGCGGATGCGCAGGAGACGGTGAAGCGCGCGGCGCGCGGGCCGATCCGCTTCTGCCTGATGGACCCGGGCCTGCCCGGCGAGGTCGAGGTTGACGCGGGCCGCGAGTTTCCCGTCACACCTCAGGTCAAGGGCGCGATCAAGAGCCTGCCGGGCGTGGTGGAAGTGGAAGAGGTGTAAGCGGTGCGTCTCACACCATGTTCGCGGCCCGGGCGGCTTCGACGACATTGCGCACCCCAAGCTTGTGGTAGATCGACTTGGTATAGTCCGAGACGGTGTGTGGAGAAATCCCGCAGGTCGCCGCGCAGTCCTTGCGTGACATGCCGTTGACCAGCAGAAACGGAACCTCGCGTTCGCGCGGGGTGAGATCGGGCAGGTTCTTGATGTCGCCCGACACCATCAGCCGCCGGAAACCATCTTTGAAAACCGGGGCCGTGCCCTGCAGCTCTTCCAGCCGGCGGTGCATCAGCAGGCAGAAGGTGCGCAGTTGCGGGATGGTGGCGCCGTAACGCGCCTCGAGCGCCTCTCCGTCACCGCCCTCACCACACTGGCCACCATGCTCGCCCTGACCCCGCCGCTGCCGGCCGAGCAGGTGTTCAACGAAGACGTGATCGTCGATGGCGGGCTCTGTGCGGGGTATGAGTGCGCTTCAGGGGATGCGAATACTTTCGGCATTCATGTCAAATCAGATTTACCAATGATTACGTTTGAAGACAGCAACGGTCCTGATTGGGAAGTCAGCGCGGATTCAAGTGGCGGAAATATTTTCCGAATCGTCGACATCGAAAACGGTTCTCTTCCTTTTGGGATCGTGTCCGGGTCCAACACCGCGTCCAACGACTTTGCTCTATGGGTTGGCTCGAATGGACACGTTGGTTTCGGGCGGCCAGCTCCGGCCAAACCTCTTCACGTTATGGATCCCGCCACGCCAACCTTGAGGATGCAACAGGGCACATGGCGCGGCACAACTTACCAGATCTGGGACATTGCCGCAGGCACTTCCGGATTTCAGCAGGCCCATGACGAAACCACCACCCCTTTCACCATTCAAAAAAGGCGCACCCAGCTCGGGTTTTTGTCATGGATAGCGCGGGGCTGATCGGCTTCGGGACCTCGCCCGCCAACAAGACCAAGCTGTTCGAGATCAGACCGGCGTGCGATGCCGTCCTCGCAGGCAGCCTCACCACCGGCGGCACCGGCTGCGGCGGCGGCTGCGACCGGGTGTTCTCGGATGACTATGACCTGCCCAGCATCGCCGAACATACCGAAGCCATGCTCCGCCTCGGCCACCTCCCGAATGTCGGACCCGCGCCGGAACACACGCCCGTCGACGTGACCGACAAGCTCGGGCGGATGCTGAACGAGCTGGAACACGCGCATCTCTACATCGCAGAACTCAATGCGGAAAACCGGCGGTTCAGGACTGAGCTTTCGCAACTGCGCGCCGATGCGGACGCACGCTTTGCCCGGTTGGAATCAGTGCCGTCGGCACGGGATCACTGAGTGCCGGCGCCGCGCGTCGACCGGCACGGTGTCACGCGAAGACGAAGATGTCCGCTGTGACCTCGGCCGCCGTCACGCCGGCCAGTTCGATTTCGAAGTAAGCGCTGGAGATCACCGCGTTGCCCCAGCTGTTCTGGGTGACGGTGAGGCCGCCCCAGCCAAGGCCGGCGATTTCGCTAACATCGATCAGGTCGTCGGTAATATCGAAGTCGAGAATGATGTCGTGCCCGGCGTTGTTGTCTTCTTCGTCGTGGAACATGAACACGTCGGCGCCGCCCATGCCGACAAGGATGTCATTGGCGAGCCCGCCGTAGATCTCGTCATCGCCTGCGGTGCCCAGAACGATATCTTCGCCGCCCCAATCGGCATAGTTGTGGACCGAGTAGGTGAAATCGTCGCCGCTCAAGAGCGAGATGTGATGCGCCTGGATGCCTTCGTAGCCTAGGATACCGCCCGTCGGCCCGAACGAGATCAGTTCAACTTCGCTTCTTGGGCCGGCGAACTGGCCGGAAATAGTGATCGAACCGGATTCGCCCGGGGCCATGGCGGGGTTGGTATAGGTGATGACCAAGTCATCGCCGGATATGGTGAAGCTGATATTGTGGATCGCTTCTTCGTAAGAGGCAAAGCCCAGGATCTCGATCACGTCGCGTTCATGGTTTGAATAAGCCGGCAGGGTGGGGCTGGGTGGAGGGCCGTTGTCGATCACCACATCGTGCTGCGCAACGGTAGTTGAGATTGAGTAGATGTCGCGGTTGTTACCGCCGAGCAGTGTGTCGTTGCCGGCGCTGCCGTCGAGCGTGTCGGTCCCGCGCCCGCCGACCAGACGGTCGTCGCCGTCACCGCCGATCAGGGAATCGTCGCCGTCTTCACCGCGCAGAACATCGTTGCCAGTGCCGCCGTCGATCGTATCGAAGCCGTCGCCTCCCCAGATACGATCATTATGGGCGTCGCCGAAAATCCGGTCTTCACCCAGCCCGCCATAGATCCGGTCATTGCCGTTGTCGCCAAAGAGGGTGTCGTTGCCGCCATCGCCATGAATTTCGTCGCGCCGGCCGCCGCCCGAGATGTAATCGGTGCCGTCTCCGCCGATAAGCGTGTCGAAACCGTTCCAGCCGGTGATGATATCGTTGCCGGCGGTTCCCGTGTCGGTGATGAGCAGGTTGTAGGTGACACCGCCTGCGACCAGAACCTCAACCTGGGCGTGGGGCGTGGCAGGGTTGTATTGGTTCACGATGCGGATATCGCCCGAGACATAGCCGACTTGGTTGTACCAGCTCGGGCTCGAGGCGGTGGTTGCCAGAAGTTGGTCGCCATTGGTCCCGCCGCGGGTGAAACGGGTGAAATCGAGCACGCCGCCGAAGTGATACATCATCAGTGACCCGAGGCCGGTGATGGTGTCGATCGCACCGTCACCCCGGTTGCTTTCGTTGATGATGAAAAGCCGAGTAGGCGACAGGGGCATGGCCTGGAAATCAAGCTGGTACGTGTCGGCGCCGCCGCGACCGATCAATGTGTCGTTGCCGCTGAGAGAAATCAGCGTGTCGTCGCCCGCGGTGCCCAACAGCCTGTCGTCGCCCAAAGTGCCCGTGATAACCGTCATGTCGCCGCTCCGTTGATCTGCCCCCGGTGATGGCGCGACCATGCCGGGCCCATGCGTGAATGCCATTGGGCCAGAGTTTAAGCGGGCGATTTATACAAAGGGTTTATGTGTGTTTTTGGCAGGGTTGCGTCGCTCAGCGATCGCAGCCCTGGATATCGACGGCGTGTTTCTTGCCGAGGATGGTGAAGCGCAGCGCCGAGCGGTCAATCGCAAACGGGCCGCCCGAGGCGTGCATCAGATCGAATTCGGCGAAAAGCCGACCACCCTTACGGGTGATGCGCGGTTCGGAGGCCCAGATCATCGGGTCGCCGGTCTCGACAACCGCCATTTCCCGCCCGCCGGTCGACGGCAGGGTAAACTCGGCCCGCAGCGACAGGCCGTCCGCGGCCGCGGATACGGTGCAGGCCGCGTCTGTCAGCCCGGCTTCGCGGCTGGAAAACGGCCGTTCGGCCAGCGCTGCGGCGATGACCGGATCGGGCTGCGCGGCCGTGCTCCGGAGAGTCTCGCTGATCTCGATCCGTACCGGCACGCAGACATCGCGACAGATGCCGATATCGATCGTACCGGAGAGCCGCACCGGGGCCCCGGACTTGCGTGGCGCCACAGTGATCGGCAACACGACGCGGTCCTTGTATCCGATGGTGCGCAATCCGTTCTGATCGAAAACATGCGGCGTCGGCCACGCAATCTCGACCCCCTCGAGATTGCGCGAGCGCGACCAGTCGAACAGCGGCGGGATGCCGGCGTCGCCGGGACTGCGCCAATAGGTCTTCCAGCCCGGGGCGAGAGTGATTTCGAGCCCGGCCATCAGAGAGCCGTCAGCCGTGCGCCAGCCCGGCAGGATGCGAGTCTCGACCACGTCGGCATAGGGGTTCGCCCGAGCCGGGAGGGCGGCCAGCAAGAGATAGGCAAAAAGGGCGATCAGGCGCAGGTTCATGACGCACAGATGGCGCCTGGGCACTGAAATGCCAACTCACAATCCGGCGAGCAGTGGTCGCAGTTGCGCAAAACCCGCGCTTGAAACCGACGCAGAGGCGGCGCATCTTGGGGTTATGACCGACGCCCCCGATTTCTCCGAGACCGACCTGACGGCAAAGCTCCTGATCGCCATGCCGGGCATGGGTGATCCACGTTTCGAGCATTCCGTGGTGCTGATCTGCGCCCATTCGCCCGACGGGGCGATGGGGCTGATTGTGAACAAGCCGATGCCGGACCTGCGGCTGTCCGACCTCGTCGAGCAGTTGGAAATCGGCGACGGCACCTGTGCCCGCGACGGGGTGGTGCATTTCGGCGGGCCGGTGGAGTCGGGGCGCGGTTTCGTGCTGCATTCTGCCGACTATGTCTCGCCGATCTCTACCCTGGAGGTGAACGGCGCCTTTGGGATGACGGCGACGCTCGACATTCTCGAGGAACTCGCCGCCGGCCGCGGGCCGGATCAGGCGATCATGGCGCTGGGATATGCCGGCTGGGGGCCGGGACAGCTCGAAAGCGAAATCCTGGCCAATGGCTGGCTGACCTGCGATGCCGATCCAGGGCTGGTATTCGACCCGGCAGACGCCACGAAATGGAGCGCAGCGCTGAAGACACTTGGCGTCGATCCGCTGGGCCTTTCGGCGGCGGCCGGCCGAGCCTGACGAGACGCCCCCGCCAGAGCGCTCTCTCTCGACGCTGGTTCAGCGGTACAGTCCCAAGAACCCCACACCCGCCCTCTGGCAGGGACTGTACGACGTCACCGCGGCGCGGCGGCGCGGCGCAGCCGGTCGTTGATGGCGCGACCCAGGCCAGTTTCGGGGATCGGCGAGACGGCAATCGGGCTGTGGCCATCGTCAATGGCATGCAGCATGGCAAAAAGATTGGCCGCCGCCTCGATCAAATCGCCGGTCGGCGACAGGTTCAGGTCGGCGTCGCGCACCGGACCGAAGCCGAGCAGTTTCTCGCCGGGTCGCTTGTCGGTCGCCTCCAGCCGGACCGGCGCGCCCGGGGCATAATGTGAGGAAAGCTGTCCAGGGGCGGTGATGTCGTCGCCGGAGGGAGTTGCAAGCGAGGCGCCGAGCACGGCTTCGATCTCTTCCGTCGCAACACCGCCGGGACGCAGGAGGGTCGGTGCGTCGGTGAGGCCGACGATGGTGCTTTCGAGGCCGACGCCACAGGGGCCACCATCGAGGATCGCCTCGATCCGGCCATCCAGACCGGCCGCGACATGCGCCGCCGCAGTCGGGCTGATGCGGCCCGACGGGTTGGCCGAGGGCGCGGCGACCGGGCCACCGAACGCCTCGAGCAGCGCGCGCGCGACGGGATGGGCGGGCACGCGGATGGCAAGGCTGGGAAGCTCGGCGGTGACCAGTGGCGACAGGCCGCTCGCTGGTTTCAGGGGCAGCACCAGTGTCAGAGGACCAGGCCAGAACGCCCGCGCCACCGTTTCGGCGGTGTCAGACCATGTCACGAAGGCCTGCGCCGCCACCGTATCGGCAACATGGACGATCAAGGGATTGAACCGCGGACGCCCCTTGGCCGCGAATATCCGCGCCACGGCCAAGTCGTTGCGGGCATCGGCGCCGAGGCCGTAGACCGTCTCAGTGGGAAACGCCACCAGCCCGCCGTCCCGTAGGATTTCGGCGGCTTGGTCTATCCCGTCCGGGTCGGGGATGAGAAAAGAGGTGGACAGCTGTTCGGCCATGACGCGGCGTTTTGGTGGCTTGGAGCGGAAATCATGCTTTACGCTGGGCTGCGGACCTGCATACAAGCGCACCGGTTCAAAGCCAAGCCGCAAGTTTCAAGGAGCTTTTACATGCCCTATCGCGCCCCGGTTTCGGATTTCGCTTTCCTCATGGACCATGTCGTCGGGTTCGACCAGGTTTCGGCCACTAGTAAATACGCCGAGGCTACGACGGATGTCACTCAAGCCATCCTGGGAGAGGCGGCGCGGATGTGCGACGAGGTGCTGGCGCCCCTGCAGCGCGCCGGCGATCTGCACCCTGCGGTGCTGGAGAACGGCGTGGTACGCACCAGTCCCGGTTTCGACAAGGGATACACGGCGATCCGTGAGGGCGGCTGGGTATCGATCTCGGGCGATCCCGAGTATGGCGGGATGGGCCTGCCGATGACGATCACTACTGCGGTCAACGACATGATGAGCGGCGCCTGCCTGGCGCTGCAGCTGAACCCGTTGATGACCCAGGGCCAGATCGAGGCGATGGAGCATCACGCGAGCGACGAGTTGAAGGCGGTCTATCTGCCGAAACTGATGACCGGCGACTGGTGCGGAACGATGAACCTGACCGAACCGCAGGCCGGCTCCGATGTGGGGGCGCTGCGTGCCAAGGCCGAGCCCAATGGCGACGGATCCTATGCCATCTCCGGGCAGAAGATTTATATCAGCTGGGGCGACAATGATTTCGCGGAAAACATCTGCCACCTGGTGCTGGCGCGGTTGCCCGACGGTGTGCCGGGCACCAAGGGGATCAGCCTGTTTTTGGTGCCGAAATACATTCCAGACGAGACCGGTAAGCCCGGCCGCGCCAACAGTCTGAAGGTGGTGAGCCTCGAGCACAAGATGGGGTTGCATGGCTCTCCCACCTGCGTGATGCAGTATGACGGGGCAACAGGCTGGCTGGTGGGGCCCGAGCATGGCGGCATGGCGGCGATGTTCACCATGATGAACAACGCCCGCCTCGGCGTCGGTGTGCAGGGGATCGGCGCCGCCGAAGGGGCCTATCAGCACGCGCTGGCCTATGCTCAAGAGCGCAAGCAGGGCCGCAGTCCGATTGCCGACGGCACTGGAACCATCATCGACCATGCCGATGTCCGCCGCATGTTGGCATCGATGAAGGCCGACCTGTTCGCGGCCCGGGCGATCGCAATGGCCTGTGCCGTGGCCATCGACATGGCCAACGCCACCGGCGAAGCCGAGTGGCAGGCAAGGGCCGCCTTCCTGACCCCGATCGCCAAGGCCTTCGGGACCGAGACCGGTATCCGTGTCAGCGAGTTGGGCGTGCAGGTCCATGGCGGCATGGGCTTCATCGAGGAGACGGGCGCGGCGCAATATTCCCGCGACGTCCGGGTGACAACGATCTACGAAGGCACCAACGGCATCCAGTCGATGGACCTGGTCGGCCGCAAGCTGATGGACGGGGGCGAGGCCGCCTGCGCGGTGCTCGACGAGGTCTCGCGCCAGGCCGAGGCGGCGCGCGGCGCGCATCCGGTCATGGCCGAGGTGGTGTGGGATGCCGCCGAATCGCTGCGCGAGGCGACCGAGTGGATGGTGACCCAGTCCGACATGAACGACCGTTTTGCGGGGTCGGTGCCATTTCTGATGGGGTTCGGCCGAGTGCTGGGCGCGCATTACCATCTCAAGGCCGCCTGCGCCGAAGACGGTGAAGGCCCACGCACCCGGCTGGCGCGATTCTATGTCAAGCGGTTGTTGCCGGAGCATGCCGGGCTCTTGACGCACGCCACGCAGGGGGCGGTGGACCTCTACGCGCTGAGCCTTGACGATCTGGTCGCGTGATGGACGGCAGCGTGGGGCAGTTGCGGTATCCTTGGGAGACACCGCCGGACGAAGCGGAGGCCACGGAAGTGGCCGAAGGCGTATTGTGGCTGCGGTTGCCGCTGCCGATGGCGCTCGACCACGTGAACGTCTATGCGCTCGACGAGGGCGATCACTGGACGGTGGTTGACACCGGCGTGCATTCGCGCCGCTCGGTTGCGATGTGGGAGGCGATCCTCAATGGACCGCTCGGGGCCAAGCCGGTCGGTCGGGTCCTGCTGACGCACCACCACCCCGATCATGTCGGCATGGCAGGCTGGCTGATGCAGCACGGCGCCGAACTTCTGACCTCGCGCACGGCTTACCTGATGGCGCGGATGCTGATTCTCGACGAGGAGGACCGGCCGACACGTCAAGCAGTGGACTACTGGGTCGCAGCGGGGATGGACGCGGGCCATCTGAAAAAGCGCCTGGAGGAGCGTCCGTTCAACTTCGCCGATCTCTGTGCGCCCTTGCCGGTGGGGTTCACCCGGCTGCAGGACGGGCAGGTGTTTCGTGCTGCAGGGCGGGACTGGGACGTCCGCATGGGCCATGGCCATGCGCCTGAACATGTCACACTCTGGAGCCGCGACGACAACCTGGTGATCGCCGGCGACCAGGTGATCTCCTCGATCAGCCCCAATATCGGCGTCTACCCGGCCGAGCCGGAGGCTGACCCGCTGGGCGAGTGGCTGGACAGCTGCCGTCATCTGGCGCAGTTCGCGCGCGAGGATCAACTGGTGCTGTCGGGCCACAAACTGCCCTTCACCGGGCTGCCGCTGAGGATGCGGCAACTGGAAGAGAACCACACCCATGCGCTCGACCGGCTGGTGGACCATCTCGACCGGCCACGGGTGGCGGCGGAGTGTTTCGCGCCGCTCTTCAAGCGGCGGGTGGACGAAGGCATCTACGGGCTGGCGCTGGTCGAGACGGTGGCGCATCTCAACCACTTGCTGGAGAAGCAACGCGCCACCCGTGCGCGCCGTGAGGACGGCGCATGGCTCTGGTCGGCACTCTGAGCTGAAGACGGGGCAGCGGCGCATCCCCGCGCCGCCGCGCCCGGTGCCGCCGGTTCCAAGCAGTTCCCGTGAGTGAAGGCCCGGCGACGGTATCCTTCAATCAGACCCTTTCGGCTTGGCCTTGGGCGTCGGCCCCGCGGTGCGCCACGCGCGGATAGAGCCGCTTGACGATGCTGCTAGCTGTGCTCTCGCAGGCCGCGGGGATGAAAGCGTGTATCAGCGCGGCACCGGCGGCCAGCGCCAGTGTGCCGGCGAAGCCAAGCGCAAAGCGCATATGCTCGACATAGCTTTCATCAACTGACGCCGGGTGATCGAGGAATAGACGGGCGAAGCTGCCGTTGGGGCGGGGTTGATCTTGCATCGAGTAGTCTCCTGTCCTTTTCGGAAGCAGATTAGCCGCACCTGGGGGAGATTTTGTCTCAATGATCCTTCATTTAGCCTTTGAAACGGGATAGAATCTCATCCATGGGCCAAAAAATCGATGAAATAGATCGCCGTATCCTGGGTTTGCTGCAACGCGATGCAACCCTGACGGTGGATGAGCTCTCCGAGCAGGTGGCGCTGTCGCGCAATGCCTGCTGGCGGCGGATAAAGGCGATGGAAGAGGCCGGCGTGATCCGGGGCCGGGTGGTGCTGGCGGACCCGGCCAAGGTAGGCTGCCCGCTGGAGGTGATCGTTCAGTTGCGGACGAATTCGCACGATCCGGCCTGGCTGGATCGGTTCGCCGCCACGATCCGGGCGATGCCCGAAGTGGTCGGCGCCTACCGGATGACCGGTGATCTGGACTATCTTCTGCGGGTGAGGGTTGCGGATATGCCGGCTTATGACACGTTTTACAAACGCGTGATCGCCCGCATCCCGGTCTCGGATATGTCGGCGAGTTTCGTTATGGAGGAGATAAAAGAAACCACGGCGCTGCCTTTGTGAGTGGAGACGAAGACATGGACGACAAGATCGCGACCGCCGCCGAAGCGCAGGAAGCCGAAGCGATCCCACGCCGCCATGAGGTGCACGCCGACCCGAGGACCACGCCCTGCACCGAAGTGCCGCGCGAGGTGACTAAGAAACCTGTGGCGCAGAAAAGCCCTGCGGAATGGGCTTACGAGCGGCTGATCCTCTACATCCAGAACTTCGAAGAACAGCTGGATGCCGAGCACGAGGTCGCGATGGGATTTGCCGGCGGCGAGGCCGGGGTAATCCGGATCGAAGGGTTGGGCTTTTTCGATCCTGATATCGTGACATTCTACGGCACCGGCGGCGACGGGGTGAAAACCCAGCTCATTCAGCATGTCAGCCAGTTGTCGGTGGTGCTGCGCGCGCTGCCGAAAGACGTCGAGGCGGAAGCTCCGAAGCGGATCGGTTTTCGCCTCGCGGAGGGGCTGGACCAAGAAAGCTGAGGGGCCGGGCCTTCTGGTGGTCACCGGCCCCTACAATCGTCTGTGCAGTTAAGCAGACGGATCAATACCCACCCTTACGGCGGCTTTCCGGCAGGCCGGCGATGCGACCGCCCTGTTTCGAGGGATCGAGCGGGAACAGTGCGTAGAGATCCCCTTGCTTGATCTTCTCTCCCCATTCTTCGCTCATCGCCTTGATGATGGAGCGGGTATTGGGCTGGTTCTCGCGATTGTTGAAATACTCGTCGCGCAGGTAGTTGATCACGTCCCAGTGCCGATCGGTTAGTTCCCCGATATTTTCGGCCTCGGCCATCGCGCGGGCGAGATCCTCGGACCAGTCTTCCTGGTTGACGAGATAGCCTTGCGGGTTGGTTTCGATTGACTTGCCGTTGAATTCGAACGCCATGGTGTCCTTTCCTCCCGTGACAGTCTGGAGTCATAGATACATTCAGATTGTGTGATTTGAATGCAAAGAGGTGGGATGGTCAAGGTCCATCCGGTCGCACTCGGCGTATTGAAAGCGGCCGATCCGCTTCAAATTCGTCCCATTTCGTGCAGGCGGGCTCGGAGTGTGTCGGCGCGGGAATCGCCGAGTTCCAGAGCGAAGACAAAGGCGTGGGTGAGATAGAAACCGCGGGCGGTTTCGTTTTCTGCCTCATCCGCGGCTTCTTCGTAAAGCGCTACCAGTGCGCGGCGGTCGTCGCGGCCGTGGGCCGAGAGGAGCCGCGCATCCAGACTGCTCATTCGGCCGCCATCTTCTGCCGGTGCGCGGCCACGTTCTCGGCCACCCAGGCATGGAAGACATGGGTCGGCCCGTCCATCGCCGGCGAGAACCGCCCGCCGTCGAAGCCGGGCGTGTGGCGGCCCTTCTGCATGCCTTCGACGACGAAAACATCTTCGGCCAGGACCTCCTCCCATTGGGCGGCGTTGCGGGTGCGCATCTCGGGGTTGGTCTCGGGCGCGGCATAGTAGAGGTGGATATGTTCCAGAGTATTTTCGATGCCGCGCGGTTCGAGGATAATCGCGAAGCCGTGGTCACGCTGTGCGGCGAGCAGCACGTTGGGGTAGAGCGCGACATATTCCGCACCTTCGTCCCATTTCGACGAAAGCCCGGGGAAGTCGGGGAAGGCCGGGGCGTCGCCATTCTTGAACTGGCGATAGACCAGCGTGCCCTGGCCGGAATAGAGGCCCGGTTCCTCGATGTGGTAATGGTCTTCGAGGCGCGAATAGCTGTTCAGGCCGGGATGCACCCAAGGCAGGTGGTAGCTTTCGCAGTAGTTTTCGACGGCAAGCTTCCAGTTTCCCTTTACTTCGAGTTGGAAACTGCTGTCAGGGCCGCCGTGATAGACGGGGGAGTCAAATTCCTTCCAGCGTTCGAGCAGGCCGGCGTGCAGCTCCTCGAATGGTGTGGCAGTGCCACTGAGATTGATGAAGACCACGTCACGCCAGATATGGCTGCGGACTTCGACGAGGCCCAGTTCCGAGCGATCGAGCTCGTCATGGGTGTTCATGCCGGGGCCGCCGACATGCGGTGTCGCCACCAGGCGGCCGTCATGGGCGTAGCACCAGGAGTGATAAGGGCAGCGAATGGCGCCTTCGATCTTGCGCGGTTCCGAGACCAGTATCATGCCGCGGTGGCGGCAGATGTTGTGAAAGACCCGGACAGTGCCGTGCTTGTCGCGTAAAAGTAGAAGCGGCGCGCCAAGAAAGTCGATCGGCTTGGCGTCGCCCGGCTCGGGCACCGCGGCGGCGACGTCGAGCCCGGCCCACTGGTTGAAGAGCAGCGCCTCACGTTCTTCGGTCCAGACCGCCGGGTCGGTGTAATGCGCATTTGGCAAACCGTGGGCGGTTGCGATGGGACGGATCACGTTCGAAAGATCAGTGGTCATGGACGGCTCTCCGTTAGGGTGGATTAGCCGGATCATAAAGCCATCGCCCAAGCTGCAATTGCCCGCGCGCGACACGCGATATTGTCACTGCGACCTGTGGTTAGTGCTCGTGATCGCAGCGTTTGTCGCTGCCCGGCACCGGATCATAGCCGCAGGAGCCCCAGGGATTGCAGCGCAGGATGCGGCGCAGCGCCAGCCAGCCGCCCTTGATCGCGCCGTGTTTCGCCAGCGCTTCGAGCGCATAGGCAGAGCAGGTCGGCTCGTAGCGGCAGTTGTGACCGACCCAGGGCGAGAAGATCAGCCGGTAGGCCCGGACCGGCAGGGCAAGGATGTGGGCGAGCGGGGTCATGAAGGGTCAGCCACTGTGCAGTTTGTCCAACGCAAAGATAAGGTCGCGCTCGAGATCCTCAAAGGAGCGGTCGGCTGTGGCACGTTGCCGCCCGATCAGCACGTAGTCCCAACCCATGCGACCGTATGCAGGCAGCACAAGCCGGGCGACCTCGCGCAGGCGGCGCTTGGCGCGGTTGCGAGCGACGGCGTTGCCGACCTTTTTCGAGCAGGTGAAACCGACGCGGATCGGGCCGTCGTCGCCGCGCCGCCGGGCCTGCACTATCATACCCTTGGTGCCTTGCTTGCGGGCGCGAGCACAGGCCAAGAAATCGGCGCGGTTTTTCAGGATTTCGATTTCCGGGGTCACGCCTGCCGCCTCCGTGCAGATAAAGCGCGCCTGGTTGAGCGACTTGGGGCGGGGCAGGCGACACAGGTTGCACGAGAGCCCGGACAAGCGAAAACCGCCCGAGCAAGGGCTCCGGCGGTTTCAGGACAGCTCATTGCGATAATCCGCACCAGGAGGTGCGGGCGAACGCTTACGCGCTCAGCTTCTTGCGGCCGCGCGCACGGCGGGCGTTCAGGATCTTGCGGCCGGCCTTGCTGGCCATGCGGGCGCGGAAGCCGTGGCGGCGTTTGCGCACGAGGTTCGAGGGTTGAAAGGTGCGTTTCATCGCTCCGTCTCCGTCTGTGGGGCAGGCGCGCGGAATCGCGGATGCCCCGTGAATGCTTCGAGCCCCGGTCTATAGGCAGGGCTGTGGCATCTGTCAAACCCGGAAGCGGGTGATTTGCAACAAATTCCAGCCGGCGCGGCGGAAAATGTTACGAAACGCTGGGAATGGCCGCGAAATTCTCACGAAACCGGCAAAGGCGCATCAAGCGGCCGTGAGCGGGGTGGATAAATCCCCTTCTGACGGCGATTTCATGCCAAACAGCATGGAAAGGCCCGGCCCGAGAATGAGCGACATGACCCAACCCGATGCGGGACAACGCAAATCCGCGCTGATGCGCAACCTGCCGCTGGCGGTGATCCTGGCGGTGGCGGCGGTCGGTGCTTTCACCTTGCGCGACTATCTGAGCTTCGAGGCCCTGCGGGACAATCGCGAGATGCTGATCGCGTTTCGCGACACCTATTACTGGCCAACGGTGACGGCATTCTTCGCGGCCTATGTAACTATCGTGGCGTTCTCGCTGCCTGGCGCGACGGTGGCGACGCTGACCGGCGGATTTCTGTTCGCGACGTTTCCAGGCACACTCTACAACGTGACTGCCGCAACGATTGGCGCGACGCTCATCTTCCTTGCTGCCCGCTGGGGGCTTGGAGAGCGGCTTGGCGCCAGGCTGGAGGACAGCCGGGGCACGGTGAAGAAGATCAAGGTCGGGATCGACGAAAACCAGTGGTCGATGCTGTTCCTGATCCGTTTGGTGCCGGCGGTGCCGTTTTTTCTGGCTAACCTGGTGCCGGCCTTCCTTGAAGTGCCGCTGCGACGGTTCGTGATCTCGACCTTCTTCGGTATTATCCCCGGCGGGCTGGTCTATACCTCGGTCGGTGCCGGGCTGGGAGAGGTGTTCGAACGTGGCGAAACCCCCGATCTTGGTGTCATCTTCGAGCCGCACATCCTGCTACCGATCCTGGGACTTTGCGTGCTGGCGGTGCTGCCGATCGCTATCAAGGCTGTACGCGGCGGAAAGGTGCTTTGATGGAACAGATCAAGACGGATCTGTTGGTGATCGGCGGCGGTTCCGGCGGGTTGTCGGTTGCGGCTGGTGCAGCACAGATGGGGGCCGACGTCACCTTGCTGGAAGGTCACAAGATGGGAGGCGACTGCCTCAACTATGGCTGCGTGCCATCGAAGGCTCTGCTGGCCATGGCGAAGCGCGCGCATGAAGGTTCGACGGTGAAGTTCGTGGCCGCCAAGGAGCACGTGGCGCGAGTGATCGCGACCATCGCGCCGCATGACAGTGTCGAGCGGTTCGAGGGGTTGGGAGTGCGCGTGATTTCGAACTACGGGACGTTTCTGTCGCCGACCGAGGTACAGGCCGGCGACCGGGTGATCACCGCGCGGCGGATCGTGATCGCCACCGGGTCGTCGCCGCTGGTGCCGCCGATTCCGGGGATCGACAGCGTGCCCTATGACACCAACGAGACGATCTTTGAGCAACGTGAGGCGCCCGGACACCTGCTGATAATCGGCGGTGGACCGATCGGCATGGAAATGGCGCAGGCGCACCGGCGTTTGGGGTGCGAGGTCACGGTGATCGAGGGCGAGAAGGTGTTGGGCAAGGACGATCCGGACGCCGCGGCGGTGGTGATCGAGGCGCTCAGGGCCGAAGGAATCGAAATCGCCGAGGACGCCTTGGCCGCAGAAATCCGCGGGCAGCCCGGCGCCATCGACGTAACGGCCAAGGACGGGCGCGTCTTCGCAGGCACGCATCTGCTGGTGGCGGTGGGGCGCAAACCCAATATCGAAAGGCTGAACCTTGACGCTGCAGGGATCGAGACTACTCGAGCGGGCATAAAGGTGGATGCATCGCTGAAGACCTCGAACCGCCGGGTCTACGCCATTGGGGATGTCAATGGCGGGCTGCAATTCACCCATGTCGCCGGCTACCAGGCGGGGATCGTCATTCGCTCGGCGCTGTTCGGATTGCCGGCAAAGGTGCGGACGGATCACATCCCCTGGGCGACCTACACCGATCCGGAACTGGCGCAGGTTGGTCTCACTGATGGTCAAGCTCGCGAGAGACACGGCGCAAAGCTTGAGGTCGCGCGGTTCGACTATGCCGGAAGCGATCGGGCAATCGCCGAAGGCCGAACGGCGGGCTTCGTCAAGGTGATGGTGGTCAAGGGTCGCCCGGTCGGCGCTACCATCGTAGGCCACCAGGCCGGAGAACACATCAATCTCTGGGCGTTGGCGTTGGCCAACCGGTTGAAGATGAGCGCGGTGGCCGGCATGGTCTCGCCTTACCCGTCGCTTGGCGAGGTTAACAAACGCGCTGCGGGTGCCTATTTCTCACCCAGACTTTTTGATAGCAAAGGGGTGAAACGGGTGGTCGGGTTGGTGCAGCGCTGGCTGCCGTGAGGTCACGGATTTGAAAAACGCGCCGGATTTGAAGACGACAATCCAGGCCCGCGCAAGGGCTGGCTTGCGCCTGACATGTCGGGTGTGTGGGGAAGGTGCATGCTGAATTCCCTGTCTGGCCGTTTCCTGATCCTGACCACGGTTTTCGTGATGCTGGCAGAGGTGCTGATCTTCGTGCCGTCGATCGCTCGGTTTCGTGAGGACTTTCTACTCTCCCGGCTCGAGCGCGCCCAGATCGCAAGTCTTGCACTTCTGGCTGACGAAATGATCGACCCCTCGCTGGAGGAGGAACTGTTACGCAATGCGGGCGTGTTCAACGTCGTGCTGCGGCGCGACGAAGCGCGACAGTTGATGCTTTCAGCGCCGATCCCCCAACCGGTCTCGGCGACCTACGATTTACGCGACGCCACCCCGCTGACGCTGATCCGCGATGCGGTTGTGCGGCTGTTCGACCCGGAGCCGCAGGTTATCCGGGTGATGGGCAACCCGGTGCGCGAAGCGGGACTGCTGATCGAAGTCACGATGGAAACAGGCGAGCTGCGCGCGGCGATGATCGATTACGGCATCCGCATCCTGATCCTTTCAGCGGTGATCTCGGTGATCACCGCGGCGCTGTTGTTTCTGGCGGTGCGCGCGATCCTGGTGCGTCCGATCAAGCGGGTGGTGGCCGATATGCAGGCCTATGCCGCCGATCCTGAGGATGCCCGGCGCATTATCTCGCCGCGCGCCGGCGTGACCGAGTTGCGCGAAGCTGAAGAGGCGCTGAGATCGCTCGAAACCGAGCTGACCAGCGCATTGAAGCAGAAGGAAAGGCTGGCCCAGCTGGGCGCGGCCGTGGCCAAGATCTCGCACGACCTTCGCAACATCCTGACCTCGGCCCAGCTGTTTACAGACCGGATCGAGATGAGCGAGGATCCTGCGGTGCAACGGATGGCGCCGAAGTTAGTGAATTCGATCACCCGCGCCGTGAACTTGTGCGAGACCACGCTCGCCTTTGGCAAGGCTGAGGAGCCGGCGCCGCGACTGGCCCGGGTTGACCTGTCGGAGGTCGTGGGCGACGTTCTGGCCTCGGAGCGGTTGGCGATTGGCGAGGCGGATGTCAGCCTGAGCGAGGACATCCCTGGCATGATGATGCTGCGTGCCGATCCCGAACAGCTTTTCCGCGTGGTATCGAATCTGGTGCGCAACGCCAGGCAGGCGATTGTCGCTACCGGTAAGCCGGGCGAGATTTCGGTGTCGGCGCGGGAGGACGACGAAGCCTGGTATGTTCGGATCAGCGACACGGGTCCGGGCCTGCCGCAGAAGGCGCGCGACTATCTGTTTCGCCCGTTCCACGGCGGCACCCGCAAGGATGGCACCGGGCTGGGACTGGCGATCGCCGCCGAGCTCGTGCGTGGCCACGGTGGGGCACTGACCTTGGACAAAAGCGACGATACGGGCACGGTTTTCACCATCCGTCTGCCCAAGGGAGAGCTGGGCCAACAGTTGGAAAAATCCTGATTCCCCTCTTGCAATGGCCGGGGCATGCGTCTATCTGAGGCCTCCACGGACCGATAGCTCAGCTGGATAGAGTACCTGACTACGAATCAGGGGGTCGGGGGTTCGAATCCTCCTCGGTCCGCCACCCACCCCAGTCTCTGCCGGCAATCAGCCTTTTTCCCTGTTTTCTCCCGTTCTTTCCGGGGCTTGGACTGTGGCATTTCCCAAAGAGACGACCGTTGTGTCGCTGTTCAGCGCGATTTCCCAGGGTCGTCTCTGGAGCCTGCATCATCCGATTTTCGATTAACAACTCTCCCGTTGTTAACCAGAGCAAGGCCGCCAGCGAAAGCGTTCTCATTCGACGCCAAACAAAATGGCGAGGGCGTTCAGGACGGTAGCGATTCTTTCAACGTCTGAGCCAGTCCATGACTGTTGGCCAGTGCCTACAGAAAAATTCCGCGTCAGATGCCCAAAAGATATTCAAGATTTAAAGTCAAACATAAACAATGACTTGCCTAACGCACCGAGTTCGAATCTATCTGACCAAAGCAGCGAAATGTGATTTTCGCCCCACCGAACAACGGTTTTTGTTGACAGTCTTGGGTGGACCAAACGTAAATTGGTACAGACCAAACGTGAAATGTTTTTGGGTGTCGATGCTGCAGGATAATCAGATCGAAGGGCAAGAATTGTCCGAGAGTCTCCGGGTGTTGCGAGCCATTCGTCAAATCGTGACGGATGATCTTCTTCCATCGGACGGGCGATTGCCGACGGAGCGTCGTCTGGCGATGGACCTGGGGGCGAGCCGCAGGTCGGTGCGGTACGCACTTGATCAATTGGAAGCCGAGGGGCTGGTCTGGCGCAAACAGGGAAAAGGCACTTTTGTCGGTCAACCGCCGGATCCGACAGAAGAGCTTGCGGCCAAGATCGTCTCGGAGGTTGATCCACTGACAGCGATGGAGGCGCGTCTTTGTATCGAGCCGGCGCTGGCCGATCTTTGCGCCCGCCGGGCAACCGCCGATGATGTTGCCCTGCTGCGGCAACTGGCGGACCGAACGCATGAAGCAGGCGAAGCCGAAGCCGCCGAGCTTTGGGACGGCGCGCTGCACCGGGCGATCGCGAGGATTGCCGGCAACCGGGTGATGTTGACGGCGTTTACTCTGATCGACGAGGTGCGCATGGGGGAGGAATGGCGGCGCAAGCGCCATCGCGCGCGCACACCTGAGACACGCGCGGCTTACGATGATCAGCATTCCCGGATCATCGACGCCATCAACGCCCGCGACGGGGCAGCGGCGGCTGAGGCGATGCGCGACCATCTCAACGTGCTCTTCTCCAATTTAAAGACGTCATTGGAAAAGGAACGGCGGTGACTGCCTCTAAACCACTTCTTGATGTCCGAGGTCTGTCGATCCGCGTTGCCGGGGCTGCTCGGCCGCTCGTCGATGATGTGAGCTTTTCCCTCGATGCCGGAGAAACGCTTTGCATCGTGGGGGAATCCGGTTGCGGCAAGAGCCTCACCGCCCTGGCGTTGATGGGACTGCTCGAGGGGACTCCGCTTCGGATAGATGGCGGCACGGCAGAATTCCAGGAAACGGACCTTTTGTCGGCCCCTCAAGCGACGTTGCGCGCGCTGCGTGGGGACCGCATCGCAATGATCTTTCAGGAGCCGATGACTTCGCTCAATCCTGCGCTGAAGATCGGCGACCAAATCGCGGAAGCGGTCTGCGAGCACCGGGATGTCTCTCGCGAGGCGGGCCGGGCGCGGGCGTTGGAGATGCTTAAGCGGGTGCGGATACCCGCTGCAGAAAGCCGGCTGGACGAGTATCCGTATCAGCTTTCCGGTGGCATGCGGCAGCGGGTGATGATCGCCATGGCGCTGGCCAATGATCCCGCGCTTCTTATCGCCGATGAGCCCACGACGGCGCTGGATGTGACGATCCAGGCGCAGATCCTCGATCTGATGCGCAATCTGGGGCGCGAAACGGGGGCGGCGCAAATCATGATCACCCACGATCTCGGAGTGGTCGCTGAAATGGCCGACAAGGTCGCCGTGATGTATGCCGGTCGGATCGTCGAGGCAGGCACCGTGACGCAGATATTCGATGACCCGCAGCATCCCTATACGCTGGGTCTGATGTCCTCCATGCCGTCGCTTGCGGGCCGAAGCGAACGGCTTGTGACCATCCCCGGCACCGTGCCGAGCCCGCTTGATATGCCCGTTGGCTGCCGCTTTGCCCCACGCTGTCCCTTTGCCGATGCGGCGTGCGAAGCGCCACCACAGCTTGTCGATCTGGAGGCAGGACACCGCGTTGCCTGCTGGCACGCCCCTATCGAGCAGGCTGAGCCCACGCCCGCGTGGAGGGAAACCGCATGAATGCCCCCATCCTTCAAGCCCGCGGCCTGATGCGCCACTTCATTACCAACAAGCCGCTTTTCGGTGCGCCGAGCATCGTGCAGGCGGTCAACGGCGTGGACTTCGAGATCATCGAAGGTGAAACCTTTGCCATCGTTGGGGAATCCGGCTGCGGGAAATCGACACTTGCGCGGCTCCTTTCGCACCTTATCGAGGCGTCAGAAGGGTCGGTGATCTACGACGGTCGCGAAATATCTGGGCTGACGGGTGCCGAGCTGCGTGACCTCAGACGGGAGATGCAATTCATCTTTCAGGATCCGTTCTCGTCCCTCAACCCGCGCATGACCGTGGGTGCGCTGATCGGTGAGCCTTTGCGCATACACAAGATCGGCACGCCCGCCGAAAGGCGTGCCAAGGTGGCGGAATTGCTGCGCAAGGTCGGGTTGCGGCCGGAACATGCCGACCGCTATCCGCACGAATTCTCCGGCGGGCAGCGCCAGCGTATCGGTATCGCTCGTGCGCTGGCGACGGGGCCAAGGATCGTGATCGGGGACGAGCCCGTCTCGGCCCTCGACGTGTCGATCCAGGCACAGGTCGTCAATATCCTTGAGGATTTGAAGGACGAATTCGGCCTCACGCTGATCATCATCGCGCATGATCTGGCCGTGATCCGCCACGTCGCGGACCGGGTTGCTGTGATGTATCTGGGCGAGATCGTCGAACTTGGCGAGGCGGCCGAGGTGTTCGCGGCTCCTGCGCATCCCTATACCGAGGCGCTTTTGTCGGCGATCCCGATCCCTGCGACCGGCGCGCGCAAGGTGCAAACCAAGATCGAGGGCGATCCGCCGAACCCGATTTCACCGCCGTCTGGGTGCCGCTTCCATACGCGCTGCACCTACGTGCAGGATATTTGCCGCACCGAACGGCCGCAGCTGCGAGACATGGACCAGGGGCGGCGCGTCGCCTGTCACTTTGCCGATAACATGTCTCTGGAAGGCATCCGCACCGACAATCAGGCTCGACCACCTGCGGTGGCAAGAAGATTTGCCCGTTACAGCGCGGCGCGCGCCAGCATGACGGCCAATACCGAATCTGCAAAACTTGAAAAAGAGGAGTGAACGCAATGCGTATCTTGAAAACACTGGGACTGGCGGCACTATTAGCCACAACAAGCGGCCTTGTGCATGCTCAGGACCTGCGGATCGGCCTGCAGGAAGACCCTGATGTGCTCGACCCCGATCAGTCGCGGACTTTCGTAGGCCGCATCGTCTACGCTTCGCTCTGCGACAAGCTTGTCGATATCACGCCGGACCTTGAGATTATCCCGATGCTGGCCACCGGATGGGAGTGGAATGCGGATGGCACCGAGCTGACCATGACGCTGCGCGAGGGTGTCACTTTCCACGATGGCGAACCCTTCAACGCTCAGGCCGTGGCCGCCAACATCGACCGCTCACAGAACTTCGAGCTGAGCCGCCGGAAATCCGAGGTGAAATCCATCGAAAGCACAGAGGTGATCGACGACTATACGATCAAGTTCAATCTCTCGGCCCCAGACGCCACTCTGATTGCGCAGTTTGCCGACCGTTCCGGCATGATGCTGTCGCCCAAGGCCACCGGCGAGGCGGGGGAGGCGTTTGGCCTGAATCCGGTCTGCGCGGGCCCCTTCAAGTTCAAGGAGCGCATCCAGCAGGATCGCATCGTGCTGGAAAAGTTCGCGGAGTATTACCGCGCGGACGAGATCAACTTTGACAGCGTCACCTTCCTGCCGATCCCTGACACGACAGTACGCCTTGCCAACTTGCGGGCGGGCGATTTGCATATGCTCGAACGGCTTGCTGCGACTGACATGGCCTCTGCCGAGGCAGATGACGGGCTGATGGTCGAAAAGGCGACATCGCTTGGCTATCAAGGCATCACAATCAATGTGGCCAATGGCCCGCGTGCGGAAAATCCACTGGGCCAGAATGCCGCGGTGCGCAAAGCACTGTCTCTGGCGATCGACCGCAATGCGTTGAACCAGGTCGTCTTCGAAGGAGCTTTCGCAACCGGCAACCAGCCCTATTCGCCGACGTCGCCGTGGTATAATGCTGACTTCCCGGTGCCCGAACGTGATGTCGAAGCTGCCAAGGCGCTTCTGGCCGAGGCCGGTTTTGCCGATGGCCTGACCATCGAGGTGCAAGTTGCCAACAATCCGGTGCAGACGCAGGTCATGCAGGTGATCCAGTCCATGGCTGGTGAGGCGGGAATCACCATCGAACTGGCCGCCAAGGAATTCGCCACGCTTCTGGCCGACCAGTCGGCGGGTGAGTACACCGCCAGCCAGATCGGCTGGTCGGGGCGGGTCGATCCCGACGGCAATATCCACCAGTTCATGACCACCGGTGGCGGGATCAACGATTCCAAATATTCTGACCCCGAAATGGACCGTTTCCTGAATGAAGCTCGCCTGTCCACCGATCCGGCAGTACGCAAGGAAAGCTACAATGCCGCGATTGCCAAGCAGCAGGAAGACATGCCCATTGTCTACCTTTACCACCCGGTTTGGCTCTGGGCGCTCGACAGCGCGGTGGACGGGTTCACGCCGTATCCCGACGGCATGATCCGCCTGCACGGCGTGTCCGTGACCGAGTAACGGGCAGCCATGACGCGCGCCGCTCCGGGAAACCCCCGGGGCGGCGCAGCGACCCCTTCGCAACCCCTTATTCAGGTCCCGCTATGCTCGCTTTTCTCGCACGCAGGGTGTTTATTGCGATCCCGACGGTCATTCTGATCTCGCTTTTCGTGTTCTCTCTACAGCATCTTCTGCCGGGCGATCCGATCCTCGTTATGGCCGGGGAAGAACGTGACCCGGAGGTCATCGCCGCCCTGCGCGAGAAGTACCGCCTGAACGACCCCATCCCAGTGCAATACCTTGCCTGGGCGGGAAACGCGCTGCAGGGCGATCTGGGCATATCGTTGCGCACCCAGCAGCCGGTGCTTGAACTTATCGCGGAAAAACTGCCGGTGACGATCCAGCTTGCGGTGATGGCGCTGGCCATCGCCATTCTGATCGGAATCCCCGCAGGCGTGCTTTCGGCCTACAAGAAGGGCACGTGGATCGACTGGGTAGCTAATATCACCGCCCTGTCGGGCCTGTCGGTGCCGAATTTCTGGCTCGGTATCATGCTGATCCTGCTCGTCTCGGTAAAGCTCGGTTGGCTGCCCGCGTCTGGCTACATGCCGCTGTCCGAAGACCCGCTGCAATCGATCCGAACGATGCTCATGCCTGCTTTCGTGCTTGGCACGGCCATCGCCGCCACGTTGATGCGCCATACGCGGTCGGCCATGCTGAGCGTGCTTAAATCCGACTACGTGCGCACCGCTCGCGCCAAGGGCCTGCGCGAAAGCGTCGTCCTGATCAAGCACGCCCTGCGCAACGCGCTTGTACCTGTCGTGACCGTCATCACGCTACTTTTCGGAGAGCTGCTGGCCGGAGCCGTGCTGACGGAACAGATCTTCACTATTCCGGGCTTTGGAAAGCTGGTCGTCGATGCGGTCTTCAACCGGGACTATGCCGTCGTGCAGGCGATCGTGCTGTGTACCGGCATCGCCTTCATCTTGATGAACATACTCGCCGATGCGGCTTACCGTGTCCTGAACCCGAGGATGTCTGAGCAATGACTGCTGTCGTCGATCCGGAGGTGGCGGCCGATCCGTTGCCGCCCCGCCGCCGTAACCGGGCCTGGGAAAAGTTCCGCCGCAGCCCGTCAGCGCTGTTGGGCGGGGTGATCGTGCTGTTCTTCTTGATCGTGGCGCTGCTGGCACCGATCTTGCCGGTGCCCGGCCCGACCGAGACCGACTGGTCGGCGGTGCGCAAGGCGCCTTCCATCCCGCATCCCTTTGGTACCGACGAGATTGGGCGCGATGTTCTAAGCCGGATGATATGGGGGGCGCAGGCCTCGCTTCTGGCCGGGGTCGTATCGGTCCTGATTGCGGTGCTGCTGGGGGTGCCTCTGGGCATGCTCGCAGGTTATCTGCGTGGCTGGACCGACGCCATCATTTCGCGCTTTACCGAGGCCCTGCTGGCCGCGCCCTTCCTGATCCTCGCCATAGCGCTTGCGGCCTTTCTGGGTCCCTCGCTGACCAATGCGATGATCGCCATCGGCTTGTCGGCGATGCCGATCTTCATCAGGTTGTCGCGTGCGCAGACGCTGACGGTGATGACCGAGGATTACGTGGAAAGCGCGCGTGCTGTGGGGATCGGGCATCTTGGGATGATCGGGCGCTATATCCTGCCCAATATCATTCCACCGATCATCGTGCAGGCGACACTGACTATTGCCACCGCCATCATTGCAGAGGCCTCCTTGTCGTTCCTCGGACTTGGTCAGCAGCCACCGGCACCGAGCTGGGGCGCGATGCTGAACATCGCCAAGAATTTTCTCGAACAGGCACCCTGGATGGCGCTTTATCCGGGGGTCGCGATCTTTCTGGTGGTGCTGGGGTTCAACCTTTTGGGCGACGGGCTGCGCGACGCGCTCGACCCACGTGATTCATGAGCAGGGCAGCCGATGACCTTTTCAACCAGACCTGAAATCCAAGGTACGTTTGGCGTCGTGACCTCGACTCACTGGATTGCCTCGGCCGTCGGCATGAAGCTCCTCGAAACCGGTGGAACGGCAGCGGATGCCGCCGCCGCCATGGGTTTTACCCTGCACGTGGTTGAGCCGCATTTGAATGGCCCGCTGGGTGACATGCCGGCCCTCGTCCGTTCCGCTGGCGACACGGCTCCGCACGTCATCTGTGGTCAAGGCGTCGCACCTGCGGGGGCGTCCATCGCCCATTACCGCTCGGAAGGGCTGGATAGGATCCCTGGCTCAGGGCTGCTTGCGACGGTGGTGCCTGGCGCCTTCGATGCCTGGATGCTGATGCTGCGCGATCACGGGCGCCTGCGGCTGCGCGATATTCTTGAACCCGCAATCTTCTACGCCCGCCATGGCCACCCTATTCTGTCGCGTGTCGCGGCCACCATTGAAGGGCTGTCAGACTTCTTCCGCAACGAATGGCCCACCTCTTACGAAACCTGGTTGCCGAGGGGGCGGGCTCCTGCGGCGGGCGTGCTCTTTCGTAATCCAGCGCTGGCCGACACCTGGGAAAGGCTCTTGCTGGAAGCCGAGGCGGCAAAGGGCCGCGAGGCGCAGATCGAAGCGGCCCGGCGGGCCTTCTATCAGGGCTTCGTGGCCGAGGCGATTGACGGCTGGATGCGGCAGGCCTGCGTTTTGGATGCCTCAGGCACGGCGCACAAGGGCGTGATGACCGGCGAGGATATGGCTGGCTGGCAGGCAAGCTACGAGTCGCCGCTTTCGGTTGACTACGAGGGCTGGACCGTCTGGAAGGCCGGTATGTGGAGCCAAGGGCCCACTCTGCTGCAATCGCTGCGCACGTTGGAGGGCAGTGGTATTGCCGAGATGGACAGCCGGGGTGCGGATTTCGTGCACATGGTCACCGAGGCGATGAAGCTTTCCTTCGCGGACCGCGAAGCCTACTATGGCGACCCAGATCACAGCGATATACCGACCGACACACTTTTGTCGCGGGAGTATGCGGAGGAACGGCGCGCGCTGCTGGGGGCGGAGGCGAGCCTCACGCAACGCCCTGGGCGGATCGATGGATTTGACCGTCAAGTAGATGCCGCCGTTGCTCGCGCGAAGGCAAGCGAAGAGGCTTTGGGCGGCGGCGTCGGTGCGGGTGAGCCCACGATGGCGCATCTTTCCGAAAAGCGTGGCGACACGGTGCATATCGACGTGATCGACAGGTGGGGCAACTCGGTCTCTGCCACCCCTTCGGGCGGGTGGCTGCAAAGCTCCCCGGTCGTGCCGGGCCTGGGAATGCCGCTCAACAGCCGGGCGCAGATGTTCTGGCTCGATGAAGGGCTGCCCACATCGCTTGCTCCGGGGCGTCGACCTCGCACCACGTTGTCACCGTCGATGGCCGAGGAGCCGGATGGCACGCGCCACGCTTTCGGCACGCCGGGCGGTGATCAACAGGATCAATGGCAACTGATGCTGTTCCTGCGCTTCGTCCACAGCGCCATGAACCTGCAGGAAGCTATCGACGCGCCGCTTTTCAACACCTCGCATTTCCAGGGATCTTTCGACCCGCGCGCCGTACGTCCCGGTCACCTGATGGTGGAGCCGAATTTCGGCGAGGCGGTGATCGCCGACCTGCGCGCGCGCGGGCATGCCGTCGAAGTGGCCGAGCCCTGGACCATTGGGCGGTTGACCGCCGCCTGCCGGACGTCCGACGGGCTGCTCAAGGCCGCCGCAACCCCGCGGCTGATGCAGGCGTACGCAATTGGGCGCTGAGGAGGGAGCGATGACCTATTCGATCGTGGCACATGATGAGCGTACCGGCGAGCTCGGGATCGCGGTAGCCAGCCGCTTCTTCGCCGTGGGCGCGCTTGTCCCGCACATCCGCGCGGGCAAGGGCGCGGTGGCGACGCAGGCTTTCGTCAGCCCGCTTTGGGGTATCGACGCGGCAGACCGGCTCGCCGCAGGCGAGGCGCCGCAAGACGTGCTCGACGCGCTGGTCAAGGCCGACGATGGCCGCGCCAACCGGCAACTCCACATGGTCGATGCGCAGGGGCGCACCGCCGCCTACACCGGCCCTGATTGCGTCGGCTGGTGTGGGCATCTGACATCACCGGGTGTTTCCGTCGCAGGTAACATGCTGGCGGGAGAGGCCGTCGTACGCGACACTATGGAAGCCTATCGCAACAATGCAGATCTACCCTTGATCGAGCGGCTGATGGCCGCGATGGAGGCGGGTGCAGAAGCAGGCGGAGACAAACGCGGCACGCAATCCGCGGCACTGATTGTCCACCGCTCCGAGCCTTATCCATGGCTTGATCTGCGCGCCGACGATCATCCCGATCCGCTCGCTGAATTGCGTCGCCTCTATGACGTGGCGCACGAGCGTTTCCTGATTATGTCGAAAACACTACCGACGCGGGCCAACCCGCATGGCACGCTCGACCGGACCAACGTAGATGCCGAAATCGTCGCCGAAGAAGACCGTCGTAGGGCCGCGGGCCAGGCCAGCCGATCTTTCGCGACACCGTTTTGACAGGACGCTCAACATTTAGGCATCGATGCCGGTTTTTTGAAACAGTTCCACCGTGTGTGCCCGGACTCTTGTATGATCGCATGACCATAGAGATCGAACGACAGACGATCGGATAAAAACAAAGTTGAACGGGGGTAAGCCATGAGCGACGACAAGATCAAAGAAGCCGATATCGAAGCGGCCGAACGGCTGCTCGCTGTTGCGTATACCGCGCAGGAACGCGCGCAGATGGCGGGCAATCTCGAAGGGCAGATCGATTCCGCCGTGGCGCGGCGCAAGGTTGAACTGGCCAATTCTGTCCCGATGAGCCTGCGGTTCGATCCGCGTTTGCCGGGGTTCGAAATGCCGCAGGCAGAGGGGGTGGTCGGATCGCGCCCCGACGCGCCCTTGCCTGACAGCGAAGAAGACATCGCCTTTGCACGCCTGCCGCAGCTTGGTGCGTGGATCGCCTCCGGTGCGCTGACAAGCAGGCGATTGACAGAGATTTACCTCGACCGGATTGCGAGGTTCAATCCGCAACTGATGTGCTATGCGATGGTCACGACGGATATGGCCCTCGCCGAAGCCGATGCGATGGATGCGCTGACCGCGCAGGGCAAATCCCTCGGCCCGCTGCATGGAATCCCCTACGGCGTGAAGGACCTATTCGACACGGACGGAATCGTTACCGGATGGGGTGCGGAACCCTACCGGAACCGCGTGCCCGCTGGTGACGCGCGCATCGTGACGATGCTGCGCGATGCGGGTGCGGTGCTGCTGGGAAAGACAACCGTCGGCGCGCTGGCTTACAACGACATCTGGTATGGTGGCGTGACCCGTAATCCCTGGAACACCGATGAAGGCTCCTCCGGTTCCAGTGCCGGGTCGGCCTCTGCCACGGCGGCGGGGCTCTGCGCCTTTGCCATCGGGACTGAGACCCTGGGCTCCATTACGTCGCCCTGTCAGCGCTGCGGCCCGACAGGGTTGCGCCCGACCTTTGGGCGGGTCAGCCGCGCGGGCGGCATGGCGCTATGCTGGTCGCTCGACAAGGTGGGGCCGATTTGTCGGGGCGTGGAGGACACCGCTCTGGTTCTCGCGGCGATCAATGGCGGTGATCCGGCGGATCTCTGTTCGATCCACGCACCCTTCTCCTTCGACGCGGGCAGGGGCATCGAGGGGTTGAAGCTGGGATACTTGCCCGAGGCCTTCGGTGAAGGTGCAACTGACGTCGACCGTGTGGCTTTGGAAGCGGCTAAGAAGCTGGGTATCGAAGTTGTCGAAGTATCGCTGCCCGATCTGCCTTATGGCGCTTTGATGAACGTCGTCTATGCCGAAGCGGCGGCGGCGTTTGAACACCTGACCCTGACAGGCGCGGACGACACGCTGACCTGGCAAGACGACGGGGCCTGGCCCAACACGTTCCGCAAGGCGCGCTTTTTGTCGGCAGTCGATCACGTCCAGCTTGACCGTCTGCGCTATCTGGTGATGCAGGCGCTGGATGGTCTGTTCCAGGAGGTCGACGCGCTCATCGGGCCATTCATGACCGGTCCGATGCTGGTTGCGTCAAATTTCACGGGCCATCCCTGCCTGCACCTGCGTGCAGGGTTCGAAAACCTGGGCACCCGCAGCGCAGCCTCGCTGGGCGAGGGTAAATTGACCACCGGCGACGCGGACACGAGCGGCAAGACACACCGCGTGCCGCAGGGCATTTCCCTCTGGGGGCGGCTGTTCGACGAGGGAACGATTATAAATCTCGGGCTGGCCCTTGAGGCCAGTCTTGGCGTCGCGGACGAGCGGCCGCGCCTGCCTGAATGAGGAAGAGAACCGGCTGATCAAGGCTGGCGGATGTTCGACTGACGGGCCGGAACGCCCGACCTATGTGCAACAAGGAGATCGAAATATGAAACGCAGGGAATTTCTAAAGACGACGTCGGCCCTTATGAGCGGCACCATCCTCTACGGCCTGAGCGGCCCGGCACGCGCGCAGTCTGAGCCGGTCCGTGGCGGCACGCTGATCTGGGGTCATTCTGAAACGACCCAGAACCTCGACATGCACCAGACCGGCACCGCCTCGACCGGGCGCGTGCTGCAGAACGTGCACGACTCGATCGTCACGGTGGACAAGGATTTGAACGTCATCCCCAACCTCGCCGAAAGCTTTGAGCAAAGCGAGGACGGACTGACCTATACCTTCCGTCTGCGCCCTGGCGTGATGTTCCACAACGGCAAGACCATGACTTCGGCGGATGTGAAGTATTCCTTCGACCGTTGCCGCGACCCCGATACCGGCGCGGTGAACTTCGAGGTGTTCAATGCCGTGGAAAGCATCGAGACACCCGACGATCTGACCCTGATCGTGAAACTGAACTCGGTGAACGCACCCTTCCTGTCGCGCCTTGCCGAGAACGGGGCTGGTGTGGTGATGCCCGAGGGATCGGGCGAGGAACAGGGCAACGCGCCGGTGGGCTGCGGGCCGTTCCGCTTTGTCCGCCGCGAATTCGGCAACGAGGTCGAACTGGAACGCTTTGATGATTACTGGGGCGGACCGGCGTATCTTGACCGTGTCATCGCGCGCGAGATCACCGAACCCACTGTTCGGCTGACCGGTCTGCGGACGGGCGAGCTTCACATGATCAACGACATCCCCGCCGACCGCATCGCCGAGATCGAGGGAGACAGCGATCTGCAGGTCGTGTCGTGGTTTCCGCTGAACTGGGATTTCGTGAACTTCAACCACGACTTCGAGCCCTTCAAGGACCCCAAGGTACGCGAGGCCTTCGACTACATGATCGACAAGGAGGTGCTTCTGGAAGGGGCGCTCTGGGGGCAGGGGGCGACCACCGCATCGCCCAGCTATCCCACGTCGGCCTCCTACAACAGCGATCTTGGCCAACGTCCGCAGGACATCGAGAAAGCCAAAGCGCTGCTGGCCGAAGCGGGCTATGGGCCGAATGAGTTGTCGGTCGTCTTTAAGGTCACAACGAACTATCCCTACCACGTGGAATCCGCGCAGATCATGCTGGAATGGTTCCGCATGGCGGGTGTCGATGCCTCGATCGAACAGCTCACTTGGTCGGACTGGCTGAGCCAGGTCTGGGTCGACAAGGACTTCCAGATTTCCATGATGAACTTCTTCACTCTGTGGGAGCCGGATTTCCTCTACTATTCTCTGTGGAATACCGAAGGTGCGTTCAACTACCGAAAGATTTCGCATCCCAAGGTGGACGAACTCACCGCCAAGGCGCGTGTCACCGTTGATCCGGCTGAGCGGGCGGCAATCTACAAAGAAGTCCAGCAGGTCATCCACGACGACACGCTCGACGTGATTCTGTGGTTCCGCAACGGCACCATCGGGGCGCAGCCTACCGTGCAGGGACTCGATTCTATCGTTCATCCCAACGGTTCCAACCTGCGCTTCCACAAGGTCTGGCTAGCCGAGACCTGATGCCCGCATGAAAAGACCGGGGCGCAGCGTAGCGCCCCGGTTCAATAACCTGCTGACAAGGGCGATCCTCGCGTGAGCTACATTCTCAACCGCGTCTTTTCGATGATGCTGACCCTCTTCCTAATCTCTGCGATAACCTTCGCGGTGACCAATATCCTGCCGGGGGATGTGGCCATGATGATCATGGGCACGCAATCCAATCCCGAAGCGCTGGCCGGTCTGCGGGAAACACTTGGACTGAACGACCCGCTTCTGGTGCAATATGGTCGCTGGGTCGGCGGCATGCTGACCGGAGACTGGGGGTCGTCGCTGGTGTTCAAGGAGCCGATTGCGCCGCTCTTGCTGCAAAAGATGACTGCGAGCGGGTTGTTGGTGCTTTTTTCCATGGCCATCGCGTTGACCTGTGCGATCCCACTGGGGGTCTGGGCGGCGGTGCACGCCAACCGCTGGCAGGACACGGCGGCAAGCTCCACTGCGATGCTTGGCGTGAGCCTGCCGGATTTTTTCTGGGGTATCATGCTGATCCTGCTTTTCGCGCGGGGGCTGGGCTGGTTGCCGTCTTCGGGCTTCGTCGATCCGGGCGACGACCTTGGGGCCGCTGTGCGCCATGCCCTGTTGCCCTCGCTGGCGCTGGGTCTCGGATTGATGGCGCATCTGACGCGCATGACCCGGGCGACGATGACCGGCATACTTAAACAGGAATTCATTCGCGTAGCCCGTGCCAAGGGGCTGAACGAAAGCACAGTCGTCTGGCGCTACGGTCTGGCCAATGCCGTGGGGCCTGTGATGACAGTGGCCGGGTTGCAGGTGGGCTATCTCTTCGGCTCGATCATCGTGATCGAGAGCCTCTTCAACTACACCGGCATGGGCTGGCTGACCTATCAAGCGCTGCTCAACCGGGACATCCCGCTGATTCAGGCCAGCGTCTTTGTCATCGCGGCGGTGGTGATGCTGGCGAACCTGATCGTCGATCTGCTCTATGCCGTGGTCGATCCGAGGATCCGTCTGTCATGAAGGTGCCCGCAGCCTTTCGCAGCACCAAGGGGATTGCCGGCGTGATTGTCGTCGTGGCGGTGCTGGCCGTCGCCGTTTTTGCCCCTCTGTTGATCCCGGCCGATTGGGCAACCCGGATGGACATGCGCGCGCGGCTGTCACCCCCTACATGGGCGCATCCGCTGGGCACTGATCAGCTTGGTCGCGATCTGATGTTCCGGGTCTTGCTGGGGGCCCAGACCTCGATCTTCATCGCTTCGGCGGCGGTGCTGATGTCGATCGTCATCGGTCTGCCGTTGGGGCTGGTTTCAGGTTACGTGGGCCGGACGACCGACAATGTGCTGATGCGTCTGGTGGACACACTCCTCAGTTTTCCCGCACTGCTGCTGGCGCTGACGATCTCTGCTATTCTGGGGCCAAACCTGCAGAATACGATTATCGCCATCGGCATCGCCTTCACTCCTTTTCTTGCCCGCATCATCCGGGGCGAAGCCCTGCGGGTGGCCCAGATGCCATACGTTGAGGCGGCGCGGACTGCCGGCAATTCTGACCTGCGTCTGATCACGCTGCACATTCTGCCCAACATCATGCCCGCCGTCATCGTGCAATCGACCATCAGCCTCGCCTTCGCGATCTTGGCCGAGGCCGGGCTTAGCTTTCTGGGTCTCGGAACACAGCCGCCCGATGCGTCTTGGGGGCTGATGATTCAGGCATCGCGCGACTATCTCGACCGTGCGCCGTGGACTGCGCTTGTACCCGGTACGGCGGTCGCGGTGACGGTGCTGGGGCTCAACATGTTCGGCGACGCATTGCGCGATGCACTTGATCCACGCGCAAGGGGGGCGGCGTAATGCCAATTGATCAAGAACCTCTTGTGAGCGTCGACAAGTTGCGCGTCGAATTCCGTGGTGAGGACGGCCCCATTGTCGGGGTCGAGAACATCAGCTTTTCCATCGCGCCGGGAGAAACGGTTTGCGTTGTGGGCGAAAGTGGATCAGGAAAATCCGTCACGTCTCTGTCTCTCATGCGGCTGGTCGAGTTCGGCGGCGGGCGGATCACGTCGGGGCGTCTCGGGTTCTCGCTCAACGGTGAGCAGATCGACCTTGCGCAGACCGATTCGGAGACGATGCAGGCGATCCGCGGCGACGAGATCGGCATGATCTTTCAGGAGCCTATGACCTCGCTCAATCCGGTTTTCACCATCGAGCGCCAGATGACCGACGGGTTGCGCGTGCATCGCGGGTTGTCGCGCACCAAGGCTCGGGCGCGGGCGCTGGAGCTTTTGCAGCAGGTCCGCATTCCGGAACCGGAACGGCGGCTGACGCAGTACCCGCATGAGCTTTCGGGTGGTATGCGTCAGCGCGTGATGATCGCGATGGCGATGGCCTGTGAGCCGCGTCTGTTGATCGCGGATGAGCCGACAACGGCTTTGGACGTGACGATCCAGGCGGAAATTCTCGCCCTCATCGACCGGCTCAAGCGCGAAACCGGCATGGCGGTGCTTTTCATTACCCATGACATGGCGGTCGTGGCACAGATGGCCGACCGCGTGGTGGTTATGTATCGTGGCAAGCTGGTCGAGGAGGGCCCGGTTGAGCGCATCTTCGCTGCTCCGCAGGAAGAGTACACCCGCAAGCTGCTCGCAGCCGTGCCGCGCTTGGGCGAGATGCGCGGCAAACCCGCGCCCGAGCCGATGCGGCTGGTGGGCGAGGAAACGGCGCAGGCCTCCCCGACGCCGATAGACGCGGCGCCAGAGCCGCTTTTGAAGGTCAGCAATCTGACGACCCGCTATCCCGTCAAGGGGGGGCTGTTTCGGCGCACCATTGCCAACGTTCATGCCGTCGAGGATGTTAGTTTCGACATCGGTCGGGGTCAGACGCTGGCGCTGGTGGGGGAGTCCGGTTGCGGCAAGTCAAGCTGCGGTCGCTCGATCCTGCGGCTCTCGGAGCCGACATCTGGGCAGGTGCTGCTGGATCGGACTGACATTCTGGCCTTGAATAACCGCGATCTTCGCCGACGGGCATGGCGCGACATGCAGATGGTTTTTCAGGACCCCTTTGCCTCACTCAACCCCTATATGCGCCTGCGCGATCAGGTCGCCGAGCCGATACGTAATTTTGCCATCAAGACCGCCGGCACGGTCGAGGACCGCGTGGCAGAGCTTTTCGACAGGGTCGATCTGCCGCGTAGCTTCATGTCCCGCTTTCCGCACGAGCTGTCCGGCGGACAGCGCCAGCGGGTCGCCATCGCCCGTGCGCTGGCAGTCAATCCCAAGCTGATCATCGCCGACGAGGCGGTAAGTGCGCTCGACGTGTCGGTGCAGGCCCAGGTTCTCAACCTGATGATGGAGTTGCAGGCAGAGTTGGGCGTTTCCTATCTGTTTATCAGCCATGATATGGCCGTGGTCGAACGGGTCGCGCATCGCGTGGGTGTAATGTACCTGGGCCGTCTCGTCGAGATTGGCAGCCGCCAGCAGGTCTTCGAAAACCCGCAGCACAGCTACACTAAATCGCTTCTCTCGGCGGTACCTGTCGCCGATCCGACGCAGCGCAATATCAGGGATGATCTGAACTTCCGCCCGATCCCTTCCCCTGTTTTTCCGCTTGGCCACATCCCCGCACCGTCGATCTACGATGAGGTCGCGCCCGGGCACCAGGTGCTGCGAGCTCAGATGGGACTGGGGCTCGACTGAAAGGGATGCCTCTCAAATCCTCAGCGATTTTCTCGCTGCATTTTCCAGGTTCGGTGCGTTCTTAGCGGTACTGTGTATTGAACGTGCAGTCTGTGCGGTAGCAGGAAAGGAGGTCCGCAAGGCAGTGGTTTCCCGCCACTCTCATGGACTTGCTCAACGGCAGCCTGGTCTCGCGTCTCGCTACTTCGACCAAGGTGCGGCGAACGATCGGATTGAAAATCGGCCGTTGGCATGGCCTCGAATGACCGGTCTGGTGGAATTTACTGCGTCGCCGGAAATTGCATGCCGCGGACGCAGAGGATGCAAGTGAGGAAAGCTCAATATGACGTCCGCGCGCGCCGGAATGGACCTTCGATCGGTTGGGATCGATTGACGTGATGAGCCCTATGCGGATGTTCGGTTATGGGGATGGTCGCGTTTCCGAGCTTGGCTTTCATTTTTAGAACCGTTTCATTTTGTGAAATTCCTTGAATCTGAAGTTTGTTTTTTAAAGAGATTTTGGTAAATTTTGAGTTGGTACGCCCATCTGGCCAAGAATTTTTATTTAAAAAATTGGGAGGGAAGAATGGATATCACCTATTTTGGACCGAGCATCGATGTGTTCGCGCAAGCATTCTACGATTCCGTCGATGATGAATTCGATCTGGTGATCACAACCAACACGCCGACGCAGGTCGTTGGTATCAACCCGGACACCAACTGGGAAGTCACCATGACCGGCACCGGTCTGAACGCGAATACTCTATCCGGAACTGTTACCGGGATCACGATTCGCGACGACCTCGGCAACACGATCATGACGCTCACCAATTTCGCCTGGGCGACGTCGGACCTGATCCCGGCGATGATCGATCTGATCGAACTCGACGACTCCACGGCGCTCGACGCCCTGCTCGACATTGGCGACGTGAATTTCGACGGGAGCGGTGCAGTCGACGGATTCGATCTGGTTCTGGACACGCTGACCACCAATGTCGACGCCATCGGCACGCCTTTCGACGACACCCTCGAGGGCGGTTCGGGTGATGACAGCCTCGCCGGCGGCGCTGGACGTGACAGGCTGGAAGGCAATGACGGCAACGATACGATTGATGCATCCGGGGGCAGTACCGCAAGTCAGGGATGGGGGGACTATATTCGCCCCGGACTTGGCAGTAACACAATCATTGGGCATGCGGGTCTCTATGCTTCAGGTGACGGTATCGATATCAGCTACGGCAATATGTCGGGTGTCGGCGGCGGCCTGACCATCAACGTCGGGGCAAATGGGTCTGGCACTGCCGTGGCCGCAAACGGAGCGGTCAATGATACCTTCACTTATGCGAACTATTTCGAAGGGTCTGCGGGAAATGACAGTATAACCGGCTCCAATGCCGATCATTGGGAGGGGTTTGCCCCGCTGGGCGGGGCCGACACCGTCAACGGGCGTGGTGGCTATGACATGCTGTCCTACCAGTGGGAGATCAGCTATTTCGGTGGTGTGGGGTCGGGAATTGTCGTAGATGCCGCTGCCGGAACGGTGACCGACACCCAAGGCAATACTGACCATTTCTCGAACATCGAAGAAATCCGCGGCAGCGAGCGCGGCGACACGATGAGCGCAGTTGGCAGCGCGACCGGCATGCATTTCGAAGGCCTTGACGGAAATGACAGTCTGCTCGGCAGTGCTCACTCCGACTGGCTCGAAGGCGGTGACGGCAACGATACGATCAGAACAGGTGACAATGACTTGGAAGATATCGTTGTCCCGGGACGGGGCAACGACCTTGTCGATTTCTCCGGGGTCGTCACTGGGTTTGGCACGCTCGGGCATTGGGATCTCTCGGCCGGGATCAATGCCACGATCGATGGCAATGCCAATACCGGGACAATCGACAAAGGCATGAACGGCACGACGACGATTGTCGGCATTCAAACCACGATGACAGGCACGAACAATTTTGGTTTCGCGTTGATCGGCTCATCCCACAACGATTCTTTCAATCTCACGGTTGCCGATGGCGGTTGGATGATGGTCAACGGCAGTGCCGGCACGGACAGCTATCAGATCAACGCCAGCAATGGATCC